>NZ_CH672412.1:0-9133 GCF_000152885.1 Idiomarina baltica OS145
TTTTGCTTTTGGGTCTTTTAAATTAACAAAAGCTTCAACGTGAGCTGCAACAGGACGCTCTGATGCGTCAGAAGCTGCAACCATCATAGGTACTTCGATATTGCTCATGCCTACCCAATCTAAGGTCCCTTCAGTCTGGGCCTGTGTTTGGTTGGCTACGTCGGGCATACTGTTCGGCATTCGTTTGGAACTCCGCTCTTTCTTCAATTTATCAAGCATAAACTCTAGGTCCGGTAGTATATCTTAGATAGGGGGATCATTTCATTCCCGAAGCTAAAAATTAATCAAATAAAACCGATTAAAGGTATCGGTTGACTCAATGTACGATTACGCACAGGATAAGGTTTTAGATTCGAAATGGATAACTTATGACAAATTCGGATGTAATCGATACCGAACTGCTGCAACAATACTACGAGTCGCTGGGCGAAGATGGATTAGAAATGACGCTAAAAACCTTTGATCAAGTGATACAGGGTTATGCAAGCCTATTGCACGAAGCCGCGACGAAGAAAGACGAGGCACAGTTGCGCTCACAAGCGCACAAAGTCAAGGGAGCCTGTCGTTCCGTAGGACTCAAGGCTTTGGCCATATATATGGAAAACCTTGAGAAGGAGTCGTGGGATTGGCCAACCGCGGAACAGTGGCTAGTAGAGTGGGCTGACAATGTGATCCCACACCGTCAGCAGATTCAACAATGGCTAGAGCAACAGTCTCATTGAGACTCTTGCTCTACCTCGCCTATAAACCGATAACCTTCGCCATGAATGGTGGTGATTAAATTGGGCGTGTCTGGATGTGATTCAAAATGACGACGAATGCGACGAATAGCCACATCGACAGTTCGGTCATTAGGACGTAAGTCACGATCCAACATACGTTTTACGAGTGTCTCACGGTCCAGAATACGGCCAGGATTCGTTAAGAACAGTTCAAGCGCGCGGTACTCACTCTTGGGCAATCTAAACATTTGATTGTCGGGAGAGTATAAGCAACGGCTGTCACTGTTTAAACGCCAGCCGTGGAAGTTAAATTGTACACTATCGTTATCGACCGGGCTGCTTGAACGTGACGATTCGATGCGACGGCACAAGTTGCGAACACGAATAGTCAGTTCTTTAGGGTTATATGGCTTGATTAGATAATCGTCTGCACCAAGCTCCAGCGCAAGTAGACGATCATCTTCGCTGTCTCTTCCTGTTAAGAAGATAAGGCCAATGTTATCTCTTTCACGTAAAGACTCTGCAAGCTCGAGACCGTTTTTACCTGGAAGGTTAACATCCATGATAACAACATCGATACGCTCTTGACGCATGATATTTTCCATTTGCAAGCCGTCAGCAGCGTCAAATACTTCATAACCTTCTTGCTGAAAAAGTCGTGTTAATGTTTGGCGAGTAACCACCTCATCTTCAACAATTAAAAGTCTGGCGTTCATAAAGCAATGCGTTCCTAGCAATGAGTTCGAGTGACGAATTAAAATGTATTAAATACAGTTCTATTGATGCCACATTATGACTTTTGTTCAAAAATTTTCAACAAAAACCCCAGTTAAGTTTGATTTTCGCACGATTTGACCGGAAAACGAACAATAAATTCAACGCCGTGATTAAGTTCGCTAAAAAAGTGTATCTGACCGTCTAATACCTGGGTCACTAAGTTATAGACAAGGTGTAAGCCTAAACCACTACCGCCAGACCCGCGCTTTGTGGTGACGAAAGGATCAAATATCTTTTTACCGATCTCATTAGGAACACCTTTGCCATCATCGCGATAAGTGATTTCGAGTTCGCTTTCACGTCGTTCAAATAAAATGTTAACTTTTCCTTGTTCGCGGCGATCAAATCCGTGCACCATCGAGTTGGTAATTAAATTTATAAGTATTTGGTTCAAAGGTCCGGCTTTAGTGACCACACAAAGTCCTGGGTCAAAACTAATCTCAATTGGAAATTTTTCGATGTCGAGTCGACGCGGCTTAACCGAAATCAGCAAATCGCGAGTGAACTGTTCAATATCAATCGCTCTATCGATTTCAGTAGATTGGTCGACAGCCACTTGCTTAAAGCTTGTTACAAGATCCGCTGCGCGATTTAAATTGCGATAGATAATGGATAGATTTTCTGTGCAGTCTTCAAGAAAGCGAGCAAACTCATTGGTTGAAATGCGCTTTTCATCGAACTTTTCACGCATGACCTCCAGCTTATCTTGTAGCAGCGTTGAAGCGGTGACCGACAAGCCGATAGGCGTATTTACCTCATGGGCTATGCCGGCCACCATATCGCCGAGAGATGCCATTTTTTCCGACTCAACCAGTTGTCCCTGATACTTATGCAACTGTTCGAGTGTGGTGAGCAGTTCCTGGTTTGATTCGCGTAGTGCTTTTGTTCGTTGAGTAACTTGTTGCTCAAGCTCTGCGTTCAACTGACTGGCTTCTCGTTCCGCCTTTTGTTGGCGTAAAATATGATGTTGTACACGCTCGAGCATGATGTTGAGGGCATTACCTAATTCATTGAACTCATTAACGCGAGATTCCGGCAAGCGAAGGCCGTAGTCTTTGTTTCGCGATATCTGTGACACAATGTCAACGATCCTATCAAGCGGTTGACTTAATATACGGCGTAAACGCAGCGCTAACAATGTGCACATGAGCAGCGTTAATACAAAAACAGTGCACGCGACCGCAATCGAACGTAACTTGAAGAGTCTCAGTTCGTCGGCACTTGCGCGCAGATATACGTAACCGACGACTTGACCATCCAGCTGTATCGCTTGAGCAACCTCAATATAGTCGTCTTGTAAACGGGGTGCGGTTAATCTTTCTATTTGTGCAAACTTAGCAGGAATGGGGGCGAGCCCTTCCTTGTTATAACTTGAGAAAAAGCTCAGGTCGCCGCTCACAGTATCAATTTTATAGATATGTACATGTTGAATAAATTGGTTGTTGCTCAACGTCGCGAGCCGCCGTTGTTCCGCGGTGTTATCGCTAAATGCTAAGTTTTGCACTGCGTGCGCGGCAATCATTCGAGCATCGGATTCACTGCGTTCCAAAAGTGCTTGACGGTATTGGCTAACTTGGCTGAATAGATTGATACTGAAACCGATAGCAAGGGCGACAACGGTAATCAATAGAACAATGTAGATTAAGCCTCTTTTGAGCGAAATGGTTTGCATTATTTTGCTGTATAAACGACTTTGTTATCCTGTTTAGACTATGTTATCAAATGGTTAATGAGTGTGCATCTAAATATCAATGTATTCAGCGCGAAGATTTGTATATTCAACTTAAGCGTTTGCTTAGTAACACTTTAAACTTGCCATTATCAGCCAGTTCATCACAATGACCGAATACCTGCCGCATGTGTTCTGGCCACGGTAAGAACCGGTTCGCAACAATGACCAGTGTGCCGTTCGGTGCGAGTTTCTTAAATGCCTGTTTAATAAATTGCTCACCAATGTCGTAATCGGTGCGTAATCCGGTGTGAAATGGGGGATTGCTAAGGATCCAATTAAATGACCCATCGCTAAGGCTTGATAGACCGTCAGCGAGTATTAAACGTCCCTGGATGCCAAGCTTTTCCCAGTTCATTTGCGTACTCGCAATGGCCATTGGGCTAACATCGGATGCTGTCAGTTCGACGGCGAACTTCTGTGCGACGAGTGCGCCAATGACACCGCATCCACATGCAAAATCAAGCACTTTGCCTTGAATCGTCTCCGGCAAATGTTCAAGTAACAATGCAGTACCTGCATCCAGCCGGCCTTGGCTAAAAACTCCCGGGTACGCACTGAATGAGGCAGAAACACCTCGCCAATCCACATCGAATCCACTAAGTGCAGGTGCCTCTGAATCCGTCAACGGCTTTGTTAGAACGCGGGTTTGAAACAGTTGGCAATGATTACCCGAGGCAAGTTTTTGTGCTTTTAAAAAGGCGGGAGGCAATTTTTTTACCAAGCTAGTAACACCGCCGCGTTTTTCGCCGACGATCAGAATGCGAGCGGACGGGGCTTGAAGGGACAGTTGGTGCAGTATCCATTGGTTGAGAGACTGCTCCTTCGCAACCACCAACAGTATCAACTGATAAGCCTCGAGCTTTGGGGATAGCGCCTGAGTATAGGCATGTGAATAATGCATCGCATGACCCGCATGCAGACACCACGCGTTGTCGAACAGGGTTGCTAATTGGCTGCCATCGGGGTGTATCACTAAACGCTTATCGCGAGGAGTGGACAGCCACTCTGCATCTTGGTGACGGCTGAGTAGCCGAGCTACGGCATCAGAGGTCGATTGAGCGGGCATAAGTTATCTGAGGATATCCATTCGTAGTTCATGATCTTTAAGTAGTAACAGTGTACCACCTCGATGTTCCTTGATGCGCAGTTTTTTATGATCGTATTCGAGTTGAACACCAGGAAATACCTCTTTTGCTGCCATAATACGCAGTGTCGTATGATTTTTTAGCGAAGCGCGCATAACTTTGAGGTCATTCTGTATACTGCGTAACCTTTCAAGCTCCGACTTAGCGCCCGTTACAAGTGAGTGCTTCAGTGACTTTTGTTGCTCACTATTGGCAAGCGACTGGCAGCGTGTAATACCTTTTTCTACTCTTCTTAAACGGTAGGTTATCGCGCGCAATTGATAATATAACTGGCTCAGTGCCTGTAAAGTGCTGACTGGGGGCGGTGGTACACTGAGTATAAAACGTGTGAGTGTCCCTGCTCGAGCGCCCAATTGGCCTGCACAGATGTGGGCACAGGTCTCAAAGGTTCCGCCGATGATTTTTCCTCGAGCCGAGTTATCTTGCCCACCGATAAATGCCTCCCCATGACACACAACATGACAGTGAGTCAGTTGCCGGTCGATAGTCAGCGACTGATTACATTTTAAAAAAGCATACTGTGCATAGGCACACCAGATCGAATCATTGGCATGAAGCTTGGACGATAAGTGGGGGATATAAGCCTCATCACTTTGTAAACGTTGCTCATCTTCTGACGAGATGTGGCCAATGCAACCCTTACGAACGGTAATACTGCCACCAGCGAAAAGGTGAGCGGAATCAACATAACCAGCTACGGTGATATCACCCGTGCATTCAACGCGCATGCCTTCTGTGACGTTACCAGTAACAATAACACTGCCTTTGAACTTCACATGGCCGGTAGAGACATCAACGGTTTTCAGGGTAAGTACATCATCAACACTGGCAGAGTTGTGCGTAAACCAAGGCATCCCTGTGCGTGCGGCAATAATTGTCATTGGGTCATTATCATCAAAGCGAGCGCCTTCCCCAGGCGCCATGTCAGTATCTTCGCCGTCGAAGGCTTCGATGACATCACCTTTTACCGTGCAGCCGTGGCGACCCTTAGTCGGAGGATGTTTGCGCAGTAAAGGATCACCTTCCAACACCGTGATTTGTTCACCTAAATCACGCATGTCCACCGTTCCATCTTCGCGCTCTTGCGGACGTAAAACACGTTGCCGAGCATCGTCGACCAGTCGTTCAAACCAGGCATTATGCCCATTTTTCGCGGTCACGCCTCGGGCAATAATGGCATCAAAATGACTGCCCGGCTCGACGTTTTTGGCATGGTTGATGATTTTGTCGACCATTTTTCGCTTTATACCCGCTACGACTCCAGCGCCTTTGAGCGCTTCGAGGACATCTTGGCGTTCGATGGGCGTACCGCCTTGTGCGGCGTCACAGCTTAGGGTGGCGGTCATGTGGTCATCGCTGATTATCACGTATAGACGGGCGTCTTCCAGCGTGGCGATACGCTCAGAGTATCGGCTAGAGGGTGTCTGTTCACTCAGTTGCCATTGCTTAAAGTTTTTTAAGACTTGTTCAAAGACATTTTCATCAACCAACAGCGCCTCAGCAAAACGGCTCATTTCAAAAGCCGTCTTGATCTGCTCCGCGGTCGTGTCCTTTGCCGATTTTAAAACACTGACGTAGACATCATTGGCGGAGCGCTCGAATTGTATCGCTCTGCTGGACTCTGGCATAACATTTTGTTCGAATGTTTATTGTTATTGTTATATCGACTGATAATAGCGAAAAATAAACAAGATTGCGCTTATTTTAGTCAGTTATTTTGTGTTAAGTATTCTTTAATCTCGTCAAGGACTTGTGACAACTCAAATTGTATACTGCCAAGTGCTTTTATTCTTGAGTCATCACTCATACTTGTCCAGTTCTTAAATGCGCTTTCTGTTAGCTCGCTAAGAGACTGAGCACCTATGGTCGCACTCAGTCCTTTCAGAGCGTGGAGTTCTTGATAGAGCGCATCACTTGCGATGCTGTGATGCTGGCAAAAGCGATTTGCGTATTGTTCACAAAAGGCCTTTAGCACAGCTTGGTAAATATTCACTTGTCCGTCGCAGTGGCGCAAACCGCGCTGAAAGTTCATTGAGCAGTCAGTCATTTCATTCATAAGTTTCAGTAAAGGAATCTATAATATCGGTCGCTTCTTCTAAACTGTCTGACTCGAATTGTGCGATGTTAAATAGTGCTTCGCCTTCGTTTGCAACAGGGATGTTAGTACAGCCGATGATAATACCTGGCACGGGGGAGGTGATCACATCGACATCGTCACCATGCGGGCTGGCAATGTGTGCTAAAACTTGTTCAGGTTGCACTGTTTGCCCGAGTTCAACTTTGCGAAGCACCAAGCCATCTTTTTCGGCGCGTACCCAAGTAGAACGGCTTGAAATGACCGGCGATATTCTTCGGCCTTGGCGTCGTCCTTTAAGCATTTTGAGGTGCTTAAGTACATTAATAACACCAACCACGCCTGAGTTTATAGAGGCATCGTCAAATCGCAGCGCCTCGCCCGCTTCATACAAAATAAGTGGAATTCCTAAACTATTGGCTAACGCGCGCAAGGAGCCGTCCCGCTCTTTTGAATTGAGAATGACCGGAGAACCAAAGGCTTTTGCCATTGCCAAAGCACTCTCGTTATCAATGTCGACACGAATTTGTGGCAAATTACTGCGATGGATGGCACCGGTGTGCAAATCCACAATGTGCGAAGCCTTTTGGACAAGTTCCTCGTTAAAGAGGTGGGCAATACGGGAGCCTAAAGCGCCCCGTTCGGAGCCAGGAAAACAACGGTTAAGATCTCTTCGATCCGGTAAGTAACGGGATTGCTGAATAAAGCCAAATAGATTGACGATGGGCACAACGATGAGCGTGCCAGCAAGTTCCAATGGGTTAATGCGCTGAATGATTTGCCGACAAATTTCGATACCGTTCAGCTCATCGCCGTGAATTGCGGCGCTTAATAGCAGCACGGGGCCTGGCTTAACACCATGAAAAACATCGACTCTTAGGTCGAGCGGCGCATCGTTATATAAACGCGCTGCTGGCAAACGTACATGCTGGTGGCTGCCTGGCTCAACCCGACAGCCTGCCAATTCAAACACCGCCATACGCGGCTTTCTCGCTGCCATTAGCCGCGTCCCTTAGTGCGCGTTTTATGAGCTTTGGCATTCTTTTCCATGAATGCAATAATTTGACTCGCGACATCTTTTTCGGTCGCCGCTTCAATCCCCTCAAGTCCTGGCGATGAGTTAACTTCCATGACCAGAGGGCCGTGGTTAGAGCGTAACAAATCAACACCCGCTACATTAAGACCCATGGTCTTGGCGGCTTTAACCGCTGTTGCGCGTTCGGCGGGTGTCAGTTTAATCAGTGATGCGCTACCCCCACGGTGTAAATTTGAGCGAAACTCTCCCTCTTTTGCTTGGCGCTTCATAGCCGCGATGACTTTATCGCCGATAACAAAGCAGCGAATATCGGCGCCACCGGCTTCGCGAATATACTCTTGCACCATAATGTTTGACTGTAGTCCCATAAACGCTTCGATAACACTTTCAGCGGCTTGCCGGGTTTCTGCTAAAACGACGCCAATGCCTTGTGTTCCCTCGAGCAATTTAATGACTAGAGGCGCACCACCGACCATATCAATGAGATCAGGAATATCCTGAGGCTGACTCGCGAAACCGGTTGTGGGTAAACCGATCCCTTTGCGAGAGAGTAACTGCAGTGAGCGCAACTTGTCGCGGCTACGGGAAATCGCTACCGATTCATTCAGCGGGTAGGTTCCCATCATCTCAAACTGACGCAATACGGCAGTACCGTAGAAAGTCACGGAAGCACCGATACGAGGTATGACACAATCGTAATAAGGTAATTCCACACCATGTTTATGAATTGATGACTCTCGCGCATTGATGTTCATATAGCAGCTTAACGGATTTAGCACGTCGACGTCATGACCACGCGCTTTCGCAGCTTCGATTAAGCGACGTGTCGAATAAAGTTTGGAATTTCGAGATAGAATGGCGATTCTCATGGGCGCTCTCCTAGTTGATGAGCCAGTTCTGGATTTACCATAAACCGCTTCCGCATAGCTTGTCGACCTAGCAGCATGCGAAACTTCATAGTATCGCGGTTGGTTAAAGTGAGTTCAACGGGTCCATCAAACTGACCAAGACACAGTCGTGTTTTTATGACGTAGCGAACTTCCGTATGACCGCCGGAATCAGTGACTTCACGCTGGTCATGAATAGGGGCTTCAAAGACATGCTCCTCAACACTGTCTTGATGCGGATGAACATAGACACGAAGCCAAGGCTGTTCATCCTTTTCAAAAGGCTCTAATTTGAATGCATGCAAACAAGACGTCTTGGCACCGGTATCAACTTTCATGTGAATTGCATCAATCCCGATGTCGGGCAACTGCCCCCATTCTTTCCAACCTAAAACTTCCATTAAAATCTCCATTCGATATACGCAGCGCTTAATTACACTATATTCAAATAAAGGCAAGAAAAATTTGTCGTGGCGCGTGCATTTTTGTATTGATCAAAATCAGCCTATATTCCGTTACCTTAGATCACGCGATAAATAATTGAAACGAGGAACCTAAACATGGCGGCTTGTCCATCATGCGATTGCCAGTCTGAACTAGGCTTTGACATCAAAATGGCTTTTCAGCCGATAGTGAACGTGCACAGTAAAAACGTGTTTGCGTTTGAAGCCCTAGTAAGAGGCTCTAACGGAGAAGGTGCCGGTGAGGTATTATCTCGAGTCAATGATTCGAACAAGTATACCTTTGATCAAACGTGTCG
>NZ_CH672412.1:9597-20966 GCF_000152885.1 Idiomarina baltica OS145
AACGATAGAGGAATACTACTATCTTAAGTACAACGGCGTTGAGCTCATGCAAGGCTATTTGTTTCAAAAGCCGGAAGTCGAGGCTTACACAATCCCCGACTTCGAGCGTTTAACGCGTTAACGGGTATTGTCCAGTTTCGCTTCTTGTCGAGATGCCTGCAGTCGTTGCAGATGACTTCTAAATTCATAGATGTCTCGATCAAGTGCGTTTGCGCTGACATAAAGATCGTAACCGAGGAGTTCGCGCATTTGTTCCATGCGGCGACCAAAGACTGCGATAAGCCCCTTATAAACACGTCCCTCTGAGCTGACAAAACGCTCGGGTATATCAAAGTACTCACTGTAGTCAGCTTGTTCTGGACGCTCGTGACGCAACGCCATGGTCATCAACTGGCGTTGCTCAAATAAGATAGCAGACGCTAAGCGGGGCGAAATGGTTTGCAAAATTGCATCGTTGTTGTAAACACGAAAGCCTAAAAACGGCGCGTCCTCGAGCTCCATTAAGCGGTGCACTCGGGGAATATCGAAACGCACTACATTGTCCCAATCCAATTGCCACTCGCCTTTTCGGTGAATGTAACGAATGGTGTCTGGGGTGATGGCTAATGATACGGGGGGCTCAATCAGCTTTCCTACGCCAAGTAGCAACAAAATACCAGCCGCAGCACCGATGACCACAGAAATGCCAACGGGAATATCATCTCGCACTAAATGCATAAAAACCAAAAGTGCGATGAGCCCTATCGCAACAGCACAGAACGTAATGGCATTACGCTTTGCTTGTGGGGTGACGTTAAACTGCATTAAACACCTGTTCTAGTATCGCTCGGGTAAATGTTTTCTTTAAATAAAAGCCCCGCGGACGCACCTGGATCATCTGACCGTTGGGTCCGACCGCCTCAGTGAGCGCGCTACCATCCGCAGCCTTCGGGCGAATTTGCAAAAACTCGCCTTGTCGTGCTGTGATCGATTCGACCTCACCTAATGCAATACGATCCATATGTTCTTCCCAATCCGACTGCAAGGCTTGCTCTTGTTCGTTTGTTGGACGCCACAAAAAAGGCTGGCCGACGACGCGTTTTGCTAAAGGAACGGCTCGACGTCCATCGATCGGTATCCATAATACACAGCTTAACTTATTACGTACGTTACTGTTTAACCAGTTCAACCCAGACGTATTTAGCAACGGGGCAACACATACAAAGGTCGTTTCCAATGGTTGGCCTTGTTCATCGACGGGTAATGTTTTTAGCTCTACACCCAGGTCAGGAAAGTCCTGCAGCGGCTTAGATCCCGCACTGGCGCCTAAGTGTTGTTCGAGCATCATGCCCACCCAACCTTTATCCTTCTTTAAATCGTTGGGCATGTGTAAGTTGGCTATCTTTGCTAACTGGGCGAATGATTGTCCTGTTAGCCGATTTGCGCGCTGTAATAGTTCGTCTACAGAGGTTGGCGTCGGTACTGTATAACGCATTTGATTTGCCCCAAGTCGCCCTTTATGGAAGAATCACTTTATCAAAGAATAATTGAGGATGCTCGCGTGATAGATGCTGAAGGATTCCGAGCAAACGTAGGAATCGTCATCTGTAACGGGCATGGGCAGGTATTTTGGGCTCGCCGTATTAATCAGCATAGCTGGCAGTTTCCGCAAGGCGGCATAGATGATGGTGAGACCCCTGAACAGGCGATGTACCGAGAACTTTGGGAAGAGGTCGGTCTCAAGCCAGAGCAGGTAGAAATTCTGTACACCAGCCGTCACTGGTTTCGCTATCGTTTACCCAAGCGGTTAATTCGGCGAGAACAACGGCCCATGTGTGTTGGACAGAAACAAAAATGGTTTCTGTTAAAACTGAAGTGTCGTGAAGAAGATGTCGACGTTTTACAATCCGGACACCCGGAGTTTGATGGCTGGCGCTGGGTCAGTTTTTGGTACCCTGTGCGTCAAGTCGTCTCGTTTAAACGTGACGTTTACCGACGCGTGATGAGAGAGTTCGCTGCGTATGCAATGCCCAGTCTGAACACCCCAAAGACCTCGAACCGCCATGCTCGGCATGGTCGTTCAAATAGACGGAAGCGTTAATTATGCTGGTGACGCTACAGCGGATCGTCGAAAGTGTGAATAAAGCGGCTGACTTTCAGCTGGCGCTTCGCACGATGGTGTCTCAAGTGCGCTCGGCACTTGAGACAGACAGCTGTAGCGTATTTTTAGCCGATGCCCAAGCCCATCAGTACGTGATGGCGGCAAGTGATGGTTTAGCGGATGCGTCTGGCGAGCCGATTCGAGTTGATTTTGGGGATGGTATTATCTCGCTCGCCGCGCAACGTGAAGAGCCACTGAATATTGCTGATATCAGTAATCATCCCGCTAACAAAGAACTACTAGACTCGAATGAGTCGCAGTACCGCGCGTTACTGGCAGCGCCCATTATCCATCGCCGTAAAGTGCTGGGGATTCTTGTTGTTCATCAAAGTGAGGCGCGTCACTTTACGCGTGAGGAAGAGGCCTTTGTCGTGACATTGGCGGCACAGCTATCGGTCGTCATCGCACACGCAAATACTAAGGGTCTACTCACCGATGAGCACTCGCCTTGGGTGCACAGTATTCAAGCTTTGCCTGGCTCGCCGGGAGTAGCGATTGGGGATGCGTATGTTGCGCGACCCGAGGTCAGTTTAAAGGAAGTATCACCGCAAAAGACCGACCGTCCGCTACATGAAGTACGCAAGTTTCGACAGGCCGTCGCGCGTACCCGTGCTGAATTAAAGCAACTTGCCGAACGTGTGTATGGTCAGGTGCCTGACGATACTTTGGCAATATTCGATGTCTATCAAGGTATGTTGGATGCGGCAAGTTTAGGCAATGCCGTTGAAGCAATGATCGGACAAGGGTGGCGAGCACAAACCGCGTTAAAGCACGTGGTCGAAGAATTTGTTGATCAGTTTGAAGCACTCGAGGACTCTTATCTTCGCGAGCGTGCGACAGACGTGCGAGATATTGGGCAAAGAGTACTCATGCACTTGCAGCAACGTCAACGTAAGCGGCGAGCGTTTCCCGAGCAAGGTATATTGGTCGCCGACGAGGTGACAGCGTCAATGTTGGCGGAGCTACCACGCACCCAAATTGCTGGCATCATCTCTTTACGAGGCTCAAGTAACTCGCATGCCGCGATTATGGCACGAAGCATGGGTATTCCCGCTGTCTTAGGCGTGGATGATATTGAGTTACATTATTTCTCCGAAAAAATCCTGATTGTTGATGGATATACGGGCGAAGTCTACATTAACCCGCCGCCGCAAGTGCGCGAGCAGTATCAACACTTAGCTGATGAAGAAGAAGAGCTGAAATCCATCGTTGCAGAACATGCGCATTTGCCAGCACAAACGCAAGATGGACAACGTGTCAGCCTGCATCTCAACTTGGGACTCGATATTCATCAGGAGCACTTAAAACACCTCAATATTGATGGTGTAGGACTGTATCGCTCTGAAATCCCTTTCATGATGCGCGAACAATTGCCGACAGAGGATGAACAGGTTGAAATGTATAAGGAAGTATTGGATTGCTTCCCAGACCAGCCTGTCATTATGCGGACTTTGGATGTGGGGGGTGACAAGCCGCTGCCCTACTTACAATTACAGGAAGATAATCCGTTTTTAGGATGGCGTGGGATTCGACTCACACTCGATCATCCAGAGATATTTTTGGTACAAATTCGAGCGATGTTACGAGCGAGCATCGGGCGCAGTAATTTACGTATTTTGCTACCGATGATTACCAGTGTGAGCGAAGTGGAAGAGGCTTCACGCTTACTTAAACAGGCTTACTTTGAAGTCGCAGAAGAGCAAGGTTGCGCGGTCGGTGTTAACTTATTTCAACCTCAGTTGGGCGTTATGATAGAGGTACCCGCTGCGATTTATCAGCTCCCCATGTTGGCAAGCAAAGTCGATTTTTTCTCGGTGGGCAGCAATGATTTAACCCAATACTTACTTGCCGTCGATCGCAATAATCGGCGTGTTGCCAGTCTGTACGATGCCTACCATCCTGCCGTACTTGCCAGCCTCGATGAAATTGCACGACGGTGTGAAGAGCTCGGCAAACCTGTCAGCGTCTGTGGTGAACTCGCCGGTGACCCGGGTGGAGCTTTGTTACTTGTGGCGATGGGTTATCGACAGTTAAGTATGAACAGTTACAACGTCGATCGTGTCCGCTGGATTTTGCGGAACGTACGTTCGAGTACATTGCAGGTGATGTTGGCTAAAGCATTACAGGCGCGTAGACCTGAGCAAGTTCGAAGCATGATTTCAGAAAAAATGGAAAGCATGGGCTTGGGTGGTTTTGTAAGGGCAGGGAAATAGCATATGGAACTTACAGTCATTGTTTGGTGCCTATTGGGCGGTGTGCTGGCCGGGACCTTAGCGGGTTTACTGGGTATTGGTGGTGGCTTAGTTATTGTGCCGCTGCTCGTCTATCTTGCGCCTGAATTAGGTATTGAGCCGGCATTAGTGATGCCGACTGCAATTGCAACGAGTTTGGCTACGATTTGCATGACAACCGCGAGTTCGGCCTTTAGCCATTATCGCTCGGGCTTACAGGAGCGCTTTTGGGTCGTCCGCGTGTTACCCGGATTGTCGTTAGGCGCGATGGTAGGGGCATTTTTAGTGACTGCTGTCGACCCGCACTGGCTGAAAATGTTGTTTTCGACGGTACTGGTAGTACTCGCCATTCGCATGTCGCTACCGCAAAGTAAACGCGAAGTGAACGCTAAACATATTAAGCAGCGTTGGTTAAGCGTGGGTTCAACAAGCATTGGTGTTATCTCAGGGCTCGTTGGCATCGGCGGCGGTGCATTAACGGTGCCTTTTTTACAGCGTTGCGGGTTGTCTGTGCGACAAGCTATTGCGATATCTTCGCTAGGCAGTTTTATCATTGGTTGTAGTGCGGTACTCATTTTTATTATCAAAGGGTACAGTTCGGGTGTAGCGCATGGTGCATTAGGTATTATTCATGTACCCGCGTGGCTAACCATATCGATTGCGTCAGTCATTTGTGCACCAGTAGGCGCTAAGCTGGCGCACAGTTTGCCGGTCAAACAGTTGCGGCGTATATTTGCAGTTTTCCTCATTATTGTGGCTATAAAGCTGATATTTTTTTAAGGAGTGAGTAGTGCCACTAAACGAATACACGCAGTTCCCTGATATTGATCCTGTGATCTTCAGCATAGGCCCATTAGCCATCCACTGGTACGGTGTAATGTACTTATTAGGGTTCGTTTTTGCTTTGTGGTGGGGTGGACGACAAGCTGAGCAATCGCCAAATTGGACGCGTGACAAATTCTCGGATCTCGTGTTTTGGTGCTTTCTAGGTGTTTTGGTCGGTGGCCGCATCGGCTATGTGATTTTCTATCACTTTGACTTGTTCATGGCTGACCCGCTGTATTTATTTCGAGTATGGGAAGGCGGTATGTCTTTCCATGGCGGTTTGCTGGGCGTTATTGCAGCGATGTATCTTTATGCTCGCGTAACCCACCGCCGGTTTTTGGCGGTCGGTGACATGATTGCGCCTCTCGTGCCGATGGGATTATTCTTTGGACGGATGGGTAACTTCATCAACGGCGAACTGTGGGGACGTGTAACGGACGTGCCTTGGGCAATGATTTTTCCATCGGGTGGGCCCGTGCCGCGGCATCCCTCACAGCTTTATGAAGCCGCATTAGAGGGCTTACTCTTGTTTGCGCTACTGTGGTGGTTCCAACGTAAGCCACACGGCACCGGTGCGGTCAGCGGTTTATTCTTACTGGGTTACGGTATAGCGCGTTTTACCGTCGAATTTTTCCGTGAGCCGGATGCGCATTTAGGCCTTCTCTCCTTGGGCATGTCGATGGGACAATGGCTTACAATTCCGATGATTATTTTAGGTGTCGGACTTCTGATTTACGCGCAAAAAAATAGCTCAAAAGCATAGGTCGATAATGAAACAATATCTTCAGCTGTGTCAGCGTATCATTGATGAAGGAGAGTGGGTGCACAACGCCCGGACCGGGATCAACTGTTTGACGGTGATTAACGCCGATTTAGAGTACGATGTCGAGCACAATCAGTTTCCTCTCATTACTACGCGTAAAAGCTATTACAAGGCGGCTATCGCTGAGCTACTGGGCTATCTGCGCGGTTATGACAGCGCTGCGCAATTTCGCGATATCGGCTGTAATACGTGGAACGCCAATGCCAATGAAAACGCCAGCTGGCTAGCCAATCCTCATCGCAAAGGGCCCGATGACATGGGGCGTGTTTATGGTGTTCAAGGCCGCGCTTGGCAACGACCGGACGGTAGCCAGTTTGACCAACTGCAAAAGGTCGTTGATGACTTAACTCAGGGCATTGACGATAGAGGCGAGATCGTTACGTTTTATAACCCCGGCGAGCTCGACATGGGATGCTTGCGTCCGTGTATGCATACGCACACTTTTTCGCTACTGAATGGCAAATTGTATTTGACGTCCTATCAGCGCAGTTGCGATGTCCCGCTTGGGTTGAACTTTAATCAAATTCAGTGTTTTGTGTTGTTAGCGCTTGTAGCGCGTATTACGGGACATAAACCGGGTAAAGTGTTTCACAAAATCGTCAACGCACACATTTATGAAAATCAACTTGAGCTTATGCGCGATGTACAACTAAAGCGGGAGCCGTATCCATCGCCACAACTGCATATTAATCCCGATATTAAAACGCTGCAGGATATTGAAACGTGGGTGACGAAAGACGATTTCTCGATTGAGGGTTATCAGCATCACCCGCCGATTAAATATCCATTTGCAGTCTAATGACCAAAGGTTAAACAAATGACGTTGAAGGTGACCCTGTGTGATGACTCACGGATGGCGCGCAAGCAGCTGATAAAAAGTTTACCCAAGGACTGGGATGCAACCGTGTATCAAGCAGAGCATGGCGAACAAGCATTGCAGCGGATCGAGAACGGCGAAGCGCAATTACTGTTGCTCGATCTGAATATGCCGATCATGGACGGCTATGAGGTGCTCGAGCATTTAGCGCAGTATGAACGTGACTGCGTCGTCATTGTCATTTCTGGTGATATTCAACCTGAGGCCTATCAACGCGTAATAAAACTCGGTGCACTCGCTTTTGTAAAAAAGCCATTCAAAACGACTGAAATAGCTCAAAATCTACAACAGTTTGGTCTTTATCAGCCCGGCAGCGGTCATTTGCAGGAGGCGAGCGAAGTTGAAGTGGCAGCCAGCGCGTTGGACGTTTATCGCGAAGTGGCAAATGTCGCCATGGGTCAGGCAGGTGACCATATTGCTCGCGTATTAAATCAATTTATTGAGCTACCGGTGCCCAATGTTAACTGGATAGCTCCGTCAGAGTTACACATGGCGCTGCAATCCATTGATCAAGCGGAGCGTGTATCGGCGGTCAGCCAAGGGTTTGCAGGGTCGGGTATTTTAGGCGAGGCGCTCACGTTGCTCACCGATACGTCAGTGGAAGACGTTCGTCAGTTATTGGGCGAACAGCTTTCGGGTACTGAACAGCAGCAGCGCATTGAAGCACTGATGGATATTGCTTCGATTATTACCTCCGCGTGTCTCAACGGTTTAGGTCATCAATTGCACGTCGAATTTACCGCATCGCAACCGGTGTTGCTAGGACAGCATAAATCCCTAGCGGATTTGCTGAGTCAGCCACAACAGCGTTGGCAAAAGGTGTTGGCGATAGAAATTGGTTATCAGCTCCCCAAACATCGCATTGGTTTCGATTTACTTATTTTGCTACCGGAAGATGCGGTGCAACGTTTAGACCAACAGGTCGCCCACTGGTACGCGGAATAAGGAGGCAGCGATGAGTGAAATGGATGAGTTACACGCTAAACTAAGCCTGCTAGGTGCTATTGATATCGGTATCGTAGTGCTTGACCGTGATTATCGCGTACAAATGTGGAATGAGTTTATGACCAACCACAGCGGTCTGCGCCCTAGTCAAGTTCGTGATAAAATCCTATTTGAATGTTGCCCTGAGATCGATGAGCATTGGTTTCGCCAGAAAGTAGAGCGCGTGTGGAACCTAGATGCCCGGGTGTTCATTACTTGGGAACAGCGCCCCTATGTGTTTCGATTCCGACACAGTCGCCCGCTGAGCGGGCAGCTGCAATGGATGCAACAGAATATTACCCTTATGCCACTGCATGATACGCGTGGCGAGATATTTCAGGTAGGACTGATACTTTATGACGTCAGCGAGCAAGCAACCCGCACCGAATGACCAAGCCCAAGGTGGCGTTGAACGCGTCTACGGACGCAAAGCACTGAAGACATTTCGTAACCAACACATCGCTATTGCCGGACTCGGTGGCGTCGGTTCATGGGCCGTTGAAGCGCTCGCACGCAGCGGTATCGGTGAGCTGACATTGATCGATCTTGATGATGTTTGTGTGACCAATATTAACCGTCAACTTCCCGCTGATTTCAACACGATAGGACAACTTAAGACCGAAGTGTTGGCCGAGCGGATACGCGCGATAAATCCTGCATGCAAGGTCAATATTGTTGACGATTTTTTACTAGAAGAAAACTTTGCTACTCACTTAAGCGGCGTTACCGCGGTATTGGATGCTATTGATAGCGTTAACACCAAGGCTGCTTTAGTAGCGCACTGTAAGCGTAATAAACTGCCATTAGTGGTCTGTGGCGGTGCGGGAGGACAAATAGATCCAACCCAAATTCGTGTAGCGGACCTGGCAAAAGCAAAACAGGACCCGTTGTTGGCTAAGGTGCGCTCTAAACTGCGCCGTGATTTTAATTTCTCCAAGAACCCTAAGCGCAAATGGGGCGTTGACTGCATTTATTCCGAGGAGCAGCTACGGTATCCCTGGGTCGCCGGAGAGCATGAGGGTGAAGTCACTCTTCAAAAACCCGGCAGCGGCACCATGCAAATGAACTGCAGTTCTGGTTTTGGTGCGGCCATGGTGGTCACTTGTAGCTTTGCCATGTTTGCAGTATCAACTTTGCTCAAGCGCATTGAGCGACGCGCTGCTTGAGTACTTTGCTCACGTTGTATAAACCATTGGCTCTAGACGGCGTCAGTTGTTGTGTGAGGCCGTAGTTGGCGAATAATTCATCAATGTCGAATTGAGCAATGTCCGTTGCGCTATGGCCGTCGAGCTCCGCTTGAATCAATGCTAATAACCCCTTAACAATGCGTGAGACGCTATCAAAGCGCACGGTAATACGCTGCTTGTCTTGGCAATCCAAATAGAGCCATACCGTTGCTTCACAGCCCCCAACTTCATGGGCTTTATCACGATATTGTTCGGGTAACGCTGGCATCGTTTTGGCAAGTTCGATAAGCTCACGATAGCGCTTTTCCCAACCGATAGGTTTGCGTGAAGGCTGTATCACTGTGTAAACTCCTGATTACAACAAATTTCTGTTATTGTCGCATAACTTGTGAGATAGCCTCCAGTCTAGGATAATAGCGGAGTTAACAAATTTTAAATCCAGGTAACTTAGATCAGTTCCAACAAAAGGAAAGTGACATGAAAATACTTGTCGCGGTGAAGCGCGTCATTGACTACAACGTCAAAGTACGCGTGAAGCCAGATCAGTCAGACGTCGATTTGGCTAACGTCAAAATGGCGCTTAACCCGTTCTGTGAGATCGCAGTCGAAGAAGCTGTGCGCTTGAAAGAAGCAGGCACAGCCGATGAGGTTGTGGTGGTATCTATTGGACCCAAAGCAGTGCAAGAGCAATTGCGTACCGCATTGGCGTTAGGTGCTGACCGCGCTATCCAAGTTGAAACCGACGATATGCCGGATTCACTTTCAGCCGCAAAAATCCTTAAAGGCGTTGTTGAGCGTGAAGAGCCTGACATGATCATTTTAGGTAAGCAGTCGATTGACTCGGATAATAACCAAACCGGTCAAATGCTAGCTGCGCTTACTGATATGCCTCAAGGCACATTCGCATCGAAAGTAGAAGTGGCTGATGGTCACGTTTCTGTAACGCGCGAAGTTGATGGAGGCTTGCAAACGGTGAAGTTGGCTCTGCCGGCAGTCGTCACGACCGACTTACGTTTAAACGAACCGCGTTATGCTTCGTTGCCGAACATCATGAAAGCAAAGCGTAAGCCACTTGAAACTGTTTCAACTGACGACTTGGACGTTTCGGTGAAACGTACTGTGAAGCTACTCAAAGTTGAATCGCCAGCAGAACGTAGTGCGGGCGTTAAAGTGGCAGACGTAGATGAGCTTGTCGATAAACTGAAGAATGAGGCCAAAGTCCTATGAGCATCTTAGTGGTTGCAGAACACGACAATAACGCCGTAAATCCTGCCACGCTGAAAACCTTGGCGGCGGCGAAAGCCATTGGCGGTGATATTGATGTATTAGTCGCAGGTAAAGACTGCGCAACAGTCGCTGATGAGCTCGCAAAGGCTGAAGGCGTCAACAAAGTAGTGTTGGCCGACAATGCCGTGTACGAACATCAGCTCGCAGAAAATGTAAGCAAGTTAGTTGCCGATTTGGGCAAAGACTACAGTCACGTGCTCGCGCCAGCAACGACAACGGGCAAAAACTTTATGCCGCGTGTGGCTGCATTGCTCGATGTGGCGCAAATTTCTGACATTATTGCGGTTGAATCTGCGGATACGTTTAAGCGTCCGATCTATGCAGGCAACGCGATTGCGACCGTGCAAGCCGAAGATGCCATTAAGGTGATTACGGTGCGGGCGACTGCTTTTGATGCGGTGGCAAGCGAAGGCGGTTCGGGCTCGGTTGAAGCGATTGATGCGGTCTTTGATAACGACAAGTCTGAATTTGTCGGAGAACAATTAGCCGAATCAGAGCGTCCAGAATTGACCGCCGCCGAAATCGTTATTTCGGGTGGTCGTGGTATGCAAAATGGCGAAAACTTTAAATTGATCGAAGATATCGCTGACAAACTAGGCGCAGCTGTGGGTGCTTCGCGTGCCGCTGTAGACGCAGGCTTTGTACCGAATGATATGCAGGTAGGTCAAACCGGTAAGATCGTTGCGCCACAATTGTATATTGCCGTCGGTATCAGTGGAGCTATCCAACACTTAGCGGGTATGAAAGACTCAAAAGTGATTGTCGCTATTAACAAAGACGAAGAAGCACCTATCTTCCAAGTGGCCGATTATGGCTTGGTCGCTGATTTATTTGAAGTCTTACCTGAGTTAAACGAAAAACTCTAGTTATTCTCGCCTTTAATGACACGGTCGATTACCGCGTTTTAACAATCGACCGTGTCAATTTCGATACTTTTCGACCTGATGTACTTGCATATTTTTAACTCATCGGACATGATTCAATCATCACCGCCGTAAAAGTCAAAAACATTAGG
>NZ_CH672411.1:0-2074 GCF_000152885.1 Idiomarina baltica OS145
AATTGCCACCCAAGATCATTTTAATTTCTTCATCGGTGTAACCGCGGTCTAGCAAACCCTGAACCAAGTTAGGATAACTCGACACGTCTTTCAAACCTACAGGTAAGGAATCACCTACGCCATCGTAGTCCGAGCCAATCCCAATATGCTCAACACCAATCAACGCTTTCACATGGTCGATATGGTCTAGGACTTGGTCAAGCGTCGCATACGGATATGGGTTGTTGTTCTCGATCTCCGCAATACGCTGCTTTGCTTCCTCAGACTCTTCGCCATACTGTTCTTTTACTGCCTCAATACGCTTTTTAAGCATATCGCGATAGCGGTTGGCTTGCTTTGCAACAAATGAAGACCCAAAGTTGATTTGAATGACACCGCCGTTTTCACCAAGCTTTTTCAGCATGTCGTCACTCATGTTGCGTTCAAAACCTGGTGTGTACTGACGTAAAGACGAATGTGACGCGATAACGGGCGCCTCACTGATCTCGATAACTTGATAAAACGCATCATCGGAGATATGTGAAACATCGACCATCACACCGATATCATTCATTGCTTTCACAAGCTTCTTACCAAAAGGTGATAAACCATCCCATTGGCGACGGATATCGTATGATGAATCCGAGATATGGTTGGACTGTGAGTGCGCCAACGTAATGTAGCGAATACCGCGCTTGTAGAAGTGCTCAAGGTTGGCAAGATCACCCTCGATGGGGGTGCCGTTTTCCATTCCCAAGGCAATAGACATTAAGCCTTTTTCAGTGTTTTCCTTCACTTGCTCTGTCGTATAAGCCATAGCGAATTTATCTGGCGCACGACCGACGAGAGCCTCCATACTATCAATAAGCTCATTCGCTAGTTGAATACTCCCACCACTCTGTTCGTAATGCGCAGGAATATAAATTGACATGAAAGGGGCATTTAACCCGCCCTCTACCGCTCTTGGATAATCAAAATCTCCACCCTCGGTAGCGACGGTCACATCCTCCCACTCGTTATGAATACGATAGGGGACGTCGATGTGCGTATCGATAAGTAGGTTTTCTTTCGCTAGCATACGTGCTTTATCACTAGCGGTATATTCTTCAGCAAAACTAGATGTTGCGGTAGCGACAAGTGCCGCTAGTGCCGTCATTGTAATTGTCTTTTTTAACATGCAAGTTCCTTAACACAACCAAAACAGAGAACTTGCAGATTAACAAAACTTTAACCCTGACGCACTAGCGATGAACTCGCGGCGGTCACCGCACCGATGATAACTGTGCCTAACACCGGTGCGATTAACCAAACCAACCACCAATGAGTGAGATACGCCATGGTGATTACTCGCTTTTGTTGTCGTCGTTTGACTCAGCTGAGTCATCCCGTGATTCACGTGAAGCAAGGGCTTCTTCGCTAAACAGTTCAGTAGTGATTTCATCGAGAGTGGATACAACAGCATCTTTTGATGCTTGCCACAGTGACTCAGAAATTGAACTGACCTCAGTTTGAAGAGCGCTACGGATGCTACTCTCTTGACTATCTTGAGCCATTGCAGGGACTGAACTCAATGCGGCAACGGCTGACAAAGTGATAATAAATTTTTTCATGGCTGTGCTCCTTTGAAGGTAACGTATTAATTAAGTCGCTATTACTCTTTCAAAGGTTGTGCCAACTTTATAAAAATTATAACACCTTGTTTTTAAAGAATTTTTAAAACAGTTAGTTTTATTACTTTCTTTGGCTTGGTGAAAAAATCACACCGCTTTACAAAACACACTAAATTTTAGTCAATATCGCTACTGAATATCAGCAAGACGTAAGGAGCTATCTGTCCGGAACTCAATAGCGCCCTCAATAAGCGCTTCAGCATCATTTAAACGAGGCCCTTTTATACTCAAGAACTGGCGCCATTTTTTTCCGCCGGGCTGTCCTTGGAAAAGTCCAAGCATGTGACGCACAACGTGCCACGCGCGACCACCTGCGGCAATGTGTTGCTGAATGTACGGAATCATCTGACGCGCCACACTTTCTCGTGAAATAGAGGTAGGGTTTGATGTATATAGGGTTTCTAACTCAGTCAACAACCACGGGT
>NZ_CH672411.1:2653-5498 GCF_000152885.1 Idiomarina baltica OS145
GCGCTCGGATCAGCGCCACCCAATTGAAGCGCAACGGGATGTTCCTCATCGTTGTAAGCTAGGAAATCTTGCTGACCATAGATAATGGCGCCAGTGGTCACCATATCGGTGTACAACAATGTATTGGGGCTTAATAAACGATGAAAGTATCGACAATGGCGATCCGTCCAATCCAGCATCGGGGCGACTGAAGCAAAATGAGGGTATAGCTTTGACAACGAAAACTCCTGTAGCTTATGGCGGTAACGCTAAAAACTCGACTGGCTATGTGAGGTGCCATTATATCTGTTTTATATTGTTCAGAACACCACGTTAGTTCCGAAATAGGACGATATGATTTACACTTTAGTAAAAACGATTATTGTGTCGAGCGTTGCTTGGCTGATAAATCTAATTACAATCAAAGCCAGCAGATGAAAAGGTCATATATGGGAACTATCGAAACAGAGCGATTAATTAGTAAGGCCGAGAAGCTTTGTCAAAACCGTGGCGCGCGATTAACGTCTACGCGTCGTGAAGTCTTTCGTATTCTGGCAGCTCAAAAAGGTGCGGTTGGTGCCTATGATTTGCTTGACTTGCTCAAGGGCTCTGTTCCTAACGCAAAGCCGCCAACGATCTACCGTGCGCTCGACTTTCTTCAAGAGCAAGGTTTTGTTCACAAGATCACTTCATCGAATAGTTTTGTTCTTTGCTCGCATTTTGAGCATCAACACCCTGTCCAAATGTTAATTTGTGATCGCTGTGGAGATGTTCAAGAAATTCACTCTGAAGGCGTTTACTCCGAACTGCAATCGCAGGCTGAGGATCAGGGCTTTCTGGTCAAAGAACAAACCATAGAAGCACATGGTTTATGTGCTAAATGTCATTAGTACTTACTACAACAACAGGAAATACCAATGAAGTTAACTCACCTCCTTGGTGTAGCTGTCGCAAGCATGGCGGTCTCTCAGGCCATTAATGCCCAAGCGTTTGACGACAAGTTCCGCCAGTTGAATGATGATAAATATCGTTCTCCCAACATATACAGAACAGCCTCTGGTGCGCCCGGGCATGGTTATTGGCAGCAGCAAGCTGATTACGATATTCAAGTCACTTTGAATGACGATAACCAAAGCATTAATGCGCGTAGTACGATTACCTACACGAATAACTCACCCGATACATTACGTTACATTTGGGTACAGCTGGACCAAAACCGATTCAAGAAGGATTCTATCGGTCCTCAAGCTTCGGCAACCAATGCTGATCGAATGAAAAAAGTCAGCTTTAGCCAAATGGAAACGATGATGACTCAAGAAGAGTTTCCAGCAGGCTATACCATCACTGACGTCTCGGACCCTCGCGGCGAACAAATGGATTACATCATTAATGACACGATGATGCGTATTGACTTAGATAAGCCCCTGAAATCGGGTGAGTCTATTGAATTCAATATTGGTTGGAAGTTCAACATCATTGAAGCCGACGTACTCGGTGGCCGTGGTGGTTATGAATATTTCGAAGACGACGGTAACTACTTGTACGAAATGTCACAATGGTTCCCTCGTGTCGCTGCTTACTACGATGCTGAAGGTTGGCAAAACAAACAATTCATGGGTCGTGGCGAATTCACCTTGGAATTTGGAAACTACGAAGTAGCAATTACCGTACCTGCCGATCATATCGTTGCAGCAACGGGTACATTGCAGAACCCTGATGAAGTCCTAACCGACGAGCAACAGCAGCGTTTAGAAGAAGCTGAAACAGCTGACAAGCCAGTTAAAATTGTCACACAAGAAGAAGCTTTGGAGAACGAAAAAGAAGGGACTTCTGAGACCAAAACTTGGGTATTTAAAGCCGATAACGTTCGCGATTTCGCGTGGGCTTCATCACGTAAGTTTATTTGGGATGCTCAAGGGTTTGATAACGGTGAAAGCGACGTTTTAGCGATGTCGTTCTACCCTGAAGAGGGTAACCCTCTGTGGGAACGCTACTCAACTGCATCCATTATCCATACTATCGAAAACTATAATAAATACAGTTTTGCATACCCATACCCTGTTGCTATCTCAGTTAACGGTCCGGTCGGTGGTATGGAATACCCCATGCTGACCTTCAATGGTCCGCGTCCATACGTTAACGAAGAGAGTGGAGAGAAGTACTACTCAAAACGTACTAAATATGGCTTGATCTCTGTCATTATTCACGAAATTGGCCACTCTTATTTCCCAATGATCGTGAACTCAGACGAGCGTCAGTGGACTTGGATGGATGAAGGTCTAAATACCTATCTTCAATTCCTTGCTGAGCAAGCGTGGGAAGACGACTATCCGTCTTGGCGTGGAGAAGCTCGCAATATCACAGGTTACATGGCTAGCCGTAATCAAATGCCGATTATGACAAACTCAGAATCAATTCTGCAGTTCGGTAATAATGCGTATGGTAAGCCTGCGACCGCGCTCAATATTTTGCGTGAAACCATTGTTGGCCGTGAATTGTTTGACTTTGCATTCCGTGAATACTCGCGTCGCTGGAAATTCAAACGCCCAACTCCTGAAGATTTCTTCCGTACCTTAGAAGATGCATCAGGTGTTGATCTTGACTGGTTTATTCGCGGCTGGTTCTACACCACTGACCACGTAGATATCTCGCTCGACAAAGTAAACCTGCTAACCGTCAATACTCAAGATCCAGAAGTCGAAAAGGCTTGGAAGAAAAAAGTTGATCAGCAAGATCCAAAATCTATCACTGCGATTCGCAATGAAGATATGGTCAAGAAGATTGCTCAACAAGAACACCTTCGTGACTTCTACAACGAGAATGACGAGTACACCGTCACTAATGCCGACCGTAACGAATACAAAAA
>NZ_CH672411.1:6077-9240 GCF_000152885.1 Idiomarina baltica OS145
GCTATCAACAGTGAACGCTGTTGCACAAGAGCGTGTCGATGAAAAAATGGAAGTGCCGAAGGGGACGGAAGTATTTGTTGATAACGAACGCGGCTCAATCGAGATCATGGCGAGTGATGACAACGTGGTTCATGTTACTGGAACACTCGACAAACGCACTGAACAATTTATTTTTGAACTACGTGGCTCAACATTGCAGGTGCAAGTTAAAACACCCGAGCAAAATGGGTGGTTCGACGATGATGAAGGGTCAAAGTTAACTATTTATATGCCTAAATCAAGCCATCTTGATGTAAAAGGTGTATCCATGGATGTCGATGCCTTTGATTTGCAAGAAGGGGTCGAAATAAACCTCGTGAGCGGTGATGTGAAAGTCGAAAATATTGGTGGCGGTGTCGAAGTCAGTACTGTCAGTGGTGACATTGATGCGCGGTCTATTGCTGGTACCGTCAGGCTAGAAAGTGTTAGTGGGGATATTAGCGATAAAGGCAGTAGCGCGAGAGTCGCTCATTATCAGGCCGTTAGCGGCGATATTAGTGTTTACGCCGATATGATGGAAGAGTTCTACTTGCAAAACGTCTCAGGCGATGTAACGGCAGAATTACCAAGTCTCAAGAAAGCTAATTTAAAAAATGTCAGTGGAGACATTAATCTTTCGCTTAAATTGGCAGACAGTGGTGAATTGAAAGCTTCATCCGTGAGCGGCGATATGGCGTTTACTTTCAGTGCGATACCGAACGCCAGTTTTGATATTACAACTAATGCTGGTGGTGACATTGTTAACCGCATTAGTAACGACAAACCCACTGAATCGCGCTGGGGAACTTCGTCAGAATTAAACTTCGAAGTCGGCACTGGAAGTGCGAGAGTGGGTTTAACAACCGTCTCAGGAACTGTCGAAATTCGTCGCGATTAACGATATAGTAGCGCTCATTGGCGAGTGTACAGAGACTGTAACGATGGCGGAAAAAAATAAGCAAAGAGATAAGTCGATTGAGGCGCTGCGTTCAGCGCCTCATTCGATCGAAGCCGAACAATCTGTGTTGGGTGGGTTGATGTTAGATAATGACGCTTGGGATAAAGTTTCTGGGCTGATTATCGCGCAAGATTTTTATCATCGTGCTCATCGACTGATTTTTACTGCAATGCAATCCCTCGCCGATAGCAGTCAACCCATGGACTTAGTGACTGTTTCTGAGGAGCTAGAGGCGAACACTGAGCTCGACGCCGTGGGTGGCTTTGCGTATCTAGGTGAAATCTCGAAAAATACACCGAGTGCAGCTAACATTGTCGCTTATGCCAATATTGTACGCGAGCGGGCGGTGCTCAGAGAGATGATTGCCGCAGCGAATGATATTGCCGAGTCAGGTTACGATACCCAAGGACGAACGAGCCAACAGTTACTCGATGAGGCGGAGAGTAAAGTATTCCGTATTGCGGAGAAGCGCACTAGTGCAACGGAAGGTCCCAAGGGGGTCAGTGATATTCTGGCTAAGACGATTGAGAAAATAGAGACGCTTAGCAACATAAAAAATCATAACGGTGTAACAGGCACATCAACTGGCTTCCATGATTTAGACCAGATGACTGCCGGTCTGCAGCCTTCAGATCTTATTATTGTTGCCGCTCGACCGTCGATGGGTAAAACCACCTTCGCGATGAACTTAGCCGAAAACGTCGCAATGAACGAAGAAAAACCGGTGCTGGTGTTTAGTTTAGAAATGCCATCTGAGCAAATCATGATGCGTATGTTGGCATCACTCAGTCGCGTTGATCAAAACCGTGTTAGGACAGGACGTTTGGAGGATGATGATTGGGCTCGTATTGCCTCAGTCATGAATATTCTCAATGATAAGAATAATCTGTATATCGATGACTCCTCCGGATTAACACCGACAGAAGTTCGCTCCAGGGCTCGTCGTGTTGCGCGAGATCACGGTGGGTTATCGATGATTATGGTGGATTACTTGCAGTTAATGACAGTACCGGGGATGTCAGAAAATCGTACACTTGAAATTGCTGAGATCTCGCGCTCGTTAAAATCTTTAGCTAAGGAATTGAGTGTTCCTGTCGTAGCGCTTTCACAGCTTAACCGCTCACTTGAGCAACGCTCAGATAAGCGTCCTGTCAACTCCGACTTGCGCGAGTCTGGATCGATCGAGCAGGATGCTGACGTTATCATGTTTATCTACCGTGATGAGGTTTATCACCCAGACAGTGCAGAGAAAGGATTAGCGGAGATTATCATTGGTAAGCAAAGGAATGGACCCATCGGTAAAGTTGAACTTAAATTCCATGGGCATCTATCGCGGTTCGATAATTTTGCTCGAGCGTCTGATGATGAGCGTTATTAACTTATAAAAAGAGAGCTTAGCAACAACTAGGCTCTCAACTTATCAAAACATATTTCGATGTATGCCTTACCGGCAACATGGTTAAAGGGCATGATGAGCTTTGCGCCCTCAGAGCGATGAGATATAGTATGGTCGCGTCCCGAGACGACGATCGGTGTGGCCATATCAAACTCAAAGCCGCGCTCGGCGAGCTCTTTTTTGGCACCGCCTGTAACCATATTAGTGATTTCACCCACCATATCGCATACCTCTTCGTCCACTGAATCGGGTAACTCGCCCAACATCTTATGCATGATTTCACAGGCTAGATTTTCTTCAAAGGATATTGAAAAGGAGCCTTTAACTTGTGGACCTACCATTCCAATGATGCCCGACACATCGCCACGAGCGTATTCATCCTTTTTAATTTGAGGCTTTCCTGGCTTAAGCTCTATTTGAGCCATCATTGAAAGCACGTTTTGAAGTGCGTTCAAAAATGGGTTGACGAACGCTGCGTCCATAAATAATTACCTTTTACTTACCGCAATTGATTTTTTTTGTGTCACGCTGCTCGTTAAGTGTAATTCCTCGCGTGATGTCATCGCCTTTAACATTCACTGTGTTCACTTGAGCAGGGTATGTGGAAAGCATAACACGGTTTGTTATTTCCCAATTACAAAATTCGGTTTTTGAATGAGATTTTTCTTGATAAAGCCATAGGTTCTGAAAATCCGCTTCCAAGCCCACCCAATCCAACGCTATCGGCTCGCCATCGGAAGAGGTCATTGAAAAACGTGCATTGAGCCATTCTTTAACCTTGCGCTCGGCGT
>NZ_CH672411.1:9459-19984 GCF_000152885.1 Idiomarina baltica OS145
GCGCGATGCGCAGCGACGACACAACGCCACGGATTGAACCTGCTTCAAATACCAGTAAGAAATCGCGCCCAGCAGACTTAAGCGTGGCTGCTGTATCACCAATACGCGCTTTCTGTAGTTGTTTATATTCAACCTGCGGCAACTCATCAAGTTTTCTCATTAAGTCGCCAACAGTTAGATCCGCCCACGGGAGTTGGGTCGATTGACTCACTTGCATAGCATGACGGCTATGAAACTCGCGCAACGCGACTAAGCCCACAATTTGTTCATTACTATTCACGACACAAGCGTAACGAACCTTCGCAGAATTCATGAGCTGCTCAGCGCGGTCGAGACTTGTATTTGATCGTAGTAGTAACGGATCGTGGCGCTCGAAGTCATCGAACACATGCAAGGCGTTCGCATGCCAATCACAGTTGAAAGGGTCGCGAGCTTGCGAAGAGAGTGAAACGGCATCACCATGAGATACTGATTTAAGTGATTTAAACTCAGTCATAACGTACTCCTTAATTCCTAAAAATAAATGTCAATACAGCGGAATTAAACAGTCGTTGGTGGAGCCCTTAGTTGTGGGCGAATAAAATCAACGCCGGTAACAAACCGAACGGTGATTTGAACTCGCTCGTCTGTGATGGCTAAAGAGGGAGAAAAGTTCTGACTTGTAATAGCTGGCGAATGATCGGGTTGTTCTGAACCGATATCGTTAGCGCCAGAGGTTTGGATAATACCTTGGGAATGCTCAGCATGATAAACCGATAAATCACAATCAGAAGAGACGCTTTGAACGTTGTGCGCACTCAATGACGCCATCGCAGGTTGCGCGAGTAGCGAAATAGTGACAATGAGTAGAGCAAAAAATTTCCGATACATCTTAGCGTTCAGCTCTCAACTAATTTAACTTACAGCTTATGCAATCAACATGAGTCTTATAGATAATAAAAATGACTCTTCTTTGATCACAGTCATAGGTTTATACCTATTTAGAGGAAAACACAAGGAAATAGTTCAATGCAACTTTCTTTATATCAAGTTGATGCCTTTACAGATAGAACCTTCGGTGGTAATCCAGCAGCGGTGGTGCCTCTACTCGACCATACACTATCTGATGATATGCTTCAGTATATCGCGGAAGAGAATAACTTATCGGAAACGGCGTTTTTATCATCAACACGCTCGCCCAGTGTATTCGATTTACGTTGGTTTACCCCGGCGGCTGAAGTTGATCTCTGTGGTCATGCAACGCTCGCCGCGGCGTTCGTGGTCTTTAACCATTTACGCCCCGACATTGAGCAAGTCCACTTTAATACACGCAGCGGTAGTTTGATTGTCACGCGTACATCATCGGGGATGATGATGGACTTTCCTGCAACAGAACCCCAAGCGATTGCCCCGAATGCAGTTGTCAGCCATGGACTTGGTTGTGACCCCGTAGAAGTGTTACGTGGCTTTGATCATATTGCGATACTTGAAAATGCAGCGCAAGTGCGTGCTTTATCTCCTGACTTCAATGAATTAAAAAAGCTCGATTCGCGAGGTGTTGTCGCAACCGCAGTTGAAGGAGATGGGTTTGTCAGTCGTTGCTTTTTTCCAAAGCTTAATGTGAACGAAGACCCTGTTACAGGTTCAGCGCATTGCCAGTTAGCTCCTTTGTGGAGTAAGCGATTAAATAAGACGCGGGTTATTGGGGAGCAGCTATCGTCACGAGGTGGTCGCGTGATTTGCGAGGTTGAACAGGATCGCGTGAAGCTTTTTGGACAAGCCGTCGAATATTTGCGAGGAACAATCACGATTTAGTGGTTGGACCATGCTGTAATAACGCGTTATAACAGAGAGTATAAATTATGCGTGTATTTTACATTAAGCTAAACTATGCGCTGATGATTTAGGCAGTACACAAGCGAATAAAGTAGTCTCGCTCATGTGGCGATAACAATAACTTAAACTTCACAAGGAAAGCGCGATGAGAACTTACAAAACCTCACTGCTATATCGAGCCTTGCTAATGGCCGGTGTAGTCTCGCTGAGCGGTTGTAACTTTAGTAACGAAGTGGCTGAATATCAAGCTCCTGAAACTCCGTCAGAACCAGATTATAGTAGCCCCTTACCAGCACAAGATCCTTTATCAACATTTGACGATGACGATGAACTCAGTGCCGACATTCGCTGGACGACCTATGGTGTGCCCTACATAAAAGCGGATAACCTAGAAAGTTTAGGATTTGGCGTTGGCTTTGCTTTTGCTAAAGACAATATCTGTATTTTAGCGGACCAAATCGTGAAATTTAATTCGCAGCGCTCAATGTACTTTGGCCCACATAATCCGATTGGTTCGAATAATAATCAAAACTTAATAGATGATTTTGGCTTTCTTGCGCTAGGTATTCGCGATAACGCCGAACAGGGCTTCGATTCTTTGAGTGAAGAATCTCAAGCATTGTTGACGGGCTATGCGGCGGGATACAACGAATACCTGAGCGAGACAGGCGTAAACAACATCGATCCGACCTGCGCTGGGCAGCCTTTCGTACAAGAAATTACACCTATCGATCTGCTTACGTACGCACAGGGTGTTGCGCTACTGCCAGGGGCTAGCAACTTTACCGGAGCCGTCTTTGTTGCCGCGCCACCAAATCAGAGTTACATGCCACAGCCGGTTGCACCTTCTCAACAAGCAGTGACGCTGAATCCAGTTCATATTGAGATGCCAGAACCTAATCCAACGGAAATGGGCTCTAATGGTTGGGCTATCGGCTCAGAAATGTCTGCGACGGGGAACGGCATGGTGTTGGCTAACCCGCACTTCCCACATACCGGGAACCAACGGTTTTGGCAATTTGGAACGGAAATTCCTGGTGAATTAAAAGTCGTTGGTGGATCGCTATCGGGTATGCCCGGTATCGTCAATATCGGCTTTAATGAGCATGTTGCGTGGACGCACACGTTCTCAACGGCCAATCGGTTTGTCGTTCATCAGCTAGCGTTAGATCCAGAAGACGAAACGGGGACCCACTATCTAGTCGATGGTGAGTCGGTTCCGATGACAACAAAAACGCATCAGATCCAAGTGAATACGGGCAATGGCCTAATAACCCTTGAAAAAACCAGTTATCACAGTGAGTTTGGCACAATTATTAAAGTTCCTAATTCACCGCTAACTTGGGGTACCGACCCTTATGGGAAGGACGTAGCTTACGCGATCTATGATGCGAATCTGCCTAATTTTGAAATTTTCGATCACTGGTTGGCAATGAACCGCGCACGCAACATTGAAGAATATCGCCAGTCGTTTGTCGATTACACGGGCACGGTATTTAACAATGCCATGGCGGCTGACGAAGATGGTGATGTGTTCTTTACGGACGGCTCATCGGTCCCTAACTTGAGTGATGAGACGATTGCACAGTGGCAAAGCAACGCTGTTTTGCAGGGGATCAGTGCGTCGGCAGGGTTTCCTGTCGTTCCGGGGACTTCTGCCAGTCACAAAGCGGACGGAAAAATGCCTTTTAGCAAGGCTCCACAACTGCTTCGGAACGATTTCGTGCAGAACTCTAATGACAGCTTTTGGCTAACGAACCCCAATAATCCAATCGAAAACGTATCGCCACTTTGGGGACCTATCGGTAACCAACAGTCTTTGCGCTCTCGTTTGGGTCAAAAAATGTTAGCGGAAGGGGGCTCTGTTAATGGCTTGTTTAGTCGACAAGACATTGCAAATAAGCTCTTGAGCAACCGCGCATTTCTTGCTGAAGCGGTACTCGACGACTTAGTTGACCTTTGTACCGCACAAGGTAGTAATCCTGTCAACACTGCGGCTGGCGCAATGAGTATTAAACCTGGGTGCGATGTACTTGCACAATGGGATGGTACGATGAATAAAGACAGTGTCGGTGCGATGCTATTCCGTGAGTTTGCCTCAGAATGGTCGCGTAACCCGCAGTGGCAGGTACCCTACGATGCCTCGCAACCGCTAACAACCCCCAACGGTTTGAAGAAATCAACAGCGGTCTTGACGCTATTAGGCAATGCTATGGCGCGTATTCAGTCGGTAGGCTTGTCGATTGACGCCCCGTTGGGCGAGGTTCAATTCGTTGAGCGTGCGCTTCCAGATGGAACACCGAGTGGTAATCGTTTGCCCTGGGGTGGTGCCAATAACATCGAAGGGGGCTTTAACGTGTTCCGCGCAAACACGGGCTCTGATGGTACGATTTACCCGCGCTTGATTTATCCACAAGTGGAAGGCTCAAACCTAGCGGCAAATGGTGCTGGCTATCATATCAGTTATGGTTCGAGCTGGATGTTCACCATGGAGTTCACCGACGACGGTCCGCAGGCTCAAGGTTTACTGAGCTATTCTCAGTCTCGTAATATCCTGTCTGATCATTATATTGACCAAACTCAGCTGTACTCTCAGGAGCCACAACTGCGCCCGATTTGGTTTGATAATGCAGATATTGATAATAACGTCATTGAGGAACGAACTATCACGCAATCACAAGCGAATTAACATGACGTACCAAAACCCCAGCTTCGGCTGGGGTTTCTTTTTTCTGTCACTGACAATAGTGGTTATAAAGCGTATACTGCATGCATAGTAGTCAATATTTAATTTCAACTTATAAGAGAACTTATGTCAGAAACAAATTCGAACGGCCAATCCACCCCGACCTACGAGGTTGAAATACCAAGTAGGGAAGCGTTGCTTGGGTTGGTACAGAAGCACCTTAAACCTGTTTCGTTTGATGAATTTGTAAGTCATTTCAAGCTTGGTGATGAACGCCAACAAGTAGGCATCAAACGTCGCTTGCGAGCGATGGAACGTGACGGTCAGTTAGTGTATACCAAAGCCAATAGCTACGGATTACCAGACCGAATGCAATTGATTAAAGGGCGTATCATCGGTCACCGCGAAGGCTTTGGTTTTTGTCAGCCTGAAGAAGGTGGTGATGATATCTTTATTCCTCATCACCAAATGTACTCGGTACTTCATGGTGACGTGGTATTGGTTAAAGTGTCAGGCCAAGATCGCAAAGGAAAACGTGAAGGTCGTGTGGTGAGGGTTATAGAACCCCGTGATAACGATATCGTCGGACGTTACTTTGTCGATCATGATATGGGTATTGTTGTTCCTGATGATAGTCGCATTAACCAAGATATTTTGATCCCCAACCATGCGACCGCGGGTGCGCGTCACGGCCAATTGGTTGTGGTCAAGATTACACGAAGACCTAACAAACGAACTAGCCCCATTGGTGAGATTACCGAAATTCTCGGTGATCACATGGCACCTGGAATGGAGATTGAAGTCGCTATTCGAGAACATGACATTCCTAATGAATGGCCTGAAGGGTTAGATCAAGAGCTTAATAAAATAGCTGATGAAATTCCTAAGCAAGCGTATGAGGGACGTATCGATTTACGTGAATTACCGCTCATCACGATTGATGGGGAAGATTCTCGTGATTTTGACGATGCGGTCTTAGCGATGCCCGAAGAGAGCGGTTGGCGTTTATGGGTGGCGATTGCAGACGTGTCCTACTATGTGAAGCCCAATACGGTACTTGATCAAGAAGCGTGGAATCGAGGCAACTCCGTTTACTTTCCTAACAACGTGATTCCCATGCTGCCAGAAAAACTCTCGAATGGTCTTTGCTCCCTCAATCCGAATGTCGACCGGTTGTGTATGGTGGCTGAAATCGAAGTGGGGCCGCGCGGCAAGTTGAAATCATCGCGTTTCTATCCGGCAGTAATGAATAGTCACGCGCGCTTAACCTACACTAAAGTTAAACAAATTTTAGATGGTGATACAGAACTACGCGAGCAATACAAAGATGTATTAACGAATATCGAGTCGTTGCATAGCCTATATAAAGCACTGGCTTCGGTCAGGAAGAAACGCTCTGCGATCGAGTTTGATACGCAAGAAGTTCGATTTATTTTTAATGCCGAGCGTAAAATCGAGCGTATTGAACCGGTAAAACGTCATGTCGCACATAAAATCATCGAAGAGTGCATGATTGCGGCTAATGTAGAGGCCGCTAAACTGGTTGAGTCAGTCGACGATATCAATGCACTGTTTCGTGTCCATGAACCGCCCGCCGATGAGCGGTTGACTAACTTTCGTAGCTTCCTGGGTGAATTAGGTCTTGAATTAGGAGGTGGCGAAGAGCCTACGCCGACGGATTTCGGCAAGCTTTTGTCTGAGGTTCAACAACGCCCTGATCGAGAACTGATAGAGACGATGCTTCTGCGCTCAATGCAACAAGCAGTCTATCAACCTGATAACACAGGTCACTTCGGCTTGGCATTAAAATCGTATTCACACTTTACGTCTCCGATTAGGCGCTATCCTGATCTCATTTTACATCGCGCGATTAAGGCAATTTTAAAGCGCAAGGGCGAGTTTAAGGGCGCGTTGACCGGTGCATGGGCATATGATGATACTGAGCTCGATGATTTAGGTATTCATTGTAGCCACACTGAACGCCGTGCTGATGATGCAACGCGACAGGTGGATGAGTGGCTCAAATGTGAGTTTATGCAAGACCATATCGGCTCAAGTTTCACTGGTGTTATCGCGGCGGTTACAAACTTTGGTTTATTCGTGCGGCTTGATGAATATCAAATTGATGGTCTGGTGCATATCAGTAATTTAGGTGACGACTATTATCAGTTTGATAACACCAAAAATATGCTTGTGGGTGAAAATAGTCACCGCGTGTTCCGACTTGGCGATAAAGTCGAAGTGCGTGTTAAACAAGTCAATCTAGACGACCGCAAAATTGACTTAGAGTTGTTAAGTGCTGAGAGTCCTACAGGTAAATCTCGTATGCCGAAAGGCAATAAAGGACAGCAGCGTAACGCTAAAAAGGGTGACAAAAATAGCCGTGGTAAGCGCTCGAATAAGCGCAAGCCGTCAAGTAAGAAAACATCGGGTCAAAAAAATAGTCGCGGTCATTCAAGTAGTAAAGGGCGCAATAAATCATGAGTCAGAAAGTTACAGTTTTTGGTTTGCACGCGGTTCGCTCAGTGCTAACACAGCACCCCGATCGGTTAATAGAGTTATTTGTTTCACGTGAACGTCAGGATGCTTCCGTTGCTGAGGTGATAGGTCAAGCGGAGGCGATTGGTATTCGGCCTCAGTGGATACCGCGTCAAGCGCTTGATAAAAGAGCCGAGTTTGGTAACCATCAAGGCGTGGTAGCGACAATAAAAGCTTTACCGCCACTGAATGAGAATGATTTTTCAACATTGATTGAAAAAGCCCAAGGTGCCCCGTTATTTTTAGTACTCGATAACGTGACTGATCCACACAACCTAGGTGCATGCATGCGCACGGCCGATGCCGCTGGCGCGACAGCTGTGGTTGTGCCTAAGGACAAATCAGCACAGATTACGCCTACCGTACGAAAAGTAGCGTGCGGTGCAGTAGACAACATTCCTTTGGTTGTTGTAACCAACTTGGCACGTGCGCTTCGCACACTGCAAGATCTCAATGTGTGGGTGGTTGGTACAGCAGGTGAAGCCGATAAATCACTTTATCAAATCGATTTTAAGGGTCCGCTCGCATTAGTTATGGGAGCCGAGGGCAAGGGAATGCGTCGACTGACCCGTGAAACTTGCGATGAATTGGCATCTATCCCATTAGATGGCTCTGTAAGCAGTTTAAATGTATCTGTTGCCAGTGGGGTTTGTCTTTTTGAGGCGGTGAGACAGCGTCATGCCAATTAGCCGCCGTTTACTTCCGATAATTATCGCACTGGCACTGATTGGTTTACTGTTCCTCAGTTGGACGCCAAATTGGAATGAAAGTACCTTTGTGCGATCGACTAAGCCTTATGTCAGCATCAGTTATGAATCGAAAACAGATGAGGCGATTGTTAATCAGGTGCTCGAAGATTTACAGAATCGGTTTGATGTGAGACACGAATGGCATATCGAATCGGCGAAGAATGCGGAATATGCGATTCGTGTTGAAGTGGATAAGCAAGATGACTTCTTGACATTACAAGCCGACATCGTTCGGTCCGAGACGCCTCTTGATAGAGTCATGGTAAGAGGGCCAGAAGGCGTCAAAACTGAACTGGCAGGGCGGTTAGTATCTTTAGTGACCGACGAAGTCAGCGCAGCACACAAAGCGTCCCACCCTGAAGCGCGAGATTATTAATCATTGCATTTTGTGCATAAATTAGTTAAACTCGCGCGGCTCAAATCAGCCGTTTTATCTTTTTTAAATAGAGTATTCCTTGCTTCTATGTCAGTTTGGCTGAACTGAACAGAGGCTACTGAACCAAAAGGAAGCAGTAATGCGTCATTACGAAATCGTATTTATGGTCCATCCAGACCAAAGCGAGCAAGTACCTGGCATGATCGAGCGCTACAGCGAAACGATCAAGCAAGGTGGTGGCCAGATCCATCGTCTAGAAGACTGGGGTCGCCGTCAACTAGCTTACCCAATCAACAAGCTTCATAAAGCGCACTACGTGTTGCTAAACATTGAAGCGAACGCAGAAGTTGTTGACGAGCTGGAAACAGCCTTCCGTTTCAACGACGCTGTTTTACGTAACCTTGTTATGCGTAAAAAAGAAGCGATCACTGAACCATCTCCTTTAACTAAAAAGGAAGAGCGTAAAGGTGATAGCGAAGCCGCTTAATTGAGGTTTTGCTCCTTTAGCAACTATGAATCGACTTCATTTAACTGGACACGTTTGTAAACCTGCTCGACTCGAAAAGAGCCCATCAGGTATTGAGCACATCCAATTCTCTCTTGAGCACCGCTCAATGCAAGCAGAAGCAGGAATGAGCCGACAATCATTTGTTCGTTTACAAGTCATCATGAGTGGCGAAGGGCTTACGCACTGGTTGGATAAATTGACGGTGGGCAGTGAAGTACATACCGAGGGTTTCTTGCATCGTCATGAAGACAAGCAAGGGTTAGCCAAGCTAGTTCTTCACGCTCAGCATCTAGAAATGATTTAAGGAGGCCATAATGGCTCGTTTTTTCCGTCGCCGTAAATTCTGCCGTTTTAAGGCTGAAGGCGTAAAAGAGATCGATTACAAAGACATCGCTACGCTAAAAAACTACATCACTGAATCTGGCAAGATTGTTCCTAGCCGTATCACTGGAACGTCAGCTAAGTATCAGCGTCAGTTAGCACGTGCCATCAAACGTGCTCGTTATTTGTCTTTGCTGCCTTACACTGATTCACATCAGTAAGTTAGCAAAGGCTCGGATACCAAGATTTAGAGGTAGCGAAAATGAATATCATCTTATTAGATAAGATCGCTAACCTAGGTAGCTTAGGCGACCAGGTTGCTGTTAAGTCAGGTTACGCGCGTAACTTCTTGTTCCCACAAGGTAAAGCGGTTCCTGCAACTAAAGAAAACGTTGAGCTTTTTGAGCAACGTCGTGCTGACTACGAAGCGAAATTGGCTGACCAATTAGCTGCAGCTCAAGCGCGCGCTGAAAAAGTCAACGCTTTGGAATCTGTTACTATCGCTTCTAAAGCGGGTGACGAAGGTAAATTATTTGGCTCTATCGGTACTCGCGATATCGCGGACGCAATCACTGCGGCTGGCGTTGAAGTGAAGAAGAGCGAAGTACTTATGCCAAACGGCACGTTGCGTGAAGTAGGTGAGTTTGAAATCGAACTACACTTGCACGCTGACGTGTTCGCTAACATCACTGTAAAAGTGGTTCCAACTAAGTAATATGTTACTGAGTTATGAAAAGCTGCCTTAGGGCAGCTTTTTTTTTACCTGCCTTGTAAACCTAGCCTCGCACTAACGCGACTTACTCTATAAATTAGCTAATAAACTTTTTTCAGGGAGAGAACCTTGTCAGACAGCAACGACATAGAGTTAGCTGCCAATGGCGATAAGCATGCGTTTAGACGCTTATATGAGCGTTACGTACGTGGTGTCTACGGAATGGTGTTCAGGTTAACTGCTGATCGCTCACTGGCCGATGACTTGGTACAGGAAGTCTTTGTACAGGCCTGGCGTTCATTACCCAAATTTGATGGTCGAGCAAAGTTTTCAACGTGGCTTTTTAGTCTTGCTAATAATGTGGGTATTACAGAAATGCGAAAGCAGTCACGATGGTTTAAACGTAATGAGCGAGCCATTGACCATAATACGCAGGACGAAACTGACAGTAGCGACATTGATTTAGGCGAGCTCGATAAGTTGATCATCCGCTTGCCTGAGCAAACACGACAGGTTTTCGTTCTACATGCGTTACAGGACTATTCGCACCAGCAAATTGCTGACCTGTTACATATTGCCGAGGGTACGAGTAAATCCCAGTTTTTTCGCGCTAAGAAATTAATGCAGGAGTGGTTATGAGCAACGAAAAAGAGCAACAGTTAGAAGCACTTATTGCGCACCAACGAGAGACTCCTGACGCAATAGAGCCGAGTGATGACTTATGGCAGGGTATTGAACAGCGCTTAGAGGGGCAAACGACTGAACGCTTAGATGAGGACTCACGTACATGGTGGGCAGCAGCCGGTGGGGCGCTCGCCGC
>NZ_CH672411.1:20849-21791 GCF_000152885.1 Idiomarina baltica OS145
CGTAGTCACGGTCATGGTCAGGGCTATACCGATATTAATTTTTTAATTCCCGAGATCATTGCTCAAGTGACGTATCAAAAGGGCACTTATTATGGAGATGTAGGTGATTTCTCCGGAGCAGGTAGTGTTGGTTTTAGCACTCAGATGACACGGCGCAATGGGCTCGCATCCGTGACCCTAGGCGAAGATAATTATCGACGTGCTTTGGTAGCTGATAGTGTGAATTCAGGAAGCCGGAATGCGACCTTGTATGCGCTTGAGTATCAAACTTATGATGGACCGTGGTCGGATATCGATGAGGATGTTGATAAGCTCAACGGTGTTTTGAGACATAGTATTCGCCTAGATGACGGTGTTCTAACACTCGGAGCCATGGGCTACCATAATGAGTGGAATAGTGCTGATCAAATTCCTGCTCGTGCAGTGGAGTCTGGATTAATTGATGAGCTCGGCTCGATTGACCCGACACTCGGTGGTAAGACACATCGTTACAGTCTCAACGCTATTTACACGACAGCGGACTACGCATTAAGCGCTTATGCCATCGACTATGGTTTGTCTCTTTTCTCTAATTTCACATACTACCTTGATGATCCTGTCAATGGTGACCAATTTGAACAGGTCGACGATCGAATGATTTATGGTGCCTCAGGTAGTTGGCATATCAACAATAATTTTACGGTAGGGTTTGATACGCGCTATGACGATATAGGCGAAGTCGGGCTATATAAAAGCGAGGCACGCGAGCGTATTGGAGCCGTGCGCAGTGACCGTGTTGATGAGTGGAGCTTTGGTTCGTATGTGACACATGATTACCAGTGGACAGGGCGACTGCGTAGTACCGTATCGCTCCGTTATGATTACTTTGACTTTGATGTGAACAGCCGACTGCAACAAAATATTTATGATGTTCAGTTAACCCATAACAATGGTCAAGAATCC
>NZ_CH672411.1:24930-43226 GCF_000152885.1 Idiomarina baltica OS145
GGACATCGAAGCGCTGATGACATCGGATCAAGACTGGTGGCCAGCCGATTATGGACATTATGGTCCTTTCTTTATTCGCATGGCATGGCACGGTGCGGGCACCTATCGTGTACAAGATGGACGCGGCGGTGCTGCGGGAGCGCAACAACGCTTTGAGCCGCTTAATAGCTGGCCCGACAACGTTAGTTTGGATAAAGCACGTCGTCTGTTATGGCCTGTGAAGCAAAAATACGGCCGCAATATTTCTTGGGCTGATTTGATGGTACTGACAGGCAACGTAGCGCTCGAATCAATGGGCTTTAAGACCTACGGTTTTGCTGGCGGTCGTGAAGATGCTTGGGAGCCTGATATTGTTTACTGGGGACCTGAAACCGAGTGGCTCGGTGACAAACGCTATAAAGGTGAACGTAAACTCGATAACCCATTAGCCGCGGTACAAATGGGGCTAATTTACGTCAACCCAGAAGGTCCAAATGGCAACCCCGATCCACTGCTCGCCGCAAAAGATATTCGTGACACGTTCGGACGCATGGCGATGAACGATGAGGAAACCGTTGCATTGATCGCCGGCGGACATACGTTTGGTAAAGCGCACGGCGCGCACAAACCTGAAGAATGCTTAGGCGCTGAACCTGCTGCCGCCCCCGTAGAACAACAAGGTCTCGGTTGGAAGAATAGTTGCGGAAAAGGTAATGCTGAGGACACGATCACCAGTGGCTTAGAAGGTGCATGGTCGGTCAATCCTACTGCGTGGACGACCCAATACTTGGATAATTTGTTTGGTTTCGACTGGGAACAGACGCGCAGTCCAGCGGGCGCTATTCAATGGATACCTAAAGATGGTCAAGCGGCTAATATGGTACCTGATGCACACGTCGAAGGTAAGCGTCACGCGCCTATCATGTTTACTACCGATCTCGCACTAAAGTTCGACCCTGAATATCGCAAAATCGCGAAGCGTTTTCACGAAAACCCAGAAGAATTCGAACTTGCGTTTGCTAAAGCTTGGTTTAAATTGACCCACCGCGATATGGGTCCCAAAGCACGATACCTTGGCAGTATGGCACCTAAAGAAGACCTTATTTGGCAAGACCCAATCCCTAAAGTCGATTACACGCTGATTAACGAAAGCGAAATTAGCGAGTTAAAAAAACAGATCTTGGCCAGCAAACTGACGGTGCCAGAACTCGTTCGTACCGCCTGGGCAGCGGCTTCAAGCTTCCGTGCCACAGATATGCGCGGCGGAGCCAATGGCGCGCGGATCGCTTTGGAACCACAAATAAACTGGGAAGCGAATAACCCTGAAGAGTTGAGGCGAGTACTGAATGAACTTAAGCGCATTCGTGCTGAGTTCAATCAATCGCTCTCTGGCAATAAGCAAATATCTCTAGCGGATACTATCGTGCTGGCAGGTGCCGCTGCTATCGAAAAAGCAGCTGAAGATGCGGGCTATCGCGTAAAGGTACCTTTCATACCTGGACGCGCAGATGCGACCCAAGAGATAACCGACGTGCAGTCATTTAAGTTCTTGGAGCCAACTGCAGACGCTTTTCGAAACTATTACAGTGAAGAGAGCCGTTTGAATCCAGCGCAAATGATGGTCGATAAAGCCGACACGCTCGACTTAACTGTCCCAGAACTGACCGTTTTATTGGGAGGTTTACGCAGTTTAGGGGCGAACTATAAAGGTACTGAGCACGGAGTTTTCACGGAGCAGCCAGGTACACTCAACAACGACTTTTTCGTAAACTTGCTGAGTATGGATACACAATGGGAACCCTCTCAGGATGACGAGTCGCTATACATTGGTCGTGACCGCACTACGGGTGAGCCAAAGTACACCGCAACGACGGTCGACTTAATTTTTGGTTCGAACTCCGAGTTACGTGCAGTGGCGGAGATTTATGCCCTTGATGACTCAAAAGACAAGTTCGTCGACGACTTTATAAATGCATGGGTTAAAGTGATGCAGCTCGATCGCTTTGATCTAGAAAAGTCCTAACCGTTAATACAACGAATCTGCATGCCGGTTGATTGGAAACAATGAGCCGGCATTTTTATTTCACCGAATGAAAGCCATTGGGTAGTAATGAGTGTCGGCTGAAACGTTAGATTAGCATTGAAAACGTGATAGGAAGAGCTTACTAGAAGCTTGGTGCCGAGGGGGGGACTTGAACCCCCACGCTGTTACCAGCGGTGGATTTTGAATCCACTGCGTCTACCAATTCCGCCACCTCGGCATTAAGATAGGTTGTCTTGGTCGACGGAGGGGATTATACCCGTGACATCTTTCTAATCAAGCAAATATTGCAGAATTTTTTCGGTTTTAAGTTTGTTTGGTCATTCCTTAACCGAACCATCCTACTGCGCGTCGGTCCGGGTCATGGTAAACTCTCCCCGTTACAGGTTGTTATGGATAAAAATATGCCATCAGAAGCTCAAAAACTGCATGCGAGTTTTCCATCAGCAAACTTTCTTCGTCGGTTTGCCGCATGGATTTACGATTTTTTAGTCGCTTGTGCGATGGTTATGCTTGCCACCGCACTCGCGCTCGGAGCGTCAGCTATCGCCACCAGCTTAGGCTGGCTCACATTACCGGAAGGTATGGATCATGCGGAGTTTATTGACCAAGGTCCTTGGCTCACAATTTTTCTGCTAACCGTCTTAGCGGTGTTTTTTGGTTACTTCTGGAAAACATCGGGTCAGACCGTAGGCATGCGAGCTTGGCGCTTAAAATTACAACAGCGAGACGGTTCTCGACTCACTTACAAACAGGTAATTATAAGGCTTTTGACATGCATGTTGGGCGTAGGAAATATCTGGGTTCTCGTGGACTTAAAACACCGCCGAGCTTGGCAAGATTACGCCGCAAAAACAGAGCTGGTCACTCTATCAAAAGAAGCTAACCAGCTATTTTATTGGAAAGAGCTTTAGCTCTTCCTCTGCATGACAAAAATAGCAACACTGGCAAAGACTAAGCTCGGCAACAAGGCCCCTAGCACCGCCGGCACCTGGTAGACTTGTGCTAGGGGACCAAAAATTTCGTTACTGACATGAAACGCAAATCCTGTAATTACGCCCAACAGTATACGCGCTCCCATACTGGTTTCCCGTAATGGGCCAAAAATAAAGGACAATGCGACCAGTAACATCACTGCCACAGTCACCGGTGATAATACCTTACGCCACAACGCCAACTCGTAACGCTGAGCAGACTGCTCGTTCGACTTAAGGTAGGTGAGATAATCAATCAGTCCCGATATTGATAATGACTCCGGTTTTATAGTGACGACGCCCAATTTATCCGGTGTCAGGCTTGATTGCCACACAGTGCTATCAAGGCGTTTTTCAATCACTTTTTGTTGTGTAAGTCGAGTCTCGACCACCTGACTTAAACGCCAAGACTCATTACTATACACAGCCGTCTGAGCGTATGTGACTGTTTCGAGTTGCTGTTGTCCATCAAAGTCGTAAATCAGCACACCATTCAAACGTCCGGTGTCTTCAACTTCCGAAATATTAATAAAATCATCGCCATCTTTCGCCCAGACGCCACGTTGAGCGGAAATAAGACTACCTCCGGAGATTTCTTGTGCACGGATTAGCCGACCTTTAGCTTCCATCGGTGGAGCAACCCATTCGCCAATGGCAATTACAGCAATCATCATAACAACTGCAGTTTTCATCACCGCACCAGCAATATTAAGCTTTGAGCGACCCGCGGCTTGCATCACGATAAGCTCAGAGTTACTCGCCAGCACCCCCATACCTATTAAGCCACCCAGTAATGCAGCCATCGGAAAGAAAACTTCAACATCACGCGGAATACTGTAAAAAACAAACAGCGCCGCGTCGATCACCTCATAACTACCTCGTCCGACCGACTTGAGTTGCTCGACAAAACGTATTAACCCCGAAAGCCCGGTCAGTACGATTAAACTCATTAGCGAGGTTTTGAGAACTGTCGCACCAATATAGCGATCCAAGATACTAAACATCGTTACACTCTCCGGTTTCGCTGACGCCAGAACATCAAGTGTGCCCAAAATCTCAACCCGACAGGTCGTGCTCGGCTGAGCAACGCAATACCGAATACCAGCAAAGCAACATGTATCCACCACAGACCGATAAAGGTTGGGATAACTCCATCCCGTACCGCCGATTTGGCAGCCATGAGAACAAGAAAATATCCTAGATAAATTAAAATAGCCGGCGCCATTCGCGCGAATTTACCTTGTCTCGGATTGACTCGGCTTAATGGAACAGCAATCAGTGTCAATAATGGCATTGCCAACGGTATTGCTATACGCCATTGCAGCTCAGCCGCTGCCGCATTTGATTGTTCCTGCCACAACTCATTGACAGTATAAGCTTCTAGATCTCGTAACTGTTCGTCTACAGGCTGCTCTTTGATTTGCAACCTATACTGCTCGAAACTCATCAACTGGTAATGTTCACCATCGCCTGCAAAGCGTTTACCGTCGCGCAGCTCTAACCACTGAGAGCCAGAGCTTTCAGTATTCACTTCACCCGAGGTTGAAACCACCACGCTACCGGAGCGAATCCGTCCCTGCTCTGCCTGATGCTGCGCCACAAACACATTCTGCAAATCACCTTGATCATCTTGGCTTTGAATAAAAATGACTGCCTTGCCATTGCTAGATTGCTGAAAGCGACCTGGAATAAGGGCTGTTAATCCACTATCCGCGCGAGCCTTGTCCTCAATTTTTTGCTCTTGCTCCAATGACCAGGGCACTACGTACATAGTCAGCGCCGCAGTCAATAGAGCCAGTATCACCGCAACAACCAGTGTCACTCGAGTCACATACCACTCACTGACGCCACAGGCATGTAATACCGTCATTTCGTTGTCTGCATAGATGCGTCCGTGAGCCAATAAAATGCCCAGGAATAAGCTCAATGGGATGATCAGTGCCAGTAGCGCCGGTAGATTCAGCGATAACAACTGAAAAATAATAGAACTAGGAATATCGCCTTCTGACGCATCCGACAGTACGCGAACAAATTTTTGACTGACAAATATCGTCATCAGTACAACCAATACCGCGATTTGAGACTTTAATGTCTCAGCAATCAAATATTTAAAAATGCGCACGTTGCTCGACTCATAACTTTGGTTTTTACTGGAATAGCTGTGATTTTTAAGTAAACTTGTTATTTTAACAACAAATTTGTTTGTTAGGCTAACTATAGCAGTCCTTGCGGCCTACCGAAATAGGAGCACAGTCCATGGAGTTCAGCGTAAAAAGTGGCAACCCAGAAAAACAACGTTCCGCGTGTATCGTTGTGGGTGTCTTCGAACCGCGGAGATTATCCGGTGTCGCAGAACAACTTGATAACGTCAGTGAAGGTTATCTTAGTAACCTTTTACGACGAGGAGACTTAGAAGGCAAGACCGGTCAAGTGCTCTTACTTCATCACGTCCCTAATGTACTCGCAGAACGCGTACTGCTCGTCGGTTGTGGTAAGGAGCGCGAGCTTGATGAACGCCAGTATAAGCAGATTATAGCTAAGACGATTAATACACTAAACGAAACGGGCTCAATGGAAGCGGTTTGTTTCTTAAGTGAGTTACATGTAAAAGGCCGTGATACTTATTGGAAAGTACGTATGGCGGTCGAAGCTGCACACCAAACGATCTATAGCTTTAATCAGCTGAAAACCAAAAAAGAAGAACCGCGTAGGCCATTACGCAAACTCACATTTAACGTACCGAGTCGCAAAGAATTAACCATTGGTGAGCAAGCGATTAACCACGGTTTAGCCGTTGCCGCAGGTATGGATAAATGTCGTGACGTCGCCAATATGCCGCCTAACATCTGTACACCGCGCTATTTAGCCGATCAAGCCCATGCCCTGGCAGAAAAATATGCTCAACTGGAAGTAACCACGGTTGAGGAGAAGGAAATGGCCGAGCTCGGTATGAACGCTTACCTAGCCGTCGGTCGTGGCTCTGAGCATGAGTCAGTACTTACACTGATGCATTATAAAGGAGCCGCTGACGATCAGGCGCCTATAGTTTTAGTCGGTAAGGGACTGACCTTTGACTCAGGCGGAATTTCAATTAAACCGTCCGCCAATATGGACGAAATGAAATACGATATGGGTGGCGCTGCCGGCGTCTTTGGTGCGATGCAAGCGTTGGCTGAAATGCAGTTACCTATTAACGTGATTGGTGTGATGGCCGGCTGCGAAAATATGCCCGATGGTAAAGCGTATCGACCGGGTGACATTCTCACCACCATGAGCGGCCAAACCGTTGAAGTGCTAAATACCGATGCTGAGGGCCGATTGGTCTTATGCGATACGCTCACATATGTTGAGCGCTTTGAGCCAGAGCTTGTTATCGACTTGGCGACTTTAACCGGCGCTTGCGTAGTGGCGCTGGGTTCACACGCCTCAGCAGTGTTAAGTCAGCACAACCCATTAGCCAGCGAAATTTTAAATGCGGCGTCACAAAGTGGCGATAAAGCATGGCGTTTACCACTGTGGGACGAATACCAATCGCAATTGGATAGCCCCTTCGCTGACATGCAAAACATTGGCGGTAAAGAAGCTGGCACCATTACTGCCGCTTGTTTCTTATCTCGGTTTACGCGTAAATATAACTGGGCGCATATGGATATCGCGGGCACCGCCTGGAGTGGTGGCGCTAATAAAGGTTCCACTGGCCGTCCTGTACCCTTGCTTAGCCAATTTTTGATCAACCGCTGCCAACAAGTGGATGCAAACGACTAGTTATGCCCAGTGCAACGTTTTTTTTAGTACAAACGACCGACGAAGACGAGAAAAATAACCTGATTTGCGATAAAATCGCCGATCTTTTTCGTCAGTATCGCAAATTGCTTGTGGTATGCGAGGATCAGCAGCAGGCCGAACTGTTCGACGAACTGTTGTGGCAGCGGCCTGCCGATGGGTTTATCCCCCATGCGTTAGTAGGTGAAGCCTTGCCGAACGGTGCGCCGGTGACGCTCTCGTGGCGTCAGTCAGAGCAACAACCGCGTACAGGCATGGCTCTGTTTAACTTGGCAAGCCAAGTGCCAGAGATTGCACAACGCAGCCAACATATTTTTGACCTTGTGCCGGCGCCCGAAGATGAAAAAGCCGTCGCACGAGAGCGATACAAACATTATCGTGCTCGCGGATGCCAAATGCGCACCGAGCCGTTAACAGCAAAGCACAATTAAGGCCATTATGGACAAGACGTACTCTCCTAAAGACATTGAAGAATCGTTATATCAAACGTGGGAAAGCAAAGGCTATTTTAAGCCTTCTGGCGAAGGTGATGCATACTCAATTATGATCCCACCCCCCAATGTGACAGGTAGCTTGCACATGGGTCACGCGTTCCAACACACCATTATGGATATCCTGACCCGCTATCAGCGGATGGACGGGAAAAACACATTATGGCAGGTCGGCTCCGATCACGCGGGCATTGCAACCCAAATGGTTGTTGAGCGTCAACTTGCAGCAGAAGGCAAAAGCCGCGCCGACTTAGGTCGTGAAGCGTTTATCGACAAAGTCTGGGAGTGGAAGCAAGAGTCTGGCGGCACTATTACCTCACAAATGCGTCGCTTAGGTGATTCTGTCGACTGGGATCGCGAGCGTTTTACGATGGATGAAGGTCTGTCTAAAGCAGTGCTAGAAGTCTTCGTAAAGCTTCACAAAGAAGGTCTTATATACCGTGGCAAGCGCTTGGTTAATTGGGATCCAAAGTTACAAACAGCGATTTCTGACCTTGAAGTTGAAAATAAAGAGCAGCAGGGTCACATCTGGCATCTACGTTATCCGCTAGCGGATGGCGAGAAAACGGAAGACGGTAAAGATTATTTGGTTGTCGCGACGACTCGACCCGAGACGATGCTGGGAGATGTTTGTGTTGCCGTTCATCCAGAAGACGCGCGTTACAAACACTTAGTCGGTAAGCACATTGAGCTACCACTCGTTAATCGCAGAATTCCAATCATTGCCGATGACTATGTTGACCGTGAGTTCGGTACTGGCTGCGTTAAAATCACCCCTGCTCATGACTTTAATGACTATGAAATAGGTAAACGCAACGAACTGGGCATGATTGCGGTACTTGATGATACGGCACATGTTTTAAGTACTGCGGGTTTGTATACGAGCAAAGGAGAAGCGGTTGAGTCGCTTGGTGAGTTTAAGGGCGAACTGCCTCAACAGTTTGCAGGGCTTGAACGCTTTGAAGCACGTAAACAAATCATCGCCGCGTTTGAAGAGCTCGAGCTCCTCGATAAGATTGAGAAGCATACCAACAAGGTGCCTTACGGCGACCGCGGCGGCGTACCAATTGAACCCCATTTGACGGATCAGTGGTATGTGCGTGTTGAATCATTAGCTAAACAGGCGACTGAAGCTGTTGAAGATGGTCGCATCGAGTTCGTACCCAAACAATACGAGAATATGTACTTCAGTTGGATGCGTGACATCCAGGACTGGTGTATTTCACGTCAACTGTGGTGGGGACACCGCATTCCAGCATGGTACGACGAACAAGGTAACGTCTATGTTGGACGCTCTGAGGAAGAGGTGCGCAAAGAAAACGACCTAGGCGACATCAAATTGTCTCAAGATGATGATGTCCTCGATACCTGGTTCTCCTCTGCGCTTTGGACTTTCTCGACGCTAGGTTGGCCAGAGCAAACTGACGATTTAAAAACGTTCCACCCGACTGATGTGCTGGTCACCGGTTTTGATATTATTTTCTTCTGGGTTGCGCGCATGATTATGATGACCATGCACTTCCTGAAAGATGAAAATGGTCAGCCTCAGGTCCCCTTCAAAAAGGTCTATGTCACTGGGCTTATTCGCGATGAAGAAGGCCAGAAGATGTCTAAGTCGAAAGGTAACGTACTGGATCCATTAGACATGATCGACGGCATTAGCGCTGATGCATTAGTCGAAAAGCGTACCGCTAATCTCATGCAACCTAAAATGCGCGAGAAAATTGCTAAAGCAACACGCAAACAGTTCCCTGAAGGCATCGCTGCACATGGTACCGATGCGTTGCGTTTTACTCTGACTGCGCTGGCTTCGACGGGTCGTGATATTAACTGGGATATGAAACGTCTTGAGGGTTATCGCAACTTCTGTAATAAGTTATGGAACGCTAGCCGCTATGTGTTGATGAACACGGAAGAACATGATTGCGGCCAGTCAGGTGAAGACTATCGCTTATCGCTCGCAGATGAGTGGATTATTGCGCGCTTCAACCACACTGTTAAAGAGTTCCGTCATGCACTCGATACCTATCGGTTTGACCAAGCCGCAGCGATTGCTTACGAGTTTACTTGGAACCAGTTCTGTGACTGGTATTTAGAGTTAACCAAGCCCGTACTTAATAATGGTACTGAAGCAGAGCAACGTGGCACGCGCCGTACCTTGGTCACTGTACTCGAGCAACTATTACGACTACTGCATCCTGTGTTGCCTTATATCACCGAGACTATTTGGCATCGTGTCAAACCGTTGGCCGGGGTTGAGGGTGAAACGATTATGTTGCAACCGTTCCCACGAGCAAACGCCGATGTCGATCATCAAGCGATGCAGGATATGGAATGGTTAAAACGGGTGATCTTGGCGATCCGAAATATCCGTGGTGAGATGGATTTATCGCCTAACAAACCATTACCGTTGCTAATATCTCATTATGATGAGATGGCACGGGGCCGTATTGAAGCCAACAGAACATTCTTGCAGAGCCTGGCCAAACTTGAGCAAATCGACTACTTGAATGAAGGCGATGAGCCGCCAGCGAGTATGACAAGCCTTGTGGATAGTATGCAGTTGCACATCCCGATGGCTGGCTTAATTGACAAGGACGCCGAGTTAAAACGTCTCGATAAAGCCCTGCAAAAAGCCGAGCAAGAGCAAAAGCGCCTAAGCGGCAAGCTCAGTAACGAAAACTTCGTGAGTAAGGCACCTGAGGCCGTCATTGCTAAAGAGCGTGAGAAGCTGGCAGAAGCTGAAGAAGCGTTAGCTCAACTCAAGCAGCAGCACGCCAAAATAGCCTCTCTGTAATAGGTTTCGAGCATAAGTGAAGGCGCCTTTATGGCGCCTTTTTTCATCCAATTATCATCTCTCTGCGTAGAACATAAAACGCTTAACTTAAGGAGAGAGCAATGAATATCTTTGACGAACTTAAGACCGATCATGATAAGCAGCGCGCATTGTTGGACAACTTGAGCGACACGCAGGGGGATGAAGCAGAACGTCGCACCCAATTCAACGTTTTGAAAGCGCAACTTCAAGCACATGCTACGGCTGAAGAAAGGTATTTCTACTCACCATTGATTAACAACGATAGTACCGTCGACTTATCACGTCACGGTATTGCTGAACACCACGAGATTGACGAGCTCATTGAGACGATAGAGCAAACCGATATGTCATCGCCAGCTTGGCTTCAGCACTTGAAAAGCCTCAAACATAAAGTGCTTCACCACCTCGAAGACGAAGAACAGGGCTTTTTTCAGCAGGCAGGTAAGGTGCTTAGCACCCAACAAAAATCAGAGTTAGGTAGTGACTATCGCTTAGAAATGGATCAACAAGGTATATAGCAATAAGTTCGAGGACGAATTATTCGTCCTCGAAATCTTCCTCGTCTTCGTCAAGGAAAGTACCCCAACCGTCGTACTCAACTTCACATTCTTCAGCCACGACTAAAATCTCGCGAATTTGACGCGAAAGGACATCTCGGTCAAGCGTACTTTCTGTGGAAGCTGCAAAAGCAAACCACCGCTCGCCTTGCTCGTCCTCAAACTCGTCCGCATCATCAACGTGATAGCCTTCTTTTACCATTTCTACAGCGGCCTTTTCGAGCTTGGTAAAGTCCTGTGACGCCAAATGATGCTCTATTAAATAGTATTCACTTGGATCGACACCATCTTCTAGCATGGCATCAATTGTTTCATTACTCTGCTCGAGCAAGACATCTAGCATTGAACTCATAAATTTCCTTCATCATTTTCACTGACGTGTTTATCTAGTAGAGCAATTTTGTTCTTCATCACCTCGTGAGTCTCACGAGAGAGTTGTCGTAGTGATTCTTTTGAGTAATTGGCTATGTTAATAGGTTCAAGGAACTCTATTTTTAATACACCGTTGCTCCAACGATTCATTTTAATCTTTTCGTGTAAATTTGAAACACATACGGGAACAATATTTACTTGAGCTTTTAGTGCGGTGTGAAACGCGCCATTTTTAAATGGAAGCAGCCCTCTTCCATAACTTCGCGTTCCTTCAGGAAACATCCACACTGAAATATCTCTACGTTTAATCGCATCAGCCGTTTGCGCAATCGTGCCGTGTGCACGCCCTTTATTCTTTCTATCAATTAGAATATTGCCGGCGAGCCAGTATAATTGACCGAAGAATGGGATGTAACGCAGACTTTTTTTGCCGACCGTGACGGTATTTGGCGGTAGCATCGCCGCAATAGTAAAAATTTCCCAGCTATTTTGATGGTTGCAAATATAGACATAAGGTCCGCCCGTCGGTACATCAGGGTGCACCTTGACCTCGAGTTTTACACCCAATATGCGTGTAACCGAGCCGAAGATACGTGCCCATACGTATGTATTATTACGATGAAATGGCCTTAATATACAGAATATACAGCCGATAACTCCGAATAGGACGATAAAGATCCCTAAAAATATCCAGCGTATCGCAGCTAACATCATTACTCCTTGTTGTTTTGCTCGGCTAGTATATCGTGTTTATTCAAAATAAAACTCCGATCAGTCAAATATTAGGTAAGCTATGGCTCTATTTACCCGACCCGATATCTCAACCGATGTTTATATCGAGCTTATGGATGAGATTAAAGAGCTCCATCAACAAGCAGAGAACAGCGTAATTGCTCTAGAGTCTTCGCCAGACTCCGTTTCTCACCAAGCATCACTGTACCGCGCGATCCATACCATCAAAGGCGACTTAGGCATTATCGGGCTTACCCCCTTAATACCGCTCATCGGTGCTGTTGAAAATCTGCTGGACGACGTTCGCAATCAACGATTCTCTTTTAACGCGAGCATGGGTGACATCGTATTTAACTTAATCGATCACGTTTACAACTTTGTTCAATCTTGTAAAGACAGTGTTCGAGTTGAGTATCCAGACCAGCGCTATCAACGGGTAATTGGACTATGCCAAGCACTGGACTACAAACATATTGATACCGCTTTACGAAAAGTTCTAGTAACGCTAGCGCCTGAGCTAGTTATCACCGCCGACCTCAATAATAAGCCAACTTATACCCTCAATGCCCAAGACAATGCAGAAGCGGACTTATCGTTCTTTGAATCACTCATAACTCATGCGGAACAACGTTCAAGTTATTGGCAAGGTAGAGCCCAACGCCAACTAAAACTTGCCCTAATTATTAACAGACATGCAGGCTCACCAGTTGATGATAGACAATTAACAGCCGCATGCTTTGTACACGACTTCGGAATGTCGTTTTTACCTCTGTCCATTCTTCATGCGAAAGATGCGTTATCAGATGCGCAAAGTAACACGTTAAAAACGCATGTTTACCTGTCAGCCAAGTTACTCGAAAATCTACCACAATGGCAAAAAGCAAAACAAATGGTGTTACAACATCATGAGCGAGTCGACGGAGAGGGTTACCCCAATGGACTCAAACAATCCGACATCTGCGATGGCGCTAAAATATTAGCGATTGTTGACACATTTGACGCTATGACCCATGAACGCGCCCATAATCATCATTTAAAGAGACCGTATAGCCGAGCCCACGCTGAAATAAAACGGTTAGCAGGGACACAACTGTGTCCCTATTGGGTGACTGTATTTAATGAAGCGATGACTGAACTCATTAGAGTAAAACGGACGCTCTAGATTTAATCCTCGCTCGCATCGGTTTCCGATGATGAGTCGATCGTGTTACTAACCGCCTCTACTTCGATCCTATCGACACGTTGTAGACCACGCGGTAATTTATTGCCTCGACGACCACGTTCACCATGGTAATGCGCAAGATCAGCAGGCTTCAGTGTCAACTTACGGCGGCCTGCATGCAAAGTTACCGTGCTCTCTGGGCTTGCAACACTCACTGCGACCACATACTCCTCCCGCGACTGAGCTCGCAATGTTGGAATACTGATCATTTTGTTACCTTTACCTTTTGCTAACTGTGGTAGGTCAGCTATCGGAAACACCAGCATGCGTCCCTCATTGGACACAACTATCACCTGTGCTTGTGCGGTATCTTTTACCTCTACAGGCGGCATTACCTTGGCCCCTGTGGGTAGCGTCAGGATCGCCTTACCATTTTTATTGCGTGAAACTAAATCTTTAAACTGACACACAAAACCATAACCAGCGTCAGAACTTAGTAGATAATACTGTTCGTCTCTAGCCATCAGTGCATGCTGAACCATTTCTCCCGCCACCATATTAAAACGGCCTGTTAACGGTTCACCTTGGCTTCGAGCCGAGGGCAATGAATGGGCTTCGCAAGAATAGCTGCGCCCCGATGTATCAAGAAATACGACCGGTAGGTTGCTTTTGCCCTGAGCTGCTGCTTGGAAACTGTCGCCCGACTTGTAGCTCAGTTTCTCGCCATCGACATCATGCCCTTTGGCACAACGCACCCAGCCTTTAGCAGAGAGCACTACGGTCACCGCTTCAGCAGGCGTAAGTTCGGTTTCACTGAGAGCTTTAGCTTCAGCGCGTTCAACTAGAGGCGAACGACGCTCGTCGCCATACTTCTCGGCATCAGCAAGAATTTCTTTTTTGATAAGAGTTTTTAAGCGACGGTCTGAGTTGAGTAGCTGTGAGAGTTTTTCACGCTCTTTTTCAAGCTCCTCTTGCTCGCCCTTTAACTTCATTTCTTCTAAACGCGCTAAATGGCGTAATTTCAACTCCAGAATAGCTTCTGCCTGAGTATCCGTCAGCGCGAAACGCTTGATTAGTTCTTTTTTCGGCTCGTCTTCATAACGAATAATTTCAATGACTTCGTCAATATTCAAAAACGCTATTAATAGACCCTGCAAAATATGCAAACGCGCTTCTACTTTGTCGAGACGGTATTGCAATCGCCGCGTTACCGTTTGCTTACGGAACTCTAGCCACTCACCCAAAATACCGACCAGAGGTTTAACTTGTGGCCGACCATCCAAGCCAAGGATATTAAGGTTTACACGGTACTGCTTCTCGAGATCTGTGGTAGCAAACAAGTGCTTCATCAACTGCTCTGTATCAACACGATTCGAGCGCGGCACCACGACCAAACGAGTAGGGTTTTCGTGGTCTGATTCATCACGTAAGTCAGAAACTAAGGGCAGTTTTTTGGCTTGCATCTGTGCGGCTATCTGTTCCAACACTTTCGCGCCAGAAGCTTGATGAGGTAATGCAGTGAGTACGATCTCGTTTTCTTCAAGATGATACTTAGCACGCATTTTTATCGTCCCACGCCCCGATTCGTAAAGCTTTTTTAGATCCGCTTTCGGCGTGATAATTTCCGCGTCCGTTGGATAGTCAGGTCCTTGTAAGTGCTCCATCACCTCATCTAAATCTGCGCTCGGCCTATCAATTAATAACGCACATGCATTAGCCACTTCACGGGCATTATGCGGCGGAATATCTGTTGCCATACCGACAGCAATACCAGTAACCCCATTAAGCAGAATATGGGGTAAGCGTGCCGGTAACATTTTCGGCTCGCGCATCGTGCCATCAAAGTTGGGAATCCAGTCGACCGTGCCTTGCCCAAGCTCGCTCAACAGTACCTCGCTAAAGTGCGATAACTTAGCTTCGGTGTAACGCATGGCAGCGAACGACTTAGGATCATCCGGCGATCCCCAGTTTCCTTGACCATCAACGAGTGGGTGACGATAGCTAAATGGTTGCGCCATCAGTACCATTGCTTCATAACAGGCGCTATCACCATGCGGATGAAACTTACCAAGTACATCACCCACGGTACGAGCAGACTTTTTATATTTAGCCAGAGCCGAAAGCCCGAGCTCTGACATTGCGTAAATAATTCGACGTTGCACCGGCTTTAGGCCATCGCCAATATGCGGTAGCGCACGGTCCATAATGACGTACATCGAGTAGTTGAGGTACGCATCCTCAGTAAACTTACTCAGCGGTGTGCGTTCGGTTACTTCACTCGACATTGAGCTGTTCTCCATTTAAATTCATTTCGCGCAGTGGTCATTTTTATAATTCTGCCAAATCGGCCATATTGCCTTTGCTCTCTAGCCAAGTACGACGATCGGCTGCACGCTTTTTCGCTAATAACATATCCATCAATTCCTCCATCGCCTCAGCATCGTCAATAGTGAGCTGTACGAGTCGACGGGTATTAGGGTCCATGGTCGTTTCACGGAGTGTCAATGGGTTCATTTCACCTAACCCTTTGAAGCGCTGCACGTTGACTTTTCCTTTGCGCTTCTCCGCTTCGATACGATCAAGAATGCCCTGCTTCTCGCCTTCATCAAGGGCATAGAACACATCTTTGCCAACATCAATGCGATACAGCGGAGGCATTGCCACAAAGATATGCCCATTTTCGACCAAGGGTCGGAAGTGTTTTACGAACAAAGCGCACAATAAGGTGGCGATATGCAGACCATCCGAGTCAGCATCAGCAAGAATACAAATCTTGTTGTATCTCAGCTTGTCCAAATCCACCGAGTTCGGATCAACCCCCACGGCGACGGATATATCGTGTATTTCTTGGGAAGCAAGGATCTGTTCTGGGTCGACCTCCCAGGTATTGAGAATTTTTCCTCGTAACGGCATCACCGCTTGAAACTCACGATCGCGCGCCTGTTTAGCTGAGCCGCCTGCAGAGTCACCCTCGACCAAAAATAGCTCACTACGCTCACTGTCTTGACCCGAGCAGTCTGTCAGCTTGCCGGGAAGTGCAGGGCCAGACGTTACTTTTTTACGAACAACCTTTTTACTGGCTTTCAAGCGACGCTGCGCATTAGAGATACAAAGTTCTGCAAGCGCCTCAGCTTGTTCGGTATGCTCATTGAGCCACAGGCTGAATGAATCTTTTACGACACCTGAAACAAAACTCGCCGACTGGCGAGACGACAAACGTTCTTTAGTCTGCCCGGCAAATTGCGGGTCTTCCATCTTCAGTGAAAGAATATAACTACACCGCTCCCACACATCATCAGGCGTCAATTTAACACCGCGCGGCGTTAAATTACGGAATTCACAGAATTCTCGCATGGCTTCTAACAAACCTTGTCGCAAGCCATTGACGTGCGTGCCGCCTAAAGCAGTGGGAATTAAGTTCACATAACTTTCAGTAACCGCTTCACCACCTTCTGGTAACCAAGTCACTGCCCATTCTGCCGCCTCAGTTTTACTGACAAAGCTCCCGTCAAAGGGCGCCTCCGGCAGTGTGGGGTATTCTTCAACGGCTTCTCGTAAGTAGTCCGTTAAGCCATCCTCGTAAAACCAGCTTGTTTCCTCGCCGTCAACATGATTGATAAAGCGAATGGTCAATCCCGGACAAAGAACCGCTTTTGCACGTAGCAGATGGGTCAGCTTTAAAACTGAAAATTTACTTGAGTCGAAATACTGTTCATCGGGCCAAAAGTGAACGCGGGTGCCCGTATTACGTTTACCACAGGTACCGGTGACGTCCAGTTCTGAAACTTTGTCACCGTTTTCAAACGCCATTTCGTACACTTGACTGTCACGGCGAATCGTTATTTCGACGCGTTTGGATAACGCGTTAACAACCGAAATACCGACGCCATGAAGACCACCTGAAAATTGATAGTTCTTATTAGAGAATTTCCCACCCGCATGGAGCTTACTCATTATCAGCTCCACGCCGGGGATTTTCTCCTCTGGGTGAATATCAACAGGCATGCCTCGACCATCGTCAGTCACTTCGAGTGACTGATCTTTGTGTAATACCACTGTAATGGTTTTAGCATGCCCTGCGAGCGCTTCGTCGACACTGTTATCGATAACTTCTTGGCCAAGATGGTTAGGGCGCGACGTGTCTGTATACATACCCGGTCGACGTTGGACCGGCTCAAGGCCGTTTAAGACCTCGATCGAATCGGATTTATAATCTGTCATGGTTATGATCTAATTTTTGGACCAGCGCGACACATTGTCGTGTATATGGTTATTATTGTGGATTCAATGTACCGCTATTATCGGTCTATTTGAAGTCGTGTGGTAAAAATTTATCTAAGCGTAGCATCGGCACTTGTCCACGCGTTTTAATGAGCATCAACCAATCTGCTAGGAACTGATTCACTTGATGTTTTTCATCAGGATGTCGCATTTCTGGATTGGGCTGCTGATAGTTTACACGCAGCCGACTCACCCCCTGACTCGAGAGCACCTCTGCCATCCGAACATCATGATATAGACGCACGTCGAGTTGTGTCAGTAAGTAATCAGCTGACCAATGCTCTCGCTTTTGCGCAATGCGGACATCACTGGTGTATTTTGACTCACTCAACTGAGTAATTTCAAACGTTAGGTGCGCGCCAGCACGAATGACATGTGGGTGTTCTGAGTCCGGTACAAGTCGTACCAACCCGGCATAGTTGCGTTCATTAATACGATGTAACTCAGCTACATCAATAACGTACCGCTCATCTCTCATAGTCGACGCTTTACACCTTAATTATTTGGCAAATGGTAGCTTATTAATATGTAATTGAAGCCATTGTAGACCAATCACACTAGCCGCATTATTAATGCGCCCTTGCTCTAACCATTCTATCACGCTTTCGAAGGGTTTGACGTGCACGCGGATATCCTCATGTTCCGACTCGACTCCTGCTAGCTCAGCCGCTTGGCTGGCATCGACTTCAGCAATATAAATAGTTAAGCGCTCGTCAGTCCCCCCGGGGCTTGAATAATAACTCAATGCTTTGACTAACTGCTTAGCGCGCAGCCCCGCCTCTTCAAATAATTCACGATGCGCCACTTGTTCGGGCGTTTCATCGCCATCAAACATGCCAGCAACAAACTCTAACAACCAAGGACCGTATTCGTTTTTCATAGCTCCCATACGAAACTGCTCTAAAACCACGAGTTCCTGAGTGATTGGGTCATAGGGAATCACCACTACGGCATCACCGCGCTCCATCAGTTCGCGCGTAATCGAGGGTCCCCACCCGCCAGCAAACAATTTATGTTTGAGTGTGTACTGGTTTACCGACAAAAATCCCTTATAAAGTGAATCTTTACTTTCAATTTGAACATCATCTTTACTAAACTGTTTCACC
>NZ_CH672410.1:0-56374 GCF_000152885.1 Idiomarina baltica OS145
TTGCGACGCTTATTTAATCGCGCGCGACCAGAAGAAAATGAGCTTAATATTTTACGCGGCATTCTTGCTTCAGTGGATAAACAGACGAAAAATTCGGACTCGTAGAATACTTGACTAATTTAGTCGGAAAAGTACACTAATTAGGAGAACGATCACACTGAGTTATTAGAGGGGGAGATTGATGCGCCTGACTTCAAAAGGTCGCTATGCAGTGACAGCGATGCTCGACGTCGCGATGTTTGCAAAGCAAGCACCCGTGCCCCTAGCAGATATCTCAGATCGCCAAGGCATTTCGTTATCCTATCTCGAGCAACTCTTTGCTCGCTTACGTAAGCGGGGATTGGTTCATAGCGTGCGAGGACCTGGAGGTGGCTATCGCCTTGGGCGAGATGCCGACTCAATCTCTGTCGGTGCGGTGATCGATGCCGTTGACGAGTCTATCGACGCGACCAAATGCCAAGGCAAAGGTAATTGTCACAACGGTGAGCAGTGCCTGACCCATTCACTCTGGGAAGGGCTCAGTGATCGTATCGCACAATTTCTGGACGGCATTACCCTCGCCGAACTGATGGCCACTAAAGAGGTGGCACAAATTGGCAACCGCCAAGTGGGTGACAACAACCAGAAAATAGAGCTCAATGTGCTGTAATAGCGGAGAGTTGTTTTGAAACGGCCTATCTATCTTGATTATGCGGCAACCACGCCCGTGGACAAATCCGTCGCAGATGCCATGATGAAGTACTTAACAGCGGATGGCGTTTTTGCCAATCCGGCATCGCGCTCGCACCGCCTCGGTTGGCAGGCGGAGGAGGCAGTAGACATCGCGCGAAATCAAGTTGCGGATTTAATCAACGCCGACCCGCGTGAAATCGTTTTCACCTCGGGTGCGACAGAATCGGATAATTTAGCATTAAAAGGTGTCATGCATCAGGCGCGTAATAAGGGAAAACACCTAATTACGGTGGCGACAGAGCACAAAGCCGTTATTGATCCGGCACTGCAGCTTGAGCGCGAAGGTTTTGATGTGACGTTTTTATCGGTTGATAAAGACGGCTTGATAGATAGCCAAGCATTACAACAAGCGATGCGCGAGGATACGGTATTAGTTAGTGTGATGCATGTAAACAATGAGCTGGGTGTTATTCAAGATATCCCAGCGATCAGTGCATGTTGTCGGGAACACAACGTACTTCTGCATGTCGATGCCGCGCAAAGTGCCGGTAAACTGCCACTTGATGTAGAACAACTTGGTGTAGACTTGCTTTCTATATCGGCACACAAAATGTATGGGCCAAAAGGAATAGGTGCGCTCTATGTGCGTCGTAAACCTAAAGTACAACTTGAGGCTGAAATGCATGGGGGCGGGCATGAACGCGGCATGCGTTCGGGTACCTTGGCGACCCATCAGATTGTTGGTTTAGGCGAAGCGGCGCAGCTTGCCCGTCAACGCTTAGGCGATGATCGTGAACATTACCGTGCGTTGAGCCAGTTGTTTCTCGATAAATTATTAGCGGAGCCTGGCATTAAATTGAATGGTGATGTATCGCAACGCGTACCCAATATCATGAATTTACGCTTTGCTAATGTAGAAGGTGAGTTATTGCTGATGTCGTTAAAGGACTTAGCGATTTCTTCTGGGTCAGCCTGTACATCCGCGAGTGTAGAGCCTTCTTATGTGCTGCGCGCGATTGGTTTATCCGATGAACTGGCACATGCATCGCTCAGGTTTAGTTTGGGCCGCGACACCACCTTGCAGGAAATGGAATATGCCGCGGACCATGTACTGAACACCTATCGCGTGTTAGCTGCGCAGTAATTCAGCGAAGGTTTTACGGAATTTTGCCAGCTTAGGTGAAATAACCGCTTGGCAATACGGGTTCTCCGGATTGCGATTAAAGTAATCATCATGGTAATCCTCGGCACTGTAAAAGGTGTCGAGCGGTGCAACTTCTGTCACAATCGGATCTTCAAACACCACATCATTTTCGAGTTCATCAATGAGTTCAAGCGCGATCTGTTGTTGCTCGTCATCATGATAAAAGATAGAAGTGCGGTATTGTGTGCCCACATCGTTACCTTGACGATTCACTTGGGTGGGATCGTGCAAGGTAAAAAAGATTTCTAAAATCTGACGATAACTAATAATCGACGGATCAAAAGTTAACTGTACAACTTCCGCATGACCGGTATCGCCATTGCAGACCTGTTTGTAGGTCGGATTCTCGGTTGTGCCGCCAGTGTAACCTGACTGCGCCGATTCAATGCCTTTAAGCTGATTAAATGCGGATTCAATACACCAAAAACATCCACCGCCTAGGGTAGCTTTTTGGAACTGGGTCGTATTCGACATCTGACGGACTCCTTTTGGACGTCTATAAGGCTAAACGTTTTTCGATAGTAGCTGAGAACGAGTTAAAAAACAATCAATAGATATTCGATTTTTTCCGAGATCTAACGTATAATTCGCGCGGAAATTTTCACCTCTGGTTAAATACCCATTTTGGAGTAAAAAAGATGGCTTTAGAGCGCACTTTATCAATTATTAAGCCCGACGCGGTTGCGAAAAACTTAATCGGCGCAATCTATAATCGTTTCGAAAGCGCAGGTCTGCGTATCGTAGCGTCAAAAATGATGCACTTGAGCAAAGAACAAGCTGAAGGCTTCTATGCAGAGCACAGCGAGCGTCCTTTTTTTGGCGCGTTAGTTGAATTCATGACTTCAGGTCCAATCGTAGTTCAAGTATTGGAAGGCGAAGAAGCTATCCTGAAAAACCGTGAAATCATGGGTGCAACGAACCCAGCAGACGCATTGGCAGGCACGCTTCGCGCAGACTATGCTGAAACTATCGACGAGAACGCAGTACATGGTTCTGACGCAGCTGAAACTGCAGCACGCGAAATCGCGTACTTCTTCAGCGATGAAGAGATCTGCCCACGTACTCGATAAGTCTTACGCAAGACTGATCGTTTAACGAATAAAATCGTGCGCCCTTTGGCGCACGGTACTTTTTAGATACAGGAAATTTATGACCAACGCTATCGATAAAAAAGTGAATCTTCTAAACCTGAACCGCGATGGAATGAAAGCCTTTTTCAAAGAGATGGGCGAAAAACCGTTCCGTGCCGATCAGGTCATGAAATGGCTCTATCACTTTTGTGTCGACGACTTTGATGAGATGACCAATCTCAACAAAGGACTACGCGAGAAGCTCAAACAATGTGCTGAAATTCGCGCACCAGAAATTCGCGAGCAGCAGCAATCGAGCGATGGCACGATTAAATTCGTCATGACATTGTTTGATGGTCAAGATGTTGAAACTGTTTGGATCCCAGAACGTGACCGCGCCACCTTGTGCGTTTCATCACAGGTAGGCTGTGCTCTTGAGTGCACTTTCTGCTCAACGGGCCAACAAGGTTTCAACCGTAACCTCAACGTAGCGGAAATCATTGGTCAGGTGTGGCGTGTTAATCAGCTACTAGGAGCCTATGGTAAAACAGGTATCAAACCTGTGACTAACGTGGTCATGATGGGCATGGGCGAACCGCTGCTCAATCTCAACAATGTGGTGCCAGCGATGGACCTCATGATGGATGATTACGGTTTTGGTTTGTCTAAACGTCGAGTTACCTTGAGTACCTCAGGCGTGGTACCGGCATTGGACAAGCTACGCGAGCAAATCGATGTAATGCTCGCTATTTCGTTGCATGCGCCTAACGACGAGCTGCGCAATGAAATCGTACCGATTAACAAAAAGTACAACATCGAACAGTTTTTAGCGTCGAGTCGTAAATACGTTGAGCAGTCAAAAGCTCAGCATAAAGTGACGGTTGAGTATGTCATGCTCGATCACGTAAACGACTCGATGGACCAAGCGCATGAGCTCGCTCGTACGCTTAAAGATACACCGAGCAAAATCAACCTGATTCCGTTTAATCCATTCCCAGGTTCCGACTATGGTCGTTCGAGTAATTCGCGCATTGACCGTTTCGCTAAAGTATTAATGGACTATGGTTTTACTGTTATGGTTCGTAAAACTCGAGGCGACGATATTGATGCCGCATGCGGTCAGCTCGTAGGCGATGTTATCGACCGCACTAAGCGTATCCTAAAACGTCAGCAAGCGCAGCGCGGCGGTGATGCTATTCAGGTTAAGTCAGACTAGACAGTGATGAATACCTATGCCTTGAGTGACTAAGTAAGGAGTAACTTCAATGCATAGGTTTATCCTAGGAGCGATAGGATTTGCTTTAACGGCCTGTTCTGTTTCCACTGATGAAACGGTAGTGGATGCCCATTTGAGAGCGGGAATGGCTTATTTAGCCCAGAACCAGCTTGACCACGCCGAACGGCACTTTAAACAGGCATTTTTGGCAGACCCAAAGCGAGTAGACACTGTGTTAGCCCTAGGACACTGGTATTTACGTAAAGAACGTGTCAATTCTGCGTTGCTACTTTACCAAGAAGCATTATCATGGCAACCTATGAGCGGAGTTCTGCACAACAACTATGCCGTAGCGCTGTGTCTATCAGGTCAGCAGCAAGCCGCTCAGCGTGCATTTGCGCAAGCCCAACGATTAGGCGCGCAAGCGAGCCAGCAAAATCACTGTGCACAACATCACTAGAATGTAATTCGCTCAACTTTAGTTAAACTAGGGAACGATCCAAAGATCATGACTGCCGATAATTCATCTGCAAATAACAACTCAAGCGCAGACTCAAATAATGAAGAACTAATGTCGTCGCAAGAGCAATCACGTCGCCCCATTGCAGGTCCGGGACACATTCTTAAAGAAGCGCGTGAGGCAAAATCGATGACGCCTCGCGAGGCCGCTGATCGTTTACGTTTGCGTTTACAGGTCATTGAACTGATTGAAGCAGATGACTATGACACCTTTTCAACGACCACCTTTGTCAAAGGCTACCTCCGTGCTTACGCCAAATTGTTAGGTGTTGATCAAAGCAAAATTGATGAAGCTTACAAATCCCTGAATATCCGAGAACCTGAAAGCACGCCGATGCAAAGCTTTTCGCGTCGAGTAAAACATCAAGAGAGCGATAACCGATTGATGATGATCACTTGGCTAGTGGTTGTGGTCGTCATCGCGTTGGTAATTTGGTGGTGGCAAGACAGTGATTTGAGCTTCTCGAAGTTGAGCAATGATGTCGAACAAGCGGTTACTGAACAAACCGACTCAGCGCAACAAGAGGACAGCACAGATACACCGACTCTGCGTCAATCAAATCAGGCGCAAGAAGCCACTTCGAGCGAACAGCCATTGCTTGAATCTGAAGTCAGTGCTGCCGATGCAAGTACTTCATTAAGTATTAATGATCCTGCCCAACAGGATGAAATGAGCCCAGACACGATTGAGCAACCTGTCGCAGAGATGCCAGAAACGTCATCAAACCAACAAGTCACATCCGAAGCGATGTCGGAGGTGGCGCAAGAAAGTGATGCGAACGAACCGCGTGAAACACGTACCGCAGAGCAAAATACTGCGTCAGAACCTGAGCCAACAGTGTCGGCGAGCAGCGACGCTAACTCAGTATCTGGCGGCGATGAAGATGAAGCAGACAATACCGCACTAGCCGCCGATTTGGTGATGGAGTTCAGCGAAGAGTGCTGGGTAAAAGTTGAAGACGCCGATGGTGAAGTGCAAGCGATTGGTACAAAAGCACAGGGCTATCGTATGCCGGTACCTGGTAAAGCGCCGTTTTCGGCGACCATCTGCAAGCCCGCCGCCGTGACTATTACCTATGCAGGTAATGCGTTAGACTTATCAAATTATCGTCAAGATCGTGTCGCACGATTAACGATTCCTTCAAGTAATTAAAAGACCGAGTGTAAGCCGTTATGATGCACGAAAATCCAATTAAGCGCAGACCTTCCCGTCGGATCTATGTAGGTAATGTGCCGATTGGAGACAATGCGCCCATTGCTGTTCAGTCAATGACGAATACTGAAACGACGGATGTTCAAGCGACTGTTGAACAGATAAAACGTATTGCAGCCGCTGGTGCTGATATTGTTCGTGTCTCTGTGCCAACGATGGATGCAGCAGAGGCGTTTAAGCTGATTAAGCAACAAAGCCCTGTTCCCCTTGTTGCCGATATTCACTTCGATTACCGCATCGCGCTTAAAGTGGCTGAATACGGCGTTGATTGTTTACGAATTAACCCGGGCAATATCGGTCGTGAAGATCGTATTCGCGCAGTTGTAGACGCCGCGCGCGACAAAAATATTCCGATTCGTATCGGTGTGAACGGCGGTTCGTTAGAGCGTGAATTGCAAGAGAAGTATGGTGAACCGACACCGGAAGCGCTCGTTGAATCGGCTATGCGACATGTTGATATCTTGGACCGTTTAGACTTTCAAGATTTTAAAGTCAGTGTTAAAGCATCCGATGTGTTCTTAGCGGTAGAATCGTACCGTCTTTTAGCGAAGCAAATCGATCAACCCTTACATTTAGGTATTACCGAAGCCGGTGGCCTTCGCAGTGGTTCGGTGAAGTCGTCCATTGGTTTAGGCATGCTGTTAGCAGAAGGCATTGGCGACACATTACGCGTGTCACTTGCCGCGGACCCTGTCGAAGAAATCAAAGTGGGTTTCGATATGTTGAAATCGCTGCGTATTCGCTCGCGCGGAATCAACTTTATTGCCTGCCCCAGCTGTTCACGGCAAGAGTTTGACGTGATTTCTACGGTGAATGCATTGGAGCAGCGACTCGAGGACATCACCGAGCCGATGGATGTTTCTGTGATTGGCTGTGTGGTCAATGGTCCCGGTGAAGCATTGATTTCAGAAGTCGGTCTTGCCGGTGCCAAAAGCAAGAGTGGCTTGTATATTGGTGGTGAGCGCCAAAAGCTGCGTCTCGATAACAATGATCTCGTGGATCAATTGGAAGCTCAAATCCGTGATCGCGTAGAATATATAAAAAAGCATCGCATTGATGTAAAAGAAATCGACAACTGATTTTACCCGCCGTCGTAAAGACTCTATAATACGCGCTTATTTTGTAGGCTAAACGGAAGAGTAACCGTGGCAAAGACCATCCAAGCAATTCGAGGAATGAACGACCTGTTACCAGAGCAGACAGCTGCTTGGCAACAGGTCGAGGCGATAATCCGTCAAGTTGCCGCAAGCTATGGCTATCAAGAAATACGCATGCCAGTGCTTGAGAGCACGGCACTGTTCAAGCGTTCGATTGGTGAAGTGACCGATATCGTTGAGAAAGAAATGTACACCTTTGACGATCGGAACGGTGAGAGTGTGACTCTGCGTCCCGAGGGCACGGCGAGCTGTGTGCGAGCCGGTAACCAACATGGTTTGCTGTACAATCAGATTCAACGTTTGTGGTACATGGGCCCCATGTTTCGCTACGAGCGTCCACAAAAAGGGCGTTATCGCCAATTTCATCAATTTGGTATTGAAACTTTTGGCCTTGAAGGTGCCGATGCCGATGCTGAAGTGATTCTCTTATCAGCTCGACTTTGGAAAGCTCTGGGTATGGCCGATCAAGTTGAGTTGCAACTTAACTCGCTTGGTTCAAATGAAGCGCGGGCACGCTATCGTGATGCGCTGCGTGACTATTTAGAGCAATATAAGAGCGAATTAGACGAAGACAGTCAACGCCGACTCGACACTAACCCGCTACGTATTTTGGATTCGAAAGATGGCAATACGCAGCAACTGTTAGAACAGGCACCTAAGTTATCGGACTACTGGGACGAAGAATCCAAGCAACATTTTGATGAGTTAAAAGCTCGCCTCGATGCAGCAGGGATTCCCTATGTATTCAACGAACGTCTTGTGCGTGGTCTTGATTACTATAACCGCACCGTGTTCGAATGGGTCACTACCGCTTTAGGCGCGCAAGGTACCGTGTGTGCGGGTGGCCGTTACGATGGCCTGGTTGAGCAATTAGGTGGTAAGGCAACACCGGCTGTTGGCTTTGCCATGGGCATGGAACGTTTAGTTCTGCTGCTCCAAGAACAAGAGAAACTTGCACCGCGACGTGCCGTTGATGCCTATTTAATGCCTTTAGGTGAAGCTGCGGAACTTAACGCCCAAGCTGTTGCCGAAAAGCTGAGAAATGAACTACCGGACCTGCGCATCGTGGTGCACAGCGGCGGCGGTGCAATGAAAAAGCAAATTAAGAAAGCTGATAAATCCGGCGCTGAAGTGGCGCTGATTTTAGGCGAGAATGAATTAGAAAATAATCAGTTAACGGTCAAACCCTTGCGGACGACTGATGACCAACAAACACTTGGTTGGGGCGAACTGGTCGTTGCGCTCAAACCATTGACACAAGAATAGGGGTGTCCTGTGGATCAAACAGAAGAACAACAAGTAGAACGAATTAAAGAGTTTTGGGCCGAACACGGTAAAGGCATCATCGCAGGTGCGATCATTGGCTTAGGCTTGTTCTTTGGTTGGCGCTATTATGATAAAGCGACCATCGAAGCGCAAAACACCGCATCACGCGGCTACGAAGCGGTCGTGAGCCAGCTCAATGCGGGTGAAGAAGGTGCGATAAGTAATGCACAAAACTTCATTAAATCGCATCAAAATTCGCAATACGGTTATCTAGCAGCGTTGCAGCTCGGTCGTTTTGCCGCGGATGAAGGTGATTTAGCAACAGCGGTCACATCGTTCCAATCCGTGATTGATGGTGGTGCTGATGATAATCTAGCAGCGATTGCGCGTGTTCGTCTGGCGCGTGTGTTGGCAGCACAAGCGCAATATCAGCCTGCGCTCGATGTTCTTAACGTTGAACTACCAAAAGCGTATTTGGCATTCGCTAATGAAATTAAGGGCGATGTATACGTTGCTCAAGGCGATACGGCAAAAGCACGTGAAGCTTATGAAAAAGCACTCAACAGCGACGGTTCGACTCTGTCTCCAGCGGTAGAACTCAAACTCAACAGCTTGGCGAAGTCATAATGCAGTCTAAAACAGCGATGAAATCTTTATTTCGTACCAGCCTGATTGCCTTAGCAGGGCTTTCATTGTCGGCGTGTTCTCTTTTCGGTGATGACGACGAAGAAATCAAAGTCGCTCCGTTACAACCAGTCAGCCAACAGGTCGATACACGGATCAAGTGGGAACGTTCGGTCGGCGATGGCATCGGCGATTATTTTTCAAGGCTCAACCCAACGGTAGCCTATGGCAAGGTATTTGCCGCCGATAGACAGGGGCTTGTTAAGGCGTTTGATAAAGAAAGCGGTGAAACCTTGTGGCAAGTTAATTTACATAGCCTGATAGAAATTAACGAAGGTTCAGACGATAGCTGGTTTGGAGGCTTGTTTGCTTCACCCTTCCCGGCTCGTATCGCCGGTGGCTTAGTCGCTCAATATAATAAGTTGTTTTTGGGCACCGAAAACGGTGATGTTGTCGCACTAGATACCGAAACAGGCAAACTTGTTTGGCATGCTGAAGTGGGCAATGAGGTCACATCTGACCCAGCCGTGGGTGATGGTATGGTTGTGGTGCACACAACCGGCGGCAAAGTGATTAGCCTCTCGGCTGACACCGGTGAACAGAACTGGACTTTCGAATATCAGACACCCACCCTAACTTTACGCGGCGCTTCGGCACCAACGATCGTAAGCGGTGGTGTGATTTTAGGTGATGCATCAGGCAAAGCTTCGGTCTTAATTGGCACTAGCGGTCAGCAAGCTTGGACGCAAACGGTGGGCGAGCCGACCGGTGCCACTGAGCTAGAGTCGTTAGCAGATATTGATGCCAACCCAGTGGTCGTGGGCGGTGTGATTTATATGATCGCTTATAACGGCGAACTCGTTGCGCTAGAGTTGCGTTCGGGTGAAGTGCGTTGGAAGCGTGATTACAGTTCTTATGAAAATCTCTTAGTCGACACGGGTAGCATCTATTTAACCGATGCGGATAGTCACGTGTTTGGGCTGGATATTCAAGGTGGTATTGAGCAGTGGAGCAATAACGAGCTGTTTGGAAGAGCACTCACCGGACCTAAGAAAGTAGGTAATTATTTAGCTCTTGGTGACTTTGAGGGTTACCTCCACATACTCTCGGCAAACTCGGGAGAAATAGTTGGTCGTATGGAATTGGGCGGAGATGGAATTTACGCGCAGCCAGTATCCGACGGCAACACTCTTTACGTACAAACCCGCGATGGCGACTTATACGCTATCGAGGTAAATTAGGAAATCGCTATACATGTTACCTGTCGTGGCCTTAGTAGGTCGACCCAATGTAGGCAAATCTACATTATTTAATCGTTTAACTCGAACTCGGGATGCGCTGGTAGCAGACTTCCCGGGCTTGACCCGTGATCGTAAGTATGGCCAAGCCAATTACGACGGTTATCAGTTCATAGTTGTCGATACCGGCGGTATTCACGGTGATGAAGAGGGTATTGACGAGGTGATGGCTAAACAATCGCTGCAAGCGATTGAAGAGGCTGATGTTGTCTTGTTTTTGGTCGATGCACGCGACGGCGTCACCGTAGGTGATCAAGCGATCGCGACTCATCTGCGTAAACAAAAGAAAAAAGTTTACTTAGTTGCTAACAAGATTGATGGAATCGATGCGGATTCTGCAATGGCAGACTTTTATTCGCTGGCACTAGGTAACCTCTATGGCATCGCGGCGGCACACGGGCGCGGTGTTGAACATTTGTTGGATTCATGCTTTAAGCCGTTAGCCGACGACTACCCAGACGTTATCGTGCCGGATGAGCCGGATAGCGAAGATCTGGAGCACGACGAAATTGATTACGATGCGTTACCGTTAAAGCTTGCTATTGTTGGGCGGCCAAATGTAGGTAAGTCAACACTCACTAACCGTATTCTTGGTGAAGATAGAGTGGTGGTGTTTGATATGCCTGGCACTACGCGTGATTCAGTCTACATCCCCATGGAGCGCGATGGACGAGAATATGTCTTGATCGATACCGCGGGTGTGCGGCGTCGGGGGCGTATTGATGAAGCGATTGAAAAATACTCAGTGGTTAAGACCCTGCAGGCAATCGAAGATGCCAACGTAGTTTTAGCGGTTATTGATGCACGGGAAACCATCAGCGACCAAGATCTTAACCTGATTGGTTTTGCGCTGAACGCCGGTCGTTCGATCGTGATCGCTGTCAATAAATGGGATGGTTTGCAGCAAGACCATAAGGATGAAATTAAACGGGAACTCGATCGTCGCCTAGGCTTTGTCGACTTCGCCCGTTTGCACTTTATCTCAGCGCTACATGGTACGGGCGTTGGTCACTTATTTGAGTCCGTTGAAGAAGCTTATAAGAGTGCGACGCAACGTGTGTCGACCTCTAAGTTGACCAAGATTATGGAGATGGCACAAGAAGAGCATCAGCCGCCATTGGTTGGGGGGCGTCGAGTGAAACTGAAATATGCGCATGCTGGGGGTTATAACCCACCGCGTATCGTGATCCACGGTAATCAGGTTACTCGCTTGCCAGGTTCTTATCAGCGCTATTTAACGAACTATTTCCGTAAGGCGCTTGGGGTCATGGGAACACCGATTAAAGTTGAGTTCCGAGAGCCGAAAAACCCGTATGCCGGTAAGAAGAACAACCTGACGCTATCGCAGCAACGCAAACGTCGTCGGTTGATGAAGTTTGTTAAGAAGAGCAAATAGCACAAAAAGAGGTCCTCAGGACCTCTTTTTTTATCCATACGTAGCCGCGCGGCTACGCGAAGTCTTCGTCTTTAAAAACATATTCCGTCAGACAGTAGTCGCAGGTCATGACAATCTCGCCATCCTGCTCAAGGATCTGTTTAAGCTCGTCAACAGGGACTGACGCCAATGCCTCTAATGTGCGCTCTTTCGAACAGCCACATACAAAGCTAACCGGTTGCGATGGATACATATGTACGGTTTCTTCGTGATACAGACGATGCAGCAGTTGTTCAGCCGGAAGTGTAAACAATTCTTGTGCGGTCACGGTCTCGGTCAAGGTCGCCAAGTGCTCAAAGCCAACCATGTCTTTCCCCGAGGCAGGCATGCGTTGTAAAAACATACCCGCAGCATGCTCTCCATCGGCGAATAGCCAAACGCGGGTCGACAACTGTTCAGACTGTTCGAAGTAGTCTTGAATAACCTCTGCGAGTGAATCGGCGTCGGCACTGACAACGCCCTGATAGCGCTCGCCATCTTGCGGAGTCAAGGTAATAATCAGTTGCCCGCGGCCAATCAGGCTGCGTAAATCAGTTTCACCAATATCAGCGCGCACCCGAGCAATACCGCGTAGTTCTAATGCATGGTTACCATTAACAGCGACAAAATTAACCGGTCCATCGCCTTGCAGTTGCACCGCAATATGACCTTCAAACTTGAGTGTCGCAGTCAGCAACGAAACGGCCGCCATCATTTCACCAAGCAACTGTTGTACCGCCGGATGATACTGATGTCCTTTAATTAAGCTTTGGTAACTACTGGTCAATTGCACCATCTCGCCGCGTACATCTTGCTCTGCAAAGCTGTAGCGCGCGAGTTGATCGGTTGGATAGTCAAGCTGGGTTGTCATGTATTACCACCATCTTTCATTTTAATCAGTTGCCGGCGTTGTTTCTTATCCGGACGTTTGTCGGGATGTGGGTTGTAAAGCGCATTCAACTTACGCGCCTCAGCATTCTGCTCGCGTTTCTCTATACTCGCTTCAGACTCTTGGTAAAGTGATTGTGCCTCAGGCGCTCCCCGTCGTTGCTCGCTCAGCCCCAATACTTCGACCTCTTTGCTGTCAAAGCCTTGTCGTAAGGTAATTCGATCACCTATCTGCACGAGCTTAGAGGGCTTACTGCGTTTACCTGCAACGTGTACTTTGCCAGATTGAACCATCTGACGTGCAAGCGCCCGCGTTTTATAAAAGCGCGCTGCCCAGAGCCATTTGTCGAGCCTTACACCACTGTCTTGTGTCATAAAATCGTCACGAAAATATTATAAAATTAGTGTTAATCGATTGTTGACTACTCGTGCCTACGCTACAATGCAAAAACATCAAATTACTATAATTCGACGATGCGAGACTAGCGCTAGCCATCAAGTTGCGTATATTGTATCAAATTCCTATACGGATGTAGTGCATTGCTTCGGTAAAACAACAACGATAAAAGTGAATTAAATTGATAAGCCTAACGCCATCAACCCAGAACGCGAGTCAGTGGATATCCCGCTCGATCACCTTAGTAACGGTGCTTTTGTGGATATGGGTCGTCATTGTTGCTGCGCAAGCAACGTGGTGGTTTGTTACGCCCACGCCAGAGACTCAGCAACGTCCAGACGTAGACGTGCGTTCACAAAGTCGCGACAACCAAAGTGTCGATCTCGCTCAGTTACAGCAATTGCCTATTTTTGGCCGTCAGCAGGCCGGCACCCAAACGCATGGTAATGATTATGCAAACGCACCTAAAACGTCATTGAACGTGCGTTTAGTCGGAGTCTCTGCCAGTTCGCGACCCGAGCGGTCAGCGGCTATTATTGAGCAGGCGGGTAAGCAATCGACCTACATTGTCGGTGATACGATAGGGCGAAGCCGTGTCAGTGTGGAACAAATCCTTGCCGATCGTGTCATTCTCGATAACGGTGGGCGTTTAGAAACATTGCAATTAGAGGACATTGGTGAAGACCGTCCAGCATTATCGTTAGTTGTCGAAAGTAGTGGTAAAACTGACGCTAATGAACCGAAAGAGACCGCGAACGCATTGCAACGAGTTAAACAAGATCCGGGTCAACTATTAGACTACGTTTCTATCACACCCGTTTTAGAGCAAGGTAGCTTACAAGGCTACCGCCTTTCGCCTGGTAATCAGGCCGATATATTTTATCAAGCAGGCTTTCAGGAAGGCGATTTAGCCGTCGCAATCAACGGTTATGACTTGACCGATATGCAACAAGCCTCAGAGTTGAGCAGCCAATTACAGGACGCAACCGAAGCAAATGTGACGGTGCTACGTAACGGCGAGCGTATCGAGCTGAGTCTGCAGCTTCCTAACCAGCAGGAATAATAATTATGACAGTTACCCGTTTTGGTCCAAAAACATGGTTGAGTGCGCTGGCCATTGCAGTCGGTTCGGTATCAATGACGATGCCTGCGCCGTCAATTGCGCAAGAATACGCCGCTAGTTTTAAAAATACGGATATTACTGAGTTTATACAGGTGGTCGGTCGTAACTTGGGTAAAACCATTATTATCGATCCGAATGTGCGTGGCACCATCGATGTGCGTAGCTACGATGTAATGAACGAAGATCAGTATTATCAATTCTTTTTGAATGTCCTAGAAGTGTATGGCTTTGCTGCGGTGCAGATGGATTCGGGGGTGATTAAAGTTATCCGAGACAAAGATGCTCAACATGCGCCTTTGCCGGTGGTTGCGGGTGACCAAAACGAACAAGGCGACACCATGATCACTCGGGTGGTGCCGGTAGAAAACGTCTCAGTACGTGAGTTGGCACCGTTATTACGTCAGTTAAACGACCAAACGGGCGGCGGTATGGTGGTAAGCTATGACCCCTCCAATGTCATCATGATGACAGGTCGTGCCGAGACGATTTCTCGTTTGGTGCAAATTATCGAACGTGTTGATAAAGCCGGTGACCAGGATGTCGACATCGTGGAACTGCAGTATGCTTCGGCACGTGAACTGGTAGGGATTGCGCAAAATTTATTTGAAAAAGCGAATGCCGATGGCACACCTGCATTATTGATTCCGAAAATTGTCGCCGATGAACGCAGTAACAGCGTTATTGTCAGCGGTGAGCCGCGCGCACGTTCTCGGGTTGTTAAATTGATAAAGCAACTCGACCAAGACCTTAAAACTGAGGGTAACACCCGCGTTTACTACCTCAAGTATGCGCGCGCCGAGGAAATGGTCGAAGTATTACAAAACGTCAGTCAGTCGATCAAAGCGGAAGAAGCGAAACAAACGGGCCAGAATTCAGTACGAAACCGTGCTGATAACAGCATCAGTATCAGTGCGCATGAATCCACTAACACGGTGGTAATAACCGCTGAACCCGACATGTTAGCAGCGCTTGAGAACGTAATCCGTGATCTCGATATTCGTCGAGCGCAAGTGCAAGTCGAGGCGATTATCGTTGAGGTATTAGAAGGCGATAATGTCGATTTTGGTATCCAATGGATCAGTGAAAATGGCGGCTTAGTTCAATACAATACGGGTAACCAAGTTCCGATCGGTAGTTTAGCCGCAGCAGCTTACCAGGCTCGCCCGCGCGAGGGTACATCGGTGACTACCGTCAACGATAATGGTCAAACAGTGACAACGACCAATCCCGAAGAGCGTGGCAATTTAGAGCTTCTAGCGAACTTGCTTGGCAACGTAAACGGAATGATGTTTGGAACAATCCAAAATGATTGGGCGGCGGTTGTTCAAGCTGTCTCACAAGATACCAACTCTAATATCCTAGCCACGCCAAGTATTGTTACAGTTGATAACGAAGAAGCCAGTTTTCTAGTCGGTCAGGAAGTACCAACGATCACAGGCTCCACACTCGGCAATGATAACCAAAGCCCATTCCAAACAGTGGATCGCCAAGAAATCGGTATTAAGCTCAAGGTCACCCCGCAAATTAACGAGGGTAATGCCGTACAAATGGTAATAGAACAAGAAGTCTCGAGTCTAAGTGGCGCAACATCGGTCGATGTTATCGTGAACAAACGCGAGTTAAAGACCACCGTGATGGCTGAGGACGGCGAAACTATCGTTCTCGGCGGTTTGATAGATGAGGATGTCCAAGAATCGGTATCGAAGATTCCATTACTTGGCGATATTCCTTTTATCGGTCGGTTGTTCAGTTCAACCTCAACATCCACACAAAAGCGCAACTTGATGGTATTTATCCGGCCAACTATCGTTCGTAACGGTAGTAAGCTCTCTGATATCAGTAAGCAAAAATACAACTACATGCGAGCACTACAACTCGATCGTCGGTCTCGTGGTGTGGCACTGATGCCTGATAAAGAAACACCAGTGATGAACGACTGGAACAGCGATTTAACCTTGCCGCCGAGCTTTGAGGAGTACCTCAACGAAAAGGGCGCGATTAAAGAAGAGTTAAAAGAGCAGCAAGATGACTGATGCCAGTAATATTGCCACAAAGCGCTTACCCTTTAGCTTTGCTAAGCGTTTTGGTGTTGTGGTTGAAGATGGCGAGCCGCCCGTCGTGCATCATCGCGACGGCGCGTCAGCGGAAACGCTACTTGAGGTACGACGTCGTTTAGGCGAGGTATTTACCTTGCAACGGCACGATACCGAAGCATTTGAGCGTTTGTTGACCCAAGCCTATCAGCGCGACTCATCCGAGGCGAAACAACTGATGGAAGATATCGGCAATGAGTCCGATTTATTCTCATTAGCGGATGAGCTGCCGCAAACCGAAGACTTATTAGAAAGTGAAGATGACGCGCCTATTATCAAACTGATCAACGCGATGTTGAGCGAGGCGATTAAAGAAGGTGCATCAGATATTCACATCGAAACCTACGAGAAGCAGTTAACCATTCGCTTTCGTATCGATGGCGTTCTGCGTGAGGTGCTGACACCTAATCGCAAGCTGTCTTCATTGTTGGTTTCCCGTATTAAAGTTATGGCGCAGCTGGATATTGCCGAGAAGCGAGTGCCACAAGACGGACGTATCTCTTTACTGATTGCCGGACGCGCCGTCGATGTGCGGGTTTCGACTATGCCATCGAATCACGGTGAGCGCGTAGTGCTGCGCTTGTTAGATAAAAACAATGCCCGCCTTAATCTCGAGCAACTCGGTATGACAGAAGCCAACCGCGAAGTATTCGCCGAGCTGATCCATAAACCTCACGGTATTATCTTGGTTACCGGTCCTACCGGCTCGGGTAAGTCGACCACGCTCTATGCCGGATTGACCGAGATTAACTCGAAAGACCGCAACATTTTGACGGTTGAAGACCCGATCGAATACGCAATTGATGGTATCGGGCAGACGCAGGTTAATCCGCGTGTTGATATGACTTTTGCGCGGGGCTTACGTGCGATTTTGCGTCAGGACCCTGATGTCGTTATGGTCGGTGAGATCCGCGATATCGAAACCGCACAAATTGCGGTACAGGCGTCATTAACCGGTCACTTGGTTTTGTCGACGCTGCACACCAATACCGCAGCGGGCGCGATAACCCGCTTGGAAGATATGGGCGTAGAGCCATTCTTGTTGTCCTCAAGCCTACTCGCGGTGTTGTCACAGCGCTTAGTAAGGACCTTGTGCCCAGACTGTAAGCAACCGCATCAGGCCGACGAAAAAGAGCGCGCGTTACTCGGTGTGACTGATTCAGCGTTGACGATTTACCGTGCACAAGGTTGCGAAAAGTGCAACCAGACAGGTTATCGCGGACGTACGGGCATACATGAACTCATCGAAGTGGATGAGCACGTACGTGAGCTCATTCATAACGGTCACGGCGAGCAGTCCATTGAACGCTATGTGCGTAAGCATACCCCGAGCATTCGCAGCGATGGTTTGGCGAAAGTACGCCATGGCGTAACCACCCTTGAGGAAGTTTTGCGCGTGACGCGCGAGGAGTAATCTGTGGCGGCTTTTGAGTATCATGCGCTGGCGGCAGATGGGCGTAAGAAGAAAGGCATCATCGAAGCAGACACCATCCGTCAGGTGCGTCAGCAACTGCGCGACCAAGGGCTTATCCCCATGGATGTTATGCCTGCTGCCGAACAAGAACACAAGAAAGGTCAACAGCAAAGTCGTTGGCGTCGTGTACGCCGTGTCAAAGCACAAGATTTAGCGCTGATTACTCGCCAGCTATCCACTTTGGTCAACTCGGCTTTACCCATTGAGCAGTGTTTGCTCGCCGTGGCAGACCAAAGTGAAAAGCCACGCATGAAACAACTACTCATGGCGGTGCGCAGTAAAGTAGTCGAAGGTTATGGTCTCGCGGAGGCGATGGCGGAATATCCCGGCGTGTTCGATTCGCTCTACACAGCGATGGTCGCTGCCGGTGAAAAGTCAGGCCACTTGGATCAAGTCCTGGATGAGTTAGCCGATTACACCGAACAACGCCAGCATATGAAGAGCCAGTTGACGCAAGCCTTGGTGTATCCAGTGATGCTGACATTAGTGGCGATCAGTATTGTGATCTTTCTGCTAGTGTCTATTGTGCCGCAAATCGTGCACAACTTTTCTACCCTCGGACAGACGTTACCACCCACCACTCAATTTATGATTGGTTTATCGGAGTTTTTGCAGAACTGGGGCTTGTTTATCTTAGCCGGAATTGTGGTGTTGGTGTTTGCCTTTAAGCAATGGTTAAAGAAGCCCGAACATGAGCTTAAATACCATAAACGGCTGTTAAAGTTGCCGTTGCTAGGTCGAGTGATTCGGGGCGTCAGTACTGCACGTTTCGCGCGTACCTTGAGTATACTTACGTCATCGGCAGTGCCGTTACTCGATGGACTTAAAATCACAGCCACAGTGATTGGTAACCGTGCGATCAGAGAAGCCGTGGACGAAGCGGCAACGCGGGTACGTGAGGGGGCATCACTGCGTGCGGCATTGCAAGAAACCGGTTTGTTTCCACCAATGATGCTCCACATGATCGCCGCAGGTGAGAAATCCGGTGAGTTACAGCAAATGTTGCGACGCACCGCAGATAACCAAGACAGAGAATTTGAATCATTGGTGCAAATATCACTCAAAGTCTTTGAGCCGGTGCTTATCGTTTCGATGGCCGGGATTGTATTCTTTATTGTATTGTCAATTATTCAGCCAATTTTGCAGTTGAACCAGAGTATAGGGTTTTAAATATGATGCGTAAAAATCAAGGTTTTTCATTGGTCGAAATTATGGTGGTTATCGCCATTATCGGTATTCTCGCTACCATGATTCTACCCAATGTGTTGGGCAGCCAAGAGCAGGCGAATAAACAGAAAGTGACAGCAGACTTAGTCTCGCTTGAGAACGCGTTAGCGCAATATCACTTAGATAACGGCATGTTTCCAACCACAGAACAAGGTTTAGAAGCCTTGGTGGAGCGGCCTAATGTTGATCCGCAGCCACGCAACTACCGCAATGGCGGCTATATTCAACGTCTGCCGCAAGACCCGTATGGTAACGACTATATGTTACTTAACCCCGGTGAGTACGACGATATCGATATTTTCTCACCCGGTCCCGATCAACAGCCAGGCACTGATGATGATTTTGGTAACTGGATGATCGGACAAGACAACGAATCCAACTAAGTAATGCGCTCATCGGCGTGCAAGCCATCAGGGTTTACCCTTGTTGAGATTCTCGTGGTGATGGCGATCGTGGGTTTGATTGCTGCATCGGTGGTATTTACTGTGCCGAGCATGACCCGCGATGAAACCACGCCACAAACCGCCGCCGCCACACTGAAAGCCCAGCTCCAGTGGGCGCGTGAACGCGCCATGATAGAGCAACGTCCGCTCGGGTTGTTACTTAACACCGAAGGGTATGAGTTTTTAAGGTGGCAGCAAACCGAAGAAGGCTGGCGTTGGCAAGCGGTCAATGAAAAGGGCTTAGCCGCTCAGGATTACCAAGATAACCTCAGTCTCGAGTGGCGCATCGATGAACCGCCCTTTATTGCGCAAGAAAAGCAGTTAGAAAACACCCTGTTTTCGCCGTCTGATGATAATGACGACGAAGATCAGCCGATGCCTCAGTTACTGATACTGCCGACAGGTGAGTTGACACAATTTTCGATTCAGTTTGCCGCGCCCTTTGATACCGAACCGAGCTACTGGTTAATTGCTGATAGCGCATGGACCACTCGCATAGCAGATAGTGATGAAACGCAATAATCGTGGTTTTACATTAATCGAGGTCATGGTTGCCATCGCCATCTTTGCGATGGCGGCACTGGCGGCTGTGTCGGCTGCAAGCGGTCACCTTAATAGTTTAAGCACCATCCAACAGCGCACCTTTGCCCAGTACGTAGCGGCTAATCGGCTGACCGAGCTGAATCTAACAACCACTTGGCCGATTAAAGATAATCAGCGCGGTAGTGAACGCCAAGGCGGCGTTGAGTGGCAGTGGCGGCAACAAGTGGTTGAAACGGTCACACCCAATGTGGTGGCGGTGACTATTGAAGTCACACAGGGGGAGCAGGATTACCAATGGGCGCGACTGACCCAATATATTCGTAAACCTCAATTAGCCGATACCGACGGAGGCGATAATGCGCTCTGAACGCGGTTTCACCTTAGTTGAGATCATGGTCACCATGGTTATTTTTACCTTGATAGGGCTCGCAAGTTACACGGTGCTTGACCAAATGTCGCGTACCAAAAGCTTGTCGGAAGAATCCTCCGAACGTATCGAGCAACTGCAATTCACTTGGCTGCTTATCCAACAAGATATGCGCCAAGCGGTGCCTAAGCCGACGCGTCCCAATGGTTTAGAAGTCGCACAACAGCTGATTACCAACGACGAACGCATTATTGAATCACAAAGTGGCGTTTTAGGATTTGTGCGCAGCGGCTACGATAACCCTGGCTTAATGTTGCCACGCAGTGAACTTCAGCCGGTGGTCTATCGCGTGCAAGATAATGTTTTACAGCGTATGACCTACCCGTATGTAAACGATCGCAGTGGTGAGCCGGTAGTGCAAGATCTGCTGGAGGGCGTAAAGTCCTTCCAAGTACGCTTTTATCGTTCGTCTCAACAGTCGCAATCGAATCAAGGCATTGAGGCCGGCTGGCGCACTAGCTGGGAAACACCGGATGACTTCCCGGCCGCCATCGAGTTAACGATTAATAGTGAAGACTACGGCGAAATTAGACGGCGCTTTTTAACCGGTGTTGAGCCTGCACAAACGGTCAAGAAAGAGGGTGACAACAATGCGTAAGCAGCAAGGTGTCGCTCTTATTACCGTGTTGTTGGTGATGGCTATCATCGCTGTCATTGCAACGAACTTGGGTACTCAATTACAACGCCAAGTGACGCGCACGGCCAGCTTTGAACAATCAGAACAAAGCTATTGGATGTGGCTAAGCGGCGAAGCCGTTCTCAAGGAAGTGCTGCAACAGGAAATCGAACGTGATGACGGCATCGTTCATGCCAATCAGAACTGGGCACAACGCGCCGGGCCGTTCCCGGTGGAAGGCGGACAGATAGCTGCGCAAGTAAAGGATTTACGTAGTTGTTTCAACCTCAACAGTTTAGCTGGCACTGAGCAGCAAGGCCTCAGCCTTGAAAAACGCCGCAAGCAGTTTCAACAACTACTCGTGAGCCTAGAGCTTGATGCCTTCCAAGCCGAGAGTTTGGCAGGCGCACTGACCGACTGGCTCGACAGCGACAGTGAACTGTCGCAAAGTGGTGCCGAAGACCCCGATTACGAAGCGTTACCACACCCTTATCAAACCGCCAATGGGTTGTTATTTGATGTCAGTGAGCTGCGCATGATTAAAGGTTTTACGGCTGAAGTCGTGCAACGTATTAAGCCTTACGTGTGCGCTGTTCCGGGTAACGCAGAGTTACGTATTAACGTCAACACGCTCGATGAAGAGCGCGCGGTTTTGCTGGTAGCGGCGACTCAAGGTAAGCTAACCTTGGATGGTGCAAAACAATTGATTCAGGCACGCCCTGAACAGGGCTATGAAAGCCGCGAAGAATTGCTGCAAGATAGTTTACTTACGGGGGCGCAGGACGGTGAAACTGGCTCGCTCGATGAACTCGCTGTTAGCAGTGAGTACTTTTTACTACAAGCTTATATACAATGGGGGTCGTTAGAGACCACCGCTCGCTCAGTGCTACATCTGACAGCAGGTCAAGCGCGTGTTGTGTACCGAGCCATGGGAGAAGATTGATATGCAAGAACGCTTACTCATCAGGTTACCGGCCTCCGATGCCGAGCCACGAATAAGCTGGCTAATTTGGCAGCCCTCAGGTGCCGAAGTGATTGCTAGTGGTGAGCTCAATGATCCAGCTGAACTGACGCAGCTGACCGAGCAGGCAAAGCGCTGTCAGGTGACCCTGTTGTGTCCGGGGCAAGCGATTTCGATGCGTAAAGTCACCATTCCTAACAGTGGCAAACGTCACCTCGATAAGCTAATCCCTTACGCGCTGGAAGATGAACTGGCAGATGACATTGATAGCCTGCATTTTGCTTGGGCGGAAAATGGCATTAAAGAAGGCCAGATCCCCGTCGCGGTTGTCCGTCATAGTGAAATGCAGCAGTGGCAGCAATGGTTGGCCGCAGCACATCTTGAAGCCGATGAGTGGGCGGTTGACTACCTGATGCTGCCAGAACCAGAGAGCGAACAACAGTGGACAGGTGTGCAAATCGCTGACGACGTGCTCATTCGTATGGCGCGTTGGGATGGCTTAGCCGTTGAGCAAACATTGGCGGACGCCGTGGTCGGATTAAAACAGAGTGAGTACCCACAAACCAATCACGTGGTGGCTTATTCTGACATTGCGCTCAACGACAGCACGTTAGCGCTCGAGTTTGCCAACAGTGAGCTGCCAATGGTGGCGTTTGCCAACCAGCGGGTCAGTCTTGATATTCGCGGTCAACGGTATGCACCCAAGCGAGCCAAACGAACCCTTGAAATACGTTGGCAGCCGCTGGCGTGGGCGGCAGGTATCGCTCTGGCAGTGACGCTGGCGAGTAGCTGGGTCAAAACAGCCTATTTAAATCACCAAGCAGAGCAGCTGCAACAGCAAGCAGAAGCGTTGTACAAAGAGACGTTTCCGAATCAAACACGCATCGTTAATCTACGCGCGCAGATGCGTCAGCAATTACAATCCTTAGGTATCGATGATCAAGCGATGCCATCGGCATTGGCAATGCTGGACCAGCTGGCGCCGGCGTTTCAGCAACAACCACAACTGAGCCTCGAGTTATTGCGTTATCAAGATGGTGCGTTGCGAATGCAAGCTGTGGCACAGAATTTCTCACAATTTGAAGCCTTCCAGAACCAAGCACAGCAACTCGGTTTTGAGGTACAACAGGGCGCACTGAATAACCGTGGTGATGGTGTTGCTGGCACCTTAACTATCGCCTATCAAGGAGGTCGTTCATGAGTCGTCTTACACCATTACTACAAAAAATCGCGCAAACGCCCGTAGTACAAAGTGCGCAACAGCGCTGGGCGCAACTTGCGGTACGTGAGCAAAACCTCGTCAAAGGACTCGGTGCCGTTATCATCGTTGCCATAATCTACTTTGCCATCTGGCAACCCACCTATAGCGCCCAGCAATTAGCAGAACGGCGCTTAGAGGGGCAACAGCAACAGTTACTCTGGCTGCGTGAACAAGTGGCACGCTATCAGTCATTGTCTGCAACCCAAGCACAATCCGAGGTCAGTGGGTCGTTGTCGCAGCGCGTCAACGAAGCGGCTGCCAGCAATAAGATCCAAATTGCACGGATGCAGCCGCAAAACAATGGACTCATCGTCAGTGTCGATGAAACCTCGTATCAACAAGCGATGAGCTGGTTATATGCGCTTGAACAAACCTATCAATTGCAAGTGACGACACTCGATTTAGCTCGATTAGACGAACTCGGCAAAGTACGTGTGCGACAAGTGTTGGTAACGGAGAAATCATGAAGAAGTGGTTGTGGTTAATTCCAGTCTATCTCATTGCACTGATTGCCTACATTCCCGCTGCGGTTGTGTATTGGTTGCCAATGCCAGCGGGTATTTATGTTGAGCAAGTATCGGGCACGTTATGGCAAGGCCGGATTGGTTATGCGGTGGTTAATCATACCGCTTTTCATAACGTCAGCTGGTCACTGGCACCAAGTCAGCTGATTACCGGTCAACTCGGCTTTTCTGTGACGGTACCGAGCAAAAATAATCCACTGGCCGCGCAAGCATCAGGCAGTGCGTCATTGAGTTCGATTGAATTGACTCAACTGCGTGCGACAGGTGAGTTGGCGCCGCTGATGCAACTGGTTAATTTTAATATGCCATTAAAGACAGAAGGACAATGGCGTATCGCATTAGAAAATTATGCACTGAATGATCTGTCGGGCGCCAAGTTTTGTAGTGCATTAAAAGGAAACGCGTCAGGTTCAAACATTCGCGTACTGGTTAATCACCGCTGGGAGCCGCTGGGTGATTTTCCGCTTAGCCTAAGCTGTGCACAAGCCGGGGCAGTAGCCCTGTCGATGGCGGGAGAGAACAGTTTAGGTCTTAATTTCGAGGGTACGGTGAGCCCCAGTTCAATACGTGTGAATGGTACGGTGCAACCCAATCCCAGAACGCCCGAAGGACTGGCAAAAATGTTGAGTTATTTAGGACGACCGGACAATCAGGGACGTTATCGTTTCTCAATTTAGTGTTTGCCAACTTGCCGAGATCAAAATAAATCGTTAATCTGAACGCATCTTCAAGAAATCAGATGCTATATATATCCGTATCGTTGCCAACAAAAGGACATTTTGATGCAAGCTATAATTGATTGGATTAATAATAACCAAGACATGCTGATCGAATATTCGATCAAAGTGATTGTCGCGATTGTTATTCTGTTTGCCGCTTCAATAGTGACGCGAATCCTCGCCTCAATCATGCGCAAAGGGATGCAAAAACGGCAGGTCGACAATGCTGTTATCAGCTTTTTAACAGCCATTGTTAAATCACTGATTTTCATCGCCGCATTGATGGTCGCATTGAATCAAATCGGTGTTGAAACCACATCGTTTATTGCCATATTAGGTGCCGCGGGTCTTGCCATCGGTTTAGCATTGCAAGGTTCACTCTCGAACATCGCGTCGGGCGTATTATTAATCATGTTCCGTCCTATTCGTTCGGGTGAGTACGTCGAAGCCGCAGGGACAGCAGGTACGGTTGAAGAAATTAATATCTTCCAGACCATCTTAAAAACACCGGATCGTAAAGTGGTCTATCTGCCGAACTCACAAGTGATTGGCAGCGCTATTACTAACTACAACCGCGAACCGATCCGTCGTATCGATTTAGTGATCGGTGTCAGTTACAGCGCTAACTTGCAAAAAACCAAGAAAGTATTAATGGAGGTGCTCAAAAATGACGAGCGCATCTTGCAAGATCCAGAGCCTGTCGTGACCGTTACAGCACTCAATAGTTCTTCAGTGGACTTTAATGTGCGTCCGTGGACTAAAACCGAGGATCACTGGCCAACGCGCTGGGACTTACTCGAGAAGATTAAAGATCGGTTAGATGAAGAAGGTATTGGTATTCCGTTCCCACAAATGGATGTCCATATCAAAAAAGAAGATAAAGAATAAGATGATTAAACGGGGCCGAGGCCCCGTTTTTTATGCTTGCTGTAAGGCTTGCTCGAGATCCCCAATAATATCGTCAATATGTTCGATACCCACACAAAGGCGTATCGCCTCAGGTGTCACACCAACCGCCGCTTGTTCTTGCTCATTGAGCTGGCGGTGAGTGGTTGAGGCAGGATGACACGCTAAACTCTTAGCATCGCCAATATTCACCAAACGTTTGAATAGCGCTAATGCGTCGTAAAAACGGACACCGGCCTCAAACCCTCCTTTAATGCCAAAGGTCAGCAGCGAAGCAGGAACACCGCCATTAATGTATTTTTGCACCCGTTGGTAATATGCGTCATCTTCAAAGCCGGCAAAACGTACCCACTCAACCTGCGGGTGCTCACGCAAATACTCAGCCACTTTCAGTGCGTTTTCGCAATGACGCTCGATCCGTAGCGGGAGCGTTTCGAGCCCTTGCAGGATTAAAAACGCATTAAACGGTGAAATCGCCGCACCGGTATTGCGCAGCGCAACGGTCCTGACCCGGGCAATAAAAGCAGCAGCCTCAAATGCCTCGGTATAGACAATGCCATGATACGCGGGCTCCGGCTGACTAAACTGTGGGAAGCGGTCTTTATGCTTAACCCAGTCAAAACGACCTGAGTCCACGATCAGTCCGCCCACCGAGGTCCCGTGGCCACCGATATACTTGGTTAACGAGTGCACGACAATATCGGCGCCAAAATCGATGGGTTTACAGAGCACCGGTGAAGCCACTGTGTTATCAACCACTAACGGTACGCCTTGGGCATGAGCGACCTCAGCGAGTCCTTCTAAATCCGCTACATTACCCGCGGGGTTGCCAATGGTTTCACAATAAACGGCTTTGGTGTTGTCATCAATGAGCGCAGCAACCGCTTCTGCCGTATCATTTTCAGCAAAGCGTACCTCGATGCCAAACGAGGGCAGCATGTGGCGGAACAAGGTATAGGTGCCCCCATAGAGCTGCGGCGTAGTGACAATATTATCGCCCTGACTGGCGAGCGTGATCAGCGCATATTCAATCGCAGCCATCCCCGATGCAACGGCGAGTGCAGCGATGCCATGTTCGAGCTCGGCAACGCGTTGCTCGAGTACATCATGAGTCGGATTCATAATACGCGAATAAATATTACCCGGCACCGTCAAATCAAATAGATCGGCCCCATGCTGGGCGTTATCAAACTCAAAAGCGACCGACTGATAAATCGGCGTAGCAACCGCCTTGGTAGTTGCGTCGGTGGTATAACCATGATGAATCGCTAACGTTTCGTCTTTCATAAAATATCCTCGGTCAGGGGTGATTGAGCACCCCGTGTCGTCTCTAGTTGGGGCAAAAAATGGCGCACAACAGCGGCGTAGTCGGCTACGTTCTTAATAAAGCCGTCGTGACCAAAGGGTGTATCAATCAGGGCGAGTCCACGGCAATCAGGTAACGCCGCCTCTAACTGATGCATCAAGCGCGGGGGCGCAATAATGTCGGACTCAAAGCCAACCAGTTGCACCGGCACCGTAACGCGCGATGGGTCGATTCGGTACTCGTTTAAAATAGGCGTCAAATGGGTAAACAAGCTCTGCGCATGCTGGCCATGCCGCTTAAGTAACTTTTCACCTTGCGCCAGTAAATAGCTAAAAGCTTCATCGCCATCATTAAAGCGCTGCTCAAATTCATCTGCGCTGCGGTAAGTCAACATGGCCAGTGCCCGCGCCAACACGACGCCTTGTTGGGAACAATCGGCTTGTTGCAATAACGCTTGCTGAAATAGGCGCAGTGCTGCCGATTGCACCGAAGGTTGATGAGCCGCGCCAATCACGACCAGTGCATCGGGTTTAATGAGCCCATCCTGAACCAACTGCAAACCGAGTACGCCGCCAAACGAACCACCCAACCAGGCACCTGGTTGTGTTAAACCGAGTGAACGCAATACGCTGGCATAAGCCTCAGCGTGCTGCGACAGAGTGATAGGCTCTTCTGGCGTATCAGAACCACCGACACCGCCGAGATAATCTAAACTGATCACTTGCAGCTCAGGGTGCGGCGCAAATAGCGGGTGTAACGACTGCCACCACCCATGACCGTCTAAGCGCCACAGTTGACCGCTGGCGCTGATACCGCCTTGCACAATAATCGTATGTTCGGGCTTCGCGTCACTATTACCGAAGCGAAAACCTTTCACCCGTCCATAAGGTGTTTCTGTATAAAAGGAGCGTCCTACCGGAAAAACCATGATGACCTCAACGCCGATTAATGGATGAGTTCAATTTAGCAATACTTACGTTTAACCGTCAAGATGTTTAGACGTCCAAATGCAATATGGTAGCACGCTCTTCGGTTGTGCTATGATTTGCCCATGTCGATATATACCGTCACACAACTCAACAGCGATATCCGCAAGGCAATAGAGCAGGGCTTTGGACACGTATGGTTGATGGGCGAAATCTCCAATTTTGCCGCACCAAACTCGGGCCATTGGTACCTCACCTTAAAGGATGAACGCGCCCAAATACGTTGTGCCATGTTTCGTGGTAATAATCAGCGCGCCAAAGTACGCCCGCAAAATGGCTTACAAGTATTGGTGCGTGGTCGGGTGACGGTGTACGAGCCGCGCGGCGACTACCAACTCATTGTTGAGCACATGGAAGAGGCCGGTATCGGCTTGTTGCAGCAGCAGTTTGAGCAACTTAAAGTAAAACTAGCGGCCGAGGGCTTATTCGCGCAAGAGCGCAAGCGGCCACTACCCGAACATATCCGCCGCGTTGGTGTTATCACGTCGCCGACAGGCGCAGCTATTCAAGATGTGTTAGCGGTGATGAAACGCCGCGATCCGAGCGTCGACGTCATTATTTACCCGACCGCCGTGCAAGGTGACGCCGCAATACCGCAAATAAAAAACGCATTACACACTGCGTTTCAGCGTAATGAAGTTGATGTGCTGATAGTAACCCGTGGCGGTGGCTCGTTAGAAGACCTGTGGTGTTTTAATGATGAGCAAGTCGGGCGCCTATTACTCGATGCCCCGGTGCCTGTCATCAGTGCGATTGGCCACGAAGTTGATTTTACCATCTGTGATTTTATCGCCGATTTGCGAGCGCCGACACCGTCGGCAGCCGCCGAGCAGGTGACCCAAGATCGTAGCGCCCAAGTCAATCGTTTACAGCAGTTGCAACAGCGTTTGGCGACCGGCCAAAAGCGCCGCATAGAGCGTCAACACAGTTTACTACAACAACTACAAATTCGACTGAATCAACAGCATCCGCAACGACAGCTGCAACAACAAAGCCAGCGTTTAGATGAATTATTAGCGCGTGTGTATCGCGCCCAGCAGCGAACCTTGGTTAATCAGCAACAGCGACGTCAGCATGCTATCCAACGTTTGCAGCAGGTCCACCCGCAACGTGAATTGTCGCGCGCTCAACAAAAGCTCTCGCAGATTCAGCAACGTATACCGCTAGTCGCTGAAGCATGGCTCAAACAACAGCACCAACGGCAACGCGCCTTACTGCATGCATTAAACTTAGTGAGCCCACTGAATACGCTTGATAGAGGGTACGCTATTGTGCGAGATGAAGAGGGTCATGTGATTACGCAGCCTGAGCAGACGCAAGCAGAGCAAAAGCTCAGTGTTAAAGTGGCAGGTGGTGAATTTAACGTTAGAAAGTGTTCAGAATAAGTTGCTAAAATAACCATTATCGAGTAAAATCCACGCGCAACATGAATCCAGTCACGGAGTGTTGCAAATGCTGCGAATCGCCCAAGAAGCCCTTACTTTCGACGACGTCCTACTTGTCCCAGGGCACTCAAACGTATTACCGCATCAAGCGGATCTCAAAACCCAATTAACGCGTGGCATCACGCTCAATATCCCGTTGGTTTCAGCAGCGATGGATACCGTCACAGAAGCACCACTCGCTATCGCGCTGGCGCAAGAAGGCGGCCTAGGGTTCATCCACAAGAATATGACACCTGAAGATCAAGCAGCACACGTACGCAAAGTGAAAAAGTACGAGAGTGGCATGGTCAATGATCCGGTCACCGTGAACCCCGACACCACCATTGGTGAGATTAAAGCATTGACTGCCGAACACGGCTTCCAAGGCTTTCCTGTAATCGAGAAAAACGGCGACTTGGTCGGCATCGTGACCGGTCGTGATACACGTTTTGAGGACGATGATTCTAAGCCGGTAAAGGAAGTGATGAGCGATAAATCACGCCTAGTTACGGTACATGAAACCGCGCAAAGCGATGAAATCTTGCAGTTAATGCATAAGCACCGCATCGAAAAAATTCTCGTGGTCGATGATGCCTACAAATTAAAAGGCATGATCACCCTCAAAGACTTTGAAAAAGCCGAAAACAAACCGAATGCCTGTAAAGATGAACTCGGCTCGTTGCGCGTAGGTGCAGCGGTTGGTGTAGGTCCAGGTACCGAAGAGCGTATTAAGCTGTTAGTTGAAGCGGGCGTTGACGTATTGCTGATTGATACCTCTCACGGCCATTCAGAGGGTGTGTTAAAACGTGTCCAAGAAACCCGGAAAGCCTATCCGAACTTACAAATCATTGCCGGTAACGTGGCAACGGCGGCAGGTGCGAAAGCCTTGGTGGATGCTGGCGTAGACGCCGTCAAAGTCGGTATCGGTCCAGGTTCTATTTGTACGACACGCATCGTCACCGGTTGTGGCGTGCCGCAAATTACCGCGATTAGCGATGCGGCAGATGCGCTGAAAGGTACCGGTGTACCTGTGATTGCAGACGGGGGTATCCGCTTTTCTGGCGACATTGCGAAAGCCTTAGTTGCTGGCGCGCACTGTGTGATGGTGGGTAGCATGTTAGCCGGCACCGAAGAGTCACCAGGCGAAGTCGAGCTGTATCAAGGTCGCTACTACAAATCATATCGTGGTATGGGTAGCCTTGGCGCGATGAATCAACGCAACGGTTCGTCGGACCGTTACTTCCAAAACAGCAATGAAGCTGAAAAATTGGTACCGGAAGGTATCGAAGGTCGCATCGCTTACAAAGGTCCCATTTCGGCTATTATTCATCAGCAGATGGGCGGTGTTCGTTCGGCGATGGGCTTGACCGGTTGCGCCAATCTCGAAGAGATGCGCACCAAGCCACAGTTTGTCAAAGTCACTGCGGCTGGCATGGGTGAATCACACGTACACGATGTGCAAATCACCAAAGAAGCGCCAAACTACCGCAGTTCTTAATACCGATTTGTGAGCCGCCGCTAAGGCGGCTCTTTTACTTTTAGTTTTACCTGTTACTGGGACCCAACAATGAGCAGAGATATCCACGACCACCGAATTTTGATTTTAGACTTCGGTTCTCAATACACCCAACTAATAGCGCGCCGTATCCGTGAAATTGGCGTTTACTGTGAACTGTGGGCATGGGATGTCGACGAGCAAGACATTAAAGACTTCGATCCAAAAGGCATCATCCTTTCGGGCGGACCCGAGAGCGTCACTGAAGCCGGTTCTCCGCGCGCGCCAGACTATGTATTTAAGGCGGGTGTCCCTGTCTTGGGCGTGTGTTATGGCATGCAAACCATGGCGCATCAATTGGGTGGGTCAGTGCAAGGCTCACTCGAACGCGAATTTGGCTATGCCCAAATCGAGCTCGTAACAGAAAGCCCTTTATTTGAAGCGATCGAAGATGCGGTCAGCGAAGACGGCAAGCCATTGTTGGACGTGTGGATGAGCCACGGCGATAAAGTCGAAGCCATTCCAGAGGGCTTCCATACCGTCGCCACCACCTCGTACTGCCCATATGCGGCAATGGCGGATGAATCACGTCGTTTTTATGGTGTTCAGTTCCACCCAGAGGTTACCCACACGCGTCAGGGCATGCGTATGCTTGAGCATTTTGTCAGCGGTATCTGTGGTTGCGAAAAACAATGGACGCCCGCACAGATTATCGAAGACGCGATCGAGCGTATTCGTGAGCAAGTCGGTAGCGATAAAGTGATTTTGGGCTTAAGCGGTGGCGTGGATTCATCGGTAACAGCGATGTTGTTACACCGTGCAATTGGCTCACAGCTGACCTGCGTGTTTGTTGATAACGGCTTGCTACGTTTAAATGAAGCCGAGCAAGTCATGGAAATGTTTGGTGACCACTTTGGTTTAAACATTATTCCCGTCGCAGCGGAGCAACGCTTCTTAGACGCGCTGAAAGGCGAAGCGGATCCAGAGAAGAAACGCAAAATTATCGGTAATACCTTTATTGAGATCTTCGATGAGCAAGCGTCTCAGTTGACCGAAGTCGACTGGCTCGCGCAAGGTACCATCTACCCCGATGTCATTGAGTCAGCAGGTTCAAAAACCGGTAAAGCACACGTCATTAAATCGCATCACAACGTAGGTGGCTTGCCCGAGGATATGAAACTCGGTTTAGTTGAACCATTGCGCGAGCTGTTTAAAGACGAAGTACGCAAAATTGGTCTAGAACTCGGTCTGCCTTATAACATGCTTTACCGTCATCCGTTCCCAGGACCGGGGCTGGGTGTGCGCGTATTGGGCGAGATTAAGAAAGAGTACTGTGACCTGTTGCGCCGCGCCGATGCGATCTTTATTGATGAGTTGCACAAAGCCGATTGGTATCACAAAGTAAGCCAAGCATTTGCGGTGTTCTTACCCGTACGCTCGGTCGGTGTTATGGGCGATCAGCGCAAGTATGATTGGGTGGTTTCACTGCGTGCAGTCGAAACTATCGATTTTATGACCGCACGTTGGGCACATTTACCGTACGAATTATTGGAAAAAGTGTCGAATCGTATCATCAACGAAGTCGACGGTATTTCGCGAGTCACCTACGATATTTCGGGCAAACCGCCCGCCACGATAGAGTGGGAATAACACAGTCATCGAAGCCCGCGACTCGCGGGCTTTTTTATGCCATTGCCGAACTAACAAAAAGTCGGCATAGTAGCGCTTATTCGTAGTCATTTGTTAAGCGGTGTAAGATGGATCGAAACCGTTCGTTAAGTCAGAGTCTTTGGCAGGCATTTAGGCGCTATGCACTGCTACCCATGATTATGGTGGAGCTGGCGCTGATAACTATTTATGTAGTGACCAATCAATGGGTAACACAGCAAACCAAACAAGAACTCGTCGAAACGGCTTTATCTGAATCAACGCAAATAGCCAAACGCCAAGCAACGGTCGTGGATGCTCAATTGGCCTCTGTACAGGACCAACTGGCTCTTTATCGTGAATCGATAGCTGCGGTGCTTGATGACCCACGGATCACATGGCAAGGGCATGAAGCGTGGACGCAGGGAGCGAACGGACAGTCCTTTACGCAGGAGGCACTGGGCAAAGATGGGATTGCTGCCTTCTATTCATCGCTGACACCATTGCCTCAACAGAATCTCGACCGTATCGAACAATTACATCTACTAACTCCAGTGATGCGGCAAATGGTCGCTGAAGACAGTTGGGTACAGCAGGTCTACTTTAATACACACGATAGCCTCAACGTTATTTATCCGTTTATCGATGTTGGTTCACAATACGCGGCCGACGTAAACATTCCTAAGTTTAATTTTTTCTATCTCGCTGATAAAAAACACAATCCCGAACGCAAGCCTGTTTGGACACCCGTTTACCTCGATCCTGCGGGACAAGGTTGGATGTTATCGGTGATTGCACCGGTCTATAAGGACGATTCATTGGTAGGAGTCGCGGGCGCCGATGTCACCATCGAAAAGCTCGTTAACTATCTAACTCACACGCGCGTGCCGTGGGACGGCTTTGTGGTACTCGCCAGTCAGTCGGGGAAGATTCTTGCCTTATCGGAACGAGCGCAACAGCGCCTTGATATTACTGTGCCTAAAAGCGTTGCAGTAAAACACGCAAAGCAAGATGAAATCGGTTACCAAAGTGCCGCTTTGTCAGATATTAAAGGCGCTGAACATCTTTTGTCGCTTTGGCAACATGATCATGACAGCTTAGAAGCTATTGCGTTGGGTGGGATGTCTTATATTGCCGCCTGGCACCCTGTCGCAGAAACGGATTGGCAGGTTTTGGTATTAGTGGAAGAGGAAAAGCTACTTGCACGTACCAATAGCATTTACCGGCAAACTGAATTGCTCAGTCTGATCCTGCTTGCAGGACTCGTGATTTTCTACTTACTGTATTTTCAATTTGTAAAAAGTCGCACATATCGCTTCAGTCAGCGATTAAACCGTAATCTGAAAAAGTTATCCGATGCGTTGGCACAAACCGGTCGACAGGAATTCGAACTTACGATTCCCGATCTCGAAGCGCCGGAACTGAATCGGCTCGCTTTACAAATTACGCAAGTCGCTGAGCAATTACGCAGCAACCTATTTAGTTTGCGAAAGAATGAAGCGCGATTAAGATTTGCGCTAGAAAGCAGCGGTGAGTCGCTTATTACACAATCAATAGAACACAATCGAGTCGAAGTCACTGATAACTTCGAAGAGATATCTCAGCGTCCAGAACGAGTGTTTAACCTTGATGAGTATTCGAGCTGGATTCATCCCGACGACCGTGAAAAGGTCAAGGCATTACGACTGCATGCTCAGCGTACTAAACGGCCATTGAGCGCTGACTACCGATTGCAACGAAAGGACGGTAGCTACGTGTGGGTGCAAAGTCGCGGCCAGGTACTCGAAGACGAAGCATCGGGACAAGCGCTGATTATCGGCACCCTGACCGATATTAGTGAGCGTAAGGCAATCGAGCAAAACCTCAGGGCTGCCAAGGATGCTGCTAATGAGGCAAACCGTGCTAAATCAAAGTTGTTGTCGTCGATTACGCATGAAATAAAAACACCATTGACGACCATACTGGGTATTGCAGATATTTTGCGCTTCAAGTTAGCGGATGTCGGGCAGAGAGATTCAATCAGACGTTTAATCAGTGCAGCGGAGCATTTAAATCATTTGGTTGATGATATATTAACGCTGTCGAAGCTAGAGTCTAAGTCACTTACAGTAACGATTGAGCAGGTCGTTCCACAATTTTTGATTGCTGAGACGATCGACTGGTTTAGCGAAACGCTAGAAACGTCAAAAATACAGGTTCAATGCGAGCTATTGCCAAACGCTATTGAACTGAAAGCCGATCCGATACGTTTTAAACAAGTACTCACTAACCTGTTGTCTAATGCGATTAAGTACAGTCCTAAACATTCGAAAGTAAAAGTGATTGAAGCCCAAACAGAAGAGGTGTACACAATAACTGTTAAGGACGAAGGTTGGGGGATTCCGCCGTTATATCGCGCTCGTTTATTTGAAGCATTTAATCGGTTTGGACGTGAACAAACGTCGGTGGAGGGAACTGGAGTCGGTTTGGCCATTTGTCGTGAGTTGATGCGCCTGATGGGAGGCGAGGTCAGTTATCAACCTCTAGAACAGGGAAGTGCGTTTACTATATCGTTTCCCATGAGGTGATTAGAAATGAAACGTTTAAAGCGTGCACTGGTTATCGATGATAACACCACGAATTTAATGGTGCTAAAAGAGCTCATTGAAATGATCGGTGTGCCACAAGTTATCGCAGAAACGAATCCTGTTTATGCATTGAATATTTTAAAAAAGACGCCCGTTGATTGCGTGTTAATCGATCAGAATATGCCACAGATGTCAGGACTCGAGCTATACAGCGAACTCAAACAGGTGATGCCTAGTATCCCCGCCACCTTCATGGTGAGTGCTATCGATGACTCCGAATTAAGAGAAAAAGCCCGCGCAATAGGAATGGTGGGCTTTATCAGCAAGCCGTTTAGGTATGAAATTATCGAGCGCATGTTGCGCGACTTGGATGAGCGTTTGTAGGCCAAGCCGTTGTGCTTGGCCTATGCCTCAATCACTCAGGTAGTTCGATATCGAGCCAAACGAGACGGTGGTCAGAAGAAGCATCCCGTTTTTTCATCAATTCATAACCTGGTTCACCCTGAACCGGCCAAAAAATCCCCGCGTCTTTCACAATTAAGTCGTCAGAAGGCAGTACATAGTCTACCCGTTTACGCCACGCGGCGGTGTGATATTTAGATCCCTCAATATCCGGTGAGTGATTTGCGCCGCCCTCACTCATTGGCATCACATCGTTGACACGCGGATGTTCTAATAACTGAGTCATAGCACCATCCACGCCGCTCGCACCGGCTTGCGCGTTGAGATCGCCCAGTACTACAAAAGAGCCATTGGCAGCGATACCACCACGCTGACCTTGGTCATCGTAAATGTAGTTATCAGCGCCGGGGGTCAGATAGTCACGCACGAAACGAATTTCGTCGTAGTTCTTCATGCCATTGCGGTTCTCTGGGCCGTCAAACGCTGGCGGAGTTGGATGCTGAGCTAAAACATGTACAACTTTACCACCTATTTGAACCGGGACATCCCAGTGAGACTTTGAGCTCAGCGGGTATTGCGCCATAGCCTCATCGCTGTACCATGGCTCATTCGTTGGCTTGCCTTCTTCATCGTGTACATAAGGGACATGGTGACCCGGCATGTCTTTCCACAAGAAGTGTTGGAAAGTGCGAATTTGTTCTCTCAGTATCGGGTACTTTGATAAGATCACCATACCGTACTGCCCTGGATACCAACCAAAGCCCCAAGCATCATTGCCCCGGCCGGTCGCTTTGCCATCCCGGTTGAGGTCAAACGCAGAAGGGGAACCGGTATTGACAGGTGCGGTGTAAACATAGGGGTACGAAATAGGTTTAAGATTATTTTGCGATTCCCCTAAATAACTGTTTAAAAATACGTCAATCCCTTGTTCTTGGGGGACGTAGTCAAACTCGTTGAGAAGAATAATATCCGGCCGAACGCGCTGGATAATCTCCGCGATGCCACGAATTTGGGCATTGTTTTCCTGCAAAACTCGCGGTAACACCGATGCATGAGTGTTGGGAAGTTCTGAGTTGGGAAGGTGGTTGCTGGAGTCCATACTGACGTTGAAAGTCGCGATACGTACGGAGTCTTGCGCTAAAGAGAAGTTTGAATAAGTCATTATTAAAAGCAACGAGAATACAAAGATACTACGCATAGAATTCATCTGAAAGCCTGCAAAATGGAACGATACGACAACACGGAAGAATAAAGGTTCCCTAAACACTAGGCAAGCGCATAAAAATTGATTAAAATATGTCACATATCTGACACGAAAATGTCGCAGAAGCTTAATGAATTTAAATGTTCTTCACAAACAGCCCGTTTTAAGCCGCTGCCGTGAAATTTTTCACGCAGTCAGCTTTCCCGTCTTAAACCGACGGTTATACCGTGGTTCATTAAGCGTTGCTAACTCGTTTTTATGTAAAGTAGAACGTCCAGCATCCCATCTCAGTTTTTTCTGCACACCCCTCAGTGTCATCAAGTTGTCATATTCCAGCGTTATAAATGCGCACTCAAAATTTAGCTCATTTGCTAGTGAGCTTGCTGTACCAAAACCATTAGTACGTTTAATTACAACCTCAGGGATAACTCAATGAAATTCAACTCCAAGGTGAGTCGTATTTCTGCTGCCATCGCGTTAGCAGTAGGAATGTCGACGAGTGTCATGGCTCAAGAGACCTCATCGTCAATGCGCGGTGTGATCACAGGCCCACAAGGAAACCCAGTAGCGAACACTAAAGTTATCGTTACCCATGAACCGACAGGGACTGTGAACGAGTTTGTCACTAGCGCTGACGGTACCTTTACTGCGAAAGGTCTGCGTGTAGGTGGTCCTTACACAGTCGTTATCGATTCAGACAAATACCAAGACGCAGAGCTTGATAATCTTTATCTTGCTTTGGGTGATACCTTACGTGTGACAAGCCAACTGAAAAATAACGACATGGAACGTATTTCAGTATCTGGCTCAGTTATCATGACCGAAAGCGGTGGCGCGAGCAGTAACTTCGGTGAAGAAACCATCGATAACATGCCAAGCTTAAGTCGTGACCTTAAAGACATCGCGCGTATCAACCCATTGGTTTCTATCCGTGGTAATGGCGAAATGTCGATTGCAGGTGGTAACCCACGCTCAAACAGCATTACTGTTGACGGTATCGGCCAGAACGATGACTTCGGTCTAAACTATGGCGGTTACCCAACGGAGCAGCCACCGGTTTCATTGAGCTCAATCGAACAAATCTCAGTTGACGTGGCACCTTTCTCAAGTAAGAAAGGCGATTTCTCTGGCGGTACAATTAACGCAGTCACTAAATCAGGTACTAACGAGTTTGAAGGCGAGTTCTTCTACGAATACTCTTCACCTGACATGAAAGGCGATTCAAAGCGCTTAAACCGTATTACCGGTTCCTCTGGTAATGACCAAGGTTTCCGTGAATACGAAACCGTTGACGTTGAGCCGATTCAAAAGACTTCAACCTTTGGTATGGCGCTAAGCGGCCCGATCATCGAAGACACCTTGTTCTTCTTCACCAACTATGAAGAGTGGAACAGTAAACTCGATTATCAATACGGCTTCCAGGGTAGCGGGGCGAGCAACGAATTCTACACGACACGTGAGAACTTCGAAGAGTTCCTAAGTATTTTGGAAAACACTTACGGCGTCCAAGATTCACTGCCAGGCGCGCCAGAAGATAAAGACCGTAAATGGTTAACTAAGTTAAGCTGGAACGTAAACCAAGATCACCGTCTTGATTTAACCTATCAGTGGCAAGATAACTCAGACATCCGTGGTCACTCAAGTGGCGGTAACACTGTCGTACTTAACTCACGTATTTATGATTACCACACGCGCATGAGCAACATCAGCGCACGTCTATACAGTGACTGGTCAGCAAACTTCATCACCGAAATGGGTATTACCTATAAAGATGTTGTGTCTGATTCAATCACCAACGCTGACTTTGGCGCAGTAAAAGTTGAAGAATTCTTCCGCGGTCCTGCGTACGAATTCGGTGCTGACCAATATCGTCACGCGAACAAAGTTGAGAACCAGAACCTGACTTTCAACTTTGATGCGACCTACCTATTAGGTGAGCATGAGCTTGCTTTCGGTGCTGAGTATGAGCGTCTGCGTTTATACAACAAGTTTGTTCCTGAGAGTTTAGGTGCATGGGAATTCGATAGCTTTGATGGATTCCAAAACCGTGAAATCGGTAACTACAACGGTACTTATGACTTCTCGTACCAGAACGCTTATACCGGTAATCCAGAAGACGCTGCGTATGATGCGGTTCGTTACACCACAGCACTATACGTAGAAGATACCTTCTACCCAACGCCTGATCTTGAGTTAACAGCGGGTGTTCGTTATGAGCGTTTGTCATCAGATGACAAACCGACGTTGAACCAAAACTTTGTTGATACCTATGGTTTCAGTAACCAAGAAAACCTTGATGGTATGGACATCATTTTGCCGCGCGTGAGCTTTAAGTACTACTTAAATGACGACGTTACTTTACGTGGTGGCGTAGGTCGTTTCTATGGCGGAGTACCAAACGTTTGGTACAGTAACCCGTTCACTAAGGACGGTATTACGTTAGTATCTGCGAACAGCGATTTTATCAATGATTACTTCGCGAACAGCTCAGATCCAGCGGATTTCACTCAAGTACCACAAGCCATCAAGGACTCGCTAGAGCAAGGCGCAGGTAGCACTAACTACACTGACCCTAACTTTGAACTGCCAAACGACTGGCGTGCTCAGTTGGCTGCTGACTACAGCTTCGATATCCCGATGGTCGGTAACGATTTCCGTGCGACAACATCATTGCTATACATTCGTAAGCAAGATGAAGCCGTATGGTTAAATACAGCGCTTGAACCAACAGGAACCGCGGCTGACGGCGAACGCATCATTTACGATACGATCTACAGCGGTAACCGCTCGGATAATTTCGATATCATGATGACTAACGCTGAAGATCATGGCCGTAGCTACATCTTTACTCAGTCATTGGCGAAGCAGTGGGATAATGGTCTCAACGTGACCATGAGCTATACGCACCAAGACGTCGAAGAGGTTTCTCCAGGATCTTCTTCACAGGCTCAGAGTAACTACCAGCATTATGTAGCTAAATCGCGTAACCAACCGTTCTCGGCTCGTGGCGACTATGAAATTGAGCACAGCTTCAAAGTTACCGTGGGTTACGAAAAAGAATTCTTTGATGGTTACAAAACTAACATCAACTTGTTCTACGAGCGTCGCTCAGGTCGTCCATTTAGCTACACCATGAGCATGTATCAAGATGGCGATTTCGGTGATACGCGCGACTTCTACACGCAGTCAGCTTATCTTGCTTACATCCCTTCTGGTGCAGACGATCCAAATGTCGACTGGGACAACTCAGTCTCTTGGGATGAGTTGAGTGCAGTGCTTGACCGTGCTGGTATCGCTCCAGGCGGATACATCATGGATCGCAATAGCGGTACTCAACCATGGGTCACCAATTTGGACTTAAGCATTAAGCAGCAAATCCCAGGTTTTGCTGAAGGTCATCGTGGTACCTTGTACTTCACCATCGATAACCTTGCAAACCTATTGAATAGTGACTGGGGTGTTGAGAAACGCTTAGGCTATCCACAAGTCGATCTTTATGATTTCGGTGGCTTGTCTGATGATGGTAAATATCAAATCGAACGCTTGTTCAACGGCTATGCTCCGCAGAACTACGACGAATATGATATTGGCGCATCATCATGGTCTGTCAAACTCGGCGTACGCTACGAGTTCTAAGGCTCAGAGCCCCTCAATTTTGTTGAGGGGCTTTTTTTTGATCATGTCACAGAACTGACACGATCACGGATTACACTTCACGGACTGAATTACATAACAACAGTGTTGAACTAACGGGGATGAACACACATGTTTAACTCAACTTTTAAGCGCACCGCTTTGGCCGCTGCCATCGCAATGACTGTATCAGGTGCTGCGCTTGCACAAGACACCTCATCAAGCATTCGAGGCGTCGTAACCGCAGAATCAGGTTCTATCATTAGCGGTGCAACTATTCAGTTGCGTGATGAACGCACTGGCTCAGTTAAAACCTTAACGACCAACGCGCAAGGAACATTTTCATCACGAGGCTTGCCAGTGGGTGGCCCATACACGTTGATGGTTAAAGGTCCTAACGGTCAAAGCCAAGTCATTGAAAACGTTTACCTCACGTTAGGTGACTCAGAAACCGTGAATGTAGTTCTTGAACCTCAAGATATTGAAACAATCAGTGTAACGGGTGCGGCGCCAACTAATGCGTTGTACGGCAGTAATAGCCCAGCGGCAAACTTCAATCTTGCAGACTTGCAAGACGCGCCGGCCGCTAACCGTGACCTAAAAGACGTAGTGCGTATCGACCCACGTATCTACATCAACGAAACGAATGCAGGCGACATCCAGTGTGGTGGTGCAAACCCACGTTTCAACAGCTTGACTGTTGATGGTGTGCGTATGAACGATAACTTTGGCTTGAATTCAAGCGGTTATCCAACAGAGCGTATGCCTTTCTCTTATGATGCAATCGAACAGGTTGCAGTCGAATTCGCACCGTTCGATGTACAATACGGTGGTTTCACCGCATGTAACATCAACGCTGTCACCAAATCAGGTGACAATGAAATGTTCGGTGGAGTGTTTTTTGATTACACCAACGACTCTTTACAAGGCAGTAAGCTTGAAGGCGACAGCATCAACGTTGGCGCATTCAACGAAAAACGCTACGGCTTTAATGTCGGCGGCGCTATTTTAGAAGACAAACTATTCTTCTTCACCTCTTATGAAAAGCTCGAAGGTTCTGACACCTTTGACCGCGGTCCAGAAGGCACCGGCGTAGCATCACCTGTATTAGGTGTTTCTGCAGCGGACGCGGAGCGTATTCGCCAAATCGCGATCAACAACTACAACTACGATCCCGGCACGTTCCCTGCGAGCTTGCCAGTGGAGGACGAGAAGTTCTTAGCTAAGTTAGATTGGTATATCAATGACGCACACCGTGCATCATTTACCTATAACTACAACGATGGTTTCTCGATTGCTGAATCAGACGGCGACGCAGATGAGCTTGAGTTCTCTAACCACTTCTATGAGCGTGGTTCTAAGTTCACTTCATATGTTGGTGAGTTCTTCTCTGACTGGACAGACAACTTCTCTACTGAAGTACGTGTGGGTTACTCAGAGCTAGACGCACGCGTTAACCCATTAGGCGGCACCGAGTTCGGTGAAGTACAAATCGGCGTTAACGATGCAACCGTCTACTTAGGTGCAGATGACTCGCGTCACGCAAACAAATTGAAGTATGACACGACGTTCTTCAAGTTAAAAGGGACTTACCTTGCCGGTGATCACATCATCTCCGCAGGTATCGAGCAAGAGAAATACGACGTTTATAACTTGTTCGTACAAGAAGCGGAAGGTGAATACCGTTTTGGCTCTATCGACGATTTTGAAGCCGGTACACCAAGCCGTGTAATCTATGAAAGCGCAGCAGGTACGAATAACCCAACGGATGCGGCAGCAGAATTCTCTTACGCTGTAAACACGGCATACGTACAGGACGAGTACTACTACGCGCCAATGGATATTACGTTTACTTATGGATTACGTTATGACTGGTACACTAGCAGCGATAACCCAGTAAACAACCCATTGGTAGAAGACCTTTACGGTTTCTCTAACCAGCAAAACATGGACGGCCAAGACTTGCTGCAACCACGTTTTGGTTTCAACTGGTTTGTGAGCCCACAGTTAGAAGTACGTGGTGGCGTTGGCTTGTACTCAGGCGGTAACCCGAACGTATGGATCTCTAACAACTATTCAAACAACGGTGTTACTCAGTACGAAGCGAACCTATTCGGTGACTTCTTCGCGGGCGGTAACACCTTGTTCAACATTCCTCACACAGGCGAAGGTCGTCCAATCTACGACATTCCACAAAACCTGTTTGACGAAGTCGCTAATGCGAACGGTGAAGGTCCAATCAACACCATGGATCCAAACTTCGAATTGCCAAACGAGTGGAAATACGCGTTGGGTGCAACTTACACGTTCGATAATGACTACGTGTTATTGGTTGACTTCTTACACACTGAGAAGAAAGACGCAGCCGTTATCTACAACCTCGGCTTAGAGCAAACGGGCACAGCGCCAGATGGTCGTCCTATATTTAGCGAACTCTCTACCGACGGTCGTGACCAAGGCGACGATTTCTTGTTAACCAATGTTAAAGGTGATTCAGGTTCACAAACGACTGTTTCACTGGCATTGAACAAGTCATATGACTTCGGTTTAGACTGGAGCTTTGCATACGCTTACAACCGTGCGAAAGACGTGAACCCAATGACCAGCTCAGTGGCGTTCTCTAACTACACCAACTTAGCAACGGCGAACCCACAGAACCCAGGCGTGTCGACCTCTAACTACGAGATCCCGCACCGCTTCACGTTCCGTGCAACGTACACTTCAGAAATCATGGGTTACGAGAACACTATGACCTTGTTTGCTACGCGCAACGAAGGTCGTCCATACTCGTTCACTATGTCTGACGGTGCATTCGGTGATGTTGCGTACCAAGGTCGTCAACTACTTTACGTACCGACCGGTATCGACGATCCTAACTTTGTCGCCGGCATGGATGGGGACGGTAATCCGTTCGACTCACAAGCGTTCTTCGACTTCATCAACTCACAAGGATTGGGTGAGTACGCGGGTGGTATCGCACCACGTAACGAATTCAACTCTAAGTGGTGGACCAAAGTTGATTTACGTGTTGAACAACAACTGCCAGCATTCAGCAACGACCACGAAGCATCAGCCTTTTTCGTTGTTGAGAACTTAGGTAACTTGTTGAACGACGACTGGGGTGTATTATACGAAGCAAGCTTCCCACGCGCTGTGACGGTCGCTGATGTGAGCATCAACGATCAAGGCCAGTACGTATTTGAAAGTTTCCGTGACCCACGCGTTCAATCACGTGCAGGTGCGCCTTCATTGTGGTCAGTACGTGTAGGCTTCGAATATAAGTTCTAAGTATGTCCTAAGACATCGTCAAAGGCCGCTCATTTGAGCGGCCTTTTTATTTTCATATCTTGCCGCTTACCGCTAATTCCGCTAACCTCGCTCAATCACTTATTAGATAAAAACCACTATGGAACTGAGCTGGACCAGTTTACTACCTTCACTACTTGCCATCATTTTTGCTATCGTTACGCGACGCGTTTTATTGGCGCTTATTGGCGGTATCTTACTCGCTAATATCATTCTGTTTTGGCCCTCGTTTGAAAATATAGCGCAGGGGACTGGGTGGTCCAGTTGGAGCACACTCACCGATAGCAGTAATATGCTGGTCTGGTTCTTTACACTTGGAATCGGTGCTTTGTTCGGTGTGCTGGAAAAGGGCGGTACCTTTAAACAGTTCGTACAAAAGCTTGAGCAACGCCAGTGGGTCGAAAATAAGCGTAGGGCACGAATGATGACCTGGATATTGGGTGTGGTGGTCTTTATCGAGTCCAATGTCACCATTATGATAGCCGGTACGACCTCGCGTCCGCTCTACGACCGCTTGGGTATTTCGCGCGAAAAACTCGCCTACATCGTGGATTCCACCTGTGCCGCTATTTGTATCTTGATTCCGCTGAATGCCTGGGGTGCGTTTAACCTCACATTGATCGCCAAACAAGGCGTTGAAGAACCCTTGTGGGTATTCATTCAGTCTTTAGGCTTTAGCTTTTATGCCATTTTTGCCGTATTACTGGCGTTAGTGGTGGCATGGTTTGACTGGAATATTGGCCCAATGAAAGCGTTCGAGCGCAACGCACAGCCTGACCGCGTATCAAAACATAACTGGGGTGATGAGGGTAAAAGTAAGCCAAGCTATGGCAAAGGCACCGCTGTCGTTTTAATCTCTCTGTTGAGCCTCGTGGTGATGGTACCGGTGATGTTATTAATTACGGGCAACGGCGTGCTGGTTAAAGGCGATGGCACCTTAAGCGTGTTTATTGCTATCTATACAGCGCTGGCGATTGCCATCGTGGGTACAAAATGGGTACGTAAAACGTCGCTACTCACCATCATCAAAGCAGCCTTGCAGGGCGCGTGGAACATTTTGCCACTCGCGATTATTTTATGGTTATCGATTACCTTAGGCGGGTTAACTCGCGATATGGGAACGGGCGAATTTCTAGCATCGATTCTTGATGGCAGTATTCAAGTTTGGATGCTATTGCCGCTGATATTCGTGTTAGCGGCACTGACGGGGTTCTCTATCGGTTCAAGCTGGGGTACCTTTGCCATCATGCTGCCGCTGGCAATCCCTATCGCCATGTCGTTGAATTTGCCGTTGGCTCCTTTTATCGCGGCAGCGATATCGGGTGGTATTTTCGGTGATCATGCGTCGCCGATTTCCGACACCACGATTATTGCCTCCATGGCGTCAGGCACCGAGCATATCGACCACGTTCGTACGCAATTACCTTATGCGTTGCTGGCGGGTGGCGCGTCAGTCGTTGCCTTTGCTATCACCGGTGCTGCTATCGGTTGACGCCTTCTTTCGGCGAGCCCTGAAAAATTGGCGTAGGATATCGCCACAGGGCTCGGCTAACACGCCAGACGTTACCTCAACACGGTGGTTCATTGAGACATGGTTGAGTACTTCAATTGCCGTGCCTGTCGCACCAGTTCGCGGATCGGGAGCACCAAAGACTAGACGTTTAACACGCGCATGAGTGATCAGCCCTGCACACATTGCACAAGGCTCTAAAGTGACGTACAACGTAGAGTCAGTCAGACGGTAGTTATCCACGTTTTTTCCGGCAGCGCGGATCGCTTGTGCTTCGGCGTGGGCACTGGGGTCTGATAAGGTAATGACTTGGTTGTAGCCCTCGCCAACGATCATGTCATTAAGTACCAGCACCGCTCCAACCGGCACCTCATCCTCGTCAGCGGCTTTATGCGCCAACTCAAGGGCACGTTGCATGTAGATTTCATCAGTTGTCATGGCAGCGATTTTAGCGCAGACTAAGATGAATGACATCCACATTTTGCGGCCAAACCCTATCGCGGGGAGAACAACAATGAAGCACTGGGCATTTGCACTAACAACGGCAGCGGTGATGAGCGTATGGGCACCTCCAACGTATGCGCAACAGCAGTCACCGGTGATGATTGACAGTACCCTGGAACAAAAAGTGATTGATTGGCGTCGTCATATTCACGCGAACCCGGAGTTGAGTAACCGAGAATACGAAACCGCCAAGATGGTGGCCAACCACTTGCGCGAACTTGGGTTAGAAGTGAAAACCGATATCGCCCACACCGGCGTGGTGGGTTTATTAAAAGGCCGTGGCGACGGCCCCACGGTGGCATTACGCGCAGATATGGATGCCCTACCAGTCACTGAAAAAACCGAACTGCCATTTAAGTCCACGGTTAAGTCAACTTATCGCGGCAAGGAAGTGGGCGTCATGCATGCCTGTGGGCATGACACGCACGTTGCGATGTTAATGGGGGCGGCCGAAAAGCTCGCCAGTATGCGCGATGAGCTTAACGGCAACGTACTGTTTATCTTCCAACCTGCAGAAGAGGGGGCGCCAGAAGGGGAGGAAGGCGGTGCTGAGTTGATGCTCAAACAAGGCCTGTTTAGTGATGTGTTCCCTGACTACCCACCTGAGCGTGTTTTCGGAATTCACGTTTGGGCAGGTTTTCCAACCGGTCATATTGGTTATCGTAAAGGCCCATTAATGGCGTCATCGGATAAATTTGAGATTACCGTCAAAGGCAAACAGACTCATGGCTCGCGTCCGTGGGCTGGGGTTGACCCGATTGTGACGTCAGCGCAGATTATTAATAGCGCGCAAACGATTATCAGCCGTCAAACCGATATTACAAAAGCACCGGCAGTCCTCTCATTCGGTATAGTCGAGGGCGGTGTGCGAAACAATATTATTCCCGATGATGTCACCCTGATCGGCACCATAAGAAATTTTGATATGGATATCCGTTCGGATATCCATAATCGTCTGACGCATACAGCGGAAACCATTGCCGAGGCAAATGGCGCTGAAGCGGACGTTAAAATCGATCTAGGTTACCCTGTCACGGTTAATAACCCTGACCTTGTTGAGGAAATGCTGCCTATTACGCGCGAGATCGCTGGCGCAGACAACGTTAAAGAAGTGCCATTGGTCACAGGCGCTGAAGATTTCTCTTATTATGCGTTAGAAGTACCCGGCATGTTTGTGTTTTTGGGTGTAACACCCGAGGGGCGTGATATGGCGTCAGAGCCGAGTAATCACTCGCCGTATTTTTACGCTGATGAGAAGGCGCTTAAAACGGGTGTAAACCTCTACGTAAACTGGACTTTAGAGTCATTGTAGATGCAGTTAAATGCGGTAAAGTGGTGTTATGGGGTGCTCTTAGCAACTTTTCTAATAGGGTTGCAAGGTTGTACACCCCAACCGACACCCAATCAGCTAGACATAGTGAAAGAACGGCAAGTGATCCGTGTCGGGACACTGATGAATCCGACGAGTTTTTTCTATGACCATGAGCGCGAGCAAGGCTTTGAGTATGAGTTAGCGCAGCGTTTCGCGAACCGTATGGGTGTCGAACTGCAGATAGTACCTCGCTTTGATGTCGCCGATCTTTTTACGCTATTGCAACGGGGAGAAATTGATATCGTTGCTGCGGGGCTCGATGAAACCGCCCAGCGGCGCGCTTTATTTCGATTTGGTCCTCCTTACGATGAGATAAGCCACAAGCTTATTTTTAAACAGGGGTCCAGGCAACGACCTAGAGACTGGGCACAAGTCGATGATGGTGAAGTTGTCGTCGTGACGGGTAGCTCACATGAAGAGTTTTTACGTTCAATTGAGGATGAATTCCCCAAGTTAAAATGGCGTTCAACCAGCGAACATGATGCTGTTGAGTTAATGCGAATGGTCGATCGCGAAGAAATCGACTATACCATTGCAGATAGCAATCAATTGGAAATCCAACGGCGAGCTCACCCGGGGCTCAGTGTTGCTTTTACAGCCCAACGTGAGTTGGCAGTCGCGTGGGCAATGAAAGATATGCCGGATGACTCTTTGTATGCGGCGGTTATCGAATATTTTGGCGAAGTTCGAGAAAGTGGTCGCTTAGCTTACATCAAAGAAAAGCACTTCGGTCACGTCAAACAGTTTAACTATGTCACGACGCGGTTGTTTATTGATGCGGTCGAGCAACAACTTCCTAAATATATTAATTTATTTAAACAACACTCGGGCAAGCTTGATTGGCGTCTACTTGCCGCTATTTCATATCAGGAGTCATTATGGAATCCTCGCGCCGTATCACCGACGGGCGTTCGCGGTATGATGATGTTGACTCTACCAACAGCTAAAGCGATGGGCGTACAGAGTCGTTTGAATGCCGAGCAGAGTATCCGTGGTGGCGCGCGCTACTTTGAACGTATGCTGCAACGTATCCCCGCTCGTATCCCCGAGCCCGATCGCACGTGGTTCGCCTTAGCTGCCTATAATATTGGTTTTGGGCATTTAGAGGATGCGCGTGTATTAACACAGCGGCAAGGGGGCAACCCCGATCGTTGGCTGGATGTGAAGAAGCGGTTGCCACTGTTGCGTCAAAAGCAGTTTTATCGTCAAACTAAATTTGGGTTTGCACGCGGTGATGAACCCGTCACCTATGTCGGTAACATTAGGCGTTTCTATGACACGCTAAAATGGTTAGATAAGCAAGGACGATTGTGAATGGGTTCACTGAATTTGCAGTTCGCTATACGACATGGACGCTTTAACCTCTTTTTGCATCCACTCTAGCAGCACAAAGCAACGAGACTCTCCATCAAGCGCAACGACTTTCGCAAGAAAACCCTTGAACGGTCCTTCGGTAATCTCGACCTGGTCACCCACTTCGGGGGCTTGAGTTTCCGCTGAGGCCTCCATGCCCCGTATTGAGTCTATCCATGACTGCGGAAGCTTTGGTATTCGATCGCCAAAACGTACGACCGAATGAACGCCATAAGTGCTTCGCAATTTGTAAAACTGCGTCGCTAATTCATCAGATTGTACAAAAATGTACCCAGGAAACATGGGTTCGGTGCGAACAGTACGCTTCCCGCGCAATATACGTTCGACAGCAAGCTTGGGTCCAAAGCTGTTGAACCCTTGACGAGCTAGGTTTTCTAAAGCGCGGTCTTCCTGACGCGGCTTTGTCTTTAGAACATACCAGCCATCGTTTGCCATTGAATCCATACGCAAAACCCTATGTGTTTCATCTGACCAAAAAAGTCTATCGCTACTACAAGCAAATTTACAAAACTTTAAAGATTATATTAGTTAACGTAAAAAGTTGACGTCAAAAATCGTGAAAAATGCATCTAGAATATAGCATTGATTCTAAAAGGCTCATATTGAATCCATCAAGCCACTACGATAATGCTAATGCTCTTGAGACATTAACGCTCGATTTTAGGTGTGCCTTCTTTTTTGACTAAACGAAACCACTTTTCTCTGCGCTCAATAATTCGTTTACGACGAGCGCGGACAACAGCACGGCGGCGAGCATCATTGGCGGTCTTATTAATTCGGCGTTGTGACATACAAGACTCCTTTGCAGGTGGAACTTGATCCTAGCAGATCACTTCCTAAGCTGTCACTTAAAAAGCCAAAGTCAAACATGGCAGGCAGAGGGATTTTTCGATATAATCGCCGCGCAAATTTTACACAAGCGTTGGAGACTGTTGTCGTGGAAATCTTTCGTGGTTCACCTGCCTTATCGGCGTTCAAAATTACAAAAAAGCTTGAACAACTCAAACATGCGGGGATCCCCATAAAGAGTTTATATGCGGAGTATCAGCACTTTATTCACCTTCGCAACACACTCTCCGACGCGCATCACGACATTCTCAAGCAACTGCTAACCTACGGCCCCACCGCTCAACAACAATCACCCAGCGAATCCAGTACGCTTATTTTGGTCGTCCCACGCCTTGGCACTATTTCGCCTTGGGCATCAAAAGCAACCAACATTGCCCATAACTGCGACATTAAAGAAGTCCATCGTATTGAACGCGGCGTTGCGTATTATCTAGACGGTGACTTATCCGCCGAGGAGCAAAAACAAGCTGCACTCCTTTTGCATGATCGCATGACTGAGAGCGTGCTGTATCACATGAGTGATGCAGAAAAGCTGTTTCAACAAGCCGAGCCAGCCCCATTATCCAACGTCGATATTCTTGCCGAGGGCCGCTCAGCGCTAGAATACGCCAACGTATCGCTCGGTCTAGCGCTTGCTGATGACGAAATCGATTATCTATTAGAAAACTTCAAAAAGTTAGGGCGTAATCCAAACGATATCGAGCTGTACATGTTTGCGCAGGCAAACTCTGAACACTGTCGTCACAAAATCTTCAACGCGGATTGGACCATTGATGGCGAGGCACAGCCTAAATCGCTCTTCAAAATGATCAAAAACACCTTTGAGGTCACGCCAGACTATGTGTTGTCGGCATACAAAGACAACGCCGCGGTGATGGAAGGACATGAAGCAGGGCGCTTTTATCCAGCGCCTGAATCGACCTCCTACAGTTATAATCACGAACCGATTCATATCTTAATGAAGGTCGAGACCCACAATCACCCGACAGCGATTGCTCCTTACGCCGGTGCCGCAACGGGATCAGGGGGTGAAATCCGTGATGAAGGCGCCACCGGTATCGGCTCAAAGCCCAAAGCAGGTTTGGTTGGCTTTAGCGTATCTAACTTAAACATTCCTGGCTTCAAACAACCGTGGGAAGAAAACTACGGCAAGCCTGCGCGTATCGTAAGCGCACTCGATATCATGCTCGAAGGTCCGCTCGGTGGTGCCGCATTTAACAATGAGTTTGGTCGCCCAGCGCTAACCGGTTACTTCCGTACTTATGAGCAAACCGTGAATAGTCATAATGGTCGTGAGGTGCGCGGTTATCATAAACCCATTATGATTGCCGGTGGTTTGGGTAATATCCGCGAGGCCCACGTACAAAAAGACGACATCCCCGTGGGTGCCAAACTGGTGGTACTGGGTGGTCCTGCGATGAACATCGGTCTGGGGGGCGGCGCTGCGTCGTCAATGGCATCGGGCGAGTCAGCAGAAGACCTTGATTTTGCTTCCGTTCAGCGCGACAACCCAGAAATGGAGCGGCGTTGCCAAGAGGTCATCGATCGCTGTTGGCAGCTCGGTTCAGATAACCCCATTGCCTTTATTCACGACGTAGGCGCGGGTGGTTTATCCAATGCCATGCCAGAGCTCGTCAGCGACGGGGGGCGGGGCGGCCGCTTCGAACTACGTGACATACCCAACGACGAACCCGGTATGACACCGCTGGAAATCTGGTGTAACGAATCACAAGAGCGCTACGTGATTGCCATCGCTCCAGAAAACATGGCGCGTTTCGAGCAAATTTGTGAGCGCGAGCGTGCCGAGTACGCCGTAATTGGTGAAGCGACCGAAGAACTCACCATCTTATTAAATGATGCGAAATTCAATAACCAGCCGATTGATCTACCGCTCGACGTGCTACTCGGTAAGCCACCCAAAATGCACCGTGATGTCAAACGTCAACAAGCGGCTGGCGAAGCGCTTAAACTCAACAGCATCGATGCCAACGAAGCTGCAGAACGCTTGATGCGCTTACCAAGCATCGCCGAGAAGACGTTCTTAATTACTATTGGTGACCGCTCGGTCACCGGCTTGGTCGCGCGCGATCAAATGGTCGGTCCGTGGCAGGTACCGGTCGCCGATGTGGCGGTCACCGCCGCCTCGTACGACACCTATCATGGTGAAGCCATGGCGATGGGCGAGCGCACGCCATTAGCCTTGCTAAACTATGGCGCTTCTGCGCGCATGGCAGTGGCTGAGGCTTTGACTAACCTTGCCGCTGCTGATGTCGGTGAATTAAAACGCGTTAAATTGTCCGCAAACTGGATGGCCGCCGCCGGTCACCCCGGTGAGGATGCTGGCTTATACGAGGCGGTAAAAGCCATCGGTGAAGAACTATGCCCTGCATTGGAAATCACCATTCCGGTAGGTAAAGACTCCATGTCGATGAAAACCCAGTGGCAAGAGGAAGGCGAAGACAAAGCCGTAACCGCACCACTGTCATTGGTGATTACCGCCTTTGCACGGGTCAACGATGTACGTAACACCGTGACACCGCAACTGCGTCTGGATAAAGGTGATACCCACCTGATTGCTATCGATTTAGGTCAAGGTAAGAACCGGTTAGGTGGTTCAGCGTTGGCACAAGTGTACAAGCAACTGGGTGAACAAACCCCCGACTTAGACGACGCAGCGCAGTTCAAAGCATTTTTCGAAACACTGCAACAGCTGATAGCCGAAGGGCGTATTCTTGCGTATCACGACCGCTCCGATGGCGGTTTAATGACGACCTTGGCTGAGATGGCGTTTGCCGGTCACTGTGGTGTCCAAGCCGACTTGAGCGATTTGGGTGATGAAGCCTTAGCGGCACTGTTCAGCGAGGAGCTCGGTGCGGTCATACAAGTGACGGCCGATCAGCGTGAACACGTACTCTCTGCATTCCAAAAAGCAGGGCTTGAGAACGCGGTCCATATCATTGGTCAGCCCACCGAGCGAGACGAGATTAAACTGACCTTTAATGGTGACACCGTTATTGATTCATCGCGCACGCATTACCGTACGTTGTGGGCCGAAACCACGCATCAAATGCAGCGGTTACGTGATAACCCAGTCTGCGCCGATGAGGAGTTTCAGCTGAAACAACGGGTAGACGACCCAGGCTTGCAAGCCGATTTAAGCTTTGATGTGCATGAAGATATCGCAGCCCCCTACATTGCTAAAGGCAGCGCACCGAAAGTGGCTATCTTGCGTGAGCAAGGTGTGAACTCGCATTACGAAATGGCCGCCGCCTTTGACCGTGCAGGTTTTGAAGCCGTCGATGTGCACATGAGTGATATTTTAACAGGGCGTGTCACCCTTGATGAGATGCAAGCACTCGCTGCCTGCGGTGGCTTCTCATACGGCGATGTACTGGGTGCCGGTGAAGGTTGGGCCAAATCCATCTTATTTAATCAACGCGCTCGTGATCAGTTCGAAGCGTTCTTTAACCGCGACAATACGTTAGCGTTAGGCGTGTGTAACGGTTGTCAGATGCTTTCAACACTGAAAAGCCTGATTCCGGGTACTGAACATTGGCCGCGTTTTGTCACCAACCGCAGCGAACGGTTTGAAGCGCGCTTTAGTTTGGTTGAAGTACAAGCGACAAATTCGGCGTTCTTTGACGGTATGCAAGGCTCGAAAATGCCGATTGCCGTATCTCATGGTGAAGGGCGTGCCGAATTTGCCGCAGCCGATCAACAAGCACAACTTGAGCAGGCGGGTCAGGTAGCATTACGCTATATCGACAACTGGGGCGACGTGGCAGAGCAATACCCTGCCAATCCTAACGGCTCGCCTAATGGCATTACCGCGGTCAGCAGTCGCGATGGCCGGGTGACGGCTATGATGCCGCACCCCGAGCGTGTATTCCGCACTGTCGCGAACAGCTGGCATCCCGATGAGTGGGGTGAGGATAGCCCATGGATGCGCATGTTCCGTAACGCACGTACGCGTTTCTAACAAGCGGGTGAATAAAAAAAGAGCAAGCCATTGAGCTTGCTCTTTTTTTTGCCTTTTCAAAACATTTACGCCTGCGAGCCTAGCCAAATATCTGAGGAACCGCATAATAGAATTAAGACTCAACAGGAGGCAGTATGATGAAACGTATTATAGCACTCACAGGTATCTTAGCCGCATCGGTTGCGCTCACTGCACACGCAGAAGACCGTAACTATGTCAGCGGTGGTTACAACGATTTTGGTGATTCAGACTTTTATATTAAAGCATCACGTCAAATCGATTCACATTGGGTGATTGAAGGTGAGGCGTTTGATATTGGTGATTTTGGTACGCGTTTAGGCGGCCAATATTTGTTGAGCAACAGCCCGTTGTTCTTGAAAGGCGGCATGAGCCATTACGATTTTGGTAATACCGATGACACGGGTGGCTACGTGGGTATCGGTACTGAAATCGGCTTAAGCACGCAAGCAACAGCCATGTTTGATGCAACCTACGACTCAGCACTAGACGGTTATGCGTCAGTGGGCGCCAAAGTGCGTTACAACTTCGATCAGCGTTTCGCTGCCGATATCGGTTTCCGTGGCAATTTCGACGATATCGACAACGAATTCCGCGTGGGTATCACCTACAAATTCTAAGGTTTCCACTCCGAGCAAGGTGGTTTGCGGGGCTTAACGGCCCCGCTTTTTTATCCAACCTTGCTTGACTCCACCCAAGCCTGCCAGTAACAGCAGCATCAACCAACCTGTACTACCACCACTACTGCCGCCATCTGAACTACCACCCGTTGTGGTCGTTGGTGCCGCCGCAACATCGATAGTTTCCTCTAAGGTATCCGTATTACCGGCAGTATCAGTGACGGTGACCGACACGGTATAAGTGCCTTGCTCACTAAAGCTTAAGCGCGCAGAGGTCAGATCCTCGTTACTAATAGTGACGGAGCTATCACTAACGGCCCATTCCGTTGTATCGATCGTTAAGGTACCCGAGGTTGTAATCGTTGCAGTCGTTGCACCGCCGGCGCGAACGTTGGAAGGCGAGAAGCTCATCGCATCGACAGCAATCGGTTCAATCGCCTCAATGGAGACACTCAGGGTTTCCATAACGGAATTGGCGTTGCCGTCGTTAATAGTCGCCACAAAGTCATATATACCTGGCGCTTGCCCCGGAATATCAAACTCAAACACGTTGCCATTGCTACGCGCTGGCTCAAACACCACGTTGTCGCGGCCTGGTAAGCGTTGCTCAACGGTCAGGGTATCGTAGAACGAAGTATCGCTCGGCTCATTCAGCGTGACGGTCAAAGTAAACTGCTCATCCTCGAGAATGGTGTCGCTACTTGCGGTAAAGCTTAAAATCGCAGGCTGGTTGTTACTATATGCACGAATCGGAATCGTCACATCGGGTGCACCTTGAACACCTAAGTCAGCAACAATAGTTACTGTACCTGTATCGGCGATACGAGTTGCATCACCTTCAACGCTGAGAGTAATGACGTCACCTTGTGGTGTGGTGGTGCGGTTGGTTTGAGTCACCGTTAGGTTATCAATGCTGACATCACCGCCGATAGAATAGGTTGGCGTAATATCCGTAGGTACATTGACTAACTCAGCAGATAGGCTAACCGCTTCGTCCGATACAATCTCATAGCCTTGTGTTAGGTAACCTGTGACGGGGGTGTCGTTGCTCGTAGGACCTTCCCACCAAATCATGCTCGATACGCTGTATTCAGAGAAGTTAGTGTTTACTAAGCGCAGTGGCATCTGAAACACATTACGTTGGTCGGTATCCGCCAATTCAGCCGCAATCGCTGCCTGGGAACGCTTCGGCGTAATAGTCAGCGTCCGCTCAGCACCACTCCCCGATACCGAGAAGTCAAACCACTCACGCGCTTGGGCGATGCCTTCACTGATACTCGGACGACCCATGGATTCGTCAAAGTAAGTCGCGAGCTCGATATTTGCGTTAAGAATACTGTCGTCGCTTAATAGTACGGTAAACGATTGTGTCTGTTCGACGCCTGCAAAGAGTACGTTATCGTTGGTAAAAATAAATTCGTTACTTGAACCGTTAGATAACACCGAGGCAGAAAACTCGCCCATCAATTGATAGCCATTATTGGTTGAGGGCGCTAACACACAGAGGCCTAGATTACCCGGTTGAATGGTGCCGGTAAGTGTTGATTCACTTATGACTTGGCCATTGTCAATTTGCTGCTGAGTAAAGTAGCGGTTGCTGTAACAGTTGCGGTTTAACACAACATAGTCACCGTTTGACTGGGATGGCAACTGTAATTGGAGGGCTGAACCATCAACGCTCAGCCCAATATTACGATAATCGTCCCACTGTTGAAACCGGCGCGTCCATGGGGTCGTTAATGTCGTGGCGTGAGCTGCATTGGCTGCATCAACGTTAGCATCTGATTTGCCGGCGGGTGTACCGTTAACATCTAGGTCGGGGCTCGAGTATAGCGCTTCGCGGTTACAAGTTCCGTTAGGGGCAATATCTCGACAGCTCGAGCCGTAGGCCATGATGGTGTAAAACTCTCCTTCGGGATCAACATAGCCATAAGGTATATGATTGTCGATTTGAGTCCCGGCGCCCTGCTCATTATTATCGAGCGTGTAGCGATCATGGAGGAGACCGATATTATGACCTAACTCATGAGGGAACGTGCCCGAACCTAGGCATTGGTATGTTGTAAATGCCACATGGAAGTCAGGCGATACACCAAAAAACGTATTATCGGCGGCAATGTCGGTAGCAACATAGGCTTGACCACAGACCGCATCACTGACGCCAATATAATGAATAACGTCTGCATTGTATTGATCGCGAAGCCGCTTTGCTGCGCCGCTATTGACCAACTGATCGAGTATGTCTTCGGAAGCCGCACCGACAAAGTCATCGCGAGTCGCAGGCAAGACGATAGGGTGTGCGCCGACAATACGGTGACTTAAACTAAGTTCAGATTGTTCAAAAACGAAGTTTGTAACGGCATCCGCATATTCGATGTCAGCATCAAATGCCGCATTGTTGTCTGCCATATAAGCAGGTAAGCGAGGATCGAACAAAATGAGTGTGTCGATACTACTGTCGGATGGCGCTTCAGTACTGATAGCCGTCGGTTGAAGACGTTCATCCGAGGCGGCGCTTTGCCAATTAATCGTATCGAGGGAGCGCCGTTGAGCAGTGTTTGTCGGCATGCGTAGTGGTTCTGGATACCCCTGATTCAGTATTTCTCGGTGCGTGCCCTTAGCCGACTGGTATACCTTTATCCAAGTCCCGGCATCATTTTGCACCGTGTAAAGGGTTTGTTCGGCAGTGTGGTATAACGTACCTGCAAAAGGGATAAGCCTTCCATCACGTGTGTGTTTACTCAGCACATAAAAGCCTCGTTGAGGATGACTTCCTTCAGCAACAACGAGTCGTCCAGTCAGATCGGGCGAATCTAACGACAGTGTACTGCCAATCGATAGTTGTTGCTGAGCAAGACGCGTATGAAGGGGGGGAGACGCGTGTTCTTGAGCGCCCACCGTCGAGTAATATAGTACGCTGAAA
>NZ_CH672410.1:57929-66536 GCF_000152885.1 Idiomarina baltica OS145
TTGAGTCTCGCAGCGTTTTATCAATACGAGTGGGACAACACCAAACTCGATGGTTGTGGTACATTTTTCTCAAGTGTCGACATTATCGGTGGCCCAGGTTGCGGCAAAGTGACGCTGAACCCACAATTGGTGCCAGGCGACCCTAATAGTTATTTAAGTGATAGAGAATCCGTAGAAGCGGGCGCTTATATTGGTAGTAACCCACGTCTTGAAGCCTCTGACAGTGGTCAGTGGGGTATGAACCTGCGCTACTATTCAATCGACCTCGATACCGAGTTCGGTTTGTATTTCATGAATTTGCATAATAATACGCCAATTATCTCAGCGTATAACTGGACCGTTGATCCTGAGCAATTCATGGATGCAGCGGATCGTCAGAACCCTAATTACACCTATGCAACGCCGAACGGTTACCCTATCGATGGTCCTCGTTTGGTTATTGAATACCCTGAAGATACAGAGTTGTACGGTGCAAGCTTCAGTACTAATATTGGTCTTTGGTCAATTGGCGGTGAGTATAGCTATCGCAAAGACATGCCTGTACAAATCAACACCACAGAGATCTTAACAGCGGGTTTGCGTCCTAACGTACCGAGTACCTTTGGTGACCGTGTACAAAGCACTGAACTAGGTGGTTTAGCTCACGGGTATGACCGGTTGGACGTGAGTCAGGCGCAAGCAAGTTTCGTTCGTTTCTTCGATCGTTTCATGGGCGCTGACCGCATGACCTTCGTGGGCGAAATCGCAATGAACCAAGTACATGACCTGCCGGGCTTAGAAGAGCAGCGTTACGGTCGTTTACCGTTATTTGGTAAGTGCCTATTACCGAGTGAAGTCGGTCCAACAGCAGCCGGTAACTGTGAAGGCTTTGTGACAGAAAACTCTTGGGGCTATCGCACACGCCTACAATGGGAATATTTGAGTGTTTGGAACGGTTGGAGCTTAACGCCAACGCTTCAGTTTAATCATGACGTTGACGGTTACTCTCCAAACAGTAACTTTATTGAAGACCGTAAGTCAGTCGGCTTAAATTTAGCGGCTGATTACTTGTCGACTTATAAAGTGACATTGGGTTATACCCAGTACACAGGTGGCGACTTTGATGCGACTACCGATCGTGACTACGCATCAGTAAGTTTCTCATACGCATTCTGATGATGCCGTCAGTTTGTACAAAAAGCATGCTTATTTAACTTGCATGTTTAACGCACTAACGCTAAAACCGTCTCTTATGAGGCGGTTTTTTATTTGTAGGCAACACGGAGAGAACACGCATGAAAAAGTGGCTAATGGGAAGCGATAGCGGTGACGTTGTCGGCCAGTGCCGTTGCACAGACGGAGCGCACGTTGCAGTTACAGAATGTCTTTGATCTCGAGTATGCAGCGTCGCCCGCATTGCATCCAAGTGGAGACTACGGTGTGTTTGTGCGTCAATCGATGGACATTAAGCATGACCAAAAAACAGGGCGTCTATGGACGGTAAAACCGAACGGTGACATCCGCCCGCTTACGGGCGATTCTGCTCATGAGTGGAGTCCTGTTTGGTCACCCGATGGCAAACGGCTCGCTTTTATCTCGGACGCTTCGGGTAGCCCACAAATTGCAATTTATTGGACCGACACGGGCAAACATGCGGTTGTGGGTGAATTGACGCAAACGCCGAGTTCGTTGAGTTGGTCGCCCAACGGTGACTATATCGCGTTTAGCCAATTTACTCCGATTAAGTCGGCAGCCCCTGTGTCGTTGCCGGGTAAGCCGGAAGGCGCTGACTGGACCGCGCCTCCGCAGTTTGTTGACAAAGACAACTATCGTTATGATGGTGGCGGTTACGTCAGTGATGGCTATCAACAAATTTATGTGATCAGTGCCGAGGGCGGCACTGCGCGTCAAATCACCGATGACGAGTATAATAGCGGTGGTGATCTGGAGTGGTCAGCGGACGGCAAACAAATTTATTTCTCGGCAAACCGCCGCAGCGATGCGTTTCGCCAACCGATGAACAGTGAAATTTATGCGGTTCAAGTCGATACGGGGCAAGTACGTACTCTAACTGACCGCAATGGTCCTGATGGTGCGCCAAAACGTTCGCCTAACGGCGATTGGCTCGCCTTCATTGGCAATGACGATAACGGCATGAGCTCACAGATCTCACGTCTTTACGTGATGTCCGTGGATGGTACCCAGTCACGTGTACTGACATCGGAATTAGATCGTAGTGTGACAGGTTTCGCATGGGACACTGACGGTGAGGGTATTTACTTTACATACGATGATAAGGGTGTTGGTCAATTAGCGCGCACTGATCTTGACGGTGACTACGAACCGTTAACGGATCGTGTTGGCGGTTTATCTTATGGTCGTCCTTATGGTGGCGGTGACTTTTCAGTCGCAGGTGATGATCAAGTGTTATATACCTTATCAAACCCATTGCGTCCTGCCGATTTAGCATGGTGGGATGATGGCGACAACCGACAAGTCACACAACTTAATGAAGATGCGCTCGGTCATAAGCAGCTCGCGCAGGTTGAAGAAATCACCTATAAATCGTCGGTGGATGGCCGAGATCTACAGGGCTGGATTGCTTATCCCCCCAATTTCGATAAAGATAAAAAGTATCCATTAATTTTAGAAATTCACGGCGGCCCCCATACAAACTACGGTCCACGCTTTTCCGTAGAGGTACAGTTGTACGCAGCGGCAGGATACGTGGTGCTATATACCAACCCGCGGGGTTCAACCAGTTACGGTGATGACTTTGCCAATGAAATACACCAGAACTACCCCAGTCATGACTATGATGACTTGATGGATGGTGTGGATGCCGTTATCGATAAAGGCTTTATCGATGAAGACCAATTATATGTCACCGGCGGTAGCGGCGGTGGTGTTTTAACCGCTTGGATTGTCGGACACACCGATCGTTTCCGTGCAGCGGTGGTAGCGAAGCCTGTTATCAACTGGTACAGCTTCGTATTAACGGCGGATATGTATAACTACTTCTATCAATATTGGTTCCCTGGTTTACCATGGGAAAATCTTGAGCAGTATATGAAGCATTCGCCTATCAGTTACGTAGGTAACGTCACGACGCCCACCATGTTATTAACCGGTGAGCAAGATTATCGAACGCCGATTTCAGAGACTGAGCAGTACTATCAGGCGCTAAAATTAGCGGGTGTTGAGACAGCGATGGTACGAATTCAAAACTCTGGACATAGCATTTATGCGCGCCCGAGTAACTTGATGAATAAAGTAGCCTATATTTTGTATTGGTTTGAACAGCACAAATCAGACGACTAACGCTATATATCCTCAAAAAAGCCGGCATGAACGCCGGCTTTTTCGTATCTTAAACATACCTACTGGATACTTTCTAAGTAGCGATTCACCGCATACTCTGGCGTCACTTTATCGCGTAATGCCCACTGATCATGGTCAATGGTTACGGGCTCGTTTAGCATAGCCACTAAACGCTCTGCCAGTGCATTCGGGTCATTCATCGGTACCAACCAATCTTCTAAAATACCCTCAGCGATTTCGGTCGGACCACACTGACACCGTGTTGAAACAAACGGCGTGCCACACACAACAGACTCGACAAGTACGTTAGGAAGACCTTCAAAATCTGAACTTAACGCCAAACATTGGGCTTGTTTAATCCAAGGAAACGGATTGTTTTGAAACCCTGGCACAATCACGTCATCGTGTGCATCAAACCGATCGAGTAACCGGCGTAGCTTTTTATCTTTGCGGGTTAACAATACTAACTTAACGTCGGGTCGGTGTTGGCGAACCTGCTTAAATGCGGCGAGCAACACATCATGACGTTTTGCTTTGGCGCAACGTCCAATATGGATGACATAGGGCGTATCAGGGATCGCATCGTGAGTCTGTGCGGCCTGGCGCTGGATATCTTCCCAGTCAATAGGGTTGTGGATCGACTCGACGGTACCAAGGGGGAGCCAATCATTAGCCGCTGAGTATTCCCGTGCTAATTCGTCAGATACGGCAATAACGTGTTGATCCTTGAGTGACAATTTCTTGCGTTTTAGTCGCCAATGTTTTAACCAGCTCATACGGCGTGCGGTAGCCATCTCGCCTTCGAGGGAGGTATGCACCACATAGCGCTTGGGGATATCACGCGGTAAGCGACGGACCACCCAATGTGCTTCATCCAAATGGGCAAACAGTGCGCTAATACGGGTATTGCTGTCTCCCTCTATTGTTTTTAAGCAGCGTTCCAGAGAGGCGACCATTTGCCTTGATTTACCCAGTAAATCAATATTCTTGGTATTCTCAAATGGAAGCATGTGAATATTGGTGAGCCGCTCGATGTCGTAGACACCCTTAGTACACAACACGACAATATGGTGATCAATTCCACGCTTGAGAAACTGTTCATGTAAGCGTAGGCACACTTTTTCAGCACCACCGCCTGTTAAGGTCGGTATAACAGTTACTATCGTCGTCATCGATGACTCGCCTTTTTTAATTTAAATTTGATAGATTCTTTTAGCTTTGTCCAACGGCGCTGCTTGAGGTCTTTGCGTTGGGCCATTTGCTGAATTTCACTTTCGGCATCACTCACGTTGGCGACATAGGGCACCAAGCCTTGAACCTTTATACCGAGTTCCCACTCCCATTGCAGATCAACATCAATGGCACGGAAAAAGGGTGGACGATGACTGAGCAGAGTCTCCGCCCCCTGAAAGCTAACTGCTTGTGCGACCGTGCCTGTGGGTGCTTTGGGATAATCTACAAGTGTGAAGCGGTCGAGTGCTGTTCGCGTTTGGTAAGGACGCTTTTTAAAGGGGTTAGCCAGCTTAATATAGTCCCATTCATTGCTATGAGTGAACTGTTCGATAGCACTGATAGCATGGGGGAATTGATCGTCTAAGACTAAATCATCTTCAAGAATAATGGCGAAATCGAGTTTGTCGGTAATAATCCGTCGCCAACACTCAACATGGCTGAGGTAGCATCCAATTTCACCAATCGTCAAATTATAAGCGGTTCGTCGTTCGGCTTGCTCAGTATCAAACGCCGCATCGATCTCTGCTCCCGTGAGCTTTGAACCATCCACCGCTGATACTCGCTCAAACGGCACATTGAGCCGATTCAATTGTTGCGCGGCTTTTTCCAAGCGCTCGGTAGAGCGATCTAAGTTAATCAAGAAAATTTTCACATTCATCAGCGGCTTGATCCTTGCTTTAGATCTCTAAATAGATTGAGATAGTGTTGGCTCATCTGAGTTTGCGTGTAATGCGATAGGGCGTCTTGACGGGCCGATAGCGCAAGACGGTCGCAGAGTGAGTCGTCTTTTACCAACCGCTCAAGTTGGTCAGCTAAGTGCTCCGCGTCTTGGTGCCGATGTGTCAGACCGTTGCTGTCTTCAACAATGACTTCTTGTACACCGGGTACTTGGCTACCAACGACCGCACATCCAGCCGCCATGGCTTCGATCAAAGTCAGCGGCATTCCCTCATAATGAGTACACTGCACAAAAATACGTGTGCTTTTTAGCAATTCCGGCACGTCTGAACGAAAACCCGCAAACTCAACTTGAGATTCCAGACCTAATGTTTGGACTTGTTGTTTGAGCCCATCAACGATACGTGGCTTACCCTTGCCAATGAGTTGCAGCTTAACGTTTACATGGCGCTGCTGCAAAATGGCGATCGCTTCGATGAGAGTACGATGGTCCTTTTGCTTTGCAATACGCGCTACCATGATAATGTCATTCGGGCGCTTTGATGCTGGTACGGGTTCATCGATGAAAGGGTCGGGCTTAATGCCATTGCTAATCGCTATGCATTTGTCAGCGTCATAACCTCGCCTGAGGAGTACTTGGCGGACACCTTCTGAACAGCCAACAATGGCATCTGTGACTGTATTTAGTTTACGCGATAGCCAATAGCGAAACCGGGTGTAACGCTCTTTGGTGTTGTGTTCCACTTGAACGATATGCGGCACACCCGCCAAGTAAGCCGCCAAGCGGCCCCATAAATGTTCACTGAATCCATGGGCGACAAAAACATCAGGTTTTAACTGGTGACAAAGACGTACGAGTGCGAAGACGGTTGTAAGGTGTAGCCAGTTATTAACGACATACACGCGAATACCTTCCTGCCTGAGTGCTTCGACCCGCTGTTTGGGCATGTGGCTTTTCTTTCGAAGCACTAGAATGCTCTCTACGTCGGGCTCGTGCTGCGTCGCACGCACCAAAGATAGAGCGACCTGTGTAGCGCCGCCGGAAAAACCACCCGTAACAAAATGAATGACTCGCAAAAACGATGCACCTTTTAAAACCTAGCTAGTGAGTGGCATTATAGGGCAAAGTGAATCATCAAGTAAGGTCGTATCATGGCAAAAGCGTGGCAGCCACTCCTGGCAGAGGAAAAGCAAAAAGAATACTTCGTACAACTCATGCAACGGGTCGAACAAGCGCGAGAAACAGAGGTTATCTTTCCACCCGAATCGGAGGTGTTTAACGCGCTTAAACTGACTGCGCCTGAGCAGGTTAAAGTCGTTATTTTGGGGCAAGACCCTTACCATGGGCCTGGACAAGCGCATGGCTTGAGCTTTTCGGTACCTGAGGGGGTCAAATTACCACCCTCACTACGGAATATTCTCAAGGCAATTATGCAAGATTACCCCGAAGCGCAAGCACCGACTCATGGTGATTTAACGGCTTGGGCACAACAAGGTGTTCTGTTACTCAACACGGTACTCACGGTGGCACAGGGTCAGGCACATAGTCACGCCAACTGGGGCTGGGAAACCTTCACCGACACAGTGATTGAGCGCTTAGCTACCGAGTACGACAACATCGTATTTATGCTGTGGGGCGCTCATGCGCAAAAAAAGGCAGCACTTATCCCGGACGATAAGCACTGCATATTAAAGGCACCTCATCCTTCACCATTATCCGCTCATCGTGGCTTTTTTGAAGCGCATCACTTTGTGCAAGCCAATCAATACCTCATGGCGCACGGACGGACACCCATTCAATGGGCGCCGGGTATCAGCGTCGATTAACTTCACGATGAAACTGTTTGATAGCCGCAAGCATGTGCAGCGCGATCAAACCTGGTAGTACGTAAGTTGCTAGGATCTTGTGTATTTCTTCGGCGGGTTCATGAAGCCATGACCAACCGGAGAGATCAATAAGCCAAGTAGTTTGTGAAGAAAGAGCGATCCCTTCGCCTTCGGTGAATAAGTATAAAGGACCGGTGATGAGCACGACTAAGAGTGTCAGTAACATCAAGCTTTGTAATCCTTTAGCGAGCTTAAATGTTGTTTGCTCATCGGGCTCTGGCGCGCGAAAGCCTGCGAATGCTCTAAATCCAATGCGCACTAATAAGAAGAGCCCAAGATAAAAGCCTGTCGTTACATGAATGCCTTCAACGGCATGTTTAAAGGTGCGTTCGTCGGCAAATACCATCATAAAGCCGAGTGTTAACATGATTGAGAGTGCGATTACAGTGAGCCAGTGCATAAACTGTGCAAGCGCAGAGTAATGTGTGGATGTATTCATGAGTTTAACCTCGTTGATTCACTTTGCTTTAGCCTATGCCGTGAAACTTAAATTTATCTTAATTAGAGCAACTTTCGTTTAACTTATTCCTTACAAGTGTCTATGTCATGATCCATGTCATGTAAGATTCATCCGCAGTTAACATATTTGAAACAAACTGCTTTTATTCTTGCAAAAAGTGTGATATTTAATCATATGTGAACAAATTGTTAGGCAGTTTGTTTTGTGCGCTAATCCATAATTATAATGATACTGAGAGGTAGTCATGGACCATTCAGAAGAGCTTCAGAAAGTAAGTGAAAAATCATCGAAAGGACGCACAAGTAAGCGTAGGTGGCGTGAAATAGAACAATTAAAAGAAAAATACCTCTTACGCGAGGAGCTCACCGATATCGATTCTTCGTTTGATATCGATTTGGAAGAAATCGAGCTTCGTTAAAAGAAAAAGGCCGGCAAATTTGCCGGCCTTTGTCGTTCTTATCATAGCGTTTAGTCGTTGCTTTCTGGCTTTTTACGCAGTTGTGCGAGCATCTGCTTGAGCACCTTAGGTGCGCCGGCCACGATATGGCCGCTTTGAACATAATTGTGGCCACCTTCAAAATCAGTCACGATGCCGCCTGCTTCTCGTACAAGGAGGTCACCGGCCATCAAATCCCATGGCTTCAAGCCAAGCTCGAAGAAGCCATCGTAACGACCCGCGGCAACATAGGCGAGGTCGAGGGCTGCAGCACCAGCACGGCGCATATCCGCACAACGCTCAAATAAGCGACCAAACATCGCCTGATATTCATCGTAGCGGTGTTTTGCTTTAAAAGGGAAACCTGTTGCGAGCAATGCACCATTAAGTTCTGTTAATGGTGATAAACGTAACCGACGGCCATTAAGCTGAGCGCCCGCGCCACGTGATGCGGTGAATAGTTCTTCGCGTACAGGATCGTAAACGACGCCTTGTTGTACCGTTCCTTTATGAACGACAGCAATAGAAATACAGAAGTGGGGAACACCGCGCAAGTAATTTGTTGTGCCGTCCAACGGATCGATAACCCACTGAAAATCGTTATCTTTACCCG
>NZ_CH672409.1:0-8861 GCF_000152885.1 Idiomarina baltica OS145
TTTTTTTCGTTGCCAGAACATTGGCATCCCCTAACGATCTTCCGCTTATTTGCCAAGTTTCTGACAGATAAGGTATGTCACCAAGACCACGGCAACACGCAGCAAACTGTCGCTGGAGCCTTGTTGCTTGGGCTTTTGCTACTGATATGTTTGCTTCCCGTGAGCATCATTCAAATGAGTGCCGAATTGCATGAGCTAACCGGTGTTGTCTGGCTTTGGTTTGCAATTAAATACAAACGTACATTAAATCAGACAAAACTCGCCGCTATGGCGCTGAATAAAGGGCAAAAACGTGCCGCTCGAGCTATCGTGAGTCGATTCGTGCCCTTTGACTGCGAACAGCTCAGTCAAATAGGCCTCGCCAAGGCAATTTTTGAGGTTCGTTTGCGGATTCTCGTTGTTAATGTGCTCGCGCCTTTACTTGCTTGGTACGTATCGGGACCTATCGCCGCACTCGCGATACGCCTAATTATCGAGTGCCATCACTTATGGCCCGTACCCGCCCCACGCTACCAGCACTTTGGTCGCGCCGCTCAAGTGCTCTATCAGACAATTGAATCACTGGCTTTAGTCGTACCTGCCTTACTTTTACGACCTTGGCTTTGGCTCATAAGAAGACGCCCAGCAGTCGCGCTACGACAAGGCCAAGGCTTGTCGCTCGGTGCGTTTATGTGGTTAGATTCACAAAGTCGGTTGTACAACTTGAGTCTCGGTGGCCCGCAAAAATACCACCATAAACGGCTCAGTCGTACACGCTTCGATGGCACTCTTTCACCCCAAATAGTACAAAATAAGCTTTATTTAACAGGTATTTGGCTCGATATAATAATAATCATGCAGGTTTTTCTGTGTTTGGTTTTGTTCATTTATCGACCCTGAGGTCGAGTTCGTATATACTGTGCGCCCTAATAAGCAACCGAAAGTAATTATGAAAACCATTGATGTAATTGGCATCGGCAACGCACTCGTCGATCAGGAATTTGAAGTCAGCGAAGACTTCCTAGCCAAACACCATTTGGAAAAAGGCATGATGGCACTCATTGAGGAAGAGGATCAGAATAAACTGATCGCCGAGCTCAGTACGATGGGTGACCTTAAAAAGCAATGTGGCGGTGGCTCTGCGGCTAACTCGTTGGTCGCATTTGCACAGTTTGGTGGCTCAGCTTTTTATTGTTGTAAAGTCGCTAACGATGAAGCGGGCGATTTTTATCAACGTGACCTAGAGCACGTCGGTATCCAAACTAACCTCACCAGCCAAAATAATGACGGTACCACAGGTCGTTGTTTAGTGATGGTCACCCCCGATGCCGAGCGCACGATGCGTACACATCTTGGTATTACTGCCGATTTGTCGACTCATGAACTTCATCCTGAGGCAATTGCCGCTGCGAAATACCTCTACATCGAAGGATACTTAATTACTTCTGAAATCGCCCGTGAAGCTATTGCAGAAGCAAAACGCGTTGCCCGCGAAAACGATACTAAAATTGTCATGACTTGCTCCGATCCCGCGATGGTTAAATACTTCCGCGATGGTATCGATGAAATTCTAGATGGCGGTGTCGACTTGATGTTCTGTAATAGAGAAGAAGCCGAACTTTTGACAGGTGAGACGGATCCACACGCCGCTGCACAACGTTTATTAAACTGCGCATCGACCGTTGCTATCACACTCGGTAAAGAAGGTGCGTTAATTGCTGATTCTGAGCGTCAGATTCATATTCCAGGCGTTCCTGTTCAAGCGGTCGATACTAACGGCGCAGGCGATATGTTTGCCGGTGCCATGCTATACGGTATTACTCAAGATATGGAACTTGAGCAAGCGGGTCGACTCGCCAGTTTAGCAGCAGCAGAGCTTGTCACTGAGTTCGGCGCGCGCTTGAGCAAAGAGCGTCAACAGCAACTTTTAGAAAAGCTGCTAAGCTACGCTTAACACCCATTTTTTATGCAAAGGATAACGGTAGCATTATGAGTTTAAACGATCCTAAGTTCACCGATTTTAAAGTGGCAGATATTAACCTGGCTGATTGGGGCCGCAAGGAAATTGCCATTGCTGAATCTGAAATGCCCGCTTTGATGACTATTCGTCGCAAATATGCGGACGAGAAGCCGCTTAAGGGCGCCCGTATTATTGGTTGTATCCACATGACCATTCAGACGGCTGTACTTATCGAAACTTTGGTTGAACTCGGTGCGGACGTGCGCTGGTCTTCTTGTAATATCTTCTCAACCCAAGACCACGCAGCCGCGGCCATTGCTGCAGCCGGCGTTCCAGTCTTTGCTTGGAAAGGCGAGACAGAAGAAGAATACGAGTGGTGCCTAGAGCAAACCTGCAAGAAAGATGGCGAGCTTTGGGATGCAAATATGATTTTGGATGATGGCGGCGACTTGACGCTAATGATCCACGAGCAATTCCCAGAAATGTTGGAGAAGATCCACGGTATTACCGAGGAAACCACAACGGGCGTGCACCGCCTCCTTGATATGCTCAAGCAAGGCACCCTGCGTGTACCTGCTATTAATGTCAACGACTCAGTAACTAAGTCGAAAAACGACAACAAATACGGCTGCCGCCATTCATTGAATGATGCCATCAAGCGCTCGACTGACCACTTAATGTCAGGCAAAAAGGCGTTGGTCATCGGCTATGGTGATGTAGGTAAAGGCTCTGCAGCGAGCTTACGCCAAGAAGGCATGATCGTTAAAGTCACAGAAATCGATCCAATTTGTGCGATGCAGGCGTGTATGGACGGTTATGAAGTGGTCTCGCCATACATTGACGGCGTCAATAGTGACGACGGTAGCACCATCAATAAAGCGTTGTTGGGTAACATCGACTTATTGGTTACCACGACAGGTAACGTGAACGTTTGTGACCGCCACATGTTAGCAGCGATTAAGTCGACCGCCGTGGTGTGTAACATTGGCCACTTCGATAACGAAATCGATACCGCGTTCATGCGCAAAAACTGGCGCTGGGAAGAAATTAAGCCACAGGTTCATAAGATCTACCGTTCTGATGACGACAACGACTACTTATTGTTGCTGGCTGAAGGTCGCTTAGTGAACTTGGGTAATGCAACGGGCCACCCTAGCCGTATTATGGATGGCTCTTTTGCCAACCAGGTGCTCGCACAAATGCACTTGTTCCAGCAGAAATTTGCCGACATGTCGATTGAGCAGCAAAAAGAATACTTGCGTGTTGAAGTCTTGCCTAAGCAGCTTGACGAAGAAGTTGCACGCTACATGGTGCAAGGCTTTGGTGGTGTGATCACGCGCTTGACTCAACAGCAAGCTGATTACATCCATGTTGAGGTCGAAGGTCCTTTCAAAACTGACGAGTATCGGTACTAATAATGCAAGACGAATTGATTATTCGCCCTATAACGGCCGCTGATTCAGCGGCCGTTATTAGTTTGGCAAACGAAGTTCACGGCGATAACTACCTGAATGAGGAATCTCTCGCGGCGCTACTCAACGCAGGCACAGTGGGTGACATTAATCTTTCATTCTTAGCGGAAAAGGCAGGCGAAATACTCGGTGTTCGGCTTACGGTCGCGCCGGGACAGTGGCCTATCGACGAGGCATGTACACCCGCCGCATGGCAGGTTTCGCCTGAGTATATTTGCTACTTTAAATGTGCTGCCGTTGCCGAGAATGCTCGCGGCTTAGGCGTTGGTAAAAAATTGCTGTCAGCTAGTATCGAGGCCGCCAAAAAGCTCGGTTGCGAAGCAGGACTCGCGCATATATGGATGCAAAGTCCGAACAACAGCGCTTATGGCTATTTCAGTGCCTGTGGCGGTGAGTTATTAGCTACGCATGCTAAACGTTGGTATCAAGCTTCGATTGAAGACGGCTATTACTGCCCGGTATGTGATGGTACTTGCTACTGTAAAGCCGGTGAAATGATACTCTATTTTTCATCTGAGCGACTTTAGTCCATGTACGATCCGCTTAATGACAACGAGCTCCCCAAGGCAGCGCCACGTGCAAGCTATTGGGCAGGTCATCCAGTCAAATGGCCAGCGAGTTTAAATCAGCTGCCTAAAACGACTGATGCACTCGTCATTGGTGGCGGCTATACGGGATTAAATGCAGCGATTGAACTGCGTGCACAGGGACGTGAAGTCACTGTCATCGATGCTGAGCAATTAGCTTGGGGCTGTTCAAGCCGCAATGCTGGCTTTGTCATGAAAAGTACCGGCCGGCTCGGCTTGAAGCACTGGCACGATAGCTTCGGTGAGGATGTCGGCTACGCAATGGCGAACGAACATCAACTTGCCCTTGAGCGGATCAGAGCGCATGTAAAGCACTGCCCTGATCAATGTGACCTGCGCGAAGGTGGCTACGTCAAACTGGCACATAATAAAGGGGCGGTTAAAGCCCTAAGCGCGCAGTACCAATTCCTGCGTTCGATTCAACAGCCGGTGACATGGCTCGATAAGCAGCAGGTTGCCGATACCATCAAGACACAACATGGCTTTGCGGGTCTGAAGTTTGATGATTGCTTTGCTATCAATCCAGTAAAACTAGCCGCCAGCGTCGCTCGCCAAGCTCATCAAGCAGGCGCACAGCTAATAGAACACTGTGCGGCGACCGCAATGCACCGCTCGGACGAGGGGTGGCGGGTAAACACAGCACGAGGCGAAATCGTGGCGCGTGATGTACTCTTTGCCACGAATGCATACACCACACAAAAGCTGTTCCCTGACCTTGCACAACGTAATTTGCCCGTGGTTTCTAGCGTGATTGTTACGCCACCGCTGAGTCGCGCGCAGCTCGACGCGACGGGGCTCAAAGACGACTACGCTTACATGGACACGCGCGTACTTAAGTATTACTTTCGCTTACTGCCAGACGGTCGACTATTATTCGGTGGTCGTGGTGCGATTCGAGGCGCCCATGCCGAGAGTCCTCGCTACGCTAAACGTCTACTCGCCGCCCTTCACGCCAGTTTCCCGGCATTAAAGGACATCACGCATTGGGATGACTTTTGGAGCGGTTGGGTCAGTGTGTCTTTGGATGATTATCCGCGCATCATGCAACTCGACAACAATGTTTTTGCTAGCATGGGGTACTGTGGCGCGGGCGTTAGTTTTAGCGCTTTAGCGGGTAAAAGGCTAGCGGAAAAAGCCTGCGGTTTGCCGTTACCTGCTCTACCGTATTATCAGTCGAACCTTAAACCGTTTCCGTTTGCTGGCTTTCGTCGCGTTGGACAGTGGGCGTTTTATCATTACGGACGGCTACGGGATATGTGGGGCTAACACCCCACAATGCTTATAGTCCAAACACGGTTTTTTCGCTCTTTAGCATACGTCCGATTAAATAAGTTAATAACACGGCCACTACTAACGTGAATACCGCGCTTACACCTGCTCCTAACCAATTCACTGTCTCACCCCGGATTAAAGACAAGAAAGTTTGATGCTGCCCCGTTAATGGCAAATAGTAAAGCAATGGCGTTTTTAGACGAGCAAACTCGACACCAAACGACGCCGCCATCGGGATAATCAGCAGAAAGCTAATATAGGTTTGCGCTTCTTTAAAGTTCTTCGCTCGAAAAGACACGAATAGTTGCAGACTCGTTGCTAACAATGCCAATGGCACTAATGCCAAAAACATGATTAGCAACATCTCTAAACTGAAATCAACGCTCATGCCAATTTGATGGAGCGGTACAAAACTAAATATAATAGGAATAAGGATCAGCGACAGCATGGCTCCAAATAACGCGAAGCAGGAGGCAGCAAGCACCTTACCAATGACGATCGCCTGCGAGCTGACTGGCTGAGATAATAAAAACTCAAGCGAATTACGTTCGCGCTCGCCGGCGCTAATATCGATCGCCACATTCATGCCAGACCAAAATACCGAAAGTAAGATAAACACTAGCACGCTGCCCATGATAAGCGCGGCTTTAGAGCCCCGCGTCGCCATGTCTTGTTTCGCTACCTGAACCGGCTGGATAACGCGTGGGTCAATGCCTCTTAAAATCAGTCGATAATTAGCTATTTGAGCGGAGTAGGCTTGTAGCGCCTGCTCTACCCTTTTTATATCACTTTGCTGTTTTTGCGCGGACCAGTCTGCACGTAATGTCACCGCTATGGGAGTGGCGGAGGCAATGGCTTCAGCCCAATTTTCTGGAATCGAGAGTTCGATGGGTGTCACCTCAGCCGGCCAATCGGTGTCACGTTCTACGATTCCATTCTCACGCAAATGCTCAATCAATTCAGGCGCATACTGCTTACCGTCTATGCTTATTTTGACATCACTCGGATCGGTTAATTGGCTAATCAAAAAGAAAAATGCAACCGCCATCAGCATCGGACCAAAGAAGGCATACGACATTGCCGCAAGTACTGAACGCTTATCGCGGAGCGCATCCTTGAACTCTTTTTTCCATATCGTTTTGTAAGCGCTCATTAGGCTGCTATCCCCTCGTCACTGCCAATAATCTTGACGAACGCATCTTCAAGAGCGGCTTCACCGGTTAACTGGCACAATTCATCCGGCGTTCCCTCGGCTGCAACTTTGCCAGCTGCCATCACTACCACTCGGTCGCACAATGCAGCCACCTCTTGCATAACGTGACTGGAAAATAAAATACAGGTGCCTGCCGCACGTTGTTCACGCAAAATATCGCGCAAAATCCGCGTGCTCATCACATCAAGACCGCGACTCGGTTCATCTAAAATCAGATGTTTAGGATTGTGAACCAACGCCTGTGCCAAGGCAACTTTCATCCGTTGCCCCTGCGAGAATCCAGCTGATTTCCTGTCAGCCAGAGAGGCGATATCTAGGCGCTCGATAACGTTATCAACACTGTGCTCAAGTTGTTCAGCTTGTAGTCCATGTAACTCGCCAAAGTAGCGCACTTGTTCGCGTACTGTTAAGCGTTCATAGAGACCAAATTTGTCGGGGAAAATACCCAAGTTGCTTCGCGCCTGCAACGGGTATCTGTTGGCATCCACACTTTCTATTAACGCTTGCCCGGAGTCGGCACGAAGTAATCCATAAATAATGCGAAGGCAAGTTGTCTTACCTGCCCCATTCGGCCCTAAGAGACCGGTAATTTCACCATCACGGGCCGAGAATGTCAGCTCACTCAACGCGCTTACTGTCTTGAAGGACTTACTTATCGACTTTACTTCGATCATGTTAAAGCCCCTCTCCGTTAGCATTGAGCACGAAAGGTGCTAGTTTTCTTTGCTTTACACATTGAGTATCTAACGCCTCGACGCTACCCGCGCGGACGAATTGCGCGACGATCCTATTAGCACACGTATGTCCCGCAATTGTATGGCCTGCGTATGGAGCTATTACATGCACACTATTCGGTAATGTTCGCGCAGCAATATCAGCCCATCGTGGCGGCGTGACAGGGTCTTGAGTACCCGATAGTAGTAACACAGGCTTTTCGCTTTCAACCGGCTGCGCAAAGGAGCTCGGCGCTGGCGTCGTTTGCCAACCCTGACACAAGTCGACAAATGCTTGACCTGTTTTTCCTCCGATAAACTCATTGTTGGCGTCCTGCTTTAACAAGCTCTCAGTCGCGCGCGGCAAGTCTTCCCGGCATACTACTGAAAGCATCAGACCTAAGTATATCGAGTTTTGAACTGCAGTGGTGGTGCCTCCCATAAGTCCTAAAATCGGCTTATAGTTAGCAGCACGCGCCTCACTGATCGCGTAAGGTAAGAGTTGTCTAGTCGCAGGGTTGTACAACGCCAACCGTACGACAGAGCTAAAACGACCGGGTGTCAGGCGAATCTGCATAGGTTCTGCAGATAACGGATCTTGAGTGTCTACAAGAACACTCTGCTGATCAAGCGACTGCATGACCTGATCATAGTCTTGCTTCAGATTAGGAAACCGTTGCATACAAGGCTTTTGCTGCTGGCAATCTTGCAGCATTTTTTCAAATGCCAAACTGCCGTTGAAGCCAAATGGACCTATCACCACTTGGGGAGGCGCGACGGCATCCAATGTCGCAGTACGAACTGAGTTTGAAGCGTGTTGCAGATATTTCAGCCCAACACGGCTTCCGTAAGAACCGCCGTATAGATTCCACTGCTCAATGCCGAGCGCCTGTCTAACTTGTTCAAAATCACGAATAGTATTTCGCGTATTGTATTGCGATACATCGACATTAGGATACTGTGCTAAGCACTCTGCAGCGAGCTCTGACAGGTCTTGCTCATCGTCGGATCTCACCAGCTCATCCGGCCGATTTACCTCACATGACAGTGGATTACTTTTACCGGTGCCTCGCTGGTCGATCAACACGATATCACGCTGCTTTCTAACATCGGCGAAAATGCGTGCAATCATCGGGGCGAGTTCCGTCGCTGCTTGACCCGGCCCGCCGGCTAAAATCAGTAACGGATCCGGTTGTGCATTCTCTTGGATAGAGGGAATAATCGCGTAGTGAATATCGATTTGCTCGTCATCGGGCTGCTCGTAATTCTCAGGAACCTGGATGTAACCACACTCCATTCGCTCTGAAAAGCCTTTAACAAAACAATGAGTCGCGTCAGTTGAAGTGAGCTGCTCCTGCGCGTTCGACACGCTCGCAAAAAATCCAATCAGCAAGCAACAAAGTGTTTTTATCAGGCGCGAACTTAACCCTCCATGCGGGCTGCGATCATTACCTAAGTTCATGAAAAAGTCCTAGAAATAACGGTGAACAAATATTCTGTTCGTATCACACCTATTTGGCAACAGAAGAATCGAAACAAATTGTTAACGTTCACAAAAAAAGCCTCCAGAGTGGAGGCTTTTTGCAATCTTTTACAGCTTCAATAATTATAAGCCAGCACGCTCTTTAATCGCCGCCGCAATAGGTGAACTGCCATGACCATTTT
>NZ_CH672409.1:9547-84209 GCF_000152885.1 Idiomarina baltica OS145
TAACGCTTTGAAAAAACAACACTTTATTAACTTTCTTTGTCGAGTACTTTTATAGTATAGGCAGGTACTTGATCATCCGACGCGGCAACAAATTGCCGCTTAAGTTCTTGCCAGCTATGCGCTTTTTGATAATCAGGGAAGTATGTATCGCCTTCAACATCTAATTCGATTTCGGTAACATATAGACGGTCGCAATACGGGAAAAAAAGTTCATATATTTTTCCTCCACCAATAATCATCAACTCTTCAGCATCCCCAGCGGCGGCAAATGCTTGGTCGACATTTGCCACCCAAATTACGCCATTATCGGGGTCTTGGTGTCGATCGGGTTGCGAAGTTAATACAATATTCTTACGTCCTGGCAAGGGACGACCCAATGATTCAAACGTTCGCCGACCCATAACAATCGGCTTACCTAATGTAACTTTTTTGAAATATTGTAGCTCATTAGGAATATGCCATGGCATCGCATTGTCCTTTCCTATGACTCGATTATTCGCCATCGCGGCTATCATAGAAACTTTCATTGAATGTCGCCCTTTTTAGACATTACTTTTGGTAGATGACTTCGACACCGTCGTCGACACCGTCGTCATCATCATCGTCGTCATCAAAATCGTCTTCATCTTGATACTCTTCCAAGACTTCATCATGGTACGTATCCCATTTAAAGTCGACGGCTTCTTCCTCTTGCGCTTTTTGCGCTTCTTCATGAGGTGAAGGCAAAGTATCAATATACTCGACGACATCATGACACAACTGCTGCGTATTGCGGCCTTCCAATGCGGCGATTTGATAAACTGGACCTTCCCAGCCTAATCGCTCAACCAGGTCATCAACTAATTCTTGGCGTTCTTCCTCGAGTACGAGATCAACTTTATTGATCACTAACCAGCGCGGCTTTTCCGCCAACTTAGGACTGTATTTCTCCAGCTCTTCAATGATAACGCGCGCTTGTTCAACGGGATCGCTCTCATCAAATGGTGCTAAGTCGACAAGATGCAATAGCAGACGGCAGCGTTCTAAATGCTTCAAGAACTGTATACCTAAACCAGCACCTTCAGCGGCACCCTCAATCAAACCCGGAATATCAGCGATCACAAAGCTGTGGTGAGCCGCAGGTCGCACAACACCTAAATTGGGTACCAGAGTGGTAAACGGGTAATCCGCAACTTTAGGTTTTGCGGCAGATACCGAACGAATAAAGGTCGATTTACCTGCATTGGGCATGCCCAATAACCCGACGTCAGCCAACAGCATCAATTCGAGCTGAAGTTGTCGTACTTCACCCGGCGTACCATTGGTTTTTTGTCGCGGGGCACGGTTAACACTGCTTTTAAAACGCGTGTTACCTAGCCCATGAAAGCCACCTTTCGCCACGATGATGCGCTGACCGTGGCGTGTTAAATCCCCGATCACCTCACCCGTATCAATATCTTTCGCACGCGTACCAGGGGGCACTTTTAAGGTAATATCTTCACCCCGCTTACCCGTACAATTTTTACTCATTCCGTTTTGACCCCGCTCAGCACGGTGAAAGCGCTCAAAACGATAATCAATAAGGGTGTTGAGGTTTTCGTCGGCTTCTAAATAGACATCGCCGCCATCTCCGCCGTCGCCACCATCGGGGCCACCTTTGGGAATGTATTTTTCACGGCGAAAGCTGATACAGCCATTACCACCATCACCGGCTTCCACACGGATTTCTACTTCATCTACGAATTTCATGAGCGACTTCTTTTAGAACAATTCTTGAGGATACTAAGGTTAGCACATATGAAAAAGCCCTGCCGTAAAGGCAGGGCTTTTCAAATCTTTTGAGACAGCTGAAATTAGTCAGTGATTACACTGATAAATTTACGATTTTTGCTGCCTTTAGTTTCGAAAGAAACTTTACCTTCCGCGGTCGCGAATAAGGTGTGATCTTTACCCATGCCTACGTTGCTACCAGCGTGGAATTTAGTACCACGTTGACGAACTAGGATGTTGCCTGCCAATACAGACTCACCACCGAAACGCTTAACACCCAGACGTTTACTCTCTGAGTCACGACCGTTTTTAGTAGAACCACCAGCCTTTTTGTGTGCCATGTGTCGTTACTCCTTAAATTAGCTGTTGATACCAGTGATTTTCACTTCTGTGAACCACTGACGGTGACCTTGTTGCTTACGTGAATGCTTACGACGACGGAATTTAACGATCTTCACTTTGTCGCCACGACCGTGATCAACGATCTCAGCTGTCACTTTGCCACCTGATACTAACGGCGCACCGATTTTTACATCGTTGCCGTCAGAAACCATAAGAACCTGGTCGAACTCAACTACGTCTCCGGTAGCTGCTTCCAGTTTTTCCAGGCGGACGATTTGGCCTTCAGTCACACGGTGCTGCTTACCGCCACTTTGGAATACTGCGTACATAGTAATCTCCACTGCCATTAGGCACTCGAATTTAAAATAGGTCGCGAATTCTACTGAATAAACAACAGGATCGCAAGTAGTTTCTGGTGTTCTTTTATGATTCATTTGCGCACTTTTTCGAGTTATTCAACGTCGTTGCCAATGGCTAGCAACGCACGCTCATATATTGTAACATCCCATCTCCGTTAAATTTACGTAAAGCATCTCATATTATGATGGATCTGAAGTCCATTAACGATCTCGCACAAAAAGACATGCAAGGCGTTAACGCGCTCATTGGCGAACAGTTAAGCTCCGATGTAGCGCTGATCAATCAACTGGGCATGTATATTGTGAATAGTGGCGGTAAGCGACTGCGCCCTCTGCTTGCTGTTCTCTCATGTCGTGCACTCGGTTATGAAGGCCGTGCCCACCTATCGCTGGCGACTATTATCGAATTTATTCACACCGCAACGTTGCTGCATGACGATGTCGTTGATGAGTCGGAACTGCGCCGTGGTCGCAAGACCGCTAACGCGGTATTTGGTAATGAAGCCTCGGTACTCGTTGGTGACTTTCTATATACCCGCGCGTTCCAAATGATGGTTCAGCTCGACTCAATGACGATTTTGAGTATTTTAGCGGATGCCACGAACGTGATCGCAGAGGGTGAGGTTTTGCAATTGATGAACTGTAATGATCCGGACACCACCGAAGCACGCTACTTTGATGTCATTTATGGCAAAACGGCGAAGTTGTTTGAGGCTGCGACACAACTGGCTGGCGTGCTTACCGAACAAGACAGCACAGTGACCGAACAATTGGCTGACTATGGTCGCTATTTAGGCACCGCGTTCCAATTGGTCGACGACCTGATGGATTATACATCCGATAGTCAAACCATGGGCAAAAACGCGGGCGATGATCTCGCTGAGGGTAAACCGACACTGCCACTGTTATACGCGATGTGGCATGGTGATGAAGCTGCTCGCAAGTTGATTCGAGAAGCCATAGAACAAGGTGATGGGCGCGAACACTTAGAAACCGTGCTTGCGGCTATGCACGCCACGGGCGCGCTCGAGTACACTCGTCAAAAAGCGCTTGAGGTGGCGCAGCAGGCGCGGGAGAGTTTAGCCGTTTTACCTGAATCAGATTATAAGCAAGCGTTGATCGCGCTGACTCATTTAGCGGTTGATCGCGTCGCATAATTAGGCTCATCACATAAATCAAACATAAAAAAACCGCATGCAAGCATGCGGTTTTTTTGTTCGCTTCGCGATTAAGATGCGAAGTCGATACCTTTTTGGATATCGCCTTTCAAACCGTCGAGCATGTCATCCATGCACTTTTGTTCGAATGCGCTTAACTCACCGTAAGATAGGATTTCTTCTGCACCATTCTTGCCTAAGCGAACTGGCTGTGCGAAGAATTTAGCGTTATCACCAGGACCTTCAACGTAAGTGCACTCGATAGTGTCCTGACCTTGCAAGCCGTTAACTAATGACAAGCAGAAACGAGCTGCGGCTTGACCCATTGATAATGTTGCAGAACCGCCGCCTGCTTTCGCTTCAACAACTTCGGTACCCGCATTCTGGATACGGTGAGTCAAATCTTTGATTTCCTGCTCAGTAAACTCAACGCCTTCGACTTGTGACAACAGTGGCAGAATCGTCGTGCCGCTGTGACCGCCAATTACTGGCACAGTGACATTAGCAGGATTCAAACCACGCAGTTCAGCAACAAAAGCTTCAGAACGGATAACGTCAAGTGTCGTTACGCCGAAAAGTTTTTGTTTATTATAAACGCCCTTTTGCTTCAATACTTCAGCCGCAATAGGAACCGTTGTATTCACTGGGTTAGTAATGATACCGACGCAAGCGTCTGGACAGTTATCTGCGACACCTTCAACAAGGTTTTTAACGATGCCGGCGTTCATGTTGAACAGGTCAGAGCGGTCCATACCTGGCTTACGCGGAACACCTGCTGGAATCAAAACGATATCGCTACCGACGAGTGCTGACGCTAAATCGTCTTTACCATAACCGGTAACTTTTACGTCGGTTGGGATGTGGCTCAGATCAACCGCTACACCAGGAACAACTGGGGCAACGTCATATAAAGACAGTTCAGAACCCGCAGGTAGTTGAGTTTTTAACAACAAAGATAACGCCTGGCCGATACCACCGGCCGCACCTAATACGGCTACTTTCATCTCAGACTCCGTTTTTATGTTGGATTAGTGACTGCATAAGCATAGAATAGTTATGCGGATATGGCGCAAAACTGTACTCCAATAGGGCTTAAAATACAAATAAACTGATCTAGGCGAAGGGCATGACACAAGCAAAACTACTGGCAGCATTTAAAGCATTATTGAAAGAAGAACGCTACGGTTCACAAGGTGAAATCGTTGAGGCACTCAAGCAACAAGGCTTTAGCAATGTCAGTCAATCCAAGGTTTCGCGTATGCTCAGTAAGCATGGTGCAGTGCGAACACGGAATGCTAAACAAGAGATGGTGTACTGTTTACCTGCCGAAATATCAGTGCCCTCGGCTAAAGCACCATTAAACCAACTTGTTTTGGATATTCAGCACAATGATGTCATGGTCATTATTCGTACTAGCCCGGGTGCCGCACAACTCATTGCTCGCTTACTTGATTCAGTCGGTAAAAAGGAAGGCGTACTTGGAACCATCGCGGGCGACGACACCATTTTTATCGCGCCGTTAAAGGTCTCTGAGATCGATTTTACCTTAGAAAAAGTAAAGTCGTTATTTGAGGCACACTCGGTTGTACCGGACAACGAAAATTAAATAGCGATTCGCGGGCTCAGCAAGCCGAGCGTTCTACACTCAATGCCAGAAACGCCCGGCTCGGCACGAAGAATGCCGAATTGATTGTGGCTTGCGTGTAATCGAGCAAAGGGTCGTATTGGTTCGAGTCATCTTCTTGATAGCGCTGCTTGAGCCAGTTCACTACGGCCTTTGGCTGGCATGTAAAATACATCGCTAACATACCCTGCTCTCGCGTATCACCCCACGCCATATTTTGCCGTAATAAAGGAATAGGTTGCTCATTTTTATCAAGCAAGCGCGTTTTACTGGCATGAGTGACACCGATAATGTCGGCCTCGGGTAACTTTTCCGAGGTGACTTTATCACGTCCTAATACCTGCTCCTGACGCTCAATACCGAGATAGTCCCAACGCTTTAAATCATGTTTAAACTTTTGCACGAACAGATAACTACTGTGCTCAAACAAGTCACTTTGTTGTTTGTCGATTAGCGCTACATTTCGACGGCGTAAACCACGTGGATTATCAGGCGCATCAACGAATCCCATCAGATCACGGCCATCGAGATAACGGAAGCTATGAATATGCTCCGCGATTTCGATATCATAACCCAACCACTCATTAAGTGTGCGAGCGGCTAAGTAATTGGCATCATAGCGATCTGATCGGAGGTTAATCAGCAAATCGAACACCTGCTCGGGCGCATCTCTATGGCCCTCTCGCAGCTCGGGGAAGCTACCAAAGCCCTCGGGACGATGCTCAGGATAAAGAATATCCCAATACTCACTGCCAATGGCGATAAACCCATTCAACATCGCTTCCGAGAAGCGATCGCTGAGTTCATCTATAATCGATGGAATACGAGCAATTTTGCGACGCATGACATCAACATCATCCGTCATGACATGGCAAAACAAAGTGAGTCCATGTAGATTAGGCTCGTCACAAATTCCGGATTGCGCTTTAAACAAAGTGTATCTCCGTTCCAGTTAAACGTTGTTTTAGTTATTTTTACATTCATCGGAACTGCAGGCATTATAGAATGCCTGTAAATCACACAGAATCGCAAGGAAAAATCATGCGCCAATTGATTTTAGCCGCCAGTATTGTCTCACTGGTGTCGTGTGCAAGCCAATCGCATACACCGCCGAACGCTGAAACTCATCAAGTCAGTCAGCAAACTTCATTGACCGAGTCGTTTCATACACTGGCCAATACTGTTTGGGAAGACTTATCAGCAAGCCATAAAACGGCATTACCGGACATGTCCCCAGCGGCACTTAATGCGCGTTATCAGAAGCACGCAAAGTGGTTAGCACAACTTGATGCGATTGATGTCAGCCAGCTCAGTTCTCAAGATCGCATTAACCATGCAATGATCTCATATTCACTTAAAAATAGCGTCGACGAGTATCGCTTTAAAGCTCATTATATGCCACTCACTGCAGAGGGCTCATTTCATTCGTCATTGGCGTTCATGCCAGGTAATACGCGGTTTGAGTCGGCTCAGGATTATCGCGACTACCTTAGTAAGCTAGCAACTATCCAGCGGTACATGACACAACAAACTGACTGGCTGCGTAAGGCTATTGAGGAAGGCTATACGCAACCGAAAGCAGCGATGGAAGGATTTGAAGAAAGTATCCTTGCCTATATTGTGCAAGATCCTGAGCAAAGTGTTTATTTTGACCCGTTCAAACAGCAACCTCGCTTTGTTGATGATGCCACTTGGGCTGAATTGCAACAACAAGCGCGTAACGTCATCGATAACCAGATTATGCCAGCTTACGATGACTACTTTACTTTTATGGTCACCGAGTACTTGCCGAACTCACGTGATTCAATCGGCGCTTATGACTTACCTAATGGAAAAGCGTTTTATAAGAACCGTATCGAGCATTACACGACAACCGACATGACCGCCGAAGAAATCCACGAAATTGGGTTGAGCGAAGTTAAGCGTATTCGTGCAGAAATGGATGAAGTAATTGCGGAATCAGGCTTTGACGGTGATTTTGATGAATTCGTTGAATTCTTGCGTACCGATGAGCAGTTTTATGCAGACACGCCGGAAGAGTTGCTCGCAACCGCTGCGTTGGTCGCAAAAAAGATGGATGGTAAACTACCCGGCTTATTCAAAACGTTGCCACGTAAGCCCTATGGTATTGCGCCTGTACCAGACGAGATTGCTCCCAAGTACACAACCGGTCGTTATAAAGGCTCAAACCGTGCTGACCAAGCGGGCTATTATTGGGTAAATACTTATGCATTGGATCGTCGTCCACTGTATCAAATCCCCGCATTGACCCTGCACGAGGCCGTGCCAGGTCACCATTTGCAGAATGCAATCGCCGGAGAGATGAAAAATGTGCCAGAGTATCGCCAGCAAACTTATATTTCTGCTTTTGGTGAAGGCTGGGGCTTGTACTCTGAATATTTAGGTTTAGAAGCTGGTTTTTATCAAGACCCATACAGCAACTTTGGTCGCTTAAGCTATGAAATGTGGCGTGCAGCACGTTTAGTAGTGGATACGGGTATGCATGCTATGGGTTGGAGCCGTGAGCGTGCGATTGACTTTATGGCGAGCAACACAGCGCTATCGTTACATAACGTGAAAACTGAAATTGATCGCTATATCACTTGGCCCGCTCAGGCACTGTCCTATAAGCTGGGTGAGTTGAAAATCAAAGCACTGCGCAAGCGGGCAGAAGACGAGCTTGGTAGTGATTTTGATCTACGCGAGTTCCACGATGCGATACTCGAGAACGGCAGTGTGCCACTGGATGTGTTAGAACAGCATATTAATCAATGGATTGATGACCAAAAGTCGGCCTAACCAAGACGACTGATAAATAAAAGGCTTGCCAAATACGGCAAGCCTTTTTTATGAGCCGATGTTATCGACTACGATGATTGAGGTGTTTTAACTCGCTGCACAACCGCATACATCACAGGGACCACAAACAATGTCAGTACCGTGGCAAAACCTAAACCAAACATAATGACCGTCGCCATACTGGCAAAGAAATCATCCAGTAATAGCGGTAACATCCCTAATATCGTTGTTGCGGCGGCCATAAATACCGGCCGGACACGACTGACCGAAGCATCGACCAAGGCTTGATAAGCAGGTTTGCCCTCCTCAAGCTCGACATTAACCTGTTCAAGCAACACAACACCGTTTTTGATTAGCATGCCTGAAAGACTGAGAAAGCCCAATAATGCCATAAAGCCGAAGGGCATATTCAGTACTAATAAGCCCAACGTGACGCCCACAATCGATAACGGTACCGTGGTCCACAGCACAGTCGCTAAACGCATCGAATTGAACAACAATACGGTGATAATGAACATCGCGAGAAATCCGAGTGGTAAAGAACCAAACAGAGCCTTCTGAGCTTTATTGGATGCCTCATGCTCACCGCCCCACTCTATAGAATAGCCCAGCGGTAGTGCCATGTTATCAATCTTAGGTTGTACTCGTGCAAATACAGCCGCCGCCGTTTCGTTACCGAGCACGTCGTGATCGGCCATCACTGTCAGCGTCCGTTTTCTATCACGACGCATGATCAGGGCGTTTTCCCAGACCACATTAATATCTTGAACCACTTGTCCTAGCGGTAAGTAGCGATCAAGCACAGGACTGTATATTTGCAATTCGCGCCAGTTATCCAAGTCAACTCGCTCTTGAGCCGGCGCGCGCGAGATAATCGGTAATAAATCAGTTCCATCGCGATAAATGCCAACGGTGCGACCCTCAAAGTTGGTTTTGAGTAAGTGGTCTACATCCTGCTTAGTAATACCGAGTCGCCGTGCGGCCGCTTCATCAAACTGCGGTCGAAGCAATTTCGTCTTTTGGCGCCAATCATGACGAATATTCATCGCCCCTGGATCGTCGCGTAAAATTGTCTCAGCTTGCTGAGCCAGTTTGCGTAAGACCTCTGGATCGGGACCGCTGATGCGCGCTTCTATCTTAGCAGGCGTTGCTGGACCAATATTGACACGTATGAGTTTATCTTCGACCTGAGGGTGATGTTCTCTTAGGTACTGACGTGTGTCTGCCATGACATTCAACATGGTGTCTTTGTCAGCGACCCTTACGATCAACTGCGCGTAACTTTCGTAAGACTTTTCGACCAAGTAAGTCAGGGTAAAGCGCGGTGCTCCCTGACCAACGGTGGTCGCAACTGAGGCGACTTCTGGTTGCGCCAATAAGTATTGCTCAGCACGTCTTGCATCTTGAGACGTAAAACGAATGTCAGTGCCTTCTGGATACCAAAGGTCGACGTAAAACATGGGAGTCGTCGACGGTGGAAAAAATGCCTGTTTAACTTGTTTGAAGCCCACCGCCGAAGTGACCAAGAGCGCCAGCATCGCTAACATGGTCAGCAAACGATGCTGCAAGCACCACGATAATACACGTCGATAACCTTTAAACACCGGATGACCATACACATCATCACCATCCGCCGCCAATTTATCCCCCTCTTTATACATTCGGTCGGCTAAGAATGGAATAAGTGTCAGCGCGGTTATCCAACTGAGTAGTAACGAAATCAACAACACCCAAAACAGGCTTCCGGCAAATTCCCCCGTCGCGTCAGAAGATAACCCGATAGGCGCAAAGGCGATAATGCCAATCACGGTGGCACCGAGTAGTGGCCATTGATTCTGGCGCACCACCGTCACCGCGGCTCTAAGCTTTGTTTGTCCGCGTTGCATACCGACCATCATGCCATCGGCAATAACAATGGCGTTATCCACCAGCATACCCAGCGCAATGATGAGCGCTCCTAGTGACACCCGCTGGAGGTTGATATCAAAAATATTCATGAAGATGAACGTGCCCAATACGGTTAATAGCAGCACGCCACCAATGAGAATCCCACTGCGAAAGCCCATACTCAGTAAAAGAGCGATAATCACAATGACTACGGCTTCGACCAAATTCATCAAGAAATTATCGACCGAGTTTTCGACCTCGTGTGGCTGGTCGTAAATACGCTCTACGCTCATGCCCACGGGTTGAGCATAACTCAACTCGTCCAAACGTTGGTTAATACGCTGCCCCACGTCAACCACGTTGACATTATCTGCAAATGAGACGCCTAGCCAAATTGAGGGTTGTCCATTGAAGCGTACAATATGACTGGGGATTTCTTTGGTATCTCGGTAAATCTGTGCGACGTCACGTAAGTAAATCCGTTGCTCGGCTCCCGGATTACTAATCACCAAATTAGCAAGCTCTTCCACGGATTCAAATTCACCTGTTGTGGCAATCCGAAAGCGCTCCTCGTCTACCGTGACTCGCCCAGCATCGGCCACGGTATTTTGTGTGGTTAGCAAGTTAGCGATACGACTCGTGGGAATACCAACATTTGAGAGCTTTGACCGTGATACTTCAACAATCACCTGCTCTTGCTGTTCGCCACTGGCGATCACTTTGCCGACGCCCTCCACCAGCACCAATTCACGACGTAGGAAATCTGCGTAATATTCGATGTCTTGATAATCATAACCGTCACCGGTAATGGCGAGCAGCACACCATAAACATCAGCGAAATCGTCACGAATGATCGGTTGTTGTGTTCCGGGCGGTAAATTACGCGCGCTGTCATTGATTTTACGGCGCAATTCATCCCAAATTTGCTCTAGATCATCAGCGCGATAAGTGGACTTCATTTCAACGGTTATTTGCGAAAGGCCGGGCTTCGAGATAGAGCGAATATTATCAACGTAACTGAGCGACTGGATGGCATTTTCAAGTGGGTAAGTAACCTCTTCTTCGACTTGTTGTGCCGATGAGCCTGGATAGGCGGTGATTACCATAGCTTGCTTAATAGTAAACTTGGGGTCTTCAAGTCGCCCAAGCTGTAATAAACTGACAATGCCTCCAACCAGTAGAACAATAAGCAACAACCAACTACTGGTTTTTCGCTCCATACTGTATTGAGCTATATTCATTACAGCCCCCGCTCACGCTGCCATTCACGCACTTGCTGCTGCGGCTGTAGTTGGTATACACCCGCGCTGACGATACGCTCACCGGTTTCGAGCCCGTCGGTGACGAGTAGACCCTCGTTGGTCATGTTCCCAACTTCGACGCTTCGCTTTTCGACTTGCATTTGCGCATTGACTACCCATACATAATGTTGGTTATCTTGCTCATCAAACACCGCCGTTGAGGGCACCAAAACGCCTTCAAGGGTGCCGCGCATAACTTGCCGTAAATCGACAATAACCGTTGCAGTCATGCCTGGCAGAATATTCAATTCATCGGGTCGAGGTAAGGTAAACACGACCTCATAGGTGTTGGTAGCGGGGTCTGCCTGGGAGTCCCACTCTTTCAAATGACCAACAAAGCGTTTTTGTGGCGCAGCATCAAATACTACCGTCGGCTCATAATTAAGGTTTTTATTCACTTGCGCAAAGAGATTTTCCGGCACTTGGATAGAAACATCCACTGCGTTGGCTATTTGCAAAGTCGCAATGGGTTGCTTTGCTTGAACATTTTCGTAGCGCTCAACAGGTCGCTGAGCTATTACACCATCAAAAGGTGCGCGTAGCTCGGTATAGCCTAAGTTAGCCTTGGTGGTTTCATAATTCGCTCGCGCAACAGCCAGCTGCGACTCAATTTGGTCGAACTGCGCCTCGGACATCAGCCCCTGCGCAACCAGCTTCTTGTTGCGTTGATACTGTGACGACGCCAGGTCGAATTGCGCTTTTGCTTGTTCCATCGCCAGACGGTAGTCCGTCGGGTCAAGGCGAGCAATGAGGTCGCCTTTTTTGACTTGGGCGCCCGCCCTTACTGGTAGCTCCTTGACCTCACCCGCAACACGAAAGGTCAACTGTGCCACTTCGGCTGCTTCAACGACGGCTGGAAATTGGCGTAGTTGTTCCCCGCCGGCATCTTGCACCGTGACGATCCGCACTGGGCGAGGTGGCTTCTCTGCCGAGACGTTACTGGATGCAGGTTCGGAACATGCTGTTAACAACAACAGCGAGCATAGTGTGATGCCGCCAATCATTCGATTCATTTTGGAACTCCCATTGGGCGCAAGTTAATAGGAAAAACTTTGCTTATTGCTTAGTTTAGCGTTAAATTTAATTTAGTTATATTGAAAAAATCTTTTTAACTACTTCAGTTTTAATGAATATACTGCATCTCAAAATGATGGCGAGCGTCGCCGCTTCGGGCTCGCTTCAAAAAAGTGCTCAGCAACTGCACCGTAGCCAGTCAGCCATTAGTATGGCACTCAAGAAGCTCGAGCAAGAGGCTGGCTTTGCGCTATTTAATCGGGACGGTTACCGTCTGCAACTGACAGCGCACGGTCAACAGTTTTTACGACAAGCTGAAGAAGTCTTGCGCCAGCATGAACGCTTGGATACGTTATCCAGTCGTTTGCGCACCGGCGCTGAACCCCATTTAACGCTTTGTTTTGACCACACCTGCGATGCGCGTTATTGGTTCGATGCCATAACCTTAGTACAAAGCGAATTTCCCGCCACCGAATTACGCTTTGAAGGCGAATCGCAACTACGAGCCTTGCGACGCATTAATCAGGGGGAAGCCGATCTCGCAATTTGTCCTTGGCTGCCGTTGTTTCGACAGTACGGCGAATTTGAGACACTCAAAGTGAGCCCTTTTCAACTTGTCGTTGTAATGCATAGTCAACTTGCCGAAGAAAACGGCGGTGTGCCTGATAATCGGCAGCAACTGTTGGGGCTACCGATGTTGGTGCCGCAAGTACTCGAAGTCGGTATTAATGTCGACGCTATCCTCAAACTGCCGAGTCAGCGACGTATTCAAACCAGTGACGTGGCGACACAACGAGATATGCTCGTTGCTGGCCTAGGTTGGGGGGCGATTCCTATGCACATGGCCGCACCTTATTTGGCCAGTGGCGAGTTGGTACAAATCGAAATTCCGGGGTTCGTGCAACGGGTCAATTTAGAAGTACACATTATACGCTCGGCAATACGGAGTCCGGGTCCTGCGGCTGAGGCCATTTGGCAAGCATTTGCCGAAAAGGCCGTTGATAGCTAAAACCTTCTGTTATTCATAGTATTTATACCCTACATTGTCTGATTTATAGCCGCGTGCCGTGTGAATTGGCGGGAAAATGCGTATAATGCCCGCCACTAGTGAAGTCATTATTTCTCATGCAAACACACAAGAGGTAACTGGAGTGCTAAAAGAATATCGTCAGCACGTTGAAGAGCGTGCCGCTGAGGGCATCCCTCCGAAGCCATTAACGGCTGAACAAGTTGCAGATTTAGTTGAGCTGCTAAAAAACCCACCCGCGGGTGAAGAAGCGTTTTTAGTCGAGCTCCTTTCAGAGCGTGTACCTCCAGGCGTCGATGAAGCGGCTTATGTAAAAGCAGGCTTCTTGAGCGCAGTTGTTAAAGGCGACGTCGAAAGCCCTGTTATCAGTAAAGAACAAGCCGTTAAATTGTTGGGCAACATGCACGGTGGCTATAACATCGAGACTTTAGTCGCGTTGTTAGATGACGCTGAATTAGGTCGTCTTGCGGCTGAAGAGCTTAAGCACACCATCTTGATGTTCGACGCCTTCCACGACGTTGAAGAAAAAATGAAAGCAGGCAACGCGCTTGCAAAAGAAGTCGTAGAATCATGGGCTGAAGGTGAGTGGTTCACTAGCCGTGACAAGATGGCGGACGAAATCAAAGCGACTGTATTCAAAGTGACCGGTGAGACCAACACCGATGACTTGTCACCTGCGCCGGATGCATGGTCACGCCCTGATATTCCTTTGCACGCTAAGGCAATGTACAAAATGCCGCGTGAAGGCATCACCAATGCCGGCGAGCAAATTGAAGAACTTAAGAAGAAAGGTCACCCCGTTGCATTCGTAGGCGATGTTGTGGGTACTGGCTCTTCACGTAAGTCGGCGACTAACTCTGTGCTGTGGAACATCGGTGAAGATATGCCAGGTACGCCAAACAAGCGTGCAGGCGGTATTTGTATCGGTGGTAAAGTCGCTCCTATCTTCTTTAACACGATGAAGGACGCGGGCGCATTAGTATTTGAAGCCGACGTTGAGAAAATGAACATGGGCGATGTGATCAGCATCTTCCCATACGAAGGCAAAATCAAAAACGAAGCGGGCGAAGTCATCGCTGAATATGATTACGCATCGCGCGTCATCCTAGATGAAGTGCGTGCAGGTGGCCGTATCAACTTGATCATCGGTCGTGGTTTGACTGCAAAAGCGCGTGAATCATTGGGCTTAGGCGCAAGCGATTTATTCTTAACGCCTGAACAACCACAAGACAGTGGTAAAGGCTACAGCCTTGCTCAGAAACTGGTCGGTAAAGCATGCGGTATGGAAGGCGTACGCCCAGGTACTTACTGTGAGCCGCAAATGGCAACCGTAGGTTCACAGGATACCACCGGTCCAATGACCCGTGACGAACTTAAAGACTTAGCGTGCCTTGGCTTTAACTCTGACTTGGTCATGCAGTCATTCTGTCACACCTCTGCGTATCCAAAACCGGTTGATGTTGAGACTCAGCACACGTTGCCAGACTTCATCATGAACCGTGGCGGTGTATCACTGCGCCCAGGCGACGGTATCATCCACAGCTGGTTAAACCGTATGTTGTTACCAGACACGGTAGGTACTGGTGGTGACTCACATACTCGTTTCCCACTGGGGATTTCTTTCCCTGCGGGTTCTGGTTTGGTCGCTTTTGCTGCAGCAACAGGCGTTATGCCGCTGGATATGCCTGAGTCGGTATTGGTGCGTTTTAAAGGTAAGATGCAGCCAGGTATCACATTACGTGACCTTGTTCATGCCATCCCAGCGTTTGCGATTAAAGACGGTTTGTTAACAGTCGAGAAACGCGGTAAGAAAAACGCATTCTCGGGTCGTATCTTAGAAATTGAAGGCCTTGAGCATCTAACTGTTGAGCAAGCGTTCGAATTGTCAGACGCTTCTGCAGAGCGTTCAGCGGCAGGTTGTACTATCAACCTTTCAGAAGAGTCAGTAGGTGAGTACTTACGCTCAAACATCACTATGTTGCGTTGGATGATCAACGAAGGCTATGGTGATGCACGTACACTTGAACGCCGTGCGCGTAAGATGGAAGAATGGCTTGAGAACCCGTCATTGATGCGTGCAGATAAAGACGCTGAATACGCAGAAGTGATTGAAATCGACCTTGATGAAATCAAAGAGCCTATCGTTTGTTGTCCGAACGACCCTGACGACGCAAAATTCCTGAGCGAAGTCGCTGGCGATAAAGTTGACGAGGTTTTCATCGGTTCATGTATGACCAACATCGGTCACTTCCGTGCCGCTGGTAAGCTGCTTGAGAAGAACTCTGATCCGTTAAACACTCGCTTATGGATTGCGCCGCCAACGAAAATGGATAAGGCTCAGCTTGAAACTGAAGGTTACTACGACATCTACGAGCGTAATGGCGTCCGTACTGAGATGCCGGGCTGTTCATTGTGCATGGGTAACCAAGCACGCGTAGAGCCAAACTCAACGGTGTTGTCAACCTCAACGCGTAACTTCCCTAACCGTTTAGGTGATGGCGCAAACGTTTACCTTACTTCTGCAGAACTTGCAGCAGTCGGTGCTATCGTTGGTCGTTTACCGACACCAGAAGAGTACCTTGAGTACGCGCAAGACATTAACGCGATGGCTGGCGAAGTTTATAAGTATCTAAACTTTGACCAAATGGATGCGTTCCGTGACGCTGAAAAAGCAGCAAAAGAGAACATCATCCCGACCATCAACGTTGCTTAATCGCATCGCGTACTGAGTCGAAGTTAAAAGCCTCGCAGTTTTGCTGCGAGGCTTTTTTAATGATCAATTAACAGCCGTCTGTTTTATTTGCAACAAAAGTGCCGCGTGAATTAATGGGTTGGGTAAAATAAACGCGACAATTGTCATCGGCTATCTCACCATCATCATCACGGTCAAAACCAATATAGGTTTGATGACGCTCGCCGACTTCAATAATGACATCCTCTGAGAAACTCACCATTTTTGCCACTTCAAAGTTATCAGGCCCCAATTGATCCACGTCATTTTTTATTAGCTTGATGTCGCGGCTGACATTATTACGCGGATTCTCTTGGTCTGACGTGGCATCGGCTTCAATAATACCGTCACCATTAACATCTAACCACGGACTGCCATTCACGTATATAACTCGGTTAGGTAGCTGCAACGCAGCATCAATATGCTTGGAGGCTTCCGTCAAGGTACCCGACATCGACTTAACCGCATTGGTCCGTGCTGCGGTACCAAAGTCAAAAAACTTAGGCGCCGCCGTCACCGCTAGGACACCAATGACCACAATAACAATAATCAACTCAATCAGGGTAAAACCTGCATTTAACGTCTGTTTACTCAAAAGGGCTCCTACCTTGCTGTTACGGTCACATAAACGGTATCCTGGTACCGACCCGCGCGTTGATACTTCACATCATCCACGACGATACCCATATCAAAACGTCGCTTGCCTGAGTAACTTTGCTGGTAGCTGCGTTGGTAGGTGGTGGTCGCGGGAAAACGATTGCCATCAAAAAGGATCTCATACGGGATACGGCTACTCGTATCTTGTTGATGTACCAGTGCACGGTCTTCCGAGTAAATTGATACATCGTATAGACTGTTACTAAATACTTTCAGTCGCCAATCAGCCCGCGCGCCATCATTGAGGCTCCCTAAGTCTACTTGGTAGTGGCCGCCATGACCGCGCACCGAATCACTGTGCGACCGAGCGACTTGAATACTGACAACGGCTGGCATGTAAAACCCAAGGTCGACCACTTTGTCCATTAATGTACGACGACCATCCTTTGATTGAACCACCAGGGCAGCGGCATAGGCGCCAGCCGTGATCACGCGGTGCGCGTCGATACGTAACCATAGGTTTAAATGCTGATGACCATTGTAATCAACAATCCAAGAACGACGTCCATCGACCGTACGCACGGGCAAAGGCTTGCGGTTAGTGTTCAATAAGGTGGCGTCGAGTTGTACACCTCCTTCACCGATGAGTTTAAAAGGTCCGTTATCCACAGCACTAAAAATCAAACTATCGATACAAGGACGTCCCTCTCGAAATGCCTGCACTTTTATCGGCAATAAAATTTCATCGTCAAACCTTACCGAGTTGTATTGATTAACTTGCACATCAAAGTCACCCGTGCACTGGTGTGGGTAACGACTATCAGCTTGTGCCACAGCTGATACCAGAAAAATAAACACGATTATGAACCTTTTCATGGTTGCACCTCGCTTACGGTAATAATCCCCGCATCAATTAAATTTTCTTCCGCTGCTTTAAAGTTCACTTTTGCTTGATACTTACCTATCACTAACTTGTAAGTACCTGGCGCAATGCCCTCGACCGCAAAACGGCCCCTGCGATTGGTAAATACATCCAACACCAATCCATTTCCAACCAGTTCGCCACGCTCCAAGCTGAGTGGCTGACCCGACTCATCTTGGATATAACCCAAGACTAAATAAGCGGCATCCGAACCCACAGTAATGACGCGTCCAGTCACACTACCACCACTTGAGTCATACAATCCTGGGCCCCAGTTATAACCGAGCGGTGCATTAGGTACATTAACGACAAGGCTGGTTTCACTAAACGGCGCGCCTAATGTCACTAATCCTGCTAAATGCTCTCCCGCGCGAGCCTCAATTTCACCCAAATAATCTGGATTAATCTCGACATCACTATCGGCGAGTGTCTTATGCTTTTTAATCAGCGCGAATGGAGCATCAACAATACTCGACATGCCAAGGCTTCCATCAGCAAAACCGAGCGTCGTACTCAGCGATGTGCGATAGATGTCAAAACGAGCGCCCGACTCGAGTTCTAGTTTTGACGCCGTCAGTTCGCCGCGTATGCGGTTTCCGGTGTAACTACCGCTGGCGCGAATATCCCGTAGTTGTGGATTATCGATACCATAGATTTCGTAGCCATAGTTGCCCACACGGTTGCGGTTAATGCGACCAAAGCTCGCTTGCGCCTGTTCTCTACGGTGATCGTATTCAACCCTTGTACGCAACTGACTACGTGAATCATAACTGTTCCACGAAACACTCAAAAACACGCCATCTTGCTGCTGCGTTAATGGATCAACAAAGTTACTGCGATAATATTCGGCACTCAGTAACCAGCCGCGACGACGCCAACTGAACCGAAGCGAATCCGTATTAATTGTTGTGCCATCGACCGCTTCGTAGCGCGACACACTGGCGGTTAAATCAAACTCATCATTGAAGAAATAAGTATAGTCTGCCGTCACTCGACGGTCATCAAATAACGTCAGTGGCTGCGTGGCGACTGTGGGGGCAAACTCAACTCTTTTCTCAAAACTGAAGCGCAGGTTAGGCGAGCTATTATAACCACTTCCCCAGACTGAGAACCCGACATCCACAGACGCTGCATAGCCATTAAATTCATCCAACTTAGATTGTGAGCCACGCAATGTAATGACACCGATATCAAAACCATAGGAGACCGTCGTGCCCACAATATGGCCCAAACTACTAAGTTCGAGGTTCACACCGGCAGTGAAACTATCCGAGAAACCGTAATCGTAATAGCCAGAGAATGTCAGTTCATCCCCATAGTTATATGAAAACTCTTCAAACTCCGATGCATAGCCGAGCTGAAAAGAGAAATCTGAAAGACCTTTGCGTAACAATGCGCCGCTGTAAAAGTTGTCAAAGCGAAATGTCTGTGTGGAGCCGTCCTCAAAAGTCGCAACGACGAGCACTTCATTGGCGCCTGCTGTGAAGGGCAGATCATTTAACTCATAACGACCTGGGTTAAATTGTTGTCGTAAGACGGTAAAGCCGTTGACTTGGATCTCAACATCGGCGCTCGACGGTAGATAGAACTGCTGACTGTTGCCTGGACTGATTTCACGACGCGGTTGAAGCTCACGGTAGGCGCGCGAAACACCAATACCCCCCATATTGAGACCGCTGACATGCCCACTCGTAAAGGTAGTCAAATCGCCGAGTTCATAGCGCAATGGCAATTGAGGGTTATCGTGAAATAGTGTGACTTCTCCACGATAGAACTCGTTATTGCCCTCATCGTTTCGATCGGCAAAGGCAGACCAACGCGCGTTCACACCATCGTATCCACCGACGTTTGCCGAACCGAGCCATTCTAGGGCGTAGCGCGTGTCTGAGTCGACAGTCTCCGTCAGTAGGTTAAACCGATTTAAGCTCGCAATAGTCGCAGTGCTATCGGGAATTACGACATAATCCGCAGTACCGTAATTTAACTCAGTTGGACGCAGAGCACTACCAGCTAACTTTGCCGTTAGACTCATGTTTTGCGGTGAAAAGTCGATAAAAATCCCACGATCTTGCAGTGCAGTGATGGGGATTAAACTGTCAGGATAAGCCTCTACCCAATGCATGGTGTCGTCATTCAGCATACGGCCCATTGAGCTCAGTAATGACTGTTTAACAACAGCAACGACTTGGCCCGATTGAATGGTCGCCGCGATGTCTTGAATCGCGCGTTCATTATAATTGACCGGCAAATCAATTGCATATTGTTGAGATTGTAACGGTAATGCATAAGCCGAGGCAGACGCACTAACGATCATCAGCCAGTTTAATGCGCGCATCTTCGACTCGTCCTTGCTCATTGAGAGACGCCAGCGCTAAACGAATGGTATGCGATGGCATTAAATAGGAAACGGGTAGTAACTCGCGATACATTGTCCATTCAACAGCATGCTCATTACCTGAATCTATAATCAATTGACTGCCATTAAGATTAACCACTTGGTTACCATTGTTAGTAAGCACTAACTGACAACCTATCTCGGCATCATTACACTCGAGTTTCTGTTGTAGGTCCTCAACCCCCTGTTGAGGATTGACGAATAGCAGTGTAGCGAAATTAAACACCATGTTAATTTCAGGTTGGCCATCGGGTTCACTTTTTAGCGGCAATTGCTTAAACACAATTCGGTAAGACTGCGTCTCAGCTAAACGTGGGTCACCAATAAATTGCGCTCGAAAAACTTGATAGGACTGGGCGCCCACTTCAATCTGCGGTGGCAGTACGATAATGTCATCGGTTTCGACTAACTGTTCAACTTGGTTGTCATCGAAGCTTCGTTTGTACACTTCAACTTCAAGCGGCAAGGTGGTGTCGCTCGGATTTGCGACGCGATAAGTCACACGGTTATGACCGCTGGTCGCCTGGATTTCAGCGATCATCGGCTCCACTTCGTAGGCATCTACCAGCACAGCAACCAGTACTAGCAGCCACAACATTGCTTTTTTTAACATGGCTGAACTCATGAGATTATTCGGGAAAATTAAGCCATCGCCCTAAAGCGATGGCTTATATGGAAAAACTCAATTAGTTCGGAGTCACAGTGACAGTGATCGTGTCACTATAGTCACCGGCGCGCTCATAACCTGTAGGTGCAGGAGAGACCTTCAAGGTACGGCGATGGAGGTCACCATTGGTGTTGTTACCGACCATGTTTCCGTTGCCAGTCATTGAATAAGGTGAGGTGAGAGAAACGCCCACTGCTGAACCATGATCCATAGTGTATGGAATGAAACCGGCTTGTGGATCGTTGTTTAGTGCTAACACACCACCGTTTTGTGAGCTGTAGGTGATGGTAGGCATTGCAGAAGTATTACACCAGAAACCAACACCAAAGCCAGCTGTAGCAACGCCGTCGAGAGCGATAGTTTTTGATGGACCACTGCTGTTATCCACTTTACAGACTTTCTCAACGGTACCGTTGACAGTAAATGACGTGGTATCGGTGTTGCTTAAATCCATTTGTTCAGCGACTGCTGCGGTGGTGGTGAATAGACTAGCAACTAAGAGGGTTTTTACTGAAGTTTTCATTTTGCGAAATTCCTAAGTTCCGCAACCCGGCTATCTGAGATACATCTCAACACACTCTGAGACCCGTGGCTTTCCGTCCTCATCTCGCGATGAGTTTGGCAGTTAAACAAAATTAATTATTTAGCTGCAACCCGGCTATCTTCGTTTTTATTTTTAGAAGACCCGAAGCTTTCCGTCCCCGCCTCACGGAGGGTTTGGCCGACTCAAGTGGCAACCCACTTGAGTCGAAAAAAATAATAGATGAGCGTTTTAGTATTTGCCATAACGATTGCAACGTTTTATTGCAATCGATTGTTAAACCATTGTTTGTTAATAGTTTATTTTGTAAGCATTTTGTAAATACCGCACATCTGCGAACAACGGTTTGCTGATTAACTACCTTTTTTGACGTCGATTTAACACCAAAAATACAACTGGGATTAATACCATCGACACCAACGGCGCCAATACCATCCCACCCACCATCGGAGCGGCAATGCGTTGCATAACGTCATTACCAATACCGGCTCCAAGCATGATAGGTAATAATCCCACAATGATTGTAGATACTGTCATCGCTTTCGGGCGGACGCGTTTTAACGCCCCATCCTGTATTGCCTGTAGCAATTGCGAAGCATCGTTATTACGGGCTTTCCAGGCTTGGTTAAGGTAAAGCAACATGACAATACCAAATTCTGCAGCGACCCCCGCTAAAGCAATCATTCCGACAATTACAGCTAATGATAATTGGTAATCGAGTAAATAAATAAACCAAAGGCTACCTGCTAGCGCCAAAGGTAGGGTCGCGATAACAACTAACGCTTGCGATAGCGAGTTAAAAGCGCCGTAAAGCAGGCAAAGAATGAGTACCAATGTAATTGGAATGATTAGTTGCAAGTCTCGCTCAACCTGTTGCATCGCTTCAAATTGCCCTGTCCAGTTCCAGCTGTAACCGTCAGCGAGCGACAATGATTGAAGAGAAGGTGTCGTTTTTTCAATCAACTCCGAAGTCGTCACGCCCGCCTTCGGCTCAATAAAAATCCAGCTGCTGAGCCGTGCGTTCTCACTTTTTAGCACGGCAGGACCTGCGGTCAGCTGAATATCTGCGATATCACTCAACACTAACCAACGACCAGACTCACTGAAAAAAGGAAGTTGTTTAAGCTTTTCAATGTGATCCCGTGTCGCACGTGGATAACGAATATTGATCGGGAACCGTTGATCACCCTGAATAGATGTTGCTATTTGCTGCCCCCCTATCGCTTGCGAAATAAGTTGTTGTAGCTCATTTTGCGAAACCCCATAGCGAGCCGCTTCCTTTAATTTGGGCGAAATTTCGACATATCGACCAGACTGTGCACGTTCGGCTATGACAGAGCCTGTTGCAGGATGCTGCTTCAGCTGGTTTTCGATTTGCGTCGCAATATGCTGTAGCTGGCTCGGATTAGAGCCGCTGACTTTAATCGCCAAAGGTGTTTTCACCCCCGTTGCTAGCATTTCTATACGAGTTCTAATCGGCATGACCCAAGCATTAGTTACGCCTGGAATTTGTACGTACTGGTCAAGTTCAGCTTTAATATCCTCAATGGTCTTTCCCGCGGGCCATTCCGATTCGGGAGTTAAGGTTATGCTTGTCTCAATCATCGTAAGAGGAGCCGGATCAGTTGCTGTATCCGCTCTGCCAATCTTACCGAATACTCGCTCAACTTGAGGGTGTTGAGCTATCAATTTATCCGTCTGCTGTAACAGTTCAGACGCCTCTTCGACGCTAATGCCAGGCATCGTCGTCGGCATATACATTAAATCCCCCTCATATAAGGGAGGCATCAATTCATAGCCTAATTTTTGCCAAGGATAGACCGCGCTTGCAGTGATAGCGATGGCAAGTAACACCGTTACTTTAGGCCACTTCAATGACATATTAAGCGCAGGTCGATAGAACCAAACTAATACGCGAGTAATAAAATTACCTTCCTCTGATGGGATTTTACCGCGTATTAAAAAAACGATGAGCACTGGAATCAAAGTGATCGATAACAGCGCTGCACACGCCATCGCAAGCGTTTTAGTATATGCCAATGGTTCAAATAAGCGCCCTTGCTGCCCTTGTAACGCGAATATAGGAAGAAAACTAACGGTAATAATGAGCAACGAAAAGAACAGTGAGCCACCCACTTCGCGACACGCATCGAGTATCACTTTCTGACGTTCAGACGAATCAGGTTGTCGCTGTTGCTTGTCGGTAAATAATTGCAAATGTTTATGCGCATTTTCAATCATTACAATAGCCGCATCAACTAGAGCACCAATGGCTATCGCAATACCACCCAAACTCATTATATTCGCTGTAATTCCCATCAGGTTCATAATCCAAATGGCAATCAACACCGATAACGGTAAACTGATCACGGCGACAAGCGTCGAGCGGGCATGCAACAAGAAGATAAAGCAGATCACGGCGACAAACGCCATCTCTTCAATGAGCTTGCTACTGAGGTTATCAACTGATGCATTGATTAATTCAGAGCGGTCATAGGTCGTTACGACCTCGATGCCTTCGGGAAGACCTTGAGCAAGCTGTTTTAATTGAGCCTTTACGCGGTTAATCGTCTTTAACGCATTACTGTCATAGCGCATAACAATAATGCCACCCACCACTTCACCCTGCCCACCTAAATCGGCCACGCCTCTTCGTAATTCAGGTCCCACTCGAATATGCGCAACGTCTCCTAAGGTAACAACACCATCATTTGAGGAAGCTGGGCCAATCGGTAGCCTCTGAAAATCTTCGATAGATTGTAAGTAACCGAATCCACGCACCATGTATTCGGCCTCAGCCATTTCAATAACTGAGCCACCGACCTCTGAATTAGCATTTCGAATCGCTGCTGTGACATCCCCTAGGCTGATTTGATAGCGTTGCAGTTGCGTCGGATCAACGACCACTTGGTATGTCTCAACCATCCCCCCCACTCGGGCTACCTCAGCTACACCTTTAACACTCTGCAATCCTTGCTTTAAGTACCAGTTTTGGATTCGCGTTAACTCGCCTAAGTCATGCGTATTTGTTCGGTCCACCAGTGCATATTGATAAATCCAGCCGACACCGGACGCATCCGGTCCCAGCATCGGTTGAACTCCTGTTGGCAACTGTGCCTGTGCCTGATTCAAATACTCGAGTACTCGACTTCTTGCCCAGTAGGGATCTGTGCCCTCCTCAAATACGATATAAATATATGAGTCGCCGAAAAATGAAAAGCCACGCACTGACTTCGTGTTAGGGACGGACAATAAAGTACTCGACAAGGGGTACGTTACTTGCTCTTCAACCACCGCAGGGGCTTGACCTGGGTAGCTGGTCTTCACGACAACCTGGACGTCCGATAGATCGGGAATCGCATCGAGTTGCGTATCGCGTAACGATTGAAGACTGACGAGTGCTATCGCCGCGGCGAGTAACAGCACAAGCCAACGATGTCGTAAACTGAGTCCTATCAGAAAGTTAATCATGCGCGCCTCCATGCTGATGCTGATTCATCGGCATCACTGCTGACTGCTCGGGCAACAGGCCCCTTAAAGACGCCTCAGAGTCGAGCATGAACTGGCCATTAGTGACCACCTCTTCTCCCGCTTCGAGTCCACTTAATATCTGGACTTCATCACCCACCATTTGACCGACTTTCACCGCCCTTACAGTGAATTCATGGTCACTGCTTTTAACCACAACTCGGTTTTGCTTAGCAACTTGAATCAAGCTTGAGACAGGCACCACCAGCGTTGCGGGAAGTTTTGGTAGCTCAACATGAGCATTTAACCAACTACCGACCGCGAGGGTGTCACTTGATACGCTGAGCGGCACTCGGGCGCGAAGCGTTTGTGATGCCTCGTCTATCTCTGGATAAACGTAATCAACATGCCCCATCCAGTGACCTTGCACAGTGTTTGAAGCGATATGCACCATCTGCCCCGACTTAATCAGCGCACTATACCGCTGTGGTATATCAAGCATGAGCCAAAGTGACTGTTCACCACTAATGGTCATAACTGACTGTTCTGGCACGATATACATACCTTCTTGAATATTGAGCGCACTCACAAAACCCGACTGAGGTGCAAAGTAATCAACCGTGTAGCGCGTTTCTTTTGTTCGCTCTAATCGTTCAATTTGTTCGTCGGTCATACCGAGTAATTTGAGCCGCTTGCGACCACGGTTTTTAAAACTCGTTTGCTTTTCAGCTGAGCCAACTTGTTGTAGAGAATCAAGTAACTGCAAATAGTCATCTTGAGCGACAACTAAATCTGGCGCATAGACTTGATAAAGCGGGTCGCCTTTATTAACAGCCTCTCCCTCGACGTCCACATACAGCTTCTCAACCCATCCTTTCGCGCGTGGATGAATATGAATCTGTTCATTTTCAGCCCATTGCAGTTTCCCTTGCACACTCAGTTCAGGTTGAAGCGACTTTCGGGTCACCGAAGTCGTTGTCACGCCAATCGCCTGCTGTTGAGCGGCGGGTATTTCAAATAATGGCGATGTTATCGGACTTTGCTTGGCATGGTTCATATTCATATCCATGCTTTGGCTTTCCTTTAGCACCAAATCCATGCCACAAATAGGACACTTACCTGGTTCGTGTTGAGTGACTTCACTGTGCATTGGGCACACATAAACCGGCTCTTGTGCAGAGACAAACGGAGTTAATAGGATCAAAACGATCCATAAAATACGAGTATTCATGTTTCCACCTAATTAAAAAAACCAACGCTATTTTATTTAAAGTTGGTTAAGCCTTAGGTGGGCGTAGAATACCTTCGGAGGCATCAAGTAACTGGGCGATGGGTGCTGCAAAAACACCTTGGTAAGCGGTTACTTGAATATTGGAAGAGATAGAAAGAAGTCCCGCATGCGCGAAACAATGCTGTGTGCAATTATCGCAGGCGTGTGTGTCCTGCTCACAGTCGGATGAAGATGCGTGACGCTCAGCACTAGGCTGAGCGTCACCAGAGTCGCAGCAATCATGATGCGTCATCGTTGTTGTCATCGGCATGGCTTGAGCGTGAGTAGCGGGTAATACCCCACTCACGATTGTCAGAGCCATACATAGCAACAATACGATAGTTCTCATAACTGTATACGACTACCTATCCTCAAGTTATTACCAAATGGTAACACGGTTCTCTGGTGCTACGTAAAGCTCATCACCAGGCTTCACGTCAAAGGCTTCATAAAACGCAGGTACGTTGACCACCGTTCCGTTTACACGGTATTCGGCTGGCGAATGCGGATCGCTCAACACCTGTTGACGAATCGCATCTTCACGATACTTGCCACGCCATACTTGTGCCCAGCCGATGAATACACGCTGAGGACCTGTAAAGCCATCCATCACAGGCGCTTGTTCGCCGTCGAGCGATTTCATGTAAGCTTTATATGCGATAGTTAATCCTGCAAGGTCACCAATGTTTTCACCCAACGTCAGATCACCGTTGATGTTCACACCTTCGATAGGCTCATAAGCGCTGTACTGCGCTGACAATGCTTTACCCCGTTTATCAAAGGCTTCACGGTCGGCATCAGTCCACCAGCTGTTCAAGTTACCTTCACCATCATATTTAGAACCTTGGTCATCAAAACCATGGCCCATTTCGTGGCCGATAACGGCACCGATGCCGCCATAGTTAACAGCCATCTCAGCATTCATATCAAAGAATGGAGGCTGCAAGATACCCGCTGGGAAAACGATCTCGTTACGCACCGGGCTGTAATAAGCGTTAACCGTTTGTGGTGTCATGCCCCAGTCTTCTTCATCGACTGGACCGCCGATTTTCTCGATTTCTTCGTTGTAATTGAACTCAGCGTACGCTTTGTAGTTACCAACGAGGTCAGTCGAAGAAATATCTAAATCTGAGTAGTCACGCCACTCGTTTGGATAGCCTACTTTTGGATCGAACTTGGCGAGCTTTTCCAACGCTTTTTCTTTAGTTTCGTCGGTCATCCAATCTAAGCCTTGGATTGAATCTGCGTAAGCAGCACGCAAGTTTTCAATCAAGCCTTCCATCTTCTCTTTAGCTTCGGGCGGGAAGTATTCTTTGACGTATACCTGCCCTAACACTTCGCCTAACACGCTGTTAGTCGCATCCACGCCACGCTTCCAGCGCGGCTCTTGCTCTGGAATGCCACGTAACGTAGTACCATAGAATGCAAAACGGCGATCGGAGAAGTCTTCACTTAAGATTGAAGCGGCATCGTTGATCACTTTAAACGATAAATAGTCCTTCCACGTCTGCAGATCGACATCCGTGAACATCTCACCGAGTTTCTCGAAATACGATGGTTGACTGACAATCATGTTGTCGACATCGTTCAAGTCAGCGGCTTTCAAATAACGCGCAAAGTCAAAGCTACCAAGCAATTCATCGACTTCGCTTGCCGTCATTTTGTTGTAAGTTTTGTCAGCGTTACGGCTTTCAACACGCGTCCACTGTGCTTCGGCTAATTTTGTTTCCAGCTCTAGCACACGTTCCGCCGCCGCTTTTGCATTGTCAACGCCAGCCATTTCCATCACATCGCTGATGTACTCAACATACGCGGTACGGAACTCTTTAAATTTGTCTTCGTCGCTTAAGTAGTACTCACGATCCGGCAAGCCAAGACCACTTTGCGATACATACATCGCGTTAGTTTGTGGGTCTTTTGCATCCGGATAGACGTAGAAGCCGAACGGAATTGACGTGCTCATGCGGCTCATGTGTGCGAAGTATTCAGCAACGGACTCGTAGCTATCAAGCGCGTTGATCGACTCAAGATCCGACTGGATTGGCTTGGCACCGAGCTCATTCAACGTCTCAACGTCCATATACGCGTTGAAGAAATCACCCACTTTGCGTTCGTTAGTGCCTGCAGCCGCATTCATGTTGGCTGATTTCTCAATAATATTGTGTAGACGCTCTTGGTTGCGTTCACGCAAGTCAAAGAAAGAACCGACGGACGAGCGATCGTCAGGAATTTCGGTTTTTTCCATCCACGCGCCATTGACGTACTGATTTAGGTCATCTTGAGGACGCGCGCTTTTATCAAAGTTCTCTAGCACGATACCCGAGCTTAATTGCTGTTCTTGTTGTTTCTCGGCTGCGGGCTTCTGTTGGCTAGACTGTTCCGATTGCGCTTCTTGTTGCGGCGAACATGCGCCTAAAGCAAGTGCCATAGAGACACTCAGAGCAACGGTAGTTAATTTATTCATTGGTTGTCACCTGTTATTTAGTTTTTGTCGACTCATATCTACAAGTTCGAACAAATTAGCGCAAAATTAGGCGACAAGTAAAGAAAAACGGCAACATTCGCGATGAATGTTGCCGTTTTGCTGATAATTTACCGTAAACGAAAAGTTACTTTTTCTTTTTCGCTTTCGGGTTAGGCATATCAGTGATTGAACCTTCTTGAATTTCAGCAGCTAAGCCAACTGATTCATGTAAGGTTGGGTGAGCATGAACGGTTAATGCGATATCTTCTGCATCACAACCCATCTCGATCGCTAAGCAAACTTCACCTAACAACTCACCGGCGTTAGAACCACACATTGAACCACCGATGATACGGTTATTCTTATCAAAGATAAGCTTAGTCATACCTTGCTGAGCATTTGAGGCGATAGCACGACCTGATGCAGACCATGGGAAGGTTACTGCTTCGTATTCGATGCCTTTTTCTTTCGCTTCTTTCTCTGTTACACCGGCCCATGCTACTTCTGGATCGGTATACATGATCGAAGGAATTACCTTCGGCTCGAAGAAGTGTTTCTTGCCTGCAATCACTTCGGCCGCTACGTGCGACTCGTGAACGGCTTTGTGGGCTAACATCGGCTGACCAACGATATCGCCGATCGCGAAGATGTTGTCCACGTTAGTACGCATTTGGCTGTCCACTTCGATGAAGCCTTGCTCGGTGACCTTAACGCCCGCTTTATCAGCGTCGATCTTCTTACCATTCGGCGCACGGCCGACTGCGGTCAATACCACGTCATATTTAACGGGTTTCTCTGGTGCACCTTTGCCTTCAAAGGTGACATAGATACCGTCTTTCTTCGCTTCAACTTTAGTCGCTTTAGTGCTTAGCATGACGTTTTCAAAACGTCCTTTCACTTGCTTGTTGAAGCTCTTCATGATGTCTGCATCAGCAGGCGGTACCAATTGGTCCGTCATTTCAACAACATCAACTTTAGAACCCAGCGAGCTGTATACCTGGCCCATTTCTAGAGCGATGATACCACCACCTAGAAGAAGCATTTTTTCAGGGATTTCTTTCAGCTCAAGTGCATCGGTAGAGTCCCAAATACGCTCATCATCATGTGGGATGAAAGGCAATTTGATAGGTTGTGAACCGGCTGCGATGATTGCGTTTTCAAACTCAATCTCGGTGTTGCCGTCTTCACCTTCTACATTCAAAGTGTTGCTGCTCGTGAACTTGCCGTAACCGTTGACGACTTTCACTTTACGCATTTTAGACATTTGACCTAAACCGCCAGTCAATTGACCCACGACTTTTTCTTTGTGCTTACGGATCTTGTCTAAATCAATTTTAGGCTCGCCAAATTCGACGCCTTCGTTCGCCAATACTTTGGCATCTTCAATGTGCTTTGCTAAATGCAACAAAGCTTTTGAAGGGATACAGCCTACGTTCAAACAAACACCCCCTAAGGTGCTGTAACGTTCAACTAGAACCGTTTCTAAACCAAGGTCAGCGGCACGGAATGCTGCTGAATAGCCACCTGGGCCAGAACCTAACACTACTACCTGTGCTTTAATTTTGTCGCTCATGATAACCCCTTGTTATTCACGGCGGGTTGAGCTACCCACCGAGGTCCGTCAACGCTAAATGTGCGGTTATTGTAACGCCATTTAGATCGTATTTCTCGGTAAAATTGGTGCTTAAAGCACCAATTTACGAATATCACCTAAAACTTGGCTCAAATACGCTGTGAAACGCGCCGCATCTGCACCATCGATCACGCGGTGATCGTAGGACAGACACAATGGCAACATGAGTTTAGGTTCAAACTCTTTACCGTTCCACTTCGGCTTCATCTCATTACGCGATACGCCTAAGATAGCCACTTCTGGTGCATTAACGATCGGTGTAAATGCTGTGCCACCAATACCGCCCAAGCTTGAGATTGAGAAACATCCGCCTTGCATATCGGCTGCTTTCAACTTGCCGTCACGTGCACGCGCACTGACATCAACAAGCTCTTCTGACAGCTCATAAATGCCTTTCTTATCGACATCACGGATGACCGGTACAACGAGACCGTTCGGCGTATCCACCGCAATACCAATGTGCACATATTTCTTCATGATTAAGGCTTCACCCGACTCTGACAACGATGAGTTGAAATTCGGGAATTCACGCAATGCTTTCGCACACGCTTTCATGATGAACACCAATGGTGTGATCTTGAAGCCAAGATCTTGTTTCTTAGCGACTTCGTTTTCCGATTTACGGAACCGCTCAAGTTCGGTGATGTCCGCTTCATCAAACTGCGTGACGTGTGGGATAGTCACCCAGTTACGATGCAGGTTGGGACCTGATTTCCGCTGAATGCGCGATAACTGAACTTCTTCCACTTCACCGAATTTGCTGAAGTCGACTTTAGGTCCATCAATTACTTGCAGACCACCGCCGCCTTGGGACGTTTGTCCGGCGACTGCTTTCGGACGTGACAACTCGTACTTAACGTACTCTTGCACATCTTCTTTGAGGATACGGCTCTTAGGCCCAGTCCCTTTGACTTGCGATAGGTCGACGCCGAATTCACGTGCAACACGACGAACGGCCGGTGATGCATGAATCGGTGAACCATCTTTACGCTCGGTCGGATGATCCGGCACAGGCGGCTGACGTTCGCTGGTCGGCGTAGAGTTCGACTTAGCGGACGCTTTGTCGTCGCTCTCAGACTTCGAGGGTGCTTGCTCAGCCTTATCTTCGGATTTCGATGCTGATTTAGACTCGTCTTTGGTTGAGCTCGAACTACCGCCACTGCGCGTGACTTTCAACTTCGCGATCTTAGAGCCTTGCGATACTTTATCGCCGACTTTGACCAGCATTTCTTCCACTTCGCCATCTTCGGGGCATGGCACATCCATGGTGGCTTTGTCAGTTTCTAAGGTAATCAAGCCATCTTCTTTTTCGACCGAATCACCTTTGTTGACCAAGATCTCGATAATTTCGACATCTTCTTCATCGCCAATATCAGGGACTTCTACGTCAATCACTTCGCTCTCGCCACCACTTGCTGCTTCCTGCTCCTGGTCATCCTGTGCATCGTCATCGTCTTCCGGTGCGTCAGAGGATGAGTCATCAGAAGAGGATTCTTCCGTCGTGTCTTCGGCTTTGTCATCATCGCTGTCGTCGTCATCATCGGTGCTGTCGTCACTCGCCGCTTCGATGATAGCGAGGACGTCACCTTCTTTGATGGTGTCGCCTTCTTTTACTTTTAACTCGACGATTTTCCCGCCCTCAGAGGCGGGAATATCCATAGAAGCTTTGTCACTCTCGACTGTGACAACACCATCTTCTTTTTCGATGGTGTCGCCTGCACTGACGAGGATCTCAATGACTTCGACTTCTTCTCCGCCCACGTCGGGGACTTTGAGTTCAATCTTATCCGCCATATCAATACTCCTTATGCGTTACGTGGGTTAAGTTTATCGACGTCAATACCGTAGTCTTTGATCGCTTTGCTCAACACTTTTGCGTCAATGTCGCCGGCATCAACAAGCTCTTTAAGTGCAGCAACCACCACGTGGTTAGCGTCCACTTCAAAGTGCTTACGCAGATTTGCACGGCTGTCCGAACGACCAAATCCATCGGTACCCAAGACACGATACGAAGTCGGCACCCACTGACGCACTTGATCAGCGTATAACTTCATGTAATCCGTCGCTGCAACCGCTGGACCTTTCGCATCTTTCATTGCCTTAGTGATAAAGGCTTCTTTCGGCTCTTTATCAGCATTGAGCATATTGTGACGCTCAACATCTAGACCATCACGCGCCAGCTCGTTAAATGAGGTTACGCTGTACACAGTCGAGTTGATATCGAAGTCCTCTGCCAAGATGTCAGCGGCTTTGCGCACCTGCTCTAAGATCGTACCGCTACCTAACAGCTGAACATCGGCTTTAGCTTTCTTCTTAGCTTTCACGTCGTCGAGCTTATAAATACCACGTAAGATGCCTTCTTCGACACCTTCTGGCATTTCTGGCTGATGATAGTTTTCGTTCATTACAGTCAAGTAATAGAACACGTTCTCTTGGTCTTCATACATGCGCTTCAGACCGTCATGTACGATCACTGCAATCTCATAACCGTAGGTTGGGTCATAAGTAATACAGTTAGGCACCGTACCGAACAAGATATGGCTGTGTCCATCTTGGTGCTGCAACCCTTCGCCATTCAGCGTTGTACGACCGGCTGTACCGCCAATCAAGAAACCGCGTGTTTGGCTGTCGCCAGCGGCCCACACTAAGTCACCCACACGTTGGAAACCAAACATCGAGTAATAGATGTAGAACGGAATCATCGGCTCATTGTTAAGTGAGTAGCTTGTACCTGCCGCCACCCACGACGCCATTGCGCCCAGCTCGTTGATACCTTCTTGAATAACCTGACCTTTCTTATCTTCTCGATAATAGGCCACTTGATCGGCATCTTGCGGAGTATATTTTTGACCATGGTGCGCATAAATGCCCACTTGACGGAACAAGCCTTCCATACCAAAGGTACGTGCTTCGTCAGGAATGATAGGTACGACACGCTTACCGATTTTCTTATCTTTCAATAATGCCGTCAGTACGCGGACGAACGCCATCGTTGATGAAATTTCGCGGTCGCCTGAACCTTTCAGCACCGCATCAAACGCTTTCAACGACGGTAGCTCGAGCTCAACATCGCTCTCGGCGCGGCGAGTCGGCATGTAACCGCCCAATGCCTCGCGACGCTCGTTCATGTACTTCAGCTCTTCACTGTCTTCCTCAAACTTGTAGTAAGGCAGATCTTGTAGCTCTTCATCTTTGAACGGGATGTTAAAGCGATCACGTAGATGCTTGATGGCATCCATATCCATTTTCTTAACTTGGTGGGCGATATTTTTACCTTCGCCTGCCGCACCCATGCCGTAACCTTTCACGGTCTTCGCTAAGATAACTTGCGGACGCCCTTTGGTGTTCACTGCTTTGTGATAGGCCGAGTAAACCTTAACGGGATCGTGACCGCCGCGGTTTAGACGCCAGATATCTTCATCCGATAAGTTAGCGACCATTTCTTCGGTTTCTGGATATTTACCGAAGAAGTGTTCACGCGTATATGCGCCACCTTTTGCTTTAAAGTTCTGGTAGTCACCATCCACGGTTTCTTCCATCAACTCACGCAACTTACCTTCGGTATCGCGATAAAGTAGTGGATCCCAGTAGCGACCCCAGATTACCTTGATAACTTCCCAACCTGCACCGCGGAAGGTGCCTTCCAGCTCTTGGATAATTTTACCGTTACCACGCACCGGACCATCTAAGCGTTGCAAGTTACAGTTGATAACAAAGGTCAAGTTATCTAAGCCTTCGCGTGATGCCAGGCTAATCGCACCCAAGCTTTCTGGCTCATCGGTTTCACCATCGCCCATAAAGCAATACACGCGTTGATTTGAGCAGTCTTTAATGCCACGGTCAGTCAAATACTTCAAGAAACGGGCGAGGTAGATCGCCTGAATTGGACCCAAGCCCATTGATACGGTCGGGAATTGCCAGAAATCAGGCATCAGGTTCGGGTGCGGATACGAAGGCAAGCCTTTGCCGTCGACTTCTTGGCGGAAGTTATCCAGTTGCTCTTGAGTCAAACGACCTTCGATAAACGCACGGCCATAAATACCCGGCGATGCGTGGCCTTGAATAAATAGGAAGTCACCCCCGTCGCCCTCACTCGGTGCGCGGAAGAAGTGGTTAAAGCCGACATCATATAGCATCGCTGAGGACGCAAAACTCGCAATGTGACCGCCGAGTTCCTCACCTTTCTGTGACGCACGCAAAACCATCATCGCCGCGTTCCAGCGAATGGCTGAACGAATACGCGCTTCCATGGTTTGATTGCCCGGCATGGTCGGTTCCTGACTCGCCGGAATAGTATTTAAGTAGGAAGTGGTTGGACGATAAGGCAAATACGCACCGTTACGACGCGCTTTATCAATCAGTTGCTCCAACAAGAAGTGTGCGCGATCCGGACCTTCGGCGTCCAGAACGCCTTCGAGCGCATCAAGCCACTCCTGCGTTTCTTGCTGGTCAACATCTTGTTTGTTTTCTTCACTCATAGCTATTCCTTTCATTCAATGTTTCAATCAGGAACGACGAAGCGAGCGCCGAATGCGAGATTGCTCTTTTGTCATCTCCATCAATGCCTGTTCAATATAGGACAAATGTTGATGACACGCATCTCGTGCCTGCTCCGGTTGACCGTTGATAATTGCCTTGGCAATTTGCAAACGGTGTTGGTTTAACTGCTCCACTACTGAGGGATTGTTAGCCAACACCTCTAAGTTTTGCTTTATGTTTTCTGCAAGGAGCTCGCGCATGCCCTGCACCACATGCAAAAGCACCACATTATGTGATGCTTCGGCAATGCGTAAATAGAAATTAACGAGCGACTGCACTTGCTCGTCGATAGCCCGCGTTTGTGAATCCATTATGCTATTGATACTGAATTCGATACGATCTAGATCGGCATCTGTGCCTCGTAAAGCGGCATAAAACGACGAAATGCCCTCCAGCGCATGACGAAATTCGAGAAGGTCGAATTGTGATTCGGGGTGTTTTGCCAATAACTCGAACAACGGCGTTGTCACCGACTCATTCACACTGTCGGTGACAAAGGTGCCACCACCGTGGCGACGTTCTAACAACCCTTTCGCTTCGAGCTTTTGAATCGCTTCCCGCAACGATTGCCGCGAAACACTGAACTGTTGCGCAAGCTCTCGTTCGGCGGGCAGCTTTTGCCCGGCTTCAAAACGGCCATCAACGATCATCGCCTCGATTTGAGAAACGATTTGATCGGAAATTTTTGCCACTTTTATGCGTTCAAAAGGCAATGTGCTGTCCACCCTCGGTAAATTGGTCTGACCAAAGTTGCCCGATATTCTAAATCATTCAGCGGTAAACCCCAAATTAATTTAGCTGGTCAGACCTTTGTTTACTGGCATTAAAGCTAAACGATAGTCCCTGTCAGGGTTAATACTGCGATGACAACAAACCAGAATAGGTGTTGTCGTTTCATCAGATTAAGCTGGTGAGTGACAGCATCGGATCGATCATCGGGGTGGTGTGACCGCCCTTCTGCCTTCTCGACCACTTGGTGCAATAGCTCGGGGTTATCATCTTGAGTGTTCGTCGCCATTGCCATGACAGCAGGCAGAGCATGACTAAAGTGACCCACCAAGGCGGCTCCGAGCGCCGCAAAACGTGCTGGAATAAAATTAAGCGCCCACAGTGCTCGCTCTACCTGAGCCCGTGCGGTCTCATCAAAATCCTGTTGGACTGTGCCGCGGTAGACACTCCGCAAACAGCCATAAGCTAAAACACCTGCAATTCCAAAGGTGACGAAGAAGAATATCGGTGCCAAAAAGTGGACAAAGTTCAGCCATACTACGGCGCGTTCGACTGGAGTACCCTCGGGTAAATGGGCATAGTGACGTAGTTGCTCAGCGGCTTCTTGATAACCTGCACTATCCGCTCGCATTGCTGTTTTTAATAGCTGTTTATACGCGAGTCGTTCCGGCCCTGCATTCATCACCAATAGCAACACGATAATGCCGCCAATAAAATTAACTAAACCACTATCAAGCCAATGAAATAATAACCAAGCTAAAGCAGCAGGTAATAATATTTGAAGCAGTAACGCCCAAGCCGACTGTCCCCGGAAGTAACGGACTTTAGTTTGGCTCCAATTCATCCAGCGCTGCATGTAAAAGTCGATCGACCATACCGCGGGTAATGGGTAAAGCCGTTCGATACTAAGTGCTATGAGCAAAGCAATGAGTGTCATAGAGAGTCCTTGCGCGACAATGCGTTCAAATAATACGACCAGTCAAAACAGCGTCCGGGATCCGTCTTTCGGCCGGGCGCAATATGTTGATGGCCTGTGATTCTGTCTAATGTCAGTTTAGGGTAATAGTCTAATATTGTCTGGCTAACATCAACCAAGCTCTGATACTGGCGTTTGCTGTAAGGGGAATGATCGGTGCCTTCAAGCTCAATACCGATGCTAAAGTCATTACAGCGTTCACGCCCGTTGTAACTGGACACGCCGGCATGCCAGGCGCGTTTGTCAAAAGGCACGTATTGCTCGATAGTACCATCACGTCTAATCAACAAATGGCTTGATACGCGTAAGCCCGTCAAAGGCGCGAAATAATCACCCTCTTGCTGGCTCAAACCCTGGGTAAATAGTTTCTCAATATAGGGCGTCCCATAGCAACCTTCGGGTAAGCTGATACAATGGATGACCAATAGCGAAATGTCCTGTTTATCGGGGCGCTCATCATAGTGCGGTGAAGCACAGTGTTTTACGTCTCGAATCCAGTGATTTTTTATTGTGTGTCTTTTCACGGGCTCAGCAAAACGGTAAAGTTTGTGCCCTAGTATCGTCATTGTCAGTCAAAAGGTAAAGTATCCCATGCAGCTCACCGAAGCCGAACGCCATGCTATTGCGTCGCAAGTCACTCATAGCCTAGAGGAAGATTTGTCAGCGGCGGATCCCACACTGGATATTACGGCACAGTTGATTCCGGCTCATCATCTGAGCGAAGCGACTATCATCACCCGTGAAGATATGGTGGTTTGCGGCACTGCTTGGGTCGAAGAGGTGTTTCGTCAGGTGGATGCCGATGTGGCTATCGAGTGGTGTGTCACCGACGGCGACAAGGTGCAAGCTAACACAACCTTGTGCCACTTATCAGGCAACAGCCGCAGCTTACTAACAGGCGAACGTTGTGCACTTAACTTTTTGCAAACACTGTCAGCGACAGCCTCACAAACGGCTTTTTATGTCAGTAAATTGGCAGGGTTCAATACGCGTCTATTAGACACGCGCAAAACAATTCCAGGTCTTCGTATGGCGCAAAAGTATGCGGTTCGCTGTGGCGGCGGTACTAACCACCGCATCGGTTTATTTGATGCCTATCTGATAAAGGAAAACCATATCGCCGCCTGTGGTGGTATTGTGCCTGCCGTCAAAACGGCGCGTGAATTAAACCCAGGCAAGCCCGTCGAAGTCGAAGTCGAATCTCTGGCGGAGTTTAAACAAGCACTGGATGCCGGTGCCGATATTGTCATGTTAGATAATTTTACTATCAGCGATATCGAAGCGGCTGTGGCACAAAACAAAGCCGCAGGTTCACCACTCAAGTTAGAAGTGTCGGGCAATATTACTGATGAAGCGTTGCAATCACTCGGCGCAACAGGCGTCGATTTCATCTCCAGTGGTGCTTTGACTAAACACGTCACTGCTATCGACTTATCGATGCGGATAGGGCAACCTCGCACAAACTAATCCGTTTGCCAAACGGCGCGGGCGATACCATAGTTTTGGCTTTACTCGAAAGCCATTATGAAAAAGTACTCGTCCGCCTTTAGTCTTATAGAGTTAATGGTCGTTGTTGCCATTATTGCTATTCTCTCATCGCTCGCGGTGCCTGCATATCAGCGTTATGTCCAGCAAGCTCGCGTCACTGCCGCATTAAATCATACCCAAAGCTTACAGCTTGCCATGGCACTGTGCTGGCAAACTGAAAGTGACATGAGCCGTTGTTCACGACCTGGGCAGCGCGGTATTCCCCCAATCCCCGATCCTTTACCTAAGGCGCTAACGTCGCTTGAAGTCACCTCAAGCGGCATCATTCAGCTAACCTTAGCTAATGTTGTCGTCGATCAAGCACCGCTTAAACTAAGTTTATCACCGGATACCCGTGGTTTGGTATTTGATTGGCGTCTTGGTTGCTCGGACTTCGACTCGGGCCAACCCCTTGCAACCCAATGCGTGGAAGGAGTCGCGCAATGATTGTTGCACATCATATCGGCTCCTATTGGCACACTGAACTACCTGCTAACTCATCAACCTGCCAACGTCTTATAAGCCAACTAGGGCTTCCGGAAGGCTCCTTGACCGAACTTATTGATACTCAGCACGGTCGAATTCTGATACTCACTCGCGATGCGTGGCCGCAACGCGATACGATTACATTTCGTTTAAAAGCGATGAACGCCAAGTCCATCCTGTGCGTCTATGCACGCACCCAATCTACTGTTCATCTCTCAGCGCTTAACGCTCAGAGCGTGCTTGCTAATGCACGCCGTCTTAACGCCTCGGACATTCATATTGAGTCGCTCCGCGAAGGTGGTCGCATTCGCCTGCGTATTCAAGGTCGACTAATTGAGCAACGCCGTTTATCACAGCACGATGTCGACACGTTGGTTGCTCAGCTAAAAGTGATGGCAGAGGTTGATGTCACGGAGAGCAAACAACCTCAAGACGGGCGCATTGACTTGGAGTTACCCGATTCAAGCGCCCGGTTTCGCCTCAACTCATGCCCCGGTAATCGTGGCGAAAGTCTTGTTATACGGTGTTTATACAGTGCCGAACAACTGCCCTCGCTGCACCAACTTGGATTCACCGATAGACAGTTTCATCATTTAATTAAGCAACTCTCCTCTGCGATAGGACTCATCCTCGTATCCGGCCCGACAGGTAGCGGCAAAAGCACCACCATGTACAGTATTATCAAACAGCTAAGTGAGTCAGGGCTTCGGGTATGTAGTGTCGAAGATCCGATTGAAGTTGAGCTCGATGGAATTTTGCAAACGCAGGTACACTCGCAACGCAATTTAAGTTTTGCAAAGGTTTTGCGTGCCTTTTTGAGACAAGATCCTGACGTCATCATGATCGGTGAGATCCGCGATGCAGAAACCGCTAAAATCGCTGTACAAGCTGCGCTAACTGGTCATTTAGTCATTGCTTCAATACATGCCGATACTGCAATTGATGTGATTCGTCGTTTAGTTCAGTTAGGTGCGCAACAAACCGATGTGACCGCCGCATTAAGACTGTTAATAAGCCAGCGACTGCTCGCGCAGGCGCAAGGCGGTGTCAAAGTCATATTTGAGTTACTGCCGTGGCCTGAGCGTCTGCGCGGCTATAGCGAGTCATTAGCGCAAACGCATCGCGATACTATTCTAAAACACTATCAGTTACCGAGTTTACAGGCACTCATTCAGGCAAGTTATCGGAGTCACGAAGATGAACGTTTTTCGACGTTATAATCAATTTTCAACGACTCAATGGTATCTCGCGCTCAATCGCCTAGAACAGCTGATAACGGGCGGATTGCCGCTCGCGTTAGCACTGGGGGTTGTCGCCAAACAAACGCATCAACCAGCACTCAAAAGACATTATCAGTACCTGCAGCACAGCGTACAGGCAGGAATCAGCCTGGCCGAGGCCTTGAGCATTGAGAAGCGTCGAGCGTTAAAAGCAGCTCAGGCGGGTATCGCGGTTGCAGAACAAACCGGGCAACTACCTCTGGTCATGCAAAGCCTAGTGGCTAGTTGGAAACGACAACGGCATATCAGCGCGTTGGTCAAGAATGCCTTACGCTATCCAGTGGCACTACTTTTTATGGCACTCATTATTATTACGGTGTTTGTCACCTGGGTACTACCCACCATCCAACAACTATTCGACAGCCAACCGCTCCCTGCATTAACCCAGTATTTAATTACATGTGTTACTTGGTTGCGTCAATCTGCCGCTAACCTACTCGCCGTAACAGGTATTTTGCTACTAAGTTTCACGGTGCTTTATCGGTTACAGAAACAACGCGTTCAGGCAGTAATGCAGCGTTTACCGATTTGGGGTAAACTGAAGCGCCTAAGCGTGTATCAGTCAACCTTCGAATACCTTGCCTTAGGGATGCAAAGTGGTATGTCTGCGGTCAACGCTACGCAAATGGTTGCGAATCACTCAACGTGGCTGCCCATGCAAAGTAAATTACTGAAGATTGCACAAGCACTTAATCAAGGTAACAGTTGGTCTCGATCTTTTAGCACGGTACAAATTAACGATCCAACGATCCAGGCGTACCTGCAAACAGCAGAACATATTGGTCGCGTCGATCACGCTGTAGAACGTTTAAGCCAAGACTTTAGCCAGCGTATCGAACGTTATTGTGAGCAGTTGAGGGTGTGGCTAAACCCTTTACTGATGATCATACTAACGGGCATTATAGGATTTATGTTGTTGGCGATGTATTTACCGATTTTTTCGCTGACACAACAATTAGCTTAGGACTCATAAAATGGATGTATTATTAGCGGCTACTTCTTGGCAAGCGCTCCTCATCGCAGGGTTACTCGGCGCATCAGTTGGGAGCTTTTTGAACGTAGTCATCGCGCGCCTGCCAAAACAACTGCAATTACAGTGGAAGTATGAATGTGCTGAACTTGCCGGCGAGCCAGTACGCGAGAAAACACAGTTTAATATTGCGGTCCCCGGCTCCCACTGTCCTCAATGTCAGCATGCGGTGGCGTGGTATGACAACATTCCGATTTTGAGTTATTTAGTGTTGCGCGCCCAGTGTCGTCATTGCAATACACCAATTCCAATTTATTACTGGTTAGTTGAAGTCGCAACGACGCTTATTTTTCTCGCGCTCAGTTGGCAGTTCGGTTTAACGATTAGCTTCTGGGTATTCGGCACGGCTCTCAGCTTACTGATTGCCATGACAGTGATTGACTACCAGCATCAACTATTACCGGATAACCTAACCTACCCGCTGTTATGGTTGGCTTTACTTTGGTCTATCAGCCCACTTAGCACTGTAACTCCAAGCCAGGCCATCATCGGTGCCGTGGTTGGGTATCTAAGTCTTTGGAGCCTTTATTGGGTATTTAAACTACTTACTGGCAAAGAAGGGATGGGTTACGGCGACTTTAAGCTATTAGCCGCACTCAGTGCCTTCACAGGTGTTACCCTACTCCCTGTCACCGTCATTTTTAGCGCCGTCGCTGGTATTTTGATTGGCCTGGCTGTGGCGATTAAACATAAGCAATCTGTGCCCATTCCTTTTGGTCCTTTTTTGGCTATCGGGGGGGTAATCAGTTATCTGTGGGGAGAGACGCTGCTTCAATCCTATTGGCAATGGCTTGGAGTCATGTAATGAGTCGTTTTATTTTAGGTCTAACGGGCGGCATCGGTAGCGGAAAAAGCGCGGCTTCCGACTATATTGCGGAGCAAGGTATTGCCATCGTCGATGCGGATGTCATTGCACGAGAAGTGGTTGCGCCCGGAACCGAAGGTCTGAAGGAAATAAAGGCGCATTTCGGGCCAGAAGTCATCGATGAATCGGGTGCCCTTATCCGTAGTCAATTGCGTCAACGCGTGTTCGATAACCCGGACGAAAAAGCATGGATTAATCAGTTACTGCATCCGCTCATTCGTCAACAAATCCTGGCTCAGCTTGAGCAGGCACAATCTGCTTATGTTGTATTAGTTGCGCCCTTGCTGCTAGAAAATGGCTTAGATGAATTATGTGATCGCGTGCTGGTTATCGATGTCGATGAGCAAACTCAGTTAGCGCGAACGCAAAAGCGCGATCAGGCCAGCGAAGAACAAGTCGCTGCGATCATTGCGTCGCAAATTGATCGCGCGACACGCCTTAGCAAAGCCGATGACATTGTTAGCAATGAAGACGACCTTCGGGCTTTATACCATCAGTTGGATAAATTGCACGCACACTATCTCGAATTGGCTTCACAAAAATGAATCTGTTTGCACCCCGCGACGAAATCATTATCATGGTCGGTCGGATTAATAGGATGAGAGCCCCATGTCGGAATCAGTGCCATACGTGATTTATGAATACCCTTTGCAAGAACGGTTTCGTACCTACTTGAGGCTTGAGCAAGGGTTTTTACAAATCAAAATGCCGCTCGATGGCTCTGAACAACAAGCGCTACCATTTTTTAATACCCTATTTGGTTTGCTCGAACTATTTGAACGCTTTGATCTTAAAACCGAACTGAACCGTGATCTCGACACGCAGAAACAATTCGTGCAGCAGTGGTCGAAGCACCCACAAGTTGATAAGGAGATGGTCGCACTGCTCCTACATCGGCTTGGAGAGGCTCAAGAACAACTTGGCACTGCGGCTCAATCTGTCAAAGCCTTGAAAGAAGATGCGTTTTTATCAAGCATGAGACAGCGATTTTCACAACCTGGATATCAAGCACTGTTTGATCTCCCGCAGTTACAAACATGGCTGAGTCAGAGCCCAGCGAGTCAAATTGAACACCAAGAACATTGGCGCACTCAACTTGCCGATTTTCAACACGCACTGTCGCAGCTACTGGGTTTATTGAGAGAGCGTGCCCCTTTCGAAACCGTTCGAGCAAAAAAAGGTTTTTGGCAGGAAAGTGCCGACCCATTAGCTATTCTACGCATGAAAATAACCGCCGATGACGCGGTTTATCCCGTTGTGTCTGGTCACCGTCAACGCTTTACAGTACGTTTGATGACATTAAATAGTGGTCAGAGTAACGCGTATCAGCACGACTTAGATATTCAACTTGCTCGATGTTATGAGCAGTAAACAAGAGGAACAGCGTATGCCAACGCACGTCGATTGCCCAACTTGCGGCGATACAGTCCAATGGTCAGAAAAGGCCGCCTACCGTCCTTTTTGTAGCGAGCGCTGTAAGCTTATCGACCTAGGAGAGTGGGCAAATGAAGAGAAAGCTATTCCTGGCGAGCCGGCTCAAATACCCGAGCAGTCAGCCAACGATGATTATTAATGGGATTGTGCGTCCATAAGGCAGTCGACGATGGGTTGATTCGCATCAGGAAACTGATAAGCATCGAGCTGAGCGATATCAGCCCAAACAAATTCTTGCCCTTCCATCTGGCGTGCAGTCCCGGTATATGACAGCACCCACCACACATCAAGTAATACGCGCTTATCACGGTACTGGTGTTCGACAACCGTGAGTGGTGCACAGTCCGTCACTGCGATATTACACTCTTCTTTTAGTTCGCGAATGAGTGCTTCGGTGACTGACTCACCCTGCTCGACTTTTCCACCAGGAAATTCCCATTTACCACCTTGGTGCTGATGGTTCAGTCGTTTGGCGATAAATATCTCGCCTTGCTCATTTTTAATTACGCCCACAGCTACGTGAACTGTGGGCGTCGTACTATCAGACATAATTAGAGTTTACCGTGGCAATGTTTATATTTTTTACCCGAGCCACATGGACACGGCTCATTTCGGCCCACTTTCGTTCCGCGTTGAGCCGGTTGTTGCTGATCGCCCGATTCTGCATTGGTATCGGCTGATGCAGTAGCACTCGCTTGCTCATGCTTGAACTCTCGCGGTGCGCTGTCTGCTGCTTTACGTTGCTGATCAACCGCATCAACATCTTCAGGCGCGCGCACACGGACGCGGCTCAATAACGTGACAACATCAAGTTTTAGGTTTTCCAGCATTTCACTGAATAATTCAAATGCCTCGCGCTTGTACTCTTGTTTCGGGTTCTTCTGCGCGTAACCACGTAAGTGAATACCTTGGCGCAGATGATCCATCGCTGCTAAGTGTTCTTTCCAATGTTGGTCAAGGCTTTGTAGCATCACCGACTTTTCAAAGCGGCGCAGAACTTCTGCACCCACAAGCGCTTCTTTTTCTTTGTAGGCATCGACTAGCGCATTTAAAACACGCTCGCGTAATACTTCTTCGTGGAAGTGCTCATCCTCATCAAGCGACTTTTGCAATTCAACTTCGATATCAAAGTCGGCACGAAGACGCTCTTCCAAACTCGGCAGATCCCAAAGCTCAGCAAGCGACTGCGGCGGCACGTATTCATCAATTACCGCGTTAATAACGTCTTCACGTATTACATCAATCGTCGCTGAAATATCGCCTTCATCGAGTAATTCGTTACGCTGTTCGTACACCACACGGCGCTGGTCATTCGCAACATCATCATATTCAAGCAACTGTTTACGCACATCAAAGTTTCGACCTTCGACTTTGCGCTGAGCGTTTTCAATTGCACGAGTCACCCATGGGTGCTCAATCGCTTCTCCCTCTTTCATTCCAAGGCGCTTCATCATAGTCGCCATACGTTCTGAGGCGAAAATCCGCATCAATGGATCTTCTAAAGAGAGGTAAAAACGCGATGAACCCGGGTCACCCTGGCGACCTGAACGTCCCCGTAGCTGGTTATCAATACGGCGTGACTCATGGCGCTCAGTACCGATGATATGTAAGCCGCCCGCTTCTATGACTTTGTCATGAAGCACTTGCCATTCTTGTTTGATTTTCTCAATCTTATCGTTGTCCGGCTCTTCTAGCTTCTCAACATCTGATTTCCAGTTGCCGCCTAATACGATATCCGTACCACGACCCGCCATGTTGGTGGCGATGGTCACCGCGCCGGGACGACCCGCTTGGGCAACAATGTCGGCTTCTTGTTGGTGAAACTTCGCATTAAGTACCGCATGAGGGATCTTTTTCTTCTTCAGCAAGCTCGAAAGCAATTCTGAGTTTTCTATAGAGACGGTACCAACCAAGACGGGACGGCCTTGTTTTCGACACTCTTCTATATCCTCAGCGATGGCTTCATATTTTTCGCGGGTCGTTAGATATATCAAGTCGGCACGATCATCGCGCACCATCGGACGGTTGGTCGGAATCACGACCGTTTCTAAGCCATAAATGGACTGGAACTCGAACGCTTCGGTATCCGCTGTACCGGTCATACCGGCAAGCTTGTCATACAATCGGAAATAATTCTGGAAAGTAATCGATGCCAAGGTTTGGTTTTCATTTTGGATTTCAACGCCTTCTTTGGCTTCCATCGCTTGGTGCAAACCTTCCGACCAACGACGGCCTTCCATCGTACGCCCAGTGTGTTCGTCAACGATGATGATTTTTCCATCTTTAACGATATAGTCAACATCGCGGCTAAATAAATGGTGCGCTCTCAACGCAGCATTAATGTGGTGCAGTAAAGTAATATTAGCGGCTGAATACAGCGAGTCGTCCTCGCCCAACATGCCACGCTCTTTCAGTAATGACTCAATATGCTCTTGGCCATTCTCAGTGAGATGCAGCTGCTTTGCTTTTTCATCGATGGTAAAGTCACCGTCGCCACGTTCTTCTTCGGTGTCTTCCTTTTCTTGACGCACCAACAAAGGTACGAGCTCATTCATTTTTTTATACATCTCAGAGCTATCTTCCGCGGGACCCGATATAATTAACGGAGTCCGCGCTTCATCGATCAAGATCGAGTCAACCTCATCCACTAGCGCATAATGTAGTTCGCGTTGTACACGTTCCTCTGGCGAAAACGCCATGTTGTCACGTAAATAGTCAAAACCGAACTCGTTGTTTGTGCCATAGGTGATATCAGCTTGGTAAGCCGCCTTCTTATCTTGCGGCTGCATGCCGGGGATATTGAAAGCTACTGACATGCCTAAAAACTCAAACAATGGGCGGTTAAACTCAGCATCACGCTTAGCGAGATAGTCGTTAACCGTAATGATATGAACGCCTTTGCCCGTCAATGCATTAAGATACGCAGGCAAAGTCGCCGTTAGGGTTTTACCCTCACCGGTTTTCATTTCCGCGATACGGTTTTCATCGAGAACCATACCACCCACCATCTGCACGTCGAAGTGGCGCATTTTAAACACACGCTTGCTTGCTTCGCGAACTGTGGCGAATGCCTCCTCAAGAAGGCTATCTAATTTGGCACCTTCGTTAAGACGTTTTCTGAACTCTGTGGTTTTTTCTTTTAGTTGTTCGTCTGATAACGCCTCGAACTCTGGTTCGAGTTGATTAATTCGATTCACGCGTTTTTGAAGCGTTTTTAAAATACGGTCGTTACGACTCCCAAATACTTTTCTGAACAAACTGCCTAGCATGAGAACGAGTTATCCTGTTTTTTCAAAATTAAAAAATTCGGCAGCTGCAGGCCACCGCATCTAATGATTCAAACTGAACCGTTAATCCGCTGAACGATATACGAAACGATTCGGGTCTATCTGCTTTCCATTACGGAGCACTTCATAATGGACGTGAGGTCCGGTCGAACGACCTGTGTTACCCATCTCGGCAATGACCTGTCCACGGGTGACCACATCTCCAACCTGCACATTGATCGTCTCATTATGGCCATAACGCGTCTTCAAACCACCCCCGTGGTCAATTTCGACTAAGTTTCCATAGCCCCAACGTTCACCGGCCCAAGTCACCACGCCTGCACCTGTGGCGATGACTTTTACGTCCTCGTCATAACTGGCAAAGTCCAGACCTTTGTGCATCGCGGGTTTGCCATTAAACGGATCCTTACGCACACCATACTGCGATGAGAGCCAACCACTACTGATAGGACTACCTGCAATGAAGCTTTCATTATTAACATTGTGATTCATCATCACAGATTCAAGTAACGAGAGTTGTTTTTGCTTGTCAGCAATTTTTGACAGCATTTGCTCAATATCAGATAAAACTTCTGTGCCATTTGATTTGGGCAATGCGACCGCCTCAGTTTCTGGCCCCCCTAAAGGAATGCCGGATTCAAAACTGAACTCACCGTTATTTAGGTTCGCCTTTTGCGCGAGCCTTTCACCAAGCGCATCTAAACGACGCATGTGCGCTCTCAACTCGCCCAAATAAACGGTCATCGCGCCGAGACGTTTCTCAGTCTCGCTATACAGATCAGCGACCGCCTTAGATTGTAACGCCAAGTTTTTTTGCTCTTCGCTAATTTTCTCTTGTGCCACACGCGGATCGACACCTTGATAACTCCAAGGCTTGAAATAAGCGACACCCACTAACGCAGCTAAGCCGATATAAGAAAAAAATCGACGCCGCGATAGCCGGAAACTAAAACGAATTTTGGAGCCTTTATAAAAGACTGATAAACTCATTAGTACTCTCTTATTATGGGTTTACAGCAACGACTAAGCGCACATGAACTCTAAACCTAAGACCACCAAACAGTGGCTAGATAATCAACGCGATCATAACACGTTGAGCCAATACGCACAGTTTGCCGTTCAACTCCGTGATTGGCAACTACTCTTTGCACGTAGCCTGCCCGCAAACCTTGCCGCTGAATGCGATTTGCTTAATATTCGCGACGGCAAGATTATCGTACGCACGCGCTCGGCATCAGCAGGGACTCAGTTGCGAGCATTAGCGCCCCGGTTAATCAAGACTTTTTGCGAGACGGGCACCAGCGTTCACTCACTTAGCGTCGATATTGATCCTTCCAACCGCTCTCAGCGGCGTGACCCAACCTCGCCCGAAATGAGCCGCCAGCAACGGTTGTTAAGGCTCGCTGAGCAAAGCAGTGAACCCCTTAAGACTCAGCTGCTTAAGCTCGCAGAACAAATTGCTAACAGCACTAAATTAACGCCTGACGAATAAAAAAAGGTGCATAGTTTTCACTAAGCACCTTTTCAAATACGCACAGGCTATGTCTCGACATCAAGCGAGTGAAGGTGACCAATATTTAATGGGTGCTTCAGACGCTTTATCTTCAAATGTCACGAACTCCCAAGCTGACTGCTGTGCTAGCAACGCTTGTAGTAACTGATTATTTAACGCATGGCCTGATTTATACGCTCTCAAGTGACCTAAAATACTATGCCCACCCATGTACAAATCACCAATCGCGTCTAACATTTTATGTTTAACGAACTCATCGTCGTAACGCAGACCATCTGTATTCAGGACTCTAAACTCGTCTAACACCACTGCGTTATCAAAACTTCCACCTAAAGCCAGGTTGTTTGCACGCAAGTATTCGATGTCTTTCATAAAGCCGAACGTACGCGCACGACTTATTTCCTTGATAAACGCCGAACTACTGAAATCCATCGAGACCGTCTGACCGGTTTCAGAGATCGCAGGGTGGTCGAAATCGATAGCAAAGTCGATGCGGAAACCATCATGGGGTAGCAGTTCCGCCCACTTTCCATCGTCTTCGACACGAATAGGCTGTTTGATTCGAATAAATTTCTTCGCACTCGCTTGCTCTTCAATGCCCGCGCTTTGTAGCAGGTACACAAAGGGGTGAGAGCTTCCGTCCATAATCGGGATCTCGTGCGAATCAACTTCGATAATCAAGTTGTCGATGCCAACGCCCGCTAATGCGGCGAGCAAGTGCTCAACCGTCGACACTCGAACGTTGTCTTCGTTGATTAAACACGTACACAACTGGGTATCTCGTACCCAATCAGCGCGAGCTGGGATGTCCACCACCGGGTCTAAATCGACACGGCGGAATATCAACCCTGTGTTGGCCGGCGCGGGGCGCAAAGTTAAGTTCACTTTGTTGCCGCGGTGTAGACCCACACCTGTGGTTGAAATCGCTTTTTTAAGTGTACGTTGTGTAATCATTAATCGAATTCACCTATCCAATCAAATCTGCTGCGCGAAACGCGGTCTGACATTATACGATAAATGTCATGTATGACGCAAATTTTGCTTAATTTTTACGCATTAATCCACTTGCTTACGCAAAAACGCTGGGATATCCAAATAGTCGAGCTCTTTTTCTGCGTTTTGCTTAGGTGCTGGCTTGCGCGCTGGCTCTGCTTTGTGTTCAGCTGCAGGCTCTTGCTCCTCGTCGTAGTGCGGTGCTGTCGAGCTACAATCTAAATCCCGACGATAAGTTGCTGCCCGGTTCGCGCTTAGGTGCTTGTGCTGCGTTATTGACCAAGGAGATATCTGGGCTTGCGCTCTGCAACAATACCGGTCGCAACAACAGTGACACGTAATTTCATCAGACATCTCAGTATCGATAACGGTTCCCACAATGACGGTTGCATTATCAGAAGCAAACGCCTTGACGGTATTACCAACCGTTTCAAACTCATCGATACTCATATCCATGCCCGCAGTCACGTTGACGAGAACGCCACGCGCACCGGAAAGGTCGATATCTTCTAGCAATGGACTATTGATAGCCATTTCAGCGGCTTCTTGCGCTCGGTCTTCGCCACTGGCTACGCCGGTGCCCATCATAGCCGTACCCATTTCTTTCATGACCGCACGCACATCGGCAAAGTCGACGTTAATCAGACCCGGACGAGTAATGAGTTCGGCAATACCTTGTACGGCACCTAGCAGTACATTGTTAGCCGCGCTAAACGCATCGAGTAAGGTGGTACCACGCCCCATCACTTTTAATAGCTTTTCGTTAGGAATGGTAATCAGTGAGTCGACACTCTGTGCCAAGGCGTTGATACCTTCTTCAGCTACCGCCATGCGTTTTTTACCCTCGAACGGGAACGGCTTGGTGACGACAGCAACGGTTAAGATACCGAGCTCTTTTGCTACTTCAGCGACCACCGGTGCCGCACCCGTACCGGTGCCGCCGCCCATGCCCGCAGCGATAAAGACCATGTCGGCGCCTTCAAGTTGCGCACGAATGTTATCGCGGTCTTCTTCCGCCGACTGGCGCCCGACTTCTGGATTCGCGCCTGCACCCAAGCCCTTAGTAATATCAGAGCCGAGCTGAATAGTAACATCGGCACTATGGTTTCGGAGTGCTTGCGCATCGGTGTTTGCAGCGATGAACTGTACACCTTCGATTGACTCTTTAACCATATGCTGGACGGCGTTACCGCCACCACCGCCGACACCAATAACCTTGATGACGGCTTCACTTTCGTAATTATCCATCAGTTCAAACATTTTTCTTCTCCCTACCTGCTTTTACTTGCTACCCCAGCGATTAAAACTCACCTTTAAACCAGTTTTGCAGCTTTTGCCACATACCGATCACGTCAGTTTTACTGCTTTCTTGTTGCGATGCCGTCGCGTCTTCTTGACCGTACTTTAACAGTCCAACAGCGGTCGCATAAACCGGATCCTCTACGTAATCTTTTAAACCTTTTATATGGAGCGGTTTACCTATGCGCACTGGCATCTGAAAAATCTCTTCTGCGAACTCAATACAACCCTGCATTTTTGCACTGCCGCCCGTTAGCACAACGCCGGCAGCCACTTGCTCATCAAGGCCACTCTGCACTATCTCTTCGCGAACTAACTCGAACAACTCTTGGTAACGCGGCTCGACCACCTCTGCCAACGTGTGACGAGACATCATCCGAGCGGGTCGCCCACCGACAGAGGGGACTTCGATGGTATCTTCCATACTGACCAACCCGCGCAATGCACAGGCGTGCTCGGTTTTTATTTGCTCGGCATGATTAGTCGGCGTACGGAATATCTTCGCGATATCACTCGTTACTTGGTTGCCCGCCGCCGGAATAACTGCGGTATGACGCAGTACACCGCCAGCATAAATACAAATGTCAATGGTACCACCGCCCATATCAACTAAGGCGACACCCAGATCCTTTTCGTCATCGGTCAGCACGGAAATGCTGGACGCTAACGCTGAAAAAATCAGCTTATCAACCTGCAAGCCACAGCGTTCAACCGCTTTAGTGATATTCTTTGCCATATCATTGGCACAGGTGATGATATGAACCTTTGATTCCATGCGAACGCCCGACATGCCGATGGGGCTACGAATACTCTCTTGCGAATCGATCACGTACTCCTGTGGTAGCACGTGTAGTATTCGACGTTCTTTCGCAATCGGTACGGATTGTGCCGCGTGAATAACATTGTCCACATCATCTTGTGTTACTTCTGCCTCATTAACCGGCACCATACCGCTTTCGTTCTGGCATGAAATATGACGACCCGAAATATTAAGGTATACCGAAGCAATTCGACAGTCAGCCATCAACTCAGCTTCATCCACTGCACGCTGAATCGACTGCACAACCAAATTAAGATCGTTAACGCCACCCTTATCCATACCGCGCGCTGTTGTTACGCCTACGCCAATGACACTGATATCATCATCAGGCAACAACTCTCCTACCAAGGCAGTGACCTTGCTAGTTCCGATATCTAATCCAACGACCATTTGTCGTTCAGTGGTCTTCGACATAGTTGTTTAACTCTCTTCTGCTTCCTTTGGCTGCCAACTCACGGCAACCCCTGTATCATACCGTAAATCAACGGCTTCTATGCGTTGCTTTTCATTGTTCGGATGCGACTTAATCTTCGGTAATAAATCAATAAAGCGCTTTATCCGTTCTGCCGTCGCTTCGCGTCCTAGTTTTAACTCGATACCCGACGTCAATACGACATTGACAGAAAATCTATCCGTTAGTCGTAATGCTGAGATGCTTAGACCATTTAACGACAGTAGCCCTTGTAAATCACGATACGCCGTAAGCGTTTGCTCTACCTCGCGCTCTGGCCCAAACAATTGAGGCAGCGCTTGTGGTAGCTTGCGGGTATCGAGCTCAGCACTAAATACATCCCCTTCTGCATTCAATAACCGGTCGCCATTCCAATGAGCGATCGGCGTCTGCTCCGTCACATGGACCGATAATCGATCGGGCCACACTTTGCGCAGTGAGGCTTGCTTAACCCACGGTAACGCCTCAATGCGCGCTCTAATTTGGTCCACATCGGCCGTAAAAAAACTGCCTAGCGGCTGCGCTAATATAGCTTCTCTAATGGCCGCCACGTCCGTTTGCTGCAATTGACCTTGTACGTTGAATCGCGCTAACGGTACTTGTTGCTCATCTTCTAGCACATCCATCAAATACCAGGTGCCAAATACAAAGCCCCCTATGGTCACCACACAAATCACCACCCCGAGCCAAAAGTTCCACTGTGTTAGCGGGGGTAGCTTGGCATGTTGGCTCATTTACTGCTCCAGTGTCTGTGCCAAAATATTCCAGACTAACTGTTCAAATGACAGACCATATTGTTTTGCAGCCATAGGTACTAAACTTTTCTCGGTCATTCCTGGAACTGCATTGGCTTCTAGTAAAAACCACTGACCTTCGTCATCACGCATGGCATCAATGCGTCCCCAACCGCGACCATCGATGGCTGAAAATGCCAACACAGCTAAGTGACGCAGATACTCCTCATCTTCGTCAGATAATCCGGCCGGGCAGTGATACTGGGTATCGTTTGCCTGATATTTGGCAGAAAAATCATAAAACTGATGCGGCGTTTGTAACCGTATGACGGGCAATGCCTCATCATTTAACAGTGCTACGGTGTATTCTTTCCCGTTGATCCAACGTTCGACCAGTACGTCGCTCTGGTAGCGCAATGCTTCTCTTATCGCCGCATCTAACTCGCCGGCTTCGGACGCAACGCTCATACCAATTGATGAGCCTTCTAAGGCAGGCTTGACGATGACCTTATCACCCAGCTGTTTCAATATTTGTGCTGCATCCCACTGGGCACTGCCGACGCGAATGACGATTGACGGAGCAACAGGCAAGTGCAGACTCTGCCAGATTTGCTTTGTACGCACTTTATCCATCGCCAATGCGCAACCTAAAACGGCGCTACCGGTATAAGGTACGTTTAACGATTGCAGCGCGCCTTGCATTGCGCCATCCTCGCCTCCACGACCGTGTAAAACGATAAATGCACGGTCGACACCAAGACTCAATAAATCAGTAATTGGACGCTCCGCCGGATCGAAGGCGAACGCATCAATTTGCTGGGCAATTAACGCATTCAGTACCGCATGACCCGATTTCAACGAAACTTCTCGTTCCGCAGAGTTTCCGCCCATCAGCACAGCTACCTTACCAAAGTCGGAAGACTTCATAGAGCCTCCTTTCGACAATCAAATACTTCGCTTGCCAGTCGTTTAGCTAACTGCCCAACGTTACCTGCGCCTTGAGTCAGGAGAAGGTCTCCCGGTTGTAAAACATCGCCAATAATTTCCAGCAATGCATCCGTGTCAGAAACATAGATTGGATCGAGCTGACCGCGCTGACGAATCGAGCGACAGAGCGAACGGCTGTCAGCACCTGAAATAGGAGTTTCTCCGGCGCCATAAACTTCAAGTAGTAATAACGTATCAACCTGCGATAGTACGTTGACAAAATCTTCATACAGGTCTCGCGTACGCGAATATCGATGTGGCTGAAAAGCCATGACCAGACGTTTATCAGGCCAGCCTTGACGCGCCGCTTTAATAGTCGCATCAACCTCGGACGGGTGGTGACCATAATCATCGACCACCATCACACCATCCGGTGTCTCGGTTGACCAACCGGAAACTCGACACTCACCATGGTATTCGAACCTTCGTCCGATTCCCTCAAATTTATTTAATGCGCGCTGGATGGCATCATCTTCAATCCCCTCATCCGAAGCGACCGCAACAGCCGCTAATGCATTGAGAACATTGTGGCGTCCAGGCAGATTCAGTGAGACATTTAATGGCGCATGTCCATCGCGTAGTACTTTAAAATGACTTTGTCCTTGATGCTGATGGTAGTCCACTGCTCGCACATCAGCGTCCTCGCTAAAACCATAGGTGATCGCTTGGCGACCGACGCGGGGAATCAACTCACGTACCGCAGGGTCATCGATACACATGACTGCTAAGCCATAAAACGGCAAATTGTGCAGAAAATCGACATAAGTATCGAGTAAACGGCTAAAGTCCCCACCGTATGTATCCATGTGATCAGCTTCGATATTGGTGACCACCGCCACCATCGGTTGCAGGTGCAAAAACGAGGCGTCACTTTCATCTGCTTCGGCAATCAGGTATTTGCTCGAACCCAAGCGAGCATTACTTCCCGCCGAGTTAAGTAAGCCACCAATGACGAAGGTCGGATCACGCTCGGCTTGCGCGAATACACTGGCAACTAACGAAGTGGTTGTCGTTTTACCGTGCGTTCCTGCGACGGCGATGCCATGTCTAAAGCGCATCAATTCAGCCAGCATTTCAGCACGGCGTACAATCGGGATACGCTGCTGTTGCGCAGCATCAAGCTCAACATTGTCCGGTTTAATCGCACTACTCACAACTACGACATCGGCGCCTTCAACATTGACGGCCCGGTGTCCGATAAAAAGCTCTGCACCGATAGCAGCCAAGCGCTGTGTATTCGCATTTTCGGCAACATCGGAGCCAACAACGCAATAACCCTGATTCAGCAATACTTCGGCGATACCTGCCATACCAGCGCCACCAATACCGATAAAGTGGATACGCTTGACGCGACGCATCTCAGGCACGTTAACAATGGTAAAAGGCTGTTGTGACGTTTGGCTCATAACGCTCTCTCTACTGCTGGTTGAGGGTGGGTCTCGCCCGCCAAAACCTGAAGGCACAGGTCGACAATATGGTCTGTTGCTTGCAACTCACCGACCGAGCGGGAAAAGCTCGCCATTTTCCATAGTTGCGAAGGTGCTTGCAATAGACTTTGCAAGGACTTTGCAAGGTTTTCAGCGGTGAACTCATCCTGCGCGATGAGAAGCGCTCCACCCGCATCAGTCACCGCCTTGGCGTTAGCGGTCTGGTGATCATCAACGGCATGTGGAAGCGGCACAAAAATAGCGGCTCTACCAATGCCACAGATCTCAGATACCGAAAGCGCACCAGCGCGACTAATAATGATATCGGCAGCCGCATAAGCACTCGCCATATCATCAATAAACTCGACAACCTCAACCGTATGGTGTTCATTATTGACTGCACCATAATGCGCCTCAACCGAAGCAGCATTTCCAGCCCCTACCTGGTGTGTCACATTTAAGGACGCGTCAACTTGCAAGAGTGCCTCGGGCAACGTTTGATTAAAGACACGCGCACCCAAGCTGCCGCCGACGATCAATATATTCGTTGACGCCGTTGCTTGTTCACGATCTGCTTGATGCGCCGCTTTAATAATATCTTGTCGCAACGGATTACCCACTCGATACACATGATCGCGCTTTAATAACTGCAAACTCTTCGAGCGTGACTTATCCAATGGCAATCCCAGTAATACCGTATTCGCCCATCGAGCAAGTAACAGTGTCGTCATGCCCGGAACTGAGTTTTGCTCATGGGTTATCAGTGGCACACCAAGACCATGCGCCACCCAACCGACAGGGGCACATACGTAACCGCCAAATGTAAGCACTAAGTCGGGTTGAAGCTGACGAAACAATTTACGCGTCTGGCGCCAAGCCGAAAACAGTGTCTTCGGCATGCTAATGAGCCTCTTAACGCCGTGACCGCGAAGTCCTGTCATCGAAATGCGATGCAATGTAAAACCGTGTTGGGGCACAACTTTTGCTTCGATACGCTGTTCTTCCGTACCTACCCACTCGACCTGGTGACCCTCACTACGCAACTGCTCAGCAACGGCAAGCGCAGGAAAAACGTGGCCACCGGTGCCCGCTGCCGCGATTAAAATACGACTCATTCGGCACCTCCGCGTGGGGTCACTTTGCGTCCGGTCATGCGGCGTTCATGATCAATTCGAAGTAGCAGTCCGACAGCCATACAGGATACTAAGAGGCTGGTACCACCGTAACTGACTAATGGGAGCGTCAGCCCTTTGGTTGGCAAAGCACCGGATGCCACGCCGATATTAACGAAAGCTTGGATGCTGAACCAGACACCAATACCATAAGCAAGATACCCGCCGTAGCGCTTTTGTACCATTAGACAACGACGGCCAATAATTAGTGCACGAACCACAACCATCAACACGAGCGTGATAACCGCCATCACGCCCAGGAACCCTAGTTCTTCAGCTACGACGGACATAATAAAGTCAGTGTGCGCCTCTGGCAGGTATTGTAATTTCTGGATACTGTTTCCCAGTCCCACTCCTGATAGATGCCCCTGCCCGAATGCAATCAGAGACTGCATAAGCTGATAACCAGCTCCGAACGGATCCTTTTCGGGCTCTAGAAAGGTCAGTAAGCGCTGCATGCGATAAGGCTCGATGACAATCAGCAATATAAGCGCCAGCACACAGGTGATAAAGACACTGAAGAACTGCCACAGTTTAGCCCCTGCTAAAAACAGCATTGCAATAGTGGTTGCTGATAACACCGCAACGGTGCCGAAATCCGGTTGCATGAGCAACAACACTGCAGCTAAAAACAACAGCGCCATGGGCTTTATAAAGCCTTTTGTCGCCTCACGTAACTCGACCTCTCGACGATCGAGATAACTCGCCATATAAATATAAAAGAATAATTTAGCCAGCTCAGCGACCTGAATGGTAATGGGTCCAATTTTTATCCAACGCTGTGCCCCATTTACCGAGTGCCCTACCGCGAGAACAGCCAGCAACAATGCTAACCCTATCAGTAGCAACTTCCCGCTGTGTTTTTGCCACAACTGTGTTGGTACGGCGAGCGTTGCAAATAGCACAACCAGACCTGCAGTGACATAAATGGTATGGCGAATCGCAAAATAAAACGGCTGTCCAGTTAACTTATCGGCAGTCGGCAAAGAAGCTGAGGTAACCATAACAAAGCCAAAGACCAACAGCGTGATTGCCAACGTGAACAATGTACGATCATATAAGCATTGCGATGCATTAGGGCGCAACCAAGCCCATGCAGCAACGCCCAAGTGCTTGCTGCGCTCGGTTATATTGAGTTGCAACTGCTGTTCACGCGCTGCGCTCATATAACCTCACTATATGCTCTTGAAAAACCTTGCCGCGTTCGACAAAATTTTTAAACTGATCGAGACTAGCGCAGGCTGGAGATAGAACAACCCAGTCTTCTGCTTCAGCGATTTGCTGCGCCGTTTTTACCGCGTCCGACAAGTGCTCGCAGTAACGCGCTCCTTTTCTTAATTCAGCAATTTTTTTACCGTCGCGACCGATCGTCAGTAAGACATCCACCTGACTCAATACCGGTAGGAGTTGCGTAAACTGCGCTCCTTTACCATCACCGCCAGCGATAAGAATGAGCCGCCCATTAATCATCGGGCGCAGGCCATTGATCGCCGCCTCGGTAGCACCGATATTGGTCGCTTTCGAGTCATCTACCCAGCGCACACCCTGAGCCTCGTAAACGACTTGGCAACGATGCGGTAAGCCGGTGAAGTCTGCAATAGCGGCAATGCCTTTATCTGGACTGAGACCAAGCGTTTCTGCAAGTGCGAGTGCCGCTTGAATGTTCACTAAATTGTGCGTACCCGCTAGAGCAAATCTATCAGCTCGTGCCAAAATGCTCCCGTTACGAGTCATCGCGATGCCCGCGTCGTCTTTTACGAGCCCATAGTCACTGACGCTCTCATCGACACCCACTGTCACAACTGAATCTGGCACAATCTTCGGCCAGTGTTGTTGGTCTTGTCGATTAAGCACGCTCACCGATGCATGGTTAAAAATATTCAGTTTTGCTTCGAAATAAGACTGCTCAGAGTCATATCTATCAAGATGATCAGCACTGACATTAAGCAGTGCTGCCGCGTTCAATTTCAAACTCCGTGTGGTCTCCAGTTGAAAACTGGACAACTCTAACACGTAAGCATCTGCGTCTTGCTGCAACGCGTCTAGCACCGGCACGCCAATATTACCAGCGGCGACCCATCGGTAGCCGTGATATTGACCCATTTGCTCTACCAGTGTTGTCACCGTTGACTTACCATTCGAACCTGTGACTGCAACGACCGGACGTTGATTCAGTTGCGCAAAAATCTCTACGTCGCCTACGATAGGAACACCCGCATCCCGCGCCATCTGGATATCAGCATCACGCGCGTCTAGCCCAGGGCTTACCACAATTAGGTCCGCGGCTAGTAGATCTTCAAGTCGCCAGCCGCCCGTTGTTACATACTCTGTGCCAACAAGGTCTACAATGTCATCCAGCCCGGGTGGGTGTTCACGACTATCAAAGATGCGAATATCGCACTCTGCATTTAGGGGACTGTTTTCACCGGCAAAGAAGCGCACGACGGAGCTACCGGACTGACCTAACCCCAGTACAACGACACTGCCTATTTGCTGCCAATGAATACGTTTTTCCATAACTCTTGAGTTACCTCAGCTTCAAGGTTGCGAGACCAATAAGTACAAACATCAATGACAAGATCCAGAAACGTACGATTACGCGTGGTTCTGGCCAGCCTTTTAATTCGTAGTGGTGGTGAATAGGAGCCATACGAAATACGCGTTTTCCGCGTAACTTGTAAGAACCGACTTGTAGCATCACCGACAGCGTTTCCATGACGAATACGCCACCCATGATAAAAAGCACGAGTTCTTGTCTGACTAAAATAGCAATCACACCCAGCGTTGCGCCGAGTGCTAATGATCCCACGTCACCCATGAACACCATCGCTGGGTAGGTGTTAAACCATAGGAAACCGAGTCCGGCACCGACGATAGCTGCACATACGACTAACAATTCACCGGATAAAGGCAGATAAGGGATCTGCAGATACTCCGCGAAATTGACGTTACCCGACACGTAAGCAAAAATGCCTAGCGCGCCGGCTACCATCACGGTTGGCATAATCGCTAACCCGTCCAAACCATCGGTGAGGTTGACGGCGTTGCTGGTGCCGACGATGACAAAATACCCTAAAAATAAGTACAACAGACCGAGTTGCGGCATCACTTCTTTAAAAAACGGCACGAGTAAAGCCGTTTCCGCAGGAATCTGGCTACTCCAATAAAGAAATCCGATTGCGCAACTGGCGATAATGGACTGCCAAAAGTATTTCCACTTGGCAATCAGACCTTTCGGATCCTTTCGAACGACCTTACGGTAATCATCAACAAAACCAATGATACCAAAGCCAACCACGACAAAGAGTGTGACAATCACGTATTTGTTTTCGAGATTGGCCCATAACAATGACGATGCCACGATCGCCGCTAGAATGAGTACCCCACCCATCGTAGGCGTACCGGATTTACTGAGATGACTCTCAGGTCCATCATCGCGCACTGTTTGACCAATTTGCAGTCGCTGGAGCCTACGAATCAACCAAGGTCCCAACCAGACCGACAACATAAGCGCACTCAACACACTTAGAATCGCTCTAAGTGTGAGATAAGAAAAAACATTAAACCCACTTTCGAACTGAGTAAGATACTCAGCCAACCAAACTAGCATGCGTGCTGATCTCCTTGTAAACTAGCGCTTTTATAGTGTTCTTGTAACGCGTTAACAACACGCTCCATATGTGAAGAGCGTGAGCCTTTGACCAACACTGTGACGTGTTCACTCACGGATCGTTGCGTAATAGTTTGTAAAATTTCATCCACAAGTGTCGCGAACGATGAAAAATGTTTGCCCCCACGACCATTGAAGACCTCGCTAGCACTTTGACTCAACACACCAAGCGTAAAGAATTTGCTGATGCCTGCTTGTATCGCGTGGTCGCCTACATCTTCGTGATAAGCGCGTGCTTCTGCCCCTAGCTCCGCCATATCACCGAGTACCATGATAGTGGTGCCTTGATAACTACCCAGGAGATCGAGCGCTGCCTTTGTTGAGGCAACGCTGGCATTGTACGTGTCGTCGATAACAGTCACATTTTCGGTGAGTTGCATTGGGGTCAACCGACCTTTGACAGGTGCTACATTGGCAAGCCCGGTAGCGATTTCCTCGGCAGACATGCCCACTTCCAATGCTGCCGCACTGGCAGCCAGTGCGTTTTTGACGTTATGTAAACCGCTCAGTTGTAATGAAACCGTCCAATGCTGATCGTTAATGCTCAACTTAAATGTGGGCTGTCCCAAACTATTCAGTTCGATCTGACTCGCTCTTACATCGGCCTGTTCACTTAAACCAAAGGTTTGCAACCGCTTACCAGCACGGACGTTTCGCCAGCATGGTAAGTACTCACTTTCGTATGGAGTTATAGCGAGTCCATCCTCTGGCAAGCCTTGAAAGATTTCAGTTTTTGCTTTGGCAACACCATGTACCGAACCGAAACCCTCAACATGTGCCGCGCTGACATTATTCAGAATAGCGACGTCGGGACGGGTTAATGACGTGGTGTAGGCGATTTCACCGGCATGATTAGCACCCAACTCGACCACCGCATATTGATGCTGAGCTTCTAAACGTAACAGTGTTAACGGTACACCAATATCGTTATTAAAGTTACCCGCGGTTGCCAGCACGTTATATTGCTGACCAATGATAGCGGCGAGCATCTCTTTTACTGTAGTTTTACCGTTACTACCGGTGATAGCTATCGTTTTAGGAGCGACTTCAGCCTTTACTGCAGCCCCAAGCAGACCCAACGCATAACGAGTATCTTCGACGAGGATATGCGGCGTCTGCTCATCAAGAGGCTGTTGCGTGATAACGGCAATAGCTCCCTGCGCGAGCGCTTGCGAGATAAAGTCATGCGCATCAAATTGCTCGCCTTTAAGCGCAATGAAGAGTGCAGAATCGAGCGCGTCGCGCGTATCAGTGCTGACCTTATTGATAACCTGTTGTGGGTTACTCGCACCGCGTAGCTGGCCATTGACCGCCATCGCTACCCACGCCAAAGACACACTAATCATCGTTCACCCCACTTATCCAGTCTTGAACAATCTGCCGTTCGTTGTAATCGATACGCTCATGACCAATCACTTGATAGTCTTCATGACCTTTGCCTGCCAGCAAAACGACATCATCGGGGGCCGCTCGCTCAATGGTATCCAGTACGGCTTGGCGACGCCCTTCCATACTATGCACTTTGCGCTTGTCGGCAATGCCGGCCATGATATCGGCAATAATTTGTTGTGGTGCCTCGGTGCGTGGATTGTCGTCCGTTACCACAACACGATCGGCAAACTCTGCAGCAACCTGCCCCATTTGCGGACGTTTACCGCGATCGCGATCGCCGCCGCAACCAAATACGCACCATAGCTTGCCTTTACAGTGCAATCGTAGCGCTTGAAGTACTTGCTGTAAGGCGTCGGGAGTGTGAGCGTAGTCAACGACCACCAAAGCTGAACTGCCTGCCTGAAATGCTTCCATACGGCCAGGCACGGGTGATAGGTGTCGACAATGTTGAGCGATGGCTGTTAACGATTGCTTCTGCGCCAGCATAATCGCCACCGCGCTCACAACATTATATACGTTGAACCGCCCTAGCAGCGGCGTAGAGAATTGTGCTTCGCGCCCCTCGTAAGCCAAAGTAAATGTCGTACCGTGCTCAGCAAAGGCAAGGTCGCTCACCTGAATATTCGCACGAGAATGACCTTGTAATGAAATTGACAGCCCATTGGAGGCACCCTCGAGCCAATCTCTCAAATACCGATCGTCTAAATTTATCACTCGGTGATTGAGCTCAAAGTCTTCAAATAGGCGCCGCTTAGCATCGACATAATGTGCCATACTGCCGTGATAATCGAGATGGTCGCGGCTAATGTTAGTCGCGACTGCCGTATCAAAGCGCAATGCTTCAACGCGACGTTGGACCAGCGCATGAGATGATACCTCCATGGCGATGAAGTCAGCACCCTCTGCGACTAAGGTCGACAAGCGTTGCTGCACAGTTACAGCATCGGGTGTGGTGTGCTTTTCCGGCAACAGTTGACCAATAAGTCCACTGCCCGTCGTTCCAATTACGGCTGCGGTATAACCTAACTTTTCTGCCAACTGCGCAGCTAGGTGAGTCACCGAGGTTTTCCCATTGGTCCCCGTAACACCAATCAAAGTCGCGTGACGCGATGGGTGATTGAAAAAGCGCCCTGCGATTTCAGATAGCTGCTCCTTTACGCCAGGCATAAACACACAGACAGCGCCGCCGTTTTCTTCGTATCTTAAGCTCGAGCCTTCCGCCAGAATCGCTCGAGCGCCCGCTGCGATAGCGGTGTTGATATAATCGCGTCCATCGGTCACATAGCCCGGTACAGCGACAAATAAGTCGCCGTTGGCGACTTGTCGGCTATCCAATTTTATACCGCTGACCGCTACATTAGGAAACGTAATCGGCAACGGTGGTAGCAAATCACGGAGTTGCATCAGCACCTCCCATAAAGCCTGCTGCTTTCATTGGTTGAACTGTCATATCGTCGGGCGGCACGTTAAGTAAACGCATTGTTTGTGAGACAATACTGGAAAACACGGGTGCAGCTGCGGTGCCCCCGTAGTAATCGTCAGTACCGGGTTCGTTGATCGTTACGACGACGACAATTTCTGGATTGGATGCAGGCGCAATACCCGCAAATAACGCAACGTACTCATCTCCGTATCCGCCAGTTGCGCGCGCTTTTCTGCTGGTACCGGTTTTACCCGCTATACGATACCCTGGGACTTGCGCTGCAGTCGCCGTACCGTCAGATACCACACGTTCCATCATGTGCATGACTGCTCGCGTGTTATCGGGGTTAAAGACCTGTTCTGATTCTGGTTTAGACTCACGGCGAAAGACCGTAAGAGGCATATCTCGCCCGCCGTTGGCAATCATCGTGTAAGCCTTTGCCAGCTGCAGTGTGGTGACTGAGAGTCCATAACCATAGGATAGCGTCGCCAATTCAAAATCAGACCAGCGACGTCTTGTTGTCAGTAAACCGTAGCTTTCTCCTAATAGCGAAACGCCCGTATCAGAACCAAAGCCCGCACCAAAGTAAGTCTCTAATAACTCATCGACACCTAACTCCAGCGCCATTGTTGTCACGCCTACGTTAGAAGAATGTTCAAGCACTTCTGTTAAAGAAATTTTGCCCAAGTTACGATGATCGCTGACACGGCGTCCGCCGATACGCAGCCAACCAGGGTTTGTATCGATAATATCACCCACTTTGTGAGTGCCATGTTCCAGCGCACTGAGGACAACGAGCGGCTTTACTGTCGAGCCAGGCTCATAGGCATCGGTAATCGCACGGTTTCGCATTTTAAAGCTTTGCAAATCAGCACGATTATTCGGGTTGTAGGACGGGCTATTGACCATTGCCAACAGTTCACCTGTTTTTACATTGACCACCACAGCAGAACCCGAAGTTGCCTGATTGTAGCGCACGGCTTTTTTCAGCTCGGTATAGGCAGTTGCTTGGATCCGCTGGTCAATGCTAAGTGTTAATTGTTTAGGTGGCTGCGCATCTGTTTGACTAATTTCCTCAATAACCCGCCCTTGCGCGTCCTTGCGATAAACTCGCTTACCGGGCGTACCAGTTAAGTGATCGTCGTATAGTAGTTCAAGACCTTCCTGGCCTTGTCCATCGATATTAGTAATGCCCACCAAGTGCGCACTAATTTCGCCAGTGGGATAGTAACGCCGTGACTCAGTTTTTAAATAAACGCCCGGAATACTGAGCTGCCGAACATAATCAGCCTCGCTCGGCGATACCTTTCTTTGCAGATAGACAAAGCGACGCTCAGGATTATCAACTTTTGCGACGAGTTCATCTCGATTCATCCGAAACGTTTCCGCAAGCGCTTGCCAACGGCGCTGATCAGCAAGCGCGCCGCTTTCTGCAATACGCTTCGGATCGGCCCAAACCGTTTCTACCGGAACACTCACCGCGAGCTCGCGGCCATTGCGGTCAACGATCATGCCGCGTTGCACGCCTAAGCTATCGGAACGCAGACTACGCAGATCACCTTGTAATGAGTACTGTTCTGGGTTGATCACCTGAATATAGGCGGCACGCGCAACCAAGATGCTGAATACGAAAAATAGCACGCTCAACGCTGTAATGAAGCGCCAGCGAGCACCCGCCGGATTCTGCTTCTTAACGTTACGTTGGTTCTTTTTGGGTGCGCGCTTTATTGCCATGGCACTAGCACCTCATGTTTCGCATCGACGTCAATCATACCCAGTTGCTCTTGGGCGATTCGTTCAACTCGGCTATGTTCTGTGAGTGCTGTTTGTTCGAGCACTAAATGACGCCACTCGCGATCAATTTTATCTTGCGTCGAAAGTAATTCATCCCGCTCACTGGTCAACAGCCGGTTCTGGTGAGCGGTATATATCACTGTGAGTGCCGAGCCAATCACAGCGATCGCTAATAAGATGACCCACTTAAACCGCATTAAATCTTGCAGCAGCATAATAGGCAACGAAGGATAGCGTGTCTTAACCATGTGCTAGCCTCCGTGCGATACGTAACACCGAACTACGTGCGCGTGGATTCAATTCAAGTTCTGCCGCACTGGGTTTAATCGCTTTACTTTCCAGTGCTAAACGACGATCTTTATTCAGTTCAGCCTCAGTAATCGGTAGTCCCGGCGGAACTTGTTTGGGTTGGCTATGGGTACGCATGAAGCGCTTCACGATGCGATCTTCCAGACTATGAAAACTGATGACGACCAAGCGACCGTCCTCTTTTAACGCGGTCAAAGAAGCTTCTAGTGCGTCCTCGATTTGCTCCAACTCACGGTTCACATGTATACGGATCGCTTGAAAGCTGCGTGTCGCGGGATGCTTATGCTTTTCCTTAGATGGTACTAAACGGCCAATCAACTCAGCCAACTGGCGAGTTCGAGTAAACGGCTTTTGCTCCCGATCATGAACAATCGCCCGCGCAATTTTGCGCGCAAAACGCTCTTCGCCGTAGGTTTTCAATACATAGGTAATATCATCTTCTTCGGCATAACTAAGCCAGTCTGCGGCGGTTTCGCCACGACTGCTATCCATACGCATATCCAAAGGTCCGTCGCGCATGAAACTAAAGCCACGCTCAGCATCATCAAGTTGTGGGGATGAGACGCCAAGATCGAATAAAATACCTGTGACTTGGTGAGCAAGCTGTTGTTGTTCAATGATGTGCGCGAGATCGCTAAAGGGAGTGTGGATAATACTGAAGCGCTCATCATCTGCCAGCGCCTGGGCTGACGCTATTGCCTGTGGGTCTTGGTCAAGGGCAATGACACGCCCTTTAGGGGATAACTTGCTGAGTAACGCACGCGTGTGACCGCCACGACCGAAGGTGGCGTCTATGTAGATCCCATCAGGGTCCGTCACGAGTGCGCGAATGGACTCCTCGAGGAGAACTGAAATATGCGGTGCGTTTTGTTCAGTCATTAAAGTGAAAAATCTTCTAGTCGTTCATTTAACTCAAAGTCACCTTCTTGCTCGACCTTGAGATCCTCTGCAATCTGTTGCTGCCAAGCCTCTTCTGACCAAATTTCAAATTTATTCAGCTGCCCAACTAGCATCAGTTTTTTCTCTAACCCTGCATGCAAACGCAGCGGCGAGGAAATCAGCAAGCGACCATTTTTATCCATCTCACAATCATCAGCGTGGCCCAGTAAAAGGCGCTGCAAGCGTCGCTCGGTGGGGTTCATGCTAGATAACTGTGTCAATTTTTTCTCGATGACCTGCCATTCTGGTAATGGATACAACAACAGGCACGGCTGTTTGATATCAATGGTGCAGACCATCTTACCGTCACAGTCGATCGACAGCGCATGACGATACTTGGCGGGTATAGCCAAGCGCCCTTTACTGTCCAAGTTTATTGTTGTTGCACCACGAAACATGATGTCACCTGATCGTTGCGATCCACAATTATCCACAAATCCCCACAATGTTACAGTCTAGGTAGATAAGATTCCCACTGTCAAGTTTTATCACGCGGCTAAACACGCTTTTACACAGGCTTTGCTAGTATCGAAGGGTCGCTTGAGTGCTAGTAGGAAATGCAGCTATCTTGAGAAGCATAAGAACGGGATCAGTTAACTGAATGATAATTATAAATTAATTAGACATTATAACTGGACGGTCGATAAAGAAAGGAGGTGAAGAAGCCCGCCGATAAGCCGGGTTTTGTCGTGGACAATCATTCATCTAGTAATACGGTTGCCCGTATTCTCAAGCAGTCTACCCGGGTTCAACGCGGGCCGCGCCAACGAACCCCTATTTGACCTTGCTCCGAGTGGAGTTTACCGTGCCACGTGCTGTTACCAGACGCGCGGTGCGCTCTTACCGCACCCTTTCACCCTTACCTGAGCCGCAAGCGGCCATCGGCGGTTTGCTCTCTGTTGCACTAGTCGTCAGCTTTCACTGCCCAGGCGTTACCTGGCACTCTGCCCTATGGAGCCCGGACTTTCCTCCCCTTACCGAAAACGATAAGCAGCGATTGTCTGGCAGGCTTCTTCAGGCGGCGATTCTACGCATTTAGCCAACGCTATACAAATGTTTTAGTCGTCTGACTGAGCAATCGCCCATTGGTAAAGTGCATTTTTCCGGCCGCCATAAAGTTCAGCTGTTACCGCGGCTGCTTTTTTCAGAGGCAGGTGCTGCATTAATAAGGTAACCGCGCGTTGCTGCTCAGCGCTGGGTTGATCTTCCTGCACGGCTTCCTTCTCGACGCCACCGATCATCAACACCATCTCACCGCGCTTTTGGTTGCTATCTTCATGCATTTGGGCAAGCAATTCAGTCGCGGTTCCGCTCAAATAGGTTTCATATTGCTTTGATAATTCGCGGGCTAATACCACATCACGTGTTGGCAAGATCTCCGCGAGATCTTCAAGGCATGATTCAATCCGGTGCGGGCTTTCATAAAACACAACAGAACGGGTCTGATCGGCTAGGTTTGCAAACGCCTTTTTACGCGCCGCAGATTTGGCGGGCAGGAAGCCCTCGAACATAAACTTATCCGTTGCGAGGCCAGAACCGGCAAGTGCTGTTACAAACGCACAGGCACCTGGTAACGCAACCACGGGTATCTGTTCTGCGCGACATTCGCGCACAATCAGGTAGCCGGGATCACTGATGAGCGGCATGCCGGCGTCACTGATCAATGCAATATTTAAACCTTGCTTCAGCCTTTCAATCAGTTGTCCCGCTCGACTACTCTCGTTGTGTTCGTGCACTGACAACACCTGCGTACTGACATTGTATTGTTGTAATAAAGGTCTACTATGGCGTGTGTCTTCCGCAGCAATTAGGTCAACCTGCTGTAAAATAGTCACCGCTCGTTCGGTCATATCTGCCAAGTTACCGATTGGGGTTGGCACAATATATAGCGTTCCTAAGCTTTGCGATGACTTTTCACTTGGTTGCTGTGACATGGTGATTCCGTTGTGTTGTAATTCAAGTAGCGACTTATAGTATCATTTAACTTTAAACACGTGATAATTTTGCTGGGCGGTGAAAGTGAACGAATTATTCCAATCAAGAGAGCGAGTGCTGGCGAATGCTGTCAGACTTATCACTATTGCGTTGTTGACTGCTGTGCTCGCGAGTTGCGCGCAGTCACCAAAACGTGCGTCTCAAACACCCAGCTCATCGACTGATCAAGCCGTCATCACCCCGGCAAATAAAAGCGACTCATTAACCGCTGAACAATGGCTCGAGCGAGCTCGACAACAAACAAATGCAGCAAGTCAACAAATGATGCTCGTCGAGGCGTCATTTGCTTATCAAAATCAAGGCGATTATCAACGCAGCGCGGCCTTGCTGTCTCAGTTAGATACCCAAACCATGCGCCCGTCTGATAAACGTTTGTATGCACTGGCTTTAGCACGTTGGTACCATCATAACGGTGAATGGCAATCTGTCATAGAGCAACTCAAACCGATGCTTAATCAGTTTACCGATCGTCAGCTAAAGCGGACTGCATTATTATTAATCGCGGACGCTCACCAGCAGCTACAGCAGTTTTGGCAAGCGCTCAGTTATTTAGATGAGGCATATCAAACCGACCGTGATATGAATATCCAATCATTGTGGTCGGTGGCTCGCCAGGTACCGTCAGAGCAACTGCCAGCACAGCGTCCAACACGCACCAGTTTGGCTGGATGGTGGCGTTTAATTGAAGGCACTCATGGCGCAACGTCTGCTGCTGATTTTAAGCGTTCACTTGAACAGTGGCTTAACGCCTACAGTCAGCACTATGCGCATGTATTTGTGAGTGACTTTTTGGCAAATAATGAGTTTAGAAGCGTTAAAGAAATTGCGGTATTGCTTCCTTTATCGGGTAACTATCGGCTTCAGGGCGAAGCCGTGCGTGATGGAATCATTGCTTCCGCCGCAAAGCTTAATGATATACACATACGCTTTTATGATACCGAAGCGCAAGACTTAACTGCGATTCAAAACCGTTTATTATCGGAACACCCTCAGGCAATTGTGGGTCCGTTACTCAAAAAAAATGTCAATGCGTGGATACAACAACCGATGATCGGTGTCACGCAAGTCTACCTTAATCAACCCGAACTTCCCGACAATACGATTCTACCCAGTGGTCACGTCACCTTCGCACTCGACAGCGAGACTGAAGCGGCACAAGCAGCACAATACATTGCTAATACCAAGGAGCTAAACAGCATTGTCTTTGCTGCCAAGAGTAGCGCCGGCACCAAGATGGTCAATGCCTTTACGCAAAGCTGGTCGGCTGATCAGCGTGAAGTTGAACCAAGCTGGTATACGAGTACCGAGGAAATGCAATCAGCAGTCGAACATGCGCTTGGCGTTGCTGCGAGTGCCGACCGTATCCGTGGTGTGAAGATAGCAGCCGGTAAAATTATCGTTGATGCGCAAGAGCGTAGCCGCGGTGACGTGGATGCAATTTACATTGCAGGCAATCTTGAGCAAGCACGTCTATTAAAGCCTTTTATTGACGTGAATTTGTCGCCCTTTGCCCCTCCCGCCGATGTTTTTGCGAATTCAGCAATCCATCGTGTTGCCAATCAACAAGGTGACAATGACTTACGAGGTATCGTCTTTACCGAGGCACCTATCCTTGTACCGAATCAACGCCCATTCCCGATCAACACCTGGTTACAACTTCACCGTAACGCCGACCTCAATGATGCTCGTTTAGTCGCTATGGGCCATGACAGTATGTTGGTATTAGAGCAAATTGATTCGTTGCAATGGATGCGTGGGAAGTCCGTTTCAGGTATGACCGGTAGACTTTCCATACATTTAAATAATATTCACCGTCAGATGACTTGGGCTAAATTAACGCCATCAGAGGTCAAGCTCATTAAGCCCTAATGTCAACAAGAAAACGTGGATTAGAAGGCGAGTCTCAAGCAAGCCGATACTTGCGACAACAGGGGCTCGTGATCGTGCAACATAATTTTCGAGTCCCCTGTGGTGAGATCGATATTATTTGTCGTGATAGCGATACGTGGGTATTTGTCGAAGTCAAACGCCGCCAAAATAGCGATTTTGCATCGATACTGGAACAAATAACGACACGCCAATGTCAACGTATTCGGCGAGCAGCTCAATACTTTTTAGTTGAGCAAACAGTAAATGAGTACCTTGCAAAGATGCGCTTTGATATTATTACGATAAATGATAGCCAAGTTACGGTTGAATGGTATAAGGACGCTTTTTAGAATGAACGAAGAACGCATCAAGGCGCTGTTTACCGAGAGTATACAAACACAGATTTCTGCCATTGAGAGCTTATCTGAGCATATTGAAGACTGCGTCGATTTACTGGTCAATAGCCTATTGGCAGGACAGCGCTTATTTGTGTGCGGCAGTGGCGCGAGCCACATGTTAGCGGAACATTTTGCACGAGTAATGAACATAGGTTATAAAATCGAGCGCCCGGCCTTCCCGGTGGTTGCACTTAATCACTATGCGCAAGCACAAGTAGCTTCCTTAGCTCAAGCGGGCGATTTGCTGCTGGTCTTCGCTACACGGGAGAGCGACGACTCTGCGCTAATTGAAACGATGGAAACAGCGCTTAGTCGCAACATGATCATGATTGCTATTACAGGTCAGCAAAATGACATGGTCTCCGGCCTATTAGGCGCAAGTGATTTGGAGCTTCAGATTCCATCGCTCAATGAATCTCGGGTACTGGAACAGCAATTATTGATTAGCCAATGTATTAGCGAGCTGGTCGAAAATACAATTTTTCCTCAGGAGCACGATTAACATGATTCCTCACAAACACGCTGTTCGTTTGTTATTAGTTGCCGGTCTGAGTATTTCGGTATTGCAAGGATGCGCGGTGGTCGCAGTGGGTGCGGCGGCAGTCGGGGTATCATCGGCGACTGATCCTCGCACGCTAGGCACTCAATTAGACGATCAAGCGATCGAAATGAAAACCAATGCAAAACTCGGCAACGACAAACAACTCGAGAACTATCGCATTCGAGCCATCAGCTATGGGAAGCAAGTGTTGCTGGTGGGACAGGTCGATACCGAAGCGCAACGCGAGCGCGCTGCCGAGGTGATTGCGGATACCAATGGTGTAGAGCGCATATTTAACCAGATTCGCTTAGCGAGCAAAGCCGGAATTGCAACCCAAGCAAGCGACACTTGGATATCGAGCCGTGTGCGCATGAAGCTCATTGCTGATGACCAAGTGGATGCTACTGACATTCAGGTCGTAACTGAAAATGGTGAAGTTTTTCTACTCGGTATTGTCGACGACTCAGCGGCTGATAGAGCAGTAGACATTGCCCGAAACATCGACGGTGTGCAAAAAGTCGTAAAAGCATTTAGTAGAGCGCGATAGGCGCTCTACTCACTCTTCAAACTACTTAATTACTTTAAGGTTGGGTTTCTTCTTATTGGTGCTTTTGCTTGTACCTTCCCCAGACTTTGACCCTTCTACCGTATCAAAAGACGCTTGTGGCTCGTCATTCGACTCGTCAGGTTCTGGCATTGCATCAAGTTGCGGTTCAGCTTCAAACATTGCACCTGCGCCGTTTTCCCGAGCATAAATCGCGAGCGCAGCAGTCATCGGTACGATGACCTCCATCGGTTGACCGCCAAAACGAGCATTAAAGCGAACCTCAGTATCCATTAACTGAAGGCCCACAACCGCTGTCGGTGAAATATTGAGAACAATTTGCCCGTCTTGAACAAACTGCTGGGGTACCTTTGTACCGACAATAGTGGCGTCAACAACCAAATGCGGTGTCAATTGATTATCGACGATCCAGTCATAAAGCGCCCGCATCAAGTAGGGACGCTTGGGTGTCATATCACTTAATTCCATAACCACTCCAATTGAAGGTTAAAAGAATTATAAACGCGCTATTTCGCGCTCTACATCAGTCAGTGACTCTTGAAACGTCTTGCGTTCAAACACACGACCCATATAAGCTTTTACATCTTTCGCACCTTGTCCAGTTAGTTCGATACCGTAGCTTGGTAAACGCCACAATAACGGCGCTAAGTAGCAGTCGACTAAACTGAACTCTTCGCTCATAAAATAAGGCGTGTCAGCAAAAATAGGTGCTAACGATAGCAGCCCCTCGCGTAACTCTTGGCGCGCTTGGTTATCACCGGCCATAATCTTGTCTGCCAAGGCGTACCAATCGCGTTCAATTCTATGCATCATCAAGCGGCTTGTGCCTCTTGCGACCGGATAAACGGGCATCAATGGTGGATGCGGAAAACGCTCATCGAGATATTCCATAATAATGTGAGCATTATAAAGAACAAGCTCACGGTCCACGAGAGTGGGTGTCGCATCAGGATAAGGGTTAAGCTGCATCAAGTCTTCAGGGCGATCATCACCGCTGACAAAACTGATTTCTACGCCAACACCTTTCTCCGCTAATACCAAGCGAACTTGGTGGCTCTTAAGATCGTTCTTGCTGGAATATAACGTCATTACTGAACGTTTATTTGCTGCAACCGCCATGTATTTCTCCAGATAATTTCAACAGCAAAAGGGTGGCAAGCCACCCTTTTCTACTGAGCTCGAGTTCCGCTTACTTAAGATCTTTCCAGAACTCTTTCTTCAGCAACCAAGCTAAAATGGTGAACACCAACAAGAAACCAAAAACGAACCAACCCATACGGCGTTGTTCAAGTTTCATTGGTTCACCCATATAGACCAAGAACGACGTAAGGTCGAGCATTGCCTGGTCATATTCACTCTCAGTCAAACGGCCTTTTCCATCGGTTTTCAAACCGACATAAACCTTTTTCATCTCACCATCGATACGGCGTTCTTCGTAGGTTTTTTCTGGTAAGCCTTGTAACTCTTGTAAAACGTGCGGCATCCCAACGTTAGGGAAAACCGAGTTATTCACGCCAAACGGACGACTATCATCGCGATAGAACGAACGTAAGTACGTGTAAATCCAGTCAGGACCCCGCACACGCGCTACGTTGGTCAAGTCAGGTGGTGGATTACCAAACCATGCGCCCGCTTTTTCTTCAGACATATTGTTGGTAATTAGGTCACCCTCTTTTTCACCCGTAAATTGCAAGTTCTTCTGACCGACATCCTCAGGAATACCCAGGTCTTCGAACATGCGGTTGTAACGCGCATATTGAAGCGAGTGACAACCCAAACAGTAGTTCATGAACAACTGTGCACCACGTTGTAAAGACGCTTTGTCGTGCAAATCGACTTTTGCTTCATCAAGCGGCACAGTCGGTCCCGCCGCAAATACGAGCGACGGGATAAATGTAACAAGAGCGATTAGTAATTTTTTCATTATGACGTCACCCTTTCTGGTACCGGCTTGGTCTTCTCACGCTTACTGTAGAAAAACAGTAAGACGAAGAAAGCGAAGTATAAGAACGTAAATATCTGCGCAAACATGGTTGAAGTTGGCGTTGCTGGCTGAGTTCCTAAGTAACCTAAGACTAAGAAACTGACTGAGAAAACTGCCAAGTTCAACTTGTGCAAGATAGAGCGATAGCGAATAGAACGTACGCGACCGCGATCTAACCATGGCAATAGAGCCAGTAGCACAATCGATGCAAACATTAAGATTACGCCAAATAATTTATCAGGGACCGCACGCAAAATTGCGTAGAACGGTGTGAAGTACCAAACAGGCGCAATATGTTCTGGTGTCTTCAATGGGTTTGCCGGTTCAAAGTTCGGTGGCTCAAGGAAGAAACCGCCCATCTCTGGCATAAAGAAGATCACATAACAGAACAGGAATAAGAAAATACCGATTCCGACCAAATCTTTTACGATGTAGTACGGGTAGAACGGAATCGCATCCACAATGTCGTATTTCTTAGTGAAACGCTCGTGGAACTTGAATTTCGGCTTCTCTTCATCCGGAACGGAGCCTTTGGGCTTCTTAATCGGCACACCATCGGGGTTGTTAGAGCCCACCTCGTGCAATGCGATGATATGCAAGAATACAAGAATCACCAGCACTAACGGCAAGGCAATCACGTGAAGCGCAAAGAAGCGGTTCAAGGTTGCGCCAGAAATCACGTAATCACCACGGATCCATAGCGTCAAGTCATCACCAATCACCGGAATCGCACCAAACAGTGAGATAATTACCTGCGCACCCCAGTATGACATTTGCCCCCAAGGTAACAAATAGCCCATAAATGCTTCAGCCATGAGTACCAAGAAGATAAACATGCCAAATAACCACAATAATTCACGCGGCTTTTGGTACGAACCATAAAGCATACCGCGGAACATATGGAGATAAACAACGATGAAAAACGCGGATGCCCCGGTTGAATGCATGTATCGGAGTAACCAGCCGTAATCGATGTCACGCATGATGTACTCAACGGACGCAAATGCACCCTCTGAGCTTGGCACATAGTTCATGGTTAACCAAACACCGGTGAGTATTTGGTTGACCAATACGAGCATCGCCAAGACGCCAAATAGGTACCAGAAGTTGAAGTTTTTCGGAGCAGGATACTGTGCAAGGTGGATATTCCAAGTTTTAGTCATTGGAATACGTGCATCGATCCACTCAACGAATTTATTAGCCATTATGCTTGCCCCTTATCTTCGCCGACCAAGATCGTGTTGTCGTCAACGTAATAATGTGGCGGCACAACCAAGTTTAATGGTGCCGGAACACCCTGGAAAACACGTCCAGCGATATCATAGGTCGAACCGTGACACGGACAGAAGAATCCTGACTCAACACCTTCTACGTGCTCTTCCATTTCTTTGGGTAAGTAGCTCGGAGAACAACCTAAGTGAGTACAGATACCAACAGCAACGAAAAATTCTTTTTTAATTGAACGATATTCGTTAGCGGCATATGAAGGTTGTTGTGGCTCTTCAGAATTAGGGTCTCGAAGACGGTCTTCATGGGTTTTTAGGCCATCAAGCATTTCTGTTGAACGACGAACGACCCATACGGGCTTGCCTCGCCATTTAACACGAATCATTTGACCCGGTTCTGCTTTCGCGATGTTAACTTCGACCGGTGCCCCGGCGTTCTTTGCCCTCGCGCTCGGATTCCATGATGCGATAAAAGGAACGGCGACACCCACCGCTCCGGCACCACCAACGACTCCGGTCGCGACCGTCAAAAAACGACGGCGGCCTTTATCTACAGGCGCATTGCTCATCCATTTACTCTCCAGTTGGACGCTCCGCGATCCATGGCCGCGAAGTCGGGAATTAGCTGCTGCGTTATCCGCCTATACGGATTACAAAAAATGCTCAGAAATGATAAAGAAAACCCACATGTTTTACAAGTGATTCGCGGTGTATGGCGCGTGTTGCTGTCACAACAAGCGTTTACATTCGTAAACAGAGGTTCACTGGCTAGCAAAAATAAAAAAGCCCAGCAAATGCTGGGCTTTCCGTAAAACGTAAACTTAACGTTTTGAGAACTGTGGACGCTTACGCGCTTTGTGTAAGCCCACTTTCTTACGTTCAACTTGACGAGCGTCACGCGTAACGTAGCCTTCTTTACGCAAGGTAGAGCGTAGGCCTTCGTCATATTGCATCAGTGCACGGGTAATACCGTGACGGATTGCGCCCGCTTGACCTGTTGTACCACCACCGCTCACGGTGATGTAAAGGTCGAACTTCTCAGTCATTTCTACTGCTTCAAG
>NZ_CH672409.1:87012-116293 GCF_000152885.1 Idiomarina baltica OS145
TTTATTTCGTGATGTCAGAGGGCCTGAACTTGTAGTCGTACCGGCCGGTAACTATCAAATGGGCGACTTAAGCGGTGATGGTTTACCTAACGAACGTCCTGTGCAAACCGTAACGATTGACGCACCTTTTGGTATCAGTGATACAGAGGTGACGGTGGGAAAGTTTCGTGATTTCGTTAATGATACCGCCTATGTCACAGAAGCAGAGAACAACGGTAATTGTGCTGAACTGAACAACGGCATGCCGAAAATGGACGGTACGTTAAATTGGCGCAGTCCAGGATTTCAGCAAACAGAGAATTCACCGGTTGTCTGTATTAGTTATGAAGATGTAAAGGCATACACGGACTGGTTGTCAGACAAAAGCGGTTTCGATTACGATATCCCTTCTGAGAAGCAATGGGAATATGCGGCTCGCGCTGGCACAGAAACTGACTTTTGGTGGGGAGAAGACGTTGGCGTGAAAAACGCTAACTGTCGCCACTGTGGGTCTGAATGGTCAAATGAGCGTTCAGCACCTGTTGCTCAATTCGCGCGTAATCCGTGGGGGTTGTTCGACACCGTAGGTAATGTCTGGGAATGGACTCGCTCTGAAGACGGACAAGTTGTCCGTGGCGGTGCATGGAACTTTGCACCTAGCCTAGCGCGTGTTTCGACGCGAATGGAACTTCCAGCAGATTTTAGTTCTAACTATATTGGGTTTCGGGTAGTACGAGCGCAATAATGTGCGCTTGATTGCAGTTTTTAGCACTTTTTTTAGGGATTTACCGCTACATGTTTAAGAAAATTCGCGGCTTGTTTTCAAACGACTTATCCATTGACTTGGGTACTGCCAATACGTTGATTTATGTAAAGGACGAGGGCATCGTGCTCAACGAGCCATCTGTCGTGGCTATTCGACAGGAGCGCTCAGGTGGACCTAAAGCAATTGCAGCCGTGGGTGCAGCAGCGAAGCAGATGTTAGGCCGTACTCCTGGCAACATCAAAGCGATTCGCCCGATGAAGGATGGTGTTATCGCCGACTTTTATGTGTGCGAAAAAATGCTTCAGTTCTTTATTAAGCAAGTGCATGACAGCCATTACTTTAAGCCAAGCCCACGCGTATTGGTCTGTGTTCCTTGCGGCTCGACGCAAGTAGAGCGCCGCGCAATTCGTGAATCAGCGTTGGGTGCTGGCGCACGTGAAGTTCACCTTATTGACGAGCCTATGGCTGCCGCGATTGGTGCCGGCTTACCAGTATCTGAGGCGACGGGTTCGATGGTTGTTGATATTGGTGGTGGTACAACAGAAGTCGCGATTATTTCATTAAATGGTGTAGTTTACTCATCATCTGTTCGTATTGGTGGTGACAAATTTGATGAAGCCATTATTAATTATGTACGTCGTAACTTTGGTGCATTGATTGGTGACGCGACAGCGGAACGAATTAAACACGAAATCGGCTCCGCATTCCCAGGTGAAGAGCTGAAGGAAATTGAAGTGCGCGGGCGTAACCTAGCGGAAGGCGTACCGCGTTCGTTCACACTCAACAGCAATGAGATTCTCGAAGCTTTACAAGAGCCGCTAATGGGTATCGTTAGTGCCGTGATGGTTGCACTTGAGCAGTCGCCACCCGAGTTAGCGTCTGATATTTCGGAGCGTGGAATGGTTCTAACAGGCGGAGGGGCTTTACTTAAAGATCTCGACCGTTTGTTAATGGAAGAAACCGGCATCCCTGTTGTGATTGCAGATGACCCACTCACTTGTGTAGCACGTGGGGGCGGTAAGGCACTTGAAATGATCGCTATGCACGGCGGTGATTTGTTTAGTTACGAGTAAGTCAATTTAGGTGGGGTGTAGTTAGCGCACAGATGAAAACCTTATTCACTCGTGGACCCTCATTACTATCCAGGCTAGTGCTCGCACTAGCCTGTTCGTTTCTATTGATTTTTGTCGACCATCGACTGCAAGCGATGCAGCCTGTGCGGATGTTTCTGAACTCCTTGGTTACACCCGTCCAGTATTTAGCCATTTTACCAGAGCAAATCCTAAGTAACTTTTCTGAGAGTGTTAAAAACCAAGAACAGCTTGCTGAAGAGAATCAAGCGCTGAAAAAACAAATGCTTGAATTACGTGCTCAGCTTCAACAGTTGCAATTCATTAGTAACGAAAATAAGCGTCTACGTGCACTTCTGGGTTCAGAACAACGTCAACCGAGTCGGCGTATGGTAGCTGAAGTGGTAGCGGTGGCTTCGGAGCCATTTAGCCAACAATTGGTGATCAACAAAGGAACGCTCAATGGCGTTTACGAGGGACAACCGGTTATTGATAGCAAGGGTGTGGTCGGCCAAATCCAAGATGTTGGCAGTAACACAGCCCGTGTGCTACTGATCTCTGATCAGAGCCATGGCATTGCGTTACGCGCCGAGCGAAATGATATTCGGGTACTCGCGCAAGGAACCGGTGAGATTGGCAAGCTGCAGCTTATGTTTGTGCCACACAGCTCCGAACTTGCCGAGGGAGACTTACTGATGACCTCCGGGTTGGGGGGCGTGTATCCTGAAGGCTACCCGGTGGCGCGTATCACGCGTATCAATCGCAACGAATCACTGCCATTTGCCGAAGTGACAGCCGATTCAATCAGTGCACTCGACCGCGTGCGAACGGTATTGTTGCTATGGCCACAAGGTGCCGAGCAAGCGCCGATTTTTGAGGATCAGAAATAACCATGTTTAAGCACGGATTAATACCGCTCGTACTCACGTACTTAGTTGCACTGGTATTGATGGTGATGCCGATGCCTGCGAGTATTGATGTGTATCGACCCGATTGGGTGACGTTGGTATTGCTCTATTGGATTATCGCGCTTCCGCATCGAGTGAGCCTGGGTACTGCACTCGTCCTTGGCGTGTTAACCGATATTTTGCTGGGCTCCGTGCTGGGCGTGCATGCGCTCGGAATGGTTGTTGTGAGCTACTTCGCTGCCCGCCACTTTCAGCGTATTCGCAACTTCTCGCTACCTCAGCAAGTGATATTAATCGCATTTTTAATATTGATTAAGCGACTCATCGTGTTTCAAGCAAATGTATTTATTCATGATGCACAATTCACCTCAAGCTACTTTTGGCCAGCGCTGACGTCGGCATTGTTTTGGTTTTGGCTGTTTCCTCTGTTACGCAAAATCCGTCGTCGCTTTGGAGTTGTTTAATGCAGTTAGTCCTCGCCTCTGGTTCACCTCGTCGACGTGAGCTATTGCAACAAATTCGTGCCGACTTTGTCTGTTTAGCAAGCGATATTCCGGAACAACAAGGTACACATGAAACGGCATCGGCATACGTTAAAAGATTAGCTTACGAAAAAGCGATTGCATCTGCTAAACAATATGGTGCAGCCTGTATCGTGATAGGTTCCGATACGCTTATCGATCGCGATGGTGAGGTTATGGAAAAGCCGCGAGACCAAGCGCACGGTATTGCAATGCTACGCTCCCTAGCCGAACGTACCCATAAGGTACGCACAGCCGTTTGCATCATGTATTATGATGGCAATGCGCCCAGCTTGGTTCAAAGAGAAGAAGTGACCACGGAGGTGAGCATGGGCGCTATCAGCGAGTCAGCAGCGTTAACTTACTGGCAAACTGGAGAACCTCTAGATAAAGCGGCAGGTTACGCGATTCAAGGTGGAGCAGCCCGTTGGGTTAAACGGATAAGCGGGAGTTATACTGCGGTCGTCGGTTTGCCTCTTTACGAAACCGAACAGCTTTTACAGGCCGTCGAAGCCAAACTAGGATGAGACCATGAGCGTAGAAGTACTAATGAATGTGACGCCCACCGAGAGTCGAGTGGTGTTGGTTGAGAACGGCATTTTGCAAGAAGTGCATATCGAACGCCAAGTCAAACGTGGTCTCGTGGGCAATATCTATATGGGCAAGGTATCGCGGGTGTTGCCGGGCATGCAGGCAGCGTTTGTAGATATCGGCTTAGATAAAGCAGCTTTTCTGCACGCATCGGATATTGTGACAACACTGGACGGTGGTGAAACGATTGAGCGTGAAGAGAAGTCACAGTTGAATATCACTCAGCTTGTGCACCAAGGCCAGCCGATTATGGTCCAGGTTGTTAAAGATCCGCTGGGTACAAAGGGGGCACGGCTCACCACCGATATTACGTTACCGTCCCGTTATTTGGTTTTCATGCCACAGAGTAATCACGTCGGCGTATCACAACGCATTGATGATGCCGATGAACGTGAACGCTTACGTTCGATTGCGGAATCACTCAGTCACGATGAAGGCAAGTTCATCGTCCGAACTGCGGGCGAGGGTGTTGACGAGGGGTCGCTAACAAGTGATGCAGAGTTTTTAACACGCTTGTGGTCGCAGATTAAGAAGCGCAAAAAGTCGCAGCGCCGGGTCGGAATTTTATATGAAGATTTAAACCTCTGTTGTCGTGTGCTGCGGGACTTTGTCGGAGAGGCGATAGAGCGTATTCGTGTCGATTCTCGCACCACACTCGATCAATTGAAGTTATTTACTAAGGATTTTATTCCAGAGCTGACGCACGTGTTGGAGTATTATCGCGGAGATCGTCCGATTTTTGACCTGTTTGATATTGAAAATGAAATTCAGCGTGCATTAGATAGACGCGTCGAATTGAAGTCGGGTGGGTCATTAATTATTGATCAGACCGAAGCGATGACGACGATCGATATCAACACCGGTGCATTTGTGGGACATCGAAACCTCGAAGAGACGATATTCAATACTAATATTGAAGCCACCCAAGCCATAGCAAGGCAATTACGCTTGCGAAACTTAGGCGGTATTATCATTATTGATTTTATCGATATGCAAGATGAAGAGCATAAGCGGCGAGTTCTTCATAGCCTTGAACAAGCATTAAATAAGGATCGTGCTAAGACCTCGATAAATGGCTTTACCACACTCGGCTTAGTCGAGATGACGCGTAAACGTACACGCGAGAGTCTCGAACACGTATTGTGTGGTGAGTGTCCGGTATGTCGCGGACGGGGCTCAATGAAAACCGTTGAAACAGTATGTTATGAAATTATGCGAGAAATTGTCCGCGTGCACAAAGCCTATGAAGCCGATAAATTCGTCGTTTATGCATCCGCACCGGTGAGTGAAGCCTTGTTGAATGAAGAATCTCATGCATTGGCTGAACTTGAGTTGTTTGTTTCGCGTCAAATAACAATACAAACAGAGCCGCTCTATAACCAAGAGCAATTTGATGTGGTGATGATGTAGTGACTTTAAAACGCGCAATAAGCTGGAGTTTTCACAAGCTGGTTTGGTTATCGGCCATTTTATTAGTGCTGGCTGCCGTACTGCTGAGCTTATTACGCTATGGATTGCCTTATTTTCCCGACCTCACTAAACCGTTAGAAAGGCAAGTGAGCGCAAGTCTTGGGCAACAGGTCCATATTAATCAATTAGCATTATCTTGGCGTCAACAAGGCCCCGCCATCGAGCTATCAAACTTCAAACTCGGTGACACCGACCATGACGCGCTCAGTGTTGATGTGGGTCGACTTTGGGTGGTTATTGATTTCTGGGAATCAGTGGCCGAGCGCCAATGGGTACTGCAACAGTTTATTCTTGAGCAGGCAGATATTCAATTAGATCTGCGGCGTTTGACACAGGGTGAGAGTGAAAGCGTAAAGCTTGATCAAGTCGAGCAATTATTTCTGAATCAATTAGAAAGCTTTTCCTTTCAGCAAAGTAGCTTGCATGTAACCCCGCTCAGCGGCAACTCACGAACCATCGATATCGAAAGGTTATCTTGGAGTAACCGAGGTAGCATCCACCAAGGTGTTGGCCAATTCAGAGTCAAAAATTTTACGCCGAATCGCTTAAACTTCGTGCTGCAACTCGAAGGGCGTCGTTGGCGTGATATGGTCGGTCAGTTTTACGTGGACTCACGCGGAATAGATGTGAGTCCTTGGCTCGAAAAACAAATTCCTGGTATCGACATCACCGACTCAAATGTCAATTTTACGGTGTGGTTGGATATTTTCCAGGGTCAAGTATCGAAGGCTTTGATGCGGATCTTGGATAATCGTTTGACGATGCAACGAGACAATAGAGTCGTTGATTTACATATACCGTCGGGTGAAGTACAGATGGAAAGACATGGTCAGGGGTGGCTTATTAACAGTACCCCAATGACTGTCGAAGTCGACAACAGTTCGCTGGAATGGCCAGCAATGCGCGTGCAAAGTCTTGCGGATACACTGAGTGCCAGTATAGAACATTTGCCGCTGTCGAAACTGACGCCGCTTTTGCAATTAATGGATGATGGTGGGCTGACATATCAGACAGTGCAGGCGTCTGGCCTTGAGGCTGAGGCCGATCTCTATTTGCGGAGCGATGCTAAGCATCCATGGCACTGGCGAGCAGAGCTCGATAATGTGAGGGCCTCTGGTTCAGACACAATTCCGGCCTTTTCACCTTTATCAATGACAGCTGAGGGCGATCTCCAACAGGCGCATTGGACGATTCAAGCACCGCAGTTAACAATTACCAGTGATCATCTATCCGAACAACGTGCTTGGCAACTGAATAACGTAGCAATAGGTGGCTCCGCTGACTATGGCTCTGACGGCTGGCAAGTGGCATGGCAAGATAGCCAACTTGCAATTGCCGATATGCAACTTGAAGCGCGAGGTGTTTGGCGCTCAAACGAGGCGCTAGGTCCAGGGTTTGAACTGGCATTGCTTAGCAAACAACCCTTTGCTGTGGACTCGTTGAAAACAGCATTACCGGATGTGATGGGGGAAGGGCTCAAGCGTTATCTATCCGGCGCATTAGCGGAAGGCGCGGTAAAGCAAATGACGCTAGCATGGCGTGCCGAGCACTTTATGCTTCCTCGCAATATAAATCAGGGGGTTTTTAATGCAAGTGTGCAGTTCGATACGCTGACTTATCGTTTTCAGCCCGATTGGCCAGCTCTGCAGGAGCTACCACTGACGCTCGATTTTTATCAACATAGTTTGAACATGCGAGCTTCACAGGGACGTATCAATGGTGTGACGATCGAACAAGTCAATGCCACTATTGCTGACTTGCTCGATCCAAGCCGTGGCTTACAGGTTAACGCAAAAGTCGCTGGACCGGCATCGTCCGTACGCTCGGTATTTCAGCAGTCACCGTTGACCTCGGTCGCTGAAGTGTTTAACCAAGTGATGCCTGAAAGCCGCATCAGTGGTCAGTTTAACCTCGATGTTCCATTTGACGGTTCGCGAGAGGTTGGGGTTGATGTGCAAGCTGACTTAGCGGGTAACCGAGTCTATATCGCGGCGATCGATCAATGGTTTGATGTTGAGTCAGGTACCTTGTTGATAGACGACCAGCAAGTCGCGACCGAGAATCTTGTGCTGAAATGGTTTGGACGTCCCTTCGCTAGCAAGGTTGTCGGTAAACCTCAATCAGAGGGTTATCACCTGACGATCGAAAATGAATTAGACTGGCAACTTGAACCGCTCTTCAAAGCGCTACCGAAACAGGGATGGGCGCGTTATTTTTATGGTGCAATCAATGGTATCGTCAATGTCGATCTGAATATTCAGGATGACGTTCAGGTATCGGCGAATTCACAACTCGATCTTACTGGGCTCGAATCACGGCTCCCGGAACCTTTGAATAAGGAGTTCGGTGAAAACTGGCAATTAGATGTAAGGCTCGATGGTAACGGCAACGATCTCGCACTCGAGGTGAAATCCGGTGACCGTTTGCGCTGGCGAAGTGCCTGGCAACCGGGTGTCCCCCAGTGGCAGTATGCAAGCCTGACTATTGGCGATAGAGCGTCGTTGCCGGACCTCAATAGTGAAGCGACTTTTGATATTCGTGCCTACTTACCGAATCTAGCCATCGGTCAATGGTACGACTTGCTGTATTTCATAAGTGATTCGTTCGCCGATGATGGCCAATCAAATGCCAACAGTGAACAGTCGCTAAGTGCTTGGTATCTGCCTGATTCTATCCGCATCAAAACCGATGCTCTTTCATGGGGACAGCAGTCGTTTAATAATGCTGATATTGATATTTATCCTGAAAAGCGTGTTTGGCAGGCGCGCATTTTGGCAGATAACTTATCAGTGAAAGCAACGCTCCCCGAAGCGTTTTTAGAAAATCCCATTGAAGTTAATGCAGATTTTGCGCAGCTCAATACCAACACGCCGGCCAATACAACTTCTGAGCCTGCTGACTCCTCCGACTACGAGTGGGTTAGCCGCGTTCCGCCGCTCAACATTACTTGTAAGGTGTGTCGATTGGACGATCACCATTTAGGTCGTGTACATGCTGAGTTAGTTCCTATTCAAGGGGGCATTGCACTCAATCAACTGAAAATGACGACGGAAACGGAGCAGCTTGAGGCGTCGGGTTTTTGGATGGTCAGTGAAGGACAGCCGTTAACACAACTAAGTGGTGAGTTGACTACCAGTGATATTGGGGAATTGTTACGAGAGTATGGCCTTGAAACTGCGATTCGTGATAGCTCAGCTAAGGTCAGTTTTGGTGTACGTTGGAACGATCATCCTCATCAGGTGGATTTCGATACCTTATCGGGAGCACTTCAGTGGGACTTTGGACAAGGTTACTTGGCTGAGGTCAGTGATGGTGGAGCACGACTTTTCTCTCTACTAAGCTTAGATGGTATCTTGCGTAAACTCACTTTGGATTTTCGTGACGTGTTTTCGCAAGGAATGTTCTATACCGACCTCAATGGTAGCGTGCAGATCGCGCAGGGTGTTTTGACTACCAATGATACGCAATTATTTGGCTCTGCCGGCGATATGGCGATTCGTGGCTCGACTGATTTAGAGACGCAGTCGTTAAATTATGAGTTAACTTACGCCCCTAAAGTGACCTCTAGTTTACCTGTTATTTTGGCTTGGATGGTTAATCCACCGAGCGGGTTAGCGGCACTGCTCATTGACAAGGTGCTGCAAGACGCCAAAGTTATCTCATTGTTGCGCTACCACGTCACTGGTACTATTGATAACCCTGTCGTTCAAGAAGTTGAACGAGACAGCCGCCCTGTGGACATTCCAGAATTGGAAAAAGATAAGGAGGCAAACAATGACGTCACCTCTACTCAGCGCAATCCAACTCAGTAGTTTTAAGACGCCCACTGAAAATCTTGCTCTGCTTGAACGTTTATTAGAACAATTGCCAGAGCAACGCCCGCAACTGGTGGTGGTTCCTGAAGCGTTTAGCTGCTTTGGTGCTGGCGACCGAGCTCAGTTAGATATGGCCGAACCTGTTGGTAATGGACCCGTACAACAACGCTTATCTGAGCTAGCTAAACAGCATGAAATATACCTTGTCGGTGGCACCATTCCGCTTCAGGCGGGCGAACGCTTTGCAGCAGCCAGCTTGTGTTATGGGCCCGACGGTCGCTGCCTGGCGCGTTATGATAAAATCCACTTGTTTGATGTTGACGTTGCCGACAACACGCGGCAATACCGAGAATCACGCTGGACACGTGCGGGAAGTTCGATTGTCACCATCGACCTCGGCTTCGCTGTGGTCGGTATGGCGGTGTGTTATGATTTACGTTTTCCGGAGTTATTCAAAGCGCTGCGTGCCAAGGGCGCCGATATTATTTTATTACCGTCAGCATTTACTGAGGTAACAGGTGCAGCACACTGGCATCCGCTGGTGAGAGCGCGGGCGATTGAGCAGCAAGTGTATATGTTGGCACCCAACCAATACGGTGAAGCCGCCAACGGACGCCGTACCTATGGACACTCGATGATCGTTGACCCCTGGGGTGAAGTCGTAGCCGAGCAAGCCGATGGAGAGGGCGTTGTCAGTGCCTATTTTGACAGAGAAAAATTAGAGAACATTCGCGCGCAAATGCCTGTCGCGGATCAAACGCGTCTAGCGGTGAGTGCTAATCTAAATGAGGATGTATGAGCGATAAATTGAGTTGGATAAATGAATTACCTGTGACTGAGTCGGATCTCGCTAGAGCGCTGGGTACCTTGTACAACGGCGATATCGACTTTGCTGACATTTATTTTCAAGGCAGTGTCAACGAGTCATGGGTATTAGAAGACGGCATTATTAAAGACGGTGCATATCACAATGAAACGGGTATGGGTGTCCGTGCCATACAAGGAGAAAAAACAGGCTTTGCTTATGCTGACGAGATTACTCAGCAAGCACTCACACAAACGTGTAACGCGGCACGCGGCATTGTTCGGCAAGGTCAAAGTAAACAGGTCAAGGCGTGGACTAAGCAGTCGGTAGCGGCACAGTATGCCGCTAAGAACCCACTGCAGTCACTCGAAGAGGCGGAGAAAATTGCGCTGTTGAAGCAGGTGGATGCCCATGCGCGTGCGCAAGATAAGCGTGTATCTCAGGTGGTTGTTAGTCTCTCGGGCAGTTACGACGACGTGCTTGTTGCAGCGACTGACGGCACGTTTGCTGAAGACCACAGACCACTGGTCCGCTTAAACTGCTCTGTCATTGTTGAACAAGAGGGGCGACGAGAGCGGGGTTCAGCAGGAGGTGGCGCGCGCGTCAGCTATGAGTACTTCTTTAAAGATGAAGAAGGCACACCCCGCTGGAAAGCGTTTGCTGAAGAGGCGGTTCGCCAAGCATTAGTAAACTTAGAAGCCATTGCCGCTCCGGCAGGAACGATGCCAGTAGTACTTGGTGCTGGCTGGCCGGGTGTATTGTTGCATGAAGCGGTTGGGCACGGACTTGAAGGTGACTTTAACCGTAAAGGTTCTTCGGCGTACGCGGGTAAAATAGGTGAAAAAGTGGCTTCGGAACTTTGTACTATCGTTGACGATGGCACCTTAGCCGATCGCCGCGGCTCGCTAAGTATTGACGACGAAGGCACACCTGCAGGGCGCAATGTGCTGATCGAAAATGGCATCTTAAAAGGCTACATGCAGGATAAAATGAATGCTCGTCTGATGGGCCACGCGGTGACGGGTAACGGTCGTCGCGAGAGCTATGCACACTTGCCTATGCCGCGGATGACAAATACTTACATGCTACCCGGTGAGCACCAGCCCGAGGATATTATCGCGTCTGTGAAGCGGGGGATTTACGCGCCGCACTTTGCTGGTGGTCAAGTCGATATCACGTCGGGTCAATTCGTGTTTTCGGCATCAGAAGCATACTTGATTGAGGACGGTAAAATTACTCAACCTATTAAAGGCGCGACTTTAATTGGTAACGGGCCCGAGGCAATGAGTAAGGTCTCAATGGTGGGTAATGATTTAGCGCTCGACCAAGGTGTCGGTGTGTGCGGCAAGGATGGTCAGAGCTTACCGGTCGGCGTCGGTCAGCCAACGCTGAAACTAGACGCTATGACAGTCGGTGGTACTGACTGAGGCTTAGGCCTCAGTCATTAGTTCACGTAAATAGACAAATAGCTGGCGCGCTGCCGTAGGCGGCTTGTTTTCCTCGGCTTGCTTTTTCGCTTGTCGAAGCCATTGGCGAATACGCTGAATATCGGCGTTGGGGTAACGGTTAAAAAAGTCTGTGAGCGCTTCTTCGTCACCTGACAACAGCAGGTCGCGTTGTTGCTCAACAGCATGAAATTGATTCACAGTTTGTTGGTGAAAGGCGTTAAGGCGTTCCATTGCTTGTTCGATAGGCGTAACGTCTCTTTGGCGCATTAACTTACCAATAAACTGAAGTTGGCGGCGATAGCCTTCGTGTTTATTTTTAATTTTACGAGCGAGCAAGACCGCATCGCGCAGCTCATCATCGAGTGGAATGCTTTTGAGTTGCGCATCAGTTAAGTCTACGAGCTCAGTGCCCATTTTTTGTAGGGCTTCAACTTGGCGCTTGCGTTCACTTTTGCTGGGGACATCTGCAAATTCAGTTTCGTCTGGCGATGTCGAGTGGGTTGGTTTACGAGCCATAATCCATTCAGTTTTAATTGCTAATAATAACGAGTAGTTTACCAGTTTTACGCAAGACGCGTTAATCATTTAGAGGAGTGTACATTGAAACCTCAACTTAGCGAGTTACAGCAACAACTTGATGATGTTGAATTAGCGGTCCAATATGCGTTGGAGTTAGCGGCTAAAGAGGGGACTTCAGCGGCCGAGTGTTCGATCAGCAAAAGTGCCGGCATTTCCGTCGGTACGCGTATGGGCGATGTAGAGACCGTCGAATTTAATCAAGACGGTGCGCTGGGCATTAGTGTATATCGTGATCATCAAAAAGGCTCGGCATCGACTACCGATTTATCGCGTGAAGCCATTGCTGCGGCAGTAAAAAAGGCGGCGGAAATTGCCCGTTATACCTCAGCTGACCCGTTTAATGGGTTAGCACCCAAAGAACTAATGACCAAGGACTATCCTGAGTTGGACTTGTGCCATCCAGGCGATCAAAGCGCAGAATATGCAATAGAACAAGCACTTGCATGTGAACGTCATGGCTTAGCTTTAGATGATCGCATTATTAACTCAGATGGCGCCCATTACGGTTCGCATACGGGCTTTCGTGTGTACGGTAATAGCCACGGTTTTTTGGGCGGCTATTTGCAGTCGCGTCATAATTTAAGTTGCGTACTGATCGCAAAAGAAGGTGAGCGCATGCAACGCGATATGAGCTATTCGGTCGCGCGTCGTACGCAGGACTTAGCTGCACCCGAAAAAGTTGCTGAGGAAGCCGCTCAGGAGACGCTATCCCGCTTGGGTGGCCGTAAGATCGATACCGCAAAAGTCCCGGTAATTTTCCGAGCCGATGTGGCGGGCAGCTTGTTTGGCCATTTCGTAAGTGCGATCAGTGGCGGCAATCTTTACCGGAAATCAAGTTTCTTGCTAGACGCATTGGGCCAGCCGGTGTTGCCGTCGTGGTTAAACATTAAAGAATGTCCTCATATCGTGGGTGGTTTAGCAAGCAGTCCGTTTGACCATGAAGGTTTAGCTACGATTGAGCGTGATATCGTTACGGCCGGTGAGTTGCAGACTTATCTACTTACTAGCTATGCGGCCCGCAAGATGGATATGCAGCCCACCGGTCATGCTGGGGGCATCCATAACTGGCGCTTGACCCATGGTGATAAGAGTTTGGCTGAACTGTGCAAACAGATGGGCACAGGCTTACTAGTCACCGAACTGATGGGTCAAGGAGTAAACTTAGTTAACGGTGATTATTCGCGTGGCGCTGCTGGATTCTGGGTTGAGAATGGTGAAATTCAATATCCAGTTGAAGAGGTGACGATTGCGGGCAATCTAAAAGATATGTTGGCGAATATTGTCGCTATTGGTAACGATGTTGACGAACGTCATGCCTTGCATACGGGATCGGTGTTGTTAGAAGAAATGCGGATTGCAGGTCAGTAAAGCAACCGGCGACATTGCTGTTTAAGACAGCAGCAATGTCGCAGTACCCAAGAATGCAAAGATACCGACCACATCGGTGACGGTGGTCAAAATCACACCACCCGCCAGTGCCGGGTCAATATCAAAACGCTTCAGTATCATGGGTACGGTCACGCCGGCAAGCGCCGCCGCTAAGAGGTTCATCATCATCGCGAAGGCGATAATGCCACCGACCAACCAACTTTGCATCCAGAGCGCCACAACAGCGGCAATAAGGATTGACCAAATAATACCGTTCAGCGCACCAATGGCGAGTTCTTTGCCGATCAACCACCTTGAGTTGCTACTACCGATATGACCAAGCGCCATACCTCGAATCACCAAGGTCAGGGTTTGACTACCCGCGATCCCGCCCATACTTGGCACAATGGTATTCAGGATGGCGAGCACTGCCATTTGCGCTAACACATCTTCGAATAATGAACTCACCATGGCGGCGAGTAACGCCGTAACCAAGTTAATAGCCAACCATACCGTACGGCGGCGAGTACTTTTGAGTACCGGCGCAAAAGTATCCTCGTCATCTTCTAAACCCGCCATACTCAACATCGAGTGTTGGGCATCCTCACGAATGATATCAACCACGTCATCGATGGTAATTCGACCAACAAGTTGTTGCTCTCCGTCGACAACGGGCGCTGAAACCCAGTCGTGACGTTCAAATAGTTTAGCGACCTCGGTCTCATCCATATCGACAGGAATACTGACGATATCCGGCGACATAATATCACTGACCACTTTTGACGGGTCGACGGTCACTAAACGTGATAAAGCAATTTCACCGATGAGTTTATCGTTGCGGTCGGCGACATAAAGTTTATCGGTGGCTTCTGGTAGCTCACCTTTTAGACGAAGGTAACGTAATACCACATCGACGGTGACATCGGCTCGTACCGTGATGGTATCCGTATTCATGATGCCGCCGGCAGAGTCCTCATCGTATGACAATGCCGTTTCTGCGCGCTCTCGGTCGCGCTCGTCCATTGATTTGAGAACTTCTTGATAAACTTGGTCGGGCAAACCACGCAGTACGTAAGCCAAGTCATCGGTATCCATTCCCTCGGTGGCAGCCGCCAATTTCTCCGGCGCCATCTGGCGAATAATGGATTTTTGAACTTCTTCTGAGAGCTCTTCAAGGATATCGCCGTGTTCATCGGCATCGACAAGCTTCCAAACGATAGCTCGACTTTTCGGCGGCGATGATTCAAGCAATAATGCAATATCGCAGGCTGGCATATTGTGCAGCATGCGGCGGGCAGCCACATACATACCGTCCGACAGGGCAGTATTTACCTCTTGAATACGCTGCATTGCGTATTCTTTATCGGACAGCTCAGCCATCATGATTATTCTGCTTCCTCAAATTTATCTTCAAATAAGGTGGTGATGGCAACCAAAGCCGCCTCTGCATCGTCACCATCGGCACAGACTTGGACTTCACGTCCTTGCTGGCTTGCTAGTAACATCAAGCACATGACACTACCTGCATCGACCTCTTGACCGTCTTGGCTAATTGTAATCTTAGCAGCGAAGGTTTGCGTCAAACGCGCCAATTTAGTTGCTGCGCGTGCGTGAAGTCCTAGTTTATTGCGAATGATCAAGGATTTACAGACTTTTTGCGTCATTTTGACAATTCCCGGTGACGAACTTGAACATGAGTCCCCTCTGATCGGAACTGTTCTGCTAAAGTTTCGGCTAGATAGACCGAGCGATGTTGACCGCCAGTACAGCCCATTGCAATAGTTAAATAACTACGGTTACTGCGTCGAAAATAAGGAAGCCAGGTAGCCAAAAAGTTTTCAACTTGTAATAAGTATTTAGTGACCAAGCTTTCCTTTCGGAAAAATTGTTTTACGTCTTCATCCTGTCCCGTTAGCAATTTGAGCTCTGGGTTCCAATGTGGGTTTGGAAGAATACGCGCATCAAATACAAAGTCGGCGTCTTTTGGCACACCATGTTTAAAGCCGAATGACTGAAACACAATGACCACTTGTTTTGATGCTTTGCCAAGTACTCTGGCACTGACTTCTTCACTTAATTGGTGGAGCGAAAGGTGACTACTATCAATACGCCAAGTTGCACGTACGGCGATTGGGTCAAGAAGGCGGTTCTCAAGCTGAAGAGCCTCAAGCAAGGGGAGTTGCTTTTGCGACAGAGGATGGAGTCGACGAGTTTCTCCAAAACGCTGCAGTAGGGTTTGATCATCGGCGTCAATGAATAATACTTCAATATCGACTTCCGCCGGTAAGAAATCAATGGATTCGAGCAGCTCTTGAGAGTCTTCGGGCAGATTACGTACATCGATACTTATCGCGACGCGGTCATACTGCGCTAAGACGGAATGCACAAGTGTGGACAGTAAAGCGATCGGCAAATTGTCGACACAATAAAAACCTAAATCTTCGAGTACCCTAAGGGCAATGGTTTTTCCCGAGCCGGAGCGTCCACTAACTATGATAAGTTGCATTCAGGTGCCTGATCCTCGCTGACAAAAATCGTATAAAGTTCGCGATCACTGTGTGCATCGCGCAATGAACGTGTGCACTCTTTATTGTTCATTCGCTTCGCTACGGTCGCGAGCGTATTTAAGTGATTTTCATGTTCCGATTCTGGTACAAGCAACGCAAACACGATATCAACGGGTTGGTTATCAATGGCATCGAATTCAATCGGTTGATCCAATGTCATAAGCACTGCTACTGGCTGGGTTGCATTCGCCAAGCGACCGTGAGGTATTGCAATCCCTAACCCTATACCCGTGCTACCGAGGCGTTCGCGATTAATTAGACTCTCAAAAATGTCATGTTTAGTAATTCCCACAAGTTTAGGAGCTGCGATGGCGCTGATAGTTTCTAACAAACGCTTTTTGCTTGCACCCTCGACCGCACATTTGGTGCAGTCGGGGCTCAAAAGATCGGACAATTGCATGATTTAGTGTTTTTTCAACTTTTCTTTGTGTTTAATCACTTGGCGATCGAGCTTATTAATAAGCCCATCGATTGCCGCGTACATATCTTCGTGTTCTGCATCGGCGAAAATCTCTCCGCCATTGACGTGAAGCGTAGCTTCCGCTTTTTGAATCGTTTTTTCAACATTTAGGATGACGTGAACGTTGTTTATGTGGTCAAAGTGGCGCTCTAGTTTGGCAAATTTTGTATCCACGTATTCACGCAACGCGTCGGTAATATCAATGTGATGACCTGTTAGGTTGATTTGCATAACGTCTTCCTTCTACGGTTGAACAATATTAAAGCAGACTCTTCCGCTGGCTTGAAGAGGGAATATTGAGCGATTCGCGATATTTCGCGATCGTTCTCCTAGCTACTTGGATTCCCTGATCTGCGATGAGTTCAGCAATTTTGTTGTCGCTTAATGGTTTTGCGCGGTTCTCCGCGGCAACCAATTTTTTGATTAGCGCTCTTATAGCGGTACTTGAACACTCACCTCCTGTTTCGGTACTCACATGACTGGAAAAGAAGTACTTGAGCTCAAAGATGCCGCGGGGACAATGAAGGTATTTCTGAGTTGTAACGCGCGAAATCGTACTTTCGTGCATATCTACGGCTTCTGCGACATCATTCAGAACCATCGGCTTCATTGCCTCCTCACCATGCTCAAAAAAGCCTTGTTGGCGTTGAACGATACAATGTGCAACTTTAAGTAGCGTGTCGTTTCGACTCTCTAAGCTTTTTATAAACCAGCGTGCTTCCTGTGTGTGTTGCTTTATATACTGAGAGTCTGCACTTGATTTTGCCTGCCGACTCAGCGCTGCATATTCTTCGTTCACTCTTAATTTAGGTACGCTATCTGGATTTAATTCGACCACCCAACGGCCATTCTTTTTAACCACGGAGATATCAGGGATAACGTATTCAGTTGGCTTTTGGTCGATTACATCTCCGGGATAAGGATTCAAGGTTTGAATCAACCGTAATGTACTTTTTAGTTCGGCCTCATCTATTCTTAGCTTGCGTTGCAGACCTTTGTAATCCCTTGCACCCATAAGCTCCATGTAATCGTTAATCAGGGTCAATGCCAGATTTTTATGGGGTGTTTCATCAGTTAGTTGTTGTAATTGAATACTCAAACATTCTTGGATCGTGCGCGCCCCAACGCCGACCGGGTCAAAGCGTTGAATTCGCTTTAGCACCATAGCGACTTCTTCGACGTCAACCTCGGGGAGTGCAATGGCCTCAACGAGCTCTGTAACATCGGTCGTGAGATAACCGCGCTCATCGATAGACTCAATAATCGCGGTGGCGATAGCCGCATCCTCGTCGGTAAAGTGAGATAGCTGCATTTGCCATAACAGATGGTCATGCAGGGAGTCGTTGGTTTCGCCTTGGTAAACATCATGTTCACCATCAAATGACTGGCTCGAGCTTAAGCTGCTGGAGGGCGTGGTTGAGGTATAGGTATCGTCCCAAGTGCTGTCTAATGGTAAATCGTCAGGCAGAGATTGCTCGTTCAGCGCATCAGACGTTTCTTTTTGGCTATCGTCATTTTTAGTTTGTTGAGAAGATTCTTGAGGCGCGTCGTCGGCATCGTTCTCTACCTCAAGTAAGGGATTACTATCTAAGGCTTCTTGAATCTCAGCTTGTAGATCGAGCGATGAGAGTTGCAACAGCCGAATGGCTTGTTGTAATTGTGGGGTCATCGTCAATTGTTGACCCATTTTTAGTTGCAAACTTTGTTTCATCTGATTATCCCGGCCTCACTTGTGCTCCGTTACAAGGTGAACTGCTCACCGAGGTAGACATCTTTAACCTGTTGGTTTGACAATACGCTATTTGCATCACCGCTGGCAATCAGTTCCCCGTGACTAACGATATAAGCATGCTCGCATACTGACAACGTTTCGCGCACGTTATGGTCGGTAATCAACACGCCTATGCCACGGTGCTTGAGGTGTTCGATAATTTTTTTGATATCCAAGACTGAAATGGGGTCAACACCTGCAAACGGCTCATCAAGCAATATGAACGTCGGATCAGCGGCAAGCGCTCGAGCAATTTCAACCCGTCGCCGTTCACCCCCCGATAAGCTCATGCCTAAACTGTTAACAATATGCCCGATATTGAACTCTTCTAATAAAGCGTCGAGCTTTTCTTCTCGTTCTATCGTTGTAAGCGATTTGCGAGTTTCGAGGATAGCCATTAAATTATCGCGCACTGTCATTTTGCGAAAAATAGACGACTCCTGTGGTAAATACCCAATGCCTCGTCGAGCGCGTTCGTGCATAGGAAGCAACGTTAAATCATGTTGGTCTAGCTTAATACTGCCTTTATCAGAATTCACTAAGCCAACAATCATATAGAAGGTGGTTGTTTTACCCGCACCGTTAGGTCCTAATAAGCCGATCACTTGCCCTTGACTTACTTCCAAGCTGACATCTTTAACGACTTGGCGTCGGTTATATGATTTAGCGAGGTGCTCGACAGATAATTTCGCCATTTATCATTGCTCTTTTTGCTGTTGTTCGGTTTCAGGCTGCTCTTTCTCAGACTGCTTGTTGGGGTTAAAAATGGTGGTTACGCGTTCGCCCGACTCTTTTGAACCACGCGCTGAAACGTGCTGGTTTGTCAGGTCATAAACGATAGTGTCGCCGCGCGATAAACTACTGCCTTGTGTGATCTGTGCGTTGCCCTTGAGTTCGATACGCCCTTGACTCTGAAAGTAGGTGATTTGGTCGGCTTCTGCACTGATTTCGGTGCCGTTTTCGAGTAGCTGCGTATAAACAGCAGGGCGACCGTGGGCGACAAAAGTGTCAGCTTGATCTTTAGCTTCACCGCCTGAGGCCTCTAAACGGTCGGCTTCAATACGTAACGACCCTTGTGTGACGATAACGTTATCGGTCAGCAACAACTGGTTGTTTTTAATATCAAAGTGCTCGTGTCCTGCACTCACTTCAATCGGCTTTTCAAAGTCCGACTCACCTTGAGCGACAGCCAATTGACTCACTGCTGCAAGACTAGCGAGGATTAAAAACCGTTTTAACATGACGTTTTAACTCCATAGTTTCTGCGTACAAGTCGGCATTGAGCCCGTGACCTTGTACCGCAATCTGGGGTCCCGAAATCGTGACGGGATAATCTGTGTTCATCGTTTCAGCAGGTATATCGATGACTAAGTATTCGGTGTTTACACGTTTAATAGAAGTATCAGGTTGCAGTGCCAATATTTCAACGTTGCGCTCTAAAATGAGCGTTTGGTCATCATATAAAGTGCCTTGCTCGGCACTCACTTGCCAAGTTGCCTGACGCTCATCGGTATAGACCGAGTAGACAGGATTGCTCAGCTCAGTAAGACCAATCTGAATATAATGAGACATATGCTCAGCCGTCACCTGATGTGCTAAGCGTCCACCAGACTCGTACAAGCGAGTTTTAAGACCCGAAGCCGTAAAATCGGGTGTCATTTTACGGGTTTGTACATTAGCGTCGTCGCCATCTGACGGCTGAAAAGGCCGCCAAAGCAGAATAATCACGGCACCAAATAAGACCAGCAACAAAAGTGCGACGCGGCGACTCACAAACTGACTCCCTCAGCGCTCGGTAGTTCACCGCGGCTCAGCAGGAGTAAATCACAAATTTCACGCACAGCGCCAAATCCACCGTGGCAACGCGTAATATATTGCGCGGCAAGCTGCACCGAGGGGTGCGCGTCATGCACCGCAATCCCGAGTTTGGCTCGATTAATTAACTGTAGGTCGGGCACATCGTCGCCTACATAAGCGACTTGCGAATCATTCAAGTTCAAATTTTCGAGCAGCTGTTCGTAGCGTTCGACTTTATTTTTTACACCTTGAAAAATATGAGTCACGCCCAAGTGTTTCATACGGCGCTCGACAATCGAAGATTCGCGCCCCGTTATCACGGCAGTGGGATAGCCGGCGTCAGTCCATGCTTTTAGCCCAAAGCCATCGCGTGTATGAAATGCTTTGAGCTCCTCACCTTGGTTTCCTAAATAAATACGACCATCAGAAAATACGCCGTCAACATCGAGAATCAACAACTCAACTTGAGCAAATTGTTCAAACAGTGTGGTACTGATGTCGCCGTACCACGTATTGATGGTTTTAGCTGTGCGATTATGAATCATTACACCACTCCTGCTTGTAACAAATCGTGCATATTCATCGCACCGTGGGGCTTGCCATCGTGGTCAACGATAATCAGACCATTAATTTTACGGTCTTGCATCAACTTAAGTGCTTGTGCTGCCAACATGTTTTCGTCTGCCGTTACGCAGGTACGCGTCATGAAGTCAGCGATTTTGCTCGTATGAACATCGACGCGGCTATCTAGGATCCGCCGCAAATCACCGTCCGTAAATATACCCGCTAAACGCCCGTGTTCGTCGACAATGGATGTCATCCCTAAACCTTTGCGCGAGATTTCGAGCAATGCGTCGCGAATCAAAGCGTCTTGTTCGACCTGAGGAACACGATCGCCCGTGTGCATTACATCGCTGAGTCTCAGTAGCAGACGTTTACCTAACGAGCCACCAGGATGAGATAACGCAAAGTCATCCGCAGTGAATCCGCGCGCGTTCAGTAGTGCGACGGCCAGCGCATCCCCCATCACTAGACTCGCGGTGGTTGATGCTGTGGGCGCCAACCCTAATGGGCACGCCTCTTGCTCTACCCGGATGCAAACATGAACATCAGCCAAGGTGGCTAGCGTTGACTCCGGATTACCCGTCATGGCGATGATTGTGACACCAAGGCGTTTCATCACCGGTATAATATTAAGTATTTCGCCCGTCTCGCCGCTGTTTGAAATTGCGATAACAATATCACTGTCAGTGACCATCCCCAGATCACCATGGCTAGCTTCACCCGGATGTACAAAAAAAGCGGGTGAGCCGGTTGAGGCGAGTGTCGCAGCAATTTTACCGCCAATGTGACCCGATTTACCCATGCCGGTTACAATGATACGACCCTTGCAATCGAACATTGCCTGACATGCACGATTGAAGTTATCGTCCAAAAAGGTTTTTAGGCCCTCTATGGCATCTCGCTCAATCTCAATAACTTCACGTGCGAGCGTGCAAAAGTCGTGGGTGATTTGCTTCATTACCTACCTAAAAAAGCTGAGAACTTACGCCTAATGATACGTCAAGATGAGGGTGACTGCCTACCGTATTTATGAACCTAAGATTGCGAATTCGATAAAATTGAATTACTATACCAACTAGACGGTTTAGTAATAAGCCTATTTAAGGTAGTGAGTGAGTCATTATGTGCGCAAAAAAGTGTGCCGGTCGCCCCAGTAATCGAGATGTCATTTTAGATGCAGCAGAACAATTAGTTGCGTCAGAAGGCGCTGCTCGTCTTACGTTTGATGCGCTTGGTCAAGCAACTGGGATTAGTAAAGGTGGTTTGCTCTATCACTTTGCAAGTAAGGACAAATTACTAGAGGCTATGTTGGAGCGCATGGTAGCGCGAAACAATGACCTCAAAGAGACCTTCATGAGCGAGTTTGAAGGTGATCCTAACCAAGAATTCAAAAGTATTTTGCTCGCATCGCTCAACAGTGATGCCGAGTGTGCGCAGTTAAGTTCTGGGCTATTAGCGGCAGCGGCCAATAACCCTGATTTATTGGCGCCGATGACTGCGCACGTACAGCAGACGTTTCAATCGTTAGAGCAATTTAGTCGCGATCCAATGCTCGCCAAAGTGCTGTTTTTCGCTGTGCACGGCGCTCGTTTGTTCGAACAATTGCAGTTGTGTGAGCACTGCCAAGGTGACCGTAAAGCGTTCGCCGACAAGCTACTAGCGATGATTGATGCAAAAAACTGATATGTTTTGCAACATTTTTACAGTTACGTTTTAGGTGATCGGACCCTAGAATAGGTATTCTGAAATAAATAGCGCGTTAGGGACAGATAAGTGGATAACTTTGTTGCTTTAAAAGATGTGCATTTTTCGCACGGCCAACGCACCATATACGATGGGCTGTCATTGACGGTGCCGAAAGGTAAAATAGTCGCTGTTATGGGCCCCAGTGGTATTGGTAAAACAACGTTATTGCGCCTTATTGGGGGGCAGTTACGACCAGCATCCGGATCCATCAAAGTGGCCGATGAAGAAGTGACGCAGTTATCACGCAAGAAACTCTATGAGCTGCGTAAGCGAATGAGTATGCTTTTTCAAAGTGGTGCGCTGTTCACCGATATGAGTGTATTTGATAACGTTGCCTTCCCGTTAAGAGAGCATACAGAGCTCAGCGAGGATGTTATCCGTAGCATTGTCTTGATGAAGCTAGAAGCGGTAGGCTTGCGTGGGGCTCGCGATCTGATGCCTTCGGAGTTATCAGGCGGAATGGCGCGTCGGGCTGCACTGGCGCGTGCTATTGCACTTGATCCTGATCTAATCATGTATGACGAACCTTTTGCTGGCCAAGATCCGATTTCAATGGGTGTTATCGTCAAACTGATTCGCTCGCTGAACGAATCGTTAGGTTTAACTTCTATCGTGGTCTCCCATGATGTCGATGAAATACTATCGATAGCCGATTACGCGTATATTATCGCCGATAAAAAAGTCGTCGCCGAGGGGACTCCCGATGAGCTGAGAGACAATGATAAGGCTATTGTAAGGCAGTTTCTTCAAGGTGAGGCTGATGGACCCGTCAAGTTCCATTATACCGAGGATGACTTTGCTATGGATTTAATGGGGGAAGCGCATGGATAGGTTGGCGCGCTTGGGCGCAACAGTCACAGACGCAATAGCAGGTATCGGTCGTGCGCTGGCGATGTTACTCGGGGCGATTATTGGTAAGCCCACACCTCGAAAGTCATGGCCTCTATTTGTCCAACAAATGTATGTGGTTGGCGTACTATCCCTCATTATTATCGTGGTGAGCGGGTTATTTATTGGTATGGTATTGGGACTCCAAGGCTATACCATTTTGGTCGATTACGGCGCCGAACAGAGTTTAGGTCCGATGGTTGCGCTGTCTCTTTTACGCGAATTGGGGCCTGTCGTCACTGCCTTGCTTTTTGCCGGTCGCGCCGGCTCCGCACTGACCGCCGAAATCGGCTTGATGAAAGCAACCGAGCAATTATCGAGTTTAGAAATGATGGCCGTTGATCCGTTACGACGTGTCGTTGCTCCACGTTTCTGGGCGGGTTTTGTCAGTATGCCTCTATTGGCACTTATTTTTTCAGCCGTTGGTATTTACGGCGGTTATTTAGTGGGCTCGGGTTGGCTCGGTGTCGATGAGGGCGCATTTTGGTCAGTAATGCAGTCAGCCGTTGACTGGCGTGACGACTTAATGAACGGGATCATTAAATCGCTCGTATTTGCTTTTGTGGTGACGTGGATTGCGCTCTACAAAGGCTATCGTTGTGAACCAACATCTGCGGGTATTAGCAAGGCGACCACTTCGACGGTGGTCACTGCTTCACTCGCTATTTTAGGACTCGATTTTATTCTTACAGCATTGATGTTTGGCGGGTAAAAACCATGGAATCACGGAAATCACATATTTTTGTTGGCTTATTTGTCGTTGTCGGGGTTTTGGCGCTGCTGTTTATCGCTTTGCGCGCTGCAAGTGGGAGCACCGTGACTGCTGGTGAAACCTACACGCTTTATGCGAAGTTCGACAATATTGGCAGTTTAAAAGTACGCTCGCCAGTTAAAGTGGGGGGTGTCGTTGTAGGACGCGTTACCAATATTTCGTTGTCGGGCGAGTATTACGAGCCACTTGTTGAGATGGAGATCAGTCAAGATTATGACAAGTTCTCAGAGACAAGTAGCTTATCGGTGCTGACAGCGGGTCTTTTAGGTGAGCAGTATTTAGGTCTGCAGCCAGGGTTTATCGATGACACGGTGGGCACACTTGAAGACGGAGACACGATTTCTGATACCAAATCAGCATTGGTGTTGGAGCAGTTAATCGGACAATTCTTGTTTAGCCAAGGCGAGAATTAACGAACGGGGAGTTGTAATATGAAAGTTTTATTAACGTTAGTAATGGGTGCTTTTCTGACCGTGAGTAGCGCCTCGGCGGAAACGATTAAAGAGGAAAATCCCTATACTCTAGTTAAGAAAGTAGCGGATAAAACCTTTGAGCGTATCGGCGAAGAGCGCAGTAAGATTACGGAAAACCCCAACTATCTGAAGACGATTGTTAAAGATGAGCTGATGCCTTACGTCGATAATATATATGCGAGCAAGAAGGTATTGGGGCGTTACTTTAAAGATACTGATGAAAAGCAACGCCAGGAGTTTTACAAAGCATTTACGGACTATATTGTTGCAACTTATGCCCGAGCTTTTACACAATATGACGAGTCGAAGCACGAAGTAGAGTTTCTGCAACACCCTAAAGTAGGACCCGATGACAAGGTCGTAGTGGTAGAGACGCGCGTTAAAGAAGCGGGTCGCCCACCAATTCGTTTGGATTTTAAAGTCCGTTACGATAATAACGCTGACGTTTGGAAAGCATACGATTTAGTTGTCGAGGGTGTAAGCTTATTGAATAGTAAGCAGAGCGAGATAGCAGCAGTAATCCGTTCACGCGGCATCGAAGGTACCATTGCGCTGCTCGAGGATAAAGCGGGCCAACCCATCAAGTTGGACGATAAAGTCGACGTACCGTCTTAAGGGTCGCCCATGAGTCAGGCTCAAATGAACTTTCAACTCGCTAATGACGGTACATTGTCGTTAGCGGGTTCGCTTACGCGAAGCGCGATTCCGGCGCAATGGAACGCACTCAGCCAGCTGTTGAATGAGAAGACAGTAAAACAAGTGGATGTTGCAGAGGTTACTTTAATCGATACTGCGGGCGTGGCTATATTACTTGAAGTGATAAAGCACAATCGTGATGCTGTTCCCTTACAGTGTAAGGGCAGCTCGGAGCAGTTAAGGCAAATCGTCACAGTGAGTGGCGTCGACCATCTACTTTCGTTAAGCTAACGGCTTTAATTCTTCAGTTAAGTTGTGTGGATATAATATGAACGCCGAACAATTGACCGCGTTATTGAAAAATGAACTTGAAATCGATGAGGCGCATGTAAAGCTTGATGGCGCTAACGTTAACATTATTGCCGTAGGTGAGATTTTTGCCTCATTGAATCGTGTGAAAAGTCAGCAAATGGTGTACCAACCTCTTAAGCCTCTTATCGCTGATGGTACGCTTCACGCTGTTTCTATTAAGACCTACACGCCTGAAACTTGGGAACGTGATAAAAAATTAATGATGCCTTAATGTCATCAGGAGGCATCATGGACAAATTTTTAATCAAAGGCGGGCGTCCGCTACACGGCGAAGTGACTATTTCTGGCGCTAAGAATGCCGCATTGCCAATATTATTAGCAACGGTATTGGGTAGCGAGTCAATTACTATTTCGAATGTTCCTTTGCTTCAGGATGTAAAAACGTCACTTAAGTTACTTGGAAAGCTGGGGTTAGCCCACTCGGAACTCCAGCATGGCGAAGTCACCATCGAACCTGCAGAAATGTCGGAGCATGTAGCCCCGTATGAGCTCGTGAAGACGATGCGTGCCTCCATTTTAGTGCTCGGTCCTTTGTTAGCGAAAGTCGGAAAGGCTGAAGTGTCATTGCCTGGCGGCTGTGCCATTGGTGCTCGCCCGGTAAACTTACACATCGAGGGCTTGCGTCAGATGGGAGCTCAAATTGTGGTCGAAAATGGCTACATAAAAGCGTCCGTTGATGGGCGTTTAAAGGGAGCAGACATTCTGATGGATACCGTGAGTGTGACAGGCACGGAAAACCTGATGATGGCAGCAGCGCTTGCTGAGGGCACGACGCGCATTGAAAACGCCGCCCGCGAACCCGAAATTATTGATCTCGCGCGCTTTTTGAATCACTTGGGTGCGAAGGTTACAGGTGAGGGGACCGATACGCTTACGATTGAAGGCGTTGAACGCTTACACGGTGGCCATTACTCTGTGATGCCAGACCGTATTGAGACCGGTACGTTTCTTGTTGCAGGGTTAGCAACAGGAGGCGATGTGACTTGTCGTCATACCGATCCGAGTGCCTTAGATGCGGTGCTTAAGAAGCTTACCGAGGCCGGAGGCACGGTTGAAAAGGGAACTGATTGGATCCGTATTCGTAGTCAGGGCCGGCCTAAGCCCGTCACTATTATTACTGCTCCACACCCAGCATTTCCAACTGATATGCAGGCTCAGTTTTGCGCGTTGAACGCCATTGCGTCGGGAAGTGGGTGGGTGCGAGAGACGATTTTTGAAAACCGTTTCATGCACATTCCTGAACTTCGCCGTATGGGCGCTCATGTTGAGCTCGAGGGCAATACAGCTATTTCGAATGGGGTAGAGACACTGACCGGTGCAGAAGTGATGTGTACCGATTTACGAGCTTCTGCTTCGTTGGTGATTGCCGGTTTGGTTGCTCAAGGGGAAACGCTCGTAGAACGCATTTATCATATCGATCGAGGCTACGAAGGTATTGAGCTTAAGCTTCAAGCACTCGGTGCAGATATTCAGCGAATTCACTGAATTTGACGTGCGGACCCAACAGTTAATGTTGTGGTTCGCGTTTCGTCATTACGTACGTATTCGATTTTCAACTGTGTACCAGGCCGGCTTTTAACAACGCGCTCCATTCCTTCCGTTGCCGAAAAAATCGGTGAACCGCCAATTTGCGTGATTAAGTCATTGACTTGCAAACCCGCTCGATCAGCTGGGCTATTGGGCTCAACTTGCGTCACAAGAATTCCGTTAGCCGCATTTTGTAGATTGAAATTCGGGTTAACTTGAATACCAATATAGCCACGCACGACGCGACCCTCTGTAATTAGGGTATGCATAATCTCTTTAACGGTATCGTAAGGCGTTGCAAAGTAGATACCTTCAACGGTGTCACCAAACGCCGAGTTAAATCGAGCATTATTGATACCGATTAACTCTCCCTTGCTATTGATAAGTGCTCCACCTGATGCGCCTTGATTGATGACCGCGTCCATTTGTATTAGGTCGGAATAGGCTGAACCGGTGATACCAACTCGTCCCCCCGTGGCACTAATAATACCCTGTGTAATCGTTTGCCCAATATTATACGGATTGCCAATGGCAAACACGATATCCCCTACCTTTATGGGTCTTTCGCCCATTGTCGGAATGACGGGTAGGTTATCTGCCTCGACCTTGAGTACGGCGAGGTCGGTGTAAGTATCATTTCCAATCAGTTGCGCCTCGTAGCGCCGTCCATCTTGCAATGCCACCTGAATTTCATCGTAATTTTCCACTACATGATTGGCGGTGATGATGTAGCCACGCTCACTCATGATGACACCCGAGCCTAAACGCCACAGACGTGAATTTGACTGAGACGAATAGCGTGAGCGCTCACTTTCACCCAAGCTATATATATTGACGACGGCAGGTGCTGCGCGACTGATGGCTTGGTTAAAACTCGCAACCTCATCATTCTTATTTAAATTAAATTGACTTGGACCGCCATTTTGTATGTATGGCTGGATGAGAAAAATAATGGCAGCAACAACCAAGCCTAAACCTACCGATTGGTAAAGGAATCGAACGAGTGACTTGATAGAGCTCATAAGTTAGACGGTCCGTTAATTAAAAAAGTGACTTCAGCTTATCACTGAAGTCACTTTGATGTAAGTTTTTGAAACTAAAACGCGCGACTAAGATGCGGGGTTACGTAACATTAAGTAACGTACACTATTCCCACGTTGGATACTCAGCGCTACCACATCACCCGCGTTGTCAATCGCTTCACGCAGGTCGCCTAAGTTACTAATTGGTTGCCGATTAGCGCCTTTGATGATATCACCTTTTTCAAGTCCAATTCGCGCGGCGGGTGACCCCGTTTCTACTTCAGTAATGCGAATACCATCGTTGGAACCATCAGCTTCAAGGGTCGCGCCTTCTAAAGCCGGGTGTATCGACTGAGCTGAAGTCTCGGTATCTTGCGCATCAAGCGTCACCTGCACATCTTGGCGTTCACCATCACGGATCAACTCAAGATCGACTTTCGTTCCCGATCCTAGGGTACTGATTAAAGCGCCTAGCTCTTGGAAACTTGCGATCTCATCACCGTTAACAGACACGATGACATCTCCCGACTGAATACCGGCCTTGTCGGCTGCGCTCTCAGGTACAACTTCGGCAACGAATGCGCCCTCTGACACACTAATATCAAGTGCATCAGCAATATCTGAGTTAAGGTCGTTTCCGCGTACGCCTAACACGCCGCGACGTACTTCACCAAACTCGATTAATTGTTGCACGAGGTTACGCATCATATCCGCTGGGATTGCGAAACCGATACCGATGTTGCCGCCATTAGGACCTAAAATCGCTGTATTGATACCAATCAATTTGCCATCGAGCGTTACTAGCGCACCACCGCTATTACCACTATTAATTGCGGCATCTGTTTGGATAAAGTTCTCAAGTTCTTCGATACCGAGGTTGGCACGACTAAGGGCGCTGACAATACCGGATGTGACAGTTTGTCCAAGACCAAAAGGATTACCGATAGCAACGACAAAGTCGCCCACCCGTAATTCTGACGACTTACCGATCTCAATATCAGTGAGATCCTCGGCGTCCTCAATTTGCAGCAGTGCGATATCGCTTTGTTCGTCGCGACCCACTAATTTGGCATCATATTCACGACCATTTTTCAGTGTTACAACGATTTCAGAGGCATCATCGATGACATGGTTGTTGGTAACTACATAACCTTTGTCTGCATCAATGATGACTCCTGAACCTAATCCACGGAATGGACGCTCTTGAACGCGTTCGCTCGGAGCATTGGGACCAAAGAAAAAACGTAACGCGTCAGGGACCCGTTGGCGTACTTCACGTTTACCTTTGACCGAAATATTAACGACGGCGGGAGTAACATCCTCGAGCATCGGTGCTAATGTTGGTTTTTCGTCATCTGCGCCGAAA
>NZ_CH672409.1:116436-169165 GCF_000152885.1 Idiomarina baltica OS145
GTTCGGCATTTCAACGACACAGTATCGCGCGTCGATTTCAAGCAATCGGCAAGCTTGTGCACGAGGAAGCTGTCCACGTAATTCAACAGCAATTTTACACGTAGTTTCCTTGTCCACTAAAGCCATTACTGACTGTCTTGGAGCCTAGGATCTGAACATTGGGGCTCACTTGCTCAAGGTTTTGACGAGCCTGCTCGGCCTCGCTCAAGCCACTTACGATTTCGTTGAGGTATTGCTTCGAGGCCTTTTGTTTGGCTAATAATTTACCACGCGTCTCGCATTGGCTGAGTGTTTCCTCACGGTCACACACAATCGACTGACTCACTTCGAGCTCACCCGTTTGGTTGAATTCACGTTCCAAACGCTCTACACGAGCCACCTCGCGCTGATCTTTCAGCGACTCGATCTCATTGAGCAGTGCGTGACGGCTAACTCGCGCTTCCTCAACTTCTTGCTGTTTGTCATCAACTAATTGAATCTGTGTTGCTATATCTTTCTTGTTTTGCTGATGAGCCATAACGGCTTCTTTATACGCTTGCTGAGCACCCGCAATATCAATTGTCGGATCATCCACCAGCTGTTGATAGCGGTTGTTCATTTCTTGCAACGCAGTTTGTCTTTGTTTCTCGAGCGTTTGATTGCGTTCGCGCAGCGAGGTTAGCTTTTGTTCCAGCTGCTCGGCTTCGTCTTTAAGACGTTGCACCGTTTGCGTATAGTTATCGTATTCATTTTGCAAACTCGTGATCTTGTCGGAGATCTGCTCCACCGTCATTGACTGCTGTTGCTCTTGCAGAGCATAAGCCGGCGAAGCGATTGTCAAAGTCGAGGCCATCACTAAGGCCAGTTGAGCCAGTCGCATCATGTTCCCATTCCAAGCTTGAAAGTAATAAAGCGGTAGAGACGTTAAGCCTTACCAGCGCTCTTTATTCGAATATTTATTGGTAAACGTCGTTAACGTCGCGCATGTGTAACAACTTTGTCTTATGCTATTTGCTTGTCAACAAAAGCGCAAGGAAGAATCTCGGTAAATTGCCTACAAATGAGTAAGTAGCTACTTACAAACCGACCTCTTGCCAATAGATTTGCCGATCACTGCCACTGTAAATACCAAAAATGCCAAGTGCAGTTGGGTTCTCATCATAAACACCGTCACCCGTCCAGTCGTACTGCAAATGGGGGGGAACCTCTAAGTCAAATTCAAATTGGAGGTTTTCGTCTGCCGGCAACCAGCGCAAACTTTCGTCATCTCCCCGCTCCACTGACTGAATTCGACCACCGCTCAGCGTTACTGAGTTATCAGCAGTATCCGCTATAGGACCAAGTTCAAGGTCAACACCCGGTGTTTCTGCACCCTCTTCTACCACATACCTCTCTTCCGAAAACGCATTGTTTGCAACGGTATAGCAGTTATTGTTTTCGTCGAGTTGGTACTCGTTGCCATTCCAGAACTCAACGTGTCCCTGAATGAGTAGTGGGTCGCTGATTGCTGATGCGACATTGTTGAGTACCATACGAGCAAACACCAGCCGCGCCGAATCAAAAGCAGCATAATCCGCATCTACGTAATCATCGTCTGCGGGTGCCGATAAACCGGTGTTCTCAAGTTGGCTATAATAATGATCCCCTTCCCCATCGTTTATGCGAATCCCAAGGGTATAGTTCTCGTAAGGTCCCTCTTCAGCGTCACTACGTAAAAACGTTGCTTGAGCATTGTTTAACAACCCGTAGCCCCAGTTGCCAGCCGAATCGTCCCAGTCAATTGGACCCACTAAACTCGACTCTTGAGCGTTTGGCGTAACTCGCAAATTAAACGATTGGCCATTGACATTAAACGCTGCAAACTCCAAGAACGCTTTTGCCAAATCACTCGCATAATTACGAGTGATATTACCGCTAGCGTTACGTGCCACGAGTTGGATAGGTAGCAAGCTTTGTGGCTCACCAATGTAATACGACGGTTGCGCTCCACAGGTATTTGCAAAGCCAGTGCCCGCCTCAAGCGTAAAGTGGTGCGGAATAAATCGACCGACAACAAACGGGGTTTCAAGCAAGTCGCTAGTATCTTGCCACTGAGATAGATACCCGCCGCCATTCTGTTGGGCTACTTGTGCTGTAATATTAGCATTACCGACTTCAGAGTAGGTAACCTGACCATTAGTAAAGGTACCTAATGCTGAACGCGAAAATTGTACTCCATTTTCCAACGAGCCGTCGTTATTAGCTACTGGCGGCGCAGCGGTCGCTGTCTCTTGTATAATCAGTCGTTCAGCCACCTGTTCAAGGCCAAAATTCGGGGTAATCTGATCTTGCGCATTACGTGCCGTTAACACGACCTTAAACGGATCGCCTGCTTTAGCTAAAATCTCAGTTGAACTCGATAAATCAGTATCTAGCTGGCTCGATTGCATATTGATATGGTGCGGTTGCCAAACAAAAGTGTTTGAATCGCCGCGCAGCGTAACACCGTTGCTCAAAGTTGCTTTCGCCGAGAGCTTCACCGCGCCTACATCATCATACCGCATCGCTAAATTCGCTCTACTGTCATTAAATTCAACCGCTACATTTTGATAGTTACCCGCAATTAAGTCGGTTGCATTTGCAGCCGTAAGCTCGGAGCCCACTTGGCCGCTTACCAAATACTCGCTTTCTGAACGACATTGGTTTGGATCCACACACTCCAACTGCATTTCAACTTGCGTTAAGTTATTTGTCAGCGCTTGACACTGCAGTGTATTGGTGTTCGTTTCTACAGCGCGAATTGTAACACCTTCAGATTGAATTCCCGCCGTTTGCCGTGGTATTTGCGTGCTCTGTAAACCAGCATCATAGAATACAAACCCAGCATTGCTTATTGCGATTTGACAATCGTCTACCACGCCATCCACTAAGCACACTGTCGGGTTAGCCGGTTGTGGCGAGCTTTGATTGGTTACAGATAGGTTGGCAACGCCCGCCTGAGTAGGGTTCAACTGCGTTAGTAACTGCGAACTCGTCGCCTGCCAACTCAGCGAAGACGGTGAGAAGTTTCCGTTATCAGTACCAAGCTCAATTGATGCAGGACGATTAAACGTTTCCGAGCAATCGGCATTAGCGCACGCTTTAACCGCTACTTCGGCACCGTTGCATAAAACTGCATTTTGGTTGAATGCCAGTTGATAATGATGCACGTCCTGCTCGTTTGGAGAGCCAGGAATTGAGCAAACTGACAAGTCCTTAATCCAATGATAATTCGTCTCGCCTCCAGTACTACCGGTAAAACTTAAATACACCTGTTCGGGCATCTGCGGCTGATCTTGAATATTATCGAGCTTCAAAATACTGACAAAATTATTGTTCGCGCCGTTTTCGTCCAGCTTACGTAGTACCTCGATACTTGGATTATCACCCGTTCCATCGATCAAGACTTTATAGGTATGTCCCGGTTTAGGGTTAAACACAGAATTTGGGTTTTGGTTCGCTGGCGAATCAATTGCGGGTTCAAGTTCATTTGAAGCGTCTAAGAACTTGTAATTCGTTGAATCAGCCCCACGAACGCCAACCCGGTTAGGAACCAGTCGATCAAACCCGCCAACTCGACCCTCGTTGCTTTGTGAAAAGTTACCATATTCATCAAAGCCAATACCAAGCCAACCGGCTTGAAAACCGGGCACACCACCATTACGTTGAGCGTAACCTAGAGAGCCACCATAACTGCCCGCACGAGGATTGCCATTACTAATACGACTCGCATCAGACAGTACTAAAGCAATACCATCTGCACCGGTGAAGCCTGGCGACTGCGAGCCCCAAGCGTATAGTTTAAACTCAATTTCAATGCGATGCCCTTTACCCGGAAATGCCTTCTGTAACGTTACCGCAGTCGCTCGATTATTCTGATTATCAGTCAGTTCTAAATATTGCTCATTGTGAGCTTCAACTAACTTAGGTGAGTAATTTTCGTCCTTGGAATAACTCAGCCAGTCATTGCCAAACACTTGCCCAGCCATATTCAATGAATAGCATTGATTGCCACTTGCTTGGCAAACACTCCGTTGGTCCATCAAGCGTTTTATATCGTTGCCAGATAAATAGCTATCAAACATTTGGAACTCATCAATAGCGCCATCAAAAAAGCGGTTACCATCTCCTTCTTTGTCCGCTCCTAACCGAAGCGAGCTATTGTTTGTTGTTGGTTTATCGTTAATCGAGGCGTCGATAATGAGTTCGTTATCGACGGTTAACGTTTGCTTACCTGATTTAAAACGAGCGACGACGTAATGCCATTCACCATCATCAAACCGTTGCGTGCTGGTTAGGGAATGGACACCACTTTGTCCTTGCCACCACCAGTTAATTTTACCAGAAGACGTTACGTGCAACTCGTAATTAGTATCTTTACTCACCAGAGTCATTAACCCGGAGTCTGGTGTCGTGCTATACCGAGCCCATAGCGCTATCGTATATTCGTTGGTCAAGTCCAGAACCGGATCATCGGGCAGCTCTATATACTGCTTGGCGGAGCGTTTAAAATATCCATACCCACACGTACCCATGCCGTTTTCGTCGACTGGTAAGGCAGAACTTGCGCTTGCTTGTTGCCATTCAAGTCCCTGTTTTGCTTGTCCATTGAGTAAATTCTTCGAGCCATCAAGCACGTCTGTATTTGTCGTCCATGGACCGTCATTCATTGACCACTTCAATATCGGCTGAAGAGGCGCTGCGGTGCCGACAGTACAATAGCCTCCACCTTGAATATCTACACTAGGTTGTTGATAGTTAATCTGTGCGGGTTGACCACAACCTGTCTGGTAGATATCCCCCGCAGCCGCAAGGGCGCCATTTACGATCGATGTATTCGCCTCGAAACATAATATAAGCAAAGGTTCGCCGGCATTCGCAAGAAAAATATCGCCCGTTGCGTAGATATAGCCATTAATTCGCACATCGCGTTCAATGGTTAAATCGCCGTTAACGATCAGCATGAAATTATCAGCATCATCGTTCTGGTTTAATCGAGCGCCTTGTTCTATGGTCAGGGAACCATCAATGTATACCCGAGAAGTTGGCGCAGGTGCCTGGTAGTCTTCGCCTACGTTTGCAAATGAGCCTTGACGTAAATAATCGATGGGATCTAGCGTTCTTGGTAACTGCTGTCCGTATGGGGGAACATCGGGACGAATATTTACCAGACTATTATTTCCGGACGTTAGCGCTTGGTCCCAAATATCTGAACACTGTTTAAGCGTATCTACAGCTCCGCACGGGCGGCTACGATTAAAGAGTTGATTCACTTTTTGACTGGAATACACGCCGGTCGCCACTGTGACCTCATCAATTGAGCCGTTGACGCCATGGCCAGCAAATGACTGCCCGCCAATATATAAATTAGCACGGGATGACAGTGGGTTAAGCGATCTATTACTCACTCCAGCGGTTGCTTTAAGTACGCCATCAATATAGAGATTAATATCGCTCGACTGCGCATTGTAGGTTGCCGCTATATGATGCCAGTTGCCATCAAATACCTGTTGACCAGATACCGAGACGTTGTGAATCCAGCCTAAACTATCGCGAATCTCAAAGTACAACGCGCCATCAGACACCCGTCTATAAACTTCAAAACGCCCGTTAGGTCCTTCGGTGGGTCCTTCACCATAAATCAATAGTGTTTGATATCGTTCGGACGATGAGCGTTGTGCTGATGCGTTGATATTAAACCACATGGAAAGACTGACACTTTCAGAAGCTGAAAGCTGCTGGGGTTGTGGAACTCTTACAAAGTCATCGCCCCCGAAACGCCCATAACGACACGTTCCGATATTCCCAGCAATCGCCGGCGAAAATGAACTCGTCGTAGGCTGACCGACAGCGGTTCCCGACAAGGAACTCGAAGCACTGTTAAGAACTTCGCCCGGCTTGCCTGTCCAACTCGATTCATCAAAGTGCCAGTCACCAACAAGTTGATAGCCAACATTGTTTCCGCCTGTGCACGGTCCTTCATTTGCATTGATATTACAGGTTTCGTCGACATTGAGTGGTTTATTGCCACAAGCATTACTCTGACTACTATCGGTACACTTTGCGTTGACATAAGTACCGTTTATTTGACCATCGTTCCAAAGATCGCCATCGACATTTATGCTTCCGTTAATGACACCACTGCCATTATTTCTAATGTTTCCCTCAGCATCGACATTACCGTTGATAACGCGGTTGTTAATAAGATCCTTGTCAGTATAGAGGTTGCCATCGATTACACCGTCAGAAGTAATACTCCCGTCAGCAAAAATATCCGCTTTGATGGTTGATGAGGCATCTATCTTTACCGAATTCTGTGTTTGAAAGCGGAGCAACAGAGGAATTGACTGTTTGTTGTTAATAGTTGACTTAATGACGGTAATTCCCTTAATGATAAGCTCTGCCTTAGAGGTCTTCTTGAACCTTATTTCATCCGAGCCATTCAGCGCGGTAAAAACACTCCCTGGACAAGTAATGCTTACTCCACCTGAATTTGCATTAACAGCCGTGCATTGCTCAAAAGGCTTGTTCTTCTTCCCAATATCTTTTGGAAGCTCATACTGTTTGGCGTGTGACACCGCAGAAGCCGCAAACAACGAAAACATCAGCAAACATAAACTCATCCGTCTCATTCTAATGTCCTCGCTTCCATTGCTAACACACGTGTCGTGACTTGTGCTCCGACTGTGCACTCTCCCGTTGCTATCAACCGATAATGTGTATCAGATTCGTAATTATCACTCATGCATTGAATACTAACTTCGCAGTTCTGCAGGCCCTTGGCATCGCTAAAATCCATAGACGTGTCTACGGCAGGGCAAGCTTGCATCTCGCTATCTAACGGGAATAATTGATTCATCCCCTGCTGCAAACCACTTTGCGCTGCGGTGAATGCCCGTGTGCCATACACCTCAGTTACAACACTTTCGTTACTGGTACGTAAGAGACCCGAAAGCGTTGCCACCAGCAGACTAGTTACCACGATCACGAATATAGCCACTATCAACGCACTGCCACGTTGTGATTGATAACTAGGGCGCATTGGGAATATGAACCTCTTGACTAAAAAACAACTGTTCATTATCTATACTATTAAATTGCAGGAACAGATGCACAATATTATTTTGCAACAGGGTGGTTTCATCTACTTGAAAAGCCGGCGCGTTATTAACTAAATTCGCCAAACCATTCCCCATTAGCGTGCCTGTGACACCCGCAAATCGCCCATTGGCTGGCGTAGGCTGCTGCTGCGACCAGCCATAATTAGCGTAACGATATATGTTTTGTCCCTCAACACAATAGCTGACGGGCGTACGTCCGATATACAGTCGTTGACGCGGCGAACGCTGACCATAGCGCGCGTTGCTACTCGCCAACGTTAGCTCAGTCACATTGCCAGAACGAGTTGTTTGTGCATTGACCTGCTCGTATCGATTCGAATTATTGGCGTAAACATGATTAGTACGCGTCGCGTAAATATAGAGTCTGTCAGTCACTTCGATAACGGACCAGTTGGCCAATGAAACAAAGGTTAACGTATTGGGTTGGTTATTACGAAACGGTGCGTCGTAATAGGTACCTGCTACGCGTGTCGGGACAAACTCTAAACACTGTGTTGCGGTATTATTGCCGATATTTGTCGGGGTAACCCGTGCACTATTCGGTACCGAATTTCTCAGTTCTCGTGTTAGACGTTCGATCACAAATCGACTTTGATCGAGTACGCGTACTCGCTCGGCTCCACTGACAAACATCTGTGAGCCGAAACCCACAAACTGAAACGAGAAAATGGCGATAATTGCCAGTAGCAAAATGACAATGACTAACTCAACGAGCGTGAAGCCTCTATTACGCATTACCAATTGCCTCTGAACGCCGAGAAATCGATATTCTGCCCTTGTGGCGTAATGACAGTAACTTCGATACGCTTGAGTCTATCTGGTTGCTCGACCGCGACGCGCACCTGCAAACGAAACTGTCGATAATCGTCGGTCAGGTCATTCGCTAACGTATCAGCGACTTGGTTTCCCGAGAGTTCCAGGCAGTGATAGTCGTCCACATCGTCAAAGTTCTCTCGTGACGCCTCCTCTCGATAACTTGTATTACTGCAGTCATTGGGGATCGTCGTGCAACTCGGTCCACCTGTTTCGCCGCAACGAGCCTCGCCAACGGCACTAGACCCGTTTTCATCAAAACGGCGCGATAGAATTTCATTAATCAAACTTTGACCCAGCTCGGCGGCGCGCACTTGCTGCCACGGATTAACGCTTTGTTTAAACAGCGGTCCCATGCCCGCCGTTACGACCAGCGTGATAATGCCCACGACAACAATGCCGGCGATAATCTCGATAAGCGTGAACCCATGCTGTGGCTTGAGCTCTTTAACAGCCATAGATATAACCTTCGCGGTTGATACAGACTGACTGACTTGCACCACTGGTTTCGGTGAAGGTGAATCGGCACGGTTGTGCGCCGCTACAGACTAAGCCAGATTCATCACGGGGGCGACCCAGTGAGTCGAACTCTATTTCTGTCGGTAAAGCGACATTCGTGTTCGCGCTGTTGGTGACCGTAAACGTTTTTCCTTGAAAATCTGCGATTTGACGTACGTCGTCGGGATCTAGGCTGAATGTCGAGGTGACAACGCCACAGTTTGTAGAAGTCGCTTGTCCAAGAGAGTTGGGTTGCAAAACAACCGCGGTACAGACCAATGAGGTATTCTGCATTGCTTTGAGCTGGCTATTACGCAGAATAGACAAGGTTCGCTCGCGTAATACTAAGCTTTCGGTGCCGCCCGAGCCAATGAATAACGGTGAGGCGCCAACCGCAAGGATACCCACCACTACTAAAACAATAATGAGTTCTACTAGGGTGAAGCCTTTCATAGGAGAGACCTTAAATATTCGGCCCGCCGAGACGGCGAGCCGAGATTCGACCATTAAAAGATGGTTGGATTAGTTACCACAGCCGCTAACGTCGATTGTGACTGTTGGTGGTGTGTCTGTGTTTTCAGCAGCCACATATGATACGTAGCAAGATGCATCAAAAATGTCATCTGCAGTTGATGTATCACTCAAAGAGTCAAATCCAGCAGGCGCAATATAGAACGTGTCCGCTACCGCCGTTCCATTACCATCGCCTGAAGCAAACACCCAATCCTCACCATTTGTACCCAAATTAGCCGCTTCGACAATTCCACTAGCGTCAGCTGTAGGATAGCCATTAGAGATTGTTACATCGCCAATAGCGGTAGAAAAGTCACCATCAACCGCCGCTTTCGCATAAACCGTTTGGTAAGCGCCTTGGATATTACCCTTCAAACCTTTAACTGCAGACTCGCGAGCGTCACCCGAGAAGTTAAAGAACTGAGGCGCAGCAGTCACGGCAAGAATACCGAGCACCACAATAACGATAATAAGCTCGATGAGCGTGAAGCCTTTTTGATTACGCATGATTACTTTCTCCATTAAAAAAATATTCAGGTGCGGTGTTAGTTATTATTACTGAACACGTTTACACCACCATTCCTAGGGTTATATACAAACGAGTTTCCAACTGTCTGAAAGTCGTTACCCGTGGGTAAAGGGCTAACTCCTTTTATCGTGTTCACTAAATAATAAACACAAACTTGATTGGCAGCCTGTCCTTGTGCTGCACTACCGTTCGGATCATCGGTTGCATACGTATAGTATCGATACTCATCGATAGAACCGCTATCACCTTCTGCCATCACGGTCGGTGACCCTTGCAAGATTGCGGTCATCACAGTACGGCAATCGGCATTGGTTAACGTTGCATCAGTTGCCGAACTATTATTACCACTCACCGGATAGCCGGTATCACCGTCGACATACACGGGAACACCATCCATCTGCAACTGAGCGCCTGCGCCGTTTGTGCCGCCTTTAGGGCGACCTCGTAGCTCCCACTCGCCACGTACGATGCCGACAGCACTGGCAAAACCACCCGCGACGCCTTCGATAGCAGAGTCTTCCGCATCCGCTGTCACATCGGTAAAGCGCGGCAGTGCCGATGCGGCGAGCAAGCCAAGAATCACCACAACGATGATTAACTCGATGATTGTGAAACCGTGTTGCCGTTTATCCATAGTCAGCGTCCTTTATCATTTCTCGTGATATTGTATAACGACATTTTTACAATTCATAGGTCAGATCCGACATTTTTTGGACGAATTTGACCTGTCTCAGCGTCATATACTTGCCACGGTTTTTCATTAATACTGAAAATACATCGATTGCCCTCAACCCGTGCAGTTAGCTGGCGTGGCACATCAGCAAGACGTTGCCAAAGTGTTACACAACCTTGTTGCACGGCAGGCCAGCCACGCGCATTCATTTGTATAGTTTCTTCACTACTACTTATGTTAAGTGATACATGTGTCGGACGACCCCGCCGCATCCATTCCGCCCGAGCCAGTAATAAGGTGTCATTAAAACGCCGCAGTTCCATATCTCGTTGTGTTTCTTGCCACCCATTGTCGTCGCTCGGCGCGAACCAAATCCATAACGCGACTGCGGATAGCACCAATACGCTGATTATAACAACAACGTTTTGTAACAAACTGCGAAAACTCTGCTCGCTTTGCGCTTGGCTTTTCATCCCCGCCCCTGATACGCATTCATCATATCCCACATCGGCGTGAAGATACCCAGCGCAAGAATTAATACTAACACCGCCACAAAACCAATCATGACGGGTTCAATACGCGCAGTCAGCGTTTTTAAATCGTAATCCGTTTCTCGTTCATAATAATCAGCGACCTCTTTTAACAGCGTATCGCTTCGACCCGTTTCCTCGCCGACTACGATCATTTGTAATACCAGCGGCGTAAAAAGTTTGGACTGTCGTGCGGCACGAGACAAATTCTCGCCACGCTCAATAGTGCGCCGAATGTCTAAAATTTTGCGCTCCATGTGGGCATTATCAACGGCTTCAGACACCAATGAAAGCGCCTGCGTTAAGGGGACTCCCGCCGACAGCATAACCGCGAAACTGCGTGCAAAGCGAGACAGTATCGAACGCTCAAGAATCGAGCCGATAATCGGCATTCTTAATTTCCAACGGTCCCAAAATAGCCGACCGGAAGGGCTATTCACATAGGCGCGCACAGCAAAAAACGCCGCCACCATTGCGACAAGCATCAACGGCCAGTAGGCCACAAAAAATTCCGAAGTCCCCAGCAGTGCTCGCGTCGCCCAAGGTAACTCGACGTTAAAACGGCTAAACATATTGGCGAACGTTGGAATAACAAATATGTTTAAAACGAATAATGCAACCACAAGCGCAATCATCACAAAGGTCGGGTAGCGTGTCGCTGCCTTGATACGCTTACGCGTATCTTGCTCTTTTTCGAGGTAGAGGGCGAGTTGCTCAAATGACTCCTCTAGTTGACCGGTATTCTCGCCAACGTGCACGATAGCGACAATAAGACGCGAGAAGACTTTAGGATGTTGCGCCATACCTGCTGACAAAGTGCGGCCGCGCTCCAATTGACTATGAACATCACGTAAGGCTCGCTCCAAGCGCTTATTTTGGGTGGTATCGGCGAGTCCCTCGATGGCGCGCAGAATGGGGATACCGGCATTGGTCAATGAATACATCTGACGGCAAAATATAATGAGTTGATCCAGCTCGACGCTCGGCTCGGTTAATGCTTTCAGTTGCATCCATAATGAACCTCTCGGCGCGCTCGCTTTACCGCCTTGAAGTTTGCCTTTACTAACCGCTACATCAACCGGGATCAGGCCACGCTGCATGAGTGCTTGCGCGGCACTTTTGGCATCATTTGCCTCTACTGTGCCTTGTTGAAGCGCGCCGGCTTTGTCTCTGGCTTTGTAGCTAAACTGCATGGTTAGTCATCACTCTCGCTACGTTGTGCGATTTCGCTCACGTTGGTAGCCGCAAAATTTTCCTCGACACTTTCTGCCAAGAACAATACTTCATCAATACTGGTAACGCCCTGCTTGGCAAAGTCCAGTGCGACATTGGCCATCGATCGGTAGCCCTGCGCATGTTTGGCCGCCTCAGCAAAGCGTTGGGTGTCCTCTTGCCGCAAAGCGTCCATCATCGCGCTATTCATCTCAAGCAATTCAAATACACCGATTCGACCTCGATAGCCCGTATGGTTACAGTTCTGGCAGCCGACACCTTTCTTAAAGGTTTGGTTGCAACTACCCTTTTCTAAATGTTCGAGAATCGCGCGCTGTGCCTCATCGGGCGTATCGTCATGCGCACACCGCTCACATACTCGTCTGACAAGTCGCTGCGCAATCACACCCCGCAAGGCAGCCGCTACTAGGTACGATGGCGCCCCCATATCAATCAACCGCATGGCACTGGTAATCGCATCGTTAGTGTGTAGCGTCGATAACACCATGTGACCTGTAATTGCTCCACGTAGACCAATTTCTACCGTCTCGTGGTCACGCATCTCACCCACCATGATGATATCTGGATCTTGTCGAAGTGTCGTGCGCAACACGCGAGCGAAATCAAGTCCAATCTTATTACTCACTTGGACCTGCGAAATCCTCGGTAAACGATATTCAACGGGATCCTCGACAGTGATCACCTTCTTCTCTTCCGTGTTAAGTTCACTTAGAGCACCGTAAAGCGTTGTCGTTTTACCCGAGCCCGTTGGCCCCGTGACAAGTAACATACCGTGTGGTCGATGAATTAGATGGCGGACGCGCTTGAGAATATCAGGCGGCATACCGACTTGATCCAGCGATAAGATACCACTCGATTGGTCGAGCAAACGCATGACACAGGCTTCACCATACTGCACTGGCATCGTTGATACCCGCACATCAATACTGTGCTTTTTGACTTTGATATTAAAGCGGCCATCTTGCGGTAGCCGTCGCTCCGAAATATCGAGCCCCGCCATTAGCTTTAATCGTAAAACGAGCGCATTAGCGATGTTCGTTTCATCAAGCACATTTTCCTGTAATACGCCATCAACACGCTGGCGAATACGCAGCATTTTTTGATCAGGCTCGATATGAATGTCAGACGCTCGAACTTGTACTGCATCCTCAAAAATCGACTTTAATAACTTCGCGACGGTCGCATCATCGTCGTCGTCATCTAAGCTATCTGACCCGAGTGTAAAATCAGCGGTTTCTTCATATTCGGTTTGTAGTTGACTTGCGAAGGTTTCTATTTCTTTAGTGCGACGATATAGAGAGTCGAATGCCGATAAGAGCTCAGCTTCGGATACGACCGCTAAGGTCACTTCACGGGGCGACAAATGCTGAGTCACCGCATCGACCGCTGCAAGATCGGCGGGATCACTCATCCCGACTAGCGCACTTTCATCGTTCGCTTCGATCACCAGCGCTCGATAGCGTCGTGCTTGAACTTCAGGTAGTAACTGAACATCCTTTGGATTAATTTTACGGTCAGCAACGCTCACACGCTCTAGTTTCAGCTGCTGAGCCAAAAAGTCGAGCAGTTGCTCTTCGGTAATGTAGCCAAGATCACTGAGCGTCGCACCCAACTTGCGCCCACTGATTTGCTGTTCTTTAAGCGCACTTTCGAGTTGTGCTTCGCTGATGACTTGCTCGTGAACCAGCAAGTCACCCAATCGCATTTTAAGACGAGGTCGCTTCATCTTGATCTACCAATAAGTTGAGTTGTTGCTCGATAAATTCGAGCGTGGGTGCATGTTGGATTAATTCTTTTGCTCGATTAAAGAAACGAATCGCCGCATCCCTTTGAGCCAATTGTTGCGCAGCTATTGCCCGCCCTAACCACCAACGCCCCTCTGTCGGTTGAGCCTGTGCCAGCGACTGATAACTGTCGGCCATTAGCGTCCACTGGTTCAGTTGTTGGGCTAGCTGAGCCTTAAGCCGGTAATACTCCAAATGACGACTAGCCTGCGGTTGCGCTTGCTTAAGCATGGTCAACGCGAGTTGTGGTTGCTGCCGCTTATCGAGCATCTTAGCCGCGAGCAGTCTTAATTCATGGGCTTGGGGATTAACTTCCAAACCGCGAGTAAGCACGGCTAATGCTTCCTGCCAGCGGTTCCGGCCAAATTGTAACGCGGCCAGTTGTCGCCGCGCTTCGATGTGACCCGGATCGATACTGAGCACTTTCTGCCAATGTTTCACCGCTTCGCTCAATAAGCCTTGCTCGGCGGTCTGTTTTGCAGCATTTATTTCCCGCGTGATGACTTGCTCCGGTGACAGTTGTACCGTTTTTCGCACGAGTGTTGGCGCGGGCTCTACTTCGCTCTCAGGGACTGCTTCCTGCTCATCATCAACCTCCGTTGACTCTGTTGCTTGCGGCTGTTCTGCCCTAGAAGACGCGGGCGGTACTTGTGCGGCATGCGTCGACTGGTCCGCTTTAGATTGCTCAGCCGCAGGGGAATGCTGTTCAGCCGGTTGTTGCCTGCTCGATGATTGTGTCACCGCTTGCGCTTCAGTTTGCGTCTCGGTTTGCGCTGGACGTGCGAAATTATTAGTCGACTCAACTGGCTCCGGCTCACTCACTTTTTGCACCGGTTGAGGTGTATTTACCGTCTCATTTTCGACCCAGCGATCCCAACTTAGGGCGCCGAAAATTAATGCAATCACAAGTAGCACTACGGCAACGATTGCAACCACCCAAGGGGTACGCGAAGAGGGACCCGCAACAGCAGAACCGCCGACACTCTCTGCTTCGCCGGGCTTTTGACCGCGTTTATCTAAATCTTTTAATACCTTATTCAATATACTCATGCGACAGAGTTCCACGGCCACGCTGGATGTTCAAAAGTTAAACTAACGATCGCTGAAACGGCCACACACACCAGTAGAATGGACCAAATGATCAGTCTGACCATCGGCGAACGATAACGCGTATCTGACGTATCCTTCGTTGCCAACCTCAAATCTTTATGTGACAACTTTCGACGACCTTCACCATAGGCTAATAAGAGCATTTTGTGCGCCAGCACATTAACGAGTCTCGGAATACCTCGGCTACTCTCATACAAGGCTGAAACCAAACCTGCTGAAAATATCGGTTCCCCCTTATAGCCAGCAATGCGCATTCGGTGGCCGATGTACTGTGCAGTTTCTCGTGCGTTCATTGCCGTAAGTCGATGCGAAAACGAAATACGCTGCCTGAGCTGCCGAAAGTTATGCTGGGCTAGCCGTTCATCAAGTTCGGGCTGTCCGACCAAAATAATATGAAGCAATTTACGTGATTCAGTTTCTAAATTAGATAGCAATCTTAATGCTTCTAAACTATCTTCTGGTAGCGCTTGCGCCTCATCCACGATAAGTACCACTGCACGTCCCGCGTGATTAATTTCGAGCAGTTTATCCTGCAGTGCGCGAGCTAAAGGATGCTCACTTTCAATATCCGCAGTTTCAACTCCAAGTTCTTGCGCAACAGCACGACGTAATTGATCGGGATTAAGATAGGAGTCTGGTACGTAAGCCGTGTAAAAATAATCGGGAATTTCTTCCAACAGACGGCGGCATAGCAACGTTTTACCCGTACCGACTTCACCGGTCACTTTGATAAAGCCTTCACCGGTATTCAATGCCGTTAATACCACTTTAGCAGCTTGATCGTGACTCTTTAGCTCACAATAAAACTGTGTATTGGGCGTAATGGTAAACGGCAGTTGATTTAGCCCGTAGTGATACAAGTACATAGCGCGCCTGACACCTACTGTTCATGCGCGATATCTGGAAACCAGGTTTCCAACAGTTCACGTGAGCGCTCTAACTCCTTCTGCCACGTATCGGCGCCAATAACTGTTGGCTTGATCAATATCACTAACTCTTTTTTCGATGCATCGTTACTCTTGTTTTTGAATAGGTTCCCTACCAGCGGCAGATCGCCGAGCAATGGTACCTTTTCTACGTTTTCTGACGTTGAGTTTTGCATCAAACCACCGAGTACAACGATCTCGCCACTGCGCGCTCGTACAATCGTATCAGATTCACGAATATTACTGCGCGCCAATGGCAAACGCAGTGTTTCATCGCCAATCGTAATTACTTTTTCTTGTTCCTTCGTCTCAACGACTGACGGATGCACATGCAGTGTGACCTCGCCGTCGTCACTTATTTGCGGTGTGACATCAAGCGAAATACCCGAGAAAAAGGGCGTCAAATCAACATTTGAACTCGTCAACGCGTCTTGTGTGACCGTGGTATTGGTCTGCGACGTTACATCCGTGACGTAATATTCGTCTTCACCAATCTTTATCACCGCCTTTTGATTATTTGATGCGGTGACACGCGGGTTTGAAAGCACCTGCACGCTGCCTTGCGTTTGCAGCAATTCAAGAAAGCCGGTAAAGCGATTAGAGTTAAAGGTTAAACCGAACACACCATCCGCCGTCGCGGCAGCGATATCGTTCGGGACAGAGCCATTAAATCCGAAATCAAATCGCCCGCTCATGTTTAATTCATTCCAGCGAATACCCTGTTGATATTGGTCGCCTAGTGTTACTTCAACAATGCGTGCTTCTAAAATCACTTGTCTTTGTAAACGGGACTGTAAATTGTCGAGAAACTGACCCACTGCACGCAGTTTTGATGGTTGTGCAGTGACACTTACAAGCCCAGCTTGTGGCGAGAGCACGACGCTGCCATTACCGCCGACAATGCCTTGGATCATATCTTCCAAACTACCCCAAAGATCCGTTTCTGACTGCGTATTGACCGATGCGCCATTAGCACCGCCGGCATTCATATTGCCGAAGTTCTGATTTTGGCCGCCACCGTTGAGACCACCTAATCCACCCATGTTGGATGAACCGCTATTATTGTAGCTGTTATTGTTTCCATAGGTATTATTGTTATTTCGCTCTTGGCTAACACCGCCGCTCGTAATTTGCGTTTGCGATAAGCCAAAGCGCTTCAACGAAAGATAATCGAGCGTAAAGGTTTGCGTGCGAACACCGGCAGGGTATACCTGGATCATACGACCATCGCGACGAATCTCATAACCATAGATATCGCTTATAACATCGAGCGTTTCATCGATAGTCACATCTTTTAGATCAAGCGAAATATCACCTGAGACATCTGGGTGAACTACGATATTGTAAGGTGTATCCACTGTAAGACTGTAAAAAAATTGCTTTGCGGCCACACCATCAGCCTGTAATACAAAGCGAGGTTCGCTACCAACGAGAGCACGGGACTCGCCTGCTTGGCGCTCTACTGACTGGTTCAAGAAAGCGGCCACATCGTCCGGTACCGCTGATGATGCGGGTTGCTTTCCTTGCACAGGGGTATCTTGCTGCATCGCCTTATAAGCCTCGCGCGGTTTTTCATCGGGCTGATAGGCACAGCTCGTCAGCAACGTTGCCACCGCTGCTATCCAAAGCACTCTCATTGTTGATCTCCCTGAGATTCGATATTCTTTATATTCAATGGCTGAAATAATTTAAGTATTCGTTGAACCGAGCCATTGCTTAAGGTAACACTGTTCGAACCGATGTCCTCAACACGAAACCCTGCAATAGTGTCACCGAGACTTAGCCATTGATTGTTTATTAGGGCACGCTGCGACGTAGCCGAGACAACGACTTGCGCTAATACTAAGTTCGTATCCTGCTGAGAACTTACCCCACGCCCTGCAGTCCAACCGTATGGTTGAGTTGGATCTTGAGCTTGCGCTGTAAATGAAGCGACTGATACGACGGTCGCCAGTAGCCACGTCAAACGATAAGGACTAGTTTGCACCGATAAACTCCTTATCCATACTGATAATACGCCATGCGATACTCAGTTCAGCTTCGGGATAGCTATCCACACGATAATTAAACTTCAGCCATTCAACTTCAGGAAACTCAGCTTGAAGTTGCTCTGCATAGCCCATGATATGTTCGAAGTCACCCTTGAATACGGCATCGACGCGATGCTGATACAAAGCACCACTCTGCTCATCTGTGATGCGTTCAGGCTGAGGTGTCGTCAACGAAACCAGTTGCATGTCATCAGGATAATTCAATGCGGCGCGTAAAAACGCTTTCCGTTGTGCCGCGCCTAATACGCTATAGCCGCTTGCGCGCTCTACTAGTTGCGTCAAACGCGCCTGCTTACGTTCAATATCATCACGAATCGGCTGGTTTACATCCTGTTGTAACTGTGACTTCAATTGCTCGTTCAACGCGCGTACTTGGCTCAACTGCTGAGCCAACTGTTCGGTTCGTAATTTGCTGGAATTCATTGCTTTAATGTTTGGAAGTAATAATGTACTCCCCATATATACGGCAATAAGCACCCACACTAATATCGCAATTAAAATGCGTCTATCCCGAGGCTGTTGCTGAAACCATTGATTTAACTGTTGCCAGCGCTTATTCATCTGAACCTCGCTCACTCGCTAGGCTAAAGCTTTGATTGTCTTGTTCATCTTGAGACAAATCGACGACCGAGAAGCGACTATTCTCGAGTACAGGCTTTCCTTCAAAACGCGCCATCCACTTCGGAATGAGGTGCCCCTTTATAGCTTTACCGTGCAAGTTAATCCGACCCTCTTCAATACCAAACTCGGTTAACCAGAGTCCATCCATATCAATGGCGCTTAATTCCGACATCAACTGCTGAGGCGCAATCAATTGACGCGATTCGAGATTAGTGAGCCGGTCGTTAAGCTCCATTTGCTGTTGGATCTGACGAGATAATTTATCGGACTGATCGATCAATTGTTGATTGGGGCTTTTCTGCTGAACTTGCGCCTGAAGTTGTGTTTGTTGCTGCTGCAACTGCTGTAACTGCTGATTCATCTCATCAGCGGTCGCTTGCCGTTCGCTGGCTAAGCTCTTTAACACTATCCACGCAACAAGTAATAAAATAGCCAGTGCTACAGCTACCACTAAACTGCGAGCAAGCGAGAGTCGGAGAACAATGGGTTTGAGCTCATCGGTATATAAATTTATGAACTGCTTCATTGTGCCGCCCCCTCTATCCGTGAGGATAAGCTAGCACCCAGCGCTTCTAAGTCCGAGAAGTCTCCCTCACATAGCTCGCTCATCCAGCTCGGATACTCAAACAACTCAACATCAGCTGCTAGCAAGTCACGCAATGATTCTGCCATGGCCTCTCGTTGTGGACCGGCTATCGCTAACACAATTCGGCGTAGACTCGCTTGACGGAGCTGCCCTTCATAGTAATCCATCGAGCGCTGTATTTCTGTCGCCAAAGGTTCCAAGGCGCCGAGTTCAATCTCTTGCGCTGAATACTTAGACAAGTCTCGGACGCCTCTCAGTTCACGTGTGAACACCAACGCTCCAGCGCGATATATTTGCACCACGTAGCGACTTTTACTCAAACCGTAAAGCACCAAGCAAGCATTGTCGGTGGTTTGAAATAAATTCTTCAACACCACTTCACTGACGGTAATGCTATCGAGTTGCCACGACTGCGAAGCGACCGCCTCAACGATTTGACTCAGCAATGTCTTGGAGGCAACAACGGCCGTTATTTTATCTTGTCCACTCGCATTTAATGGCAGATCGTAATAATCGGTCACCATCTCATCGGGACTCATATCGGTCAGCTCATCTAATTGAAACCGTAAACTTGCGGCAAGATCCTGTTCAGGTACGTCGGGACGTTCAACAGTGGTTGATTGATAATGAGCGGGCTGCAGCACAACAGTAACGGGTGCATGCTCTAAAGACAGTTTTTTATAACGTTCGTTAAAGGCATTTAACGCATGGTCAATGTGATTATTTTTGATCGGTTCAACATCATTCACGATCAACTCAGGCTCTTGCTCTGTTTTTATTTTAAGGACAAGGAAACGAAGCTCAGTCGCATTAATACTGACTACAAGCTGATAATTTGAAGCGTTTTTTTTCCCGAACAAAAAGCGCACTGAGCATTCCTTTGTTTATTTTTTGTTTATGTTATCAAACCACATACGCCTTTTGGAACAAAAATGCGCGTTATTTCCCCGTTTTTTGATTATCCTCTCACTAATCTAAAGAAAAACGTTTCACCGTTTGTTCGAGTTTTGCCGCCAGTGACTGCAAAGTGTGCGCAGTACCGCTTGAATGGCGTGTCGCTTCTTGGTTTTGTTGCGCCATACCGGCAAATCGCTCAACGGTTTCAGCGACCTCATCGCTGGCACGGTTCTGCTCATTCAACGCTTCGCTAATCTCTTGTACGACCTGCATCACGTCATTAAAACTGTCGCGTATCCGTCTCATTGCTTGTCCAGTCATGTCCGCAAGTTCAACGCCTTCCTCGACTTCACTGACGCCATGCTTCATTTGCTTAACGCTACTTTGCGTACCGCGTTGAATCTCTCCAACCATGTGTTCAATCTCATCCGTTGACTCTGCAGTACGTTGTGCCAGGCTTCTGACCTCATCTGCTACAACTGAGAAGCCCCGTCCTTGGTCGCCCGCACGAGCCGCTTCAATCGCTGCATTTAACGCCAGCAAGTTTGTTTGATCAGCGATACCTTTGATAACCGACACAATATCGTTAATTTTCTCTGACTGAGCATCAAGTTCAGTCAGTCGTTGTGAAGCTTGCGTGACAGCTTGGTTAATACGATCCATCGCTTGTGTCATCTGCTCAATGACCGTACTGCTCTCGCGGGCTTCCTCACTCGAGCGATGAGCAATACTTCGTGCTTGCTCGGCATTGTTTGACACCTGCTCAATACTCGCACTTAATTCTTGTATCGCAGTCGCAACCGAATCAGATGCTTGTGTTTGTTCATCCGAAGATGCAGACAATTGTTCGGCGGTACTCGCCACCACGCCGCTGGAATCATTCAGCTCATTAACGGCGTGTCGGATGTTATTTAGCATCGCTTTCAGCTTGTCTTGCATCGACTTTAAGGTCGTGAGCACCTGCGCTATTTCATCCTTACCGTCCGTGGTAATTCGATAGTTTAATTGCCCGTCGGCAATGGCATCAATCGCCTGTTGCGCATCGGCCAAACGATTCTGAAGTTGCTTTTTGAATGTCCAAGCCGAACCAATCGCAACAAGTGCCACCACTAAACCACCCAATAATGTTGTCCATTCCGCCAATAGGCTCGCCTGATCGGCCTCTGCATGGCGTTCCGTGAGTTGCGTGCGCTCAAAAGCGATAAAGCTATCCATTAACTCACGCATCGCTTGCATGTCTTCGCGGCCACGACCTTGTTTTACAAGATATGCAGCCTGGTCCAAGCCCATCGCTCCAGGACCGTATTGCAGCCGTATTGAGATAACCGGTTCCATCGCTTCTTCTAGCCAGCGCTGGTACAGCTCATTAAACTCTTCTAAACGTTTTAATTGCGCCGATGAGCTCTGGCTAAGTTGTTTTAGCTGTTCCCATGATTTAGACAGGTGTGCCTTTCCTTCATCATAGGGCACCTTGTCCTCGTCGTTTCCACTGATGACATAGCCACGTTGACCGCTTTGAATCAGCAATAATTGCTTAACCAAATCTTCCGCAACAGTAATAACAGTAAACGTTTGCTCTGCTTGAGAAGTTGTGTTTACGAGTGATCGAATACTGAATAGCGTCGTTGTGATCAATACAACGAGGACTAGGAGGATGGCAGCAAATGCCGTGTACAGCTTGTGGGTTAGTTTCATGGGCTTGACCAATACCAAAATTAAGAATACTTAATCTAGTATCGGTCAATCAAAAGATAACTTCAGCCCTGAGAAATGTCATAGTAAACTCAGGGCTGCGGTCAAACGCGCTTATTATGAACGCTTCCAGTGCAACGTTTGACCGGCATAGTAAGGTACAATAGGCCCTGTCGCGGTTGCGACTTGCTCAGGTACTTGCCAAGTGTCCTGCGTTAAGGTTAAGCGCTCTTCATTCAATGGTAGTTGATAAAACTGCGCGCCAAACACCGAACTAAAATTCTCTAACTTATCGAGCGCATTATGCTGACTAAAAAACTCCGCGTAGAGTTCAATTGCAGCAGGGGCCGAATAGCAGCCTGCGCAGCCACATGCGGTCTCTTTGTTGGCTTTTACATGCGGCGCGGAATCTGTTCCTAGAAAGAATTTGGCACTCCCCGATAAAGCCGCATTTTGTAAACGCTCCTGATGCTCACGACGTTTTAAAATCGGTAAGCAATAGTTGTGCGGACGCACTCCCCCCACTAACAGATGATTGCGATTCATCAACAAATGCTGAGGGGTTATCGTAGCCGCCACATTGTCATGAGCCGAAGTCACAAAGTCGACTGCGTCACCGGTCGTAATGTGCTCCAAAATCAACTTCAGCTCAGGAAATTGCTGAGTAATCGGGATCAAATGACGCTCAATGAACACTTTCTCGCGGTCAAAAATATCGATATCAGCGTCGGTCACTTCACCATGAACCAGCAACGGCACACCGTGCGCCTGCATCGCTTCGAGTACGGGGGCTAAAGCTTCGACTGATTTTACGCCAGAGGCTGAGTTAGTGGTTGCGCCTGAAGGATAGAGTTTAAAGCCGATGACTTTGTCTTCAGTGGCTGCTTTTTTTACTTCTTCGACCGTCGTCTCGCCTGTTAAATAAAGTGCCATACGAGGGTCAAAGCGCTGATCCGCGCCGAGCTGGGCCATGATGCGTTCACGATAACTTAACGCGGCAGACACGGTTGTCACCGGGGGTACTAAGTTGGGCATAACCACAGCACGGTGAAACACTTCAGCAGAATGCGGCACTGTAGTCGCCAGCATTTCTTCATCGCGTAAGTGTAAGTGCCAATCATCGGGGCGGCGGATCGTAATTGAGTTCATCAAGTTACCTCATGGAAGCGAATACACACCCCTAGTATACTGTGTTCGTCAAGTCAGCAACAGAACCTCGTTAACGAATACCCATCGCTTCTTTCCAATGGGTTCTACAACATGAGATATAGCGGTCGTTGCCACCAATCGCAATTTGTTGACCCATTTTCACAGCATTGCCGTGCTCGTCCACCCGAAGCGACATCGTTGCTTTGCGTCCACAATGACAAATCGTCTTCATTTCAACCAGTTTATCCGCGACGGCGAGCAGTACAGCGCTACCAGGAAACGCATCACCAAAAGCGTCGGTACGGATGCCGTAGCACATGACCGGAATATTGTGTGTATCGACAATGGTCGTTAGCTGCCAAACTTGTTGTTCCGTTAAAAATTGCGCCTCATCAAGCAAAACACAGTCAATTCGACGCTGATGGTACTGCTTTAAAATCAGTTCAACGAGATCACAGCCCTGCGTAAACTGGAGGGCATCACGCGCTATACCTAAACGTGAGGCAATTTTCCCCTGTCCTGCGCGGTTATCAATCGCGGGGGTCATGAGTAACACTTGCTGCTCACGCTCTTCATAGTTATGTGCCACCTGTAATAACGAGGTGCTTTTGCCGGCATTCATCGCCGAATAGGTAAAATAAAGTGATGCCATAGTGGGATTCTTTTTATTATCCAAGTCAATTCTGTGCCAAAATAATGCCAAGCAAATGTTACCGAGGAGTTTTCGATATGCAATACCCTGCCGATTTTATCAAGGCCATTCCTAAAGCTGATCTTCACTTGCACTTAGATGGTAGCTTACGTGCATCAAGCCTCATTGATATGGCTAAACGCGCCAGTATCGAACTCCCCAGTTATACAGAAGAAGGGTTATTTGATCAGGTTTTTAAGTCTCACTACAACAATTTAGGTGAGTACTTAAACGGCTTTCAATATACCTGTGCAGCGCTCCGCAACCTCGAAAACCTCGAACAAGCCGCCTACGAGCTTGCTATCGATAACCAGGAAGAAGGTGTCAACTATATCGAGGTTCGCTTTGCCCCTCAGTTATTAATGAATCCAGCTGCAGGTGTGACTTTTGATACCATCATGCATGTGGTCAACGATGGTTTAAAGCGAGCTAAAAACGAATACAACCAACAGCCGACTGTGCAACAAGGCGAAAAGCCACCCTTTGACTATGGCATCATCAACTGCGCCATGCGCATGTTCGGTAAGAAAGGTTTCTCACCCTACTATACTCAGCTCTTCCAACATCTACGCGACTTTGAACCGATGCAAGTGATTCGCACGGCGGCGATGGAATTGGTACGCGCCAGCGTCAGAATGCGCGACGATGAAGGCTTACCTATCGTCGGTTTAGATATCGCAGGACAAGAAATCGGCTATCCGGCAAGACAGTTCAAAGATGTGTACGAATACGCCCACGAAAACTTCTTGTTAAAAACCGTACACGCGGGTGAAGCCTATGGCGCGGAAAGTATCTTCGAAGCGCTCACACAGTGCCACGCGGATCGTCTAGGTCATGGCTACTCGTTATTCTCGCCTGAAATGACCGAGGATCCGTCGATTGAAGATCCTAAAGCGTATGGCGAAAACTTAGCTTCATATATTGCCGATCGCCGTATTGCTGTTGAGGTTTGCCTTACCAGTAATCTTCAAACCAACCCAAGCATCGGTGGTATCGAGAACCACAACTTTAAGCATATGCTCGACAACCGTCTAGCTACGGTTATTTGTACCGATAACCGATTGGTATCGCGCACGACCGTCAGCAACGAATATCAATTAGCTGTCGATAATTTTGATATCTCGCTAAAACGTCTAAAAGACATGGTCGCCTACGGTTTTAAAAAGAACTTCTTCCCAGGCGACTATGTGGCTAAGCGCGAGTATGCGAAGAAAAACTTAGCTTACTTTGATCGTGTGGTTGAACAATTTGGACTAAAAGACGCCAGCCACTCTTGAGCGGGAACAGGATAAGCGAATAAATACCCTTGCATAACAATCGTGGGGCAGCGCTCGGTCAAAAAGCGCGCCTCATGCTCTGTTTCAACACCCTCGGCAATCATGCGTAAGTCTAAGTGTTCACCTATCGAGAGAATCGTCTCAACGAGCGCATCATGGGTCGTTTTCTCACCCATACTGCGAACAAAACTTTGGTCTATCTTGAGCTCACTCACTGGTAGCTTTTGGATATACGCTAACGACGAGTAGCCGGTTCCGAAGTCATCAATCGAGAAACGGATGCCGAGTTTGCTTAACTCGCGCATGACTTCGATGACTTTATCTGTATCTTCTATCAATACGCCCTCGGTGACCTCGATCATCAACTGCTGGGGCTTAAAATGATAGTTTTCTAGCAACTTACTCACGACATGGACTAAGTCACCCCGAACAAAATGTCGAGCAGAGATGTTCACTGACAATGCATCAATGGGGTTCTCAGCAATTTCCTTAGAAGCAAGAATCTGTGCGGCACGCTGCAGTACCCAACGGTCAATCGATAGAATCAAATCTGAGCGTTCAGCAATCGGTATAAATACACCCGGGCTAATGAGCCCCTGCTCTGGATGATGCCACCGTACCAAGCCTTCGGCACTGACCACTTTACCCGTCGCATCCACCTGAGACTGCAAATATAAATCAAGCTCATCGTTTTTTAGCGCATGCCGTAGCATTCTCTCAACATCGAATTGCCGCTTAATCTCCTCTCCGTATTGCTGACGATAGACGGCGAAGTGATTGCCCCCGTATCGTTTTGCCTTATGCAGGGCTGTTTCGGCACGACGTAACAATTGTTCTGCATTACCACCTTTTTGTGGATAGACGACCGCGCCTATGGTTGCTGACATGGTCAGTACATCACCGTCTAGCGGGATCGGTTTGCGGATGACCGTGAGCAACGCCTCGCAGGTCTCATAAAGCTTCTCTTTGGCCACTTCGCGTTTAGAAACTTGCGGAGGGAACAGAACAGCAAACAGGTCAGCGCCCAAATGCGCGAGCTGCACGCCCTGCTGCTCCGTCCACTGCTTCATTCGCTCAGCAAAAGCTTGGACCAAGCGATTACCAAACTCATGGCCACGCGCATCATTAATCTGTTGTAATCGATCAATGTCGACGAGTAGCAAGTTGCCCAGTTCACCCTCTTCTAACGATGCGAGTGCCTGGTCGATGATTTGGGTCATATGCAATCGATTGGGCAGGCCGGTCAGTGTTTCGTAATAAGCCATATAGTGAAGCCGCTGCTCATCGGCTTTTCGCTCGGTAATATCGTCTTCAACTGCAATATAATGAGTACATTCACCCTGTTCGTTATAAACCGGCGTAATAATCGAATATACCGTATAAACTCGCCCATCTTTGCGTTGGTTGAGCAACTCACCGCGCCACGTTTTACCTTGGTTAAGGGTGTCCCAAAGTTCATGATACACCGATTGTTGCGTCAGACCTGATTTGAGAATACGGGGATTACTGCCAACCAGCTCGTCTCGTTGATACCCGGTAATCCACTCAAACGCCTTATTTACATACTCTATTTGACCTTTGGCATCGGTAATAATAATGCACTCATTGCTTTGGTCTACGGCGGTTTCTAGGTTTTTAAGTTTCGACCAATGCGCATGACGCTCGGCAGCGATCGCTTCAACCTGACGCGCCAGCGCCGCGATATCATCCTTGCCGCGTACGTCAATAGCAACCCGCTGTTGCTCATCTCGCATCGCCTGAACACCGGTTTGCATGTAGCCAAGCCGTTTACTAATACGGTAATTCAGATATCGGTGCAGAAGTGCAACCAACAACAGCACGATAATGAGCTGAATTGTCAACGTGGTAATACGTGACCGAGCCACACTCCAAAAGGTATGCTTTTGCTCGAACGCGATCATGAGTGAGAAAGGTCGAAATTCAGGAAAGTCCGAAGATACCGTCAGCGGCACGTAAACAATCAAGCGACCTTGGTCCTCAACGTGATGTAGCGTGATATCGCTGTTTGCATTGAGTTCATGCCAAGTTTGCGGCGCGATATTCAATGCTTGATATAAGGGTTTATCAAGCCAATGATGATCAGCGGCATACTCGATACGCCCCTCTCGGTTGTAGATAAACGCGGCTAGAACATTGGGTTGGTCTTGTAGCTGGGAAAGAATTTCATGGAGTAGATCGGTGCGCTCATAACGGACCACGCGATCGAACGTTGCCTGCATCATGCGCGCAGTCGTTAAAACCTCTTGTTCGACCACGTGTCTGTTTTCAGTCGTCTGTTCCGTAATCGTGAAGGTTGCTAAACTGACAAACATCGCAACGCCAACAAAGCCCACCAATAACGAGATTTGGGTGCTTAGTCGTTGAAAAAACTTAATTGACATCGATGCCATGGGAGGCGCTCCATCGCTGAAAACAGATATTAAATATCATTAACGCGAATTATGCGGCTTCACTAAATTTAATCAACACTCAGCGGTCTTTTTTCTTCATTAACTGCCAAAACGCGTTGCGACAAACTGATTCAAAGCCTTATGCACGATATAACACACCATCATTGCCGCAATAATCGCAACCAAGGTACTACTAAGCCGGTAGAGACCTGAATACACAAGATCTTGCGTAGGCGATAAGTACTGCCCAAAAAGAATACCTAACGTTGTGAGCGCACCAAAGCCGACACCAGCGCCGGAAGCCTCAAGCACATGAAGCCGAGCAAACAACATCACACCAATCCAAAATAAGGGCACAATAAGCCATAATGCGTCGTACCAATCATAAAGTAATAGCTGTACTGAAAGCCCAAACATGACGCCAATCAGCGTGCCCATCGCGCGTTTACGCGCGTAAGTCAGCGCACCATTCCAATGCATGGGGAACAACACCAAAATAGTGGTTGCTTGCGCGGATATTGAGTCTTGCAAATCAAACAGCTGAAAGACTAAAAATGACAAGGTTGTCACCGTGGCACCTAAAATCGCCTCATGACGGACGCGGTTGGATGATTTTTCAGGCGCTACGGGAGGCGCACTGGGCTCTGCTTTGTTGGGAATCAATGTATGCATCATAAAAGCAATAGCGATAGCCAACAATGACGCGAAAAAATTACTCGCAATGAGGTTATTGACGTCGGTAGTTGGATAGCTCGCATAGTGCAACATGATGCTTAGCATCAACACACCATTGGCGCCAAATAAAAACGCAGTGCCGCGTGCCATGAAAGCAAAGCGATACAGAAACAACAAAAATGCGACCATCGTCATGAGTACCGGGTGCCCACCTAATAACTGCGCCACGATACCGACTTCAACCCCACACATGACTGATGCGGCCAATAATTGGCGCGCCACATGTCCGTTAATGACCGGCACTAAACCCAGCAAGAGCATGGGCAGTACGGTAAAGAACACACCATAGGATAAATCAAACAGCGTGGTGACTAAGAAGCCAATGGACGCCCCGAAGGCAATGCGCAAGCATTGCCTTAGACCATTTTCAGTTAATCCGAGCGGTTTCATCGCTGCTCCCATGCTAGTAAATGTAATGTAACCAACCCAGTAGACGTACTTGGGCTTGTGCAACGGCGGCTTTAAAGCGGCTATCGGGCACAATTTGTACCGTTGCCTTAGCGCCCGCTGGACGGGGGTTATCAATACCTTTGGCAAGGCTCAGGTGCACACGCATACGTTGGGCATCTCGCACCCAGCGGTTCGAGTTAATCGGTTGTGCGAGTGTGCCATCCGCGCTCAACTGACCTGCGTTAACACCGGCATCAACGCTATCAATCGTCGCCTCATAAACGGTACCTGGCTCGGCATCAAAGACAATCAATGCGCGCTGACCTTTTTTTACATGGCGCAAATTCTTTTCCCTAAAATCAGCTACAATATCCGCGTGAGGCGATACCAACGCCAGTAATGGGTTACCTTGTCGGGCATATACACCTTCGCTGAGTTTTAAGTTACTTACACGACCCGCGTGTTGCGCTCGTACAGTGGTATAGCTCAAGTTCAGCTCGGCATTATCGACCGCATTTTTAGCCTGTTGAATAAGCAGGTTGTAGGCATTGTCTGAGTCACCGCGCTGAACTTTGAGGCTTTCTAACTGCGATTTAACCGCATCGACATTCGCTTGTGCTTGCAGCGCCGCACTCTGCGCCTGATCAAACGCTTGCTCCGATGTGCTACCTTCTTGCACTAAGTCTTTGATTCGCTGCGCCTCACGACTTTGCTCATCAGCAGTCGCTTGTGCTGACTTTAGCTTTGCTTGAGCAGCACGAATTTGTGCATCCAGTTGACGGTTCGACTGTTGTGCCTGTTGCAAAGCTAATTCAGCTTGCTGTAACTGCAAACGAAACGGTCGAGGATCTAGCGTAAATAAAGGGTCGCCCGGATCCACATACTGATTATTGTCAACCAACACTTGTTCTACCGTACCGTTAACCTGCGGCGCAACTTGAGTGACTACGCGAGTCACCATTGCTTGCGGTGTGAGCGGTAACGCTAAATCAGCCCATAGGAAATAAGCAAACAATGCGATAAAGCCAATAAGCGCTCGCTTAACCCACTTCGCGAATTTTTCATCAGCCGTCATTGTGTGTCACCTCCTTGCTTATCGTCGTGCTTCTTTTGCTCACTGCACATTTGGTGGGCGTTACGCGAAATTATCGCCAATACATGCTTAACCGTTTCAATATCTTCGTCGGCAATATCAGCCATCAGCGTACGACGTACCTTTAGGATTTTGGCTTCCATCTTTTTCACCAACGCATGACCAGCGTCGGTTAGATAAACTCGCTTAGCGCGGCCATCGTCTGGGCATACGCGCCGTACAACAAGTGACTGTTGCTCTAGCTGTGTCAACGTTCGCATTAATGATGCGAGTTCTATCTCCAACGCCTCTGCCAATTGCTTTTGACTTGCGCCATCACCGATTCGCACCAGCTTCCACATCGCACTCCAGCGTGGGTAAGTTAAGCCTAAGGGTGCCAGTTCACGATCTGCGACAGATTGCCATTGCCGTGCCACCCGTCCTAAACGTTCGGGCACGGACAGTTGTTTGAGTTGCTCTTGTGAGAGTGTCATAACCTGATCTCATTTAGTTAGCTTGCTAAGTATATTAACAAAGTTAGCAAGCTAAGTAAATTAAGGTGATTTCGATGGGTCTAATCGGAGAGACAGACACAAAAAAGCCCTCGACTGAGGGCTTTCGATAAACAGCGAGTGAAGTCGTGACCTAGAACGGAATATCGTCATCAAAATCGTTATCGGGTGAAAACGGTTCTGGTTGTGAAGGCTGCTGATTTTGGTTAGAACGCATCGCATTGCCTTGGTTTGACTGGCCACCTTGAAAACCTTGCTGCTGTCCAAAACCTTGGTTCGGATTGCTCTGCTGATTAGGCGCAGGCTGATTGCCGCCTTGGTTTTGATTCATGCCCTGGTTCATACCTTGATGCATGCCTTGGTTCATGCCCTGATTCATACCTTGGCCTTGACCCATGCCAGAGCCGCCACGAGAATCGAGCATTTGCATTTCGTTAATTACGATTTCTGTCGTGTAGCGATCTTGGCCGTCTTGACCTTGCCATTTACGTGTTTGTAAGCGACCTTCAACGTACACTTTTGAGCCCTTTTTAAGATACTCACCGGCGATTTCTGCTAAGCGACGATAAGCAACACAACGGTGCCACTCAGTTTGTTCACGGGGTTCACCTGTTTGCTTGTCTTTCCACGTTTCGCTGGTTGCGATTGAGAGATTAGCAATAGCGGTACTGTTCTGGGTATACCGAACTTCAGGATCGGCGCCCAAGTTACCGACCAAAATTACCTTATTCACACCGCGACTGGCCATATTTCTCTCCTGTTCTAAAATTTTCTCTTTTAATAGTTTAACACGCTATTGGGCCGATTTGTGACGTTCGATCAATGCTTCGACTGCATGCTCATCATACTGCTTTTTATCAACTTTTAAATAGCTTGTAGCATCATCAGGCGCGTAGCGAACTTCTTCGACGCCTGATATTCCAAGTAGCGCGTCATTAAACTGATCAAGGGTTTGTTGCTCAAGCCCTTTCAAACTAATCACCACGTTTGTTACGGCTTTAGGGTTTTGCATCAAACGGCTCAAAACAAACCATAACGCTAGTATAGCTAAACTCGCTACACCAATCCCTTTAAGCTGATAAGTTTGTAAGAGCCAACCGCCTAGCGCGCCACCGACGAACGCCCCGCTAAACTGGCAGGTCGAATAGATGCCACTGGCGCTCCCTTTACTGCCTGCAGGGGCAATACGTGTAAGCAATGAAGGTAGTGTCGCTTCTAAGAAGTTAAAGCCTGTGAAAAAAACCACCAACGCGATGGCTATCACAATCAGCGAAGCCCCCCACCATGTAATCAGTGTCGCACCCACCATCAACAATAAAATCGACAACCTAAACCAAGTGACATGTTGATTGGTTTTTGCGCCGTGAATTATCATGGGCACCATTAACGCGATCGATAGCACTAAGGTCGGTAAATAAAATAAGGCATGGTATTCCGTTCGTATCTCATGCGCTGCTAATAAAGTGGGTAAGCTAATAAACCAAGACGTGAGTACCGCGTGCAGTACGAATACGCCGCCATTGAGTAACCAAAGTTGGCGGTGTCTCACCAAATGTTTAAGTTCCGTGGCAACAGGCAACGCCTCGCGACGGGCTGATTTAGTCAATGCTTTCGGCACTGCGACGAGTAATAGGCCAATCCCCACGAGGGCGCTCGCGGCAGTAAACCAAAATAGGCCTTGTAAGCCAATATGGTCGGCGAGTAACGGACCGATAATCAGCGCTAGCGCAAATGCCAAGCCGATACACATACCGATAATCGCCATGACTTTCGAGCGTTGATTATCGCGTGAAACATCGGCAGCCATCGCTAAAATAGCCGCTGCAATGGCACCAATACCTTGCACGGCGCGACCTACGACGACCCCCACCAAACTATCTGCTTGCGCAGCAATCATACTACCTAGAGCAAACACCAAAAGGCCGCCAACGATGATAGGACGACGCCCTATTCGATCCGATAACATACCCAGCGGAATTTGGAAAAAAGCTTGAGTTAAACCATAAGCTCCTAAAGCGATTCCCATCAACGCGGGTGTGTAATCCGGATACTCGTGGGCATAAATTGCCATGACAGGCATGATCAAAAACAGGCCCAACATGCGTATGCCAAAGACGGAGGCAAGTGCGAACGCTGCGCGCTTTTCTGTTCTATTTAACTGTTGCTGACTCATAATGCTCGCTATTATGAACGACCGAGCGGGCATTGTACCAGATACCCAAGTCTGTGCGATAATACTCGGCTCACTCGGTTGAATCATTGACGCCTATGCGCGGAGAAAAAAGTTTACTATGGACAAAATCGAAGTACGTGGTGCGCGAACACACAACCTAAAGAATTTTAACCTAACCATACCGCGCGATAAGCTCGTAGTCATTACGGGATTATCCGGTTCAGGCAAGTCGTCGCTGGCGTTTGATACGTTATATGCGGAAGGTCAACGACGTTATGTTGAGTCACTCTCCGCCTACGCTCGTCAGTTTTTGTCACTGATGGAAAAGCCTGATGTAGACGGCATTGAAGGTTTATCACCTGCGATCTCCATTGAGCAGAAGTCGACGTCTCATAACCCGCGCTCGACGGTGGGTACCATTACCGAGATATACGATTACTTACGTCTATTATTTGCCCGTGTGGGCGAACCTCGGTGCCCAACACATGATGTCCCGTTGGCGGCGCAAACCATTTCACAAATGGTTGACCAAGTACTTACCGAGCCTGCGGAATCAAAACGCATGTTATTGGCACCCATCGTACAGAACCGTAAGGGCGAACACGTCAAGGTGTTAGAAAACCTTGCTTTACAAGGCTTTATCCGGGCGCGCATCGATGGTGAAATTTGTGATCTAAGCGATCCGCCGACACTCGAGTTACAAAAGAAGCACACCATTGAGGTGGTTGTTGACCGTTTTAAAGTGCGCGAGGGTATCGAACAACGCTTGGCCGAGTCGTTTGAAACCGCTATTGATATGACCGGCGGTACGGCGTTTGTTGCACCAATGCCGGGTGAAGAAGGTGAAACACTGGTGTTCTCGGCTAACTTTGCTTGCCCGCACTGTGGTTACAGTATGCAAGAATTAGAACCACGCTTGTTCTCGTTCAATAACCCAGCCGGTGCTTGCCAAACCTGCGATGGCTTGGGTGTAGAGCAATTTTTTGATCCGAGTAAGGTGGTCGTCAATGGCGACTTATCGCTCACCGGCGGCGCTATTCGCGGTTGGGATAAACGCAATTTTTATTACTACCAGATGCTACAGTCATTGGCTAAGCACTATGACTTTAAGTTGTCGGTGCCATTCAATGAATTAAGCGAAGATACTCGTGCAGTGTTGCTCTACGGCAGCGGCAAAGAAGAAATCAAGTTCACTTATATGAATGATCGAGGCGATAAGGTCGTTCGTGCGCATCCGTTTGAGGGGATTATCCCTAATATGCAACGCCGGTATCGTGAGACCGAATCACAAGCGGTACGCGACGAGTTGGCAAAATACATTGCCGTACAACCCTGTAAAAGCTGTCACGGTAGCCGTTTGCGTACTGAGGCGCGTCATGTATTTATCGAAAATACAAACTTACCTCAGGTCTCAGAGCGTTCGATTGGCGATGCATTAGACTTTTTCCAAAGCCTTGATCTTGACGGTCAGCGTGGAAAAATCGCTGAAAAAATATTGAAAGAGATTAACGATAGGCTCGGCTTCTTGGTCAATGTGGGATTGAATTACCTGAGCCTGTCACGTAGTGCAGAAACCTTATCCGGTGGTGAGGCGCAGCGAATTCGTTTAGCCAGTCAGATTGGCGCCGGCTTGGTGGGTGTGATGTACGTACTGGATGAACCGAGCATTGGCTTGCATCAACGTGATAACGAACGTCTTCTTAATACACTGATTCATTTGCGTGATCTAGGCAATACCGTATTGGTCGTCGAACACGATGAAGACGCAATTCGTCAGGCGGATCATGTAATTGATATCGGTCCCGGTGCCGGTGTGCATGGCGGCGAGATCGTGGCACAGGGAACGGTCGATGATATCGTCAAAACTGAGCGGTCTTTAACAGGTGATTATTTATCGGGTCGCAAATTGATCGATGTGCCAAGTCAACGGCATGAGCCAGATGGCCGTTGGCTAAAAATTATTGGCGCCACGGGTAACAACCTAAAAAATGTCGATTTAAACATTCCTTTAGGTTTAATGACCTGTGTGACGGGCGTGTCGGGGTCAGGTAAGTCGACGTTAGTTAATGATACCTTATTCAAAGTTGCTCACCGCGAGCTTAACGGTGCAACCACCAGTGAGCCAGCTCCACACCAACGTGTTGAAGGTATGGAGCTGTTGGATAAGGTGGTTGATATCGATCAGAGTCCCATCGGGCGTACGCCTCGTTCTAATCCAGCGACCTATACGGGGATCTTCACGCCAATACGGGAACTCTTTGCCGGTGTACCAGAAGCCAGAGCACGCGGTTATAAACCAGGACGCTTTAGCTTTAACGTTAAAGGCGGACGTTGCGAGGCGTGTCAGGGTGACGGGGTCATTAAAGTTGAAATGCACTTCTTGCCGGACGTCTATGTACCCTGTGATATTTGTAAGGGTAAACGCTACAATCGTGAAACGCTGGATATTCAGTATAAAGGCAAGAATATCCATGAAGTATTAGATATGACCATTGAAGAGGCGCGCGCGTTCTTTGATCCGATTCCCGCGATTGCACGCAAACTTCAGACCTTAATGGATGTAGGTTTGTCTTATGTGCGCCTTGGTCAATCGGCAACGACGTTGTCAGGTGGTGAAGCGCAGCGTGTGAAGTTGTCGCGAGAATTGTCGAAGCGAGATACTGGGCGCACGCTTTATATTCTGGATGAGCCCACTACAGGACTTCACTTCCATGATATCAAGCAATTACTGGCGGTGATTCATCGTCTGCGTGACCATGGGAATACCGTGGTCGTTATCGAGCACAACTTAGATGTGATTAAAACCGCTGACTGGATTGTCGACTTAGGTCCTGAGGGGGGCTCGGGCGGTGGTGAGATCCTCACCGAGGGCGCTCCTGAAAAAATCGTTAATGAAACGCGGTCTCACACCGCACGCTTTCTTAAACCCATGCTTAAATCGTCATAGGAAGACAGGATGTTAGAAGAGCAGTTTAAAGTTCGTTTTTATGAAACCGATGCCTTAGGTCATGTAAACAATACCGTTGTGCCTATGTGGATTGAGACCGGTCGGTTACCTATATTTGAGTTCTTTGGTGAAATGTCGCCAAAAACAAAAAGTTTGATCGTTGCTCGTCTTGAAGTTGATTTCGCACGACCCATTTTCTTTGGCTCGAATGTGACTGTGAAGACTTTTGTTCAACGTCTTGGCGGCAGTTCTTTTGATATTGGCACCGAAATCTGGCAAAAGGGCGAGCTCTGCGCGAAGGGCAAAACCGTACTTGTTTATTTCGATTTTGAGCAACAACGTTCGGTCACTTTAAGCGAACAGCTGAGACAGCGCTTAGTTGAACTACAACATCCGGAGCAGCCCATTGACGCGTGATTTAGTAAGCGGTGGCCAGCAAATAAAAGCCCCCGATGATCTCAACCGGTTATTGAAAGAAATTCATCAGCAAGCGATGCAGATCCAGTCGGGCAACGTCGCCGACTACATTCCTGCGCTTGCTGCTGTCGAGCCGGAGCAATGTGCGCTGACTCTGACGACACTGGATGGAGAGGTGTTCAACGTCGGTGACACGGACACGTTGTTTTCGATCCAGTCCATCTCCAAAATATTTGGCTTAATGATGGCGATGGATCGTTTGGGTGACGATTTGTGGCAACGAGTCAAAATGGAGCCTTCAGGACAGGCGTTTAATTCCATTGTGCAGTTAGAATGGGAAAAGGGCATTCCGCGTAACCCCATGATCAACGCAGGAGCGATTTTAATTAGCGATGTGCTAGTTAGCCACTACTCGACCAGTAAAAACGCTGTAATGAGCCTTGTACGAAGCCTGTGTGGTAATGACCGAATATATGCTGATGAATCAGTACATGCATCGGAAAAAGAACATGGTCATAGGAACGCGGCTTCCGCTCACTTAATGAAAAGCTTCGACAACATTGAGTCCGATGTAGATGAAGTCCTTGATCATTATTTCTGGCAATGCGCGATTAGCATGAGCTGTGAAAACCTCGCGCGCTCGTTTACATTCCTCGCAAATGCCGGTGTATGTCCATTCTCTCAGCGCGAAATCATTACTAAGCGAGATGCTCAACGCATCAATGCGTTGCTATCAACGAGCGGTATGTATGACCAAAGTGGTGAGTTTGCTTTTACCGTTGGCGTGCCTGCGAAAAGTGGTGTCGGTGGCGGTATTGTCGCGATAGTGCCTGATTTTGGGGTGATTTCAGCATGGAGCCCAAAACTGAATGAATTTGGCAACAGCGCACGCGGCATGTTCATGGTGCGCGAACTCGCTAATCGTTTAGGATTGAGCGTCTACTAGCGTCTCAGACCAATACGATAAACTTGGAAGCGAGACAGATTAAAGCGTTGCAGCAACTTATCGATATGACCTTGGCGAGCGAGTTCACGCACCAATTGTTGCATAGTCTCTCGGGTAAGGCGTTTGTTATGACCCACTATCATGCTCAACATGTAGTCATCAAAAATTTGATCAGAGACAAGTAAGTCTTTTTCATACTGGTCCCCGGCATTTTGTAGGGCTGATAGCAGTTCATCATTAATCGGCATGATATCAATGCGTCCTCCCATGAGCATGCGTAGATTGGTCAATGCCGAATGAGAAAGGTAGGCGCGATAACTACTACCTAGTTCATCCGCGGTTCGCTCGTTACCATCAAAGTTATAATGATAACCTTTAACTGCACCAACAGTTTTATCGTCTAAAGAGCTAAAAAATGCCTGCGTCCGACCCGGTATTCGCTTTGCGATAAACCGTTCGCGCCCGCGAATAATAGGAATCGTTGCATCTACCGCTTTGCCTTTCCAACCCCACTCCTCTGACTCAAAAAAGATGACATCGCAACACCCATCCTTTGATAATGCTTGATATCGAGCATTCGGTGGAATCACCTGAAGTTGAAAGTCGTAGGTATCTTGATAGTCATTCAAAATCTGAATGAGTTCGCGGGTTACGTCAGTTTCAAGTCCAGTAGAAAAATAGGGAGGATAATCGTACGCTGCAACATACACAGGCGTTTGCGCGCTTACATCCTTTACGAATGAAACGCTTGCGAGAAAGCAGGTTATGAGTAGAAAAAAACTTCTTTTCACTGCACTTATTTACGTTGAAACTGGACAGATATATTGAGGTTAAACCTGATAAAAGTCAATAATCGAGGCCAAATCACGGAAGCAAGGCTTACGGCAGTGCAAAATAATTCACCATAAAAAAACCCGGCCGAAGCCGGGTTTTGGACTCTCTGTCGCTTACGCCTTAGGCGCAAGTTACATTAGTCGATGATCTTAGATACAACGCCTGCACCTACAGTACGACCACCTTCACGGATTGCGAAACGCAAGCCTTCGTCCATTGCGATTGGAGCAATTAGCTCTACAACGAACTTCAAGTTGTCGCCTGGCATGACCATTTCTACGCCTTCTGGCAATTCTACTGCGCCCGTTACGTCAGTTGTACGGAAGTAGAACTGTGGACGATAGCCTTTGAAGAATGGCGTGTGACGGCCACCTTCGTCTTTGCTCAGTACGTATACTTCGGCTTCGAACTTGGTGTGCGGAGTGATTGTACCTGGCTTCGCCAATACTTGACCACGCTCTACTTCGTCACGCTTAGTACCACGTAACAACGCACCGATGTTCTCGCCTGCACGACCTTCGTCTAGCAACTTACGGAACATCTCTACACCTGTAACAGTGGTCTTCATGGTATCTTTCATACCTACGATTTCGCACTCGTCACCGGTCTTAACGATACCGCGCTCTACACGACCTGTTACTACCGTACCACGACCAGAAATCGAGAATACGTCTTCGATTGGCATGATGAACGGCTTGTCGATATCACGCTCTGGCTCTGGGATGTAGCTGTCTAGTGCGTCAGCCAATTCAACGATTTTCTTCGCCCACTCTTCGTCGCCTTCCAGCGCTTTAAGTGCTGAACCTTGGATGACTGGCAAGTCGTCGCCTGGGAATTCGTATTCTGATAACAGTTCACGAACTTCCATTTCTACCAATTCCAACAACTCTTCATCGTCTACCATGTCACATTTGTTCATGAATACAACGATGTAAGGTACGCCTACCTGACGTGACAACAAGATGTGCTCACGTGTTTGTGGCATTGGGCCGTCTGTAGCTGCTACTACTAAGATCGCGCCGTCCATCTGAGCGGCACCAGTGATCATGTTTTTAACGTAGTCAGCGTGTCCAGGACAGTCTACGTGCGCGTAGTGACGAGTTGGCGTGTCATACTCAACGTGTGAAGTTGAGATGGTGATACCACGCTCTTTCTCTTCTGGCGCGTTATCGATGGCTGCGAAGTCTTTCGCCGCGCCACCATAGACTTTTGCTAATACAGTAGTAATAGCAGCAGTCAAAGTAGTTTTACCGTGGTCAACGTGACCGATGGTGCCGACGTTTACGTGCGGCTTCGAACGTTCAAATTTTTCTTTAGACATGATAGTTCCTCAAACTTAAGTTAAAAGCCCGGTCTCGCAAAAAACCGGACCAGACCTTACTTATTTAGCGTTACGCTCAGCCATCACTTTTTCAGCGATGTTGTTAGGTGCTTCAGCATACTTCAAGAATTCCATTGAGTACGATGCACGACCTTGAGTTTGTGAACGCAAGTCAGTCGCGTAACCGAACATTTCTGACAATGGAACTTGAGCATTAACTGCTTTCAAGCCACCTGGTGCCTCTTCCATACCTTCGATAAGACCACGACGGCGGTTAAGGTCACCGACAACATCACCCATTGACTCTTCTGGAGTGATAACTTCAACTTTCATCATAGGCTCAAGCAATACAGGTTGCGCTTGCAATGCACCCTTTTTGAAAGCCATGCTACCGGCGATTTTAAACGCCATCTCTGATGAGTCAACATCGTGGTAAGAACCGTCGTACAAGGTTGCCTTAACACCCAATACTGGGTAGCCAGCAAGAACACCTTGTTCCATCTGCTCTTTGATACCACGGTCTACCGCAGGAATGTATTCCTTAGGTACCACACCACCAACGATTTCGTTTACGAATTGGTAAGTGATGTCATCACCGTTTTCATCTTCTTCAATCGCCATTGGCTCAAGCTTCAGCCATACGTGACCGAATTGACCACGACCACCTGATTGACGAACGAATTTGCCTTCAACTTCAACCGCGTTACGGATTGCTTCACGGTATGCAACCTGAGGCTGACCAACGTTACATTCAACTTTGAATTCACGCTTCATACGGTCAACGATGATATCAAGGTGAAGCTCACCCATACCAGAGATGATAGTTTGACCTGACTCTTCATCCGTTTTAACGCGGAATGATGGATCTTCTGCGGCCAACTTACCAAGGGCAATACCCATTTTCTCTTGGTCGGCTTTAGTTTTCGGTTCTACTGCAACAGAAATAACCGGTTCTGGGAATTCCATACGCTCAAGAATAATCTTGTTGCTTGGATCACACAGCGTGTCACCGGTTGTCACGTCTTTAAGACCAATCAAGGCCGCGATGTCGCCCGCGCGCACTTCTTTGATCTCTTCACGGCTGTTTGAGTGCATCTGAACCATACGTCCAACGCGCTCTTTCTTGTTCTTAACTGGGTTAACAACACCGTCACCCTGATTAAGTACACCAGAGTATACGCGAACGAACGTCAGTGTACCCACGAACGGGTCAGTCGCGATTTTAAACGCAAGTGCTGAGAACGGCTCGTCGTCAGAAGACTTACGAACACCTTCAGACTCGTCATCAAGGATACCTGTAATAGGCTTAACTTCTGTCGGTGACGGAAGATACTCGATGACCGCGTCAAGCACTGCTTGAACACCTTTGTTTTTGAACGCTGAACCAGCAGCAACCAAGCAGATCTCGTTCGCCAACGTGCGTGCGCGAAGACCTTGTTTGATTTCTGCTTCAGTCAACTCACCTTCTTCAAGGTATTTGTTCATCAACTCTTCGTTAGCTTCAGCCGCAGCTTCAACCAAGTTGTTGTGATGTTCTTCACACTCGTCAACCATGTCAGCAGGGATATCTTCATATGTGAATGAAGTACCCATGTCTTCATCGTTCCAGTTGATGAACTTCATTTTGATCAAATCAACCACGCCGCGGAAGTTGTCTTCTGCGCCTACAGGCAGTTGCATTGGCACTGCTTCTGCATTTAAGCGGGTTTTCATTTGATGAACAACTGACAAGAAGTCCGCACCTGCACGGTCCATCTTGTTCACGAATACCATACGTGGTACTTCGTATTTGTTCGCCTGACGCCATACAGTTTCAGTCTGAGGCTGAACACCTGATGAAGCACACAATACGACGACTGCACCGTCAAGAACACGTAATGAACGCTCTACCTCAATGGTAAAGTCAACGTGTCCGGGAGTATCGATGATATTGATACGATGCTCAGGGAACTGTTTGTCCATACCTTGCCAGAAACATGTCGTTGCGGCAGAGGTGATGGTGATACCACGTTCCTGCTCCTGTTCCATCCAGTCCATGGTAGCTGCACCATCGTGCACCTCACCAATCTTGTGAGACAGGCCAGTGTAGAACAACACACGTTCAGTGGTGGTTGTTTTACCAGCGTCTACGTGAGCGCAGATACCAATATTACGATAGCGCTCAATGGAAGTTTTACGAGCCACAATAAACTCCTTAGTCGGTTAACTGTGAAATTACCAGCGATAGTGAGCAAACGCTTTGTTTGCTTCAGCCATGCGGTGAACGTCTTCACGTTTCTTCACAGCAGACCCTTTGTTTTCAGATGCGTCTAGCATTTCTGCTGCCAAACGCTGCGACATTGATTTTTCACCACGGGTGCGCGCTGCATCAACTAACCAGCGCATTGCCAGTGCATTACGACGCACAGGACGTACTTCGACCGGAACCTGATAGGTTGAACCACCTACGCGACGAGATTTAACCTCGACGGTTGGGCGAACATTATCAAGCGCATTCTCGAAGATGTCTAAGTGGTCTTTACCAGATTTCTCAGCAAGAATGTCTAGTGCACCGTAGATAATCTTTTCAGCGACTGCTTTTTTGCCGTCTACCATGACGACATTGATAAATTTGGCCAACAACTCTGATCCGAACTTAGGATCTGGAAGGATTTTACGTTGACCTATGACGCGTCTTCTTGGCATCTCAATATTCTCCGATTAATTCAGGGTATTCCCCAAAACGTACAAACAGTTTGGCCTTACTAACGGAGAACCGTTAAGATTTAGGCCGCTTCGCGCCGTATTTAGAACGGCCTTGTTTACGATCGTTTACACCTGAACAGTCAAGTGCGCCACGAACGGTGTGATAACGAACACCTGGCAAGTCTTTTACACGACCGCCACGGATCAATACAACCGAGTGCTCTTGTAAGTTGTGGCCTTCACCACCGATGTACGAAGATACTTCGTAACCGTTAGTAAGACGCACACGACACACTTTACGCATCGCCGAGTTCGGCTTCTTTGGGGTTGTTGTGTAAACACGGGTACAAACACCGCGTTTTTGAGGGCACGCTTCAAGAGCCGGAACGTTGCTTTTCACAACGGGCTTTTGACGGCCTTTACGCACCAGCTGGTTAACTGTTGCCATTAAATACTCCTAGTTTTGTTGATGTCGCTTACACCAGTGAAAAATCACTTGGTTTCTGACCAATAAATGGACCAGATCCCGAAATTCGGGAGCGGGAATTTTAATGGTCATATTTTCACCTGTCAAGGCTATATAAGAAAGCCGGCACTCAATGAGCACCGGCTTAATCGCTGAGCGAGGGTTTAATCGAGTGAATTACTCAGATGTAGACCCACTGTCACCGCCTGCATTTAGCGCATCGGCCAACTGCTGTTCGGCTTCTTCAGCTGTCATCTTAGGTGCTGTATCTTCGACTTCAAGCTCTGCTTGACGACGCTCCATACGCTCCTTGTGGTACGAGTAACCTGTACCAGCAGGGATTAAGCGACCTACGATAACGTTTTCTTTCAAGCCGCGTAAGGTATCTTTGCGTCCAGCAACAGCGGCTTCGGTAAGCACGCGTGTTGTTTCCTGGAACGATGCCGCTGAAATAAATGATTCAGTCGACAATGATGCCTTCGTAATACCCAACAACTGACGCTCGAAGGTAGCTGGCTGTTTGCCTTCAGCTTCTGCTTTCGCATTGGCTGCTAGCACTTCTGCCATTTCTACCATCTCGCCCTCAAGCAAGTTGGTATCGTTGGCGCGCAAGATAAGCGCTTTACGTAGCATTTGACGAACGATAGTTTCGATATGCTTATCGTTAATCTTAACACCTTGTAAACGGTAGACTTCTTGTACTTCGTTAACGATGTAGTTAGCTACTGCGCTAACGCCTCGTAGACGCAAGATGTCATGCGGTGCTTCTGGACCATCGGCGATCACCTCACCTTTTTGGACCTGTTCACCTTCAAACACGTTCAGCTGACGCCATTTTGGAATCATCTCTTCGTGCTGATCAGTACCGTCGTTTGGCGTGATAATCAGGCGACGTTTACCTTTAGTTTCTTTACCAAAGGATACGGTACCTGTTTTCTCTGCCAAAATTGCAGGTTCTTTCGGGCGACGTGCTTCGAACAAGTCGGCAACGCGTGGAAGACCACCCGTGATGTCGCGCGTTTTCGAACCTTCTTGCGGGATACGAGCAACCGTATCACCCACTTTAACTTCAGCGTTATCTTCAAGGTTAATGATCGCATTACCCGGCAAGAAGTACTGCGCAGGAATGTCTGTACCCGCGATGTTTACATCATTGCCTTGGCCGTCGACCAACTTAACCATTGGACGCATATCTTTACCGGCGCTGGTACGTTGACCTGTCTCCAGTACAACGATACTTGATAAACCGGTGAGTTCGTCGGTTTGACGGGTCATGGTAACACCATCAATCAGGTCAACGAACTTCAAGCGACCTTCTACCTCGGTGATGATTGGGTGCGTATGCGGGTCCCAGTTTGCAACGGTTTCGCCGCCGTCGACACTGTCGCCTTCGCCTTTCTTCAACACCGCACCATAAGGTACTTTGTAACGCTCGCGCTCACGACCAAACTCGTCGATAAGCGTTAATTCAGTTGAACGTGAAGTGATCACAGGTTGATTATCGCTGTTAACAACCCATTTCGCGTTGTGCAGCTTCAAGGTACCTGGATTCTTCACCTGAATGTTGTTTTCTGCTGTCGCACGTGATGCCGCACCACCAATGTGGAACGTACGCATCGTCAACTGTGTACCTGGTTCACCGATTGACTGCGCAGCGATAACACCCACAGCTTCACCTTGGTTAACCATGTGGCCACGCGCCAAGTCACGACCGTAACAGTGTGCACAAACACCGAAGTCAGTATCACACGTGATTACCGAGCGAACTTTAACTTCGTCGATTGAGTTCTCTTCGAGAACATCACAGTTCTTTTCATCAAGCAGCGTGTTACGTGGTAATAACACGTCTTTTTCGCTGCCTGGTTGCATGACGTCTTCACATAGAACACGACCTAATACACGCTCACGCAGTGGTTCTACAACATCACCACCTTCGATCAACGGCTTCATGTACAAGCCATCGTGTGTACCACAGTCTTCTTCCATGATAACCACGTCTTGCGAAACGTCGACCAGACGACGTGTCAGATAACCTGAGTTCGCTGTCTTCAATGCGGTATCGGCCAAACCTTTACGCGCACCGTGAGTTGAAATGAAGTACTGAAGTACGTTCAAACCTTCACGGAAGTTCGCGACGATAGGCGTTTCGATGATTGAGCCATCTGGCTTCGCCATCAAACCACGCATACCGGCCAGCTGACGGATCTGTGCGGGGCTACCACGAGCGCCTGAGTCTGCCATCATAAAGATTGAGTTGAACGAAGCTTGTTCTTCGTCGTCACCCTCTTTATTTTTGACGACCTCTTTCGACAGGTTCTCCATCATAGCTTTCGAGACTTTCTCGTTCGCCGTTGACCAGATATCGATAACTTTGTTGTATTTTTCGCCTGCGGTTACCAAACCCGATTCGAACTGCTCTTGAATCTCAGCGACTTCTTCTTCCGCGGCGGCAACGATTTCTTTCTTCGCTTCAGGAATCACCATGTCGTTTATACCGACAGACGCACCAGAAATCATCGCGTAATGGAAACCGGTATACATCACTTGGTCAGCGAATACGACCGTCTCTTTCAAACCGATATCGCGATACGCTTGATTAAGCATACGCGCGATTGGCTTTTTACCCATTGGCTGATCGATCAGCTCAAATGGTAAGCCCTCTGGCATGATCAATGACAAAATCGCACGACCTACAGTGGTGTCACGCAACATCAAGCGTTTTTCACGGGTGCCATCTTCATGGATAATTGTATCCGCGATACGCACTTTAATACGCGTGTGCAATTCGACTGCACCGCTACGATAGGCTTTCTCGACCTCTTTAGGGTTCTTGAATGCCATACCTTCGCCTTTGCCGTTGATTTTCTCTTTGGTCATGTAATAAAGACCTAAGACAACGTCTTGTGATGGAACGATGATCGGGTCACCGCTCGCAGGCGATAGTACGTTATTGGTTGACATCATCAACGCGCGCGCTTCGAGCTGCGCTTCAAGCGTCAATGGCAAGTGAACCGCCATTTGGTCGCCGTCAAAGTCAGCGTTATAAGCCGCACACACCAATGGGTGTAACTGAATCGCTTTACCTTCGATGAGCACCGGTTCAAAAGCTTGGATACCCAAACGGTGAAGTGTTGGCGCACGGTTCAATAACACCGGGTGCTCTTTGATCACTTCATCCAAGATATCCCAAACTTCTGCAGTTTCACGCTCAACCATTTTCTTAGCCGCTTTGATGGTGGTCGCTAAACCACGACGCTCAAGCTTGCCGTAGATAAATGGTTTAAATAATTCGAGTGCCATCTTCTTAGGCAGACCACACTGGTGCAAACGTAGTTTAGGACCTACGGTGATAACCGAACGACCTGAATAGTCAACACGTTTACCCAGAAGGTTCTGACGGAAACGACCCTGCTTACCTTTGATCATGTCAGCAAGAGATTTCAGAGGACGTTTATTAGAACCTGTGATCGCACGACCACGACGACCGTTGTCTAACAACGCGTCAACCGCTTCTTGCAACATACGTTTTTCGTTGCGAACGATGATGTCTGGTGCGGCTAAGTCAAGTAGACGCTTAAGACGGTTGTTACGGTTAATGACACGACGGTATAGGTCGTTCAAGTCTGATGTTGCGAAGCGGCCGCCATCAAGTGGTACCAATGGACGCAAGTCAGGTGGCAACACCGGCAATACGCGCAAGATCATCCACTCAGGTTTGTTTCCTGACATCTGGAAAGATTCAAGCAGCTTCAGACGTTTACTGATTTTCTTACGCTTAGTTTCAGAGTTTGTCTCTGGTAACTCTTCACGCAATTGCTGGATATCGCCATCGATATCGATAGTGCGCAGCAAATCAAGTATACCTTCCGCCCCCATTTTCGCATCGAACTCATCGCCGTGCTCTTCGAGTGCATCGAGGTACTCTTCCTCAGTCAAGATTTGATAACGCTCTAACGTCGTCAAACCTGGCTCGGTCACGACATATGATTCGAAGTACAATACGCGCTCAATGTCGCGCAAAGTCATATCAAGCATCAAGCCAATGCGTGAGGGCAATGATTTCAAGAACCAAATGTGCGCCACTGGGCTCGCCAATTCGATATGGCCCATACGCTCACGGCGAACTTTGGTCAAAGTAACTTCTACGCCACACTTCTCACAGATAACACCACGGTGCTTCAGGCGCTTATACTTGCCGCAAAGACACTCGTAATCCTTAACTGGACCAAAGATACGCGCACAGAAAAGACCATCACGTTCAGGTTTGAACGTACGATAGTTAATGGTTTCCGGCTTTTTAACTTCACCATATGACCAACTACGGATCATGTCTGGTGACGCTAACGCAATACGAATTCCATCAAATTCTTCTGATTGGTTAGCCGGTTTTAAAAACTTAAGCAAGTCTTTCACGATTTATCTCCTGTCGGAGTTCAACCACGGGGAGTGCAAGCACTCCCCAAATTCAATAACAAAAAGCTCGATTAGCCTTCTTCCAACTCGATATTAATACCGAGTGAACGGATTTCCTTCAGCAATACGTTGAAGGATTCAGGCATACCCGCTTCCATCTGCAAGTTGTTATCCACGATGTTCTTGTACATCTTCGTACGACCGTTTACGTCGTCCGACTTAACGGTCAACATTTCTTGCAAGGTGTAAGCTGCGCCGTATGCTTCGAGGGCCCATACTTCCATCTCACCGAAGCGCTGACCACCGAACTGAGCTTTACCACCCAGCGGCTGTTGCGTAACCAAGCTATAAGAACCGGTTGAACGTGCGTGCATCTTATCGTCGACCAAGTGATTCAGTTTCAGCATGTACATGTAACCGACTGTTACATCACGCTCAAAACGTTCGCCTGTACGACCATCAATCAACGGAATCTGACCTGATTCAGGGATATCCGCTAATTTAAGAAGTGCTTTAATTTCTTCTTCAATCGCACCGTCAAATGCCGGGGTTGCTGTCGGTAGACCTGCACGTAAGTTGCCTGCTAGACGAAGTACTTCGTCATCACTGAACTCGGCTAAATCTACTTTCTGGCGTCCTTCACCCAAGTCATAAACCTGTTGGATAAAGTCACGTAACTCGGCCATTGCACGTTGTGCTTTCAACATCTTGTCGATCTTGGTACCGATACCACGAGCTGCCATACCTAAATGGGTCTCAAGGATCTGACCAATGTTCATCCGCGATGGTACACCCAACGGGTTTAGTACGATATCGACCGGATTACCCTCTTCATCATGAGGCATATCTTCGTTCGGGATGATAGTCGAGATAACACCTTTGTTACCGTGACGACCCGCTAATTTATCACCCGGTTGAATGCGACGACGTACAGCGAGGTAGACCTTAACAATCTTAAGGACACCCGGTGCTAAGTCATCACCTTGGGTAATCTTGCGGCGTTTCATCTCAAACTTCTGATCGAAATCTTCACGCGTCTGTTGATATTGCTCAGCGATCTGCTCAAGTTGTTCCTGAGCACTCTCGTCTGCCAAACCTTGTGTTAACCAGTTTGAACGATCCATGCTTGCCAGCTTGGCTTCGTCAAAACCGTTGTTCAATAACAAACTACGTGCGCGGCCATAAATGCCATCTTCGAGGATCTTGAATTCTTCGGTTAAATCTTTCTTAACCTTAGCCAATTGCATCTCTTCGATAGCGACTGCACGTTTATCTTTTTCAACACCGTCACGGGTGAATACTTGAACATCGATAACCGTACCGTTAACACCATTTGGCACACGTAATGAGCTGTCTTTAACATCAGACGCTTTCTCACCAAAGATTGCACGCAAAAGTTTTTCTTCTGGCGTTAATTGGGTTTCGCCTTTAGGTGTTACTTTACCTACGAGGATATCGCCGCCTTTAACTTCAGCACCCACATAAACAACACCGGCTTCATCCAATTTACCCAACGCAGACTCACCTACGTTCGGGATATCGCTCGTAATTTCTTCCGCACCCAACTTGGTATCACGCGCTACACAGTTCAATTCTTGAATGTGAATCGTGGTCAAGCGATCCTCTTGAGCAACACGCTCAGAAAGAAGAATCGAATCCTCAAAGTTATAACCATTCCATGGCATAAATGCCACGCGAAGGTTTTGACCTAAAGCGAGTTCACCTAAGTCAGTCGATGGACCGTCTGCTAACACATCACCACGCATTACCGGTTCGCCAAGACGTACCGTTGGCTTTTGGTTAATACATGTGTTCTGGTTCGAGCGCTTGTATTTGGTTAAGTTGTAAATGTCGATACCTGCTTCACCCGGTACCATCTCTTCCTCATTTACCTTAACAACGATACGCGCAGCATCGACGTAATCTACAACACCGCCGCGTTTAGCGACGATAGTAACGCCTGAATCAACCGCAATCGTACGCTCAATGCCGGTACCTACTAACGGCTTATCAGCCCGTAGCGTTGGTACGGCTTGACGTTGCATGTTCGAGCCCATCAAGGCACGGTTAGCATCATCGTGTTCTAAGAACGGGATCATACTTGCCGCAATCGATACGATCTGCTGTGGCGCAACGTCCATGAACTGAACTTGTTCACGGTTCATCAAGGTGAATTCGTTTTTATGACGGCACGGTACGAGATCGTCAACGAGCTCACCTTGGTCGTTCAACGCAACGTTAGCCTGAGCGATTACGTAGTTACCTTCTTCGATTGCAGAGAGGTATTCAACCTCATCGGTCACGACACCGTTTTCAATCCGACGATAAGGCGTCTCAAGGAAGCCGTATTCATTGGTGCGTGCAAAGGTCGACAACGAGTTAATCAAACCGATGTTTGGACCTTCAGGCGTTTCGATTGGGCATAAACGACCGTAGTGAGTTGGATGTACGTCACGTACTTCGAAGCCCGCACGTTCACGCGTCAAACCACCTGGACCTAAAGCAGAAATACGACGCTTGTGCGTTACTTCTGACAATGGGTTATTCTGGTCCATGAACTGTGACAATTGGCTTGAGCCAAAGAACTCTTTAACCGCAGCACTGATAGGTTTTGCGTTTATCAAGTCTTGCGGCATTGTATTATCAAGGTCACCTAATGAAAGGCGCTCTTTCACCGCGCGTTCAACACGTACCAAACCAACACGGAATTGGTTTTCTGCCATTTCACCGACTGAACGGATACGGCGGTTACCCAAGTGATCGATATCGTCAACCTCGTCAAGACCGTTACGGATCTCGATGAGCTTTTTCATGACGTCAATAATATCTTCGTTGGTCAGGGTATTTTTCCCTGATAAGTCTTCGCGACCTAAACGACGATTGAACTTCATTCGACCAACAGTCGATAAGTCGTAACGTTCTTCGCTAAAGAACAGGTTATCGAAGAGTGCTTCGGCAGCTTCTCGCGTGGGCGGCTCACCTGGACGCATCATGCGATAGATTTCGACCAATGCCTCGAGGCGATTGGTCGTTGAATCAACGCGTAATGTTTCGCTCATGTAAGGACCATGATCGAGATCGTTGACGAACAGTGTCTCGATCTTCTTCACGCCCGCTTCGCTTAAATTAGCGATAAGCTCAAGTGTTAATTCATCGTTCGCTTTTGCGACAACTTCGCCGGTTTCCTTGCTGACATAATCTTTGGCAAGCACTTTGCCGACCATGTATTCAACAGGCACTTCTAACTCTTTCATCTCCGACTTTTCTAATTGACGGATATGACGAGCCGTTACACGACGACCTTTCTCAACAACGATTTCGCCGTTGCTGTCTTTAATATCGAACTTAGCAGTCTCACCACGAAGACGTTCTGGAACCAACTGCATCTTAACTTTGGTTTTCAGAATTTCGAAATATGTCGTCTCGAAGAACATCTCAAGGATTTCTTCGGTGGTATACTCTAATGCACGCAAGATGATCGACGCAGGTAACTTGCGACGACGGTCAATACGTACGAATACGTTGTCTTTAGGATCGAATTCAAAATCGAGCCAAGAACCACGGTAAGGAATAACACGCGCGTTATACAGGACTTTACCTGACGAGTGTGATTTACCTTTATCATGATCAAAGAACACGCCTGGCGAACGGTGTAACTGAGAGACAATCACACGCTCGGTACCATTGATGACAAAAGTACCGTTTTCTGTCATCAATGGGATCTCGCCCATGTAGACTTCTTGCTCTTTGATGTCCTTAACTGTGCCAGCAGCCGCTTCTTTATCAAACAACACTAAGCGAAGTTTAACGCGCAGCGGTGCAGAGTAAGTGATGCCGCGGATTTGACATTCTTCAACATCGAAAGCCGGCTCACCTAAGTGGTAACTGACGTACTGCAGTTCCGCATTACCGGAATAGCTGGCAATCGGAAAGACCGAACGGAAAGCCGCTTCAAGGCCATTATTAGCCTCTGGATCGACTTCAATAAATTTTTTGAATGAATCAAGCTGCATTGACAGCAAGTAAGGCACTTCTAAGACCTGAGGTCTTTTACCAAAGTCCTTACGAATACGTTTTTTCTCTGAGTAGGAGTACGCCATGGGGTTCCTCAGCTAGCTGATTGATGACCCTAACCAACGAGTGGTTCGATGGTTAAAAACAGATAACAAAAATCTGTCGTTCCCGTTTTATTTTTTCACGCGACTGCAACGAAATACGGGCAAAAATCGTACAAGCGTTAAAGCGCGAAAAGGCTGGTGGTTATTTAACCACCAGCCTATGGCCCTTAGGCCAGATTTCGTGCAACAGTTGAATTACTTAACTTCAACTTCCGCACCAGCTTCTTCAAGCTGCTTCTTCAACTCTTCAGCGTCGTCTTTGCTGATGCCTTCTTTAACAGCAACAGGTGCAGACTCAACCATAGCTTTAGCTTCTTTCAAGCCAAGGCCAGTTGCGCCGCGAACAGCTTTGATAGCTGCAACTTTGTTGCTACCAGCGCCTTTCAAGATAACGTCGAATTCAGTTTGCTCTTCAGCCGCTGCTTCGCCGCCAGCCGCTGGGCCAGCTGCTACTGCTACTGCTGCAGATGCGTCAACGCCGAATTTTTCTTCAGCTGCTTCGATCAACTCTACCAATTCCATTACTGGCATTTCAGCGATCGCGTTTAAGATATCTTCTTTAGTCAGAGCCATTACTCTAAACTCCTGGGTTGATAATTACAAAAAACGGTTTTAAAACCAACGATTTATTTAGCGTCTTTAATTGCTGCCAACGTACGCACGAACTTAGCAGGTACTTCGTTAACTGTTTTAACGAATTTGCTAACCGGTGCTTTGAAGGTGGCGAGCAATTTAGCCAATGCTTCATCACGAGTCGGAAGTGAAGCAACTGCGTCCAATTTTTCAGGACCCATGATGCCGTTACCGATAGATAGAGCCGTTACCTGAAGGTTCTTGTTCTCTTTAGAGAAATCTTTGAACAAACGAGCAGATGCGCCCGGTGCGTCCAAAGAGAATCCATAAACAAGAGGTCCTTTAAGCGCTTCGCTCATATCCTCAAACTGCGTGCCCTCAAAGGCGCGTTTTGCAAGTGTGTTACGTACTACTTTAAGAAACACACCTTGCTCACGTGCTTTTTTGCGCAACGCGGTCATGTCGGCTACTTCGATGCCTCGATATTCAGCAACGGTGACGGCTAGCGCATTTGAAGCGACGTCGTTAACTTCTTTAACGATTGCTTTCTTTCCGGCTAAACCAATTGCCACTGATATCACCTCGTTTTCTTTTGGAGCCTAAGCCCCTCGTTACAATTAGGTGAGCCTAAACTCACCACGTTGTCACGGTGATTCTCTACCCAGAGAGCCTGAGTCGGATATCACCATCTGCGTAGGACATTAAGTGCCGCAATATTCCTGCGGTACACCTACGGTCTTGGATGGGAGCTATGCTTCATGCCTTTTGAGCAATCCACCGCAGCTCCAACCCACAAACCTTTATTAACCAGCGCTGACAGTACCCTGGTCAATCGCAACACCAGCACCCATCGTAGTCGAAAGGCTGATGCGCTTGATGTATACGCCTTTAGCAGAAGAAGGCTTAGCTTTCTTCAGCGCGGCTAACAACGATTCTAAGTTTTCTTTCAACTTGTCGTTGTCAAAATCTACACGACCGATCGTCGCGTGGATGATGCCGTTTTTATCGTTACGATAGCGAACCTGACCTGCTTTAGCATTTTTAACAGCCGTTGCAACGTCTGGCGTTACAGTACCGGTTTTAGGGTTAGGCATCAGGCCACGTGGACCCAAGATTTGGCCTAACTGACCAACAACGCGCATTGCATCAGGAGAAGCAACAACTACGTCGAAGTTCATTTCACCTTTCTTAACTTGCTCAGCTAAGTCTTCCATGCCAACGATGTCGGCACCGGCTTCTTTCGCTTTATCAGCGTTAGCGCCTGAAGTGAAAACAGCAACGCGAACGTCACGACCTGTACCATTTGGCAATACAGTTGCGCCACGAACGTTTTGGTCCGATTTACGTGCATCAATGCCTAGGTTAACAGATACGTCAACACTCTCGGTAAACTTAGCGGTCGCCAATTCTTTCAACAACGTGATAGCTTCGTTTACATCGTAGTCACGGGCTTCTACTTTCTCGCGGATCATGCGAGCGCGCTTAGTTAATTTAGCCATGTCTTAGCCCTCCACGTTCAAGCCCATCGCACGAGCAGAGCCGGCGATAGTGCGTACAGCTGCGTCTAAATCAGCAGCAGTTAAGTCTGGTTCTTTAGTTTTCGCGATTTCTTCTAACTGTTCGCGAGTTACCGTACCCACTTTTTCAGTGTTAGGACGGCCAGAACCACTTTTGATGCCAGCTGCTTTCTTAAGCAAGAAAGACGCTGGTGGAGTTTTCGTGATGAACGTGAAAGAACGGTCTTCAAACACAGTAATTTCAACTGGAACAGGCGCACCTTTTTCCAAGTTGTCAGTCTGTGCGTTGAACGCCTTACAGAATTCCATGATGTTCACACCATGCTGACCCAATGCAGGACCAACCGGTGGTGACGGGTTAGCTGAACCAGCAGCTACCTGTAATTTAATAATGGCTGATACTTTTTTCGCCATGATAGTTACCTCTGTTGTGGGTTTAACGCCTCGTAACGTTGCAGAGTCACGTTACTCAATCGGCTCCCCGTTAAAAAAGGACGCGAATTATAAG
>NZ_CH672408.1:0-2767 GCF_000152885.1 Idiomarina baltica OS145
GCTTAATTGGTGTTCCACAACAGTCCCGATAGGGGATTGAATGGTTGACGTAGATAATCGCACCCCCGGTATGTGCCAGGGAGGTTGCGTTTGTCTGTGCTCTTTTTTAAATGCTCTTTAATTTGAGGCTTTGATTTTTTATGGCTAATCAAAGAATTCGGATTCGATTGAAAGCGTTCGATCACCGTCTGATTGACCAGTCAACTGCAGAGATCGTTGATACTGCAAAACGCACTGGCGCGCAGGTACGTGGACCAATTCCACTGCCAACTCGGAAAGAACGCTTCACCGTGCTGATTTCTCCACACGTAAACAAAGATGCGCGTGACCAGTACGAAATCCGCACCCACAAGCGTCTGATCGATATCATGGACCCAACTGACAAAACTGTTGACGCGTTAATGCGTTTGGATTTGGCAGCTGGCGTTGATGTACAGATCAGCTTGGGTTAAGTGGGCAGTAATAGGATTACACACGAGAGGTTTTAACAATGGCTATAGGTCTAGTCGGTCGTAAAGTAGGAATGACGCGTGTCTTCCAGGAAGACGGCGCTTCTGTTCCTGTTACTGTGATCGAAGTGCTGGCTAACCGCGTGACTCAGGTTAAAACTGAGGAAACTGACGGTTATCGTGCGCTTCAAGTAACCACAGGCGAAAAGAAAGCTAGCCGCGTAAACAAGCCTTCAGCAGGTCATTTTGCTAAGGCGAGTTCTGAGGCAGGTCGTGGTCTTTGGGAATTTCGCTTAGAAGACGGCGAAGGCGATGATTTCGCAGTAGGTTCTGAGATTACAGTAGAAGTATTCTCAGAAATTAAGAAAGTGGATGTTACAGGTACGTCTAAAGGTAAAGGCTTTGCTGGTACCGTTAAACGCTGGAACTTCCGCACTCAAGACGCTACCCACGGTAACTCATTATCGCACCGTGCTCCTGGTTCAATTGGTCAAAACCAATCACCAGGTAAAGTTTTCAAAGGCAAGAAAATGGCCGGTCAAATGGGTAACGAGCGCGTGACAACTCAATCACTTGAGTTGGTTCGTGTAGACGCTGAACGCAACCTTTTATTGATTAAAGGTGCTGTCCCTGGCGCTACCGGTGGCGATGTGATCGTTAAACCTGCGGTCAAGGCGTAACGTCTGAGGAGAATGGTGATGGAATTAACATTGAAAGACGCAAAAGGCGCTCTTGAGGTTTCCGAAGCTACCTTTGGACGTGAGTTCAACGAAGCACTTGTCCACCAGGTAGTTGTTGCATATGCAGCGGGTGCTCGTCAGGGTACCAAAGCTCAGAAAACTCGTTCTGAAGTTGCTGGTGGTGGTAAGAAACCATGGCGTCAAAAAGGCACGGGTCGTGCACGTGCCGGTACTATCCGTAGCCCAATCTGGCGCTCAGGTGGTACTACTTTTGCGGCGAAACCGCAAAACCACGAACAGAAAGTTAACAAAAAAATGTACCGCGGTGCTGTAAAAAGCATCCTGTCAGAATTGATTCGTCAAGACCGTTTGCAGGTTGTTGAGAACTTTGAGCTTGAAGCGCCAAAGACTAAACAACTCGTTGCGAAGTTGAAAGAATTGAACCTGAACGACGTTTTGATCGTGACTAAAGAAGTTGACGAGAACTTGTTCCTTGCGTCACGCAACTTGCATAAAGTTGACGTACGTGATGTTCAAGGCATCGACCCAGTAAGCTTAATCGCGTTTGAAAACGTCCTGATGACTGCTGACGCAGTTAAGCAGCTTGAGGAGGTGTTGTCATGATGCGCGAAGAACGTTTACTTAATGTAATCTTGGCACCTCACGTTTCGGAAAAAAGCACCATGACTGCTGAAGGCTACAACACTGTAGTTTTCAAAGTAGCTAAAGATGCGACTAAGTCCGAAATCAAAGCAGCTGTCGAAAAACTTTTTGAAGTTGAAGTTAAAAACGTACGCACAGTGAACGTTAAGGGTAAATCTAAACGCACTGGTTTCCGCTTCGGTAAACGTAGCGACTGGAAAAAAGCGTATGTGGCCCTGAAAGAGGGTGCTGACATCGACTTCGTTGGCGGCGCTGAGTAACAGGAGGAATTATCATGGCTGTAGTTAAAAGTAAGCCTACGTCTCCGGGTCAACGCCACGTCGTAAAAGTCGTCGGTCAGGACCTGTACAAAGGCAAGCCTTTTGCTCCATTGCTGGACAAAAACAGCAAGAAGGGCGGTCGTAATAACAATGGACGTATCACTGTACGTCACATCGGCGGTGGTCATAAACATCACTACCGTATTATCGACTTTAAGCGTAATAAAGACGGTATCCCTGCAAAGGTAGAGCGTATTGAATACGATCCTAACCGTTCAGCGAATATCGCATTGGTATTGTACGCAGACGGTGAGCGTCGCTACATTTTGGCTCCTAAGAACTTGAATGTGGGCGACCGCATTGCTTCAGGTTCTGATGCGCCAATTAAAGCGGGTAACAGCTTACCTATGCGCAACATCCCAGTAGGTACTGTAGTACACGCAATCGAAATGCAACCAGGTAAAGGTGCACAGCTGGCTCGTTCAGCAGGTGCGTATGGCCAAATCCTGGCGCGTGATGGTGCATATGTCACTATCCGTTTGCGTTCTGGCGAAATGCGCCGTGTACAGTCTGAAGGTCGAGCGACCATCGGTGAAGTGGGTAACGCAGAACACATGCTGCGTCAATTGGGTAAAGCGGGCGCGAAGCGCTGGCGTGGTGTTCGTCCTACCGTTCGTGGTGTGGCGATGAACCCAGTTGATCACCCGCACGGTGG
>NZ_CH672408.1:2927-19984 GCF_000152885.1 Idiomarina baltica OS145
TGCTGCTGTATTCGTGCAGCACACGTCGATTTCTACTTCAGTCACTGCACAGCCTGGCATTGACGACAATAGAATACGACGTAAAGCATTGCGTAGGGTGTAACCAAAGCCACGCTCTAGAGGCTCCAGTGTCACCTTGGCGTGAGTCGTGCTAATTTGCTCGATGTCAACTAACCTCGGCTTTAGGAATTCGGTAACAGAACCCTGCATTGTGTCCTCTCTCTATGCTTAAGCTTTACTTAGAGTAAAGCTCTACGATCAACTGTTCGTTAATTTCAGCAGACAAATCACTGCGCTCAGGAAGACGCTTGAACTGACCTTCCATTTTGCTGCTGTCAACTTCTAACCAAACTGGCTTTTCTCGCTGCTCTGAAAGCTCAAGCGCTGCACTAATACGTGCTTGCTTTTTAGCTTTTTCGCGAACAGACACTACATCTTCAGGGCGAACCATGAATGATGGAATGTTAACCACTTGACCGTTAACAACAACAGCTTTGTGACTGACTAGCTGACGAGCTTCTGCGCGCGTTGACGCAAAGCCCATACGATAAACTACGTTATCCAAACGCTGTTCTAGCAACTGCAACAGGTTTTCACCGGTATTGCCTTTAATACGAGCAGCTTCTTTGTAGTAGTTACGGAATTGCTTCTCTAAAACGCCGTACATACGACGTACTTTTTGCTTCTCGCGCAACTGAACACCGTAATCAGACAAACGGCCACGACGGGCACCATGCTGACCAGGAGCAGTTTCGATCTTACATTTAGAATCGATTGCGCGTACGCCGCTTTTAAGGAACAAGTCTGTTCCTTCGCGACGGCTTAGCTTGAGTTTAGGACCCAAATATCTTGCCATGATCTTTCTCCAACTATCGATTCACGCCTTTAAACGCGACGTTTCTTAGGCGGACGACAACCGTTGTGAGGAATAGGTGTCACATCGGTAATATTCGTGATGCGGTATCCTACGGCGTTCAGTGCGCGAATAGATGATTCACGACCTGGACCTGGACCGTTTACAAATACTTCCAAGTTCTTAAGACCATATTCCTTCGCCATTTCACCAGCACGCTCAGCAGCAACCTGCGCAGCGAACGGGGTTGATTTCCGTGAACCACGGAACCCTGATCCACCAGCTGTAGCCCATGCCAACGCATTACCTTGACGGTCTGTGATGGTGATGATGGTGTTGTTGAAAGATGCATGCACGTGAGCCATGCCATCGGCGACTTGCTTTTTAACGCGCTTGCGAGAACGAGTCTGTGCTTTAGCCATTACTCAATCCCCCTTATTTCTTAATCGGTTTGCGCGGTCCTTTACGAGTGCGCGCGTTTGTCTTAGTGCGCTGTCCACGTAAAGGGAGGCTGCGACGATGACGAAGACCACGGAAACATCCGAGATCCATCAACCGTTTGATGTTCATTGAAACTTCGCGACGCAGGTCACCTTCGACTGCATACTTAGCTACTGCTTCACGAAGAACGTCTAATTTCTCTTCTGACAATGTACCGATCTGGGTATCTTCAGCAATGCCCGCTGCTTCGCAAATTGCGCTAGAGCGAGTACGACCGATACCGTAGATTGCAGTCAATGCAATCACTGCGTGTTTATTGTCAGGAACGTTAATGCCAGCGATACGGGCCACTAACACGTCTCCTTTTTTTGTAGGCTTCAGTTGAAAAGCCCGTTAGGATACTCAACCGATTGCCGAATTGCAAATACTAAAGGTGGCGACCCTAAAGCCGCCGCCCTTTCCTTCGAATCAACCTTGCCGTTGCTTATGCTTTGCATCAGTGCAAATCACGCGCACAACACCGTTGCGCTTGATGATTTTGCAGTTACGGCAGATTTTCTTCACGGAAGCACGAACTTTCATTGCTACTCTCCGTTTCTATCCAACCTTAGCGGCCGTAGCCTTTAAGGTTAGCTTTTTTAAGCACAGAATCGTATTGATGAGACATCATATGAGTCTGTACCTGTGCCATAAAGTCCATGATGACTACCACAATAATCAGTAGCGAAGTGCCACCAAAGTAGAACTGAACGTTCCAAGCGATCATCATAAACTCAGGAACCAAACATACAAAGGTAATGTATAGCGCGCCTGCCAATGTCAAGCGAGTCATTACTTTATCGATGTATCTAGACGTTTGTTCACCTGGGCGGATACCCGGAATGAACGCTCCAGATTTTTTCAGATTATCTGCTGTTTCACGCGGGTTGAATACCAACGCCGTGTAGAAAAAGCAGAAGAAAATAATCGCAGCCGCATATAGTAACACATAAAGTGGCTGACCTGGAGATAAAGTCATCGAAATTTGCTGCAAAACATCAGCAACAACACCGTCACCTGATCCAAACCAGGTCGCAATTGTACCCGGGAACAGGATGATGCTTGATGCAAAGATTGGTGGAATTACACCCGCCATATTAACTTTCAATGGCAAGTGTGTGCTTTGAGCCGCGAATACTTTACGTCCCTGCTGACGCTTGGCGTAGTTTACAACGATACGACGTTGACCACGCTCTACGAAAACAACAAAGTAAGTAACCGCTAACACGATTACACCAATAAGCAACAAGAGTAATATATTTAAATCGCCTTGACGTGCCTGTTCTGCTGTCTGACCGATAGCAGAAGGCAAGCCCGCAACAATACCCACGAAAATCAGGATAGAGATACCGTTACCGATGCCTCGTTCAGTAATTTGTTCACCCAACCACATTAAGAACATGGTGCCTGTGACTAAACTCACAACGGCGGTGAAGTAAAACTGAAAGCCTGGATCAATGACCAGGCCAGGCATCAAGTTAGGTAAGCCCGTGGCAATCCCTATTGACTGGAACGTAGCAAGAATTAGCGTACCCCAGCGAGTATACTGGCTAATTTTACGACGACCTGCCTCACCTTCCTTCTTCAATTCTGCTAGACGCGGGTGAACAACCGTAGCCAATTGCATAATAATTGAAGCAGAGATATAAGGCATTATTCCCAGTGCAAAAACGGATGCGCGCTCAAGTGCACCACCGCTGAACATGTTAAACATGGCAACGATGGTGTCCTTTTGCTGTGAGAACAGCTGAGCTAACACGGCGGCATCAATACCAGGAATAGGCACAAAGGAGCCCGCTCGGAAGACGATAATCGCTCCTAACACAAACAACAGGCGACGCTTGAGTTCCGACAAGCCACCTTGCGCTCGATTTGATTCCAATCCTGGTTTAGCCATGAGACCTATCCTTCGATGTTTCCGCCAGCAGCTTCAATAGCTTCGCGAGCGCCTTTTGTAACTTTAAGACCTTTAACAGCTACTTTACGACTGATTTCGCCCGACTTAATGACCTTAGCGGTCAAAACGTCTTTACGAACTAAGTTAGCCGCTTTAAGCGCTGCTAAGTCAACGACATCGCCGTCAACTTTAGCGATCTCAGCTAGGTTTACTTCAGCTGTTAATGCCGCTTTACGTGAAGTAAAGCCAAATTTCGGCAAACGACGCTGAATTGGCATTTGACCGCCCTCGAAACCTGGCTTCACGGTACCGCCAGAACGTGACTTCTGACCTTTGTGACCACGAGCACCAGTCTTACCGAGACCAGAACCAATACCACGACCTAAGCGCTTCTTACTGCTTTTTGCACCCGGTGCAGGAGCAAGAGTATTAAGTTTCATCGCTTAGTCCTCCACCTTAACCATGTAAATTACTTGGTTCACCATACCGCGGACTGCAGCAGTGTCTTCCAACTCTACTGTGTGACCAATACGGCGGAGACCCAAGCCACGTAGTGTAGCTTTATGTTTCGGTAAACGACCGATAGAGCTACGCGTCTGTGTTACTTTTAATGTCTTTTTCGCCATTGTTCACTACCCCAGTATCTCGTCAACGCGCAATCCACGCTTAGCCGCAACTTGCTCAGGCGACTTCATGTCGTTCAATGCTTTGATAGTTGCACGAACAACGTTGATTGGGTTGGTTGAACCATATGCTTTTGAAAGCACGTTATGTACACCTGCAACTTCCAATACCGCACGCATCGCACCACCTGCGATGATACCGGTACCTTCAGAGGCTGGTTGCATATATACCTGTGAACCTGAGTGACGGCCTTTAACCGGGTGCTGTAAAGTTTCACCCTTAAGCTGCACAGTCACCATGTTGCGACGTGCTTTTTCCATCGCTTTCTGGATAGCAGCAGGCACTTCACGTGCTTTACCGTAACCGAAACCGACTTTGCCTTTACCATCGCCAACCACAGTCAGTGCAGTGAAGCTAAAGATACGACCACCTTTAACAACTTTTGCTACACGATTAACTGTGATCAACTTTTCAATCAGTTCACCGTTTTGAGCTTCTACATTTGCCATGTTCGTCTCCTAGAACTGAAGTCCAGCTTCACGCGCAGCGTCTGCTAATGCAGCAACGCGACCGTGGTATTTAAAACCACTGCGGTCAAAAGTAACGTCTTTGATACCTTTTTCAACCGCGCGTTCAGCGATAACTTTACCCACAACCTTAGCGGCATCAGCATTACCTGTTTTTTCCACTTGGTCACGGATCGCCTTTTCAACCGTCGAAGCGGCTGCTAGCACTTCAGATCCGTTAGGTGCGATCAACTGTGCATAAATATGTCTTGGCGTACGGTGTACAACCAGACGGTTTGCACCCAACTCTTTGATTTGTTTACGTGCGCGAGTAGCACGACGTAAGCGAGCTGCTTTCTTGTCCATCGTATTACCCTACTTTTTCTTGGCTTCTTTACGGCGCACTTGCTCATCCGAATAACGAACACCTTTGCCTTTGTAAGGCTCTGGTTTACGATATGCGCGGATGTTAGCGGCAACTTGTCCAACAAGCTGCTTGTTTGCGCCCTTAACGACAACCTCAGTTTGAGAAGGAGTTTCGATTGTGATTCCTGCTGGAATCTCGAACTCTACAGGATGTGAAAAGCCCAAAGTTAGGTTCAATTTATTACCTTGCGCTTGCGCACGGTAACCAACACCCATCAATTGCAGCTTACGTTCAAACCCTTTGCTTACTCCAACTACCATATTGTTTAACAACGCGCGTGCAGTGCCCGCTTGCGCAGTAGAGTTTGCAACTCCATCGCGTGGGACAGTGCGTAGCTCGTTCTCTTCTTGAACAAGCTCTACCGCGTCGTTAACAACGTGACTCAGTGAGCCTTGGGCACCCTTAATGGTAACTTCCTGACCGTTTAGCGTAACTTCAACGCCAGCAGGAATCTCAATAGGTGCTTTAGCAACACGTGACATCTCCTACCTCCTAATTACGCTACGTAACCGATGACTTCGCCACCAAGACCAGCTTGGCGAGCGGCACGGTCGGTCATTAGGCCTTTCGATGTTGAAACAACAGCGATACCCAGACCACCCATCACGTTAGGTAACTCGTTGCGTTTTTTGTAAATACGCAGACCAGGACGACTAACGCGCTCGATAGATTCAATAACTGGCTTTCCTTCGAAGTATTTAAGTTCGATTTCAAGCTCAGGTTTAGCAGTACTCTCAGTGCGGTAATCAATAATGAAACCTTCTTTCTTAAGCACTTCGGCGATTGCCACTTTTTGCTTAGATGAAGGCATCTTTACTGACACTTTGTTAGCACCTTGAGCGTTGCGAATGCGTGTGAACATATCCGCAATTGGATCTTGCATGCTCATATTTGCTTTCTCCCGTGATTCGTGGCTTACCAGCTAGCTTTTTTCAAGCCAGGAATTTCACCGCGCATCGCCATCTCACGCACCTTGATTCGGCTCATGCCAAACTTACGGAGGAAACCGTGAGGACGACCAGTAATACGACAACGATTACGTTGACGTGTCGGACTGGCATCACGTGGGAGCTGTTGCAATTTAAGTACGGCTTCCCAACGCTCTTCGTCTGATGCTTTAGGGTCATTAATGACCGTTTTCAGTGCATTGCGTTTTTCTGCGTATTTTGACGCAAGCTTTGCTCGCTTCGCGTCACGCGCTTTCATTGACTGTTTTGCCATAACTCTACACCTTACTTTCTGAACGGGAAGTTAAAGGCAGCTAGCAAAGCACGAGCTTCGTCATCTGTGCCAGCATTAGTGGTAATGGTGATATCCAGACCACGTACCTTGTCGACTTTGTCATAGTCGATTTCCGGAAAGATGATCTGCTCACGAACACCCATGCTGTAGTTACCACGACCATCAAACGACTTAGGGTTGAGGCCACGGAAGTCACGGATACGTGGAATTGCAATCGAAATAAGACGTTGCAAAAAGTCCCACATACGCTCGCCGCGCAGAGTTACCTTACAGCCAATCGGGAAGCCTTCACGGATTTTGAAACCGGCGACAGACTTGCGTGCTACAGTACGAATTGGCTTTTGACCAGAGATAGCCTCTAAGTCTGCCACTGCATTATCAAGTACTTTTTTGTCAGCCAGAGCTTCACCAACACCCATGTTAAGGGTGATTTTCTCAATCCGAGGGACTTGCATGACGCTGTTGTAGCTGAACTCTTTCATCAGTCCAGGAACTACCGATTCTTTATAAAAATCATGCAGTTTCGCCATCGTAAAACTCCAAAATTGAATTAAATGATTGCGTTGTTCGATTTGAAGAAACGGACTTTTTTGCCGTCTTCGAATCGGAATCCAACACGATCTGCTTTACCTGTCTCTGGGTTAAGGATCGCTACGTTTGAAATATGGATTGGTGCTTCTTGTTCAACGATGCCACCTGATTCACCTAAAGCCGGATTTGGCTTTTGATGTTTCTTGACAACGTTAACACCTTCCACAATCACGCGATTCTTATCGGTAAGAACTTTAAGGACTTTGCCTTGCTTGCCCTTGTCCTTACCGGCCAGGACGACTACTTCGTCATCACGTTTAATTTTTGCCGCCATAATGGACTCCTTATAAAACTTCTGGTGCCAACGAGATAATCTTCATAAACTGCTCAGAACGCAGCTCACGAGTTACCGGACCGAAGATACGAGTACCAATTGGCTGTTGGTTGTTGTTTAACAACACAGCCGCGTTGCGGTCAAAACGGATGACCGACCCGTCTTGACGACGGACGCCTTTTCTGGTGCGAACGACCACCGCATTCACAACATCGCCTTTCTTCACCTTACCGCGCGGAATTGCTTCCTTGACAGTAACTTTGATGATATCACCGATGTTCGCGTAGCGGCGGTGCGAACCACCTAGAACCTTAATACATTGTACGCTGCGCGCGCCGGAGTTATCGGCAACGTCCAGGGTAGTTTGCATTTGGATCATTTCAGTGCCCCGCTTAGTTAAAAAAACAGACCCTCTCGGGTCGTGCTGCCTTTTGGTTTTTCCCTTATAAAAAGGGCGGCGAATTGTAACAGATAAAAATTTGAAGCGATAGGGTTATCTCACTTTTTTTGTTAATCACCGTATCTCGACCGGTATCAGTTGGCACTCATCCTTTACAATGGTAAATTCGTAAAACATTGTTTGTGTTTGACTTGTACAGTTCTGTGGAATAGCAACCGAGGCCAGACGTTTTAGCTTATGAACCTATTTTATATTGTGTTCGCGCCAATGATTGGTGCTTTGATTCCTTTACTGCTTCGACGAACGAGTCGACCTGTAAAGACGATAGCGACGATTGCAATACCCATCTCATGCATTTTGGTTGCATGGCCACTTGCCCAGCAAACGCTGGCAGGAGATATTCCCACAGCCATACAGCAGTGGCTACCGAATATTGATTTTGACCTTGCCTTCCGTCTGGACGGCTTATCGCTCCTGTTCGTTAGCCTTATTCTCGGTATCGGTGTGTTGATTGTCCTATACGCCCATTACTATTTGTCTAGTAAAGATAATGACAGTCGTTTCTACGCCTGTTTATTACTATTTATGTCGTCAATGCTTGGCATCGTCACAGCCGATAATGTGCTGTTGATGTGGGCATTCTGGGAACTCACTAGTATATCGTCATTCTTGTTGATAGGTTATTGGTATCATCAAAGTGACGCTCGTCGTGGCGCGCGCATGGCACTTGCAACAACAGGCGCCGGTGGACTAGCACTGCTCGCTGGCTTGCTGATTATTGGGCATATTGCCGGTAGCTACCAGTTGGACGCAATATTTGCCGCGAAAGACGCAATTCAAGCACACAGTTTATATATCCCTGCACTCATTCTGGTATTGTTGGGCGCATTTACTAAGTCAGCTCAATTTCCATTTCAGTTTTGGTTGCCTCATGCTATGGCTGCACCAACGCCTGTAAGTGCTTACTTGCACTCAGCCACGATGGTTAAAGCCGGTATATTTTTGCTTGCGCGCATGCACCCTGCTCTGGCAGGAACCGAGTTTTGGTTTATTACTGTTACGCTCATTGGTCTGATCACAATGTTAGTCGGTGCTTATTTCGCACTACTTAAACACGACTTAAAAGGGTTATTGGCCTTCTCAACGGTAAGCCATTTAGGCCTTATTTGTATGTTGCTTGGAATCGGCTCACAGGCTGCTGTGATCGCGGCGCTATTCCACGTGATTAATCACGCGTGTTTCAAGGCTGGGTTATTTATGACCGCCGGCATAATTGACCATGAGGCTGGCACGCGAGATATGCGCAAGCTACAAGGTCTACTCAAGTTTATGCCGATTACCGCGACGCTTGCGATGATCGTCACTGCATCGATGGCTGGCGTGCCTCCTTTTAACGGTTTTATGTCTAAAGAGCTTTTTTTGGATCAAGCTCTCAACCAACATCTGTTCGGTGGATTAAGTTGGTTTGTTCCTGTACTCGCCACCGTGGGCGCAGCACTATCGGTCGCTTATTCTATTCGGTTTATTCATGATGTGTTTTTTAATGGTGGATACAAGGAGCTTCCAAAACAACCTCATGACCCGCCGAAAATGATGGCATTGCCGGTTCTTATATTGTCACTCATGTGCATTATCATAGGGCTACTCCCAATGCTCACGGTGTCCGGTATATTAAACCAAGCAGTAAGTAGTGTTGTACTCGATAACATAACGGTAAAACTGGCACTCTGGCATGGTTTCAACCTCCCACTGTTGATGAGCGCCGTCGCTATTGTAGGTGGTATTGTTATCTACAGCCAGCGCGATCAACTGTTTACGTTTAATCGTCAGTTTGAAGGGCAAGATGCCAAGCATAACTTCGAGCGTATCGTGCAGTCGATATGCGATAGTGCCAACAAGTTGTTCACGTATATAGATACGGGCTCGTTACAGCGCTACATGGCGTTAGTACTTATTTCCGTCATCGTACTGGTAATTCCGCAGTTGTTTGAAATAGTGACTTTGGAAGGCTCGAGAGAACAACTGCCCGTTGACTTTGTTTCTATTGTCGGTGCTTCTGTGCTCATGGTTGCAGGCTTTGCCACGGCTGTTTTGCATCGTCACCGTTTTATTATGCTTATGATGCTTTCAGTCGTCGGGCTTGTGGTATCGATATCCTTCGCGCATTTCTCGGCCCCCGATCTCGCTATGACACAGCTGGTCGTCGAAGTAGTCAGCATTATTCTCATGGTACTTGCATTATTTTTTATGCCGCAGAAAACAGCCCGCGCGTCAACCGGGCATCGTGTATTTCGTGATATTTTAATCGCAAGTTTAATCGGTGGTATAGTTGCAACACTAAACTACGGGATCCTGACGAGTGACTTTGAAACGATTTCAGATTTTTTCATTGCGAATGCAAAAACAGGCGGTGGTGGCACTAACGTCGTCAACCTTATCCTAGTCGACTTTCGTGGCTTCGACACTCTCGGTGAAATTACAGTTTTAGCTATTGCCGCAGCGGGAATTCATAAGTTACTCAATAAGCTCAAACCGTTCATGCCGTCGAGCGATATTGATGGACGACCATGGCATCGTATCAAACACCCGCTGATGCTCACTAACGTTGCGAACTTAATCCTTCCGATGGCAATGGTGGTAGCGGTCTACATCTTCCTGCGCGGCCATAATCTGCCCGGAGGGGGCTTTATCGCCGGTCTTATCGCGGCCTCAGCAATGATCCTCCAGTACATTGCTAACGGTGTAGACTGGGTGAAGGAACGATTTAATGTAAATTACCAATCACTCATGTCGTTTGGCGTGATGATTGCGGCATTAACAGGCGTTGGTAGTTGGTTCTTCGACCGGCCCTTCCTTACCTCTTGGTTCACATATTTAAAATGGCCGCTTGTTGGTAAGTTTGAATTCGCAACTGCGTTATTGTTCGATTTGGGGGTATTCCTAACCGTAATTGGAGCCACCATGATGATTTTAAGTAACTTTGGGAAAATGACAACGCGTCATCGTCCGCGTCAGGAGGGGAACTAGATGGAAACATTATTCTCAGTGACCGTTGGTGTTTTAACCGCCTGCAGTGTATTTCTGATCCTAAGAGGTCGTTCATTTCCTGTCGTGGTTGGAATAACCATGCTCTCGTATGCGGTCAACTTATTCCTATTTTCCACAGGCAGGCTCACCATTGACGGTGCACCTATCTTAGGTACGAACACCGAATACGCCGATCCGTTACCGCAGGCACTCGTGCTGACGGCAATTGTAATAGGTTTTGCGATGACCGCGTACTCTGTCATTTTGGCGGTTCGTACACGGGGTGAAATTGGAACGGATGAAGTGAACGAACAAGATAGTGGGGAGTCTTCACGCTGATGTGGCAACAACACCTAGCAATTTTACCAATACTGATACCCTTATTCACAGCGCTACTGCAGCTATTACCCTGGGGCGACCGTCCTCAGCCTAAACGGCGCGCGCTTGGTTTAGCATCAAGTATTCTTACGCTCGTTTGTGCCGCATTATTACTTGTGCACGTTAACCAAAACGGCATGTTAGTCTATGCTTTGGGTGACTGGTCAGCTCCCTTTGGTATTGTACTTGTACTGGATAAACTCAGTACCTTAATGATCCTATTAACCGCTGTATTAGCACTGCCGGTGCTGATCTATGGTTGTTATACCGAAGATAATCTAGGCTCCCATTTCCATGCACTTTTCCAGTTCCAGGTAATGGGCATCATCGGCGCCTTTGCCACGGGCGATCTTTTTAACTTATTTGTCTTTTTCGAGGTGTTACTAATCTCGTCATACGGACTAATGATGCATGGCGGTGGCAAATTCCGGGTACGTTCGACGCTCCATTATGTACTACTAAACTTGCTCGGTAGTGCACTATTTTTGATTAGTGTGGGCACCTTATATGCAACAACGGGTACACTTAACATGGCCGATATGGCGGTTAAGGTGGCTCAGTTATCAGGTGACGAGGCCGCATTGGCGAGAGCTGGAGGCTTCATGTTGCTCGCTGTGTTTGGTATTAAAGCAGCGATTCTTCCGCTACACTTTTGGCTACCGCAGGCCTATTCGACGACCACGGGAGTGGTTGCTGCGCTCTTCGCAATAATGACCAAAGTCGGCGTCTATTCAATCATTCGTGTCTACACACTTATCTTTGGGCCCGAGGCGAACGAACTCGTTTGGCTCGCAGCAGACTGGCTATGGATACTCGGTATATTGACGTTAATATTTGGCATTATTGGCATGCTAGGTACCCGTGACTTTAGATTACTTGTTGCTTATTTAGTTATCGTTTCGGTAGGCACACTATTAGCAACTTATAGCTTTAGCTCTGCTGCGGGAATCAGTACAGCCCTGTTCTATTTAATTCATTCAACAGTGATCACAGGCGCTTTGTTTTTGCTTGCCGACGTCATGGCATTCGAACGTGGAAAAACAGCTTCTCGTATCGTTACAGGCAAACGTATGGCAAATCACAACACCTACGCCGTTATGTTTCTGATTGCGGCCATCGCAATTATCGGCTTACCTCCATTAAGTGGATTTGCTGGGAAACTCATGATTTTACAAGCCGCACCGGTCTCAACGAGTGGTTTTTGGTTGTGGGGGACAATGCTACTTGCCACCTTAGTGATGTTAATAATGATGAGCCGAACTGGTAGTAAAATGATTTGGCATACTCTGCAGGGTAAACCGAATGAACAATCAGCTCCTATAGGAAAGCGTGTGGCAATCGGGATGTTATTATCGCTCTCATTGATATTAACTATATTTGCTAACCCTATCCGTGACTACACCGATAGTGTTGCTGACGAGTTACTCGATACGCAATCTTACCCGACCACAGTCATTGCGCCTAGTAGCGGCGAGGAGAACCAATATGAGTAAAGTGTTTCCAGCTCCATTTCTAACACTAAGCTTATTTGCCATATGGTTGCTGCTATTTAATTCAATAGCACCTGGTGTGGTGATCCTAGGTTTAATTATAACGACCTTAATACCGCTTTTGTTACGGCCCGCTTGGCCTGATTTTAAAACTATTAAAAAGCCACATTTGGCGCTGGTCTATCTCGTTATTTTGATTTTCGATATTATCGTGGCCAACTTTAAAGTGGCTGCTTTAATCTTAGGCCGTAGAAAGCACCTCAAACCTGCTTTGTTTGTATTCCCTCTGGATATGACAGACGAACTGCCTGTAACAATTTTGGCGAGCACTATTACTCTGACCCCTGGAACAGTGTCTTGCGAAATTACTCGGGGTCGCCGAGGCATACTAATCCATGCTTTTTCTGACGAGACACCAGAAGAAACGATTAACGTGATACGTCAGCGCTACGAGCGTCGCTTGAAGGAGATATTCCAATGCTAACGACTGTAATTCACATAGCGTTCGTACTGTTTAGTTTGTCGATTATAATGAACTTCTGGCGGCTTGCTAAAGGTCCTCATCTACCCGACCGAATTCTTGCACTGGATACAGTGTATATAAACTCGTTAGCACTGCTGTTGTTACTCGGCATCTATCAAAATACACAAACATATTTCGAAGCAGCTCTTTTGATTGCAATGTTTGGTTTTGTTAGCACGATTGCAGCGGGTAAGTTTTTACTCCGTGGTGATTTAATTGAATAAAAGAGGAAACCAATGGAAGCTTTAAATCAATTACCGTTGTGGGTACAGTGGGTGATCGCTTTCTTCATCTTAATTGGTGCGGTATTTGCCTTCATCGGTTCGCTTGGTCTTGCAATATTACCTGACTTTTTTACACGCCTACATGCGCCAACTAAAAATACTACCATGGGAATTGGTGGGACAGTAATAGCAGCAATCATATCGACCTCGGCACAGGGCACTCTCACACTCAACGAGTTGCTGATAGCCATTTTCCTATTTCTAACTGCTCCTATCAGTGCTCACATTCTTGCCAAAGCAGCGCTTCACACCGAGCTCCCAAAATTTGCGCCGACACGAGATTTGCGTGATAAAGAAGACGCCTATCAACATGAAACAGACAAATAAAAAGTGGCGCCGAGGCGCCACTTTCTGCGTTGGATCAAAGTAACTAACCCTTAGAAGTAATAACCAAAGTTAATATTAAAGCGATCATTTACTTCACCACCATCAGTAGCAATATTGCCTCCAATGAACGGTTGGTTCTTGGCCTTCACGTAATCGATATACGTATAAAAACCACCGCCTGCTGCTACGGCGACGCCTAGAACATTCATCCAAGTATCGTCCTGGTAGCCGCGCTTATCGGTTATAATGCTATGATCATTATAGAATGTAAGCGAAGTTATCGGTCCAATGTTTACCGGCAACGTATAGGCCACATTCCCTGTATAAACTTTGGCTTCAGTTGGGATAGCATCATAGTAGGCATAGGCACCCATGTAGACGCCACGATTTTCAACCTTTAAGTCATACTCGTAGTCAGCGTACTGTAGCTGAACATTCCAAGGACCATTGTTGTAGTTACCGTGAACACCCCATGCAAAACGATTACCGACGTTTTGGTTTTCATATTCTTGTGCAGCAGTAAAGCCTTCAGCCGCCGAACCTGAATAGAAATTATTACCTTGAGCCGATACACCGATCTCTAAGTTTTCTTCATCACTGAACGTAAACTTGCGAGCGGCACGCAATGCATAACTATTGCTTTCACCAATCGGTAACCCAGGTGTGTCATAAGCGCCCTGACCCGGCAGACGAATACCTACAGTATCGTAGTTGTAACGCGCTGTACGGTCTGTTGCTGAGCCATCAACACCACCCTGTTCATCGGACTTGTGATAAGCGATATCGAAATCCCAGTCATCACCGCGGTAAAGGAATCTAATACCGTTATCGTGCTCATCCTCTAGCCCAATATAAAATGTTGAGTTGAAAAAGTAGCTGTGAGAGTTGTAAGGCATATTACCAAATGGCACTTTAACAACGCCAATTTGGCCTTGCCACTTATCGGTAAAGTTGTACCCAAACCAAGCGTGCTTCACGACGTCTTGATACTGGAACCAGCGGTATTCAGCAGAGAGAATAACGTCACCGATTTCACCATCAAAATTCAAACGGAAAATATCAAAATCTAGGTCGCCCGTGCGGTTTTCATTGTCACGGTCATAGTTATTGTATTCGTATTGAAAACGAACGGCACCGTGTACTTTAATTGGCCAATTTTCGTTTTCTTCCGTTTTCTCTTCGAGCTTAGCTAAGCGTGCCTGAACCCCTGAATCAGCCACTTCTTCGCTTTGCATACGACGAGACCGTTTGGATTTATTAGCATAATCTTTTTTGGACATCATCTCTTGATGATGTTCCTTCATTTTTTCTTTAGCTTTTTCTTGCTTAGCTAAACGCGCCTCGAGATCTGCCAGCTTTTGCTTTAATGCCTCAATCTCCTGCTGAACCGACTCCTGATCCTGCTGCATCGGTACAGCGTAGACTGGGCTGGCAGCCAGCATTGAGGCGGCTAGCACCCAACTTTTCGTCATGTTGTGCTCCTTACTTTAGATGAAAATACGGGTAACGTTATTATTTTGTCATAAAGTATACCGTAATAAACTTTATTTAGATCAAAAAAAAGACCTCCGCAAGGGAGGCCTTTGTATATATTGTTACGAACTGCAATTAGACAATTTCAGCACGTTCAACGATTTCGAGCAATGCCCAAGATTTATTCTTGGAAAGAGGGCGTGATTCGCGAACAATCACGGTATCGCCCATCTTGCACTGATTCTCTTCATCATGTGCGTGTACTTTAGTTGTACGCGAGATGTATTTGCCGTAGATCGGGTGCTTAACACGACGCTCTACCGCTACAGTGATGGTTTTATCCATCTTGTCGCTCACAACTTTGCCTTGCAGTGTACGAACACGTTTTTCTTCAGCCATTACGCACCTGCCTTCTCATTTAAGATGGTTTTAATACGTGCGATATCGCGACGTACTTGCTTCATCATGTGAGTCTGATTCAGCTGACCTGTTGCCGCTTGCATACGCAGGTTGAACTGCTCACGACGCAAGTTCAGCAATTCTTCTTGCAGCTGCTCAACGGTTTTTTCTTTAAGTTCACTTGCTTTCATCACATTACCGTCCGAGTAACAAAAGTGGTTTTGAATGGCAATTTACGTGCCGCAAGGCGGAACGCTTCACGTGCCAGTTCTTCAGAAACACCGTCCATTTCGTACAGTACGCGACCTGGCTGAATCTGTGCTACCCAGTATTCAACGTTACCTTTACCTTTACCCATACGAACTTCTAATGGCTTCTTGGTAATAGGCTTGTCTGGGAATACACGGATCCAGATTTTACCTTGACGCTTAACGTGACGAGTCATCGCACGACGGCCGGCTTCGATTTGACGCGCAGTCATACGACCACGGTCAACTGCTTTTAGTCCGAAGCTTCCGAAGCTGACTTTGTTACCTGATTGCGCAAGACCACGGTTACGGCCTGTGTGAACCTTACGGAATTTTGTACGCTTTGGTTGTAACATATCGTCTCCCCTTACTTACGGTTTTTGCCGCGTTTTGGAGCTGGTTTTTCCTCGGTTGGAAGTCCACCAAGAACTTCGCCACGGAAAATCCAAACTTTAACGCCGATGATACCGTAAGTGGTATTCGCTTCAGAAGTTGCGTAATCGATGTCTGCACGAAGTGTGTGCAGAGGAACGCGTCCTTCACGGTACCACTCAGTACGTGCAATCTCTGCACCGCCCAAACGACCGCTTACTTCGACCTTGATACCTTTAGCACCAAGACGGATAGCGTTTTGAACAGCGCGCTTCATAGCACGACGGAACATAACACGACGTTCCAACTGACCTGAGATATTATCAGCAACAAGTTGCGCATCCAATTCTGGCTTACGCACTTCAGAAATGTTGATTTGCGACGGAGCGCCAGTCAACTTCTGAACTTGTTGGCGAAGCTTTTCAACGTCTTCACCTTTTTTACCGATAACAACGCCAGGGCGTGCAGTATGAATAGTCACACGAACACTCTTAGCTGGACGCTCGATAACGATACGAGATACTGATGCGTTGCGTAGTTCTTTAGTCAGGAACTTACGTACCTGATGATCACTGTGCAAGTTGTCAGCAAATTCGTTTGTATTCGCATACCAGGTTGCATTCCATGGTCTGGAGATACCTAGGCGAATACCATTAGGATGTACTTTCTGACCCATAATTTATCTCCTAGCTATCCGACACGACCACAGTAATGTGGCTGGTGCGCTTAAAGATACGATCCGCACGGCCTTTGGCACGTGGCTTGATACGCTTCATGGTCGGACCTTCGTCGACGAAGACGCGAGCCACTTTCAGCTCATCGATGTCCGCACCTTCGTTGTGCTCCGCGTTAGCGATCGCTGACTCAAGTACTTTCTTAACCAAGCCAGCGGCTGCTTTAGGGCTGTACGCAAGAATGTCCAGTGCTTTTTCAACTGGCAAACCGCGAATTTGGTCAGCAACCAAACGGCCTTTCTGAGCAGAAACGCGGGCGAATTGGTGTTTAGCAATAGCTTCCATCACTTTCTACCTCTTACCGTTTCTTCGCTTTCTTATCAGCAGCATGGCCGCGATAAGTACGGGTTGGTGCGAATTCACCCAGCTTATGACCGATCATTTCGTCAGAAACGAATACCGGTACGTGCTGACGACCGTTGTGTACAGCGATAGTCAAGCCGATCATATCTGGAATAATCATTGAACGACGGGACCAAGTCTTAATTGGCTTTTTATCCCCGGCTTC
>NZ_CH672408.1:21119-22606 GCF_000152885.1 Idiomarina baltica OS145
CTTGATCGACAACGACTAAGTTACCTTGGTAATTGATTTACTGAGAAGGGTATAGGTATGCGCCATCGTAAGAGTGGTCGTCAACTCAATCGTAACAGCAGCCATCGTCAAGCGATGTTCCGCAACATGGCTAGCTCGTTGGTGCGTCATGAGATCATCAAAACGACGTTGCCAAAAGCGAAAGAGTTGCGTCGCGTAGTCGAGCCGTTGATCACAATGGCTAAGCAAGACAGCGTTGCAAATCGCCGTTTAGCATTTGCACGTACACGTGATAAAGAAGTAGTGGGCAAGCTTTTCAATGAACTTGGTCCGCGTTATGAATCTCGCCCAGGTGGCTACACTCGCATTATGAAGTGTGGTTTCCGTGCAGGTGATAACGCACCAATGGCTTACATTGAATTGGTTGGCCGTCCCGAAGTAGAGGAAGTCGAAGAAGTAGCGGAAGCTGCGGAATAAGATTTCTGATACTAAAAAAAGCCGGCTTTTCAGCCGGCTTTTTTATATCCGTTACGCATGGTTTACGCATGGTGAGCTATTTGTCGGCTTTATTGTTATAGACTTTTGCGATTTGCTGTTCAGTTAAGTAGCCGTGCTCTTTAAACCATTCCAATTCTTCGCGATTAATCCCCTGTGCCTTTGCCTCAACTATAAAGCGATTCCACTGTTCAGGTTTAGGTCTTGTCTTCTGCTCTGCATTGTTAAAATTAAAAAAGTCTTTTACAGCGACAAATGCATGTTTGGTGATTTGAGGTATTTCCTTTATAGAAGAAACGACTGCATCTAGAAAATTATCAGGCGAACTCTCGGCAGCCGATTTAACGACCGTTTCGCTCATTCTAGGTTCACTCACTATGGCTACCCGTACAATAGTATTTAATTTTTCCGGTGCGAGACGAGTTGCTGTCGTCACAATATCATCGATATAACTTGGCTCTACATCTATTGCTTGCGCGATGGTTTCGTCGAACGCCTGCGGCGCGACTAAGTGAGTTGTCGTTAGCACGTCGGAAGTGAGAGCCGGCTCAACCTGAATAACCGCACGGTTAATAACTGGAATTCGTGTCGGGTAATGTTGATAGGCGGCAATTAAGATTTGATTGACGTGTTGTGGGTAGTGATTGACAAGTATTCTTACCGTACGCGTAATAGAAAAGTTGTAATTTAGGTGGTCATCAATAACCGAGTTGTATTTGTCTACTAACTTTTTTTCTTGTGGTGTGAGTGTTGCTAAGTTGAGGTCAAATGCTTTGGCGCCTACAACGGGGTTAGTTGATTTTACGTGAACGTTAAAATTAGCCTTTGCTTCTCCGGATACAATAAAAAGACTCGCAGTGAAAACTGTCACGAGCGATAGTCTCGTACAAAAGTGCATTATAGATCCCCCAATACGACTAAATTACATCCATGTTTTATGTGTACATACTTGCTTTGTTTGTTATTTATAGTTAAAAGTTCCCATGAATCAAACAATAAAGCAACAAATAGGT
>NZ_CH672408.1:24571-95849 GCF_000152885.1 Idiomarina baltica OS145
GGGATACATACACTGGGTAGGGGAGCGTTCTGTAAGCGGATGAAGGTGTGTTGAGAAGCATGCTGGACGTATCAGAAGTGCGAATGCTGACATGAGTAACGATAATGCGGGTGAAAAACCCGCACGCCGGAAGACCAAGGTTTCCTATCCCATGCTAATCAGGGTAGGGTAAGTCGGCCCCTAAGGCGAGGCGGAAACGCGTAGTCGATGGGAAACAGGTTAATATTCCTGTACCGACATGTACTGCGATGGGGGGACGGAGAAGGCTAGGTGGGCCAGGCGTTGGTAGTCCTGGTGAAAGTTAGTAGGCTGAGGGTTTAGGCAAATCCGGACCCTTAAGGCCGAGAAACGAGACGAGTACCTACGGGTACGAAGCCATTGATGCCCTGCTTCCGGGAAAAGCCTCTAAGCTTCAGGTACATGTTGACCGTACCCGAAACCGACACAGGTGGTCAGGTAGAGAATACTAAGGCGCTTGAGAGAACTCGGGTGAAGGAACTAGGCAAAATAGTACCGTAACTTCGGGAGAAGGTACGCCACCTTTGGTGAAGACTTCGCGTCGTAAGCTGAAGGTGGTCGCAGTGACCAGGTGGCTGGGACTGTTTATTAAAAACACAGCACTCTGCTAACTCGAAAGAGGACGTATAGGGTGTGACACCTGCCCGGTGCCGGAAGGTTAATTGATGGGGTTAGCGTAAGCGAAGCTCTTGATCGAAGCCCCGGTAAACGGCGGCCGTAACTATAACGGTCCTAAGGTAGCGAAATTCCTTGTCGGGTAAGTTCCGACCTGCACGAATGGTGTAACCATGGCCACGCTGTCTCCACCCGAGACTCAGTGAAATTGAAATCGCTGTGAAGATGCAGTGTACCCGCGGCTAGACGGAAAGACCCCGTGAACCTTTACTACAGCTTGGCACTGAACATTGAACCTACATGTGTAGGATAGGTGGGAGGCTTAGAAGCACTGGCGCTAGTTGGTGTGGAGCCATCCTTGAAATACCACCCTTGTATGTTTGATGTTCTAACCTAGCACCCTTATCGGGTGTGGGGACAGTGCCTGGTGGGTAGTTTGACTGGGGCGGTCTCCTCCCAAAGAGTAACGGAGGAGCACGAAGGTTGGCTAAGTACGGTCGGACATCGTACGGTTAGTGTAATGGCAGAAGCCAGCTTAACTGCGAGACAGACACGTCGAGCAGATACGAAAGTAGGTCATAGTGATCCGGTGGTTCTGAATGGAAGGGCCATCGCTCAACGGATAAAAGGTACTCCGGGGATAACAGGCTGATACCGCCCAAGAGTTCATATCGACGGCGGTGTTTGGCACCTCGATGTCGGCTCATCACATCCTGGGGCTGAAGTCGGTCCCAAGGGTATGGCTGTTCGCCATTTAAAGTGGTACGCGAGCTGGGTTTAGAACGTCGTGAGACAGTTCGGTCCCTATCTGCCGTGGGCGTTTGAGAGTTGAGAGGAGCTGCTCCTAGTACGAGAGGACCGGAGTGGACGAACCTCTGGTGTTCCGGTTGTCACGCCAGTGGCACTGCCGGGTAGCTAAGTTCGGAATCGATAACCGCTGAAAGCATCTAAGCGGGAAGCGAGCCTCGAGATAAGCTCTCACTAGCACATTAAGTGCTCTGAAGGGTCGTTGCAGACGACGACGTTGATAGGCGGGGTGTGGAAGCGTTGTAAGGCGTTGAGCTAACCCGTACTAATTGCCCGTGAGACTTAACCATACAACACCCAAGGTGTTTGCTTGTTGAGCACGTAAGACGCTTTATCGAATTGAATAAGAGAGTGGCGAAACAATCAGCCGAATCCATGCTGTGACAGTTTATGTCTGGCGGCCATAGCGGTATGGCACCACCTGGCTCCATTCCGAACCCAGAAGTGAAACATACCAGCGCCGATGGTAGTGTGGGGTCTCCCCATGTGAGAGTAGGACACCGCCAGACTTCAAATAAACAATCCCTCGTGCTCAAGCACGGGGGATTTTTTATTTTCTGGTGGTGTGCTACGTGAGAGTAGGGTGAAAGCGGGAATTCGGCTTGCCACCCATGTGGCAAGACGCCGCTTGAACGGTGCGAGCTCTGCGAGCGCCTGTGGCGGCGCCAGACTTCAAATAGAATGACCCCAGCCAAGCGGCTGGGGTTTTTTTATGCCTGCTCGCCAGACGTGCGTCGCCCCCGCGCCACGTACGTCGCGCATCCTGCGCGACCATCCATATCGCCCCGTGCGCAGAATGCGCACGCTACCACCGCACCACGTACGTCGCGCATTGTGCGCGACAATCCACACCGCCCCGTGCGCCCAAGGCGCACGCTACGCCCGCGCCGCGTAGGTCGCGCATTGTGCGCGACAATCCACATCGGCCCGTGCGCCCAAGGCGCACGCTACGACCGCGCCACGTACGTCGCGCATCCTGCGCGACCATCCACATCGTGCCGTGCGCAGAATGCGCACGCTACGCCCGCGCCGCGTACGTCGCGCATTGTGCGCGACAATCCATATCGGCCCGTGCGCCCAAGGCGCACGCTACGCCCGTGCCACGTACGTCGCGCATCCTGCGCGACCATCCACACCGACCCGTGCGCAGAATGCGCGCGCTACGACCGCACCACGTAAGTCGCGCATCCTGCGCGACAATCCACATCGCGCCGTGCGCAGAATGCGCACGCTACGACCGCGCCACGTAAGTCGCGCATTGTGCGCGACAATCCACATCGGCCCGTGCGCCCAAGGCGCACGCTACGTCCGCGCCGCGTACGTCGCGCATTGTGCGCGACAATCCACATCGGCCCGTGCGCCCAAGGCGCACGCTACCGTTCGATGCTGTAGATGATATCTGCGCCTTGGCTTTCTGTTGATGATGTGGATTCGAACCATAGGTTATCGGTAAAGCGATAACGAAGATAAAAGCTTGAAGTTGATTCAATTAACCCTATGCCATATTTGATATATAGGTTCGGCGAAAGGTATTTTCCAATATAAAGCGACGTGTCGTTGACGTCTGATGTTTCTGAATCGATGGCTACTTCATCTAGACTGAACGTGTCTTTTAATGACTGAGTAAGCGCGCCAGTCGTTTTACCACCGACTAATAAAGCAGCTTGTAGCTCTAGGTTTTGACTTTCGCTATTAGAGGATGGACCGCGACCAAAAAGCAAGTACGAAAGCACACTCGCGTCTGGCATAGCGGGATCAGAGAACAAGTCTAACTCGGGTCGGTTAAGGGTACCCATCACTCTTGCACCCACTGTATTGGGTCCGTCTGTAACTTCCGATAGTGAGCGTGTTACTCGTAAATTTAACGCGGGATTTGATAGTGGACCGCCGTTAAAAATGAATTGGCCACGGTCAATGGAGAGCTCTTGACCGTAAATTTCATAATCGCCCTTGGCCACCGATATTGTGCCATTACCGATAGGCACAGACTGCCCGGTTTGCGCGAGATTCAGAGCGCCTTCTAATCGGCCATTAAAGCCATAGGCATCTACCCGCACATTGTCACCGAGCGTTATCTTTAGGTCAGTTTTAATTGTTCGAGACTGCTCTTTAACCCGTTCGCGTTGTATAACTGTCACGTCCGGAGAAGGAGTGATCGTGGACGATAGGTTAGGAGGTGTAATGTTTGCTTCTGGTATCTTTACTTCACCGTTCAGTGCAATAATATCTTTTGTCAGATTAAGCTTGAGATTAGGGGTGGCAGTGATACGAATTCTTGGTGAATCCATCACAACAAGGTCGGTGCCTTTGAGGTCTAAGGTGCCGGTCAAATCATTTAAGTTAAATTCACCGCTCAAGGTAAAGTCTCCATCACCTACTTTTCCTTCACCAGACAACGTTAGCTGCGGAGAACCTTTGTTGCCGGAAACGTTGACGGTCGTGTCGGAAATTGATGTACCTGTTCGAGTGACTAAGGCATTGGCGATATTAACCCGTGCCGTTGGAGTTAGCAGTATTTGTTCATCCCGAGTTTCAATGGTGACTGCGGCATCTAAAGAGCCATTTACTTGAGCAACTTGGTTGGTAAAAGTTTGTACGATACTCAAGTCGTCCAGTTGGGCTTTAATCGTTCCCTCTAGTGAGGGAGCCTTTAACAGCGATGGAAGTGTTAGGTCAGCTGTAATTTCGGCGCCTGCATCTTCACTCAGTAAATTGAGTCGTGTTGATATGCGTTTTTCATCCGCGCCTTTTGCTATCCGTAATTCAGCTTTCTCGAAGTCAATATGTTGTTCATTTTGTTCGATCCGCATATCGGTAACATTAAATCGACCATCCATTTGATTTACCGAGAGAGCATCGACTAAGTCGACTTCGTTCGTGAGTTCGCCTGAAAGAGAACCGCTTAATGCAAGATTATTTAGAGGCAAAAATGGCTCAACTAAGCTTATAGGAAGGTCTGAAACAGATAATGAACTGGTTAGTCGACGGTCGTTCGTCGTCGCACTCATACAGACGTGCTCGTCTTTTTGACTTACACATAGTTCAGTGAGTTTTACTTGTTGGGGGTTAAATTGATATTCAAGCTTGCTCACTTCTCGTAAGGCAAAACGACCAATATCCGGCTGCTCAATATTGAACGCTGTTATGTTTGCTGTCAGCTCTTTCTCAGTGATTGTTGTATCTGTCGCAAAGGCTAGTGCAATATCTTGATAGCTGAGTTTGAGCTTTGTCGTCTGTTCAGACAAATCACCGTCGAAATTTAAATTGATGTCGTTAAGTCGTCTTTCGCCGATGTTAATGTGTGGCGACTGAACATGCGCGGTAACCTGAGGATCGTTGATAGAGCCAGAGAGGTTACCTTTCGCATTTAGGCTTCCTGACAAATCGAGGTTTGGAACGGGTAGTGCAGCTAAGTCAGTTATATCGACATCAAATTTTAAAGCTGAGCCAGGGCGTAAGTCACCACTAGCGGTTACTGTGTTGCTGCGCCAATTTAACGCAAAGCGATTAATAAAAATGTAGGGTGAGTCATAGCGGACATTCGCGTTTAATTGTATGGGGTCATTTTGCCACTCGCCTTGCAAGTCTGTCTCAAACTGTTGGTTTGCGAGGTTTGCATGTAGCGTACCCGTTATTTGGTTATTGTTTTGTACAACCGTCAACTGTGTAACGTTCAGTTGCTCATCCGTGACGTCGATATCAGCAGCGACCTCTATTTCTGGTTGAGCATTTGTTTTGATCTTGAACTCAGGTAAGACAGAAAGCTCACGTAAAGTCCCCTCAACGAGTAGCCTGAGGTCACTAATCGAAGTACCTCGAAGTCGCTCTGTGTTAAGTTGCTTACTGGTGACTTCAAGGTCAAATTGAGGCACGGAGTCGAGTGCGATAGCACCCTCGATAGCGAGATCAGCAGCTACTTGACCGTTTAGCGAGACGTTGAGTGGCGTGAACCGAATATGTTGCTTTTGATATAGAACGTAACCGTCGAATTCACCTGCTTGGTCGTTAACAGATAAGTTAAGGCTTGGTGTTATGTCGATTTCATTGAGGCTTCCTTGCGTATTAATATCGCCTTCAATACTCGCGCTCTGAATGCCGGCTATTGCAAAACTCTTTACCCATGGCACCAAATCTGTCTCGGCCACCTCTGTACGCGTTTTAAAATTTAACTGATCCAGAAGCTCGGTAACCGTAAATTTAGTCACACTCTCTATTGAGCCGTTTGTCACTATGCTTCCGTTAAGTGTTTGGATATCGCCCTGAGTTTTCAGTGTCATACTTGTCTGAGGTAAGTCTGGCACATGCATATTCATCGTCGAATCGATTTTAATCGACTCACTGCTATTCAATTGAATGCCAGCATCAACACGTACTTCAGCGTAACGGTGGGTTAGCTTCAAGCCTTCAACCTGCAGTTCACCATTCTGTTGCATTGCTAAACCGCCGGTGACAGACAGCTCTTGTGCAGGTTGATTCGGTAGATGTAGTATCACATCGTTGATAGTTATATTTGATAATACTGCGTCGATAGGTAAGCTGACTCTCGGCCATTTAGGCCCTTCGTTGGTGCTTTCGGTAGACGATGTGCTCGAGCGGATCCAGGCTTCAGCGTTTTTGAAAGTCACCGAATTAATGCGTGCTGTGCCTCTTAACAAGTCGCTTGGCGACCAGTCAACCGTTACCTGTTCACTGTGCAAACTAAAGGCTGGACTATCTAACTTTAAACCGTGAAATTCGAATTGATTGAGTAATGTGCCTTTATAACGGCTGAAAGATAATTGGTCTGGTAAGTACTCACTTAACTTATTAACCAAGTAATGACTTCCTGTTTGTGTACCTAATACGGAGTAAATCAACACTGTCAGAAGCAGAATTAGGCTTGCTAATCCTAACAAGAAGCCTTTTGCAAGTCGTTTGTACATAGTTATAGATCCGGTCCAATGGTTAAGTGGATGCGCCACGGCTTATTAGGTTCATCAATTGCCTGAGCAAAATCGATACGAACTGAGCCGATAGGCGAAATCCAACGAAAACCAATACCCACACTTTGTTTAAGTGGTTGATTGGGCTCTAACATCGCATTACCAATATCGGTAAATGCTGCGATCCGCCAGTTTTCTGCAAAGCGATAGTCAATCTCAGCACTGGCTACGGCTAAGTAGCGCCCACCGATAACATCGCCAGAACCGTCTTCCGGTCCGAGTTGTTCATAAGCATAACCTCGTACACTTTGATCGCCACCCGCAAAGAAGCGTAAGGAAGGGGGAATCGCTTCAAAGCTATCGGTGTACATCGCGCCAACTTCGGCGCGGGCTAACAAACGCCAACTATCGAGTAAAGGAACCACGGATTTAAGTTCAAATCGTCCACGAATCAAATCTGCTTCCGAAAGTAAGTCACGTGAAGCTGTCTGAATACTGAAATTAGCTCGCCAACCTCGGTTAATATTAATTCGTTCATCAGCCGAGAGAAATCGCCACTCAACAGTAGGAACAAGGAGCTGAGCATTCCCTCGTTGCTCACCAATCTCAAAATCTTCGTTCAACCAGAACGCGCCGATATCGTATTGCCAGTGGTTGAACGCTCGAATTTCTGCTGCGCCAATTTTAATAAGCTGGCTTTCTTGGCTATCTGTTGTCTTATCAGCGAGCTGAGAGCGGAATTGATAGGAGTCCGTTTGCGGGCGCGGTCCTGGAATCTGATATAACGCAGTAAGCCGACTTTCAAATTGTGACAGCTGTAGTTGGCTTTTAAATAGGTGTCCTCTGGGATTAATCCAGCGACGATCAAAGCCTGCACTAATACGCGCGCCGGTATCCGTACCATACCCTAAACCAAAGCGATAATGACTGCGTTGGTTGGGTGTCGTATCGACTTGAATTGGAACCTGGCTTTTGGCAGCTTGATCCCATAATGCATTTACTTGCACTGTTTCAAAATAGCCGCTTTCAGATAGATTAACTTGTAAATCACTCAAGCTACTTGTATTGAATGCTTCGCTTTTTTCAAACCGAGGGTAGCGCTGAAGTAAGTCCTCACTGATGTACTCCGAATTGAACTCAATATCGCCAAAGTGATAGCGTTCGCCGCTGCTAAAAATGGCATCAATGACAGCCGTATTAGTCTCGATATCAACTCGTACATTGGCTTTTTCCCATTCGGCATCGCGATAACCTCGTTGTGCCGCGAGACTGAGTAATTGGGTCTTTATTTGTTCGTAAGGTGCATGTTCAAATACAGCCCCCTGTTTTAACGGTGATTGTGACAACACCGAACGAAATACTTTATCGTCTTCAGCATCCCCTTTAAGTTTCCAGTTAACCCTAGCGATACGAACAGGATCATTTAAGGCTATCGAGTAGCGCGCTTGCCAGCCCGATTCAGTTGAGTCGAGCTGACTCTTTATTTCTACGTTATAATAACCGAATGGCTCAAGAGCGGTGCGAATTTCGTCTTCTGCCCGCTTAAACAGAAAGCGAATTTGAAAAGCACGATAGTCTTTATCTTGATTTAAGTTGGCAATTTGCACGTAACTTTTGATATTGTCTAGCAGCCTGCCTTCGACACCGTCGAACGCCACATCCACCTTCGCTTGAAGATGAGTACAAATAAGCAGGGCGCACAGTGCTAAGAGATATTTAAATTGTTTCTTGATGCGGGTGGACATAATGTTTTTTTTCATGCGGTTAACTACGAAAAATAATCGCACGTTGATCTCTGCAAAGTAAACTCTTGTTGAGGAGATTTATTAAATGCCGGTTGCTTTAAGTTCTGAGCAAAGACAGCAAATTATGCGCATGACGCTTCCGCCGCGTTCTGAAACCCTTGCCGCGTTGAAGCGAGAAGTTGAGCAAGACGAACCTAGTATTGAGAAGATGGCAGAGCTGATAACAAAAGATATTAGTCTTTCTGCCCAAGTTTTAAGCGTCGTTAACTCATCTGCTTATCGACCCGTTCATAAAGTGGAGTCGATTAAGCATGCCGTCATGATACTCGGCATCAACCAGTTAATGCCACTGATTAGGGCCGCGTCACTTAAAGCATCCTTAATTAGTCATGGTTTTTTGGCAGACTATTGGCGCTACAACGAATGGACTGCGCAAGCATGTATGGTGGTTGCTCGGTTATTAAAGCGGGAATCACTCGCACATTATGCTTATCAGTTTGGCTTATTCCAAGGCGCGGGAGTACCCCTGTTATATTTAAATTTTGATGGCTACGACGCGTTTGTTAAACAATCTGACCGATTAGGTTGGCGTGAGATCGCAGTAAAGGAAGAAGCATCATTGAATGTTTCTCATGCTGTTGCCAGTGCCGTGCTGGCTCAGTATTGGCAACTACCCGCTACCTTAGTGAAGATGTTCTATTTTTATTATGAGCCGGATGCTTTAACTGAATTTGACGGCCATAAATCGACGATTGACGAGTTGATGGCGATTCATCGATTGGCGCGTTATGCGATTGATAAGCAAACCCGCAGTATTGCCGGCGATAGAGACTGGAAAGTATTCAGAGAAAACGTAATGATGACTTTTAAACTGTCTGAGCGCGACGTATCGAGACTGGTCGAGGACACGGTAGAAAAGGTCTTTGATTTGTCATCTGATTAAATAAACAGCGATCGGTGGCTATGATGGCAGTTTATGCTTGCTACCTTCAATAAGGTCAGTATAATTCTCGCTTGCAGTAGGGGCGTAGTTCCAATTGGTAGAACAGCGGTCTCCAAAACCGACGGTTGGGGGTTCGAATCCCTCCGCCCCTGCCACTGCTTCCTTTCTTACCTAGCATATCTAAGCGCTCTGCTTTAAACTGCGTAGTAAATTATGCGGAACTAAAGCTGATGAAATTATCAAAACAACAGTCTCAAGTGCTCGATAAAATGGGGATCCCTCGCTGGACGCTGAAGCCACAGTCAGCTCGGGTACCAAGCGACGAGCGAATACATTGGTATCGCGTTGGCTCATTATACTTGAATTCCGCACAACCACTTCCAGTACAATTGCCAAGATGGCTGCGAGACCTAATAATTTTATTTGATACGCGACCCACCGCAGTAAAGCCTCCGCTACAAGCTGATTTAGTCATTTCCGTGGATGAGGTCAATTCAAAAATTAGGACGCCCGCGGCAAAAAAGGCACTCTGGCGCACGATTCAACAATGTCAAAAATAGAGGTAACGCTCACTGAACCCTCCTCGGTGCTGTTTGACATTGAAAAACGAGCACACGCTTACCCATGGTCGGAAATTGTATTTTTTCAGCCCTTGAGTGCAGGCACACTTTGGTGGTCGATCTCGGTGGACAAGCGCATTGTGGGATTTGCAAATACACAGTTAGTCGCAGATGAACTGACATTGCATAACATCGCTATCGATCCGAGGTACCAAGGAAGAGGTTTTGGTAAGTTTTTACTGAACGATATTCTAAATTATGCCGATAAACATAACGCATTGATGTTTTTAGAAGTTAGAGAATCGAATGCGTCGGCGATACATGTTTATCAGCAGGCGGGTTTTTCGATTGTAGGTCGTCGACCTAATTATTACGCATCAGATTCGGGGCGAGAGGATGCCTTGGTAATGCGTAGAGAAATAAGCTAAGAGGTTATTATGAATCAGCAGGCAGCGTTGGCATTTCGGTGCATGGATTTAACGTCATTGGGCAATCAAGATACGCCTGAAATGATTGAAGCACTATGTGCAAAAGCGCGGTATCACGAGCATCAAGTGGCAGCTATTTGTGTTTTTCCTGAGCACGTCACGACTGCAAAACGAGCGTTGAATGCTCAAGTCGGACCGACCGTACCGGTTGCTACTGTAACCAATTTCCCTCAAGGGAGTACTGACGTTGTACGAGCGGTTGAAGAAACCCAACGAGCGCTTGCTGCAGGTGCTGATGAGATTGATGTTGTACTGCCGTATCACGCGTTGTTGGCGGGTGATAAAAAAGTGTGCGAACAGCTTGTTGGTAGCGTGAAAGACGCGTGCGGTGATACTGCGTTACTCAAGGTTATTATTGAAAGCGGTGAACTACAAACCGCAGCGCAAATACGCCTTGCAAGCCAGTTGAGCATTGCTAATGGTGCCGATTTTATCAAAACATCGACAGGGAAAGTGCCTATCAACGCGACGCTAATGGCGGCTAAGGAAATGCTTCACGTCATAGCAACGGATAATCCTGCATGTGGATTTAAAGCCGCGGGGCGGATCCGCACACTGGCTGACGCTGTTGAATATTTTGCGCTAGCTGAAAGTATTTTAGGCTCTGAATATCTATGCCCTAAATTCTTTCGCCTGGGAGCCAGTAGTCTACTTACAGATTTGATCGAACACAGCTAGGAGATAACGATGTCGCTTACACGAGAAATTATTCGCGTTAAGCGTGATGGAGGTGAGCTCGATGAAGCCTCACTTGCCGCGTTCATTAAAGGTATTACCGACGAGACTGTGAGCGAGTCACAGATCGCAGCGATGGCAATGGCGATTTTCTTAAATGGTATGTCTGAGCGTGAAACCCGCCTTCTCACGCGCTACATGCGGGATTCTGGGGATGTGCTCAACTGGCACTCGCTAAACCTAGATGGTCCAGTGCTGGATAAGCATTCTACGGGGGGCGTTGGTGACAACGTGAGTCTCATGTTAGGACCCATCATCGCCGCTTGTGGTGGCTATGTTCCTATGATTTCGGGGCGCGGGTTAGGGCATACCGGGGGAACGCTCGATAAGTTTGATTCGATACCTGGTTATCAAACTCATCCGACCAATGACCTTTTCCGCCGTGCTGTCCACGATGTTGGAGTCGCCATAATTGGTCAAACAGGGTCACTTGCTCCCGCCGATAAGCGGTTTTATGCGACTCGGGATGTTACGTCTACGGTAGAGTCGCTTCCCCTTATCACTGCATCGATTTTATCAAAAAAGCTTGCCGAGGGTTTGGATGGTTTAGTGCTTGACGTAAAAGCGGGTAGCGGTGCTTTTATGGATAATGAGCAAAAGGCACGAGAGTTAGCTGATACGTTAGTCCGCGTTGGCTCGCAGTTGGGTGTGCCGACGCGAGCGGTAATCACTGATATGAATCAGCCGTTAGCGCCATGCGCCGGTAACGCGATTGAAGTCAAAAGTGCGATAGATTACCTCTCAGGTAATAATCGCCCCAACCGTTTGCACCAAGTGACGGTGGCGCTTGCGGTAGAGGCGTTGTTAGCTGGGGGCCTTGCAGATAATTCGGACAGCGCGAAGGAGAGTGTCAATAGGGTGCTAGAGTCAGGTAAAGCGCTGGAAGTATTCGAGAAAATGGTACATACGTTAGGCGGACCTCATGATCTGATTGAACGTATGGAGGATTACTTACCGCAAGCAGAGGTGATAAAACCGGTGCTCGCTCAGCAAAACGGTTATATTACGCAAATTCATGCACGGGACTTAGGTAATGCCGTAGTGAGCCTGGGTGGGGGACGCTTAACTTCCATTGATAAATTGGACTATAGTGTTGGCATTTCAGAAATTGCAGAACTCGGTGCAGCTGTTGAAAAGGGACAGCCTTTAGCTGTGATTCACGCAGCCAATGAAAGTGACTGGCAGCGAGCAGCTAACCAAGTAATAGATACCATCAAAATTGATAGTCAAAAGCCTCAGTTGACCGAGGTAATTTATGCGAGTTTGCAGGAATAATTTGTATGAAACGAGCAATTGTTGTGGTACTCGATTCCTTTGGCTTAGGTGCGGCTCCTGATGCCCACCTATTTGGCGATGAGGGCGCGGATACGCTTGGTCATATAGCGGAACACTGCTTCAAAAATGACCGACCGTTGCGTGTCCCCAATATGGCCAAACTTGGACTTTGGCACGCTCACTATGGTGCAACAGGTAAACAGCTTGTCGAACTCAAGAGCGACATCACGGGTTGCTACGGATGGGCTGCAGAGCGCTCATCTGGGAAAGATACGCCGTCAGGTCATTGGGAGCTAATGGGATTACCTGTCAATTATGACTGGGGTTACTTTTTAAAGCGAGAACACAGCTTTCCCGAAACGTTATTAACTGAATTATGTCAACGCGCTGGACTGAATGGGGTTTTAGGCAATTGCCATGCTTCGGGTACGCAAATCATTGAACAATTCGGCAAGGCGCATCAGGCCACTGGAAAGCCGATTGTTTACACGTCAGCTGATTCGGTTTTTCAAATCGCAGCTGATGAGGAATTTTTTGGCTTAGACCGTTTATATCAGGTGTGTGAAATTGCTCGCGATTTAGTTGATGAATACAACATCGGTCGTGTCATAGCGCGCCCCTTTGTCGAAGATTCCAACCAAGGTTTCGTTCGCACAAGTAATCGTAGAGACTACGCGACGCCGCCGCACGGGAAAACCTTATTGGATCACGTGATTTCCCACGGAGGTGAAGTGCATGGGGTGGGTAAGATCAGCGATATTTTTGCTGGTCGAGGTATCAGCGCAAGTTATAAAGCCAATGATACAGCGAGTTTAGTCGATAAGACATTGGAATTGATGCAAACTAAACAACAAGACAAATGCTTAATTTTTACTAACCTGGTCGCTTTTGACACGCTTTACGGTCATCGACGGGATGTTGAAGGCTATGCGCGTGAGCTCGAAGATTTTGATAAAAAGTTAGCTGAGCTTATACAGGCGATGCTACCTGATGACTTACTGGTACTGACAGCGGATCACGGTTGCGATCCGACATCGCCTGGCAGTGATCATACCCGCGAGTTTGTGCCTTTGCTCTGTTACAGTCCTCGTTTGAAGGGCCGTTGTTTGGGTCAGCGTCAAAGCTTTGCTGATTTAGGGCAAACGCTAGCCCATTGGTTGGCAGTTGACGCCACGGAGAGTGGCGTCAACATGTTTACTTAATCGACTTTGTAACGCTTGACCAATTGTTCGAGGCGCTGTGCGGTATCGGTTAGCTCACCCATGGTATCGCCTGCTTCGCGCGTACCTTTTGCGGTTCGCTCTGCAATTTCAACGATCGTGGACATATTTTGGTCGATAGTTTGTGATACTGAAGTTTGTTCTTCAGCGGCCGTAGCGATTTGAGCGTTCTGTGAGTTGATGGTGTTCACCGCGTCTAACACTTGTTTAAGCGATTGTTCTACTTCGCCCGCGCGCTCAACGCTTTGACTGCTGCCTTCTCGTATCGCCCCCATGACATCAGACACTTCGTCACTGCTTAATTGCAGTTGATCAATCATCTGCTCAATTTCGTGAGTACTGTCTTGGGTACGTTTAGCCAGTGTTCTTACTTCATCCGCGACCACAGCAAAACCCCTTCCAGCTTCGCCTGCGCGAGCCGATTCGATAGCGGCGTTGAGTGCCAATAAATTGGTTTGATCGGCTATGGAGCGGATCACATCGAGCACACCGCCAATTTGAGCCGACTGATTTGCAAGATTGTCTACCGAATGACTGCCGCGTTCGACTTTATCCGCCAATCCGTGAATAACGTTGACGGCTTGCTTTAACAAGCTTGAGGCGTCGTAAACGAGTTTTTCTGCGTTTTCAGCCGCTCCAGATGCTTCAGATGCGCTTGCCGCAACTTGCTGAGAGGCGGCGGCGAGCTCATTGATAGCGGTCGCCACCTGTTCACTTTCTAACTGTTGTTCGCCAACACCGTCCTGAGCTTGTTGAAGCACACTTGATAATTGTTGTGTCGAGTCATTCACCATGGACGCAGATTCGCGGACGCGCACTATTAAATCAGAGACTTGATCACCGAAACGATTAAATGCAGCGCCTAGATCAGCGAGCTCATCATGGCTATCCGTTGCTAAGCGACGTGTTAAGTCACCATCACCTGTGGCTATTTCATCCATCGCTGCCAATGCTTTGGCGAGTGGTCGGGTGATACTACGGACTACGGCCAGGGCGATAAACGCGGTAATTAATAGTGCAATAATGCTAGCTAACAAGGTTTGCCAAAGCGCCTCAGCGATAGATTTCTGAACATTACCCTCGAGTGCTGCTGCGCGTTGCTGTAGACCTTCAACCCAGAATCCTGTTCCGATAACCCAATCCCAAGCTTCAATGTACTCCGCGTAGCCGAGCTTAGGCGCTACACGCTTACTGTTATTCTGCCAATCGTAAGCGACATAGCCTCCTCCGTTTTTCGCTGCTTTAATTAAGTCACGAATAAGGTAAACGCCATTTGGATCCTGAAAGTCATACAAATCGCGTCCATTCAGTGATGGGTTAACGCCGTGTACTACATTGATTCCGTCCGAGTCATAGACGAATAGATACCCGGTATCACCCGAGTCATCAAAGCGCAGTTGCTCGATAATTTGCTTGGCCCGCGCTTGTCGTTCTGCCAATGTGCCTAGGGATGGATCATTAACTAAGTGTTTTATGGAGGAGCGAGCTAAGGCGAGATAGTTTGACAATGAATTACGCGCGTCTTTTTGCATTTGTTCGGTAAATTGATCAACCGCAGCGTCGCCGATGTTATTCGATTGCTGAAAGTTAAACCAAGTTAGGAAGATGGCAATCAATGCGGGTGGTACGAGTGCCAAAATAAATACTTTAGCGCGAATATTGAATCTCATGGGCGTTTCACTTTATTTGGAATGACTTTTAAAATTCTATAACAGACGATTAAGCGCCTCACTAAGACATTTGTCTTGGCTTAGTGAAAAAACTGTAAACTCTGAGTCGCCTCTCGGCATTGTTTCTAACGCTTAAATCAGCGAAAATACTCCCTTTAAATCGGCCGATATGCGAGAAAGTTAAATGTCAGATGTGAGTGTCGCGAAACAAATTAAGCAAGAGGTAGATAAACGTCGTACCTTTGCCATTATTTCTCACCCGGATGCTGGTAAAACCACCATCACAGAAAAAGTGCTCTTGCATGGTCAACAGATCCAAAAAGCAGGCACTGTGAAAGGTAAGAAATCGGGTCAGCACGCGAAATCTGACTGGATGGAAATGGAACAGGAGCGCGGCATTTCCGTGACCACGTCCGTTATGCAGTTTCCATACAACGACTCACTGGTAAATTTGTTGGATACACCAGGTCACGAGGACTTTTCAGAGGATACTTATCGGACGCTCACCGCCGTTGATTCCTGCTTGATGGTGATAGACGGGGCTAAAGGTGTCGAGGATCGTACTATCAAGTTAATGGAAGTTACTCGATTACGTGATACGCCGATTATTACTTTTATGAACAAACTTGACCGTGATATTCGCGATCCCTTGGAATTATTAGATGAGGTCGAGGACGTTCTTAAGATTATGTGCGCGCCGATTACATGGCCCATTGGCTCAGGTAAGAACTTTAAAGGCGTTTATCATTTATTGCGAGATGAAACGATCCTATATAAAACGGGACAAGGCCATACCATCCAAGATGTTGATATTATTAAAGGTATTGATAATCCAGAGCTCGACAAGCGTTTAGGTGTATGGGCAGACGAGTTACGCGAGCAAATAGAGTTAGTGAATGGTGCGTCGAACCCGTTTGATAAAGAAATGTTTTTAGCAGGAGAGCTCACCCCTGTATTCTTTGGTACAGCGCTTGGTAATTTTGGTGTTGACCATATGTTAGATGGGTTGGTGGAGTGGGCTCCCAAACCACAGGCTCGCGAAACAGATGAAGGCGAAGCCGTGACGGCTGATAACGCGAATTTTTCTGGATTTGTATTTAAAATTCAGGCGAATATGGATCCTCGCCATCGAGATCGTGTCGCTTTCTTGCGAATTGTCTCGGGTAAGTATGAAAAAGGCATGAAGATGAAGCAGGTACGTACAGGTAAAGATGTGCGTATCAGTGATGCGCTTACATTTTTAGCCGGTGACCGTGCTCATGTCGAGGAGGCTTATCCCGGCGATATCATTGGTCTGCATAACCATGGCACGATTCAGATCGGTGATACGTTCACGAGTGGTTCTGATTTTAAATTTAGTGGTATTCCAAACTTTGCTCCAGAGTTGTTCCGTCGTATTCGATTAAAAGATCCGCTCAAACAGAAGCAGTTGTTAAAAGGTTTGGTACAACTATCGGAAGAAGGTGCGGTACAGGTATTTCGCCCCTTAATCAGCAATGATCTTATCGTCGGTGCGGTGGGTGTTTTGCAATTTGATGTTGTTGTACATCGACTTAAAACTGAGTACAAAGTGGATGCGATGTACGAAAACATTAATGTTGCTACAGCACGCTGGGTGTCAGGTGATGAGCGAAAAGTAGACGAATTTCGCCGCAAAGCCGAGGCTAACTTGGCGCTTGATGGCGGTGATAATTTAACGTACATCGCGCCGACCATGGTCAACTTGAGCTTAGCGGAAGAGCGTTATCCGGATATCACCTTTAGTCACACGCGAGAGCATTAACAAACATGCGTTTGTACGACACCCACTGCCACTTGGACTTTTCTGCTTTTGATAAGGATCGTTCTCAGGTTGTCGCTGGGGCTCAAAGGGTGGGAGTTGAGCGTTTTATGTTGCTCGGTATAACCGAGCAACAATGGTCGAACTTAATCAAACTATGTGATGACTTCTCACCTGCATTTCGTTTCTCACTTGGGTTACATCCTTACTTTATCCATCAGCATCAATCGACTCATATCAACGCACTGGCGAGTTGTTTTGAGTCTTTATCAGACTCCGCTCGTGCGCGATGCCAGGCGATTGGTGAAATTGGATTAGATGCCACCTGTGAACAGCCAAAATTACAAAAAGCGTTGTTAGATCAGCAGCTCGTATTAGCAAAAAACTACCAACTTCCGGTTATATTGCATCATCGAAAAACTTTAGATGAGCTGCTTAAATCCGTTCGAGAGAAACGGGTTGAGCACGGCGTGGTACATGCTTTTTCTGGCAGTTATGAACAAGCTGCGGCGTGGGTGGATCAAGGGTTTAAACTCGGCATCGGCGGTACGATTACCTATGAGAGAGCCAAGAAGACTCGAGATGCTATTCAACGTATTGGCGTGGAGCATTTAGTGCTCGAAACGGATGCGCCCGATATGCCTTTGTGCGGATATCAAGGTCGGCGCAACGAACCTAAAAGGGTCGCGCAGGTGCTACAAAGTTTGGCTAAGCTATTAGAAACCTCCACTGAGGCGATATCGCCAGTGCTCTGGAAAAATAGCACCGCACTGTTTAACTGAAGTGTTTTTGTTTCTGTTTTTTAACCCAGCGTCTATCGCGTATTCGATTAAATCCAAGCACGATCAATCCGCCCGTAATAAGAGCCAGCAAAAGTAATGTCTTGCCTTGTGAGGTGAGTCCTAATAGCGTTTTTTCGTTAGCATCTAAGATCTGATTCTTGTCAAAAGTTACCTGTAAATAACCTTGATCATCAAACTCATCGCCGATGGGATGAACAAGTACCCAGGGTTCAGGTAGCGTGCTCGGGTAGTCAATAATAGAGCTAGTTTGACCCACGCTGAACTGATTGATGCCGGCAGCATCACGTAGCGTTACTGCCAGCACTCCAGGCTGTTCGTTGAGACGAATGATAAGTTGCTGCAAACCTTCCTGATTGCCATTGGTTAGAAAAACTTGACTGCCAGCCGCGGTCTGACTAAGCACCCAATTTAAGTGCTCTCGTGTATTTTGTTCAAGTTGTTGTTGTGCCTGGTTCGTGGCAATATTCCAGATACTGTACATGAGTGTGAGAAGCGCAGCAGCTGCCATAAAGCGCAGTAGGCGCTTGAATGCGACCCGAGTTAAACGTTGTAATTTAGCCGTTGAAACACGGTTAATTAGCTCGTTTAAGGTGTATTTGGGCAGTGCGTTTTGCTTCACTCTGAGTTACCTATGCGTGCGGATAAGGAAACCTTATGCTAAACCATTCTGGGTTGATTGTCTTTGATATGGACTCGACCCTGATTTCAATTGAGTGTATCGATGAAATAGCTCATTTGCTAGGGCAGCGTGATGCTGTTGCGGCAATTACTGAACAAGCTATGCGGGGTGAGATTGATTTCGCGGCAAGCTTGAAGCAGCGTGTTTCCCTATTGGAGGGAGTGGATGTTTCGTTGTTTGACTCGCTATTTAATCCGATCCCTTTAACTCAAGGAGCACAACAGCTGATTGATTTCTGTAAACTAAAAAACTGGTACTGTGTTGTAGTCTCAGGCGGTTTCACTTGGTTCTCTGCAAAAGTTGCCGGTGAATTAGGTTTGGATTTACACATTGCTAATGAACTTGAAATGAGCGATAACAGGCTAACGGGCCGCGTATTAGGCGCTATCGTCGATGGCCAAAAAAAGGCTGAAACATTGCAAATGTTGCGTCAGCAATTGCCAGAAGATGTGCCGGTGGTTGCCGTTGGTGACGGCGCAAACGATCAATGGATGTTACGTGCTGCCGACCTCGGTATCGCATTTTGCGCCAAACCGTTACTTCAAGAGATAGCTGATGTCACCATTAATCAGCCAGATTTAGCACTCATTATTCCGGAACTGGAAAAAAGATTTTAATTTGTCGCTGACAACCACTGTTCTAACCGCTTAGCAGCGACGGCTTGTAGCGACTCGGACAGTTCCAAACTTTGAGTCAATAATGGCGTAACGCTAAAGCTATCGGCAACGCCGAGTACACTATCTAGCTGGCGCTCGACGCGATCAACTTTATATTGTGCGTACGCCGATAAATACTGCATTTCTGCTTCAATGAATTGTCGATCGGGACGTCCCGTGCGGCTTAATTCGATGTTTACGGCGATGATGGTATCGTTGAGTAACGCTTGAATCACGTGATGCTCAATATCATCTAGTGTCACAGTTTCAACATCGAAGGCTAATACAGATACGGTGCGTTTATTTTGGTCATCCCAACCGAGTTGAAAAAGTAGCAACTGGTTCATGGGACGTTCGCTTTTATCTGCGCTCATCAACCATGATTTCCATTTATCTAATAATCCACTGGTGTTTAGCAATGTGGGCAATGTCGCCTTGGGTAATAGCGAATTAGGCATCTGCAGCAAGCGACTCCAGTCTGAAATCACAGGTGGTACACCAATGCGTCCAAGAAAGTCCTCGTTAGTTTTCGTTTGATAAAAAAATAAAGGTACAGCGCTGGCAGCATCGCAGTAAAGATTTCGCAAGCCTAGTTCAAAACCTTTTAACGAGTTATTTTCATATATTTTCGGAAGCCGTTGTTCTCTTTGCTGTATGAATCGAGTAAGAAACTGGGCGGCTGCTCGAGATGCAGGTTGCTCGGACAGCTTTAGATTAAATGCGGTTCGTGATTTATCAACATTGACTATTTGATACTGAACGTCTGTGAGTGGTTCGTTTTTATGGTGTTGCAAGAGCTGCGTAAAACTCACCTGCATTTCTGAGCGATTTGAACCCGGGATAGGCTCGTCGACTTGGATGCGTAAACCGTGCTCGGAAATATCTAGCACCAACCCGTCTCGACTAAATGAACCGCTGCGAACACGACAGCGACTGCGCAAGTGGTAGCGCTGTTCACTACGGAGGTTAACGAACTCTAGTTTGATAGCTTGAGAACGGTGTGGTGGAGATGGAGGATGAACAAATGCACGTAATTTGGCGAGTTCATCTTTATTGTAGCTGAGTCCGCAAAAGGGCTTGATGAGATCAGTGACATCATCAAGAGTTGCGACATAGTCTATTTCTGATAGCGCATGTTGCACGGATTCGGTGAATGGCTGCTCTCTTGAGGGTAAATTGATATGTTGTGGCACAGCCTGAGGTCGCCACGCCTGCTTGTGATTGACTGGGGAAAGACTAAGCCGAAACGCCTGAAAAGATGATTTTTGTACGGCAAAACTAGCAAATGTGTCCCACAATTCTATTTTCTTGAGTTCTTCGACCAGCGCAGAATAAAAGTAGACCTTGCCTTTAGCGACAATATTAAACGTGAGTAGCGTCAGTTCACAGGACTCGTTGCGCTCGAGCTTTTTAATCATGTATTGGCTACGGCGTTTGTTGAATATCGGTCCAATTGCGAGTTCATTGGTTTCGTTATACCAATGAGCTAGGGTACTTTCATTATTGTAGGTTGTCAGTACATACTTACATGAAAGCTCTTTTGAGTGGCGTTGCAAATACAGTGTTAGACGTCGCATGCGAGGCAAGTAGAACTGTTCATGAGCTTTATTGAGAAGCGCAATTTCAGTATTGTCGGTGTTAACCCGATAACGGCGTTTATAGCCACTAATGAATCGATTGATGAATGCGTCAAAGTCCTTATTTAAGTCGCCGTCGGCGCGCTTAAGGGAGATGTACGTACGTTGGTTTTCTTCGCTTATTCGTGCTATTTCGTAACGAATCGGTAATTGCGGATCAATGGTGAACTCTTTCGCAAATCCAGTGAAATAGATGTTTGCCTGTTGTCCCACTTGCAATTGCATCTGGCTGCGATCGACTCGAATTTTTAAGCCACCTTGAGAGATGTTGTTGGTAATAGCGCGGCAAGAGGAAGCGCCTTCCAGCTCAATATAAACCTCCACCGTATAATTCATGCGCTCTTCATCGCGGTAGGGATAAAAGCCTAACTTGAATAATTCAAATGCGCTTTCATCGTCAAACGTATCGTCTTCAGCACTCTCAGCTTGCGCAGCTTTTTGTTGCTCATACATAACACGATAGTTATTCTCGGCCTGCATGATTCGTTCATAGGTGTCTTGCGTAAAAACACCATTGTAGTCTCTAAGACCACGCTCAAAAATGTCTCGAGCAACCTCATCTAAGTAATGCACCCGTCCGCGGTGTTCTATGCGCCTACAATCGCCATCCACCCGTTTGCGTAAATCGACCGTGCGTGGGCATGCTCTCGTTAAACGACGTACTTCCGCTCTTACTTTGAATTTACTAGGTCCGTCCAACGTTGACGTCAGCAAATTAAAGTGCTTCTCAAAGTCGTCATCCAAAGCAACAAGTTTGAGTTGGTCAATTAGCGGTGATAATTGTAAGTTCGGCATTCTTCTCTTTTATATTTATAATGATGAGCTTAACTGAGAGCATCATAGAACGAGAGCAGTGACATGGCAAAGACAAAAACAGCTTACGTGTGTACCGAATGCGGTGCTGACTTCCCCCGGTGGGTAGGTCAGTGCAGTGAATGTAAAGCATGGAATACCGTATCCGAGGTGCGTTTGGGCAATACTAAAGGAGTTGTCTCTGCAACACGCAGTGGATTCGCGGGAGTCACTCAAGCTAAGGTTACGACGTTAAATGAAGTTTCTTTGGAAGAGGTTCCGCGCTTTAGTTCTACTTTTAAGGAGTTTGACCGCGTCTTGGGAGGTGGTGTCGTACCGGGATCGGCCATATTGATTGGTGGTTCTCCGGGAGCGGGAAAGAGTACCTTGCTATTGCAAACCCTATGCCGCCTGGCGGGGGGAATGAAAGCCCTATACGTCACCGGTGAGGAGTCGTTGCAGCAGGTCGCTATGCGGGCAAAACGACTCGGCTTGCCTATGGATAAGTTAAGAATGCTTGCCGAAACGTCGGTCGAAACGATTTGTCAGCTTGCCGACCAAGAAAAGCCTCAGTTGATGGTGATTGACTCAATACAGGTCATGCATTTAGATGACATTGCGTCTGCGCCGGGCAGCGTGTCACAGGTACGCGAGTCAGCGGCGTTTTTAACGCGGTATGCTAAACAGAAAGGTGTTGCCATTATTATGGTAGGGCATGTTACCAAAGATGGTTCGTTGGCAGGACCTAAGGTTCTGGAACATTGTATTGATTGCTCGGTCATTTTAGATGGCTCGTCAGATAGCCGTTACCGTACGTTACGCGGTACTAAAAATCGTTTTGGCGCGGTGAATGAGTTGGGCGTCTTTGCCATGACAGGCAGTGGGTTAAAAGAAGTTTCTAACCCGTCAGCCATTTTCCTGCAGCGCGGTGAAGAGCAAGGCAATGGTTCGGTAGTAACGGTTATTTGGGAAGGGACTCGACCATTACTCGTCGAAATTCAAGCTTTGGTAGATTACTCCGCATTAGCTAACCCGCGCCGCGTAGCCGTGGGGTTAGAAGCGACTCGACTTGCTTTGCTATTAGCTGTGTTACACCGGCACGGCGGACTGCATGTCTCTGATCAAGATGTGTTTGTTAATGTGGTTGGTGGGGTAAAAGTGTCTGAGACATCGGCTGACTTGGCGCTGATGCTTGCCATCGTATCGAGTTTTAAAGGCGAACCTTTAGCACGCGAGTTAATTATTCTGGGAGAGGTTGGGCTCGCCGGTGAAATACGACCGGTGCCGAACGGACAAGAGCGTTTGAATGAAGCGGCAAAGCACGGTTTTAAACGTGCAATCGTCCCACATGGTAATGCCCCTAAGCAGGCGATTGAAGGGATGCAAGTGACACCCGTTAAGAACCTGCAGGAAGCGCTCGATGCGATTTAAAGGGCTGGTCGCATGCCTGTTTCTCGTGTTCTCGGTTGCGGCGGAGGCTTCTTCTCGCTGGGTCAGTTTAAATCAGTGCCTCGATTATTTGCTAATCGACTGGGCACCCGAGCAGGTGGTTGGGATTACGGGGCTCGATGAGACATTAATCAATGAGAAGCACCGTGCCCACTTTGGGCGTTTAGAGAATATTTTAAGGTTACAGCCCGATCGCGTGTTTGCAACAGAGTACAATAATCCTAAATTGATTCGGTTATTACGTCAGTATACTGAAGTCGAGGTTTTGCCCCAGCCTTCCAGTCTTGCGCGATATGATGAGTGGGTGACACAACTGAGCCAATATGCTCAGTTAGCCCCTCATGCACGTGCTCATCAACAGCAGTTAGAACAAGCGATTAAGCAAGCACAACAGGTTGCACAGAAGGTTATTATATTGATGCCCAATCAGTTTAGTTGGGGAACGGCGAGTTGGGCTGATGAATTAATTAGTGCGATGCACTGGAAAAACTTAGCCGCGCCTTTTGGAGACAACCTGGTCTCCTTAACCCTAGAAGAAGTGATAAAGCTTACGCCGGATCGTTATTTGCTAGAGGGGTTTAGCCGGGCTCATTACGCTCTTGCAAATGAGTGGCTCTACCACCCCTTACTGCAAGAACACTTAGAAAAAACACCGACTCAACAAATTCCTCCACGACTTTCCTCGTGCCCAGTGGTGTTTGCTGATGATTATTTGAAGGCTATTCAAGGAAAATTATGAAACTGAATCAGAGACAGTGTTTTATTATCCTGTTTGCCATTGTTATTTTACTTAGCGCTCTACAGCTCACCGTGGGGGGAAGCTCAATTAATTGGTGGATGCCGAATGCACTAGAGAAAGATATCATCTGGGATATCCGTGTTCCACGAATGTTGTTAACCTGGTTGATTGCTAGTGCTCTTGGGCTTGCTGGCGCAGTGATGCAGCTATTACTTAGAAACCCATTGGCTGAGCCGGGCATCACGGGTGTATCCGGGTGCGCTGCTTTAGTGACTATTGCGTGTCTTTACTTTGGCTGGTTACCCGCCTTTTCCTTTGGGCTGCCGGCATTGGCTTTAGTTGGCGGTTTGCTCGGTGTCTCGTTGCTGATGGTGCTTGCTGGACGACGGGCCTCGCCTACGCGAGTGATTTTAGCAGGGGTTGCGATTGCAACCATGAGTAGCGCAGCGATGGGATTGTTGCTTTATCTCGCACCGAATCCGTTTGCATTCCAAGAATGGGCCTTTTGGCATATGGGAAGCTTGGCAAATAAAAGTTGGCACTCAGTGATGCTGGCGCTACCGGGCATTGTGCTCGCGTTTCCTATCGTATGGTTGGGACGTCGCTTTTTATACGCGCTAACATTGTCTGAAGAGACCGTCGCGACGATGGGGTTCAATGTGGCGCGCTACCGCAATTGGATGTTGTTAGCTGTGGCGCTACTGACGACCGCATCGGTCGTAGCCGTTGGTGTGATTGGATTTGTTGGTTTATTAGCACCTCATGCAGTACGATTGTTAGGATTTAACCATCCGAAGTACGTACTGTGGCTGTCTCCAGTGACCGCAATTCTTTTACTCATTAGTTTTGATACGCTAGTACAGCTAATGAGCACCGCGCGTGAATTACCCGTGGGCATATTAGCGGCGTTAGTCGGCGCGCCACTGCTTATTGTGCTACTGGTTCGAGAGCGAAACAGCCATGCTTGAGCTTGACGATCTTTATCTTGCCGGGATTTCTCGGCCACGCTTGCAACATATCAATCTGAAGCTAACAAGCAATCAGCTGATTGGTGTTATTGGCGCTAATGGTGCGGGAAAAAGCTCATTATTGCGCGGAATAGCCGCAGTTGAACCTCAACTAAAGGGCCATATTCGATTAAAACATCAGGACTGGTTGCGCTTATCGCATCGTCAGCGACAAAAGTACTTGGGGTATTTGCCTCAGACAGAAGCGCCTGAATGGGATATTCGTATTGATGAGCTGGTCAATCTGTCGGCGCAGGTCACGCATTCACAATTAATGAAGCATTTAGAAAAGTATGCGCTACTGACTTTAAAGGAACGTCGAGTTTCACAAGTATCGGGAGGGGAACGACAGCGCGCATTACTAGCTCGGGCAACGTTGTCGGAGCCACAATTGCTTATTTGTGATGAACCCGTCAGTGGTCTCGATGTGGCGCATCAATTAACCATTATGCAGCAGTTGCATAATCACGCTCGCACGCACGGTCTGGTTTTGGCGGCGATTCACGATCTAGCGCTAGCAGCACGTTTTTGTGACAGTTTACTGTTAATGCACAATGGGGAATTAGTGCAGAGCGGGGAGCCGTTTGAGGTGTTGACTGAAAAAAACTTAGCTCACTGTTTTGGTGTACAAGCCGAGTGGTTTTGTAAAGATAACGGCGTTGGTTGGATACCAACGCCGTTGCAAGCAGTAAAAGATTAACCGATCGGTTTATATTTAATGCGGTGTGGCTCCATTGCCTGTTCGCCAAACTTCTCTTTCATATAAGCTTCGTAATCGCTGTAGTTACCTTCGTAGAAGACCACTTCAGCTTCATCGCGATAATCAAGAATATGGGTGGCGATCCGGTCTAAGAACCAACGGTCGTGCGAGATAACCAAAGCTGAACCTGGGAACTCGAGGATGGCTTCTTCCAGTGCTCGTAACGTCTCAACATCGAGATCGTTGGTGGGTTCATCTAATAATAAGACGTTGCCGCCCGCTTTAAGCAGTTTCGCAAGGTGCACGCGGTTGCGTTCACCGCCCGACAGCTCACCGATACGTTTTTGTTGGTCGGTGCCTTTAAAGTTAAAGCGACCGACGTAAGCGCGCCCTTGAACCTCAAAGTTACCAATGCGCAGGATATCGTTACCATCGGTAATTTCTTGGAATACGGTTTTGCTATCATCCATGCTGTCGCGGAACTGATCAACGCTCGCTAATTCAACGGTATCACCGAGTTCAATTGAGCCACTGTCGGGCTGTTCTTGGCCACTGATCATACGGAATAAGGTGGATTTACCCGCGCCGTTCGGACCAATGATACCGACGATAGCACCTTTAGGGACACTAAAGCTCAAGTTATCAATAAGCTGGCGCCCTTCGTAGGCTTTGCTAATCCCGTTAACCTCAATGACCTTATCACCCAAGCGCGGACCTGGTGGAATAAATAGCTCATTGGTTTCATTACGTTTTTGATAGTCGCTACTTTGTAATTCTTCAAAGCGAGCCATACGCGCTTTGCTTTTCGCCTGACGACCTTTCGGATTAGTACGTACCCACTCAAGTTCTTGTTTGATGGTGCGTTGACGAGCTTTCTCTTGACGTTCTTCTTGTGCAAGACGCTTCTCTTTTTGCTCCAACCAAGAAGAGTAGTTGCCTTCCCATGGAATACCATAACCACGGTCAAGTTCAAGGATCCAGCCTGCTACGTTGTCTAAGAAATAACGGTCGTGGGTAATAGCAACGACGGTGCCTGTGTAATCATGTAAGAAGCGCTCTAGCCATGCGACTGACTCTGCATCCAAGTGGTTGGTGGGCTCATCGAGCAGCAACATGTCGGGCTTGGAAAGTAACAGACGACAAATAGCAACACGGCGACGTTCACCGCCTGATAGGTTACCGATTTTAGCGTCCCACTGTGGCAAACGCAGTGCATCAGCGGCGCGGTCAAGGATATTTTCGATGTTGTGACCATCTTTGGCCTGAATCAGCGCCTCGAGTTGAGCTTGTTCTTTTGCCAACGCATCAAAATCAGCATTCTCATCGGCGTAGGCCGCATAGACTTCATCTAAGCGAGTAAAGGCCTCTTTAACGTCAGCGACGGCTTCTTCCACCGTTTCCTTAACGGTCTTTTCTTCATCGAGCTGTGGCTCCTGCGGAAGGTAGCCAATGTTAATTCCTGCTAAGGGACGCGCTTCTCCCTCATATTCAGTATCAACACCCGCCATAATGCGAAGCAAGGTCGATTTACCGGCACCATTAAGACCTAAAACACCGATCTTAGCGCCTGGGAAAAACGATAATGAGATATCTTTTAAGATAGTTTTTTTGGGTGGAACAACTTTGCTCACCCGCGACATTGAATAGATATATTGCGCCATAGCGACGAACATTCCTACTGTTGGATTGAAAATAGGACCTAGTTTACTGGTAAATACAGCAAATGCCCAAATTTGTTGCCGAATTTTTTCTTAACGGCATGTGACGGTTTGCTAGGCAGTTTGGGGTATTTTGCGGTAAACTGCACGTCATAATTTGGCTAATGAAATTGATGGATGTCCGAGATGCAGAAAAAAGATCAGACAATTGCCGCGTTTGACGCGGAGTTATGGCAAGCAATGAATCAGGAAGTTGAGCGTCAAGAACAACACATTGAGCTGATTGCTTCAGAAAACTATACCAGCCCACGTGTGCTAGAGGCACAAGGCTCACAGTTAACTAATAAATACGCCGAGGGTTATCCTCATAAGCGTTACTATGGCGGCTGTGAATATGTGGACGTAGTTGAAGACCTCGCGATTGCACGTGCTAAAGAATTGTTTGGTGCTAAATACGCGAACGTACAACCGCATTCAGGCTCACAAGCCAACACCGCTGCATTCATGGCACTTATGGAAGCCGGTGATACCTTCTTGGGAATGAGTTTGGCACACGGTGGCCATCTGACTCACGGTGCGGGTGTTAACTTCTCGGGCAAGCTTTACAATGCCGTACAATATGGTATTTCAGAAGAAACCGGTGAAATCGATTACAACCAAGTTGAAGAGTTAGCTAAAGAGCATCAGCCGAAGGTTATCGTTGCTGGTTTCTCTGCATACTCGGGTATTGTTGATTGGCAGCGTTTCAGACAAATTGCTGACGAAGTGGGTGCTTATTTGTTGGTAGATATGGCGCACGTAGCGGGTCTGGTTGCTGCAGGTGTATACCCAAGTCCAATTCCTTACGCAGACGTAGTAACAACGACAACACATAAAACCCTCGCAGGTCCGCGTAGTGGTCTGATCTTGTCTGGCAAAGATGATGAGAAACTGCACAAGAAATTAAATAGTGCGGTATTCCCAGGTAATCAAGGTGGTCCGTTGATGCACGTTATCGCAGCGAAAGCGGTGGCGTTTAAAGAAGCCCTTGAGCCTGAATTTAAAGCGTATCAAGAACAAGTGCTAAAGAACGCTAATGCGATGGTTAAAGCTCTGCAAGCACGTGGTTATAAAATCGTATCGAATGGCACGCAGAACCATTTGTTCCTCGTTGATTTAATCGACAAAGACATCACGGGTAAAGATGCCGATGCTGCATTAGGTCGTGCATACATTACGGTCAACAAAAATGCGGTACCGAATGACCCGCGTTCGCCGTTCGTTACTTCCGGTCTTCGTCTAGGTACACCTGCAATTACGCGTCGCGGCTTCAAGGAAGCAGAAGCTGAGCAAGTAGCTAATTGGATTTGCGATGTATTAGATGACATTAATAACGAAGAGACGATTGATCGCGTTCGTAACGATGTCAAAACGTTATGTGCCGAGTTTCCAGTTTATAAATAACGTTTGAAAAGGAGCGCGCTATGCACTGTCCATTCTGCGGAACACAAGATACCAAGGTCATCGATTCGCGGTTAGTAGGGGACGGTGCATCGGTGCGCAGGCGCCGAGAATGTAGCCATTGTCGCGAGCGCTTTACAACATTTGAGACTGCTGAACTGGTAATGCCCCGTGTAATTAAAACAGACGGTGGGCGTGAACCTTTTAATGAAGATAAGCTTCGCAGTGGGCTATTACGTGCGCTTGAAAAACGTCCGGTCAGTCTCGAAAAAATGGAACAAGCGGTCAATAAAATCAAATCCAGTATCCGTGCAACCGGCGAGCGAGAGATTACCTCTAACTTTATTGGCAACCTGGTGATGGATAACCTTAAGCAAATCGATAAAGTCGCCTACGTTCGTTTTGCTTCGGTCTATCGCTCTTTTGAGGATATCAAAGAGTTCGGCGAGGAGATCGCGCGGCTCAATGATTAGTTTGGCACAAGATAAGCACGACCATCTTTATATGCATCGCGCCTTGGAATTGGCAAGAAAAGGGCGCTTTACGACTGGACCTAATCCTGCCGTCGGTTGTGTCATCGTAAAAGACGCCAGTATCGTTGGTGAAGGTTGGCATCAGAAGGCGGGCGAACCCCACGCCGAGGTCTTTGCGTTACGCCAGGCTGGCACACAAGCCAAACATGCAACCGCCTATGTTACGCTTGAGCCATGCAGTCACCAAGGTCGCACACCGCCCTGTGTTGATGCATTGATTAATGCGGAAGTGGCTCGTGTCGTTATCGCGATGCAAGATCCCAATCCCGTTGTATCAGGTCGTGGCATTCATAAATTACACGATGCTGATATCGAAGTTCGTGTTGGTTTATTTGAAACTGCAGCGCGAGCGCTTAATCCTGGTTTTATTCATCGTATGCAGACTCAATTACCCTATGTGCGCGTCAAGCTCGCGAGCTCGCTTGATGGGCGTACGGCGTTGAGTAATGGAGTGAGTCAATGGATTACCGGTGCTGCAGCGCGTGCTGACGTTCAGGTATGGCGTGCACAAGCCGACGCAATATTAACTGGCGCGGATACGGTGCTGGTGGATAACCCGAGACTGAATGTACGCCCTGAACAGTGGCCTAACGGGATCGAAAAACCATTATTTTTCAAGCAGCCCGTGCGTGTGATTATTGACGGGAAAAACCGCATTCATGATGATTTGCGACTATTTGAGGTTGAAACGCCTGTATTTGTCGTCCGCACTACGGAAGCTCCTGCTTCTCGACATCGCCATTGCCACGAGATTATTGCTAAAGCAGATAGCCAGGGTCGCGTAGACTTACATGACGCACTGAAAGAACTCGCATTGCGTGAGATTAATTTGGTATGGACCGAGTGTGGAGCTCAGTTAGCGGGTGCTCTTTTTAACGCTCAGGTGGTGAATGAACTGGTCTATTATCAAGCCAACAAAGTATTAGGCAGTGACGCACGCAGTATGATTGCGTTGCAGGAACTGACTCAACTCGATGATGCGCTCTCATTTAACGTGCTTGAGCGCAGAATGGTCGGCGAGGATATTCGCGTGATCGCTCAGCCAATGAAGTAGGAACTATTATGTCATTGCATTCGACAGAAGAGATTATTGAAGATATCAAGCAAGGTAAGATGGTCATTCTAATGGATGACGAGGACCGCGAGAATGAGGGCGATCTTATTCTTGCAGCAGACTGCGTGACCCCTGAAGCGATAAATTTCATGGCTCGCTATGGTCGGGGACTGATCTGCCTGACCCTCAGCGAGGAACGTTGTAAGCAACTTAACCTGCCGCTGATGGTTGATCGCAACAATGCGCCATACTCGACTGCGTTTACGGTATCCATTGAGGCCGCCGAGGGTGTGACTACAGGTATTTCGGCAGCTGACCGCGCACAAACAGTGAAAGCAGCCGTAGCACGTAATGCTCAGCCGGAAGACTTGGTAATGCCGGGTCATATATTTCCACTGAAAGCTAAGCAGGGCGGTGTACTCAACCGTGCGGGGCACACGGAAGCCGGTTGTGATCTCGCGCGCCTAGCCGGCTATGAACCTGCTGCAGTGATTGTCGAAGTGCTTAATGAAGACGGCACCATGGCGCGCCGGGCGGACCTAGAAAAGTTTGCCGAAGCACACGATATTAAAGTGGGTACTATTGCTGACTTGATCGAGTATCGCTCAGTGCGCGAGAAAACCATTCGCCGTGTAGCCCAGTGTCAGTTGCCGACCAGTTTTGGCAAATTCAATATGATCACGTATCAAGACTCAATCGATCAACAAGTTCATCATGCGTTAGTGCATGGCGAAATTAATGCCGAAAAGGTAACTAACGTGCGCGTGCATTTGCAAGACAGTTTGCACGATACTTTATCAACTGAACGCGCGGCGAAGCGTAGCTGGCCGATTGCCAAGGCGATGCAATATATTGCCGAAAACGATGGTGTTCTAGTGCTTATTGGTCGTCAGCAAACGCCTGAGGATATCATTGCACAAGTGAAAGAATTTGAGGCACAGGATCAAGGACAGCACAAACCGACTGCGTCGGCATCTAATGCTTCACGAAATGTGGGGGTTGGTTCGCAAATCCTTGCTGATTTAGGCATTCACCAAATGCATCTGCTCAGTTCACCGAAGCGTTATTCGGCATTGTCGGGATTCGGGCTTGAAGTTGTTGACTTCATCGAAGATAAAGCTGATTGAATTGATGATATAGAGCCGCATGAGTAGGTAGATTAACGCCTAACTCAGCGGCCTTTTTTAGCGCGTAGCCAGTCAGGGCCTTAATTTCTGTTTTTCGGTTAGCTTTTATATCCGACAGCATTGAAGACTGGTTTTCGGCGGTCGCCTCGCATACCTGTTCGACTAATACGAGCAAATCCGCAGTATTTAAACGATAGCCAAGCGCTTGACTCAGACTGACCAACTCAGAAACCAGCATACGTCGCTGTTCATGGTATTGTTCTTTGAGCAGTTCACCATTGAGACACTGGTTCACCGCTGTTAATGGATTAATTACACAATTAAGGCAAAATTTTTGCCATTGTCGTGCTTTGATGTCTGCATCAAAGTGCAGTTTTGGAAAGGCGGTATGCAACTGTTCGGTTAGTTGTTGATGATGCTGTATGCGCGCATCGATCCAGTCTGAACCCAATCCTTTGTGCTCGGTCACTCGGTTACTGCGCGTCACGCCATGAGTGGTTATCCATGTATAACAGGGGCGTGATGTGGTTAAGTCTACAAGGCCGTTATGCGCGCAGATAATAGGTCGATCGTGAGGTACACCCAGTGTATCTAGACGTCGAAATACACTCTCAAGATCATAGGCCTTAACGGCTATAAAAACCGCTTGTATTGAGCTGAAGTCGCTATCGTTGATGATAGGAATTCGGCAAAGCTCAGTACGTGCTGACTGATAATCTCTAAAGTGATAATCAAAAAAATCTGCGTGTCGACCAGGTGAGCGAGGCAATGTAACGATAGGCAGCTTGGCACACTGCCATTGATGGGCAATAAGCTGACCTATTGCACCCGCGCCGACGAGTAATAACTGTTTAGGATGTTCACTCATTTGAACCCCAGTGTGCCTGATAGCTTCGTTTTAGATAGCCGAGTAATAGTAAGCTTGGCAGGATTGCTAAACTGGTAAGCACAAAGAACAGACTCCAATTGCCATCGAGCTTATCAACCAGCACACCGCTGTAGGCCGATAAAGTGGTTCGGCCAAAGGTGCTCAGTGACGCGAGTAACGCATACTGAGTCGCGGTAAAGGTCCGGTCACATAAAAAGCTGATAAAACCTACAAAAGCTACAGTTGACCAAGCACTCGTAAAGCCATCGACTAGCACTGCCGCAAGAAACAGGTTCTCACTGGGTCCAACGTTAGCAATCCAAGCGAACATAAGGTTTGAGCCCGCCATAGCGATGCCGGCAATCAGAAGACCTTTGAATTGACCAATACGCAGAGTTACCACGCCTCCTACTAGTGAAAAGAAGATAGTTATCCACCAAGTCACGAGTTTAGAGTAAGTGCCGATTTGCTCATTTGAAAAGCCGATCTCTTTATAAAATACAATCGACATTCGACCTAAAAAGGCTTCGCCTATTTTAAAAAGAAACACAAACAGCAAAATTTGTATTGCCAGTTTCGCACCGTTGCGTGAGAAGAAAGAACTAATGGGTTCAATGACGACAGTACTGATCCGTTTTAATAAGGATAGGGTCGCTATGGTATTTGCTTTGACCTGTGTGTAACGTGCAGGCTTTATAAATAGAGTGACCAAAGCCAACGAAAGCATAAGCGCGGCGAGCACGATATAGGCATCCTGCCATTGCCAATGGGTACCGTCGACTAACAGAAACGGAATTGCTCCGAGACCGGCGTAGCCGCTCCACCAACCTGATGTGGCCATGGCGGCCCCAGCACTTTGCATGCGTCCTTCCGATTCAGAGAATGTCTCAATGCGATAAGCGTCAATGGCAATATCCTGGGTCGCAGAGCTAATGGCAATGAGCAGGGCGGCGATACCGACTAGATGTAAATTATCAGCGATGGTTAAAGTCGATATAAAGATACAGAGCGCGGCTATAAGAAGTTGACAGAGTAAGATCCAACTACGACGTTGTCCCAACCAGCGATTCAATACTGGAAGTTTAACGCTATCGACAAGAGGAGACCAAAGAAAGTTGATTGAGTAGACCGCGAATACGGCACCGAAATAACCGATAACTGATCGGCTCAAGCCTTCTTCTTGCAACCATGCCGACAATGCTGAGCCAATCATCACCCAAGGAAAACCGCTGGAAAGCGCTAAGAAAAAGAGCGCTATCACACGTGGTTGACGGTAAACGTTAAGATCGGTCTTTAACGTGTGCTGCGCTGTCATTGCGGCACGATTTCAATTCGTTTAAGCACGGGCGGGTTGGCAGGAACATCACGCCAACCGGTTTTTTCGTCAAATGGCAAGGATTCAAGCGCTGCTAATTTTTCGAGCACGTCTAAACCTTTAGTGATACGTCCAAATACGGCGTAGCCCCAGTCACCGTCGTCGGGGTTGAGTGAGGTATTGTCGTTTAAATTAAAAAAGAACTGACGAGTCGCTGTGTGAGGCTCACGTTCCCGAGCCATAGCGATGGTGCCGTAGGTGTTTAACAGGCCGTTGCCCGATTCGTTTACGATCGTTTCATAGCTCGGCTTATCGGAGAATTCAGCATCGTAGCCGCCGCCCTGAATAACAAAGCCAGGTACTAGACGATGGAAGATAGTGTTGTTGTATTGCGCCTTAGCAACGTAGCGGAGAAAGTTAGCGACGGTGATAGGCGCTGCTTCGCGGTTAAGCTCGACAGTCAAATTGCCTTCAGAGGTGACAAAAACGACGGTTGGAAAGGGATTGTCGGGCTGCACTTGTGCTTGCGAATATGGGCTTGCTAAGACAATAAAACATGTTAATAGTGCGATAATTGTTTTCATTTTAACCTCGCGTTTCCGTCAGACGTAGCTGGGGATCGTTAGCAATATCGTTGAGTACCTGCTGTAGCAGACGCTTAAACTCACGCTCGATAGTTGCTTCATCGGGGTTAGAAACTCCCTCCGACTTACTGGTTCCCGTGAATGTCCGTGCATACGACCGGTTCATTCTTTGTGCTTCGACGCGAATGTTTAATTGATAGTCGAGTTGATATTTTAATGCTGTCTCGGTGTGCTCGACCACCGCCTTGTTGATAGACACATACCAATTGAGGTCGCCCTGACCGCTGACAATCCCTGACTGTTGAAACGCTTGTTTGACGATCGCTGTCAGCGGCTGTGATGGTGCGGAAAACTGATTAGCTTTTTGGGTCTCTGTATCGATGTGGCGATAGAGGTAGCTGTGAGGTCGTTTATCTTGCACCATCAAGCGAGAAACACTGCCTGAAAGTTGTGATGTTACCGTCGGCGGTTCGACGATCAGATCAGAATCAATTGTCGAGCAACTGCTAATTGACAGCAGTGCCAGGGCGGAGAGGGCTGTGAGCTTTACTAGTTGACGCATGGCTTCCTCGTTTTAGTCATTCACGTAACACAGTTTCATGCTATCATACGGTAAAATTGTGCCTTGCAAAAATGCTTTACTGATATCTAGCAAAGCGATACGGTGATAAGGCAACGCGTTGTCAATGAAGTTAAAGGTTTTGTCGTGAAAAAATACGCAGAAATTACAGGATGGGGAAAGTGCTTACCGCCAGCAGTCATGACCAATGATGATTTGGCAACATTTCTAGATACCTCGGATGAATGGATTGTATCGCGAACCGGAATTTCAGAGCGACGAGTCAGTCATGTAGGGACGTCTAAACTTGCGACGGTTGCCGCACAGAATGCGCTCGCGGCCGCTGGATTGAACCCAGATGATATCGACCTGATTATTGTCGGTACCTGTACTGCCGATGAGATCATTCCTAATGTCGCTTCAGCAGTGCAACAAAACATTGGCGCACCGAATGCAGCAGCGTTTGACCTCAATGCGGCGTGTAGTAGCTTTCTTTACGCCATGCATGTTGCAACCCAAGCTATTCAAACAGGCGCTCATAAAAAAGTGTTGTTGATTGGTGCCGAGCGCCTGACGCGTATTCTCGACTGGACCAAACGTGAGAGTGCAGTGCTATTTGGCGATGGCGCAGGAGCAATGGTTTTGGAAGCGAGTGATGAAGAGGTAGGTCTACTTGCCAGTCATATTAGCTGTGATGCTGATGCGCGTGACGTGTTGAGTCTTGATTTTGGTTTGAGCTTCGACCGCTTTGGCTTTGATGGCATTATGCAGTTTGATTTTGTTGGACAAGAAATTTTTAAGCGTGCGGTCAAAGGCATGAACGCAGCGGTTGAGAAAGTATTTCAGCAAACTGGCTTAAGTACCGAAGATGTTGATGCGCTTATTCCGCATCAAGCGAATAAACGTTTAATCGATTATCTCGCGAAGTTATGTAAGGTGCCTTCTGAGAAAACCGTGATAAATATTCAGAATTACGGTAATACATCTTCTGCAACCTTACCGATCGCTTTTTGTGAAGCGGTAGAAAACGGCACTGTTAAGCCAGGAGATACCATTGTCTCGGCAGTGTTTGGCGGCGGACTAACCTGCGGCGCCGGCTTGATCCGTTGGGGTCAGCGCGTCACACCGGTTAACCCTCCGATCTATGAATTGGAACCCACCGACTTAACCGCTTTAGATATGATTGTGCCGATGCACGAGAAGACGGCCGCGGCTTGGGCAAAGCGAGATAAATAATTCGTCTTTAAAGTACAAATAGCACTGATATTGTGGTGAAAAGCTGATAATCTCGTGAGAGTGGTACAACCAGTTTCACGAGATTTTTTTATGACAGAACAACAGCACATTATTATTGATAAGAACGCCAGTGTAGTCACTATCCGACTTAATCGGCGTGCTAAGAAGAATGCTTTTACGCAACAAATGTATTCGGAAGCAACTGCCGCGCTGAAAGCCGCTGACGAGGACGAGACGATTAAAGTGGTCGTTTTCGAAGGGAGCGGTGATAGTTTTTCTGCGGGTAATGATCTTAACGACTTCCTATCCATCGAGTCACTGGATGAAACGGCTCCTCCTTTTAAGTTTCTTCATTTACTCAATAAAGTGAAAGTGACGTTGGTCGCGAAGGTCAATGGCTTAGCTATCGGCATTGGTACAACCTTGCTGTTGCATTGCGATCTTGTCTATGCGGCTGATAATGCAGTATTCGCCTTACCTTTTGTGCAGTTAGGGTTACTTCCAGAGGCGGGCTCAAGTTTATTGCTACCGCGCATCATGGGGCACCAACGTGCATCCGAATTATTGCTACTAGGTGATTCGTTCTCTGCGAACAAGGCACAGCAGTATGGGTTGGTAAATGACGTGGTGGAGGCCGATAAACTTAATACCCGTGTTGATGAGGTAGTCGAACATCTGGTTAAACAGTCGCGCGGTGCTTTAAGAACCTCGAAGAAATTGATCAAAACAGAGTCGGATACTGTATCTGAACGCATTAGTCTAGAGGCTGGCTACTTTGCCAAAGCGCTCAGCTCTGATACTGCTAAGCAAGCAATAGCGGCCAAACTGAAGAAAAACTAGGCAGTCAGCGCACTGGGGCTTGTTTACCTTAGCTGAGTGCGCGATAATGCGCTTTCACGAGTTATGGTGACCCTGCGGGTCCCCTCGCGACACTAACTGGCAAACCCGGTCAGGCCCGGAAGGGAGCAGCCGTAGTCGGGGATGTGGGCGCCGAGGTGTGGCTGGTAGGGTCGCCACCCGTCTCTTTATATCCTAATCACTCCATACTTGATGACTTGCACGCAGTAGTTGAGCGTGAGCAAGAATTAGGCGCGATAGGTTGCGTTGATAACCACCCCCGATTACCGCAGCTAAACTAATATTATTTTGCTTCGCGTAGTCCAGCACAAAATAGTCACGTGAAAAAATGCCCTCGATAGATACATCAAGATGTCCGAGATCGTCGCGACGATATATGTCCACCCCTGCGTCATATAAAATCAAGTCGGGTTTAAAGTCTTTGGTTACCTTGTGCAATGTATGTTTCACGGCATCGAGGTACGCGCCATCGGTGGTACCCTTGGGTAAGGCGACATCGAGGTCAGAGTCCACTTTAGTAAAAGGGAAGTTTCGTTCACCATGAATAGAGCAGGTGAAGATATTCTCGTGGTCTCTTAAAAGCGTCGCTGTACCGTCACCCTGGTGAACGTCGGTGTCGAATATCAGAATTTTTAAATTGGGTTTTGCTTTTGTGGCTAAAACCGCACTCATCGCGAGGTCATTGATCAAGCAGAAACCGCTGCCCCAATCATGGTGTGCATGGTGGTAGCCACCCGAGAAATGAATAGCAATGCGCTTATCGAGTGCTGTCTTCACCGTCTCGAACGTACCTCCAGCCGATGTCAGGGTGCGGGTCAGTAGTTGCGTTGACCATGGAAAGCCCACTTTGCGCCATTCCTTTTTGTCAAACTGATTCGTGATGAGCTTATTGATGTAGTTTGAACTGTGAGCTAACGCTACTTGGGACCAGTTCATTGGTGTCGGTTGAATAAACTGATCGGGCCGCGCGCCGTGCGCTAATGCCCATTGATATAGCATCTTATATTTATGTATTGGATAACGGTGCCGCTCTGGTAGCTGTAGCTCGCTATAGATTGGATGGTAAATAAATGGAACCTTCATCAGCCTTCGTCCATTATTTGAATTTGCCGCTCAACCTGACTGATTGCCTGTTGGCATCGGTTGAGACGCTTTTGATAAGCCTGCGCCTGAACAAGATCTCCTGACTGCTGAAACAGTTCCGCTTTATTTCTGAGTCTTATTTCATATTGGCGATACTTGGCTAGCGTTTGATGAAGCTGCCCATGCTGCGCTTGGAGCTGGGCGCGCAGATCGAAATCAGCGTCGGGCGGACGACTGTTTTGCAGTAACGCGCTTAGAGAAAGAACTTGCTCGCTGATTTTTTCGGCAAGATATTGCTTTCTCTCGTTATCATCGCTTGTTATTAATTTATTAATAAGCTGCTCAGTTTCATTTACGTAAGCAACCGCAAATTGGGACCGCGTAGTAAACAGATTCTCCGCAAACCATTGCTCGGCAAAGCGTTTATTGGCTTTTTGTTGGTCGAAAACCTGCGCTTTCTCACGTAACACTGCCAATGCTCGACTAAATTGTTGTAAATATGTTGGGGTCATGGCTTGCCGTAAATTTGCGGATTTAGAGTATTCTACCTAAATTAAAAGCAGCTTGCCTTTTAACAATCGATAATAGTTAAGTTATCAGTTGTTTAAATAACGTTGAAATTTGTAACGGAGTGTTGTTCGTCGATCAAAAAGTGATACTATGCGAAATAGGGTTCAGCTATGCAAAACTGCTCGGCAGTTGAGTTAGAACTGGACACTTGATTGACAGGAAGTTACCGCGAATAGCGGTTGGAAATGAATTCCGTTGGTAACATGGATTGATGTCGCACGGCTATCATAACGCAGTTAACGCTGTTTCAGCAGGTTGACAGCGTATGGTCATCGTGGGACTATTCCTGTGAATGTGCGCACTTTTTAAGGCGCGTACGCGGATAGAATTTAATCTTTTCGTCACTCAATAAAACTGGTGTTTCACGTTGTAAAACGTTGGAGCGGAAGTTAATTCAAATTGGTTGGGAACTATGACCAAAGTAATCAAGAGAACCAAACTCGCCGCAGCCTTAATGGGCGCAATGGCGGTTGCTGGCACCAGCGTTGCTGCTGCACAGCAAGTTGATGTAGCTAAGCTACAGAAAGAAGAGCAGCAAATCTTGAATGCGCAAGAGCAATCTCAAAAGAAGATTGATTCTTTGTATGAGCAAAGCCAAGATTTGTTGATTGAGTATCGCTCTGTTGTTGCTGAATACGAGAACCTCAAGGTCTACAACGACCACGTGGCTCGTTTGGTTGCTGACCAGCAGTCCAACATCGATTCACTTCAGCGTCAGATCGACACCATCGAAGAAACCAAGCAAGGCGTGGTTCCATTGATGTATGAAATGATCGACGCGTTGGAAGAGTTCGTTAAACTCGACATTCCAATCCACAAAGAGAAGCGTCTAGAGCGTGTTGAACGTCTTCGCGATATCATGGGTAACGCGAACGTATCTACCTCTGAGCAATTCCGTCAAATCATTGAAGCGTACCAAGCGGAGATGGATTACGGTCAAATGCTTAACGCTTATCAGGGTAACCTGAACGTCGACGGCGAAGAAGTTGCTGTAGACTTTTTCCACATGGGTCGCGTTGTATTCGCTGCACAGTCACTAGACTTGAAAAATGCGTGGTTATACAACAAAGACACCAATGAGTGGACTAAGTTGGAAGACGAGTTCTTGAATCCTCTTACCACAGCGATTCGTATGTCACGTAAGCAAACTGCTTACGATCTGGTGAAACTTCCAGTATTCGCAGCGGAGAGTGCAGAATGAAAAAATTAGTTAGTTCGTTAATGATTGCAGCAGCAGTCAGCCTTTCTGCAGGTACGACGCTCGCTGCGCAAGCACAAGACAATCAGCCAGAAGCAAAGAGCTTAGACGAATTGCTTCAATTGGTTGAAAAAAATCGTATTTCTTCTCGTCAAATCAGCGAAGAGCGTGAGCAAGAGTTCATGTCAGCGCGTGCCGATAAGCAGGCGTTGTTGAACAAAGCTAAGCAGCAGCTGAAAGACGAACAGGCACGCGGTAAACGTTTACAAAACCAATTCTCAGAAAACGAAATCACTTTGGCGAACAAAGAGCAAGAGCTCGAAAATGCTAAAGGTACGTTGGGTGAGATGTTCGGTGTTGTACGTGGTGCGGCAACTGAAACTATCGGTCGTATCGCGACTTCAATCGTAAGCGCTCAATACCCAGGTCGTGAAGATGTTCTTCAGAGCCTTTCTGAAGCTAAAGAGCTTCCTACTTTGTCTGAACTTGAAGACCTTTGGACTGCATTGTTAACCGAAATGGTTCAATCAGGTAAAGTTGTTCAGTTTGACGCGGAAGTATTCAGCTTAGCGGGTGGTTCTGAGCAGCGCACGGTAACTCGTGTGGGTGTTTTCAACCTGATTTCTGATGACCAATACCTGACGTATAACGACACGACTGAACAAATTCAGCCGTTGGGTCGTCAGCCAGATGGTTATGTAACAAGCCAAGCTGATACCTTCACTAGCACTGACAGTGGCTATGCAGGTGTTTACTTGGATCCATCAAAAGGCCAAATCTTGGGTCTATTGACTCAGAAAGCGACGTTGATGGAACGCTATCACCAAGGTGGCACAGTAGGTTATGTAATCACCGTGGTATTAATCATCGGTTTGATTATCTCTTTGTTCAAGCTTGTGACGCTTACAGTCGTAGGTGGCAAGATGCGTTCGCAGCTTAAAAACATCGAGAATCCTTCAGACAAAAACCCATTGGGTCGTGTATTGAAGGTTTACCATGAGAACAAAAATGCTGATGCTGAGAACCTTGAGTTAAAACTTGACGAAGCAATCATGCGTGAAACGCCGAAGATCGAAAGCGGCATCAACGTAGTGAAAATCTTCGCAGCTATCGCACCATTACTTGGTCTCTTGGGTACCGTTGTGGGTATGATTGGTACGTTCCAATCAATCACATTGTTCGGTACAGGTGACCCGAAAATCATGGCGGGTGATATCTCTATGGCGTTGGTAACAACAGCTATGGGTCTTATCGCAGCGATTCCATTGATTTTGGCTCACAGTATTGTGGCATCACGTAGTAAATCAATTATTCACTTGTTGGATGAGCAAGCTGCGGGCATCGTAGCCGCTCACTCGGAGAAGGAGTAAGTTCATGCTTTACCTGATGGAACTATGGGAATCTATCAGGGATTTTATTGCGACCGGTGGCGACGTATTGTACGTCGTCATGGGGGTACTCTTTCTAATGTGGGTACTGATGATTGAGCGTTATTGGTACTTAACGAGTGCTTTCCCTAAATTGCGAAAAGATATCATCGCACGTTGGGATGCTCGTAAAGATACCACCTCATGGTACGCACATAGAATCCGCGAAGCATGGATTTCCGAAGCGAACGATAAATTGAATGCACGTATTCTGTTGATTAAAACTTGTGTTGCACTTTGTCCTTTAGTGGGGCTGCTCGGTACAGTAACCGGTATGATTACCGTATTCGAGATCATGGCAGTGCAAGGTACCGGTAACCCTCGTCTAATGGCGTCGGGTATCTCGATGGCAACTATCCCTACTATGGCGGGTATGGTTGCAGCGTTATCCGGTATGTTCTTTGCGACCCGACTCGAGAGTCGTGTTCGTCGCGCTAAGCAGAACTTGGTCGACAGTCTGCCACATCACTAAGAGAGTATTACTATGGCAAGAAATCGTATTCGTGAAGAGGAAGATGCAGCGATTGACATGACGCCGATGCTGGACATCGTATTCATCATGTTGATCTTCTTCATCGTAACAACCTCTTTCGTTAAAGAGGCTGGTATTCAGGTGAATAAACCTGAAGCAAACCAGGCCAACAAGGAGCCTTCAGCTAACATCTTTATCGCGATTCGCGACACAGGTGAAGTCTGGATGGATAAGCGTCAAGTTGACGTAGAACGCGTGGCAGCAAACCTTGAGCGTATGCTTGCTGAGCAACCTACTGACTTAGTGGTTATTCAGGCAGACAAGAAAGCTGAGCATGGTCGTGTTGTAGAAGTCATGGACCAGGTTAAGGAAGCGGGTATCGATAAGATATCCATAGCAGCGGAGACTAACTAATATGGTGCGCTTTTTAGTATCTTTAATACTAGGTGCGGCCGTTACGTTTGCTCTGTTTGCTTTTATGGCTTACTTAATCGGTGGGGGGGCTAAGAGTAATGAAGCTCCGCCTCCCACTCCGGTCATTGACATCGTAACGTCGCCGCCAGAGTCCGACGTTCAAGAGCGCCGGAGAACACCTCCGCCGCCACCACCGCCGCCTCAGGCTCCGCCTGAGACACCGCAGTCTGAACCAGATACTTCAGATTCGGGTGGTATGAACATGAGTATGGGCTTCGACGTCGATGTGGGTGGCGCTGACACTGGTTTGTCAGGCCCCGGCAACTTGTTGAACCAAGATGGTGATGCTACGCCAATCGTTCGAATTGAACCTCGTTATCCACCTTCTGCGGCGCGTAATGGCACCGAAGGTTGGGTACAGTTGAGATTCACTATCGACGAACAAGGTGGTGTTACCGACGTTGAAGTAATTGACTCAGAACCTCGTCGAGTGTTCGACCGAGAGGCACGCCGCGCGTTATTGCGTTGGAAGTACAAGCCTAAGGTCGTAGACGGTAAGCCTGTTCGTCAAGAAGGTATGACTGTTCAGCTCGACTTCAACATGGATGGGCAATAAGAAATGAAAACTGTAATGAAGACATTTGTTACTGCCCTTGCTTTTGGCTTGGTTGTGGCTACCGCTCCGGTAGCCGCTCAAGACCTCGGTCTTGATTTGCCAAGTAAAGAAACCGTTGAAGCGCAGAAGAAAGCTCGTAAAAACCAAGTCGCCTCACAGCGCGTTGGTCGGGCGATCATGGATGCGTTCGAGTTGTACGAGCAAGAGCAGTTACAAGCAGCTATCACTATGCTTGAGGAAGAATTGCCAGATACAGAGGGTTACGATCGAGCTTATCTAAGTCGTTTCTTAGGTACTCTCTATGCGCAAGCAGAGCGTACCGATGAAGCATTGCCAATGTTGAAAAACGCGGCTGACGAAGATGTACTCGGATGGAGTGACCAAGCGGCTGTTTTGAAGTTAGTGGGACAACTGAGTCTGCAAGAGGAAAAATTCGAGCAGTCAGTGACTTACTTACAGAAATGGTTCGAATTCACTGGTGAGATGGATCCTCAGTCCTTGTTCTATGTTGCTAATGCTTATTATCAACAAAAGGAATTCGCTAAGATCGTACCTTATGCAGAAGCGGCACTGAAGTATGCGGATGAGCCGAAGAAAGACTATTATACGCTACTGATGGCCTCTTACTTTGAACGTAAGATGTACGACAAAGCTATTTCGACGGTCGAGGAAGGCTTAAATGTGTTGCCTGAGACGATCTCGTGGTGGCCGCAACTTGCACAAATGTATATGCTCAAGGAAAACCTTGCAAAAGCATTGCAGACAATGGAAATTGCGTATTTAGCGGGTTATCTGAAAGAGGAAAACCAATTTAAGTTATTGGTTCAACTCTATGATAACGAGGGCGTCCCTTATAAAGCTGCGACGACGATGATAAAACACATCCAGTCAGGCGATATTGAGGGTACAGCTAAGAACTACTCTACCGCAGCGAATAGCTTTCACCGCGCTAAAGAGCTTGCACAAGCAGCAAAATGGTACGGTAAAGCCGCTGAGTTGGCAGATGACGGTGATAACAAAGGCGAGTATTTGCGTAAGCAGGGTAACCTGCTAGTGCAAAACGAGCAGTATGTAGCTGCGACGACTCCGCTCAAAAATGCATTAGATTATGCACAGGGTGATGATAAAGGTCGTATCTACATGTCACTAGCAGAAGCATTCTTCTATGGTGGCGATTATCGTCAGGCACTGACTTATGTGAACGAAGCGGCTAAGTTTAGCAATCAGCGTCGTAGTGCGCGCAGTTGGAAAGGTTATATCCAATCCACAGCGAAACGCAAAGGCGTCGATTTATAAAGCTTAAGTTGATAGAAACCCCGCATTCGCGGGGTTTTTTTTGCCTATATTCACCTATGTCAGCCACTTTTATAACGATTAGATTTAGAGTATGATCAGCGCCGACTTTATTCGGAGGAATTTTCATGGGTAGTAACAATTATAAAGATCCTTCAAGCGGTAAATTTTTGTTGATTGCCGTCTTACTTTTCGTTTTCGCAGGATGTCTCCCACTAGTTTTGCGCTTTTTTCAATTGATCGGTGCGTAAAGACTACGTGCGTTCCTGAAAAGGACCTTAATGTTATGACGATTTCTACGCTCGTGGTCGACGATAACGCCAATACACGAGCTGATATTGGAAGCAGTTTGTCTAGCTTGGATATCAACCTGGTGTTTGCGAACGATGGTTTAGACGGATTAAAACAAGCCAAAGAGGGCTGTTTTGACCTCTTGATCATTGATCATAAAATGCCATTAATGGACGGCCTCACGTTACTTAAAAACTTACGTCAGCTTGGCCAATACCACCATACGCCGATTTTGTTTGTTACCACGCAAGACGTGACAGAGGTAGAGCCTTTAGCGCTTAAACATGGTGCTACGCGCTGTTTGAGTAAACCGTTACAGGCACAGTTTTTGTGTGATGTGGTGAGCTATTACACAAAACGTTCGGTTGCTTAAGGATAACTATGGATTTGATCAAGTCTATCCGGGATAGTATTCGAGCAATCCCAGATTACCCTAAGCCAGGAATTACCTTTAGGGACATTTCACCGTTGTTGCAGTCTAAAGATGCGTTCAAATCGACCATCGAGGCTTTTGCACAACGCTATCAAGAGCTAGGTATTGACCAAATTGCGGCGGTAGAAGCGCGAGGCTTTATTTTTGGTGCAGCACTTGCGCAACGGCTCGGTTGTGGGCTGACTTTGTTGCGTAAGCCAGGAAAGTTACCTGGGCCTGTGGTCAAAGAGACCTATGCGTTGGAGTATGGCGAGGATGCACTCGAGATACAAGAATGTGCATTTAAAGAGCCCCAACGAGTTCTTTTGATGGATGACTTACTCGCTACTGGCGGGACAGTCGCGGCCGCGGCAAAGCTTTTATCTCGGACTCAAGCGGAATTGTTAGAGGCTGCATTCGTCATAACATTAGATGATCTTCCAGGCGAACAAAAATTGCAGGATCTTGGCATATCGTGCTATACCTTGTGTCGATTCTAATTAATTAAGAGGCGGTTAATGGCTTATCAAGTGCTTGCTCGTAAATGGCGCCCGATGCAGTTTGATCAAGTAGTGGGTCAACAGCACGTGCTCGAGCCCTTATTCCATGCACTTGAACAGCAACGACTGCATCACGCCTATCTGTTCACCGGCACACGTGGTGTGGGTAAAACCACCATCGCGCGTATTTTAGCGAAGGCCCTGAATTGTGAACGTGGGGTGAGTGCTCGACCGTGTGGAGAATGCCCAAGTTGTGAAGAGATAGAGCAAGGTCGGTTTGTTGATCTTATCGAGGTCGATGCAGCTTCGCGTACTAAAGTTGAAGATACGCGAGAGTTGCTTGATAACGTACAATACCGTCCAACGCGTGGAAGGTATAAGGTCTATTTAATAGACGAAGTACATATGCTTTCTCGCCATAGTTTTAATGCACTCCTAAAAACCTTAGAAGAGCCTCCTGAGCACGTTAAGTTCCTTTTAGCTACGACGGACCCGCAAAAACTACCAGTGACGGTGGTGTCACGCTGTTTGCAATTTAATTTACGTGCGCTCGATCGTGAGCAAATTGTAGGGCAACTTGAATATGTTCTAGAAAATGAAAACGTACCTCATGATGCCCAAGCCTTAACCTTATTGGCGCAATCAGCCAAAGGTAGTATGCGTGACGCATTAAGCCTCACTGATCAAGCGATAGCGCAAGGGCAGGGTAAAGTTCAAGTTGAATCTGTGCAGCGTATGCTTGGACACCTCGCTGATGCGCATGTACATCCCCTTTTGGATGCGCTCGCGAGCGGTGATAGCGGTTCAGTGTTCGAAAAATTTGATGAATTAAAAAGTTTGGTACCTGATCCGTTAATGATTCTTAACGAATTACAGCGTGTTATACACCGGATCGCGTTAATACAGCAAATTCCTGCCATGATGGGCGCTGAGGACAAAACCAACACGACTGAAGCATTACTGCGAAAGTTACCCGCAGAAGTACTGCAGTTATATTATCGGATCGTAATAGAGGGCAAAAAAGAGGCGCCTTATGCGGTGGACCCGCAGAGCGCTGTCGAAATGACATTGTTGCGACTGCTATCTTTTACGTTCGAGAATCCCGAATCAGGCGAGGAGGCTTTAACACGTCCGCCTGAATCGAATTTAGACACAATAACGCAGTCGGAGCAGGCTGAAGAAGCAGCTCACGCAGGTCAGCACAGTGGCGATACTTCGATACAGAGCGAAGCTGATGATACGTCCGCACTGGAGGCTCAGCAGCGCGATATTGAAGCGCAAGCCGCTCAACATAGAATGTCGAGACCAGCAGAGGGTGTTGCTGAAGATAACTCGGTTGCGCCTGATGAAGGACTAGCATCACTGTTGAACATGCGACAGGACTTGTCTGGTCATCAAGAGCCGGAAAAAAAAAATTCTGAAATAGATATTGAAACGCCGTCCGAACAGCCTCATTTACCAAGTAGACAGCCCGATAAACAGCATGCTGAGCCTGTGCAAACGACTCCAGTTAGTCTGAGTCACATACAACAGCGGTTTGATTCGTCGACACGACGCGCAGCCGATGTAGACAGCTGGGCTGCGCTGGTCGATGCGACAGCGGTACAAGGCTTGACTCGACAACTCTTGCTAAATTCGGTGTTGGAAAAAGTAGGTCATCAGCAGTGGTGTATTTGGGTGACTGAAGAACAGCAAAGTTTATTAAGTGAAAAAACGGTAGCCCTTGCCAGAGAGGCCTTATGCGAAGTGTTGTCGGCACAAGGGGAGTATCGCTTTTTGGTTGGCTCTCAACAAATGAGCACTCCGTTGCTGATTCAGCAGGCGATTGATCATTACCGGTTGGAGCAGGCGAAGTTATGGTTGCAGAATGACTCGGGATTTAATGAGTTATTGAATTCATTTGACGCGGTGACTGACGAAACGTCTATCAGCGCACGATAAAATTTAGCAATAGAGGATTTGACCATGTTTAAAGGTGGTATGGGAAATATGATGAAACAGGCGCAGCAAATGCAAGAGCGCATGCAGCAAGCCCAGCAAGAGATCGCTGAAATGGAAGTGACCGGCGAGTCCGGTGCAGGTCTTGTTAAAGTAACCATGTTAGGCAACCACAACATCAAGCGCGTTGAAATTGATGAAAGCCTGATGGACGATGATAAAGAGATGCTTGAGGATCTGATTGCAGCGGCAACTAATGATGCAGTCCGTCGCGTAGAGGAGACGAGCAAAGAACGCATGTCGGAAATCACTGGTGGTATGGGTCTACCGCCTGGTTTTAAGATGCCGTTCTAGGTTCATTCTATGAGTGAAGGAATCAGTCCCGCGATTGATCGCTTGGTTGACGATTTAAAGCGTCTACCAGGTGTGGGTAAAAAAACGGCGCAACGTATGGCGTTCCATTTATTGGAACGTGACCGAGAGGGGGCGCAACGTTTGGCTGATTCCTTGCACAACGCAGTTGAGCGCGTAGGTCACTGCCAACAGTGCCGCACACTGACCGAAGAGCCTTTATGTCGTATTTGCGCGAACCCCGCGCGCAGTGAGCAAGGTACGTTATGTGTAGTAGAGACACCTGCTGACGTATTGGCTATTGAACAAACATCGCAATTTAAAGGTCGTTATTTTGTTTTAATGGGTCACCTATCTCCCCTTGACGGTATAGGCCCAGAGGACATTGGTCTTGATGAGCTCGAAGCACAGCTTAAGAGCGCTGTGATTGAAGAGATTATTTTGGCGACTAATCCTACCGTAGAAGGCGATGCAACAGCTCACTATATCGCCGATATTGCCGAATCCTTGAATGTAAACACGTCTCGAATAGCTCATGGTGTGCCCGTTGGCGGCGAATTAGGCTATGTTGATCAGGCTACCCTTGGACATGCATTCACTGGACGTAAAAAATTTGGTTGACGCTTGAAATTGCCTACATCGCCCCCATTTCTTACATGAAAAGGTGGTTGAAGTAGGAGAACACAATTATGGCGGAAGCCGCTCAAACCGAAAAACATGGATTTCAGACAGAAGTTAAGCAATTGCTTAACCTGATGATCCATTCTCTATATTCAAATAAAGAAATCTTCTTACGTGAGCTGGTATCGAATGCGTCTGACGCGGCCGATAAGTTGCGTTTCAAAGCACTTAGCGATAACTCGCTGTATGGTGAAGATGGCGAGCTTCGTGTGCGAATCGCGATCGACAAAGACAACCGTACGCTAACAATAAGCGACAACGGTATTGGCATGACGCGTGACGAAGTGATGACTAACTTAGGCACCATTGCTAAGTCGGGTACGGCCGAGTTCTTCGGTCAGTTATCGGGTGATGAGGCGAAAGATAGTAAGTTAATCGGTCAGTTCGGTGTTGGTTTTTACTCAGCATTTATCGTCGCCGACGAAGTCACTGTGCGTACGCGTTCTGCCTATGAGTCACCTGAACATGGTGTCGAGTGGCACTCTAAGGGTGAAGGAGAATTTGAAGTCGCAGACACCCAAAAGTCGCAGCGCGGAACAGATATTATTTTGCATTTGAAAGAAGATGCAGATGAGTTTTTAGATGACTTCCGTATTCGTGGGGTGATTAACAAATACTCAGAACACTTGAGTATCCCCGTCCAAATGTGGAAAGAAGCGGTTGAAGAACAAAAAAATGATGACGGCGAAGTTATTACGCCTGCCCAAGAGGCTCAATGGGAAACTGTGAACTCGGGTCAAGCCTTATGGACGCGCGATAAAGCCGACATCAGCGACGAAGAATATAAAGAGTTTTATAAGACTGTAGCGCATGACTTTGACGATCCGCTGTTATGGAGCCATAACAAGGTTGAGGGTACACACGAATACACCAGCCTTCTTTATATTCCAAAACGAGCTCCTTGGGACCTTTGGAATCGTGAGCAACAGCAGGGGGTAAAACTCTATGTGAAGCGTGTCTTTATTATGGATGACGCTGAGCAATTAATGCCGACCTACTTACGCTTTGTTAAAGGTCTTATTGATACTAATGACCTCCCATTGAACGTATCCCGTGAAATCTTGCAAGATAACAAGATTACTCGCTCAATGCGTAATGGTAGTACTAAGAAAGTGTTGCAGATGCTCAAGAAATTGGCAAAAGACGACGCCGAGCAATATCAAGGCTTCTGGGATACTTTTGGTAATGTGTTAAAAGAGGGTCCTGCGGAAGACAGTGGTAATCGGGAACGCATCGCTGAGCTGTTGCGTTTTGCGTCGACACATACTGATGAGCAAACTCAAAATGTCAGTTTAGATGATTACGTTGAACGCATGAAAGAAGGCCAAGACAAGATTTTCTATATCGTCGCCGACAGTTTTGAGGCTGCGAAGAATAATCCTGCCCTTGAGATCTTCCGTAAGAAAGGCATCGAAGTACTATTGCTCTCTGAACGCATTGACGAGTGGTTGATGAGCCATTTAACTGAGTTTAAAGAGAAGTCGTTGCAGTCGGTAACGCGCGGCGATTTAGACTTAGGCGACTTAGATGATGAAAATGACAAGGCCGAGCAAGAAAAGTCAGAAGAAGCGTTTAAAGAACAGTTAGAACGCTTTGAGAAAGCACTCGGTGAGCGCGTTAAAAAAGTGCGTGTAACGCACCGTTTGACTAATTCGCCTGCGTGTATCATTACCGATGACAATGATATGAGCACGCAGATGGCTAAGCTGATGGAAGCTGCGGGTCAGAAAGTACCTGAAACAAAATACATTTTTGAGGTTAACCCGGATCATCCTTTAGTCGTAAAAATGCAAGGCAAGAACGATGAGGAATTTGCCGAGTGGGCTCAAGTACTGCTTGATCAAGCTACGCTCGCAGAGCGCGGAAACCTTAAGGATCCAGCGTCTTTCGTGACTCGTCTTAATAAGTTAATGCTTAACGCATAATCACGCTATAGCGCACAGCAACAAACGCTTGCTGTGCGCCTCTTTTCTTGTAAAAACGCCCTCATCGGGGTAAAGTTCCCCTCAGACACTTGAATACAAATATAAACGAGGCTGTTTATGCGCATTATTTTGCTCGGCGCTCCGGGTGCGGGAAAGGGCACTCAAGCTCAATTTTTGATGAATACCTTTGGTATCCCACAGATTTCAACGGGTGATATGCTACGAGCCGCAATCAAGTCCGGCTCAGAGCTTGGTAAGAAAGCAAAGCAAGTGATGGATGCAGGACAACTGGTTTCTGATGAAATCATCATCGAACTAGTCAAAGAACGTATCGCCGAACCGGACTGCCAAAACGGTTTCTTGCTCGACGGCTTCCCGCGCACGATTCCACAAGCTGACGCCATGCGTGAAAACGGTATCGAAGTTGACTACGTACTTGAGTTTGCGGTACCTGACGACGTGATTGTTGAGCGTATGAGTGGACGTCGTGTACACCCAGGTTCAGGTCGTGTTTATCATATTAAACACAACCCACCTAAAGAAGAGGGCAAGGACGATGAGACCGGTGAAGAGCTGGTTATTCGTCCAGACGACCAAGAGCAGACCGTACGCAAACGCTTAGCGGTCTACCATGAACAAACAGAGCCTTTGGTTGAATATTATCAATCACTCGCAAAAGAAACGGACACCGAGTATCATCGTATTGATGGAACTCAGCCAGTCGAAGCTGTAAGTAAGGAACTCGGTGCACTGCTTAAGTAAAGAGTTGCACTGAAAGGTTTTGATAGAGGCTCACCCCACTGGTGAGCCTTTTTAATTTTATGTGTTACCACTTTATCGGAGAACATCATGGCCACCCTCACCATAACGAGTTTATTTGCAGGCATTCTGGCATTGATCTACGTTGTACTTTCGGTTCGCATTATTCAGCTCCGTTGGCGTCATCGTGTAGGTATTGGGACCAATAAAGTTGAAGAATTACAACGCGCTGTGCGCGCGCACGGTAACTTTATAGAATACGTTCCGTTGATGTTGTTGATGCTTGCTCTTATCGAGTTTAGTGGGGTTGGCAGTGCATGGATCTATAGCTTAGGTGGTGCGTTGACCATCGCCCGTATTGCTCACGCTGCGGGTCTATCCTCTAACGCAGGTGTGTCCTGGCCTCGTACGGTCGGTGTCCTCGGCACATTCAGCGTGTTGTTACTGCAAGCGGGCATTTTAATCGGCATCTTTGTTGGCCAGCTATAGGAGACATTGACGTGCAGGAGTTAGCACCCGGAATTTCTTATCTGCCCTCGCAGGGCGAAGTCAAAGGCACCTGTGTATTGCTTCACAGTTCGCAAAGTTCTAACGCGCAATGGAAAATACTGCAACAAACGTTAAGCAATGACTATAACGTTGTAGGGATCGATTTATTGGGCTACGGACGTGCGCCTGACGTAGAGTCTGCGCCGCATTTTCGCTTGCAGCAAGAAATTACGCGCATCGAAAGAGCACTCAAGCCAACCTTGGGTAATCAGTCGCTAATTTTGATTGGTCATTCTTACGGTGGGGCGGTTGCGCTAAAAATGGCGCAACAAAAACATTTTAATATTGAGCGCGTGGTTGTGTATGAGCCAGTCAGTTTTCATGTGTTGGAGGAAGATTCTCCTGGCATGCAAGAAATTCGGCAGGTGAGTGATGCGATGCACGGGAAAGATGAGGTAGAATGCACGCGCACCTTTATTGATTACTGGAACCAACCCGGTTATTTCGATGCTCTGCCAGAGCGTGTTCAACAAGGTATGGTTGCGCAAGCGGCAAAAGTTGCGCTGGATTTCGACGCACTATTAAATGATGAACTAACGCTTAAAGATTATCAGCAGGTTGAAGCGCCTGTATTGATTTTACAAGGTGAATACACACGTCGCAGTGCGCGAGCGGTGGTTAAAGCATTATCCACGGCGCTGACATCAGTGACTGTAAAATCCGTCCTAGCTGGACACATGGGACCTCTTACGCATCCGGCTGAGGTTAACCCACTTATTCTTGACTTTATTTAGGATGTTGTAAGTCATGGCCAAACACACGCACGAAATTAGAAAGCTCGCTAAACTGACCGGCCCGATATTAGTCGCGCAACTGACGCAGATGCTCATGAGCGTAGTCGATACAGTGATGGCAGGGCGTAAAGATGCGGTGGATTTGGCAGCCGTTTCGGTGGGTGGCAGTATTTTTGTACCGGTCACTTTGTTGATGTTTGGTATTGCACTCGCGTTGGCGCCTATCGTTTCGCACTTTGACGGCTCAAAGAAGTATCGCCGCATGGCGAACATGCTACAGCAAGGGTTGTATGCGTGTGCTATTTTTGGCGTGTTAGCTTTGGTGGTCTTGCAGTTTTCGCCCTACATTCTTGACTGGATGGAGGTGGAGGATCGCTTCCGGCAAGTGACGCTAGATTACGTTAATTACATTGCGTGGGGTGTACCCGGTTTTGTTATTTATGTGATTTTAAGAAACTTCTGTGAGGGATTATCCAATACTATGCCATCCTTAGTGATTGGCTTTATTGGGTTACTCATTAATATTCCGGCAAACTATATCTTTATTTACGGTCACTTTGGCGCGCCCGAACTCGGTGGTGCAGGGTGTGGTTTAGCATCGGCTTTGGTGTTTTGGGGCATGGCTATTTCGATGGCGATCTATGTATTCACCAGTCGTCGTTATAAGAAGCTTCACCTACTCAGACGCTGGTATCCACCTAAGTTCGATGACGTGGCGTATATTATAAAAATAGGCTTTCCGATAGCGATGTCACTGTTTTTTGAAGTCAGCCTATTTGCCGCAGTGGCGTTATTGATTGCACCACTAGGTCCAACAGTGGTATCTGCTCACCAAATTGCATTGAACATCAGCTCGTTGGTATATATGGTGCCATTGAGCATTTCGATGGCCGTGACACTTCGAGTGGGTTTTGCTTTAGGCGCTGGTGAGCCCAAAAATGCCATGCTGAGTTTTAAAATTGCGATGGTATTCGGCATGGTATTCGCCGCGGTTAACGGTATCATCATGTATTTAGGTGGTGCTTGGCTGGCAAGCTTGTATACGCCTGATACCGCGATTATTAATCTTGCCGCAACGCTGATGGGATTGGCGGCGATTTTTACGATGTCGGATACGTTTCAAGCCGTTGCTATGGGAACCTTACGGGGATACAAAGACACCAAATGGCCGATGATCATGGCGTTTATCTCGTATTGGCCATTCGGCTTAACAGTCGGCTACATTCTTGGACGCACTGACTGGTGGGTGCCTCGCATGGGAGCCGCGGGCTTTTGGATTGGCTTTATTAGTGGCTTAACAGTCGCCGCGGTGATGCTCACCATCCGCTTGCGCTTCGTATCTAAGCATTACGAGCGCAAGCAGTTCGAGCAAACAGTGAACAACGCCACTTAACGGTGGCGTTGGTGTAGTACCTCAAGCACTTGTTCGAGGCTCAAATCACTCGCTTCTAAAGTCACCAGTAGGTGATAAAGTAAATCGGCACTTTCATTAAGTAATTCATCTTTATCCTGCACAGTGGCGGCAAGCGCAACCTCTACACCTTCCTCACCCACCTTCTGAGCGATACGCTTAATGGGTTGGCTTAATAGTTTTGCGGTGTAGCTTTCGTCAGGTGAGGCGCTGCGACGCGCTTTAATGATGTTGTTTAACTGCACTAAAAAGGGTGCAGGCGCTTCGGCAAAACATGAGCGCGTACCTAAGTGGCAAGTCGGTCCTTGCGGTATTGCTTGGACAAGAATCGAATCATTGTCACAGTCGCGGTAAGCGCCAGTGAACTGTAAAACATGACCCGACTGCTCACCTTTTTGCCAAAGCCGCTGTTTGCTGCGGCTGTAAAAAGTCACTGCTTTGGTTTGCAAAGTTTGTAGCAATGCATCGCGGTTCATGTAACCTTGCATAAGTACTTCGCCGGTTAGGACATGCTGTACAATACAGGGAACAAGCTGATTCATTTTCTCCCAAGCAAGTTGGTCTACCGTGCTTTCAGTAATTAGCATGTTACAAAACTCCTTGTTCGATTGGACGAATAGCGATGCCTTCGTCAATCAGTTGTTGCTTCAGCTCCGCCATGGCGATGATATTCTTATGAAACACCGAAGCGGCTAAGGCACCATCAACATCGGCTTGTTTAAATACATTGGTAAAATGGTTAATGGCACCTGCACCACCAGACGCGATCAGCGGCACTGAACAGTGACGGCGTATTGATGCCAGTTGTTCGACATCATAGCCTTTTCTTACACCATCTTGATTCATACAGTTGAGAACGATCTCACCGGCACCTCGCGCGATGACCTCGTTGACCCAATCTTTGGTCTGCCACTGCGAGCGACGTGATTTGCTCTCGTCACCGGTAAACTGATGCACCTCGTATTCACCGCTGTCTGCATTAAAATAGCTATCAATACCGATGACGACACATTGCTGACCGAACTCATCCACCATCTCATTGATCAGCTCAGGATTCATCAGCGCAGGCGAGTTAATTGATAACTTATCGGCGCCCATGGAAAGGAGCTCACGACCATGAGCCAGGGTACGAATACCACCTGCGACGGTAAACGGAATATCGATTTCGCGCGCGACGCGTTCAACCCAACTCTTGTCTACCGTGCGGCCATCAGAGGATGCCGTAATATCGTAGAAAACCAATTCATCAGCGCCTATTTCCGCATAGCGTTTTGCTAGGGGCAAGATGTCGCCGATCAGTTCGTGATTACGAAATTGAACGCCCTTGACGACTTGACCGTCACGAACATCTAAGCAGGGGATGATGCGTTTTGCCAGCATTGGATCGCCTCCTCTAAACTAAATGCACCGGTCAGTAATGACTTACCTAAGATAACGTGGTCACAGTTCGCTGCTTTCAAGCGTTGTATATCTTCAAGACTATTAACACCGCCCGACGCCTGCCATTGAATGGCTGGGAAACGCTTTTTATAAGCTTCGTATAGTCCCACATTACTACCTTGCATAGTGCCGTCACGGCTGATGTCGGTACACAATACATGGGCGCAACCCAATGCGGAGAAACGTTTGAGTATGTCGTCTAACGTCACGTCACTGGATGACTGCCAACCATGAGTCGCAACACGCGCAATGCCATCCGCGTCAATGTTGACATCAAGTGCGAGCACGATTTTTTCAGCGCCAAATTGTTTAAACCAAGTCTCGACCTGTTCCGGATCGGTAACGGCTTTTGAGCCAATGACGACTCGTTTAATACCACAGGCAAGAATTTCTTCGATATCCTCAGTGCTACGAATACCACCGCCGGCCTGACAGTTTAAATTGGTCGCCGCGCAAATTGTGCGCAGTGTTTCGAGTTGGCGATTTTGCGGATTCTTCGCACCATCTAAATCGACCAAGTGCAGCCATTGTGCCCCCGCGGCTTGGTAGCTTTGCGCTTGCTCAACAGCATCAATGTCGAACGTTGTTTGTTGACTAAAGTCACCTTGATAGAGGCGCACAACCCGGCCTTCAATCAAGTCTAATGCAGGAATCATCATAACGCGTTCTCCAAGAAACGTTTAAGCATGGCACGGCCGACCGCACCCGAGCGCTCAGGATGAAATTGAGCACCGATAAAATTATCTTTGCGGATCATGGCCGCGAACGTATCACCGTAATCACAGGTGGCGATGGTGTAGTCATCTTTTGCAACGGCATAACTGTGCACAAAATAACAGTAAGGATCGGTGTCATTATCGAGCAATGGATTGGCGTTGGTCGCACGGACGTTGTTCCAGCCCATATGTGGCAAAGGTCTGTCACCGACCTGCATACGTTTGGTTTGCGCAGGGATTAAGCCTAAGCATTCCACGTCACCTTCCTCAGAGTGCGCTGTCATCAGTTGCATACCAAGACAAATCCCCAATGTGGGTTGGGTGAGCGCTTTAATAGGTTCAATTAACTGTTTACGGTGCAGATTGCGCATCGCTGCAGCTGCTGTTCCCACACCCGGCAAGATGACGCGATCAGCGGCGCCGATGATCGCCTCATCGTCAGTAATTACAGGCTGATAGCCTAAGCGCTCAATGGCAAACTTTACCGAGGTGAGATTCGCACACTCGGTATCGACAATTACAATTTTCACGCGAGCATTCCTTTACTTGAAGGTAACTGTTGGTCGCCCGTTTTTGCTACCGCTTGACGCAGCGCGCGACCAAAGACTTTAAACAAGCTTTCAACCTGGTGGTGCGTGTTGCCCTCAGTCGTTGACAAGTGCAAGCTAATCGCCATTGCATCGGTGAGCGAGCGGAAGAAGTGCTCAACCATTTCGGTTGATAATTCGCCCACTTTGTCGCGCGTGAAATCCGCCTGCCACTTGAGGTGAGGTCGACCTGAAAGATCGATAAGACACTCAGCACGACACTCATCCATCGGCAATGCAAAACCAAAACGGCCAATACCGCGTTTGTCACCTAAGGCTTGGCGTAGTGCCTGACCTAGTGCCAGCGCCGTATCTTCAATAGTGTGGTGGTCGTCAATGTGTAAATCACCTGTCACATTGACGGTTAAGCTGATGCCAGCGTGTGTGGCAATTTGCTCTAGCATGTGATCAAAGAAGCCAATACCCGTCGAAAATGAGCGCGGTGTTGCATTATCGAGGTCAACTGCAATACGAATATCGGTCTCATGGGTGGTACGGATCACCTTAGCAGAACGTGAGCGTTGGGTCAGGTCGCGCACGATAGCGTTCCAATCTAGGTTGGCACGGTCATATCGAATACCGCGTATACCCATACTCTCTGCAAGTTTAATGTCCGTTTCGCGATCGCCAATCACATAACTATCGGTGAAGTCGATAAGGCCTTTTTGTAGGTAATCCTGCACCAAGCCGAGTTTTGGCTTCCGGCAACTACAGTTGTCTTCCTCAAAATGTGGGCAAATCAGTACGTCGTCAAAGCGCACGCCTTGACTTGCAAAGACAGCCATCATTAAGTCATGGGGCGCGTCGAAGTCGGCTTGTGGAAAACTGTCTGTCCCCAGTCCGTCTTGGTTGGACACCATGACGAGGCGATAACCCGCCTGCTGTAACTTAAGCAGGGCAGGGATCACATTCGGCTCAAATTCGAGCTTACTGACGCTGTCTAATTGTTTGTCGACAGGCGGTTCGAGCACCAGTGTGCCGTCACGATCGATAAATAGCCAACGTTGCTGATTCATTGAGTATCTCCAAAAAAGCATTTCAGTGCATCAATAACAAGTGTGTTTTCTCGTTCATTACCGACGCTGATGCGTACTGTGTTGTCGAGTCCAACCTGGGCTGATTGATTACGTATTAATATACCGTTCTGCTGCATGGTCTGCATGAGGCTATCGGCATCGGCAACACGATACAGTAAAAAGTTCGTTTCACTCTCGGCAACCAACGCCATTGGTAGTTCCGCTAATTCATCGCGGATGCGCTGGCGCTGTTTGACGGTGCGTGTTACGTCGGCTTGAACGCGTTCGATGCCCACAGGCGATAACGCCTGGCTAGCAATTTGAATGGTCAAGTCTGGCAGCGGATAAGGCGCCAGTACTTTCTGCAATACGGTAATGACGTCCTCGTTGGCGAGCGCAAAACCACAGCGTGCGCCGGCGAGCGCAAACGCTTTTGATAAAGTACGCAACACCACCAAGTTAGGATATTTCGCTAACCAATCGACGACACTCGCCTCGGCACAAAACTCGATGTAAGCCTCATCAACGACCACGAGACTGGTCGTCGCGAACTTAAGCACTGCCTCGATATCTTCTTGTGCAAGCCGATTACCGACAGGGTTGGAAGGAGAACACAAGAAAATGAGACGAGCGTCTGCGCTACGCGCCTTGATAGCGTCTAAATCGAGTTGATAAGACGAAGTTAAGGGTACCGAGACCACGTCAGCTCCATGCGTCTGCGCAGAAATTGCATACATACCGTAGGTCGGTGGGCAGATAAGCACACGGTCTTGTTTAGGTTCGCAAAACGCTTTGATAAGCAGTTCGATTGCTTCGTCAGACCCGCGGCAACTTAATACCTGTTCAAGGCGAACATTAGCGTAGTCCGCGTAAGCTTGATTGAGGCGCTGCGACTGAAACGCTGGGTACCGGTTCAACTGTGAGCAATCCAGCGCGTAATCGTATGCGTAGGGTGACTCGTTGGCGTTTAGCCATACTGAACCGCCACTCATCGAGCGTCGCGCTGATGCGTAGGGCACCAAAGTTTTCAAGTGTGGGCGCTGTAACTGTTCGGCTAAGCTCATACGTTGTCCTCCTGCGCCTCTAAGCGAATGGTCACGGCGCGTTTATGCGCATCTAAGCCTTCGATTTCGGCGAGCGTGGTAATGCTGTCAGCGAGATCAGCTAAACCATCGCGAGTCACTTCTTGCAACGTGTAGCGGCGATAAAAGTCTAATAGCCCTAAACTGCTGTAGTTTTTAGCGTAGCCATAGGTCGGTAAGACGTGGTTTGTACCAGTTGCATAGTCGCCACCCGATTCAGGGGTATAGTGACCGACAAAAATCGATCCTGCTGTAGTTAGTTGCTCACTCAATGCTGCTGCCGCATCGGTTTGTATAGCAAGGTGCTCGGGTGCGTAACTTTGTGTAACGGCAACCGCCTCGGCTAAGTTTTTAGTGACAATTAACCGGCTTGAAGCAAGTGCTTGCCGCGCGATGTCGACGCGAGGTAATGCATTACATTGCGCAACAAGCTCAGCTTGCACCGCTTGGGCAAGCGCAGCTGATGGTGTGACCAGAATAACCTGTGAGTCTGGACCATGCTCTGCTTGAGATAATAAATCAGCGGCGACAAAACGCGCATTGGCGGTGTCATCAGCGAGCACTAACAGCTCTGAAGGACCGGCCGGCATATCAATGCTAATACCGCTATCGTTTTGACTTAATTGTTGCTTTGCTTCTGTCACAAACGCATTGCCCGGGCCAAATACTTTATCAACTTTAGGTACGGACTCGGTTCCGTACGCCAACGCTGCGATGGCCTGCGCACCGCCACACATAACTAAGGTACCGATGCCGCATTTTTCTGCAGCGTAGACGACTTCCGGTGACATCTGACCTTGTTTATTAGGAGGCGTCACGAGTACACGGGTTTTGCAGCCTGCAATCTGTGCGGGTACGCCCAACATGAGTGCGGTAGAAGGTAAGGTCGCCGACCCCCCAGGGATATAAAGACCGACCGACTCAAGGGCCGTGTATTTTAGTGTGCAGCGCACACCTGGTGAGGTGTTCAGCGTAATATCTTCAGGTGTTTGCGCGAGGTGAAAGGCACGAATATTGTCATAGGCTTTATCAATCGCCGCTTTAGCTCGCTCGGAAACCTGTGCCAGTAACGCTTGCTTCTGTTCACCGTTTAACACCAATTGCGAGATGTCTGCACAATCAAATTGACGGGTGTAGTCAAGTAACGCTGCGTCACCTTCAGTTTTCATGCGCTCAATGATTGAGCGCACGGTTTCTTTCAGCTCACGTGAGCGGCTCTGTTCAGGGCGATCAAGCGTGGCTTGTCGCTCTGAATTGCTAAGCTGTGACCATTGTGTGATGGCAATGCTTTGTCGCGTTAACATACCGATTATCCCATCATTTTTTCAATTGGTAATACGAGTATTGAGCTGCAGCCAAGGTCTTTTAAATCTTCCATTGTTTCCCAGAACAGCTTTTCTGTACTCACGACGTGCACAGCCACTTGCTCATCAGTGTGACTCAGTGGCAGTACGGTAGGCGTTTCGGCGCCAGGAAGTAATGCGTTGACTTCATCCAGGCGGTTTTTGGGTGCGTGCAGCATAATGTATTTGCTTTCTTTCGCCATTTGCACACCGTCAATTCGCGGTAGTAGCTGGTCCATCATAGCCTGCTTTTCAGCGGATAATGGATTGGCGTTTTGAATCAACTGCGCCTGTGAACGAAAGATGACTTCTTTCTCAACGAGACCGTTAGCTTCTAATGTGGCGCCGGTCGAGACTAAATCACAAATGGCATCGGCAAGCCCAGCGCGTGGCGCGACTTCGACTGACCCGGTTAGAACGACATTCTTTGCGCTAATGCCGTTATTTTTTAGGTAGCGTTGCAGTAGGTACGGGTAAGTACTTGCGATACGCTTACCTTGCAGATCGTCGATAGAGTTGTAGTCGCTTTCGCGTGGCACCGCAATGGACAGGCGGCAACCGCCAAAGTCAAGGCTACGTAGAGCCTTATACTCTGCATTTTCATTGACCGCGGAGCGCTCAAGCGCGACCTCTTCTAATACGTTTTCACCCACTAAACCGAGGTCGACGACGCCATCCATAACTAGGCCTGGAATGTCATCGTCGCGTACTCTGAGTAAATCAATAGGGTGGCTGGTACTGTGGGCGATAAGGCGTGCTTCATTAATGCTGAATTTGACACCGCATGCATTAAGCAAAGATAAAGACTCCTTGCTTAAACGGCCTGACTTTTGAATCGCAATAGTAAGTCGTTCACTCATTGATCTACTCCTGATAATAAAAAAACCCTTCGAAAGTTGCCTTTCGAAGGGTTGTATAGTCATGCGAAAGGCTAGTCAAAATATGGACTAGCCTGAATAATAAACGTAGCTAGCCCAGTAATTTCCAATGGTGATGATGGTGGTGCTGGCTAAGGTTCATTTGTTCGCTTCCTTAAAAAAATGGATGTAACTGCTAAGTTGTATAGTACTATAAATAAAAAAAGCACTGAACGCAACTCTATTGACGTATAAAAATTGGTCGACAATAGTCTAAACTCATGATGAACAACCACTGGAGACCGCCACAATGGTCAATTTCGACGCAATGATCCCTTTAATACCAAAAGATTCGCGTATCCCTGTAACTCACAATGAAGAACAATTGAAAGTTGAACAGGTAGAAAAAGCACAGAAACTGGCTGAGGTCGAGGAGGAACAGGAAAATAGTGTCGGCGATCGCGACGCCGAGCATGGACAGCAACAGGCGGCACAGCATCATGAGGGTGAACAGAGTAGCGCGCAAGACAATGACGATGATGAGCAAAGTAGCGATGGTCATATCGACACGTACGCTTAGCGCATGATCGGGACGCAATAATTGAGCGGAAACCTACGCGACGACAGAGGATTTATGATTAACAGCGAGCTGGCAACTATGTCATACTATAGCGCTTTAATCGGTCGATATTAGAATTAGGTGTGGGCATTTAATGAGCAAAGTGGCAGCTGTTTTTACGCCCGAGGGTCAACTGGCAAAGGCGATAGAAGGCTTTCAGCCGCGCGATGCTCAGCTTACCATGGCCCAGGCTATTGAAAAATCCATTCGTAAAAAAGGTACTTTGGTTGTCGAAGCCGAGACCGGTACCGGTAAAACCTTTGCATACTTAGCGCCTGTGCTTCAAGCCAAAGGTAAGGCGATTATCTCCACGGGTACCAAAGCACTACAGGAACAGCTTTATCATCGAGATTTGCCCACTTTACGGGCCGCGCTGGCGCCAGAAAAGGTCATCGCTTTATTAAAAGGGCGTTCAAATTATCTGTGCACCCATCGTCTTGAGCAGGCACAATTGCAAGCTGGTCAGTTTAACAGTGAAACACAAACCAAGCTGGTTAAAGTGAAACGTTGGTCAACTCAGACCCGGGATGGCGATATTGGTGAGTTGGTGGTACTGCAGGATGATCCTCAGTTGACTGCCTTAGTGACTAGCACCAAAGACAATTGTTTAGGTCGCGAGTGCCCGAATTACGATGACTGCTACTTAGTGAAAGCGCGTGATGAAGCCAAACAAGCTGATGTCGTGGTGGTCAATCATCATTTATTTTTTGCGGACCTGGCGATCAAAGATACGGGGTTCGGCGAAATCATACCCGAGTCAGACACGGTGGTGTTTGACGAAGCACACCAAGTACCAGATATCGCAAGTCAATATTTTGGTGACTCATTGTCTTCACGACAACTGATAGAAATTGCTGACGAGGTTCAGCGGTTGTGTTTAACAGAGCTAAAAGACCTCTCTCAAGCGGCACAAATGGCCCGTATTCTGACACAGGTAGTGCGGGATTGGCGGTTACAGTTTCCATCCGATCCGAGCCGAGGCAATTGGCGTGATAAACGCGATGACTCTGCCATGATTGAGGTGTGTAGCCGTGTCGCAGAGAAGCTCACTTTATTTATCGATGTCATCAAAACAGCGCGTGGGCGTCATAAAGAAATGGATAGTCTCATTGAGCGTACAGAGGAAGCCTATGATTTGTGGCAACAGTTGATGCAAACGGATCAGACGGGGTATAGTTTTTGGTATGAGACAACGGTGCGTCATATTGTTCTGCACCAAACGCCACTGAGCGTCGCCAAGCGTTTTGGCAATTTGGTCAAGCACAGTGACCGAGGTTGGGTGTTTACTTCGGCAACGCTCTCAGTCAACGAAAAGTTTGACTACTTTGTTAATCGGCTCGGGCTATGGGATGCCGAAACGCTCGTATTAGCGAGTCCGTTTGACTTCGAGAATCAAGCGATGCTGTGTCTGCCGCGCTATCTGCCACCTGCGAACCAATTTAATCGCGATCAGCGACTCGCGCAGCTGGCGCAACAGTGTATCGAGGCCAACCAAGGCGGCACGTTCTTATTATTTACCAGTCACAGCATGTTAAAGCGCGTCGCCAGTTTATTGGACGAAAAACTAGATAGGCCCGTATTGGTTCAAGGTGAGGGCAGTAAACGCAGTATTTTGCAAAAGTTTACTGATGCAGGTAATGCCGTTTTACTAGGCACTTCGTCGTTCTGGGAGGGCGTCGATGTGCGTGGCGCTGCGTTGCGTTGTGTCATTATTGATAAGTTACCGTTTGCTTCGCCCGACGACCCATTGCTGAATGCACGGGTAGAGGACGCTAAGTTACGGGGCGTGGATGCCTTCCATACTATTCAGCTACCCGAAGCCATTATCGCGCTGAAGCAAGGAGCAGGGCGTTTGATACGCGATCAGCGCGACTCAGGGGTATTGATTGTCTGTGATGACCGACTTGTCACGCGCCAGTATGGTGCACGCTTTATCAAAAGTTTACCGCCTATGGCTCGCACACGTGATCTGAGCCGGGCAATGCTGTTTTTAAAGGATACATATAATGAAACCAACCTTGCTAGCCATTGATACATCGACGGAGAACTGCTCGGTCGCACTTCAGGTTGATAATACGGTCATTAGCCGCGAAATGGAGAGTCCACGCGAGCACTCACAGCGTTTGTTACCTTTTGTTCAAGCTGTGTTAGAAGAAGCCGATATTAAGTTGTCTGATGTTGATGGGCTGATCGTTGGCATCGGTCCAGGTAGTTTTACAGGCGTTAGAATCGGTGTTTCGATTGCACAAGGTTTGGCATTTGGTGCAAGCTTAAAAGTAAATGGTGTCAGTAGTCTTGATGCTATGGCTCTTGAGGGCTCGCAAAATAGAGTAACAGACTGGATTATTAGTGCTATTGATGCGCGAATGGGCGAAGTCTATTGGCGTGTGTATCAGCACCGTGATGGGCATCTTCAGGCGTGTGCTACCGCAAAAGTGGACAAGCCGGAGCAGTTGAATTTGGCAGCTGAGTTAGAGCGCCATGGATATCAAGCGTCGGAGTCAATTGGTTATGTGGGGACGGGATGGGAGACCTATCGTGAGCAATTAGCTGCGACAGTCGCGGTAACCCCGCAGTCGCTTAATTGTGTGCTTCCGACCGCCGAAGCGATGTTACGTTGGGCACAGCTCTATAATGAGCCGGCTGTTGCTGCAGATGAACTGGAGCCACTTTACGTCCGTAATGAGGTAACTTGGAAAAAGTTGCCAGGTCGTTAACTTGTAGATTATTTTGGAACTCGCCATAATAACTCAGGTCAAACTAATGAAAGGAGCAAGCGTTGAATCCTGTTTCGTCAAGTCATGTTAATGGTGTGCAAGGTAATTTGTCACCGGCACGTCGGGTCGTGCCTGATCCGAGAGATCGCGTGGCTGGAGAGAGTGAACCGCAATCGGCTCGCGCTTCGATTGAAATTCCGAGTCGACAGCAAAGCTCTGATCAGGCGCAACGTTGGAAGGATTTGAACATTGTGTATGACCAACCATCGCAGTCTGCACAAAAAGCACTATCGGCCTATCAAACTGTCGCGCTTAACGAGAAACGAGAGCAAGTTGAGTCAATGTTCAGTTTGGATCTGTATGCCTGAGGAGGCGCTATGTTACGTATCGCGAGTTTAGCACTTGGTGCGCTATTGTTAGCGGGCTGTAGTACATTCCCAGATGCTATCGCAACGCAAGATGAAGATGCCTTAGTATCCTATTCACAAGTGAAAAACAATACCGAAGCAACCGTTGGACAAGCGGCGCGCTGGGGTGGAATTATTGCCGATGTTCGCAATGATGAAGGCTACACGATTATCGAGATGGTTCATTTCCCATTGAAAAGTTGGGGGCGTCCGTTGGTGAGTGATGACACAGAAGGGCGTTTTCTCGCTGTTATTAATGGCTTCGTCGACCCTCAAGTCTATCAACAAGGCCGTAGTCTGACTGTGTTAGGGAAGGTCGGTGAAGCACAAGAAGGTAAGATAGGCGACTATAACTACGTATACCCCGTTATTGAGACATCGGGCTATTATTTGTGGCCGAAAGAAGTCGACCGTGCTGACTCGGGGATTGACTATTCACCGTTGTGGTTTAGACACAATTTTTATGCCCCTTACCCTTATCGCCCTTACTATTATCGGTACCCGACGCGCGTAAGGGTTCAGGAAGAAAAACCTAACGCGACTAGCAATCAGTAGCGTGTTGTATCAATCACTAATTGAGCGTGCTCAGCCTCTTGAGTACGCTCTTGACTGGGGCTGCCTCAGAGGTCTCGGTTGGGGCAATGTCGATAAACCTCGCTATATCCTGTTGCATGGTTGGCTGGATAATTGTCACTCATTTCTTCCGCTGATTGAGCAACTACATGAATCTGATGACGGAATCATTGCGCTTGATTGGGCCGGTCATGGCTACTCGGATCACCGCCCCACGGGTAACTACTATCATTTTACTGATTATGCTTATGATATTTGGCAATTGATTAAGATACAGGAGTGGTCTGGCGTTACCATTATTGGACATTCGATGGGCGGCTTCGTCGGCAATATGGTTACGACGCTGTTACCAAAGCATGTATCCCACTTGGTGTTGATTGAGGCCTTTGGTTTGCTCACCAGTGACGAGGAGAACGCTCACCAGCAGCTGTTAGCAGGCTTTCAGTCGCGAAAGAAGTCGCAGATGGCACAGTGGCGTCCATACACCGATAAGTCACAAGCAGTCGCGGCACGTGCCAAGACAGCCGATTTTAGTGACGCGTTAGTCGAAATTATCGTTGAGCGTGGCATTAAGTTAATGGCTGATGGACACTGGTATTGGCGCGCCGATCCCAAAGTTCGGTCTACATCGCCCTATCGGTTGTCCTCACAAGCCGTTGAACAAATTTTGAACCAGTTACGCGTGCCCGTGGTATTAGTAAAAGGGCGTGATGGTTACGCTCAACTGGATAACGCCTTGGCACGATGGCAAGACTGTGTTCCGCAATTACGCGTGCTTGAGTTGGGTGGTGGGCATCATGTTCATATGCAAAGTCCGAGTGATATTGCGGGCATTGTCCGTGAAGTGTCATCATCTTAGATTGTGCCGAAGGGCGAGATTGAGATAAACTGTTCGGATAAGCTCACGTTGACGTGAACGATACATAATAATTAAAGCAATAAATTTTGGAGCCTAGTATGGAAAAGATTTGGCTTAAACATTACCCAGCGGGAGTGCCAGATACGATTGATCCCGACCACTATACGTCTTTGCTCGAGATTCTCGAAGAGAGTATTGAGAGGTATGGTGATAAAACCGCATTCGTTAATATGGATTGCGAAATGTCGTTTGCCGAGCTGGGTGAAAAGGCAAAGCAATTTGCTGCCTATTTGCAGAGTATTGGGCTACAAAAAGGCGATGCAGTTGCGATTATGATGCCAAATCTTTTGCAGTATCCGGTTGCGCTGTTCGGGGTATTAGCGGCGGGTATGACCGTCGTTAACGTCAACCCCTTGTACACACCGCGAGAATTAAAACACCAACTGACCGATTCGCAATCGAAAGCGCTCGTGATTCTGGAAAACTTTGCCAATACTTATGAGAAGATTGCAAAAGATGTACAACTAGAAAAAGTCATTACGACACAAATTGGTGATTTACTGCCCGCTCCTAAACGTTGGTTGGTAAATTTCGTGGTTAAGTACGTGAAACGTATGGTACCAAGCCATTCAATCAGTCAACGTATCGATTTTAATGTGGCGCTCAATAAAGGTAAGCAAAAAGCATATCAGCGACCTGGTTTAACGGGCGACGACATCGCATTCTTGCAATATACAGGCGGCACAACGGGCGTTGCGAAAGGTGCCATGTTATCTCATCGCAACATGGTCGCCAATTTAGAGCAGGTTTCATCGGTCATTACACCCATCATGTCTGATGGTGAAGAAATCATTATTACCGCCTTACCGCTGTATCATATTTTCGCTCTAACAGCGAACTGCTTGACGTTCATTAAGCACGGTGGGCGCAATATTTTAATCACCAATCCGCGTGATATGCCTGGATTTGTAAAAGAGCTTGGTAAAGTTAAGTTTTCAATGATCTCGGGTGTTAATACGTTGTTTAATGGACTATTGAATACCAAGGGCTTCAAAGATCTCGATTTCTCTAACCTAAAGGTGTCTCTTGGTGGCGGGATGGCGGTGCAAAAATCAGTCGCGGAACATTGGGAACGTGTCACGAAATCTCGCTTGCTAGAAGGCTACGGTTTAACCGAGTGTGCACCTGTGGTTACAGTCAACCCTTACGATATCGAGCATTATACGGGCAGTATCGGCTTACCTGTACCAAGTACCGACGTTAAAATTTGTGACCCGGAAAGTGGCGAGGAAGTTGCCTTAGGGGATGCGGGTGAACTTTACGTGAAAGGCCCACAAGTGATGGTTGGTTATCTAAATCGTCCTGACGCCACGGCTGAATCGATTAAAGAGGGCTGGTTTGCGACTGGCGACATGGCAACCTGTGATGAACGCGGGTACTTTAAGATTGTTGATCGTAAGAAAGACATGATCCTGGTGTCTGGTTTTAATGTCTACCCTAATGAGATTGAAGATGTCCTAGCCGATCATCCAAAAGTGCTTGAAGTGGCCGCAGTTGGAGTGCCACATGAGTCTTCCGGTGAGGTTGTTAAAGTCTTTATTGTCAAAAAAGATAAATCCTTAACGGAACGTGAGATTATTGATTTCTCTAGAGAAAATCTAACGGGGTATAAAGTACCTAAGTTAGTCGAGTTTCGTGATGAACTCCCCAAATCAAACGTAGGTAAAATCTTGCGTAAAGAGCTAAGAGACGAGAAAAAAGATTGACTAAGTTAATACAGCCACAGAGTGGATATCGTTATATCAGTAGCCTTGAGATGCTGACTGAATTTTGTCAAAGAGCCCGCTTAGCGGGCTCATTTGCTATTGATACTGAATTTGTTAGAAGAAAGACTTACTTTGCCAATTTGGGGCTCGTGCAGCTGAATGTCGATGGTGAGACATTTATTATCGATCCACTCATTGATATTGATTTAACAGCACTTTGGCAATTGATAGCCGATCCCGACGTCGTTACGGTTTTGCATGCTGGTGGCGAAGACATTGAGTTGTTTTACCATCAGTCAAATGGACAGAAACCGCGTGCCGTATTTGATACGCAAATTGCGGCGGGATTTATTGGCATGGGGTCGTCGCTTGGCTACGCCAGCCTAGTTGAGCAATTATTTGATGGTGTAACCCTAGATAAAAGCCAGTCACGTACGGATTGGTTAAAGCGTCCGCTCAGCGAAGAGCAACTGACTTACGCAGCTGCCGATGTGAGCTATCTAAATAGCATGTATCCTTGGTTAGTTGAACAGGTCGCACAAGCTCATGTGGCAGATATTGTCGTTGAGGAAAGTCAACTGCAGGTCAGTAAACGCACGCAAGTTATTCCAAGACATTTACTTTATTTGTTCGTTGGGAACGCTTGGCAACTTAACCAAAAGCAATTACAAGTGATGAAAGCACTCGCTGCTTGGCGTCTGGATAAGGCTATGAGTGAAAATATGCCTCTGGGCTTTATTTTTAAGGACGGCGTGTTATTGGAGTTAGCGAGAAAAATGCCGCAGTCTAAGTCTGACCTGTACAAGATTAAAGATTTAGCTCCGATGACGCGCAAATATTCGGGCGAAGCAATAATTGAGCAGATTGGTTTAGCACTTGCTGTGGATCCATCGCAATGGCCGCAAACTTTGCAAAGACTCGACGACATGCCAAACTATAAGATGGCGTTTAGTGGTATTAAGAAAGCAGCACAGGGCTTGGCTTCGTTGCTCGGTATTGATACGGCATTGGTAACTTCGCGCAAACAAATTAATGACTTTTTGATGTATCACTGGCAGTTTAGTGATGACCACCGTGCTGAATTGCCCAGACCTGATTTGCAACAGGGCTGGCGCTGGAGAGCGCTAGAATCTGAATTAAAAGAATATATTTAACGCGAGTTTAAGACCATGCTGTGCGACGTATTTAAAAGCTCGAAAAAAAGCGATACCTATCTATACCTCCCGTTGGGAAGTGAATTTGATGAGTTGCCAGAAGCGCTAGTAAGCCACTTTGGCACTCCGCAAAAAATAATGACAATAAATTTAGACAAACGCGACCAACTTGCTCGGATTAGCGTAGAAGAATTAAAACAGCACTTGGTGGAACCTGGCTATTATTTGCAACTTCCGCCACAAAAGGAGTCAATGCTATGAAAAAGTTAACCCTGAGCACTTTGGCGCTTATCGTAAGTGCGTCGACAGTGGGATTTACCGGCCCTGTAAACGCCTCTCAGTCTGAGCAGAGTTCGATGAGCGAGCAAAGCGAAAGTACCGAGCAGAAGTTTCAAACTTATGTTGATAAGTTGCGCTCTGAGGCGCTTGAGCAAGGATACACGAAAGATACGCTGGATCGCGCGTTTGCCAAGGTAAAATATTACCAACGTGCAGTTGAGCTCGATAATAATCAGCCAGAGTTCAAACTTACTTTAGATACTTACCTTCCCAGAGCAGTACCTGATTGGAAAGCTCAAAAAGCGCTTGAAAAGTATCAGGAGCATAAAGCGCTACTCGATGAGATAGGAAAGAAATATGGTGTACAACCACGATTTATAGTTGCATTGTGGGGTATAGAGACCAACTTTGGTTCTTACACCGGCGGATTTGATGTTGTTTCAGCATTAACAACTTTAGCGTTTGATGGTCGACGTGAAGCCTTCTTTAAGAAACAACTCTGGCAAGCGCTGACTATTATTCAAGACGGTCATATCGACCCTGAGCAAATGAAAGGTTCATGGGCGGGCGCCATGGGTCAGACGCAATTTATGCCAAGCTCGTTTATGAGTTATGCGGTCGATTACGACGGTGATGGTAAAAAGGATATATGGAACAGCTACGGCGATGTATTTGCGTCAGCCGCAAACTACTTGAGTTCTGTGGGTTGGCGAGATGATGTGACGTGGGGACGCCAAGTGCAGTTACCTGAACAGTTTGATACATCGTTAGCGGGGCTAGATACCAAAAAGGGACTCGCCGAATGGCAAAAGCTTGGTATTACGCGCATGGACGGAAGCCCGTTACCGCAACGAGATGATATTGAAGCTTCGGTTGTAATTCCTGATGATAAGGAAGGTCGAGTGTATCTTGCCTATGCAAACTACGATGCGCTGATGCGTTGGAATCGCTCACATTACTTCGTTGCTGCAGTCGGCTACCTTTCTGATCGTATCCGTTTTCCTCGATGAATTGGTATGATAAACCGCTTCATGCGCTCAATCATCGCGAATGGGAAGCCCTTTGCGATGGTTGTGGGCAATGTTGTCTAAACCAACTATTAGATGAAGAGGATAACCTGTATCAAACCGATGTCGCGTGTCGATTATTGGATACTGACAATGCGGTGTGCAGTGACTATGAAAACCGTACTCAGCGGGTCCCCAGTTGTGTTCAACTGACACTCGAAAATCTCGATGCAGTTTATTTCATGCCTAAAACTTGTGCGTATCGGCTCAGAGCACAAGGGCAACCGATTCCTGACTGGCATCCATTACGACACCATGGAAGTCAGCAAGCGATGAAAAAAGCCGGCTACCATGTAGCCGGCCATTGTATCACTGAAGCGGAATTTAGAGGTGAGTTAGAAGATCGTATTGTGACCTGGCCGCTTTAGCGTAGTTTATAAATAATGTGGCTTAGGCTGGCGATCACAACAGTAATCGTTACTCCTGCAAAGATAAAGGTCATCCATGCCGGCATGGTGACACCTAAAAACGACCAGTCAATGTCACCACAGAGTCCTGGGGCTGCAAAATAGCTAGGTAGCCATTCATGCAGTGGAGCCCAAGATGGAAAATTCGGGTTACTTTCACAGACTGCAAAGAAAGCATTTTTCGACGTTTGCAGGTCCCAGTGGTCATAAGCGATGAATAAGCCCTCGAGCGCGGAATAAAGTACGCCAGCGAGTGCTACTAAGCGTATGAATGGACGTGTCGCACCCAAATAGCCAAGCAAAGCAAACAACGCAATGCCTATCACTGCCATACGTTGATATACACACTTTACGCAGGGTTCAAGTCCGAGACCGTACTGAAAGTACGCGGCAGCAGCCAATAGCGATAAACAGATGATAAATAGCGCTAACCAAGCGCTGCGTTGACTTGGCCAAAGGTATATTTGCATGATTTGATATATCCGTGTCTGAATCTAAGCGCTATAACATAGCCGAAAAGTAAATGGCTTGTCGATAACAATCAGTTTGCTTGTCCGACCTCATATAACACTGGTAGAATCACACGATTGATAATGAAACAGGCGTAACAATGATCATTAAAGCAAAGAGTCCGGCAGGTTTTGCCGAGGAATATATCGTTAAATCAATCTGGAACGGTCATTTTGCTCCAGGTACGATCCTTCCTGCAGAGCGTGAACTGTCCGAGCTCATTGGTGTGACTCGTACGACGCTACGGGAAGTATTACAGCGCTTAGCGCGAGATGGTTGGCTTACAATCCAGCATGGCAAGCCAACCAAGGTGAATAACTTCTGGGAGACGTCTGGGCTTAATATTTTAGAGACGCTAGCTCGTTTAGACGAAGATGGTATGCCAGAACTGGTCGACCAATTGTTGTCGGCTCGCACTAATATTAGCGCGATTTATATTCGAGCTGCGATCCGTCACAACCCTGAAAAGGTAGTTGAGCTATTGTCTAAGAATGATGAGCTTGCTGACGATGCCGAGCGTTTCGCAGACTTTGATTATCAGTTAAATCATGATCTTGCGATGGCGTCGGGTAACCCCATCTATGTGCTAGTGCTTAACGGCTTTAAAGGTTTATATTCGCGTATTGGCCAATTTTATTTCTCTTCGCCAGAGGCTCGCCAGTTGGCTCGTGATTACTATTACAACCTTAATAGCGTGGCGAAGCAGGGCGATTACAATGAATCAGTAAACTTGGTTCGTCGCTATGGTTATGAATCAGCAGAAATTTGGCATAGCTTGCGTGG
>NZ_CH672408.1:95949-106713 GCF_000152885.1 Idiomarina baltica OS145
TGATTTATGCATTTTCTGAACAATCGCTAACTTAGCTGAAAACCGCACTAAACGTACTATTTCACATACTTAAACACAGGGTTATCCACAGAATCCGTGGATAAGATCCTGTAGGCTTTAACTGATGCGGATTTCAGCGGTATGTGGATATCCTCAGCGAGCAACAATTTATAACATAAGGCATAACTGGCTTTATGACAGGTACTTGACATTTACATGGACAGCCTTTAGCACACAGTTTTTGGTATAAGGCTACAAAATATACACTCGCACAAGATTTAAGCAGTTAAATGAAAAAACAATAAAAATACCGCATCATTAGTTGACAGGCGCCGCATAGGTCTTTAATATTCGACGCCGTTAAGACGTGTTCCCCAGTAGCTCAGTTGGTTAGAGCGGTGGACTGTTAATCCATGTGTCGTTGGTTCGAATCCAACCTGGGGAGCCAACACGTTTTAATCCTACAATTTGTTCCCCAGTAGCTCAGTTGGTTAGAGCGGTGGACTGTTAATCCATGTGTCGTTGGTTCGAATCCAACCTGGGGAGCCAATCTCAAGCTTCCAAAGTTGTTATCCCCAAAGCGCCGTCAATCTAGTTTTTTCGTTTTCCTGTGCACCCGATTTTATCCATTGCGCGATATTGTCTGCCATATTTGGCCATTCACAATTGAGGGCTGCGCGTTGATGGCCCGCTAACCATGCACGCACATTATCCTCTGAAATTTCATGCATTACGTAAGCAAGCTGACTGTCAGCTAAAAGCTTGCTATTCCAGTGTTGCTCGAACTGACCTCGCAAAGGTTTAACAGCAAACTGTTTATCGCTCTGAAGTGCCTCACACGTGGTTTCAAATCCGGCATTAGCTAATACATACTCCGCAGTTTCGAACTGACATTTAAAGCCCTCACGCGACGGAGGGAAACCCAAAATATGAGGCGCATCTAGGTTGTCCGTTTGCTTTATGCTTGGATGAAAAACTGAAAATTGATACGACTTTAATGGTATGAGGGCATCTACGACTTGCTCGAGATTTTCAAATGGCAAGTAAACCAATACATGACGCTCACTGAGCTCAGCCTCAGATTGCTGTTCACGTACAATCGGTGGAATGCAATTGTCCAATGGTTGCCAATGCATACCCAGCCACCGTGAAGCCGGCGCAAAGTAGTCGATGAGACCGCGCTGAAGCAGACTAAGCTTCGAGTATAGCGAAGGCTCTTTGAATGCGTACTGACGCCCAATACCAATACACGGCTTGTGTGCCAGTCGCGCAGCCCATGCAGTTACGGGTTCATAATCGGTTAGAATTAAATCATAAGTCGACAGATCGAGCGCTTTTACATCTGACCAAAACTGTTTAAATGAATTTTGTCGATAGGTATTGAAGTAATCAACCCGACCATTCTGAGTCGCAAAGCTCAGACCTTGTCGCCATTGATACTCACCGAAAGCACTCATATCGAATAGCGCGCTTGGCGCTCGTCCAGATATGAGGTAATCAACATCAACCGAGTAGTGATTCAACCACCTTGATAACGTGTGACAACGGCTTAAATGACCATTGCCGGTTCCTTGAACACCGAACAAAATACGCATATTCGACCTTAAAGTGCAAAGTAGATAAGAAAGAAGGTTTCGACAAAAGCAATGCCAAGCAAGGCGCCGACACAGACATCCGACACGTAGTGTGCTCCCACTACGACGCGGGAAACTCCGACAGCACATGCCCACGGCAAAAGATACAGTGCGAAAACGGGGTAGTAGTAGGAGAGACAGGTCACGAAGATAAAGGCGGCGCAAGTATGACCCGAAGGAAAGCTAAACTCATCCTGAGCGACAAACAGTTTCTTAGAAGCCATTAAAGTCGTTGGTCGTGCCCGTTTGAACTTGTTTTTTAGCCACCAATAAAGCGGACGCTCGAACAAAAAGATAGCCGCACATGCGGTAAAGAAGGCTTGTCCATCGGCACTGTGTAAAACAAATACTAATCCAACAATAAAGTACCAATAGCCGTCCCCCGAACGCGAAAAACATTGCGCAACAGCGGCAATCCAGCGATGTTGGTTTAAACGATGAATACGAGTGAACCAGCTTAAATCGACTCGTAACGCGGTTTCTTGCAATGCTGTTAACCAGACCATGACAATGCCCCGTTTATTGGCTTGCCTGTTACATTGCGCTAACAAAATGACAGTCACGCGTCAGTTACGTTAAATAACAGTGACAAAATTCAACGAATCTTGTCCGTTCTATTGACCTCTGTCTGTTGTTTATCAATGTCAAAACACCGATAATAGGCACCGGTTTAAATCACGTGTGGAAGAATTGAATGACGGATTACTTGCTGCTGCTTATAGGCACCGTACTGGTCAACAATTTTGTATTGGTAAAGTTTTTGGGACTTTGCCCATTCATGGGCGTATCTAACAAGCTAGATACGGCGATTGGCATGTCAGCGGCAACCACATTCGTACTAACCTTAGCATCGGTATGCAGCTACTTAGTGAATCAGTACTTACTCGAGCCCTTAGGGTTGATGGCATTACAAACCTTAAGTTTTATTTTGGTTATCGCGGTGGTAGTACAATTTACTGAAATGGTGGTGCATAAAACAAGTCCTACACTCTATCGTCTGTTGGGTATTTTTCTGCCGCTTATTACCACCAACTGTGCGGTTCTAGGTGTTGCACTTCTGAATATCAATGAACAACATAATTTCGTACAGTCAATCGTTTATGGCTTTGGCGCGGCAGTCGGTTTTTCACTCGTTTTAATTCTATTTTCTGGCATTCGCGAGCGCTTGGCTGCGGCCGATGTTCCGAAAGCTTTTAAAGGCTCAGCGATTGCGATGATAACAGCGGGCTTAATGTCACTCGCGTTTATGGGCTTTAGCGGATTGGTGACCCAATAATGAGTTTTGTAGTTGGTTTAATCGCTATCGGTGCGCTTGCGCTGATATTTGGCTTAATCCTCGGTTTCGCAGCTATCAAGTTTAAGGTAGAAAGCGACCCTATCGTTGATCAAATCGATGAGATCCTGCCGCAAACTCAGTGTGGACAATGTGGCTATCCGGGTTGTCGTCCTTATGCAGAGGCGATTGCTAATGGCGACGAGATCAACAAGTGCCCGCCTGGCGGTGAAGCTACAATAAAAAAACTCGCGGACCTGATGGGTGTCGAGGCCAAGCCTCTCGACGCAGCGCATGGTGAAGAGAGTGTCAAAAAAGTCGCCATCATTCGCGAGGATGAGTGTATTGGTTGCACGAAATGCATTCAAGCCTGCCCGGTAGACGCCATTTTAGGTGCCGCAAAACAAATGCATACCGTTATTGAGCATGAATGTACCGGCTGTGATTTATGTGTTGAGCCCTGCCCTGTCGATTGCATTGATATGGTAGAAATCAAAGCTAAACCCGAAACCTGGCAGTGGAATCTCGATAGCGTGAAACAGAATATCCACAAAGCCGATACCATTCCCGTCAAACTGGTGGAGTAAGACGATGCAAGACATCAAGCAGTTCGTTGAGTCAGGTCAAATTGCACGCTTTCCCGGCGGTATACATCCACCAGAGCGCAAACAACCCGCGAGTGAGCAGCCGTTGCGCCGAGTTCCTTATGCTGATGAGCTTATTCTTCCGTTACGTCAACATATCGGCTTATCGGGTCAGTGCACCGTGCGCGTGGGAGAACGTGTACTAAAAGGTCAAGCATTAACTGATGCGGCATTGCATCAAGGCCTGCCACTGCACGCACCCACTTCAGGCACGGTAAAAGCGATTGAACAACGACCTATGTCGCATGCTTCAGGTCTCCCAGAACAAGCTATTGTCATTACACCGGATGGCGAAGATAAGTGGCGAGAACGTCAGCCTTTGCCCGATTATCAGCAACGTGATAAAGCCGAGTTATTAGATATTATTCAGGCAGCCGGAGTTGCAGGGTTAGGAGGAGCGGGCTTCCCTACTTCACAAAAGCTCGCCCAGCAAAAACCGGTCAGTTATCTAATCATTAATGGCGTTGAGTGCGAACCCTATATTTGCGCCGACGATCGCTTAATGCGCGAACATGCTAGAGATATTGTGCTCGGTATGCGAATTCTAGCTTACATCACGGGTACCGATAAAACGTTGCTCGCGATTGAGGATAACAAACCAGAAGCTATCGACAGTATGCGCGCCGCTATAGCGGAATATGATGATATTGAGCTTCGCATCGTGCCGACGAAGTATCCATCAGGAGGAGAGAAGCAACTTATCCAACTGCTCACTGGCCACGAAGTGCCGAGCAAACAACTCCCTATTGAGATGGGTATTATCATGCAAAACGTGGGGACTGCATTTGCTGTAAAAGAGGCGGTAATTGACGATAAGCCGTTAATCGAGCGTGTGGTAACCCTGACAGGTGAATGTATTGAGCAACCAGGCAACGTCTGGTCACCATTAGGAACGCCTGTTGATGCCCTGCTTGAATACGCTGGTTTTAAGCCAGAGCAACAACAGCGAGTTATTATGGGCGGTCCCATGATGGGCTTCACGTTGCCAATTACCGCAGTGCCCGTCATCAAAACCACTAACTGTATTCTCGTGCCGAGTACCCGAGAACTGCCACCACCGGGCGATGAAATGGCGTGTATCCGTTGTGGAGCCTGCGCAGAGGTATGCCCTGCCACTCTTCAACCGCAGCAATTGCAATGGTTGGCAAAAGCCAAAGATTATCCAGCACTCGAAGAAAATAATCTGTTTGATTGTATTGAGTGCGGTGCATGTGCATTTGTTTGTCCAAGTGAAATACCACTTGTGCATTACTACCGTCAGGCAAAATCTCAGATGCGTAACCAAGCGCGCGAACAAGCAAAAGCTGAACTCGCGAAAAAACGTTTCGAAGCGCGTCAAGCGCGTTTAGAGCGTGAAAAAGAAGAACGTTTAGAGCGTCACCGAAAGGCCGCCGAAGCGCGTAAGCAAATGCAGCAACAACAGGCCCAAGAAGCATCTGAACAGCCGTCGGACAACGACGGTAAGTCATCAGCGGTTGCTGCCGCCATTGCTCGTGCGAAAGCCAAAAAAGCAGCGCAAGAGGACGGTAGCTCGACCCCGGCTCAACCTACAGACGCTGAATCCAAGCAAAAGTCGAAGAAATCAGCAGCAGTAGCCGCAGCTATCGAACGTGCTAAGGCAAAGAAAGCGGCCCAGCAAACGGCTCGTGAAAGCGATGTTGAAGCCGAAAGCCCAGCCACTGAACAGCAACGCCCAGCACAAGATAAATCAGCAGCGGTCGCGGCGGCTATTGCTCGCGCTAAAAAGAAAAAGCAAGCACGCGAACAGCAAACATCAGACGATCGAGCCAGCCAAAGCCCTGATCAGGAGGATAAACAATAATGAGCTTTAAAGTGGCCGCCGCTCCGCATGGGCATAGCCAAAAAAAGACGAACCAAGTAATGGCCTGGGTGGTGTTCGCGCTTATTCCTGGCGTGATTATCCAATCATACTTTTTTGGTTGGGGCGTTTGGTTTCAGATTTTGATCGCCGTCACTGTCGCGTACCTATCTGAATCTATTTGTGTTTGGGCGCGTGAACGTAGCGCGCGTCAGGCATTGCGAGATAACACCGCATTGGTGACAGCGGTTTTATTAGCCATTAGCATCCCTCCCTTGGCGCCTTGGTGGATTATTGTAATCGGGACGCTATTTTCGATCGTCGTCGTAAAGCAAGTTTATGGAGGCATGGGACAAAACATATTTAACCCTGCAATGGCGGGCTACGTGTTGTTACTCATTTCTTTTCCTGTCCAAATGACACACTGGCTACCCGCAGCTCCTATTGCCCCCTACGATTTAGGACTGTGGCAAACACTACACACTATTATTTTTGAGTACACACCCACCGGGTACGATGTTGAACAACTACGCACTACCGTTGATGGTATGTCGATGGCGACCCCACTTGACGGTGTTAAAACCGCGCTCGATCAAGGCAAGATCTTAACCGAGGCATATCAGCAACCCATGCTAGGTAGTTTAGCGGGTATTGGCTGGCAATGGCTTAATTTGGGTTTTCTGCTAGGCGGCATTATCTTACTGCAACAACGCATCATCCGTTGGCATATCCCTGTTGGCTTTCTAGCGGGTCTACTTGTACCAAGCTTTTTGGCACACATGTTCGCTCCCAGCATTATACCAGGACCTATCTTTCATGCGCTGAGCGGCGCGACGATGCTGGGTGCGTTTTTTATCGCTACGGATCCAGTCTCGGCAGCAACATCGGATCGCGGGCGGTTATTATTTGGCTTACTCATCGGTTTATTGATATGGGTGATTAGAACTTGGGGCGGTTATCCCGATGCAGTGGCTTTCGCAGTGCTACTGGCGAACCTGTGTGTTCCCATTATTGACCGTTATACTCGCCCAACTGTTTACGGACATCACTCAGGAGCGAAACATGACGCTGAATAGCATGCAGAAAAACGGCTTGTTACTGGGGTTGTTTGCTTTAGTATCGACTGCATTGGTGCTTGGTGTGGAAGCCGTCACAGAAGATGCCATTGCGGAGCAAAAGCGCACGCAAACACTCGCTTCGCTGAATGAAATCATCCCTCCTGAGCTTCACGACAATGACCTCTATCACTCCTGCGGCCTGTTGTCAGATAACGCACTGAGTGAGCAGCCTGTTCCAATTTACCGCGGTTACCTGAATGGTAAACCCAGCGCTTTAGCTGCTGAGGCCGTAGCTCCTAACGGATACTCAGGAAAAATCCGCTTACTGGTTGCCATCAAACCTGATGGTGAAGTGTTGGGTGTACGAACACTACAACACCAAGAGACGCCGGGCTTGGGTGATAAGATCGAAAAACAAAAGAGTGACTGGATACGATCATTTGCGGGCAAACGCTTGACAGGTGAGGATGACGAACGATGGGCGGTGCAACGAGATGGTGGTATGTTCGATCAATTTACGGGCGCAACGATAACGCCACGCGCAGTAGTGGGTGCAGTAAAATCCGCCACTTGGTATTTACAGCAAAATAGTACCCAACTGTTCCAAGACTCGTTACCGCAATGCAATTCAGCTTCACAAGGTGAATCCCATGAGTGAGTTTAAAGCACTGACTAAACAGGGTTTGTGGGAAAATAACCCGGCTTTAGTTCAACTTTTAGGTTTATGCCCGCTACTTGCCGTCACCGCCTCTGTGACCAACGCCTTAGGACTCGGCTTAGCTACGCTATTTGTTTTAATGGGCTCAAACATTACAGTTTCACTGGTTCGCCAATGGGTGCCTCAAGAAATACGTATTCCTGTTTTCGTTATGGTAATAGCCACCTTTGTTACCATTATCCAGTTATTGATGAATGCCTACGTCTATCAGCTTTACCAAACGCTTGGCATTTTCATTCCATTAATCGTAACCAACTGCGCTATCATCGGCCGCGCAGAGGCTTATGCATCCAAAAATAAATGGCACCATGCGGCTATCGATGGCCTGATGATGGGGCTGGGTTTTGCTGCCGTGTTAGTCGTCTTAGGCGGAATACGCGAAGTGCTCGGCAATGGCACGCTATTTGATGGCGCTGAATTATTGCTAGGCGAGTGGGCCAAGCAATTGCGTATCGAACTGTTTAGTCTTGATTATCCATTGCTGTTGGCGATTTTACCTCCAGGTGCCTTCATTGGTATGGGTTTCATTATTGCGATAAAAAACCGTATTGACGCAAAACGCGCACAAATCCAATCAACTGAGAAAACAGTTACACGCGCACGTGTGACAGCCGAAAGCTAATTGATATGAATAAAGATAAACGTTATCAAATTTTAAGTCGTTTGCGTGACAACAATCCTAACCCAACCACTGAGTTAGAGTATGAGTCGCCTTTCCAACTGCTAATTGCCGTATTGTTATCAGCTCAAGCAACCGATGTGGGTGTCAATAAAGCCACACGTAAGCTGTTCCCGGCGGCGCCTACGGCAGAGACCATGTTAGCGCTTGGCGTAGATGGTATAAAAGAATATATCAAAACCATCGGCCTATTTAATTCAAAAGCAGAAAACGCCTATAAAACCTGTAAAATACTAGTTGAACAGTACGATGGCGAAGTCCCAGAAAGCCGAGAAGCTTTGGAAGCTCTACCCGGTGTTGGACGTAAAACGGCTAACGTAGTGCTTAATACAGCATTTGGCTGGCCGACTATTGCTGTAGATACGCATATCTTTAGAGTCTCTAATCGTACTAAACTGGCTCCCGGCAAGAACGTCAATGAGGTTGAACAGAAGCTAATTAAAGTCGTGCCCAAAGAGTTTAAAGTGGATGTCCATCACTGGCTTATTCTACACGGGCGCTACACCTGCGTTGCGCGCAAACCGCGCTGCGGTAGCTGTGTTATTGAAGACCTTTGCGAGTTTAAAGAAAAAACCAGCGATTGATGCAACTATAGCTCAACGTCTGAGGATTTATTTAACTGCACGATAACTCGGCGGTTCTTCTGGCGGCCTATTTCATTATCATTATGGTCGATCGGACGATCCTCGCCGTGAGCGACCGTTTGAATGCGGTCCGCTTTTATACCCCGTTCGACAAAAAAAGATTTAATAGCATTGGCGCGTTGCTCTGTTAGCGTCTGATTCGGCTCACGAGCGCCTAGCGCATCCGTGTAGGAATCTATTAATACTAACTTCAAGTCGGCATCTACTTTCAAGTAGTCGCTGATTTGTTTTAGCTTCCGCTGCGAAGGCGCGGTTAGCTCATCACTATCCGCTTTATGGTTCAGTACGGTATATGCAATATCCTCGAATGAGAAAGGCAATAACGCATTAATACAACCTTTAAATGCGTCGTATGCACTGCGAAAGTTCACTGCTGAAATTGCCACAGCAACTTGATCTTTTGGGTTATACCAGTCTTGGTACAAAAATGTTGGGTAACGACCCTTATCGAGTTCAGACAGCAACGTCCATGCTGCTTGCTTTTTAAGCTCGCCATTAAATTGCTTATATAGGTCCATGCTACCAATAGAGTAGCTGTTTTGTCCCGGCTGCCACTGCGGAGGAACCGATTCGATACGTGCCACACTGTAGTTGTCGGGAAGCTGGTTCATATCGAAGGTCATGGTTAAATTGAGTTGCTTACTCGCTTCGCTATGAAACTGTACTTTGCCGAAGCGAGGAATGACGTGCTCCAACTCACAGTTAAGCTGCGTGTTGTTGGCCATATACCAAAGTGAATTATCCAAGTTTGCGCTGTAGTATCTGACCGCGTTTGCTTCTGCGAACGAACTGATACTGACCAACGCGCTACCCAGCACGATTAACGCTGATAGCCGAGTCGTATTATTCACCTGCACACGCACCTCCTTTAATGACTTGTCTTTTATATCGGTCGTGTTGCAATAACCTTTAACCAAATCACAAGCAAAAACGCCCGCTCTTTGGCATAATGGGCATTAGCAATTTAGCAGATACAGGTAATTTCATGTCAGGTTCCGAAGACTCTCTTATGAAGCAACGTTTTCGCGGCTACTTACCCGTAGTCATCGACGTCGAAACGGCGGGCTTTAATGCCTCGACCGATGCCTTATTAGAGATCGCTGCCGTCATACTGAATTTTGATGAACATGGACAGCTTAAGCCGGTCGAAAGCCATCAGTTTCATGTCGAGCCATTTGAAGGCGCCAATATTGAACAAGCAGCAATTGAATTCAATGGTATCGATCCGCATTCGGAATTACGCGGCGCACTCCCCGAAGACGAGGTACTTAAAGCCTTATTCAAACCGATTCGAAAGGCACAAAAAGCGGCTGGCTGTCAGCGCTCTGTGTTGGTTGGACATAACTCGAATTTTGATCATAGCTTCCTGATGCGAGCAGCCGAACGAGCTAACATTAAGCGCAATCCGTTTCACCCCTTTGTTAGCTTTGACACGACATCTTTAGCGGCGTTGACGTTAGGACAAACTGTACTTATCAAAGCGTGCAAAGCCGCAGGTATCGAGTTTGATCAAAAGCAAGCGCACTCAGCGCTGTATGACACCGAAAAGACAGCCGAACTGTTTTGTTGGATGGTCAACAAATGGAAGGCACTAGGCGGTTGGCCACTCGCTGACTAAAAACAAAAAAACGCGCCATTTGGCGCGTTTTTTAAGAGTCACTGAAAACTAGTATTATAGCTTGTCAGCGTTCTTAGAAAGGTATGCTGCTACGCCTTCAGCGTTTTCCTTCATACCTTCTTTACCTTCTTCCCAACCTGCAGGGCAAACTTCACCGTGTTTCTGGTTAAAGTTCAAAGCATCGACCATACGCAACATCTCGTCAATGTTACGGCCCAATGGTAGGTCGTTAACGACTTGGTGACGCACAACGCCATCTTCATCGATTAAGAATGAACCACGGAATGCAACGCCCGCTTCTGGGTGTTCAACATCGTATGCTTTACAAATGCTGTGACGAACGTCTGCAACGAGTGGATATTTAACTTGACCAATACCGCCATCTTCGGTTGCAGTGTTGCGCCATGCGCTGTGAGTGAATTGTGAATCGATTGAGACACCAATTACTTCAACGCCGCGCTTTTTGAACTCGTCCAAACGCTTATCAAATGCGATAAGCTCAGAAGGACATACGAATGTAAAGTCCAGCGGGTAGAAGAACAAGACGGCTTTCTTGCCTTTGATCGCATCAGAAAATTTAAAATCTTCAACGATTTCGCCAGAGCCCATTACCGCTGCTGCGGTAAAGTCAGGTGCTTTACGTCCTACTAAAACTGCCATTGATACTCTCCGTCTTT
>NZ_CH672408.1:107542-182926 GCF_000152885.1 Idiomarina baltica OS145
AAAAGTGGGGTTGTTGTAATAAAAATGTCTTGTGTGTTTCTCGATTTTGATAGCGGGATCGCGCCTTATTTCTTAGATGAAAATATAAAAAAAGCCCTATTAGTACGCTAATAGGGCTTTAATGCTGATAAATAGATGTTTTATTTTAATGCTTTGACAAATTGATTGATGCGAGCGACCGCTTCTTTTAGTGTATCGAGGCTTGTTGCAAATGAGAGTCGACAGTAGCCTTCAGTGCCAAAGGCTGAACCGGGCACTAATGCGACATTAGCTTCGGTCAGCAGTTTTTCACACAACTCAACATCGTTTGCAACACCTGCTTTTTCAATTAGGTTTTGGATACGCGCGAAAGTGTAGAAGGTGCCATCACCTTTTACGCACTCAATACCCTCTATCTCGTTAAGTGCACTCACCAAGTAATCGTGGCGCTCCTTAAACGCACTGACCATTGTATCGATGCAGCTTTGGTCGCCATTTAAAGCGGCTACTGCCGCATGTTGGCTAATGCTGGCTGGATTTGACGTGCTCTGAGACTGAATCTTTTTCATCGCCGCAATGATAGGTGCTGGACCTGCTGCATAACCAATACGCCAGCCGGTCATTGCGTAGGCTTTCGAAACACCGGATAAGATAACTGTGCGGTCGCGTAATTCAGGCGCAACCATCACAATATTAGCGAATTGGCTACGATCCCATAAAATATGCTCATACATATCATCTGTCGCGATCAGCACATTTGGGAAATCAACCAGTACATCAGCAAGTGCACGTAGTTCCTCTGCTGAGTAGGCTGTACCACTCGGGTTAGATGGACTGTTGATAAACATTAAACGGGTTTTTTCGGTTAATGAGTCGCGCAATTGCTCAGGAGTGATTTTAAACCGCTGCTCTAAATCGGTATGGACGATCACGGGCTCTGCTTCAACCAGCTTTACCATATCTGGATAAGAAACCCAGTAAGGCGCCGGTATCACCACTTCATCACCCGGGTTGAGCCAAGCACTCAGTAAATTAAAAATGCTGTGTTTACCGCCTGCCGAGACGATGATTTCATCAAGACCGTATTCCAACTGGTTATCACGTTTAAACTTATCGGAAACTGCTTGTTTAAGTTCGACAATACCATCAACCGCAGTGTACTTGGTTTTGCCGTCTTCGATGGCTTTAATAGCAGCTTGTTTGACAAAATCGGGTGTATCAAAGTCGGGTTCACCCACACCTAAACCAATCACATCTTTACCCGCGCTTCTTAATTCGTTGGCTTTTTGCGTTACTGCCAGCGTAGGAGAAGGTTGGATAGAATTAACGCGCTTTGAGAGCTGATAGTCCACTACGTATTCCTTCCGATTTTGCTTATGTAAACAGCTCTCTACTATACGGATCGGTCGCGTTAAAGTCTATCAACATAGCCAAACAATAGATGTTTGCTGTACACTAATGAGGTTAATTCAACAGGAGGTATTTTCATGGCTACAACCGACGCATCTCGAAGTCTTATCAACGCGCCGGTTGGAAAAACGCTATGGGAAATGACGTGGCCCGTTATCTTTGGTGTCGCTACGCTGATAAGTTTTAATGTCGTAGATACTTTCTTTATTAGTCTGTTAGGTACTGACCCACTTGCTGCCGTCAGCTTTACCTTTCCAATCACCTTTACGGTTGTTAGCCTCACCATCGGCTTGGGTATTGGTACATCCGCTGTTATCGCGCGTAAGTACGGTCGGGATAAACCCGAAGAAGCTCATTTCGATGGTTTTGCTGCACTCTCGGTTTCCGCTTTACTTGTTCTGATACTGTCAGCCGTTGGCTATATTTTCATGGACAGTATTTTTACCCTCCTGCAAGCACAACAACGTTTACTGCCGCTGATCCGTGAATATATGACGCTATGGTTTGCGGGCAGCGTCATGTTGGTCACGCCAATGGTCGGCAATGCGGTATTGCGCGCATCGGGCGACACACGAACACCATCATTGATTATGGCCTCGGGCGGTTTGGCGAATGCCATTTTTGATCCGATCCTTATTTTTGGTTGGGGACCGATCCCTGCGATGGGTATTGAGGGAGCCGCTTTAGCGAGCGTGATTTCGTGGTTGAGTGGTGTGGTTCTCGTGTTTTGGTTACTTAATCGTAAGCAGCTTATTCGGGTACGTATCGAAACGACACGCGGGTTGTTTCGCGAATGGGTCGATGCTGCTCGCGCTATTCTGAAAATTGGTCTGCCAGCGGCAGGCGCCAATATTCTGACTCCGCTCGCGATGTCGGTCATGACGGCTATTATTGCATCTTATGGTGCGGCGGCAGTGGCGGCATTTGGCGTTGGCACTCGACTCGAGTCGCTCGCGAGTATCATTATTCTGGCGCTATCCATGTCGTTGCCGCCGTTGATTAGCCAAAACTTTGGTGCCAACCGAGTTGATCGGGTACGAGAGGCCTATGGCAAAGCCTTAAAAGCGGTATTTGCCATTCAACTGGTTATCTATGCGGCGATGGCAATAACGGCACCGTGGATTGCGATGGCATTTGCGAAAGAGCAAGAAGTGGCGCGTATCGTTGAATTGTTTATCTACATAATGCCCATCGGTTATGGCTTCCAGGGTTGGATCATTCTCTCGAACTCGAGTTTTAATGCCATTCATAAACCCATGCGTGCGCTCGGCTTAAGTGTCATCCGCTTATTTGTTTTTTTCGTACCCTTGTCCTACTTAGGTAGTCTACTAGCGGACCTACACGGCTTATTTATTGGCGGTGTGGTGGCTAATATCATCACAGCGGCTATCGCTTATATATGGTTTACGCGAGCGTTGAGGAGGGTTGGTGAGTAAAGCATTTGAATTAATATCGAGTTACCAGCCTGCGGGTGATCAGCCTGCGGCGATTGAAAAAATTCTAGAGAATTTAGACGCGGGTCTTGCCCATCAAACTTTACTCGGCGTCACAGGCTCGGGTAAGACGTTTACCATGGCTAACGTGATTGCCCAGTCGCAACGCCCGACGCTTATCCTAGCCCACAACAAAACGTTGGCAGCACAGCTCTATGGTGAGATGAAAGAATTCTTTCCTAATAATGCTGTCGAATATTTCGTGTCCTATTACGATTATTATCAGCCCGAAGCCTATGTGCCCACCACTGATACCTTTATTGAAAAAGATGCATCGATAAACGACCACATTGAACAAATGCGTCTGTCAGCGACAAAAGCGTTGATGGAGCGCCGTGATGTTGTGTTGGTGGCTTCGGTTTCGGCGATTTATGGTTTGGGTGATCCCGAATCATATATGAAGATGATGCTGCATTTGCGTCGTGGCGACATTATTGACCAGCGCGATATTTTGCGGCGCTTGGCGCAGCTACAGTATAAGCGAAACGATGCGGCCTTCGAGCGGGGCACCTATCGTGTGCGCGGTGAGGTCATTGACATTTTCCCCGCTGAATCGGAAGAGCTTGCAGTGCGCGTTGAACTATTTGATAACGAAGTCGACCGTATCAGCTTTTTTGAGCCGCTCACGGGGCAAGTGACCGAAGCGGATGTTGCGCGTGCGACTATTTATCCAAAGACACACTATGTCACGCCACGTGAAGTTTTAGTCGAAGCAATTGAGAAAATCAAAGACGAGTTAAAAGATCGTCGAGATGTATTGCTGAAACAAAATAAATTGCTTGAAGAGCAACGTATTAATCAGCGCACTCAGTTTGATATTGAAATGATGTTGGAGCTTGGCTATTGCTCCGGTATCGAAAACTATTCACGTTATCTGTCTGGACGTGCTCCGGGCGAGCCACCACCCACCTTGATGGATTACTTACCTGATGACGCGCTGCTTATCATTGATGAGTCTCATGTGACGGTATCGCAGGTCGGCGCTATGTATAAGGGGGACCGCTCACGAAAGGAAAATCTGGTGGAGTATGGCTTTCGACTGCCGAGTGCGTTGGATAACCGACCGTTAAAGTTTGATGAATTCGAGGCTATCGCACCACAAACAGTTTATGTCTCTGCAACACCTGGGAAATATGAGCTTGAACGCAGTAGTGGCGAGGTGGTTGAGCAGGTCGTGCGACCCACAGGTTTAGTGGATCCCATTATTGAAGTGCGGGCAGTAGCGACGCAGGTCGATGATTTAATGTCTGAAGTCCGTTTGCGCGTGGAAAAAGAAGAACGTGTACTTGCGACAACATTGACCAAAAAGATGGCCGAAGACTTAAGTGACTACCTCGATGAGCACGGCATCCGTGTACGCTATCTTCACTCAGACATTGATACGGTCGAACGAATGGAGATTATTCGCGACTTGCGACTCGGTGAGTTTGATGTGTTAGTCGGCATTAACTTGCTGCGAGAAGGTCTTGATATGCCGGAAGTTTCCCTAGTCGCCATTCTTGATGCTGATAAAGAGGGCTTCTTACGCTCTGATCGTTCTTTGATTCAGACCATTGGTCGTGCAGCACGTAACGTGAATGGTAAGGCGATTCTTTATGGCGATCGGATTACCGGTTCGATGCAACGCGCGATTGAGGAGACGGATCGTCGTCGTGAAAAGCAAATTGCATTTAACGAAGAGCATGGTATCACGCCACAAAAATTGAATAAGAAAGTCACCGACGTGATGGACTTAGGGCAAGGCGGTGCAAACCGTAAAAACCGTGCGGCGAAAGCCGTTGCCGAGGTGGCGTCAGGTTATGATCCACGCACCGTGATGATCAAAGATACGAATGCGGTGATTAAAGAAATCGAAGCAAAAGAAAAAGAAATGTATGAAGCGGCTCAAAACCTTGAGTTTGAGAAGGCGGCACAGTTACGTGACGATATCAAAACACTACGTGAACAACTTAAACGAGCAGTTTAATCGGTTTTTATAATTAGAAATGTAAATCGTAATTGCTATCATTTCGTTAGACAGGAATGGAGGGCATTATGATAAAGACAGCTAGTTTTGCCGTGATGCATTTCTCAATCGCTTTTACAGTGGTTTGGGTGATGACAGGCGATATCGTTATGGGTGGTGCCGTGGCATTAATTGAGCCATTGGTAAACACGGTAGGTTATTATTTTCATGAAAAGATCTGGCAACGGAGCGGCGTTCGTCGAACGAGCGCGCTATCTGGATAAAGAGGGGCGCGCGAGCACCCCTCTATTTTTCATTTGGGTCACATTCTTTTTATGCCGTGGCTATCTCGCAGGTATTGTCTCGCTTACCTTCAATGAAGATCGCACGCGTTTACTCTCGTTATTTTATAAAAGCTCAGAACAATTTGGTCTCATGCTGGTGGTCGGCTTGCCTGCGTTACTCGTTCTGTTGGCAACAAGTTTCGCCAAAGAGGATGGTTACAACTGGGCTAATCATGTGATGCGAGCTGCTCAGCCCCTGATGTTGGTCTCCCTCGTGTTAGATGCGATATTAATTAGTAGTTTGTTAATGCATCAGCATGGCAGTTTTTCTTGGGGGAAAGCGAGTATTATCTTGGCATGGTTTATTAGTCTTTGGTACGTCAGTAAGTCGCGGCAATGGCGCTTTTATCGGCGTCATCTTGCTGAAAAGCCTGAATCATCGGTGTCCGAAGACACCGATAAATCCGCGCAATAAGGGCGAGCGTGTTAGAGCAGATAATGCGCGTGGAAGCGTAACTGCTCTTCAATGAAACTGCTGATAAAGTAGTAACTATGATCGTAGCCTTCGTGCAGATAGATAGCGCCCGGTCCATCTGTTTCGTCGAATACAGCTTGCAAAGCCTCAGGCTTGAGTTGCTCTTCTAGAAAGTTGTCTGCTAAACCTTGGTCGACGCGAATCGGTCTGACTTGCCCATAAGCTTTGATAAGTTCAACCGCATCATAGTCTTTCCAAGCATCACGGTTGCCTCCCAAATATTGCGTAAACGCATATTCACCCCAGGGGCATTGAGTCGGATGGGTGATCGGTGAGAATGCCGAAATACTTTGATAGCGCTCTGGGTTCCGCACACCAATGACAAGCGCGCCATGGCCACCCATGGAGTGACCGGCAATCGAGCGTTTATCCGTTAGCGGGAACTGTGCCTCTACGCATTTTGGGAGCTCATCAAGAATGTAGTCGTACATTTGATAGTGTTTAGCCCAAGGCGTTTCGGTCGCATTCAGATAAAAACCTGCACCTTTGCCAAAGTCATAGCGATCCTCATCAGGCACATCGTCGCCACGTGGACTGGTGTCTGGAATAATCAGTGCGATTCCCAATTGCGCGGCAACGCGTTGTGCGCCTGCTTTGGTGGAAAAGTTTTCATCGGTGCAGGTGAGCCCAGACAAAAAGTAAAGGCTCGGTACTTTATGATGTTCAGCCTGAGGCGGCAGAAACACGCTCAACTGCATGTCGCAGTTGAGCGTCGAAGAGCGGTGCTTAAGGCGGACTTGACGGCCGCCAAACGTACGTACTTCGCTTACGATTTCCATAGTGGATACCTTTGTCGCTTAGTAGTGGATAACTGAACGAATCGACTTACCTTCGTGCATGAGCTCAAACGCTTCGTTGATCTCTTCAAGTGACATGTTGTGAGTAATGAAGGTATCTAAATCAAACTTCCCATCCATGTACTGTTGCACGTAGTCGGGCAATTGGCTGCGACCTTTGACGCCACCAAAAGCGCTTCCACGCCATACGCGACCGGTGACCAGTTGGAATGGGCGGGTTGAGATCTCTTCACCTGCGCCGGCGACACCAATAATTACCGATTCGCCCCAACCTTTGTGGCAGCATTCAAGCGCCGAACGCATGACTTCGACGTTACCGATACATTCGAACGAGAAGTCGACACCGCCGTCGGTCATATCGACAATCACTTCTTGGATAGGCTTGTCGTAATCTGTTGGATTAACAAAATCAGTCGCACCGAGCTGCTTGGCAATTTCGAACTTATCTTCGTTCACATCAATCGCAATAATGCGTGACGCTTTCGCTTGTACGGCACCGATAATGACGGCTAGACCGATACCACCAAGCCCAAATACCGCGACCGTATCACCTTCTTGTACATCAGCTGTGTTCTTAACTGCACCCATGCCGGTAGTGACACCACAACCTAACAAACACACTTTTTCTAAGGGCGCTTCTTTTGGGATTTTCGCGACAGAGATTTCAGGTAACACGGTGTATTCAGAAAATGTCGAAGTACCCATGTAGTGGTAAATCGGCTCGCCGTTTTTTGAGAAACGAGTGGTACCATCAGGCATTAAGCCTTTACCCTGCGTTGCACGCACGGCTTGGCACAAATTAGTTTTCCCTGAAGTACAGAATTTACATTCACCACACTCGGCGGTGTAAAGTGGAATCACGTGGTCGCCCACCTCGACAGAAGTCACGCCTTCGCCGACCGATTCAACAATACCGCCGCCTTCGTGGCCTAAAACGGCTGGGAAGATGCCCTCAGGATCAGCGCCTGATAGCGTATAAGCATCGGTATGACAAACGCCTGTCGCAATGATTTTGACGCGCACTTCACCTTTTTTAGGTGGTGCTACATCGATTTCTTCCATTTTCAACGGTTCGCCGGGGCCCCACGCCACGGCTGCACGCGACTTAATTGTTTCCATCTTAGCTTCCTTTATTCAGTATGTGATTGGCTAGTTATACGTTAATGACAGGAACAAGTTTAACTTTTTCTGTTTTAAAGGTAATCTAAACTTTTTACAAATAACTTTTGCAGATACGTAATAATGAAACAATGGCAAGGAATCAGTGAGTTTGTTGCGGTGGCTCAAACATCCAGCTTCACCAGTGCAGCGAAGCAGTTAGGTCTGTCCGTTGCGCAAGTGAGCCGTAATATTGCAGCGCTAGAGCAACGGCTTAAATTACCATTACTCTATCGCTCCACGCGCAGCGTGAGTTTAACGGAGGAGGGCTCACTCTATTTACCGCATTGCCAACATTTAGTGGCGAGTCTCAATGATGCGGATCAGGCTATCCAACAGCGATCAGAAAAACCACAAGGGTTAATCAGACTGACCGCTCCAGTATTTTACGGCGAACACGTGATTGCTCCTTTAGTAAATGATTTTTTAAATCAGTACCCCGATTGTCGACTCGACTTTAACCTCACCAACGACACGCTCGACTTGATAGAGGGACATTATGACTTAGCGATACGGTTAGGGCATTTGGGCACGCCGCGTTTAAAGGCGAGTCCGCTCGGTCGTCGCCGGCACTTTCTAGTGGGGGCGCCGGCGTATTTTGAACGTTTTGGAGAACCAACTCACTTAGCTTCGCTGGCTGATCACCGTTGTTTAACGGGCACGCTCAAAAGTTGGCGTTTTCAGGTGGATGGAAAAGTAAAGACAGTGCAACCAAACGCATTAGTTCATTGTAATAGTGGCTTAGCGATAAAAGATGCGGTGTGTAAAGGCCTGGGGATAGCGATTCTGCCTGATTATTATGTCGCTGATGAGCTTGAAGCCGGTGTCTTACAGGAAGTGATGACAGAGTATCGTCAACCGGACGATGGTATTTGGGCATTGTATCCCGAGTCGCGACATCGAATTGCGAAAGTCAGAGTATTAATAGACTTTTTGAAGGTGAAGCTAACCGATAACGGTTGAAGTCGTGGATTTACTTAGAATAATTCGGAGAGTAAAAAAAGGTGGTGGATGGTACTGGGCTCGAACCAGTGACCCTCGCCTTGTAAGGGCGATGCTCTCCCAACTGAGCTAACCATCCAACGCCAAGGAAAACAACGAAGGGGAAGAAGTGGTGGATGGTACTGGGCTCGAACCAGTGACCCTCGCCTTGTAAGGGCGATGCTCTCCCAACTGAGCTAACCATCCAGTTTTGTCATCGCACTTCTGCGTCGTTGCGAGGAGGCATTATAGGGATACGCGCCAAAGTGTCAAACAAAAAATGCAAAGTTTTTTCTGTTTGCTGACTTTTTAATCATTTTAATTGAATAATGCGCTTTTGGGCTAGGACTGGTAAAATTCAACACGTCTAATCACTGAATTAAATAAAGGAACACAGTAATGAGTGTAGTTACGCGTTTCGCTCCAAGCCCGACTGGCTATTTACATGTTGGCGGTGCTCGCACAGCGCTTTACTCTTGGCTGGTCGCAAAGGCCCAAGGTGGTGAGTTTGTCTTGCGCATTGAAGATACCGATCGGGAGCGTTCAACGCAGCCGGCGATTGATGCCATCTTAGAAGGTATGGAATGGTTAGGGTTGAACTGGGACCGAGGTCCTTACTATCAAACTAAGCGTTTTGACCGCTATAAAGAATTAGTCGATCAATTGCTTGAAGAAGACAAAGCTTATAAATGTTACTGCTCGACCGAGCGGTTGGAAAAAATGCGCGAAGAGCAAATGGAGCGTGGCGAAAAACCTCGTTATGACGGACATTGCCGTGATAATCCAAATGCGTCTGGTGATAGTTACGTGATTCGTTTTCGTAACCCGCAAGAGGGTAGCGTGATTTTTGATGACTTGATCCGCGGTCGTATCGAGTTTTCAAACCAAGAACTTGATGACTTAATCATTGCCCGCAGTGATGGTACGCCAACTTATAATTTCTGTGTTGTCGTGGATGACTGGGAAATGGGTATTACGCATGTGGTGCGAGGCGAAGACCATATTAATAATACGCCGCGCCAGATTAATATTTTAAAAGCGTTAAACGCGCCGGTGCCTTATTACGCGCACGTATCGATGATTCTGGGTGATGACGGTAAAAAATTATCTAAACGCCATGGTGCGGTGGGTGTGATGCACTATCGCGATGACGGGTACTTGCCCGAAGCGGTCATTAATTATTTGGCACGCTTAGGTTGGTCGCACGGTGATCAAGAGATATTCAGTAAAGAAGAGTTGGTTAAACTGTTTAAACTAGAGGACGTGAATAAAGCGGCTTCTGCGTTTAACACCGAAAAGCTTAATTGGTTAAACCAGCATTACATGAAGACGTTGCCCGCTGAACAAGTGGCTGATGCGCTAAAATGGCAATTTGATCAACTCGGCGTCGATACGTCGACGGGTCCAGCACTGACAGCCATTGTTGGTTTGCAAGCTGATCGTGTGAAAACGTTGAAAGAAATGGCCGCGATTAGCCGTTATTTCTATGAACCAGTGACTGAGTTTGAAGAAAAAGCAGCTAAGAAACACTTGCGCCCTGTAGCTAAAGAACCATTAGAAGCGGTGAGGGCAAGTCTGTCAGGCTTAACGGACTGGACTGCTGAATCAATTCAAGAAGCGATTAATGGCACGGCTGAAGCGCTTGGCGTGGGCATGGGCAAAATTGGCATGCCGTTGCGCGTTGCAGCAACCGGTGGGGGCAACTCACCCTCGTTGGATGTTACCTTAGCTCAGTTGGATCAGCAAAAGGTTATCGAGCGTATTGATCTGGCACTTGCGTTCATTGCTGAGCGCGAAGCGAACGCATAATCTGCGATTTGCATGTAAAATAATCAACTTGATATAAAAATCGCCAGTTAGCGATATTTTTTCAAAAAACAGTTGACACTTAAGCGCTCCTCGCAATAGAATGCGCCCCGCTGTCAAGGCAGTTTCGCTGCTAAAGCAGTGGGGCTATAGCTCAGCTGGGAGAGCGCTTGCATGGCATGCAAGAGGTCAGCGGTTCGATCCCGCTTAGCTCCACCAAGTGAAATTTTGATAGCAACGTTAGTGATTGCGTCCCCTTCGTCTAGAGGCCTAGGACACTGCCCTTTCACGGCAGTAACAGGGGTTCGAATCCCCTAGGGGACGCCAATTTTACTAACACGATGCAGTTTTGATTGCGTCCCCTTCGTCTAGAGGCCTAGGACACTGCCCTTTCACGGCAGTAACAGGGGTTCGAATCCCCTAGGGGACGCCATTCAAAAGCATCACAAACAGTTTCTGGGTCCCCTTCGTCTAGAGGCCTAGGACACTGCCCTTTCACGGCAGTAACAGGGGTTCGAATCCCCTAGGGGACGCCAACACTAAACCACCTTCGAGGTGGTTTTTTTGTGTCTGCAATTTATCAACGCTTAACCCGATGCCTCGGCGTTTTTAGCCAGCTCAAGCAAGTACGGTGAGAGGAAATCCGCAATAGCGTCTTGCGCTGCTGCAGTGGGGTGGATGCCATCATCTTGCACGAAGTCTGGGTTCTCTACTAACTCGGTCATAAAAAATGGCACCAGTGTTACATCATACTTTTCTGCCACACGCGTAAACACCGCCTGAAATCGCTTTGAGAAGCGCGGACCATAGTTGGGCGGTACCATGACCTGACTGAGCGCCACTTTAATCCCTTTCGCCTGTGCCTGCTCGATCATATTAGACAAGTTCGTTTCCACCGTCGCTAAATCGAATCCACGCAACCCGTCATTGCCGCCTAACTCAATAAAAATAGCATCCGGTTGGTGGCGCTCAATAATGCCTGGTAAACGATTGAGACCGCCACGAGTGGTTTCACCACTGATACTGGCATTGACTATTTCAATGTTCGGGTACGCCTGCTGCCAACGGTTTTGCAATTCTGCTACCCAAGTTTGTTGTTGCGAAAGACCATAACCTGCGCTTAGGCTATCTCCTAATACAACAAGTGAAACATTTGCCGCAACACTACGTATAGATATAAAAATCAAAGTAATACAAGCTAACTTTAATAGGAAATTTTTCATTTTATGCTCATTCAAACTCAACAACTCGAAAAGATAGTCGAAACCTCTGAGGGACCATTACAGATTTTGCAACCAATTGACCTCGCAATCAATGCTGGCGAGACTGTTGCGATTGTTGGAGCGTCCGGCTCAGGTAAATCAACGTTACTATCACTACTCGCTGGGTTAGACATTGCCACCCACGGCGATGTTCTTATAGAAAACGAAAAGTTAAGCGATTTGGATGAGGAACAACGTGCGAAGCTGCGCGCCGATAAAGTAGGCTTTATTTTTCAGTCGTTTTTGCTAGTGCCTAGCTTAAGCGCGTTAGAAAACGTGATGTTACCGGCAGAGCTTGCTGGCCACAAAGGCGCTGAAAAGGAAGCTCGTGAGCTGTTAGAAAAGGTCGGGCTCGCTGACCGCTGGCACCATTACCCTAATCAACTCTCGGGCGGCGAGCAGCAGCGCGTCGCTATTGCGCGCGCGTTTGTTGGTCAGCCAAAGATTTTATTTGCTGATGAACCCACCGGTAACCTCGACAGTAAAACCGGTGACAAAGTCGAACAGTTGCTCTTTGACTTGAACAAGGATTACGGCACCACTTTAGTAATGGTGACTCACGACACCACGTTAGCGAAACGCTGTCAGCGTATCCTAAACATGGAGGCTGGGCAGCTAGCGGAGGCGTCGCGAGATGTGGCATAAAATATCGTTTCGCTTACTCAAGCAGGAGCTCAAGCGCGGTGAGCTCACGATCATGGCGCTCGCTATCATTTTATCGGTGACCGCGGTTTTATCACTGTCGTTATTTAGTGAGCGCCTACAATCCGGATTACTCGAACGCAGTAGTGAATTTCTCGCAGCTGATCGAGTATTAAGTTCACGCAGAGATATCCCTCAAGAGTGGCTTGATAGAGCGGATGAGGAGGGGATTCAGAGCGCGTGGCGAGTGATATTTAACTCAATGGCGTTTGCTAACGATAAGCTTGAGCTCGTCGATATCAAAGCGGTATCTGATGGTTATCCGCTACGAGGTGAGCTTAAAGTAGCCGATAAGCCCTTTGTTGAAGGGCAAGTCACCAACACTCTCCCCCCGGCTGGAGAAGCTTGGGTCGCATCGAGTCTATTCCAAGCGTTATCGCTTGAAATGGGCGACTTTATTGAAGTGGGGAATAGCCGCTTTAAAGTGACTAAGGTGGTGACTTACGAACCTGATGTCGGTTTCTCAGTGTTCACCGACAGTCCCAATGTCATCATTCGTTATTCACAGTTAGCTGAGACCGGGTTGATTCAACCGGGAAGCCGCGTACGTTACAACGTCTTATTCGCCGGAACGCCAACGCAACTGGATAACTACGAGAATTGGCTTCTCCCACAATTGAATGATGACACTCATAGCTGGCGCAGTATCGAAGACGGCGACAGCCCCTTGGCGCGCGCCCTAAATCGCGCTGAACGCTTTATGATGCTGGCGAGTCTGTTAGGTGTAGTACTTGCAGCAACGGCTGTTGCCGTAGCCGCCCAACGCTACTGCCAGCGTAATTATGACGTGGTGGCCATATTTAAAACCTTAGGAGCGGGCAAACAGCAGATCCGTAAGATCTTTGTGCTTCACTTGCTATTGCTTACGGGAATCAGCGTCGGTATTGGCATCTTGTTAGGGTGGCTCATTCAATCCTACGTGATTAACTGGGTCGCTGAACAGTTGGGCGCTTCACTACCATCAGCCAGTTGGCGACCTTATGCGCTCGCTATTGCAACGGGCCTGATTAGTGCGGTGATGTTTACGCTTTACCCGCTATTTAGATTGATTTCTATCCCACCGTTACGTGTACTACACCGTCAAATGGTCGGTGTACAGGCGATTCGCTGGCTGCAATGGATATTAAGCGGCGGCACGATTTATGGGTTATTGGTGCTGTACTCACAGCAATGGTGGTTATCGACGGCCTTGTTCGTGGGTGGGGCTTTTGCTGCGGGTATCCTGTTGTTGATTGGTCGTCTACTGATCGGAGCGGGTCGAAAAGCAGGCATGCAAGCAGGGAGTGCTTGGCGTTTAGCGATGGCCGGCTTACAACGGCGCGCGTCAGCAAACAGCGTACAGATGCTGAGTTTTTCAACCGCCATTATGTTGTTGCTGTTGGTTATCGTCATGCGCAATGATTTACTTGCGGATTGGCAGCGCCAACTGCCAGCGGATGCACCGAATTATTTTGCGCTGAATATCGCTGAAGAGAAAGTTGACGATTTGCGCGCTATGTTCGCTCGAGAAGACATCGAAGCAACCGATCAATATCCGCTAATCCCGGGTCGGGTAACCCACCATAACGGTACTGAACTGATTGATGAAGTGACCAAAGAAAACCGCGAGGAAGTCGAGCGGGGCGATCGTGAGGAAGGTTTTGGTCGTGAGCTCTCATTGACATGGCGCGATACGGTACCGCCCAACAATGAAATTGTGAGCGGCGAGTGGTGGGGCGATAATGCCGAGCCACAGGTGTCCGTTGAAAAACAAGCGGCAGAACGATTAGAAATCAAAGTAGGCGACACGCTGACCTTTAATATCGGCGGCGAAGTATTTACCGTGCCGGTAACGAGTCTGCGAGAAGCGGACTGGGGTTCGCTTCAGCCCAACTTTTACATGATTTTTAATACCAGCACACTCGCTGATTTCCCTGCAACCTATATAACCAGCTTTCACTTAGACAGTGAGCGTAAAGATGAGCTATACCAATTATTTAGACCGTTTCCCGAGGCGTCTTTGATTGACTTAGACGCGATTATTGACCAAATCCGTGAAGTCATCTCGCAGGTCAGTATTGCGATTCTTTTCGTCTTAGTTCTGGTGATGATTGCAGGCGCCTTGGTATTGATAGCGCAAGTACAGGCAAGCATGGAGGAGCGCCAGAAGGAACTGGTTATTCTACGCACTTTGGGTGCTTCAGGTAAGTTGCTAAGTCGAAGTATCAGTTATGAATTTCTTATGTTAGGGGCTATAAGTGGTCTAATAGCGACCATTGCGATGGATTTATCGCTGCTCATTTTGCAGACTCAAGTGTTTAACATGGATGCCACCTGGCATTGGCGTTTGTGGTTGGTGGGTCCTATTTCAGGCGCTGTTGTCGTTGCCTTGTTAGGTCGACTCGCGTGTTCGCGTTTGGTTCGCCGCAACACGGCACAATTGATACGTAAATTGATTTAATGGGAGGCGAAGTATGAATATTCTTATAACTGGTGGCTCTGGGCTTATCGGCTCGCGCTTTATTCGCTACTTCAGCCAACAACATTCATTTACGGTGACGACGCGCTCAGTAGAGCGCGTCAAGCAGCAATTTCGAGGTTGTAATGTCGATGTTGTGGGTGAACTGCCAACTGCTGAGGCGCTCGCTTCGTTTGATGCGGTGATTAACCTGCAAGGCGCTGGAATTGCCGATAAGCGCTGGTCGGCCGAGCGTAAACAGCAATTGCAGAATAGTCGCTGGCAAGTCACTGAAGAGCTAGTGCAGCGAATACGCGCTTGCCCAGCGCCACCTATCTTGCTCAGTGGTTCTGCAATTGGTGTCTATGGTCCGCGAAACAGCGAGCCGGTGGACGAATCCGCTACGGCGAACCGACACGACTTTGCCGTCGAACTTTGCGAGCAATGGGAGTCCATTGCGCTACAAGTCAAGGAGCACACGCGTGTCGTATGTTTACGCACTGGCGTCGTACTCGATAGTAGCCAAGGTGCATTGCCACGCATGTCGCTGCCCTATAAATTCGGTTTAGGTGGTCCGATGGGCTCCGGGGAACAAATGATGTCGTGGATTCACATTGAGGATATGATCCGTGCGATAGAATTTATTCTGCAGGACGACAGTATTTCCGGACCCGTTAACTTGACGGCACCTAATCCAACGACGAATAAACAGTTTAGCCAAACCTTAGCGAAAACGTTGCATCGACCCCATGTGTTATTCGTTCCAGCGTTTGCTTTGAAACTAATGTTGGGAGAAATGGCTTCGATGTTATTGGAAGGGCAAGCGGTCGTGCCGAAAAAGCTCGAGCAAGCGGGTTTTAACTTTAATTTTCCTCAGTTACAAGACGCGCTGTCTGATCTGCTTTAATGGCAGGTAACAACGCTTTTTGCCAAAGCGTCTGCTGGTGCGTCGGTTTAAAGATATTAAAGTGTCCGATGCGGCGACCTGCTTGTTGAGGAGTCAAATGAGTGAGCTTTTGTTGTGTATTAGGGTAACGTTGTAAAAGTGCACGAACGTTATCCTCTACCAACAACTCATCATCACTAATAGCGAAGGCATGATACGATTGGGTTAAACGTTGATAGCCTTTGAGTTGTGCCGTCGATAAATGATCAAATAAATAATTGCGGCTGCGACACCAACGGCTCCATTGACGCATTGCCTGCGCTGGCATGTCACCCACCATGTTGAGCCGCTTACCTGGAAAATAACCCGCAATCGGTGTCGCAAGTGGTATCGCCAAATACCACAACAGCCAAGATGTGCGTCTGACTTGAGAGCTGGCTTGTCGCCAGTACCCGGTTCCGGAAGCCACCGTGACTATCCTATCAATACGCTCGGGGTGAGGAATTAATCCCAAAAGTTGACCGCCTAAACTATGGCCCAGCCAAATTAACTCGGCGCTGGGGAGCTGCTCCTGTGCCCAAGTGAGCACGTTATCAAGGTCTAAGGTCGCCCAATCGATAATATCGGTCTCAATTTTACTGAGCGGCTTATCTATAGAGTCGCCAATGCCGTAATAATCGAAACACGTCACGGCAATACCCTGTTCTGCCAACCACTGCGCAAATCGATGATAAAACCGTTGTTTTACGCCAAGGGCTGGCGCAATCACAACATGTTGTTGCGCCCCTGCGGCAGGGAAATAATTAATTGCTAATGCGCGGTTAGCATATTTGAGTCGTGTGGATTGCATACAGAGTTAGGGGAGTACCGGATTGAACGGTTTAACCTGCGCTGAACGGTAGACGCCCGCATCCCAGTATGGGTCAGCGTGTGCCCACTGTTCGGCTTGTTCAAGGGTGTCGAATTCAGCGATTACGACTGAGCCTGTGAAACCCATGATGCCCGGATCCTTTTCGGCGATCGCAGGGCAGGGGCCTGCGACAAGTAAACGTCCTTGCTCTTTTAATGCCTCTAAGCGTTTAATATGCGCTGGACGCGCTTGCTTGCGCTTGGCGAGTGAATCGTCATGATCTTCTGCAAAAATCACAAACCACATGGCTTATTTATCTCCTTCCATGTCCTCAGCGTGTCGGTAGATATACATTCCCGTAGCAACGACAAGCACCAACGAAATGCCAATAATGCCAAAGACTTTAAAATTAACCCAAGCATCTTGTGACATATACTGAGCAACATAAACATTCACAGCGGCGATAGCCAAACACGTAATAACCCAAGCATATGTGAGTCGGTTCCAAGCGCTATCTGGCATTTTTATGTCTGCATCAAATAGGCTTTTTAGTGGACTGGTTTTTTTTATCCAAAGTGTGCCAGCTAACAATGCGGCAATCAGCACATAAATAATGGATACTTTGATTTTAACAAACCAATCATCGTGTAGAAAAACGGTGATGCCGCCAAAAACCAGCACGGCACCTAACACGATCCAATGACGCGTAGTAATAGGTTGCTTAAGCAGCTTAAGACCGACTAACTGTACAATCGTTAATCCCATTAAAGCCCAGGTTGCCGCGAAAATATCGACCATCTGATAAACAACAAAAAAGACAACTAATGGTAAATACTCTAATACCAGCGCCATGGATACTCCTACTACGATGTGGCTGACTTCATCGACTCAACAAATTGCCCAAGTTGATCGAGCATTTGTGCTGTATTGTCGAGGTTTTTTTCGATAATAGCAACGACTGCGGAACCACTGATAGCGCCCTGAGCGCCCGCCTTAATCGTGGCTGTTACATGTTCAGGTTGAGAGATACCAAAACCCAGCATAATCGGAGCTGAGCCGGCTGAACGCAGTTGTGAAATGAGTTTCTCGGCCGGCACCTGCATTTGTGTCTCTGTTCCCGTAACCCCAGAGCGACTAAGCAAGTAAACATAGCCTTGGCTTTGTTTAGCGATCGCCTCGATCAACGAATCTGAAGCATCCGGCGGACAAATAAACACGGGCGCTACTTGACGATCGATAGCCGGTTGAGAAAAGCGAATTGCCTCTTTGGTTGGTAAATCGGCGACAAGCACCGAGTCGACGCCGACAGCGGCCATTTTTTCATAAAAGGTATCGATACCTTTGGCAAAAATCAGGTTTGCGTAAACCAACAAGCCAATCGGGATTTCTGGAGCGTACGCTCGCACTTGCTCTAGAATCGATAAGCAGTCTTCAAACCGCGTACCTCCCTCAAGCGCGCGAACGTTAGCGCGCTGGATTACAGGACCATCGGCGACCGGGTCAGAAAATGGAAGACCCAGCTCCAATGCATCGGCGCCCGCATCTATCAATCGCTTAATCACCTCAACGCTGACCTCAGGAGTCGGGTCGCCCAGCGTCACAAAAGGCACAAAAGCACCTTGATGTTGCTTGTCTAGGTTTGCAAATAGTTGTTCATAACGACTCATGTGTGGACACCCTATGATTGTTCTTGAGCATTGAAAATACGACGGACGTGATCGATATCTTTGTCACCACGACCCGATAAATTGACCAATAGAATTTCTGGAGCATCAGGCTCAGCTGCGCGTTTTAGCGCATAGGCGAGCGCATGTGCAGATTCCAACGCGGGTATAATGCCCTCATGGCGGGAAAGCAGTTGAAATGCCGCCAATGCCTCATCATCTGTAACCGACTCATAACGTGCACGACCAATGGCCTTTAAGTGCGCGTGTTGTGGTCCTACGCCCGGGTAATCCAAACCCGCTGAGACCGAGTAGGATTCTTCCACTTGCCCTTCGTCGGTTTGCATCAAGTAGGTCAAACAGCCGTGCAAGATACCAGGACTTCCCGCAGTAAGTGTAGCTCCGTGGTGTTGCGTATCGACGCCTTTACCTGCGGGTTCAACGCCCACGAGAGCTACATTAGGTTCGTCGATAAAATCAGTGAACATGCCAATGGCATTCGAACCGCCCCCGACACAGGCAATAACCTCGTCGGGTAAACGACCCGCTTGCTCAATGATTTGCTGCTTGGCTTCCTCGCCAATCATTTTGTGGAACTCACGCACAATTGTTGGGAAGGGGTGAGCTCCGGCTGCTGTACCGAGCAAGTAATGAGTGGTTGGGTAGCTAGCCGTCCAGTCACGTAATGCTTCGTTCACCGCGTCTTTTAATGTACCGCTACCGGTATCGACAGGCACTACTTTAGCGCCCATCAACTCCATACGAAATACATTGGGCTGCTGACGTTCGACGTCTTTTTTGCCCATGTAAATAATGCATTCGAGGTCGAGCAATGCACAGGCGAGTGCGGTCGCTGTACCGTGCTGCCCCGCGCCGGTCTCAGCGATAATCCGTGTTTTACCCATACGCTTGGCAAGTAATGCTTGTCCGAGTACCTGGTTAGTTTTATGCGCACCACCGTGTAACAAATCTTCACGTTTGAGATATATTTTTGTGCCGTTAGGGCTTTCAAGTGGCAAGTTACGACACAGTGATAAAGGCGTCGGTCGGCCTAAATAATTTTTCAGTAACCCACGAAACTCCTGTTGGAACGCCTCATCTTGTTGCGCATCGATAAAGGCTTTTTCTAGCTGCTCGAGCGCAGGTAGAAGGATTTCAGGTACGAACTGACCACCAAAATCACCAAAATAAGCTGAAAGTGATTGGCTCATGCTGCGGCCTCCTGTGACTGATTTGAGTTTGCATTGGCACCGTAGTGGCGAATGCGTTTAAAAAGAGAAGAAATTAACCGTGCGCCTTTGATGCCTGCTTGCCACTCTAATTTAGAGCTTGCATCGACACCACTGAAGCCTTGTTCAATTGCGTCGCAAACATTATCGGGACTAATGCCACCAGCGAGGAGACAACGTCCTCGTTCATCGGTATCTAATTCGTTCAGTAACTGCCAATCAAAGGTTTTGCCGGTACCCCCTTGACCATGATCGAGTACAAAGCGGTCAACTGAGTGACGCAATGGATGTTCATTGAGTCTGAATGGTGCGTCAACGGTGACCGCTTTCCAAATCTGTACGTGTGCGATACCGGCTTGCTTAAAGCGGTTCTTGAGTTCAACGGTAAAGTCGATATCTTCATGTCCGTGCAATTGAACTGCGTGTAAACCCAGTTCGAAAGCTGTATTAACAACAAAGGATAGCGGCTGGTCGGCAAATACGCCGACATACTGAAGACCCTGAACTTGACGGATAATCGCCTCGGCCTGGCTTGGTTCAATGCATCGAGGTGAACGCTCGGCAAAGATGAGTCCGCCAAATACCGCACCGGCTGCATGAGCGTTTAAGGCGTCCTCCGCTCGAGTTAGTCCACAGACTTTGTTTTCACCATACAATAACTTACGGCAAGCCAGGTCGACATCGTTTTCAGCACTTAATGCACTTCCGACTAAAAAGCCATTTACGACATCACTGCAGCGGCGAATATCTTTGTGTTGGCTAAAGCCCGACTCAGCAACAAGTAAGGCACCCTCGGGAGCATAAGGTGCGAGCTCATGACTGCGATTCGGGTTGATGCTGAGGTCGGTCAAATCACGGTGATTAATACCAATAATGCGCGCACCTAACTGCGCGGCGCGACGCATCTCAGTCTCATTGGCGACTTCCGTCAGTACATCTAAACCTAAATTGTCCGCGATTGCGTGTAGATGTTGATACTGCACATCATCGAGTACCGATAACATGAGTAGGATCGCATCAGCGCCAAAGTAGCGTGCTCGATAAACTTGCTGTTCATCAATAAAGAAATCCTTGCATAATATCGGTAGGTTAACCTGTTGACTGACAGCCGCAAGGTATTCATAGCTGCCTTGAAAATACTCAGGTTCAGTTAATACCGAAATCGCGGCAGCATAGGGTTGGTAGGTTTTTGCCAACTCCACTGGATTAAAATGGGGGCGAATAAGTCCCTTGGAAGGGGACGCTTTTTTGCACTCTAAAATAAAGCCCGCTTGAGGCTGGTTCAACGCATCGTACAAACTACGCTCACTGCGCGATAGCGCGTGTTTGTCACTCGGCATCGGGTAGTGTTGCTCCTGCTGCTCGTTCTGCACTCGTTTGCGGGCAATAATTTCAGTCAGAATATTACTCGACATAGATGCCTCCTTGTACCGCTTGAATCGCCTCTAAGTGTGTCATGGCTGCGCCGCTCGCAAGATGCTCAAGCACTGCCTGGGCCGCTTGTTTGTAGTCTGAAAACTTATCCGCCATCACTAGCAATGGTGCTGTGTTTATTGCAATGGCATGGTTTTGAGCGCGGGAACCTTGCCCTGCTAAGATACGTTTTAATACCGTGGCATTAAAATCGGCATCGCCGCCTTTTAGCTCGCTCAGTGGTGCTTCATTCAAGCCAAAGTCACTGACCGACAGTGTGTATTGTTCAAGTTGGTTATCACGTAACTCAACAACTTCCGTCGTGCCGTGTAAAGCAAACTCGTCAACGCCAGAGCCATGTACGACCATAGCTCGCTCAGTGCCAAGACGCTGTAAGGTTTCGGCCATCGGTTGTAGCCAAATTGGACTATACACGCCTAATAACTGAATGTTGGGCCGTGCTGGATTCACTAGCGGACCGATAAGGTTAAAAAGGGTACGCGTTTTCAGAGTTTGGCGCACGGGCATCGCATGTTTGATACCGGGATGATAATGCGGCGCAAATAAAAAGCAAAAGCCGTGATCAGCTAACTGCTTTGAAGCCTCGCGCGGATCGAGATCAACGCGCAGACCCAAAGACTCTAATACATCGGCTGATCCTGAGCGCGATGATACGCTGCGATTACCGTGCTTTGCCATGGGTAACCCCATTGAAGAGGCAACTAACGCCGATGTGGTCGATAGATTAATACTGTTGGATCCATCACCACCGGTACCGCAACTGTCCGCAAGTATACCGTTGGTGCTGGTCAGAGGCTTGCTCACATCGAGCACAGCGCGCGCTGCACCGGCCAATTCCGCTGGCGTTTCACCGCGTAATTTCATGGCGACCAATGCGGCACTGATTTGTGCATCATTGAGCTCACCTTTTACCAGGTGACGAAATAGCTTTTGACTCTCGTCCTGGGACAGAGGTCGACCTTCAAGCAGGGTGGTGATCTCATTCATGACTGTGTCCTTGACTAAACTGTGTAAAAAGGTAGTGAACCGCATCCTGCAACATAAGTTTGCCGGTCGGTGTTAATAAAGATTCAGGGTGAAATTGAAAGCCCACAGCATTCAACTCGGTAAACTCCGCCGCCATCGGAATCATTCCGTTGACGCTTTGGCATTCGCCGATTACGTTAATGGTCGCTGGTAAGTCGTAAATACTGAGCGAATGATAACGACCGATGACGCAATGATTTTGTTGCGGTTGGCTCGCGAACAGTGGGTGAGAGCGAAACAACATTTGTGCGGTTTTGCCATGCACGACCTCGCCACAGCGGTCGACTCGGGCGCCGCTTTTTTCAGCCAGAGCTTGAAAACCTAAACAGATACCGAGCATCGGATACCGTTTTTGGCATGCGTCGATCATGTCCATCAAGTTTCCCGCCTGCGAAGGGTTACCTGGACCGGGCGATAGACATACGACTTGTGGACCTGAGTAACTATCGAGTTCACGTAATAGGCGTTCGGCACTGATCGTGTTGCGATACACTTTTAGTTCATAACCGAGTTGGCTGAGCTCATCAACTAAGTTATAAGAGAACGAGTCAAGATTATCGATGAGCGTAATACGACCTTTCATGAGCGCTCTCCTTGTGCATTTGCTGTTTGCACTGCGGCGATTACGGCGCGTGCTTTGTTTTCTGTTTCATCAACTTCCGCCTGCGGATCAGAATCGTGTACCACCCCTGCACCGGCTTGAACCACCGCACGACCGCCACTCACGAAGGCGGAGCGTATAACGATGCAAGTATCCATATCACCATTACCAGCTAGGTAACCCACAGCACCGCCGTAGCTACCACGGCCTTGTTGTTCGACTTGTCGAATTAACCGTGCCGCACTGACTTTGGGAGCACCAATCAATGTGCCCATATTCATACAGGCGCGGTAAGCGTGAAGCGCATCGCAGTCTTCACGTAGTTGGCCGACAACACGAGAGACCAAGTGCATTACGTGGGAGTAACGATCAACTTTGAGTAGGTCAGCGACATTGCGTGTACCAGGTTGGCAAATCCGCGCAAGGTCGTTTCGTGCAAGGTCGACTAGCATCAGGTGTTCTGATAATTCTTTTTGATCCATGCGTAACTCGAGTTCTAAACGACTATCGAGATCGTGATCAAGGTTACCGTCCGGCTGTTTGCCGCGAGGCCGGGTGCCTGCAATCGGATAGAGTTCGACCTGATTGCTCGCCGCGGTGTACTTTAAAGCGGACTCAGGTGAAGCGCCGAATAGCGTAAAATCTGGATGACTTAAATAAAACATGTAGGGTGATGGGTTGGTCTGTTTTAATACTGCGTAGCTGGCAAGTGCATCGTGGCACGGTAAACTAAAGCGACGCGAGGGCACCACCTGAAAAATATCGCCATCGAGAATATGTTCTTTCAACTCCGACACATGTTGCTTAAATACCGCTTGTGACGGCGTTGCTGTAATACTCTGGTAGTCTGCGGCTAGCGGTGTGTAATGGGTTTGCTGACGTGGCGGTAATTGACACCGAGCTGCGAGCTCTCCGATGCGCTGACTCATTTGCGCATATGCGTCGGATGACACTTCGGGCGTAAACAAGCTAGCTATTAATTGACTCGACTGGCGTTGATGGTCGACCGCTAGCAGTGTTTCAGACACATAGAACACATAATCAGGCGCACGATTTTCGCCGGTTTCAACTTGTGGTAATTGCTCATAACTCGCGAGTAAGTCGTAGCCAAATGAGCCTGCAAGGAATACCGCAAAATCGTGGCTTGAAGCTGCGTTACGACGCTCTAGCGTGTGTTGGATAAGCCGCAATGGCTCGAAGTTAGAGACCTCTTTAAGGCGACTCATCTCGTCGAGATCACGGTTAGAAACAGGGAATTTGAATTCGCTCGTTGACTCCGAGGTCGCCAGCAAATAATCAGTGAGCTGTTGGTCTAACAGCGCTTTAAGTGGCTTACCGTTATTCGTTAGTGCTTGTACGGTAACGCGCTGGCCGTTGCATTTGAGTTCGAGGGCGGCATCGATGAGTAACAGGCTTTTTAGCGCTTGTTTAGTGCCGATATCGGCTGAATCGAGTAGCACGTGACGACCATGAGGTTGGCAAACCTGTTGGTACACGCTCTGAGTATCGGCTTGATAGGGTAACTCGACCTGAATCGATGTAACCGCTGCTGGCGCTTGTTGAGTGTTTGAATTCATTTAACTACTTCCTTTTGAGACCGCCCAACAAGCATAAAAAAACCCGCTCGTTGAGCGGGTTTTCGAAACTGTACTTATTTACGTATGCGCACAGAACCACCACCCGCTAATTCGGGAAGTGCCACCACCAAGCTTGTAGTGAAAATTGTGCGAGTTGCATCGTAATAATGTCCAATTCGTTTTAGTTTGCTATTCAGTGATTGACAAATTACCGCGCAAAGAGCGCGGTGTCAACACCCAAAATGCATTACTTGTATTGTGCTGGCTGACCTTCTTTTGGAAGCGCGTTCATAATGAACTCACGCAGATCATCATTTGCTTTTTGTAGGTCAGGTCGGCGCAAATACATCATGTGACCACTACGATACCCTTTAAAGCTAATGCGATCTTGCATCAGTTTACTACGGTCTAACTGCCAAGTTGTATACTTCGCATCAAAGTAATTGGTCGCGCCGTCAAAATAGCCCGACTGTACCATCACATTCAGGTAAGGGTTCGCTGCCATCGCTTCACGTAGTTGTTCGCCGGTGTTGTTATTGGTGCGATCCCACGGATGCACAGGACCGAACATATTGTATTTCACATCGGTCTTGTAACCTAACTCTTCGCGTAGATAGTAGTTAATTGCGGGAGTGAACGAGTGTAACCATGAAGTCAGCTCAGCATTGTAGTCAGGACTATCACCTGAACGGCTGCCATCGATACCTAAATAGCGAGAGTCCAGACGACCAATTGTGCGATCGCGGTCTCGTAAGAGTTCTTTCCAGAAATACCAAGTGCTTGGCGCTAAGTTATTACTCAACACGGCTTCTTCTGAAAGGCCAGAGTAGTGTGCCACCTGAGAGGCAATTTGCTCGCGTTGTTGTTGGGTCAGTGAAGCACCTTTTGCTAGCGCGGGTAGATATTCGTTGAGTGTGTATGACTCCGCTTCGTCGAGTACATCTAGCAGATCCTTTTTTTGTAGGTCGCTTGGTAATGCGTCGTGGTACCACGCGGCGGCAGCAAAGTAGGGTAGACGATTCGCCTCTTCAACCGGACCGCTACGCTCAATACCCAATTCAGTCGGAGAGACTAGGACAACACCATTGAGGTACATCCATTGTTGATTTTGTAAAGCGTGAGCCAGACCCGATACACGTGTCGTGCCGTAACTTTCACCAATTAAGAACTTGGGTGAACGCCAGCGGTCATAACGTGAGGTGAAGGTATTCATCCACTCGGCTAAATATTGGATGTCGGAGTTAACTCCGAAAAACATTTTTTGTTGAGCGTCACGTGAGGGCATTTCGCCGTCTTCGTTGGGTAGAACACGCGAGTAACCCGTGTTGACTGGGTTGATAAATACGATGTCAGCGACGTCTAAAATTGAATACGGGTTATCTTCGACACCATATGGTTGTACAGGGTAACCTTCATCACTGATCTTGAGGACTTTAGGACCCGTGTAGGCCAAGTGCATCCACACGGAAGCAGAGCCTGGACCGCCATTGAATGAATAGACGATGGGGCGTTTTTCACGGTTATCGATGTCTTCTCGTTTATAATAGGTATAGAACAACGTGGCGGTTGGTTTACCTTCGTCGTTCCATACCGGTAAGGTGCCGGCCGTTGCCGTATAATCAACAGTTTCGCCACGAATTTCGACACTGTGCTCAGTGGTTTTACTTGATTCAATCGGAATTAAACGCTGGTGCGCTGTCACGTCTTGAGTCTGTGCTTGAGCATCTAATGTCATGACTGAGGCGGTTGTTAATAAAGTCGCAGTTAATGTGCCTACGATAGTTTTTGTTGCTAAAGTCATAACGCTCTCCTTGGAATTTTCCATATCAGACTAGCAGGTTTTTACCCGTAGGGGTCAAAACAAATGCGACCATCGTGCGAACAAACACGACTACTGATAGGCTTGAGCAAATACTTATAAAGGTATAGAGTGAGCTAAAATTAAACGCCCGTTTAAAATAGAGAATAATGAAGATGGTAGCTAACACACAACAGTATCCGACGCTTTTCACGCCGCTTGATCTTGGCTTTACTCAATTAAAAAACCGCGTACTCATGGGTTCAATGCATACGGGACTCGAAGAAGAGAAAAACGGCTTCGAAAAGCTGGCGGCTTTTTACGAGGCTCGTGCTAAGGGCGGTGTCGGCTTGATTGTCACCGGTGGTATTAGTCCAAACTTTAGAGGTCGACTGGCGCCTTTGGGGAGTGAACTGTCAAAGCCGTGGCACGTCGCTAAACATCGCAAAGTTACGCATGCTGTTCATAAGCATGACAGTAAAATTTGCCTGCAGATCTTGCATGCGGGACGTTATAGCTATCACCCGTTCTCTCTTGCTCCGAGTGCAATTAAAGCGCCTATCACGCCTTTTAGCCCCAAAGCGATGAGTGAGCGACAAATCACCAATACCATTAGTCACTACGGGCGTTGTGCCAAGCTGGCTCAGAAAGCAGGGTATGATGGTGTTGAAATTATGGGCTCGGAAGGTTATTTAATTAATCAATTTCTCTGCCCACGCACAAATAAGCGCACGGATGAGTGGGGGGGCGATTTTAACGGACGTAGTCGCTTAGCACTTGCAATCGTTAATCGCGTGCGAGAGCAAGTGGGTAAGGACTTTATTATTATTTTTAGATTGTCCATGCTGGACTTGGTTGAAGACGGTCATACGCTCGACGAGGTGATTGAATTAGGACAAGCGCTTGAGAAAGCCGGAGTGACCATCATCAACACCGGTATTGGCTGGCACGAAGCGCGTGTGCCAACGATTGTGACGTCGGTACCACGGGGCGCGTTTGCATGGATCACTGAGCGTGTGAAGCAGTCACTGTCAGTACCCGTTGTGGCTGTTAACCGTATCAATACGCCTGAAATTGCTGAACATATATTGTCCAGTGGGCAAGCGGATATGGTATCGATGGCACGCCCGCTATTGGCCGATCCCGAACTCGTGATCAAGGCGCAACGTCAACAACCTGAAAAAATAAACACCTGTATTGCGTGCAATCAGGCGTGTCTTGATCATGTGTTCTCGAATAAGCGTGCGTCATGTCTGGTTAATCCACTCGCATGCTACGAAACTGAGTTATTAATGCAGCCAACGCAACAGTCAAAACGGCTCGCGGTGGTTGGAGCAGGTCCTGCGGGGTTAGCGTTTGCTTGCTTCGCCGCTGAGCGTGGGCATGATGTAACACTGTTTGATAAAGCGAGCGACATCGGTGGGCAGTTTAATTACGCGAAGCAAATTCCTGGCAAAGAGGAGTTTTTCGAAACCTTACGTTATTTCGATGAGCGCTTAAAAGACGCGGGGGTGAAACGCGTCTTGGGTGCGGAACAATCGGCTGAAAGTCTCACCGAGGGTGGTTTTGACGAAGTCATCTTGGCCACCGGAGTACTACCTCGCCAAGTTGATATTGAAGGTATCGATCAGCCCCATGTATTGAGTTATTTGGATGTCTTGCGTGATCATAAAGCGGTCGGCCAACGTGTAGCGCTGATTGGTGCAGGCGGTATTGGTTTTGATGTGGCAGAGTATCTGACGACTGAAGAGCAACTGACACTTGATGAATCGGCTTGGAGCGAGCGTTGGGGAATCGATAAATCGTATGAAGCGCGTGGCGGTTTAAAAGAGCAACACCCCGAAGCCAGTCCTCGCGAAGTCTGGTTGCTACAGCGCAAAGAGAGCAAAGTGGGTAAAGGCTTGGGTAAAACGTCGGGCTGGGTACACCGTACTGAACTGAAAAGTAAAAAAGTGCACATGTGGAATGGCGTGACGTACAAGAAAGTGACAGCCGAGGGTTTATTGATTGAGCGCGATGGTAAAGAGCAACTGATTGAAGTGGATAACATTATTATTTGTGCAGGACAGGTTCCGTTACGCGCGTTACAATCTTCGCTAGAGCAAAAGGGCAAACCCGTGCATCTGATTGGCGGCGCTGACGTAGCCGCTGAACTCGATGCGAAACGTGCGATTCGTCAAGGGGCGGAACTCGCAGCAAGGATTTAATTTGATAATCGATTTACATTGCCATAGTACGCATTCTGACGGTAGCCTGACTGTGCCCGAGTTGATTGATCGGGCACACAATAACAGTGTTTCGGTGTTAGCGCTGACTGACCACGACAATATTGACGGCGTGGATGAAGCTCAGCAGTATATTGAGCAAGCGCATTATGATATGACGTTGGTGGCGGGGGTTGAGTTATCCTGTTGGTGGGAAAATTTTGAAATTCACATTGTTGGCTTGAATGTCGACACACGCAGTGAAAGCTTACAGCGGCTGCTGCAAACGCAGCAAAATCGCCGTCGGGAGCGCATCGATTCGATAATCCAAAAGCTTGCCGCCCGTGATATCAATGTTGAGATTGATAGCGACGGTATTCCTACCCGAAAGCATATTGCCGATCAGCTCGTTCAGCACGGTTATGTTGATCAAGTTCAAAAAGCCTTTGATCGATTTATCGGCAAAGGTAATTTTGCTTACGTAAGGCCGCAGTGGTGTTCAATTGGGCATGCGATTAAAGCGATACATGACGCCGGAGGTAGCGCAGTGTTAGCGCACCCACATGCCTATCAACTGTCTAACAAATGGCTGAGAAAGCTCATCGGTGAAGCGAAAACTTGGGGGCTTGATGGTATTGAAGTCAGCATCGGTCAGCAAACTTTAGGTCAGCGCTCAGCTTTAGCTGAATTTGCTAAGGATTTCCAATTAAAGGCTTCGCAAGGCTCTGATTTTCATTATCCTTCGCAGTGGCGTGATTTAGGCAAAAATCTTTGTCTGCCGGATGCTTGTGTGCCAATATGGAATGACTGGTTCAGTTAAAGACCACACTCGGGTATGGAGGGGCTATGAGCCAATATTTTGAAGTACATCCGATGAATCCACAGAAGCGCCTTATCCAGCAAGCCGTCGATATTATTCGTCAAGGTGGTATCGTGGTTTATCCAACGGATTCGGGCTATGCAATTGGCTGTCAAATTGGCGATAAAAAGGCGGTCGACCGTATTTGCCAAATCCGAGACATTGACAAGGAACACAATTTTACCTTGATGTGTCGTGATCTCTCTGAGTTGTCGACCTACGCTCGAGTCGATAACGATGCATTCAGATTGTTGAAAAATAACACGCCTGGACCTTATACCTTTATTCTTAAAGGCACTAAAGAAGTACCTAAGCGGCTATTGAATCCAAAACGTAAAACAATCGGTATCCGCGTGCCTACTAATCGTATTGCACTGGCTTTGTTGGAAGAGCTCAATGAACCTTTAATGTCGACGAGCTTGATTCTCGGTAATAATGAATTGGCGGAATCCGATCCTGAGACAATTCGCGAACAACTCGAGAAGCGTGTCGATCTGATTGTCGATGGCGGCCATAAAGGCGAAGAACCAACGACTGTGGTTGACTTATCTGAGGGCGCCCCCGTGGTCATTCGTGGCGGTTCAGGTGATACTCAGCCGTTTGAATTTTAATGGAGTCATAGCAAGGACGTGGCAGAACAGCAATCCTTACCGCTAGGCTTCGTACGTGGAGAGCCGGTCATTGAAAAGCCGGAAGACCTCTATATTCCACCGGATGCGCTCGAAGTTATCCTTGATGCCTTTTCCGGACCAATGGACTTGCTGTTGTATTTAATTCGTCGACAAAAGTTTGATGTCGTTGATATTCCCGTGTTAACCATCACTCGGCAGTATGTTCACTACGTCGAGATGATGAAAGAGTTGAAATTAGAGTTGGCGGCTGACTATCTTGTAATGGCCGCGATGCTGGCTGAAATAAAAAGTCGACTATTGCTACCTAAACCCCCGCAAGAGGATGATGAAGAAGACGATCCCCGGGCTGAGTTAGTGCGCCGCTTACGTGAGTACGAAGCGATTCGGCACGGTGCCGAGTATATTGATGAACAGCCGCAAATCGGCCGTGATATGTGGTTGTCCGAAGTGAGCAGCAATGCGCGTGATCATGTTACCACAGCGCCACCTGAAGTGAGCCTCGAAGACTTAACATTGGCCTTTAGCCGTATTCTTAACCAAATTAAATTAAATGCGCACCATCATATTCAGCGTGAACAGCTATCGACTCGCGAGCGCATGAGCCAGATCTTGCAGCGATTACAAACGCAACCGTATTTGCGCTTTGGGCAGTTATTTAATAAAAGCGAGGGTCGTGCTGGCGCGGTGGTAAGTTTTTTAGCAATTTTGGAACTTGTGAAGGAATCAATGATAGAATTATCACAAGTAACACCCATGAGCGAAATTCATCTACGCAGAAAAGCCTCTTTTGATGAACAAGAAGCAATTGAAACAACTGATTGAAGCTGCATTGTTTGCGCACCCTCAGCCGCTGTCTGTACAGCGCCTGTATGAGCTGTTTGAGGCGCAAGGTGTATCATTGAATGGGGTGAAAGGCGCCATTAAAAGTTTGCAAGACGACTACCATGACCGTGGCATTGAGTTAGTTAATGTAGCATCTGGCTTTCGTTTTCAGACACGCCCAGAGTTTGGCGAGTTACTCGCTGGCTTGTGGCAAGAGCGGCCTACACGTTATTCGCAAGCCTTGTTAGAAACCTTGGCTCTCATTGCTTATCGGCAGCCAATTACGCGAGGTGAAATTGAGCAGGTGCGGGGTGTTAGCGTAAGTTCGAATATTATTAAAACATTACAAGAGCGACAGTGGATCGCGGTTGTTGGGCAAAAAGAAGTGCCTGGACGACCGCAGCTTTATGGCACCACTGCGCAATTTTTGGATGATTTTAATTTAACAAACTTGTCAGAATTACCATCGATTGATTTTTCTGATGAGACTACCGCTGAGACAGCGATAACTGAGAGAGACGATCTTCATGACTGAGAAGTTACAAAAAGTATTGGCCCGTTCTGGCTATGGTTCACGACGCGAAATTGAGGCGATGATCGGTGCTGGCCGCATCCGTGTGAATGGCAAGGTAGCGCAGGTGGGTGAGCGAATTGATGCCGATGCGTCAGTCCGTATAGACGGTCATGAGGTCGTGATTAAGTCGGAAAACTCAGTTGTCTGCCGTGTTTTGACCTATCACAAGCCAGAAGGCGAATTGTGCACTCGAAAAGATCCCGAAGGTCGGCCAACAGTTTATGAGCGTCTTCCGCGGATGAGTGGAGCACGGTGGGTTGCTGTCGGTCGTTTGGATGTGAATACTTCTGGCCTGCTTCTTTTTACGACGGATGGCGAGCTTGCTAATCGGTTAATGCACCCGAGTCAAGAAGTCGAGCGGGAATACGCCGTACGTATATTCGGTGAGGTGACCGACGCGATGATTAATCGCCTCAAAAAGGGGGTTCAACTCGAGGATGGACTGGCGCACTTCGATACCATCAAAGCGGTCGGCGGCGGTGAAGGCATGAACCGGTGGTACCACGTGACACTTAAAGAAGGTCGGAATCGTGAAGTGAGACGCTTGTGGGAAAGCCAAGAAGTTCAAGTGAGCCGTTTGATTCGAGTGCGTTATGGCGATATCAAGCTTGAGTCAGGCCTCCCCCAAGGTGGATGGAGTGAGCTTGAACTCGATCAGGTTAATGAATTACGCGCAAAGGTGGGATTGCAGCCAGAAGATAAATCCTTCGTTGATCCGCGTCATCAGGAATCTAAGCAGCGTAAGTTCGCAAAAATCCGTAAAGCGACGTCTAAGCGCAAGGACCGCTTACGCGAAGCACAACGTGTAAACAAGAATAAGCGTAAATAAGCAGGCTGATGATGGTTTATTGGCGCCCAGATTTTGCTCCGGGCCAGCAGATTGTGTTGGCTCAGCCCTACCGTCGTGACGTGTGGCGACAGTCTGCGCGCCCTGCGCGTAAATGTATCGAATCGCTCGCGCAGCTGTTACGGCAGTACCACCCTATTTGTTTACTGACTCCGCAGACGGTCTCATACGATGATATTTGGATGCGCGATATTCTGCCGCTTTGGTATCAAGAAGAGTCAGGCGAATGGCGTGGGCTATTGATGGAATTTGACGGTTGGGGGGATGTGCAACAGACCATAGAGCAAGACAGCCAGTTGCCTGAACAGTTATTTGCTGAACAGCTGTATCCAGTATCCAAATTGATTGGCGAGGGGGGCATGCTGACTCATAATGGCCAAGTGGCTTTGATGGGCTTGGCGGCGCTGAAATCAAGACAACCCGAATTGACTGTGAAACAACTGTCACGTCGTGTCGAGAAAAATTTAGCTGGGCTCGAAGTTTACTTTTTTGATGGCAAGCTGAGCGCTGACGAAACGAGTGGGCACATGGATAATCTCGCTTTGTTCATTGCTGATGACGTGCTGTTATATTGTGCAACTGAAGATCCGACTCATCCAGACTTTTTAACTTGCCAAAAGTTAGCAGAGGTTATTGAACAGCTTCCACCGGAAATCACCAAAGTGCCTCTGCCATTACCGAAGCCACAACAACCGCTAGCCCAGGATCGAGCTGGCATTATTAGCGATAGTCAAAGTCTTGTACGCGATCTGAGCTTACCGATTTGTTGTAGCTATACGAATCTCATTGCGACTGACAAGGTGATTGTTGTTCCACAATTTGATCTCAGTACGGACGAACCTGCGTTGGATGTTATTCAACGCTATGCTGGCAATAGGAAAGTGGTTAGCCACCCAGCGCGTGAACTCGTACTGGGTGGGGGTGGACTACACTGCGTTAGTCACCAAGTGCCAGCAGATATTGCTTTACCTGTTATTTGAGCGAGAAAACGACCTCTAGGCGAGCTTCAATTTGCTGCTCGCCGGGCATCGATGGAGACTTGGCGTCCATTCGTGCCTCAGCCATATGGAAAACGACGGGGCGTGGATAAGATTGCTCTGTAATCTCTAACACTGAACCTAATTCGCGTTGTGCGACGCCCGCTAATTGACCTGCTTTGTCACGTGCCGCAGCAAAGGCATCTGCTAGAGCGCGTTGATACAAGTCTTTTTGATTTGATACCTCAAACCGAACCTGACTCACGCGCGTGACACCTTGAGCGAGCGCTAAATCTACGATCTGATCATATTGCTCGATGTCGGGTAGCGTGATAGATATTTCGCGCATGACCACGAAACCGTCTTGTTTAGTTTGCCCGTCGTCATTTTGATACTGGGGATACACCTGCAGCTGGTAAGAACGAATATTGCGCTCCGGGACATCTCGTTTGACAAGATCGCGCAATAGCTTTTCTGTCGTTTGGTCTACTAAACCTTTCATGGCACTCAATTTATCGCCGCGTTGCTCGATGCTAAACTGAAGACTGACTTGATCTGGCACTGCTGACGCGGATGCTGCACCGGTCACTCGAATTTGATCGGCGGTTTTAGTCTGTGCGGTAGCGCCGAATGATACACTGGCGAGTACTGCTATCGCGGTAGCGATGATAATATTCCGTGAAGGAAAAAATGGTTTCATAGAGCTTATCCTTTGCTATTCGGTTGTACGTTGGAGTAAATACAGTTTGAAAAGTTCACATGATGATGAGCAGGTGCTCAGAGAGAAATGTTTTAAACTATTAACTAAGCGAGAGCATAGTCGTTTTGAATTAATTTACAAACTGAGCCAACGCGGCTTTGAACGCCCGCTTGTGGAGCAGGTTGTTGATCGCATGCAAGAAGAGGGCTGGCAAAGCGATGAACGTTTTGCTCAGAGCTTTGCACGAGAAAAAGTCATGCAGCGACAAGGACGAACCAAAATTGTGGCACAGGCAACGCAACAGCGTGGCGTCGATAAAGCACTTATTGAACAAGCTTTGCAACAATTAGAAGTGGACTGGTTTGAGCTATGTCAGCAGGTTTATCTAAGCAAGTTTGGCTCGACACAACCGAGTGATCGCAAAGACTGGGCCAAACGAGCACGATTTTTGATGCAACGCGGCTTTTCGCAAGAACACATCAAATTTGCAATACAAGCGCATGATGATGACTAGTGATCAAAACCTTCACATGGTAATCTAGGGGATCATAAATTATGACAAATGCGTGCAAAAAACAGGGTGTTTAATGAGCATTACAAGCGCTGAAATTCGAGAAAAATTTATTCAGTTTTTTGAGCAAAGAGGTCACCAACGGGTACCCTCCGCCTCAATGATTCCTGCTAATGACCCCACATTATTATTTACTAATGCGGGTATGGTGCCTTTTAAAGATGTGTTCTTAGGTACTGATAAGCGAAACTACACCCGAGCGACCTCTGCACAACGTTGCTTGCGCGCTGGTGGTAAACATAACGACCTTGAGAATGTCGGGTACACGGCTCGTCATCATACCTTTTTCGAAATGCTTGGAAACTTCAGCTTCGGTGACTACTTTAAGACCGAAGCCATTGAATTTGCGTGGCACTTTTTAACCCAAGAGCTACAACTTCCGGCCGAAAAACTGTGGGTCACCGTATTTGAAGAAGATGATGAAGCTTACGATATTTGGGCTAAGCACATCGGTGTGCCGGAGGATCGCATTTCCCGTATAGGCGTTAAAGATAACTTCTGGTCGATGGGGGATACGGGTCCTTGCGGTCCCTGTTCGGAAGTCTTTTATGATCATGGTCCAGAAGTGTGGGGCGGGCCTCCTGGAACGCCTGAAGAGGACGGTGACCGTTATATTGAAATTTGGAACTTGGTCTTCATGCAGTATAACCGCCAAGCGGACGGTACCATGGAGCCGTTACCCAACCCCTCGATCGATACAGGCATGGGATTAGAGCGTATTGCCGCTATTCTGCAAGGTGTGCATAGCAATTATGAAATCGATACGTTCCAAGCACTCATCAAACGCAGTGCCGACATTATTGGCGTCAGTGACTTAAGCAGTAAATCGCTACGTGTTATTGCTGACCATATTCGCTCTTGCTCGTTTCTAATCGCCGATGGTGTCATGCCATCGAACGAGGGAAGAGGTTATGTGCTCCGCCGTATTATCCGTCGAGCAGTCCGTCACGGCAATTTACTGGGTGCTAAACAAACGTTTTTCTACCAGTTGGTCGACGAACTGGTCAAGCTAATGGGTGAAGCCTACCCCGAGTTGGTTGAAAAACGTCATATTATTGAAGACGCATTGAAGCGTGAAGAGCAGCAGTTTGAGAAAACACTTGAACGCGGCTTAGCGATTCTTAATGACGAGATCAAGCAGCTATCGGGCAACACGCTAAATGGTGAAGTGGTGTTCAAGCTCTATGATACGTACGGCTTTCCGATGGACTTAACCGCAGACATCGCGCGCGAGAACGAACTGGTGATTGACGAGGAAGGCTTTAACGCCGCGATGCAAGCGCAGCGTGAGCGTGCCCAGAAGGCGTCACAGTTTGGTGTCGACTATAATGCTCAGGTAAAAGCGACCACGAAGTCAGTTTTTGACGGCTATACTGAAGACAAAGCGCAAACGACTGTAGTTGAGCTATTTCATGAAGGAACAGCGGTTGAATCACTTGAAGCGGGCCAGCAGGGTGTTGTGGTGCTGGCCAACACGCCGTTTTACGCTGAGAGCGGTGGCCAAGTCGGTGATACCGGTGTATTGCTAGCAAATCAAGGTCGCTTTGAGGTCACGGATACGCAATATATTGGTAAAGCGATTGCGCATCATGGTCAGGCGGACTGTACGATAAAACTAGGCGATGCTGTTACGGCAGAAATTGACTCCGAACGACGCGCTAACATTCGTCGTAATCACTCGGCGACTCACCTGTTGCATGCTGCGTTACGAGACATTCTCGGCGACCATGTACAACAGAAGGGCTCGCTTGTTGAGGCTGAGCGCATGCGTTTTGACTTTGCTCATTTTGAGCCGCTTACGAAAGCGCAAATTACCGAGCTTGAGCGTGTCGTTAATGAACAGATTCGCAAGAATGTTCGACTCACAACGCAAGTGATGAATATCGATGAAGCGAAGAAAGCAGGTGCGATGGCGTTGTTTGGTGAAAAGTACGATGACGATGTTCGAGTCGTGCGAATGGGTGAGTTTTCGATGGAGCTGTGTGGCGGCACACATGTGGCTGCAACAGGCGATATTGGGTTATTCCGAATTACTCATGAAACAGGTATTGCGTCTGGAGTTCGTCGCTTAGAAGTCGTTACAGGCGCCGCTGCGTTCGAATTTATGGCGAACCAGCAAGCGATACTCAATCAATTGACGGCTGACTTTAAAACCGACGAAACGGGTTTGCTCGGTAAAGTCGATCAGCTTCAAAGCAAATATCGTGAACTCGAGCGGAAAGCCGAACAATTACAACAGAAACTCGCTCAGCAAGCTGGCGGTGGCTTAGTCCAGCAAGCCGTTGAAATGAACGGTCATAAAGTCATAGTCGCTCAGCTTGAGGATACAGAAGCGAAAGCATTACGTGGTATTGTGGATGACTTAAAGAACCAATTAGGGTCTGGCGTCGTACTATTAGCAACTGCGCAAGGCTCAAAAGTAAGTTTGATAGCGGGCGTAACTAAAGATTTAACATCGATTGTGAAAGCCGGTGATTTAGTTAACCAAGCAGCCAATGTCGTTGGCGGTAAAGGTGGTGGGCGTCCCGATATGGCGCAAGCTGGCGGGTCTAACCCAGAACATTTGAGTGAGGCATTAGCTACGGCTACTAGTTGGTTAGAGCAGTCATTCAAAAAATAACTTGAATTTATTATAGTCAGTATAGTGTAATGAAAAGATAACTTGTTACACTCAAAGGTAGATTTAGCTATTTACGTTCAAGGAACCGTTCTTAATCAAGCTGAACGCGGAACAGTATTTAAGGAGTAGGGTATGTTAATTTTGACTCGCCGTGTAGGCGAAACGCTGATGATAGGAGATGATGTCTCGGTCACAGTGTTAGGTGTTAAAGGTAATCAAGTTCGAATCGGCGTCAACGCACCCAAAGACGTCTCTGTGCATCGAGAAGAAATTTATATGCGGATCCAGTCAGAGACGGATGAGGAGAAGCCGGATAAAGAATAACTTTTCTACTAACTGTTCCGCAGACTTAAAGCCAGCTTAATGCTGGCTTTTTTAGTTTTTGGCTGGTTTTGACTAAAAAACCGTCGAGATGGTTAAATATCCCACGCTTGGTTACAAAAAGGGAAAAAAGCAATTGACATTATTGTCAGTCTCGCTAGAATGCACGCCACAACGTTAGGGAGAGGTGGCCGAGTGGCTGAAGGCGCTCCCCTGCTAAGGGAGTATAGGGTTTGTAGCCCTATCGAGGGTTCGAATCCCTCCCTCTCCGCCATATACTTAACGTTGATTGAAATAATGTTTGCGCTCGTAGCTCAACTGGATAGAGTACCTGGCTACGAACCAGGCGGTTGGAGGTTCGAGTCCTCCCGAGCGCGCCATATTTCAATAACCAAACACTGCATTATACGCGCTCGTAGCTCAACTGGATAGAGTACCTGGCTACGAACCAGGCGGTTGGAGGTTCGAGTCCTCCCGAGCGCGCCATCTCTAAGTATTTCATGTAATCCCGCTAATTAAGTTATCCGCTAGTCGATTTGCTGATTTTTATTTCTTATCCTTTATCCTATTGATTTATAAATAATAATTTTATATTTCCACTCATTTATATTCTGAATAGTCAGTATATGCCCCTTTATCCGCTTGCTAAGCCTGTTAGCATAGTATTTAATATTTTTATAACAATTGTACGGAAATCCGCAAGGAGTAGTCGTGTCTGAGTTATTTATAAATGCTGCGGAAATTATGGCTGTAGGGATGACATCCGTTATCGCCTTTTTATTGCTGTTAATTTTTTGCATGTCGATGATGGCAAAATACCTGCCTAAAGGTGCAACCCATGAACCGACGCCGCGAAGCGCACGTAAGCAATCTAAAGCAGGCAACCAACCTTCTGATGATACTGTGGCAGCCATCTCTGCAGCCGTTCACGCCTACCGTACCCAACGCAAAAAATAACGCGAATAACGAGGAGAATTCCATATGAGCAAGCCCCTTAAGTTAACAGAGCTTGTATTTAGAGACGCCCATCAGTCGTTATTAGCTACGCGGCTCCGGCTCGAGGATATGCTACCTATCGCTGACAAAATCGATAAGATTGGATTTTGGTCGGTAGAGTCGTGGGGCGGTGCCACGTTCGACGCGTGTATTCGTTATTTAGGTGAAGATCCTTGGGAACGCATTCGAAAACTTAAAGAAGCGATGCCCAATACCCGCCAGCAGATGTTATTGCGTGGTCAGAATCTCTTGGGTTATCGCCATTACGCTGATGATGTCGTGCGTCGCTTCGTAGAGCGCGCGCGCGAAAACGGTGTCGACGTGTTCCGTATTTTTGATGCAATGAACGACGTGCGGAATTTGAAGACTGCAATTAAAGCGGCAAAAGACGTGGATGGCCATGCACAAGGAACCATGTCTTACACGGTGTCACCGGTGCACACGTTGGAAAAATGGGTGGAGATGGCACAGGAACTCGAAGACCTTGGCTGTGATTCGTTATGTATCAAAGATATGGCAGGTCTATTGCGTCCCAATGATGCATTCGAACTGGTGTCAGCGTTAAAAGAAAAGACCAATTTACCAATCGCAATGCAGTGTCATGCGACAACCGGTCTTAGTGTCGCGACTTACCAAAAATCCATTGATGCCGGTATTGATATGCTGGATACGGCTATATCGCCGATGAGTATGACCTACGGGCACTCGCCGACAGAAACGCTGGTGGCGATGACGGAAGGCTCTGATCGAGATACCGGTTTATCACTTACTGAGCTTGAGGACATAGCCAGTTATTTCCGTGATGTGCGGAAAAAATATGCTCAATTTGAAGGCTCTCTAAAAGGAGTCGACGCGCGTATCTTATTGGCGCAAGTACCTGGCGGTATGCTCACGAATATGGAAAACCAACTTAAAGAGCAGAACGCGCTGGATAAGTTTGATCAAGTATTAGAAGAGATCCCGAAAGTACGCGAGGATCTGGGCTTCATCCCATTGGTTACGCCCACTTCGCAAATTGTCGGTACGCAAGCGGTGCTCAATGTGCTAGGTAAAGAGCGTTATGCCAATATATCAAAGGAGACTGCGGCGGTATTAAAAGGCGAATACGGAGCCACTGCCGCACCAGTCAACAAGGAGTTGCAACAACGTGTGCTTGAAGGCGGCGAGGCGATTACTTGCCGTCCTGCCGATCAAATTGATGATGAGCTCGAAAAGCTGACTCAAGAGCTGAATGAAAAAGCGAAAGCAGATGGTATTCGGCTGGCAGATAACGTCGTCGATGACGTGCTGACCTATGCTTTATTTCCGCAAATCGGTCTGAAGTTTTTACAGAACCGTGATAATCCCGATGCGTTTGAACCAGCGCCATCCGCGGATGAACCTAAAGCCGCTGAAAAGCCTAAGCAGAGTGCTTCGAGCGCAAGTGCCAGCAGCCCAGCGCAGGGCGGTACCGAGCATTATGATGTAGCGGTCAATGGCAAGACTTACCAAGTATCGGTTAGTGCTGCAGGTGAGCTTGAAGCTGTTCAACCTGCGCCGCAATCCAGCTCCGATGACAACGCTCCGACGGGAGAAGGTACGACTGTCGCTGCGCCTTTGGCCGGTAATATCTTCAAGGTCAATGTCAGTGAGGGCGATGAGGTCAGTGCGGGTGATGTGCTTATCGTCATGGAAGCGATGAAAATGGAAACCGACATCAAAGCCGAGCAGGGTGGTACTGTCAGCAGTGTCCATGTTAAGGAAGGCGATGCCGTGTCGGTCGACGATGAATTGGTAACGCTGGGGTAATCCATGGATAAGCTTACGTTGTTATGGCAAACCACCGGATTATCAGCGATTACCGTAGGGCAAACTGCGATGATTATCGTCGGCGGTATCCTGCTGTTCTTGGCCATTGCTAAAAAGTTTGAGCCGCTGCTGTTATTGCCTATCGGCTTTGGTGCGATATTAGCCAATATCCCTCTTGCTGGTTTTACCGAGGCGGGGGGCGTACTTTACTACGTCTACAAAGTAGGTATTGATACCGGCATGTTCCCGCTCATTATCTTCATGGGGGTGGGGGCTTTGACCGACTTTGGTCCACTGCTTGCTAATCCAAAAATGATGCTACTGGGTGGTGCTGCGCAGTTTGGTATCTTTGCAACTTTGTTCGGTGCGATTGCACTAAACTTTGTGCCTGGCATTGAATTTTCGATGGCCGATGCTGCGGCAATATCCATTATCGGTGGCGCCGATGGACCGACAGCTATTTTCTTGGCATCACGACTCGCGCCCGACTTACTCGGAGCCATTGCTGTTGCGGCGTATTCATATATGGCACTAGTGCCTATTATACAACCGCCGATCATGCGTTTACTCACATCAGAATCCGAACGACAGATTAAGATGAAGCAACTACGGCCGGTCGGACGTCGCGAGAAGATTTTCTTCCCTTTGGCCGTTATTTTATTGACGTTATTATTATTGCCAAGTGCAACACCGTTGGTCGGCATGTTCTGTTTAGGTAATCTGATGCGAGAGTCGGGCGTCGTTGAACGTTTAACAAAGACCACGCAGAACGATCTCATCAACATTGTGACGATTTTCTTGGGCTTAGCAGTTGGATCGAAGTTGCAAGCCGAACAGTTCTTGAGCTTCCAAACATTAGGCATTCTAATACTTGGTGCAATTGCATTTGCGATAGGTACCGCCAGCGGCATTTTAATGGCAAAACTGATGGGGAAATTCAGTAAAGAGCCCATCAACCCATTAATTGGGGCTGCAGGGGTGTCGGCGGTTCCAATGGCTGCCCGCGTTGTCAATAAAGTTGGATTAGACTCAAACCAAAGTAACTTTCTGCTGATGCACGCGATGGGACCTAATGTCGCAGGCGTGTTAGGCTCTGCTGTTGCGGCGGGTATTTTACTTGCATTGGTCTAACGTCTGAGATTGATGTGGCTTACAGGTTACCTCGACCCGTAAGCCACATCATGACTGTGTAAAACACTGCAATCACTGCGCTAACAACGACAATATAAATGAATCCTTTCTGTCCTTGTTTTAAAGTCCAACCGTGAGCCTTTAAGTAAACCAACCAAAGCAAACTCAAAACAAGCGGAATGATGAACATAAAGCGAATCATGATTGCTCCTGTTGTTGATGTTGATAAATCGCCGCTAGATCATTGGCTGCTTGGTGCGCATGGTTTAATGATTTTTCTAACCCAGTAATAGTGTCGGCAACTTTATCTATATTACCCGCTGCCATATGCTTTTCTAAGTCCGCAGCTCGCGTCTGCAACGCTTCTAATCCTAAGTTGGCGGCAGCACCTTTTAGCGAGTGAAAATAGCGACGAGCGCTTTCATGTTGTCCGCGTGTAATGAAATCAGACACTTTCATGGCGCTGTTCTGATACTCATTAAACAATTGCTCAACAAGACGAAGGTATAAGGGAACATTGTGCTGTAATCGAGCAAGTGCTTGTTCGAACTGAATACCTTTTACCTGCGGATAACGAATTCGCTTTTCATCTGCTTGGGCGTGTTCTGATGCTTCTTCTAAATCGGCTGGTTGTGTCGGCTCATCTTCATAATGACCGGGCACACACCACTTAATAATTGCCTTAATTAATTGCTTTTCATCGATCGGCTTAGCAATGTGCCCTTGCATGCCCGCAGAGAGTGAACGCTCTTCGTCACCACTCATGGCGTTAGCTGTCATCGCGAGGATCGGGAGCTGTTTGTAGTCATAGTAAGAGCGTATTTTTTTGGCGGCAGTAAGGCCATCCATGACCGGCATCTGAATATCCATTAACACCAATGCGTACTGTTTTTGTTCGATGGCGTCTAATGCTGCCTGCCCATGTTCGGCGATATCAACTTTAAAACCTTGGCTTTTCAGTAGCTCAAGCGCCACCTGCTGGTTAATCTCATTATCCTCAACCAGTAGGATAGGGGCGCCTTGAATCGCATCGGGTAGGTTGGTCGCCGGAGCGTCTTTTGATGATATGCTATCGTCTCGTTTATATAACGTGGTGGCGAGACTATGACCGAGTGTGGTTGCTGTAAAAGGCTTCGAGAGAATATCGGATATTCCAGCTGCGGCTGCCTGCTCACTCATCTCTTCAGCATAATATCCGGTCGCTAGAATCATCTTAGGCGCCTCGCTAGCGAGTGATTGATACACACGTTGGCACAACGATAGACCGTCCATTCCTGGCAGACGCCAATCCACTAGTAGTACATCGTAGGGTTCTAGATCTTCGCGTAGAATATCGAGCGCCTGTTCGGCTGTTCTGCAAACACGGACATCGACTTGGTAGCTGCGCAGCATTTCTTGAATCATTTCACGCGTGCTCAGGTTGTCATCAATGGCGAGTACTCGCTTGCCACGTAACTTTTGGATCAAGTATTGGTGGTGTGAGTCGTCTTGCTCAGGTTGCATCGGCAAGGTTAACTCAATATAAAACGTGGAGCCTTGACCCACACCGCTAGTAACGCCAATATCGCCACCCATGAGTTGGATTAACCGGCGTGAAATCGCTAAACCCAGCCCCGTACCACCATATTTGCGCGTCGTTGAGGAGTCCGCTTGCGTGAACGCTTTAAACAGGTTTGCACGTTGTTCTTCGTCCATCCCAATACCTGTATCGGTGACGGATATGCGTAACCAGACTTTATCGGTATTTTTATCGAGCAACGTAACGGCAACATTGATCTCGCCATCTTCGGTGAATTTAATAGCGTTGCTAACTAAATTGACTAATACCTGATTCAAGCGCAAAGGGTCGCCAAATAGTCGGGTCGGAATATTGGCGGGTAGGTTGATGATAAACTCAAGATCCTTGTCATATGCTTTGTAGGCAAACATGTCCGCTAAAGAGGTCAGAACGTCTTGTAGATCAAAAGGAATACGTTCGATACTGAGCTTGCCTGCGTCAATTTTTGAGAAATCTAAAATATCGTTGATCACGCCAAGCAGCGCTTGCGACGATGAGTCGATTACTTTTATATAGCGCTTTTGTTTTTCTGATAACTGCGTTTTTAGGCAAAGGTTGGCCATGCCTACAATGGCGTTAATGGGCGTTCTAATTTCATGGCTCATGTTGGCAAGAAACTCGCCTTTGGCAACATTCGCTTGCTCTGCTGACTCCTTCGCTTGCTCCATTTGCTCTGCAACCGACTTAATTGACGAAATATCGTAGTAACTACCGATGATGCCGATGACATTTTTTTGGTCGTCATAGAGAGGGACGCTGGAGTGCTCTATATAGCGTGTGTTATTTGCTAAATTCAACTCAATTTCCGCATTGCATGACGCTAGGCCGTGCTCGAGCGTGAGACGGTCACGCTCCTGCAGTATGGGGTTTTTCGCCAACCATGCTAATTGGTCATCACGCTTTCCTTCAAGCGCTTCAGTGCTGCATTGAATATCGCGCAGAAAAGCATCATTGCCACCAAGAAACTCTAAATCGCTATTGCGCCAATAGACACGCGTTGGTAGATCGTTAAACACCTGTTGCAAAAGTTGTTGTGAACTTGCGGTTAGAAAAGGTTGGCGCAGCGGTGATGTCAGCGATGTCTGACGCGTCCAAGTGTAGATGACGGTGCCTGCTATTAATCCAACAACAACCGAAGTCAGTAATACGTAATCACTAAACGGTGCGGGTAAAATCAGATAGCTAATGATGCTAATGAGTTGAAAGGCAATAAAGCCTATTTGAAACCGTGTCCAGAATGTTGTCATTCGCCACTTGCCAAACGCTGTGAAATAAAAAGGTGCTTGTTAAGTGTGCCATGACATCGCCTTAACGCCAAGTTTATTAAGCCAATCATGGACGTGTGAAGTAAATCTAAGTAAGCTAACCGCATGCGTCAAAAAAAGGTAGTATCGGAGTCCCTTTTGCAAACTCAATTCGAACGAAAAATCACCGAGCTCACAGAAAACCACTCATCTGCTATTTGGGAAGGTATTCATCGTGGCATCGAGCGTGAAGCTTTACGCGTATTAGAAAATGGTACGCTGGCACCCACGGATCATCCAGAAGCACTCGGTAAAACGCTCACGCACGACACCATTACGACGGATTACTCAGAAAATCTATTGGAGTTTATCACACCCGTTGCTGAATCTATTCGCACGACTTTGTCGCAACTTAAGGACATTCATACTCATACCTTTCAGTCGCTCGGTGATGAGTTGCTGTGGCCGTTGAGTATGCCGTGTTATATTGGCTCGGATAAAGATATTAGGGTTGCCAAATTTGGCGATTCACATTCTGGACGGATGAAGTCTTTATACCGCGTGGGCTTGACCCACCGCTACGGTGCAACCATGCAGATTATTTCTGGCGTGCATTTTAACTTCTCTGTGCCAGAAGCATTGTGGACAGCAATCGCTAAAGATGAACAGATTGAAGATAACGCCGCATTTCGTTCGGAAAAGTACTTTGCATTGATTCGAAACTATAAACGTTTATCGTGGGTTATCCCATTTTTGTTCGGTGCTTCACCGGCACTCTGCGAGTCCTTTTTTACACAGACCCAAACAGAGAGTAAGTTAACCGAATGGGACTTCGCTAAACTGGGTAAAGGTACCTGCTATTTGCCTTACGGCACTTCGCTGCGCATGAGTGATCTGGGTTACACCAATAAAGAGCAAGCCAGTTTAAAAATCACCTACAACAACTTAGACGAGTATGTTGCAGGCTTACGTCGTGCTATTACAACACCATCGCAAAACTTTAAATCCATTGGTGTTAAAGAGGCGGGTGAGTACCGTCAGTTGAACAGTAATATTTTGCAAATTGAAAATGAGTTTTACTCGCCTATTCGACCAAAGCGCACGGCAAAAGGTGGTGAAACACCGACACAAGCACTTGAGCGCGGTGGGGTCGAGTATATTGAAGTTCGCGCATTGGATGTAAACCCATTTAGTGAAGTGGGTATTACCGCGCAACAAATAAAATTCTTGGATCTGTTGCTGCTCTACTGTCTGCTGTCAGAAAGCGCGCCAATGGATTGGGATGCCCAACAAGAAACAGACCAGAACTTTAACAAAGTAGTGATGCAAGGACGTAATCCATCGCTGAGTTTGAGGCAAAATGGGCATGATCGCCTGATGACTGATTGGCTTGAAGAACTCTTTGCCGAACTTGCTGCTTTAGCGCGTACGATGGATTTGTCTCCACACTCTGAGTCTGGGTATGTTGAAGCTATCGAGTCGCTATATCCCTGTGTCCTGAATCCTGAGCTTACTTTGTCGGGGCAAGTACTGGAGATATTGCGTAGCAACAATTGGGACGCAAGTCGACTTGGAAAAGAGCTAGCGCTTAAATATAAGCGGATGTTCAGTGAAGCCTCGTATGAATTTTTTACTAAAAACGACTTTTTACAATGGAAGCAAAGCTCGGAGAAAAAGTTTGCGGAGCGTAAAGCGTCGGATAATGTAGTTGATTTTGATACGTTCTTGCGTGACTATTTCGAAAAAGCGAAGTGTTCAGGGCGTTAGTGAACTACTGAGTCTTAGTAATGCATAATAGAAAAAGGCGCAACGGAAAGCCGCTGCGCCAAACAGTTCAGGGGTGAACACAACATAACGTTTACTCTGATACGTGTGTCATTAAAAAGTTCAAAATCATGCAAAAAAAATTTTATCAACGTAGCTCATTGATAGCCTCTGTCGTCTTAACGGCTGCGTTAACAGGTTGCGCGACACCCCCGCCTCAGTCACCTGAAAACATCTGTGATATTTTTGAGGAGCACAACGACTGGTATCACGCGGCCGCTGATGCCCGCGAACGTTGGGGAGTGCCCATCCATGTTCCCATGGCGATGATGTACCAAGAAAGCTCCTTTAAACATGATGCTGTGCCACCGCGGTACTATTTTCTTGGCTTTATACCCTGGGGTCGGGTGAGCTCGGCATATGGTTACTCGCAAGCCAAGGATATGACGTGGGAAGATTACCAACGCGAAACGGGAAACGGTTGGGCGAGCAGAAGCGACTTTGAGGATGCAGTCGATTTTATGGGATGGTTTATCTATAAGAGCTATGAAATCAACGGCGTGTCGAAGTGGGATGCTTATGCGCAGTATTTGAATTACCACGAGGGGTGGGGGGGATATGCTCGTAAAACCTACCTCAGTAAGCCTTGGCTCGTGAAAGTATCAAAACAAGTGAAAAGTCGTTCACTGCGATACGCTACGCAACTCAAAACCTGTGAGGACGATCTGAAACATGGTTGGCTGTATAACTTGTTTTTTGACTGGTAAGCGTCACATACTAGCCAGCGGCATTATTCACCGCTGGCCGAACTAGGTTCTTTAAAGTGCTGAGGTAAAACGCGCACTTGTTTAATCATCGTGTCACCGACTTCAATGAGTTCCACCGGGTAACCGCCTAGTCGTAGACTCAGTCGTGCATGGGGAATGTCTCCGAACTGTTCTATCACCAATCCACTGAGCGTTTTCGGGCCATCCGTAGGAAAGTGCCAATTCATTTCTTTGTTAAGCTCACGAAGGTTCGCAGCTCCCTCAACTAGATAGCTACCGTCAGGCTGGGCAACGGCTGTTTCGCTCGGTTGCGGTGCCATCGATGTGGTAAAGTCACCGACAATCTCTTCCAGAATATCTTCGAGAGTAACGAGTCCCTGAATATCGCCATACTCGTCAACGACCAAGCCAATACGTTCTTTGCGGTGCTGAAACTTAAGTAGCTGTACGTTAAGCGGTGTGCCTTCGGGAATAAAGTAAATATCCCGTGCTGCACGAACGAGTGTCGCTTTATCGGCTTCAAATTGGTTTTTGGTCATGAGACGCATGACATCGCGTGCGTGTAAAAATCCCACGGCATCATCGATATCGTTGCGGTATAGCAGTACTCGGGTGTGTTGCGCATGCTCGATTTTCTTAATGATCCGAGACCAGTCATCGTTGATGTCAATACCAACGATTTCGTTGCGTGGAATCATGACATCTTCGACGGTTACCTTTTCCAAGTCTAAGATGCTCAAAAGCATCTCTTGGTGAGATGCTGGAATCATGTTTCCTGCCTCGTTCACCACCGCACGAAGCTCCTCGGAGTTGAGTGCATCACCAACTTGTGCGCGTTTAGGGTCAACGCCTAATATTCGCATAAATGTGTTGGTAATAAAGTTTACACTGGTCACGAAAGGATACATGCCAATAAGTAGCGGTCGCAAAATCAGAGAGCTGGGGAATGCGATTCGTTCAGGATGTAAAGCTGCAATAGTTTTTGGTGTCACTTCCGCAAAAATTAATATGATCAGCGTAAGTGCAAGCGTTGCGATGACAATACCTGCATCCCCAAACCAACGAATACATAAAATAGTGGCAATGGAGGAAGCCGCGATATTCACCAAGTTATTACCAATCAGGATCAGGCCGATTAACCGGTCAGGGCGCTCCAGCAGGAACTGCACTCGACGTGCGCCATGATGATTGTTTTGCACCAGATGCCTTAACCGATAGCGGTTGATCGACATCATGCCCGTTTCCGAGCCGGAAAAATATGCAGAAAGAGCGATGAGAACTACGAGTATTACGAGTAACATACTCGTCGATATATCGTCCAAACTTACTACCCTCTTAGTCGTTGCGAATCTGACAATTTAGTGTTTTCAGCCATTAAGTCAAGCTTAGACTTAACTGAGAATGATATCTTTGACAAAGCGACTGCCAAAATACCCTAATGTAAGTAGGACTGTTCCTAAAATACTTAATACCATCACTGGTTTGCCTCGTAATCCTGTCGCCTTATGCGCCACATAAGTTACGATATAAACGAGCGCTGCAGCCATCGCAAGAATCGTTTTATGGGCTTGGTTTTGTGCGAACATATCGTCTAGAAAAGCAAAGCCTGATGCAATTGCGAGAATCAATAATAGAGTTCCCGCGGACAGCAACCTAAAGAAATAGCGTTCTATATTCATTAACGGTGGAAGCTGTTTAAACAGGCCACTGGTTTTTTTGGTTTTAAGTAAATAGTTAATATAGCTGGCTTGAATCGCGTACAACGTGGCTAGGGCGAGTACCCCATACGCGACTAATGAAAGGACAATGTGAATAACCAGTCCATGCCCAAAACCAATATAAGCGCCAAGATCCGCTGGTGTTAGTACGAGCAACAGGGCTGAAAGGGCCGCAAACAAATAGATAACGGGTTTAAGTAACAAACTATTGGATTGTTTGACACGGAACAGCGACAACAACGCAATCAGCCAAGCAACAATCGATAAACTAGAAGATACGTTTAGGTGATCGAATTCATCGCTGGCTAAGCGCATGTAAATTAAGCCGCCATGGCAGATTAATGCCAAAATAGCTGATACCCAACTAACGATAGTGAGCGGAGAACGTGGTCTGAAAACCTGTTGCAGCATAAATAGCGCACTGGCGACATAAAGCACGAGTGTCGCACTGAGTAATGCGGAAATAAGCACTGCGGTTGCTTCCCTAGTTTAACTAAAGTACGAATGAGTATACGCCCTTGATTAATTAAACCCAAGCGCTCTAAGGGCGAAACTTTGTTGGTTTTCAGATATACTATCCCCATAATATAAATTAGCTCGTTTTGCGACAACAGAAGAGATCGCGGTTATGTTTGAGAATTTAAGCGAACGTCTCACCCAGACGTTGCGAAGCATTGGCGGCAAAGGTCGTCTGACAGAAGACAATATCAAGTCAACGTTGCGCGAAGTGCGTATGGCGTTACTTGAGGCTGACGTTGCCTTGCCTGTCGTGAAGGAATTTATTGGCAAAGTAAAAGAGCGTGCGGTAGGCACCGAGGTCAACAAGAGCCTAACGCCAGGCCAAGTGTTTGTTAAAATCGTCCAATCAGAGCTTGAAGCCGCGATGGGCGAAGCTAACGTACCGCTTGATTTAAGCACGCAACCGCCTGCGGTGATTTTGATGGCGGGTTTGCAAGGTGCGGGTAAAACAACATCAGTTGGTAAGTTGGCAAAATACCTTAAAGAGCGCCAGAAGAAAAAAGTCATGGTGGTCAGTGCGGACATCTATCGTCCGGCGGCGATTAAACAGCTCGAGACCTTGGCCGAACAAGTGGATGTATCGTTTTTCCCATCGACAACAGCACAGAGCCCGGTTGAAATTGCTCAAGGCGCGATTGCGGAAGCTAAAAAGCAGTTTGTTGATGTGGTGCTCGTGGATACTGCCGGTCGCTTAACGATCGACGAAGATATGATGCAGGAAATTCAACACCTGCACACCGAGATCAAGCCGGTTGAGACACTCTTCGTTGTTGACTCAATGACAGGTCAAGACGCTGCGAATACGGCGAAAGCATTTAACGAAGCACTGCCATTGACCGGGGTTATCTTGACCAAAACCGACGGTGATGCGCGGGGTGGTGCTGCGTTATCGATTCGTCATATAACGGGTAAGCCCATCAAGTTTTTAGGTGTTGGCGAAAAGACCGATGCCCTTGAACCGTTCCACCCAGACCGTGTAGCGTCGCGTATTCTTGGTATGGGCGACATCTTGTCGCTGGTGGAAGAGGTCGAGCAAAAAGTTGACCGCGAGAAAGCCGAAAAGGTTGCTCGCAAGGTTATGAAGAAGGGTCAGTTTTCGCTGGAAGACTTTCGTGATCAGTTAGCTCAGATGCGTGAAATGGGCGGAATGATGGGGTTGATGTCAAAAATGCCCGGTATGGGCAAAATGACCGACCAAATCAAGGGGCAAATGGATGACAAAATGACCCTACGCATGGAAGCCATCATTAACTCGATGACACCTAAAGAGCGTCAACATCCAGACGTCATCAAGGGATCGCGCAAGCGTCGAATTGCGGCGGGTTCTGGCACCCAAGTGCAAGACGTCAACAAGCTGTTGAAACAATTTCAGCAAATGCAAAAAATGATGAAGAAGATGAAAGGTGGTGGCATGCAAAAAATGATGCGTGGCATGGGCGGCAAACTACCGCCTGGGATGTTTGGAGGCCGTTAATCCCAACCTCGCCTTTATCGCCCGATAAGCTTGCATTTGTTGTAAAAATCAGTAGAATTGCCGAGCCTTCCGAACCTATCGGAGGGCTTTGCTGTTTATAGCAATTACGTTTTACATTTACACAGAAAAATTGAGGAACGCAATGGTAACCATTCGTTTACAACGTGGTGGCGCTAAAAAACGCCCCTTCTACCAAATGGTAGTCGCAGACAGTCGCAACGCTCGCGACGGTCGTTTCATCGAGAACGTAGGCTTCTTTAACCCGGTAGCTCGTGGTCAAGAAGAGCGCCTTCGTGTTGACTTAGATCGTATCGAACACTGGGTATCTCAAGGTGCATCGCTTTCTGAGCGTGTTGCACGTTTGGTTAAAGACGCGCGCGCAGCGGCGTAATTAACTAGGCATTAGGGAGCGAAGTAATGACGAAACAAACATCAGACGCATTAGTCGTGGGCCACATCGGTGCCGTCTACGGTGTCAAAGGATGGTTGAAAATTCAGTCATTTACAGAGAACCCTGAAGATATCTTTGATTATACCCCTTGGACTCTGCAGGGGAATGCAGCTCGCCAAACGACGGAAGAAGTCATTAATGTGGTTCAGTGGCGTCGTCATAACAACGGGCTTATTGCTCAGTTAGAAGGCATCAACGACCGCGAATTAGCAGCGACAAAAACCGGTTTGAGCATTTGCATTAACGCAGAGAAATTGCCTGAGTTAGCTGATGACGAATTTTACTGGCGTGATCTTATCGGATTACGTGTGGTAAATAAGCAAGGCTACGATATGGGTGTAGTAGAGCAAATCATGCCGACCGCAGCCAATGATGTATTGGTCGTGACGGCAAACTCAAATGATGCGTTTGGAAAGTCTGAGCGACTGATTCCGTTTGTGCAAAGCCAGTATGTACTGGACGTGGACAACGAGAAGCAGCAAATTCAGGTGGACTGGCCCGCAGATTTTTGAGGCAAACAATGCACATTGGTGTCATTAGTTTGTTTCCAGATATGTTTTCGGCGATCACTGAACATGGTGTGACACGTCGGGCTATCAAGGAAGATTTGCTAACGGTTTCGGTATGGAACCCACGCGATTTTACTCATGATAAACATCGCACGGTTGATGATCGCCCATACGGCGGTGGTCCCGGGATGTTAATGATGGTGCAACCTTTAGTCGATGCGATTAATGCAGCTAAAGCCGCGTTGGGTGAAGATACACCGGTTATCTACTTATCACCGCAAGGGCAAACACTTGATCATGGTGGCGTGACGCAATTAGCGCAAAATGATCGCATGATACTGATCGCTGGTCGTTATGAAGGCATTGATCAGCGTGTGATTGACCAATATGTCGATGCAGAATGGTCAATAGGTGATTACGTTCTCAGTGGCGGTGAGTTACCAGCAATGGTGCTTATCGATGCGGTGGCTCGAATGGTACCTGGTGTCCTCGGTCACCAAGATTCGGCAGCCGAAGATTCGTTCGCCAATGGGTTACTGGATTGCCCACATTACACGCGGCCCGAGACTTATAATGGTCAGCAGGTTCCGACTGTTCTTTTGAGCGGGAACCACGAAAAAATTCGACAGTGGCGCTTGCAACAAGCTCTGGGTAAAACCTGGTTGCAACGCAAAGAGTTAATTAATCGCCTAGCTCTGACTGACGAGCAGGAACAGTTGCTGAATGAGTTTATTCAACAACAAGAGTCCGAAGACTAACGTACAGTTTATCTAGGAAAGGAGATATACCATGGCAAAAGTAAGCCAGAACATCATTAAGGCTCTTGAAGAAGAGCAAATGAAGAAAGATTTACCGGCATTCGCTCCAGGCGATACGGTTAGTGTAAATGTAAAAGTAGTTGAGGGTAACCGTGAGCGTCTTCAGGCGTTTGAAGGCGTTGTTATCCGTGTTCGTAACCGTGGTTTGCACTCTGCATTCACCGTTCGTAAAGTATCTAGCGGTGAAGGCGTAGAGCGTACTTTCCAAACGCACAGCCCACTGGTCGACAGCATCACTGTTAAGCGTCGTGGTGCAGTACGTCGTGCGAAGCTTTACTATCTACGCGAGCGTTCGGGCAAGTCTGCACGTATCCGCGAGAAGCTGTAAGCAGCATTCGATGCAGAAAAAGCCCGGCAATTCAGTTGCCGGGCTTTTTTTTGTTTGTGCTAGACTGGTTCCATGCAAGCATCGATTCAAATACTAAAAGCAGCGTTAGAAGAACTGCTTAATAAACAGTCACGTTGGACCGAGTACGAGTTAATCCAAGCGCTCAAAGCCGAGCCTTACGTTATTTTTGACGGTCAAGCACTGTCAGATACTCAGGCACTATTCGAAACGCACTTTATTCTGTTTCATTGCCTGTATTTGATTCGCCAAGAATGGTTCGGACATACGGCTCTCGAGATTCACACGCTCGAAATACAAGCAAGGCCAAGCTCGACGAACTTAGATAAAGCCGGCGGCATGACTTCTTTGAAAGCAAACGATCCGCTAGCGGACTATTACTTAGATTGGTCCAACTTTACTGAAACAACACAACAGGATGTGGAACAACTATTAAATGATTTTTGGTCTCGTATGACTGGTTCGACGCCTAAGCGTCAAAGTATGGCACTTGATGAAGCCTGGCAACAGCTTGAGCTAGCGCCCACTTCGGATATGAGCGAAGTCAAACGCCAGTATCGCAAGCGGGTACATCAATGCCATCCCGATAAAGGGGGATCAGTGAGCGAGATGCAAGCAATACAGGTCGCATACCAGCGTATTATAAAGTCGTAGCCGGGGAAGTGAGAAACGCGCATGAATAACGATGCTAAGCAGCAACTAGAACAATTGCGTCAAGCGATTGATAACACCGACTCCCAATTGATTGAGTTAATCAAGCAACGCTCTGAGTTAACTAAACAAGTGGGTGATGTGAAACGGCACCTTCAAGCACCGCTCTATGTTCCTGAACGTGAACAGCAGATGATTTCTGCGCGGCGTCAGCAAGCTGAGCAGATGGAACTCAGCCCCGATCTAATCGAGGATGTATTGCGCCGTATTATTCGTGAGTCCTATCGTACACAAACCGCGCAAGCGACACCTACCTCGTCTGATTTGGAACGACGAGTCGTTATTGTCGGTGGACGTGGTCGTCTAGGCACGCTGTTTTGTCGTTTGTTTAAACAAACCGGTTACACGGTCAAAGTGATTGATAAAGGTGATGCATTGAGTGATATTACCGAGCATCACCCCCAACTGGTTGTTATCGCTGTGCCGGTTAATATCACAGCACAGGTTATCAGCGAACTTCCTAAGTTACCCGATGACTGTGTCTTAGCTGATTTAACCAGTATTAAGCATCAACCTCTGCAGCAGATGTTAGCGCAACATGAAGGTCCTGTCGTAGGACTGCATCCGATGTTTGGTCCCTCAGTACCTAACCTCGCTAAACAGCTTGTGGTTGCATGTGAGGGACGTAAAGCGGAAGCGTACCAGTGGCTTATCGCGCAATTCACTAATTGGGGTGCACATGTAGAGTGGGTTGACTCTCAGGCACATGATTCGAGTATGGGCTGGATTCAAGTGATGCGGCATTTGAGCACCTTTGTGTACGGTGCACATATGGCCGAAGAACAGGCGGACATAGCGCAGCTTTTACAATTAAGTTCGCCGATTTATCGGATGGAATTAATGATGGTTGGACGTCTCTTTGCCCAAAATGCCGATTTGTATGCTGATATCATTCAGTCCCATCCTGAACAATTCGATGTTATCAAACGTTATTTAGCGCGTTTTCAACATACTTTGGATGTGTTAGAGCGGGGTGACAAAGCGAACTTCGTCGAAACATTTCAACAAGTGAATGGGTATTTTGGCGAGTTTGCAGAACAGTTTCTGCAAGAAAGTGAAGCGCTCGTCCAGTTATCGGATGACCAGCGCTTTAGAGGGGCGGCTACCGGCTAACTTGATATTGACTCATCAGTTCGGCAAGTGCGTCTGGAGAAGCAGGTTTATGCAGTGTTGCGTCCATTCCTGCATCTCGGCAGGCTTCCATTTCAGTCGCACTTTGATGACTGGTGATGGCAATAATCGGTGTTTCGGTGTAGTGAGGTTCTGCGCGTAGACGTCGCGCGACTTCATCGCCATTCATGTCCGGCATTTCGTAGTCGATAAAGAAAATATCAATCGTGTTTTGTTGCGCCACTTGCAAAGCCTGAGCACCATTCTCGGCGTGATATAGTGTTCCCGCATACTGTGCCAGCATCGCCTTTAATACTTCCGTGCTGATAAAGTCATCATCAGCAATTAAGATATTCATGATATACGTCCTTATGATACTACCGTTCTTGAGCATTTCGTTTTACCCTAGCACTGAACGTAAGATTTGCCTAGTCAGGAGATAATCTGTGAACGAGAAGTTTCAGCGCATAAAAATCTGGGATAGTTTCATCCGTATTTATCATTGGTTAATGGTCGCGGCCGTTGCTGGGCTGTGGTGGACCGGTGAAGAAGGACGAATGGATCTGCATCAGGATATTGCGATTGCCCTTGCAGCTCTATTAATCACCCGTGTTGGTTGGGGTTTTTTCGGTAGTGAAAACGTTCGTTTTAGCGCGTTTGTCACCTCACCCAAACGGGTTCTGAGTCATTTAGGTGCGCTATTTAGCAAACGCTATGAGTCAGGCAATACACATAGCCCAGCAGGCGCTTATTCGGTTTTACTATTGTTGCTGATATTGATGATTCAAATAGGCACCGGACTTTTTGCGACTGATGGAATACTGTTTTCCGGTCCACTCAATGACTGGGTATCGCCTGATGTAGCGGACTTTTTGACCGACTGGCATAAAACGCAATTTAACGTCATTTTGGGGTTGGTAGCATTACATATTTTGGCGATTTTACTTTATCGCATACTCGGCTACCGGCTGCTGGCAGCCATGATTACCGGGTATCGATACACGGCTAGTCAAGTGCCGAGACTAAAATCGGGTTGGCAAGGCTTGGTAATCGCGCTTGCGGTTTGGTTTATATTGGTGATGCTGCTTTAACAGCATCACCCGCAACAACTTAATCTTTATATTGGTCGTGGCAACCTTTACAGTTTTTCGCCGCGGCCATAAATGCAGGCTTAATCTCATCCATCGAGCCCGAAGCGGCTGCGTCAACGAGGCTATCCGCATCTGTGATGAGTTGATTTGCGCGCGACTCAAAATCTTCCCAATTGTCCCAAATAGCCGGTAATGCATCGGTATCGTCACCAGGCATTGCGCCTTCAACAGCAAAACCATCCCATGGGATATGAGTCAGGCGAGCGAAGTCGCTAGCGCGGTTGCTAAACACTGCGGCATCGTATTGCTCTTCACCCTTCACCATCGCGGCCATTGCGGCAAAGTTATCTCGCATAATGGACAATGCACTTTGACGGTATTTCACCGCTGACTCAGCATCGTTGAATGCATGTTTGTCCGCATGTGCGAAAGTCGACACGCCTAAACACATGACACCAGCCAATACAGCTGAAACTGTTGTATTTTTCATTTTTATATCCTCTGCGCTAGATTATTTAACGATAATATTGCACATTCTATCTGTTATGTCTTGTTACGTATGTTACATACGCTTTAATTTACAATTTTGTCTAACTCTTTACATGAAAATAATAACTACTGGGGAACAACCATGAATGCGAAGCACCAGCTGAGCGCGTTGGCTTTGGCGGTTACGAGCGTTTTCGCAACGTCCGTGAGTGCCGATCAAACGACACGCGTCAATGGCATGCGCGACAATACACCATCGCTCGTTGCTATTCAGAATGCCACCATTACCACGGAGCCTGGGCAATCTATTGTTAATGCGACCTTAGTGATCAATAACGGTAAGATCGTTTCTGTCGCTAAGAACGGTAAAGTACCAGCAGGCGCAAAAGTGATTGATGGTACGGGATATCATATCTATCCAGGCTTCATCGATGCTTACACCGATTATGGTGTTGAGCAAGCGTCTCAACCAGATTGGTCTGAAACGCCCATTTACAACAACCACCGTGAAGGTGGCAACGCAGCCAACGACGCCATCCACGCGCAGCAGCACTGGTACACAACGTTCGAAAACACGCCCGATGCGGCTAAAAAATGGATAGCTAGCGGCTTCACTAGCGTTCAAACAGCACGTTTAGATGGTATTTTGCAAGGTTACGGAGCCACCGTTTCGTTAGCTGACAAAATTGCGAATGAGACGATCTACCAACCCTCGACGCGTCAATTTGGCTCGTTCGATAAGGGAACGTCGCAACAACAATATCCCACTTCGTTAATGGGGAGTATTGCGCTCATACGACAAACGCTATCAGACGCACAGTGGTACGAAAAAGCCTACGGTAAGGAAGCATATAACGGACCGGTCGAATTTAATGCGGCACTTGATGCATTAAAGGACATTGAGCAAACCGGTATCGTTTTCAAAATAGAAGATGAAAAATCGCTATTACGCGCTGATAAAGTATTTGATCAATTTAATGTGCCTGCGATCTACCTAGCCTCAGGCTACGAATATGCGCGTTTAGAACAAGTGAAAGCAACGGATGCTGATCTAATTGTGCCGGTCAACTTCCCCGCAGCCCCAGACGTCTCAGGCGTAGATGCTTACCTTGATGTTGATCTTGCGAAACTCCGGCACTGGGAACGCGCACCTGCTAACCCCGGTATGCTCGCCAACGCAGGCGTTGACTTTGCATTAACGCTGTACGGTTTAGATAAAGCCGATCAATTTTGGCCTAATGTAAAGAAAGCCATGGAAAACGGCTTAACCGAACGCCAAGCCTTAGCCGCACTGACTACCATCCCTGCCAAAATCGCGGGAATCGAAGATAAAGCAGGTAAGCTGCAACAAGGCTACATGGCCGACTTTGTTATGGCTAAAGGTGATTTGTTCAAAGACGGCGTGATCCAATCGGTTTGGACACAAGGTCAAGAAATTGATTTGATTCCTCGTGAACAAGTGGATTTCGCGGGTGAATATACGACTGACTGGTCAGGTAACTCGTTAACGCTGAGCGTGACGGCACAACCAAGCTTCTCGGGCGACGTTAAGTTAGGCGATCAGAGTAGTCAGTTACGTCATCTTGATTCCGGCATTGATCAACTATCTTTTGTGGCTGATCTGGATGTCGCCGGTGAGTCAGGTACGTGGCGCTTTAAGTTGATGCAGACAGCGCAGAATGCAGCTGAGTTAGTGGCTGTGGCGCCAAGCGGTAGCGAACAACGGTTAGCGTTGAACTATCAAGCAACGAACAAAGATGAACAGGCCGCAGAACAAGCAGAGCCGACGTTCGTCAGCGAATTAACGTTCCCGAACGTTGCCTATGGGCAAAAAGGCCTACCAGAGCGTGAAGATGTATTAATTAAAAATGCAACTGTCTGGACCGCAACCGATCAAGGCATATTAGAAAATACCGATGTGTTGGTTCGTGACGGCAACTTTGCTGCAATCGGCAAAAACCTCAGCACGCCAAGTGGTGTTCGTGAAATCGATGGCACCGGTATGCATCTAACCCCGGGTATCATTGACGAACATTCGCACATTGCCATCGACCAAGGGGTGAACGAAGGTTCAGAAGCAGTGACTTCAGAAGTACGCATTGGTGATGTGATAAATTCTGATGATATTCATATTTATCGTTCGCTTGCTGGTGGTACCACGATGGCACAGCTACTACACGGCTCTGCTAACCCGATTGGTGGTCAAGCGCAAGTCATTAAATTGCGTTGGGGCGCCACAGGTGATGTGATGAAGTTTGACGCAGCACCCGCCTCTATCAAGTTCGCTTTGGGTGAAAACGTGAAGCAGAGCAACTGGGGCGATGATATGACGATTCGTTATCCGCAAACACGGATGGGCGTTGAAACTATCATTCGCGATGGCTTCCAAGCCGCACTGGAATACCAAGAGCGTAAACGTGAATACGATCGCTTGAGTGCTGCGGAGAAACGTAAAGCCGCACCGCCACGTCCTGATTACCGTTTAGATGCACTGATTGAAATCATGAATTCTGAGCGTTTTGTTCACGCGCATTCCTACGTGGCATCGGAGATTTTGATGCTGATGCAGGTCGCCGAGGACTTTGGCTTTACCTTAGATACCTTCACTCATATTCTCGAAGGCTACAAGGTGGCTGATGAAATGGCCGCGCACGGGGCGTCAGGTTCGACCTTTGCCGACTGGTGGGCATACAAGTTTGAGGTCTATGATGCGATTCCACAAAACGCCTGCTTAATGCATGATCGCGGTGTACTCACTAGCATTAACTCGGATAGTGAAGATCTGCAACGTCGCTTGAATACCGAGGCGGCCAAGTCGGTGCGTTATTGCGGGATGGAACCGCACGAAGCGCTGAAAATGATCACCATTAATCCAGCGAAGCAGCTCAAGGTCGATCAGTACGTAGGCAGTATCGAGAAAGGTAAAGACGCGGACTTTGTGCTTTGGAATCACTATCCATTGAGCAGCTACGCGCAGGCGCAACAGACTTGGATTAACGGTCGTAAGTTCTTTGACCGTGAACTTGATAAACAACGTCAAGCCCAAGTGAAACAAGAAAAGCAAGCGCTTATTCAAAAAGTTCTTGCAGCGGGCGATGCCGCGAAGCAAGGCGAACAAGACGCGTATAAAAAAGAGCAACCCGAGTGGCACTGCGAAACTCAGCATGACTTTTGGCTCGATCATTTCGCTGCCAAGTCGCATAGCCATGGAGGACATTAATCATGAAATTACTTAATAAAGCACTGACCGCGGCTTTGCTTAGCGCATGCGCAGTGACGCAATCGGTAGCGCACGACGAGGTGCCAGGCAAGAAACAAGTACAGCCCATCGTGTTGCAGAACGGTACTTTACACACGGTGACTAAAGGCGTTTTAAGTCAAACCGACTTATTGTTTGCTGATGGTAAGATCGTCGCAATAGGTCAAGATCTGGCGGTACCCGCCGACGCGCAAGCAATCGATATCAGTGGGCAACATGTGTATCCGGGTGTAATTGCCATGGACACGACGTTAGGTTTGAACGAGATCGAGGCGGTGAGGGCCACTCGTGATGCTGATGAAGTCGGTGATGTAACACCGGAAGTGGCGGGGCACATTGCCTTTAACGCTGACTCCGAAGTGATCCCGACGGTTCGCTACAATGGAGTGGCGTATGCGCAAGTGGTGCCAGAAGGCGGTATGGTGAGTGGGCAATCATCTCTCATGCAGCTCGATGGTTGGAACTGGCAAGATGCGTTAGTCGCGGCAGAAGAGGGCGTACACATTAATTGGCCACGTACTTATGTGGTAGATACATGGTGGGAGCGCCGCTCAGCAGAAGAGCAACGTAAAGCCAATGCTGAAGCCTTGCAAAAGCTTAAGCAAGTATTTGCTGACGCTAAAGCCTATTATGATGCCAAACGTGCAGGTCGCGATATTCCCGAGGACCAGCGTTGGGAAGCGATGATTGGCTTGTTTGACGACAGCAAGCGTTTATATGTGCATGCACAAGATAAGCGTCAGCTTGAGCAAGCTATTGAAGTCAGCCAAAGCTATGGTTTTGATCTCGTCCTAGTGGGGGCTTACGATGCGTGGCGCATCGCGGACAAACTGGCTGAATTGCAAATCCCGGTTGTTTTCGGCTCACCGTTTGGTTTGCCGATGCGTGAAGATGATGGCTACGACCAAGCATTTTCTACCCCCGCTCGTCTTGCCGAAGCTGGGGTGAACTTTGCGATTGCGTATCCAGGTTACTGGGATGTTCGTAATTTACCGTTTGCGGCCGGTAATGCGGTTGCCTATGGCTTAGATGCACAGCAAGCGCTTAAGGCGATTACACTTAAGCCTGCTGAGTTTATGGGCGTTGCCGATAAGCTGGGTTCACTTGAAGAAGGTAAGCAGGCGTCGATTGTTGTTTCGAAAGGGGATTTACTTGATCCGATGGGACAATCGTTGACGCACATGTTTATCAATGGCCGTGCGGTGAGCTTAGAAAGTCGTCACACTGAACTGTATAACAAGTATCAGCAAAAGCCGGCTCGTAGCGAATAATTCTTGAATATTATTCGATATAAAAAGCCACTTTCCGAAGTGGCTTTTTTATTGATCTAATAAATTGATTAACAGCTTTTTAAGCGTTGCGGGTTCAAAGGGTTTATCTGTTAGCGCATCGACACCGCTTTGCTTGATATTGGTTACTTGCAGCTCGTTAGCTTGCGCAGTCACCATCAGTATAGGGGTGTGTGCATGAGACGGGTCTTGGCGAACGTGTTGAGCAAATTCGCTTCCACTCATTTCGGGCATATTAAAATCGGTAACTATTAAATCAAACGACTGTTGATTGAGAATTTCAATAGCAGTGACACCGTTGTTTGATTCTACAATATGTTCAACGCCCATATTTTCAAAAACACGGCGTAACGCGTGTAGAGAAGTCATGCTGTCATCGACAAGTAAAACACGAAGGTCTTCTACGTCAAATAAATTGAGCTCAACGGATTCTGGTTCTATTAAATCAACAGTAGCGCGAATTGCGCGTTGCAGTTGTTGGCTGCTAAATGGTTTAGGTAAAATAGCAACGATACCCGCTTGCTTGAATTGCTCTAACTGATCGGGGCGGTGTTCACTTGAAACCAACATGAAATGAACCGTATCTTCTAAGTTCGATGCGTGAATAAAATCAATTAGCTGATGTGCTGTACCATCTTCAAAGTACATGGCACTGGTGACAATATCAGGCTGCCATTCACGAATTAACGTTTTTGCTTCTGCGATGGTTGACGCCCCTCGAGTTTCCGTTAATTGAGCTTGCATTAAGTGCTGACCGATAACTTTTCTCTGGACATCTGATGGTTCGACTAGAAGGATGCGAAGTTCGTTAATTGAAAGAGACATACTTATTTATTATTAAGATTTTTAAAAAGAGTATTTGATTTAGTCGGCAAACTCAATTAAAAAACGTTATGCTAGGAGCAATAATAATTAAAAAGGGGAAGTTATGAGCGTCACTCGTGAGTTTTCAGCGGACCAAAAGCAGTTGATTATCACTATAAAGGGTAAATTCGACTTTGGTTTGGTGCAAGAGTTTAGACAGGCCTATAGTCATATTGGCGACAGCGAGCCTTTGGTTATTATTGATTTGCGAGAAACGGAGTACTTGGATAGCTCTGCACTAGGTATGCTCCTGAATATGAGAAAGTCGCTTGGTTCGACGGTCAAAGGAATACACCTAATCAATGCTCGGCCAGAAGTAAAACGCATTTTAGATATTTCACGTTTCGAGAAAATGTTTACGATTGCGTAATGAAGATCCTTGTTGTCGACGACCAAAAGGCGAACCAAATCATGTTAACGGGGTTGTTGACGTCGTTCGGACATGAAGTGGTATGTGCTAGCAATGGTCGTGAGGCGTTAGGCTTATTTGAGCAGGTTCAGCCTCAACTTATATTGCTTGACGTGATGATGCCAGAGATGGACGGCTTTGAAACAGCCCCGAGGCTCAAAGCCATGTCTGGTAACGTGCACTTGCCGATCATTTTTCTCACCGCTCTAGATTCCCAAGATACACTTTTAGAATGCCTAAAAGTGGGCGGTGATGACTTTTTAAGTATCCCGTTTGAGCCTGTAGTGCTTCAAGCTAAAGTGAATGCCCATGCACGGGTGCGAGAGCTAAGTTATTCCATTGTTGAGAAGAACCGCGCGTTAGCATGGCACACAGCGCGTATGGAGCGCGAGCAAAATGTGGTACAACACATGCTTGAAAACGCACTGGCGGATAATCAACTCAATTATTCGTTCGTTAAAAGTTATCTGCGTGCCACCAGTGATTTTAACGGCGATGTGTGTTTAGGACGTAAGGGGCCGTTTGGAAACTATTATATCTTCTTGGGCGACTTTACTGGTCATGGTTTAGCGCCGGCCACCGGCGCGTTACCCGTTGCTCAGGCATTTTTTAGCATGGCTGAACGTGGGCTATCGGTTGGCGATATGGCGACCGAATTTAATAATCGACTCTACAAAGTGTTGCCGGACGATATGTTTTGTGCAGCTATAGTGGTAGAAATGTCGGCAAATGGTGACCGAATAAGTTGCTGGAATGGTGGCATGCCGGACGCACTTCTTCTTGATGCGCAAGGGCGCTTGGCGCATCGTATTAAACCCCAGCATATGGCACTGGGTATCCTTTCTCGCAGCGAGTTTAATAGTCAGTTAGAACATTATTTCCTAAGCCCCGGTCAGCGATTGGTCATGTTCAGTGATGGCGTAGTGGAAGCCTGCAATCACAAGAATCAAATGATAGGTGAAGAGCGATTTGCGAACTGGGTTACCGAAATGCTGGATAGCGACTGCTCGGAAGTTCAATTTAATGCCATCGTGCAACGTATAGACGACTTCACAGGCAACGCATCACTGAACGATGACTTATCTTTGGTCTGTCTCCAATGTCAGCCAACGGGTCTAGAGCCTCAAGCAAGATCAATAAAGGGGTACCACCTGCCGTTTTCTCTTCGCGTCACGCTGACCGAGTACGATGTCCGTGATCGCGACCCGATGCAAAGTATGGTGGATTCGCTCGCTAAACTCGATGCTTTACAGCCTCATAAAACATCGCTTTACTTATTGTTTGCTGAAAGCTTCAACAATTTACTGGAACACTCAGTCTTAGGGATGCAGTCTGAGTTAAAACACGAAGAAGGCTTTGAGAGATACTACGAAGAGCGGCAGTCACGTATTGAGCAGTTACAGGGGCTAGAAATTTATTTTGACATCAATTATGAGCCCAACTTAAATAGGCTTGCCTTTACGTTGTCGTCAAACAGCGAACATCGTTTTGATGGTCGCTGTGATAGGTCGACAACGATTGAAAACGATGACACTTATGGTCGCGGGATTAACCTTATTAATCAAGTCGCCGACAAAGTTGAGTGGCGTGACGGCGGCACGCTGCTTTACGTTAGCTACTCGCTCAGCCGCCCGCTTGTTTAACACGGTAACCTTGTTTAGTCAGCCATTTTTCAATGATATCACGCTGGTCACCCTGAAGCTCAATAACGTACTCTTTCACTGAGCCACCAACGCCACACTGTTGCTTTAGCTTTTTTGCCATTTGTTTGAGTTCATTCTGCGGTAAAGCTAAACCCGTCACCAGTGTGACACCCTTGCCCTTACGTCCTTTGGTTTCGCGTCGCAAACGCACAATTCCATCACCTTCGGGCACTTCTTCTGCTTCTGGCTCCGGACTAATGCGGCCTTGATCGGTGCTATAAACCATTTGTGACAATTGGTCTTTCCAATCTGACATACTGAATTACCACTTTTTCTTGGGTTGAAATAATTCCTCGAGCTCGTCGCTTTTTCGTTTGCGAGCATCATTTTTATTGGTGACGCGCAACTCGTTGGTGATTTGTTCTAGTGACGCCTCAATTTGCTGGTGGCGGTGCTCAGTGTACTCATCGCTGTAAGTATGCTCATCTATGGTGCGTAGTGCCTTCTCGTAATATTGCCGTGCGGAACCGAGCATACTGCTATTATAAGCATTCTCACCACGCTTGATTAGCGTCTCGACACTGATTTTTAATTGCAGCTTTTGTAGGCGCTGATCCTCAATATTATACACTTGTGTGTCAACACGGCCTTTTGCGTGTTCACTGCGTAATGCGCTTCTTAGGCGCTTAAGCGCATTGATCATGGCAATAATTTGCTTGTCATTGTGCGGCAATTCAAAATCATCAGAGATGACCGATGTGTCATTAACATCAAGACCCTGTATGCGGTTTTCGTATTCGTGGATACGGTCTTTCAAAGCATCGGACGGCATGACTTCGTTCATGTTGACGAGTAAATCTTTGGCGCGCGAATTCAATAGCGCATAGACGGAACGCCCAACCGGGAAATAACCCGTGATGTTGATGAGATCTTCAACCTGATCAAGTATTGCGCGAAACTTGGCATAACGCTGTCTGCGTTCTAAATTTTGTTTTTGTCGATACTGCTGTACAGCACTGATCATAATGGCCATCAGTACGAGTAGAATGATCAACGATATTATTATTGTGTAAACCATAATTTGAGTCTGTCGCTACCATTTAATACTGCTAGGGCAGGTGTAAGGTAAAACGGCTGCCGCCTAACGAGCTAGAGTTTTCTAGTTTAATATATCCTTGCTGTCCTTTGTACTCGTGTGCCTGGGCGATAAGCCTAGCGAAATAGAGTCCGAGTCCTGTGCGACTTCCTTCCATGTCTAAATAACGTGCCGATAGTTCGTTCAGTACTAGCAAAGATTCCGGGTATCCCGGACCATTGTCCTCTATCGTAATAGAACAGCCACGTTCTGCAACACGTTGCGCCTTTATAATAAGCTTATCGGCGGTGTAGCGCATAGCATTAATGACAACATCATTCAGAACCTGCGTAATCAAGCTTCGATCGCCATAAAAGTAAATATCCTCAGGTAATTTAACGTCGACCTCGATTGCTTTGTGTTGGCTATAAAAACGATTATTCATGACCAGTTCTTCGATAATTTCGTCTACGTAGACTTGTTCGCTTTCGATATGCCAAGCATCTTGCTGACGATACAAAGCCAGTAAGTGAACGAGATTGGTATTGATGCGTTGTGCCTCGTAATGCATATGCGCCAATTCGTTCTGTGTCGCTGCATCGTTCACCTTGTAGGAGATATCTTGCAGTTGTTGTACAAGTAGTCCTAATGAGTTTTTCATGTCATGCACGGAAACGGCTAGCAGCGTGGAAAAATCAATGGACGGTTTAGACATGTTAGCCTCTATCGATTATTGCAGAATGCATTTGGCATAGGATTCAAATTTAATATATGATTTTTTCATATTAAACGGCAGCAAATAAGGTCTGCTTATATGAAGTTACAGCAATTACGTTATATTGTCGAAGTTCTCAATCACAATCTGAATGTCTCATCGACGGCGGAAAGTCTGTTTACCTCACAGCCAGGTATCAGTAAGCAAGTAAGAATGCTTGAGGATGAATTAGGCGTACAGATTTTTGGCCGCACCGGTAAACACCTGACCCATGTGACGCCCGCAGGTCAAGAGGTGATACATATTGCTCAGCAGGTGCTCGAGCAAGTGCAGGCAATCAAAGCCGTGGCCGCTGAACATACGCAACCTGATTGCGGTAAATTAAATATTGCGACGACGCATACCCAAGCCCGGTATGCACTGCCTAAGGTTATTAAGCGGTTTATTGAGCAATATCCGAAAGTATCATTGCATATGCACCAAGGCTCACCTACTCAAATCAGTGAAGCAGCGGCTAAAGGAAAAGCCGATTTTGCCATCGCGACCGAAGCACTGCATCTCTATCAAGATTTGATCATGTTGCCTTGTTATCATTGGAATCGCTCCATCATCGTGCCCAAAGACCACCCGCTGGTTCAGATTGATAAGTTGTCGATTCAAGATATTGCGCAGCATCCTATCGTGACTTACGTGCATGGGTTTACTGGCCGTTCAGAGCTTGATAAAGCATTTAATGCGGCAGGAGAAGAGCCACAGATTGTTTTCACTGCCACAGATGCTGATGTGATAAAAACGTACGTACGCATGGGAATCGGTATTGGTGTGGTGGCGACTATGGCGTATGACGCTGAAGAAGATACTGATCTCGTCGCGTTACCAGCAGCTCATTTATTTGAGCCGAGCACAACCAAGATTGGGTTCCGCCGAGGATCGTTTTTGCGGACTTATATGTTTGACTTTATTGAGAACTTTGCGCCGCATTTGACCAAATCAAGGGTTGAGGAAGCAATGCAGTTACGCAGTCATGAGGAAATTGAGAAGTTATTTTCGGATATCGAGTTACCGACCTTATAAGCCGGTAACTCGATAGCCAGCGCGGTTAGCATTCGATGATGTTAACCGCTAAGCCACCACGAGCAGTTTCTTTATACTTCGTTTTCATGTCGTTGCCCGTTTCCCACATAGTCTTGATGACTTTATCGAGCGAGACCTTGTGATCACCGGTACCGCGCATTGCAAGACGAGCAGCATTGATTGCTTTAATCGCGCCCATCGCATTGCGTTCGATGCACGGCACTTGCACTAAACCTCCAACAGGGTCACAGGTCAGTCCTAAATTATGCTCCATGCCAATTTCCGCAGCATTTTCGACGGTTAGGGCAGAGCCCCCCATGTATTCTGCAAGACCTGCGGCAGCCATTGAACAGGCGACTCCGACTTCACCTTGGCAGCCGACTTCGGCACCCGAGATCGAGGCGTTTTTCTTGTATAAAATGCCAATCGCAGCTGATGTCAACAAAAATCGAACGACAGAATCTTCATCTAGGGTTTCGATGAACTTATCGGCGTAGCTCATTACCGCGGGCACAATACCAGCCGCGCCATTGGTGGGTGCAGTTACGATACGACCACCAGCAGCATTCTCCTCATTCACAGCCAAAGCAAATAAGTCGACCCAATCCATAAACTGCATAGGTTCGGTCGATTTTTCCTTTTTCAAACGTTGGTATAGGCAGGAAGCCCGTCGTCTGACCTTCAACCCACCGGGAAGAATACCTTCAGTGTTGATACCGTTTTCGATGCTTTGTTGCATGGTACGCCAGATCTTCATCAGGCCTGAGCGGATTTCGTCTTCGGTTCTAAAGACTTTTTCATTGGCCATCATCAGAGAGCTGATGCGCATACCGGTATCTTTGGTATGCTGAAGCAACTCAGCAGCAGTATCAAATGGGTAAGGGATCGGCTTATCAGACTGCTCAATCGCTTCCTCTAGTGTTTCGTCGAAATCTTCATCACGTACGATGAAACCACCACCAATCGAATAATAGAGGTCTTTATAAATAACCTCACCGTCTTTTAGCAATCTTAATTCCATCGCATTCGCGTGTTTGGGCATCGTCTTGCGGCGGTGGAAAATAATCGCACCTTCATTGGGAAAATGGACTTCTTTCTCTTTCAATAAAACGAGTTTCTCGCTCTCACGCGTTTCTGCAAGAAAGTTCTCAACATTATCGGTATCAACCGTTTCAGGTAACTCGCCCGCAAGTCCTAAGATAACCGCTTTACCGGTGCCATGACCTTTGCCGGTCTGACCTAAAGAGCCAAATAGCTCGACCTCTATACCGTCAGCGTCGGAAAGAACACCGTTCTCTTTTGCAGCCTCTAAAAAGTAATAGGCAGCCTTCATTGGCCCTACCGTGTGAGAGCTCGATGGACCGATTCCTATTTTATAGATATCAAAAACACTGATCATACATCTGACCCATTTGGTTAATTCGAGAAATTATACCTATTGTCGCATGCTTGCCACCCGGTATGGCAAGTAAAATTGCGGAATAATATAGATTTCGCGAGTATAGCTTAACTACTTTGGTTAATCGCTAATTGAGTGGACTTACCTGTTGTTTCAGTTCAGGTTGCAAGTGCTCGGCGAGTTCACGAAGAATGCCCGCAGTGGCGCCCCATATATTGCGATGTTGCCATGGAATAAAGTAAATACGGTCGTAGATAAACTTCCGAATACGATAAGCATAATGATTATAGGGATCGAGGATGTCGGCAAGTGGGACTTCAAAAATTTCGGCGACTTCACTGGGTTGCCGCTTGAGCTCGTGGTGGATGCACGCAAACCCGATGAAAGGACGAATATTGTAATAACTCAGTACCGGATAATCTTGTAAACGACCAATAACTTCGATGTCACTCCGACTTAAACCAATTTCCTCTTCAGTTTCGCGTAGTGCCGTTTCGAGTAAGTTACGATCCGACTGATCGAAACGTCCACCGGGGAAGCTAATCTGGCCGGCATGTTTACGTAACGTTTTGGCACGCTGCGTGAGTAGCAACGATAAGCCATGAGGTCGTTCAACTAATACAATCATCACAGCAGCAGGACGTAGCTTTTGCTTCAGCACGTTATCTACTCGACGCTCGATCTTAGGGGACGGCTGTAAGTTGAAGCGGCGCAAGAATTCGGCGCGCGTTTTAATCATCGGTCGTCTCCAACGTTGGCAAAATGCGCGCAACTTTATCAAATGTTTCTTGGTACTCTTCCTCTCCCTTCGAATCGTACACGAGCCCGCCGCCCGCCCAGCAATATATGATCCCGCGTTCAGCAACTAAGGTCCGAATGGTAATACTGCTATCGCTGTTACCGTTTACTGATACGAATCCAATTGAGCCGCAATACGCATTTCGACGATTAGGTTCAAGCTCTTCGATGATCTCCATTGCGCGAACTTTGGGTGCGCCTGTGATCGAGCCCCCGGGAAAAGCGCCGCCCCATAAATGGAAGGTGTCGCTGTGCGGATTTAACTGACCTACCACGGTAGAGACTAGGTGATGGACGGCAGGAAAGCTCTCAACGGCAAATAACTTTGGCACATCGACTGAATGAGGTTGGCAATGTTTACTCAGGTCATTTCGCAGTAGGTCGACAATCATCAGATTTTCAGCACGATCTTTTTCAGCGTTAATCAGCGCTAAGCGATTGGCTTCATCTTGCTCTGCTAAATGACTCCGTGGACGCGTACCTTTGATGGGCTTAGTCTCGACTTGACCTTGTGCTGAAACAGAAATAAATCGCTCAGGCGACACACTCAGTAAACAGCTTGTCGGTAAGCGCATGAATGCACTGAATGGTGCGCGGTTGCTTGCTCTCAATTTAAGGTAGGCGAGCCACTCCGCACCTTGGTAATGAGCGCTGAAGCGTTGTGCGAGATTAATCTGATAACAGTCTCCGGCCGCAAGATAGTTTTTCACTGCATTAAACCGGCTGAGGTAATCGTCGGCAGACATATTGCTTTGCCATTCGCTGGTCAGCTTAAATGGCTCAGTTGAGCACGCTGACTGCTCTAACCATTGCGATTGGCGTTCATTAAAGGTGTTTGTAGGGGCTAGAAGAAACACGCGTTTTTCCAGCTTATCGATGATTAGGGCATTGAGATAAATACCAAATACAGCATCGTTAGTCTCATACTCATCTGGATTAACGTCAGGCAGCCGTTCTAATTGACGGCCAAGGTCGTAACCCATCAAACCAGCAAGACCTCCGCAAAAGGGGAGTCTATCGGCGTCGCCATCAAGTTGTATTTGCCTACCCAACTGATCATGAATTTGACTGGCGGCAGAAATAAAGTTGTCTGCTGAGCAGCTCAGATCCAAAGGGCTCTGCTCAGATGTTCGAGTTAACGTTGTAGCCTGACCTCGTGCTGTTAAGACGTACTCGGGCTGCTTGAGGAGAATATGATAACGACTATTGGGGTGGTCAAAAGCAGCGGAATCTAGCCAAAGACTATACTCTTGGTGCTGTATCGAAGCAAAGCGTTGTTGTACCCAAAAGTCCCAGTCCTCTGCTCGAGAAGATTGGCTTGGGACCCGATGATCAATTAGTTCACGAAGTGTCAGTTGCACAGTGTCGTTTACCCCAAAAGTTTACGGCTTATCGTCGTTTTAGACGCAGTATACCATAGGCATTAACCCAATCATCTCTAGTCATGGCGATTTGAAAACGCTATTATGAACGGCACTATTCTGCCGTGTAAATGCCTGTTTGCGGCGGTATTAATATCATAGCTAAGCTGAGGTGCAGTGAATGGCCATCATTCGTCAAAGTGATTTTATCGACAGTATTGCAGACTCATTGCAGTACATTTCCTATTACCATCCTATCGACTTTATTCAAGCGCTTGATGAAGCGTATCAGCGTGAGAAGAGTGAGGCGGCGAAAAACGCCATCGCGCAAGTGCTGACGAACTCGCGTATGTCTGCGCAAGGGCACCGCCCGATTTGCCAAGATACCGGTATCGTGACCTGTTTTGTCAAAGTCGGAATGGGTGTTCAATGGGATAAGACCGATATGACCGTGCAGCAAATGGTTGATGAGGGAACTCGCCGTGCTTACACGAATCCTGAAAACCCGTTACGTGCATCCATCGTTGCCGATCCCGCCGGTACGCGAAAAAATACAGGTGACAACACGCCTGCGGTAGTGCACTTAGATATGGTGCCAGGTGATAAAATCGAAGTGATGATTGCAGCCAAAGGTGGCGGTTCAGAAAATAAGTCGAAAATGGCGATGCTTAATCCGAGCGATTCGATTGCGGATTGGGTTGTTGAAACCTTACCAAAGCTAGGCGCGGGTTGGTGTCCACCGGGGATGCTGGGTATCGGCGTCGGCGGTACCGCGGAGAAATCAGCGGTGCTAGCAAAAGAGTCACTGATGGATCCGGTAGATATCCATGAGCTTATCGAACGTGGTCCACAGAACGCTGAGGAAGAGCTACGTTTAGAGATTTTTAATCGAGTTAACGCATTAGGTATTGGCGCACAGGGTTTGGGTGGTGTGACCACAGTATTGGATGTGAAAATCAAATCACTGCCAACTCACGCAGCATCCAAACCTGTCACTTTAATTCCAAACTGTGCTGCCACACGTCATGCGCACTTTACGCTTGATGGCTCGGGTCCTGCGGACTTAACGCCACCAAAATTAGAAGACTGGCCGCAAGTGACGTTCGAACTGGGTGATGATGCGCGCCGTGTGAATTTGGATGAGGTCACAAAGGAAGACATCCAAGAGTGGAAAATGGGGGAGACGGTCTTGTTGTCGGGTAAACTCTTGACCGGACGTGATGCTGCTCATAAGCGCATTAAAGAGATGCTTGCTAATGGCGAAGAACTGCCCGTCGACTTTAACAATCGCTTTATTTACTACGTTGGTCCTGTTGATCCTGTTGGTGAAGAGGTTGTCGGTCCGGCGGGTCCAACGACATCAACTCGAATGGATAAGTTTACCGATATGATGCTCGAAGAGGCCGGTATTATTGGAATGATCGGTAAAGCGGAGCGTGGTCCCGAAGCGGTTGAAAGTATACGCAAGCATAAAGCGGTTTATCTTATGGCTGTCGGTGGTGCTGCATACTTGGTGGCTAAAGCGATCAAGAAAGCGCGTGTTGTAGGCTTTGAAGATTTAGGTATGGAAGCGATCTATGAATTTGAAGTCGAGGATATGCCTGTGACAGTGGCGGTCGATAGTGACGGTCACAATGCGCACGAGCAGGGTCCTGCGATTTGGAAGGTTAAAATTGCAGAGCTTGATGAAAAGCTAGGAGCATAAATCGTGTTGAACGACATGATGACTATGAGCACCACCATTTGGGTGGTGCTTTTGTTTGTAGCCACCTTAACCAGTGTCACATTTGCTGTACTCTGGCGCACCCATGCGAGGCGTGTTGAGTCATTGCAGCAGACGGTGGATAATCAGATAGAGCAACTTGAGCAACTTCGCGAACGCCTACACTATACCGAGTCGCAATGGCAAACCTTAAGAGCGACCGCTGCACAAGAGCGTCGTGCGAGCGAGGATAAGTTACGCACACTCGAAGCGGCTGAGCAACGTATGTCGCAGCAGTTTGAGAACCTCGCGAACCGTATATTCGAACAACGTTCTAATCAAATGCAGCAACAGCATCAGCAAAGTTTACAAGCGACTTTAGCGCCTTTTAAGCAGCAGCTAGAAAGCTTTAAACAGCAGGTGCAACAACAGCATAGCGATGAAACTAAAGAACGAGCCGCATTACGCAGTGAATTATTGTCGCTCAAGACCTTGAATCAACAAATGGCGCAAGAGGCCGATGCGTTAACGCGAGCTCTAAAAGGTGATAATAAACATCAAGGTAACTGGGGTGAGGTGGTACTTGAACGTATTCTTCAGCAGTCAGGATTAAGGGAAGGTCACGAGTACGATACGCAGTCATCATTGGCTGATGATGACGGCAAACGGTTTCGCCCTGATGTCATCGTTCACTTACCCAATGAGCGCGATGTGGTCATTGACTCAAAGGTCAGTTTATCGGCTTATGAGCGCTATTTTAATAGTGATGATGAAGCGGTACGTAAGAGCGCGCTTAATGAACACGTTCAGTCCCTAAGACAGCATATTAAGCAATTGGGCAAAAAAAATTATCAGCAGCTACAAGGTATCAAAACGCTCGATTATGTATTGCTATTCGTGCCGATTGAGCCAGCATTTTTGCTTGCCGTGGACAAAGATCCTGAATTAATTAAGCTGGCGCTTGATGAACAAATTATGTTGGTGAGTCCAACTAATTTACTCGTTGCTTTACGTACTATTCACAATATCTGGCAGTACGAACACCAAAACCAAAACGCTCAGCATATCGCTGCGGAGGCTGGCAAGCTATACGATAAATTCGTTGGCTTTGTTGAGGATTTAGACAAGATAGGAGCAGGAATTCAAACCCTTGAACAACGCTATCAAGATGCGATGAAAAAGCTCAGTCAAGGGCGTGGCAACTTACTCACTCGGGTTGAAAAGTTTCGCACGATGGGGGTGCAAACAAGCAAACAACTCAGTGCAACGACGCTGCACAAATCCGTTGAAAGTGAGGCGGACGGGGATGATTAATACTGACCTGCCCACAAATCCATAATTGGCGCTGCAAAACGACGGGCATTAAGACGTGTTGTAAGCCATTTAATTGCAAGCGCAAACATATTCCATGAGGAGTAGAGCTGTTTTTAAGCAACTCAATAGCGCATTTGAAACGCTGTTGGTCAGTGACCTCGAATTGACGTAGCCATTTTTGCGCATCGGCAATTTTCGCCCGACTTTTACGCGTTGATAGTGAGGACAGTGATGTGCTTATTAGCATGATATTGTTTTCGGGCAGGTACAGATATGCATATAAAGTATTGCTGTTCATAGATTGCGACTCCGTAATAACGTGTTAGCTATTTTGGCGAAGCCGCAATCTGCAAAACAGACGCAAAACGTGCTATCACACGTCTGAATTTAACGCTTTAACCCGGTAGTGATCGACCCACATGGACGTCGCTCCAGCAATTGCGACAGGCATGATGATCAAGTTGATAAACGGCAACATGGTAATGATTGTGATCGCCATGCCAAAGCTCAGAGAACGGAACTTTTGTGCGCGCAACTCAAAGCGCATGCGACCAAAATCGAGCTTATGATTGTCAAACGCATAATCCATATACTGAATTGCAAGCATCCAGCATACCCATAAAAACCAGATGACCTGACCGATGACCGGTACAAACAGTGAGAGTAAAAAGAATCCAATGGCGCGTGGCAGATAGTAGGCGAGTTTTTGGAACTCACGACCAACCGTGCGTGGAATATCCTTAACTAATCCCATCACGCCATCGTCCCCTAATGGCTGACCGGACTCATATTGTTCAACCTTTTCGGCGAGTAGGCCATTAAAAGGCGCGGCGATGATATTCGTAATAGCGGTAAAAATAAACGCAAATAAGCCCAGTATAAAAAGAACAGTCAGTGGCCAAATAAGATACTCTAGCCACTGGAAGTAGCTTGGTAGCCACGCCATTAACTGATCAATCCAATCACTGGTGCGACTCATGAGCCAACTAAACGCGGCCGCAAATAACACGAAGTTAATCAAGATTGGACCCAGCACGAAGCGTTTAAGACCTTTGGTGGTCATTAATTGAAACCCACGAAGCAAATAGGCGAAGCCCGAATCGCTGAACACTGCTTTTTGCATTGAGTAACCTTTGTTGAGTTGATGTATAGTTATAGGATAATGCTAAAACGCCTGTTTTGCAGTGGCTAAATTGTTACAAAACTCAAATGAATCTGCTAGAGTTTCTAGCTCATCTTTAAACGAACTCGCGCGATGGATATAACGATAACAAGATGCGCCTGAAACATATAAAACTGGCTGGATTTAAATCGTTTGTCGATGCCACCAAAGTCCCTTTTCCCGATCAAATGACGTGTGTTGTTGGCCCCAATGGCTGCGGCAAATCAAACGTGATTGATGCGGTGCGTTGGGTGCTGGGCGAGAGCTCCGCTAAAAACTTGCGCGGTGATGCGATGACCGACGTGATTTTTAACGGTTCGCAAGCGCGGAAGCCTGTCTCTCAAGCGAGTGTTGAACTGGTCTTTGATAATACCAGTGGTCGCATTCAAGGCGAGTTCGCTTCCTATAATGAGATTTCGGTCAAGCGGCAAGTGACGCGTGATGGTCAGTCAAATTACTTCCTCAACAACAGCAAGTGTCGGCGACGAGATATCACGGATTTATTTCTTGGTACCGGCTTGGGTCCACGCAGTTATGCCATTATTGAACAGGGCATGATCTCTCGACTCATCGAGTCGAAACCGCAAGAGCTTCGTATCTTTATCGAGGAAGCGGCAGGTATTTCAAAATACAAAGAGCGCCGTAAGGAAACCGAAAATCGCATGTTACACACTCGAGAAAATCTCGAGCGGATCAGCGATGTGCGCGAAGAACTCGGTCAGCAATTGCAAAAATTGCAACGTCAAGCCGCCGCCGCGCATCGCTATAAAGAACTTAAAGCACAAGAGCGCGATTTACGAGCACTGCTTTTAAGTAGTCGTTGGTGGCAGTTAAACGAAAAGCAAAACCAATTGCGAGAGCAACGCAGCCATTATCGTTTGGAGCTCGATCGCTGGCAAACCGAGCAAACAGGTGATGAAAAAGGCGTCATCTCGCTACGTGAACACGCTGAGGAGCTTAAACAGCGAGTCGAACAGGCACAACAGGCAGTGTATGAATGTAATCATCAGATCATGCGCATTGAACAGGCGATGCAGCATCAACGCCAACTTGAACAGCAGCGGGAAGCACGTGTTGCGCAGTTAAAGCAAGAACGTGAACAATTGACCGAACATGATGCGGAAGACAGCCAAAGTGCCGAACGCTTGGCGCAGAAAATCGCGGAGCTTGAGCCCGGCTTAGAGCAACTTGAAGCGCAATTGGAAATGGCTACAACACGCCACGACGAAGCCCGTGAGCAACTTCAGCGCGTCGAACATGATGAAGAACAAACGCGACGTCAAATGCGTGAGGTTGAGCAGCAAAGACAGCGCAATGAATTGGCGTTGCAACAATCTGAACACACCATAAGCCACAGTCGTGAAGCTTTAACAGACCTTGAAGAACAACGCGTGCAAGTGACTCAACAAATACAAGCCATTGGTATTGCGGAACAGCAAGAAAAATTAGCCGATATCCGTACGCAACTGAATCAGAGTGAGTCAGACTTAGCGACCGCGACGCAATCTTATGAAGCAGCACAACACGCATTGCAAGCGCACCGAGAACAATTACAAGGCTTGCAGCGCGAACAGCACAGTCAGCAAACGCGTGCTGAACTGTTACGAGAGTGGCTTGCAGGCGAGGATGGCAGCGTCAATGAGTATGTCCGACAATGGGCGCAGGATAACGACTTGCGTAGCATGCCGGAAATGCTCGATGTTGAACCGGCGTGGCGAGATGCGGTGGAGATTTGGTTGTCGCCGTGGCTCAATAGTTACTGGAGTGAAGATAACGCATTGACTGATTCGCTCCCGATGGGTGCCATGCTATCAAGCCCTGGCCAACCTATGATCTTGCCGCAAGGCGTAACGGG
>NZ_CH672408.1:183184-186931 GCF_000152885.1 Idiomarina baltica OS145
AGCAAAGTGCTTTATCGCCTCTTTTCGCTGGGCGGCGCAAATGAGTCCACCACTGCATCGCGCAACCGCTTCTCCCTCAATGCGTTCTACCTCAGAATCACAGACCGGACAATGACTTGGAAACTCAATCGCTTGGGCATCTTCAGGACGCTCGCTTTCTAATACGCTGACGACCTGAGGAATGACGTCTCCCGCCCGGCGAATACTCACAGTGTCACCAATCATGACGCCCAAACGAGCAACCTCGTCAGCGTTGTGCAAAGTCGCGTTTGATACAGTTACACCGCCGACTGAAACGGGCTCTAAACGAGCCACTGGGGTAATTGCCCCGGTGCGACCCACCTGAAAATCAACGCCAGTAATACGCGTTAGTTGTTCTTGTGCAGGAAATTTCCGTGCAATCGCCCAGCGTGGCGCACGCGCAACAAAGCCCAGCTCATTCTGCATACGAATCGAATCAACCTTATAGACAATACCGTCAATTTCGTAACGCAGTCTGTCGCGCTTTTCTAACATGGCTTGATAGTACGTCTCGCACGCCTCAACCGATTCAACTCGTTTTACTTCATCGTTAATCGGTAGACCCCAAGCACTTAACTGCTGCAAGCGTTCATAGTGCGAGTCAGCCAACTGTTCTTGATCTTGTTCGCTTACCACGCCCAAGCTGTAAGCGTAGAAGTGCAATGGCCGTTTTGCCGTAATTCGAGAGTCGAGCTGACGCAGACTCCCTGCTGCGGCATTACGAGGGTTGGCAAATACTTTCTCATCGCGCTTTCGAGCATTGTCATTAAAGCGTTCAAATGCGTCCGTCATCATGAATACTTCCCCTCGCACTTCTAAACGCTCGGGCGCATCATCACTTAACTGCAGGGGCACGTTCTTTATCGTCTTAACATTGGCTGTTATATCTTCACCCGAATAACCGTCACCACGAGTCGCAGCTCTCACCAACTGCCCATTTTCGTATAAAATACTGACAGCCAAACCATCAAGTTTAGGCTCGCAGCAAAACGCCCACGCCACCGAACTATCCACCCGCTGCTGAATTCGCTCAGCGAACGCAGAAAACTCCTCGCTAGAAAACGCATTGTCTAACGACAGCATCGGCAGCTCATGAGTGACAGAAGTGAACGCATCAAGTGGCTTACTACCTACTTTTTCAGTCGGCGAGTGCTGACTTTTTAACTCCGGATTATTGGCTTCAAGTGTTTGCAGTTCGCGAAATAATTTGTCGTATTCGCTATCCGGTATCGTCGGCTCATCTAGCTCATAATACTCTTTATTGTAGCGTGTTAGCTGTTGCTCTAGCTCACGCATGCGTTGCTCTACAGTCGATGAACGGCTCATATCGTTGTGTATATCTCTTTAAGACGTGGATTCGTATTGGCGTACTTTTTGATGGGCTTGCTGAATCGATTGACGCGTTAGCAGTTGACGAGAACCATCGAGTACTTGCCCCTGTGGAATTTCAGTCGCCAGTTTCTTCGCTGCATTGAGCATCATGTTGAAGGCTTGCTGCCCATCGTAATTGATAGGTAACGTCATAAACAATGCAACACCATCGGTTTCAAATTGTTCTATGTTATCAAGATCAAAGGTACCTGGATTAAACATATTGGCCACAGAGAAGATCAAGGTTCCAGTACCGTTAGTATTTTCGTAGCGATGGAAAATTCCCATTTCACCAAATTTACAGCCTAACTCGGTCATCATTTGCAATAATAGCGCACCTTGCACGTTACCTTTTACAAACAACGAGATGACATCCTGCGGCGGTTGAGGTTTTTCTTCGGCTTTCGTTGCAGAAGTAGCTTCAGGTGCCGCTTCGAACGCTGGTTGACGTTCTGTTTCTAGCTCAGGCTCATCCAGGTTTTCATCCTCTGTAGGTTCGGTTTCAGTTTCAGCTTCTTCAACCGGTGCAGGCTCTTCATCTTTATCGACTCGCATCGATGGTAATGGTGTTTCCTCGTCGTCCGTCTCTAAATCAAGATCCATCGACATTTGTGTAGCTTCGTTTGACGTTGTATTGGGTTCATCACGTGTTGCTTTAATCGTTTTTACCGCACCAATACCGTCCGCATCAAAGTCATCATCGGATTGCTGTTGGTGACGCTTTTCAGCGACTTCGCTCTGCGCTTGTTTATAAATACTATTGTTGCGCCGCATCGTCCACAAGCCATGGGCAATAATGCCAGCAATCAGCAATACTCCAATAATACTGAGTGTTATCTGTAAATTGCTCATCTCATACTTCCTTTATTATTATGCTTCGGTCATTGCCACAGCTTGTTCAATATCGACAGCGACGAGTCGTGATACGCCGGCTTCCTGCATCGTCACTCCAGCCAAGTGTGTTGCCATTTCCATAGCCACTTTATTATGACTGATATAGATAAACTGTACTGTTTCAGACATTTCTTTTACTAAACGGCAAAATCGGCCGACGTTGGCATCATCAAGCGGTGCGTCTACCTCATCAAGAAGACAAAACGGCGCCGGATTGAGTCTAAAAATAGCAAAGACTAATGATAAAGCGGTCAACGCTTTTTCTCCACCGCTGAGTAAATGGATCGTACTATTCTTTTTCCCTGGCGGTTGCGCCATGATAGTTACACCGGTTTCAAGCAAATCACTATCTGTAAGCTCGAGGGATGCCGAACCGCCACCAAATACTTTCGGGAACAATGCTTGTAAATCACCGTTTACCGCATCAAATGTCGCTTTAAATCGTTGTCGTGTCTCACGGTCAATTTTTTGTATGGCTGCCTCAAGTGTTTCTAGTGCGGACGATAAATCATCATATTGTTCGTCGAGGTAATCTTTACGTTGTTTTTGCGTTTCGGCTTCTTCAATTGCCGCCAAATTAATAGCACCTAACCGACCGACTTGTTGTGTAGTACGTTCAAGTTGCTGCGAATACGTTTGCTCAAGCTGGCTCATGGTCGCCCCTTCATCCACCGCTTCATGCAAACGTGGCAAGATCTCCTTGAGTGTTTTTTGAGTTTGCGAGAGTTGCTCAAGTACACCTTGTGTCCGTTCATCCAGTTTAGCGTACTCAATATCGAGACCTTGCAGTGCCTGCTGAGTGCGATCGATTTTAAGCTGCAATTGAGAACGGCCTTGACTGAGCTCATGAATGTCTAATTCCACCTGCGCGAGCGCATCGCGCGCTCGTTGCAACGCTTCACTGCGTTCCTCGCGCTGTGCTAACAGGTCTTCGAGTCGTGCCTGCTGTGGCTCTTCGCTTTCATCCTTCTGTGCCGCTAATTCATTCAACTCAAGATCAATCGCCTGCAAACGTTGACTTTGTCGTTCGGACATACGTTGAAGCTGAGCGTGTTGTTCTTGTGTACTCGTCAGCTGTAAACGGTGTTGGTCTAGTTGTGTGCGAACACTCTGTGCTTGTTGTTCGCACTCGCGCTGATGTTGTTCGACACTTTCGCGTTGAGATTGATTGAGTTCAATTTGTAGCTGTTCAAACCGCTGGTCCAGCTCGTCCGCGGTGGATTCACACACTGCCGCCTGCTGCTCCGCACTCTCTAATTTAGCTTTAATGTGCTCTTCTTTATCGGCAAGTTGCAACAAAGTGCTTTCAAAACGCTGATGCTGCTGTTCCGCACTCTCTAACTGCTGCTGCGCGCGGACCCACGACTCGCGCAGTGCATTGTGAGCTTGCTCGACTCGGTGTTGAGCCGTTTTAGCTTCATCTAGTTGCTTCGCTAAACGATCGCACGCTTCAGCTGCTTG
>NZ_CH672408.1:187673-207467 GCF_000152885.1 Idiomarina baltica OS145
TGAACCCGTGTTACCCCTCAAGTAACCACCGCTCTGCCGCTTCCACCGCAGCCGGTTTACCACTTAACAACACAACATCATCGACTGCTAACTCAATTTGATCTGTTAAATCAGTCACTTCGACATCATCACGGCGAATAGCTTTAAGCTCTACATTACGTTTAGACCAGTCTAAATCTTCGACCGACTTACCAACCGCCCATGCGTGTTGAGGTAGCGGCACGGCGTGTAAAAATTGTAGTTTCTCTAACCGTTCGGGATCCATATCCGTATGCGAGCCTGGGAAAAAGCCATGCATATCGCCATAGTGGTTACGTCGCTCTTGTTCTAGGCGCGTGAGAATGCGACGAATAGGCACGCCGGAGCGGTTCAGCACATGCGATATCAACATCAGACTCGCTTCTAGCGTATCCGGCACAACTTGTGAAGCGCCGGCTTCTTGCAACGCAGTCAGACGGCTATCATCGCGGCTTCGCACTAAGATAAAAGCGTCTTCGTTCATGGCACGGATTTCTTTTAGTGTTTTTATCGCATAGGTGTCATCGGCATAACTAATCACGATTAATGGCGCATGTTGCGCCCCAACGGCACGCAAGATATCGCGCTTAGCGCTATCACCAAAATACACTTTCGCGCCCCCTGCAACCGCTTCTTGCACACGCATCGGATCATTGTCGATCGCGACATGTTTAATACCTTCGGCTTCCAAGAAGCGTGATACCGTCTGCCCAACCCGTCCGAACCCACATATAAGTGCCGGAGCCGCTTGTTCCTCTTCGGCTTGATCCGAGTGAATACCTGAGGAATCACCTTCATCGTGTGCCAAGAACGCGACCAAAGGCTGTAGCTTTTGAATGACTAATGGGGTAATCGCCATACTTAACACACCCACACCAATCAGAATGGAACTGATCCGAGGCTCTAAAAGCCCGTAAGACGCCGCCAAAGAGACAAGTACGAAGCCAAATTCACCCATCTGAAACAGCGAAACCGCGGCAGCCCATGCATCACGTCGGTGTTCACCCATCATGCGCGCTACGCCTTGAATCAATAATACCTTAATCAACGCCATAACCAGCAAAGTGGCGACTATCCAATGAAACTCAAATACCACGGCATGCAGAGACAGTTGCATACCGACGGTGGTAAAAAACAGTCCCATTAAAATGTCACGGAAAGGGCGAATATCGGCTTCGAGTTGATGTTTGTACTTACTTTCGCCAAGCATCATACCGGCTAAAAAGGCCCCCAGCGCCATCGACAGACCAAATAAGTGCGTCAAACCGCCAGCAACCAACGCCACTAAAAGCGTTGCTAAGACGAATAATTCGTCAGTGCGCTGCCGGGCGATTTCTCTAAATAGAAACGGCAACACCCACTTGCCAATTAATAGGAGTACAGTAATCACGGCAGCGCCTTTTAATAGCGCAAGCAATAGGCTGTAAGCGATATTCTCGCCGCCTTGACCAGCTAACAAAGGAATAGCTATTAATAGCGGAACGACCGCGATATCTTGGAATAACAATACGGCAACGGTCATTTGTCCGCGTCGCGTTGCCGTTTGCGAGCTTTCACTGAGCTGTTTTATCACCACTGCGGTTGACGAAAGCGCCAGCGCTCCAGCTACAGCGAGTGCGGCTGTTGGGCTATCAAGCAACCAAAGTCCTAGGCCCATGAATAAGGCCAGTGAAACAAGCACTTGAGCCGAACCTAAGCCAAATACCCAACGCCGCATAGCGAGCATTTTCGGTAGCGAGAATTCAAGACCTAACGAGAATAGCAACAGTACAATACCCAGTTCAGCAATCAGGTGATACTCGTTTGGATCGGCTATCCAACCCATTACGTCGGGTCCTGCAATCACACCCGCGGTAAGATACGCCAAAATAGCGGGTAGCTTTATGCGTCGAAATGCCCAAACCAGAACCACGGCCACTGCAAGTAACATCAGTAAACTGGCAAATGTACCGTACATAGGCTGCTCCTTATCGTTATTTTCATCCTGTCAAAATAATAACACTGTTTGGATGACAATCGTTTTACTAATTTAACTTTTTGATACTATTACGCTTTTTTCTAAGCGGCATAGATTTTGCTTAAATCTATTTTTATTTCAGTTAAGTCGTCGTCATGTTGAATAAAATAACGATAAAACCAAACACCCAATGCAGCATGCCACAGAAATTATCGAGTCATCTGTCACGTCGTGAAGATTGGCAACGGTCGCGTTCTCTCTCCGAGCGACTACAAACGACCTTGAACGTTGATGAGTTCTTTATAATCTATGGTTCGCATTTGCATAAGCGTGTGCCAATCCATTCCATCCGCTTCGAGAGCCCATCTCTACAGCACACTATTGCCCTTTGGCAGGGTCAACCAAAATACCAACATGCGGTGTTGGTTTACGCTGATGATCAGTTACTCGGACAGATGACTTACACGTTCTCACAACCGCTTTCGTTTCTTCAAAAAATGCGGTTAAAAAAAATACACTCACATCTCGTCTTTCCACTTAAGAATTTATTAGCGTTTCACAAAGTGAGTCAACTCGCCGCTCGTGATCCACTGACACAACTATTCAATCGAACTATCGTGCGGTCGCGTATCATCGAGCTCATTCATTCCGCTGAGCAGCATGAGCATACGTTAATGATGATCGATTTAGACAACTTTAAGCAAGTCAATGACAGCGAAGGTCATGATGTTGGTGACGCTATTTTACAACAAATTGCCGCAATCATCGGCGATGAAATTGATCAACATCACACCGCGATAAGATATGGCGGTGATGAGTTTCTGCTTATATTACCGCACACCTCATTACGTGCCGCTCACGACACGTTTAAACGAATGCAACAACGATTATGCGAACACAGATTGATAAACCGATATGATATTAAACTCAGTGCTGGATCGGTCTGCATTCAACCTTATTTGAGCGCTGAACAGGTGTTAGCGCAAGTTGATGAAAATATGTATGCGGCGAAACATGCAGGTGGCGCACGTCATTTTTATGAAGGACGTAGCGATGTTAGTCCTCATCGCCCTGCTGCATGCTAATGATGAGCGGAGGTTGCTCACCACTTACTTGATTCAGCCATCCGACTCCGGGTAACCACAACCAACTCCCGGAACGAATAATCGGTAATTCTTCTCGTAACCACCACGGAATGCGCGCTTGCTTTAACCACCCCCGAATGGGTTTACCGCCGTCGCGCTCGGGCTGGTATAGTTTGATTGATTTCAATTCCGCAGACAGATCGGTGAGACGGGCTAACACAGGTGAGTTTTCATCTACACGCGCGCCGTTTAGTTGCCAAACGAGCTCGCCATAAGGGTGCGGTAACTGCACACGGTGGCCTGACATGTGCATCTCTTGGTCAGCGTGTTCAAACCACCAAAGCGCATTAGCAAACCTATATACACAGCCGGAGGCCAGGTTAACGGCGACTTTTGCATCATTTGCAGCGCTCAGTGCTTGTTGGCAAATTTGATGCAATTGAGCTTGCGACGGCATGCGTTCACATCCCGTCTGGTGTGTCAGCCAATAGCGTATCGCAGCGCGCTGTAGTGGTTCAGAAAAATGAGCGAGTTCCGTTAAACTTAAACCTATATTTAGCCATGCATGAGAGCACCACGCGTTGTTAAGTTTGTCGGCTAGCAACTCATCGAGTAAAGCATCTTGTTCTGCACATAACGCGGCTGAACGCAGCACACTTTGCCCGAATTGTGGCCAGCGCTGCTCTAATTGAGGTATTACTTTGTGCCTCAGATAATTCCTCTCGATGCGCGTATCATAATTGGTATTATCTTCTATCCAAGTTAGCTGGTGCTCATGCGCGTACTTCAGGATAGCTTGTTTACTGACTTCGAGTAACGGCCGTACCAGTTTCCGTTGACCAACAAATGGCTGGACCTCAGCCATCGATGCGAGACCTCGGGGCCCACTGCCTCGTTTCAATTGCAATAAAAAGGTTTCAATTTGGTCGTTTCGATGCTGTCCTAGCAAAATGATGGCATTATCTGCCGTGAGTTCTGCCAAACGCTGATAACGCCGCTCACGCCCCATGGCCTCTTTCGATACTCGGTTTTTCTCTATAAAGATGAGGTCTTCAAAGTGAGACGCCATACCATAACTTTCGACACTTCCTTTAATCGTTTTTGCCCAAGCCGGAGATTGAGGATGAAAATGGTGATCGAGATGGATAGCGAGATATTCGTATTGCGGGTTCGCTTGTCTGAATCGGTTCAAACAGTCGAGTACGGTTTGTGAATCGGCACCACCACCCAAGGCAACAACGAGTTGTTGCCCGGGCACTAGATGTAAGCGCTGTAAACTGTGCTGGAATTTAGAATACAGCGTATCGCTCTTCATAATGACTGATTAGCAATAGCCGAAAGACATCAACTTCTGATAGCGCTTATCGAGTAATTGTTGTTTATCGAGACCCACTAAGTCATTAAGGTCACTGTTTAGTTGCGCCTTTAATCGGTCCGCCATTTCGTCCATGTTGCGATGCGCACCGCCCAGAGGTTCTGGAATAATCGTATCTATTAAGCCTAATGACTTACTTTTATCTGCGGTAACCCCCATCGCTTCTGCTGCAAGCGGGGCCTTTGATGCGCTTTTCCATAGGATAGACGCACAGCCTTCTGGCGAGATAACAGAGTACGTGCTGTATTGCAGCATGTTCACGCGATCACCGACACCAATCGCTAAGGCACCACCGGAGCCACCTTCGCCAATTACGGTGCAAACGATAGGTACAGTAAGACGCGCCATGACTTTCAGGTTACGCGCAATCGCTTCACTCTGGCCACGCTCTTCTGCGCCAATCCCGGGATACGCGCCCGGTGTATCGATAAAAGTGATGATGGGCAGATTAAAACGCTCAGCCGTCTCCATTAAGCGCAACGCCTTTCGGTAGCCTTCAGGTTTTGGCATACCAAAGTTTCGACGTATCTTATCTTTGGTTTCGCGCCCTTTTTGCTGACCAATAACCATCACGGGTCTGCCATCAAGTCGCGCTACACCACCGATAATCGCTTCATCGTTTGCGTAAGCACGATCACCTGCCATTTCATCAAACTCAGTAAAAATGCGCTTGATGTAATCCAGTGTATAAGGACGCAGAGGATGACGCGCTAACTGCGCAACCTGCCAAGCGCCTAACTCAGAGAAAATTTTCTCGGTCAGCTCTTTGCTCTTTTGCTTAAGCCGTTGGAGCTCTTCTTCGATATTTATATCAAGCTCACCACGTTCGCCAACATTCTTTAATTCTTCAATTTGGGCTTCGAGTTCGGCTATCGGTTGTTCAAAATCCAAAAAGTTTAGGCTCATTATTTAATGTTTCCTCTAAAACTCGAGCGTGACCCACTGTTCACCCAGTAGATCGTGTAAATGATGTATTAGTTCGTCAGTCGGCTCAACATACCACTGAGCCCCAACGTTCATCGAGGCCAACGCGCGTTCGCCTCGGTAATGAATTTTTACTGGGCAGGTGCCTTGTGCAAAGGGTCGCATTGTCTCAGCGAGACGCTTAGTCATACCCTTTTCAATTTGTTCACCGGTCACCGTGATCGCCAAATGTTTAACAAAACTGGCACGCGCCTGCTCAATTGTCATTACTTCTCTGGCGACCATTCTATTACTGCCAGAGAAGTTATCAAATCGTACCTCACCTTTTGCCCACAAAATTCTGTCTTTTTCGAGCACGTGTTGGTAACTATCGTATTCATTACTATACAGCATCACATCCATACGTGCGCTTTTATCGTCTAATGTAACAATCGCAAAGCGTTGCCCACGTTTGTTGGTAATCACACGAACGTCAATTACCAAGCCGGCTACTCCCACGTATTCGTTTTTACGGGTCTCATTAACATTAGCAAGCTGCCCGACCACGTAATGCTGTAATTCTGCTCGAAAGCGGTTAATAGGATGTCCAGTCAAGTACAGACCTAGGGTCTCTCTCTCTCCTTCGAGCCATACCGCTTCAGGCCAAGGTTTTACTTTTTCAAATTCGTGCTCAACGGCTTCAGGCTCTGTCGTGAGCACGCCAAACATATCAGCTTGTCCAATGCTTTCAGCCTGACGGTGTTGCACAGCTTGCCGCATTGCCTTTTCAAGGGAAGCCATCAAACTGGCACGATGCGGACCTAAGCTATCCATCGCACCGGCACGAATCAAACGCTCTAAAACACGTTTGTTGAGTTTCTTGAGATCGACACGACAGCAAAAATCGAATAAGTCCGTAAATGGACCCCCTTCATTACGTGCCTCTAAAATGGCCTCAATCGGTGCTTCACCCACGCCTTTAATTGCGCCAATACCGTAAACGACGCGTTGTTCATCATCGACGGTAAACTTGTACACCCCTTTATTAACATCCGGAGGAAGCAACACTAAGCCCATGCGTTCGCATTCATCCGCTAGGGTGACGATTTTATCGGTGTTATCCATATCCGCCGACATGACCGCTGCCATGAATTCAGCAGGATAGTGCGTTTTCATCCACAAAGTTTGGTAAGAAACTAACGCGTACGCGGCCGAGTGAGATTTATTAAACCCGTAGCCGGCAAACTTCTCTACCAAGTCGAAGATCTTCATCGCTAACTCGGGATCGATATTATTGTTGTGCGCGCCCTCGCGGAATACCTCTCGCTGCTTCGCCATCTCTTCCGGTTTCTTCTTACCCATCGCACGACGCAACAAGTCGGCACCACCGAGCGAGTAGCCTGCCATCACCTGGGCAACCTGCATCACCTGCTCTTGGTATAGAATAACGCCATAAGTTGGCTCGAGTATCGGCTCAAGACACTCGTGTTGATACGTTTCATCGGGATAAGATACTTTTTCTCGCCCGTGCTTACGATCAATGAAGTTATCAACCATACCTGATTCGAGAGGGCCCGGTCGGAACAGCGCTACCAACGCGATGATGTCCTCAAAACTATCCGGTAGCAGTCGCAAAATCAGCTTCTTCATTCCAGCTGATTCGAGCTGAAAAACGGCTGTTGTTTCAGCGCGTTTGAGCACATCAAAACACTGTTTGTCATTTAAGCTAATTGCGTTGATATCAATGAGCGGTTCGCCCGCCTCTTTCTTGCGTGCATTAACCATATCCAATGCCCATTGAATGATGGTCAATGTCCGTAGCCCTAAAAAGTCAAACTTTACGAGTCCCGCCGATTCCACATCGTTCTTGTCAAACTGAGTAACCGGGTTTTTACCCTCGTCATCACAATAGAGTGCGGCAAAGTCAGTAATAGTGGTCGGCGAAATGACCACGCCGCCCGCATGTTTACCTGCGTTACGTGTCACGCCCTCTAAGATACGAGCGAAATCTATCAATTCTTTGACTTCTTCGTCGGCATCGTACCGTTCGCCCAATTCGGGCACTTGCTCAAAGGCTTTTGCCAACGTCATGCCTGGATCGCCAGGTACCAATTTAGAGATGCCATCAACAAAGCCGTAAGGGTGACCCAGCACACGCCCTACGTCTCGAATCGAGGCTTTAGCGGCCATCGTACCGAAGGTAATAATCTGTGATACCGCGTCGCGCCCATACAGTTCTGCGACATGGTCAATCACTTCGTCGCGTCGATCCATACAAAAATCGACATCAAAGTCTGGCATTGAAACCCGTTCTGGATTCAAGAAACGTTCGAATAGTAAGTCAAATTCGAGCGGGTCGAGATCGGTGATTTTTAACGCGTAAGCGACTAGCGAGCCTGCACCTGAACCACGACCCGGCCCCACAGGAATATTGTTATCCTTACTCCACTGAATAAACTCCATGACGATAAGGAAATAGCCCGGGAACCCCATCTGGTTAATGACATCGAGTTCGGTTTGCAAGCGCTCATCGTAAGGAGGACGTTTTGCTTGACGTTCTGCCTCGTCGGGAAATAAAAATTCTAGTCGTTCTTCTAAACCTTCGCGCGAAACCTTAACGAGGTAGTCACCTTCAGTTAAATCACCTGTGGGAAACGCCGGGAGGAAATATTCACCTAAACGAATGGTGACATTACAACGTTTTGCGATTTCAACGGTGTTTTCCAACGCTTCGGGTAAATCGGCAAACAGCTCGTGCATTTCTTCAGCACTGCGCAAGTACTGTTGTGGTGAGTATTTTTTCGGACGTCGCTTATCACCGAGTTGATAGCCATCATGAATAGCGACTCGAATTTCGTGTGCTTCGAAGTTCTCTTCTTCGAGGAATACCACTTCGTTCGTCGCGACTACCGGCAAGTCATGCTCTGCCGCGAGTTGAACCGCACTATGCAGATACGCCTCTTCTTCTGCGCGACCGGTACGAATAAGCTCGAGATAAAATCGCTCAGGAAAGTATTGCTTATAAAACGCCAGGCTCTCTTGCAAAGGTTCCTGATGACCTTTCAACAACGCTCGGCCAATATCCCCTTCGCGCGCGCCCGAGAGCAGAATGATGCCGGCGTTATGCTGCGCCAGCCAGGCTTTATCAATCACCGGCTTGCCCTGCACGTGACCGCGCAAATAGGCTTTTGAAATGAGTTGGATAATCTGCTGATATCCATCATTGTTCATTGCCAATGCGGTCAGGCGAAAAATCTCACCTTCGGGGTAGTCCCCCCATACCCATAAGTCAGCCCCGATAAGCGGCTTGAGACCTTGGCTGTGAGCTGCGCCATAATATTGCACCAGACCACAAAAGTTCATTTGATCGGTAAGCGCCATAGCGGGCATATTCATGTCCGCCACACGCTGACAAATGGGCTTCACTTTAGTCAGCCCATCCACCATTGAAAAGTCACTGTGAATTCTTAAATGAACAAAAGAAGTATCTGCTGCCATTAAAAACCTAATTGGTAAACTGCATGCTAAACATTAAGCCGATATTCTGCCTTATCGGGCTATTCAAGTACATGCTTAGTGCAGTTTTAAACGGGGTTTAACCGCGTGGTTCAGCTTATCCACAGCAATAACGAGCAGCATCTTCCACCAGCCGTGTAACGCACGTTGATGCATGCGGTAGAGACTCGCATAAGCATAACGCGCCAACGTGCCCTCGATAGACATCGATAAGCTCTTACTTTGCATTAAGTTCCCTACGGCCGAAAATCGGCTGAGCGACACCAATGAGCCACGGTCTTTGTACTTAAATGCTTTGGGCGCTTTGCCTTTTTGCATGCGACGGATATTTTTATAAAGACAGTCAGCCATTTGATGAGCCGACTGCGCACGCGGTGGGACAAAGCGGTTTTCATCAATGGCACAGGCGGCACAATCGCCCAATGCATAAATTGAATCGGCACCTTTTGCTTGTAAGAACGAGTCAACTTCGATCTGATTATTTTTCCGCGTTGGCAGACCCAATTCCGTCAAGAAATCAGGTGCTCGAACCCCGGCTGCCCACACCATTAGATCGCCTTTGATACTTTGTCCATCATTAAGTACCAACTGACCTTTTTGGGCTTCCTTGGCGGGGTTACCAAGCAGCACTTTTACTCCGAGTTTATTAAGCTTTTTATGCACCGATTGTGATAAACGCTCGGGCAATGCGGGTAATAAGCGCTTACCTGCTTCAACTAACGTGATATTCAGTCGATCGCGAGTGAGGTGGCCTAAACCGTAGATTGACAGCAGAGACACGGAATGTACTAGTTCAGCAGCAAGTTCAACACCGGTGGCACCGCCGCCTACAATAGCGACGTCTAGGGTGACATCATGACCATCTTCGAGTGCCTGGTTAACACGCAAGAATTCGTTCAAAAGATGATGGTGAAAAGCATCGGCTTGCGCCGTTGAGTCGAGGAAGTAGCAATGTTCAGCGACGCCTGGCGTACCAAAATCAGCAGTGACGCTACCGACGGATAGAATAAGCTTGTCATAATTTAAAGTGCGTGGTGCCAGCACTTCCTCGCCTTCTTCCTCTATCGCCGCTAAAGTAATGGTTTTATTGTCTTTATCAACGGCTTCCAGCGTGCCCACGATAAACCGAAAGCCAGAACGAGCTCCTTGTCCTCGGTAATCAAGTTCTGCGAGTCGCGAGTCAAGCGCACCTGATGCAACCTCATGCAGTAACGGTTTCCAAACGTGCGTGCTATTTCTATCAACTAATAACACTTCTGCCTTACCCGAGCGCCCTAAACTTCTTCCTAATTGGGTCGCCAACTCTAAACCACCTGCACCGCCTCCAACCACGACAATTTTTTCTGTCATTGCTTGTAATATCCCTGCCGATAAATGAAAAAGCCACTGGCGATCATAACGCCAGTGGCTTTTATTTACAGCACTATATTACAGATTTACTAAATGTTTTTAGTCAACTTTTGGTTCCGTCAAACCACGACGCTCAAGCAGGGCTTCAACAGTCGGTTTTTGGCCACGCCAATCGATGTACTGCTGCATCGGATCTTTACTGCTACCCTGAGATAAGATATCGCGACGGAATGCTTGACCATTTTCTAGCGTCAAACCACCATTTTGGTTCATATACTTAAATGCATCTGCTGCAAGCACCTCGCTCCACATATAAGCGTAATAGCCAGCAGAGTAGCCGCCTGCAAAGACATGTGCGAAATAGGTCGAACGATAACGCGGTGGCACCGCTTCAACCGCTACACCATTTTCTTCAAGGGCTTTTTGCTCGAACTCGCCCACATCACCAATATCTTCTCCCGCCGGTACTGTGTGATATTCCAGATCGAGCAATGCCGCCGCAACGTACTCTAAGGTGTCAAAACCTTGGTTGAAATTACGTGCCGCAAGTACTTTATCAAGCAACTCTTGTGGAATCTGCTCGCCGGTCTCATAGTGTTTAGCATAGTGAGCGATTACTTTAGGATTCAAAGTCCAGTCTTCTTGGAACGTAGATGGGAACTCGACATAATCGCGCGGTACGTTAGTACCCGCTTGTGACGGGTATTTCACATCAGAGAACATCCCGTGTAACGCGTGACCCATCTCGTGGAACATCGTGGATACTTCATCAAAGCTCAATAAGGTCGGCTCACCTTCTGGTGCTTTTGTGATGTTCATGTTATTGAGAATAACAGGCTTTTGATTAAGCAGTTCTGATTGGCTGCGGAATGAACTCATCCAAGCACCACCACGCTTGCTCTCGCGCGCATAGTAATCGGCATAGAACAGGCCTAAGCTTGAGCCATCAACATCAAACACTTCATAGACTTCAACGTCAGGATGATAAACTGGAATATCATCACGTTCTTTAAATGTGATGCCAAACAGCTGGTTCATCGCATAGAACACACCATCTTTTAACACACGGTTGAATTCAAAGTATTGTTTAACTTGTTCGCCATCGATTGCGTATTTAGCTTCACGCACTTTCTCAGCGTAGTAGAACCAATCCCACGGCTTCAGTTCGAAGTTTTTACCGTCTGCATCGATAGCTGCTTGAATTTCTTGCGCTTCGCGCTCAACGTTCGATACAACCGCTGGAACCAAGTCACGTAGCATGTCTTGTGCGGCCTCTGGGTTACCTGCCATATTGGTTTCTAAGGTGTAATCTCCCCAGCTATCGTAGCCTAATAAACTCGCCTTCTGAGCACGTAACTCAACGAGTTTCTTAACTAGAGGACGTTGGTCTGTTTTCGTGTTCCCAGTGCCACGGTTAGCTGAAGCTTCCCATACACGCTGGCGTAACTCACGGTTTTCGAGCTCTGCTAGAATCGACTGGCGCGTGGTATTAGTTAATACAATGGCATACTCACCTTTATGGTCGCGACTCTCAGCAGCACTAGCTAACGAGCGAATACGGCTATCACTCAAACCTGCCAGCTCCGCTTTATCCTTAACGTAGATAACATTTTCTTGTGTCAGGTTCATCAAGTTGTTGCGAAACTCGGTAGTGAGACTTGATAGCTGCTCATTGATATCACGGATTTTTTGTTTATCCGCATCACTGAGTTGTGCACCTGAACGTACAAAGCTTTTGTAAGTATCTTCAAGCAAACGTAAAGAAGCCGTATCTAGATCCAGTGATTCACGCTTGTCATATAAAGTTTTAATGCGTGCAAACAAGTCTGCGTTGAGCGAGATATTATCGCTATGCGCTGACATTTTCGGCGCTAACTTGACTTGCAAATCACGAATTTGATCGTCGCTGTTTGAAGATGAAAGGTTATAAAACACAGCGCTTACACGATTCAGGATCTGGCCTGATTTTTCCATCGCAACGATGGTGTTCTCAAAGGTAGGCGCTTCTGAGTTTGAAGCAATTGCTTCAATCTCTTCCATGTGCTCTTTCATGCCGCGCTCAAATGCAGGTTCGAAATGTTCGAATTTGATCGCATCGAAATCAGGTGCTTGATACTGCAGTGGGCTAGGCTCAAAAAATGGATTTTGTTGAGCAACGTCTTTACTCGCTTGTTCCGCTTGCGCGGTTTCAGCTTGTTGTGAAGTTTGTTGGTTCTGTTGTTCAGCATCGCTACATGCGGCGAGCGATAGCGCTGTACCAATAGCAACGGCTACGAGCGTTTTACGCATAGTTATCTCCTAACTTGTTATTGTGATATTTAATTTCTTTACTTTATGGTTATATTGTAACAGTGGCAAGCGCGTAACGCTCAAACGGCGTTTTTTTTCGACTAGTGCTAGGAAGGCATGAATTACAGGCAAAAAAAAAGCCCCAACGTGGGACTTTAATTTTTGAGAAGTGGCGGAGCGGACGGGACTCGAACCCGCGACCTCCGGCGTGACAGGCCGGCATTCTAACCAACTGAACTACCGCTCCACATTCTCAGAGTGTGCGTGACTTAATGGCGGAGCGGACGGGACTCGAACCCGCGACCTCCGGCGTGACAGGCCGGCATTCTAACCAACTGAACTACCGCTCCACTAAGTCACTGTGTTGGGGGTTGCCCCCTCAACGCGGCGTGAATATTACGAGTGACCACCGATTCAGTCAACCCTTTTTTTAAAGATTTTTATATTTTCCCGTTCGTTTGACTGTTAAATGTCCAGATGAGACGTTTTTTAATCATTTTTATCATGACTATCCGTTGCTGCCGACTTAGTTCGTCTCTTTCGGAACCAAATTGCACTCACTCCGAGTAGTACCAAGATCACATTAATCGCCACAATAATGACTAAATTCACCACCGCTTGCGACTCTTGCTCCTCAATTTGCCGTTGCTTTTCTATCCGCTGCTGTTCTAACGCGGCTCGTTTAGCTGCAAATTGCTCCGCTTTCGTTAAGGTACTCTTGTCAGGACGTTTCGAAATAAAGCTATAGTCATCGATCACTAACTCAAACTCTCGACCTTGCTTATTTGTCGCAAAAATCGTCATATCGATGAGATGGCGGCCAAAATCGAGGTTTGCAATAGGAATATTAACGGTGTTCGCTTCTATTTCCGTTAATGAAAAGTCGCGCTTTTCACCATTAGGAAAATCCACCGTTCCATTAATCGCCATGCTGCTCAATTCAACACGATCGCCATCAATAGTTAAAATTAGTTGATGATCCTGCTCAGCTCGATTCGCTTGCTTAACACTCATGGTGATTGGACTTGGCTCAACGACTACAGCAGAAGTTTCGTACGAGCGATCATAAAGTGGCGTGGTTAATTCGTACGTTGGCATGTATTCGCCGGGCGGAATAGTTAGTTTGAACCGACTGGTAAACACCTCGTCACCCGCTTGTTCATCATATCCTTTGCCATCATCTGAAAACTGACCCACACGCTTAGGTGCAACGCCAAAATTGTCGAAGCTAGAATTGTTGGTGCTAATAAATAACACATCAAGTAATACCGTCTCATGAAAGCGAGCAGTCTCAACAGGAACGTCCCCGTTGTACAGCGTGCCCTCGACCTTTATTTGTTCATTTTCATAAAGTGGGGAAGGTAACGGTTTTGCTTTAAATTTAATATCTGAGACGATAACCGCTTCATTTTGCTCGTCGACTCGTCCTGCGACTTGCCAAGGTCCAGGCATCGGATCCTTAATGCGGATCATGTCGAAGTTTTCGTTAGTATACCAAGTGACTTGTTCGATAGGATGGCGTGTTTCATACCATTTACTGCCATCGGGTTTTATTAGTATGAGCGGCGCACTGCCGCGCTCTCGGAAGAACAGCAACGTAATCTGTTTGATTTTGTCATCAATTCGAAATCGCTGTCCCTCAATGGGCAAGCGGTTTGCCATCGGATCATTAATTACGTCAAGCTTAGCCGGTGGTTCGCTATTGTTTTGCGCGTTGCCTTGATCCGACTGTGCGAGTAGTTGGCTACTAAAAGTTAATAAAAGTCCCAGTAATACCGTTGTTACGAATCGAGCCACAGGCACGCACCACCTTCAGATTTTACTATCGCTAAGCGCTGTTGATGTTGTTCCTCTTCATCGGCTGTTGCGCGTAAAACCTTTAGCTGTGGACGATTTTTTATTGCTTGATGCGCAATGGCGCCCGGTTCTTGGTTCTCATTGTCTTGATTTTGACCGTGCAAACTCAACGCTGTTTGCCCGCCCGTCATCGCCAAATAGACATCCGCGAGGATCTCGGCATCGAGCAGAGCGCCATGTAATTCACGAGCAGAATTATCGACATGAAAAGCTTTGCATAATGCGTCCAAACTATTGCGTTGGCCCGGACGCTTTTCACGCGCTAATTGAAGTGAATCGAGTACATCGCAGTAGTCGTATGTCTTGCCGTACATCTTGCCGAGCCGCTTAAACTCAGCGTCCATGTGGCCGACGTCGAACGGCGCATTATGGATTACAAGCTGGCTACCTTTGATGAAATCAATAAATGCATCAACCACTTGTGCAAAAACGGGCTTATCCGCGAGGTATTCGTTCGTAATACCATGCACCGCAATGGCTTCATCCTCAACCACGCGCTCCGGATTAATATAAACGTGAAAGTGGTTTCCCGTCGGCTTTCTATCTATTAACTCAACACACCCGATTTCAATGATACGATGTCCGTCATCGGGATTAATGCCTGTAGTTTCGGTGTCTAAAACGATCTGACGCATAGTGTTTGATTCCTGATATACTCGCGGTTTCAGTTTATTTTACAGTGAGTCGCATGGCTAAAGTACATATTTTTACAGACGGTTCATGCCTGGGCAATCCTGGTCCTGGTGGTTACGGTGTCGTACTCGAGTACGGTCAACATCATAAGGAGCTCAGTGGCGGTTATCAGTGCACGACCAACAACCGTATGGAGCTTCTTGCTTGCATTAAGGGCCTTCAAGTCCTTAACAGAGCCTGCGATGTCATTCTGACCACCGATAGTCAATATGTAAAGCAAGGCATTGAGCAATGGATTCATAACTGGAAACGCAATGGTTGGCGTACATCAAATAAAAAAGCCGTTAAAAATGTCGACTTGTGGCAACAGTTAGACCAAGCCATTGCTGCTCATAAAGTGACATGGGAGTGGGTGAAAGGTCACGCAGGGCATCCGCAAAACGAGCGCTGCGACGAGCTTGCGCGCGCCGCAGCTGAACAAAACCCGACCCAAGTCGATACGGGTTTTAGCACCGAATAACCTCGGTGCTTATTCGACACCCGCAACAACGGGTCTTTTTTCTTCTTGCCATGCGTTCATGCCACCGTCCACGCTATACACTTGCGTGAATCCCATCCGTTGTAAGCTTTCAGCTGCGAGCGCAGAACGTCCGCCTGAACGACAGATTAGGTACAACGGCTTTTCGGCAATACGATCAAGCGCGTCATCATAACCCGCAACATCGGGATGCTGATTAAGCTGCATCTCAAGGACACCACGAGGCATATTAATAGCTTCACGAATATGCCCTTGAGTAAATTCAGCCGGTTCCCGCACATCAATAATTCGCGCGCCGTCCCGCAATGCGTGCTGAAGTTGCTCAGTGGTTACTTCATTTACGTTGTTTTTTGCCGTCTGACAAAGCTTTTTAGCATCAATTACCATAATTACCTCTCTTCAAAATACCAATTTGCAGATTGTTTTACTCTCGCCGCAGGTAACGCTTGTGTCAAGCTTAAACGCTCTTTTCTCGATTTGTTGACCTGTGGTTTTATATAACATGATTTTTTTACAACTAACCAGTAACCCGCACTTAACCACGAACAGCGTTGACATAGCCACTCACTGTAGCCACCGAACTCGGCATCCTGCTTTGCAAGAAAATGCCCAATAAAATAGCGTTGCCGCTCCACTCGGAATCCCAGCAACGACAGCCAGTCTTTAACGCGTGCTTGGCTGAAATACCGTCCTTGCCACGGGAATGACCATCGCTGACTGCGCCAGAGCCCGCTCAACATAGCAGGGCTCAACGGGTTAAAGCCCGCTAATATCAGAGTACCGTCATCCGCTAATACGCGTAGCGCTTCTCTCAATACTTGGTGTGGATCGGCCGAAAAATCTAATACAAACGGACAAACCAAGGTGTCCACCGACTCATTTTTAATCGGCAACTGAGTATAGTGCGCGCGAACCCCATGACATTTTTCTGCTGGCTTCTGAATTTGACAGATATGTATCGGTCGACCCAGCGTAAAGCCACTGACATCCAGTTGTTGAGCCAAGTTACCAAGCGTAACCGTCGTGCCGTTAAGGCAATGCTTGCGAGAGTCGTCCAGTTGTTGTTGTACACAGGACTGAATCATCTGTCCGTTCGCAAGTTGGTCCCAGTCATCGGGTTCCTGCATTTTCGTACGACGATACGCGGGTTGAATAAACAAGGGCCGACCTTTGTGTTAGGCTAGAGTCTACGCATAATCATAGCGAGGAAACCCAGAGTATGCGAGTACATCCTGTTAAAGCCTTTGATGATAATTATATTTGGTTAATCGAATCCACTCAGGATCGTGTTGTCGTTGTCGACCCGGGTGATGACAAGCCGGTCATTGAATGGTTAAAAGCGAATAAAAAGGACATCGCTGGTTACCTCATTACACACCATCATCATGATCATACGGGTGGGCTTGAAGCACTCAAAGCGCGCTTCCCAGCGACATCTTACGGTCCTGACAATCCCGCTATTAAGGGCATTGACTACGCTGTAATGGAGGGCGATACAGTTCAGATCGCTGGCTTACGGTTTGACGTTTTAGCCACGCCGGGTCACACCCTAGATCATATTAGCTTCTATGGTGACACAGCACTTTTTTGTGGTGACACGCTGTTCTCTGGCGGCTGCGGCCGTATGTTTGAGGGCACCCCCGAGTTGTTCGTTTCGTCACTTGATAAACTGCGTCGCCTACCAGGCGAGACGCGTGTTTTTTGCGCACATGAGTATACGCAAGCGAACTTAACCTTCGCCTCTCTTGTCGAACCCGACAATGCAGTTTTAAAAAGTTACTTAGAAAAAATAAAGCTCATGCGTCAAAACGATCAGATCACATTGCCATCGACGCTCCAATTGGAGCTGGCAATTAATCCGTTTTTACGGTTTGACCAGTCAGCAGTTCGCCAAGCGGCGAGTGATTATGCTGAACAGACACTAAGTTCCTCAGAAGACGTGTTTGGCATCATTAGAGAGTGGAAAGATAACGCGTAGTCACGTAGTATATCCACGTTATATTATAACATTATTAAAGAAGTTAATCATGAATGTACGTTATAACTTTTTAACGAGCTCGTTGCTGTGCGCCTCTTTACTAACATTGTCGGGTTGCCAAATGACGTCTATTTTGCATCCAAGTGAAGATGTCAGCGTCAATGAAAAAGCGCACGAACCAGTGACCGATACGGCTCTCAATCTTGACGAGTTACAACCGGTTCCCGTCGAAGCTAGCTCGACCGAACATGAGAGCAAAAACGCTAAACCTGTGCCAATCGACGACTTATGGCAACGAATTCGCATGAAACTCGCGTTGGATGTACCCGACAATGCTCGAGTGAATTCACAGCGAAATTGGTATGTCAGTCACCCCGAGTATCTTGAACGCGTCGGTAAGCGAGCCGAACCCTTTCTGCACTTAATCGTTGAGGAAATTGATCGGCGCGGGATGCCGATGGAATTTGCCCTACTACCGATTGTTGAAAGTGCATTTGACCCTTTCGCATACAGTCATGGTAGTGCATCGGGGGTTTGGCAATTTATTCCGTCTACGGCGCGCCATTACGGTCTTAAAATTGATTGGTGGTATGATGGCCGCCGTGATGTTTACGCGGCGACTAAAGCAGCACTCGACTACCTCGAAGCACTGCATGATTACTTTGATGGTAATTGGTTACATGCGCTCGCTGCCTATAACTCGGGTGAAGGTCGCGTAGCAGCTGCGATCCGACGCAACAAGCGTAAAGGCGAACCAACTGATTTTTGGCACTTAGATTTGCCGCGAGAAACGCGCGCTTACGTGCCCAAGCTGCTTGCTCTTGCTGATATTTTAGCAAACACAGACAAGTACGGTATCGTTTGGTATCCGATAGAAAACCAGCCGCAACTCAACGTTATTGAGGTACCAGGACAAATCGATCTTGCCCGCGCTGCCGAAATGTCTGAATTACCGCTCGAAACGCTACACCGCTATAATTCAGCTTATAATCGCTGGGCTACGGCTCCCGATGGACCTCATCGTTTGCTGCTACCACAACCGAATGCGAGTATCTTCGAAAGCGCCATTAAGAAAACCGATCCTAAAGATTGGCTCAGCTGGAAGCGCCATAAAATTCGTACCGGCGAAAGCCTGCTGACGATAGCTAAAAAGTACAACACCTCTGTTGATGTGATTCAGAGTGTCAACGACTTAAACGGAGCCTTGATTCGCGCGGGCGATTACTTGTTAATTCCAGTTGCGACAAAAGACCTTGAGCAGTACACCTTATCTTCTAATCAGCGCCGTTTAGCAAAACAAGATAAGCAATATGGTCAGTCAAAGATAAACTATGACGTTCGCTCTGGTGATACGTTGTGGGATATTTCTCGCGCGTTTAATGTTGGCGTTAGAGAGTTAGCTAGTTGGAACTCGATGGCACCCGGCGACTATCTAAGACCAGGACAGCAGCTAGTCATTTGGCAAAAAGGCGATAGCTCACCTAAATCGACGGGTATCTTACGCACCATCGTATATCAGGTGCGTAGCGGCGACTCGTTAGCACGCATCGCTAATCGCTTTAATGTTACTATTTCTCAAATTGAGCAATGGAATAATATAAGCCGTAACCGGTACTTGCAGCCTGGACAACATCTCACGCTTAAGGTTGATGTTGTCAACGTCAATTCGTGACATGCTGCGTATTGAGTAAATATTCACACTCATAGCAGTCAATTTGACCACTTGATCACGTTTTAAAATCGTTCAATACTAGACCTTTAATAAATTCTTAAAGGTCTAGTATTGATGATGCGCTACTTGCTCCAGCTATTACTTATACCCACACTGCTCTTCGCAGCAGTGCCTCATAATGCGGTTGCAGCAGACTGGCGCGTAGAAGGAAAAGGTGAGCTGACCTATCCTTCGGGCCGCAAGGAAGCGATTAACTTTGGTTTTTCTTATACCAAACACTTTGATACCCACATATTTAAAGCCGGCCAATCTCAAATACGAACCGATTCCGTACCGCCCAATTATATTCTTAATGTAATTATTAATGATGAGGGCTTAATTTACGTCGCGGAATTCGCTAATGGCTTTTTCACATCATTCGACCTGTCGATCGGTAGTCACCAGGTCAGTGTTTATACGCGCGGTGAGTTTGAACCAGATAAGCCCTATCGACATATCGTCATTGAAATAGACGATCGTAGCTATTTAATCGACACGACGCATCCTAATTTGAGATTTGAATTTGATCAGAATGGTATCAGTGATATTAATGGCAGTGGCTTAATTAAAGATTTGCGTTTGCG
>NZ_CH672407.1:0-9987 GCF_000152885.1 Idiomarina baltica OS145
TTACGTGACGTATACCAGTTAGCTGTGAAGAACGATCCAGCTTTACTCCGGGCAGCCGCCGAGCGTGATGCCGCACAAAAGAACGTCGATATCGCTAATTCCGCATTCTGGCCACAGATCGCGGGCGAAGTTGGCATCAGTGATTCTTCATCAGAATCATTCCAGCCAGGCTTAGGCACATACAAGCGCGATTCAAATGGCTGGAGCGCTGGCGTTAGCTTAAATCAAAACATTTTTGACTGGAGCACATGGAAAGAGTCAGATATCGCTAACAAACAAGCCTATCGCGCTGAAGTCGCTTATCAAGCCGCGGAACAATCATTGCGCTTACGCGTCGTAAACGCCTACTTTGGTGCACTGCAAGCAAAAGACGACTTAGCCTTTGCCCAATCTGAAAAACGAGCAATCGAGCGCCAGCTAGAACAGACTAAACAACGGTTTTCAGTCGGACTGACTGCGATTACTGACGTTCATGAAGCGCAGGCTCAATATGACAGCGCTGTTGCTCGCGAAATTCAAGCGCGTAACGCCGTTGAAATTGCGATGGAAAATATTCGCGAAATCACAGGTCAGTATCCGCAATCCTTAGCCGGTCTCAATACCGATACTTTTTCGCCTTCTGACCCTCAGCCTGCGGAAGTCCTCCGTTGGGTTAAAAAGGCTGAAAATAACAATCTAAATCTCATGCAAAGCATGGTGAATGTTGACATCGCCGAGCAGCAGATCGAAGTTAATCAAGCCGGTCACTACCCGACTGTTGGCTTAACAGCAAGCTACAGTACTCAAGACAGTGAAACCACGATCGACGGTACCACCATAGACTTACCTCGACTTGACACGCGCTCTATTGGTGTAAAAGTTTCTGTACCAATCTTCAGCGGTTTCCGGACCTCATCACAAGTTGCTCAGGCACGCGACAACTATGTTGCTGCAAGCCAATCAATGGTGGAAACTCAGCGCTCGGTTGAGCGTCAAGTTCGCAATGCCTACTACGAGGTCAATGCATCAATTGCGAGTATCCGTGCATTCCAGCAAGCAGTAACCTCAGCCGAGAGTGCACTAAAAGCAACGGAAGCAGGCTTTGAAGTGGGTACTCGGACTATCGTCGATGTACTTAACAGTACCCGTAATTTGTTCGATGCACGCCGTAATCTAGCGCAGGCACGCTACGGCTATATTCGTCAGCGTATCAACCTCGAACAAACGGTTGGGGAATTGCAAGCTGATGATTTGCAAGCCATCAACGAAAGCCTCTCTGAAAATGTTGATAGCACGGCGGCTGAATAAGTCGTTCAATTAAGCTTCAACACTGAACGTGCAGTGAATGGTCGGTTCACTGCACGTTTTTGATTTGTGTTAATCTACGTATTATTCGTTCCAAAATAAGAACTGTGTCCGTGATCGAACAACCCAAGTTTAAACTCTATTTTTTACACCCTAAGTTCTGGCTAACTTGGCTCGGTGTTATTTTCCTTTATTCTGTTTCATGGTTACCGTATCGCCTACAGATCGCCATGGGTAAAGGCTTGGGCCGATTGTTAATGAAGGCGTTACCGCGTCGAGTCGCCATTGCACGCCGTAACTTAGCACTGGCATTTCCCGATAAACCGGCCGATGAGATCGAACGATTAGTTAAGAAAAACTTAGAAAATACGGGAATCGCCTATTTCGAAGTGGGTATCGCGTGGTGGTGGCCGAATTGGCGTATCAAACGCAAGCTGCACGTCCATGGCGAAGAAAACCTAAGAGATGCTCAAGAAGGCGGCAAAGGCGTATTAATGCTCTTGTTCCACTTCTTGAGTTTAGAGGTTCATGCACGTTTACACGGCTTTGTTGAGCCTGCAGTTGGACTCTATCGTCCTCACAACAATGCCGTTATGGAGTACTTACAGACTAAAGGGCGCGCGCGTTCAAACAAGTATATGATCCAACGTCGCGATGTAAAAGGCATGGTCAATGCTATCAAGAACGGTGAAATAGCCGGTTATTTACCGGATCAAGACTATGGCCGTCGCCGCGTCGTATTCGCTCCCTTTTTCGCAGTCCCTGACGCTTCTACAACCACCGGCACCATGCTGTTCGCCAACCACAAAAACTGCAACGTTATTGTCAGTCGTTGCGTTCGACGTGAAGATGGCACGGGCTACGATGTTTACTACGAGCCTAAGTTAGTCAACTTCCCGATAGGCGATGACCTCGCCGACGCAACGCTCATTAACCAACTGGTTGAGCAAGCCGTATTGAAAGCGCCTGAACAGTACCTATGGGTCCATCGACGCTTCAAAACACGACCCCAAGAGGATATGCCGAGCTACTACAGCTAAATGCCGCTCGCATTTTCGCTCAGTAAACGCGACCAAACACGACGAACTGCATCACGCTCTGTGGTTAAGTCGTGTTGGCTTAACGCATCTTCGCCCTGTAATGCCAACGCATGGCTCTCACAGCGAAAAATTTGATACGCGTTGATAAGATCTTGTGCTTCCACAGGATCGATTAAATGACACTGTTCGGCGCAAGTTAGGATACGAATATTGTCCGAATACTCGGTCAATTGTGGATAATCATGCGCATAGTTGAGTACTAGATACTGCGCAATAAACTCGATGTCCGCTATCCCGCCTGGATCTTGCTTGATATCGAAGTGAGTGCCCCCGCTTGAAAGATGTGCCCGCATCTTTTGGCGCATCGCAAGAATATCTTCCCGTAAGCTAGTTGCTTCTCGCGTACGCGACAAAATGGCGCAACGGATATCTTGTAAGTCAGCTTGCACAGCATCGGTCCCGTATATCGGGCGCGCACGCACCAAAGCCTGCAACTCCCAAGTCCATGCATCATCGCGTAAGTAGCGGATAAACGAATCTAACTGCGTTACCAATAAGCCAGCTTGACCAGAGGGTCTTAAGCGTAAATCAACCTCGTATAAAACTCCCGCCACGGTTCGTGTAGTAAATAAGTGCAGAATACGCTGCGCCAATCGCAAGTAAAATTGTTGCACTTCGATAGGTTTGGCATCATCAGTGTAGCCTTCGTACTGCGCGTGAGTCACAAAGACCAAATCAAGATCTGAGCCATATCCGAGCTCCAACCCCCCTAGCTTACCGTATGCCAGTACGCCAAAGCCCGTATCCTGTATCGAACGTCCTGGCGGTGTGCCGTGACGCTGCGCCATTTGTCGCCAAGCCAGATGCACGACTTCTGCGGTCACCGCCTGAGCCAAATAACTCAAGTGGTCACTTACTTTCATAAGCTCTAAGCCACCCGTGATATCCGCAGCCGCAATTTTAAGCTGCAACACCTGTTTCGCTTGCCGTAACGCATCCATTTGTGACTCTAAATCATCTTCGGGCGTGCGTATCAGAAACTCATTGAGTACGCTTGGGTAATCAGTCAAATCAGGTAGTTGGTACAAGTGCTGCGGATCGATCAGCTCGTCGAGTAGAATAGGATGCAGTGCCAATTGCTGCGAAACCCACGGTGAAGCGGCACACAGACGACAAAGTTGAACTCGGGCGCCTGGGTTTTCGGCCAACAACTCAATGTAAGCTGTTCTACTCATAATGGCGCGAATAACAGTAAGCACACGCTCAAGAATCGTCATCGATTGAGGTTGCGCTATCATCTGCCGAAATAACAATGGCATTAAACGCGCTAATGCGGCTCGACCTCGCGGCCCCGAACTTCGCTTACGAGCTTCACTGCGAAATTGCTTGATTAAACGCCAGATACCGTCAACATCTTGCTCACCTTCTGCAGCAATAATTTCCAGTGCCGCGTCGTCTTCGAGCATATCTTGCCATAGCACTTGTAGACTTTGCTCTTCCTCGTCGCACTCAGATCCTTCACCTACCACTTGCTTAAATTCATTGTGAATAAAGTCCATCGCTTGAACAATGCGTTGCTCAAGCTGAGCAAAGTCTTCCTCACCCATGAGATAAGCAAGTTTCTCTTGCGCTGATTCATCGTGAGGTAGCTTTTGCGTTTGCTCATCAGCTAATTGTTGCAGTCGATGTTCAACTTCACGAAGCAACTCATAGGCTTGCAGTAGACGTTTTGCCACTGACCCTTGGAAGATGTCGAGGTTGACCATTGCCTCGTATGCACGATAGATTGAGCGCGTTTGTAACGACTTCTCGCGTCCACCACGGATCAACTGATGGGCTTGGGCAATGAACTCAACTTCTCGTATCCCACCCGCTGCTAACTTAATATTACCCTGTGCGCCCTGTCGCCTGGTCTCCTGAGTAATCAGAAGCTTCATTTTGCGCAGCGCTTCAATAGCACCGAAATCAATGTAACGTCTGTAGACAAACGGCCGGATGAGTTCTTGAAATGCATTTGTCTGCTTCTTGCCTAAACGATTGAGCAGCCGTGCCTTTACCATCGCATAGCGTTCCCAGTCACGCCCTTGCTCCTGATAGTAATGCTCTAAAGCCGCTAAGCTCGTGACCAGCGGGCCTGACTGTCCAAAAGGCCGAAGCCGCATATCGACACGAAACGCTTGACCATCAAACGTGTTTTCATCCAAAACAGCGATTAACGCCTGAGCTAACCGAGTAAAAAACACGGAGTTTTCTACCGACCGCGAGCCGCCCTGTGTTTCACCCTGCTCTGGATAATAAAAAATAAGATCGATATCAGAGGAAAAGTTGAGCTCACGACCGCCGAGCTTGCCCATACCGAGCACATAAAGATGCTGCAGTTCGCCATCAATATCGAGCGGACGCCCTAAACGTTGATAAAAGCGCTGTTCAAGCCAGTGTAATGATTCGATAATCAATGTATCGGCGAGTTCCGAATAAAAGGCGAGTGATTCAGCTAAGCTGCGTTGACCTTGCCATTCTAATAGCGCACTCGCTGCCATGTGAGCATGCCTGAATCGCCTCACAGCAGCTTTTAGTTCATTCTCGGACTCAACCGCTGCAATATGAGTTAAAAAAGCCGCTCGAATCTCATTTGCCGAAATCGGTTCAAGCCACGCTGCGGCTAACGCTTCGGGATACCGCTCAGCTACCTCGCCAATAAAAGAGGAGACGGCGACACCATGACGTAGTGAATTGAGCATGCCTTGCGGTAAACGGATCTGCTCGTGAATACGCTGCCAAACTGGCTCCGAGGCTTCAATAAAGTGTTTTGCCGGTACTCGGTCTAATCGGTTTTGCATGGTCACCCACTTATTGCTGCCAATAAGGTTCACGACGTAATGCCGCCTTGCGTGAGTACTCTAAAGCAGTTAGTAAGGATTCGCGTTGAACTTTTTGCCATTCCAGTAATTTCTCATCGGCAAGATCATCACTGTTTTTTACCATTTCATGTAGAATGTGGAGCGCGTTAATTTCACGAATCCCCCGCGCTAGGTCAAGCCACGGCGAACGGAAGTTATCACGCTGCTGAGCATCGTACAGCTGACCTAAGCAGGTACCTAGCATTAAGCTATGTTGTAAAGCCGGCAACAACTTTAAATAACGCTCTTCTGACATATCCTCAACTTCCTCGAACGCCGCTTGAACGTCTTTCCAGTCGTTGCGTAAAAGTTCTGTACTCCAACTTTGACAAGGCTGCTCAAGCGCCTCGTTAGTCGGCTTTTCCATTAAAAATTGAGACAAATCGAGCAATACACATTGATAACTATCAGAACGCACCACCTTGACCAATTCTGCTAATTGTATCACTTGCTGTTGAGTATCCTCTAAATGCTCGTACAAACTTGATTGCTTTTTTAACGCTCGATGATAAGCGCCATCTTCGGCCGTGAGCTCAGCCAATCCTTCAAAACGCTTTAGCCAGCTTAGCGACTGGTGGATTTCCGCTAATTGTTCAGGCAGATCGCGACAGTCAATGTCGAGACTTCTCAGCTGATCAATGACTGCGCGGCAAAGATAAATTCCGTCGGCCATACCTTGAGCAGCGCGAACGTGGGCGTGATACTCCAGACATGCCTCGTTGTGTTGCCAATGACGCAAACCGTACTCGAGCGCCTTATAAAGTGCGTCGGCGAGCGAATAATCCGAATTAATATCAACAAAGTGCGTTTGAACAAAGGGTTCCAACGCACTCTTTCCTGCTAATAAGTAACCACGCGCGGCTTTACTGAGAGAACCCATTCGTGCGTTCGCTTTTTTCACGAGACGTTCCGCTAAACGATAGACATCAGCAAGGTCGCCGCCTTGTAGCTCTAGCTCCATCTCAACGATTCGTTCTGTTTTTTCACCCGCGACAATCTCACCCATATCAAGCACAAGTTCAATCTGACCATCCCCGCTTGGAATGTGCCATTTGTGGCGAGTGAAGTCCGTTTTGAAAAGCGCTTGTAGATCGCGCTGGATATCGTATACAGGGAAATCATCCGGCCATATCCCCTCATCAAATAAGGTGATATCCGGCTCCATCGAGTCAACATTAAGGTTATATTCTGGTCGTTCGTGCATGCCGCCAAGAACTCGACCTGCCAACTTGATTGTTTGCTCTAATTGATCTCCTGAACGTCTGATACGTAAACCCATATCATACTGTCGTAAACGCAGATCGCTGGTATCAAAGTATGCGTTCGCCAATTCGAGCGCCTGATAAGACGATTCTGCCCCGTGCTCTTGAGCCACGGTTCGACATTCATTGAGTGTATTCTCACGCTGTTGTGGCTCAATTAATAGTTTGAGCTCAATTTCTTGTGACATGTTGGGATACCCAGTGCTGGAAGCTTTGTGCTAAAGGTACTGACTTGTTTCCAAAGGGTCAATAAACATTGTTTTCAAGGCTTTATTGACAGCCATCGAGAAAATATGCAACGTGGCCTTGGAAAGTCTTTACCGGCGCAAAAATAATCGTATACTTGCGCCCGATTCCCATCGTTGGGGAAGCACGCCGAGCTTCGGCCTGGCCAAACAGGAGATGCTATGTTCAAAGCGAGTGAGGTGCTATCCAAAAGCCATCAGGCAGAGGATCTGAAGTCCTTACAGCAAGCGATAACCGACAATTATATCGTCGATGAAGATGCATATATGCGTGAGTTGTTGCCGCTGGTGCCATCAGATGATGACGCGGTTAGTACAGTGACGGAGCGCGCCGCCAAGTTAGTCGAGCAAGTGCGAGAGCAGGCCGACAATGGTATGGTCGATTCGTTTTTGCAAGAGTACAGCTTAGACACCAAAGAGGGTATCATCCTCATGTGTCTTGCCGAGGCTCTGTTACGTATTCCCGATGCAGCCACTGCAGACGCTCTGATACAAGACAAATTATCAGGCGGTGATTGGCAAAAGCATATGGGCCAAAGTGCTTCATGGTTAGTTAATTCCGGTACTTGGGGGTTAGCGCTTACCAACGGCGTTATCAATCCCACCGGAAAAGCGATGGAAACGCCACGAGGCACCTTCCGCCGCATGATCCGCAAGCTAGGTAAACCCGTGGTTCGTAAAGCAACGTATGCCGCGATGCAAATTATGGGTAAACAGTTTGTTTTAGGCCGTACGATTGAGGAAGCCTTAAAAGAAAGTCGTGAAAATCGCGACAAAGGCTATACCCACGCTTACGATATGCTCGGCGAAGCCGCATTAACGATGAGTGATGCAGAGTACTACAAGCAACAGTACGTCAATTCGATTAAAACCATCACCAATGAAAAATTCAATAATCCGGATGCACCGCGCCCCACGATTTCTATCAAACTATCGGCGTTGCACCCGCGTTACGAGGCATCAAACCACGAACGCGTATTAACTGAGTTGGCGACGACGCTCACCGACCTCGTCAAGCTTGCGAAAGAAGCTGATGTTGGCGTGACCATCGATGCTGAGGAGGTGGATCGCCACGAATTATCACTCGAGTTATTCGAAAAAGTGTATCGGAGTGGTGTGTGTAAAGGCTGGCCGCGCTTTGGTTTGGTGGTTCAAGCCTACTCTAAGCGCGCATTGCCCACCTTATGCTGGATTACTGCGCTTGCCCGCGAGTGCGGCGATGAAATTCCTGTACGTTTAGTAAAAGGTGCGTACTGGGATAATGAGATTAAATGGAGTCAAGAGAATGGTGTCACAGGATATCCTGTGTTTACCCGCAAGGCTCACAGTGATCTTTCTTATATTGCCTGCGCACGTTACTTACTAAGCGATGATACGGATGGTGCCATCTATCCACAGTTTGCAACTCATAATGCGCAGACCATTATGTCCATTGAGCACATGAACGAGACGCATAAGCGCCGCATTGAGTATCAACGCCTACATGGTATGGGTGATAATCTTTATGACACGCTGATGAAGCAGAAGCCAGGTATGGTTGTGCGCATATATGCGCCCGTGGGTCCTCATCGCGATCTATTACCTTACTTAGTGCGCCGCTTACTCGAGAACGGTGCTAACTCGTCATTCGTTCATAAGCTACTTGATGCTGATACACCCGTCGACGAATTGGTTGTACATCCGCTGAAGACAGCAATGCGTCACGAAGTTTATGCTAACGACAAGATTCCACTTCCTCCTGCAATGTATGAGGAACGCAAAAATTCATTAGGATTGAATATGAATATTCACTCACAAGCAGATGATTTCATTGCCGCAGTACAACAGTATCGCGACAAACAATGGCAAGGTGGCCCAATTGTTGACGGTAAGACCGTAGAGACCGACCACCAAGTAAGCATCACTAGCCCGCAAGAGACTACAAAACAAGTGGGTAGTATTTATTGGGGCGATAAAAAGCTTGCTGAACAAGCATTGCAAAGCGCTAATAAAGCCTATCGTGCATGGCGTGAGGTGCCGGTTGACGAACGTGCGACCTGCCTCGAAAAATTTGCCGACTTAATGGAAGCTAACCGTAATGAATTAATTGCGCTGTGTTCCGTTGAGGCGGGCAAAGGCTTGCAAGACGGTATTGATGAAGTCCGTGAAGCCGTTGATTTCTGCCGCTACTATGCGAAAGAAGCGCGTAAATTAATGGACGGCGAGATTCAGTTGCCAGGTCCCACAGGCGAAGACAACAAACTGAAACTCGAAGGTCGCGGTACCTTTATTTGCATCAGCCCGTGGAACTTCCCTCTTGCTATTTTCGTTGGCCAAGTCGTCGCTGCACTGGTAACCGGTAACTCTGTTATCGCTAAACCAGCTGAGCAAACTGGGCTTATAGCATATCGTGCAGTACAACTTGCTCTAGAAGCCGGTGTGCCAGGCAATGTCTTGCACTTTATGCCAGGTAGTGGTGCCGAAGTCGGTAGTTTCCTGACTTCTCAGGAAGACATCGGCGGTGTTTGCTTCACAGGCTCTACCTATACAGCACAGGCAATCAACCGCGCTTTAGCAGCGCGCACTGGGCCTATCGTGCCGCTGATTGCCGAAACAGGCGGTCAGAATGCCATGTTAATCGATTCAACGTCGCTACCTGAGCAAGTGGTCACTGATGTTGTCGCAAGTGCATTCCAAAGTGCCGGACAGCGCTGCTCAGCACTGCGTGTTTTGTTTGTCCAAGATGATATTGCGGATCGTATTTTCGACTTACTGCTCGGTGCGATGGAAGAACTTGAAGTCGGCGATCCGTTGTTGCACGAAACCGATGTCGGTCCAGTCATTGACGGTATTGCTAAAACTAATTTGGAACAGCATATCTCAGATATTCAACAAGCGGGTCGTCTGATCGCTCGAGCGCCGATGCCTGATTATACTCAAGGCGGCACTTTTGTTGCGCCAACGGCTATTGAAATCGACAGCATCAGCCAGTTAGTCAAGGAAAACTTTGGTCCAATTCTTCATGTCATCCGCTACAAAACTGAAGAGTTGGATGATGTAATCGACAGTATCAACGGCACAGGTTACGGCCTTACATTTGGCATCCATAGCCGTAACGAAACGTTCGCGTATGACATCGCAAGCCGCGTTGATGTCGGTAACGTTTACATCAACCGTAACCAAATCGGTGCGATTGTCGGCGTTCAACCATTCGGTGGACGTGGTATGTCAGGTACTGGGCCGAAAGCAGGTGGACCGCACTACCTCACGCGTTTCA
>NZ_CH672407.1:10211-54958 GCF_000152885.1 Idiomarina baltica OS145
CGACTTCAAAAGCGTCTACCGGTGGTTACATGAATCAGTTACTGCCGATAAAAGGACTCATCAGGCAATCGCGCAACGAATGGAGCAACTCGCAGAGTTGATGCCGCCGTCAGTCGTAGAGGAAGCAAAAAGCCCCTTAAATTAGGGGCTTTCAGGTTTCTTAGGATAAGCGAGAGCGGAAATCTTCGTACGTAAAATGACGGATACGTTCAAAACTGCCGTCTTCACGCAGAATGCCAATATCTGGATGTTGTACACCATTAAAGAACGTTGTTTTTACCATGGTGTAATGCATCATGTCGGCAAAGACTAATCGGTCGCCGGGTTTTAACGGCTCATCAAAGCTGTATTCGCCGATGACGTCACCTGCCAAACAACTGTTGCCACCAAGGCGGTATCGGTAAGGTTTATCAGCAGGTAACCCTGCACCCTCGATATGCGGTCGGTATGGCATTTCAAGAACGTCGGGCATGTGCGCAGTAGCGGAGATGTCTAACAGTGCGATAGAACCTTGGTTCTCGACAATATCCACTACTTCACAGACCAATGGACCCGTTTGCCAAGCAACTGCTGATCCGGGTTCTAAAATAATGTCCAAGTTGTAAGTCGCTTTTAACCGTTGCAACTGGCTAATTAGATGGTCAACATCATACCCTTCGCGCGTCATTAAATGACCGCCGCCCAGGTTTAACCACTTCACCTGATGCAATAAATCGCCAAACTTGTTCTCTACGGCTGCGAGCGTCCGCTCTAAAGCGTAGGAATCGCATTCACATAGGTTGTGTACGTGTATGCCTTCTACATCGTCTAGTGAGACGTTTTCAAGCTCACTTGCGCGTACACCCAGTCGTGATCCCGGTGCACTGGGATCATAGAGTTCGGTATCGGCCTCTTGGTGTTCGGGATTGACCCGCAAACCAACGGATACGCCTGCCGCCTTTGCTTGGTCGGCGTAGGCTTCCCATTGCGAGATGCTATTAAAAGAGATGTGATTAACAATCGGCAACAACTGTTTGATATCCTCAGCCTTGTAGGCTGGAGCATAAGCATGGACTTCGCTGCCGAACTTATCGGCAGCGAGTTGAGCTTCCCAAACCGAGCTTGCTGTACATCCTTTCAAATACTGCTTGATAAGCGGAAAAGCAGACCACATCGAGTAGCCCTTAAGCGCCAGAATGATACTGGCGCCACTTTCTACTTGCACACGTTTCATCAACTCTAGATTGTTACGCAGCAATGCTTCGTCGAGTACGTAACAAGGCGAGGGTATATCCTCACGCAGGTACTTGTTCATATTACTCACCAAAAGGCTGCTCACACTCAGTAACGTGCCAAGGCAAGCCATACTGATTTAGGCGATTCATGAATTCATCTGGGTCGAATTGTTCCATGTTCCAAACGCCTGGTTTCATCCATTCGCCTTGCAACATCATTGCCGCGCCAATCATAGCGGGTACGCCAGTAGTGTATGAGACTGCTTGTGCGCCTACTTCTTTGTTCGTTTCAGCATGGTCACAGTTATTGTAAATAAAGATGGTTTTCTCTTTGCCATCTTTCATACCTGTTACATAGGTACCAATACAAGTTTTACCGGTGTAGCCTTCTGCTAACGAGCCTGGGTTAGGCAATACGGCCTTTAAAAACTCAAGCGGTACGATGTCTTGTCCTTGGAACTGAACGGGCTTGATTGACGTCATGCCAACATTCTCCAACACACGCAAATGCGTCAAGTATTGGTCGCCAAAGGTCATCCAGAAACGCGCGCGCTTGATAGTTGGGAAGTGCTTAACCAAAGATTCAAGCTCTTCGTGATACAGCAGATAAGAAGGACGTTCGCCAACATTGGGATAATCTAAATCCTTGCGGACGCTGATTGGATCGGTTTCGTGCCATTCGCCATTTTCCCAGAACTTACCTTTTTGCGTGATTTCACGAATATTGATTTCTGGATTAAAGTTGGTCGCAAAGGCTTGTCCGTGGTCACCGCCATTACAATCGACGATATCGAGATAATGAATCTCGTCGAAGTAGTGTTTAGCAGCGTAGGCTGTGAATACGTTAGTCACACCCGGATCGAATCCCGCGCCTAACAGCGCCATCAGCCCCTTCTCTTTGAAGCGTTCTTGATAGGCCCATTGCCAAGAATATTCGAATTTAGCTTCATCTTTTGGTTCATAGTTAGCAGTGTCGAGGTAGTGCACGCCGGTTTCCAAACACGCGTCCATGATTGGTAAGTCTTGGTATGGCAGGGCTACGTTGATGACTAGTTTAGGCTGCACTTGGCGAATCAGATCCGCGACTTTAGCAGAATCGTCAGCGTCGACCTGATACACACCTACTACGCGATCGGCGCCGGCTTGTTCCTGCAAGGCTTCACACTTAGAAAGGGTACGGCTTGCCAAATGAATTTCTGAGAACACTTCTGGCAGCTTGGCACATTTTTGTACAACTACGCCGGCAACACCGCCCGCGCCAATGATTAAAACCTTAGACATTCGCTCTATCCTCTATCGTAAATGCAGTATCATTTCTTGCTGCGAAAGATAGCATAAAATTATCAGTGCTTCATTCGCTATCTTTGCCTTGTGTAACTGTCATGTTGAGCTTATTTGCCGCAAATGTCCAAAGCTTGCTAACGTGTTCAATGGTCATCCATGTTGGTCGATCATTTAAGTGACCAGCAGAAGGCTGTGTAAGCAGTAGTATCGGTTTGTCGCAGTTTTGCGCGCGTTGCAAAGCAGCAGCAAGTTTATAACTGTGCCAGGGCGCCACGCGAGTATTGTTTTGGGATGTGCTGACAATAGTCGCCGGATAACAGCTTGGTTTTTCGATATTGTGCAGTGGCGAATAGTTATAGAGCGTATTGAATTGCGACGCATCGCTACTCAGTCCATATTCGGTCGCCCACGCTTTGGCGTTGGCGTTGGCCGTTTGATAGCGCAGCATGTCAAACAAGCCATTATCAAGTAACGCGACGTTAAACAACTCGGGCGACTCCGCCATCACTGCAGCACCTAGCATTGCGCCATTGCTGCGACCGTAAAACGCTAACTGGTCGCGCGTGGAATACTGGTTTCTAAGTAGATATTCGGCGGCGCCTTTAATATCACGAATGACCTGTAGCTTACCGGTTAATCGGCCTGCGTCGTGCCATTGTTCGCCGAACTCGCCACCACCGCGGACATTGGCAATTGCGACTTGGCCACCGAGTTCCAACCACGTCAACCAAGCAGGGTTGTATGTAGGAAGCATCGAGATACCAAAACCACCATAAGCGATGAGCAGCGTAGGACGTGCTGTTGGCTCGGATTTAACATCTTTACCAACGATAAACATTGGGATCGGCTGGCCATCAGATGAGGTGTAGGTAACTTGTTTAGCTTGATAGCTGTCGACGCCTGCCGGCTGTTTGAATGAACGCCAAAGTGTCGTGCGTTGCTGTTCTGCTTGGTAGCGATAGATGCTGCCAGGTTGAGTGAACTGTTCAAATTTAAAGAAAGCCTCACGCCCGATTTTATCTGCTGTGAGCTCCGAAATATGGCCCTGCCCAGGTAGCGCTAACTCCCTTAACACGTGCCCCTCTTGGCTAAAAATGACTAAGCGTGACTGAGCTTTATCTAAATAATGAGCAATGATCTGATCATTAATCACAACGGCGTCAGCTAACGTTTGCTGTTGTTCCTCTACCACGATTTTCTGAGATTGTTGCGGTTGCTGGATATCTAATGCAGCGAGTAACCCTCGACCTTGCTTACCCCGCAGTTTAAATATAAGTGATTGTCCGCTGCGGCCGATAAACGTGGCAAATTCATTATCAGGAAAGTTTATGGCAATCAGTTCGTTGGGCTGCTTTACATCTGCCAGTAAGTACCAACGATTTTTGTCAAAGCCAGACGTCTCTTTGATCAATAATGCAGAGGTATCGGGTAACGTATAGATATAGCTGTCATTTTTTATCCCGGTTGCAATCCGTTTGTCTTGTGTTTGTGCCGAACCTAGCTTGTGGAAGTATGTTTGAACCGGTGCTTGGCCATCATAACCGCCATCACTGCTTTGCGGATAGCGACTGTAGTAAAACCCCTTCGAGTCCATAGTCCAGGCGAGTGGAGTAAACTTCACACCACTGATCACTGGTTGCGCGGGCGGTTTTGGCTCGGCAACTGGCGTGATGTACCAATCAACCCAGTCGCTGCCTTGTTCGCTCAACGAGTAAGCGATAGTCTTGCCATCAGGCGATACACTATAGTCGTGAATCGAGGTCGTGCCAGAGGGATCAAGTTGGTTGGGATCGATCACGATATGTGGTGCGCCCGAGTCTGATTGACGTACGTAGAGTACCGACTGATCTTGCAAGCCATCGTTTTGCAGATAGAACCAATGTCCAGCGACTTCGGTAGGCGCACTGGTACGTTCGTAATTTGATAACTCTGTCAGCCGTTGTCGAATAAACTCAGCGCTGCTTAACTGACCTAAGCGTTGTTCTGTATAACGGTCCTCTGCCGCTAGCCACTTTACTACTTCCGAGTGCTGTTCATCTTCTAGGCTGCGAAAGTCGTCAGTGACCTCCTCGCCGTGATAGTTATCGGTCACGGATTTTGAGGCAAGAGTGGGATAGCCATAGGGATTCTCAGGCTTGGCTGCTGGTTTTTCGTTCTGACTCGAGCACGCTGAGACTAAAGCGAAAATTAACAGGCTAGCAAACCGTGTGTGCTTCATAGGATATCCCTTTGGTGAAATGAACGTACTATTCTATGAACCCTGACTCAGTGACTCAATCGCTTTACAGAATTTTAGCGATATCTGAACGTATTAGTGCGCTGAGTTGTTTGAAGGAATCTGCTTTATAAGTATGTTTGAGTGACTGCATCGCGTTTTGAGGTACGGCAAAGTCAGATGGAGTAAATGTGAGCGCATCATGGTTGCTGACTAACGCACAGGCAAATAGCACACTGTCTAGCGGCAAAATGGCTTCTTTAAAGGCGCTGAGTAAAGCGTTTGTGGTAGCGTCGAGTGTGTTTGATGGAATCTGGCCGTTAAACCACCAACGCAGCTGAGCGGCACCCCATTCACAAAGAGGCGTACACAACGCTTCAGCGTCAGCTGTTATTGGGAAGACCCAAAGCGATGCATAGCGCGCGCTGACGCGATCTTGCTTACTACTGAGCCGGATCAGGTGGTAGCCGTTGGCACGCCAAAATTGAGCTAAACCTGGATCGTAACCAAAACTTGTACCGAGCGCATGCACGTTTTGCGTTGCTGCCCAGTGTTGAACGGCATTGAGGATATTCGAGGCGATATGCTGTCGACGGTGACTTTCTTGGACGGCGATTCTACTCACTCGGCACCATCGTAAGGCCGCTAGACGGGGGCTTTGCAGAAAGTAAGTGAGACTTTGAGGCAATAAATTTCCAGCTGGACGTCGTTTGCCTAATTGCACTTGCAAAGCGAGGTCATCTGCCAGTGGGCCTTCTAGCGCGAGCCAGGCAACCGCGATGACAGAGCCATTGTTAACGTGCAAGTAAAGGTAATGCTGCGGCTCATCGAGTAATAGTTTGAGATCATTTGGACTACTTTGGTAGTGGGCTTCGAGTAGTAACTCAAACGCTTGGTGCAGAGCATCCTCTGGTAGCTTGCTGGCATGATAAACGCCGCTATCTATTGACTGGGTTAATTGTCGTGGCGCCGCATTCAGCAGTAATGCTTGCTGTAGCCAATGCTCTAAAGGGTCACCCGTTAACCAACGGATGGGGTCTTTTAATGTGTGCATCTTCACGTGAGCAAACGTCCGTTCGGCCCACTCGACAAAGTGAATAGCAAAGCCTCGGCCACACCCCTCATAACCATCTACAGTTGTCGCTAGCATCCACGCCGGATACTTTTGCACCAACTTTTGAATCGCCCATAAAGGAATACCTGCCGCTTCATCGATAATGAGTCGCTCTGTTGAGCCAGGTTGATCAATCAGTGTGTCCCATGCAACAAAGTGAGCATGAGGTGCGTGTTTCAGTAATACTTGAGCATTAGCTTTTCTGGGCGCTGTGACAATACATTGGCTTGCGTTGTCGGCTTGAGCAAGCGCTGTCCCTAAACAACTGCTTTTACCACGACCTCGTGATGCAATAACGATATGCACAGATTCCTTGTCCTGCAACTGTTGGACAAGGTCCTGTTGGGCTGCCGTAGGCAGTGAAGGTGGCTTAGCATCGCTTGTGGTCTCAATGGGCGAACGCATTTGCCAACAATCGATGAGCCGCTGTAACGCGGGAGAAGGCCGTTGTGGCGTCAGTAGCACTAGCTCGCCACCGGCGACTAAAGTGCCACACAAAGAAGCTATGGCATCAAAATTCAGTTGGTTTCGACAGTCAATGACAACTTGGTTGAACTCGTGTCCAAGATAGTCTCTATAACGGTTGCTGGCTGCATGGGCTGCTGTATCAGAGTCAGATAAATAAAGCGAAAGGTTTTCGGGAGGAGTATCAAAAGAGGGGCTCAAAAGAGCCCCATCTGACATGATACGTAACTGTCTAAAGTCAGTATTCTCTAGAACCACGTGATGCCAAAGAATTTGCTTAATACGGTGTTGACGAATACCACAAATAGGATGGCAGGAATAAAGGTGGTAATGGATACACGTACGTATTTGGCTAAGAATGTATTGGGATAATTGCTATTACCCTCAGATAACTCTTTTTCAAGGCTGCTATACCGCCAGTGCCACCAAACAAATAAGCAAATGAGCAAACCGTTAAGCGGTAAAATGGTGTCATAAAACACATCGTAAATGACATCAAACACAGACTTTGTAGCGCCGCCGTAACTAACAAACTCGGTAAATGCTGGTATAAATCCAAATGAAGTGGCTGCGATAATTGTGAGTACTGTGGTCGCTGCACACATAATTGATAGTGCTTTTTTACGCGACGTGCCACGTTGTTGAATGATGGCTGCCGTCGGTACCTCGATAATAGAAACCAACGAGGTAATGGCAGCTACAAAAGCGAGCAAGAAGAAAATGGTGGCTGCAATGCTGGCGCCAACGTATCCAATTGATGCTTCTAAAGCGATAAAAATTTGTGGGAAGAATGAAAAGATCATGCTTACCGAAGAATCGCTAAGTGAGTTAGGGTCGGTATTCGGGTTAATTGCGAATATCGCCGGCAAGGTCATAAGGCCTGCGGTGAAAGCGACCGCGGTGTCTGTAATTGCGACAAGCTTACCGGAGGTTACAATATCGTCCTTGCGGCTAAAATAAGAGCCATAAGTGATGAGAATGCCCATACCGAGTGACAAGCTGAAGAATGCCTGTGAGAGGGCGCCACTGATTACCGAACCATCAATTTTGCTAAAGTCAGGAACTAAGTAGAACTGAATGCCGAGCGATGCGTTATCTAATGAAAGTACAAAGATAACGAGTAAAATCAGCATAATAAATAACGCTGGCATCAGGAATTTAGCCGCTTTCTCAATACCCTGGCGAACGCCGCCCATGAGAATAATGTTGACGATTAACGTCACCGCGACAAGGAAACCAACAAAGCTGTAGTCGTTGACAAATTGACCGAAGTAACTCGGGTCCGCTAGTTTATTGAGGTCACCGATGGCGGCATGGTAAAGATAACCGAAAATCCAGACAGTGATGACCATATAAAATATAGCGATCATGAAAGGAGTGAGAACAGCTAAGAAGCCCGAAAAGCTCCAAAATGGTTTGCCACTGCCTAATGCTAAATAAGAGCCGAGCGGATTTTTTTGAGCTTTTCGGCCAAGCCCCATTTCGGCAAGCATGACGGGTAGACATATAAATGCAACAAAGAGTGCATAGATTAAAAGAAACGCTCCGCCACCATTTTTAGTTGCAGCGACAGGGAATCCAACCAGGTTACCAATACCAACCGCTGAACCTGCGGCAGCTAGGATAAACCCGATCTTGGAACTGAATTGATCGCGTTGTTCGCTCATTAGTTTCCTTCTTTTTAATTGTTATTGTAGAGCTCTATATAGCGAGCCAAAAATTTAAGCAATCCTAGCAAGGGGCAGGGCGCTCGGCAAGCATGCGCCCGCCTGTTCTGCGATTAAAGGTGTAAAGCGTAGGTTTAATAAGGAAATTTAAGAGGTTCTGCGGTTTACCAAGACTGCATTTCTATAATTCGTGACACACAGCGCTGAAACGGAAACTTAAGTAACTCAGCCTGATACAGGCGGTCGGGCTCATCGGCAGCATTAAGTATGAGTAAGCAACCTCGATCGTAGCACTCATCGACTAACGCGATAAAACGGCGAGCCTCATTGTCCAAGTGACTTTCGTGTTGATGCGCTGCGTCGCGTTGGTAGCCGTCCTCGACTCCTTGTTGAATTGAGTTTTTCGGCTTAAAAGTAAAACGTGGAACCTTATCAACGGCGATCTGCTTATAGTGCTCCGCGAGTTCCATATAGTCACGCTGGCTTCTTGGACCCGAACAGAGCTGAGCGAAGTCAAACAGAATCGTCTTTTCTGAACGACATATACAAGGTAAGTCGCGGTTCATGATGGTCACTGGCTTATTATCAGATAACTGACCAAAGTGTGCGGCGACTTGCTGCTGAAAGTCTTGTGCTGACTGCTCAATAAAGTAATACGGCGCTTCACCCTGTTTTAGTCGGCGGTAATCAATACCTGAATCAAGGTCAATGATTTGGCATTGTCGCTCGAGCAACTGAATGAAGGGTTCAAAGCGGTGCCGTGCAAGACCGCCCCGATACAGCTCTGACGGTGGTGTATTTGAGGTCGTGACGAGGGTGACACCATGACTGAACAACGCCTGCCAGAGATTAGCTAACAGCATGGCATCACCAATGTCTTCGACGATAAACTCATCTAAACATATCACTCGATATTCTCGCGCCCATGCGTCAGCGATAGTTAATAGGGGGTTCGCTTCGCCTTGGTGTTGATTGAGCTGATCATGAATGCGCTTCATGAAGTGGTGATAATGTAATCTGATTTTGCTCGGTACGGCTAGGCTACTATAAAACAAATCCATCAACATCGACTTACCGCGACCGACGGGACCGTAAATATAAACAGATTGTGGATGCGCATATTGAACAAGTTGCTGGCGCAGAATATCAAGACGAGCGCACACAGATTCTTGCAGTGCATCCGCTTGCAATTTTCCTGAGTGAATAAGGCTTTGATACTGTGTCTTTATCATAAAAAAGCGGCCGGTTGAGGGAACCGGCCGAACTCGTTGCTAGTGAACAGCCATTAATACATCATGCTGTAAAGAGTTCTACGCGCCTTCGATGCAAGCGGATCACCGTCAGGTAATTGATTGATAACGTCGAGTGCATATTTTTTAGCTTCAGTGCGTGCGGGATCCTTTCGCATTACTTCAAATAACAATGAAATGGCTTCTTCATCTCGGTGCGACTGGTGCAATTGTAGCGCGAGTTTGATTTTTAATTCGCTATTATCTGGCTCTTCCTCGACCTGCGCTTGTAGTGCTTTAATCTCTGGCGAGTCGGCGCTATCTTCAGCGAGTTCGATTTTGCTCATGATCCGTTGATAGTCACTATCTTGCTCGACCATTGGGATCGTCGCCGCGAGCTCCTTAGCTTGTGCTAAACGACCGTGGTCGACCGCTGCTTCAGCCAGTAATTTGATGGCAGTCATGTTGCTATTATCAATGTCAAAAGCCTGTTTGGCTTGAGTGTAAGCTTCTGCAGCGTTGCCTTCGGCAAGCGCTTGTTGTGCATTTTGAATAAAACTATCGGCTGGGCTTGGCAAATGGGGTTCGAGCATTGTCATGATTTCAGTTTCAGATTTAACCCCCGCGAAGCTGTCAACGGGCTGACCGTCCTTAAAGAAGGCTACGGTAGGCAAACTACGAACGCCAAACTGCATGGCAAGCTCTTGTTGCTCGTCACAATTAATTTTTGCCAAGGTAATGTCGTCGGGGTATTGGCTCGCAATACGTTCTAATACCGGCATTAATTGTTTGCAAGGCTCGCACCAGTCGGCCCAAAAATCGATGATCACTAATCGCTCTTTGGAGCCTTCTAATAAAACTTGCTGAAAATTTTGTAGCGTAATGTCGACAATATTGCTTTGTGCCATGAGTCAGCCTTTATTTAATTGTATCAATACATAGCAACATCGGGGCAACCCATAGAAAATTCAATGGCATCATTACTTGAGCCACGCCAGCAGCTTGTCTTTAAGTTTGGTGTAAGGAGGATAACGCAGCGCTACGTCGAACTTAAAGGAACGTTTCATGACTGCCTTTTGGTGACTGAGCGTGTCAAAACCAAATTTACCGTGATAACGACCCATGCCACTTTGGCCAACGCCTCCAAACGGAAGCTCCTCGTTAAGCATAAACATCAACGTATCGTTTGCGCAGTAGCTTCCGGCACTGACTTGGTGCTTAACTTGTTCTAGGGTGCGATTATTTTTACTAAAGGCATAGCACGCTAACGGTTTCGGCTTTGCTATCACGTAATCAATGGCGGCTTGTATGGACGTCACTGATTTGATTGGGAGTAGCGGACCAAAGATCTCTTCGTGATGAAGTGGGTGCTCGCTGTCCAGTCCATCTAAGTTGATGAGTGTGGGCGCGATGTAGTTATCTTTACGCTGATAGTCTCCGCCACTGATGATGTCTGTGTCGTCGAGTAGCTTTACGAGACGTTGCCAATGGTTGGCACTAATAATTCGACCGTAATCATCGCTCTGTTGCGGGTCACTGCCGTAAAACAGTTCGATTTGCTCTTTGATTTTGCTTATCAACGTATCGCGAATGCTGTCCTGAACCAGCACATAATCCGGTGCTATACAGGTCTGACCGGCGTTAAGGTATTTGCCCCAGACCAAGCGTCGAGCGGTGACCTCAATATCACAATCTTCACTTACTATCGCCGGACTTTTACCACCGAGCTCTAGTGTTGTGGGTGTCAGGTGTTGCGCTGCGTTACGTAAAACAGCTTTAGCACCATTACTACCGCCAGTGTAGAAAATATGATCAAAAGGTTGTTGGGTGAGTTCGTTAGCAACCGAGACATCACCGGTGACAACCTTAATCGCATGATTGTCGATATAGTCGCCCAGCTTATTGGCGATGACCTCTGCGGTGTTTGGCGCATGTTCTGATGGCTTCAGTATCACACAATTTCCAGCCGCAATGGCGGCAATAGCTGGCGCGATAAGTAGCTGCAGGGGATAATTCCACGCCCCTAAAATAAGCACGGTACCGAGCGGTTCAGGATAGAGCTGACTTGAGCCAGGCCAAGCCAGTAACGGCGTTTTCACACGCGTCGGTTTAACCCACTTATTGAGGTGCTTCAGTGTGTAATCGATGTGACTTAATAAATAGTTGAGCTCAGTTAATCGACTTTCGCTTGGATGTTTACCCAAGTCCTGCGTGAGGGCGCGCTCGATCGAAGACTGCTCTTTTGTGAGAAAGTTTTTAATGCCTTCTAGCTGTTGTTTACGCCAAAAAACCGGGCGTGAAAGCCCGGTTTTGTAGGTGTTACTGAGTGAATCAAATAACTCAGCTATTGATGGGGTCGTGCTCATTCAAGGCCGCCTAACGTGATGGTCTTAATTTCCAAGTACTCATCTATACCGTATTTTGACCCTTCACGTCCAATACCCGATTCTTTAATTCCGCCAAAGGGGTTATAGGCGTGTGAGATACCGCCCGTATTAACGCCAACCATGCCATATTCAAGCCCTTCACTGACTCGGAATATGCGTGCAGTATCTTTAGCGGCAAAGTAGGAAGCAAGACCGAACGGAGTGTCGTTCGCCTGTTGAATCGCTTCTTCCTCAGTTTCAAAACTCGAAATTGCGATGACGGGACCGAAAATTTCTTCTTGCGTGATTTCCATGTCCTGAGTCACACCCGAAATCACCGTCGGGGCATAGAATAAGTCGCCCAGATCGGTCATCACTGATCCGCCTTCTTCTATCTCTGCGCCATCGGATTTAGCACTGATGACTAAACGTTGAACTTTATCGACAGCGTCTTGATCAATCAATGGTCCCAGATCGACGTCTTCTTTATCACCTGGACCCACATTAAGCGCTTTAACTTTAGAGACCACTTTCTTAATGAACTCTTCTTTCACGCTATCTTGTACCAACACACGGTTCGCTGAAATACAAGTTTGACCGCCGTTGCGGAATTTGCACGCCATCAACTGTTCGGCGGCTGCATCTAAATCGGCATCATCGAACACGATAAAGGGTGCATTGCCACCGAGTTCGAGCGAGATCTTTTTAACGTTCTCGGCACATTGCTTCATTAAGATCTTGCCGACACCCGTTGAACCAGTGAAAGACAGTTTTCTAACTTGTTTTGATGTTGCCAGAATTTCGCCCACGGTTTTCGAATCCGTGGTCGGTAAAATATTAATGACCCCGTCCGGAATACCGACTTCACTGGCGAGCTGAGCCAGAGCGAGACTTGATAAGGGTGTCAGTTGTGGTGGTTTAACAACGATGGTGCAACCAGCTGCCAACGCAGGCGCGACTTTGCGCGTGATCATTGCGTTCGGGAAGTTCCAAGGCGTAATCGCGGCACATACACCCACAGGTTGTTTGATCACCATGACACGCTTGCTGTTATCGGTAATTGGTAGAATATCGCCGTTGATGCGTTCCGCTTCACCGGCAAACCAATCGACAAAGCTAGCACCGTACTCGACCTCACCAACAGCTTCAGGAACAGGTTTGCCTTGCTCGGCGCTCATCAGTTCGCCCAAAGCCTGCTTGTTGTCCATGATGGCTTGATACCACTTGCGCAACAGTGCTGCGCGCTCTTGAGTGGATGTGGCACGCCATTTAGCGAGTGCTACTTCAGCGGCGTTGATGGCTCGCTTCGTGAGATCGCCATCCGCGTCGGCCACTTCTGTGATTACCTCGCCATTGGCAGGGTTTGTAACGGCGAACCGTTTTTCCGTCGGTACCCAATGCCCCTCAATGAAACAATCCTGCTTTGTGAGTGACGACATAGAGTGAGATGACATAACGCCTCCTGTTATTCGGGTTAGTATATCAATGTAGGCAAAAACTAATGGAATGGTTCAGTTTTTTAGAAAAATAAATGACTATCTCTGTGTAAATGCATAAAACGTATACAAATGAGTTGTAATTTTCCAATAACTAGGTACAATTCGCGCCTCGCAGTTATCCGTGTATATGAAACACGCAATCTGCGACCGAGTAAGGGTAAGCCTAATTTCTAGAGATGCTCAAAAGCATAATGGTGGCCGGGCGAAACCCTCGAACACACATCGTGGTTTATAACCACCTTATGACTTTGAGATTTTTATGAAAAATGATACTACCGCTGTGTCTTTCCAAGACATGGCATTGCCTTCTGTTGTCTTAAATCAACTTGAAGCGCTAGGTTTTACACAACCTACACCTATCCAACAACAAGCCATTCCTAGCTTATTGGAAGGGAATGATGTATTGGGTGAAGCGCAAACCGGCACGGGTAAAACCGCCGCGTTTTCACTGCCAGCTTTAGCTTCAATTGAAGCGAATCAACGTCAAACTCAGATGCTTGTCGTGACGCCGACCCGTGAGCTCGCGATCCAGGTCGCTGATGCCATCGAAAGCTTCTCTAAGCAAATGAAGGGTATGGAAGTCGCAACCGTTTATGGCGGCAGCGCCTTTGGGCCACAAATTCAAGCGCTAAAACGTGGCGCGTCTGTAGTTGTTGGTACGCCAGGTCGATTGATCGACTTACTCAACAAGAAAGTGTTGAAGCTTGACGGACTGCGCTTTGCTGTGTTGGATGAAGCCGATGAAATGCTAAACATGGGCTTTATTGAAGACATCGAAACTATTTTACAGTCGGTGCCGGATACCGCACAACGTGCGTTGTTCTCGGCGACGATGCCAACCGCTATTCGTAAGTTAGCCAAAACGTACTTGACGGATCCTGTGAACATTCGTATTGCTCCCGTAGAGCAGGCGAAGGCGAACATTCGTCAGCGCGCATGGAAAGTCATGGGCATGACTAAAATGACAGCATTGACTCGTCTTTTAGAAGTGACTGAATATCAACGCGCGTTAGTGTTCGTGCGTACGCGTCAAGATACTATGGACGTGGCAGAGCTTTTACAGCGCCAAGGATTCCGTGCAGCACCTTTGAGTGGTGATTTGAACCAAGCACAACGTGAACAAACAGTCACTCAATTGCGTAGCGGCCACATTAAAGTGCTCGTAGCAACAGACGTTGTCGCGCGTGGTCTTGATGTACCCGAAATTACTCACGTCATTAACTACGATCTACCGAGTGACACCGAGTCATACGTTCACCGTATCGGTCGTACCGGTCGTGCAGGTCGTAGCGGCGAGGCTATCTTGTTCTATCGCGGTAAAGAGCGTCACTTGTTACGTCATTATGAAAAACTGACGAACGGTTCAATTGAATACTTTGACGTACCTTCAGCAGAAGAACTGAGTCGCTTCCGCCAAGAGCAATTGCAGCAAAGCCTATTGAAGCAACTTGAGTCGGATGTTGACAGCAACGTTCAGAAGCTTCTCAGCAGTTGGTTAGCTGACGGGTCGATGACCGCTGAACAGATCGCGCTGAGCCTATTGGCTCAACGTAACCAGCAACAGCCGTTGTTCGTGAAAGAAGAGCGTCGTCCGCGTCCTGAACGCGCAGAGCGTGCTGATCGTGATAACGGACGTCCTCAGCGTGGTGAAAAGCGTGTACGCGCGACCACTAAACGTGTGCCGGATAGCGAGTTCGATACTTATAAGATTCAGGTCGGCCGTGACCACGGTGCGCGTCCAGGCGATATCGTGGGTGCCATCGCCAATGAAGCTGAGATCGATAGCCAATTCATTGGTCAGATTCAACTGTTCGCACAGCACTCGTTGGTACAACTGCCCAAAGGGATGCCTGCTGAATTGAAGAAAGCGTTGCAACGCACACGCGTGCGTCAGCAGCCGATGGCACTTGAGTTATCTGATAGTCCGCTTAAGAAAATGCCGCCTCGCGCGAGTAAAGGCAACGGCGACAATCGCCGCCGCGCTCCGCGTAAAGGTCAACCTGCTGCACGTCGATTCAATTAATCGGCGTTAGCTAACCCGATGTCGGCCAGAGATTGTGTGATAATCATCTGGTCGATATCATATCCCCACTGTTTTGCTTTAGCTAATGCAAAGTCAATATCGCTTTGATCGACATTAGGTGAGCGCGCCAAAAACCAAAAGTAGTCGTGTGAATCGCTCGTAACAATCGCCATTTTGTAGTTGGGTGATAACCAGCTGACATAGTATCCCCCATAAAACGGCCAGAAAAAGGTTACCTTGTAAGCGGCTGACATGCCTTCTACAGGCTCGGCTTTGCCAATTGCGGTCTGCCATTCGTCATCCACTACATTATAACCGCGATTAGTCACCTCGATAGTGCCGTCAGCGTTGAGTCGGTACTCTGCGGTGACGCCTTGCAGGTTTTCTTCAAAGCTGTGCGGCATACGGATAATTTCATACCATTTGCCCAAATATTTTTCCGCTGAGAACTGTTTTACTGTCGGCGCCACGGGCGTCGGGTCAGATTTGCAGCCGGGTAGGGCGAACAACACAAATAAAGATAAGAGACCGAGTAACGACTTGTTTAAATAACTCATGATTATAAATCATCCATGTTGTTTAAATAATATTCTGCTTGCTTGGCAAGCGCCTTTTGTTCTTCTTGCGTTTTCTTGTTCCACACCGAATACATCATTGCCATGCGTTGATTATTACTAAAGTGTGATTCATGTCGAGCCAAGAATTGCCAATAAAGCGAATTAAACGGACATGACCCCTCGCCAGTTTTCTTATCCGGATTATAGCGACACTGAGAACAATGGTGACTCATTTTCTTTATATAATTTGCGCTTGAAATATAGGGTTTGGTGGCTAGCACACCATTGTCAGCATATTGACTCATACCACGGGTATTAGGGAGTTCTACCCACTCGAGTGCATCAATATAAATGCCGAGATACCATCCATCGACTTGATCGGGATCGCAGCCCGCTAATAGTGCAAAATTTCCAGTCAGCATAAGACGTTGAATGTGGTGTGCGTAAGCGTACTTTAAAGACTGTTTAATGGCTTGCGATAGACAACGCATATGTGTCTCACCATCCCAAAAAAACTTCGGCAGATCGCGTTGATGTCCGAGCGCATTAAGATTCTTATATTCAGGCATGTGATGCCAGTAAATGGCGCGGATAAATTCTCGCCAACCAATAATTTGTCGAATAAACCCTTCAACTTGATTGATACTGATTGTGCCTTCATTTTCGCGCCAATGAGTGAGAACTGCGTTCACGACTTCCATTGGATGTAACATTTTGCTGTTCATCGCAAATGATAAACGTGAATGGTACAAGCTCCATGCGTGATCGTGCACTTCAGTATCCGTTATCGCATCTTGGTAGGTGCCAAAGTGAGCTAATTGGTGTTGGCAAAAGAATGATAAAATATCCCGAGCTTGCTTGCGTGTGGTCGGCCAAATAAAGTGTTGAGGATCGATGTCTCCAAAGTAATTAATATCCTGTTGTGTCACCATTTGGTGAATATCTGTGACATCATTCGCTGGGCAGCTTGGGGCAATAACAGAGCTACTTTTTGGTAGCTTGTTACGGTTATCATGATCATAGTTCCACTGACCACCTTCGGGTTTGTCGCCCTCCATCATGATATCGAACTGCTTTCGTACGCGACGGTAAAAGCTCTCCATCAAAAAATTATCACGACCGGGAAACCACTCAGCCAAAACAGTTCGTTGGGTAAGGAAGTGCTCACTGTCGACCCAGTCAATGTGTATATCTTCTTTCCCCGCCCAGCTACGGAGTTGATGATCAACCCGGTACTCGTCGGGCAGCATGCAGCTCAGCTTCGCGTTGGGGTGCTGGGCTAATATGGCCGCTAAGTTCTGCGTAAGTGACTGGGTGTTGTTTGCATCATCCAGTTTCATGTAATGAACTCGATGACCTGCTTGCTCAATGGCGCTGGCAAAATTACGCATCGCGGCAAAAAAAGCAACGATCTTTTGTATATGGTGTTTGACGTAATCAGTTTCTTGGCGCATCTCCATCATCACGTACAGCACGTTATCATGCTGCGTGCGCCACCAAGTGTGCTTCGCGTTAAGCTGGTCGCCCAATACTAAGCGAACTTCCCTTATGTCACTCATCGTACGTGTCTGCCCCCTTGAGAGGGATCTCCTCTAGGGCTTTATCGGGTTTAGCATAACTGAGTCGAAATAGTCTCGAGGCGCTGTGATAGCTATCAAGGCCAGATACCGCGACGGTCTCTAATGTGTTCAAATCAATAAAGCCATCTTCTTGGATCGCCTCCTCGTCAGTTTGAATCCATTGAATTTCGCCAATGACAAAGTCGGTACCATTGTGCGTAATATTAGTAATTTCGACGAGCTTTACACCCATTGAGAGCGGGCTTTCTTTAACGAAAGGGGCGTGAAAACCATTACAACGGTCAGGCGTTAAGCCGGTTGCTTCAAACTCCGATACCTTTCTATCGTATCGCGCTGCCGTTTGATGTGCCGCTTTAACTATCGATTGGGATACATGATTAATCGTATAAACACCTGTTTCTTCGATATTTTCCAATGTATGGCGCTCAACTGAATCGGGGCGCATGATGAAACCAATGAGGGGAGGGTTAGCGCCTAAATGAACCACTGAGCTGACGATTGCCAAGTTGTCTTCATTTTTACGGCTACTAGTACCAATTAAGTTAGCGCTTTTATAACCCGATAATGAGTTGATGAAATTAACACGATGACGGTTATCCATATTAGCCAAGTCGGCCTGAGCGATATGCTTTGTCATAAGTTGAATACTCCTCTTTTGCTTTCAGTTACGTGCTAGTCTAGGGATAGGATCTAATACCGAACTGCTTTAATTTGTGGCATTATGGGCAGATTAAATGATTAGGGAGCCGTTATGAGCGACGCACAACAAAAAGTTAATGTAATCTGCATCAAATGGGGTGACAAATACGGGAACGACTACGTCAATACATTGTACTCGATGGTCAGCCGTAACCTTAGCTTACCCTATCGGTTTGTATGCTTTACAGACGAAGCAGAAGGTATTCGTGATGAGGTCGAAGTTAAGCCGATTCCAAAAATTGGGTTTGAAGACTTCGACGAGAAGAAAGCATGGGCGAAAGCGCATGGGTGGTTGAAGTTAACGTGTTTTGCGAATCCTCTCTCTGATTTAACCGGACCCACATTGTTTCTTGATTTGGACATCGTCATTGTTGGTTCGCTCGATGACTTTTTTAAACCGGAAGGTGACTTCATGGTTATAAAAGAGTGGGACAAGTCAGATGCTACCGGTAATACCTCGGTATTCCGTTTTGAAGCGGGGGCTCACGAGGATGCGCTGGATTATTTAAAGGCCGATCCCGAGAAAGCAACGGAGTCTGTTCGCAACGAACAAGAGTACATTACACAATTTGTCGACCGCCAAAATCGTCTGAAGTATTGGCCAGAGAAGTGGTGTCGAAGCTTCAAACGTCATTGTATTCGACCGTTCCCGTTGAGCTTTTTCCAACAGCCGCGGATCCCCGAAGATGCGCGCGTTATTATTTTCCACGGTAAGCCACATCCCGATGATGCGTTAGCGGGTCGTAGCGGTAAGTGGTATCGTAAAGTGCTACCAACCCGTTGGATAGCTGAATACTGGCAATAAGCATGTTACGTTGGCTCTACAGCGGTGTGATGACAGGTGTCGCACCGCTGGCGCTTGCTTGGTTTTATTACAGAGGCCGAAAAGATGCTGGTTATCGAGCGCATCATTGGGAGCGACTGGGTCGCTTGGAGGTTACTGACACTGAGCAAAACGGATTACTCATCCATACCGTATCGGTGGGTGAGACCATCGCTGCGCGTCAGTTGATTCAACAAGCTATTGAAGAGTTTCCGCATAGCCCCATCACGATTAGTTGCATGACGCCTACTGCACGTCGTCTCATCGAGCAAAGTTTTGGTGATAGGGTGTCTGTGTGTTACTTGCCTATCGATCACCCTTGTGCAGTGCGGAGCTTCCTGTCGAAGCTCAGACCGCGCGCGATTTGGGTGATGGAAACTGAGCTTTGGCCTAATTTGGTGTATCACGCCGGCCAACGTCATATTCCTGTGAGTCTCCTCAACGCCCGTCTATCAAAACGTTCAGCACGCGGTTACGCCCGAGTCGGGAAACTCATGCGTGAAAGCTGGCACAGCCTAGCTTATGTTGGCGCACAGTCGCGTGCCACAGCAAAGCGTATGTTATGTTTGGGGGTAAGAGATACGAGGCTCTATATTGATGGTAACTTGAAATATGATGTTTCCGTGCCCACATCAGAAAAAGTAGCCGCAGAGGAATTACTGAAATTGCGCGGAGAACACTTAGTTTGGCTGGCTGCAAGTACGCACCCAGGCGAGGAACAAGCGGTACTGAGCGCGCATCAAAAACTGTTAGAAACGTATCCAGCGATGCTGCTGATTTGGGCACCACGTCATCCTGAGCGGTTTGATGAAGTTGCAGCGCAACTTCAGAGTTCTGAACTCGTTTGGATGCGCCGTAGTGAGTTGAGTGATCAAGGTGTCCCATCGGACTGTAATGTGTTGCTAGCCGACTCAATTGGCGAGATGTTGAAGTGGTGCAGTATTGCTCAAGTGACTTTTGTCGGTGGAAGCTTAATTGAGCGCGGCGGACATAATCCGCTTGAAGCCGTAGCGGCAGGTTCAGCTGTCGTTAGCGGAAGAAAGATATTTAATTTTGCCGAGGTGTATCGGCTGTTAGACGAGCAGCGGGCTGTGCATTGGGTTAAGGACTTAGATCTTGCCACACCACTGCAATATTTATTTGATAATGATTCATTGAGAAAAACGAGCGTAAGTGCCGCTGAAAACGTGCTTAGCACGCATCAGGGCGCCAGTCGACGTATGCTTAAGCATGCGCAAAGATTTAGCGATATAGGACAGCAAATGATAGCGACATTTACGACAAAACGTGATGTGATTAAGTTTGATAAGGACGTGTTGCCAGAATTTGAGGATAACTTTTTTTCTGCCAAATATTGGCAGCAGAAAAAGGCCATAGCAGGCAATGCGACGGGCCGTGCAACTGTTTGGTTTATTCAACAGGGGGATCACGGCATGGTGTTGAGGCACTATTACCGCGGTGGACTTGTAGGTAAGGTCAATAAAGATAAGTTTATGCGAGAGCCGGTAGAGCGAAGCCGTGCTATCGCAGAGTTTGATTTGTTGGTAAAGCTACGCAATCAAAATTTACCTGTACCTCGGCCTATTGCTGCACGTATGCGCAAAGTGGGTGTCATGAGTTACACCGCAGATATTTTAGTTGAAGTGATTCCTGGCGCTGTGGATGTTTACCGATTGCTCCGTGAACGTCAATTGAATGTAGAGCAATGGCAGTCTTTAGGTGCTGCGATACGTCAGTTGCACGATAAGAACGTGTTCCACTCAGACTTGAATTGCCACAATATCATGCTCGATGATAATGATAAGCCTTGGATCGTTGATTTTGATAAGTGTGGATTTAGAGAGCCCGGTGAGTGGAAAAAGGAAAACTTAGACAGGTTACTGCGCTCATTGAAGAAAGAAAAAGCTAAGTACGATACCTTTTATTGGAAAGAGAGCCGTGATTGGCCCGAGTTATTGACCGGTTACGAAAAAGGTTAGCACTTACTCTAAACGTCTAATAAAAAGGCCTGCCAAGTTTAACTTAGCAGGCCTTTTTTGTACCGTCGCAACCTAAATGATTAGTCGCGAATCTGTCCGTTACCTGTCACTACGAACTTCTCAGTTGTAAGCGCTTGTAAGCCCATTGGACCGTATGCATGCAGCTTACTGGTTGAGATACCAATCTCAGCGCCTAAGCCAAGCTGACCGCCGTCAGAGAAGCGTGAAGATGCATTTGCCATGGTCACTGCAGAATCAACTTCGCGAATGAAACGCTTAGCTGTCTGATCGTTTTCAGTGACGATGACTTCGGTGTGTCCGCTGCCAAAACGTTTGATGTGCTCAAGTGCACCATCAAAGTCATCAACGGTACGGACAGCGATTTCAAGCGCAAGATACTCTTGGCCGAAATCATCGACTGAAATTTCATCAGCACCGTCAAAATAGCCCACCGATTTGTTGCAAGCGTGAATGGTCACGTCTTTTTCTGCCAATGCTTTGGCTGCCATCGGTAAGAACTTATCAGCGATATCTTGATGGACTAGCAGACCTTCCAGCGCATTACATACACCTGTGCGTTGGGTCTTGCCATTAAGCAAGATGGCGAGCGCTTTATCAAGGTCGGCATCTTTATCAACATAAAGATGGCACACGCCTTTGTAATGTTGAATCACTGGGATCTTACTGGTATCGCTCACGAAATGAATGAGGCCTTCGCCGCCGCGAGGAATCACCAAATCGATGTAGTCTTTCTGCTGCAGTAGCTCGGTCATGACTTCGCGATCTGGCGTTGGTACTACAGTGATCACATCTTTTGGTAAACCGCTTTGCTCTAAAGCCTCATGCAGTGCATCAGCGATAGCTTTACTACTTTCGATTGCTTCGCGACCACAACGCAAGATGACTGCATTACCAGATTTAAAGCACAGTGCTCCCGCATCCGCTGTGACATTCGGGCGTGCTTCATAAATCATGCAAATGACACCCAGCGGAATACGCATTTTTTCGATTTTTAATCCGTTAGGGCGTTCTTCTAACAGGTAGCTGTCACCCACTGGATCTTTTAGGTCGATAATTTCTTCGATAGCCGTCGCCATGCCTTCAACACGTTCTTCAGTTAAATGAAGACGATCCATCATTGCATCGCTCAGACCTTTTTCTTTGCCTGTTTTCATGTCCGTTTCGTTCACTTTAAGAATTTCATCTTTATGTGCACGAATCGCATTCGCCATCTTCTGTAGTACGGCGTTTTTCTCTTGTTCTGACAGTGTTGCCACCGCGTGTGCCGCATCGGCCGCACGTTTGGCAATCTGTTGTGCTAAATCTTGACTCATGAGTCCTCCAAAATCATCAAATCGTCACGGTGAATCACTTCTGTAATTGGGCTGTAACCAAATTGTTCAGCAATATCTTCCGTCTGCTGACCTTTGATGTGTAATAGTTCGTGAGAACTGTATTGGCAAATACCCTTAGCGATTGCGTCTGTATCATTTGCGCTGCGGACGAGTACCGCATCGCCTCGGTCAAAGTCGCCTTGAACATCGACAATACCGGAACTTAACAGTGACGCACCGTTCTCTAATAAAGCTTTTTCTGCACCTTCATCGATTAAAATCTCGCCTTGCGCGACGAGCGTGTGACGTAACCAGTGCTTCTTGTTACTAATGGGGTCTGATTGACGTCTAAATAAAGTGCCAGGAATCTCGCCTTGCAACAGCGATTCAAAAGTCTCGCCTTTGCGGCCGTTCACAATATAGGTATCAATACCGTGTGAAGTCGCTTTTTCTGCAGCCTCGACTTTTGTTCTCATGCCGCCTGTGCCAACCGCACTGACAGAGCCGCCTGCTAGCGAGAAAATACTTTCATCGATTTGCTCAACCACAGGAATTTTCTTGGCGTCTGGGTTCACATTCGGATCGGCGTCATAAAGTCCATCGATGTCTGAGCAAATAAATAATGCATCTGCGTCAACGAGCGTTGCGACCATCGCCGCCAAGTTATCGTTGTCGCCCACTTTCATTTCATCAGTGGCAAGTGCATCATTTTCATTCACAACAGGTAAAATGTTGTGTTCTAACAATCTATTCAGTGTGTTTTTGATACTTACGTAACGTGCACGGTCACGTAAATCACTGTGCGTCATCAAGAGTTGGGCGCATGGAAAGTCAAAAAAGCGCGACCAATACGCCATCATTTCGTTCTGTCCTACAGCTGACATGGCTTTACGAACGGTGACGGGTAACTTTTGATGCTCAAATGGAATATGCTTTCTTCCAGCGGCAACACTGCCTGAAGAAACGAGTACGACCTCTTGGCCGCGTTCTCTACACTCGTTGATGAAACGAGCGATTGGCAGTAGGTACTTGGTACTCACTCCGGTTTCATCTGGCGCAATGAGCGCACTGCCTACCTTTAGGACGGCTCTTCGCCAGGATGGCGCTTTCATATAGACTCCCTTTTCATGAATTCGTTAGTAGTCTAACAGATTGGCTTTTTTTTCTCTACTCACAGAGCTTTAAAGCTTCATAAGCCAAAGCTATTGTCAATATATTAGTCAAAAATAAATCACTGTGTTAGTGAATTTGTGCATCCATTAATCACTTGGCGGGGTGTAACCCTCAACCGTGACATCCTTTCTTTCGAATAGGAATTCTTTCATACGTTCTTCAAGGAATTTTCGATCGTCTTCCGCCATCATATTTAAACGATTTTCGTTAATTAGCATAGTTTGCTTCTTCTGCCACTCGGCCCAAGCTTCTTTGGAAATGTGATTAAATATACGTTCACCTAGCTCACCAGGATAGAGCTGAAAATCGAGTCCCTCAGCTTCCTTTTGTAAAAATTCGCAATAAACGGTTCTGCTCATTTTAGTACCTTTAGTTTTTTAAATAGTTTTACTGTAACTGCCGAATACCCCAGTTCAATATCCTCGTGGAGTGGCACCCAGCGTTGCTTTCTTTCATTAATGGCATCTGTAGCGTGACTGTCAACTACGATCGGATAACAATGCAGGGTGAAATGACTAAAAACGTGCTTAAATGGTGATAATTCGATCAATTGTTCGGGATGAGCTGGCGCTGAGTTCAAGAGTGCTGATTTACTCTCGTACTCTGGAAAGCTCCAAAGTCCGCCCCAAATTCCTGTTGCTGGTCGCTGCTCTAGCAAAATGGATAATGTTTGGATATCCCGTTGAATGAGCAGATAAACGGTGCGAGTCGGGTTTTCCTTTTTAGGCTTAGGCGCTGGGATAGTCGCGACCGTGTCTTCTTGATACGCGAGACAATCGCTCCTAAGAGGGCAAGCCTGACAATCCGGCTTGCTTCGCGTGCAGACCAGAGCGCCCAAATCCATCATTGCCTGATTATAATCATCATGTCGGTGAGCGGGTGTGAGCGCTTCAGAGTGTTGCCATAACGATCGTTGTACCGCTGTTTTACCGGGCCATTCTGACTCACCGAAATAGCGAGCTAGCACACGTTTTACATTGCCGTCGAGAATAGCTGCAGGCTTGCCAAAACCTAGCGATAATATTGCGCCTGCTGTAGAACGACCGATGCCGGGTAGCGTCTCGAGTTCAGCCTGAGAGTCGGGTAACTGGCCGTCATATCGCTCGACAGCGAGCTGTGCGGCTTTATGGAGGTTGCGAGCGCGTGCATAGTAGCCTAATCCCGTCCATAAACTGAGCACGGTATCTTGTTCGGCTTCGGCTAAGTCGGGAAGTGATGGAAAGCGCTCTACGAATCGCTTAAAATAGGGGATAACGGTATTGACTTGGGTTTGCTGTAGCATAATTTCTGACAACCACACCCGATAAGGCGTTTTATTAAGTTGCCATGGAAGCGTCTTGCGCCCGAACTTATCAAACCAACTTAATACATGGCTTGAAAACTGCTCATTCATTAAGGCCTCTGACTTTTATCAAGTTACGTTAGTTCTATTTAGTTTATTGTCTAAAGCTGTGTAAATAAACCGCAAACCTATCTGACAAATAAAAAAATAGCACTATAATTTTAATAATTATGAATGATCATTATGATCTACATATTTAATTTGTCGTACTCACAGTGAGACGTACGAATTTACAGATTGCATGAATAAGGAGATTGCAATGAAAAAACTAAACGCGATTGTTCTAGCCCTTTTAAGCGCCGGTGTGTCTGGGACTGCACTTGCACAACAATCTCAAGTAGAAAAAAACGATATTTATGTGGGAGCGCGTTTGGGAGTTTTTGCGCCTGACTCGGAGCGTGTCGCTGCGCAAAACAATGTTGGTGTGCCGGTAGATAATGGTTTGAGCACTTGGACCGGCGGTCTTGAGCTAGGTGTGATGTTAACCGAAGCTTGGGAAGCACGCGTTTATTATGACTATATGGAAGCAGATTTAGACCCGAGCGGCACTGCTTACGGTAAAAGTTACGGTACTGATGTGCTGTATCATTTTAATGATATGGTCTACGGTGGTTTAGGCCTAACGAGTACTGATATCGGAGATATCGCGGACAAATCGGTTCGGTTGACGGTGGGTCACCGTTCTTTCATCAATAACAATTTAGCTTGGCGCGTAGAAGGTGGTGTTCAGCAAGGGTTTGATGAAGATTACACCGAAGGTTTTGCGAACGTTGGTCTTCAGTATTTCTTCGGCGGACGCAATGCTGTAACAGAGGCGAAACCTCGTCCAGCGGCTGCGCAGCCAACTGAAACGACACCTGCACCGCAGCAGACGATGGATAGTGACAACGACGGTGTGATAGACAGCCGCGATAAGTGCGCTGATACGCCTCGTCGTTACTCAGTGGATGCAGACGGTTGCACCATGTATGAAAATGAAACTGTACGCGAACAGCTGCTCGTTGAATTTGATTTTGATTCCTCGCAAGTTCGCAAAGATGCGATGGAACCTATTGCGGAAATGGCGGAATTTATGAACGAGCATCCGCAGTTAGATCTGACAATACATGGACATACCGACAAAATCGGTGATGCAGAGTACAACCAGTGGTTGTCGCAGCGCCGTGCAGAGTCAGTCAAAAATGTACTGGTTGAAAGCTACGGCATTTCAGCAAGCCGCATTAACACAGTCGGTCATGGCGAGAGTCAGCCTAAAGTTAAAGGTGACAGCCCTGCAGATCGTCAAGAAAATCGTCGCATTGAAGCTGAACTGAAAGTCATGACACGTGTACCTGTCATTGAGAAGTAAATTGCGTTAAGTACCTTGAATAGGTGATAATAGAGAGCAGGCTCATGAAAATGAGCCTGCTTTTTTATTATGGTGACAGCAACAGTTGAGTGTAAATAAATGAGTCAGTTTAAAAGCGCTGAAGAAGCCGCAGCGGCTGGGAAATATGTACGTCGAGTTCGCAGTTTTGTAAAGCGTGAGGGGCGATTAACTAAAGGCCAAGCGGCCGCAATTGAACGTCAATGGCCACAACTTGGTCTTGCGCTAGAGCAAGGTCTGCTCAACTTTGAAACAGTGTTCAATAACAGCAACCCAGTCACTCTAGAAATAGGCTTTGGTATGGGGCACTCGTTGGTTGAAATGGCAAAGAATGCACCTGAGCAAAACTTCATCGGTATCGAAGTCCATGAACCCGGCGTCGGTGCCTGCTTGATGGCTGCAGAGGATGCTGGTGTTACTAATTTACGCTTATTCAATGACGATGCAGTTGAAGTACTTGAGCAGTGTATTGCTGACGAGAGCTTACAGCAGGTGCAAATTTTCTTTCCTGATCCATGGCATAAGAAGCGTCATCATAAACGCCGACTAATTCAACCGGAGTTTGTTGCTCACCTGTGTAAAAAGCTCAAACCCAACGGTGTGATTCACTTGGCGACCGACTGGGAAAACTACGCCGAACATATGCTTGAGGTGTTGTCCGGCGAGCCACGTTTGAGCAACCTATCGACCGCGGGTGACTTTATTCCGCGCCCAGAAGAGCGTCCTAAAACCAAGTTTGAACAACGTGGTGAAACTAAAGGCCACGGTGTCTGGGACCTTAAGTTTCAGAAAGCAAAGTAGTTAAAACGTCGTTCAGGAATCGGTGACCGAGCTGACTTAGCTGCCAATGGTCACCGTCTGATTCGACCCAGCCTTTTCTCTTGGCTTCGTCTAGTGCACGGTCACCGTGTTCGATCGGTAAGCCGGTAAAGTCAGTAAACTGCTGTTTAGATACAGGCTGAAATAGACGAAATTGGTTCATGAAGAACTCGAAGCTTCGCTCTTCGGGGTCAACATCCCACTCCCGATAACGTAACGCGCGCGTCAAATCGAGATAGCCCTGAGGATGTTTCACCTTTTCGCAACGCCGTATTTTATGTTGCTCTGGGAGGGTTATTTTACTGTGTGCTCCACAACCGATACCTAAATAGTCACCAAACTCCCAATAGTTAGTGTTGTGTAGACTTTGGTGCCCGGGTTTACAGTAAGCACTGACTTCGTATTGCTGATAACCGGCTTTCAGTAATCTCTCGTGGCCGCGTTGATAGATGGCCCATAGCGTATCGTCATCGGGCAGTTGAGGTGGTCGGCTGGCAAACATAGTGTTGGGTTCGATGGTCAGCTGATACCATGAAATATGAGGTGGATTTAGTGCAATAACACCTTCAAGATCGCTCAGTGCGTCGTGCGCCGATTGACCGGGCAAACCATGCATCAAGTCCAGGTTAAAGCTCTTCAGAGGTAACTGACTGGCGTGCTCTGCCGCGGTGCGAGCTTGCAACGGGTCATGGATACGACCGAGTGTACGTAAGTGTTCTGCATTGAGGCTTTGAATACCGATAGAGAGTCTGTTGACACCCGCGTTGATGAAGCCCGCAAAGCGCTCTACCTCGAAAGTTCCTGGGTTAGCTTCCAACGTGATCTCGCAATCACTGGCAAGAGTCAGGCGTTTGCGCACGCCATCAAGTAACCGTTGAATCCCCTCCGCAGTAATCACGCTTGGGGTTCCTCCGCCAATAAAAATAGATTGGATAGCGCGACCTTGCACGCCGCCGAGATCGGCTGATAGGTCATCTAGCAAGCGACTTATATAAGCTTGTTCAGGAATGCTACCTTGTATTTTGTGCGAGTTAAAGTCGCAGTAGGGGCACTTCTCGACACACCATGGAATATGGATATACAGCGATAACGGTGGAAGCGTAAGTGACATATTAGGCCTGTTCTGCTATGTGTTGCAGTAATTGGGAGAGTGCTTTACCACGGTGACTCAATTGCTGTTTAGCGGCTTTATCGAGCTGGGCTGCTGAACACTGCTGGTCAGCGATATAAAAAATTGGATCGTACCCGAAACCGTGGTCACCTTGCGGGTGCGTTAAGAGCTCGCCGTGCCATTGCCCGTGACAGATTAACGGCGTTGGATCGGCAGCATGGCGCATATAAACCAGTACGCAATGAAAGCGAGCTTGGCGTTGCTTTATGCTCGACATATCCGCAAGTAAACGCTCGATGTTATCTTGATCGGTCGCATGCTCGCCCGCATAACGCGCCGAGTAAACGCCTGGTGCACCGTCGAGCGCAGGAATTTCGAGGCCAGAGTCATCCGCTATGGCGGGTAATCCCGTATGTAGACAGGCATTACGCGCCTTAATGATGGCGTTTTCTACAAACGTTGTGCCGGTTTCTTCTGCTTCGGGCACGTTCCATTCACTCTGTGGTCGGACTTGCCAAGACTGAGTTGCCTGTTGGCTCGCCAACATCGCTTGCAGCTCGCTCACTTTTCCTTGGTTTCCAGTTGCGAGCACTAGGGTAAAGTCGCTTGTTATCATAGAAAAATCTCAAGTCAAATCGGTGACATCATGATACCGTTTGAACGTGCCTTTTAAAATCAATGATTCATAATAAGCGGCACGGATAAAATAAAAGAATAAAAGGAGAATGCACTTGGATGCTGCAAATACACTGATTTTAGTGTGTGGTTTTTTGTTAGTGGTGAGTATCCTTGCAGGAATTATTTCTAATCGCTTGGGTGCACCGATTCTACTCGTGTTTCTTGTCGTGGGTATGCTCGCGGGAACCGATGGTGTGCTCGGGTTAAGTTTTGATAGCCCTAATATTGCGTTTTTCATCGGCTCTATCGCATTAGTGATTATCCTATTTGATGGTGGCATGCGCACCAATCCTGAGCGCTTTAGGGTTGCACTTTGGCCCGCTATTAGTTTGGCAACTATCGGGGTGGCCTTAACCTGCACCTTGGTTGCAACGACAGCGGTATATTTATTCGATCTACCTTGGACGGCTGCCTTATTGATAGGCGCCATTTTAAGTTCTACCGACGCGGCCGCTGTATTTGGTATCTTTCAGTCGCAGGGTTTACAGATTAAAGAGCGGGTCGGTGCGACACTTGAGATAGAGTCAGGTAGCAACGACCCGATGGCGGTTATCCTCACGCTGACCATGACCAGCGCTGCCGCATCTGGCGAATTTTCAGCGTGGTATCACATGGTGGGAAATGTCGCCTGGCAGCTTGCAGGTGGCTTGGCGATGGGATGGTTAGCGGGTCGTGCATTCATTATTGCAGCCAGGAAATTACCGCTGAGTTTCTCATTTCTACCCTTATTAGCGATTGCCAGTGCCGTGATGATCTATGCACTGACTGCATTTTTGGGTGCCAGCGGTTTCTTAGCGGTGTACTTAATGGGCTTCGTTATTGGCAATTCGCGTCTACCACAACTTGTGCATATTCTGCATGTACAGGATGGGCTAGCTTGGTTAAGTCAAATTAGCATGTTTCTTATACTTGGCTTATTAGTAACACCTTCACATGTTGTTCAATACTTACCTGTCGCAGTGGGTGTTGCCTTTACGCTGATATTCGTAGCGCGTCCGATAGCAGTCTTGGTGAGTTTACTCCCATTCAGCTTTCCCTGGCGTGAACAAGTGTTCATCAGCTGGGTCGGATTACGTGGGGCGGTACCTATTATCTTAGCCCTATTTCCATGGTTGAGTGGTGTTGAGCAACAAGAGCTCTATTTCGATGTCGCATTTGTCGTAGTGCTCATCTCTCTAATCATTCAAGGCTGGACCATCGCGCCTGTGGCGCGTTGGTTACAGTTAGAAGTTCCCAAACGTCCGGAACCGGCGCAACGGATGCCATTGGCGTCTGTTTCGAGTCGCGAAGCACTCGAAGTTTGGTCTTATCCTATCGATAAGGATTCTCCCGCCTGTGATCACGCGTGGAAAGAGCTCAAGTTGACCGCCCCTGCGACTTTTGTCGGTGTTATTCGTGACGGTGACTGGCTGCAACCCGAGACACAACCTATTGTGCGTGAGGGGGATGTACTGCTAGTGACTGCAACAGTCAAAGATATTGATGAGGTGAGTCGTATCTTAGCATCCGGCGGTAAGGGCATGCAGATGAGTGATAAAGGCTTCTTCGGTGACTTTACTTTAAGGGGCGACTTGACCATTGCCGAGCTGGCGAGCGTATATCCGGCAGGCGATGTGGATGAATCTATCCTCAGCATGACTCTTAATGACCACTTTAAGGACAAGTTCCATCGTCGCGTAGTTATCGGTGATAGCTTGGTTATTGGCGCGTTGACAGTGACAGTGCGTAGCTTAAATAAAACAGGTGATATTGAAGCGGTGGGTGTTAAAGCAAAAGAGTGAGCAGGCGCTCACTCTTGATACATTTTTTGCTCAAATTCAAGGCGATGGCTATGACCCGCTGAATCGCGGATATCAATTTTAAAGCGCATTAACTCTTCATCACCAAATAAAAAATCGGCAATGTAATAGACGCTTGTGCCCTCATCAATTTTTTGGAACTGCAATGTCTGTACGCCACCGCGAGGGTTTATCACGTGGCCTTTTAAGTCTGCAGCGACCGACTGTTGGTTAGAACGATTCAAGACCGCAATATTTACCAATCCTGACTTCTCACTGCGCTGGATGTCATAGGTTGAAGCGATCTCGGGCGTTAGAAACGTCGAGTTAAACGCGTTGTAATGAACATCCCACTCGCCCAACTGCTGTTTTTGTTCAGCGAGCGAAGCACCCGTAAAGGTGCTCGCTGCCAATAATAGTGTGAAGGTTAAATAACGACTCAATTGATGCATTGTGTGCTCCTATACGCCAATTAAGATGCGTAAGAACTGAATCGCAATAATGACAATTAACACCGATAGATCTAAGCCTCCTAGCGGCGGAATGATACGTCGCACGGGCGCAAGAAAGGGCTCTGTCAATTGATACAACATCGCTTCCATCGGGTTATAGCCTTGGGAAAACCAGCTCAACAGCGCGCGGATAATTAGGATCCAGAATAGGGTGGTTAAAAATGCACTAACGGTAGACAGTAAGCCCTGAACAACAATTACCAAGGGGTTCACCGGGATGTCATTTAACCAAACCAGCGCTCCTATTTTGAGCATGCCTAGCGCAATAGCGAGTATTAAACACGCTAAATCTATGCGACCTTTAGATGGAATCACTTTGCGCAAGGGACCCAACAAAGGCTCGGTTGCTTTGACAACAAACTGACTGAGCGGATTATAGTAATCCGCTCGAACAGCTTGCATCCAGAGTCGCAAAATAACCACAATCGAGTAAAGTTCGATTAAGGTGGTCAGAAGAAACTGCATTGCGTTATTCATGGTCGCTCCTAAAACAGATCCGCCATTTCTTGATTACGTTTCACTGCGGCTTTCACAGCATCGGCCGAAATGTTATGCAGATCGCGTTGTTGATAGACTTCTACGCCTTTTGCGGTTGAGCCGCCCTTACTGGTTACTTGCTTGCGTAAATCTTCTAATGTTAAGTCGCTTTCTTTCGCCATTTGTGCGGCACCTAAACAGGTTTGCTGAACCATAGCGCGCGCTTTTTCTGGGTCAAAGCCGAGTTCCGTTGCGCCTTTGGCTAAACTATCCATAAATTCGAAGAAGTACGCTGGGCCACTGCCCGCAACGGCGCCTAGGATATCGAGTTGATCCTCATCGGCGACCCACAAGGTATCACCCACGCCATCGAATACGTCAGTCACATAGGCTTTATCTTTGTCATCGGCGCTATCGGTCACTAAACCTGACATGCCCTGACCGACCAACGATGGCGTATTAGGCATCACGCGGATGATGGTGATGTCATCACCTAAATAAGTGCGGTATTTCGGCATACGAATACCAGCAGCGATGGTGATAATCAGTTTGTCGGCAAGGTTACTGACTTTGCTTTTAATATCAGCACAAACTTGTTCCATTAATTGCGGCTTAACTGAGAGCACGATAACGTCGGCTTGCTCAATAACCTCAATATTGTCTTGGCTAGTATTGACGCCTAAGTTGGACTTCATCTTTTCAAGTTTCTCAGGGCTCGGGTTGCTGACAAAAACATGGTCAGCTGGATAGCCACTTTTGCACATGCCACCAACGATGCTTTGTGTCATGTTACCTGCGCCAATAAATGCGATCTTACGAATATCGTTCATTATCACTCCCGTTGTCCAAAAATTGCACTTCCAATACGTACCATGTTAGCACCTGCGTGTATTGCTTGTCGCATATCACCGCTCATTCCCATAGAAAGGGTGTCAACAGATGGGTGCAGTTGTTGCAGCTGTTGGTAAAGTTCACGCATGCTCGTGAAGCTATCAAGTTGCTGCTTTTCATCGGTATCTGCTTCTAAGATGGTCATGATGCCGCGTAGTTTCAAGTGCGGGCACTTGCTGACAAACTTTGCGAGTGCATTAATATCACTTTTTTTTACACCGGATTTATTCGGGTCGTTATCGATATTTACCTGTAAGAGTACATTGAGCGGGGGCAAAGCACCTGAGCGCTGGTCATTTAAACGACGAGCAATTTTCTCTCGATCGATACTTTGAACCCAGTCAAAGTGTTCAGCGACAAGTTTAGTTTTATTGGACTGTAGCGGACCAATAAAGTGCCAGGTTATATCCAGCGCTTGCAACTGTTGCACCTTGGCAACCCCTTCTTGAACATAATTCTCAGCAAATTCGCGTTGGCCGGCTTCGTACGCAACCCGAATTGCTTCGGCTGAATGCTTTTTACTCACAGCGAGCAGCCGCACGGACTCCCTATAGGTAGTCTGTTCGGCCATAGCGTTAATGTTTTGACGAATTTGTCCAAGACTTTTGACAATATTTTCTGCTACCTTGGTCACCATTATTCCTTGTTTATCAGATAGAGAATTCAACGATGAATGTAAGCGAACTGCTTTCCTTTAGTATGAAGCAATCGGCTTCAGATTTGCATCTTTCTGCAGGCAGTGTGCCTATGATACGAGTGGATGGTGATATTCGACCACTTAAAATGGACCCTCATTCACATCAAGAACTTCGTACCATGTTGTTCGATATTATGTCAGAAGGTCAGCAGGAAGAGTTTAACGAGCGTTTCGAATGTGACTTCTCGTTTTCCATTGAGTCTGTTGCGCGCTTCCGTGTCAACGTTTTCACTCAACGGCACGGTATCGCGGCTGCCTTCCGGGTCATCCCAAGCGAAGTTACGACCTTAGAAGAGCTCAATGCGCCAGAGATATTTAAAGACATTGTCGATGCGCCTCGCGGTTTGGTGTTGGTTACAGGACCCACGGGATCGGGTAAGTCAACAACGTTGGCGGCGATGGTTGATTACATTAACCGTTCACGTTCACAACATATTTTAACAATTGAAGATCCGATTGAGTTTGTGCATGAGAATAAACAAAGCTTAATCAGTCAACGCGAAGTGCATCGTGATACACGCAGCTTTGAAGCCGCTTTACGCTCGGCGTTGCGGGAAGACCCGGATGTCATTTTGGTCGGTGAGATGCGCGACTTGCAAACCATTCGCTTAGCCATGACTGCGGCAGAAACCGGGCATTTGGTGTTGGGTACGTTGCATACCACTTCAGCGCCTAAAACCGTTGATCGTATTATTGATGTGTTCCCTGGAGACGATAAACCCATGGTGCGCTCGATGCTCTCAGAATCATTACGGGCAGTCATTTCGCAAAGCTTATTAAAACGCGTGGGCGGAGGTCGTGTGGCGGCACATGAGATCATGCTGACAACCCCGGCGATTAAGAACTTGATTCGGGAGGATAAAGTCGCACAAATGTACTCTGTTATCCAGACGGGACAGGAGAAAGGAATGCAAACACTCGATCAGTCGTTAAAGAAATTACTCTCGCGAGGCGATATAGATAGTGAAGAGGCGCGTCGTTGCGCTGCGAATAAAGAGGATTTCTAGTGATACGACTCGGGTGCGCGGTTGTCATTTTGACCCTTTCGCTGGCTGTTCAGGCGCAGCAATCTACACGTATTGCGCTAGGTTGTTGTGTCGACCAGAGTGAGCGACAGGCGGTATGGGATGCGTTGAACCTGGCTGAACCCGAGGTGTTTGCTTTACTCGGTAATGGGGTTGCTGCAAACGCTGATGATATGGATGACTTACTTGCGGCGTACGAGGTGTTTAATCGTTACCGAGGTCCGCGGATGCTACGCAGAAACAGCGCTTTTGTCTCGACGTGGGGAGAGGATGATTACAGTATTGATGGACACGTCGGTGCTGACAACCCGCAACGTTATGCGGTACGCAATCACTTTTTGACCTTTTGGCGTGAGCCGCTGACGTCTGAACGTATGTTCCAAGAGCATGGTATTGCTAAAAGCTTTATCATCGGGGAAGCGCCGCAGCGGGTACAGGTGATTTTATTGGACACGCGCTGGGCGCGCGAGCCGTTAAAGAAAAGAGGTTTGCTTGAGCGAGTCAGCCTTTACTTCGATGACAATAATGGTCCCCTACAAGTGGGTGACGCCAATAGACTGCTGGGTGAAGGCCAATGGCAGTGGTTAGAACAGCAACTGTCGAAAGAAGCAGAAATACGTATTTTGCTTTCTGAAATGCCATTTTTAGCACCACAGAACGGATATCCGAGTTGGGCGTTGTTTACACAGGAGCAGAAGCGACTGTTTGCGCTACTAAAAAATCTCAATGTAAAGCACGTTTTATTGGGCCATGGTGGTATTAACTTTGGGCAAATTGTCAAAGCGCCTCAGTTACTAGACTATCCTGTTTGGCAAGTCAGTTCGGGCACCATTAATAGAGACAATGGGACGCCGTATCAGTTTAGTCAGCGACAAGGTTTGGGCGAGCCAAGTACGCGGTTTGGTATGATCGAGATTACATGGTCAGAACAACCGACCGTGACACTCTCATTGAGAGACGTCAACGGGCGGCCATTGACTCAAACGACAATTAATTTGCGTGACTTGCAGTAATGTTTAATTGTGGCGGTTGACGATGCTGGGTCGCTTGCTCGTAGCTGTAGGCGGCCTCGATCAATACAGGCTCTGCATTCGCCGTGGAAAAGAAGCTAATGCCAACGGGTAGTTTTGGCTGCTTGGGAAGTTCAATATAGCCCATCGGTACGGTAATGTGCGGATAGCCCGCAACAGCTGCCGGTGAGCTTGCGGAACCAGCGTAATGGTCACCATTCACCAAGTCGATTTTCCAACTAGGACCGGTCGTGGGCGCAACTAACAAATCCAGATCATGCTCAGTAAGCATCTTATCGATACCCTCGGGTCCAGCTAGACGCTTACTTTTCTCCAGCGCATCTAAATAGCGAGATTCATCAGCAGCGGTCATATTGTTTGCCATGATAAAGAGCTCTTGACCAAAATACGGGAGTTCTTTATCTGCCATCCGATTGTTAGCCTCAATTAAGTCCGACATGCTGCGGTACGGCAGATTAGTGGTCGCAAGGTACGCCGCCATATCGTGCTTGAATTCATATAACAAAACGGTGAATTCGGCATCGCCGTACTCACCATAAGTTGGCATTTCCACATCAACTAGCGTAGCGCCTTGTGCTTTTAGCACGTCCAATTGTTGCTCGAACTGCTGATCAAGTAATTCGTTATACCCCATTAAATTACGAACGACTCCAATACGCTTACCTTTGAGCCCATCTTCGTTCAAATAGTCGGTCAACACGGTGTCGGAGCGGAAGCTAGCAGAATCGCTCCCATCGTAGGATGCCATTGCTTGCATTAGTGTAACTGCGCCCGCCACGGTTCGTGCCATTGGACCTGCGGTATCTTGACTGTGCGAGATAGGGATGATGCCGTCACGACTAATTAAACCTAACGTTGGTTTGATGCTGACAATACCGTTTACCGCTCCGGGGCAGACGAGTGAACCATCGGTTTCAGTACCGACTGCGAAGGTGGTGAAGTCGGCAGCGACGGCCGCTCCTGAGCCTGCGCTTGAGCCACACGTGGAGCGGGTAGGATCGTATGGATTACGCGCTAAGCCGCCAACACCACTCCATCCCGAGCTTGAACGTGTTGAACGAAAGTTAGCCCACTCACTCAAATTGGCCTTGCCTAAGATAATTGCACCTTGCTTACGAAGGTTTGTCACTAAAGTGGCGTCATCCTCGGGATAGTTCTCGGCAAATAAAACGGATCCCGCGGTATTGGCGAGTCCATCCGCTGTATCGATATTATCTTTCAGTAACACAGGAATTCCGTGAAGAGGACCGCGGACATTGCCTTGTTCACGTTCGTTATCTAACATTTTAGCTTGATTTAACGCATCAGGGTTAAGGCTGATAACCGCACGCAATTGAGCGCCCTGTTGGTTGTTTGCTTCTATCTGACGTAAATAATGCGTTATCAGTTCCGCTGAAGAGAGCTCGCCTTGTGCTAGTGCGTCTTGAATCGTTAGATAATCGGCATGTGCGAATTGAAACGTGGCTTCACTTTGTTGGCTGCTGACCGTGGCGGGATTCGTTTCTGTCGGCAACGTTTGACATGCGGTTAACGCTAAAGCCAAGCTGAGTGATAAGGTTGTTTTGCTAAGTTTGGATAGAGCCATAATCGAGTTCATCCCTGTTATTTTTATGTTGCACTAAAATCGCACACCTTCTTAGGTAAGGCGAGAAAAAATAAGGTAGAATAGCGGAATATTGAGATTTATAGCAGGTTGTATAGGTATGAAAGTTCTGGGTATCGAAACGTCATGTGACGAGACGGGGATCGCTATTTATGACACTGAGAACGGGCTACTGGCGCATAAATTATACTCACAAGTAAAACTGCACGCAGATTATGGTGGTGTAGTTCCGGAGTTGGCTTCCCGGGACCACGTTCGTAAAGTGTTGCCGCTTATACAGGAAGCGTTTGCCGAAGCCGAGCTATCGCGGGAAGATATTGATGCGATAGCTTACACCTGTGGCCCGGGTCTAGTCGGAGCTTTGCTTGTCGGTAGTTGTATAGGTCGAAGCCTCGCTTTCGCTTGGGATGTTCCAGCGGTGGGCGTTCACCACATGGAAGGGCACCTGCTGGCTCCGATGTTAGAAGATACACGTCCCGAGTTTCCCTTTGTCGCGCTACTCGTTTCTGGGGGACACACGCAACTAGTTGATGTGAAAGGAATTGGACAATACGAGTTGCTTGGAGAGTCGGTCGACGATGCGGCTGGTGAAGCGTTTGATAAAACAGCTAAGTTGATGGGGCTGGATTATCCGGGAGGACCTCGACTGGCTCGACTTGCTGAAAGTGGGCGTTCTGAACGTTTTAAGTTTCCGCGACCAATGACCGATCGCCCAGGTCTCGATTTTTCGTTTAGTGGCTTAAAAACGTTTACCGCCAATACGTTGGCGAGCAGTCCTAATGATGATCAAACGCGAGCTGATATTGCCCGCGCATTCGAGGATGCTGTCGTTGATACTCTGGCTATTAAATGTAAACGTGCGCTCAAACAAACTGGACGTCAGCGACTAGTTGTTGCGGGCGGGGTGAGCGCTAATAAACACTTGCGCCAACAACTTGAACATTTAATGAAGAAATTGAAAGGGCAGGTGTTCTATCCAAGAACAGAGTTTTGCACTGACAATGGTGCCATGATTGCGTTAGCAGGCGCCCTTCGTTTAGAGGCGGGCGAAAAAACAGGGTTGGCGATCAAAACTTTCCCGCGTTGGCCATTAACTGATCTTGCTGCGCACGGTTCTTAAAGTTATTGATCTCTACGAAATGAAGTTTCTTTACCTGATGTGAGTCGTATAATATTCGCTTGATGGCGCCACAGAATGAGCGCTGAAATCATAATTACAGGCACGGTGTATTGAGGTTTTATCCAATATGCATAAAACGGCGCAAGACACACGGTAACGAGCGCAGCAAGAGAAGAAATGCGACTCAGCTTGAAGACCAGAAGCCAGGTCGCGATCAGCAACAGCGCCATCGCCCAAGCCACAGGAAACATTGAGCCTAGGGCGGTTGCGACGGCTTTGCCGCCACGAAAATTAAAGTACAAGGGGAAGATATGGCCCAGGCAAGCGGCGACAGCTATTAAGCCAAGAAAAAACGGTTCGATCCCTAAAAAATAGGAGCTCCAGACAGGGATCATCCCCTTGAGCACGTCGAACAGAAGCGTCAATATTGCGGGCAGTTTACCCCCAACTCGATATACATTGGTCGCTCCGGGATTACCGGAACCCGATAATCTGGGGTCGGGCAGTCGCCAAAGCTTACAAATGAGCACGGCACTACTGATCGAGCCCAGTAGATAGGCAGCGAGTATCATCAGTAAAGTCAGTGCGCTCATAGGGTTCGATTCTTCCTAAGATTAGGTTAAGCTTTATAGACCTAGAATAAGCGGTTTTTAGTCGAATTACCAATGAGGAAATTTATGTCCCAACAAGGATTAGATGAAGTACTGATTGAGGGGCTAGAAGTTGACGCAACTATCGGCGTTTACGACTGGGAACAAGATATTCAACAAAAGCTGATCATTGATCTCACACTGGCATGGGATTGCCAGCGCGCAGGTCAGTCGGACAGTATCGATGATGCGCTCGATTATGCCGCAGTCAGCCAAGCCGTTGAACGTTGGATTCAAGCGAAGCCGAGAGCATTAATTGAGACCGTTGCAGAAGGTATTGCCGAGTTATTATTTAAAGATTTTGGTGTTAATGAAGTCCAGGTAAAGGTCAGTAAGCCTGGCGCTGTGCCAACGGCAAACAATGTAGCTGTAAAAATACAGCGGACCCGTGTAGACGGACCGTTCGGATAATTGCGATGGCACGTGTATTTTTAGGTGTGGGTTCGAACTCCGACCGAGAGCGCCACATTCTTAATGGGCTGATTGATATCAACGAGCACTTTAACTGGGTGCAGCGTTCCCAGGTCTATGAAAGTGAAGCGGTTGGCTTTGCAGGACATGCGTTTTATAACCTCGTAGTTGAAGTAACCACAACGCTCGATGTCGAATCGGTCCTTCAGCAGTGTAAGGCGATTGAAAAAGCACATGGACGTACTCACGGGGGGCCTAAATTTAGTCCCCGTACGTTGGATATCGACGTACTGCTATACGATGACTTGGTTCGCGAATCAGAGCCTCAATTACCGCGTGCTGAAATTTTAGAGAATGCCTTCGTTTTATTGCCGCTAGCGGATATCGCACCGATGCGCAGACATCCGGTTAACGGCAAAACCTATCGTGCTTTGTGGCAAACTTATAACCGAACACAACAGCTAGCTCCGCTCAAAGATGAGCGTTGGCTGCCGTTTTAAATTAAGCCACGTTTTATCGCTAACAAGCGCTCCTCATTCAGTACTTGGCCTACCTCAGGCCCTTTAAGGCCTCGTGCAACGATAGATGAGGCATCAATCGATCTTGCCTGAGTCAAGGCACTTACAATACAGCCATCACTGATATTAGGTCGTGCGATATGGCGAATGTGTGCCAATTGCTCGATACGCTCTGGTTGGCGCCACATATCAGCGCCATTAGCAAGCTCTAATAGTTGTGCGGGACTGAGTGGTGAGGGTTGCAATAACCACTTGCGGCTACCAAACACTGCTTGTGCTAACCGTTTATACTGATTGGGCAGACGTAGCTTTTGACTCAACAAATTAATTTCAAAAGTATCGCCTTGACGTAACATGAGCGTTGCAAATCGTGTGTGAGTGCACTGTGTGACTTGGCTAATTTGTTGTAGGTCGCTCACTGATGAGGGCGATATCGTCAATTCAGGCATCACCTGCGACCATGCATCAATTTCGACTAATAGCTCAATAAACGCTGCTGGCGCATCGGTGGCGAGCGCCTTTTCCCACTCTCGCCATACTCGTTCTGCAACGAGTGTCTTTAACTCGCCCGAACGAGCCATGGCTTTCATCAGGTTTTTGGTTTCCTGTGCGACCGTAAAGCCCAAGGGTTTAAATCGTGCATAGAACCGTGCCACGCGAAGCACTCGCAAGGGATCTTCAACAAACGCAGGCGAAACGTGACGCAATAGCTTGCGTTCAATATCTTGCTGTCCGCCATAGGGATCGATCAGGTGTCCGTGCTCGTCTTCAGCGATGGCATTAATGGTTAAATCTCGACGCTCTAAGTCTTGGGTGAGCGTTATCGTGGTCTCTGTATTAACTTGAAACCCCGTGTATCCTTGTCCTTGCTTACGCTCAGTACGCGCCAGTGCATACTCTTCCCGTGTCTGTGGGTGTAAGAACACAGGAAAGTCCTTACCCACTTGTTGATAACCTAAAGCGAGCATTTGGTCAGGGGTTGCGCCCACCACAACATAATCTTTATCACCGACAGGACAGCCCAATAACTGGTCTCGAACGGCTCCACCGACTAAATATATATCCAAGTGCACCTCCATGCTTTAAGGTGATGATCGCGAATCACTAGTTTAAGCGCAAGTAACTCGTTACACTGAGGCTAAAAAAGTTTGGCATGACTATGTATCAACAGCATTTTGGATTAACCGCAGAACCATTTTCGATCGCGCCCGATCCGCACTTTCTCTATCATAGTGAGCGTCACCAAGAAGCGCTCGCGCATTTAGTGCAGGGGTTGCAAGGTAGTGGTGGTTTTATTCTACTGACCGGAGAAGTCGGTACGGGAAAAACCACGGTATCGCGTGCGTTACTTGAGCAACTGCCCGAGTCGACAGAAATTGCCTTTATCCTAAACCCGATGCTTAACGAGGATGAGTTGTTGGCGACGTTATGTGATGAGTGGGGAATCCGCTATCAAAAAGGACGTGCAACACGTAAAGTACTGACCGATAAAATCAGTCAGTTTCTACTCGATGCTCATCAACAGGATCGTCAGTGTGTCGTGCTGATTGATGAAGCGCAACACTTAAAGCCCCAAGTACTCGAGCAGCTGCGGTTACTAACCAATTTAGAAACGACAAAAAATAAGTTACTACGAGTCATTTTAATCGGACAGCCCGAACTACAAACCTTATTAAAACGGCAAGAGCTTCGACAGCTGGCACAGCGTATTACTGCTCGTTATCACTTGTTGCCATTGACCAACTACGATACTGAAAGGTATATCGCTTATCGCTGTCAGATGGCGGGCGCCAACCGAGCGCTGTTTACTCAGCCTGCGGCGATGACGGCTCACAAACTGACGGGCGGAGTACCCAGGCTATTAAATTTACTCTGCGATCGCGCGCTTTTAGTTGCTTACGCAGATGGTCAAATGCAAGTCGACAAAGCGCATGTTAAACGCGCCTCACAAGAGCTGGGCCAATTTGACGAGCCTCAACAACGCGCTCAGACGGCGTCACGTTGGCCGTGGCTTCTACTGCCAATCGCGGCAGTAATAATAGCCGCTCTGATGCGCTGGTGGTCGGTTCCCGAGATTCAGGTGGAAGAACCGATTAGCAACTATGACTATCAAAATGCGCAATTACTGGCGACTGCGTGGCAATTACCTCAACCGCCTCGGCAACAAGCCTTTTGTGATTGGGTAAAGAATTATCAGCTCGCTTGCTTAAAAACCAATGCGGTCAGCGTGTCGCAATTACAGCAAATAAACTATCCGGCGTTATTGTTACGTGATGCTCAAACAGGCATCGTATTGAAGTCGATGGAGCCGGTTGATACCCAGGGGTGGACAGGAGAAGTCATCGGCTTATATCAGCGACCCGATATTCGATACCAAGATGGGGCTACGGAATCTGAAGCTTTGACACAATGGGTTAAGGAGCAACTGGCGCGTTATTTAAGCGATACCCAGCAGCGTTTGAATGCGCAAGCACAATTACAAGCGATTCAAAGACAAGCTGGGCTACCGATCACTGGCGAGTTAAATCAAGTTACATTGGCGTGGTTGAGTGCACGCTACTTTGAATCCGGTCCGCGCTTACAGGAGGTTAACTGATGTCTTCTATCTTAAAAGCGCTAAAGCAACAGCAGTCCCCCATCGTGCGCACACAAAGCCAACTTAATAACGAGCTATTCGCAGCGCAAAAAAACTCGGCTTCAGGGACTGCCAAGTGGGCTATCGGTGCTTGTGTAGCTGCCATAGCCTGCAGTTTAGTGGTTTTGTATCTTCCTTTAGGTGAACAAGACAACGCGGTAGCGCAACGGGCCCAGCAACCAGAGGTCTATCGTTGGGGAGACGCGGCTACAGTACCTACCATCGATTGGGCGGCAGCACCTGAACCGAAACCAGCTGAACCCGAGCCGATAATTGTCAACCCGAGAGGGCAAACGGCTCAGCAGCCAGCTAGCCAGCAAGATGCGTTGGCTACCGAAGGCATTTCTGAGGATTTGCTGAGTCGCTTTGAACAAGCTGTTAAAGCAACGGCCGATGCTAAGCAAAATGACGTCGATAGCGTGATTCCTACTTTATCGAAACTCAATCCGTCGTTACAGCGACAGATTCGTGCGTTCACGTACGATGCGCATATGTACGTTTCTGATGAGAGTCGTCGGTGGATAGAGCTTGATCAACAAAAACTCATGGTTGGCGATCAATTTCGTGACATGCAAGTTGTAAAGATCGAGCCACAACGAGTGGTTTTACGCAGACAGGGCAAGCTTTTCGCGGTCGAAGCGCTGGTTGATTGGGAAGGCGCCCAATGATTGACAATTGAGCGTGACCTTTTTACTCTTTAAACAACTGAATTAAACGCCTGTTTGAAAAAACGTCGAACGGGTTCAACTTTGTATAAAGAGAGGTAGGTCATGGCCGATTATCGTGCGCCAAGAGATGACATGGATTTTGTCCTTCATGATGTATTTAATGTCACCGCCGATTGGCAAAAAAGCGACATGCTTGCGGAGATGATGGATCAAGACACAGCGTCAGCGATTCTTGATGAAGCCGCAAAGGTCGCTGAGCAGCTCATCGCGCCGGTATCTCGTCAAGCTGATGAGGAAGGCGTGAGTTTTAATGGCGGTGAAGTCACGACGCCCGCAGCGTATAAGGAAAACTTCCGCCAATTAGCTGAAGGTGGCTGGGTCGGGGTTACCGCAAACCCAGATTTTGGTGGTATGGGGCTACCGAAATCACTCTCAGCTCAGTATGAAGAAATGCTGTGTTCGGCCGATGTCGCTTTTTCCCTTTACCCTGGGCTAACCTCTGGCGCCATCATGACGCTTGATTTGCATGGCAGCGACGACATCAAACAAACCTATCTAGAGAAAATGGTGCAAGGCGAGTGGACCGGCACCATGTGCTTAACTGAACCTCATGCGGGTACTGACTTAGGGATTATAAAAACTAAAGCAGAACCACAAGGTGACGATAGCTATCTCATTTCAGGAACCAAGATTTTCATCACCGGTGGTGAACATGATTTGGTCGATAATATCGTACACCTAGTGCTGGCAAAACTGCCTGACGCACCCGCTGGCACGAAAGGTATATCGCTTTTTGTAGTGCCGAAATTTTTAGTCAACGACGATGGCTCAGTCGGTGAGCGTAATGCGGTCAGTTGTGGCTCCATTGAACATAAAATGGGAATCCATGGTTCAGCTACTTGCGTGATGAACTTTGACGGCGCACGCGGCTGGATGGTCGGTGAGCCTAACCGTGGTTTGGCTGCGATGTTTACCATGATGAACTATGAACGTCTGGGAGTAGGGATTCAGGGTCTTGGTACCGCAGAACGCTCTTATCAAAATGCGTTGGAGTATGCGAGAGAGCGTATTCAAGGACGTGGTGCAAAAGCGACGCGTGATATGAGTGCAGCCGCTGATCCCTTATTGGTGCATGGCGACATCCGCCGCATGTTGTTAACCATGAAGTCACTCACCGAAGGTGGACGTGCGTTTTCAACCTGGGTCGGGCAACAATTGGACCGAGCAAAATACGGTGAGTCAGATGAAGTGAAGCAACAGGCGGACGCAATGGTGGCATTGCTAACCCCTGTTGCAAAAGCCTTTTTGACGGACACGGGTCTTGAGTCAACAATTCATGGACAACAGATTTTCGGCGGTCACGGCTATGTGCGGGAGTGGGGACAAGAGCAACTCATTCGTGACACCCGCATTGCACAAATTTATGAAGGCACCAATGGTATTCAAGCACTCGACTTACTCGGGCGCAAAGTGGTTGGTTCTAAAGGTCAGCTGTTACATCCATTTGTTGCCGAGATTAAAGCATTTGTTAATGAAGCTGCCACCGACAACTGGAATGCTCAATTTAATCAACTCAAGCAGGCCGTTGATGAACTAGAACGCGTGACCGGACAAATCATTGAGCGCACGCAAAGTGACGAGAATCAAGTCAACTCCGTTGCGGTGGAGTATTTGCATTTGGTCGGTTATATTGCGTATGCATACTTATGGTTACGTATGGCATTGGTTGCAGAGACAAAGCAAGGCGAACGGCCTTACTTGGCGAGCAAAATTAAGACAGCACGGTTTTATTTTGCGCGGATATTGCCACGTATTTCGTCATTGATCAGTACCATCGAAGACGGTAGTGAGAGCTTATATTTACATGACGACGAAGACTTCTAAACAAACAATTAGCTTTTATCGCGATAGTCGCCGCCCCCAAGGTTGGGGCGGCTTTTTTTTAGCCCTATGGATGGCGATTTATATTGGTGGAAAGGTTCCGTTGTGGCTGATAGCTATTGGCGTACTGTTAACGATGACGATATTTATTATTATCGTAATTAAGTTCCGACCAAAACAGGAAGCTGCGTATTGGGACGGGCGAGAACTCGTTGAAAGGCGTTTTATCTTGCCACCCAAACACTATCTGCTAAATGAACCACCGCGGGTTGTCCGTCATGAAGCGGATATAGCCGCCGTCGAATTTAGTGAC
>NZ_CH672407.1:55058-59470 GCF_000152885.1 Idiomarina baltica OS145
TGCGCGGGAACATTACCGAGTGATGCGGCTTCCCTCAAATACAAAATAGCCTTATCGATATCTTTTTGAACGAGGATTCCCTTATGATAATAGCGACCCAGCTGTTCTAACGCAGCAATAAGACCTTGCTTTGCTGCCTTTTCCATATACAAAATGCCCAACGCTTCATCTTGTTGATAGCAAACGCCCCAAGCAAGCATATCGCCATATAAAAATTGATACGTCGGACGCTTTTCAATATCAGCTTGCGCCTGAATATCTTGTACTAATTGACAGCGATCTTCAATTTCCACGCGGTGAAGATGGGTGTTTTTTGCAAACATATCCACTAATTCAGCATCACTATAAAGCTGAACCGCCTCGATTTCTCCGCTTTGCTCTTGCGCCTCAGCATAGGTTGAGCAAAACATCGCAAGGGCGAGTATGATAACAGCGTGCCTCATTGCTTTACCTTTACTATCGTCTCAATAACTCGTTATCGGCAGCAGCCAGCAAACCCTTGAACACTAAATCATCTTTTCGAATGTAAGAGATCGACTCTATACGATTGAGTGATTGAATTAATCGTTCACCATCACCTCCAGTAACAACGATATCAAAGGGCTCGTTATTAAAACGTTGCCGGCTAACATGCAATCCTTGGCTTATAGCGCCGACAAGCGCGTAATGGACACCATAACTCATTGCAGTCACCGTACTCGTCGCGGGTTCCCGAAAACACGCCTCCGTAAGCTCACCCTTAACTAATGCAGTTTTCTGATGCATCGATTCGTGCATTAAACGACGTCCTGGGACAATCCATCCGCCCAAATGCTGACCCGACGCATCCATCCAGTCGATCGTCATCGCCGTACCTGCATCGATAATCATGCAATTGTTATGCGCTTCTGAGCGGTAACCTAACAAAGCGAACCAACGATCAGCACCGAGTTTTTCGGGTTCCGAATAGCCGTTTTTTACGTCACGCCACGTCGTCGTACTGACTAACCAATTCACTGAGATTGCAAGCCGACGGAGTCCCTGTTCAATCGCACTCTTAACTTCGAGACTTGCAACAGAACAGCCACAGCATAACTTTATATCAGCCGCAACATCCTCGAGATCGACAGTCCACAGCTCGTTGGCAAGTAGATCAGCGTTTACATATTTATATTCACGGACGAGTTGGTCATTCCGATAAATGGCCAGTTTACTGCGCGTGTTACCGCTATCAATGACTAGTCGCATCACCGGGCCTCACAGATATTTCTCCTCCAAAAAAGCGCTTCACGCTACCGTCGACCTCAACTAAAAGCGCGCCGGTCTCATCGACACCGCGGCAAAGACCGTCAACTTTTCGTTCCCCTAGTAATAATCGAACCGGCTTGGTATCGAACTTATCGTATTCTCGCCATAATGTGGCAAACTGTCCAAAGCCCGAGTTTTCATAGTCCGTTAGCGTTCTGACGAGATACTGATGTAAGCGACCTGCGAACCGGTTACGCTGGAGTGGCAACGCTAAATGGCTATTCACGTCGGTCCACGCTTGATCAATAGACTGAGCGGCTGTGTCAGGTAGGGTTAAATTGATGCCCACACCAATCACACAACGTGCACTACCATCCTCAAGACTATCGATATCAATCAAAATACCAGCCACCTTTTTATTTTCAATGTACACATCGTTGGGCCACTTAACTGACACGTTTTTTATATTAAGCTGTTCTCGAAGTACGCGCGCTATTGCTAAACCCACCGCTAAGCTGAGACCCATAGCACGTCCCAGACCTTCTTCTAACCGCCAATACAGACTGATATACAGATTGGTACCGAATGGTGAGATCCATTGTTTTCCTCGCCGGCCACGACCCTGTGTTTGAGCCTCTGCCAGTATTGCATAACCCTGCGGTAATTGTTGTGTGTCGCTTAATTGCTTGAGGTCGTCATTGGTCGAGCCAACTATTGAGCTTACGTTTAACATGCTTTTCGGCAACTCGCTTGCCGCTACTATTTGTTCAGCATTGAGTAAGTCAATAGAGCTTGCAAGCCGATAACCTTTACCTGATACCGAAAATACGTCAATTCCAAGTGCGTCTAACCTTTCAATGTACTGATTAATAGCCGCACGCGAGACAGACATTGCTTGACCAAGTGATTCGCCCGAGTGAAATTCGCCATCATTCAGTAGCTTTATCAGCTGCTCTAGCCGTTGTTCGATTTTCATACTCATAATCCTTGATAGTTCGCTACGTCATCTATCAGACCATTACGACCGATCAGACGGACTTCTGGCTCGAGCATAACACTGAATGCCTGTTCAACACGCTGCTGAATAAGCCGACACAACGCCAACACGTCATCTCCTGTCGCATGTCCTCGATTAACAAGCACGAGTGCCTGCTTATTATGAACACAACAGTCACCACAACAAGTCCCTTTTAAGCCTAAGCACTCGATTAGCCAGCCGGCGGCTAGCTTGTAACCAGAGTCGACTTCAAACCCGACGAGATTCGGGAAGTCCCCTATGAGTTGTTGATAGCGCTCCACAGAAACAACTGGGTTTTTAAAAAACGATCCTGCATTGGGTATTTTATTAGGGTCTGGAAGCTTTGACGACCGAATAGCAATGACAGTGTCTGCAATTGTTCGTGCCGATATCGAGGCTTGGCTCTTAAGATCTGCGAGTGCAGGATAGCTTAAATTAGGTTGCCAAGCTTTTGGGATATAAAAATTAACGTGGGTAATAAGCCAACTACGCGGGTTCCTTTTAAATACACTATCGCGATAGCTAAAGTCACATTCATCGTTGGCTATTGTGTGAACTTCGCCTGTGGAAATGTGAATGGCTTCGACGCTTTGGATATACTGGCTCACCTCTACTCCGTACGCGCCAATATTTTGAACCGGTGCAGCACCCACTGAGCCAGGAATCAGCACAAGGTTCTCTAGTCCGTACATATTTTTAGCCAATGTCCACGTAACAAAGTCGTGCCAGTTTTCCTGCGCACCAACGCGAATATGCCAGCCAGACTGACTTTCTTGAAGCGATATACCTGTAATGTCGCTTTTTACTATAACGCCATCATAATTATCGACAAAGAGGGTATTAGTGCCTTCTCCTAAGATTAAGAAGCTATCCAAATCGACCACACTTCGTGCATCGGCAACGCTCGTAACGTTAAACACTTCTGAAGCATAATTATTAATTTTAAAGCTGTGATGAGAAGCTAAAGGCCACACAAAAAAACCCCAAATCCAAAATAATCATCAGATTATATCATAACGCCGTAGCGTGCGCCTTGGGCGCACGGCGCGATGTGGATGGTCGCGCAGGATGCGCGACGTACAGGAAGCGGTCGTAGCGTGCGCCTTGGGCGCACGGGCCGATATGGATGGTCGCGCACAATGCGCGACGTACAGGCACGGGCGTAGCGTGCGCCTTGGGCGCACGGGCCGATGTGGATTGTCGCGCACAATGCGCGACTTACGTGGCGCGGTCGCAGCGTGCGCCTTGGGCGCACGGGGCGGTTTGGGTTGTCGCGCACAATGCGCGACTTACGTGGCGCGGTCGTAGCGTGCGCCTTGGGCGCACGGGCCGATATGGATGGTCGCGCACAATGCGCGACGTACAGGGTGCGGGGGCGACGTGCGTCTGGCGAGCAGGCATAAAAAAACCCCAGCCGCTTGGCTGGGGTCATTCTATTTGAAGTCTGGCGCCGCCACAGGCGCTCGCAGAGCTCGCACCGTTCAAGCGGCGTCTTGCCACATGGGTGGCAAGCCGAATTCCCGCTTTCACCCTACTCTCACGTAGCACACCACCAGAAAATAAAAAATCCCCCGTGCTTGCGCACGAGGGATTGTTTATTTGAAGTCTGGCGGTGTCCTACTCTCACATGGGGAGACCCCACACTACCATCGGCGCTGGTATGTTTCACTTCTGGGTTCGGAATGGAGCCAGGTGGTGCCATACCGCTATGGCCGCCAGACATAAACTGTCACAACATGGATTCGGCTGATTGTATCGCCACTCTCTTATTCAATTCGATAAAGCGTCTTACGTGCTCAACAAGCAAACACCTTGGGTGTTGTATGGTTAAGTCTCACGGGCAATTAGTACGGGTTAGCTCAACGCCTTACAACGCTTCCACACCCCGCCTATCAACGTCGTCGTCTGCAACGACCCTTCAGAGCACTTAATGTGCTAGTGAGAGCTTATCTCGAGGCTCGCTTCCCGCTTAGATGCTTTCAGCGGTTATCGATTCCGAACTTAGCTACCCGGCAGTGCCACTGGCGTGACAACCGGAACACCAGAGGTTCGTCCACTCCGGTCCTCTCGTACTAGGAGCAGCTCCTCTCAACTCTCAAACGCCCACGGCAGATAGGGACCGAACTGTCTCACGACGTTCTAAACCCAGCTCGCGTACCACTTTAAA
>NZ_CH672407.1:59993-62313 GCF_000152885.1 Idiomarina baltica OS145
TCTAGCCGCGGGTACACTGCATCTTCACAGCGATTTCAATTTCACTGAGTCTCGGGTGGAGACAGCGTGGCCATGGTTACACCATTCGTGCAGGTCGGAACTTACCCGACAAGGAATTTCGCTACCTTAGGACCGTTATAGTTACGGCCGCCGTTTACCGGGGCTTCGATCAAGAGCTTCGCTTACGCTAACCCCATCAATTAACCTTCCGGCACCGGGCAGGTGTCACACCCTATACGTCCTCTTTCGAGTTAGCAGAGTGCTGTGTTTTTAATAAACAGTCCCAGCCACCTGGTCACTGCGACCACCTTCAGCTTACGACGCGAAGTCTTCACCAAAGGTGGCGTACCTTCTCCCGAAGTTACGGTACTATTTTGCCTAGTTCCTTCACCCGAGTTCTCTCAAGCGCCTTAGTATTCTCTACCTGACCACCTGTGTCGGTTTCGGGTACGGTCAACATGTACCTGAAGCTTAGAGGCTTTTCCCGGAAGCAGGGCATCAATGGCTTCGCACCCGTAGGTGCTCGTCTCGTTTCTCGGCCTTAAGGGTCCGGATTTGCCTAAACCCTCAGCCTACTAACTTTCACCAGGACTACCAACGCCTGGCCCACCTAGCCTTCTCCGTCCCCCCATCGCAGTACATGTCGGTACAGGAATATTAACCTGTTTCCCATCGACTACGCGTTTCCGCCTCGCCTTAGGGGCCGACTTACCCTACCCTGATTAGCATGGGATAGGAAACCTTGGTCTTCCGGCGTGCGGGTTTTTCACCCGCATTATCGTTACTCATGTCAGCATTCGCACTTCTGATACGTCCAGCATGCTTCTCAACACACCTTCATCCGCTTACAGAACGCTCCCCTACCCAGTGTATGTATCCCGCAAACTACTCCGTTATCCGCAACTAGTGTTGGGACGCTTTCGCACATGCTGTGCGTAAGCGGAATAGCCTGTGGTGATACATACACTGCCGCAGCTTCGGTGTATGGCTTAGCCCCGTTACATCTTCCGCGCAGGCCGACTCGACTAGTGAGCTATTACGCTTTCTTTAAAGGGTGGCTGCTTCTAAGCCAACCTCCTAGCTGTCTATGCCTTCCCACATCGTTTCCCACTGAGCCATAACTTTGGGACCTTAGCTGGCGGTCTGGGTTGTTTCCCTCTCCACGACGGACGTTAGCACCCGCCGTGTGTCTCCCGGATAGTACTCTACGGTATTCGGAGTTTGCATGGGGTTGGTAAGTCGGGATGACCCCCTAGCCCAAACAGTGCTCTACCCCCGTAGGTATTCATCCGAGGCTCTACCTAAATAGATTTCGGGGAGAACCAGCTATCTCCGGGCTTGATTAGCCTTTCACTCCTAACCACAAGTCATCCCCTAATTTTTCAACATTAGTGGGTTCGGTCCTCCAATTGATGTTACTCAATCTTCAACCTGCTCATGGCTAGATCGCCCGGTTTCGGGTCTATACCTTGCAACTCGACGCCCAGTTAAGACTCGGTTTCCCTACGGCTCCCCTATTCGGTTAACCTTGCTACAAAATATAAGTCGCTGACCCATTATACAAAAGGTACGCAGTCACCCCACAAGGAGGCTCCTACTGCTTGTACGTACACGGTTTCAGGTTCTATTTCACTCCCCTCGCCGGGGTTCTTTTCGCCTTTCCCTCACGGTACTGGTTCACTATCGGTCAGTTGGGAGTATTTAGCCTTGGAGGATGGTCCCCCCATATTCAGTCAAGATAACACGTGTCCCGACCTACTCGTTTTCACTCACTATGCGCCGTCACATACCGGGCTATCACCGTCTATGGCCTCTGCTTCCCAACAGATTCTGTTAACGCATTGTCAGCTTAAGGGCTGCTTCCCGTTCGCTCGCCGCTACTAGGGAAATCTCGGTTGATTTCTTTTCCTCCGGGTACTTAGATGTTTCAGTTCTCCGGGTTTGCCTCCAAGCACCTATATATTCAGTGCCGGATACTCTGTAAACAGAGTGGGTTGCCCCATTCGGAAATCCATGACTGATAACGACTCTTACTGTCTCGTCATGGCTTATCGCAAGTTAGTACGTCCTTCATCGCCTCCAACTGCCTAGGCATCCACCGTGTACGCTTAGTCACTTAACCATACAACACCTAAGATGTCTGCTACGCAGAACCTCGTGCATTGTATTGCAACTAAGATTGTTTGTTCTCGCTGTACACTTGTAAGATACGCCTCTACCAATTTGAATAAGGTTCAAGTAGAGTGGCATTTCATTACTTTATTACAATCAGCTTGTCCATGTTGTTAAAGAGCATGTAACGCAAAGTTACCGGTAAACA
>NZ_CH672407.1:64410-303019 GCF_000152885.1 Idiomarina baltica OS145
CGGCGAATTATAGAGATCCTATTCACACTTGCAAGCACTTTTTTGAAATTAATTCCCAACTGGTTATTTATTGCTCGTTCTGGTTATTGTTCGAGCTTTTCCCCTGCTTTTCGTCCTTAAACTCGGCATCATCTTGCTCATTATCACCAACCACGTGTTCCAGCTTTAGTTTGTTTACGCTACGAATAGTTAATACCGGACCCGACAATGCATATAAGAAGAAAATACCGAACAGCACTAAAGAGGGCTGAGTTGCTACAATAACGAATGCCAACACAATCACTAAAATCACGACAAATGAGACTTTTCCTTTCCAGTCGACATCTTTAAATGAATGGTAGCGGAAGTTTGTAACCATCAGTAAGCCGGCAACAATAGTAACAATTGCCGCAAAGCCGCCTAAATCATTACCCGATATACCGTATTCAGTACCGACCCAAACCAGCCCCGATACAACAGCCGCGGCACTTGGGATTGCGAGCCCCTGAAAATAGCGTTTGTCAGCACTACCTATATTAGTATTAAAGCGAGCTAACCGGAGTGCGCCGCCTGCCACGAAAATAAAAGCAGCGAGCCAACCCAATTTACCTAAGTCGGCCAATGCGTAGTTATACATGACTAACGCAGGTGCCATACCAAACGATACGATATCAGCCATGCTGTCATATTCAGCGCCGAAATCACTTTCAGTTTGAGTCATGCGTGCGACGCGACCATCTAATCCGTCAAAGATCATCGCAATGAAGATAGCCACGGCAGCTTCCACATAGCGCTCGTTCATAGAGGCAATGATCGCATAGAAGCCCGAGAACAAACCTGCCGTAGTAAATAGATTAGGTAATAAATAAATACCACGTCGTTTCTGTGAGCTCTGGCTTTCTACCTTACCCGACTCGTTAGCCATGTTTACTATTCCTCTTAAGTACGAAAAAAATTCAATCTTATTTGAGTTTAGCACAGCGCAATCAACGGTTAAAAATGCTTTAAAACACTATCAATAAAAAAGGAGGGGCTTCCCCCCTCCTTTATGCATTAGACGATAGTTGATTAACTAACACGCTACTCAATAGCTAAACGATTATCTGCTACATCAACATGAATCGTATCACCGGCTTTAAAATCTCCCGAAAGAATGCGCTGCGCTAACGGGTTTTCAAGTTCTTGTTGAATTGCACGTTTTAACGGGCGCGCACCAAACACAGGGTCAAAACCTGCAGACGCGATGAAGTCTAGCGCTTCAACACTTAATTCGATGCTCATGTCTCGGTCTTCAAGTCGAGCATAAAGACGCTGCAATTGCGCTTCTGCAATCGAGCGAATTTCTTCTCGACCTAGCGGATGAAACACAACCGTCTCATCAACTCGGTTAAGAAACTCAGGTCGGAAGTGACCCGCTAAGACGTCCATGACCATCGCTTTCATTTCATCATAGCTGTTATCAGACGCATGCGCTTGAATCAGATCGGACCCTAAGTTCGATGTCATAATGATCACCGTATTCTTAAAGTCCACCGTGCGACCTTGACCATCGGTCAGCCTTCCATCATCCAATACCTGTAGCAAGATATTGAATACGTCAGGGTGAGCTTTTTCGACCTCATCGAGCAAAATAACAGAATAGGGTTTACGACGAACAGCTTCAGTGAGGTAGCCGCCCTCTTCATAACCGACATATCCTGGAGGAGCTCCCACTAACCGTGCCACCGAGTGCTTCTCCATAAACTCGGACATATCGATTCGAACCATCGCATCGTCGGTATCAAACATGAAGTTTGCTAACGCTTTGGACAACTCGGTTTTACCCACACCTGTTGGTCCGAGGAATAAGAACGAGCCGATCGGACGGTTCGGATCCCCTAACCCTGCTCGAGAGCGACGAATAGCATTAGCGACCGCATCCACCGCCTCATTTTGACCAACGACTCGCTTGTGTAATAACGACTCCATCTGTACCAGTTTTTCACGTTCACCCTCGAGCATTTTGCTCACAGGAATACCAGTCCAACGTGACAGAACGTCCGCGATTTCCTCATCCGTGACTCGGTTTTTCAACAAACTCATGTCTTGCATCTCGGCTTGCAGCGCTAAATCCAATTGTCGCTCTAGCTCAGGGATACGCCCGTATTGCAGTTCCGACATACGATTTAAGTCACCAGCGCGACGCGCAATATCCATCTCAGTACGCACTTGGTCAAGCTGCGATTTAATGTGCTGAGTGCCCTGGACCGCCGCCTTTTCTGAGTTCCAAACTTCTTCAAGCTCGCCGTACTTTTTCTCTAGTTCATCGAGCTCATCATGTAAGTGTTCAAGACGCTTTTTACTCGCATCATCCTTTTCCTTCTGCAACGCCTGACGTTCCAATTTTAATTGGATAATACGGCGCTCTAAGCGATCTAAGTCCTCTGGTTTAGAATCAATCTGCATTCGGATGCTAGATGCTGCTTCATCAATCAAGTCGATGGCTTTATCCGGCAGCTTTCGATCACTGATATAGCGATGCGATAACGAAGCAGCCGCAACAATCGCTGGGTCAGTAATTTCCACCGAGTGATGGATTTCGTAACGCTCTTTCAAACCACGCAAAATAGCAATCGTGTCTTCCACGGTGGGCTCATCAACCAACACTTTTTGAAAACGACGCTCAAGCGCGGCATCTTTTTCAATGTACTGACGATACTCATCAAGCGTGGTCGCCCCTACACAATGAAGTTCACCACGCGCCAGCGCAGGCTTGAGCATATTGCCAGCATCCATCGCGCCATCCGCTTTGCCAGCGCCCACCATCGTATGTAATTCATCAATAAAGAGAATCACTCGACCCTCTTCCTTTGCCAGCTCGTTAAGCACAGCTTTGAGGCGCTCCTCAAATTCGCCGCGATATTTTGCACCTGCTAATAAGGCTCCCAGATCGAGCGATAAAACGCGCTTATTCTTGAGACCTTCTGGCACCTCTGCATTGATGATTCGTTGTGCCAGCCCCTCAACGATAGCTGTTTTTCCCACACCTGGATCACCAATCAGTACAGGATTATTCTTAGTTCGACGCTGCAATACTTGAATGGTACGTCGAATCTCTTCATCACGCCCAATCACAGGATCCAATTTGCCTTGCGCCGCTCGCTCAGTCAGATCAATCGTGTACTTATCAAGTGCTTGACGCTTTTCTTCGGCATTCGGGTCATCAACATTCTGTCCGTCGCGGATATCATTAATGGCCTTTTCCAAGGCGTCCTTCTTAATACCGAGCTTTTTAAACAACTCACCAAGCGGTCCTTTATCCTCAGTCGCTGCCAACAAAAACAGTTCGGACGAAATATATGCATCTTTACGTTGCTGGGCATACTTATCGCAAAGGTTTAATAACTTTGCGGTGCCTTGCGAGAGTTGAACTTCTCCTTCTGCCCCTTGCACTTCCGGCATTTTGTCGAGCAGTTTGCCAAGCTCTGAGCGGAACTGACTGATATTAGCACCAATAATGGTAAACAGCGGACGAACCGAGCCGCCCTCTTGATCCATGAGTGCCTGCATCAAATGTGCGGGTTCGATAAATTGATGATCTCGACCGAGTGCTAATGATTGTGCATCAGCGATGGCCATTTGGAATTTAGTAGTGAATTTATCGTGTCTCATAATTACTTCCTGAGTTAACTTTCTCTTAAAGCAAATATGGGTACTTTTTCGACACTTTCAAGTGATACAGATCAACTTCGCCAGATTAAAGATGCCATCCTGGCAGGCTCTTGGGCTCGACGCCAAGAATACCAAGCGTCGCTTTCACGATAAGTGCAGCGATTACTCAGTGTAACGTCAGATATACCCAGATTATTGAGCTGCTGCGTTGCGAGCCCTGATAAGTCGGCGAGCCATTTGCCGTCACCGTCTGGAATAAAATAGATATCCGCATTGATGTTGCGGCGGATAAATGCTGTGCGGACTTCGCTTCCCACTTGAAACATCGGCTGAGAAATTGCAGGACCAATCCACACGCTTAATTGATCTGCCTTAACCTTCATTGCAGTTACTGTATTTTTAATTATCCCTTCAACTAAACCGCGCCAGCCTGCATGAACCGCAGCAATGCGATCACCATCCCGCGTGCACATTAATATAGGTAAACAATCAGCAGTCAATACCGCACACACACTCGGTTGATCAGACCAAACAGCATCGCAGGGTTCGCTAAGCGCACCGACATGAGATACCTTTGTTGTGTGCTGCTGTTGCAACCAGCGCACGTGAAAAGGCAAGTTAAGTTCTCGTCGAAGCTGCTCGCGTCGGAGTATTACAGCGGCAGGGTCATCACCCACATGGGCAGCGAGGTTACCCACTGTACGTGTGGTAACCGCCGCTGAAATACCTGAGGGTAAAACCCAATCAGGCGTCAGAATGCGCTTCAAGGTCATCTTTCATGCTTTGAATGAGTGCTACAAAGTCGTCAGGACGTGGGGCTTCAAAACTCATCCAGTCACCGGTTATAGGGTGGTGAAGCGATAGTTTTGCTGCATGCAATGCCTGTCGACTAAAGCCACGTAGCGATGCCAAAAACTCGTCGCTCGCCTGTTTAGGTGGACGCGGACGCCCGCCATACGTTAAATCGCCAACTAACGGGTGACGAATGTGCGCCATATGAACGCGAATCTGGTGTGTACGACCACTTTCTAGTCTCAGGCGGAGTAACGTATGCGCTCGAAACCGCTCCACAACTCGATAGTGAGTGACTGCAGGCTTACCTGAACTAACAACCGCCATATGCGTCCGTTTGGTGGGATGTCGACCGATAGGTTCATCAACCATCCCACCCGCGGTCATTACCCCGTTACACACAGCTTCATATTCACGGGTAATTTCACGCTTTTGCATCATATCAACCAACTGAGTCTGAGCTGGAATATTACGCGCCACCACCATTAAACCTGTGGTGTCCTTATCCAAGCGATGAATAATGCCTGCCCGCGGAACATGATCGATATCAGGGTCGTAATGCAATAGGCCGTTTAACAGAGTGCCGTCAGGGGCTCCGGCTCCTGGATGAACCACCAAACCGGCTGGCTTATTGATAATTAAGATGTCTTCATCCTCATAAACAATATCAAGCTCAATCGGCTGTGCTTGGTAACGCTCCTCGCGCTCAAGTTCAGCATCGATAGCAACCAACGCGCCGAACTCTAGTTTTTCGCGCGGCTTTTCAATAACCTGAGCATCGACAGAGACTTTACCCTCTGTGATCCACTTTTTCATGCGCGAACGAGAATAGTCTGGGAACAACTCAGCCAATATCTGGTCTAAACGCTTCCCCGCGAGGGATTCAGGCACGATGGCCTCTAGTTGAATAGTTTCATTCATAAATTTTTTTCGACTGTCAAAGAGTATTGTGCTGGGTTAGAATGCGGATTATCTATTAATTATGATAGTGTAACTTGTTACACTGAACTTTGCACAGGCAAAACACCGCTTATCTAAGTGACTGACTCTAAAAAACCTGAGGTGTTATGAAACGTCGTATCCTAATTTTAACTGCCGCAGTCGGATTAAGTCTGGCAGGGTGCTCGTCAACAGATGACCAGCAAAGCGAGCTCAAGTACACACAAGTTGAGCTCATGTATGAATCAGCGCAAGATCAAATGTCCTTAGGGAACTTTACCCAGGCAGAGGAAGAACTTTCGAATATTAATTCGCGTTACCCCTTTGGTCCCTTCGCTCATCAAGTCCAATTGGACCTGATTTATCTAAATTATAAGCTTGATAATACTGAAAAGGCGCTTGCTGCCATTGACCGTTTTATAAGCTTAAACCCGAATCATAAGGACGTTGATTACGCGTTATACATGCGCGGTCTGACGAATCAACGAGCCGAATATAATGCCATTCATGAACTGGCGGGCGTAGATCGTTCTGACCGTGACTCCACCATGGCAAAAGAAGCTTTTAAAGACTTTGCCGAACTGCTACGCAAGTATCCTGAAAGCAAATATGCAGCAGATGCTAAAAAGCGTATGATCGCGATAAAAAGTCGTCTGGCTAAAAAAGAACTGGCAGTGGCCCAGTACTATATGAAGCGTCAAGCCTATCTCGCAGCAGCTAACCGTGGTCGTTATGTGGTAGAAAACTTCGAGAATACGCCAGAGGTGGAGAGTGCCTTGGCGATGATGGTTGAGTGTTACGACCAACTCGAATTAGAAGAACTTAAGCAAGACACGCTTAAGGTACTCAGAAGTAACTTCCCTAATAATGAGTTAGTCAACAACTAATCAAAAGTGAGCAGGCTAAACCGCCTGCTCATTTTCCTCTCCGGTTCGGATTCGAATGACTCGTTCAATATCCGACACAAAGATTTTACCATCACCTATTTTGCCCGTCTGTGCGGTTTCCATGATGGCTTCAATACAGCGTTCAACGTCTGTATCAGCAACCACTACCTCAAGCTTCACTTTAGGCAAGAAGTCCACCATATATTCAGCACCCCGATAAAGCTCCGTGTGCCCTTTCTGGCGTCCGAAACCTTTGACTTCGGATACTGTCATTCCTGCGATGCCGACTTCTGATAAAGCTTCTCGCACATCGTCCAATTTAAATGGTTTTATTATTGCTTCGACCTTCTTCATGGCCACTCCAATCTAATTTTGGCGTTCTAATTCAAAACGGTAATGACTAGTTATCGGATAACGTCGATCACGACCAAAGTTTCGTGCCGTAATTTTAGGTCCAACAGCCGCCTGCCGGCGTTTATATTCATTTATATCAACCAACTTTAATGCTCTGCGGACATCCGCTTCGTTAAAGCCCGCTGCAATAATGTCCACCACAGACCAGTCCTGCTCTACGTAGAGCGAAAGAATACGATCTAGGTCACCATAATCGGGCAACGAATCACTATCGACTTGATCCGGCGCCAGCTCCGCAGAAGGTGGGCGCTCGATAACTCGCTCTGGTATACAGGCAGATCGCGTGTTTCTGTAAGCTGCAAGTTGGTAAACTAACGTTTTTGGCACATCTTTAATAGGTGCAAACCCACCACACATATCACCGTACAGCGTTGCATAGCCTACTGCAACTTCACTCTTATTGCCCGTAGTAAGCACTAGCGCGCCGGATTTATTCGACAACGCCATGAGCAAAACACCACGACAACGTGACTGTAAATTCTCTTCGGTCGTATCTGTCGATGTCCCAGCAAAGAACGGATCGAGTTGCTTCATAAACGCATCAAACATCGGTTCAATCGGAACAACATCATACTTCACGTTAAGCGTTTCCGCCTGTTGTTCAGCATCCTCTAGACTCATATTTGACGTATACTTGAACGGCATCATGACGGCTTGAACACGCTCAGAGCCCAGTGCATCTGATGCAATCGCTAAGGTGAGTGCCGAATCGATACCTCCCGATAGCCCGAGTAATACATTCTTAAAGCCATTCTTATTGACATAGTCTCGCACCGAGAGTACCAGCGCATCATATACATGAGCCAAGCGCAAATCACTATCTTCGCCGGCATACGGAGGAAAAGCCTCACACGTCAGTGACTCAGTGGTTAACTTAAGTGTTGCGAGCGTTGTCTGGCAGTGAGGAAGTTCTGCGACTAACTCGCCCTGCTTATCCAATACCAGCGAATGACCATCAAAAATCAGTTCATCTTGACCACCACAGTTATTCAAATAAGCAATGGGGAACCCGTGCTCAGCCACTCGTTGCTTCAAAACGGATAGTCGTTGATCGTGTTTATCGATTTCGTAGGGAGAAGCATTAACAGACAATACGAGATCAAGTTGATCATCCGCCAGGCGAGCCAAAGGCTCAGGATGCCATAAATCTTCACAAATCATCAGCCCGATGCGATATCCCTGCCATTCAAACACTTGTCCCTCATCACCAGGAACAAAATAACGCTGTTCATCAAACACACCAGTATTTGGTAAACGTTGTTTTTTATAGCGCAGTAAACATTCACCCCGATGAAGCACTGATATAACGTTAAACAGCTGCTCGCCGACTTTGCTGGGATGTCCAACAATTACAACACAATCCGAAGCAGCCGCACTGATCTGCTCGACCGCATTATCAACAGCTTCTTGATGATCAGTTCGTAACAATAGGTCTTCAGGTGGATAACCTGTAATAGCTAACTCTGGAAAGACAATAATATCATGATCGCGGCTCTGCTCAGCGACCGTTTTAAGTATCAGGCTTGTGTTGTTATGAAGCGCACCGACAGTAAAATCTAATTGTGCCATGCACAATGACAGCTCAGACATAGTGTTTGATCCAGCGTTACAGGACTAAAAATACAGGGGGCGAATAGTATAGTAGCGACGAAATTTTGGCAAATTAACGCCGTCCTAGTGACGTAAATCTTCAGGTATTGGCTCGTCAGTATTCGGCTTTTTAGGTCGCTTAGCTTTACCTTGTTTGAACATTTTAAGTTGATAAACATAAGCAAGCACCTGAGCTACGGCAACAAACAATCCACGAGGAATCTCAGTTTCTAACTCAGTGGTATGATAAATTGACCGAGCTAGCGCAGGCGAGGCCACCAACGGCACGTCGTACTCTAGAGCAATTTCACGAATCTTAGCCGCTGTTTCGTCGGTCCCTTTGGCTAAGAGGATAGGAGCCTGATTTCCACTCTCTTCGTATTTTATAGCCACCGCAAAATGTGTCGGGTTGGTAACTACAACATCTGCTTTAGGAACCTCTTGCATCATCCTACGGTTCGCCATTTCCATCTGTAAGCGGCGAATACGACCTTTTACCTCAGGACTACCTTCTGAGTCTTTATGCTCGTCTTTGATCTCCTGCTTGGTCATACGTAAATCTTTATTGTGCTTCCAAAGTTGAAAAGGCGCATCGATGACAACAATTAAAAACATCGAGCAACAAATCAGTAGAAACATCCACATCAAGATATCGAGCGCATTTTCAATCATGCTCGGCATCTGACCCATTGAGATCTGTAAAATGTTATCGAACTGCCAGCTCAACAGTAAAAAGGCACTGATCGCCACCACCCCGAACTTAGCGATTCCTTTTACTAACTCGACCAAGGCTTGGGTACCAAACATTCGCTTGAAACCATTCATGGGGTTCATACGCGAGAATTTAGGTGCCATTGCTTTCCAAGAAAAATTGATACCACCTAGCCAACTATTACCCAGAAATGTAAAAAGGGTAATAAAGGCAAATATAATGATAACCGGCCAAATGATGTGCTCAAACCCTACAGCAAGCGCCTTATAGATTTGCGAAGTATCAAAAGCTTGTCGTCTTTCAAGCGTAAACAAGTCACGGAATAGCCCTCTCACGCCAGCGTAGAGCGACTCGCCAAACCAAAAGAACGCGACGGCAGCACTGACTAACACAAAGGCAGTTCCCATCTCCTTTGAACGCGCTATTTGGCCTTTCTCTCGGGCCTCTCGTTTGCGTTTCTCGGTGGGTTCCTCTGTGCGTTCTTGATCAGTTTCAGCCATTCATCACCTCAGCATCGACTACCAATAACCGTACACATGACACTCACCGCTTCTTGCCATTGATTTTCAAAGTGGAAGATAAAGCCCCCTAAAGTCAGCCATAAAACGATCAATCCACTCACCATGGTAATCGGGAAACCAATCGCAAAAATGTTTAGCTGCGGCGCTGCACGAGTCATTACACCAAACGACAAATTAATTAGTAGCAAGGCAATAATACCCGATAACATTGCTGTAAGTGCTGCCGAAAACATTGAACTTCCCCAGTCGGCAATCATTCGAAATGCATCGGCATTCAAACCAGTCATCGCCACGGGTACAGAATCGAAACTCGCAACGACCATTTGAATCATTAATAGATGACCGTCAAGCGCGAGAAATATCAAACTCGCCAACATCAAAAAGAACTGCGCTATCACTGGAACTTGTTGGCCATTAGTCGGATCGACCATTGAAGCAAAGCCCAAACCAATTTGCATTGCAATGATTTGCCCACCCAATACAAACGTCTGTAAGAAAAGCAATGAGAGCAAGCCCAACGCAACCCCAATGACAATCTGTTGCGCCGTCACCAGCATACCGCCCACTGTAAATATCTCGACGCCCGGATTCACATCTGGTAATGCGGGTGATATTGCAAATGTAATTGCTAAGGAAAGTAAGACCTTAATTCTTGAATTAACTAAGGTACCGGAAAACAACGCCATACTCATTAGCATTGAGGATACACGTGTCAGCGGCCACAAATGTTGCTGTAGCCACTCCATCAACACCTGCGTAACGAGATCCATGCTAGCCGACCACTTGCGGTATGCGGTTATACATTTCTATAGTGAAGTCCATTAGCAGGCCAACAATAAAATGCCCACCGAGTCCGATAACAGCCAGTGTGACCAATAAACGCGGCAAAAAGCTAAGGGTTTGCTCATTAATTGAGGTTGCAGCTTGGAAAACCGCAACCATCAGACCGACCAGCAAGCTCGGCACGATGATAAAAGCCACTATAATAACAATGACTTTGAGCGCCTCTTGAAACACATCGAGAAAGACTTCGGGGGACATCTCGCCTCCTAAACACCAAAGCTGCCAGCTAACGTGCTCATGGTTAAGTTCCAACCATCGACCAAAACAAACAACATTAACTTAAACGGGAGCGATACAATCATCGGTGATAACATCATCATACCCATCGCCATCAATACACTTGCAACAACTAAGTCAATAATCAAAAACGGGATGAATAACATAAAACCAATCTGGAAGGCGGTTTTGAGCTCCGATGTAATAAATGACGGAATCAATATCGACATCGGAGTATCTTCTGGACTTTGAATATTCGTCTCACCCGCAATATCGGCAAACGTTTGGATATCCGTCACACGCGTTTGCGCAAGCATAAAGGCTTTTAGCGGCGCTTTGGCGCGATCGACCGCTTCCATCGAGGTCACTTCTTCATTTAAGTAGGGTTGCAACGCCTTGTCATTAATTTCTGTAAGTACTGGACTCATAATAAAAAATGTCAAAAAGAGCGTGATACCGATAAGCACCTGATTAGAAGGGGACTGTTGTAAGCCGATAGCTTGTCGTAAGATGGCCAAAACAACAATAATACGTGTGAACGACGTCATCATAATAACCATCGCAGGGATGAACGTCAGCGCCGTCATTATTGCCAGAATTTGTAACGTGACAGAATACTCCTCGCTACCATCTGGATTAGTTTTTACCGTAACGGCTGAAATATCTTGCATCGCGTTTGCCACATCAGGAAGCAATAGTGCGAGTAGCACAAAACAACCTAAGAGAAGCTTTATTTTCATTGTTTTTCTTCTCCTAACACAAAGTCATCGGGCAATTCTTTCAAACATTCGACGCGTTCAGGCGTGACACCTAGCAAGAATTTCTTGTCACCAATTTGCACCACGCTGATACGTTCTTTAGGCCCTAATGAAAGCGTCCCCATCAGCTTCATGCCCTTTGAGCCTTGAAATTTAACGTTGAATCGTTTTAATACCGTCGCTAATGCAATAATAACAACAATCACTGCAATTAATGCGACCAGCATAGAAGCAATATCTTTTCCGCCAATAGGCGATGTTGCTTTGTCGACCTGAGCAAGCGCAGGGCTTGCCCAAATACTAGCGCAACTTACGAATACGCTCGATTTGACTGATAACATCAGTGAGTCGAATCCCAAATTTATCATTAACCACAACAACCTCGCCGTGTGCTATCAGAGTGCCATTGACCAACACATCGAGAGGCTCCCCAGCAACACGTTCGAGTTCCACCACCGAACCTTGGTTAAGCTGTAGCAAGTTACGAATACTGATTTGGCTACGCCCTACCTCCATTGAGATGGTAACCGGAATATCGAGGATCGCGTCTAATTTTCGCTTATCGCCATCATCAAGGCTCTCAGCATTCAATTCCTCTAGCTCTGCTGTTCGCACGCCCTCACTTTGCTTATCGGCATTATCCCCTGATTCGCCCTCTTCAGAAGCCGCCTGCTCAGCCATTGCCGCTTCCCAGTCGTCCATTTCATTGTCTTTATTGCTCATTTGTCTTCCTCAATCATTCAAATGCTGAATGCTATAAATCAATATCTTCTTCCAGTTGACGCAACTCTGCATCACCGCCAATTCGGCGTCCACCTCGAGTCAGCATATGGATATCTGACTTAACAGTCTCGGGACGTCGAATCTTATCTGAAATTTTCAACGCAATATTGTCTCGTGAACGACCCATTTTCGCATGAAAGGTAGGCAAATCTTCGATAAATACCGTTAGATTATCAGGCACTTCAAGTGGAATAATATCGCCTTCCTCAAAGTCCATAACCTCGCGCAATGTCACGTCGACATCAGCGAGCTTGGCAACCATTTCCACAGGCACGTCCATGATTTCGTCACGCAGCGCTTTACTCCAGCGCATATCGGTATCTTCTTTATCCGATTGTACACCCGCATCCAACAGTTCACGAATCGGCTCAAGCATTGAGTAAGGTAAAGCGATATGAAAGTCGCCCCCGCCGCCATCAAGTTCGATATGAAACGAACTAATAACGATAACTTCAGTCGGCGAAACGATATTGGCCATTGCCGGGTTAACTTCTGAATCCAAATACTCAAAGCCTACGTCCATCACAGGCGCCCAAGCTTCTTTATAATCTTCAAAAATCAGCTTTAACAGCATTTGGATAATACGTCGCTCAGTAGGGGTAAATTCGCGCCCCTCAATCTTCGCATGATAGCGTCCATCGCCGCCAAAAAAGTTATCTACCAAGATAAACACCAAACGTGCTTCCATGGTAATTAAGGCGGTTCCTTTCAGTGGGCGAAAACGCACCATATTTAAACTGGTTGGAACGAATAGTGTATGCACATACTCACCAAACTTAAGCATTTGCACACCGTTGATAGACACCTCAGCGGTGCGGCGCATCATGTTAAACAGGCTTACACGCATATGCCTCGCAAATCGCTCATTAACGATCTCAAGCGTAGGCATGCGACCGCGGACAATCCGATCTTGCGACGAAAAGTCATAGTCCAACGCTTCTGATGCTGCATCCGAGGATTCGACATCCTCCTCTTCGACGTCATCGACTCCGTGTAGGAGCGCATCAATCTCGTCTTGTGATAATAAATCGCTCAAAACACTGCTCGCTCTTTTATTGCATGACAAGGCCGGTAAAAAGCACTTTCTCCACCAAGCCTTCTCCCGTGACACTCTCGAGTGCGGAACGCACCTGTTTTAACGCAAGCTCTCTAATACGTTGCTTGCCTTCTGCTGTTCTCAGTTCGTCGGCAGTAGATGAACTAAATACTTCGTGCAAGGTACCCTCAATCAGTGGGATATGTTGCTTAGTCAGCTCTTCGCTACGCTCCCCTCGAACCATCAATTGCACATTAATTTGCACCGTTCGATCTCTCGAGTCACCCGGTACAATAAATACAAAGGGTCGAGGCATCCCGACATAGAGCGCATTACCCACTTGCGCAGGTTCAGACGTCATCTCTTCGCTTGAACCGCCTCCTGCCCCCATATCTGAAGCGCTCGAGGCTTGTTTAGTACCCATCAAAAACCACACTGCAACAATGATGATCACAACTAACAGAATCGCAGCAGCACCAATGATCAGCCACTTTTTCTTACCGCCGGGCGCTTTTTCTGAGCTTTCTTCTTGGTTATCGTTTTCCGCCATGGGTTGTTCCTAAACAAAGGTATAAGCTAATACAGAGCACTATATATCGAAACAGGGATAGGTTTCATCCCTTACACATAGAAATCGAGTCGCCCCTGCTCGAGAAAGTCGTCTACCGCACCATCTAACTGAAGGACAGGCTCTTCAGAATCACCATTATTTGCAAAACCTGTACCCCGCCCCGAACTTGATTCATTGCCTTGTCCACTTTGCTGCTCACTGACCGTGCTTTGCGCCAAGTTTAGGCCTTGCTGCTCCAACATCTCTCGCAAGCGCGGCATGGACTGCTCTATCGCATCACGAGCCTGAGCGGATTGCACTTGAAACTGTACGGTCGTCTGGTCGCCTTGCGTATGAATCCGCACGTGCATTGAACCTAATTCAGGTGGATCGAGACGGATGTCGGCGCGATTAATATTCTTCGAGACCATCAGCTGAATACGCTCTTGTAGCTTTTGCGCAGTCTCTTGTTGTTGCAGATCTAACGGCTTGTCAGCAGCCGTTTGCGCTTGCGCCACTGACATACCGTCAACTTTGGTCATCGCTTGTTGGGTCTGCGTAATTGCACTCATATGCGCAGCTGAGGATTGCGTGTGTTGAGTTAGACTTGTATCCATGCCTGACCCCGACACAGCGCTCAGTTCAGCCTCAGTTGCCATTCCCTGAGAGCGCGTGCTCCCATTATTAAGCTGTTCTTTTACAAACTTCGCCATCATGCTTTTATCAGCTGCCGGCTTTGTATCTTCATCTTTAACAGATTCAGAGGTGCTTTTGCCGTTATCAGATGAAGAAGAGCCTCCGCTCTTCTCGGTTGCATTTACCGAATCAACGCGTTCAGACTGAGTTGATTTTGTGTGCAATGAAGCCGGAATCGTTGAGGCAAGTTGAACCTGTTTATCTGACTTCTGCAACGCTGACTGATAGTGATCAATCCAATTTGATAGTGTGCTCTTTTGTCCCGCATCAAATTGCTTAGACGTCTCAAGAGCCCCTTTTATATGATTCATCGCTTCGGTAAGCGATGCGTTTGGCTGTTGCTTATGAAATGCGTCGAGTTCCTTGGTTAGCCAATCCTTTTGCTCTGGATTCAGTTTCGGCATCTCTATCTCACTCAACATGGCGAGCGGCTCCTCAGAGTCCTCGTCAAGCATCGCCTCGATATCTGTCCATTGTTTCTTTTGATGAGGTTGAATCACCTGAGTCTCAAATTGGGCCAACTCAGCCATCAAACCATCTGTCGCTTTATCAAGCGTTTCCTTGGGCATAAAGCCAGCTTGTTGTGCGTCGGCAACAACTTGCCGCATCTCTGCTATTTTTTGCGTCAGTTGACTCAGCACGCCTTGCTGGTCAGCACTCAATTGTTCGTCCGATTGAAGTTGCGTGACGTCCGCATCGAGTTTCGCTAACCACTGCTCCATCTCATCTAACGTCGCCTGATCTTGCTTACTGATCTCAATCGAAGTTTCCGTGTCAGCATGACTTTCTTCGCTATTGATAAGTAAATCGCGCATTCGATCAATGGTTTCTACCCAGTCCCGAGCCTCTGAAGCATGTTCTTTCGACGCTGACAGACGCTGACTAAGTGATGACTGAGGAAGCTCATTACTATATTCGGGCTTTTCGAATGCGCGGTGTGGACTATTAATGTCCACTTCACCACGGGCAAATAATTGCCGAGCACGCGGCTCCTCAGAAGCAGAAGGCATTAACTTGGCAAAGTCGCGACCGCTGACGTCCATCATATCCACATCAGTAAAATCTTTCGAGCTATCGCCTTTTACTGACGAACTGGACACGTTCGTGGTTAATTGAATAATCTGGGGCATAATGTGTCACCTGTTAGGCACTGCCGCATATATTTGACGCTACGGCTAATCTGATTCGATTAATTAAAACTAGCAATATTTATACCAGTTTTTGCTTTTTACCCCGTATAAAGCGTTGGGTGGAAAAATCATCGAGGTTTTTTTGTTCTTTTCTTGCCTGCAATCTTGCTGCTGCTCGTTTCTTGTTTTCTATCAGCAACTCAATAGACTCCGCTTTTTGCCGTTGTGCTAGCCATTGCTGCTTACGCTGCTCGACCACCTGATTTAACTGTTGCAGCACGTTATGCATCTGCTCGATACCTTCATCCAGCTTGCCGACAAACGCGTGATATTGACCAAATTGAATAGAACGAATTCCACCTGCTCCGCGCGCTTGCAACTGATTCAAGTAGTCTAACCGATACTGTACTAACCCATCGAGACGCTGTTGCTCACTCACTAGCCGTTGTTTAGCCTCACCAAAATGCTGCGCCAATTTGTCGGTGCGTTGCTGCTCAAGTTCTAACAACATCGTCAATTGTGATATATCAGCCATAAAGACAATCCCTAACGCGAAGCGAACGCGCGTTGAGTCAACTGCTGGAGTTTCATGAGACTCTCATCGTAACTAATCACTTCATTCATACGCTGAGTCAAAAAGCCCTCAACCTGAGGTTGCATCGCTATCGCTTCGTCGATCTTAGCATCAGAGCCCTTACTGTAAGCCCCAATAGATATAAGGTCGCGATTACGACGAAACGATGAGTACCACTGTCGAACTTTTGTCGCTCGTTGCAGGTGTTCATCGGAAACAACCTGGGGCATGACACGACTGATCGAGGCCTCAATATCAATGGCGGGATAATGCCCAGAATCGGCTAGCTCACGGTTCAGTACGATATGCCCATCGAGAATAGCACGCGCTGAGTCAGCGATAGGATCCTGCAAATCATCACCTTCAGTGAGCACGGTATAAAATGCCGTAATCGATCCTTGTGCGCCACCGCCATTACCCGCGCGCTCAACCAAAGCCGGCAGGCGTGCGAATACCGAAGGGGGATAACCTTTTGTGGCCGGAGGTTCACCGACCGCCAATGCAATCTCACGCTGCGCCATGGCGTAACGAGTTAAAGAATCCATCAACAGTAAAACATTCATACCCTGATCACGAAAATACTCGGCTACTTTTGACGCAGTTTCGCACCCGCGTAAACGCAATAGCGGTGACTGATCCGCAGGGGCAGCCACGACCACCGCCTTTTCCAATCCTTCTTCACCCAATATTTCATCAATAAACTCTTTGACTTCTCGACCCCGTTCACCAATGAGTCCAACAACGATAACGTCTGCATTGGTGCCTTTCGTCATCATTCCTAGTAAGACACTTTTACCGACACCGCTACCGGCGAATAAACCCATGCGCTGCCCCTGACCGACAGTAATACATGCATTAATCGCGTTGACGCCGACATCTAGCGGCACTTTCACGGGTCGGCGATTAAGTGGATTGATAGGCAGGCTACGATAGGCATTTTGATTGTCTGTTAATATCGGTCCCTTGGCGTCTAATGGATGACCTCGTGCATCAATTACACGGCCTAAAAGCTCTAACCCAAGCGGCAGCTGTTCGGTACGCGTTAGCGGTTTTACTTTGGCGCCCGGAACCACACCGTGCGCATCATCCATGGGCATCAAATAGCTAGTCTGACCTTCAAAGCCCACCACCTCTGCCTCGATATCGCCATGTGCAGATTCGACTGCACACGTTGCACCAATAGGTGCCCGCACGCCGACAGCCTCAAACATAAGTCCGACCACTCGTGTTAGATAGCCGGATACCAATACTGGCGCAGGCTTCACCCGCTTTTTCAAGCTTGCAAAGTAATCAGTTAAGGTATCAGTCATCAGCCGCCCTGCAATTTTTCAAAAATCAAGTCGACTCGGCTAGCAAGTGAGTAGTCCACGCTTGAGCTTTCTGTCGTCACGCGGCACCCGCCGCGCTCGAGTAGGTCATCCTTACTGAGCAACCACCCTTTTTCTTTTAATTCTTCTTCACCCAAGCTCGCTTGGATTACCTCAATATCGTCAGGATTGAGGTGAATGATCACTCGTTGATCGGTCACGGGAAGCACTTCAAGGGCCTGCTGAAATGCCTTTTTAACAATATCTTCATTATGCAGAGGTTCGTTTAAGCAGGCTGTTCGGGTCAGGGTGAAAACCAACTCTAATAACTCTTTTCGCAAGGTTTCGGTAAGTTGCTGTGTGGGCGCGGCTAAGCCATTCATCACTTCAATCAGAGCTTGTTCTGCCTCACTCATTTGCGCCTTGCCGTCAGCCAGCCCTTGCTCAAAACCTGCATGGAAGCCCTTCTCACGACCTTGCTCCACACCTTCTTCGTGTCCTTTTTCAAGCCCTTCCTGATGACCTTGCTCAAAGCCTGCCTTAAAGCCTTCTTCCCGTGCGGCCTCGCGAATCTCCTCGAGCTGTTTCGCGGTTAAGGGTTCTGGCTTTTCTTCTTCGGGCTCAGGCTCCGGCGGCTCATAATGCCACTTTCGAGGTTTATTCAGAGCGTTGCGGCGCTCACCTGCTTTTAAATCTTCCGTGGTGATATCCGGCAAATCCCAAGTTTTCATCGTCGGACGCTCGCTCATGATTGCAGGTTCCTAGCTACTGTCTTATAAAAACTCATCACCACCACCGCCGCCAAGCATAATTTCTCCGGCGTCGGCCAAGCGACGGGCGACTGCAAGAATGTCTTTTTGTGCAGCCTCGACGTCACTAATCCGTACAGGCCCCATCGCTTCTAAGTCATCTCGCAAGAGATCGCCTGCACGCTTCGACATATTTTTGAAGATTTTTTCTTTGACCGAGTCATCAGCACCCTTAAGGGCTTTCTGTAACGTATCGCCGTCGACTTCACGCAGCAGCGTTTGAATGCCGCGGTCGTCGACATCGACTAAGTTTTCGAAGACAAACATCAGATCTTGAATTTGCTGACTCATTTCTTCGTCTTGCTCGCGTATCGCATCCATTAACTGACCTTCGATATTGGTATCGAGGTAGTTCATAATATTGGCAGCAGCCTTCAAACCACCCATCTTCGCCGCCTGCGCACCCGCTTGACCAGCAAATTGTTTTTCCATGATTTCATTCAATTCTTGCAGTGCCGCTGGCTGAACTTCTTCTAAGTTAGCGATGCGCATCATCAGGTCTAATCGCACTTTTTCTGGGAACTGAGCCATAATCTCTGCACTTTGCTCAGCATCAAGATAGGACAGCACGATAGTTTGAATCTGCGGGTGTTCATTACGAATGATCGTCGCCACTTGTTTTGAGTCCATCCATTTCAGCGAGTCGAGGCCCTTGGCACCACCGCCCATAACGATCTGTTCTATCAGGTTGCCTGCTTTGTCCTCGCCCAATGCTGAGGTCAGCGCCTTACGCACAAACTCTTCACTCTTGAAGCCAATGTTTGTAAATTTCTGGATCTCATCTAGGAACAAGTTGTGTACGGCGTTAACTTTGTCTTGATTAAAGTCTTCAAGGCTCGCCATTGCCGTGCCCACTTTCTGTACCTGCTTCGGCTCTAGGTGTTTTAGAATTTGCGCGGCGTCTTCCTCAGATAGGCTCAGCAATAAAATTGCAGCCTTTTCCACGCCTTCAAGTTGCGTTACGTCAAATTCAGTTTCACTGCGTTTGGTGCGAATATCTGTATTAGGCATCTTCGTTTAACCACGCTTTTACTACTTGTGAAGAGAGTTCAGGCTCATTTGCAACCAATGCCCGTACTGCTTTCAACAAGTCTTCATCTTTATGTAAATCAGGAAGTTGTAAACTCCCATCAGGTCCAAAACCAACAGAGCTCTCATCAAATTGCGACGATAGCAAGTCGATAGTTTCATCACCCATCATCTCATCGTCTTCGAGCATTGAGTGAGCATCGTCTTCCAATTCTTGAGTTGGGTTAATCAGTTTCTTCAACATTGGACGGACAACAGCAAGAATGAGTACCAGAATGACCAGGCCCCCCATCACTAAACGAGCGGCACGCCAAAACCAAGGTTCATCCCACATTGCTGTTTCACCCGCGCCCAAATCAGGTAGCTGCGCGAACGGAACCGATACAACTTCAATCGTATCACCTCGACTGAGGTCAAAGCCAATACCACCTTGTAATAACCGACGAATATTCGCTAACTGTTCAGGTGAGGCGGGTTGAGGCACCTGCTCGCCATCCGCATTGGTTGTCATCGGCTGATTCACCGCAACCGACACGCTCAATCGCTCAATTGTCCCGCTTTGACTGCGCGTATAGCTAACGGTATTGTCCAACTCATAGTTACGTGTTGCTTCACGATGCATACTCCCGGTCGCATCACGCTGACTACCTGCACCTGTGGCCTGTTCGGGAATATTTGATTCTAATGGGGGCTGATTACTGAGTGCACCAGGAATACCACCGACGGCTGTACCAGCGCTGCGGTTCTCCACCGTCATTTCGCTACGAATGGCTGGCATGTCTGGGTTGTATAGCCGTTGTGTTTTTTCCGACTGCGTAAAATCCATTGTGACATCGACCTGCGCAGTGTAATTGTCATATCCCAATACCGGAATCAAAATGCTGTCAATTTTATTCAGGTATTCTTCTTCGCGTTTACGCTCTAACTGATACTCGCGGCTATTCGTGGCGGCTAATGCGCTTTGCGAACCAGAGTTCAAAAGCCGACCGTTTTGATCGGTGACAGTGACTTGTGAAGTTTCTAAACTCGTGACGGACGATGCAACCATATCGACAATAGAGGCGATTTCTTCCTCACTCAGTGACTGATTACCTTTCACGTTAAGCATCACAGATGCTTTAGGTTGTTTCTCACGACGTGCAAATACGTTTTCTTTAGGCACGGCCAACAGCACACGAGCGGCCGACACTGCGCGCATTTCTTCAATTGCTCGTGCTAACTGAATTTCCCGGGAGTGGATCAAACGTTCACGCTCGAGTCGTTGACTCACGCCAAAACCAGGCTCACTCATTAAAATATCGGAGCCGTTGCTTTCCGATTGACCGTAATCCACACCGGCACGCGTTAACTGAAGTTTAACCGCATCGTAGTTCTCCTCAGGAACCGATACCACATTACCGTCGACTTTATATTCGATATTGTTTGCGTCGAGATAATCTAAAGTACCAACGAGCTGTTCTGTTTCCATTTTTGCAAGAGGACGGAAAGTCGACTCTTGTGCCCAAAGCATAATGAAAATAGCGATGGCCACACAGATAGCAAGCGCCAAAATTACGACGACTTGGCGCAACATATCAAAGTTCGCCAACTTATCGACGATGCTTTGCTTTTCTCCTGACTGCCCGCTTGCGTCAGCAGCGCTGTTACCCGCGCCTTCTGTTACCATCAAATCTGTTGATTCAGCCACAGCTCATTCTCCAACTAATTCGGTTATACCGGCATTGACATGATTTCTTTGTACGCTTCTACCATCTTATTGCGCACTTGCACCGTTGCTTCAAAAGCAATACTCGCTTTTTGACTCGCGATCATGGTTTGTTCGAGCGTGACATTGGGATCGCCCAGTTCCATGCGCGTTTTTAAATCACCCGAAGTCTGTTGTAGCTCGTTGACGTTATCTACGGCCATTTTTAACAAGTTTGAAAAATCAGCGTTTGCTGAATTTTCGACTTTCAGCGCATTATCGTTCTGCGGCTTGTCGAGGTTGGCAGATTGCGTTGTGAGCTCGCGCCATTGTTGATAGGCTGCGTTGGCATCTACTTTCATTTCTTTCTCCGTCAAAAAACTTACGACTTAACGTGTTGCCTATGACGATGCAAGTAGAATGCCAACTCTGCTTTATAAGGTGGGTTAATTAGACACTCAGTCCGTTATCTCTAATCTTGGCAAGTTTATAGCGCAGTGTTCGGGGCGATATTCCTAGTTCTTCAGCAACCGGTTTACGCTTACCATGATGGCGCGCCAACGCTTGCTTGATAATGCGATACTCTTGCATGAACAATGATTCGCCCAGTTCCTCGGCAGGTTCATTGTCGAGGTTTTCATGCTCAGGTTGTGAAGCAAGTAACTGACTATCCTGAGAAACTTGCTCGGGCAGGACATGGTCCATCAACGCATCGTCTAGCATCAAATCACTGGGTCGTATTTTGCCACCTTGTTGGAGAACTAAGGCTCGTTGAACAACATTTTCAAGTTCTCTGACATTCCCCGGCCATGCATATTGCTTTAGGTGTTGAAGCGCCTCGTCCGACAACGTCACCGCTTCTCGAATACCTAAACGTTGACGATGCCGCGCAATTAACGCTTCAGCTAACGGTCCGATATCCTCAGTTCGCTCCGCGAGAGGCAGCCACCTTAGGGGGAACACGTTGAGTCGATACATGAGATCTTCGCGGAAGATCCCTTCCGCCACAGCGGCTTTAATATCCCGATTAGAGGTCGCTATGATGCGAACATCAAGACGAATCGCTTGGCGTGCGCCTAACCGTTCAACCTGACGCTCTTGAATCACACGTAACAATTTCGCTTGCAAGGCGATATCCATTTCGGTCACTTCGTCAAGCAACAATGTGCCGCCTTGTGCCAGTTCAAACTTACCGGGTGAAGACTGAGTCGCGCCGGTAAATGCACCTTTTTCATAGCCGAACAAAAGTGATTCCAGCATCGTTTCAGGGATCGCTGCACAATTAACCGCAACGAAGGGTTGCTTATCTCGCTTGGATTGTTGGTGGATATAACGCGCCAATACTTCTTTGCCCGTTCCACTCGGACCGGTGATCAACACCGTAGCCTCCGTTCGAGCCACTTTTTTAGCTAACTCTAATAGCGCCAAACTCGCGCTATCCTTTGCTACCACACCATGACCTGCTGCCGGCTCGATGGGTGCATGACGTTGCACAAGTTGGGTCAGTTCGTCTATCGAAAACGGTTTACTGAGGTAGTCGACAGCGCCCTCGCGCATCGCTACAACAGCATCGTCAACTTTTGCATACGCGGTCATCATCACAACGGGTACATCGATCTTCAGATGTTTAATATTTCTGAGTAATTGCAAACCGTTCATACCTGGCATTTGTACGTCGCTGACGACCAAGTCAATGCGATGCTTCTTAAGCTGCAATAATGCTGATTCACCATTATCGGCATGCAAACATTGGTAGTGCGCCAATTCAAGCGTGTCTGTAATAGCCTCTCGTAACGCGGCGTCATCCTCAACAATCAGAATAATTGGACTAACCATAACGCACCTCCAGATTCGCGTGTTGAACGATGGGGAGCACTATCCTGAATTCGCTTCCACAGCCCTTTTCCGACTGCCACTCGATACGGCCATTATGCGCTTTCGTGACCATATCAACGACTGCTAATCCCAATCCTGTGCCGTGGGTTTTGTTGGTGGCAAATGGCGTAAATAAGCGTTGTTTCATCGCCTCGTCGATACCAACGCCAGTATCACGAACAGAGCAACTCCAAAAACCTTCGCTCGTCTCGGTTTCGACAACGACTGACTGTCCCTGTTGACTGGCGTCAATCGCGTTAGTGATCAAATTTTGAATCGCTCCTGCTACGGCTGTTTGGTTAATACGCAGAGCCGTACCCTCATCATCATCTTGCCATCTAATGGCTACCCTACGTTGCGCTGCGTATGCTTCGACACTTTGTTTGATATGATTCATCAAGTCATCTGCATCAACGTCAGCTAGCGTGCTTTGTTGACCGCTTTTAGCGAATAGCAGCATATCGTTAACGTGGTGCTCTAGGTCATGTAGGCGTGTTTTTAGCTTGCGACTAAACTGACAACGCTGATCCTCGGTTAGGTTATTTGAAGATAAATGCTCTGAATAAAGAAGCGCTGTCGCCAACGGCGTACGTATTTGATGTGCAAGGGAAGCGACCATGCGCCCCATGGAAGACAGGCGTTGTAAGTGCGCGAGCTGGGCTTGTAAGTCACGCGTCTCAGTAAGATCGGTAAGCACCACAAGCTGCCCTGGCTGCTCTGGTAGACTCGAAATATCGACACGGACTCGCCGCCCATTATGCAACGAAACCTCGTGCCAGTCATCGGCTTTGGGAGTAAAGGTGCGCGCGACACAATCGCGCCATAGCTCACCGTTTAAATCGGTCCCGATGAGCTGAATACTGCTTGGATTACAGTAATCAACGATACCTTGGCCATTGACTAAAATGACCGCGTTAGGCATCGCATCAATGAGAGCGTAGTTCGATTGCATAAATTAGTGCATCCTGAAAAATTCCTTACACTAATAATGCAAAAGGCATGCCTATTATTTTCTTTTTAATTCAACATGTTAGAAGCGTCAAAATATCAACATCATACTTTCGTGATGTCATATTTTTTCATTTTTTCGACTAACGTAGTGCGCCGCATACTGAGTAGGTCTGCGGCCTTTGCGACAACCCCATCAGCACGGTCAAGCGCTTGTTTTATCATTTCTACTTCAATTTCAGCTAGCATATCCTTAAGGTTTAAGCCCGACTCAGGGATTTCTGCCGACCCAGTTACGTCCAAACTGGGAAGTTCGCTTGAATCTTCATCACCTTCTTCGTCTTGCTCCGAGAAAATCGCATTCAGCGCATCTCGCTCCAACAATTCTTCTGGATACTCAGGTGTTAAATCCTCAGCGTCGATATGCCGATACTTATGCGGTAGATCGTTTACGTCGACCCATTGATTGGGGTGTGTAATTGACAGTCGCTCAATTAAGTTCGCTAATTCGCGCACATTGCCAGGCCATGGGTGCGCTTCCAGCGACTGTAGTGCACGTTCGGTCAAACGCACACTAATACCACGTTCTTCCTTAAACCGCTCGGCAATCTCACGAAGTAAGAGCGGCACATCTTCTGCACGTTCTCGCAATGCCGGCATTTCGATAGGGAAGACATTCAAGCGATAGTAAAGATCTTCACGGAATCGCCCATCGGCAATCATAGTCTCAAGCTGGCGATGAGTAGCAGCAACAACCCGTACATCGGCCGAAATACTCTTACTGCTGCCAATGCGTTCAAATACGCGCTCCTGTAATACACGTAGCAATTTGACCTGCATTGGTAGCGGCATATCACCGATTTCATCTAGGAATAACGTACCGCCCTGTGCCAGCTCGAAACGCCCTTTACGCACACCAATAGCTCCAGTAAAGGCGCCTTTTTCGTGACCAAACAACTCACTTTCGAGTAAATCGGGGGGAATGGCTCCACAGTTCACGGGAACAAAAGGTCCTTTAGCACGACGCGAAAGCTGGTGAATCCCACGAGCGACAACCTCTTTACCCGTACCCGACTCACCTAATACTAGAACATTCGCCTCACTTCCTGCGACCTGTTGAATGAGCTTACGAATTTCTCGGATATCGTGGCTTTGGCCGACCAATTTCCTTTCTAAAGGATCGGTGTTCTTACCGTGGTAGCCTCGCTGGCTTGGAAGGTGGCGATGGTATGCTTGACAGTAGCGAATCAAATGCGACAGTTCATCGTAGGTCAGTGCTTGCGATATTTCACCGACGACATTCGCACGTCGAACCGCATTCGCATGACGCTCAGTTGCACTAATAAAAGGAACATTGGGATAGTCACAAGCCAAAGCTTCAAGATCATCAACGCAGTCGCCTGCGATGATGCATAAAGCATTGTCTAATTGCTCATCCCCCAGCCACTGGGTTTGGCACTCTACGAGCTCGCCCATAAAGTCGAGCACTGTCTGTAACTGCTTTTTACGCTCCGTATTCGACTCGAGTACATAAATAACTCGAGAATCCATCGTAGAGGAGTTTACCACGCGCTAACCCTTTAGTTTGCCAACCGACCGATTACAAAGTCTTGACCGGCACTATGAAGAAATAATTCTGTTACATCGGGTAGTTCGCGTTGCTGTGCAATTTCTACCCACTGATAAAATACATTGCGATGAACTTTTGCTGTTAAACCTGTCGGGAGTTCAAAGTACGGCACTCCATCCTTAACAAAACTTAACAGTTGCTCGTTCAAAATATATCGCTCATCAATATTGGTTACAACTTGAATTACTGTCTCACCTTCATAATCGTGGAATTTCCAATCGACGATCATAAACGGCGCATCTGCAACCGCGATTTTCACTTTTTCAGCAGGCGTTACAAGAAAATATTCGCCCGACTCACACACCAACACTGATGCAAATAATTTCACCAGTGCAGTGCGAGTAATAGGCGAACCTTGGTATAACCACTGACCATGTTCATCAATAAGCATCGGAATCTCGCCACAGTATGGCGGATCCCATTTTTCAGTAGGGGCGTGACGATACGACTCGAGCTGTTTAGCTAAATCGTTCAGAGACATAGGCAATTAATCAACAAGTTTCTTCTGTCTGAGTAAATACCACAAGGTGGCTTCAGTGCGATTAGACACCTTGATCGCTTTGAAGATTGCTGAGAGGTGAACACGGATAGTACCCTCAGTAATGCCTAATATATTAGCAATCTCCTTGTTAGATAAACCTTGCGCCAATAACTGCATGATTTCAAGCTGACGTGGCGAAAGGAAGCTTTCAGCACCACTGCTTTTATTACGAGGTTCATTAAGGTTCGGGTCATCCGGTAAGTAACGGTCACCGTTGAGCAGGCCCCGAATCGCCATTTTGGCTTGCTCCGCTGAGGCATCTTTAGGTAAATAACTCCGTACTCCCGCGGCCATAACTTGGCGCACATCGCCAACCGCTTTAGCTTTAGTAAACAGCACTAAATGCGCTGAAGGCGCCAAACGCTTCAAACGCTGCAAAGCAGGACGAATTTCCTCATCAGGTAATTCCATCTCAACAAAGATAATATTAAATTCATCCGCTTTTAGGTAGTTTTCTGCAACCGTGAACGAATCAGCCTCATAAATTGCTGGCTGCGTTGCATAGTTCGTCAACAATTGTATGAGTCCTGAACGCATGAAGAACGAAGGATCAATAATTAATATCTTCATCTAGTTTCTCTCGTTGAAAATCCTTATCTATTTAACTTTTAGCATACCCGAATTCAAGCTCAGAGCAAGTTCTTAAGGAAATTTATATCTGTCACGAAAATTTTTGTTAATAAAATCAACATCGTTAAGATGTTTGTCCTTTGTGTATTAACGTGAAAACCTTGTATAGTAACTCTATTGCTCATTTATAGGGATTTTTTATGAAGCCATTTCGCCGTTTAATTTTGACCAGTTCGTTAGTACTTAGTGCGCTGTTTACTACCTCAATTAATGCACAGACAGTTTATACAAATGTTAATGGATATACGCTAACAAGCCCTGCTGGACAAGATGCACAACTAGCACAGTTCAGTGCTTTTGCGGTGCGTAATGGTAAGTTTATCGCGATGGGCGATGCCGAGCTTGCACAACAATTTCCCGATTTCACGCGTGTCGACTTACAAGGTAAAACGGTATTTCCTGGCTTGATTGATGCCCACGGTCATGTGTTGGGCTTGGGTCTAAGTTTATTGCAAGTTGATTTGCGTACAAGTGAATCAGCATCCGACGCCGTTAATGCAGTCAACGACTATGCTCAGCAGCACCGCGACCTTCAATGGATAAAAGGGCGTGGCTGGAACCAAGAAAACTGGCCCAGTAAACGTTTTCCAACCGCCAAGCAGCTTGATGAGTTCGTCGCTGATCGCCCCGTTTATTTGACCCGTGTTGATGGTCATGCGGCATGGCTCAACTCAAAAGCACTCGAAGTCGCCGGTATTACCAGTGAGACAGTCTCACCAGATGGCGGTCAAATCATCAAAGACGCGCAAGGTAACCCAACGGGCGTGCTCATCGATAATGCCGTCAACTTAGTTGAGCCGCTTATCCCAGAGCCAACAGCCAGTGAGAAAAAGCAAGCCTTCCAACTGGCATTCAACCATTTGCTATCGCTCGGCATAACCTCCGTACATGATGCCGGCGTACCGGCGGTTGACCTATCAATTTATAAAGGTATGCAACATCAGGGTGAGATGCCCATGCGCGTTTATCCAATGATTGCAGCGACCGAACCGCAACTTCCTCAATTATTAGCTGAAGGCCCCTACCGCACCGATGACGACAAACTCTTTATTCGTAGCGTCAAAATATACGCTGACGGTGCACTAGGAAGTCGCGGCGCGGCATTACTTAAGCCATACAGTGATGACCATGATAATCACGGGCTACTCGTTACCTCGGTAGACAATATTCGCAAGCTGTATCAACTGATTATTCCGTTTGGCTTTCAAATAAACACACATGCCATTGGTGACCGCGCCAACCGCATTGCACTCGACGCTTTCGCTGAGTTTTATCAGACGCTTGGCGGGCGCAATTTACGTAATCGCATTGAGCACGCACAAATCGTCAATGTAGACGACCTACAGCGCTTTAAGGATTTGAATATCATCGCCTCGATGCAGCCCACGCACGCAACAAGCGACAAAAACATGGCTGAAGACCGCTTAGGTAAAGCACGGATGAAGGGAGCGTATGCCTGGCATACCTTACTCGAGCAAGGTACGATTATTGCCGCAGGCTCCGACTTCCCTGTTGAGCTTGCGAACCCATTTTATGGCTTACATGCAGCCGTAACCCGTCAAGATCGCCAAAACATGCCTGCTGGTGGCTGGCATGCCGAAGAGTCAATGTCGCTCGAGCAAGCATTGCGAGCGTTTACGATTGACGCGGCGTACGCGGGTTGGCAAGAAAGCACGTTAGGCTCAATTGAACCCGGCAAATGGGCTGATTTTATCGTACTCGACCGAGACCCTTTTGCGATTGATGCAAAAGACATTTGGCGAGTGGACGTCGAGCAAACCTTTGTAGCAGGTGAGCAGGTATATTCAAATGAATGATGACTTTTTATTCTCCGAGGACGAACCTGAAGAAGAGGTGCTAAACACGGCACCTCCTTATGAAATCCTTATCGTCGACGATGACGAGGAAATTCACACTATTACCAAAATGGCGCTTGCTGATTTTAAACTCGACGGACGTCCATTAAAGTTTCACTCAGTTTATTCTGGTGAGGAAGCCAAACAGTTTTTATCCAATAATACAGCCATCGCGATGACGCTATTGGATGTCGTCATGGAAACAGACCATGCGGGACTTGATGTCGCACGTTGGATCCGCCAAGAGTTACAGAATCGACTGATTCGTATCGTATTGCGCACGGGACAACCGGGCCAAGCGCCCGAAGAGGATGTCATTGCTCGCTACGACATAGACGACTACAAAGAAAAAACCGAGCTGACCTATCGTAAGCTCGTCACTTTAATGTACTCCTGTCTGCGCGCATACCGTGATCTGAATGCCATTGAACGTAATAAGCGCGGTTTAGAAAAGGTCATCAATGCATCAGCTGAAGTGTTCAGCGCCCAATCGATGCATGCCTTGTGTCAGGGTATTTTAGAACAATTGGTCGCACTGATTACTCACTCTGATGATGCCATGTATTGTCGCACCCATGGTCTTACCGCTAAGACCCTTGACAACCAAGAGTTTGAAATTATCGGAGGCACCGGCGACTACGCCCAAGCCGTTGGTCAGGCGGTCACACAAGATATTGACTGGTCGTTAGTGACCGAGCTGCAAAACCTTCAGCGCTCGGTGGTATTTAGAATTCATAATAACGATTACTATGGGCTCTATAAAACGACGGGCGGTCGACAATATTTACTCGTCATCAAAGATGTTCGAGATTTGTCTGAGCTTGATCAAAACTTACTGGGGCTGTTTGTGAATAATAGCTCTATCGCAATTGATAACCTTAACTTGAGAGAGACCGAGCGAGAAGCTCAGCGCGAGCTGCTCTACTCCGTAGGCGAGGCCATCGAAAAGCGGTCGGTCGATAATATTAGTCATCATGTGAAGCGCTCAGCGGAAATGGCTGGGCAACTATTAATTGCCACCGGCGCCACCAGCGAAGACGCAGAAAAGCTGAAGCAAGCGGCGTCAGTGTACGATATCGGTAAAGTCTCCGTACAAATGGAATTGGCTCAAAGTGCCGATGCCCTATCGATTCACGATTACGAAGAAATCATGAGTAATGTGATCAAAGGTCATGACTATCTAAGCCAGACCGATACCGAAATTGCACAAATCGCAGCCCGTATTGCGCAAGATATTCATGAGCGTTGGGATGGGTTGGGTTTTCCCAGTCGTAAAAAAGCGAAAGCGATTGATATCAATGCGCGAATTCTGTCCATCACCAGTCAGTATGACGCACTGCGCACTCAACGCTCATATCGCGATGCGCAGGATACGGGCGCCGCAATCGATTATTTGACGCTGCACTCCGGCGAATTCTTTGATCCAGAACTCGTCGGTATTATGATCGATCATATTGATGCGATGGAAAAGATAAGACAACGTTATTCGGATATCATCTAACCACGAGGGTATTATGGATCTTCAATCCATTCGACGCGATTACAACATTGGCCATTTAACTGAGTCTGATGTGCCCAACACACCGTTTCAGCTGTTCGAGAGCTGGCTAAACAATGCCGTCGAGTGTGGTCTCAACAGCGATCCAACGGCGATGACTGTTGCCACGGTAGACAGCCAAGGGCATCCGAGTCAGCGTATCGTTTTGCTCAAAGGCTTTGACGAGTCGGGGCTACGCTTCTTTACCAATAAGCAAAGTCATAAAGGTAAGGATATCGCACTCAACCCCAAGGTATCGTGCCACTTTGCTTGGCTTGCACTCGATCGCCAAGTGCACTTTCGTGGTAACGCCGAGCCTTTAAGCGAACAGGAAAACGACGAATACTTTTATTCACGCCCGTTCGAAAGCCAGGTAGCCGCATTGATTTCTAATCAAAGTCAGCCGATTGGCAGTCGTGATGAGCTTGTACGTTACTATCAAGAGCAGCTTGAGCAGTATCAAGGCAAGCAAGTACCGCGTCCACAACACTGGGGCGGTTACCGCATCGTGCCGAGCGAGGTTGAGTTTTGGCAAGGTGGCGAACATCGCCTGCACGACCGGTTTATCTACCGCTTAGAAAGCGCAGATAATTGGAGCGTGCAGCGATTACAGCCTTAACTGAGTGCTGTCGGTAACGGCTGCTGACAAAACTCAGCGCACTTACGCAATACTTTGAGTGTAGCGGGCGCATAACGTACACCTTTCTCAAGCTGTTGGCGCTTGCGCGCCAGCGCTTGATGACCGGGGATGCGTACGGGGTTGTCAGCAGCAATCGGTTTTGCCGCCAAGGTGTCACGAATTAACTCATCCACCTGAGTAATAAATGCTTTTTGCTCGCCAAACGCCGAAGGATCAATAACTTGAACCCAAACACAGTTGGCATCGCCCTCATCTTTACCTTGATTCCGACCATAATGCGCCAGCGCCATCGTCCACAGTTCACTAAATAGCGTTAAGCCATAACCTTTATAGCCCAACAGCTCACCACCCAATGGACCAATCGCACTACCCGGTTCTGAGAAAAACGTCTCAGGATCATCGGTCCATTCACCCTGAGCTGTGACCAATGCGTTATAAGGCAGCTTTTGCTGATTGGCTTTTGCCTGACGTACCTTGCCCGCGGCCGTCATCGATAAACTGATGTCCAATAAGATAGGATCGCCAGAGCTCGGCACACCTACAGCGAACGGATTAGGCGAATACACCGCTTGTTTAGCACCAAACGGAGCGACGGCGCGTTGACCTGGGGTCGAGCACATTAAACTGACCATCATGCCCTGCTCTGTTGCTAGGCTTAAATAAGCAGCCAAAGACGCGATATGTTGACTACGACGAACGGTGATGGTGCCCGTGCCCGCCTGCTTCGCCATCTGAATGGCTTCGTTAATTGCCATCGGCATCACATAAGGACCCGGTAAACGTTGAGCATCCCAATTGGCGACAGCGGCACGCTGTTGCAGCACTTGTGGTTGTCCTTTGGGCTGACTCTCACCACGCTCCAACCACTGACAATTATTCAGCAGCCGAATTAGACCATGGGTACTGTAGCCCAACAAGTCACCCTCGAGTAAATAGTAGGCAACGTGGCGAGCAACTTCGCCCGACGCTCCAGCAGACTGCAGACACTCGTCGGCCCACGCTAACAATTCGTTGTAATCAAACAGACAATCACGCTCGCTCATCAAATTTCCTCTTGGTCAGCGACACTACTAACGGTAAGCTTACACCAATGACCATAGCAAGGAGTATAACAGGTGTCATCTAGTCGATTGATTGAACGCATAGCCGTAATTACCAGCGGTGGCGACGCCCCGGGTATGAATGCAGCACTACGTGCAGTGGTATTAGCTGCCGAGCATGATGGAATAGACGTTGTAGGTTTTCGTCATGGATATGAAGGCTTGCTAAATAATGACTATATGAAACTCGGTCGCGATGAAGTTGAACATATATTGCAATATTCTGGCACCATCATTAAAAGTGCGCGTAGCGAACGCTTTAAAACCGATGAGGGTGGAATAGAGGCTGCGCATAACCTAGATGCGCAAAATGTAGATGCATTTATTGTCATTGGTGGCGACGGTTCATTTAGAGGCGCAAATCATCTTGCTAAATTTTGGCAAGGTCCTATTATTGGCATCCCCGGCACCATCGACAACGACCTCTTCGGAACTGACAACACGATTGGCTACGATACAGCAGTAGAAACCGCGATGGATGCGCTTGATAAAATCCGTGACACCGCAGAGGCCATGGATCGGGTATTTATTGTTGAGGTTATGGGCCGTAACGCGGGTTACATTGCAATTAGCAGTGCCATGGCAAGCGGTGCAGAGCGTATGATTTTGCCCGAGTTGCAAAAGGATAAACCGCTCACCATCGATGCCTTGGTTAAACATGTGGAAGGCGTGAACCGTGTGCGTGGTGACTCCAGTTACGTGATGGTGTTGTGCGAAAACCAATGGCCTGGCGGCGCGGTGCGCTTAGCCGAGCAACTGGAGGATCGACTCAACTTTCCGTGTCGTCCTTGTCTGCTTGGTCACGTGCAACGTGGTGGACGTCCAACGGCTATGGATCGTATCTTGGCGACCCGTTTAGGCGTTTATGCCGTACAACTGGTACAAGAAGGAATTACCGGCGTTATGGCCGGCATTGAGAAGAACGAGCTGGTTACCACACCGCTCGAAGACACTTGGGTCAAGCGCAAAGTGCTGAGCCAAGAATTGATAGATATACAGACCAAGTGTTTTAACCCGATCAAAAAAGATCGTCATAAAGCTACGGTCGACAAAGCGTAGAGTAAGGTATTGTGCCCATGTCAGAAATTTCACTTCCAGTGGCGACCAATGATCCCGTGCGTCCCTTTTTTGGCGCCGAGCGTTCATTTTCGATCCATCCTGGCAGTATTCACATCATTGGCTTCGGCTTTGATGGCACCGCATGTTTTCGTAAAGGGACCAAAGAAGGTCCGGATGGCCTTCGCTCGGTGTCTGAAGATATCGAGTCGTATTCTCCCTACCTGGATGCCGATCTGGAAGATTACGAGTTTTTTGACCTCGGCAACTTACGTTTAGGTTTTGACGATGACGTTGAGGCACAGTGGCATCATGCCAATAATGACTTTAACCAGATTTTTGAACCGCTGGATTTAGCCGCGACCCAAACCAAGCTCATTACCTTAGGGGGTGAGCATTCGATTTCGTACGCACCTATCGTTAAGCATCTCAAACAATACCCCAATATGGTGTTGTTACACCTTGATGCGCACGCCGATTTGCGTGATGGCTTTTTAGGTTATCACTTTTCACACGCGTCGATAATTCGCCGCGTGGTCGATCATTTCGGCCCTAAACACCAGCTTATTCAATATGGTATTCGCTCAGGCACTCGTGATGAATATACCTGGATGAATCAACAAGGCACGATCCGTAAATCGCGGCAGGACTTTCTGACATCGGTACAGGAGATAGCCGGCGACCGCCCTATCTACCTTACGCTGGATCTCGACTACTTCGACCCCGCATTTATGCCTGGTACAGGCACACCAGAACCGGGCGGAGAGGACTTTCATTCATTCGTCAGTTTGATGAAGATCCTGCGTGAGAAAAATTTCATTGGTGCAGATATTGTTGAGTTATCTCCTAAAATCGACCCAACAGGCAACTCAGATGTATTCGCGGCAAAAATCGTCCGCGAAGTATTGTTAACACTAGAGCAAGCAGGAGCATAAGCCGATGGCAGATTGGACTATCGACCAAGCTGAAGAACTTTACGGCGTTAATCGTTGGGGGGCGGGCTATTTCTCCATTGGTGAGAACGGTAATATCAAAATCGCGCCTAACCACCGGTTACCCGACATTACCATCGATATGCGCGAAGTCGTAGATGAAATTATTGCCGAAGGCATCGAGCTGCCCGCAGTTATCCGCTTTCATGACATCTTGCGCTCACAAGTTGAGATCATTAACGAGACGTTCAACAAATGTATCGAGGAAGCCGAGTACAACGGTCAGTACTGCGGTGTGTTTCCCATAAAAGTGAACCAGATGCGTGAAGTGGTCGAAGAGATCATGGATGCCGGCGAGCCCTATAACTACGGTTTAGAGGCGGGCTCTAAACCGGAACTCATGGCGGTCATGGCATATAATGACAACCCTGAAGCGCTGACGGTATTAAATGGCTATAAAGATAAAGACTATTTGACATTGGCTCTGCTTGGACGTCAACTCAAGCGTAAAATGATCATCGTAGTCGAGAAGTTCAGCGAACTTGAAATGCTGATCCCGCTTGCAAAGCAGCTCGGTGTGGAGCCAATGATTGGCTTACGCTCGAAAATGATGGTGCGTAGCTCAGGTAAATGGGCGGGTTCAAGTGGGGACCGCGCTAAGTTTGGTCTGAGTATTGCCGAAATTCTTAATGCCATTGAGCGTTTGCGCGAAGAAGACATGCTGCATTGCGCGAAGTTATTGCACTTTCATATCGGCAGTCAGCTCTCGGATATTCGCAAAATTAAAGAAGCGGTATCTGAGGGAGCGCGTTTGTACGCCAAATTGGTGCAAGAAGGCGTTGAACTTGAGTACTTAGACATCGGTGGCGGCTTAGGTATCGATTACGACGGCACCAGTTCTACCACCGACTCATCGCGTAACTACTCAACCGAGGAATATGTTGCCGACGTGGTATGGGGCATTAAACAGGTCTGTGACCTCGAGAACGTCCCTCACCCTAACATCGTGAGTGAGAGTGGTCGCGCCATGACTGCGCACCACAGCTGTGTGGTCTCGAACATTGTCGGCGAAGTAAACCCTTCAGGCACTGACTTTGATTTGAGCGCAACTGAAGACGAGCACATTCTGGTCAAGAACATGCGTGACCTGTTTATTAACGGTGCACAATATCACCCTCAAGAGCGCTATAACGATGCGGCAGGTTACAAGCAAAGCGCATACGAGGCATTTAAGCTCGGCATTCTCTCGCTGAAAGAGATGGCAAAGCTCGACACCATGTATTGGCGTATTCTCGCCGATATCCACACCGGCCTTGATGAGGAAAGTGCTTTCATTCAAGAGCTGGATGAGCTTGAAGATATGTTGGCGAGTCAGTACCTGTGTAACTTCTCGATTTTCCAGTCAGCTGCGGACACCTGGGCGATTGGTCAAGTACTGCCGATTGTGCCTATCTCGCGCCTTGACGAAAAACCCGAAGTGCGTTGCTCTATTGCTGATATTACCTGCGACAGTGACGGTAAGCTAAGCAAGTACATTGAAGGCACAGAAATTCGCGAAAACATCCCGATGCATAAGCTGAAGAAGAATGAGAACTACCATGTAGGCTTATTCTTAACCGGCGCGTATCAGGATGTTATGGGTGATATGCACAACTTGTTTGGCCGTTTAACCGAAGTGCACGTTTATTGCCACGACGATGAGCCGGGTGATTTCTATATTGAGGAAGTTGTACCGGGTACATCAGCAGAAAAAGTACTGACGACGATGCAATACAACACCGAATATATGGCTAAAACGGTTAAAAAGCATATCGATCGTCAAGTACGTAAAGGTCACCTGCAGCCTCGTGAAGGCGTACGGTGGACTAACTTTTACGAGAAATGTTTGGCGGGTAGCACCTATTTGCGTGTAGATTAACCGCAAAATGGTGATTTACTGACCAAACGGTAAAAAACCTAAGAAAAGCGGTTGACTCGGAGACGAAAAAAACGTTTAATACGCCTCGTCGCCCGGATAGCTCAGTCGGTAGAGCAGAGGATTGAAAATCCTCGTGTCGGTGGTTCGATTCCGCCTCCGGGCACCACTTCCCCCTCCTTAGTGGTCCTTATTAGTACTTTAACTCCTTAATAATCAAAGACTTGATCGTAACTTTGGTCTTTTGTAGTCCTTTCGGGTTCAGTAGTATCCAGACTTTTTAGTACACTGTTTAGTAACACAGAACAAAATACACTAAAGGCGTGTTACTAAAATGGCCCGTATAACTAAACCGCTAAGTGCTCGTGAAGTCAGTGAAGCTAAGCCTAAAGACAAAGAATGGGTTCTACCCAGATTTTACGGACACATCCATAAAGAGGCATGATGTGCCCATAAGGAGTGTTCATGACCAAACGAAGAAAATACAGTACTGAATTTAAACGAGAAGCCGTTGAGCAGACTCGACAGCCCGGAGTCAGTTGTCGACAGGTTGCACTGGAAATTGGTGTTAACCCAAATATGCTGTCCCGATGGAAACGCGAGTTAGAAGAGGCTCCTGGTAGTGCTCACAAAGGCTCAGGCACGCCACGCGACGAAGAGGTTGCTCGGCTTAAGCGCGAGTTGGCCCGGATAAAAAAGGAGCGTGATTTTTTGCGCGAAGCGGCAACGTTCTTCGCAAAAGAGTCGTCCTGAGATATCAGGCGATCGAACGTTGTCGCGAACAGTTTCCGATACGCTTAATGTGCCGTTGTATGAAAGTCTCAGCCAGCGGCTATTATGACTGGGTAAATCGCCAACCGTCGCGTCGTGCCGTTGATAATGAACGATTGCTGACGCGTATTAAAGAGATCCATGAAGATAGCGGCGGTATTATTGGTGCGCCGCGCATGCATGAAGATCTTAAAGAAGAAAAGGAAACGGTCAGTCTTAATCGCGTTGCGCGATTAATGGCATTGCATGGGTTACAAGGTTGGCCGCGCAAAAAAGGGCGTGGTCGCAAAACACCATCTCAGCGCCCGGATGGTATTAAAAACCACCTGGGACGAGACTTCAAAGCCCTTGAGCCGAATACCAAGTGGGTAACTGACATAACCGAAGTGAAAACGGACGAAGGAAAACTTTATCTGTGTGTTGTGCTGGATCTGTTTAACCATGTCGTTGTCGGCTGGTCAATGCACCACCGGCAGGATAGAAAAATGGTTCTGCGAGCGGTGGAGATGGCAGTCTGGCAACGTCCTGAGGCGACACAGGCAATACTGCATTCGGATCGTGGAACGCAATTTACCAGCGGCGATTATCAACGGTACTTAAAAAACAACGACTTATTGGGGAGCATGAGTGCTGTCGGACATTGTGCCGATAATGCGGCTTGTGAAGGCTTTTTCGGTATGCTCAAACGCGAGCGCGTGAACCACCGGAAATACCGAACCAGAGACGAAGCTCGTGCCGATATATTTTTTTACATCGAGCGGTTTCATAATCCAAGAATGCGACGTAGAGTAGCGAATCAAGACAGGAAGTTTACAAACGTTTTAAACCGTCCGTAGAAACGGGGTAGAACCCAAGTCTATCAACAGACACGACGAAACACGTTCATTTAGGTGAGCCTGTTAATAAAGTAGAGGGTTCACAGGAGTTCAGAATTCCCCCTACCGATTTTGACGAGTCAGATTTCGTTGCCATGTTCGATCCTTCAGGCAAAGTTCAAGGCCCAAAATTAAGAGAGGCAATTAAAAGCCTACGGCTTGCTCAACTAGCCCAAGATATTTTCCCTGACGGTTATGTACCAAAAATCAATCAATCTAAAGGCGATTACCGAACAGCGATGAATAGAGGAAATAATGCGAGTCTTGTTGATAAACCTAGTCAGCCATTCAATGTTTATCAATTAACCCGCCAAATAGTTCATGAATGCTGTTGGGATAATGGGGATAACTGGGGGAACCAAAATAACGACCTTAATTATTGCTCTTCTCTACTAACAAGAATACAGGCAGTAACACACTCTCCCTCTCTTCGCGCTGTTTTTAATGAGAACGGAGGTCTTGAATCTCTTGATAGCATAATAAACGAATTCCTATCCAGTGATAGCAGAACCCTCCGTATATGCACTAGCGATGTAAGCTACGAATTTTATGCTAGAGAAATTATAGCGAATACGATTGGTCGGAAATTACTTAATAGAGCACGAAGTGAAGAGTTCAGATCCCGGCCATTACTGGTCATCTTAGATGAAGCCCATAACTTTTTAGGGAAAAGAGTCGGTGCAGATGAAAACGCAATAAAGCTAAATGCATTCGAGTTAATAGCAAAAGAAGGACGTAAATACGGGTTAAATATCTGTATTGCGACACAACGCCCTCGTGACATAACCGAAGGAGTGCTTAGTCAAATGGGAACACTTTTTGTACACAGGCTCACTAACGATAAAGATAGAGATGTTGTCGAACGCGCCTGTGGAGAAATAGATAAAACTGCAGCGTCATTTTTACCTAACTTAAAGCAAGGCGAAGTCGCGATTGTAGGTGTAAGCTTTCCTATCCCGATGACTGTTAAAATAAGTAGGCCTAAGATACCACCAATTTCAGATGGTCCGAAATTTAATAAACTCTGGACTGGCAATGGCTGAATGGGCGCTCTAGCCTAACAAAAAAACTAAAACTGTATTTCGGAAGCAAAAAATAACCGACTAACGCAGCTCTATCACTTAACGTTAATCGGCTTTAATTATATCTGTAAATTGGTAAAGTCCCGATCAACATCCTCTTGAGTTATTCCGATATAACGCAGCGTTACGGCTTCGGAACTGTGACGAAGCATCTTCATTACTCGAGCGATGTCATTGGTCTTTTTGTAGAGGTGGTAACCTCTGGTTTTACGCATTGAGTGCGTCCCTAGGCTTATTCCAACCTCCTCTCCTATAGCCGCAAATACCCGTGAAACATAACGACGACTAAGTGGCCTAGCCGCTGTGTTTTTGGACCATTGGTTACGATAAGACTGAAAGAGATAAATGTGATCAAGGTGTTCAGATCGAATACGAGCGATCACCGCCCTCGCCTTTTCATTGAGTTTAATTGTCGCCAGCTTCGACGTTTTGCCTTCGACCAGCAACAGCCGGTCATGCTCGATATTTTGGGTAAGCGGATTAAATGGTTGATCTTACCTTTGCATGAGAGTGAGACAGACCGGCATCTCATCGGATTATCTGGTTGATGCTTCACCTACTGCTGGTGCATGTTTCCTTCGCTAATTCCAGCAAGAACCCCACACGCCTCAACTTCCCGGTCATCGTTGCAACTCGCTCTCAGTGAAACGAGTTGTTTCTCAAGCGCTTGCAGAGCGGTTATCTGCGACCGCACATGAGAGATGTGATCATCGAGCAAGGCGTTAACGGCGGTACAAGGCTGATGAGGGTCGTCCTGATAGCTCTGTAGTTCGTGAATCTCAGCCAGTGACAGGCCCAGGATTCTGCAGCGACGGATGAAGGCCAGCCCCTCACCATGCTTCTCGGTATAGACACGGTAACCGTTGTCCTGCCGATCAGGCGGCGGCAACAAGCCCTGCTGTTCATAGAAGCGGATCGTCTGTGTTTCGACCCCTACCAACTGCGCCAACTGACCAATGCGCATCAGCCTCCTCCCCAACGGATTCTTTACTCTATTGACCTTATAGTAGCTTTATAGTTTAAAATGGTACCACAACATTGTTCAAGTGGAGTCGTATCATGAGCAAATCCTGTGGTGGCGCCTGTGGCGGTGATGCAACGTCCGCAGCGGATACCGATATACAGGCCTCCTCCGAGGCGCCAGGGAGATGGGTCAGTGTTTATGCCGTGCCGAAGATGGACTGTCCATCAGAAGAGCGCATGATTCGCCTGGCCCTGAACGGCGTTGAGGGGATTCGGGCACTGTCCTTCGACTTGTCGAACCGCCGGTTGAAGGTCGTGCATGACGGTGAGGTCGAGCCCGTCACCGCGAAGCTGAAGACCTTGGAGCTAGGCGCCTCGCTTCAGGAAAGCGTCGCTGCCGATCCGGAGACCATCAAGGCGGCCGAGTTCTCGGCAGCCTCTGCCACGCAAGAATCCGGGACTCTTCGCTGGTTGCTCGGCATCAATGCGCTCCTTTTCGTAGTGGAAATGACAGCCGGCCTGATCGCCCAGTCCACCGGCCTGATTGGAGAGTCCCTGGACAATTTCGCCGATGCGGCCGTGTACGGGCTCGCACTTTATGCGGTTGGACATAGCGTGAGAATGCAGCTACGTGCCGCGCATGTTGCTGGTGTACTGCAACTGATCTTGGCTGTGGGCGTACTCATAGAGGTGGTGAGACGCTTTGTATTCGGTAGTGAGCCTGAATCGCTGGTGATGATGGCTATCGCATTCGTCGCATTGATTGCCAATACCAGTTGTCTGCTGCTCATATCCAAACATCGGGAGGGCGGGGCGCACATGAAGGCAAGCTGGATATTCTCGGCCAACGACGTGGTGATCAACCTGGGGGTCATCACCGCCGGTGCCCTGGTCGTGTGGACCGGTTCCAATTATCCGGATCTAATTATCGGCACCATCGCGGGGCTCGTCGTGCTTAACGGTGCCAGGCGCATTCTGGCGCTCAAGGGTTAAATAATGCTCATTATTGGCAAAAAGCTCTCGCCGTACGCCCTGTTGTCCATATCGGGCCTGCTGGCAACGTCTGATCAAGCTGTAAAGTGGCTGGTGCAGCAATCAATGGCCTATGGCGAGTCTGTTTCGGTGACCCCGTTCTTTAACTGGGTGCACCTAAGGAACACCGGTGCCGCATTCAGTCTTTTTGCGAATGGTGGAGGCTGGCAGCGCTACTTTTTTATCGGGATCGCGGTGGCGGTCTCGATTTTTCTGATCAAGCTGATCCTTGAAAATCGTCATAAAGGAGAAGCCATCGCTTACAGTCTTATCCTCGGTGGCGCCATGGGCAACCTGATTGACCGGGTCTTTCGTGGCTATGTTGTGGATTCCTTTGATTTCTATTGGCGAGACTGGCATTGGCCGGCCTTCAACCTGGCTGATATTGCAATTGTCCTCGGTGCCTTACTTTTCGTTTCCGGCAGCTTTTTGGGTAAAAAAACAAACACCAATGCCGAGTCGGATGGATCTGACTGAAACCTTCGCCTATACAACACCATGACCGAACTTCCCGACAACATCCTTCACCTGCCGCAATACCAAGTACTGGGCTGCAAAACCACCGACGACGACATGCACTTCCAAGTGGACGTGCTCGATCCCATCGCCTGCGAAGAATGCGGAGTGCAGGGTGAGTTCGTGCGGTTCGGCAAGCGTGATGTTCCCTATCGTGATCTGCCCATCCACGGCAAGCGGGTCACCCTCTGGGTGGTCCGCCGCCGGTACACCTGCCGGGCCTGCAAGACAACCTTCAGGCGCCAGCTACCGGAGATGGTGGACGGCTTCCGTATGACGCTGCGGCTGCATGAATACGTGGAGAAGGAATCCTTCAACCACCCCTACACCTTTGTGGCGGCACAGACCGGCCTGGACGAGAAGACGGTACGCGACATCTTCAACGCCCGCGCCGAGTTCTTGGGGCGCTGGCACCGCTTCGAGACGCCCCGCATTCTGGGCATCGACGAGCTGTACCTGAACAAGCGCTACCGCTGCATCCTGACCAACATCGAGGAGCGAGCCCTGCTCGACCTGCTGGCTACCCGCCGTCAGGACGTGGTGACCAACTACCTGATGAAGCTGAAAGACCGCCAGAAGGTCGAGATCGTCAGCATGGACATGTGGAACCCCTACCGGGCAGCGGTCAAGGCCTTGCTGCCACAGGCCCGCATCGTGGTCGATAAGTTCCATGTGGTACGCATGGCCAACGATGCCCTGGAGAAGGTGCGCAAGGGCCTCAGAAAGGAGCTGAAACCCTCCCAGAGCCGAACCCTCAAGGGCGACCGGAAGATCCTGCTGAAACGCGCTCACGAAGTTTCAGATCGGGAACGGCTGATCATGGAGACCTGGACAGGCGCATTCCCGCAACTGCTGGCCGCCTACGAGCACAAGGAACGCTTCTATGGCATCTGGGACGCCATCACACGGCCCCAGTCAGAAGCCGCCCTGGACGAGTGGATAGCCACCATTCCGAAAGGCCAGAAGGAAGTCTGGAGCGATCTGGTCAGGGCTGTGGGCAACTGGCGCGAAGAGATCATGACCTACTTCGAGACGGACATGCCCGTCACCAACGCTTACACGGAGTCGATCAACCGACTGGCCAAAGACAAGAACCGTGAAGGGCGTGGTTACTCCTTCGAGGTGATGCGGGAACGAATGCTCTACACCACGAAGCACAAGAAGAAGGCACCGACTGCGAAGGTCTCTCCTTTCTACAAGAAAACCATCGGTTACGGACTGCCGGACTTCGCAGAGGAACTCAACTACGGAGTCGATCTATCAACCATCTGAGGGTGGTATCAGATTGATGGGGTGAAGGTGCCCCATCAACCATTAAATCCGTATACCCTAAAGAAATAGGGATCCTCAGTCCCTATAACTCTATCTCGACAACGCCGAGGCCAAGATCTCCCTGAGCGGCTCCTATGTAACGCAACTTCACTGCCTAAGGGCTGTGACGCAGCATTTTCATTACACTGGCGATGTCGTTCGTGCTCTTATAAAGGTGGTAGCCTCGGTTTTCTCGCATTGAGTGAGTACCCAGTATAATACCAACTCCCTTGCCAATCTGGACGAACGCCCTCGAAACGTGATTGCAACTAATTGGAGCCTCATCCAAGCCGAGAGACCATTGGTTTCGGTTCCTTTCCCTACCAGCGTCAGGCTGGTCATCGTTCATGCTTTCAAGTTTGATGGACAGGAAACCCGAGAGCCTTAACACTAGGTTCACACCCAGATCCCAAACATCAGCAACCTGCTGATCGTAGGTTGGGTAGGTAATTAATTTGACGGTTACCCGCTTGTACTTCCACCATGCTCGAATTCTTTTTTTGCTGTAAGACGTGACTTTCAGTACTTAAGATGGTATAAAAGGAGAAATAGCCTGGCATTAATGAGTTTGCTTGTTCCCATTTCCTTATTTTAGGAACTTAGTAGTAATCAAAACAGAACCACTCTTTTTGATGATATATCTTTTAAATTATGGGAAGTTCAAGCTTTGATTGAGAACGACTTTTAATTAATGTACCGTAGTGACGCCTTTTTAAACCATAGGTAATGATGCTTAGACTCGGATTTTTAATACTGGTGCTTGTTGCTGTTCTGACTCAAATCAGTCAGGCGGTTGCTGATGTGCATCAATCTCACCAATCCTCTTCTGAGCAACACCTCAATTTTGAGCATGACGAATCCCACATCGATAAGCGCAATCTCCCTAAAAGTGGCGAAATCAGCTTTGACTACCATCATTGCTGTCACTGCCATGGTTCATTTCATTTATATGCCATGAAGGCTGAAAAAACTCTCGCGTTACCACGAATGGGCACAATACGTCTTGGGTATACTGAGTTTTACACTAACCCACTATCATCGCCGCTGTTCCGGCCTCCCATCTCCTCATAGCTGCCTAATACGCTGCTTTAGCAGCGCAACTAAATCATTATTTTACGCAGTAATATGACTGAGGAGTCTATCTATGGGTCCGTTTTCGACACATAGCAAACGCTTGTTTGTTGCCGTAAGTCTGGCAATAAGTTCAAGCTACGCCAATGCACAACAGTTGCCCGAGCAATGGCAAAAAACTGTGCAGCAACACCCCAGTGTTGAAGCCGCTCAACAGCAGGCTGAAGCGCTGATCCAACAGGGCAAACAATTAAATCAGCCTTTGTACAACCCTAGCTTATCGTCACGCTTAGAGCGCGAGGGTGACATCAATAATTACGCTGTTGGTCTAAGCCAGACGCTGGACTGGAGCACTCGCAATGAAGCAAGGGCCAGTCAGAGTGACGCCATGACGGCTATGGCAGTGAGTATTTATCGCCAGTCGGCGACATCGCATGCTAAAACTTTGTTGAATGCCTATGTGCAATGGCTGGACGCAAAACAGCGTTACGCACTGGCTGAGCAGCAAGAGAAAATCGTTAAACAGGCGATAAGCCTGGTTGCCGAACGACGTAAAGCCGGTGACTTAGGTGCCGTCGACGAACAACTGACGGTACTCGCGCTAAGTCGGCAACTGCAACAAACGGCAGCGGCTTATCAACAACTGCAATCCGCTGAAGCAGAGTTAAACGCTCTGCTAACAACGTCTGATGTCGGTCAACTCTCCATTAATGAGGAGCTATTTAACGTTGAACCTGCGTTAACGGCTCGTTGGCAACAACATCCAGCGTTAAAAGCCGCTTACCTGCAATGGCAATTAAAGCGCGCCGATGTCGACTGGAAACGCTCGTTAACCACCGCCAACCCAACCGTAGGCGTCGAAGCGGGCGAGAGCGATAACGAAACAGTAATTGGCTTATCATTCAGCATTCCACTACAGGTTCGCAATAACTACAGCGATGCGGTGCGCGCAGCCAATAGCGAAGCTGTTGCTGAAGAAAAACGTTTGATTGCACTAAGGCAACAATGGCAAGCAGCACTGAAATCGTCTCTTAACAATTATCGTTTTGTGAAAAAACAGTGGCAAAGCTGGCAAAGAGACTTTCAATCTCGGCAGGATGAGTCGATGCAGGTGATTGAGCAGTCCTGGCTCGCCGGTGACCTATCCACCACAGACTACCTCACCGCTGTGCAACAGCAGCTCGATAGCCAATTTGCAGGGATAGCGCTGCAAACACAATATCGGTTGGCCGCCATTGAATGGTTGTACCGTTCGGGCGAACTCAGTAAAGCACTGACGTTATCGCCGTTAAGCCAGCCAACAAACGCAGAGATTGGAGAGTAAACGATGTCAGTAAAACCTTTATACGCAGCAATAGCACTTGCGCTGAGCTTTTCGGTTATGGCGCAGGATGAACACGGACACGACGAAAAAGAAGATACCCACAAGGAAGAAGGCAAACACGAGCAAGGTGAACATAAGGAAAGCTCAGGCGTGGAGCTATCCAGCAAGCAGCTATCCATGGCAGATATCACCACGCGAACCTTGCAAACTCAAGTCATTGAATATCCGGTTTATGCCCCGGGCGAGGTGGTTGCTAACGACTTTAATAGCTATATCGTGAGTCCGCGCATCGATTCGACCGTGCTCAAACGTTTTGTCAGTATTGGCGACCACGTCGAAAAAGGTGAACCACTAGCCACCCTCTTCAGCGCGATCATGGCGGAGGCGCAAAGTCAGTATTTGGTCACACTTAACGAATGGCAACGCGTGCAGTCGCTCGGTGAGTCAACGGTGGGTGAAAAACGCTTTGTCGAAGCGAAAAACGCCTTTACCTCAGCGCAAGCGCAACTCAAAGCATTTGGTATGTCAGCCAGTGATATTAAGCGTTTAAGTAAAGCTGACTACCCTATCGGCGAATACCAACTGACCTCAGAAATTGGCGGGATTGTGGTTAGCGATAACTTTAAGCAGGGCCAGCAAGTTAATGCCGGTAACCACTTGGTTGAAGTGCTGCAAGAAGAAACCCTGTGGGTTAATGCTCGGCTACCAGGCTCAGCTGACCTTAATGTGCAGTTTGGTGATGCTGTTACGGTAAGTGTCGATAATCAGCGCTTTGCGGCAAAAGTCATTCAGGAAGGCCACACAATAGACCATAAAACCCGAACCCGAACGGTACGACTTGGGGTAAATAACGAAAAGGACCAATTACACCCTGGTTTATTTGCGGATGTTTATTTCTCAGTCAAGTCCGATGGACCGGTGCTTGCAGTTAAGGACTCAGCCTTAATGCGGGCACCTGATGGTGACTGGCAGATATTCATTGAGCACGAACCCGGAAAGTTTGAACCGAAGAAAGTCGAATTGGTTGATGAAAAGGGTCCGTGGAAAGTTATTCGAGGCGTTAAGGAAGGCACAAAATACGTAGACAACGGCGCGTTTTTCGTTCGCTCACAAATCGCTAAAGGCGGTTTTGACCCACATAACCACTAACAGGAGGTTGTATGTTTCAGCGCATTATTCAGTTTGCTGTCGCCAATCGCCTGTTATTGGTATTGGCTTTATTCAGCATCAGCATTGCGTCATTTTTTATTATTCCCAAACTTAATCTGGATGCCTTTCCCGATGTTACCAACGTTCAGGTAACGGTAAATACGGAAGCACCAGGATTAGCAGCGACCGAAGTCGAGCAGCTTATTACCTATCCGATAGAGTCGGTGATGTATGCCCTGCCCGACGTCAAAGAAGTTCGGTCAATCTCAAAAACAGGTTTATCGGGCATTACCGTGGTATTTGACGAGAGTGTCGATATCTACTTTGCCCGGCAACTGGTATTCGAGCGGCTGCAAGCGGCAAAGGAGTTGATTCCAGAGGGAGTCGGCACGCCCGAAATGGGCCCTAACTCTTCCGGTCTCGGCCAGGTTTATCAGTATCTGCTACTTGCCGAGCCGGGCTCTGGTGTCAGTAGCATGGAGCTACGCAGTCTTAACGACTATGTGGTTAAACTGCTACTGATGCCCGTTGAGGGAATTACCGAAGTCTTGTCCTTTGGCGGTGAAGTTAAGCAATATCAGGTTAACCTCAATCCCGCCAAGCTGCTGTCTTACGACCTTACCCAGCAAGATGTGATGAGCGCGGTCAACAAGAATAACGGTAACGTTGGTGGTTGGTATATGCCCCGCGGTCAGGAGCAGTTGGTTATTCGCGGCACCGGCTGGCTGGAAAGCGGTAAAAAAGGCCTGCAACAAATACGACAAATACCGCTCAAAACCGTTGACGGCGTTTCCGTAACACTGGGCCAGGTTGCCGACGTCGAAATCGGCAGTGAAATTCGCCAGGGAGCGGTCTCAATGTCGCGTAAAGTCGACGGCGAGGTCAACCAGCTGGGCGAAGTGGTGTCGGGTATTGTGCTCAAACGCAAGGGCTCGAATACCAAAGCCACCATCGACGGTATTAAAAAGCGCATTCCGCTTATTCAGCAAGCATTACCCGAGGGTGTCACCTTTGAGCCGTATTATGATCAGGCCGATTTAATACAAAAAGCCGTATCTACGGTCGCATATTCACTGCTCATTGCCTTTGTCTTTATTATCGCAGTATTAGCACTGTTTTTGCTCAACATACGCGCTACTTTTTTAGTGTTACTGTCCATTCCCGTTTCTATCGCCATTGCCCTGATGGTAATGTCCGCGATGGGCATGTCAGCTAACCTGATGTCGCTGGGCGGGATTGCTGTTGCCATTGGTATGCTGGTCGACGGCTCCGTGGTGATGGTTGAAAACATCTTTAAGCACTTAAGTCGTCCGGATAGTGAACACCAAGACGACGCCGAGCAACGCACAGAGCACCGCGACCCAGATCCTCAGGCAGCCAAACTCGATAGCCATGGTATCAAGCTGCGAGTTAAGGAAGCGGCGAACGAAGTGGCACGACCGGTATTCTTTGCCGCCATGATTATCTTGGTGGTCTTTATGCCACTGTTTAGTTTTCAGGGTGTTGAAGCTAAATTATTTGAGCCCATGGCTATCAGTATTATGTTGGCCATTATCTCCGCGGTTTTTGTGGCCATCATGGTTGTACCGGCATTAGCCAGTTACTTTTTCAGTCGGGGTATTAAGCCTCGTGAAAATAAACTGCTTAAACCACTAGATAATGGTTATAAAAGACTATTATCGGTGGCGTTACGCAGTAAAAAGGCTGTTATTACCCTGGCCGGTGTGCTGTTTGTCGGCGCTTTGGTGTTAGTGCCTCGTCTCGGCACAGAATTTGCGCCCGAATTGGAAGAAGGCACGATTAATATTCGCGTGACATTAGCCCCCTCCTCTAACCTTGAAACGGCCTTAGAGGTGGCTCCGAAGCTTGAAAAAATCCTGATGTCGTTCCCGGAAACCACCTACGCACTCAGCCGCATTGGACGAGCTGAAGTGGGCGGCGATCCAGAGCCTATCAGCAACATCGAGTTATATGTGGGTCTTAAGCCGCAGTCTGAATGGACAACGGCATCCGATCGCTACGCCTTACAAGAAAAAATGGAGGCAAAACTAGATGCTCACCCAGGCTTGTTGTTTAATTTTTCACAACCTATTGCAACACGGGTTGATGAACTGCTCTCAGGTGTAAAATCGCAGCTAGCCATCAAACTATTTGGACCCGAGCTTGACGTGTTGGCCCGTAAAGGCCAGGAAATAGAAAGTGCCGTCAAGCAGGTTGACGGGGCCGTTGCAGTAGCGATGGAGCAAATAAAAGGTGAAGCACAACTGGTGGTTTCGCCGAAACGCCAACAACTCTCACGCTACGGCTTAAATGTCTCCGATGTACTTAGCGTTGTCGACAATGGCTTGGGTGGCGCTTCGGCAGGCCAGATCATTCGCGGTAATGAGCGCTATGATATTTACGTGCGGCTGGCCAAGCAATTCCGCGATACGCCGGAGTCTATTCGCTCGTTACGCTTGTTAACTCCTTCGGGAGCCTGGGTAACCGTAGGCGAAGTCGCCCACGTCGCAATTGAATCAGGACCACCGCAAATCCGTCGTGATGATGTACAGCGTCGCGTTGTGATTCAATCGAACGTTCAGGGTCGTGACATGGGTAGCGTGGTTGCCGATATTCGGAAGGCGATTGACGAGAAGGTGGATTTACCAACCGGTTACTCAGTCGATATTGGTGGCCAGTTCGAAAGTCAACAACGAGCACAGGAGCGCTTGTCCATTGTCGTTCCCATATCGCTGGCACTCATCGCCCTGCTGCTTTATTTTGCTTTCGGCACCATGGGTCAAGCCATGTTGATTTTGGTGAATGTACCATTGGCAGTCATCGGCGGTATTGTGGCTCTCTATGTGTCAGGACAGTACTTATCGGTGCCCAGCGCCGTGGGTTTCATCACACTGTTTGGTGTGGCGGTACTAAACGGTGTGGTTCTGGTCGAAAGTATAAACCAGAGAATAACCGATGGGCATGCAGTTAATGATGCCGTGTTTGATGGCGCATGGTCGCGACTACGCCCGGTATTAATGACGGCAATAACCTCAGCGTTAGGACTCATTCCCATGCTGTTTGCAACCGGCGCAGGCGCTGAAATTCAGCGTCCATTGGCCACCGTCATTGTTGGCGGTTTGGTGTCTGCGACATTGCTAACACTGGTTATCTTACCCGTGCTCTATCCTTGGTTTTCGAAACAAAAAATTAAGGATCTGAGCCGTTAGGGTTCAGCACTTAAGGGGGCGGTTATTGCCGCCCCTTCTACTACAAAGAGGAACGTATTATGGGGCATCACCATAACCATGATCACTCAAAGGACATGCCGTCCAACCGATTAGGGTGGGCATTTGTTCTTAACTTTGTTTTCACCATTATCGAGTTTATTGGTGGCTTTCTTACCAACAGTACCGCCATTTTAGCTGATGCCGTTCATGATCTTGGCGATAGCTTGTCGCTTGGCCTGGCGTGGGTACTTAATAAGCTGGGCAAAAAACAGGCTAACCAACACTTTACCTACGGTTATAAGCGACTCAATCTTGCCGGTGCATTTATTAATGCCGTTGTTTTAATCGCAGGCTCTGCCTGGGTACTTGTGGAAGCGATTCCCAGACTCTGGAACCCTCAAATGCCCATCGCTGATGGCATGATCGCTTTAGCCGTCGTTGGCATTACAGTTAATGGATTTGCCGCTTACAAATTGTCAGAAGGTAAAACGTTAAACGAGCGCGTTATTAACTGGCACTTGCTGGAAGATGTTCTCGGCTGGGTTACTGTACTTATCGTTGGTATTGTTTTGCTGTTCGTAGACTGGCCGATTCTCGACCCTATATTGTCGATTGGCTTTACTCTATTTATTTTAGTGAATGTACTACGCAACCTGTGGGCAACACTGAAACTCTTCATACAGGCCACGCCAGACAAAAAAACCTACAAACAAGTCGCGGACGCTTTACTGGAGCTACCTCATGTTGCTGACCTACACCATTTGCATTTTTGGTCACTAGACGGCGAGGAGCATGTATTAACCGTTCATTTGGTGTTAACTAAGAACCTTGATATTGAGGCTCGTAGCGACTTAAAACAGCGCATCGATAACGTCCTTGCGCCCTATGCTTTAAGCCATACAACAGTAGAATTAGAAGATCCTGATGAAGCGTGTAGGGACAACTGATAATGAGTGCATTATTTTTATTGAAAACGCTCGGGTTATTTATTGCAACCGCAATTGCCGAAATTGTCGGTTGCTATTTACCCTACCTATGGCTCAAAGAGGGCCATTCCGTTTGGTTGCTCATTCCGGCAGCAATAAGCTTAGCTTTATTTGCTTACTTATTAACACTTCATCCAGCGGAAAGCGGGCGGGTCTACGCAGCTTATGGTGGTATTTACGTGTTAACTGCCATAGTCTGGCTGCGAATTGTCGATAAATCGCCACTATCCAATTTCGACCTGATTGGCACGACGTTTGTGCTAACCGGTATGGGGATTCTTGTGTATGGCTGGCGTTAGCTATAAAGCAATTCAGTTAAAGAACTCCACTCAAAAGTTTTACACAGACTAGCGCACCTTATGTTTGTCCGTCGTAGCGTCCTCAACCCCATCATTAAGCGACGCCATCAGTGGACAATAGACATCTCCGTGTCCGGCGCTGCATTTTTGCACCAACTCATTCAGCGCTTGTTCAATTTGCTGTAAGTGCGATATCTTTCGACGAACACTGGTGAGCTTTTGCTCTCCAAGCTCCCGTGCTTCATCGCAATGAGCGCCATCTTGCAGAGTTAATAGCTCACCAATTTCATCCAGACTAAATCCGAGCCATTGAGACGCGCGAATAAAATGAAGCCGAGCAAGCGCTTGTTCGTCGTAATGTCGGATCCCCCCATACGGCTTCTCCGGCTCGCTCATTAGCCCTCGGCGCTGATAATAGCGCACCGTTTCCACGCCCACGCCGGCTGTTTTGGCCAGCGTGCCAATTGTCATTACGTTGCGTTTTTTTAACATAGCTATTGCTTCCGTAGTGAGGTACGGGTCTAAGATTAACACATTAAAGCAAAATGCCCGAAGGAGTTACTCTTATGTCAAATTCAAAATCTGGTCGGGGCTCTCTTCTCGCGGGAGGGATCGCAGCGACTCTGGCATCTGCGTGTTGTCTGGGTCCCCTCATATTACTTGCACTCGGTGTATCCGGGGCCTGGATTGGGAACCTCACAGCACTTGAGCCTTATCGACCCATTTTTATTGCCATTGCATTGATTGCCATATTCTTTGCCTGGCGTCGAATATACCGGCGTGCTGATGACTGCAACCCTGATAACACCTGCGCAACGCCAAGTGCTCGTAAGAGCTACAAAGTGATGTTTTGGCTCGTTGCGGTGCTTACTTTAACAGCACTGGCGTACCCCTATGTTGTTCCTTTCTTTTACTAGGAGGCAATACACGATGAAAAAAGCAATGATAACAACCATTTTATTTTTACTGTTTAGCATGCCCGCATTGGCGGCTGAGAAAACCGTCACGCTATCAGTACCCGGTATGACATGCGTCACCTGCCCAATTACCGTCAAAGCTGCACTTGGCCAAGTCGCAGGTGTGAGCGCCGTCGATGTCCGTTTTGAAGAGCGGGATGCAACCGTGACATTCGACGACGAAAAAACGTCAGTTAAGCAGCTCACTGAAGCAACGACAAATGCAGGATACCCATCAACACTGAAAGCAACGGCACCAAAAAATCAGTCATGAAACATCACAATGCCTTATAGCTGCTGTAAAACTGAAAGACCAAGGAGTAACCGTTATGAGTAGTAACAATTTACACATTGCTGTCATTGGTAGCGGCGGCAGTGCGATGGCTGCGGCACTCAAAGCGACCGAGGGAGGTGCCCGAGTGACGCTCATTGAGAGAGGTACTATTGGCGGAACTTGTGTCAATATTGGCTGTGTCCCGTCTAAAATCATGATCCGAGCGGCTCATATCGCCCAACTGCGGCGAGAAAGCCCTTTTGATAAAGGCTTAAGTACCCATACTCTTAAGGTAAATCGATCAGCTCTCCTCGAGCAACAACAGGCTCGGGTAGAAGAACTCCGTGAATCCAAATACCAGAGTATTCTTAGAGAGAATTCCGCCATTACCGTTATTAACGGCGAAGCCCGCTTTATAAACGATGAAACTCTTTCCGTATCACTTTGCGATGGCGGTGAGCAAACGGTTCACTTTGACCGTGCTTTTATCGGCACCGGGGCCCGACCCGCACAACCACCCATCCCCGGCTTAGCTGAAACCCCTTACCTTACTTCGACAAGCGCATTAGGGCTAAGTAACATTCCTAAGCGCCTCGCTATTATTGGAGCCTCGGTCGTTGCTCTTGAATTAGCACAGGCCTACGCGCGTCTCGGTAGTGAAGTTACTGTTTTGGCTCGCAGTCGGGTGTTATCCCAAGACGAGCCTGCCATTGGTGAGGCAATAGCCACTGTTTTTTATCACGAAGGCATCAATGTGCTTGAGCATACAGAAGCCAGCGAAGTGCGTTACGACGGACAACACTTCATTCTCAAAACCAATGCCGGAACATTAAAAGCAGAACAACTGCTCGTGGCCACAGGCCGCACGCCCAATACGGAAAACCTCGATTTAGAAACCATCGCCGTACAAACCGAGCGCGGTGCCATAACGATTAACGATCGCATGCAAACCTCTAACTCAAGAGTATATGCGGCAGGCGACTGTACGAATCAGCCGAAGTTTGTCTATGTCGCCGCCGCAGGCGGCAGCCGAGCCGCTATTAACATGACGGGCGGTGATGCGCATCTTGATCTCAGTGCCATGCCCGAGGTTATCTTTACTGATCCACAAGTCGCCACGGTGGGTTTATCAGAAGCTGATGCTAAAACTGGTGGTTACGTCACCGAAAGCCGCACGTTGGGCCTTGAAAATGTCCCACGGGCATTGGTTAACTTCGATACCCAAGGGTTTATAAAAATTGTCGCAGAAAGTGGCAGCGGCCGGCTGCTCGGTGTTCAAGTCGTCGCAGGAGAAGCTGGTGAGTTGATTCAAGCTGCTGTAATGGCGATAAGAGCAGGAATGACAGTCAATGAGTTGGCTGATGAGCTCTTCCCATACCTTACGATGGTAGAAGGCTTAAAGTTATGTGCTCAAACATTCACTAAAGATGTTAAGCAATTATCTTGCTGCGCTGGATGAGATAACCTAGCTTAACTTCACTGGACAGTTACCAATATTTCGGGTTTAGCTGCTGGTTGGTGATAGGTTAAGCTAGTTCAGGAGTGATAATAGTTGTTATAAGCACTTTTTTTCATTCATATTAGCTCTTATTTGTCTCACTTATTTGACAATAAGTTTTCCTAGATACCTTTGCATCTGACAATGAAAATCGTATTCTCCGGTCTTTAATACTGGCAATTCGATCAACTTTAACTTATTGGTCGGTAAAGTATAGCTGATCCCCAGATCAGGAATAAGCAAAGTTTCAGAGCAACAGATTTAAAGGCTTCCAGTTTGACAACAATCTCATTTAGCCGTTTTCATTTGTTTATTATATAACGTTACAATTAGCCAGCCAGTAATCATAGCTCCCAAGGACCACCCGAATAATCCCGTAACAAATCCACTAAAACTCAAATGCCACTCGAAACCAGAGAGTTTTCCGTGAACCATGCCTTCTGTTAAAGCCATCATGCTAGAGGGCATAATAAGCACTAGCAAGCTACAAACTCCCCATAAAACTGCGAAAGTACCGCTACTTGCACACTGCAAGTAGCGGCATTTCCAACGGAGAGCTTAATCTCTACTACATTTCCTTTTTTTCTTCACTCTGATGTTCCATCATCTGCTCCATCATCATTTGCATCATATCCATTCTATGCTCCATCATTTTCATTTTATTCATCATATTCTCTTTGCCCATTTGCTCTGCTTTGTCTCCCTTTTTATGTTCTCCTTTGTTCATGCCTTTATCCATCCCATGGTTCATCATTTGCATTCCCTTCTGCATTGACTTCATGTGTTCTTCCATTAGTTTTTTACGTTTCTTGGGATCGGATTCGCTTTTTATTTTTTCCATAGCTTCGCGCATTTCTTGCATGTGCTCATTCATTGATGTCATTTTTTCATGATGCATCATTCCACTCATTGAACCTGTTTTATCATCACCATGTTTATGCTGTGCATCAGCAAAGACAGGAGAGGCCATTAAAGCTGTGATAGTTAAAGCTGAAAGTACTTTTTTCATTTTATTACCCTCTTGACTATGACCAAATTGTATTGGTCTCATTAATTTTACTTTGTTTCACTATCGTTAAATCTTGGAGCCCACGCTGACGTAGACCTCATATAACGGCGATATTTATTGCCGAATCCTTCAATGCCTTCGATGAAATTGAATTTCATCGAATCTAACGGGAAACTTTTAAAGCTCATATTGTGACCTGGACGTTTTAAGCCATTTAACCGACAACTAGCTTTCCCCGATACATTTGCATCTGGCAATGAAAGTCGTACTCTCCGGGTTCCAGCGCTGGTATTTGAATTTGCTTTAATTTGTTAGAAGGCAACGTTTCACTTATTTCTAGCTTGGGAATGAGCAAAGTTTCAGAACAAGGCGATTGATCCTTCCGCAGGAACTTAAGTTCAACCGGTTTACCTTCAGGTATTTTTATTCTCGAAGGCGAGTAGGTACCGTTTTCGACGGCAATCACCAAATCACCTTCTCCCAGCTTCAGCTGCTGGGGCTTGTAAAGCCAAAACCACCAGACGATCAGCGCGATCAAAGTGATACCAGCAATATTAATGAATAACATGTTTATTCTCCTGAATGCGTCAGTGTTAGAAGGTGCGTTAATGTTTCTTGGCTTTGAAAAAGCGCAACCGATTAGCGTTACTCACTACCGTGAGTGACGAAAAAGCCATGGCTGCACCGGCAATGACAGGGCTTAATAGAATGCCGAGAAACGGGTACAGTACACCTGCGGCAAAAGGTATACCTGCCACGTTGTAAATAAAAGCACCGAATAGATTCTGCTTGATATTGCGCAGAGTAGCCTTACTTACAGCTACTGCATCAGCTAGACCATGTAACGACCCCCGCATCAAAGTAATGTCAGCACTTTCAATGGCTACATCCGTTCCCGTACCGATGGCAAAGCCCACGTTGGCAATAGCCAGCGCTGGCGCATCATTAATACCATCCCCCGTCATGCCAACTACTTCGCCTTCCATTTGAAGTTCCTGAACTTTTTTTGACTTTTCTTCCGGCAGAACTTCAGCAAAAAACTCTTTAACTCCCACTTTTTCAGCAACTGCTTTTGCAGTCGCACGATTATCACCAGTAAGCATCACTACCCGCACACCATTATCTTTCAAACGCTTGATGGCAGCGACAGAGTCGTCTTTTATGGGATCTGCAACGGCGATAATTGCAGCCAATTCATTATTAACAGCAAAGTACATTGGTGTCTTAGCTTCAGCTGCTAATTCTTGGGCTTTTTCAATAAAGTTACCGAGCTCAATTTGACGTTCACGTAACAGTTTTTCATTACCAAAAAGGAGGGACTTCCCGTCTACTTTAGCCTCCACGCCATGGCCAGCAATCGCATTGAAGTTTGAGACTTTAGTTGTTTCAATTCCTCTTTCCCGAGCTGATTCAACTATCGCCTGTGCCAGCGGATGTTCAGAGCCAGACTCAAGTGTGGCTGCAAGTTGCAGTACTGTTTGCTCATCGTACTCACTGGCTACTAATACATCGGTTACTTTGGGAGAGCCAAGTGTGATGGTGCCCGTTTTATCAAGGATCATAGCCGACACTTTCGAAGCAGTTTGCAATGCTTCGCCATTGCGAATCAGGATACCTGCCTCTGCGGCTTTTCCTACACCCACCATTACCGACATAGGCGTAGCCAGACCTAATGCGCAAGGGCAAGCAATAATCAAAACGGTAGTCGCTGACACCACGGCAAAGGCTAGTGCCGGCTCAGGCCCAAAGTTAAGCCAAGCTAGAGCACTGATAACAGCAATAATCATAACAACAGGCACAAAGTAGGCTGAAATAATATCGGCAAGACGACCAATTGGGGGCTTAGAGTTTTGCGCCCGTTTCACCATGTTAATAATTTGAGCAAGTGCTGTATCTTTACCAACTCTCGTCGCTTGAAACAAAAAGGAGCCGCTCTTATTTATAGTTCCAGCCACGATTTTATCACCAGCAGCTTTTTCCACTGGCATGGGTTCACCCGTTAACATAGATTCGTCAACGGTGGTATTTCCCTCGGTTACCTCCCCATCTACGGGAATTTTTTCTCCCGGACGGACACGCACTAAATCGCCCTGAAGTACTTTTTCGATGGCGATATCCAATTGTTTATCGTCACGAATCACCCTAGCTGTTTTGGCCTGCAAACCAATGAGACGCTTTATGGCTTCGGACGTGCGCCCACGAGCTTTCAGTTCAAGTGCCAGCCCCAGATTGATCAAACCGATAATCATCGCAGTCGCTTCAAAGTAAACGTGACGCGCCATTTCCGGAACCAGGTGTGGAACGATTACAACCACCATAGAATACAACCAGGCTGTACCAGTACCAAGCGCGATCAGCGTATCCATATTAGCGGAATGATTTTTCAGGGATTGCCAGGCACCAACAAAGAAGTGTTTGCCAGAGAAATAAAGTACACCTAACGTTAGAATACCTACGACTAACCATGTCACACGTTCTGAGGTAGTGGTAACCGTCATTTCACCAACAAAAAGGCTATAAATCATTAGGGGTACACCTAACGACAGCGCGACGGTCATCTCACGCATCAGTCGCTTATAGTAAGCCCAGTCGGCTTGCTCTTTTTCTGCCAACGCATCATCGCCACTTTGGGAAGTGGCTACTTTAGCGCTATACCCCGCCTTCTCTACCGCTTTCACTAAAGCGCTCGGATTTGCTGTTCCAGTCACACTGACCGTTCGCTGGGCAAAGTTCATCTCAGCATTTTCCACACCGGATACAGACTTTAGTGCACTCTCGATTTTGCCAACACAACTCGCGCAACCAGCTCCCTCGATAATGAGTTCCTCAATGGAACGACTACGAACATCCTCAGTTTTTACACCCATACCAGTGCTCCTTATTGACGGGAAACGAGCCAAGCAACAGCTATTTCCCGCAAAGTACCAACGATAAAACCGTCACTCACTACATATCCGAAAATCGATTCGCAGTTTGCACCATTCGTTTAATTTCATTTTCTTCAACGTTCTTTACCGTTTCTAGCAGCTCTTTTGCGCTATCTATATCAACACGGGAATATAGGTGTTCATACAGTTCTATGACTTGCTCATGATGGTTTACAACCTTCTCCATAATGTGATCGGTATCTAACTCTTTAAAAGGCGAATCGCAGTGCCCATGCTCAACGATGGGATGTTTCCCAATATAGTCATAACACCAAGTGTCTAATGCATTTAGGTTGGCTGTATTCAAAAAACCTTCAACCATTCGCTCTAAGCTAGCTTCATGACCCGACACGTAGCTTAGAATCATCCGAGCTCGTTCATCTTGGTTTTGTTTAGAGCAGTGAGTCACACACTCCTTCAGGTTTTTGTGGAAATCAACGGTCCAACTCAGTACATCTTTGATTGTTTCTATTTGCATTTTTTACTCCTTACCTATAATTAATTGTTACTTTCGTTTGCTTTTGGTACGTGGCGGGCTTCTGTGGCAACTCCACGGTGTATGCTCTGCATTATCTTTAATATTTTGATCAATAAATTTGTAGTATTCCTCTTTCAAGTGAGTCCACCAGCCACTATTTATTTCAACACCAAATATTCCGAGCTTTTCCTCTATCATAGTCAGATCGACTTTAGAGGCATCATAAGCGACCGATAACAAGTTCTGGTCAGAGTCGTAGGCAACGCTATCGAGACCAACCAACAAGTCAATTTCTTTGATAGCTTTGCGAACTTCATTCACACTCTCTGCGTTTAGCTTTAAAGTGCGGTTTACTAAGTTAATTTCCCGCACTCCTGCTCTATGATCGTTATTTGACATCAATACTGTCCTGTTAATTAAAACTACCAATACGTTTCAGGGAACATTTGCTCGGTGTTAACTTTGTAACGAAAGCTCTTTATTAGTGGCTGCTCGTTTATCGTGAACCCAGAACAATTCATCGATTGGCGAGATAGAAACTAATCCCTCGTTAGATACCCCAGTATGGGCCGCTTCAACTACCAAGAGGGCAACATCACGCGCATCATCACTGTTCACATAAACTTCAAGCTGTACGTGATCAACTAAGTGATCATCGTTATAGCTATCGAAGTAGTAACCCCGTCCTCGCACAGGAAACAGCGTAAAGCCGCTAACGCCACGGCCGATGAGAGCCTCTTCCACTGAGTCTTGTCGAAGTTGATCAAAAATAGCGGTAATTTTAGATAGGTTCATATCCCCCCCTAAAAGCCCTAAAGCATATAGCTTATGGACTGTGTTTAGCCTAGTTACTTAAATTTCGAGAAAATCTAGAGTTGTAATTTAGTAGTGCTATTTCGGAGGGTAGTAAATATCGAAGAGTATTTGCTTCACATCACCTTTATAAGACAAGGGATGTGGCAAGTTGCTAGGAGAGTTTATCGAGGTGTCGAATTGAATAAATACTAGAGGTGAGTTCGCAGAGTTACACTCTTCATCCATAGAGCATTTATCAGCTACGCAGCAATAACAGTCGTCAATGATAGATTGCTCACTTTCATCGCAATGAAAGTTATCTTTGCTTTCGTTGCTAACATACATATGGCTAACACTTTTTTCGTGCTGTACATTGGAAGCATTGTTATAAGCAGGAGCGGCTGGGAAGGATAGCTGTATCACTATTCCTAACATAAGCACAACTAAAAATTTTGCTTGAAACATATGTGCGCTCCTATTGCCATACTATAAATTAGCATACTACCCCCTGCACATCATTGATCGAGATCAAAGGTGTGCAGGTGATATTCACAGAGTAAGGTATCATCTAACCTTAACGTCTTTCTTTCGCCACAAATAGTAAACAGCAGGTAATACGAGCAAGGTTAAGATAACAGCGCTGATCATTCCTCCAACCATTGGCGCCGCTATTCTACTAACCACTTCAGCCCCAGTCCCTGTGCTAAACATTATAGGCAATAAACCAGCAATTGTAGAAACGGCCGTCATCATGACGGGGCGAACACGAAGTCCTGCCCCTTCCATTACAGCAAGAGAGAGACCCTCTTTCGTTAATGCTTTACCATGCTCTAACTGACTTTTTTCATATTCATTATAGGACTGGTTTAAGTAAGTCAGCATTAGTATTCCTATTTCTACAGTGACACCGGCTAGAGCTATAAAACCAACCGCTACAGCAACTGAGAAATTATAATCTAAAAGATACATTAGCCAGATTGACCCCACCAACGCGAGAGGCAAAGTTCCCAATATAATGGCTATTTCTGTAGCGTTTCGAAAATTCATATATAAAAGAACGATAATAATCGCGAGCGTTAACGGAATCACGTAAGTCAGTTTTTCCTTTGCCCTTTCCATATATTCGTACTGCCCGGACCAGGTAACTGAATACCCTGCTGGCAACTCGAGTTCTTGTTCTACAACCTTCATTGCTTTTTCAACATAAGTGCCGACATCAACTCCCTCAATGTCGACAAAAGTCCAGCCATTAAGTCTTGCGTTTTCGCTTTTAATTGCCGGCGGTCCAAGTTCAACGTAGACATCAGCCACATCCGCCAAACTAATACGCTGCCCGTTTGGCGTAACTAAAGGTAGCTTCTTTAATTCTTCCGGCGAATCACGGTAATCTTGAGGGTAGCGCAAGTTTATTGGGTAACGTTCAAGCCCTTCAATGGTCTCTGAAACATTCATTCCACCAATAGCCGTGGCAACGACCTGCTGCACATCCTCAATGTTCAAGCCATAACGTGCAGCCTGCTCTCTTTCTATGTCAACTTTGACATAGCGTCCACCTGCCACTCGCTCTGAATAAACAGAAGCCGTACCATCGACATCATCAAGTATTGCTTCAAGCTGCTGCCCTATCGTCTGAATTTCATTAAGATCGGCTCCGGCAACTTTTATACCTACCGGCGTTTTGATACCTGTCGATAGCATATCAATGCGAGTTTTAATGGGGTAAACCCACGCATTGGTCAGCCCCGGAAACTTTACAAGCGCATCGAGTTCTTTTTTCAACTTCTCAGTGGTCATACCGTCTCTCCACTGATCTTTCGGTTTCAGTTGAATAAAGGTTTCAATCATCGTTAGGGGTGCCGGATCAGTGGCGGTATCCGCTCGACCAATTTTGCCAAAAACCGTCTTCACTTCCGGTACCGTTTTTATGAGCTTGTCGGTTTGCTGCAACAGCTCCCTTGCTTTACCAATTGATAATCCGGGATAGGTAGTGGGCATATACATCAAATCGCCCTCATCCAAATCTGGAATAAATTCACTACCAATTTTGTCAATCGGCCAGACACCAACGGCCAGGATAACAAGCGCTCCGACAACTGCTGTCTTGGGGTATTTCAAAATGCCTTTTAAAAGCGGTTTATACCCGGCGATCAATAACCGATTAAGCGGGTTTTTCCCCTCAGGTGTTACCTTTCCTCTGATAAAATATCCCATCAACACGGGGATAACGGTAACCGCTAAGGCTGCACTGGCTGCCATTGCGTAAGTTTTCGTGAAAGCAAGCGGAGAAAACATCCGCCCTTCCTGGGCTTCTAAGGTAAATACCGGCATAAAGCTGACGGTAATAATGAGCAAGCTAAAGAAAAGAGCAGGGCCCACCTCTGAAGCAGAGGCGGCAACCACCCGCCAGCGGTTCTCTGCTGTCAGTGGCGTTTTTTCCATATGCTTATGCATATTTTCAATCATGACGATGGCACCATCGAGCATAGCGCCAATAGCGATTGCGATCCCTCCAAGTGACATAATATTCGCGTTAATTCCTTGCCAATACATGACAATAAACGCGGTTAAAATACCCAAAGGCAAGCTGATAACGGCAACCAGCGAGGAGCGGACATGGAAGAGAAATATCACACAGATAAACGCGACAATAGCGAGTTCTTCTATTAAACTTTTCCAGAGACTTTCCACGGCATCCGAGATAAGCCCCGAACGATCATAGACAGTGACTATATCGACACCTTCTGGTAGCCCAGACTTTAATTCTTCCAACTTTTGTTTAACGCCATCAATCGTTTTTTGGGCATTTTCTCCGAAACGCATTACCACAATACCACCCACGGCTTCTCCCTCACCGTTGAGTTCGGCGATACCGCGTCTCATTTGGGGGCCCACACCCACATCAGCAACGTCTTTAAGCAATAATGGCGTGCCATTTTCATCAACGCCAAGCGGGATACTCTCTAAGTCTGACACACTATCAATATAGCCTGAGGCCCGGACCATATACTCAGCTTCCGCCATTTCAACCACCGACGCCCCCACTTCCTGATTGCCTCGCTGGATAGCATTTTGTATGTGAGCAAGAGGAATATCGAATGCGCGCAGCTTCTCCGGATCCACTTTCACCTGGTACTGCTTTACCATCCCGCCCAGGGCGGCAACTTCTGAAACCCCCTCGACCGTTTGCAGTTCATACTTTAAAAACCAATCCTGCATACTGCGTAACTCACTCAAATTGTGGTTACCCGTGCGATCAACCAAGGCATACAAATACACCCAACCAACCCCTGTTGCATCAGGGCCTAATTGCGGTCTTGCATTAGAAGGCAGTGTCGGAGCAACCTGAGACAAGTATTCCAGTACTCGCGAACGCGCCCAGTAAGCGTCTGTATCTTCGTCAAAAATGACATACACATAGGAGTCGCCGAAAAACGAATATCCACGAACGGTTTTAGCGCCGGGGACAGACAGCATAGCGGTTGTTAATGGATAGGTTACTTGATCTTCTACCACCTGCGGCGCTTGACCCGGATAGCTGGTTTTAATGATCACCTGGACATCCGACAAGTCCGGCAGTGCGTCTACGGGCGTATTCTTGACCGCAAAAGCACCAACACCCACGAGGATTAATGTCGCCAAAAGAACGAAAAAACGGTTACTCACTGACCATCGAATGATTGACTTAATCATGGTTATGCTCCTGCTCTGTCACTTGTTTTTGCTCAGGAATATGAATCGATGTGAGCTGGTACTGTTGCTTCCCGACTTGCGTTATTTCCGCATGCAAGGATAACCCCGTGCTAAGCTGAGAAAGTTCAACATCCGAAGCAACATCGAAGTCCATCGTCATTGCAGGCCAGTCCCATTCAGAAATCTCACCGTGCTCCAGCGTAACCATCGAGTGCTGAGGCATAACATTTTTAACGGTTGCTTCAACCCAGACAGCTTGAGCTGCTGCGTCACTTGACATACTGTCGTGGCTCTCGCTATCAGTGTTAGAGTCGTGGTTCATACGTTTAAAGTCGGAAGACTTACTGGACTCAGAGTCAATTAAGAACTGAGCCGATGTAACAATTTCATCACCTGCCATAAGACCCGATAAAATCTCAACTCGCGAGCTACCTAACCGCCCAACGTCAACATTAACTGATTTAAATTTCCCATCACCCAGTGCCAGGACAACTCGGTTCGAATCACCCATTCGGATAAGCGCTTCTTTAGGGATGATTAAGTTTTTGTCGCCTAAACCAGCCTTAATGTTAAGATTCGCAAACATGCCCGGTTTTAAAAAACCATCCGGGTTGTCGAAGTGAATTCGAACTTGTCCCGTCCGAGTTTTAGGGTTAAGTGACGGATAGACATAATCAACCTTTCCTTGCCACTCTTTACCTGGAGCATACTCAAGGTTCATTTGAACGTCATTGCCTACCTCAACCTGGTTCAATTGCCGCTCAAAGACTTCTGCAATAACCCAAATTTTATCCAGTTGAGCAATGGTCATTAAATTCATACTCGGCGTTACAAACGCACCTTCACGCACAGTCAGTCTATCCAATACCCCGGACTGCTTTGCTTTTACCGTGATTGTTTTCTGAATTTTACGAGTTTCTTTTAACTTCTTAATCTCAGATTCAGAGACTTGCAGAGCTCTTAAGCGTTCTTCAGCGGCATCAATTAGCACCTGATTACCTCTTTGCGAGGCCAATACAAGCTCCTCTTGCGCATTAACCATTTCAGGAGAGTAAATACTGTATAAAGGCTCGCCGGCTTTAACCGAGTTACCAACCGCTTTTACGAAAAGCTTCTCAATCCAGCCTTCAACACGAGGACTTACTGTTAATACTCGGTCCTCATCAAACTGAACATAGCCAACTGTTTCGATATCTAGGTTGAGTCTCGAGGACGTGACGGTTGCAGTTGTAACCCCAAGGTTATTAATAACGTCGGGATCAATTCTCACCGTACCAGGTGAACTCTCTTCTGCATCATCGCCATAGTAAGGAATAAGGTCCATCCCCATTGGAGACTTTCCTGGTTTGTCTCGACGATAATTGGGATCCATCGGAGCCACCCAATATAACGGCTCTTTTTCTGCATTGCCCGATGAACGATCAGACACTTCAGTCGATTGCATTACATAGCCAATAGTGCCAGCGCCAACTGCAAAGCCTACAGCTAAACTTATAAGAGATTTGGTGACTGTTTTCATTTTACACTCCTGAAAGTAATAAGTAGTTTGCTTCGGCAATCAATTTTTGGCGGTTGATGGCGATTGCTAATGCATCAATTTTTGCGTCGATTTCCGCAATCTGTGACCGTACCGCCTCGGCAAAGTCGCCATCATCATTGTTGTAGGCAGTCAATGCGGCTTCAGACTGGGCGGACATTTGTGGAAGTAGCTCTTCGTGATATAGGGCAGCACGTTCATTCAAACGGTTCAGTTGTAAAAACGTACTGCGTAAATTGGCTATTAACTGCCTGGCAACCAATAACTTCTCAGTTTTTTTTGCTTCCGTTTTAAACTTTGCTGAGCGTACCTGCTTATCCTGTTTGTTATCAGTAAATAAAGGGACATCGAACGTAACCCCGACTGACAGCAAGTCGGCACGGTCATTGCCGCTTGGATCGTCGTTTCTATGGCCATATTTCAGATTGGCTGACCATTGCGGTTTATAACCTTGCTGAGCGAGCTCGACAGACGTCTCCGACGCCAAAATGTCTTGATCGGTCGCTTGCAAAACCGGGTGTTCTTTTATCAATTCGTACAAGGCTTGATTCGGTATTGTCGAAGGTGATAGCAATGTCTTCTTCAGCGTAAGACTCGGAAGGTCATCCGGTAACGTTGATTTCGCTATAACACCTATCCATTCCGACAATTCGCTTTGAAGTTGCTCCTCTTTTTGTCGCAGTGACGTCAACCTATCATCCAGGCGTGTAAGCTCAAGTTGGGCTCTAATAACATCTTGCTGCCGTGCTTTTCCCTCGGTACTGGTATAACTCGCCTTAGCCGTCGACACTAACTGTTCAAAAAGCGCTCTATCCGATTCAATCAAGCGAATACTTTGCTGAAAGAAAAAAACATCTAACCACAACTTCGTGACCGTTGTTTTGACCTTTGCAATACGATCCGCTCTCAAAAACGGTTGTTTTTGAGCTAATTGGTTTTTCTGCTTACGAGACAACGATAATGTGTCTCCTCTGGGAAATGCTTGTGAAACACCGACGACTAACTGGGTCATTCCTTCCTGTCTTGAACTAAAACTGTCAACCGGGAAACTGGCAGCCGTGAGCGATATTTGAGGGTCAGGCAAACTGGAAGAGGCTATTGCTTCACTCGCGAATGCTTCTTGGGTTTGCTTACTTGCCGTTAACCAAGGATCTTCTTGTACAGCGATACTCACTGCTTCTTGCAAATTCAAAAGCGGCTCTTGTGCATTAACGACATTTGGCACCACTACAGTCAGAACACTTAAATAAGCCATTCTTCTTAAAAGTTTCATATTGTTACTCTCAAAAACTGTGAATTTTTAAATTAAACACAGACCAAGTTATGAGTCGGACCGTAACGAGGACGACGAACGACGTCGTAACGACAATGACCGAACCAAAGCTTATAGCTGTGCTTTTACCTGGACGATAAACGCGCCAGGAGCGAGAAATTTAGTACTTTTTAAGAGTAGATTGGGGGCCGAAATAGCGAGAGAGAGTGCTTTTCTTTAATATTCGTATCTAAGAATGAGGAAGCGTTAAAAACCAGCTTCTCAATAGGCGGAACGGTGGATTGCTCAGAATAAACGACAGTAATCGACGGGCTGTAACAATGTCGCATCATTGAATCAGAGCAACAATTATCGGTAAGAGAGTGCGACACTTCGCAATCAGCAAGATCACAAACCTGCTCAGTAGAATCGTGCATACAGGCCTCTTCCGTACTGATAGTTTGTGAAAATGACATTGTTGTTACTGCCAATAGCAATAGAGCAATGATTAAACGATACATGCGAAGTTCTGCTGTAAAAACATGCTTGAATTGTATATCTTTTGCTGATAAGGATCAATCAATTAAAAGAGATACTCATAGCGAGGTAGTCAATCCAGGTGGCGATACGACTACTATATCACCACCCAGATTTACGACTAACTTAGGCGATTTTAAAGTCTAAATACCAAAGTCATCGAACTTTATGCGTTCTCGCGGAACACCAAAGTCAGCAAGAGACTTTAACGTTGCTTCTAGCATCGGCGGAGGACCACACACGTAAATATCTAATGTTTCTTTGTTTTTGCCGGCCAACCACTTCATTGCGGTTTCGTGCACAAAACCAGTTGGTCCAGTCCAGTCATCCGACTTGGCGCTCTCAGAAAGAACAGGTATATAAGTTAACCGCTCTTCTCTTTCAAACTCGTTTCTATAACAGAGTTCCTTTTCATATCGAGCACCGTAAAAGAATATGCAACGACGAGGAGAATCTGCTGCTAATTCACTTTGTATTAACGCTCTTAACGGTGCAACACCTGCGCCGCCTCCAATAAAGACTTGCGTGTGACTATTTTGTTTCGTCAGCTGAAAGTCACCAAATGGTCCTACAGCATCGACACGCGCACCAGCCTCCAGATTACATAGGTAGTTTGAGCCGATACCCGGGGGAATCCCTTCACTTGGCGATGGCAGCTGCCTTATGTTAAATACAAACTGAGTCGGGTGAGGCCGCGTAGCAACCGAGTAATGCCGTGACAATATTTCGTTTATATGTGGAATACGGAACTGCATAAATTGCCCGGCTTCATAACTAACGGGATCTGAACTTACAAAAGTAAGCTCCATAATGGATGGAGTGAGTTGCCGCTTTGAATCAAGTGTTAAAGCAATATCATCGACTCCGGCATTATGCAGCTTAACGTCATAGTCGGGTGATGTTCTGTGCTGACACGATAAGCGCGTCCCCGCTTCTAATTCAGTAGCGCTCAATAACGCTTTTTCAGCGGCTGTCGGACTCGGTATGCTGTTGCCTTGTAGTGTCACTTTACATAATCCACAAGTACCGCCACCGCCACAACTACTCGCAATTGGTTGCCCTTTCTGCTGAAAATATTCTAGCCACGTTCTCTTACGGTTCGGATTAAAGTCACCGTTAGTAATATTTCGGCCTAAGAGAATTAAGCCCGATAACGAAAACCAAAGAGCGAATAACCCGGCACTCCAAATCAATAAATGATTAAAGCTTCGGCCACCAGTGTAATCCATAAAATGCAGACGAAATGCCCAGTCAGCTATTGTCCATGGTGTATTGCGATGCTCCACTACCTGAGATGAGGCTTCATCGATGTATATCCGAGTATTAAGATCATCCTCGATATCAATGCGGAATCCTGAGGCATTCCAGCCATTCACTTCATCGCTTCCCTTGACTCTTTCAACCCTTTCAACCTGGCCCGGTCCATTGTAGCTATTCAGCGCTAGCTGAGTCGCCAAAGCTTGGTCCGTAGACCACCGTTCACCGGTATCTGCGTTGAAGTAAAGCAAACGTCCATCTGGCAGAGACACCTGATACTGACCTACCCCGGCAACACTGACCAGTTCAATGGAGTGAGCTAAGGGGAATCGTTGATGCATTTCAGTAACATCGATTTGAGGCGCTATTTTTTTAAGTGGGGGTTCAGAGTTTTTTGAGACCATATATTGGTGGCCTGACATTCCGTGATGTCCGGTTAAGCTAAAAAATAACCCACTCACTAGCCACAAAGCGACTTGAATCACTAAAACCAAACTCACCCAACGATGAAGCCATTGCATAAACCTTATCATTGAGCACCCCCAGTCGATTTTCTCTTAAACGTAATCGTATAAAAAAGCAGGACAGTGCCCGTTATCATTAAAATAAACGTACCGATAATAAAGCCCTTTAACCACCAGGTCTCGATATCCACACGCTCGTCGTAGTCCATTATGTGTAACATCCAGGCGATATCAAACCCCCGCCAAAACGTATGTCGCTTTACCAAAAGCTCCCCGGTCGTTTCAGATAAATACAGACTGGTATTACCGAAATCGTCATAATTTACCTGCCAAATCGGTAACAAAGCACCACTCACTTCTGTTGGTGGGTTATCAGTCATGTAAACGACCGATTCAATAGCGTCGGGATCCTTCGTGTAATATTGATTCGCTAACTCTTTAATGTGTTGTTCGGTTATATCAATACGCTGCAGCGACTCCGCATTAACTAAAAACGCTCCCTCGTTACTCTCTATTTTATACACCGGCTGTAACTTCTGATTCAGCCATACGCTTTTTAACGACGTTTTTCGTGTTTCTGGATAGCGGCTCAACAGGTCATTTAAGCTTGATATTTCAACACCTTTCGGTATTGGCTGGCTTATATCCTGAACTAAGTGATCACCATGAATATAATCCAAATCGAAGAACACCATGTAAGCGCCACTGATTGTCCAAATAACCATTTGCAGGCCAAAAATCAAAGATAGCCAACGATGCCAAACTCGCCAGCTACTGGAGCGTTTCTTTTGAGTCATACCCTACCTCAAATTTAATAAAAAAAAGCTGCCGCTCCCAGGGAAAAGCGACAGCCAGTCTAGTCTTTAAAAGCTGTAACGTACCTTCAGATATAACTGACGGCCTAACAAGTCATATGTCATAGTGTCAGTATTGGCGTCCGTCCAACTTTGAATATAAGGCGGTTCTTTGTCAAAAAGGTTATTAACACCGCCAGTCACGCTCAGTTTTGAATTTACGAAATAAGTTCCCTGCACGTTATGATAGAAAACACTGGGTGCTCGGGCTCCAATATCTCCCGGAGCAGCATTAATGTCATCGGCAGGTCCAATGTACTGGACGGAGTAATGTACACGCCAGTCCTGTTTCATAAAGGTTCCCGAAGCGTTTGAACGCCAATGCGTATAACTCCCTCTACCGCCAGTAATATATCCGGCATACTCAATTTCATCCGCACCAACGAAAGGCGCAAATGTATACTCATTTAGGTAACTGACATTCCAACTGAAGTCACTTTTCCAACCCAGCAGCTCGGTGTTATAAAACAAAGCCGTATCAATACCCGACACATTTTCAGTTGCGGCATTGGTGGGTTGAGCAGACAAAAAGTTAATATCGCCAGTTAAAGAATCTCTCGTGAAATGCTCCGGACTGCAAAATGGGTGCGATAGATTTTCTGAGTTATAGCAGACAGACAGCTTCGTTGAACCGGGAATTCTTTGGATAGCATTCTCAATATCAATATCGTAGTAATCAACCGTCAATTGTAAATTGTCCGCCGAGCCGATATCCCATACGAAACCAGCAGTGAAAGTATCTGCGTCTTCCGGTTTTAAATCTGGGTTCCCACCAACAGTGGTAAGCACTGTTGCACCAAATTGTTCATACCCTGCAGGAACGCCGTCTGCTTGACAGTTTGCCGCCACAGTTGGGTTAGCGCCGGCTTGATCCCATCCGTCACACGGGTCCGTTGTTGTCAGATTTCCTTCAGCAACACCACCGAAGAGTTCAGGTATGTTTGGAATACGAAAAGCAGTTGACTGAGTCGCCCGCACTTTCAAAGCATCCGATACACGCCAGTGAACGCTCGCTTTATAATTTCCATCACTACCAAAGGTGTCATAATCACTGTAACGATACGCTAAATCTAAATTCAACGACTGAATCAGTGGTAAGTCCGCCAGCAACGGTAAAGAAGTCTCAGCGTAAACTTCATCAACTGTATAGCTCCCTTCTATCGGGTCCGCCTGATTGGTATTCATAATGCCAGCAACAATTGATGAATCCGGGTTTCGCCAACCTTTCTCTTTACGATGTTCAACACCAAAAGCGACTGGCACCCATCCAGCAGGCATTTCAAATAAGTCGCCTGAAATGTTTGCGGTCAATGAACGTTGTTCATTCCCCCCATTATCAGTCGTGCGAAACATGATGTAATCCAATGCCTCTTGAGACAGATCCCCATAACCCAACAAGTCGATACAGGGAATGCCATTGGAGCCGCATGTATTAGGGTCTAGGCCCGCAGATAGACGCTGCATATTGACGATATTGGTCATACCGTCAATGGCTGTATTACGGCCATAGTTATAAGCAACTTCCCAGTTCCAACCTGAGCCAATAACACCATTCATGCCGACGACCGTTCTGAACGTATTAACATCTTGAAAGAACGTTCTTGGTCCACCTTCTAATAAGCGACGACCTTCAAGTCGAATTGTTTCGCCCGTTGGGTTTGTTGGGTGGCTGGCATCAAACTCAATACCTCTTAATGTTCCCGGCGTTGCTAATTGATCGGAGGTTCGGTTGTTGTATAAAACTTCAGCAAAAACCGCCGCATCCGAAGACAGTTGATAATCCCCGAAAGCAGAGAAATTCCAGTTTGTAATTGGGTTAACCGAATTTAAATAAGGAAAAAATGCAAAGTTATGTTCCTCAGCGCTGTAGGGCTCATAAAAATCACCGTTACCATCAGCATCTTGACTGAAATTAATACGATCACCAGCATTTGGACCCGTCAATATGGTTGCCCTACCCCCAATGGTACTTGAACTTCCAAAGCAATCCAGTTGGCCTGGCGTTAATTCACCCAAAGCACAACCCGCTTGATCAGCCATATTAACTTCGTCTGAAGAACGATAGCCTAATGTCGCCATTACGCGACCTTTATCATTGCTGGCGCCAAATATCATATTAACTTTGCGATCTTGACCCTCACCATCATCTGTCGAGCCTAAGCGCCCTTCGATAGTAAAGCCATCGTAACTTTTACGGGTGATAATATTCACCACGCCCGCAACGGCGTCCGCACCGTAAATCGCTGAAGCGCCATCTTTAAGAACCTCGATGCGCTGGATCATTTCAACCGGTATCATATTTAAGTCAACAGAGCTGTTTGCGCCAGTACCGCCGTTAACAACACGACGGCCATTCAGCAGTACAAGCGTTCGGTTAATGCCCAGCCCACGCAAATTAACTTGAGCGGTGCCATAGCCGTTACCTGTCCAGTAGGCATTACTCTGGCTGCCAGCAAAACCAGCAGAGGCTGACATTCTCTGTAAAATCATTTCTACCGAGGTCATTCCCGATACTTCTATATCTTCCGCCGTGAAAACCTGAACAGGAGCAGCACTTTCTGCTTCTATTCGCTGAATTCGCGAACCAGTCACCGTGATTTTCTCAACGTCTTCGGCTTGAGTATTATCAGATCCTGACTGTGCCCAAACTGTTGTTGTATTAAAAAGTGCCGCAGATACACCTATAGCGACAGCAGACTTAAGTAACTTTTGCATTTTGTCACCTCGATTAGATTATAATTATTTTACTTTCCGATTAGACTTCGTACTGCTATCTAAGTTGTTTATACAACTCTCAGAATAGAAACCTCAGAATTTTAGTCAAGCTAAAAACGATTAAAGTTGTATAAAAAAACCTTTAACAGCAAAGCCTATAGCAGTTGTATATTCAACTTAGAGTTATCCTCATGTATCAATAATCTTTTAAAATAAGCTCTTCAAGATGACTAGAAAAGCTATAAAAAAAGTTGTCCACTTTTTTCAAAATAAAAATAATTTTTCATTTTTAATGAATTTTTACCCTCTTCTGATTATTGATGCTTTTAATCTTTTGCCGACTATAATGCGTACATGAATACATAAGTTTTACGTAAGGAACTTGGCTATGAGTCAATCAATTAAAAAAGCCACGCTTTACAGAATGTCGACACCTGACCACCAATGCCCTTTCGGTTTAAAAACCCGGCACTTACTTAAAGCCAACGGTTACGATGTGGACGACAACCTACTGGAAAGCCGCGAGGAAACCGACATATTCAAGGAAAAACACAACGTCGATACCACTCCACAAGTGTTTATTGGTGATGAACGCATCGGTGGGTACGAAGAGGTTCGAGCCTTTCTTGGAAAACCTCTTCCTGACCCTGACGCAACCAGTTACCGACCCGTTATTGCATTATTTATTATGACAGCGCTCCTCTCCGTAGCCACGTCGTGGTTGTCTTTTGGTCGCGCATTTACCGGACAAACCATCGAGTGGTTCATCAGTTTCTCGATGGTGGTTCTGGCCTTGCTCAAACTCCAGGACGTAGAGAAATTCTCTACCATGTTTCTCAACTACGATCTTCTCGCCAAAAAATGGGTGCCTTATGGCCGTGTTTACCCCTACGCCGAAGGCTTGGCGGGTCTGTTAATGGCAGCGGAATTTGCTCATGTCATTTCCATCCCTATTGCGTTATTCATAGGCATCGTGGGTTCTGTCTCCGTTTTTAAAGCCGTTTATGTCGACAAACGTGAGCTAAAATGTGCCTGTGTCGGTGGCTCAAGTAATGTGCCGTTAGGCTTCATTTCGCTCACTGAAAACCTCATGATGGTCGCTATGGCTATCTGGATGTTTTTTACAATGAACTAGAAAAGGAGCGCTATGCGCTCTTTTTCTTAACGCTTTTTACGTAAAAACAAAATCTCACCAGCGGCAATCAATGCCATACCGATAAGAGACGCCCAAATAACCTGCGGATCGCTTGTCCATTTCACCCATATAAAAGCGGCTAAAACGATGACATCTAGCGTGATTGCGCTGACAAGTATGTAAATATTGGCATTCACTTTTTGTCTAAGATGTCTCAATACCCCCCAGTGGATCGCAATGTCCATAACGATATAAAAAATAGCACCAAGCGAAGCGATTCGGCTCAAATCGAAAAAAGCAGCTAAGACCATAGCCATCACGATAGTGTAAACCAGTGTGTGCTTCTGAATGGAACCTGGCATCCCAAAATGACTGTGTGGCACAAGTTTCATATTGGTCAACATAGCCAACATTCTCGAGACGGCAAACGCGCTCGCGATCACACCGGATACCGTTGCGACAATTGCAAAAGCGACCGTTACCCAAAGTCCAGTCTCGCCATAGACGGGTCTGGCAGCTTCAGCAAGCGCATAATCTTTCGCTTTCACAATCTCATCTATGGACAGGCTCGAGCCAACCGCCAGAGTGACCAGAACATATATTAACGCGCAGATAATCAACGAAATAATAATGGCACGCCCGACATTTTTCTTGGGCTCAACAATTTCACCGCCACTATTGGTTATTGTTGTAAACCCTTTGTACGCAAGTATGCTTAAAGCAATCCCCGCTAAAATACCGCCGCCGGTAGCTTCTTCTGGAATAGCCGATATCGATTCAAACTGAATGCCTGAGGCCCACAAACCACCAGCCGCTAAAATCACCAATCCTAAAGCCTTAACAAAGGCCATAAAAAACGAGAACGTTTGAATAAACTGATTACTCAAAATATTGATAAAAAACGCAAAGACCAGCAAACCAACCGCCAACAACGGGACAAGCCACTGCGCTTCAAAAGAAATTAATTGGCTGGTATAGGACGCAAATGTCCGAGCGACTAAACTTTCATTAATCACCATAGAAAAGTACATCAAGAGTGCGAATATCGCCGTCACACTTCCTTTTCCATAAGCTTTACTGAGGAACATCGCAATACCGCCCGCTGACGGATAGGCTTTCGCCAACTTAACGTAAGAGTAAGCGCTAAAGCCGGCAATGATACCGCCGCACACAAACGCCAGGACAAACCACTCTCTTGCCAGCTGAGCAACTTGTCCGGTCAGTGCAAAAATACCAGCGCCAATCATCACACCAGTCCCCAGCGACACCGCCCCCCAAAGACTCAGGCTGCTTTTCTGATAATCCTGATGTCCGTGTTCATGATCGTGTTCTGCCATAATCAGCTCCTGTGATTGAACTCAGTTGGACCAATGGATCCGGATAATTTTCCAGCCAGACTCAGTCGTATTTGATACGGTTACGGTTTCATTCATCGTTAAATCAACCTCACGCCCGTTATACTCCCCGGAAACGCTATACCGAGAAGTGATCACAGCAAGGCCATCGGCTTCTTGTACTGTCCTTTCAAGCAACTGTGAAGGAACCGCCTGGCTAAACTTAATATCTGACTTAAGGTGATGAGCACTGTACTCGGCCAAGGATCGTTCAACACCACCACCTTCAAAGATAAACACATCATTGGAAAGCACATCTTTAACGACTTCCGTGTCACCTTCAGTCAAAGCCGTTCGAAACCTATCAAGCACAACTGTCGGTTCAGATACTTCCTCGGCACTACTAGGCGCTGAAATAAACAGCACCGAAACCATAAAAACACTCATGAATAATTTCATTCTTATTATTCCTTACATTAACTAGGGGAAAACGCGCTGCTTAACGCAGAGGCCAGGGTAAAAATAGTGACAGCCAATACCATTTCCGCCGTTATGGAGTTTTTGAGTCGCTTGGCGGCCGCGTTATCATTTAATTGCGGTACGAACTTTAATTTATGCAATGCGGCAACAAGGAGAATCAGCGCCACAAACACAAGTTTCGCTAGTAGTACCGTGTCATACGACGTAAGCGGCAGCTCTGGCATCCATCGCCCTGTTGCACTACGATACATAACCAAGCCCGCAATAAGGAGTATTGGAACCGCTGCAGACATATGCACACCAAAACGCTCCATAATGGCTTTCGCTTTAGCAAGCGGTACCGACGTTGCCAGCTTTCGCAATGAGTTAAGACTGCCGAACCAAACCCAAGCGACTAACAAGTGTGTTAAAAGCGCTAGCTTTCCCCACCAGACGGCGTCACTGCCGTGACCAATACTTAAAAAGCTCCATCCCATGAGTCCAATGGCGACAACATATAGCACCCACTTTATACGTTTTAGCTTAACAACGGAGTAAACAATCCAAGCAATAGCAACCGCTATCTGAAGTTGGATGAACAACCCAACAGGGCCGGTCCATATAAACTGCATGTAGGTCGTGTCAATCATGCCGGCAAAGCCTTCAGCAGCAAAACTACCGACTTTCAGAAAAAAATACAGAAGGCTTGCCAGTAATAGAAGCAACGCAACAAGGCTATTCTTTCGTTCAGACTGCTTTTTTAAACCGGACAAATAAACGATATAAGGCGAGGCAGTCATCACCGCGTTAAGCCAGAATATAAAGGCCAACGTTAAAACGCTGGCCACACTCCAAAGGGTCATCATTTCACCTCAAAGCTAAAATCACCCGATATTTTATGACTGTCCCCACCCATTGCCGTCCAATAAACCGTATAACCACCTGACGCCAAATTGTTTTTAACAGCAATTTCGTACGCTGCTTTGGGAGTCATGCTCATCGAAAAGTCCAGCGGATGCATTTTACCGTCATCTGAGTGCAGCATAATTTTAGCCAGACGAACATCACCGGAAAAATTCATCGTAATTTCCGTAGGTGACTCGGACAAAGTAGCACCGTCCTCCGGGCTACTGGATGTTAGGCCGACGTGAGCGCTGGCCCATGCACTAAAAAATAACGCGGTACCGAAGGCTAATTTAAGTACGTTTTTCATGTTGTTTCCTCTTTGTTTTATTATCAATTAAAACCAAACTCTGGCCCCAAGGACCACGCCTGTTTCTGTGGTGTCTTCACCCATTCGTTTCATTTCATCTGCCGTATTTCCTAACGCCCCGTTCCAATACACACCAATGTAAGGGGCAAATTCACGACTTATTTCATGGCGATATCGCAACCCCACGCGCAAGTTGCTCAAGCCACTTTGCCGTTCATATTTGTCTGAGTCTGTCAGGTTGGCTGTTAACTCAATGCGAGGTTGTAAGTACGAGGTTTGTGTTAACTGCCACTCGTACTCGGTTTCGCTAACAAATTGGACATCGCCTTCTTCGTTCATCATCAAAGAATTATCCATTTCAAACCAGTACGGCGCCAAACCCATAAAACTTAAGACCGCATAGTTTTCCATCGAGGCATCCGACGATAAGCTGCCTCGCGTACCGATACCGGCCTGAAACGACCAATACGGAGACACCAGATACCCATACAGCAGTTCGGCACTTTCTAAGTCAGTGGGCTCACCGTCGTCTTGAACATTCTCCCCTTCACTCTTGAAAACAGCTCGGTGATAGTCACCGCCATACCAAGCAATCATGTCCCAGACGGCTAGGTTCTCTTCCTCGTTGGTTCGCGTTAACTCCAACCGATCGAACAGTACTTGCCCGGTGTAATATTCTTTGACGGGTTCAGGCCAGTCCTCTTTCGCATGTCCGGCGACTGCTAAACCTGGCAACAACGCCGCACCCACTAATAATGATTTACCGTACATAATAGTCCTCCTTATGCGACATTGACCACACGGAACATACCCGCTTTCATGTGATACAACAGGTGACAGTGGAACGCCCAACTACCCGGCGCGTCTGCCGTTATCAATAACGACACTTTTTCGCTCGGCTTCAGGCTAATCGTATGTTTGCGTGGGCGTGGATACTGTCCGTTTTCAAGTTCCATCCACATACCGTGTAGGTGTATGGGGTGGTCCATCATCGTATCGTTTACCATCACCAACCTCAGTCGTTCTCCATGATGAAACTGAACTGGGCCATCCACCTCGGTAAACTTCTTCCCGTCGAAAGACCACATGTAACGCTCCATATTACCCGTTAAGTGCAGCTCTATCTGTCGCTCAGGCTCTCGCGTATCCGGCCATTCATGCGCGCCGATCAAGTCGGTATACACCAACACTTTATGATCAACGTCTTCCAATCCAATCCCGGGTTCATGCAAACGGCTTATCGGATTAGTAGCAATCATAGCCGCCCCGGCGCCATGTCCGGATTCACGGTGTTTGATTTTAATGTTTTCGACCGGGAGCTCTTTTTTGTGTGTCATTTTATGCGTCATATGGCTGTTATTGCCGCCCATATGCTTCATATTCATGCTATTGCCTTTCATATCACCAGACATTGCCATCGCTCCCATGCCCATAGCGGCCATGCCTCGCTCAGGAGCTTGCCGTAGTTCAGGCACTTCAGCCTCAAGACCAAGTTCTGGCGTTAATGTTCCTCTGACATAACCACTTCGATCAAAGCTCTCAGCATAAATAGTGTAAGGCTTGTTTTGCTTAGGCTGGACAATTACATCGTAGGTTTCCGCCACACCAATGCGGAACTCGTCAACTGGCACTGGCTTCACAGGCTGCCCGTCAGCGGCCACAACCGTCATCTCCAATCCAGGGATTCTCACGTCGAAGAAACTCATTGCCGAACCGTTAATGATACGAAGGCGTACTTTTTCACCAGGCTTAAACAATGCTGACCAGTTCATTGCTGAATCGCGACCATTCATCAGGTAGGTATAAGTACTGCCCGTCACATCCGCAATATCACGGGGGCTCATTCGCATTTGCCCCCACATTTCTCGTTGCTTCCAGGTTTTCTCTAACCCTTGCTGTCGCACGTCCTCGAAGGTCTCAAATATCGTACGTTTTTGATAGTTATAGTACCCCTCCGCAACTTTCAAGTTACGAAACACGGTATCCGGATCTTCGAATGTCCAGTCGCTGAGAATAATGGTATGTTCTCGATCAGCACCAATGTCTCCGTCTTTGGGTTCAATCACTAACGGCCCCAGGTGTCCCAGTTGCTCCTGCAAACCGGAATGGCTGTGATACCAATAAGTTCCGTTTTGCTCGACATCGTAGCGGTACTTGAACGTTCGTCCTGGCTTTATCCCTTCGAAAGATACGCCTGGCACACCATCCATGTTCTCGGGCAATATAATTCCGTGCCAGTGAATTGATGTGTCTTCCGACAACCGGTTAGTCACGTTTAACTTTGCTCGCTGCCCTTCTTTTAAACGAATCAAAGGGCCCGGCATTTGGCCATTGATGGTTATTGGTGTTCCTACTTTATTTCCCACGAGCAGTGGGGACTTTGCAATGGTGAGATCAATCTCATCGTTTGTCAGGATCTGATCTTTAAAACTGCGTCCCTGAGGAGCAGCCCAAGTTGGGGCTACTTTGGCGATTGCTAAAGCAGACGCCACAGTGAATGCAGATTTAATAAACTTTCGACGCCCTTTGTTAAACTCATTGCTCATTATGACGCTCCTCTTTTGAGGTTAAATTTTGATGACGTTGAATGTCCTTTTCCCTATCAGACGGTTCATCAGTAATCGATGATTTAAACCCTTTTATCGCACTACCAAGATCGGATCCCAGGGTTCGTAGCTTTTTGCTACCAAAAAGAAGAATGACAATAACCAGTAAAACTCCTAACTGAACCATACTCATGCCGCCAAATCCCATAGCTAAAGCCCTCCATTTGAGAGTGCTTGCTGCTGCTCTAAACTTGCTATCTGCTGATAAGGTGTAATTGAACCGTCCTTTTTGATTTCATAGACCGTATACGGTTGAAACCGAGTACCCATTTCCATACCAACAGACCCTACCGGCATGCCAGGAACAGTTAATCCAATGCCATTTTCTGACTTTTTCCCAGCTAAATAATGAGAAACCAATGTAGGAGGAACGTGCCCCTCAAAGACATAGCCATTACTAGAAATAGCGGTATGACAGGATTGGACCTCGGCACTAATACCGGAGTCACGTTTTCGTTGGGTCAGGTTGTTCGGATGTTGTACGGACACACTAAAGCTATCGGGTAAAGCTTGTAACCACTTTTCACAGCAACCGCAGTTGGGATCTTTTAGAACGGTTAGTTGCTGCTCTTCTACATCGGTTGCAGATACAGACACGGAAAACAGCATCGCCAAAACAGCGATATTGCGTTTGATAGACATAATTATTCACCGATTAATAAGTTTTAAGGAAACACGCCGAGCGTGTGTTAAATTTCTAGTAACTTATTAAGCGGTAATTATTGGGGGACGGAATAAATTAGACGCGTGTTTAGCACGAATTGAGGTGTCGATGGGCGCATCGACTTTGGCACAGAGGTTAACTGCAGCGGCATTAACCGAAGAAGACTGTCCGACAAATAAAACCGAGCCGCCGGAGCAATGCCGAATTGTCATGTCAGCACAGCACGAGTTGTGCTTTTGCTTCTCATGTTCGCAGTCGCTTACGTCTGCTTTTTGCATCATGCTGTGCTGCATTTGTCCTTTACCATGACATGCGTGAGCATCTGCCGTTTGCGAAAACGACATCGACACCAATAGCACTGTCATTAATAACAGAATTCGAATTAGCACGAGCACCCTGCTTTTTGCAATTTAATAAACTTTAGTCTAACGTCATTTTAACGCATGTCAAATAAGGAGCAGATAATGATGAATCACGAAATGTTCGCAGGTATGGGCTTTCTATGGATGCTGATTGTGGGAGCTATTTTTATTGTTCCCGCATGGCGTATCTGCCAACGAGTTGGCTACCCTGGTCCATTGGGTCTTCTGATTGTTATCCCTATCGCAAATATCATTCTTCTTTACTTTATAGCGTTCGGCCCATGGAAAAATGTTGATAAATAGCTAATTCACTTTAACCAAAGCAACAAGTATAGCTTTTCATCTCTGATCAGAAGCACGAATTTATGGGTATACGGATTTAATGGTTGATGGGGCACCTTCACCCCATCAATCTGATACCACCCTCAGATGGTTGATAGATCGACTCCGTAGTTGAGTTCCTCTGCGAAGTCCGGCAGTCCGTAACCGATGGTTTTCTTGTAGAAAGGAGAGACCTTCGCAGTCGGTGCCTTCTTCTTGTGCTTCGTGGTGTAGAGCATTCGTGCCCGCATCACCTCGAAGGAGTAACCGCGCCCTTCACGGTTCTTGTCCTTGGCCAGTCGGTTGATGGACTCCGTGTAAGCGTTGGTGACGGGCATGTCCGTCTCGAAGTAGGTCATGGTCTCTTCGCGCCAGTTTCCCACTGCCCTGACCAGATCGCTCCAGACTTCCTTTTGGCCCTTCGGGATGGTGGCTATCCACTCGTCCAGGGCGGCTTCTGCCTGGAGCCGTGTGGTGGCGTCCCAGATGCCGTAGAAGCGCTCCTTGTGCTCGTAGGCGGCCAGCAGTTGCGGGAACGCGCCTGTCCAGGTCTCCATGATGAGGTGCTCCCGGTCTGAGACTTCGTGAGCGCGTTTCAGCAGGATTTTCCGGTCTCCCTTGAGAGTCCCCGGCTCTGGGACGGTTTCAGCTCCTTTCTGAGGCCCTTGCGCACCCTCTCTAGGGCATCGTTGGCCATGCGCACCACATGGAACTTATCGACCACGATACGGGCCTGGGGCAGCACAGCCTTGACCGCTGCCCGGTAGGGGTTCCACATGTCCATGCTGACGATCTCGACCTCCTGCCGGTCTGTGCCGCCACAAAGGTGTAGGGGTGGTTGAAGGATTCCTTCTCCACGTATTCATGCAGCCGCAGCGTCATACGGAAGCCGTCCACCATCTCCGGTAGCTGGGGCCTGAAGGTTGTCTTGCAGGCCCGGCAGGTGTACCGGCGGCGGACCACCCAGAGGGTGACCCGCTTGCCGTGGATGGGCAGATCACGATAGGGAACATCACGCTTGCCGAACCGCACGAACTCACCCTGCACTCCGCATTCTTCGCAGGCGATGGGATCGAGCACGTCCGCTTGGAAGTGCATGTCGTCGTCGGTGGTTTTGCAGCCCAGTACTTGGTATTGCGGCAGGTGAAGGATGTTGTCGGGAAGTTCGGTCATGGTGTTGTATAGGCGAAGGTTTCAGTCAGATCCATCCGACTCGGCATTGGTGTTTGTTTTTTTACCTAAAAAGCTGCCGGAAACGAAAAGTAAGGCACCGAGGACAATTGCAATATCAGCCAGGTTGAAGGCCGGCCAATGCCAGTCTCGCCAATAGAAATCAAAGGAATCCACAACATAGCCACGAAAGACCCGGTCAATCAGGTTGCCCATGGCGCCACCGAGGATAAGACTGTAAGCGATGGCTTCTCCTTTATGACGATTTTCAAGGATCAGCTTGATCAGAAAAATCGAGACCGCCACCGCGATCCCGATAAAAAAGTAGCGCTGCCAGCCTCCACCATTCGCAAAAAGACTGAATGCGGCACCGGTGTTCCATAGGTGCACCCAGTTAAAGAACGGGGTCACCGAAACATACTCGCCATAGGCCATTGATTGCTGCACCAGCCACTTTACAGCCTGATCAGACGCTGCCAGCAGGCCCGATATGGACAATAGGGCATACGGCGAGAGCTTTTTGCCAATAATGAGCATTATTTAACCCTTCAACGCCAAAATGCGTCTGGCACCGTTAAGTACAATGGCCCCCGCGATGGTGCCGATAATCAGATCCGGATAATTGGAACCGGTCCACGCGACCAGGGCGCCGGCGGTGATGACCCCCAGGTTGATCACCACGTCGTTGGCCGAGAATATCCAGCTTGCCTTCATGTGCGCCCCGCCTTCCCGATGTTTGGATATGAGCAGCAGACAACTGGTATTGGCAATCAATGCGACGAATGCGATAGCCATCATCACCAGCGATTCAGGCTCACTACCGAATACAAAGCGTCTCACCACCTCTACGAGCACGCCCACAGCCAAGATCAGTTGCAGTACACCAGCAAGATGCGCGGCACGTACCTGCATTTTCACGCTATGTCCAACCGCATAAAGGGCAAGCCCGTACACCGCCGCATCGGCAAAATTGTCCAGGGATTCTCCAATCAGGCCGGTGGACCGGGCGATCAGACCGGCAGTCATTTCCACCACGAACAGAAGTGCATTGATGCCGAGCAACCAGCGCAGGGTCCCGGATTCTTGCTTAGCAGAAGCTGCCGAAAACTCGGCGGCCTTGATGGTCTCCGGATTTGCAGCGACGGTTTCCTGAAGCGAGGCGCCTAGCCCCAAGGTCTTCAGTTTCGAGGTGACGGGCTCGACCTCGCCGTCATGCACGACCTTCAGCCGGCGGTTCGACAAGTCGAAGGACAGCGCCCGAATCTCCTCAAAGCCGTTCAGGGCTAGGCGAATCATTCGTTCTTCTGATGGACAGTCCATCTTCGGCACGGCATAAACACTGACCCATCTCCCTGGCGCCTCGGAGGAGGCCTGTATATCGGTATCCGCTGCGGACGTTGCATCACCGCCACAGGCGCCACCACAGGATTTGCTCATGATACGACTCCACTTGAACAATGTTGTGGTACCATTTTAAACTATAAAGCTACTATAAGGTCAATAGAGTAAAGAATCCGTTGGGGAGGAGGCTGATGCGCATTGGTCAGTTGGCGCAGTTGGTAGGGGTCGAAACACAGACGATCCGCTTCTATGAACAGCAGGGCTTGTTGCCGCCGCCTGATCGGCAGGACAACGGTTACCGTGTCTATACCGAGAAGCATGGTGAGGGGCTGGCCTTCATCCGTCGCTGCAGAATCCTGGGCCTGTCACTGGCTGAGATTCACGAACTACAGAGCTATCAGGACGACCCTCATCAGCCTTGTACCGCCGTCAACGCCTTGCTCGATGATCACATCTCTCATGTGCGGTCGCAGATAACCGCTCTGCAAGCGCTTGAGAAACAACTCGTTTCACTGAGAGCGAGTTGCAACGATGACCGGGAAGTTGAGGCGTGTGGGGTTCTTGCTGGAATTAGCGAAGGAAACATGCACCAGCAGTAGGTGAAGCATCAACCAGATAATCCGATGAAATGCCGGTCTGTCTCACTCTCATGCAAAGGTAAGATCAACCATTTAATCCGCTTACCCGAATTTATTTGCCACTACACGTTCACAAGTTGCAGACCACTATAGCTATGTTCAACGTGTTAAGCGAGTATTGGGCATAGCCAAAAAGTTAAAAGATTCATTTGTGAAAAAGCTTTCAATCAAAAAACTAAAGCTGAAGTTTTAGTAACAAGGTAAGTAACACGCTTGAATCTTAATATTTTTTATCCACTATAAAACAATAAGTTATTAGATCTTATCGATTCCGCCTCCGGCACCACTATTCTAAAGGCCCTGCACTTTGTGCGGGGCTTTTTAGTTTCTGATGGTGTACCAGATTTGTACCAATCGAGCCATCAACGTTACAAGCCACTCGTTTCAAGTGCTCGGTAGCCAAATGTGCATAACATGGTAACGGTTAGCCGTTGAGGCAGACGCTTCACTCCGAATATCAAACTTTACCTCGTCAATCAGACTTCGATTGATTTGGTCTAGATAGAGACCTCTAAAGTAAACGTCTAACCGTCTTAACTTACCAATATCTTTTTGGTGGTCGCGTTTATCTTGCTTTTCAGTCAACCAACGGATTGGTGAGCCCGACAGCTTAACGTCTGACTCATGGTTAACGATTACGGAATCAGATCAGTTATTAGTAGTCAACGATCATGGCTCTAATTATGAATTTGCCAATACGTAATCCAATGAACCACAACCAAACACTCTACTCCGACAGTTCGTACAGAGGGCTTCCGCTTTGGCCTCAGCATTTGCCTTATATTCAGGAACTCTTATTTGATCTACATGACACAATGACAAGAGCGATTGAGGAACATCCACGTACGCTGGCTGTTCGCTTTGATTTGAAAGTGCCTGTAGCCCGTATTCCCTTGCACCATAAACCACGAAAGACCGCACGACTCACTCAATGATATGACACCGTTTGATTACCGAACTGCGGCATAAATATTCTATCAGATGACTGTGTTATAAATGGGATATTTACACTTCTACCTGCCTAAAATATTCACGCTCGAAGTTGTTCGGTGACATTCTGAAGGCCCTGCACTTTGTGCGGGGCTTTTTTATTTCTACAGACCGACTACCAACAATTATTCGTACCATGGAGCCGAATTCTAGAAGGGCTGTCGATCTCTTAAAACCTCAGTTTGTCAATTGTTTAGAGGGTTTAGCAGTTATCGCTCCCGCTAGTACCAAGCCAATGGCGGCAGCTATCAAAGAGCTGTTGAATGTTTCACTATAAGCTCTAAGCGCCTCTGCCAAGAGAGGACCTATAATTTGCCCCACTCCATAAGAAAGCGTCATGACTGCCAGCATATTAAACTTTACTCTGTACTTTATTTTTTGTGCGGCTGACATTGCAATTGTTACGGTTCCCATGAAGGTGGAGCCGACCAAAATGGCACTTAAAAGATAAAAGCTAGAGGACGAACCCATCGTCGGTAGCACTACACCTAACGCCTGTACGCCTAGGTTAGTTTGTAAGGCAAGCTGGGAACCTAGACGTTGATGAATTTTGTGCCAAATAAAGCACGAGGGCATGGCACCTAATCCGAATACCGCCCAGATATGTGACGAATCAACCTCGGGTAACACTTGATGGACTAAAAACGGTAAATAGGTTGCGGTGATTATGTATCCTAAGCCAGCCAGTCCGTAGCAAAAAATAAGTGCACCGGTACCGATATTGGGCGCTTGCCTTTTACTTTCCGTTTGGTAGTTTGGGCTTGCTTTGGGATTGCTATCAAATAGTCCTCTGAGCACCATGATACCGAGAGCTACGGTCAATAATGCCAGTGCTAGCCACATTTCAAAACTGGTTAACAGCAACCAATCCGCTAACACGATCAGTTCTGCAGAGACGACGATGCCAAAACCCACCCCCGCAAATAATAAAGGTGCATGGTGCGAGTGGCCGCGGTGTTCAAGTAGCCAAAGCGAGGCTGCCACCATAGAAAAAGCACTAAACACGCCAGCAATAAAGCGCACCGCAATAATCGCTACTGCGGGCAGTGGCATTGCTAATAATGCCATAAATACAGCCGTGCCGATGACAGCACAAAGACACATACGATGAGCGTTGTGAGGTTTAATATATATAGACAGTAGTGACCCGACCAAATAGCCACAGTAATTGAGTGTAGCTGCCAAGCTACCCGCCCAAACACTCAACACGCCTTCTTCGACCATGTGAGGCAAAATTGCTGTGTAGGCAAATCGCCCAAAACCCATTCCAATAGTAAGAATTAACGCCGCTTCTAGCGCCGTTCTGATGCCGCGATCTTGATTATTACGGTCCACCGATTCCATTACAGCGTGTCCTTAACGACATCGATCAGACGTGAAAGTGCGGGAGTCAGGTGGCCTTGTCGCCATACGAGATAAGTATCAATGGTTTGACAATTTAACGAGGCTAACGTCTTAGCAGCAGGACTCAACTCTAAGACGCTTCTAGGTAACAAAGTGACACAGTGCCCCGCTGCAACGCATGCAATCATGGCGTGATAAGAATTTAACTCCTGGACACACCACTCGGAACTCGCATCAATATCCAAAACCGTCTCAGCTATCTTGCGATAAGTACATCCCGAAGCAAAAGCGGCAAGAGTGCGAGTTTCTAATTGAGTTATATCTTTCACACCCGCTTCGTTGGGTGGTAGTAGAAGAACTAAGTCTTCTTGCCAAACAGGTAGCGAATTGAGTGTCCGATCATCGAGCTCATCGTGCGCTATTTGCTCTGCATGCAAAGCCACAAAAGCACAGTCAATTAACCCTTTTTGCACCTCATCAATAAGCCTGCTTGAGGGGGCTGTCTTTAAACTTACATGAACCTGCGAGAATCTCTTAGTAAAGTCCGCTAGCAGCTGTGGTAAACGACTTGCAGCTGTACTTTCCATACTTCCCATTCGCACACTACCACCGCTTTGTTCCCCCAAAACGACCTGTTTAGCCTCCTCTTCTAGCGCGATAAGGCGTTTCGCATATTCTAAAAATTGCTCGCCGGCATGAGACAACGATAACCGCTTATTAATACGTACAAACAGGTCAGTGGCGACCTCAGACTCAAGCTGCTGAATTCGAGTAGTAACATTTGAAGGCGCTCGACCCAGTCTCTCTGCAGCGCGAGTGATACTTAACTCATCAGCCACACAGCAAAAGATTTTCAACGATTCAATATTCATTATATTCTCAATACAGGAATTTATTTAAAAATACATTCTTTATATGAGAATTTCAAATGCTACAGCCAAACTTGAAGCGAATTAGCGTTTAATGTAGCTTTACAGGGTTCGTATCAACCGCGAGAAGTAATGCGTAGACTGGGATTTTTAATTTTTGTACTGTTTGCCGTTCTGACTCAAATCAGTCAGGCGGTCGCTGACGTGCATCAAACCCATCAATCTGCGTTCGAGCAACACCTCAATTTCGAACACGACGAATCCCATATCGATAAAAGCAATCTCCCGAGTAGTGGTCAAATTAGTTTTGATTGTCACCACTGTTGCCATTGTCATGGCTCATTTCACCTCTATGCCATAAAAGCGGAGCGGACATTGACTTTGCCGCGTGTCGCGACGATCCGTCCGGGCTATGCCCAGGCTTATACAAATCCCTCTTCAGCGCCATTATTCCGGCCTCCCATCTCCTCATAACTGCTTAACACGCTGCTTTCGCAGCACTTAATTTGTTTTACGCAGTAACATGACTGAGGAGTCTACCTATGCGTTCGTTTTCGAAACGCAGCAAACGCTTGTTTGCTGCAATTAGTATGGCGTTGAGTTCAAGCTTCGCCAGCGCACAGCAATTGCCTGACCTATGGCAACAAGCAATACAGCAACATCCAAGTGTTCAGGCGGCCGAGCAACAAGCTCAAGCACTGATCCAGCAAGGCCGCCAGCTCAATCAACCGCTATATAATCCAACCTTGTCTTCTCGCTTAGAGCGCGAGGGAGACGTCAATAACTACGCGGTGGGTGTGAGTCAAACGCTCGACTGGAGTACCGGTAATGAAGCTCGCGCCAGCCAAGCCGATGCCATGACAGCGTTAGCACAAAGCCTCTATCGTCAAACGGCGACCCAGCACGCTAAAGAGCTACTCGATGCTTATGTGCGCTGGTTTGATGCCCAAAGGCGATACAGCTTGGCGAAACAGCAGGAGGACGTGGTTCAGCAAGCTATCGACATCGTCTCTGAGCGTCGTCGAGCAGGTGACTTGGGGCCGTGGATGAACAACTGACCATTTTGGCGTTAAGTCGTCAATTACAGCAAACCGCTGCAACATACCAAACGTTGCAGTCTGCTGAAGCGGATTTAAACGCCTTACTGACCACCTCTGATTTCAATCAACTCACCATTGAGGATGGCGTATTTGATATTACACCCAGTTTAACGGTTCGCTGGCAACAGCATCCGCAGTTAAAGGCCGCTTATCTGCAATGGCAGCTTAAACGTGCCGATGTCGACTGGAAGCGCTCACTAACGACGGCCAACCCGACGTTGGGTATTGAAGCGGGCGAGACCGACCACGAAACCGTCGTTGGTTTATCTTTCAGTATGCCTTTGCAGATCCGTAACAGCTACAACGACGCAGTGCATGCGGCGAGTAGCGAAGCACTGGCGGAAGAGAAGCGACTCATGGCGTTGAAGCATCAGTGGCAAGCGGCGCTCAAATCCTCGCTTAACAACTATCGCTTTATCAAAAGCCAATGGCACAGCTGGCAACAACGCTTTCAAGACCGACAGAGCGCTTCGTCCCAAGTGATAGAGCAGTCCTGGGTCGAAGGCGACTTATCAACCACCGATTACCTCACCGCAATGCGCCAACAACTCGACAGTCAATACGCAGGTATCGCGTTACAAACGCAATACCGTTTGGCGGCTATCGAATGGTTATATCGCTCGGGTGAACTCAGCAAAGCTCTGAAGTTAAGCCCGCTCAGTCAGCACACAAGTAACGCGATTGGAGAATAAATCATGTCAGTAAAACCTTTACATGCAGTCATAGCAATGGTGCTGAGCGTTTCAACTCAGGCGCAGGAGCAACATCAAGAAGACCATGAAACACACCAAGAGCCCGCTGGCATCACACTTTCTGAGCAGCAACGTGATATGGCCGACATTGCCACTGGCAAACTCAGCGCTCGCGTGATCGAGTACCCCGTGTATGCGCCCGGCGAGGTAGTGGCGAACGATTTCAATAGCTACGTTGTCAGTCCTCGAATTGATTCCACCATTTTAAGACGCTTTGTCAGTATCGGCGATCACGTCGAACAAGGTGAACCGCTGGCTACGCTATTTAGTGCGCGTATGGCGGACGCACAAAGCAGTTATTTAGTTGCGCTAAACGAGTGGCAACGGGTGCAGTCGCTGGGTGAATCGACAGTCGGTGAAAAACGCTTCGTCGAAGCACAAAATACGTTTACCTCAGCGCGCGCTAAACTCAAAGCGTTTGGTATGCTACTTAACGAAATTGAGCGTTTAACCAAGCCCGATTATCCACTTGGAGAATATCAACTGACGTCTGATATTAACGGCATTGTGGTTAGCGATAACTTTAAGCAAGGTCAACAAGTGAGTGCAGGTACCGAGCTCGTTGATGTGCTGCAAGAAGCAAGTTTGTGGGTGAACGCACGACTACCCGGTACCACCGATCTTAACGTTAAGTTTGGTGATCAAGTGATGGTGACAGTCGATGGAGTCGACTACCCTGCAAAAGTCATTCAGGAGGGGCATACCATCGACCATAAAACCCGCACACGCACTATCCGACTGGCAGTCGATAATAAGCAAGACCGCCTTCATCCTGGGCTTTTTGCTGATGTCTACTTCACCGTTGAGTCGGAGCAACCGGTATTAGCGGTTCAGGACTCAGCACTGATGCGTGCTCCAGATGGCGACTGGCAAATCTTCATTGAACGTGCTCCCGGTCAGTTCGAACCCCAAGAAGTCGAACTAATTGATGAAAAAGGTCCGTGGAAGATTATTGACGGGGTATCGGAAGGCACACGATACGTCAGTCAGGGGGCTTTTTTCGTCCGTTCACAAATTGCTAAGGGCGGCTTTGACCCGCATAACCATTAATAGGAGGTTGTATGTTTCAGCGCATTATCCAATTTGCTGTCGCCAATCGCCTATTATTGGTATTGGCCTTATTCGGCATCAGCATCGCGTCCTTTTTTGTGATCCCTAAGCTTAATTTGGACGCCTTTCCCGATGTGACCAATGTTCAGGTTACGGTGAATACCGAGGCGCCCGGGTTAGCAGCGACCGAAGTTGAGCAATTAATTACTTATCCGATCGAGTCTGTCATGTATGCCCTTCCCGATGTTGAGGAAGTCCGCTCCATCTCTAAGACCGGCTTGTCCGGTATTACCGTGGTGTTTGACGAGAGCGTGGATATTTACTTTGCTCGACAACTGGTATTTGAGCGACTGCAAGCGGCAAAAGAGTTGATTCCCGAGGGTGTCGGCACACCCGAAATGGGTCCTAACTCCTCCGGTCTGGGTCAGGTCTACCAGTACTTATTAGTCGCCGACCCTGATTCTGGCGTGACTAGCATGGAGCTGCGTAGTCTTAACGACTATGTGGTTAAACTGCTACTCATGCCGGTTGAAGGGATCACCGAAGTCTTGTCCTTTGGCGGCGAGGTTAAGCAATATCAGGTTAACCTTAATCCCGCCAAGTTATTGTCTTATGAACTGACCCAACAGGACGTTATGGATGCGGTTAATAAGAACAACGGTAACGTAGGGGGCTGGTATATGCCTCGCGGTCAGGAGCAGTTAGTTATCCGTGGCACGGGCTGGCTCGCGAACGGTGATAAAGGGTTGCAACAGCTCCGTCAGATTCCCTTAAAAACCGTTGACGGGGTCTCGGTGACACTCGGCCAAGTAGCCACTGTCGAGGTCGGGAGTGAAATCCGCCAAGGTGCGGTATCAATGTCGCGCAAAGTTGACGGTCAGGTCAACCAGTTAGGTGAGGTGGTGTCCGGTATCGTACTCAAACGTATGGGTTCGAACACCAAGGCGACTATCGATGGCATTAAAAAGCGCATTCCGCTTATCCAGCAGGCACTGCCCGAGGGCGTCACGTTTGAGCCGTATTATGATCAAGCCGATTTAATACAAAAAGCCGTGTCGACGGTCGCCTATTCGCTCCTCATCGCATTTGTGTTCATCATCGCGGTATTGGCCTTATTCTTACTGAACTTACGCGCTACTTTCTTAGTGCTGCTCTCTATACCAGTGTCGATCGCCATCGCCTTGATGGTTATGTCGGCTGTCGGTATGTCTGCGAATCTCATGTCATTAGGCGGGATTGCTGTCGCTATTGGTATGCTGGTCGATGGTTCGGTAGTGATGGTTGAAAACATTTTCAAACATCTGAGTCGTCCCGATATTGAGCACCATGAACAGGCAGCAAAGCGGACTGAGTATCACGATCCTGACCCGCAAGCGGCTCAGCTTGATAATCACGGTATCAAACTCCGAGTGAAAGAGGCGGCGAATGAGGTCGCACGACCCGTCTTTTTTGCTGCCATGATCATTTTGGTCGTTTTCATGCCGTTATTTAGCTTTCAGGGTGTCGAGGCAAAATTATTTGAGCCAATGGCGATCAGTATCATTCTGGCAATTATCTCAGCAGTTTTTGTTGCCATCATGGTCGTCCCGGCGCTCGCTAGTTACTTCTTTAGTCGCGGCATAAAGCCTCGAGAAAATAAGTTACTTAAACCCCTAGATAGGGGCTACAAGCGACTGCTATCCATTACCTTAAAAAGTAAAAAAGTGGTGGTTGCGATCGCCGGTGCGTTATTTGTCGCTGCCCTGCTATTGGTTCCGCAACTGGGCACCGAGTTTGCGCCTGAGCTAGAAGAAGGCACGATTAATATTCGCGTGACATTGGCCCCCTCTTCTAATCTCGAAACGGCGTTGGAGGTTGCTCCTAAGCTCGAAAAAATACTGATGTCATTTCCAGAAACCACGTATGCGCTGAGCCGTATTGGTCGCGCAGAGGTCGGCGGCGATCCGGAGCCTATCAGTAATATTGAGATCTATGTCGGTGTTAAACCCCAGTCAGAATGGACTACGGCATCAGACCGTTACGCCTTGCAGGAAAAAATGGAAGCTAAACTCGATACACACCCGGGTCTACTGTTTAACTTTTCACAACCGATTGCAACGCGGGTCGATGAGCTACTGTCGGGGGTTAAATCGCAACTCGCGATTAAGTTATTTGGCCCCGATTTGGATGTGCTTGCCCGTAAAGGTCAGGCGATTGAGGAAGCAGTTAAACAAGTCGATGGCGCCGTTGCTGTAGCAATGGAGCAAATAAAGGGCGAAGCCCAGCTAGTGGTGTCTCCTAAACGACAACAACTCTCACGTTACGGATTAAATGTCTCTGATGTGCTAGATGTCGTCGACAATGGACTGGGTGGTGCGTCAGCGGGCCAAATTATTCACGGCAATGAGCGCTATGACATTTATGTGCGGCTTGCCAAACAGTTTCGAGCAACCGCAGAAGCCATTCGTTCATTACGTTTATTAACGCCATCGGGTGCTTGGGTTACGCTCGGCGAGGTCGCCCACGTCGCGATCGAATCGGGTCCACCCCAAATACGCCGAGATGATGTTCAACGACGTGTCGTCATTCAATCCAATGTGCAAGGTCGTGACATGGGCAGTGTCGTAACGGATATCCGTCAGACCATCGACAACACCGTTGACTTACCATCCGGCTATTCAGTCGATATTGGTGGTCAGTTTGAGAGTCAACAACGAGCGCAAAAGCGGCTATCTATTGTCGTACCTATTTCGCTTGTCCTTATCGCACTGTTGCTCTACTTTGCCTTCGGCACCCTGGGTCAAGCAATGTTGATTTTAGTAAACGTGCCGTTAGCAGTGATTGGCGGTATTGTTGCACTCTTTATCTCCGGTCAATATCTTTCGGTGCCCAGTGCGGTCGGTTTCATCACACTCTTTGGTGTCGCCGTTCTAAATGGTGTGGTTCTGGTAGAGAGCATTAACCAGCGCATCGCGGACGGTCATCAGGTCACTGAGGCAGTATTTGATGGCGCATGGTCTCGCTTACGTCCGGTGTTGATGACAGCCATCACCTCAGCGCTCGGGCTGATACCCATGCTGTTTGCCACGGGTGCAGGCGCTGAGATCCAGCGTCCCTTGGCAACGGTCATCGTCGGTGGACTGGTTTCCGCCACGTTACTGACGCTTGTAGTATTACCGGTGCTCTACCCTTGGTTCTCTAAACAGAAAGTGAAGGAGCTTACGCGAACCTGATTTGTTTCACTGCTTACAGTTTGTAACAAAGCAGATTCGCTTTTCGTCTCCACCGTGATTATTGTTTAATCAAAGTCAAAATGAGGGCGTTGAAATGTACAGCGACAAAGATATTCGCGCAGCCGTCGAGGCAGGTGTCATGCCTAAACAAACGGCGAACGCGTTTCGTGATTTTATTCAACAACAGCGCGGTGGAGTCCTAAATCAAGACCAAGAGTATATTCCTTTGGTACACGGCTTTAACGACATTTTTGTCGTGATCGCCGCAGTGATTGCTTTGGCAGGTCTGTGGACGATTGGTAATACCATGTCGCCGCTGATCGGTGGCGGTTTAGTAGCTGTGGCAAGTTGGTTGTTGTCCGAGTACTTCACTCGCCGTCGACATATGGCGCTGCCATCGATCGTGCTATTGGTGACGGCATTGGGCGGTACCTTCGGTGGCGTGATTATGCAATTACTTGCCATGGCGGTTAGACCCGACCTTGCTAGCGGTGTCGCATTTATTGCTGCCAGTGCCGTTGCAACAGCGCATTGGTTTCGGTTCCGTGTTCCTATCACGCTCGCGGCTGGGATCGCTACGGTGGTTGGTATCATCGTGTCTTTCCTAAGCACCACCTGGTTGCTAGACAGTATCTTAATTGACTTGGTGATCATGACAGGGGGTTTAGTCACCTTTGGCATCGCCATGTATTGGGATGCTTCGGACGTCGATCGCACCAGTCGCCGTTCTGATGTCGCATTTTGGCTTCATCTACTGGCGGCGCCGCTGATGATTCATCCTTTGTTTAACGTCATTCTTGGCAGTGATTTTGAAATCGGCGTTACTCAAGCAGCCGCCACACTGGTGGTTTATGTTGTGTTGAGTGTCGTATCTCTGATTATCGATCGTCGCGCCTTGATGGTATCAGCATTGGCCTACGTTATTTTTATTTTCAGTCAAGTGCTGACAAGCGTTGGCTTGGTCGACTTAGGTAGCGCGGTGATGGGCTTAATCGTGGGTGCTGGCTTACTACTTGTGTCGGTGTTCTGGCATCCGTTACGCAGTTCATTGGTATCTAAATTGCCGCCTGCGCTACTTAATAAGTTACCTTCACTGCAATAAAGCAATGAGCGGCGCAAGCCGCTCTTTCTAATTTATTAGTTAAAAATTGTAGATATTTTGTAAAAATAAGCTTTGAAAAGCGCTTTAAGCGATCCATAATTTAACAATTAAACATTTAAATAACATTTGGAGCCGTTATGGCTGTAAAATTTGAAGACCGTCCCCTGGATAAAGTTCGCGAAGAAGTGATAGACCAGCTGGTTATGAATTACAGTCATGGTGAACTATCGCAAGAGGCTTTTGAGGCGCGGCTTGACCAAGCATTTGATGCGATCGCTCACCAGCAATTAGCCGACTTAGTAGAAGACTTACCCCTGCAAGTTGATGCGAAGTATGAGCAAAGTAAAGCCGCACGTTTTGACGCACACTCCACCAAAATATTCGCTGGCAGCGAACATTCGGTTGTCGCAATACTGTCGTCGCAAAGCATGAAAGGTGCATGGCAAGTACCGGCTAAAATTAAAGCCTACAGTGTGCTGGGTTCACTCAAGATCGACTTTACTGATGCGCACTTCGAGAGCGATGAAATTCATGTTCAACTACTCGACCTTGTTGGTGATATTAAAATTTTTGTTCCCGAGTTTGCCCGCGTGACCTGCAATGTCGCTAACATTATTAGCTCTCTCGATAATCATCTAGAGGCGCCAATACAAGCGCCTAAAGTGCACATCCATATTTCCGGCTATTCCGTACTCTCTTCTATTGATATCAAAGTACGCCAAACAATGCGCGAGCGTTTTATTGCGTTTGCTGATAAGTTAAAGCGTAACTGGACCACCTAAAAACAACAACATGGAGTCTAATCAATGAAGCTCTACGAAATGGCGAAGGCGCCTAACCCGCGTCGCGTACGCATGTTTCTCGCAGAAAAGGGATTACTAGATAAAGTCGAACGGATTGAAATTGACTTGTCAAAAGGTGAAAACCTCAGCGATTCTTTCAAAGCCAAAAACCCCATGCAAAAAGTCCCTGTACTTGAGCTCGATGACGGTAGCTTTATCTGCGAAACCACGGCAATTTGCCATTATTTCGAAAACCAATATCCCGACTCACCTAAACTACTTGGCGACAATGCCAACGACAAAGCCATTATTGAACAATGGACGCGTTGGGTCGATTTTTACTTGTTCTATCCAATTGGCATGGGCTTTCAGCACACGACCGACTATTTCAAGCACCGCATGCAACCCATCCGCGAATGGGGAGAGCACAATATCAAAGAGGCCGAGCGCTTTTTTGACTTTTTAAACGATCAACTCGAAGGTAAAGATTTTATTGCCTGCGGTCAGCTCACCGTCGCCGATATCAATGCGTTCTGCTCAGTCGACTTTGGCAAAGTCGTGAATCTACGCGTTGATGAAAGCCGTCCTAATTTATTCCGTTGGTATCAAGCGATGAAGCAACGCGCTTCTGCTAAAGTTTAATTCGAGCCTGATATGCAAGAAGAAGCATCAAGTTTGTGGGCGGAGTTTAGCTCCGCCTTTACTACCCTATGGCAAACACCACTTTATACCTCCGGCGATACAAAAATCCATTTTAGCCAAGTGGTCATTGCGCTGACCATTATCATCGTTGGTGTTATTGTTGTTCGCATTATAGGTCGCCAACTACTGAACCGTGCCCTGCTGCGCAACGGCGCGTCGGAAAACACCCTATTTACCTTTCGTCGGCTATTTCAGTTTATTGCCTACTTGTTACTGGTTTTACTTGCTCTACCGTTAGCTGGTATTCCGATTACGATATTTGCAGTACTCGGTGGCGCGTTCGCCATTGGTGTGGGTTTTGGTGCGCAGAATTTGCTCAATAACCTGATATCGGGTTTTATTCTATTAACCGAGAGTCCAATTCGTATTGGCGACATCGTTGAGCTTGAGAACGAGCAAGGTCGCATTGAAGAAATAGGTAATCGTTGTGTACGTATTCGTCGGTTTGACGGGATTCATGTACTGGTGCCAAACAGCTACTTTTTAGAGCAACGCGTAGTGAACTGGACACTGGTTTCAAAAGATATCCGCAGCAATGTCAGTGTTGGTGTCGCTTATGGTTCACCGGCTGAAAAGGTACGTGACTTAATGCTGGAGGCGGCGAAAGAGCATAAAAAGATTAACACCGAGTACCCCATCGAAGTGTTATTTGAAGACTTTGGTGATAACAGCCTTACCTTCAATTTGCTGTTCTGGACTTCGGTTAGTGCGCCGATGGATTTACGTCGGGTGCAGTCGGACTTGCGCTACAAGATCGACTCACTATTCGCCGAGAATGATATCGTCATCGCCTTCCCACAACGGGATGTGCACCTCGATACATTAAGACCACTCGAAGTCTCTATTCAACGAGCAAAAAAAAGCGATGCTAATTAGCATCGCTTTTATCAAAACTCTCCGCGTATTTAGAATTCACGCTTATACGTTAGCGAGAAACTAACACCACGCGTTTCTGAACGAAGCAAGGTATCGTCAAACTCAATCTCTTTATCTTGATTCAAGATATTTTGCACCTTGAGCGTGATCTGAGAATTGAAGTCTGGATAGTAACTATAAACCGCGTCTAAACTGTGGAAAGGTTGCTCAAACGCATCGCCACGACCTTCGATACCTGGAATGATAATACGCTCACCAAACACGTTATAAACCAACGATGCAGAGTGCTTACCATTGTCAGAATCAAAGCCAAGCTGACTGTTGACCACCCATTTTGAGTGACCCGTTAAGCGACGTTCGGTATTGGTAATCGACGTCGATACACCGGTTTGTTCAACAATCTTCTGAGTATCCAACTGGATTTCAGAGTCACTTAACGTAACGTTACCCGAAACAAAGAAGTTCGTGCTGAGTGATTTTAACCACTCCATTTCGACACCGTATACTTCACCGGTCTCAGCGTTAGCAATACGTACTAATGGAGGACCGTCTTGCGCGGGCGACTGAACAGATTCAATCGGGTCAGTCATGTCCTTATAGAACATACCCAACGACAAGGTATCGCCATTTTCTTGATACCACTCCCAACGTGCGTCATAGTTCTTGATCGACGTTGTCCGCAAGCCTGGTGTACCGCCGACTGGGAACAAGGTCAACGGATCGAGGTACGTTGAACTAGAGACTTCGCGCAAGTCAGGACGGACTACCGTTTGTCCGTAGCTGAAACGTAACTGCTGCTCGTCAGTTAAAAAGTAAGTCAACGCCAACGATGGATAGAAGTCATCCTCTTGGAATGCTAAATCAGCTAGATCGTTAGGTGTCGGGTTGGTTGGTAAATCGATTTCACCGGTCGTTGGTACCAGTGGTACCACAACTTGGCGGAAGTCTTCCCAACGAACACCCGCCGTAATACGCCACTTCTCTTTAAAGAACACGTCGCCTTCAACGTAGTATGCGTCGATTGCTTGCGCAGAAATATAATCATCGCCCGCTACCGTCGTATCGTTCAATATCGGCGTAAAACTAAGTTCAGTATTCGCTAATAAGTCATCATTAAGGATTTCGCCTAGCTGATGCCCTTGCAAAACGCTCGAGTCGGGGAACGCACGCGTATTGATATCAAAACGACGGTTGGTGGCAAAACGCGTTTTCTGAACAAAGTCCGCGCCCGCCTTTAAGGTGATATCCCAATCATCGAGCATGATTGGTAGAGTTACATTGCCGCCCCAGTTTTCAACTTCATCATCGAGATCTTGAAAAGAGTAACGTGCAGCCGTCGTCGCATTGGTTAGGTTACTCTCAGTTTGACGGTCAAAAACTCCATCTTCGTTACGGTCCGTCAAAATAAACCGAGTCTCTAAGTTACCCGGTGCATAACGGCTTGAACGTGCCTTTGAATACTTCCAATCAATACCCAAGAAGTTCCAGTCGGTAAAGGTATGCATCCCTTTAATTTGGTTAGCCACCATCCGACGCTCTTGGTAATTCACATCAAACTCACGAATACGCTGGTCAGAGCCGAAGTTGATGTTGTTATTGTTACCCAATTTCTCGCGTAAACGATCCTCGGTATCGTTCAGAATGACATGGCTGAAGTCGACTTTGTGATTCGCGCCGTAGTTAATGCCCAGCGTGAACATACCTGACCACGTCACTTGGTGCTCGGTTGACTGCACATCATCCCAACCACGAACCAATGTATAGCTGTCATCAGGGTTTAAGCGGTAGTTTTCACCCAGAAACTGCTCAGAAACCTGCCACTCATTGCGGTACGCAGCCGTGGTCAAAAAACCAATCGCCCACTTGTCAGTTAAATCATAACGGTTACCGTAGGTCACATTGACACCATAATCAGGGTCAATAGACTGCATTTGAGGGTCATAATCTCGGTTCAGTGCCAACGCCACATCCCGATTATCTTCGATGCTAATTTCATCAAGGAATGTGCGTTGTCCCCACAACGCTTGCAACATTTGTGGTGCTGCACGAGTTCCGTCATCTTTACCCTTCCATGAACTCCCGCCATCATACCAATATGAGTCATCGAAATTTTCTGAGTTGCCGCCCACTTTAATCGAGCCATTAAAAACTTCTTGCGTGGGGGCAGACTTCAGGCGGATATCAACATTACCGCCACCAAAGTTAGCCGGCATTGATGCTGAATACGACTTTTGAACAGCTAAACTTTCGATAATATCCGAGGGGAATAAATCGAGTGGAATAACGGCTCGGGTTGGATCAGGGCTCGGTACGGACATGCCGTTAAGTTGCGTACTCGAGTAACGCTCACCTAAGCCACGTACATATATAAATTTACCGTCGACCAGTGTAAGACCTGTAATACGACGAAGCGCAGCAGCGGCATCAGTATCACCGGTACGCGAAATCTGGTCAGCACCCATGATATCGGCCACGAACGCCTGTTCTTTACGCTCTTGAACTACCGCTGCGGCACTGCCCTGTAAACGAGTACCTGTGGTAACCACTTCCTCGATGACTTGCTCAGGGTTGCTTGCCTGCTGCTCTGCTTCAGCTTCGGTTTGCTCGGCGTCTTGCCAAGCGAGTGCCGCAGGTGTTGCCAAGCAGGCAAGCACTGCGAGAGAAATATTTGCCAGAGGGAATCGGTTGGCACGCATGATATTAGCTACCTCTTGTTACTATGGAAGCCGGAGGTGTCCCTAAGGTCACCTCACGGCTTTTAAAGAGCACTTTATGCTACTTAAGGGGTTACTCTAATCCTACAGTCCAACCTGCAGTCCAATCGTTACCTTCTTCAACTGCTCCAACGAATGTCGCGTTGTCGAAGAATGTATCGCCGCTGAGGTCTGCTGCAGTTGCGTCTGTAATGCTGAAGACACCGTTCAAAGTATCGCCTGCTGCGGCAATGCTATTACCTGCTTGACCTGTGAACCAAGTTTCCAAATTGACGTCAGTTGCGCCAAATTTAAAGTTTTCACCGTTGTCACACGCCATGACTGAGTGAGTCATTGCAATGCCACCATCTTGTAAGTGCTGCTGGCTGACCGGGCTACTCTCAACTTCTAAACATTCGCCCATGCCCGCAGGACCTGAAACGATCGTGTTATAGAACGTTGCTTTAGTACCTTCGCGCAAGTAGATACCCTCTGAAGAGTCCTCGCCTTGGAACGTGTTTCCAATGATGGTTAAGTTCGCAATGGTTGGGTTCGACATTGGCGTTACAGCCGGATTGCTACCATCGTTGTCAGCTTCGATACCACGGTTTGCATCTGAGTTGTCAGGGTTTTGGCGGACCAATACATATTGCATCTTGCCTTGGTACCCATTGTCCCAATCGATACTGTCATCTTGCATGTTGGTTAAAACAACATACTTGAAGTTAACCGCACCGCCGAACATTTCGATGCCATCATCTGAGTTGTTATGAACTTGGAGGTATTCCACCTTGGTTCCTGAGCCAACACCGCCGAACGTAATACCGTTAAGTTCGTTATCCGGTGCGATTTCAAAACCACCGTTCATGACACGTACATACTGCAAGGTACCTGAACTATCGGTCGCATCAGTACCACCGAATACAGCACCTTCTGCCGCGCCTTCAACTTGCAATGCACAGTCAGAACCATCAGATGGGCATTTGTTACTCGGTGCGTTACCCAAGATAACTAAGCCGCCCCACTGACCCGGCTGACCTTCGCCAGTCTCAACGTAAGCTGCGGAAGTAAACGTGATAGGCTGTTCAACCGTACCTTCCGCCATAATGTCTGAACCACGGCTGATCACTAAGTAATCGCCACCAGTACGTCCATAAACGGTTGTACCCGGCTCAATAGTCAACGTCATTGAGTTCGCATTGTCACCACCGATGAAAACCGGTCCGCTCAATGCATAAATATTGTCCGCGCTCAGTGTTAAATCGTCCGTGTAAGAGCCCGCTAGCTGACAAGTTGTGGTAGATCCATCTACTGGGGTAATCGCTTCGGTGCCTGCTGGACAACCTGCTACAGGCGCTTCTGAACCGCCCGCAGTGACTTCACCGCCGCCAAAACCAAATGCCCAGCCTTGACGCCAATCGCTGTCACCCGGAACCGCACCAACAAAATCAACTGACTCAAAGAAGCTACCATCAACGGTGTTCGCAACGTCTTGACCTGCACCTAATAACGGAGAGTTTGCCATGGGCTGACCGTTAGCACCTAGCATGATTGAAGTGCTGACTTGGTTGTTCGATTGCTGATTTAGGAACCAATCTTCGAGGTTTACATCGCCTGAACCGTACTTAAAGTTCTCACCATTGCTGCAAGCCATGAAAGAGTTTTCCATGGTGATAGTGCCGTCACCTAGATTGGTCTGAGATTGTGGGCTACCTTCAACTTCAAAGCATTCACCCATTTCCGAAGGACCTGTCACCACAACATTGTAAAACTGTGCACCGGTACCCTCGCGTAAATAAATACCTTCCGAAGAGTCTTCACCTTTGAAGTTATTACCGATAATGGTTAAGTTCGCGATAGTCGGGTTAGACATCGGCGTTGCCGCAGGGTTACTGCCATCATTGTCTGCTTCGATACCACGGTTAGCGTCGCCACCGTTCGGATCTTGCTCAACGTAAACGTATTGCATTTTACCACGATAGCCGTTGTCCCAATCGATGCTGTCATCTTGCATGCTGGTTAATACAACGTGCTTAAAGTTGACCGTACCACCGAACATTTCGATACCGTCGTCCGCGTTACCGTGCACTTGTAAGTAGTCAACCGTCGTGCCAGAACCTACGCCACCAAATGTGATACCGTTCAATTCATTGTCAGGCGCGATTTCGAAACCTGCGTGTTTAACAACCACGTAGCGTAACGTGCCTGAGTTATCATCGTCTTGAGAGCCGCCAAACACTGCGCCCTCTTCAGCACCTTCAACTTGCAATGCGCAGTCGGAGCCATCTGCTGGGCATTTGTTGCTTGATGCATTACCTAAGATAACCAAGCCGCCCCATTGGCCAGCGCCTGTTTCTTCGCCCACCACATCTTGTGATGATGTAAAGATAATGGGCGCATCAGAGGTGCCGTCTGCCATGATTTTTGAGCCGCGGCTTACAACCAAGTAATCATTACCCTGACGACCAAATACCACAGTACCCGGCTCAATGGTCAATGTTGCTGAATTCGCGTTGTCACCACCGACAAAGGTAGGTCCGTCGATAGCATACATAACTGTTGTGCCATCACTTTTGCTGTTCACTAAGGTTGTGTCAGCGGTAATGCGTCCTGAGATGACTTGAACTTGTACTTCTTCGCCGAGCGCTTCTGACGCTGCTAACGATAGTGAACCACTGGCTGTACCTGGCAAGTCAGCGCCCGTATCACCGCCGTTGTTACCACCATTGTCACCACCATTATCTGGCTGCTGTACTTCAGCACCCGAATTGATATTGATGTCGCCACCGCAACCAGCAAGCGCTAACGCTGCTGCGATCGCAGATGCTTTGAACAAAGAATTCAGATTCATTGGGTTCTCCCGACTTGGATGTTATCCATAGGTTAAAAGTCGAGGAGAATGGTAGGGAGCTAGCGTGACAAATTTGTGACAATTGCAAGCTGTCATCAAATCTTCATATTAGAGTAACTCAACTGCAATGTACGAAGTTAAGTTAATGGGCTGCTTTTACAGCCCATATTCCATCGCAATTTCATCGCAACAGTGTTTCTTAGGGCACAACTCACAGTCTTTCATTACCTTTTCTGGTAACTGTGCTTTATCGCACAGCGTAAAGCCTTGCTGCTTAAAAAAGTCAGGCACACGGGTCAACACAATCACGCGCTTTAATCGGATCTGACGCGCTTTCTGACACAAATGCTCAACCAACATACGACCTTGACCTCGCACCTGGCTTTGTGGATTGACTCCCAACGAACGTATCTCAGCTAAGCCCGTGGTATAGATATAGAGCGAAGCACACCCAGTGACTTTGCCATCGACTTCAGACACGGCAAATTCATTGATTGAGTGCACAATATCATCTTTGGCTCGTGGCAGGTTTTCGCCGGCACCCGCCCAATGACCGACCAAGCCGACAATCGCATCAATATCATCCAGCGTAGCATCACGAACCTTAATACGCAGACCTTGCTGAAGCTTCTTAAGCGCAGCTTGTGTCTGTTCAATGCTGGTGCCCCCGAGTGCATTTCGTTTTGCCAATAGCGCTTCAATGCTCAACCATTCATAAACGTCAGGCATAATCACCGAATGCACTGCTTGCAAAGTACTGAGAGGCAAATCTTCGAGCGGTTGCTGGTGCTGAAGCGCTAACTGCACGCATTCCCCTACCACTTCATGCGCGGTACGAAATGGAACGCCTTTGCTAACCAAATAATCAGCAAGCTCAGTCGCATTTGAATAGCCGCCCTTCGCTGCTTTTAGCGCCCTTGGCTGATTGACAGTGAGGCCGTTCACGCATTGCTGTGCAATATCGATAGAGGCTCCCCACTGGGTATAGCTGGCAAACAAGCCCTCTTTGTCTTCTTGCATGTCTTTGTTGTACGCCAACGGGAGTGCTTTCAATGTCATCAACAGTCCCACTTGCGCGCCAACTACACGTCCCGACTTGCCGCGAATAAGTTCAAGCGCATCGGGATTCTTTTTCTGGGGCATCAGTGACGAGCCGCTGCTCACATCATCGGCTAATTCAACAAACCCCGCTTCACCACTGGCATAAAAAATTAAATCTTCAGCCATGCGTGAAAGGTGAATCATCGACAGTGAAGCCACCGATAGCAGTTCGACAATAAAATCGCGATCGGATACGGCATCTAAACTGTTCGCCGCCGGCGCGCTAAACCCCAAACGAAGCGCTAAGTCCGTTCGATCGATCGGATAAGCCGTACCCGCTAGAGCGCCCGATCCGAGTGGACACACGTTGATACGCGCTAACGCATCTTTTAACCGTGCCTGATCACGCTTAAACATCTCAACATAGGCTAAGCACCAATGCGAAAATAGTACCGGTTGTGCGCGTTGCAAATGCGTATATCCAGGAATCACCGTTGTTGCCTCGCGCTCGGCCAAATTGGCCAGCGCTGCAATCAATTGTTCGAGTCGCTGCCACTGGGTCTCTACCTGCGCTCGGCACCACAGTCGAATATCGGTGGCGACTTGGTCATTACGGCTACGACCTGTATGCAGTTTTTTACCCAGATCGCCAATGCGTTCGATCAGCTGACGTTCAATAAAGGCGTGAATGTCCTCATCACCCGCCACCGCGACATCACCTAAGCACCCACTCCAGTGTTGTAAAATGTCATGCAATGCATGCTGTATATGGCTGTACTCATCGGTCGTTAAAACGCCCACCTGTTGCAGCGATTGCGCCCAAGCAATACTGCCCCGAATATCAAACTCAAGTAGTACACAGTCAAATGGCAGCGAGTCATTAAACTGCTGAAAGGCTTGGCTGGGAGGCGCACTAAACCGGCCTCCCCAAAGTCCCTTGGTCATATTCGCCTCCTACACTTTTGCCGTTTGTTTTAACGCGCGGATACGGCTCGACAGTGAATAGAGGCGAATAAAGCCTGCGGCATGCTTTTGGTCATAAACATTATCGGCACCGAAGGTGGCAAACGCCTCGCTGTAAAGAGAATAAGGAGAACACTTTTGCGTGACAGTAACATTACCTTTATAGAGCTTAATCACGACTTCACCGGTTGCCACTTGGTTCAGACTTTCGGCGGCGGCTAACACCGATGCTTGGTTAGGGGTAAACCAACGCCCATCGTAAAGCAACTGCGCAAATTGCTCGCTTAACTGTGTTTTCCATGAGCGCGTCATTTTATCAAGCACCAACTCATCAATGCCACGTAAAGCGTACATCATGATGGTCCCCCCCGGCGTTTCATAACAGCCACGGCTTTTCATACCCACTAGACGATTCTCGACAATATCAACGCGACCAATACCATGTTTCGCACCTAGTTTGTTCAGTTGTTCGAGGCATTTCAGAGGCGACAACGCTTCACCATTAACACTCACCACAGCGCCTTGCTCAATCGCTAGACTGATATACTCAGGTTCATCGGGTGCTTGTTCAGGTGAGCAAGTCAATGTCCAGACTTCATCACTCGGTTCACACCAAGGATCTTCAAGCTCACCTCCCTCATGTGAGATATGCCACGCGTTGGCATCGCGACTATAGATTTTCTTGAGTGACGCAGAGCAGGGAATATTACGCTCTGCAAGATAAGCAAGTAAGCTCTCCCGACTACTTAAGTCCCACTCTCGCCAAGGCGCAATCACCGTCAGTTCAGGCGCCAGCGCGGCGTAGCAAGACTCAAAGCGGATCTGGTCATTACCTTTGCCAGTACAACCATGCGCTAAGGCATCCGCATTGACTTTACGTGCCAATTCTACTTGCGCTTTGGCGATTACCGGACGAGCCATCGCCGTGCCAAGTAAATAGCTCTGCTCGTAGACGGCACCGGTTTTCAGGCTTGGATAAATGTAATCGGCTGCAAACTCATCTTTAAGATCAACAATATGACACTCGCTAGCGCCGGAGGCTTTTGCTTTTGCTTCCACGCCTTCGAGTTCTTCTGCCCCCTGCCCTACGTCTGCGACAAACGCCACCACCTCACAGCCGTAGTTTTCACGCAACCAAGGCACAATGACAGATGTATCTAAACCACCAGAATAAGCCAATACTACTTTGTTCATTGTTTGCTCCTTAGCTCGCGTGTTGCAGGGTCAGTGTGTTTTTAGGGTTAAGTAAAAGATGAAGCAGCGCATTTTGTGCAAATAGCCGATTTTCTGCCTGCTTAAGACACAGTGAATCGTCGCTATCCATCACTTCAGAAGTGATTTCGTAATCACGATGGGCGGGTTGGCAATGCATCACGGCATTCGCTCCGAGCCGTTTAATGAGGGCGGCGTTCACCTGATAAGGCATAAAGGTGGCTTTAACCTCATCAAGACTTTGCTGTTGTCCCATCGAAACCCACGTATCGGTATAAACAACATCGCTCTGCACACAGGCCTCAGGATCATGAACCTGCTTAACGGAACCGATCCCGGCTTGATTAAGTTGATCAATATCCGTCGCGCTGAGACCATGACCGGCAGGGGTTACTAAAGTGACATGCATGCCGAGTAGACAACCATAAAGTGCCAGCGAACGCGCCACGTTGTTACCGTCTCCCCAGTAGCTCAACGCTTTACCACTCACATCACCATAATGCTCGACCAATGTAAGACTGTCAGCTAAGGCTTGGCAGGGATGAAACTGATCGCAAAGGCTATTAATCACCGGCACAGAGGCATGCTTAGCCAACTCTTGTAAGGTTGCATGATGATTCACGCGTGCCACAATAGCATCGCACCAACATGACAGGTTTTTTGCGTAATCCGCGATGGTTTCGCGTTGCCCGAGTTGGCCGTTTTGCTCGTCGAGGTAAACGCAATGGCCACCTAAGCGTTGGATACCCACATCAAGCGATAGTCGTGTGCGCAAACTAGGCTTCTCAAACAACGTCACGATGCTTTTTCCAGCTAGACTCTGAGTAAATTTTTGCGGCTGTGACTTTTGCTCAATAGCCGTATCTATCAACTGTATTAGTTGGCTTTGGGTAAGCTCATTACCCGTTAAAAAATGTGTGTTCATACGAATCTCAAATATTAAAAAACTAAGGATTAATCAATGTGCCGGAGTGATGACGGGTGTCGCACGAACACCCGCAGATTCGCACTTGTTTTTGTAGGAATTGAGCAACGTTTAGCGCCTGCTCAACTTTGAGTCGCATGCCACCCATGAGAGTGCCCGACTGGATAAGCTGTTCGATACTGTCACTATCGAGTTGCGCGATAGGTTGTTGTTGGTCGTCAAGCACCGCAGGTACATCGCTGACAAAGGTAAGGGTCGCGGAAAGCGCTTTAGCGAGTCCCGCTGCCGCCTCATCAGCGTTTACATTAAGCCACTGGCCTCGGCTATCAAATCCGACACAGCTCACGATAGGTAGGTGCTTCTGCTCTAATAACGTCAGTAATAACTCACTCACTTCAAAGGGCTCAATACAATGACCCGTCATACCCAATTCGGGCTGCCCTTGTTGGACGCGCAAACCCGTTTCAAATAACGTTAGCCCGACCGGCTTGAGTGTTTGTTTAATTGCCATGCCCAGTAGCTGCTTATTAACGGTGCCGGCGAGTGCCCCCACAATCAGCGGCATTTGCTCTGCCATACTCACACGTAAACCGTGATACTTAACAACTGACAGATTCAACTTGGCAAACAAGTCGTCAACCTGCTGGCCACCGCCATGAACGATAAGCGTGGGCTCTAAGTTTTGTTGCTGAGCAATATGTTGAAACAGCGTCGTTAAACCTTGCGGATCATCAAGTACACGCCCACCGAGTTTGATGACATTCATAGCGGTACGCCCTCCTCACTCGGTAAACCCAACTTTAAGTTGAAGCATTGCAGAGCCTGACTAGCAGCGCCTTTGAGTAAGTTATCAATGGCACTGAAGATCACCAACGCGTTGCCATTCAAATGCCAGCCGATATGACACCGGCCGCTATTAACCACATCGTTCAGTGCCGGGTATTCACCCTCGGCTATGTGAACGAGGGCGCTGGCTTGATACACGTCGAAAACTGTTTTTAATTGCGCCTGAGAGGGTGCCTCATTGAAGTAGATAGTAATAGTCGCAAGTATGCCCCGCTTAAAGTCACCTAAGTGAGGCAAAAACAGCGTATTCAGTCCACTGTAGTAATCAATTTCTGGCTGATGACGGTGAACACCAGCCTTGTAGCCTTGTAGCGATAACTCGGCGGCTTGGGTTTTGAGGCTTACGGAACGACCCGCGCCGGTCACGCCTGACACCGCGTTAATGACGGTATGATTTATTTGGTGGTTAAACACTGCAAGCGGTTTGAGCGCCAGCAGGCTAGCGGTGGGATAACAACCCGGCACGGCTATCCAGCGGGCATTATCAAACTCTTCATCTAGCCATTCCGCTAATCCATAGACTGCTTTGGCTAATGCCTCAGTTGCTGGGTGTTCAAAGCCATAAAAGCGCGGATATAAATCTGCAGTGGGCAACCGGAAGCCGCCTGACAAGTCAAACACGGTTGCCGTTAACTGACTCAGCTGGGCATACCATTGGCAGCTCACTTCGTGCGAGGTACATAAGAACACGGCATCGGCATTAGCCAAAGCATCCGTAACCGTACCTACAGGCAAACCGAGTAAAGGTAGATCAACACGCCCCTTAAAACGTGGGTAAAGCTGAGCAATAAACTTATCACGATCATGACTCTGCTCAGATACATATAGCGTCAGCTCGCCAACAAGCCGGTGATCATTTAACAATGACACCAACTCGGCGCCCGCGTAACCACTGGCACCGATGACCACCACATTCTGGAGTGAATATTTTTTTGCTGACTGCTTTCTTTCCATCTCAAAGTCTGCTTACTTATTTGCATCTGGCTGAATTTGTATGCAGACTAACTGAATAAATATATTTATGCAACTTTTATGGATAATTATCTATGTCGATTCCATCCTTTTTTAAAATGTATCAAGCGCTGATAGCCCGCCCATCGATCAGCTCCCTCGACCCAAGCTGGGATCATTCCAATAAAGCAGTTATCGAGTTACTGGCGGATTGGTTGGAACAATTGGATTTCGATGTCGAAATTCAACCTCTGACAAGTAATCCTAGTAAATTTAATTTACTGGCTAAACGCGGCCACGGCAGTGGCGGCCTATTGTTATCTGGACATACGGACACGGTTCCCTATGACCAGCAACGGTGGCAATTCGATCCGTTTAAACTGACAGAGAAAGATAATCGTTGGTATGGCTTGGGCTCGATTGATATGAAAGGCTTCTTTGCTTTCATCATTGAAGAATTAAAGCAGCTACCCGCGCAATATCAAACTAAGCCGATCATGATACTCGCGACTGCGGACGAAGAAACCACCATGGCAGGTGCTCGCCAAGTTGACCAATTTACCAATCTCAAACCTGATTTTTGTATTATTGGTGAGCCGACTGAAATGCAGCCAATACGCGCCCACAAAGGCCATATAACCGAATCCATTAAGGTCATCGGGCGAACCGGTCACAGCTCTGATCCAAGCCTGGGTTTGAATGCGATTGAAGTGATGCATGAAGTTATTGAAAAGCTACTGTCGTTTAAACAAATTATTTCGCATAAATATTCAAACAAGCTGTTTGACATTCATTATCCAACAATGAATTTTGGCTCGATACACGGTGGCGACAACGCCAACCGAATTTGTGGCTGTTGCGAGCTTCAGTTGGATATTAGACCGTTACCCGGGATGAGTATCACCGATTTGTACGGTGACCTGAATCAATTGTTGAAACCCGTTATGTTAAAATACCCCAACGCAGTCGAACTCATTGCAATGCATGAACCTATCGCAGGTTTTGAGCAGGCTCCGGATGGGGCCTTGGTGGCATTGGCTGAACGTATCGCGGGTTCATCAGCGCAGGCAGTGAATTACTGTACCGAAGCGCCGTTCTTACAGCAGCTCGGATGCCAAACACTGGTCATGGGTCCAGGCTCTATTAAACAGGCACATCAGCCCAATGAGTATTTAGAGCTCGATGACATAAAAACCACAGCAGCCCAGTTTCGTCGACTGATAAAGGGTTTATGTTTTGACGACATAAGCCGATAAGAGGGTGTTTTAAACAGTTAGGTTATATAGATAAAAATTAGAGGGACGTATGTTTAGAAATTTCTCGATTGGAACGAGATTAGCCGCTACCTTCGGATTGTTAGGTGCAATCGTTTTGGGGCTCGGCGTTTTCGCATTGATGCGACTTGATGGCGTTGTGACACAGCTTGATTTTATTACAGATGAGCAAATGCCAGCTATTGATAATGTAAACGATCTCGATCGCGAGTTCCTTCGCGTGCGTGTTCACGCAGCTAATGTTGCAACCTATTTGAACGACGCAGACCGGTTGCAAGCCTATCTCGCAAAATATAGCGACGCAAAAGATAGCTTAAAGCGCAATTTAGGTGAATATCAAAAGCTCATCAACGATAGCAGTGAGCGCGACAAATTTAAACGTCTCAGCGCTTTACTTGATGAGTATTGGGCGGATGACAAACAATTTCTTAAGTTGGTTAATGCTAAACTAGCGGAGCCCATCGCCTCACTACGAGAAACAACGATACTACCTCTAACCAACAAGATATCGACAGTACTCGACAAGCTTTTAGCAGAAGAAATGGCGCAGGTAAGAAGCGTTTCAGATCGCGCAAAGAGTATTGCGTCAATGGCCCAGGTCGGCGTCATCACCGCTATTATCATTGCTCTTATTTTAGTGACTGTATTCGCTTTCTTACTCACACGCAGTATTGTCACCCCGCTGCGCGGCGCGGTTAAATTTGCCGAGACTATCGCCCAACGCGATCTAACACAGCATATCTCTGTTCAGGGCTCTGATGAGCCGGCACAACTACTTCGCCAACTTATCGAGACGCAGCGTGAGCTACGTGACTCAATGGGCCAAATTGCGCAGTCATCTCAGCAGTTGGCCTCAACCTCGGAAGAGCTCAGCTCGGTGACCGATGACAGTAGCCGAACCATTCAGCAACAAACAGAAGAGCTCGAACAAGCAGCCACTGCGGTTAACGAGTTAACCACTGCCGTTGAGAATGTAGCGCACGATGCACAGAGTGCCTCGGAAGCATCCGATGCTGCCGACGAACGTGCTCAGTTTGGTAACGACCGTGTTATCAAGACCGTTACAGCGATTGAAGAGTTATCCCAAGAAATTGGCGACTCATCGAATAATGTCACTGAGCTTGCCGAAAAGGTTAAAGGCATTACTAAGGTGCTGGAAGTTATCCGCGGTATTGCTGAGCAAACCAACTTGCTGGCACTCAACGCAGCGATAGAAGCCGCGCGTGCGGGCGAGTCCGGTCGTGGCTTTGCAGTGGTTGCAGATGAAGTACGCTCACTAGCTCACAAAACTCAGCAATCAACGGTTGAGATCGAAGACATGGTCGCCGCAATTAATGATTCTAGCGACCGTTCTGTGAATACCATGAAACAGAGTTTAGAGCGCGCCTCTCGAACTTTGGATATTGCGCGTGAAGCCGGTGATGCATTAAAACAGATTGCAACAGCGGTTAGCGAAATTAATACGCATAACACGTCAATCGCTAGCGCTGCGGAGGAACAAGCCAACGTAGCACGCGATGTCGATAGAAACCTAGTTAGTATCCGCGACCTGTCCAACTCGACAGCCTCAGGCGCTGAGCAAACCAGCGCTTCAAGCCAAGAGTTATCACGCTTAGCAGTGGATCTAAACAACTTAGTCGAGCGCTTCAAAGTGTAAGACTCAATGTGCGGGGATGCATGTCCCCGCACAATTTTTAATCGCCTAGAGACCATAAGTAAAATAAGTATAGAAAATAGCCGCCATCATCCGTATAAATTAGACGAATATCATACCCCACTCTAAGCTGAATCTGTGTTAACAAACTACTAACATCAGGTTCAGGTTATGACATCTCGACTTTCCTTTAATGCGAAATCAGTGCCCCATCAAGCGCGCTTATTTACGCCACAATTTATGTCCTATTTTGCCGACTTGTGCGAACGCTTCATGCCACGTCATGCAGAATTGCTAGATACTCGGTCAAAAAGACAACAGCGTATCGATGCAGGCGAACTACCCGACTTTGATCCGAACACCCAAACCATTCGCGAGGGCGATTGGCATATTCGCCCATTACCCAAAGATCTGACTCGCCGTCGCATTGAAATCACCGGTCCGGTTGATCGTAAAATGGTTATTAATGCACTCAACGCCAATGTTGACTGCTATATGGCCGATTTCGAGGACTCCCAATCACCGACTTGGGATGGGTTGCTCGACGGTCAAGTTAATTTAATTGACGCCAACCGCAACACGCTGAGTTACCAGGATCCAAAGAGCGGCAAAGCATACAACGTGAATCCCAACCCCGCGCTGTTAATTGCGCGGGTACGTGGATTACATCTGCCAGAAAAGCATTTGTGCTTTGAAGATTTGCCTGTGCCAGGTGCTCTGCTTGATTTTGCATTGTATTTTTACCACAACTATCGCGTCCGATTAGATGAAGGTACGGGCGTCTATTTCTATTTACCCAAATTAGAACACAGTATCGAAGCACAGTGGTGGAGCGATGTATTTCACTATTCGGAACAACGCTTTCAGCTCAAGCCGGGCACCATTCGTGCAACAGTACTGATCGAAACATTGCCTGCGGTTTTCCAAATGCATGAGATCCTGCATGCGCTTCGCGACCATATCGCGGCACTCAATTGCGGTCGTTGGGATTATATTTTTAGTTATATAAAAACCCTGAAAAACCATCCTGACCGAGTGCTCCCTGATCGCCAGCAAGTCACCATGTCGCAACCGTTCCTTAACGCTTACTCTCGCTTACTGGTATATACCTGCCACAAACGGGGCGCGCTTGCAATGGGCGGTATGGCGGCGTTTATTCCGAGTAAAGATGCCAGTGAGAATGAACAAATACTCGATAAGGTCGCCAAGGACAAGCAGCTCGAATTTGATAATGGCCACGATGGTACTTGGATCGCGCATCCTGGGCTTGCCGACACCGTGAGCGCGATATTTGTCGATCAGCTCAGCGGCGATAACCAACTGCATGTCTTGCGTGAGCAAGATCACGCCATTACTGCATCACAATTACTCAGTCCGTGCGACGGCGATCGCACTGAGGCAGGCATGCGCACCAATATCCGGGTTGCATTGCAATACATCAGCGCTTGGCTCGATGGCCGCGGTTGCGTGCCTATATACGGATTGATGGAAGACGCTGCCACCGCAGAAATTTCGCGGGCATCAATTTGGCAGTGGATAAAGCACGAAAAATCCCTCAGTAACGGGACTTCTGTCACTAAGGCTCTATTCAAACAATTCCTCGCCGAAGAAGCAGCGAAAGTGAAACAAGAAGTGGGCGAATCAATATGGCAACAGCAGCCTTTTGATAAAGCGGTCGCGTTACTCGAGGACATCACAACTGCCGATGAGTTAGTGGAGTTCCTCACACTGCCCGGCTACCAACAACTTGATTAATTAACCAGACAACAGGACAACATCATGACTTTATCAACACAACAAGCAGAGCAAGCTAAAGCGCTTGAACAAAGCTGGAAAAACGATGCCCGTTGGGCACAGGTTAAACGCCCCTATAGCGCCGAAGAAGTGGTAAAGCTTAGAGGCTCATTGCAAGTGCAACACACATACGCGCAACACGGCGCCGACAAACTATGGCGCTTGATTAACGGTGAAGCTCAGCAAAAATTTGGCAAAGATTACGTCAATGCACTTGGCGCTTTGACTGGTGGACAAGCGGTTCAACAAGTCAAAGCGGGGTTACAGGCGATTTACCTCTCCGGCTGGCAGGTTGCAGCAGACAATAACTCGTCACGCAATATGTATCCAGATCAGTCGCTTTATCCCGTCGATTCTGTACCAACCGTCGTTGAGCGCATCAACAACTCGTTTGCTCGTGCTGACCAAATTCAATGGTCAAAAGGTATCAGCCCAGATGATGAGCAATACATTGACTATTTTGCACCTATCGTCGCGGATGCCGAGGCAGGCTTTGGTGGGGTATTAAACGCCTATGAATTGATGAAGCGTATGATTCAATGTGGTGCGGCAGGCGTCCACTTTGAAGATCAGTTAGCGTCAGTTAAAAAGTGCGGCCATATGGGTGGTAAGGTTTTAGTACCTACCCAAGAGGCGGTGCAAAAACTCATAGCAGCGCGTTTTGCGACCGATGTTGAGGGCGTACCTACGTTGATCGTAGCACGCACCGACGCCAATGCCGCCGACCTGCTAACGTCGGACTTCGACGATAACGATAAACCATTCGTTACCGGTGAACGCACCGCTGAAGGTTTTTACCGTGTGAAACCCGGTATTGAGCAAGCTATTTCGCGCGGTCTTGCTTATGCGCCTTATGCGGATTTAATTTGGTGTGAAACAGCCAAGCCTGACCTCGACGAGGCACGTCAATTTGCCGAGGCGGTGCATGCTAAGTATCCGGGCAAACTCTTAGCCTACAACTGTTCACCTTCGTTTAACTGGAAGCGCAACCTCGACGATGCCACTATCGCGAAGTTCCAACGCGAACTGGCTGCCATGGGCTATAAGTTCCAGTTCATTACCTTAGCGGGTGTTCACAACATGTGGTATCACATGTTTGAGCTCGCACACGACTATGCTCGTAACGATATGTCAGCGTACGTTCGTCTGCAGCAACAAGAATTTGATGCCGCAGAAAAAGGTTATACGTTCGTGGCTCACCAACAAGAAGTCGGTACTGGCTACTTTGATTCACTCACTAATGCGATTCAAGGCGGCAGCTCATCTGTCACCGCATTAACCGGTTCAACTGAAGAAGACCAGTTTAAAACGACCGCGTAAAGCGTAAATCGGCAGCGTACGGGAAGATATCTTTAATTACCCCCTCCTTGATATCTTGCTGGCGCTGCCGCCAATACATCGGATCAACCAACTCCGGATGAGCACTTAACAGGAGTTCGCGGTAGCGTGGCTGTGGCACCGCGAATATGGCCAACTGTTCGGGAAACACATCGTCCGGCGCAAAAGACACTTCATGATCGGCTTTAGCGAGTGACTTAAAATTCATATCAGTGAGGTAACGCACCTCGTCATAGTCATAAAAAACTACGCGCTTGTGGCGTGTCACACCGAAGTTCTTCAACAGCATATCGCCGGGGAATATATTCGCCGCGATCATATCTTTAATCGCACGACCATAGTCATCGATAGCCGCTGCCTGTTCAGCCTCACTGGCATACTCTAAATACATGTTGAGCGGTATCATGCGACGCTCAACAAAACACTGGCTAATCACCAGTAAATCGCCTTCGAAACGAATACTGCCACCAACGGTCGTTAACAGCTCGTCCATTAAATCATCGGCAATACGGTGCTTAGGAATCGCTACATCAGAGAACTCGAGGGTATCTGCCATACGTCCTACACGGTCGTGCTGTTTAACCATGCGATAGCGTTCGATCACCGTATTCCGGCCGAAGCCTTTGGTATCGCCTAGCTCGTCCTTAATCACTTTAAACACGTAAGGGAACGATGGCAGTGTAAATACCGTCATCACCATTCCTTTTACCCCAGGCGCTGCGCTAAGTTGCTCATTGGAGTTGGCAAGTTGTTTTAAAAAGTCACGGTAAAACTCAGTCTTAGCCTGCTTATGAAAGCCAATTGAAGAATAGAGCTCGGAAAACGTCTTGCGCGGCATGAGTTGTTTCAGAAAGCGTACTAATGCCGATGGAGCCTCGGTTTGCACCATAAAATACGAACGCGCAAAACCAAATATCGCCGCCATTCTGTCCGACTGAGTAATAAAGGCATCCACATACAACCGCCCCTCGGGATTAATCAAAATAGGTACAATAAACGGATAGCTGTGTTGTTGCGTTACTATGCGGCCAACTACGTAGGCCGCTTTATTTCGATAAAAGGGCGTTTTCAGTACGTCGATACGCACTTCGTGCGGTTCAACTTCATCTTCTATAGCACGTTGCAAAAAGGTGGCACGCAGCTGTTCGACATCATGCTTAAGGTTCTCGAAGGTATCCCCTAAGCCTAAATCTAAAAATAGCTGCTCTAATGTTTGGGTGAAGCCTTGATAGACAGGGAAATAAGACTGATAAACGTGCTCAATAGGAACCGGGGTGCATTCCTCTAACGTCGACTCGACAAAAATAAAAGCATTGTGAAAATACTGACGCTCAAACGCACGACAGAACACCGAATTATAAAAAGTTTCGGCTAAATCCGCTTGCGGATGAAACTGCAACAGCGACTGGTAGCGTTGCCGAACGCTCAACCATAAGGCTTCATCAAATTGCGTTTGATACTGCAACAACTCATCGCTGGTTAGCGCCACTTGTTTGTCATAGTAACTTATCCGCTCTGCCGCCGCGCCAATAACGTCCTGCCAACGTTGCGCTAAAAAGCGTTCAGCAGCGCCCTGCGTAAGCAATTGAAAGCGACTAAAGTGGCTGTGAAAGCCCGCTAAGATAAGTCGCGCAAGTTCATCGGCTCGGTTTAAATCAGTGCTCATTCAGCTTTTTCTCGCGGTTGATATATCTGCTTACATTCTTACACACATCAAAATACAACCCTTTTCTCTCTTATAGCGACTTATTAATCAAGTTAAATCAGAGGGAACCTTATGACTAAGATATCAGACACCAGCGGACAAGACGTTGTTCGCGCTCCTAAAAAAACACCTTGGATCAAATGGGGGATGGCCGGTATTGCCGCTGCGGCCCTTATCGCTGTGAGTATTCCGATGCTCACCACCTGGTCTTCAGCCGAGGCGGCTGTAGAGTCAAGTGAGCTGCGCTATGCAACCGTAGAGCAAGGCAACTTTACGCGCGATGTATCGATTCAGGGCAAAGTGGTTGCTGCCGTGAGTCCCACTTTGTATGCGCCAGCTGAAGGGGTGATTACTTATCACGTGGGAGCAGGTGATGCGGTGGAGCAAGGCCAAGCATTGGCGACCATCGAAAGTCCCGAGCTAAAAAGCAAGCTCGAGCAAGAACAGGCGAGTTTAGCCAGCTTAAAAATGGAACTGGACCGCCAGCGCATCAACTCCAAAAAAGCGGCTTTAGAAAATCAAAAGTTGGTTGATTTAGCACACGTCACCCTAACGGCCGCGGATCGCGAAAAGCGCCGTGCTGACAGAGCTTGGGAAAAGCAAGCCATCAGCGAAATCGACTATGAAAAAGCGCAAGACGAATTGGATAACGCCCAAGTCGTATACAAGCACGCGGTGCAGGATGCCAAACTCAATAGCGAGAGCTTGGCTTTCGATATTCAGTCGCTGCAACTTAAAGTGGACCGCCAACAATTACTCGTGAACGAATTGCAACGTCAAGTCGATGGTTTGACTATCGCTTCGCCAGTTAACGGTATTGTGGGTAACTTAGAAGTCGATCAAAAGAATCAAGTCGCCAAAAACCAAGCCGTGTTGGGTGTTGTCGACTTATCCGAGTTTGAGGTAGAGCTCGGTATTCCAGAAAGCTACGCCGATGACCTCGCCATTGGTATGGCGGCTGAAATCAACTACAACGGCCAGCTCCATAAAGCCACTCTCGTCGCGGTTTCGCCTGAAATTCGCAATAACGAAGTCATCGGCACATTGCGTTTCAGCGAAGACACACCCGCGGGGCTGCGCCAAAACCAACGTTTAACGAGCCGCATTATTCTCGACCAAAAAGACGACGTGATGACTCTGCAGCGGGGACCTTTCCTGCAGAATCAAGGTGGTCGCGTTGCTTACGTGGTTAGCGACGGTATCGCACTAAAAACGCCTATTCAAACAGGCGCTAGTAGCCTATCAAAAGTGGAAATCATTTCGGGTCTGAAGGTCGGCGATCGCGTCATCATTTCTGATACTCAATCATTCAACGGTGCCGAAAGCGTCGTTATCAATCAATAAGGAATACACCATGCTTGTAATGAACAACATCACTAAAGTATTTCGCACAGAGACTGTCGAAACCCACGCACTTAAACAGTTTAGCCTTACCGTTAATGAGGGCGATTTCGTTGCGGTCACCGGTCCTTCAGGCTCTGGCAAAACCACCTTTTTAAATATCGCGGGTTTACTCGAGTCGTTTGATGACGGCGAGTACACGCTTGACGGACGCTCAGTTAAGAACCTTAACGACAAGCAACTCTCGCAACTGCGGAACGAAAAAATTGGCTTTATCTTTCAAAGCTTCAATCTCATTCCAGATCTCAATTTATTTGATAACGTCGACGTACCACTGCGCTACCGCAAACTGAGTAAAGCTGAGCGCAAAGAACGTATCGAACATAGCTTGGATGTCGTGGGTCTCGCCAACCGTATGCGTCACCTACCATCACAACTCTCGGGCGGACAGCAACAGCGCGTTGCGATCGCTCGCGCGTTAGCGGGTAACCCGTTGTTTCTACTCGCCGATGAACCTACCGGTAACCTCGATAGCAAAATGGCAGACAGTGTCATGAGTTTGCTCGAGGAAATTAATCAGTCCGGGACGACGATTGTCATGGTGACCCATGACTTGTCACAGGCTGAACGAGCCCATCGCCATATTCAAGTGCTCGATGGGCAAGTCACCGAGCAAAAGCGCGGTGCGCCTGAACTCGCCACAGTGAACGCATAGGAGGCGCTTATGTGGTTATATTATACTCGACTTGCTTGGCTCAGCTTAAAACGTCATCCGCTGTTATCACTACTCATGAGCGGTGCTATTGCCTTGGGCATTGGTGCTGCCATGACGACAATTACCATCAATTATTTAATGTCGGCGGATCCTATTCCTGAAAAAAGCGACCGCTTGTTTTATGTACAGTTAGACAACTGGTCACCTAATGAACCCTATGATGAGCCCAATGAGCCACCCGATCAGTTGACGTACACCGACGCAACCGCACTAAAAGCGCAAGCGCCTGCTCAACTGCAAACCGCTTTAGCGCAGTCGGGTGGTGTTATTGAACCACAAGGCTTAGGTAAAGAACCGTTCTTGGCACGCTTGCGCCTCACCCACAACGACTTTTTTACCATGTTCAATGCACCCTTTTTATATGGTCAAGGCTGGAGCGATAGCGCAGATGAGACGGGCGACAGAAGCATCGTGCTGAGCAAAAGCGCCAATGAGGAGATCTTTGCTGGCGAAAATTCAGTGGGTCGCACGGTCAGGTTAGAGGGTAAAGAATTTCGTGTGGTCGGCGTGCTCGATGAATGGGTACTTAAACCTCGTTTTTACGATGTCACGACCGGTGCGTTTAACGAAATGGAAGATGCTTACTTACCGTTTAAGTTAAAAGAAACGATGGAGCTTCCTAACAGCGGCAATACGAACTGCTGGAAGATGCCCGAGGGAGAAGGCTTTAAATCATTTTTGACCTCTGAATGCGTGAACTTTCAGTTCTGGGTACAGCTCGACAGCGCGCAAGAAAAACAAGAGTACGTGAGTTTTCTCAACGCGTATGCCGAAGAACAAAAGAAACTTGGTCGTTTCCCGCGTCCTCTGAACAATCGGCTTACCGATGTCATGGGTTGGATGGAGCATGAGAATGTGGTTGATGACGATGCTGAAGTGATGATGTATCTGTCGCTTATGTTCTTAGCCGTATGCTTACTGAATACTATCGGGCTATTACTGACCAAGTTTAGCTTTAAAACCGGCGAAATCGCACTGCGACGTGCGGTAGGCGCAACCCGCATGCAGCTCTATCAGCAACAGTTGGTAGAAACGGTATTCATTGGCGTTGCTGGCGGTATCGGTGGCCTTATTTTGGCCGCATTAGGTCTGCTGGGTATTGAATACTTATACGGTGATCAGGTCAAAGATCTTGCCTCACTCAACCTGCCGCTGCTGGGTATCGGTATTTTGCTCGCCATCATAAGCAGTGTATTGGCCGGCGCCTACCCAACCTGGCGCACTTGTCGTATTCCGCCTGCTTCACAACTTAAATCAGAGTAACTAAGGAGATAATTATGAGTCAGATAGGACCCATTTTCAGAGCTCTGATGCGCAATAAAGTCGGTGCCCTGCTCATCGCGCTACAAGTGGCTGTGACCATGACTATTATCGTCAATGCGATACACCTTATTAATGCCCGCGGCGATCTCATGGGTCGTTCATCAGGCCTTGATGAAGCCAATCAGTTTTACGTGACCAGTGTCGGCTATGCCAATGATTTTGATGCGCCGTACGTGATCGATACCGACTTGGGCGGCATCCGCCAACTCCCGAGTGTGGATGATGCGGTACAGATTAATGCGATCCCGATGAGCAACGGTGGCTGGTCGATGGGCTTACAAACCAAAGCCGGTGAAGGTGAAAACTCGGTGCCGACGGCACTCTATATGACCGATGAGCATGGACTGAATACGCTCGATGTTGAGTTGATTGCTGGTGAAAACTTTAAAGCTACCGAAATCAGTTATCGCGACCGCAACACTCGGGATTGGCCGCAGTCGGTTATATTGACCGAAGCGTTAGCAAAGAGTCTGTTTCCTGACTTGAGTCCAACAGAAATCGTTGGCCAAACCGTTTACATTCAAAGTAATGAACCGTTGACCATTATCGGTATTATGGATCATTTACAGGCTCCATGGACGGGCTGGACAACGGTCAATCACTCGATGCTTGTACCGAACAAATTCGACTCGCCGTACTCGCGTTATCTAGTGCGAGCTAAGCCAGGACAACGTGAACAAGCCATCGAGCAAGTTGAACAGTTTATGAAACAGCGCGAAGTGGGGCGTATGGTCAGAGAAACTGAAACCATGACTCAGGTGCGTATGGATAGCTATCGCGGTGACTCTGCGTTACAAGCCATTCTGTGGACCATCATTGTAGTGCTCTGCATCATCACAGCTTTGGGTATTGTCGGCTTAGTGAGCTTTTCGATTAACCGTCGCCGCCGCCAAATTGGCACACGTCGGGCACTCGGCGCTCAAAAAGCGGACATCATGAGTTATTTCCTCACCGAGAACGTGATGATTACCAGTGTCGGTGTGATACTGGGCATCGCTGGCAGTATTGCGCTCAACATGTGGCTTGTTTCGAGTTTTAACTTACCAAGATTGAGCTATATCTACCTACCCATTGCCATGATAGCCATGTGGACAATAGGCTTGTTCGCAGTATGGGGGCCTGCCTTGCGTGCTGCACAAATATCGCCCGCTATCGCAACCCGTAACGTATAACACTAGCGTTACACATTCATAACATTTATAATCCCGATACATGCTTTGTATCGGGATTATTGCGTTTTATGAACACCATCAAGGACATCGACCTTAACCTCTTAGTTTATCTAGACGTGCTGTTGCGAGAACGCAACGTCACCCGCGCAGCAGCACAATTAAATATTACTCAACCCGCCATGAGTAATGGGCTAAAACGTCTACGCAACCTCCTCAACGATCCGATTTTAGTTCGAGCATCCGATGGCATGACACCCACTCAAAGGGCTTTAGACATGCAGGAGTCCTTGCGTACAGTGCTCTACTCTGTGGAAGAAATGATCCAGCCCGTACGCGAATTTGATGCGCCAACTAGCAAGCGCGTTTTTCGCATCATGGCATCGGACTACGCGGCGTCAACACTGATGCCGCGATTACTCAGTCAGCTTGAAGAGCAGGCACCTCATGTATCCTTAGATATCATGACACCCAGCGACATCAGTTTTCACGACGTTGAAAATGGTAAAGTCGACTTAGCCATTAATCGCTTTGAAAAACTACCGCAGTCGTTTCATCAAAAAGTACTGTGGCAGGATGAATTCTCTTGTCTCATCCATCGTGAGCATCCGCTACTAAATAGCTACACGTTAGACGAGTATTTAAAAGCCCAGCACGTATGGGTATCAAAAACAGGCTTTGGCGTGGGCGTTGGTATGGACCCTCAAGACGTACAGAAACTGGGTTGGGTTGACGAAGCTCTAGCAGAGCTAGGTAAACGTCGACAAATTAAAGTATTTACCCGCAACTACCACGTCGCTATGTACCTGGCTCGACAAGGACTGATTGCCACGCTGCCGACCCGAGCAGCCGCTTTATACAAAGATGACGATCACTTGGTCACGAAGGAACCACCGTTTCGCATTCCTGGGCTGACCTTGACCATGATTTGGAGTCCATTGCTACAGCATGATGCGGGGCATCGCTGGTTCCGCCAACTGGTCGCCGATACAGCAGCAAACGAAGCCTTTTGATGAAGGGTTCGACAATAATTCCCACTATTGTATAGTGGGATTATAAGCAATCGGTAAATAAAGTCATGGTTGAAACACTTGAGAATATACTCTTGCAGGTTTCTAAGTCGCCCATTATCGACGAAGGAAAACTCGAACAAGCAACCCAACTGATTATTAAGTCAGTGATTCAAGGTTTAGCTATTAATCGTGTTGGCATCTGGTTATACGATGATGAAAGCGCCTGCATTACCAGTACTTACTTATTGGATGCAGATGATGGCGAACAATCACCTTCGACTATTTGCGCGAATAATTTCCCCCATTATTTTGCTGCGCTCAAACGCGAGCGAACTATCATCGCTAATCGTGCATCAGATCACCCTGCCACCAATGAACTTACTGATTACCTGAATAAATTCGGTATTGTCGCGATGCTCGATGTGCCGCTAAGGCATCGAGGTAAAATGATCGGGGTCTTATGTTGCGAGAGCTCTCGCGCTAATCGTTCCTGGACCGAAGACGAAGTGGCTTTTGTTGGCATTCTTGCTGATATCTACGGTCGCGCCGTCAGTGCGGCAGAGCGTGTAAAATACGAACAACTGCTCATTAAACACAACGAGGATCTCGAGCAGCGTGTTGCCGAACGTACACAGTCCTTAGAGGACGCGCTTAATAATTTTAAGCAAGCCCAAGATCGTCTCATTGAAACCGAAAAAATGGCGGCTTTAGGTAAGCTTGTCGCGGGGGTTGCACACGAGGTCAATACGCCATTGGGCATTGCCGTAACTGCCACAACACATTGCGAACATCGCCTTAAAAAGCTTAAGCAAAGCTTTGAAGATGGCAAAATATCCCGCAACGCGCTCACGCAGTATATTAACGACACGCTTGATGCATATACATTAATGAACAGTAATCTAGAACGCGCGGCTAGCTTAATTCAAAACTTTAAACGTACCGCTGTAGATCAGTCGAGCTTCGAACTGGTTGAGTGCTCTTTGGGTGACTACATTAGCTCGCTCGTGATCAGCTTGCGACCCATGGTGAAGAAGAAGAAAGTCACTATCCAAACGCACTGCCAGGAAGAACTAACCATAAAAACATACCGCGGCGCACTCGCTCAAGTGATCACTAACTTGATCAGTAACTGTGCTGAGCATGCGTTTAAGACTCCCGATGAAAACCACCACATTGATATTTTCGTAGAAAAAGAAAATACCGATGCGGTACTGCGGATTACCGATAATGGAGCAGGAATCGAGACTGATATTCAACATAAAATATTTGAGCCTTTTTATACCACGGCTCGGGATGACGGCGGTTCGGGTTTAGGCTTGTCGATTGTCTATAACCTAGTGCAACGTAAGTTAAATGGAACCATTGATGTGCAATCGCAACTAAATAAGGGAACCACCTTTACTGTGCGTTTACCTAATATCATCGACTGAACATAAGAGTGAAAGAAGTATCATGCTACAGAAACTAAAAACTTGGTTAAGTACCCGCGTTGCCGATGACAGCGACACCCGTCCGCATTTTGGCAGCTTAGATGCAAACGAAACGCTGAGTGTTATTTTAATGATGGAAATAGCCTTGGCTGATGGCAAGTTTGAACAGAGTGAACACGACTACTTAATCCATGAACTGAAGCGTGATTTTGACCAAGCGCCTGAAGCAGCGGAAGAAGTCATCAACCACGCCAAAATACATGTCCGCGACGCGGCTTCACTACAAGAGTCAACCGCTCCGCTGAAAGCACTTGCTTACGCAGACAAGGTTGTACTGCTTGAGTCTCTATGGGAAGTTGCTTATGCCGATGGTGAGCTCGATCCGCTAGAGGAAAGCATGCTACGTAAACTCGCCGACTTGCTGTATATAGACCACTCAGACTATATCCGTTGTAAATTGGCAGCTGAAGAGTCGGTTGGATGAAAAAACCTCACTGGCTCTTACTCATTGGTTTAACATCCTTTGCATTATCCGCGGCGGATACAAAGGATGCGTTAACCGTCGGGTTGGCCAAGGGCTATGAACCCTATCAGTTTGTTAATGGCAAAGGGGTAGCGAGCGGTTTTGATATCGATGTGGCAAAAGCCGTTTTTGACCAACTAGAAGTCAGTTACCAATTTAATGCGTACAGTTGGGATGATGTGATGAGTCTGATACGCCACAATGCCTTAGCCATCGCAGTGGGTGCCGAAGTAAGTGCAGCACGAAAACCCTATTTTTTGTTCACCGACGCGTATTATACCCGTCAACCGGCACTACTGGCCCTAGCTGAAAATAGACAGATCAGGCGTGTTAAGGATTTAATCGGTCAACATATCACCGGCGACCGCCACTCATCCTTGGAGGCATATCTCAGTCAACTGGGCGTAAAAAGTCAATTTCGCATTGAACAGATGGAATCGAAAGAAGAGGCAATAAATGCCTTAGCCAAGGGTCATGTGAAAGCTGTGATTATGCCCAAGCGCGTTGCGCTTTACCTTGCCGATAAGGTCGGGATCAAGCTAAAAGTGCTGTGGCAGTCTCCACAACCTACGCAAGTGGCTTTTGGTGTTTCGAACAATAACCCCGAATTGGTCAACCAAATTAATGACGCCCTTGATGCACTGCGTGCCGATGGCACTTTACAACGCATCAAGGACCACTGGTCAATTAATGACCCTGTTGATTAGCCGCTTCTAACTCGTCGTGCAAACGTTGAGCTTCATCTGCACGCGGTTTGGTAAAGCGCGCTAGCCAAAGGTATAAAACAGGCGTCAGATATAGCGTAAACACTGTCGCCAAACCTAAACCGCCGAAAACGACCCAACCAATTGAGTTACGCGCTTCTGCACCCGCACCGGTTGATAGAATCAGTGGCAATCCACCTAAAATGGTTGAGACCAAGGTCATCATGATAGGACGCAAGCGGATAGATGCCGCTTGCTCCACCGCATCACGCACCGACAGTCCGCGGTCACGTAATTGGTCCGCGAACTCGACCAACAATACCGAGTTTTTCGCCAGAAGACCTATCAACATCACTAAGCCGATTTGCGAGTAGATATTAAGTGAAATGCCTGTCAGCGCTAGCGCATAAATAGCCGCCGCAATACCGAAAGGCACCGTCAGCATCACCACAAAGGCACTATTTACACTCTCAAACTGAGCAGCAAGTACTAATAACACAATCAAAAATGCCAAGATATAAGTCATTGCCACTTCGCGATTAGTGTCTTCGAATGTTTGTGCCTCGCCCAAGAAAATAAGTCCCATGCTATCGGGCAACACATCCTGAGCGATGGCACGCAATTCGTCAGTCGCCTCAGATAACGGATATTCTGGCGGAATTTCAACTTCGACCTCAATGGCGCGCCGTTGAGCATGTCGCTCGAGTTCTGCAGACACTCCTTCCTCGACAATTTCTGCGACACTCGAGATAGGCACTAACTCACCGGACGTCGATGACACGTAAAGGTTCTGCATATCCTGTGGCGACTTAATCGAGCTTAAACGGGTCTGTAAAATCACCGGGATTTGCTGGTCGCCTACGTTGAGATCGGCCACATCATCGCCGTTGATAGCCGCGCGTAACGTCGACGAAACATCATTTAATGATACGCCGAGCTCAGCGGCTCGACGACGATCGATTTTAAAGCGCAACTGTGGTTGCGTTGGCTGATACGAAATATTGGGGTTGGTGTACGTGTCAGAACGTTCTTGAATCGCCGCGGTAAACATACGTGCAGCTTGGAAAATATCACCATAACTTTCACCGGTAATCGCCATCTGCACTGCACCGCCCCCTTGGCCACCGCGGACGTTTAGTGAGTTACTACCAAACGCACGGCCGGGCGCGCCAGGATTTTGTCCAAGCGGTCCACGTATTTCGTTGATGACTTCCTGCTGAGTAATGTCACGTTCTTCCCACGGATACATGTTGGCGGTAATAAACACAATATTCGGGTCCCATTGACCCACCACTGTATACAATGTCTCAAACGCGCCGTTTTGTTGATAAGGAATCAGTACTTCCTCTAACGCGCGTGCTTGGCGATCCATAAAATTAAGACCAACACCGTCGGGACCTCGTGCGAAAATACGGACGACACCTCGGTCCTCATTCGGTAACAGCTCACTCGCTACATTATCGTAAACAAATACCGCCCCAGTTGCCGCAACTATTGAGAATACCACGATCAGCCAAGAGGTATTGAGCGCCCACTTGAGCGTGCGCTCGTAGCCGGTTTTAAACCAGCCGCCGACGGGACCAAAAATATTCTTCTTACCGGCATTTTTGGGGAGTCTTGCGGTAAATGCTGGAACGAGAGATAACGCCACGAATGACGAAATAATCACAGCCGCCGCAAGGACACCACCAAACTCTCGGAATAGGCGACCCGCAGTTGAAGGAAGAAACGCGATAGGTACGAAAACGGCTGCCAATACAGCAGTGGTAGCAACAACAGCGAAAAACACTTCGCGTGTCGCCAATACCGCTGCCGCTCTGCTTCCCAAGCCCATTGAGCGACGTCGCTGAATATTTTCAGCAACCACGATGGCATCATCAACAATCAGTCCAGTGGCGAGTACGAGAGCAAGCAGGGTCAGTATATTTATCGAGAAACCCATCAACCAAATAGCCGCAATCGCGCCAAATAAGGCAACAGGTATCGACAGCGCCGGCACGATGGTCGCACGAAATGAACCAATAAAGACCCACAACGTTGCGACAACTAACGCGATGGTTATTGCCAAAGTCGTTACCACTTCAGCAACCGACTTGCGAATAAATAAAGCGTCGTCGTTAGTGACGGTCATTTCCATATCCGGGAAACGATCACGTAAACGTTCGAGCATCGCCAGCGCTTGATCAGAGATTTCAATCGTATTTGAACCCGCTTGGCGAATAACCCCCACGCCGACCACTGGCTTGCCATTTAGGCGTACAAAACTGTTCGCATCCGCAGGACTAAAATAAGCTTGAGCGACATCACCAATGCGCGTATCGCCCGAAATTATAATATTTTCGACTTGCTCGGCATTAATTGAAGTAGCATCGGCACGAATAATAATACGTTGATCCGTTGAGCGTAAGCTCCCTGCAGGCACATCAAAAGGAGCCTGACGCAATGCATCGGCGACATCCGTTACCGATAGCCCGAAACTCGTCAAACGTAGCGGATCAAGTGCAACGCGCAGCACGCGCTCACGGGCACCGTTAAGCCGAACATCCGCCACGCCCTCGATAGACAAAAACTCGGGCGCGAAATCTGTTTCTAACCGGCGTGTTAACTCTTCTAAACTCAACTTATCACTGGAGACGGCAATATCTAGGACTGCGCGCGCATCATCGTCTGCTTTTACAACGTTTACTTGTTCAACATCTTCGGGTAGTTCTCGTCGGACTTGGTTCACTGCTTCACGAACTTCGGCAGCCACAACATCAAGGTCGACACTCGGCTGGAACTCAACCACGGTACGAGCGGAGTTTTCTTCTGACTGCGAACGAATCGATTTAACACCAGAAACACGAGCAGCGGCACCCTCTAAAATACTCGTCACTTCAGCGTCGACAGTCTCGGGAGCACCACCGGGCAATGTTGCGCGAACAGTGACTACGGGTTGGTCGACATCCGGCAATTCACGCACTTCAACACCCATCAGAGCCGCGATGCCTGCAAGCGCAATTAAAATATTAAGTACAACAATGAGGACAGGTCGACGAATCGAGACCGAAGGTAAATCATTACCTTCGTGCGCGGGCAAATTTTGCTTGTCAGACATTACTCGACCACCTCTTCAGTGCTCGCATCTAGTTCGCTCATCTCATACTTAATCGGTTGGCCATCACGTAAGCTCTGCACACCCTCAACAATGAGCGTGTCGTCACGATTAATATTGCCTGATACTAATACGCGTCCCTCGAGTCGCTGTTCAATCTGTACTTCGATGCGTTTCGCTTTACTGTTTTCAGCAATCCAAATGTAGGGATTATCTGCACCCCATGACAGCGCGACTTCGGGAATCGACGCAAACTCTTCGCCTGCGAGTTCTATCGCTGTGCGAAAACTAGTGCCCGGCAGGAAGTCGTCATTTTTGTTATCAACTTTCGCACGCGCTCTAAACATCCGCGTGGTAGGATTAATACGGGAATCAAGTTCTACTATTTCAGCATTTACCGGTTGCCCAGAATAACGCCATGGTTCGACCTCTAAAGTGACACCGGGCTTAAGCAAATAAACTGCCGCTTCAGGAATTTGGAAATTAATGAGCAACGTATCGCGGTCATCAATCGTCGCGATTTGCGTCTGCTCATTGATACGATCACCCTCTTCAACATCAGTAATGCCTACAATGCCATCAAAGGGTGCAATAATTTTTCGATCAGCTATCTCGGTTTCTACGCGATCGACTTCCACTTCCGCCAAATCACGCAACAAAATAGCATTATCAAGCTCGGACTGTGGCACCGCACCTTGTTCGAAGCTTTGCTTCAAACGTTCTACTGTGCGCTCGGCATCTTTTAAACTGATTTGCGCCTGTCGCAAAGCGACTTGCTCACGTCGGTCGTCCAGTTGCACGAGTAGGTCGCCTGCTTGCACACGGTCACCCGGTTCAAAATTAACCTGAGTAACACGCTCACTGACCGGTGAAAACAACGTGACAGCGCGCTGTGCTTCGGCGGTACCTACAGCTTCGACACGGTTCTTTTCATTTTCAAATTGAACCGGCGCAACATTAACAAGCGCTTCACGCGCACCATAGCTCTGAGCCGTTGCTCCAGCCGATGCAACCAATAATGAGACTAACGCAGTAACCTGCAAACACCATGTAAAACGTTTCATAATTCCCTATAAAAACCCGCGGGTGCAAAGCAGCCGCGGGCTTTTTTAACTCGCTTGGATTCAGTTTATTGAGTCAGTTTGAACTGACCTTTCATGATCGCCGAGTGACCTGGGAATGTGCAATAGAACATATAGTCACCGTCTGCACTCATTCCTTCAGTAGAAAAAGTCACACTCGTGGATTCACCACCACCGATAACATCAGTTGCAGCAATCACTTTATCCGAGTCAGGCACATAGTTGTTATCTAAGCCTGCCGACATGCCTTGTTGCACCACTGACTGCATATCGCTTGATTGACTCAAAACCCAGTTGTGGCCCATTACTTTCTTACCCATCTTACCTGAGTGCTTCAAAGTAAGGGTTACTTCAGAACAGCTAGCAGGTACAGAAAGTTCACTTTTATCATAACGCATGTTATCTGAACCAGTGATTGTAAGTTCACATTCGTTAGCAAGTGCAGAGTTTGCGACTAACAACACTGAACCCGCGATTAAAGCTTTTAACAAACGCATTGCAATACCTCTCATTTTGAGACCAAAATACACTCAGATCATACGCAATAGAGCTAAATTAGATTACTGAGTAAACGATTTTATGACAAAAAAGATAAATGACAGTTTCCAGACGTCTCTTGCACAAGGCGGAGAGAACACTACACAACCTTTCAAGCCGATTATCCCGGGTATTTTTACATCAACGACCTATCAAAGAGATGAGGATAATCAATATCGTAGCGGAAGAGTCTATTCTCGCGCCGATAATCCAACTTACGATGCGCCAGAAAAGTTAATCGCTCAACTTGAGCACGCCGTCGACGCGAAACTATTTGCCTCGGGCATGGCAGCCGCGACCGCTGTATTTCAAGCACTCAAGCCCGGCGATGTCGTGTTGGCACCTGACATCATGTATTGGGCGTTACGCAACTGGCTGAAAGGTCTAGCGACCGATGCCGGATTGCACGTTCACTTTGTCGATATGACACAACTCGATCAGGTGGAAAATAAAATCACGCAGCTACAGCCCAAATTGATTTGGCTCGAAACGCCCGGCAACCCGATGTGGACCGTGAGCGACATTCGCGCCATTGCCGATATTGCCAAACATCAAGGCGCGCGCGTTGCAGTCGATTCAACCGTAGCCACACCGATACTAACACGTCCACTCGAGTTGGGTGCCGATATTGTTATGCACTCTGCCACTAAGTACTTGAACGGTCACTCTGACGTTATCGCCGGTGCGCTTGCCACACGAGAAAACGATGATTTCTGGAAACGTATTCTTGCAATACGCGCTCAAGGAGGTGCGGTACCGTCCCCAATGGATGCAGCTCAGCTATTACGCGGCATGCGTACTTTATTTTTGCGCGTGCGCGAAAGCTGTGACTCGGCCATGTTTCTCGCCCAACAACTGGAGCAACACCCCATGGTCAGTGAAGTGCTCTACCCAGGACTCCCCTCTTTTGCCGGTTATGAAATCGCCTGCAAACAAATGGAAGGCGGCTTTGGTGGCATGCTATCAATTAGACTCGTCGGAGGCGAGCAACAAGCCGTCGGCACCGCAGCCAAAACACGTCTATGGCACCGCGCGACTTCGCTCGGTGGTGTTGAGAGCCTCATTGAGCATCGTGCCAGTATTGAAGGAGCGGGCACGCCTGTACCCGACGACTTACTAAGATTGTCCGTCGGCATTGAGCGTAAAGAAGATCTACTCGCCGATTTAGTTCATGCTATCGAGGCGTCAGCTTAAATGCTGACGCGCTTGTAATGACGGTACTCAGGAGACCAGAAGTTTTTCTCAATACGTTGCTTGAGTACCTCATCATCGATTTCGAGCGCAACGCCCTCTTCTTGTGCCACTTTCGCAACGGCAAAGGCAATGTCTTTACTCAATTGAGCCAGCTCGGTGAAACCGGGTAATAAGTTCTTATTCTTACCGTTGGCACTCGGCGAGGCTTTCGCCAGCGTCTTACTTGCCACTCGGAACATCTCGTCACTGACACGCGTCGCCTTCACCGCGATAACACCTAAACCAATGCCCGGAAAGATATAGCTATTATTACATTGCGCTATCGGATACGTGGTGCCTTCCCACTCAACTTCGCCGAATGGGCTGCCTGTTGCGACAATCGCTTTGCCCTGTGTCCACTTAATAACGTCGTGAGGATGCGCTTCGACATGCTTCGACGGGTTCGATAGTGGGAAAATAATTGGCTGCTCCACGTAGCGTGCCATCGTGGTAATCACTTGTTCAGTGAATAACCCCGCCTGACCCGAAACACCAATCAATACGTCTGGTTCAGCACAATGAATCACATCCAACAGCGACGGATAGTCGCCACTGTATTGCCAGTCTTTTAGGCTATCAATCGGTTGCGCTAACGCCTGTTGAAAGTCACGTAAGTCGCTCATGCTATCAACCACTAAGCCATAGCGATCGACCATGAAAATCTGCTTTTTAGCTTGTTCTTCGCTCAGCCCTTCAGCAACCATCTGAATCATCACTTGTTCAGCGATACCACAACCGGCCGACCCTGCGCCAACAAACACGACTTTCTGCTCACTCAGCTTTTTGCCCTTCTGACGACACGCAGCGAGCAACGTGCCGACTGTGACGGACGCCGTGCCTTGAATATCGTCGTTGAAACAACACACCTCATCACGATAGCGGCGAAGCAACGGCATTGCATTGGGCTGTGCGAAATCCTCAAACTGCAGCATCACACCCGGCCAACGCCGTGTTACCGCTTTAATGAATTTCTCTAAGAACTCATCATACTGCTCTTGATTAATGCGCTTGTGACGCGCGCCCATATACATTGGGTCATTCAGCAGTTTTTCATTATTCGTGCCGACATCAAGCATCACTGGTAGCGTATAGGCTGGACTGATACCGCCGCAGGCCGTGTAAAGCGACAGCTTACCAATGGGGATCCCCATTCCACCAATGCCTTGGTCACCCAAACCAAGAATACGTTCACCGTCGGTGACGACGATAACTTTAACTTTTTGCTTGGTGGCATTGCGTAAAATGTCATCGAGCTGATCGCGCTCGGAATAGGAGATAAATAAGCCACGTGAACTGCGATAAATATCAGAGAATTTTTCGCACGCATCGCCCACTGTAGGGGTATAAATGATCGGCATCATTTCTTCTAAATGATCGGTCAGCAAGCGATAAAATAAGGTTTCGTTGTTATCTTGAATGGCGCGCAAATAGATATGCTTATTAAGTGGAGTCTCAAAGCTTTTATACTGCATATAGGCACGTTCGGCCTGTTCTTCAATCGATTCATAACGGGGCGGTAACAAGCCCGTTAGATTAAATGCCGCTCGCTCTTCTTTACTAAACGCGCTGCCTTTATTCAGCAACGGAGTTTCTAACAACGATGGTCCCGCATAGGGAATATACAAAGGACGTTTTTGTTCGTCAGACATGCGCTCGGACTCCTAAACCAAGATAAATTGACTGCCGAGATGATAGCAGAAAATCATCCGGTTAGGTTGAACGAAACGCACGCTCTAAAAACAGGACTGACCAGATGCGGCTAATCCCCTATAAAAATAGATGAACTTATTCGACAATAAACCAGTATCTGATGCACAATAGATTAAATTTTTTAGAACTTAAGAGTTATGGATAACCGTACGCTATCAGACGAGGCGTTTCTTAACGCAATTAAACAAGGCGAGTTTTCTCGAGATAGTACCGATCACAGTTGGCACTTGCGTTTGGCATGGATACATTTAAAACGTGCACCCTGGCCGATCGCACTTGCCGAAGTGGTCGCTACGTTGCGTGCCAACCAACATATCATGTCATTGAACGAACGCTATCATCATACCTTAACGGTCGCGACACTACGTATTATGAGCCAACGTTTAAGCGAGCAACCCTGCTCTGACTTCACAGAGTTTAAACAACAGAACGCTGACTTAGTCAACGACTTAAAAGCCGTACTCGCACAGCACTATAAGCCAGAGACACTGGACTCACCAACAGCCAGACGTACGTTCGTGAGCCCGGATAAGAAACCGCTTTAGCCTTACTTCGTCACTAAGTGAACAAGCGTAAACACTAATAAAGCTACGTTAGCTAACCAACCCAACATAAAAAAGTAGCTACGCGGGCTCGGATTTTTGTTTGTCGCTATCACATAATAAAGAATCATGTGAAGAATACGCGCGACCGCAAAAAAGCCCGTCAGTAACGCGGTCCAAAACGGGTTGGCACCACTTAATACAGCTAAAAATACCGTGCCTAACATGACACTGAGGTTTTCGATACTGTTTTGGTGCGTGCGCCACGCTCTAAAGGTAAAGCTTTCATGGCCTTGTTGCTGAGGTGGCTTGCCTGGAATAGCACCGTCTTCTTTTGCTTTTCTACCACTGGCAATCAACCATTGTAGTAGGACCGTTGCCAATATCACTGCAAGGGCAATAAAGGTTCCATTGTACGCTTCAAACATGGCTCTTCCTTATAAGTTAAGTTGCCACCGTTTTGCCACCCGACGCACCGCTTCGACATTTTCTGAAGCGTGGATGGTTATCGGTGTTTCGTCAAACTGACGTTTTAAATCTAAATGCTGACTTAACCACTGTACCATTGCTTCGCCCGAATGGATCGTTTTTGCGCCACTGAAATATTCACTAATCGCATCGCTAATCAATGGGAAGTGAGTACATCCTAACAGCACAACGTCTGGCCGCTCTAGCGCGCTAAAGTAATGGTCAAAGGTGGCATGTAAAATCGCGCCCTCGTAAAGTTCCTCCTCAACAATGGGCACAAACAACGGCGTCGCCATCGCCGTGGCATGCTCAAAACCAAGCTGCTTTATACGCCGTTGGTATTCCCCGGATTGAATCGTCGAGCGTGTTGCAATCACCAATACCTGGCTGTCATGGTTTACTTCGGTTGCTTGTTCAAGCGCCATCACGCCCGGCTCTAACACGCCATACACGGGTTTATTAGAAAACTTCTGCATGGTTTCCAGCGCCACTACACTGACCGTATTACAGGCAACGATTAAGGCATCGACATCGGTACCGTTAAAAAACTCGACCGCTTCGAGTGCGTAGCGAGTTACCGTATTACTGTCCTTACTGCCGTATGGTACGCGCGCCGTGTCACCAAAATAGAGCAACTCGGAAAAATAACGGCTCCGTTGCAGTGAGCGGGCGACAGTCAGACCGCCCACCCCGCTATCAAAAACGCCTAACTTCACTGAGGCTCCTTACAAAGTAATACGTTTAAGACGTAACGCATTAGAAATAACAAAGACACTTGAGAGCGCCATAGCGCCTGCGGCTAGCATCGGTGACAGAGTAATGCCCCAAAACGGGTACAATAAGCCCGCAGCTACGGGAATCAACGCCGTATTGTAGGCGAACGCCCAAAATAAATTTTGGCGGATATTGCGCATGGTCTGACGCGATAGACTGAATGCATTACGCACTCCGTTCAAATCATCAGACATCATCACTACATCGGCACTTTCGATCGCCACGTCTGTACCTGTTCCAACGGCAATACCAATATCTGCGGCCGCCAGTGCGGGCGCATCATTAATACCGTCACCTACGAAAATTAACTTACCATACTGAGCTTGCAGCTTTTCTACCGCAGCCACTTTACCATCGGGCTTAACTCCCGCCACCACGTCACTGATACCGAGTTCTTTTGCCACTTTTTGTGCAGTCGCCTCAGCATCGCCCGTGACCATCGCGGTGCGTATGTTCTGTTCCGCTAAATGCTTAATCAAAGCCTTGGCTGAAGGTCGAATAGGATCAGCGACCGAGAACACCGCGGCTAACTGACCATCAATAGCTACATATAGGGGCGTTTGCCCATTGCGTTCAATGGTTTGAGTTTGTTGCTGGGTACTGTCGAGTGCAACCGATTGCTCATCCATTAAGGTACGTGAGCCGACCAATAACGTACGACCATCAACCTTACCCTCAACGCCAAGCCCCGCTAGAGCATTAAAACTCTCCGGTTGGGTCAACGGCTTGCTTTGTGCTTCAGCGTAATTAACTAACGCCTGAGCCGTTGGGTGCTCTGAGCGTTGCTCTAGACTCGCCGCTAGCATTAACGCATCATCATCAGCTTGTATTGCCTCCCAGCTCACCACCTCGGGGTGACCTGCGGTCAGCGTTCCAGTCTTATCGAATACTACAATACGCGCGTTCTCAATTTGCTGTAACGCACTGCCTTGTCGAAACAATACGCCCTCATCGGCACCTCGCCCGGTGCCAACCATGATCGAAGTCGGTGTGGCAAGCCCCATGGCACAAGGGCAGGCAATAATGAGTACCGCGACTGCGTTAATTAAGGCAAACGTGAGCGCGTTGTCGCCTTTAGCAAAGAACCACACCAAAAAGGTTAATGCCGCCGCCGCCATAACCGCTGGGACAAACCACAGCGTGATGCGGTTAACGGTATCTTGAATAGGTAGCTTCGCGCCTTGTGCTTGTTCAACCATGCGGATAATTTGCGCCAGCACCGTGGTTTCACCTATCGCAGTCGCCTTAAAGCGAAAACTTCCCTGCTGATTAATGGTTCCGCCAACCACCTTATCGCCCGTTTCTTTTGCCACCGGCTCGGCCTCGCCGGTAATCATCGACTCATTCACATAACTGTCGCCACTCACGATGGTGCCATCGACAGGCACCTGCTCGCCCGGACGTACTTCGATAATATCGCCTTTACTCAGTGATTTAATATCAACAGTCTCGCTACTCTCGTCGTCACTGACGCGACGCGCCGTTTTGCTTTGTAAGTTCAATAAGCGTTTAATCGCATCGGACGTGTGACTTTTCGCTCGCGCTTCTAAAAAGCGCCCAGCCAAAATCAACGTCACTATCACTGCGGAGGCTTCAAAATAGACATTCACCGCATGCGCAGGAAGCCACTGCGGCATTAGCGTGGCAACGACGGAGTAACCCCAAGCAGCCGTCGCACCCAGCACGACAAGTGAATTCATATCAGGAGCACGACGCAATAGCGCTGGAATACCTATTTGATAAAAGCGACGACCGGGCCATGCCAACACCACCGTTGTCAGCAACATTTGTATCCAAAAATTGGCGGTTTGGCCTAAGCTGGAATCAACCCACTCACCAAATGCTGGGATCAAATGGCTACCCATCGCAATAACAAAAACGGGCAAGGTAAACAGCACAGCAATGATCAGATCGCGTTTTAGTTGTTTAAATTCGTTCGCCTTTTGCTGCTCTTGTCGCGCCATTTCCGCCTCACGATCGACAATCGCATGAGCGTCATAGCCTGCATCCCTTATAGCCTGAATCGCATCCTCTTGCGACGCTGTGACTAGCGTCATTTCCGCGGCATCAGAGGCTAAGTTAACACTGACATCCTCAATGCCTTTGACACCATTTAACGCCTTATCAACGCGACTCGCACAGGAGCCGCAGTTCATTCCTTCGACCGATAAACGTATTTGTTTGCGTGTCATACTGCCCTCTATTCGTTTGAGGAGTGTTTACGGGTGATTCCAAGTAGTAGCCAGAATACAGCTAACTGGGCAATTTCGAGGTACCGTTGAATTGCGCCTCGAACGGGTTCGAGGTTTTCGGTTGGCATGATGAAAAAGCCTAACCCGATAATGATCGCCAATAACACAAAAACAATTCGCAACGCCCAATGCGCGCGAGGGGTAAAGGCGAGCAACAACGTACCGGCGGCAAAGCCCAAGTAACTTAGAATACCGATCCAATTGTGAATCGTTTGCGATGCCGAACCGTCAATCGGACAACCGGCATCGCAAGGCGCAAGCGCTGCGCCCAAATAAGCAAAGGGGTAAAAGAACAGTAATGCGTAGCCGAGTGCACTGATACCCTCAACACGTACTCGGCTACGCGCAGACACCAAGAAACTTAACACCACAATCGCAAAGGGTACAAAGCCGACCCAGCCCAGCACGCCAGCTGCCGTTGTGCCGGTAGCATTAATTTCGCTGATGTACTGGCTCATGTGGCTGTAATCGGGCTTAACCCAGCTTGCCACCAACAGTAAACCCAGCCAAAAAATCGATACCACCACCAGTTGTGGCGTCATCGCTTGTTTTGCGGACGTGTGATCGGGTGTTGATGTCTGCACTGTTGCTCCTTATTTTTTAAGTTTAACGGCGGTACCGCTGACGCTGACCATCATCATAGCACCTTTTTGACCAACCACTTCATAGTCGATATCAATGCCAATCACCGCATCAGCACCTAACAACTTGGCTTTTTCTTCAACCTCTGCAAACGCAATTTCGCGCGCCCGAGTCATTTCACGTTCATAAGCGCCAGCGCGTCCGCCGACGATATCGCGTACCGCACCAAAAATATCTTTGAATACATTGGCACCTAAGATCGCCTCACCTACCACAATATCGAGATACTGTTCTACTTCATGACCTTGGATAGTTGCGGTTGTTGTTTTTATCATGTCATTCTCCTTCGAGTTGTCTGGAATAATCCTAACGAATCCTATTTCGAACTGACAATTAAATCGATACTATAGTTGTAACGATAAGTGTCCTCTTTTTATAACAGGTGTGCAATGTTTCGAGTGCTAGGCAGTAGCGGTGGGCTCAGCGGTAACCCGCAAAAAGGCTCAACCTGCATCCAATTAAACGGTGAAACGCTCATCGATGCCGGAACTGGCTTATCGTCGTTACAACTCAGCGAGATGAAAGCCATTCGCCATATCTTTTTGACCCATGCCCACATGGATCATATAGCGGCGCTACCCACCTTCGTCAGTAACCTGTTTGACCAAAGTCGTTTACCGCTCAAAGTGTATGGCCTCGCCCACAGCTTAGAGCGCCTTAAACAGCATATTTTTAATAATGATATTTGGCCCGACTTTACTCAGGTGCAAGATAATGGCACGCCCATGCTCGAGTTAGTGGAGATTAAGCCAGGCCAGGTCATTGAGCATCAAGGCATGACGCTCACCGCGTTCGAAGTGCCACACGCCATACCCACCATTGGTTACGCAGTGCAACAACCCAAAGTCAGTGAACACTCACATTTTGTGTTTTGTGCCGACTGCATCGTGACCGACGCCCTTGTCTCAACGCTCAATGAATTGCCGCCCATTAGCACACTGATGGTGGAATGTTCGTTCCCAGACAGACTGGAAGAAGTTGCGGTCAAAACCCAGCACATGACACCGTCATTAGTCAGCCGCTTATTAGAGCAACTCGAAAAGCCGCCACACAGCGTCTGGATAACACATCTTAAACCGAGCTATGAGGAAGAGCTCCGCGACGTTTTGCGCGCAGAGCCCTGGCATGTGCTTTAGTTAGTCAGTAATCACTTGCATTTTTACATCAATGATACCGACATCGAGGTCAGCGATTTCGCTAAAAGCGGAACGTGAAAGATCAATAATACGTCCTTTGATAAATGGGCCCCGGTCATTGATCTTCACCACCACTGACTCACCATTGGCGAGATTGGTCACACGCACCAAGGTGCCGAACGGCAAGGTTTTATGCGCCGCGGTATCGTCAAAATGGCTGTAACGCTCGCCACTGGCGGTGGTACGAAACTGATACTTCATCGCATAATAAGACGCCTTACCAGTCTCTACCTGACCCACCAAATGCGCTGGGCTATGCTTTGGAATAGAACTACACGCCGACATCAATAGCGACACCATACCAAGCCATACGTATTTCATTATTATCTCCACTTAATTGAACCGCGCGTAGCATACGCGATTCGATCAACGGCTTCTGTAAAGGCCCGGTAAGATTTATGCAAAGCTCTGCGAGAGGCATAAAAAAAGCGAACCCGGAAGTTCGCTTTTTTGGTTGATTGGAACAAAATTTATTCCAACTTACCGATACTCTTCAATACTCGGGCATGAGCACATCAGGTTACGGTCGCCGTATACGTCATCGATACGGTTAACGGTTGGCCAGAACTTGTCGTAGCTTACCGCTTCAACCGGATAGGTTGCAGTGTGACGGTCGTAAGGACGGTCCCACTCAGCATCGGTGATATCGGCTAGCGTGTGTGGTGCGTTAACCAACGGGTTGTTGTCTTGCGGCCACTCACCTGCTGCGATTTTGTCAGCTTCTTGCTTGATGCAAACCAACGCTTCAATAAAGCGATCGAGTTCTGCTTTAGATTCAGATTCGGTTGGCTCAACCATGATGGTACCCGCAACTGGGAAGCTCATCGTTGGTGAGTGGAAGCCGTAATCCTGCAAGCGTTTCGCCACGTCAATCTCGGCGATACCGGCGTCTTCTTTCATTTGGCGCAAGTCGATAATACACTCGTGCGCGACACGGTTGTTACGACCACGGTACAAGATCTTGAAGTGCTTGCTGAGTTTTTCAGCAACGTAGTTAGCATTCAGAATCGCAGTTTCTGACGCTTCACGTAAGCCACGACCGCCCATCATCGCGATGTACATCCAAGAAATAGGCAAAATGCTTGCGCTACCATAAGGTGCTGCTGATACTGCGCCATTGCCCAACTCAGTGGTCTTCAAGTTAATGATGCTGTGGTTTGGCAAGAACGGTTTTAAGTGCTCTTTCACGCCGATCGGACCCATACCTGGACCACCACCACCGTGTGGGATGCAGAAGGTCTTATGTAGGTTTAAGTGCGATACATCCGAGCCAATGTAGCCTGGAGAAGTAACACCCACCTGCGCGTTCATGTTGGCACCGTCCATGTAAACTTGGCCACCAAACTCGTGTACCAGCTCACAAATTTCACGGATGCCTTCTTCATACACACCGTGTGTCGATGGGTAGGTCACCATGATGCATGACAAATGATCGCCCGCCTCTTCGGCTTTAGCTTTCAAGTCTGCCATGTCCACGTTACCGTTTTTATCGCAATCAACCACGACCACTTTCATGTTCATCATCTGTGCTGAAGCCGGGTTGGTACCGTGCGCTGAACTTGGGATCAAGCAGATATTACGGTGGCCTTCGCCGCGGCTTTCGTGGTATTTCTGAATCGCCAATAAGCCGGCATATTCACCCTGCGCACCTGAGTTCGGTTGCATTGAAAGCGCATCGTAACCGGTGATATCAACCAACCACTCAGACAATGACGAAATCATTTCTGCGTAGCCTTGCGCTTGCTCGACAGGGCAGAATGGGTGCAACTGAGCAAACTCAGGCCAAGTCACTGGGATCATTTCAGCGGTGGCGTTCAGCTTCATGGTGCATGAACCCAATGAGATCATTGAGTGGTTCAATGCTAAATCTTTGTTTTCCAGCTTTTTGATGTAACGCAGCATCTCGGTTTCTGAGTGATACTCGTTAAATACTGGGTGCGTTAGGTAGTCCGATTCGCGTACCAATTGCGCTGGAATTGATTCGACTTCTTTGCTCGCTACGCGGCTATCGAGGACTTCAACATCCAGTCCATGGTCATCACCGAACAAGACGTTAAATAATACTTCAACGTCTGCACGTGTTTTGGCTTCATCCATGCTGATACCAAACACGGCTTCACCGTCATTACGCAGGTTAATGCCAGCCGCTTTAGCGCGCGCCAACACGTCGGTCGCGTTCTCTTTCATCTCAAAAGTCAGCGTATCAAACCAATGCGCGTTGCTGATTTGAACGCCTTTATCCTGCATACCCAAGGCTACGATGTCAGTTAATCGATGGATACGGTTAGCAATGCGACGCAAACCTTGTGGCCCATGGTACACCGCATAAAACGACGCCATGTTGGCCAGTAATACCTGCGCGGTACAGATGTTCGAGTTAGCCTTCTCGCGACGGATGTGCTGTTCGCGGGTTTGCATTGCCATACGCAACGCAGGGCGACCACGTGAGTCTTTAGACACACCAATGATACGACCGGGCAATGAACGTTTGAACTTATCACGAGTTGCAAAGAATGCGGCGTGTGGTCCGCCATAGCCCATTGGTACACCAAAGCGTTGTGCGTTACCAAATACGATATCCGCACCCATTTCGCCCGGAGATTTCAGCATCAACAAGCTCATCAGATCGGAAGCCACCGAAACAATCGCCTTCTTCTCTTGCAGCTCGCCAATCAACTGTTCAATGTTGTGCAGTTCGCCGGTTTTGTCGGGGTACTGTAATAACGCACCAAACACGTCGTGGTCAGATGCTTCACGCGCCGGGCCGACAATAATGTCAAAGCCGAAGTATTCAGCGCGTGTTTTAACCACGTCGATGGTTTGCGTGTACACGTTGTCCGCAATGTAAAACGCGTTTGATTTTTTGTTTTTCGATACCCGCTTCGCCATCGCCATTGCTTCGGCAGCTGCCGTTGCTTCATCAAGCAATGAGGCACTCGCAAGATCTAAACCGGTTAGATCCATGGTCATTTGTTGGAAGTTCAATAAGGCTTCCAAACGACCTTGTGCGATTTCGGGCTGGTAAGGCGTGTATGCAGTATACCAACCTGGGTTTTCTAATACGTTACGTAAAATAACGTTAGGCGTTACCGTATCGTAGTAGCCCATACCAATGTACGAGGTAAAGATCTGGTTCTTTTTCGCAATGGCTTTGAGTTCAGCCAATGCTTCACGCTCAGTTTTAGGCTCGCCGACTTTTAAAAAAGGGTCGCGTAAAATAGAGCCTGGAACCGTATCTTTGGTCAACGCTTCTAAAGTATCTACGCCAAGCTCTTTGAGCATGGCTTGCTGCTCATCATGACTCGGACCGATATGACGGCCAATAAATTCATCGTGATGTTCTAACTGCGTAAGGGTAGTACTGGTCATTTACCTCGGCCTCGTACAAATTGGGAATCGAACAGTGCAAAAAAACACGGAACCCCGGAGCATGCCGGGGTCCATCACTTTCCTTGTGGCGTTACATTAACGCTTAATCTTCGTCGATAGACGCTTCATACGCGTCGGCGTCGAGCAAGTTACCTAGCTCACCGCTGTCTTCCGCTTTAATGCGGAACAACCAACCGTCACCATATGGGTCGTTGTTGACGTTTTCTGGCGCGTCTTCAAGATCTTCATTAATCGCGATAACTTCACCGCTAATCGGTGCGTAAATGTCTGAAGCTGCTTTAACAGACTCCGCAACCGCTACGTCATCGCCTACTGACACTTTGTCACCCACTTCAGGTAACTCAACAAACACCATGTCGCCCAAAAGGTCTTGCGCGTGCTCGGTGATACCGATAGTGAAAGTGCCATCGCCTTCATCACGTACCCACTCGTGAGTTGACGCATATTTAAGATCCGCTGGAATGTTGCTCATAACTCTATCCTTCTCAATCCAACTGCCGCTGGCAGGTTGTCTGACTATTTAACTAAATTCTGACGCTATTATAAAACAGATTGACCGTTTCGCACGAATGCAGGTTTAACAACCTTCACAGTGACCTGTTTTTTGCGCATCTCAACTTGTGCGGTATCACCCACGTTCGCAGGCACGCGTGCCATTGCGATTGAAAAACCAAGTGATGGTGAGAATGTACCAGAAGTGATGACACCCTCGCCACCATCAACGATCACTTTCAGACCGTGGCGCAAGACGCCTTTGTCTTCCATCACCAAGCCAACCAGTTTGTGGTGACCGGCTTGTTTTTGTTGTTCAAGCGCTTGGCGGCCAATAAAGTCGCGGTCAGTCGGTTCAAATGCAACACTCCAGCCCATATTTGACTCAAGTGGGGTGACCGACTCATCCATGTCTTGTCCGTAAAGGTTCATACCGGCTTCTAAACGCAACGTATCGCGCGCACCTAAACCACAGGGGGCTACGTCAGCAGCGATGAGTTGCTTCCACAAATCATTGACTTGCTCGGCTGGCACAATAATTTCGTAACCTTTTTCGCCCGTATAGCCAGTGGTAGCGATAAATAAATCGCCCACTTGCTTACCTAAGAAAGGCTTCATGCCTTCGATGGTTGCGAAGTCTTCGCTGCTCAACACGGCGTTTAACTTAGCTTCTGACTCGGGGCCCTGCACAGCGATCATCGCCATGTCATCACGCTCATTAATGGTGACATCAAAATCTGCAGCGACTTTTTCGATCCAACCGAGGTCACGTTCGCGGGTGGCTGAGTTAACCACCAAACGGTATGAGGTGTCGCTAAAATGATAAACGATGAGGTCATCAATTACGCCACCCTGCTCGTTGAGCATGCTGGTGTACTGCGCTTTACCTTCGGTTTTTAATTTAGCAACGTCGTTGACTAACAAGTAGCGTAAGAACGCTTGGGCTTGCTGCCCCGCTACATCAACAATGGTCATGTGCGATACGTCGAACATGCCGCAAGAACGGCGAACGGCGTGGTGCTCTTCAATTTGTGAGCCATAGTTCAACGGCATATCCCAACCGTGAAAATCGACCATTTTTGCGCCGGCTTCGACGTGCGCATCATAGAGCGGAGTTCTGCTGCCCATAAGACATCCTTTTGCTTTAAATTTAGCCAGTAATATGGGCGCAAATTATAGGCGTCTTGCACTTAAGTTTAAAATCAATAATGCTTATAATTGCATTTATTTTTTAAATACCCGAAACGTTAACTATTTAAGCATTTAATTTATGAAACATTTATCCACGGATGCCCTGCGTAGTTTCGTTGCAGTGATTGAGTTTGGCGGCATTACCGCTGCCGGCGAACGTTTAGGTCGCTCACAACCGGCCATCTCGATCCAAATCAAAAAACTGGAGCAACAATTAGGGGCTGAATTATTGCAGCGCCAAGGGCAACGGTTATCGCTCACCCCCGATGGCGAGCGCGTTTACGATTACGCGCAACGTATTATTAGTTTACATGAGCAACTGCTCGCGCAGTTTCAGCCACAGGCGGTATCCGGTGATATCCGGCTGGGGATTACCAGCGAATTCGCTTCGAGCTTGTTACCCAACGTACTGGGTCAGTTCGCGCAGGTTTATCCACAAATCGCATTGCAGGTCACCTCGGCATTGAGCAAGGATCTCTTCGCGGGCTTAGGTGAACGTTTTGATATGATTTTGGCGCTCAGGGAACAACGTAACCCCAATGACATGCTGCTACAAAATGATGCCTTAGTCTGGGTGGGCACACCCGCTGCATTTGAGCAACGCCCGCTACCATTGGTTGTTGCACCGGAGGGCTGTATCTATCGTAAACGGGCTGAACAAGCGTTGCAGCGTGCACGTATTGATTATCGCATTAGCTATACCAACTCAGACTATTCCGGCTTAACCGCCGCCCTAAACAGTAACTTAGGTGTTACGGTGCTCGCCAAAAGTACCATTCCAGATAGCCAAAGCTTAATCAGTAGTCCACAGTTGAAAGAGCGATTACCTTCGCCAGGCGATATTAATATCGTATTACGCTTAGATAGTCGTGCGTCATCCGCAGCAAAACAGCTTGCCGAATACCTAAGCGCACGTATTTAACCGCGCGCTTAGCGACCGAGCGCAACTTCTGCCAATTTTTGTTTAATTGGCGTAATACGCTCTGCGGCAAGGAATCCCAGCGAACGAACCGCCTTTATCCACGGATTAGACGTGCCGAAGCCTCGTTTGAACAGCTCCATCGCTGCAATCATCGTTTGCGTATCGGCTTTACGTTCGCGTTGATAACGCCCTAGGCTACGAGTCAGGCTACTCAGATCCGCTAACTCACGCTGCTGTAGGTTCTCCAATAGGCAAACGCAATCCGCAAACCCTAAATTAGCACCTTGTCCCGCCAGGGGATGAATGGTGTGCGCGGCATCGCCTACCAATACAACGCGTTGCGCGTGCCACTGTTGTGCATATTGCATACGCAGAGGAAAGCCTTTTACATCGGAAATCAGCTCAGCTTCACCTAAGCAACGTCCACTTTCGGCCGTTACAAACGGCGCCAGCCGTGCCTTATTCGCTAAGCGGGTCTGCGCCAGTGAGCTATCCATACTCCAAACGATAGATACGACATCAGTGTCCGGGGTTGGCAATAAGGCCAAAGGCCCGGTGGGTAAGAACACTTGGCGCGCAACGCCGTTGTGCGGTTTCTCCATCCGCAGGTTCGCGACTACGCCCACTTGCTCGTAATCCCAAAAGCGCACCGTTAAACCGGCTTGTTGGCGCAGTCGCGAGCGCCCGCCGTCGGCGCCAATAATCAACTGGGCTTGCGCGCGTTGTTGCTCTCCGTACTCAATTTCTGCCGCCTGCTGTGCACTGCCGCAATCACGCAAGCGCCATTGTGCGGTTTTCGTAATCACAACACCGGCGGCTTCTGCGCGTTGCCACAAAAAATGTTCCAGTACACGGTTTTCGGTAATCGCGCCTAAGTCATCTGCATTGGCTTCGGTCGCGGAAAAATGAATGTCTGCCGGGCTGTCTTTATCCCATACATGCATATCAGTGTAGGGGCCGATACGAAAGTCACTGACCAACGGCCAGACACCTAACTCATCGAGTAAGGCTCGGCTGCGATGATTAAGTGCGCTAACACGCAATTCTAACTCATTGGGTAATGCTGGCTGCTCATGCTGCTCAATCACCATCACCGAGCGACCTTGTTGCTTTAGGCCGAGTGCCATAGTGAGGCCGATCATGCCGCCGCCAATCACAATAACATCGTAATTCATGACTTCATTCCCATGGTCAGTCGTGCAAAGCGACTACGCAGCGGTGCGCAGTGCTGTAACGTCATTAAGGCTAAATTGCGTGGCACCACCATTAAACGGTTAGTATTTGAAAACCCCCGCACTAGGCCGTCCGTCAAGTTAATGATAGCGTCATAATCCCTTGTGCGTGACTGCTGATAAGCATCAAGCACGGCAAAGGTTCCCGGGTCCAGCGCTGCTGAAAGTTCCTGTACAAGGCACTCCACGTCGCGTAAGCCAAGATTAAAGCCCTGACCGGCGATCGGGTGCAGCGCGTGCGATGCATTGCCGATAATCACCGTTCGATGATAGGTCGAGCGCAAGGCCTTTTTAAGCTGAAGCGGATAGAACACCGGCTCTGAACGGGCTGTCAGGCGCCCTGCCCGATAGCCAAACGCACGCTGACAGCGTGTCAAAAACTCCGCGCTACTCCATTGTTTCGCGGTTTCGGCCTGTTCCGGATTGAAGGTCCACACAAGTGATGCCTGTTGGTTTGCCATGGGCAGGAGAGCCATGGGACCAAACTCGGTAAAGCGTTCGTAAGCCCAACCTTGCAAATCACGATCGAGTTTAACGGTGCTGATACAGCCAATTTGTTGGTAATCCTCAACTTGCCAGGGCAACCGACAGAGCGAGCGGATCTTTGAGTTTTGCCCGTCCGCGCCAATCACGAGCTGAGTATCGATGACTGCGCCACTCACGGTTTCAACCTGCACTTTGTCGGTCTCGTGATGCAGCTGTTCAACTGACTCCCCCGCTAACCAGGTGACATTGTCCAGTTGCTGACAGGCTAAGTAGAAGCGATTAACCAGCTCTGCCGCGGATACTACATAGCCTAATGCGTCCACCTGCTCTTGCTCTGCATGGATTTCTGTCGCGCCTAAGTAGCCTTTATCGCTGATATGAATATGTCGAATAGGCGTCGCATCGGTCAGCTCGCCCAATACGCCAAGCCGCTGTAATCGCGCAGCCGAAGCAGCCGCCAAAGCAATAATACGCTTATCGTTCGGTGGCCCTTCTAAGCGAGGTTCGCATACTAAGATCTGCCAATCTGGACGTTGTCGCGCCAGCATCACGCCAGTTAGAGCGCCGACCAAACTACCGCCAGCAATGACAACATCAGCTGTTAATTTTTTTGCATCCAAGACTCTATCTCTTCAATAGTTTTCGGCACAGCTTGAGTCATGTTTTCAAAGCCGTCCTCAGTCACAACTAAATCGTCTTCTATTCGCACGCCGATACCGCGCCAGCGTTCATCGACGCCCGACTCGCGTGAAATATAAATGCCGGGCTCAACGGTCAACACCATACCCGGTTGAAATGTGAGCGGCTCGCCATCGGTCGACTTATAGCGACCCACATCATGAACGTCTAATCCTAGCCAGTGGCCTAGCCCATGAATAAAGAATTTCTTCCAACGGTTGTTGGCAAAGTTCTCGTCGGCATCACCTGACAATATTTCCAATAAAGTCAGCTCATCATTAATCACTTTTGCCGCCGCTTCGGTGGCCGCCTTGAGTGTGTCACCAGGCTTAATGTGTTCAAATGCCGCCTGTTGTGCTTTTAACACGATGTTGTAGATCATCGCTTGCTCTTCAGAGAAGCGACCGTTAATCGGAAACGTACGTGTAATATCCGCTGCGTAGCCTTGGTATTCTGCCCCCGCATCAACCAGCACTAGATCACCATCGTGCAACACGTCACGGTTGTCGGTGTAGTGCAAAATGCAAGCGTTGGCACCACCGCCACAGATAATGCCATAGGCAGGTGCTGGCGCGCCTTGCATCGCAAACTCATGCTGCAATTCCGCTTCAAGTTGGTATTCCATGGCGCCGGGTTTGCAGAACTTCATGATGCGCTTAAACGCATCACTACTAATACGCGCTGCTTCGCGCATCACCGCAAGCTCCTGCGTTGACTTAAATTGCCGCATGGCATCCAATGTCGGACGTAAATCCTCAATACGGTGTGGAGCAACATACCCTTTTCGCTCATTGGCACGAAGAAAATCAATCGCATCGCGCACTTGCGCTTCAAGCACGCTGTCTTCGCCCATCAAGACAAGCACACTGCTCGCGCCATTGAGTAGCTCGCTGATATCATCCTCAAAGCTATCAATATCTCGCCCCTCGTCGACTGCCAGCGCATGCACTGCGTTATGGAAGCCTAACCGAAGCCCATGCCAGACCTCGGACTCTGGATCTTTATTTTGACAAAATAGAAGACTTCTTGGCTGTCCCTCAATTTTAGTCAGTACCAATACGGCATCCGGCTCATTAAACCCGGTCAGATAATGAAAGTAACTATTCTGCCGAAACGGGTACTCTGTATCGTTACTGCGAGTCAGCTCACTGTGTCCGGATACAATTGCGACGGTGTTTTGAGGCATACGAGATAGTACTCGTTCACGACGCTGTAAAAACTCATCTTGAGGAATAACCGGTTGCATAGCCGCTCCTATGAAGTCTGTACTTAATGTAACGTTTTTGAATCGGGTTTAGATTGAGCTAGCTCACGTGCACCGAGTTCTGTAAAACACATCATCGCCGATACACGTAAATATTCGACGATTTCAAAGTAAGCGCGCTCGGACTCTTCTGAGTCATCAACCTCAAACTCCAACTTGGCGATCTCGATCATGTCATCGAGCGCTTCACGCAAATCACCGCTGGTGGCCGCGATATTCGCTTGGTTAACTCCAAAGCCCACCAAAAATGATTGCACCCAGCCCGCTAACGCATTTAAGCGCTCTTGCAATGGGGCGTTATCTTCGGGCAATAAAAGTTGAAAGCCGAGGTCGCGGTCAGCCAAAGCATGCTGAATTTCCGTTGCCTGCTGCTTTAATAATTTGGCAAGCTCCGCAGGTAATTGTTGCCCGTCGTAAATGAGGTCACTGAGCAACCCGTCAAGATCGGGGGAATCGGGCTGTGTACCTGTTGCCACGAGGCCAACCAGTATCCCTTGTACTTCGGCAGGCTGCGGCGTCACATCATGTTGCGCATAGAGTGATGAGATGCGATCATAGTTAAATCGAGCTGTCATAGATATCGTTCTATTTAAAATCTGGTGTTGTCATCCTAACACTCGGCTTTGCAATTCGCTAGCTGACAAACATTGCCAAGGCATGCCATAATAAGCAGTAGAACGCATGCAGAGCATGCACTTAACGCAATGTGTAGCAGGGAGTCGGCATCATGACGAGTCGCACAATGGACATCACTTTATTGGACCGAAGCTATCGGGTAAACTGTCCGGTAGGTCAAGAAAGTGCTTTGCAAGAAGCGGCTGATGCGTTGAACGAACGGCTCAATGACACAAAAGAACGCACGAATTTGCACAATGTTGAGCAAATTGCCGTCATGACAGCGCTAAACTTGTGTCATGAGTGGATGAACGATCAGAAAGAGCAAGCCGCGAAAACGGCGAAGCTCGAAGAAAAGATTCAATTGCTGCAGGCAACGATTGAACAAGCTATGAGCGAACAGCGCGCTCAGCGTGGCCCGCAGCGATAACAGTTTAGGGTTTCCTGGGTCGTACGCTAATAGACGTATGTCCCTGAGCCGATGCTTTTACTTAAGGGGATCACTGGCCCGTCATGAGCAAGCCCGGCACGCACCGGGAAGCCTACGATGGATCCCACTTGCTCCCCGCCTTGAACCAATGGGTTCAAGGGCTACCGTCAGATGGCGGCGTCACCGGGAAACCACCCTTTTGTTTGCTTAAAGCCTCACGATTCTCGTGAGGCTTTTTCTTTGGCGACTATCTCACGCACATCCTTGAGCAGTTGTTGCGCATCAAAAACAATGCCGTCCTTAATGGTGTAACGAATGCCCTGCGTACGGATCGGCTGATTATCCTCATTAAGCTTAAAGTGGCCTGTGCCATACAGCACTTTAAAGTTCGCTAACGGATTCTCTTTTACAATAACCATGTCCGCTTTTTTACCAATCGCGACACTGCCGATATCATCATCCATGTTGAGCGCTTCAGCACCGCCCATAGAGGCCGCATAAATAACTTCAAGCGGATTGAGCCCCGCCTCTTGCAGCAGTTCCATTTCTCGGATGTAGCCAAAGCCGTAAATCTTGTAAATGTAACCCGCATCAGAACCCAGCGTGAGTCGACCACCATGGTTGTGAAAATCATTTAAGAAGGTCATCCATTTTTGGTAATTATGCTTCCAGGCAATTTCATCTTCCGTCGTCCAATCAAACCAATAGGAACCGTGTGCATAGCGGCTTGGCTCAAAGAAATCCCATAAGCGCGGTAAGGTGTAATCTTCGTGCCATACTGCTTGACGCTCACGCATTAAGTCTCGTGATGCCTCGTAAATGGTTAACGTCGGATCGATAGTGAAATCGAGTTCAATTAACTCATCACGCACCGCATTCCACTTTTCAGACCCCGGTTCCGCTGCTTGTTTCCAGAGGCGCCCGGCCTCTTCAAAACGATTCTGTTCGTCGTTGTAGTTATAATCAGCCGGATAGTTCTGAATCGTTTGGTCTTCAAATAATGCTTCGGGTAAGCCATACCAGTGCTCCATCGACGTCAGGCCCAGTCGCGCTGAATCCAGTGCATTCATCGATTTCACGTTCAGTTGTGCGTGATGCATCATGGTACCTAAACCTTGCTTATTAGCCTCGTCGAGTGCTGCCTCCATGACACGCCGCGAAGCGCCAAAGAACTTAATCCCTGCTGCGCCCTGTGATTTAATATAACGCACCCAATCGCGGGCTTGCTCAGCCGTATAAATGGGCTCTTCACGTCCCATGCCAAAACCCACATACGGTACAATTCGTGGTGCAGTAATACGGTTATCTGCTGCACGTTGCTGATGCCATTTCACCCAGTCTAAGCCATTAAAGCTACCGGGCTCACGGATGGTGGTAATGCCATGCGCCAGCCATAATTTGAGTACATATTCAGACGGAATTCCCTCCGCTGAACCTCCAATATGCGCGTGCATATCAACAAATCCGGGTAAGATGTAATGACCACTAACGTCCATCTCTTTATCACCCGATCTCGCCTCGGGGCGCCCATCGGATTTAATGGGCACACCGGGATGTCCGACACTGACGATATTTACGATCCGATCATTCTCGATCACGATATCGACAGGTCCCCGAGGAGGTGCACCCTCGCCGGTGACTAAAGTCGCTCCGCGCAAGATCAAGCGCTCATAAGGACCTTCGCCGCGATCACGCTCAGGTGCTTTCGGTGGTCCTTGTTGCGCCAGTGCACTGGACGCGATGATGAAACCACACAAAAGGCATATCGTTTTTATCATTTTCATAAGGTATGCTCTGTTTCATGTTAAAAAGATGGGAGTAAGCATGACCCGAGATGAATGGCGAAGCAAGTTAAAAGCACGTCGAGCCGCTATTTCTGAACCGATGCAACGGCAAGCTAGCCACGATGTTGCCGCTCGTGTTGCAGAGCGCGCACAACAATCATCGGGATACGCTGCCATTTTTTTAAGTTTTGCCAACGAGCTCAATACGACACCGGCTATCGAGGCATTGTGGCAAGCCAACATGGCTACCGTGGTGCCTGTCTTACATCCATTTAGCCCTGGCCATTTACTATTTTTAAAGTTAACCCCCGATACGCGACTGACTAAAAACCGATATGGTATAGAAGAGCCACAGCTGCGTGTCGACAACGTGGTTCCACTTAGCAAGATCGGTTGTATGTTCATGCCGTTGGTTGGTTTCGATGCGTATGGTAACCGTTTAGGCATGGGCGGTGGTTACTATGACCGCACACTCGCCGCTTGGCGCGCCGGTCAACTACCTCAACTGCAACCGATTGGTATCGCCTACGATGAGCAATATGTTGAACAATTACCAATACAAGCGTGGGATGTGGCGATACCTGAAGTGATCACACCGACACGACATTGGTCCTTTAAACACGAACCTAAGTTTTCTTAGCGATGCGTCATCAAAATCGGTATACTGATGTGCCATCAAGTATCACAACAATCTGTATGGGAACCCCGCTATGTCCGCTTCCGATAAGTTAAAACAACAAGCCGCGCAAGCTGCCATTAAGTACGTCGAGAAAGGCGCTATCGTCGGCGTCGGTACTGGCTCTACTGTTAACTTCTTTATTGATGAATTAGCTAAGATCAAAGACGATATCGAAGGCGCTGTTTCAAGCTCAGACGCCTCAACCGAACGGCTCAAACAACATGGCATTGAAGTTTTCGAACTGAACAACGCCCCCGAGGTTCCTGTTTATATTGATGGCGCTGACGAAATTGACGAACACGGTCAAATGATTAAAGGCGGTGGTGCCGCACTTACACGTGAGAAAATCGTCGCTGCGGTTGCCAAAAAGTTCGTCTGCATCGCTGATGAAAGCAAATTAGTCGGTCGACTGGGTACATTTCCGTTGCCCGTTGAGGTGATTCCCATGGCACGTTCCTATGTTGCGCGTGAAATAGTCAAGCTCGGCGGCGATCCTGTTTGGCGTCAAGGCGTGACCACCGACAACGGTAACTGGATACTTGATGTGCACAACTTCGATATCCTTAATGCTGTTGAACTCGAAGAACAACTGAACAATGTAGTCGGTGTTGTCACCAACGGACTATTTGCAGCCCGTTCTGCCGATGTTGCCTTACTGGCAACCTCAGAGGGTGTTAAAGAGCTGACGTGGGGAAACTAAATGGCCGTTACATCACTCGCAAAAGACAAAATTAAAGTACTATTACTCGAAGGTGTCCATGACAGCGCCATCGAGTTACTTAAGCAACAAGGCTACGACCAGCTCGAAATCCTCAAAGGCTCACTCGATGAGGATGAGTTGTGCGAGAAAATCAAAGACGTACACATGATTGGTATCCGCTCGCGCACGCAGTTAACTGAGAAAGTGTTCGCTGCGGCTGAAAAGCTTATCGCGGTTGGATGCTTTTGTATTGGTACTAATCAAGTCGACTTAAAAGCCGCACAAAAGCACGGTGTAGTCGTATTCAATGCACCGTTTTCAAATACACGCAGCGTCGCTGAATTGGTGCTAGCCGAAACCATTATGTTGTTGCGTGGCATTCCGCAAAAAAACGCGCAAGCGCATAAGGGAGGCTGGCTGAAGTCGGCCAACCATGCGTACGAGGTGCGAGGCAAAATACTCGGTATCGTTGGCTACGGTCATATCGGTAGCCAACTGAGCGTATTAGCGGAGCAGCTCGGTATGCAAGTTATTTATTATGATGTCGAGACCAAGCTACCCATGGGTAACGCGCGCTCTAGCAAACGCCTGGATGATCTACTCGCAAAAGCCGATGTGGTGACTTTGCACGTGCCAGAAACACCTTCAACCCGCTGGATGATAGGCTCTGCCCAGCTGGCTAAAATGAAACCAAATAGTTTGCTGATTAATGCTTCTCGCGGCACCGTCGTCGATATCGAAGCACTTGCTGAGGCGTTAACCAGCGGTCATTTAGCCGGAGCCGCTATCGACGTATTCCCAGTGGAGCCTCAAAGCAACCAAGATCTCTTTGAATCTCCGTTATGTGGTATCGAAAACTGCTTGCTGACGCCGCATATTGGCGGCTCGACCGTTGAGGCACAAGAAAATATTGGTATCGAGGTCGCCGGTAAGCTGGTGCACTACTCTGATAACGGCTCAACACTGTCGGCGGTAAATTTCCCAGAAGTTTCTTTACCACAGCACGCAACCGCTCGCCGTTTACTGCATATCCACAAAAACCAACCCGGTATGATGAACGCGATCAACAGTATATTGAGTGATTTTGAGATTAACGTAGCGGGCCAGTACCTACAAACAGATGAAAACGTTGGTTATGTCGTGATGGATATTGATACCGACAATGGCACCGAATTGCTTGATAAAATGAAGGCAATTCCGGGCACGATCCGCGCCCGGCAGCTGTTCTAAGGGGCTCTGTCACCTTTGACTGTGCGCTCAATGCTCTCGGGCGAGACATGGCGCACATCTTTTCCTTTGACGAAAAAGATGATGTATTCGGCAATATTTTGGCAACGGTCGCCCATGCGCTCGAGCGAACGCGCGGACCACAACACATTCATGATTTTAGGAATCGAGCGCGAGTCTTCCATCATGTAAGTCATCAATTGACGTGTCAGTGCCTCATACTGACGGTCTGCCTGCTCATCTTGGCGGTGTACCTCATAAGCAGCATCAAGATCCATCCGGGCAAATGCGTCGAGTACTTTACGTAGCATGGTCAAAATTTGATGACCTAAATTCTCTAAGCTGACCAACAACTGCTGTTGATCATTACTGAAGCTTTCCTTCGCCACTTTAGCGATGCGTTCTGCTTCGTCACCAATTCGTTCTAAATCAGCAATCGTCTTAATAATGGCAATAACTAACCGTAAGTCACTCGCCGCAGGCTGACGTTTTGCAATAATGTGCACGCACTCTTCGTCAATTTGGACTTCGAGTTTATTGACCTTGTGGTCATTACTCAGGACCTTCTCCGCTAATTCAACATCAGCGGTTTGAATCGCCGTAATGGCGTCACTTAATTGTTGCTCGACCAAACCGCCCATACTCAATACGCGGTTACGCACGGCTTCCAATTCCTCGTTAAACTTATTGGAAATGTGCTTACCCATGTTTAATTTATCCATGCCTGTACTCCTTAACCGTACCGTCCAGTGATGTAATCTTCCGTACGTTTTTCCATGGGCGTGGTAAACAACGTGTCGGTGTTGGCATATTCAATGAGCTGACCCATATACAAAAATGCGGTCTGGTCAGACACACGCGCCGCTTGCTGCATGTTGTGCGTAACAATCACAACGGTATATTTTTGCTTTAAATCGGTGATGAGCTCTTCAATCGTCAACGTCGAAATAGGGTCCAACGCAGAGGTCGGCTCATCTAACAGTAAAATTTCCGGCTCAATCGCGATCGACCGAGCAATGACCAAGCGCTGCTGCTGACCACCCGATAAACTGAAGGCACTCGCATTCAGTCGATCTTTTACCTCATCCCATAATGCCGCCCCTCTGAGTGAGCGCTCGACGGCTTCGTCCAGTACACGGCGATCTTTAATGCCTTGCAAACGCAAACCATAGACCACGTTCTCATACACCGACTTAGGAAAAGGGTTTGGGCGCTGGAACACCATACCAATACGGCGACGTAATGCAGCAACATCCACACCTTTGTCATAAATGTTTTTACCGTGCAGTAAAATATCGCCTTTCACTTTGCAGCTCTCAACCAGATCGTTCATGCGGTTGATGCAGCGCAGTAAGGTCGATTTACCACAGCCAGATGGACCAATGAATGCAGTGACACCGTGTTTAGGGACACTCATCGAGATATCGTGCAACGCACGATCTTCTCCATAGTATAGACTCAAATTTTTAATTTCGAGTGCGCGCTGATCGTCTGTTAAATTCGCCAAGTCTAATTTTTCGCTGGCATTATTTGGACTAACCGAAATCATCAATGCTGTCCTTCTATTGCTAAGTGATTATTGCTCAAGTGCACGGTATTTCTCACGTAAGTGATTGCGCACACCGATGGCCGTGAGGTTGAGTCCAACAATCACAGTAATCAGTAAAAACGATGTCGCATAAACTAACGGGCGCGAAGCCTCTACATTAGGACTTTGGAAGCCGACATCGTAAATATGGAACCCTAAGTGCATAAATTTGCGATCTAGATGGAAGTAAGGAAAGTTGCCATCAACCGGAAGCATTGGCGCAGATTTAACCACCCCAACCAACATCAACGGTGCCACTTCGCCTGCCGCGCGAGCCACCGCAAGAATAAGGCCGGTCATTATTGCCGGAGACGCCATAGGTACGATAATTCGCCAGATGGTTTCCCATTTAGTCGCACCTAGTGCCAACGAGCCCTCACGTAAGCTACTTGGAATACGCGCAAGCCCTTCTTCCGTCGAAACAATCACCACTGGCAAGGTTAAGATCGCTAAAGTAATCGCAGACCACAGCACGCCCGGCGTACCAAAGGTTGGATTAGGTAGTGCTTCTGGGTAAAACACTTGATCAATGCTACCTCCGACCATGTAGACGAAAAAGCCGAGACCAAAAACACCATAAACAATCGACGGAACACCCGCGAGGTTAATCACGGCAATCCGAATCAGCTTGGTCACTGGATTTTTGCCTGCATATTCGTGCAAATAGACTGCCGCGACGACACCAAAAGGCGTAACAATCACCGACATCAACAGCACCATGAATACGGTACCAAAAATTGCCGGAAAAACACCGCCTTCGGTGTTCGCTTCACGAGGTGGCTCGGAGACAAACTTACCAATTTGTTGGAAAAAATGACCGATCTTTGCAAGTAAATGCATGTCGTTCGGGAAGTTAACATCCAACACGCGGTACAACGGCACAGCAACCGCTTCGCCCCGAAAATCTTCGACAATAAGCGTATCCCGTGCGGCTCGATCACGAATCTCAAACAACGCTTTTTCTAACGTTTGGTATTCCGCTTGTAACCGCTCTCGCTCCGCTTCAAGGCGTGCCAAGGCCTGCTCAGTTAATTGTCCTTCAAGTTTTAAGCGGCGTTCCTCCAAGCCTAATTCGCTCAACTGATAGTTGATCCGGCCAATTTCATCTTCCTGTAGCGCTTGTCCCTCATCGTGCAGTTCGACTGCGCGCTCAACACGATCGAATAACACCTCGCGGAAATCAGCTTCTTCATACCCAGCGATTCGCTCACCTTGTTGCTCAATCGCAATGATACGGCCATAGAAATTTCCGTCTTTTGTACGTTCAATGATCGCCATATCAGTGGGTGTTTTATCTTCAACAATAGTTGGCTCGACCACCCAAGTGAAGTCCAACGGCACATACTCGCGGTTACCGATTTTCATCAAGTAACGTGTAATCAGTTCACCTTCGCTCGCATCGACCTCAACACCTGATTGCCGGACACGGTCAATAGGTACTTCTTCGCTATCATAGATTTCGCCGATAAGCGTGCGTGTCTCGCCCGATGCTGTTTCGATGGTCATTTGATGAATCGCTGTCGGCCAAAAAAATGATAATCCACGCCAACCAATCATTAACACTAAGCCTATAACCGCCACCAAGCTCACACTCACCGCGCCAGCCGTCAACCAAATCCAAGGCTTTCCAGTTCTAAACCATTGCTTCATGAGTAACCTCTAACTGTCAGCCCTACATCGAACTGTATTTGTCACGTAACCGTTGACGGACAAACTCGGCGATGGTGTTAAAGAAAAACGTGAAGATGAACAACACGAATGCGGCTAGGAAAAGAATGCGATAATGCGAACTTCCCACTTCGGATTCGGGCATCTCGACCGCGATGTTGGCTGATAAGGTGCGCATACCCTCGAAAATATTCCAATCCATAATCGGTGTGTTACCTGTCGCCATAAGTACGATCATAGTCTCACCGACAGCGCGTCCGAGCCCCATCATTATCGCTGAGAAGATTCCGGGGCTTGCTGTCAGTAATACGACTTTAGTCAGCGTTTGCCACGGTGTCGCACCGAGCGCTAATGAACCATTAGACAAGTGCTTAGGAACACTAAATACGGCGTCCTCTGCGATAGAAAAAATGGTCGGTATCACCGCAAATCCCATGGCTATCCCTACCACCAACGAGTTTCGCTGATCAAAGGTGACGCCTAACTCATTGGTCAAATAGCCGCGTACATTGCCGTCGAATAATACGGCCTCAACCCACGGACTCATTGAAAAGGATAACCAGCCAACGAATAACACAAGCGGCACGAGAATTAACGATGCACGCCCCTCACCTAACGTATTACGCACTTGGGACGGTAATAACTGCCAAAGTGCAGCGAAGCCAATAATAGACAACGGTGTTAAGATAATCACCGCCAGCACACCGGGCAAATAAGCTTCAATAATCGGTGCTAACCAAAGTCCCGCCAAGAAACCTAGAATAACCGTCGGTAGTGCCTCCATAATCTCAACAGTCGGTTTAACCACTTTACGCACTGAGGGCGACATAAAGTAAGCCGTGTAAACTGCAGCCGCTAAACCAATGGGTACGGCAAACAACATGGCATAGAGTGCAGCTTTGATCGTACCAAACGAGATCGGCACTAAACTAAATTTAGGCTCAAAGTCGTCCGAACCCGAAGTTGACTGCCAGGTATACGAAGGCTCTGGATAACCTTCATACCAAACCTGTTCCCATAATCCGCTCCACGTCACTTCCGGGTGTTCATTACTCAATTTGAATAATGTTAGCTCATTACCGGCTTCAGCTAAGAGATGGTTAGCACGCGGATCGATCGTGATCATTTGTGTTTCTCGGTTAGGCAAAGCCTCATGATAGAGGTCCGCCTCAGACGTCGTATGAAATATATTCAGCTTGCCATCGTGGGTCACCGCATAAAATGTACGACGATAGTCCTCGACTTCTAAGTCAACAATTTGTCCGCCGGCATCAAACTGGCGAATGTACTTAAACGTTCGTCCTTCGTCAGTGGGCACTTCAAACCATTGTGAGATAACACCACTTTCATGGGTGACCAATACGGTGGCGGCACCGGGCATCAAGTGTAATGATTGCGCCTGGCCAAACTGCCGCCCGTTAAGCGTGATCACTTGGCTTTCACTCACTGCACCGGACATGCTGACTGAGTAAACCACAATTCGGTTATTAATCAGTGCAAAAACTTTATTTAAATCGGGCGTAACCGCAATATCTCGTATCGAAGCGGTCATTTTACGTTGTTCATATTTAGGTGTGAGTGATATCTCGCCTGTCAAAAAGTTTTGTTCTGCTGCAAACTTTGTAATCAGTAACGTATCAGCACCAGTGACTGCCGCCATCAGCATACCTTCGCCATCCGTCGCATAAGCCAACTGCTCAAGTGGACGTCCCTGCTCATCGACTTGCAACGGTTGCTCATTATTGAGTACCTCAAAGCGCGGCATAATCAGTCGTTCAACTTGACGAGTACCCTGTGTACGAGCCGTCTCTGGAAAAGTGACGCTGAATTTGGGCTGCACAATAAGGGCTTTCCCATTATCTAACCCATAGACAAACTGCTGATTAACCGGTAACGAGCGCGCGAAACTAGTAATTTTGCCTTGCGGCACTAACATACGTTGTTCAATCACATCGCCGATTTTACGTTCTGAAAAGGTATTATCTTGTAAGGCAAAAAACTCACCTTTGCCGGATGCGCCAAAGCGATAACCAATTTCAGCCTGTTCTTCCATTCCCAGCGCCAAAGTTTGGTCATTGGCTTTAATGTCAAAGCTATGCATCGGCTTGACCGAAGCGGATTCAAAAATCGGTTGCACGACATAAAGCAAATAGAAAAATATAAGCAACAGCGCAACCAGCACCAAAACACCACCGGTGGTAACACCGACACGCGCCAGCCTATCTTTTAATAAGCGCGCCTGACTCGCTTTTAGTTGCTGCTCTGTTTGCCTGTCCATACCTTTCCTATTAACGTGTTAAGCCAGCGCATGGGCGCTGGCTATTTAACTGAATAACACTGTTTATTCTGCGTTATGCAAACCTAATTTTTTAAGCTCAGCATCCACGATAGCGCGGGGCAATGCAATATAACCGTCCTTGTCGACAATAGCTTGTCCCTGCTGAGACAAAATCATCTTTACGAACTCGGCTTCAGCTTTACTTAACGGTTGGTTCGGGTGCTTATTCACATAAACATATAAAAAGCGAGCTAAAGGATATTTACCGGCCAAAGCATTTTCACGGGTTGCTGAGACAAACTCATGACTGTCACCGCGAGCAATCGGTACCGCGCGAACGCCTGAGGTGACGTACCCGATACCCGAGTAGCCTACTGCATTCAGCGACGTTGAAACCGATTGTACAACAGAGGCAGAGCCAGGTTGCTCATTTACATTGGCCTTAAAGTCACCGTCACACAGCCCCGCTTCTTTAAAGTAGCCATAAGTACCTGACACCGAGTTGCGGCCGTACAACTGCAAATCTTTACTCGCCCAATCGCCTGTTAAGCCGAGTTGACCCCAGCGAGTGATAGGCTCTGGAAAACCACATTTTCGTGTCGAAGAAAAAATACCATCGACTTCCGCAATCGACAGACCTTTAACCGGATTATCCTTATGAACGAACACCGCCAGCGCATCAATCGCGACACGAATGGGTGTCGGCTTATAACCGTGGCGCTTCTCAAATGCTTCTATTTCTTTTGACTTCATGGCACGGCTCATCGGTCCAAAGCTCGCTGTACCTTCAGTCAGTGCCGGTGGTGCAGTCGAAGAGCCCGCAGCCTGAATTTGAATGTTTACGCTAGGGTACATGCGTTTAAACTCTTCACCCCAGAATGTCATCATGTTGGCTAAGGTATCAGAGCCTACCGAAGATAGATTGCCGGACAAGCCCGACACTTTCTCGTATTTTGGTAAGTCATCCGTCGCGTGTGCAGGACTCATCAGTGCCATCATCACACTGAGGCCTAAAAGCTGTTTGACTGCCTTGTTGAACTTGTTCATGCTGTTTGTCCTCACGTGACTTTCACAAAACCAGTTGACCGTATTTTCAGCAGTTTATGAGATTTGTGTGACAGTTTAATGACATTTATGACAAAAAAAAGTCACTTTAATGACGTTTGCCGGTGACTCTGAGTCCAGCAGGTAAACGGAACCAAAAGCGCGACCCCTTGCCCAATGCACTATTCACCTGTAGCTCACAGTTATGATGTTGCAACGCTTGTTTAACAATAGAAAGACCTAAACCGGTGCCGCCGCGCTCACTGTTTCTATCCTTGTCAACACGATAAAAGCGCTCAGTCAGCCTTGGTAAATGCTCCGAGGCAATCCCCGGCCCAGTATCTTCGACACTGAACTCAACCTCACTCCCGACCATTTGCCAAGTGACCCGAATATCACCCCCTTCTTGGTTATAACGAATGGCATTGGTAATGAGGTTTTGCATTGCGCTCCGTAACGCATCCTCTTTGCCGTAAACTTTAACGGGCGCCACATCAAAGTGAACATTAATAGATTTTGTTTTAGCTAATTTTTCCGCCTCAGTTTGCAACTGTTGTAGTAATGAAGGTGCATCCACTACCCGTTCAAAGACATCATGCGATGGTGTTTCCATGCGAGAAAGCTCAAGCAGTTGATCAATAAGCAATCGCATACGCTCACTTTGACGTTGCATCTCACCCACCGCTTTGGTCATCATTGCCGGCGGAGTCATCGCTGGGTCCTCAACCATTTCAAGATACCCTTGCAATACCGTCAGAGGTGTTTTTAGTTCGTGCGAAACATTCGCTACAAAGTCTTTACGCAGATTATCCAATTGCTTAATTTGAGTGACATCGCGTGCGACTAAGAGATATTGATCATCACTGTAAGGCATTACCCGAATCTCAATATCTAACGAGTCGCGGGCAGGTGAGGGAATTGTCAGCGCTTCTTCAAAATTACCTTTACTCAGGTAACTAAAGAATTCGGGATGACGGATTAAGTTTGATAGGCGCATACCCGCGTCATCTGGCCATTTAAGACCAAAATAGAATTGCGCGAGTTGGTTACTCCATAACAATGAGCCATCACGTCGAAACACAATGGCTGCATCTGGAAGCGCTTCGGCTGCTTCACGGAAGCGACGAAGTAACTGAGCTAACGACCGACGCCGTTGTTGGCTACGACGCTGGTTTCGGTAAATCCCGTCGTAAATGTAAGACCAACTGCCTGGCGCCGTGGGCGGCATTAAGTTACGGCTATTCCAGAGCCAATCGGTCAATTTTTGCTGATAATAATAGTGCCATATCAAAAGGCCTGCCATGGATAGCGACATCGCTTGCCAAAAGATGCCCAATATGGCACCAATAATGGCAAAAGGCACTAGATAGAGAACAAGCCCCTTAAGTGCACCAAAACTGCTGTACTCTCTATCCATAACCTTCTGTTACCGGCTTGAAAAGCGATAGCCGACGCCACGAACCGTCTGGATCAAACGATCGTAACCGTGCTCATGTAACGCTTTACGCAAGCGACGAATGTGCACATCAACGGTGCGATCTTCTACATAAACATTGGTACCCCAAACTTGATCGAGTAGCTGCTCGCGGCTGTATACACGCTCCGGATGCGTCATAAAGAAATGCAACAGTTTAAACTCTGTTGGTCCCATATCGATACTACGATCATGCGTAGAAATACGATGTGAAACAGGATCAAGCTTTAGTCCCTCTATCTCTAAAGGTTCATCCAAGACGGTCGGCGCAACGCGACGGAATACTGCGCGCATCCGTGCCATCAGTTCCTTGGGCGAGAATGGCTTTGTAATGTAGTCATCGGCACCCACTTCGAGTCCACGCACTTTGTCTTCTTCCTCGCCGCGCGCAGTGAGCATAATAATTGGAATGTTACGCGTGAAATCATCACTCTTAATTTTCTTGGCAAGCTGAATACCTGAACCGCCCGGTAGCATCCAGTCTAACAGCACCATATCGGGATAGGGCTCTGCGATTTTGGCAAGACCACTGTCATAGTCCTTAGCCTCCACGGCTTGATAACCATGTTGCTCCATAACAAAACTCAGCATTTCGCGAATAGGTGCTTCATCTTCTACTATGAGAATTCTACGCGGCATTGATTGGTTTCCTGACTTGTTAAACTATGCGACATAGTATTAACAATTATTATGACAGTTTTATTAAACTAGGTCACTTTTGTGACATTGTCACGCAGTCATGCCAACCACTGCAGTAATTGATGTAGTAACGGTAAAGTAATGAACGCCAACAAGATACCGTACCCCACCGTGGCGGCCGATAAGATCGGTGCCAAACCAGCCATGATGGCAACCGCGCCCGCCGTAATCATGGGCGGCATTGCGGCTTCAAAAATAGTGACTTGTACTAAAGTCGATTCAATGCCCGTGGTCGATGCTAATACCAATAATGTCACCGCTGGCATCACCAGTAATTTGAGCAATAAACCGACGGTGAGTGGCGTTTTGCTGCCTTTTGGCAAACGAAATTTTAGCTGGAACCCAACAGCCACCATAATGACAGGCACCAATGTCACCGCCAACGACTCAGTCAGCACCGAGAACACCTCAGGGTAAGCCATATCTTTAATTAATAGGGCGATTATCAGCGCAATGAACGGCGGAAACAGCACGATTTTCTTGATGATATCCACAATGCGCGGACGTTCTGCTGATTCCCCAGCAGCAAGCGGACGGTACAGCGCTATAATAATTGTCGAATAAATAGCTAATCCAAAGAACGAGCCAAACTGATCGTAGAGCAACCCATATACAATCGCATCACTGCCATAGAACGCCTCAATCATCGGAAAGCCAAAAAATGAGGTATTACCTAGCGGTACACAAATCAGCAGGGCACCGGTGACTTCCCGCGACCAATTAAACCAACGACTTAGCAGCAATACCATAACGGCACTCATTGCCAGCAGTAGCCACGGGGTAATAATTGGAATAATGAGATCGGAAGAAAAGTGTAAGTCAGGAATTTTGGTAAAAATAACACCGGGTAAAGCGGCGTAAATGACGTACAAGTTGAGCACTTGCGCAGTGTTATCAGGGAACTTCCCAGCGCGTTTAATCACCACACCAATCAACAAATAGATGGCAAGTACAATAAGATTCGTCATGACGTCACTCGATTATCTGGCTCAATAGATAGAGCAGCCGAAGAGTAGCTGCTCATCGCGCTTCTATCTTACCAAGAAAAATCGTGACGTACACCGATAGAAAGGTAGTCTTCTGTTATCTGCTGCTGAATATCGCGGTTACGAGCGGTGTAAAAGGCAAACAAACGTGTGTTATCACCGAGGTAGTAATCACTGCCGATAGAGATCGAATGATCTCGCTCATCATCTTTAATAACTTGATACTGAACCTTAGGCACCCAAGCGCCATAGCGTTTAGCGGCACTGACCAACACGCCCTGAGCACTGATTATGCCATCCACTGACTGGTAATCTTGAGCTGCAAAACCTAACTTGAAATCATTCACCTTAGTGGCGAAAGAGAATTGTACGATGTCAAAGCCTGCCACCTCATTATCAAATGCTAACGCGGCATAAACGTTACTCTTTTTGAGCTTTTCATCCCCGTAAATGAGGCCAAACGATTGACCGTCGTCTACACTATCTTCGTCCGAAAATACGTAGGTAAAGCCCAGTTTGAAACCTTTATAAGCGGGCGAGTAATAAGTCAGGCTATTATCAGCACGGACTTCGCCTTTGAATAGGTATTTCAGATCGGCTGTATAGTCCTTGAATTGGTCAACAGCACCTTGTGAGTCTTTCAGAAACGTATCATAGCGGCCTAACATGACGGTACCAAAATCGCTACGCAGACCCACGATTTGGTTACGATCACTAATAGAATTATCTTCATCAAAGCCAGCGAGGTCGACGCCCCACTCAAATTGATAAAAAACTTCAAGATTATTGTCGAGCGACTGACGGCCCTTCAAGCCAAAGCGGGATGAGTAGCTTTTGACTTCCGTATCATCTTGATCCGCAATATCACTGTATAGCAAGCCGATGTTGGCACGACCGTAGACGGTTAGCGCATCATTCTTATCGCCCGCGTATGCGTTTATCGAACTGCACATCAATGCTGCATACATAAAATATCGAAGCATAAAATCCACACGATTGTTTTAGTCATTAACGCAGTTTACGGTTTTTGTCGTGAACTACGCGTGAAAATGAACGTTTAGTTAAAACATCGTGTAGATTTTATTACAGTTTTCTTACTTTATGTACCTTTTATTGCAGAAGCATGACTAATTCATTGCAGTTTCGTTAACACGCGCTTGATAGTCAACTTGGCTTTTTGCATATCGTTGCCATTGCTGAGCTGCCGCCTTACTCTCTGGAAACTCAAGCGCTTTAGCAAACGCCTCGACGGCTTGTTCGTATTGACGTTGGTTGACCGCGGCCATACCTTGCAACAACCACAAGTTACCCGCATTACGTACTTCGCCTTTTTCAAGTGCCTGTTTAGCTAACGCCGTCGCACGCTGATTCTTATCCAGATTGAGTGCAACGTGTGCTGCCTGCGCTAACATTTCGCCATCTTCGCTGACTTCGTCAGCCCACAAATAGGCATCCAACGCTTGCTGATATTCACGCGCCTGCATCAAGCTTTGCGCATAAAACTTGCGATTAGCCAGGTTTGTCTCAATCTTGTTAGCGTCAAAACCGTCTTTCATGATCTTCGCCGCTTTGTACGGTAACTGATTAATATAGTAAACCTGCGCAAGATTTCGCAATTCTCCAGCCGTATCGATAAATCCTTGCTGGTTTGCAGCTTCAAGTACTGCCAGTTGCTTCTTAGTCTGATCAAGTTGACCGTAAACTCCTGCTAGTTGTAGCCAATATTCTGGTTTACTGTAGAGTTTTACCAAGCGCTCAAGCACAGCCGCCACTTGCTCAGTTTGCTTTAGTTCATAATGAATAGCTCGAGCGAGTATCAACCAATTTTCTTGAGGTGCTTTATCTTCCTTGTCAGCGGCCGCAATGGCTTTCTGAATAAATGGCAAGGATTCCGCATAACGCTCTGCTTGATACAGTGCCTGGGCTTTTAGGACCCAAGCCTTACTAAGCTCATCCGCCTTGGCCACGTTTTCCCATCGATCGAGGTAATCCAGCGTTTCTTGAAAATTCCCCTCAGTTAAGCTTAACTGAGCCAAGCTGAACAGCGTATTTTTTCTGAGCGACTCCGGAATGGGTGACTCTTGAACCACCTTTGCAAAGTAGTCAATCGCCTTGTCGACTTGTTCATTATCGTAATAAGTATAACCATAGAAGTTCCAAAGCATCGCACGTTCATAGCTATTCATACTATCCGCACGATCCTCAACCGACTTCAACGCAGCCAAGCCAGCTTGCACGCCATTATCTTCAGCTTCTTGTTGAGCACGAGCTAATTGGCTATACACTTTTTCACGCAATGCGGGTACACGCTCTGTTGTCTGAGCCAGTACAGGCTGAACGAGCGTCGTACCTACAACCCAAGCAATTACGCCACTTAATAGAAAATGTTTCATTGCTCACCTCACCTTAATTCATTTCGAAGGTCATACGGTTACGCACCCCTTCGACTTCTACCGGCTCACCGTCGATAACGCGTGGCTTATACTTAAACTTAAGTACGGCTTCCATGGCTGAGTCTTCAAATATGCCTTGAGGTTCTGCCTCGACAACAACCGGATTTTTCACTGAGCCTTGCTTGGTGACCGTAAACTCGACTACCACATAGCCCTCAATGCCACGTTGAAGTGCACGACGCGGGTAAGTTGCCTGAACCTTAACGATGGGCAAGTACTCACCATCGCTCGCTTGTAACGAGGCGCCATTGCCAATATCCGCACTGGCACTGACATCAGCGCTGAAGTCATAAGACCCCGAGCTATCTGTATCAACGTCTGAGCTCATATCGGGTTGTGGTAAATCTTCCGGTGGCTGTTCAGGTTCCGGCGGGCGTTCGGGCTTGCGCTCTTTTTCCTGCACCTGCTCAGGTTCCGGCGTACGCACGAAGTCCAAGACACTGCCCTTTACCGGCTCCGACATCGCGCCCTCACCCGAGCTAATTAATGACTGCATTAAATAGAACAGCCCGATGGTGACTGCAGCGGCAACTAATAGCGCGGCAATATATCTCATAGTTACTGCTCATCCGTTGCTACTGAGACATCGAACACACCGGCAGCTCGTGCGGCATCCATAACCTCAATCAAGGTCTTAGTGTTTGACTCTTCATCGGCCTGAATTACGACTGAGCCTTGTGGATTCTCTGCATAAAGGCGTTCGATATTCGCCTGAACCGCGCGTAAATCAATCTGACGCTTGTTAATCCACACTTCATTCGAGTCACTGATTGCAACCAAAATATTGGCGCGATTCTTTTGCACAGCTGTAGCGGCATCTGGGCGGTTAACATCAATGCCCGACTCTTTTACGAATGAGGCTGTCACAATGAAGAAGATCAACATGATAAAGACCACGTCGAGCATCGGCGTCATGTCGATAGCGCTCTCTTCTTCTTCAACTAAATTGGCAAAATGCTGTTTCATATTAGTGACGCTCCAATAAAATTCGATCTTCTAATTTCATTCGCTCGCGGCGCGTTGTACGCTGCAACCAAGTCGCGGCAAATACTCCAGATAATGCTCCAACCATTCCGGCCATGGTAGGGATAGTAGCCTTTGAGACACCCGCAGCCATCGAGCGAGCACTTCCGGTACCTGTTATGGCCATCACATCAAACACCTCGATCATGCCGGTCACGGTACCCATCAGCCCAAGCAAAGGACATAAAGCGACTAACGCTTTTATCACCGGCAAATTACCGCCCAGACCCAGCGCAACACGTGAAATCATCGCTTGGCGGATCTGCTCAGCATTCCAAGACGATTTATCGTCACGCTCTTTCCAACGCTTGCGTGCGTCTTTGACCGCTTTACGGTGGCCATTGAAAAAGTAAAAAATTCGCTCGAGTATCATCAGCCACATACTGAAGATTAGGATTCCGATGACCAGCAGGACATGCCCGCCGGCCTCGATGAAATCTCTAATCGCATTGCTGAATTCAATCAGAAATAACACGACTATTCTCCTCGCTCAGAGCGTTCAGCGATAATGCCTGATGCTTGCTCCTGCAAAATGTGGATCATGTTTTTACTGCGTGTATGCAACATTGCGAATAGCAACGTCATTGGAATCGCGACGACAAGACCAAGCACTGTGGTCACCAATGCTTGCGAGATACCACCCGCCATCATTTTCGGGTCACCGGTACCAAACAAGGTAATTGCTTGGAAGGTATTAATCATACCGGTAACCGTACCTAATAGACCCATCAACGGAGCGACAACCGAGATGATCTTAATAAACGTGAGGTTGCGGGTGATCTTCGGTACTTCGCGTAAGATGCCCTCACTCAGTTTGAGTTCGAGTGTTTCTGTATCCGCATCAGGGAACTTGTCTTTAATCAACATGACGCGACCCAACGGGTTGTCTTCTTTCGGTTGTGGCGCTTTAAGTTGGCGCTTTACTTTATTGCCAATGAGCATGAGTGATACGAATCGCTCAAGTGCAATCAATAGACCGATTAAGCCAAGCCCAAGGATGATGTAGCCCACAGTTCCACCTTGGTCCACCCGCTCTTTTAAGCTAGGCGCCTGTACCAATAACCCAAGAATCGAGCCGCCCGTCGGATCCAAACCAAATGCGACAACACCACTTGAGGCGTCTTGCAACTCTTCAGCACTCTCGGTGAAACGTCCTGCCGGTTGACGGACTAATTCAGCGATGTTGCCAGTGGTTGCGTTATATTCAAGGTACGCGCCATCTGCAACAAGGTTGAATGCCCCAACACGTAAGACATCTTCGACGTCTTTCTCACCATCAGCTTCAGTCACAGGCGCAGAGAACTCGGCAATTTTGCCTGACTCGGTCATTTCTTTTTGTAGCGCCAGCCAAACTTTCTCGATATCTTCGATAGACGCCAGTTTAGACGAGTTACTGATTTGCTCAGATAACTGCTTTAGCTCATCAGAACGGCCGGGGTACTGGGCTGAAATAACAGAGTTTTGGAAGCTACCCGCAGCATCATTGGTCACTTGCTGTAATACACCAAAGAGTTCTTTCAATGAGCCCATGCTTTGAGTCAAGGTATCTTGCAAGTTACCTAGTTGAGTCTCATTGCTTTCAAAGCGTGTCTCTAAGTCTGACGCTTGTTGCTCAAGCGCTTGACGCTGTGCGATGGCATCGCGCAACATTTGCTTTTGCTCTTGCTCCTGCTGGCGGAAACGCTCTAAGCGAGCTTTGTTTTCTTCCGACTGTGCGTATTTACCTTGCTGTAATTGCTCAAGTAACTGGTCAAGGTTGATAGGATCTTGCGGCTTAGGTGCCGCTTGCGCGCCAGCTACCAAACCTAATGTTAGTGCTGCGCTGAGTATTAACTTGATTGGTTTCATCGACATCTTGGGACTCCTTAATCGGCAGCGTTAGTTGACGCGGTTTTATTCACGACGAGCGGTAGCATCAACATATCGGGAGCGACCTGCTTACGTGCGATACGGATGGCAGTTTCAACAGCGGGACGATGAGCCTGGTCAAGTTCCATCCACTGCTTACTGTCGTTGTCCCAGATGCCGAGATGTTGTCCATCGCGCGATTTATAAATCAATGCCACACGACCTACGCGTAAGAAGGTCACGTCTTGAACTTGCCCATCAATGGAATGCTCAGCTGTATAAGCCTCAATATTGCGACCATAATCTGTCTCAATTTGATAGGCTTCCATAACACGACGGAATTTTTCAGACACGTCCACGTTCGCTTTACTCATCAAATCGCGCAGACCCGCAATGCGTTCATCACGCTCTTGCTCTAAAAAGGGCACATCGAGTTCGATAAAAGTATCTAACGCATCAACCATGCGAATCATTAATGGAGTAATCTGGCGCTCCACGTAACTGACCTGGTCAATCGACTGGTTTAAATCAGCCATCTCAACCTGTTGATCATCGATCTGATTTTGAAGTTGGTTGGTGTAAACTTGCAGACCTTCGATTTCTTTCATGATCTGCTTGTATTGCTGCATGCGTTCTTGCATGGAATCAGAAATCTTGTCTACTGTAAGCTGAGCCTCGCGTGCAGACTCATTGATATCGGTGGCGTTCTCAACGACTGGCTCTAAGGTTTTATCCTGTGCCAATGCTGAGGTTGATAGAACGCAAGCCATTGCAATGGCTGTACTTGTCGCTAGCAACTTCATATGTGACCCTTTACTTAGGTTGGTGAATTTTTAAACACCCAGATGAAAGATGCGACAACTTTAGTGATTTTTCGTGACAGCTTAATGACGTAAATATGTCAACTTTGTGACAACGATAAAGATTGCGTCTATGAGGTGAATCGATTAGTTTAATGAAAGTCTTTAAACTAGGTAAGCGGCGCTCTAATTACAACTTATTATGGCTTATAAAAGCATATCTTATTCGCTTCTCACCCGCGTTCTGTCCGTTTATTTTTTATTAACGCTAACAGTCACGGCGGTACAAATCGGTGCAGAGTACTTTGACACAAAACGTGTCCTTGTTGCGGAACTGCAAAACCAACAAAGTACCTTTAATGGATCGCTCACGCGATCGTTGTGGGAATTTAACACACCTCAAATTGAAACTATTGCTGACGGCTTGATTAGCATTCCGGCGATTGCTGGCGTACTGATAAGAGACGAAAGTGGTAAGCCTGTTATTCAAATTGGTGAAACACTACCCGTGGATGGTTTACCTGAACGCGCTTCCGAAGGCTATGTGCTACCAGAAGAAAACGGTACTTTCGGTTTTTACAACGCGCTTATTTTCGAGTTTTCTGGGCACTCGACTCGCGTTGGTGATGTCTCTTTGTTCACCACGCGCGATATTGCTATCGACCGCATCAAAATTAGTCTCGCCTTTATCGTTGGTAATGCAATCATCAAAAGTGCTTTCCTGTTGATTTTATTTGGTATTGCGTTCCAACGCATGCTTAACCAGCCGCTAAACGACCTAACGCGACAAATCAACAGCTTCCGACTGGATAACTTGGATGCTTCACGCATTAAGCTTGATGAGCGACATAACAACGAACTGGTGTTAATTGAGCAAGCTTATAATCAGCTCATCGATAATATTGAGGACTATCAAGAAGATCTAGAGCGGACACAGCATAAACTTAAGTTAGCCAACCGCCAATTAGATGAACAAAATGCAATTCTCGAGCAAGAGGTTGCGCGCAAGACATCGCGTTTAAGTCAAGTCATGTTAGACCTTGAACAGCGTAAAAATGAGTTGGAAATTCGCCAAGAGAAGCTAGAGCGAGAAATCAGTCAACGCCGGTCAATGGAGACTAATTTACGTGAGTCGAACGAGCGCCTGCAATCATCGCTTGATCACTTAAAAAATACCCAGCAACAGTTGATTGAATCAGAGAAGATGGCTTCTTTAGGAGGCTTGGTCGCGGGCATTACACACGACGTCAACACGCCGATCGGCATTAGTGTAACAGCAAATTCATTTCTCAAAGAGAAGCTCGAAAACCTTGAGCGCATGCTTAACGATAAAACGCTCACTCAAGCACAATTATCCAAGTATATTGAGGAGAGTCGCGAGAGCATTCAATTGTTAGAGAATAATCTCAACCGCGCATCAGAGTTGATTAGTAGTTTTAAACAGGTGGCGGTCGACCAAACATCGGATGCGATTCGTGATATTGACCTTAAACGCTATATCAATGATCTTGTACAATCGCTTCAGCCACAGTTAAAAAAGCACAATCATCATGTCCATATTGATTGTCAAGACAACCTCTTCGTACGCTGCGCAGCGGGTGCTCTGTCACAGATATTTACGAATCTTATAATTAACTCCATATTGCATGGCTTCGAAGGTATCAGCGAAGGCGAAATGAAGATTAAAATTCGTACCAGCACCGATGATAACGATAACGATAGACTTCATGTGGTTTACTCAGATAATGGACAGGGTATGAATCAGGAGCAGTTAGCCAAGCTATTTGACCCATTCTTTACAACCAAATTAAACCAAGGTGGGAGTGGATTAGGTACACATATCGTGCGTAACCTTGTCACACAAACATTAGATGGTGAAATCACCGCTACAAGCGAGCCAGGTCAAGGCTTAACGTACACATTTTCTTTTCCGATCATTATTTTAAAATAAAGGCGCTTAATTATGTGGTTTAAAAACGCCCGCGTATATCGTTTTAGTGACACATTCCAACTACCCGAGGACTTTGAGTCTCAGCTTGAGGCGCAAGCGTTCAAACCTTGTGGACGTCAGGATATGACCAGTTTCGGTTGGACGTCTGTATTTGGTGCTCAGAGCGATGTTCTGCACCATGCTGTTGAACAAAGCTACTTAGTGTGTGCTCAACGAGAAGAAAAAGTGCTCCCGGCGGCTGTCATTAACGCAGAGCTTGAGCAGAAGGTCCAGGCGATTCAAGACACCGAGGGTCGTCCTGTCAATGGCAAGGAAAAGAAAAACATCAAGGAAGATATTACGCACCAATTATTGCCACAAGCATTTAGTAAGTTCCGTCGAACCTGGGCCTATATTGATCTAAAACGTCAACTCGTCATTGTTGATGAATCCAGCGCTAACAAAGCGGAAGATTTACTTGGACTCCTCCGTGCCAGTCTTGGTTCGCTCCCGGTAAAACCCATCGCACTCGCAGAGTCGGCGGAAGTGGTCTTGACCGAGTGGTTGACAAAACAGTCGCTTCCCTCACGCTTTGATTTAGGTGATGAGCTTGAGCTACGTTCTCCCCAAGCTGATGGTGGCATTATTCGCTGTAAGCAAGAAGACTTAACCCGCGAGGATGTTCAGGCACACGCAACCGCCGGCAAACAGGTCGTGAAATTAGGCTTGGTTTGGAATGAGCGCATCGAATGTGTACTCGAAGCAGACTGGGCGCTTAAGCGTATTAAAGCCACCGACCAGTTACTTGACGATCAAGATGATTGGAATGATGCATCGCCTGAGCAAAAACTAGATAGCGATCTAGCGCTCGTCTCTGCCGAGTTAGGGGCCCTGCTAGATGACTTACTGAGTATGTCAGCTAAGTGATGTACGCAAAGCTTGATAACGCTTCTGGGTGGACTCGTTCTCCCAGAAGTCTTGCACGGGGATAATTTCCCGTTGCTGATATTCAGCTAAGGTCATGGCACCTTCGACGGGTTGTGAATGACCCGTCAATAGACTCGCGATGTGAACGATATCGCAATAATTTGCCACGAGCGGATCATTTAAGTCTTCGAATCGGCCGCGATTGAAAAAATACGGCACCTTTATAAGGTTCGGCGCAAATCGCCAGTGCTCGAGCACACTCACACCTAGACTCCGATCAAAATGCGTAATGGTTTGATTCAGGAACGTCGGATTGGCAAAACTATCATCAAATTCATCGGCAATTTTCAGTATTGGCGCCACACCAATGCGACATACCATCCCAGCGAGCAAAGAAACGTCTTGATGTAGCCGGTTACAGTAGCCGCGCTCATGCAGGTGCTGTGTGACGATAACTGATGCTGCGGCGATGTCACGCGACTCTCTGACAAACTTATCCGCATATTTTTTGACAATATCGTTTTGTGGATTAAAAACTTGTTCGACCGCCATGGCAACCACCAACGTTCGAATTCGTCGAAGTCCAATTCGAGTGAGTGCTTGCATCAAACTCTCTGCACGAGCGCGCCCGCTCAAGTAAGCGCTATTGGCGAGTCTGATCAAGCGCGCGCTTAATGCTGTATCATGCTGGATAATTGCGGCAAGGTCATGCAGGTTGGTATCTGGGTTGATCGTCGCTTCGCGAATACGTTCTGCTGTTTCTGGCAAACCAGGCAGTTTGAGTTGATCTCTTTGTATTCTATCCTCAATCAATAAATAAAGTGCATTGGTTGCCGTCATGACTCGTTTCCATACCTTATTGGTTACCCAACTTGCGATATTGTCCACATCGCATTAAATTATCTTAACTCATTTTACTACTATACTGACAAAGTTAAACTTATGTTAAAACAAATTTTCACCATTGCGCCATTGGTTCTTGCTTTATCGGCTTGTACAGAACAAGCAACTTCTCAGGAAACACAAGCGAACCAAACGGCAACTTCTTCAGCTCAGCAAACGTCTGAATATACCGTTGTAAAAGGTGCAGAGGATCGGTTTGGGATTTATACCGATTACACCCTGACGTCTGACATTTCGCATCTGACTGCTAATCAAAAAGACATGTTGGGATTGTTGATTGAAGCAGCCAAGATCATGGACGACCTATTCTGGCAGCAAGCATTTGCCCATGACAAACGTTCATTCTTAAGCGCAGTGCCATCGCAAGCACAGTCATTTGCTGACATTAATTATGGCCCCTGGGATCGACTCAATGGTGATAAACCCTTCTTACGTGAGTTCAGTGAGAAGCCACCTGGAGCAAACTTTTACCCTGCGGATATGAGTAAAGCGGAGTTTAACGAGCTCGATAGCGATACGAAAGATAGTGAATACACACTTATTCGACGCGACAGTGCAGGCCAACTCAAGGTCGTGCCTTATGCAGAGGCTTATGCTAATGAGTTAAAGCAGGCCGCTAAATTATTACGCCAAGCAGCCGAGCTAGCAGAGGATCCAGACTTTGCGAAATATTTGAACCTGCGCGCTGATGCCTTTTTAAGTAATGACTATCGTCCATCGGATCTTGCTTGGATGGATATGAAGAACAACGACGTCGACTTAGTAATAGGGCCGATTGAGACCTATGAAGACCAACTGTTTGGCTACAAAACAGCATTTGAAGCCTACGTACTCATAAAAGACAAGCAGTGGAGTGATCGACTTGCTAAATACGCTCAGTTTCTACCCGAGTTACAACGCGGCTTGCCTGTCGAAGATAAATACAAGCAAGAAATGCCAGGCGCGAACGCACAGCTAAATGCCTACGATGCGGTCTACTTTGCTGGTCATTCGAACGCGGGTAGCAAAACCATCGCTATTAACTTGCCAAACGATGAATACGTGCAACTTGAAAAGGGTACTCGCCGCTTACAGCTTAAAAATGCGATGCGTGCTAAGTTTGACAAGATTTTGCGCCCTATTGCAGATCAATTAATTGTTCCAGAGCAACGTGAAAATATCACTTTTGATGCGTTCTTCGCGAATACCATGTTCCACGAAGTGGCTCACGGGCTTGGTATTAAAAACACAATCAATAACAAAGGCACCGTGCGCGCTGCATTAAAAGAACATGCATCAGCACTGGAAGAAGGCAAGGCCGATATTCTGGGTCTATATATGGTGACTCAGTTGTTTGAGAAAGGTGAACTGACCACGGGCACCCTACAAGACTACTACACCACCTTCATGGCAAGTATCTTCCGCTCAGTTCGATTTGGTGCTTCTAGCGCTCATGGTAAAGCTAACATGATCCGGTTTAACTACTTTGCCAATGAGGGTGCATTTACTCGCAATGCCGATGGTCAATACGCCATCAACATGGAAAAAATGCGCGCAGCTATGACCAGTCTTTCGAAGAAAATCTTGCAATTGCAAGGTGACGGTAACTACCAAGGCGTGGGTGAGCTAGTTCAGCGCCTCGGCGTGATTAGCCCTCAGCTACAGTCCGATTTAGATAAGCTATCGGATGCGGGCATTCCAGTCGATGTTAAGTTTAATCAAGGAAAAGCCGAACTCGGACTTTAAGCTTTCGAGTGATATTCAGCGTGCGCCATGCGGCGCACGCTATCAATTTTGCCTACCGCCCTAACCCTGTGCTAGAATCCGCGCGCTTCAGTGGTTGAACTTTAACCACAGTGTCACATCCGTGTCAGTTCGCTCAACTATACTGCATGCTCCGTACATGTGACATACAAACTAGATGCATTCCATCTCACAGTATTTTTAATTTGGTAAGGTTTTATGTGGAAGTCTATCCAGGCAAACTGGTTTTCGAACTTGCGCGGTGATGTACTATCAGGTCTTGTTGTTGCTTTAGCACTGATTCCTGAGGCTATTGCTTTCTCAATTATTGCGGGCGTTGACCCGAAAATCGGGCTCTACGCGTCGTTTGCTATCGCCGTCATTATCTCTTTTACCGGCGGTCGACCTGGCATGATATCCGCTGCAACAGGGGCTATGGCGCTATTGATGGTTACGCTCGTTAAAGAGCATGGCTTACAATACCTTCTTGCAGCCACACTGCTGACGGGGGTTTTACAAATCGTCGCAGGATACTTGAAACTGGGCGAACTCATGCGCTTCGTTTCGCGTTCCGTCGTTACTGGCTTCGTTAACGCGTTAGCAATCCTCATATTCATGGCTCAATTACCTGAATTGACAAACGTCACTTGGCACGTTTACGTAATGACCCTCGCCGGTTTGGGTATTATTTACGGTTTTCCCTATATCCCTGTCATCGGACGCTTGTTACCATCTCCTTTGATCTGCATTTTATCGCTGACAGTCATTGCCATCTACTTTGGGATAGATGTACGCACAGTGGGTGATATGGGCGAACTTCCTGATACGTTACCCGTATTCCTATGGCCTGATGTACCTCTCAATTTCGAAACGCTTGCTATTATCTTTCCGTACTCATTGGGCTTAGCAGTTGTCGGTATGCTTGAGTCGCTGATGACCGCTACCATTGTTGATGACCTCACCGATACATCCAGTGATCGCAATCGTGAGTGTAAAGGCCAAGGTATCGCCAATATCGGCTCAGGACTCCTTGGTGGTATGGCCGGGTGCGCAATGATAGGGCAATCGATTATCAACGTAAAATCGGGGGGCCGCACGCGTCTTTCTACGTTTATCGCCGGTACCTTTTTGTTGATATTGATCTTGTTTTTAGATGAATGGTTAAAACAAATTCCCATGGCTGCGCTAGTGGCGGTTATGATTATGGTGTCAATTGGCACCTTTAGTTGGGATTCGATTCGAAACCTCAAACAACATCCATTGTCTACCAACATTGTGATGCTAGCGACGGTCGCAGTAGTCGTCGCGACTCACAATTTGGCACTCGGCGTATTTGTTGGCGTGTTATTAGCTTCAGTATTCTTTGCTAATAAAGTCGGCCATTATATGGCCGTCACATCGAGCTTAGATGAAGCTTCGTTCTGCCGCACTTACAAAGTTGCAGGACAAGTATTCTTTAGTTCATCAGAGAAGTTTATTGCAGCCTTTGACTTTAAAGAAGGCGTAGATAAGATTGTCATTGACCTAAGCGAAGCTCACTTCTGGGACATTACTGCTGTCAACGCACTGGATCGTGTCGTTATAAAATTTAGACGTGAAGGTGCAAAAGTCGATGTTATTGGGCTGAATAAAGCAAGTGCGACCATTGTCGACCGCTTTGGTGAACATAACCAAAGTGATACCAAAGACTTGATCGGACATTAATTAAGGTAAGTCGTATGAAACACGTTATCGCTTGTATTGATGAGTCGCGTATGGCCAATGCTGTCACGCAATACGCGACATGGTCCGCAAAGCAACTTCAAACACCACTGACGCTTTTCCATGTACTTGACGAAATGCGTTACCCAGTGAATTCGGACATGACCGGCAATATTGGCCTAGGAAGCCGAGAGTCGCTGCTCGAAGAGCTAGCCGAACTCGATGAGCGTCGTAATAAGATAGCCTTAGAGCATGGCCATCATCTGCTTGAAGCAGCGAAAAATCAAGCCGAAGAAATGGGTGCAGAAGACGTGCATGTGCGTCAGCGTCATGGTGATTTAGCTGAGTCACTGACAGCACTTGAGGATAACCTGCGACTCCTCGTCATTGGCTTACATGGAGCACAAACATGTGACAGCGATCGGCTTGGTCATCAGATTGAAACTATTGTGCGAAATATACATCGTCCAATTTTGGCCGTTCCCCCTGAGTACCATGCGCCGACGAACGTCATGTTGGCGTTTGATGGGAGTGATGTGTCACGTAAAGGCGTAAAAATGCTTGCGGAGTCACCTCTTTTTGTCGGCATGCCTATCCATGTGGTGATGGTAGGTGCCGCGACAGCCGATGCAACGGCATCGGTCGAGGCTGCCGTCAGTCATCTGCAAGAATTTCGTCATAAAGTCAGCTATGAGATCCGAGCGGGCGACGTTGAATCAACTTTGCACGATATTCAACAAGAACGTAATATCGACATGCTTGTTATGGGGGCATATAGCCACTCTAAGTTACGTCAGCTATTTATGGGTAGCACCACGTCGAGAGTGCTCTCTCGTTCGCAAATACCCGTGCTGTTACTTCGTTAATTTTATTTTTAGGAATTCAGTGAATGACGCCAGATTGGCAAGAATTAGAGCTTGATGATGCGCTCATATCAGTACTTAAAGCAGCCGGTCTTAATAAACCGGCTAAAGTCCAGCAGGCAGCGTTGCCAGCCGCAATGGATGGCCATGATCTACTGATTAGCTCGCCCACAGGTACAGGCAAAACCTTAGCGTTTTTGCTTCCTGTGCTACAACACATGATGGACTTTCCTCGCAAGCAACCGGGCGCTGCGCGCGCACTTATTTTGGCGCCAACTCGTGAGTTGGCGGAACAAATATATCAACAAGCAGAGATGTTTCGTGCGCTCACAGAGCTCTCTTCTGTCGTCGTTACTGGCGGCGTCAATTACGGTAGTCAGTTGAGCCGACTGGAGCAGAGCCATGACATAGTCATCGCAACCCCAGGCAGACTATTAGACTTATTAGAAGCCGAGCAATACGAGCTAGAAGCCGTTGAATGGTTAGTTATTGATGAAGCCGATCGTATGCTGGATATGGGCTTTAAAGGCGTTGTTAAGGACATTGCGCTGCACGCGCGTAATCGTCAACATGCAATTCTTTGTTCAGCGACGATTGAAAGTGACGGTGTGAAAGCATTCTCGCACACGCTATTAAATGAACCCGAACTTATTGAGGTCACGCCTCCTAAGCGAGAACGCGGTAAAATAATTGAACACGCATATCTTGCAGATACCGATGATCACAAGCGTCAATTGTTGATGGCGATATTAAAGCAGCATAGTGGTCGCTCGATTGTTTTTGCGCGCACCCGCGAACGAGTGCAGGCGCTAGCCAGCTTTCTCCAATCACAAGACGTACCCGTCATGTTTTTACGTGGTGACTTACCACATGCTGAACGACAACAGAAAATCATCGAATTTAAGCGTCGTGATAACGCCGTGTTAGTCGCAACTGATGTGGCTTCTCGCGGACTCGATATTGACGATATTAAATTGGTCATTAACTATGATTTGCCTAAACAGGCAGACGTTTATGTGCATAGAATAGGTCGTACTGCCCGCGCCGGTCAAAAAGGATTAGCTATTTCACTCGTAGAAGCGCATGATGCACTTCTGCTAGGAAAAATCGAACGCTACATGGAGCATCGTCTTGATAGACGTGTGATTGATGGGCTCAAGCCGCAGTATAAATTTCCATCGACAGACAAAAAGCGTGTTAAGAAGAAGAAGCAAAGTAAGAAAACAAAGAAGCGCCGTTAATCGCGGCGCTTTCGATAGAGCCACAGCAAGGTAAAGTAAGCCGTCACGCCCGCAGCATCAGCAAGCCAATCCATTACGTCAGAGCCTCGCCCTGGAATATAATACTGAATCACTTCTATCGCACAGCCATATATGAGTAGCAGTGAGCTTGCGAGTTTACCCGATAGGTCAAAGGCCTTGTGAAGGGTCACGCTCAACAGGAAAAAAGCACTAAAATGAACCCATTTATCTGCATGAGGGATCATACGGCTCGCTTCATGACTTGGAAACTGCCATAAGAACGCGATGGTGATCACAATTAATAAGCTTAAAAAAATCGCACGCGCAAACATGCGAGAACTCGTTAGGTTACTCAACGTCCTGTCCTTCATACACCGAAACGTTACTGTATCCTGCTTCCTGCAGAAGTAACGTTTGCATTTTACTCATCACACCTTGCGAACAATATAATAGATAGTGATTTGCGTCATCCAGTTTTACAAATTCTGACTGAACCTTGAAGAATGGCATTTCAATCACCTCAAAGGAGGTCGATAGCGGTTGCTCTTCAATTTCGTCAGCTGTTCGAATATCAATGATGACCTTAGGCTTATCTGTCGCTGTATGCTTTATTTGTACTTGGTCCTGTGCTGCCTTGGCAATGTCTTGCATACTAAGTACTTGGGCATTGCGAACGACTTGCTCGATAAGCGACATATCGAGCTTTGCTTCTTCTGCTAAGATAGCTCGCTCGTCGGCCTTTACGGTGGGTTTATTGGAAATAACACCACAATACTCTGGGATTGTTTTCGCTAAAGCTTCGGTTCCAATGCGCTTCGCTTGATCAACGATGGTTTGTTTGTCCGCTGTAATAAGTGGACGCAATACCAGTGTATCTGTCGCTTTATCGATGACTTGTAAGTTAGCCAACGTCTGGCTCGATACTTGTCCAATCGCTTCACCTGTGACCAACGCTTGCGCTTTTAAAAAGCCCGCAACACGCGTTGCTGCTCGTAGCATTTGACGTTTTAGAACAACTCCCATGGCACCGTTGTCGACGTGGGTCAGAATATCTTCTACGATAGGCGCGAAGTCCACGCTGATAAACTTAATGGGATGCGACTTACTGTAACGGTCCCAAAGATAATGACATATTTGCTTAACGGCGACTTCGTGCGCGTCGCCACCGAGATTAAAAAAACAAAAGTGTGTGCGCGCGCCACGACGAATGAAGTCAAAGCTCGCAACACTCGAGTCGAAGCCGCCGCTCATGAGACTCACCACGGTCTCCTGAGTAGGAATAGGAAAACCGCCCAGACCCTGCCTCCGGGTACCCACTAACTGAATATTTTGCTCAATAATTTGCAAAGTAATTTCATGCTCAGGCGCCTTTAATTGCACTTTTGCAGTCGGTTGATGCTCAAGAAGGTAGCCACCGATGTAGCGCTCCAGCTGTTGTGAAGAGAAATCATGATGCCCTTTACGCTTTACTCTGACCGCAAAGGTTTGTTGAGCGATTTTTTCTAGCCAGAACTGCGCGACCCACTCGGCAAGGATCTCGAACTCATCCAGGGGGCGCTCAACCACCTCAGCAAACCATGAAATCCCTGGCGTACAAGCCAATTTATCAATCACCGCTTGACGCACATCTTCCTCTTCTGAGGGAGTACTCACTTCGATACGGTCCCACAACCATTTTACGTAGAGACCGGCATCTATATCGGCCAACACTTTACGTAGATTATTGGTGAGTACTTTTCCGTAACGCTTACGAACTGAGCGGCTTTTGATGGTGATTTCGGCATGCAACCGTACAACGAACTTCATGGAGGCCCCAGTTTTAGCTAGTCTAAAAACCGATCATTATACGATTTTTTAACGCTGTGAGCCACCCGAGCTAGTCAATTACATCCACCGGGTCGGACTCTTTCGCCTTGCCTTGCATAATAGCGATATCAACACGTCGGTTGAGCGCACGATTAGAGGTCGAGTTGTTCGGTACAATCGGTTTTGTATCGGCATAACCCATCGTAACAAGGCGTGATTGATCGAACCCGTCTACTGAAGTCATCTCTTCAGCAACAGCGACAGCTCGTTTAGCGGATAAATCCCACTTTGAGGTGTACATCTCAGAAACTAACGGTTGATTATCGGTATGCCCCGAGATCGTTATCTCGCCAGGAATATCTTTAAGCGCTTGTGCCACTTCCCGAATGACTGGCTTAAATTGCGGCTGTAAGAACGCAGAACCCTCTGGAAACGAACCATTTTCTTTAATTCGAATAATAATTTGTTGTCCCAATTGCTCTAATTCTAATGAGCCTGCCTTGATGTTATCACTTAATTGCTCTCGGATACGCTCCATTAGCTCCTTAACTTGCTGCTCTACCGCTGGATCGGACTCGCTTCCATCAACGGCCTTCTTATCCTCCTCGCTGTCGGCTTGCTGTCCACCCCGTTCGACCTGCTTACCTCCTGCAAAGTCTGATTCCCCATCTTGAAACTCCAAGGTTTGTTGGGTCATTTCGACTGTTTGTTGCTGAATGGTCTCGATGGGCGTAGGTTCAGGACGCCCAGGCCGAAATTCCTGTGCAATAATACTTGTTCCCTTGGGTATGTCTTTTACTTCAATTTTATTCTGAACACCCAGCGCATACTTCATAGAGCCGGCAATTTGCTTGAATTTAAGAACATCCATTTCAGAGAAAGCAAGAAGCAGCACGAAGAAGCACATTAGTAGTGTCATTAAATCAGCAAAAGTCGCCATCCACATAGGAAGCCCAGGGGGCGGGCAACGGCATTCTTCTTGATCGTCTGCGGCAGCCATAGGCGCTATTCGTCCTCATTCCCTTCATTGACACGTTTGGATTCGGCGAGGTAATTACGTAGCAAGCCCTCAATAACCCGTGGGTTTTGTCCATCCTGAATTCCTAAAATAGCATCCAAAATGAGCTGCCGGTTCAGCTTTTCCTGTTCCGCTCGCAGCACCAATTTATTCGCAATGGGAATCGCAATCACGTTGGCCAAAAATGCACCATACAGTGTTGTTAGCAATGCAACCGACATCGCCGGACCAATAGCCTTGGGATCATCCATATTAGCGAGCATCGCAACCAATCCAATGAGCGTACCAATCATCCCCATTGCCGGTGCTACGTCAGCCAAAATTTTAAAAAACCGAGCCCCCTCTTCATGTCGGGTAAAACTCATGCTGATGTCTTTGCTCAAAGTGTGCTTGACCACTTCCGCGTCATGACCGTCCACCAGCATATCCACGCCTTTCCGAAAAAAAGGATTAGGAATCTCTGCCTCTTCCAGCGCTAGGAAGCCACCTTTACGCGCCGAGTCAGCCATTTCGACGGCACTATCGATAAGTTCTTGAGGGTGTTCTATTTTAAAAAAGAAAGCTTTTACTACGACTTTGCCGGTGGCAAAAAACTGTTGTAGTGGAAAGTTGGCCATAACGATAAACAGCGAGCCACCCACAACAATCAATAAAGACTGAGTGTCAATGAAAAGACCGGGGTCACCACCCAATATCATCGCGGCAACAACAAAGCCTATGGCTCCAATGATCCCAACCAGCGTTGCTATATCCACTCAGCTTCCTCCACTTCACGCGATAAATTTGGCACGTGATCAATTTTAAACATCCCACTCACTGTGGCAACCTATATTGTAAATTTAAGTAAACCACGCATTGATCATCGGCTGACAATCGAGTTTCTTTATATGATAATGAGCCTATATTGAAACTAAAGGTGACGCATTATGGCAAAGAAGGAAGACAACCTATCGTTTGAACAAGCATTGCAACAACTTGAACAGTTAGTGAATGAGCTTGAGCAAGGCGACCTTCCATTGGAGACGTCATTAGAAAAGTTTGAACAAGCGGTAAAGCTATCACGTTTAAGCCAAGCGCAGTTGCAGTCAGCAGAACAAAAGGTTTCAACGTTACTAGAAAAAAACGGCGAACAGGTGCTGAGTGAACAGCACAGTGAGGCGCGCGAGTGAATATTAAGCAGTTTACAGCCGAGGTCCGTAGTGCCGTCGATAACCGATTAAACCAACTGATCGAATCACACATTGCTTCTAGTTCACTTAAAGAAGCCATGGCATACGGCGTCTTACTTGGCGGCAAGCGTATCCGTCCCTACTTAACGATGGCTGTGGCCGAATTATGTGGGGCTGAAACTAACGATGCTTTGGACGCGGCTTGTGCCGTAGAATTGATCCACGCGTACTCATTAATTCATGATGACTTACCGGCGATGGACGACGATGAACTACGCCGAGGTCATCCCACGTGTCACATTAAGTTCGGTGAAGCGACAGCCGTATTAGCCGGTGATGCGCTGCAAACACTCGCTTTTGAGGTATTAAGCACCAACTTAGAGACTAAACTTTCCTCTCAACGACGTATCGCAATGATCCAGCATTTGGCCAGCGCCAGTGGTGCTAAAGGTATGTGTTTTGGACAGGCGCTGGATTTAGATGCCACCGGGCGCGCCATTGATGAGCTTGAACTTGAAAAGATACATCGTCACAAAACCGGTGCTTTAATACGTGCCTCTGCGGCACTTGGAGTGCTTGCAGGTAACGACGAAAGCCAACAATACTTAGATCACTTTTGTGATTTCGCCAGCTGGATTGGACTTGCTTATCAAGTTTACGACGATATTCTTGACGTCGTCGGAAACACTGAAGTTATGGGTAAGCCACAAGGTTCAGATGAAGCCCACCACAAGGCGACTTACGTTGCGCTACTGGGGCTTGACGGAGCCAGTGAAAAACTGCTGTCATTGCATCAACAAGCACTACTGTCACTCAACAAGATCCCGTACAATACCCAAAAACTAGAAACATTTTCAGAGATCTTGCTGAAGCGCGATCACTAAGTAATACGAGACCTATGACCAAATTATTAGACGGTATTGAATACCCAACAGATCTACGCAAGCTGCCTACACATCAATTAAACGCGCTCTGTGAGGAAGTACGCGCCTACTTACTGGACTCTGTCAGTCGCAGTAGTGGTCACTTAGCATCAGGGCTGGGTACAGTTGAACTGACCGTCGCTCTGCACTACGTCTACAACACACCAAAAGATAAGCTAGTTTGGGACGTTGGTCATCAAGCCTATCCCCATAAGATTTTAACAGGACGAAAAAAGGCGCTGCATACAATCAGACAGAAAGATGGTTTGCACCCATTCCCATGGCGGGAAGAAAGTGAGTATGACGTTTTGTCTGTTGGTCACTCCAGTACCTCAATCTCAGCAGCATTAGGTATGGCGGTTGCCGCCCAGCGCAGTGGTTCTAACGAAAAGGTCGTCTCAATTATTGGTGACGGTGCAATGACAGCCGGCATGGTGTTTGAAGCGATGAACCATGCAGGCGATATTAAGCCTGACATGTTAGTGGTACTAAATGATAACGACATGTCGATTTCTGAGAACGTAGGTGCCTTGAATCAGCATTTCGCGCGTCTTTTGTCGGGGCGTTTCTATACCAAAATACGTGAGCAAGGCAAAAAACTGCTTAAGCCGTTACCGCCCATCCATCACTTAGCTAGCCGTGCTGAAGAGCATATGAAAGGTATGATGGCACCCGGTACTATCTTTGAAGAGCTCGGATTTAATTATATTGGTCCCATTGATGGGCACGATGTGGACACCTTAGTTGAAACGCTGCGTAATATGAAGCACTTACGCGGTCCACAGCTGCTTCACGTAGTCACGCAAAAGGGAAAAGGCTATCGGCCTGCAGAAGCCGATCCTATCGGTTATCATGGCGTGCCTAAATTTGATCCGTCGCTGTCCAAGCTACCGGCGAAAAAGCCCGGAATCCCAAGTTACTCAGAGGTGTTCGGTGATTGGTTGTGTGATCACGCACAAGACGATGCCAAGTTAATGGCCATTACCCCTGCAATGCGAGAGGGGTCGGGAATGGTCAAATTCTCAAAACTTTATCCCGAGCAATATTTTGATGTCGCTATCGCCGAGCAGCACAGCGTAACTTATGCGGCTGGGCTCGCCATTGCTGGTCTTAAACCTGTTGTGGCTATTTATTCAACCTTTTTGCAGCGCGCCTATGATCAAGTCATTCATGATGTTGCGTTACAAAATCTCGATGTATTGTTCGCTATTGATCGCGCAGGTATTGTTGGTGCAGACGGACCTACTCACCAAGGTGCATTTGACTTAAGTTACCTCCGTTGCATTCCAAATATGGTCGTTATGACACCCAGTAACGAACAGGAGTGTCGCGATATGCTTTACACTGGCTATTGCCATCAGGGGCCTGCTGCAGTCCGCTATCCCCGTGGTAGCGGTACCGGTGTCACATTACGAGAACACGATAAGTTACTTACGTTAGGTGAAGCAAACATCATACGTCAGGGTAACGACGTTGCGATCCTAAACTTTGGCACGCTGCTACCCGAGGCTATCGCGGTCGCCGAAGATATCAATGCAACAGTAGTCGATATGCGCTTTGTGAAGCCACTTGATAAGCAAGTCGCGATTGATTGCGCTCGTCGCCATCAGCTTGTTGTAACGCTTGAAGAAAATGCCATCGCAGGTGGTGCAGGTAGTGCCGTAAACGAAGCACTGGCGAATTCAGGAATCAATACTCAAGTTCTAAACATTGGTTTACCTGATGAGTTTATAAAGCACGGTAGTCAAGATGAGGTTAAACAAGAAATTGGACTGAACGCTACGGCGATTAAGTCGCGTATACAAGACTATTTAAACAGCTAACAGGCGCCACGCGCCTACAGAAACCAGTCATGACCGATTGTTGTCGCAAGTATCAGTTGTAAAACGAGGTTGCTCGCGATCCCCGCAAGCACGTCATCTAACATAATACCTGTTCCGCCATGCAGGCGTTTGTCCAACCAGCTAATTGGCCATGGTTTGAGAATGTCGAATACGCGAAAGACCAAAAAGCCGACCATAAGTAAAGCCCAGTTAGCTGGCATGGCCCACATGGTAAACATCAAGCCGACGAACTCATCCCAAACAATTGCTGGATGATCGTGTACACCCATTTTATCGGCCGCACTGCGACAAATATAGATGCCTAGCAGGGTGCTAAGCGCGACAAACAGGCTATAGCTAGTGATGTCTAACCAAAGCATACCGTAGACCAATGGAACAGCAGCCAACGTGCCGAACGTGCCTGGTGCCTTTGGTGCTAGTCCAGAGCCAAATCCAAGAGCAAGTAAATCAACTGGATTCGCAAGTGAAAGCCCAGGAAATCGGCGCATATTAGGACGCTCCAAAATGGTTGTAACCCAATTCAATTTTAGGGAGTTCCCACGGCTCGCCTTGGTAAGTCATTCTCACCTGACGTGTCTCATCCTTTACCATTCGACCGATACAAATAGGTTTGTCTTTTAGATGTGACGTGATGGTTTCAAGTCGTCCGCGATTCTGCTCTGGTACAGTAAACAAAAGTTCATAGTCATCACCCGCAGTTAACGCCAATGAAAACGCCTCATCCAAGTCGAGAGTTTCAGTTAAAGCCATCGATAAAGGCAATTTATCAAGCTCTAACTGAACGCCCATTTGAGCGTTTGTAGGCAACAAATGAGACAAGTCTGCCAATAGCCCGTCTGAAACATCGATGCAACTATTAGCAACACCACGTAATAGCTGCCCTAAAGCGACCCTCGGAGTGGGATAGTGCAATCGATTAATTAATGACTGTAAATGGCGATGAGTTGCCGACAATTCACCTTGTAATAACCGCAATGCTAAACCCGCATCACCTAACGAGCCACTCACGTACAGCCAATCTCCAGCCCGCGCTTGATCGCGTCTAATCGCCGTACCGCTGGGCACAACGCCTTGAGCAGTATAAGTCAACGTTAAAGGACCACGCGTTGTATCACCACCTATCAGATCACACTCATAGTAGTTTGAGATCTCTTTTAAGCCTTCGCTAAAATCGTGCAGCCAATCAGTATCAACTCGCGGTAAAGTCAGTGCCAGACTTCCCCAACTCGGCACTGCCCCCATCGCCGCTAAATCACTTAAGTTCACGGCGACTAATTTGTGTCCAATTGCACGTGGGGGGGTATTTTTATCAAAATGAACGCCCTCGACCATGGTATCCGTCACAGTAACGAGTTGATGATCTTCAGGCACTTCTGTCACAGCGCCGTCATCTCCTACGCCAACGATGACATCGCCACGATAAGATTCAGCTTTAAAGTAGTGTTCAATCAGATTGAATTCGTCGAGTTTTGGAGTCTGTGTCATAAGGGAGAAGAGCGGCGCACCGCTCTTTTATTATTGGCGGGCAGGTCTTAATGCATCGACAGCTTTGTCGAGTACACCATTCACAAAGCGGTGGCTATCATCAGCACCGAACGACTTGGCTAATTCGATAGCTTCATTAATTGCTACTTTATAGGGTACATCGTAACGTTCACGTAGCTCATACGCAGCGATACGTAGGACCGCAAGCTCTACCGGATCCAATTCGCTGATCGGTCGATCAAGATAGGGTGCTATCGCTTCATCTAGGCTTTTATAGAACGCACCCACTCCTCGAAGCAACTCCAGAAAGTAATCCACATCAACTTTACTGGTGTCATTGTCGGTTAGAAACTGTGCTTCTATCTCATTAAATGTATTTTGCGATAACTGCCACGAGTAGACCGCTTGTACTGCAAGCTTTCTCGCTTTTCTGCGTGCTGCTGGTTTCATTCTTAATGCGTTCCTGTTAAATCTTATCCAAGACGTTAACCATCTCTAACGCACTCAATGCTGCTTCAGAGCCTTTATTACCGGCTTTTGAACCGCTGCGCTCGATGGCTTGTTCCAGCGTGTCAGTGGTAATAATACCGAACGCCACTGGTAGACCAAATTCCATAGCAACTCGGCCTAAGCCGCTATTACTTTCTCCAGCGACAAAATCAAAGTGCGGTGTTCCACCTCGAATAACTGCGCCGACCGCAATAATCGCATCAAACTTATCCGATTCTGCGAGTCGCTTCGCGGTTACTGGGATTTCGTAAGCACCCGGCACTCTAACCACGGTAATATCGTCATCTGCGACCTGACCATATTGCTTTAGTGTCTGCACAGCGCCCTGAAGGAGGCTTTCAACGACAAAGTGATTAAAACGAGAGACGATAATAGCAAACTTTTTGCCTGGTGCGTTTATGCCACCCTCAATGATATGCATGCTTGGAATTCCTTGTGATCTCAATAATGCGCAAATAATACCATATTTTAACGTTATTTTCGGGCTAACGTATAAGAATAAAATACTTCATGTGTATCCCTATTCATCGCCACCTTTCGTGCTGCGCTATTATCCAATACAGCGAGCGCCGATTGGTTTGACTCAGAAACAGGGAATAGCACTTGACCCCAGGGCCAGCCAGCTCTTAACCAGTCGGTCGTCAGCGCAAACAAATCATTATGTAGGTTATCGGCGACTGCCTTTTTCCCTAACCACCACGTCACTTCCGCTTGAATATTGCTGGTATCAAGCGCAGCACCATTACCACGCTCTGCTGAAACTGGAGCAAAGTACACCATGCCAACCACTTTGTTCCGCTTTTTATCAGTGACGACAAAGCTAAAGCCATTTTTTTGCTTCATCTGCTTTAGCAGATGTTGCACCATCGATGCGTTCTGTTCTTCCGACGTTTTACTACTGGGCCAGCTCCATCCAAGCTGATGATACAACCAAGCTTGAGAGTCCATGTAAGCGCGATAGATAGCACTGGCATCATCAGCTTTAAGTGCTGTTATTTCGAGTCGAGAGGACTCAATACGCTGCCCCATTGACCAATCGTCTTGCCAAAACTCGGCTGCGCCGAGGTTTTCACTCAGCGCAAGAGCGAACACAGTCCAAAAAATGATACAAAGACGCCGAACGACCATTACGCACGCTTACCCTGTGCATGAGCGAAAAACGACTTTACACGTTCCAACTCACGTTCGATTTCGCCATTAATCATCATCGCAGGGCCTATATCAATTGCTTTACGAGCAAAGTCCATCGCAACGGGCACAACCGGTACATTTGCCTGCTTTGCAATATGCAAAAAACCTGACTTCCATTGCTTCACTTTTTTGCGAGTGCCCTCGGGCGTGATCACTAAAACTAATTCGTGCTTGGTCTTAAACTCTTCAACCATTTTACCAACGACACCATTCGCGGCAGAACGATCAATCGGGATGCCTCCTAATTTGAGCATTAAACGCTTAATAGGGAACCGGAACAAACTCGCTTTCCCCAAATAGTTCAGCTTTAAGCCCATTGCGAGCATCACAAACACGCCAACAGGGAAATCCCAATTTGAAGTATGCGGCGCAATGGGGATAATTGCCTGACGGCTATTTGGCATGGAACCATTAATTTTCCATCCCCCCATTAATCGCATCCCCACTCGCCCTATCCAACGCGAAAAGCGATTCCCCTGTGACGGGAAATCGCCCTCTAAATTATTAGGTATTGAATCTTGATTTTCTGTCATTAATTCTCTCGAAACGCTGCTTTTACTTCTCTTAACTTAGCCTTGATTCGTTCAATATTGTTCGGTCCCATGCGCAATAGCTGCTTCTGTGCTGGCGGTAAGGCCTCAAGCGACGAATCGTGATACGTGTACATGACACTGTCATCGTCGACTTGCACCAAAGACTCTGGCACGGGTGTTTCTAACAAGACATTAATCGCTTCTATAATCGCATTTTTGAACTCACTGTCAGGGTAACCGATTTCACCGTATGCCTCTTGAAGCAACGGTTTAAACAACTCGTAGTTATCCACTAATGCATTGGCATCCAGGCTGGTAAACCAGTCGACGATAGGATCGTAACGTTGATAGCTTTGCTCATCAATATACAAGTCGCCCTCGACTTCAATCACTGAGAACCGGCCATCTGGGCGCTGCACTACGGTTCTGTCAGTCACCAACATGCCATTTCTTAGGTTATCGATAATAACCACAGCGTCTTTAATCAGTTGCGAGCTCTTCAGTGGCTGTATCTCTATGCCACTATTATCCAATTCTTGCAGCACTGTCGGGGTGCTCTCGTTGAGATCAGGTAGCGTGATAGCCGGTTCTGGCTCTTCCACCACCTCGGTGGTCGGCTCTGGCGTCGCTGCTGGTTCAGGATCTGGTTCTGGCTGCGGCTGTGGCTCAGGCTCTTTCGGTTCGACCGCAGGCGCCTCTTCAGGCTGCTTTGGCAAATCCATCGACTGTGTCTGTTTTGCCTCGTTGTTATTTGAGCCACTTAACATCCACCAACTAACGCCACCAATAATAATAGCGACAATAATAACCGCAACGACCCAGCGAGCGGTGTTGCTACTGCTTTCTTTATCAGGATAATTATCTTGTTCTGCCATGCCCTGCGGTCCTCATTGTTGCAATAGATTAAGGTCGTTCGCTTTCAGCGCGCTTGAATACAAGTTCTTTTTCGTTAGATTCAGATTCTGAAAAACGATAACCCGCATAGTCAAACGCTTTTAAATCAGACACATTTTCAGGCTTTTGGTTCACCATAAAGCGCGCCATTAACCCTCGTGCTTTCTTCGCATAAAAACTAATGACCTTAAACTGGCCGTTTTTTTCATCCTTAAACACTGGCGTAATGAGCTGAGCGTTCAATGCCTTTTTGTTGACTGATGAAAAGTACTCGTTAGAAGCCAAGTTGACCAATACATCGCTGCCCGTTTGCTTCAAATCCGCATTGAGCATTTCAGTAATTTGGTCACCCCAAAACTCATAAAGATTTTTACCGCGCTGATTATCGAGCTTAGTCCCCATCTCGAGACGATAAGGCTGCATCAAATCAAGCGGCCTTAGCAAGCCGTATAATCCCGACAAAATTCTAAGTTGCTGTTGCGCTGATCGCACTTCTTCGTGAGTCATTGATTCAGCATCTAAGCCCGCATAAACATCACCATTAAATGCGTAAATAGCGGGTCGTGCATTATCTTCATTAAATGGACGGGTCCACTCAGTAAATCGAGCCGCATTTAAACCCGCCAATTTGTCACTGATCTTCATCAGCGATCCAAGCTGCTGTGGAGTCAGCTCACGGCAACGTTGAACCAGTATTTCAGCCTCATCAAGCAACCGAGGTTGCGTTGCTTCTACCGCAAGATGTTCGGATTCATAATCTAAATTCTTGGCCGGCGAAAGTACCGCGAGCATATTAATCTCCTATGAACTATTGCAGCGGATCTTGATCCGCACCTTCTTTTTCGACTTCTGTTGGCATCAGATCGTCACGGCTAACACCTAACGATAACGCTACGCTGCTTGCTACGAAAATTGACGAATAAGTACCGACAAATACACCAAATAATAGCGCAGTGGCAAAGCCATGGATCAACTGTCCACCAACAAAGAACAGCGCCAACAACACTAAAATAGTGGTTAATGACGTAATCAACGTACGGCTCATGGTATCCGTTAACGCTCGGTTAATAACCTGCGTTGGTGTCAACTTAGCGTACTTACGGAACGTCTCACGTACGCGATCCGAGACAACCACAGTATCGTTAATTGAGTAACCTATCACCGCAAGAAGTGCCGCCAACACGGTTAAGTCAAACTCGAGACCCAAAGCCGAGAACAAACCCAGCGTTAAAATAACATCGTGCGCGAGTGCTGAAACAGCACCAACAGCCAAACGCCATTCGAAACGCATTGCGATGTATATCAAGATACATATCAACGCGGTCAGCATCGCTAACCCGCCCTGTTCGACAAATTCGTCACCCACGTTAGGTCCCACAAATTCGATCCGACGCATTTCGATGGAATTATCAATTCCTTCACGCAGGGTCGTTAAAATTTGTGTTCCCAGCTCCTCCGCTTTTACACCCTCTCTAGGTGCCAATCGGATCAATAAATCTTGCTGGGTGCCGTAATTCTGCACCACGGCATCATCAAACCCACCGGCTTCAAGCGTACTGCGAACCTGATCAAGCTCAGCCGCTTGTGGGAAACCGACTTCAATAAGCGTTCCGCCAGTAAAGTCTAAGCCAAAGTTAAGTTTGTTTACCGATAACGAAACAATTGACGCGATAAGGAGCAAGCCACTGATGAGCGCAAATACTCCACGGAAGCGCATGAATCCTATGCGTTCTTTTGTTTTAATAAACTGTCTCATCATTCACCCTAAATTGATAACTTGCTTAAACGCTTACCACCCCATACGGAGTTCACTATCGCTCGCGTGCCTACTATTGCAGTAAACATCGAAGTGATAATACCGATCGCCAATGTAATCGCGAATCCTTTAACCGGGCCATTACCTACGGCAAAGAGGATAATCGCAGCGATCAACGTGGTAATGTTCGCATCAGCGATGGTCGACAAGGCACTATCATAACCATGATGAATCGCTTGTTGCGGACTTCGCTTAGCGCGTATTTCCTCGCGAATACGTTCGAATATCAGCACGTTAGCATCGACCGCCATACCGACTGTCAGAACGATACCTGCCATACCAGGAAGAGTGAGCGTTGCACCCGGTATCATCGACATAACACCAATGATAAGCACGATATTAGCTGCCAAAGCCATGTCAGCAACAAGACCAAACTTACGGTAATAGATAACCATAAATAGGAGCACTAACACCAAGCCCCAAATAATCGCTTGAGTACCTGCATCGATATTTTGTTGACCTAAACTCGGACCCACTGTCCGTTCTTCAACAATTTGAATCGGCGCAATCAACGCACCCGCACGGAGCAAGAGTGAAAGGTTTTGCGCTTCTTGCGGACCTACACCGGTGATACGGAAGCTGCTACCTAAACGAGATTGAATTGTTGCCACACTGACGACTTCTGCTTTCTTATTAAATTGCAGATTACCCTCAGCATCGCGTTCGCCAGTTGATTCATACTCCATGAATACCGTAGCCATTGGTTTGCCGACATTGTCTTTGGTCGCCAATGACATCTTGTCACCGCCAACACCATCCAACTCGATATTTACCTGAGGACGATTATATTCGTCGTAACCAACGCCCGCATTAACAATATGGTCGCCTGTTAGAATCACATCCTCTTTTAACAGCTGTGGACCGCCGTTACGCGAAGGGAGTAACTCACTACCAAACGGTACTCGACCATTGACTGCATCTCGTACATCATTTTCGGTATCTACCATGCGAAACTCGAGCGTCGCTGTCGCACCCAAAATTTCTTTAGCACGCGCTGTATCCTGCACGCCCGGCAATTCCACGACAATGCGATTTGCGCCTTGACGCTGGATAACAGGCTCCGCAACACCAAGCTCGTTAACCCGGTTACGCATGATAGTAATATTTTGCGACACCGCATAATCACGCGTTTCCGCGAGTTTTTGCTCGGTCATTCGCATGGTTACAGTATTGGTTTCTGCATCGACAACCATTTGATAGCCTTGATAACGACCATCTAAATACTGCTCTGCCTGTTGAAAGTCTTCATCTGAACGAAGCTCAACGTTAATGGCATTATCTTCAACGCTTACGTTAGTGTAACGAATACGCTCCTCGCGCAAAGAGCTACGAATAGTATCTTTCATACCATCTAAGATCTTGCGCATGGCTTCGTTCATATCGATTTCCATCAAGAAATGAACGCCACCACGTAAATCTAGGCCCAATTTCATGGGCTCAGCACCAATACTTTTCAGCCAACTCGGCGTTGCTGGTGCCAAGTTAAGGGCTACAATATAGTGATCACCTAAGCGCTTATTGAGGGCTTCACGCGCTTGTAGTTGCTCTTTATCGGAGCTCAGTCGTACGAGTACTTGTTCTTGCTCAAGCGCAATCGATTTAGGTGAAATGTCTTCTGACTTCAGCGTTTCGCGAACTAGATCAAGCGTTGCGGCATCTACTGTTGCTTGACGATCTGCGGAAATTTGTACTGCGGGATCTTCGCCGTAAATGTTAGGCAGCGCATACAGCGCTGCCAACAAAATAACGAAAATAACGAGCAGGTTTTTCCACAACGGGTATTTATTTAACACGTCGTGCCTACCTTACATTTTCTATTAGAGAGACTTCATTGTACCTTTAGGAAGAACAGAGGTTACAGCTGCTTTTTGTACTGTCACTTCCATTTCTTCACTCAGCGCGATGACGATAAAATCTTTGTCATCGCTCACTTTAGTAATTTTGCCAACCATGCCGCCTTGAGTGAGTACTTCGTCACCCTTGCTCAGCGAACCAATGAGCTCTTTATGCTGCTTCATACGCTTCGCTTGTGGACGATAAATCAGAAAGTAAAATACCAAACCGAATAATAGCAGCATGATGATCAATTCCATGCCGCCACCTTGAGCAGCTGCACCATCTTGCGCGTACGCAGGGCTAATAAAAAAACTCATAATGTTTCCTCAATTGATGTTGCTTTATAATATTTTAACGCCACCCATTTCAGATGAGGGCTGATTTCTTAATTGCAAGTGCTGACCGCACAGTTTATCGGATTTTCGCCGTGTTTAATATGCCTAACTTTCAACCTATATTGCTAAACCCATCGCTTTAAGCCGACGCCTCAAACCTACTTGGGATACTTTCAATGCCCACATCATTTTTTCTGTGTCACCATTGTACCGTTCATAGTGCTCTCGAATCGTCACCTCATCTAAATCCTGCGCTGTTTGAATTCCATCGAAGCGCTGAATAAGCTGATAAACAGAGGCTCGGGATATGTTCAGTTCCCGTGCAGTTGCTTGCAACTCAAAGCGGTTATTCTGTAAAGACTCGATGAGTTCATCTTTGCTGACACTGTTAGGCTTACGCGATTTTGTCACTTTTTTGCTGCTGGTTTGCGCTGCTGATTCTTGTTTGTTTGCAAGAATATTAATCAGCTGCGGATCCAAATAAAGGCTCTCTTTATCACGGCTATCAATGACAATCTGTCGCGCAACGTTACGCAGTTGTCGCACATTCCCAGGCCAATTAAACATTAACAACTGTACGACTAAGTCAGTAGGGACCTCGGCTGTCATCGCCTTCTCCGCATGAACGCGCGCCCACTGTTCAGCGACAAAGTGATAAAATAACAAACCGATGTCTTCTCGCCGGTCGACCAGGTTCGGAACAAAGAACTGATAAGCTGACAACAAATTATTTAATCGCCACAAGACCGAGCTTTTATTTTCTGGACAGTTGTCGTAAGTACTTGTCAGCATGAATCGACACTTTAGGGCGACCGAGTTCGCATCATTTACTGCCAATACTTTCTGGGCTTTAAACGCCTTAAATATCAGTTCATGGACTTTTTCTGAGGCGTCCTCTAAGTCTTCTAACAGTATCGTTCCACTGCCTGCTTGCTCCAACCAGCCTCTTTTTCTCTGACCATTGCGAACCACGCCAAATAGCTCTTCTTCGGCAACCGCATCATGTATCGCGGCGACATTCACTGAAATGAACGGTTCATTGGCTTGATCACTGTACTCGTGAATACTGCGTGCAACGTGCTCTTTACCAACACCTGCCGCTCCTCGAATCATGACCGGTAGGCTGAGTCGTGCAATATTTTTTGCTTTATCTCTCACCGCCGCAATATCGGGACTAATACCTAAAATCATGTTGTCATCAGGAACAATCATGTGTTGCAGAGGTAAAAACTTTAAAATGAGTACGACCTTCTGACTCAAGGTCAAAATAACGCCCTCATGCATATCGTCGGCCGTTAACAGGTACTCTTGCTGAAGCGAACGGCCTGGGATCGAAACTTCCGTACTCGTACTGTGAGCGCGAACACGGAACAACTCATCAGAGTCTTTTTGAATGATTAGAGGTGAGCGGCTGATGTGTTGATCAGCCAGCGGTTTACCTGCATATCCGCTTTTTGAGAATTCAGGACGATTACGACTAACATAGCCACGACCCTCACGATCTAAGTCGAGTAATGGCGCGACTTCTCCCACTCGGTTGAGATTTGGGTGAAGCGCAATTACCAACATAGGAACCGCAGCTTGCTGCTTATCCAACGAGTCATCAACATGTTGTGTTTTAATATCGGATATATCCATAGCTTGCTAGTCCTTAAGCATTCTCGTCGTCAACTACAATATAATACTGTGGTGACCTAAAAACTGCTACATTTCTCGTCCCATCTATGGCACTGTTGGCTTTATTTTATCTGCGAAAGCGCCAAGACTAAAATGTCCTCAATTGATCTCTTATTTTACCTTACCGACTTAACAGGTGTCGCGGTATTTGCGGTAGCAGGTACATTACTTGCGTTCCGTAAAAAAATGGACGGCTTTGGCGTTATCATTCTCGCCTCCGCAACCGCCATTGGTGGGGGCACAACGCGCGACCTGATTTTAGGCCTTCCGGTGTTTTGGACACACGACCCAACTTACATTTACGTCATTATCGCGGCCGCCTTGCTTACTATCATTTGGCTAAGATTTAAGTCTTATATTCCTATCAATACATTATTAGTGGCCGATGCTTTTGGTTTAGCATTTTTCGCGACCATGGGCGCACAGAAGACCCTCGCAGCCGGCTTTACGCCCTTTATCGCTGTTATTATGGGAACCGTATCAGCGTGCTTTGGCGGCATGTTACGAGATGTGCTCGCTCGTGATGTTCCCATGGTATTAAAAAGTGAACTCTATGCAACGACATGCATCATAGGCGCTACAATTTATACAGTGCTTGTTCCCTACTTCCCTGTAACCGCATTAGTGGCGAGTATGCTGGTAACCTTAGTCGTCCGACTCGGGGCTATCAAATACCAGTGGTCGCTCCCCGTATTTAAAGAGTATGAGCACCACTAGCCATGTTATCTATCGGTTGGATCATCACCGTTGCCGTCGCTTATTTGTGCTTATTGTTCTTTATCGCCTATCGCGGTGATAACCTCAGTAGAAAGCGCGTAAAACCTTATCGTTATGCGCTAGCTCAAGGCGTTCACTGCACTTCTTGGGCGTTTTTTGGCACCGTCACGCAGTCTGCTATTTATGGTTGGTCGTTTGCCCCGACCTACGTCGGAGCTATTTTAGTTTTCCTGATTTTTCACCGTCTTCAGTTGCGTTTACTCAGCTATTGCAAGCAGCAAAATATTACGTCAATTGCTGACTTAGTCGGAAGTCACTTTGGGCGCTCCTCAATACTCTCGGGGTTTATTGCAATCACTGCGCTTGTCGCCGTTGTACCCTATATCTCACTACAACTGCGGGCTGTAACAGCGAGTGTAACTACCCTTACAGGAGTCGCAACAGGTTCAAATACGTTTTTTGACTTAGCCTTGTTGGTCACACTTGCCATGGTGAGCTTTGCATTTTTATTTGGTACGCGTCGGCTGTCTTTAGCCGAGCAACATAATGGCTTGATGGACGTTGTCGCCTTTGAATCTATCGTAAAGTTGGTTGCTTTTATGATAGTCGGCGTTTTTGCTTGTTGGTCACTATTTGATGGCATGCTCGATCTTGCTCAGCAAAGTTTGGCAATACCTTCCGTCACTTCCATTTTAGAAGGGCGCCCAGATGGCGTCTATATTTTCATTGTGCACGCGTGTCTGGGGGCGTTATCGATGTTTTGCCTCCCACGTCAATTCCACGTCGGCTATATTGAGTGCAACCACCCTGATGAACTAAAAGCGGCTCGGTGGGCCTTTCCCCTTTACTTATTTGCTATCAACTTTTTTATTTTACCCATCGCACTCGCCGGCTTAGTCCTAGCCCCTGAATACGCACATACCGATATGTTTATGTTAGCGCTTCCCATTATCGCCGATCGCCCGGATATCAGTATTGTCGCGTTTATTGGCGGTTTGTCAGCGTCAACAAGCATGGTACTCATTGCGCTATTAGCGCTTAGCATCATGATGTCAAATGATGTCGTCATTCCAAGTTGGCTGCATTTATTTAAGCATCCGCGGCGAAAACTGTCGCCCCGCTTAGTACTCAACATCCGACGCGTTACCATTATTTTGGTCATGTTGTTAGCTTATGGCTATTATCAGCTCACTTTAGATTCATTGCCGCTGGTTAACTCGGGGTTGATTGCATTAGCGCTACTTGCCCAATTGGCGCCCGGTATTCTTGCAACGGTACTGTGGCCAAGAGCCAGCGGTTTGGGCGTGGGTGCTGGGATACTCATGGGATGGAGCATTTGGATTTGGCAGTTGTTGCTACCGGCGTTAAACACCACGCAACCCATGCTCGACACCGAGCTTGCCGATGGCGTGGTCTTGAGTTTAACGTTAAACTTCTCTGTGTTCTGGCTTATTTCTATGCTTCGGCCACAAATGCCTCAAACCGCCGTCCCCGCGATCAGAGATTCCATCGAGTCGAGTCGTCTAACTTGGGCTAAACTTTATACCGTTCTATCTACTTTTTATACAGACGCGCAATTACGCATTATCCAACGTCGACTCGATATCGATCTCTTCTCACAGGATAACCACGCAATCGTGCCTGCGGATGTCATGGTGCGAGTCGAACGCGAACTGTCAGCCGTTATCGGTACCTCTGCAAGCCGATTATTACTGGAGTCTGTATCTGAACAGGGTTCGCTATCTGTTGATCGGATGGTCGACTGGGCCGCCGAAGCATCAAAACTCTATCGATTCAATCGGGAGTTATTACAAGCATCCGTGGAAAATATTCCTCAAGGCATCAGTGTCATCGATCAAAAGCTTCGCTTAGTCGCATGGAATCAGCGCTATGCAGAGATTTTTGCTTATCCAGATGGGATATTAGAAACCGGTATTCCCGTCGAGAAACTTCTGCGCTTTAACGCCCAACGCGGTATGCTGAGTTCTCAGGAGAGTGATGTCGAAAGAGAAATTCAAAAACGGCTTGATTATTTACGCTCAGGCAGTGCTTATTCATACCAGCGCCAGCAAGGTGAGCGAATCATTGAACTGCATGGCAACCCAATGCCAGGTGGCGGCTTTGTAACCACCTACAGCGACATTACTGAAAAGGTGGTTGCTCAAGATCAATTACGACAGATTAATGAAGAGCTTGAACAGCGCGTCGCAGAGCGTACTGAGCAGTTATTACTTGCGAAGCAGGCAGAAGAATATGCGCATCGGAGTAAATCGCGATTCTTTGCCGCAGTAAGCCACGACCTGATGCAACCGTTCAATGCCGCCAGTTTGTTTACCGATATACTCGTGACTAAATCAACCGACGCGCAACGTCCAATTACCAACCATCTAAAACAGTCGTTAGAGCAAGCAGAGGAGCTACTTACGATGCTGCTCGACATGACAAAACTCGATAGTGGACACCTTACACCCGAATATCAAACGTTTGAACTCAACTCGGTCTTGAGTCCGTTAGTAGAGCGCTATCGGTTTATGGCGCAAGAGAAGCACTTAGCGTTTCACTATCTCGACAGTCGGGTGAGAATTCGCAGCGATCGCCGATTACTGACACGAGTGTTTCAGAACTTGTTATCCAATGCGCTTCGTTATACACACAGTGGGCGGGTTAGCGTGGGCTGCAAGCGTAGAGGTGAACAAATCACCGTTTGGATTATTGATACAGGTCCTGGTATACCAGAACATAAACAACGAGAAATTTTTCAAGAGTTTCATCAACTACAAAGTGAGACAGACAACCCCGGGCTAGGACTTGGCTTATCGATCGTTGAACGCATTTGTCGCCTCATGAACTTACCTCTCACATTACGCTCTGTGGTTGGCAAAGGTACAGGCTTTGGAGTTACTTTTACCGCACTCCCAGTTGCAAACGCGCCCTCAACTCTTAACCTCGGAGATGAGGTTGATACCCAGGAGCTATTACTGAACGAATTCCGCGTTTTAGTCATCGATAATGACCCGCAAGTGCTCTTTGCAACCAGCGCTCTTTTAAAAGGATGGGGTGCTCAGGTGGTTACTGCCGAGGATATCAGCGATATTCATTCTCTCGCACCCTGTGATTTAATTTTCGCTGATTACCATTTAAACCATGGTCAAACAGGGGTCAATGCCATACAACAGTTGCGGACACACTGGCGAAGCGATACGCCTGCTATCATCAACTCAGCTGATCCAACCGAATCGGTGCGTCAGGCCGCGATGGCCGTTGAAGCATACTTTATTCCAAAGCCACTTAAAGTCGGCGCACTAAAACGCTTACTCAAGCGTATCCGAGGCGGATAACATCTGCCGGAAAAGAATCCCTGCTTGAGTACGGTTTACGCAATGGAGTTTTCTTAAAATCGCTGAAACATGTTGCTTGATAGTGGTTTCCTGTACACCTAAATCAAACGCAATTTGCTTGTTCAAGCGACCATCTGCAATCGCTTTAAGCACTTTTAGCTGTTGCGGCGTTAAGCTTTCGAGACTGCGTGCAAAGTTCACCACCTCTTGGTCCGTCTCGGTCAAGTCAACGAGTCCTTCGGGTAGCCAATTATCTCCTGCTAATACCGTTTCCACCGCGGCCGCCCACTCGGGTAAGGGCACCGATTTAGGAATATAAGCACTCGCCCCCAATGCCATTGCCTGTCTTATAATATGGGCGTTTTCATTCGCAGAGACAATAACAACTAAGACATCGGGAAATTGGCTTCGTAATAACGTTAAACTTGTCAGCCCTTCATTGCCGGGCATCGACAAATCCAAGAACACCAATTCTAATTGCGGGTTTTGTTTGAGTAATGACTCTAACTGAGTGAAGCTAGAAGCCTCGAGAACTTCGGATTCAAGCGTTTCGCCAAGCGCTTGTTTAATTGCGGCGCGAAAGATCGGGTGATCATCTGCAATGATGGCGCGTGCCATGGACCTAAATACCGTGTTAAGCATTTGTTGATGCCACCATGCTAACCAGTTTTAAGGAAATATGCCAGCGCGAGCATTGCTCACGCTGGCACGGTTGCTTTATCAAATATTAAAAACGGTAACCAACCGAGAGTGACACGGTACGCGGATCGCCGTAGTAACCCGTAACAATGTTCTCACCAAACGTGGAACCGAAATTATAGCCTGCTAGACGATACTCTTTATCGAACACATTTTTAGCATGTAATCCGACATTCCATTGTCCACTGGTTGAATACCAGACTAGACTTGTGTTTGCCAAGCTATAGGCTTCTTCATCCAACGGTGATGGCACTTCAAAAATCTGTGTATCGTCGCGATATGACACCGACGTCGACCAAATTAATGAGCCACTATCGAGAATAAACTCTTTGGTGAACCCAAGGTTCGCAGTTAACTTAGGTGTATTGGCAAACGACCACGTGTTTGATACGTCCTCGACTTGCTGAGTCTGTGGATTAAAAAATGCCACTTCATCGAACTCTGCATCAATATAGCCAAGTGAACCGGTAAAGTTTAAGGTCTCAGTGGCTGCAAATGTACCTTCTAGCTCAAATCCTTGAACAGTTGAGTCAGCCGCGTTCAGCACTTGTGACGCCACGCCCCCTGTTTCAACAGCGCGTTGAACGGTTACTTGCATGTCCTGATAGTCTGAATAGAACACCGCACCGTTTAAGCGTAACCGGCTGTCCAACCATTCACTCTTAACACCTACTTCAAAAGTGTCCACAATTTCAGGATCGTAAGGGTTCGCCGCATCTGGGTTGAGACTCACGTCGGCACGCATATCAACACCACCCGACTTAAAGCCATTACTGTAGCTCGCATACCACATTAACTCAGGCGTCATTTGGTAGCTCACGCTGGCGTGCGGAGAGAACTTACTCCAGTCTTCTTTAGTATTGAAGTCAGAGTTAACCACAATAGGATCAGCCGAGTAGTCGCCTCTATCTAAGAACTTAACGCCGGCATAAGTGTAGCGATATACGTCAGCATCCTTTTCGTCTCGCGTATAGCGACCGCCCACGGTAACAGACCATTGCTCATCCAGCTGATAGCTCGCTTGTCCAAACACCGCTTCGCTGGTGGTATCGACACAGCCACCGTTATCGATTGTCAAATCCAGTAGACCCAGCACGGTACCAAACACACCACAGGCCGTGCCGTCATATAGATATAGCCCACCAATGAAATCTAGACGACCGTCAGAATAAGTTAACTGAAACTCTTGAGTGGTTTGGTCATCATCGTAATAAGCTGGGACCAATAATACGGGGTTAACCGTTGAGTCAAAGTCGATATTAGTGTCAGTGCTTCCTTCACGATAAGCAGTGATTGATTTAAATCCCCACTGCGCGTTGACATCCCAATCGACAGTCAGCGAGTACCCTTCGGTTTCAACCGAATTATCAATGGGCATTGCAGTATATGAATCAAAGACATCATCAAGATAGGGTTCATCGCTCAGTAAAGAAGGCATCAAACGATGACCCCCGCGCGCGTTTGAGTCATCTTGAGTCCAATCAGCGGCAAACTTTACGTCAACGTTTTTCGCGGCAAGCCAACGCGCATTAAAACGTCCAGTCATTAGCTCTTTGTTGTAGTTATCAGCGCCAAGATTTACAAATTCGCCATAACCATCGCGATTGAGCGTAGCAAACGCGCCGCCCACGTAAAAGTTATTGCTAAGCGCTGTCTGGCCAGATACTTTCAAATCCGTCTGATTATAGGTGCCTATCGTCCCTTTTATCTCAAACTCATCGTAACCGGTTAAGTCACGCGTCACGTATTTCATTGCCCCGCCAATGGTGTTTTTACCATACAAGGTTCCCTGAGGACCGCGTAATACCTCAACACGCTGCACATCAAGCACTTCGAGTACAGCACCTTGCGGACGAGCAACATAGACGTCATCAATGTAGATACCGACGCCGGGTTCAAAGCCCCACAATGGGTCTTGTTGTCCAATCCCACGGATATAAGCTGTCAGCGTTGAGTTGGTTCCGCGACTGACCTGAAAGGTCGTATTGGGCATCTTGTACTGTAATTCAGTGATATCTTCGATGCCGTCTCGCTCGAGTTCTTGCTCACCAAATGCGCTGACAGCGACGGGCACTTCTTGCAAACTTTCGTTAGTCCGACGAGCAGTGACTTCAATACGCTCAAGTTTATCGGATGCTTGTTGTTCCTCTTGTTTGGCGTTGTCCTGCGCCCACACCGATGCGCTGCTGAGCGCACCTGTCATCGCTAGTGTTAACAGCGAAAGTTTAAATCCTTTGTTGTTCATGGTGTTTCCCCTGACATTTATTGTCATTGTTATTGCAATTATTGGCCGTGCATCACGCACCAGAATCATGGCTGTTAAATAACCTAGCGCAAAATGTTAAAAAAGTGATCTGTACCATAGTACTATGGGTTAACTCCATGCGTTCACGCACAATAGAGCCATGCAACGACCAGAACATGGCCCGTTATTAACTCGTTGCGAGGTATTTCATGTTAAGTATGATTGGATTAGTGGGCGGTTTACTGCTGCTCATTGTACTCACATTAAGAGGAATGAACCTCTTTATCAGTGCGCCGCTGTGTGCGGTTGTCGTCGCTTTGTGCAGCGGTATCCCGTTATTCACTGGCGATGTCAATTTTGTCGCCGCCTATATGGATGGATTCGCTGGTTTTGTCGCAGCCTGGTTCTTTATGTTCCTACTCGGCTCCATGTTCGGTAAATTCATGGAAGATACCGGCGCGGCAGACAGTGTGGCTAAATGGATTATCGACCGACTAGGTAAAAAACAAGCCGTATTAGCCGTCGTATTAGCTTGCGCTATTTTGACTTACGGTGGTGTGAGCGTATTCGTGGTCGCTTTCTCAGTCTACCCTATGGCACTCAGTCTATTTAAAGACGCTAACTTGCCACGTCGCTTTATTCCTGCTGCACTTTCGTTTGGTTCAGTTACCTTCACCATGACCTCGGCGGGTTCACCCGAAATTCAAAACTGGATTCCGATTAAATATTTAGGTACCTCACCTTACGCGGCTTGGGAAGTCAGTTTAATCGTCGCTGTTTTTATGGCGGTATTCGGTTATTGGTGGCTAACCAAGATTATCAATCGCGCCGTCGCGCGTGGCGAACATTTTGAAGCACAAGAGCACGATCCGGTATTACTTAAGCGCGATTTACCCAATCCTTTGGCAAGTTTAATCCCGCTACTGGTCGTATTGGGACTCTCGTTTTCATTTCACGAGCAACTCGCTCAAAACGCGCTTATTGTCGCGCTACTCGGTGGCGTAATTGCTATTGCGATTATCAACTACAACTACTTCCACAAGCCTCAGTTGGCGATTTCAGACGCGACAACGGGGGCGCTTGTCGCTATCGGCAATACAGCAGCTGTGGTTGGGTTTGGTAGTATCGCCAAAATCACGCCCGCATTTGATACCGCCGTTAATGCCATGACTAATTTACCGGGTAACGAACTGGTCGGTGCTGCCGTTGCTGTCAGTGTGATCGCAGGCTTAACAGGTTCTGCCTCGGGTGGACAAGCCATTGCCCTACCCGAAGTCGGTCCCCACTACATGGATGCAGGCGTTAACCCAGAACAGCTACACCGTATTGTTTCAATATCATCAGGCGCACTCGACTCATTGCCACACAACGGTTATGTGGTCACAACTATTCGCGCTATCTGTAAGCAGAGTCACAAAGATGCATACCCGGCAGTGGCGGCTGTCACCGTCGCCGTACCGCTGATCGGACTCAGCTTAGCTATCGCACTCTTCATGCTGTTTTAATTAAGAGGCTAAAACGATGTTAACTACAGAACTTTCTGGCAATATGATGCAGCGACCGCTACAAATTATTGATATTTTGCGCTACGCAGCAACCCGTTACCCACATCAAGAAATCGTCACACGTCGTCTCGAAGGCGACCGTCATCGCTATGATTATCAAGCGTGTTATCAACGCACGTGCCAATTGGCTCATGGACTCAACCAATTAGGTATTCAGCCAGGGGAACGCGTCGCTAGCCTCGCATGGAATACCTATCGTCATATGGAGTTATACTACGCGGTCAGTGGTATCGGCGCGGTAATGCACACGGTCAACCCGCGCTTATTCGAGGAACAAATCGCTTGGATCTTAAACCATGCCGAGAGCACCTGGGTCTTTGTTGATATATCCTTCTTAGCGATACTTGAGCAAATAGCGCCAGAACTCAAGCATGTAAAAGGGTTTATTGTGATGGTCGATGAAGACCAAATGCCCGACCCTAAGCTCAATAACCTTTATAATTATGAAACCCTGCTTGCCTCTAATGCGCCAGCGTATGAATGGCCAGATATAGATGAGCAGAGCGCAGCTCTGCTGTGTTATACATCAGGTACCACGGGGCATCCGAAAGGCGTACTCGCTTCCCATCGCGCCATGGTGCTACATGCGCAAGCAACAATGGGGAAGGATATGCTTGCACTTGATGAAGACACTGTCCTAATGCCGATGGTGACCATGTATCACGTCGCTGCATGGGGTGCGCCTTACGCGGCCCCCCTTGCGGGAAGTAAATTAGTGTTCAGTGGCGACGGCACATCAGGCGAGGTAATGAGCGAACTTATTAGGCAAGAACAAGTCAGCGTTGGCTTGGGCGTGCCGACTATTTGGCTCACTCTGCACAATCATTTATCAGAATCAAAGCAGTCGATACCCACCTTAAAGCGTGTTTGTGTCGGCGGCGCGGCCTCTCCGCTGGGGCTCGTTAAAACCTACGATCAAGTTTATAACGTTTACTGGCAGCCGATTTGGGGCATGACAGAGACAGGACCATTGGTGTACTCAGCCCCGCCTACTCGCGACATATTGACGCGTACCAAGGAAGAACAATATCGGATTCAGACCACTGCGGGTCGTCCGGTATTTGGTTCTGAAGCGCGTATCGTCGATTTAGATAACAACCCTCTCCCCCATGATGGTGAAACACGCGGCGAGTTGCAGGTACGAGGCCATTGGATTGCCAGTCAGTACTTTCGCAACGATGATCTGACAAGCTTCCCAGGCGGTTGGTTAGCGACAGGCGATATTGCCGTAATTGATCCAGAGGGCTTTATGAAAGTCGTTGACCGCAAGAAGGATGTCATTAAAAGCGGCGGTGAATGGATAAGCTCGCTTGATATCGAAAATATTGCCAGCCAACACCCCGCAGTGAATGAAGCCTGTGTTATTGGTGTTAAACACCCTAAGTGGGATGAACGCCCATTGCTACTTATCGTGCCTAATGCGGGTAAAACAATTGATGAAACAGAAATCAAAGACTTCTTGACCGGGAAAATCGCACGTTGGTGGATGCCTGACGCTATTTTGCTCGTCGAGCAGTTACCGCACACCGGTACGGGTAAACTCCTCAAAACTGACCTTAGAACACAGTATCAAAATTTCTTACTGGAGAACGCATCATGAGTACACTAAAAACTGCCAAGCTGAGCCTCGTTGCGCTCTGTGGTTTGTTTATTTCAATCACGCAGGCGCAAGAACCGCTACTCGTAGAGAAACAAAGCTTTCAAATGGACAACTACACCACGGTGGGAGGAGAAACCATCAAGGATGTCACTGTCGGGTGGGAGGCTTACGGTGAGCTTAATGAGGCTAAAGATAACGTAATTCTTATTACTCACTTCTTTTCTGGCAACAGTCATGCGGCGGGAAAATATACGCCTAATGATCCGCAAGCGGGCTACTGGGATGCCATTATTGGCCCTGGGAAGGCTATCGATACCAATAAATTCTACGTCGTAAGTGTCGATTCTTTAGTTAACGCTTACCCGAATCTACCGAGTGTCATTACCACCGGACCGGCCAGTATCAACCCTGATACAGGCAAGCCCTACGGTCTTGATTTTCCTGTGGTCACTATTCGCGACTTCGTCAACGTGCAAAAAGCATTGCTTGAGTCAAAAGGAATTAACAAACTCCACGCCGTAGTAGGTGCATCCATGGGCTCACTGCAGGCTATCGAATGGGCATCCGCCTATCCAAACTGGGTCGACCGGATGGTTTCGGTCATCGGCACCGCAAAAATGGATGCGTGGACCATTGCCGGGCTCGAAATGTGGTCACAAGCTATAAAGCTAGACCCAAACTGGCGTGGAGGTGATTATTACGACCATGACGCTCCTCTTGACGGCGTTACTATGGCGCAGGCGATGATTACGCATGGCGCTATGCACCCCGAGATCTTCAATCAAAGTGCCCCTCAGCAACCGACATTGCCTGCCGATGGACTTAAAACCGTGAACAATCAACTACCAGCGGCAAAGTGGCTATTCGACAGCAGTCGGGCACGTGCCCCCTTAGCTGATGCCAACCATATTCTCTATTTGGTAAGGGCTAACCAGCTTTTTATTGCAGGCCATAAAAAAACCTTAGAACAGGGGTTAGCTAATGTAACAGCGAAGTCGCTATTCTTGCCGTCGAGTAATGACTTATTGCTCATGCCGTACATGGCTGAGCATGCCAATGCGATGTTAAACGATCTGGGTAAACAGTCAGAGCTAGAATACATCGAGGGGCCATGGGGCCACCTCAATGGTCTTTTCTCGATTCAATCAAAAGCCGCTAAGTTAGCGCAGTTTTTGAACCAATAACGCTTAGGAGCCGCCGAAGAGGCGGCCCTTCAACTTATCTTTTAACGAGTCCTCAATTTTCGACTTAAGTAACTCCTCAAGTTGTTTATCTAAACTATCCGACTGTCCTTGCCAGTCACCGAGCTGATTCAGAAATGCCTCTTCACCGCCCATTTGCTCATTCACTTTTGCCATCAAGTCTTGCTTAATCGACTGCAGCTTTTCTGAAGCCTCGCCGAGTGCCGCTTGCGAGAGCATTTGTCCAAGCTGATCGTCTAAATCGGAATTCAGCGAAAGATTCGGGCTCACGATACTGCCGCCCACCTCAGTATTCACATCGAGACGATTAAGTTGACCCAAGGCGTTAGCAATTGCCTTAGTAATTTTGCTCGTTCCTGATGCATCGACTTTTAAATCAAGCAATTTAACCAGTGCTGAACCGTCGAGTTCATTTCCTTTCACCCGCACTGAGCCGTCGCTATCTAGCACCGAAGAAATGAGTGATGCCGCTATCTCACTGTTATTAACTAGGCCGATATTACTCAACTGTGCACCTTTTAACTGCCACTGCTGTTTTGCGTCAATCCCACTTGGCAAAAGCGCTAGCTCACCATTCAAGTTAAATGAGCGCCACAGTGATGCATTATCTGCACGGGCTTGGTAAGTCGTAGACTGACCCAATAAGTCATGCTGATAAGTAATATTTTCCCAGTTGACATCCACTTTTGTGCCTGCAATCAGAATCTCTGTGCGTGCCTTTTTGATTAATAATTCGGGCGCTGCATCCTGCTCGGCAAAACTGATGTTCTCGCCCATCCCACGAGCTTTTTCAATGGTTTGACTATCATCTGCCCGTGCAAGCATCGGTGCAATCTGCTCATAGGCGAGTAACACATAATGACTCCATTTCTTGGCTTCCTCACCGAGCAATAAGCCTGTCACATTTTGAATACCCGTCTCATTGAGCTGGAAGAACGATCGAATCCTATCGATATCATTACCCGGGGCCGCCTTTACCTCACTAAGCTGAGTCTTTACCGTATCAATGCTTTGCTCGAGTTCTTCTTTAAATTGCGCAACCGCTTCTTTATCTTGTCGAATTTGTTGTTTCAACTCATCGAGTTGCTTTTTACGCTCGGCAATATCACCGAGTCCTTCAACCTTGCCCGATGTCAGTTGTTCTATTTGCTGTTTATATTGTTCAATTTTTTCCTTTTTAGGCAACTGATCGCGAGCTTGCTTAAATTCAGTCTCTTGTTGCTTAACCTTTTGCTTAGCCGTCGCGATCACGTCCTCAGTCTGCAAACCGACTTGCGCGACAATCTCATCGGTCGAAGGCAGTTTAGCCTTAACTGACGACCAACCATCCGAAGCCCAACTTTTGACCTGGTCTTTATTAATAGATACATAGACCTCACCGGGTGACTCACGTTTTTGTGCCAAACGCACGCCGGTTACGTCGAGCTGTTCCATTAATACACGACCAAGAATTAGCTCGCTCAGACTCACATCACCACTGATACGTTCAGCCTGCACACGGTTTAATTCTGGCTGGTTAGGGTCAGTAATTTGCACCCCCGTCAACGTCAACCGGACAGGTGACCACTGGTGAGACACCTCCGCAACATTCACTTCAGCACCGTTCAAGCGTCCGAGAGTTTGTTCAAACGTAAATTTCAAAATGGTGTCTAAAAATAGCCAAGACAATAAAACCAGAGTGCCTAACACAACAAAAAACGCGCCGAGCCCAGGCCATCTAATGATACTCTTACTCATATCAACCTCTTAAATCCGAATATACTTGCCACAGCCGGCTTCCCTTGAGAACGCGCACGATTTTTAGCTTATTAAACGTTGCCTGAATCCGTTTGCGGTAATTAATCACGATGTAGTAAGTCGTTCCCCAAACGATGGGACTGACGATGAGGCTGAAAATAAAGCTTCCCATCGTAATCGTGTGATAAAACAGCGAAACACGTCCAATGGCCGTCGCGTAAACAGCTTCATAAATTGCTTGCCAACTGTCGGCTCTGAGTATAGATTCGCCAAAACTGTGAAACATCGGATCGAGTAAATAGGCGAGCCCCGAAAACACAGCGAACGAGACCAAAAACAGTGATAAATTGACTCGGAAAATCAAGGCTGCAAGTAAGATAATTAAGTTATGAACACGCCACAGTGGCGTTAATCCTAGAAACATGCCCAGCACCACCGCAATGGCCAATGAGCGGGCGCTAGTTTCTGAGTTTAGCGCTTTCAATATTCGCGCTAATAACGTAAGCATGGCGACATCCTTTTGAATTATTTTTAACTAATATAGTGTTTGATTCGTGCCTAAAGCAAATAAGCTGTTATGTTTTTATAAAAGCTTTTCATTAAAGAGATATACCCACTCATGCAACAACAAGTTCAATTAATTATCAATGATATAAGCGATTGGCAACCGTATTATCCGAGTCAATCATTGCTAACAGCCAATGAGTACCTGCAAACACCGGCTGCGGGCAAAAGTCACATTCTTAACTTATGTGACGATCTAAGTTATCTATCAACAGGCTACTATGTCAGCTTGCTGGCAGAAGCGCGTGGACAGCGCGTGTTGCCATCAGTTAACACCATCAATGATCTAAACAACTTTAATCATTATCAGCTGTTAGCAAATCCGGTCGATAAGGCAGCAAGCAAGTACCTTGCTAAGCAGACTGGCAATACTATGCAGCTCGTCGTCTGCTTCGGACAAACGTTGGTGGAGCCGTTAAAGCACTTGGCGCGACAACTATTTGATCGGTATCCGTGCCCAATTATTAATATCAACTTCATCAAGGAAAATGATCGCTGGCTGATTCAGTCCTTAAGCGCTGGGCGGCTTGCTGACCTGAATGATGACGAGCAAACTTTATTTGGCGAGTCATTGGACTTATTTAATAAACGCGTTTGGCGTAAAGCTCGCGCCAAAAAAGAATATCGCTATGATTTGGCAATTCTTTATAACCCTGATGAAGCTATCCCGACGAGCGATAAAAAAGCACTCAACTTATTTATTAAAGCCGCCAAAGAATGTGACATTGAAGCGGAACTTATCACCGTGGATGACTACAACCGGTTGCTTGAATTTGATGCGCTGTTTATTCGCGAGACAACTAAGATCAGCCATTACACGTATCACTTTGCAAAAAAAGCTGAAGCAAACGGTATGGTCGTCATCGACCACCCCGATTCGATCGTGAAATGCGCCAATAAAGTATTTCTAAAGGAACTGCTTGATAAGCATCATGTCGCGACACCTAAGACCGAGTTGCTATTGTTGCAGTCTGATATCGACTATAAAGAACTGGGCGAACAACTCGGTTATCCGGTAGTATTAAAAATTCCGGATGGCTCGTTTTCTATCGGCGTAGAAAAGGTCGAAGATGAGGCTGAGTTTAAGGCGGCGGCTGAACGCTTATTTGAGCAGTCGACTATTCTATTAGCTCAAGAGTTTTTAAAAACCGAGTACGACTGGCGCATTGGTGTACTCAATAACCGCCCGATATACGCATGCCAGTACTTTATGGCACGCAATCACTGGCAAATCTATAACCATAGTGAATCAAGCCGAGCTAAAAGTGGCTCTTTTGAAACCTATGGCGTTCATCAAGCTCCCAAAGAGGTGGTTAAACTCGCATTGCAAGCAACCAAGCTGATTGGAGATGGACTTTACGGCGTTGATGTGAAAATGACGCAAAAAGGCCCCGTGATCATTGAAATCAACGACAACCCGTCTATCGAGTCCGGTGTTGAAGACAAATTGTTGGGGTATGAACTGTACCGTTTAATTATGGCTGATTTTGGGCGCCGGTTAGATGAACACTAACTGCCGTATTACGATTCATCCGTGCCAGCGCAGTGATATCACTGCGCTTGTCGAGCTCGAGAATGAAGTTTTTGATTACTCTCGTATCAGCCGACGCAACTTTATACGTCTGCTGCAAAGTCCTGCTGCCTCCATCTTGCTTGCCAAAGACAGTGCAGAACAGCTGGCGGGTTATGCGGTCATTTTAACTCGACGTAATAGTCGCTATGCACGTATTTATTCCATTGCTGTCGCGCCCGCGTTTCGCGGCCGAGGGGTAGCTAAGCGGTTAGTTAACGAAGTGATTGAAGCACAACGTCAACAAGGTCGGCATGGATTATCATTAGAGGTAAAGTTGGATAACAAGCAAGCCATCCAACTTTACCAATCGTTGGGGTTCGAGACCGTTGATATACTGGTCGACTATTATGATGACGGTACGGATGGTTTAAAAATGCGGCTTACTTTTGATCCGGAAAGTCACTAAATACGCCTTGTACACCGGCTTCTTTCAACCAACCTCTTAATTGCTTGAGCGACTCAACGCCTTGAGGCAGTTGGTCAGAGCGCAATGTATAAACGTGCACTTTAAGCCCGACTTTTTCGGCATTCGTGAGCACATCAGTCCAGACAGGTTGGCCGTCTTTAACTTCCTTGAGTACGTGGCCTATCCACAGACCAACATGATCGACATAAGAAGTTAAGGACTCTAAGCCCGCATAAGTTCTCAGTGCATCGTAATCAATAGGCGTCTCGCCCCAAGCATTGTCTGCAATCAACTGTACCAACGGAAAATCACAATGAAATTCTCGTTTCACTCGTCTAAGCGTTTCGGGATCAAACGACTGAAGATAGATAGGTGTCGCTTGTTGCTGATCCGAATAACCGTTTTTGCTTAGCACATTCATCACCACTGCTAGCGGATCATAATCCTGATCGCGATACCAACGCGCGGCTTTTACCTCAATGTATACACCTGTGTTCTTATTTCTAACACGATTGAGTTCCTGAATCAGATTCAGTGACTCAGCTAAAGTTTGAATTTTGAAGTCGACCTGATTATTTTGAAACCGCTGAGGATAACGCGCAGCCCCATCACTGTTTCGGCGTGACGTGAGGCTTAGCTGCTTTAAGTGATTAAGTGTGAAGTCGACCACATAATAACTGCCATCGGGGCGATGCCGCTCCGGAAAAACTTCGGCGACATTCGTTACCGCATCAAGTTGGGCATCATGCAAGACGACAGCCTTACCGTCGCGGCTCAACTGCACATCTTGCTCTATATAGTCCGCGCCTAAGGCGTGAGCCATAACGGTTGCTGCCTGAGAATGCTCAGGTAGATAGCCTGACGCACCACGATGGGCAATATCGATGAAGTCGGGGACAATGACGGGTTCGACAGTCAACTGTTCAGTCGAGTTATCCGCTTGTGCTGAGACCGATAAAGACCACGATAACGCCAGTCCAGCGACCATTGGCATCCATTTCATGAGTCATCTCCTGACCAATTGACCTCGATAAGACGATCACCTAAATGCTGATAGCGCTCGGTTAACTGTTCAATCGGCTCAGGTTCAATAGTTAAACCCTTTTGCTTGAGATAATCATCGTTGTAGAGTTTACTGGCTGAGCGCTCGCCCAGATCGCAAGCAAACGTCACAATGTTACGTCCTCGTTGACCATTCAACGCCGCTGCATAAGCAGCAGCCAGGTTAAGTGCTGAGCTACTCCCTAAGACGATTCCATCTTGCTCACGTACGTAGCGTGAAATGCTAATGAGGTCTTGGTCGGGCAAATTGACAGCGTGGTTGATGCGCGCCTGCCTAAAGTTGTCCACCAAACGCATAATCCCAATACCTTCTGTCATTGAACTACCATTTGATACATACTCACCGGTTCGCAAAAACTCAAAGATTCCTGAACCATCAGGATCAGCAAGCCACACGTCAATATCAGGGTTTTGTTCCTTAAAATATCGGCTATTCCCCCCGATGGTGCCGCCGGTACCGGCAACCGAAACAAAGGTATCTATATCGCCATTCAATTGCTGCCAAATTTCTGGCCCAGTGTGCAAATAGTGGGCACGAGCATTACTCGTATTCTCGAACTGATTAGCCCACCAACAGTCATCACGCTCTTCCGCGATACGACGTGCCGTATGATAAAAATGATTAGGGTTTTTAAAGGGGACTGGATCAACCGTTTTAAGCTGGCCGCCGTGTAACGCAATCATGCGCTCTTTTTCTGGCGATTGATCATTGGGCATAACCGCAAGCATCTTAAGACCAAATGATTTGGCAACTAATGCCAGCCCAATACCGGTATTGCCTGCAGTCCCCTCGACCACTGTCATACCCGGCTTCAATTCACCACGTTCCATAGCGTCTTCTATCAGCTGCTTTGCAGCACGATCCTTAATTGAGCCGCCAGGGTTTTGAAACTCACACTTTAAATAAATATTACTGCCACTGCGCTCTGAAAGTGAGTGCACTCGTAACAAATCCGTCTGCCCTACTAAATCACTGGTGCGATTACCTACCAACATTTGTACAGTCCTCTACTTCGCTGTTGCATGATACAAGTATCCCTGTTGCGTAACTTCGGTTCAACTCAATTTGCTTTTGTTTAACTGCACCCTCGAAGTGCAACTGCACCATAACCATGCTTTCTTAACGAGCACCCTTCCCAAAGATATTCATAACTCTTTGTTTTAATTTGATTTAATTACTGGCACGAATCCTGTATTAACAATTTATCTACATTAACGGAGATCTGTTATGAAAATGATTACCGCTTTAATAAAGCCATTCAAATTAGACGATGTGCGACAAGCACTCGCGGATATCGGCTGTACCGGCATGACGATCGCGGAAGTACGAGGGTTTGGTCGTCAAAAAGGTCATACCGAACTCTATCGTGGTGCTGAATACCGTGTCGATTTTCTACCCAAAATTCGTCTAGAGCTTGCTGTCAGTGATGACCAACTAGAACGGGCTGTTGAGGTTATCTCTGAAGCCGCCCACACCGGCAACATCGGCGATGGCAAGATTTTCGTGACGCATCTCGAACACTGTGTACGCATTCGTACCGGTGAAGTCGACCAAGAAGCCCTGTAGATAGGAGGAATACGTGATGAATGCAGCTTCACTCGCAAGTACAGAGTACGCATTAAATACACTATATATTTTGTTGTCAGGCGCATTAGTCATGTGGATGGCAGCCGGCTTCGCAATGCTAGAAGCGGGTTTAGTGCGCAGCAAAAACACCACCGAGATACTCACTAAAAATATTGTCCTTTTTGCGCTCGCCTGTATCGCCTACCTGATAATTGGCTACACTCTCATGTATGGCGCTGGTGGTACCGACAACTTCGCCGACAATGCTGACTTTTTCTTTCAAAGTGTGTTTGTCGCTACAGCTATGTCGATTGTTTCTGGTGCAGTCGCTGAACGTATGAAATTACTGGCATTCTTTATTTTTGCCGTCGTTCTGTCAGCCTTTATTTATCCTTTTCAAGGTAGCTGGAGCTGGGGAGGCGGATTTCTGGCTGAAGCAGGCTTTGTCGACTTTGCGGGCTCGGGTATTGTTCACATGGCAGGTGCATCAGCAGCGCTTGCGGGTGTTCTATTATTAGGCGCTCGACGAGGTAAATATAAGGACGGCAAGCCGACCGCTATTCCCGGCGCTAACATGCCGTTAGCGGCGTTAGGTACATTAATTCTCTGGTTTGGGTGGTTCGGTTTTAACGGTGGCTCACAGTTGGCCATCCATGACATAGAAAATGCAAATGCAGTGGCAAAAGTATTCGTGAACACCAATACCGCAGCAGCAGCTGGGGCAATAGGTGCACTGCTCATCACTGTTTTTATTTGGCGCAAAGCGGATCTGACAATGATTGTAAACGGGGTATTGGCCGGCTTAGTCGCGATTACTGCTCAACCCTTAACACCGGAGCCCTACACCGCCGCGATTATCGGCGCAAGCGCGGGGGTACTCGTCGTCATATCAATTATCTCACTCGACCGTCTTCGTATTGATGATCCAGTCGGCGCATTGTCCGTACATGGTGTGGTAGGTTTTTATGGCTTGATGCTTGTCCCTTTGACTGATGCGAGCGCAACTTGGTCGGTTCAACTGCTCGGCGCGGCGGCGATTTTTGGTTGGACATTTGTCGCTAGTCTGGTTATCTGGTATCTGTTAAAAGTCACAGTGGGTATTCGTGTGAGCGAGGAGCAGGAGTATCTGGGCGGTGATATCAGTGAATGCGGTGTCGAAGCCTATCCAGAATTTACGGGCTCAACAAAGCGTTAGTGAATCAACGTTTGCCTGTGACCTACTCCATTGTTAAGTTAAGAAATACTTAATACGTAAGGGTTAAGTCTCATGGCATCATCAAAAGAATACTGTAGCGAACTACTCAACCGAGCCGGCATTCAAATTAACGGTTCACACCCGTGGGATATGCAGGTACACGATGACAGCATCTTTGATCAGGTGTTGTCACGTGGCAATTTAGGGCTTGGAGAGACCTATATGGCGGGGCTATGGGATGCTGAGCGTTTAGACCAGTTTTTCCATAGGTTATTACGTTCCGGCGTGCAAGATGAAGTCAATCCGGCGCGCCTAATTTTCCATTCACTGAAAAGTCGTTTATTTAATCTACAAGACGATAAGCGCGCTTGGGAAGTCGGACAAAAACATTACGATATCGGCAATAAATTATATCAAGCCATGTTGGACGAACGCATGGTGTATACCTGTGGTTACTGGCGCGACGCTGATAACCTCAACGAGGCACAACGCGATAAATTAGAGCTTAGTTGCCAAAAGCTGCAGCTCAAACCGGGTATGAGGATACTCGATATCGGTTGTGGCTGGGGCAGCTTTATGCAGTATGCAGCGGAAAACTACGGCGTTGAGTGTGTCGGTGTCACGATATCAAAAGAGCAAGTGCGCTTAGGTGAGGAGCGCTGCAAAGACCTACCTGTCGAGTTTCGTTTGCAAGACTACCGCGACCTCGACGAGTCTTTTGACCGCATCATCAGCTTGGGCATGTTTGAACATGTCGGTCAGAAGAACTATGAAGATTACATGGATGTTGCTCGGCGGTGTCTGAAAGATGATGGCTTGTTTTTACTGCACACTATTGGTAAGAACGTTTCGGATACAGCGGCTGATCCGTGGATAAGTCGTTATATCTTTCCTAACGGAGAAATCCCCTCCATCGCTCAAATCGGTGCAGCACTAGAACAACGGTTTGTTTGTGAAGATCTGCACAACTTTGGTGCCGACTACGATAAAACACTTATGGGTTGGTTCGAAAACTTCGATACGGCTTGGCCTCAACTCGAGAGTGACTACGAAAAAACATTTTATCGCATGTGGAAATATTATTTGCTGTCATGCGCAGGCGCATTTCGCGCCCGCGACATTCAACTTTGGCAGTGGATTCTCAGTAAACAAGGTATCGAAGGTGGTTACCACCGACCCTTCGTTTAAGAACCAATATTAAACTCATGCGTGAACATATCCCAAAATGCCAAAAATAGAGCCGCTATCAGCGGACCTATGACAAAACCTGTGATACCAAATAAGCTCAGCCCACCTAATGTCGAAAACAATACAACATAGTCAGGCAGTTTGGTATCACGGCCGACTAAAAGCGGTCGCAAGGCGTTATCCGCTAGGCCAATAATAATGAGTCCGTAAAGTACCAATACGATGCCCTCGAACGTAGCCCCTGTTGCTAGCAAATAGACCGATACAGGGAGCCAGACAATACCCGCACCGACGGCTGGAATGAGTGATAAAAATGCCATGACTACACCCCATAACACGGGCGCCGGAATGCCTAGCAATGCAAAAATAACACCGCCGAGCGCACCTTGAACCATCGCAACGACGATATTGCCTTTAACGGTGGCTCGAGTAACCTCCGCAAACTTCTTAAATAGCTGATGTTCTCGCTCATCGCCTAGCGGCAGTGCACGTACCATCAAGCGGATTAACTTATTACCATCACGCAATAAAAAGAAGGTCAAATAAAGCATCAACCCCAAGTTCATCACAAAGCCAAATGTATTCTGACCGACCACTAGCGCTTCTTGCGCAAAAAACTGACTCGCACTCATTGCCCATTGCGATATGCGCTCAGGGAGTGATTCTATATCAATACCCAAGCGAGCGAGTAAGTCAGGCAAAAACGGCAACCCCTTCTCAATTTTATCGACGATTTGCGCAATACTCACATCGCCGGATGACAGCTTTTGGTAAAGTTGCACGCCCTCTTGAATAAACGAGTAAGCCACCAAAAGAACAGGAATAACCACAATGACCGTAGCGATTAGCAGCGTGAGTAAGGCGGCGCGATTACTGCGTCTTCCTAGCATACGCTTCAGCCGGATCTGTAACGGATAGAAGATAACAGCAACCGCGCATGCCCAGAAAATTGACGCCCAAAATGGCTTAAGAATCAGTGCAAAAGCGATGCTCACCGCGAGCAACATAAGTAAGAATGAGCGAGTTTCCAATTTGTCTTGCATAATCGTCCCAATTGATAGAAGCTTGTGAGGTTAGCCGGTCCCATATTAGTAAATGATTTACGCTTAAGATAGTGCGATGAGCGCACACATATGGATACTCATGCACAATACATCAAACCCATACAGTTTTGCGACTTGGTGCCGAGAAACACTCGTTGAATTCACCGAACTAAATGCTGAGAAGCAGGTATTCAGCGGTTTCTTGATCGCTGTCTTAGTAACCGCATGTATCCAGTTAATTGAGTATACTGGGGGACTGCCCAGCGTTTTTGAACATTTAATTTATTTTCCACTTATATTTGCAGGCTTATTGCTTGGACCTCGTATTGGTGCTTTAGGTGGTTTCGTTACGGGGTTAATGCTCACCCCGATGTTTTTCCCCACGGAACTTAACAATCACTCCGAAGCGATAATCGATTGGCCTTTGCGGTTATTGATGCTCACGCTGCTTCCGCTTATAACTGGCCTTATTAGCCGCTCAGTTCAACAGCTCCATCATCTCGAGAATAAGGCCAAAAAGACGTTTCATGGAACAGCACTCCCCAATCACGATGCGCTACTGGAACAGATTAATGAGTGGTCAAAAGAGACCGCAGCCCCTGCAGATGCGTTAATGGATATCATAAACTTACGGTTGAAAAACATTGATAAACTTCGCAATCAAGTAGGACATCAAAAGGCCGATAAAATCGTCGCTGAACTCGCTCGACAGTTAAAAGAGGCGCTCGGTAGCTCAGCGGAAATTGGCCAGACAGCTACTAATGAGTTAGTTGGACTCCATGCCAATACAGAACATTCACGAGAAGAGTTGCAAGAGAAACTGCAAGCATTACTCAGACAGCCCATTGTTATTGACGGTAACGAATTCAGGCTAGATACATCAGCAGGTGTTCTTCGTGTTAAGCGAGAGAACGTAAAGGACAACGCCAATGTTGTCATTCATGACGCACATCAGCATGGTTATAGTGCCGCAGAGAATAACCAAGTGTTTTCATTTTTAGATCAAGATAATGACCTCGTTAATGACCAAGATGAGCCACTATCAAAACAGCTTTTATCGGCTATCGAAAACGAAAACATCAAGCTTTATTATCAGCCACGCCTCAATACCAATTCTGGCTATTTCTCTGTTCTAGAAGCCATTGTTCGATGGCGTGACAACCAACGCGGTTATTTATCACCAGAGGACTTCAAACCGCTCATCGAAGAGGCATCACTCGCCAAGCAATTTACCGGCTGGATGATTAAAACAGCTTTTAATGACGTATCTCAATGGATAAAAAAAGATTTTATTGTTCGCCTATCGCTGCATATCACTTTAAACGATATTCTTGAGCCGGCAATCTTAAACGCGGTTGCAAAATCACTTAATCAGACTAAGTTCCCAGCCTCTAGCCTCAGCTTAGAGGTGAGTGAGAGATCGCTCGTACGTATCAATGAGCAGGCTAAAGTGTATTTAAAAAAATTGCGTTCAATGGGCGTTACTGTCATTGCCGATCAGTTTGGTGAAGGTCAGCTCACACTTCAGAGTATTTTCGTCCTACCGGTTGATGCAATAAAGCTTTCTGAAAATTTAGTGCTACAGGCGACATCAAATAGTGACAAAAAGCGAACATTAATTTCAATGATCAAAATGGCACGCTCTCGTGGTCTAAAAACAATCGCAACGGGCGTCGATAATCGCGCCAAACTTTTATTACTTAAACATATTGGATGTGATGAGTTGCAAGGCTCAATCTTAAGTAAACCTACAGCTAAAGATGATATCCCATGGGCAAGAATCCGATAGAAAGAACCAGTAAAGAAAAGATCGATAGTGCACACTCTCGCTGGTTGGCTGCGTATGCGATAACAACCGCGGTGATTACCATTGTCGCGATAAGCCTATTTTACCTATTCCCATTTGATATGCAGATGTTACACATGGGCATTTTGTGCCTCGGTTTAGCCATTATCGCTGAGTCTGCATTTTTTATATGGCAAGCATTACGCGCCTCTAAGGCGACTTTCTCCGCGTTGCACCCGTCGCTAAGTCAGCTCGATGAGGGTGCCACCATCATTTATGAATTACATAAACAAAACGGCAATTTTCGACCTGCCTATGTCAGCGCCAATATATCTCATATCCTTGGTTATACGGTACAAGAAGCGTTAAGCCCCAATTGGTGGTTCGACAATGTTCATCCTGAAGATAGAGCGCTCACGCTAAGCGCTATTAGTAAAGTTGAAGCCAACAAGACGTTCGTTCATCGCTATCGTTTTCGTTCTAAGCATGGCAATTATATATGGCTACGCGACGAACTTCGCACCTTCAACGACGATGACACCAAAATTGCTGGTCAGTGGACCGACATGAGCCAAGACTTAACTTGGATGCGCGACAGCAAAGCAGTTACTCAACGTGAACTTATGGGCTTTGCCGAACTCAACGAGCACGACTGTATCGTTCGTGCCGACAATAATTTTCGTAATTTAGTGGGCCTGACCGATAGTCTGCCTAATGCTCATCATATTTTAGATTTTATTTCTCCGTTAAACAGTGATAACGAGAGCCCGCTATTAGCGACAGGCATTGAGTATTTAGTCGAGTTTAATCGACCTAGTCAACAGTCACTGCAAGGTCTGCTGAAAATCAGCGAAGATAAGCAAGGGAGCGTTCGCTTCGTCACGCTAATTGATCTGTCTGCATTCATTTTAGAGCGTCGACGACTCAAACAGATCGCCTACTTACAGCCTTTGACCGGGTTACCCAATATCGAGCAACTGAAGCTTGATCTTCAAAATGCACTTGAAACAGCAGCAGATAATGAGCTCGTTGCGGTACTTAATATCAATATTCGCGAGTTCCACAAAGTCAATGAGTCTTACGGCGTGGATGACGGCGATCGCGTATTACAACGAGTCGCGCAGCGCTTTAAACAGGCGCTTCCCGAAAACGCATTTTTGTACTGCGCATGGGGTGATGACTTTTGGGTTTTATTGTCAGGTATTAAGGAATATATGGCTTTACAAGACCTGATGGATAACTTGATGAACTCACTTAACAAGCCAATTTTAATTGAACAGCACAAACAAATAAAAGCGTCCGCTAATATTGGTGCATGTACTTATCCCTTAGATGGTTTAACAGCAGCCGAGTTGCTCTCGTATGCCAGTTCCGCATTGCAACGCGCACGTCGACAAACGAGCGCATGCCAAGTTATTTTTAACCAGGAAATGGCAAGTGACTCACAGTCACAACTATTGGTGAAGCAACAGTTGCATGATGCCATAGAAGCGTCACAATTCGAGATTTACTATCAACCGATGTGTGATTCAAGTCTGCAAGCGCAGGGGTACGAGGCTCTGTTAAGATGGAATCACGAAGAGGAAGGTGTGATTGCAGCCGCCAATTTTCTTCCACTTTGCGACACAGTGACCAAACAAAAACTTGGCACCTGGGCTATTCAACGTATTATCGACGACCTTCCATCGATTCCAGTGAATGCTGAGGGTAAACGTAATATCGCTGTCAACGTATTCGCAGAACAGTTAGATGATGCGTTCGTTTCAGATATGGTTCAATTCTCGCATCAGTTGTCTGAAACAAACACACATTTTTGTTTCGAACTGAAAGAAGCATCGTTGATAGATCCATCTGATGAGCTTCGGCAAACATTGAGCCGGCTGACTGAAGCAGGTTTCTCGCTGATTATTGATGACTTTGGCGCAGGCTTTGCAGGACTGACTTATTTGCGAGAGTTTCCGATTTCTGCGATTAAAGTCGAACATGACTTTATTAAAAAGCTCGATAACGAACGTGGTTATGCCATCGTGGACGGAATTGTTGAGCTCTCTCATCGCGCCGGAATAAAAGTACACGCTCTGGGCGTCGAGTCCGAGCAACAATTGAAACAAGCAAGAGCCCTAAAATTTGACTTATACCAAGGTCGATACATTCATCCCGCTAAACCTTTAAATGAACTCGTTGATAATATAAATAACTAGCGCAAGCATTCGTGTTTGCTATTATTGAGCGCGTTCATCCTGATGGTATTAAAGTTATGAATCCGGAAACATTAAAGACTTCCTCTCAAGAGGCTGCGAAAGTGATGCAGTTGCTATCTCACCCCGATCGCTTGCTCATTCTATGTTTACTCAGCGAAAAAGAGTACTCAGTGGGCGAAATTGAAAAGCAACTAGATATTCATCAACCCATGTTATCGCAACATTTAAATCGTTTGCGTCAACAATCATTAGTCGCTACGCGTCGAGAAGGTAAGTACATTTATTACCAACTTTGCGATGGTAATACAAAGACCATTATGGAACTCCTCTACCGCCTTTATTGTCCAACGGACAGTTAACAAACGTAGGTAAGAGCATAATGGCCAATCGAGATCGCGTTTATCAAGTATCAGCCAATCGAGAATCTGCAAGTCACAAGCTTCGTTATATCGAAAGGTCGGCGCCAGAACAAGGTGATTGCCGTTTGTGCGCCAGCATTCCGAGTGCTAAGTCGCCTGTAGCATCTCGAGATGATAGCGAATGCCTTCAACGTGAGGATCTTTAACTCCCAGCTGACGAAGTCCATCTGAAAGCTTAAGTAGGTACTCACTATTGTCCCCGCTTGGGCCTCGACTTTTAGCAATATGTGTCGCGATTTCATCAAGTGGCGCTTCGCCTAAGAAGGCCGCATTGTCGCTACTAGCGATATATACAAGACCATCCTCTTGACTACCGTCTTGAAATTGCATGGGTGTAAAAAAGCGGAGATAGCCATTTTTCTCTCGATGATCTAAGTGTTCGAAAACGGCAGGCGATACTCGATAAGCCATGCCTGTACAGGTCTCTCCCGGCGTTTCAATTAACGTGAGTACACGACCGGGTGATTCGGGCGTACCACGGTGATCGTGTGAACCTTGCCAAAACCGGCGACTCCAGCCCGAAATGGTAGCAGGCTTACGTTCGATATATGGGAAATCAACCTTGTAGATTAAGGAGCCATAACCGAACAACCAAACAGATTCGAATGTTGATAAATCTTGGCGTTGCTTATTAATTAAACTCGTATCGTGAGACATCTAGTACTCCTTTCAGATACATCCTGATAAGGCAAAGTCTAACAAGCTTTTGTAATTGACAGTAGCTTGGCTTCGTTGCACTCTTATTCGCATTCAATACGATTAAAAAGGTCACTCTATGAGCCGTTCACTTGTCGATCACTTAGCACAGTACGCAAAGTATCATCGTGATCCGCGCAATATACTGACTCACCTCATTGGTATTCCACTAATTGTGGTCGCTATATTAACCTTACTGAGCCGCCCAGAGTTTAGTGTTGGCTATCTTCTACTGACACCCGCCAACTTAGTCGTATTCATTGCGGTGGTATTTTATATACGTCTCGACATTCCCCTTGGACTGCTCATGACAGTCCTTTTGTGGTTAGCGTTGTCAGTAAGTCGCGAACTTGCCGCCTTACCCACCACAGCGTGGTTAATATTTGGTATTGCATTATTCATCATCGGTTGGGTTTTCCAATTTATTGGCCATTACTTTGAAGGTAAAAAACCTGCTTTTGTCGATGACATAATGGGCCTTGCCATTGGTCCACTGTTCGTTGTGACTGAAATTATTTTCGTTTTAGGTTTACGTAAACAACTGAAAAATGAGGTTGAAAAACGTCAGTGAATTACCCGGATTGGTTTATTGAGTGGGCCGACGGACGCCCTTATGCCTATACTCTGAGTGCCTGCATTCTGCTTGCTCTTGCTGTTTGGCTTGCACAGTTTTTTACTAAACACATTCTTTTACGTGGTGTCGCTCGTCTATTATCACGCACCGAGTTAGGACGCGATCCAAGCGTGGGTCTTAAAAAGATTATCAGCCGACTTTCTCAAGTGGTTCCTGCGTTACTACTAACAGCCGGTATTCATTGGATTCCAGAGTTATCCGATACCGTCATTACCATCGTCCAAAATGTCGCTGTCGCTTATATCGTGCTCACCATTGCTCGTGCCTTTAGTGCAGCAATGAGCAGTGTAAATGAGATTTATAGCCGCCGTCCCGATGCGCATTTAAAACCCATTAAGGGTTATTTACAAATCGCCACTATCGCGGTTTATTTAATTGCGGCCATTCTTATTATCGCAGCATTAATTGATAAGTCACCGGTTATTCTATTATCCGGTATCGGTGCGATGGGTGCGGTAACCATGTTGGTTTTTCAGGACACTATCCTTTCATTTGTTGCGAGTATTCAGCTATCGTCAAATGACATGATCCGCGTCGGTGACTGGATTGAAATGCCGCAGTTAAATGCTGATGGTGACGTCATCGACATGGCACTACACACGGTAAGAGTGCAGAACTGGGATAAAACAATTACCACCATTCCTACCAAGCGCCTCATTTCTGAATCATTTAAGAACTGGCGCGGCATGCAAGAGGCCGGTGGTCGTCGTATCAAGCGCAGTCTATTTATCGACCAAACCAGCATTGGCTTTTTGAGCGATGAAGATAAGACCCGCCTTCGCAAATTCAAAATACTGAGTCAATATCTCAACGAAAAAGAACAAGATATTAAACAGTGGAATGAACAATTAGTGAGTGAGGGACATGACCCCATTAATAGCCGTAATGTCACTAATATTGGTACGTTTCGAGCTTATGTGCAAAAGTATCTGCAAAGCCATCCGCAAATCCACCAGGATATGACGTTAATGGTTAGACAACTCAGTCCCACCGCACAAGGCTTACCCTTAGAGATTTATTGTTTCACCAATACAATTGCCTGGGTTGAATATGAGGGCATCCAAGCGGATATTTTTGACCATCTATTAGCTATCTTACCGGCATTTGGTCTGAATGTTTTCCAAGAGACCTCTGGTCAGGATCTGCGTTCCAGTATTCGTGAGTTTGGGCGTCAGTCGTTGCAGTCTTAACAGCAAAGTTGTATGGTTTTTGCAACACAATTCGATATAAAAGCAAAAGCCATACATGAAAGCATATTTCACTCGGTATCCCGTTGTTTTATTGACCGCTTGTATACTCTCGCTGTCTGTTGCAGCAAAAGAAAAAGTCGTAATGCCTGTCTCGTATTCGACAATTACTGAACTTCCGTACGCTGAAGCAGACTCCGTATTGAAGTATGGCGACCACGATAGTCAGTTTATAGAAGTATGGAGACCATCTGAACCCAGCCAAGGTAACCTCGTGTTTATTCATGGCGGATGTTGGTTAAGCGATTACGATATTAGACACGCACGCCCGTTTATGTCAGCCCTCAGTAAGCTGGGCTATCAAGTATTTGGCGTTGAATATCGGCGCGTGGGTAATGGCGGCGGCTGGCCAACCAGTTACCAAGATATCAGTTCAGCCATTCAACATATCCTTGAGAAACCCAACGTTACCGCGCCAAATACCGCCATTTTGGGTCATTCTGCGGGCGGCCACCTCGCCTTACTTGCCGCAACGGATAATCAGCTACCTCACCCGTTCTCAGCGATTATCGGATTGGCCGCTATCAGTAATATCGAACAATATAGTCAGGGTAGCAATAGTTGTGAAACGGTGACCGAACACTTTATGGGAGGCTCGTTGCAAGAACGTACTACCGAATACCGTGCGGCGAATCCAATCGAGCACGCTTTTTTGAATCCCGTTTATTTACTGCATGGCGCCGACGACCCGATTGTCGATCCAAACCAGTCAAAAGCACTGACCGACCGAGCGCAGTCAATATACATACAAAAAAGGGCTGGGCACTTTGATTGGCTACACCCGGATACTGTCGCATTTACCCGCGTAGAAAAATTACTTAAGGATGTATTTAATGAATCAGATTGATTATGCGCGACTTGATCGTGACGATCCCTTAGCCCATAAACGTGAAATCTTTGAGCTACCTAATGATACGATATATTTCGATGGTAACTCACTAGGCGCGTTACCCAAAATAGTCGCACAGACAGTCAATGAAACTACACGCGAGCAATGGGGAAATGACCTAATTAAGAGCTGGAATCAGCACGATTGGGTCAACTTACCCACCATCGTTGGTGCCAAGATTGCCCATTTGATTGGCGCACAAAGTAACGAGGTCATTTGTTGCGACTCTATCTCAGTCAATCTATTTAAGGTTATCTGTGCTGCGATTAATGCCGTTGGAAGTGAGAAGCGACGCGTTATTTTATCGACTCGCGATAACTTTCCGACCGATTTATACATGGTCCAAGGTGTTGAATCGTTTTTGGGTCAGCAACGCTGTGAACTCAAGCTGGTTGACGAAGCTGAGCTCGTCGACGCTGTTGATGAACGTACCGTTGCGGTTCTAGCAACCGAGGTCAACTTTAGAACAGGCCGTCGACTTGATTTGCAACAGCTCAGTCAAGCGGCTCATGCCCAGGGTGCTTTAATGATAGCCGATTTAGCCCATAGCGCCGGCGTCATGCCGATCCAGCTGAGTCAATGGCAAGTCGACTATGCCGTTGGTTGTACATACAAATATCTAAACGCGGGTCCTGGTGCTCCTGCGTTCGTTTATGTCAGTCAGCGTCACCATGCAAAACTCAAACAACCGCTACAAGGCTGGTTTGGGCACCTTAACCCATTTGCTTTTGAGCCCGAGTATCAAAGCGCTAAAGGCATTCGACAAATGTTAGTGGGTACGCCCCCCGTCATCTCAATGCAAGCAGTAAACGCTGCACTCGAATGCTTTAATGATGTTTCTCTAGCGCAGGTGCGTGCAAAATCAATGCAGCTGACTCACACTTTTCAACAGAGCTTAGCCGCTCAGGATTGGTCATCCGACTTTGAACTCATTTCACCGTCGCATGCCGAACAGCGTGGCAGCCAACTGAGTTATGCTCATCCAAATGCCTATGAGATTTGCCAGGCACTGATTGAACGCGGTGTCATTGCTGACTTCAGAGCACCTAATTATATCCGTTTCGGCTTTGCGCCATTGTATAATCAATTCCAAGAAGTTGAACGCGCAATAGCAATACTGGCAGATATTATGTCAACCGAAGCCTATCGGGATCCGCGTTGGCAAACGCGCTCAACAGTGACCTAATTCAATAACCGTGTGTCTATCATGAGTTCGTACCGATGCGGGCACATGATGACTTGCTACCAAAACGATAGATTGGGGCAACTCATTCATCAGCCGCTCGGTAATTCGAGCGGCTAGGTCCACTTCTAAGCCAGAAAAGGGTTCATCCAAAATCACCAGTGGCGCGTCTTTAAGCAATGCACGAGCAAGCGCCAAACGTCGATATTGCCCACCCGATAAGCGAATCCCAAGCTCACCGATACGACTATTTAACTGCTCCGGCATTTGCTGAATACGCTCGGCTAACTCAACCCACTCCAACACTTTCCAAATGCGCTCCTCATCCAGTTGGCGTCCCAGGGTGAGGTTGTTAAACACGGTATCATCGAGTATGTCAGTGTGCTGAGTAAGGTAATTAAATTCCGATAATTTCGGTACTGCGATCTTACCTGAAAAGTTCGCGTACATACCTGCCGTTGCATTTAGAAGTGTTGACTTCCCCTCGCCCGATGGGGCGGATAACCATACCCATTCGCCCGCAACAGCTTCGAGGCTTATAGGTGAAAACAGTTGGCGTGACTGTCGATACACGGTGACATTATCCCACCGTAGCGAGGCATCCACGGACTCAACGACTTTCGCCTTTGCTGAACTATTGGTTTGTTCTGCCAATAAGCGACGACTAGCTAGAGCAGTACGTCCATAATTTTGCCATTGTTGAGGTAATTCAAGTAACAACTCCTGCCAAGCTAACGCGGCAAGCAATAACATGACCACCTCCGCACTACTGACCTGAGCGTTTGGGTCAATGAACAACTGAATAGCCACCCAATAGATACCTATAACCGCTCCATGTGTCAGCCACTCAAGTAATAGCTTAATCTTGCGAGCGCGGCGTTGTTCAAACTGAAAGGCACGCTCAGTTTCTCGAGAATAATATGTAATACGTTCGCTTTGCTTATCAAACTGTTTCCACGCCATGACTTCTTCTAGTGACTCAGTGAGTGCCATTCCACGGGCGCGTATACGGTGTTGATACTTCTCAACCTTTACCGCTTGTATTAGCGAGTAGTGTGCTAGTCGAGATATCAACCAGTAGGCGCCCAGCCCTGTAATCACTACAATTCCAGCAAGCGCCCAGTGATAAAAACTAAACCAAAAGATAAAACATAAGCTAACGGCCGCTACCGCAAAGGCTGGCATAGCCAGTCTAAGCCAAAGATTATCCATTGCTTCTATATGGCGAGTCAGACCTTGAATCGCCTGCGCGACTCGAAAACGTGCTAAGCCTTCATAGGCGTGCCGTTGAAAACGTTTGAACCAAGCGATACGCCAACGCGCTTGTATTTTCAACACCAAGTCATGATTAACTAAACGTTCAACATAACGCGCGACCGTTCTCGTCACGGCGAAAAAGCGAATACCAGAACCCGGTGCATAAATGTTCACCGTAACAAATATCGCGGAAGCCGTAATAAACCAGCCTGATAAAGCCAAAAGTCCAATGCCACAAACGACGGTGAGTAACGCCAACTTGAACCCGAGCCACCACTGCCAGCGATGTGCGTTAAAAGCCCGAAACCAAGGCTTAAATACCGCAGGCTTAGACATACGAACCTCCCCCATCGAGCTCGATACGATGATCGGCCAACGCGATGAGTGCTTCATCATGACTGGCAACAATCACCGTCCGCCCAGATTTACATAAGTCACCCAGTTCGCGTCTAATCACATCCGCGGATTCGTTATCCAAGTTTTCTGTCGGCTCGTCTAAAATGATCAAGGGGTATGAGCTCAGTAAACAACGTGCCAAAGCTAACCGTCGTTGCTCACCACCGGACAAACCTGCCCCACGCTCACCTAGCATCGTATCTAACCCCGAAGCGGCAACAGCAATGGCTTTATCAAGACCGACCCGCCGCAATACGGGTTGCGGGTCAACGGATGGGTCATCACTGTACAAAAACAAGTTAGTGCGAATGCTCGCGGGTAGTAGAAAGGGTTGTTGCGAAAAGTAGGCAATCGGTTGGTCACTATCGTTCGCGCGTAACACGGTACCTTGATAACTTTGAAGTCCAAGAAGAGCTCGTAAGAGTGTGCTCTTTCCCGAGCCAGAGGGGCCAGAGATGACCGTCAGAGCCCCTTTCGGGAACGTAAAGTCGGGGTAAGGTAATCGGGCGTTGGGCGTAATAGTCACCTGCAGGTTTTGGGTTGCCAAGCAGTGCGCCGGAGCAGTCATTGCTACATCCGCCTGCACGTCTTGCGGGTTGTTTTCAGTTAATAAGGTCGCGGCGCCCATGGCTGCCGCACGATCGTGATAAGTTTGCGCGAACTGTCGAAGCGGAGCAAAATATTCAGGGGCCAGCATAAGCACGAGCAGCCCACTAAATAACGTGAGTTCATCAGCACCTAGCCAATTAATGTAGCCAAGCAAACCAAAACCAACGTATAGCGCCACCGCCGCGATGGCCACACTCGAGAAAAACTCCAACACGGCAGAAGATAAAAACGCTAGCTTGAGCGTTTTCATGTTCGCGCGCCGATAATCCTCCCCGGCTTGCGCAATCGTATTATTGGCAAACTGTAAGCCATTAAATAGTTTGATACTTGTCGCGTTCTTAAGCATGCTGGTGAATACTCGACTTAGCGCGACACTGCTTTGTGCATGCTTTTGACTGACTCGCTCTGCCCCTATACCAACAAGCGCCATAAATAGAGGAATGATAGGCCCGGAAATAAGCAGCAACACACCCACAACGGGATTCAGCCAAAAGCAGACAACCAAAATCATCAGTGGGCTTAACACAGTCAGATACTGTTGCACAAAGTAACGCTCATAATAGCCACGTAACTGCTCAACGGTATCGATAAGCATCGACCCATCACCGCGATCAATACTTTGTCCTTGTCGACACTGACTCTGCCATCGCCGCAGTAGTCTTTGTCGTGCATGGTGCAGCGCCAGACCCGCTGCTTCACTTTGCCAAAGTTCACGCCGCCAACCCATGATGGCGCGCGCACAAGTAGCGAAAGCCAACAACAACCAATACAGTGTCAGATCGCTGAGCGGCTCTTTCAGCACCAGCAGTCGATGGGCTAACTGAGCGACCACATACAATTGCAGGATCACACTGGATGTTTGTAAAACACCGAAAAGCAGCGCTCGACGAGTCGAGCGCTGCGCAACAGTTTGGATTTGTTTAAGATAGTTCGCTGCAGAGCGAAAGTTATCACTCATTGGTTCTTAGTGATAACCCTGATCGGCTTTTACCTTGCCGCGAAATACCCAGTAAGTCCAAGCGGTGTAAACAAGCACAATGGGGATTACGAACAGCAAACCTAACAGCAGGAATAGCTGTGACTCATGGGCCGACGCTGCTTGGCTTAATGTATAGTTAGGCGGTACCACATAAGGCCACTTGCTCGCCAATAGGCCTAAGTAAGTGAAAATAAACATTCCCATGGTGGCAATAAAGGGGGTTCCCTCACGCTTGGCTTGAATCGAGCGATATAACCAAAACGCACAAGCCAACGCTAAAATCGGCAGTAGCCAAATCGGCGTGATGTGTGAGAACCAACGCTCTGAAACGAACGGGTCAACAAAGGGAGTCCAGATACTGATGATGGCAAAAATCAGCAGTACCGCCGCCAGTAGCGGCTTCACTAAACGATAGGCCCATTGTTGAGTCGAACCCTCAGATTTCATCACTAACCAAGTTGCCCCCAGTAGCGCATACCCCGCGACCAGTCCAAGCCCCGTCAACACGGTAAACGGTGACAGCCAGTCTAATGCTCCACCGACATAGCGCATATTTTCAGTTTCGAAGCCTTGGATATAAGCGCCTACAACAGCGCCCTGTGCAAACGCCGCAACTGTTGAGCCGATCGCAAAGGCCCAGTTCCAAAGATAACGCGATGTATGTGCTTTGAAGCGGAACTCAAAGGCAACGCCGCGAAAAATAAGCCCGGCGAGCAATAGGAAAACGCCGATGTAGAGCGCCGGCAAGAAAATACTGTAAACCAGCGGAAAGGCAGCCAATAAACCCGCGCCGCCTAACACCAACCAGGTCTCATTGCCATCCCATACAGGTGCCACGGAGTTCATCATAATGTCGCGGTCATGTTCACTGGGAGCGAACATAAACAGTATGCCTTGGCCTAAATCGAAGCCATCCATCAACACATACATGATGACACCGAAGGCAATTATCGCAGCCCAGACGTAAGTCAAATCAAAAATGGGTTCACTCATGATAGGTGCTCCTTAATCAAAGTCGGCTTCTGCAGCAGAAAGTGGACGTTTAGCACGATGCTTCTCGTCGTCGTGCTGCTCGGCAGCTTCAGTACCTGCACGGATAACGCGTGTCAGATAATAAGCACCCGCCGCGAATACACAGGCGTACACTGCGATATAGCCAATCAAGGTGAACAATGCCATCCCCCCCGTTAACGACGGTGTTAGTGCTTCGGCTTGGGTCATCTGACCGTACACAAGATAAGGCGCTCGTCCCACCTCGGTTACAAACCAACCCGACAGCACTGCGACGAACGGCGCCAGCGACATTAATCGCAATCCTTGCAAGAACCAACGATTACGTGCGTAAGCCTTATTTTTACGCAAAATGAGACCGGTAATGGCGAATAACACCATGAGTACGCCCATCGCAACCATTATTCGGAAAGACCAGAAAACAACCGGCACGTTAGGTTGTTGATCTCTCGGCATTTCTTTAATGCCGGGCACTTCACCGTCCCACTCGTGAGTCAAGATCAAGCTCGCCATGCTGGGAATACCCACTTCAAAGTGGTTTTTCTGAGCCTCTTGATCAGGGATCGCAAATAAAAGCAGGGGCACATTCTTTTGTGTTTCCCAGTTCGCCTCCATCGCGGCCACCTTGGTCGGCTGATGTTTTAGTGTATTGAGACCATGCATGTCACCGACAAAGATTTGCAACGGCGCAATTATCAGTAACAGCCATAACGTCATTGAGAGGGCTTTACGGTGCAGCTCGGTATCACGTTTTTCAATAATAAACCAAGCACTCACGCCAGCAACAACAAAACCACCGGTTAGAAAGGAAGCTAACGCCATGTGGCTGAAACGATACCAAAACGAGTCATTAAAAATGGCGGCTGACCAATCAATGACATGATAAAAGCCATCACGCATTTCAACGCCCGCAGGTGTTTGCATCCAGCTATTGGCCGACAAGATCCAAAAACTAGAAATAAAGGTGCCGATAGACACCATCAGCGCAGCAAAAAAGTGAACACCGTTCGGTACCTTACCGCGACCGAACAAAAGCACCCCAAGAAACGCCGCTTCTAAGAAGAACGCTGTCACCACCTCGTAGCTCAATATCGGGCCTAAAAAGTTGGATGTCGCGAGCGCGAAGTTACTCCAGTTCGTACCGAACTGAAAAGACATAACAATACCGGATACCACACCCATACCAAAAACCACAGCGAACACTTGGGTCCAGAAGGCACCTAAGCGCTCCCACTTCGGGTTGTTAGTTTTGAATGCAAGACCATAGATGAGTGCAATATATGATGCCAAACCGATAGTGAACACGGGGAATATGGCATGAAATGACACGACAAACGCGAATTGAATTCGCGAAAGCACGAGGGGGTCAAGATCCATAATACGATCTCCTTAGCCAATGACGTTATAAGTCAAGTTACTAACCTTAATTGAAAGGTTACTACATATTTTTTAACACGCTTCTTGTTGCTCTGTCGTGCGGTCAATTTGATGCATATCAATATGCTTATAAATATAATATATTAATCGCGAGCTAGCGCAATTCGCCCCGCTTTTACTGCGTTTCGGCGGACACTCGGCTGTAATCCAATTCTAAATAAATCACCATTCATACCCGTAAGCGTCATCCTCACGCCCGCTTTTTTGGCGACTTCAGCATGCGCTTTCATATGGTCGGGTTCGCCATGCGTGGGTATCACCATACGCGGCTTCACCCACTGGTACAGTTGTTTAAGCTCTTCTTGATTAGGATGGCCCGAAGCGTGCAGTATGCGGTCACTTTGTTCGGCATGCACGACCTCTATTCGACGCGCTTGAAACTTATTCGTGAGGCGTTGAATATCAAGCTCATTACCTGGAATAATAATAGCGCTCATGATGACTTTGTCACCTTTATCCAGCACTAAGTGAGGATGACTATCGTCGGCTAAACGATTGAGTGCTGCTCTAGATTCACCCTGGCAGCCTGTCGCCACAACTAACACTTCTCGTGCTGGTAAATAACCAACATGCGTATGGTCAATGAGCTCAATATGCTCGGGCCATAATCCAAATTGGCGTGCCAGACCTACATTTCTCTCTAAGGAACGTCCAAGCACTGCCAAATAGCGACCCGAAGCTTCAGCCACCCGAGCTAACGTGATTAGACGTGCGATGTTACTGCTAAAGCAGCCGACAACAACGCGCCCTTGTGCTTCGTTCACCTCGGCTAACAGCCCGTCATGGCAATCCGCTTCAGAAGTCGACCACCCTGGTTTTAAGGCGTTGGTAGAATCACCTACAACGGCATCAATGCCTGTTAATCCAAGTCGTTGAAACACGCCGCTGTCAAAGCCGGCTGAGGTAATTGGTTGTGCATCGATCTTCCAGTCTCCGGTGTGTAATACGCGAGCAGCAGGTGTTTCGATAACCACACCAAATGGTTCAGGGAGCGAATGGGTAAACCGTATCCAAGTCACACTAAATGGACCGATTTGAACGGTTTCCCCGTCATTGACCTCGATAATGGAGACCAGTTCAGCAAATGCGGTGTAGGCTAATTTTTTGCGCAGAACAGCAGCTGTATAAGGTGTGGTGTAGATTGGTTTTTGCCAGCGCAGCCATAAATCTTCTATAGCGCCAATGTGGTCTTCGTGAGCGTGGGTAATAATGATCGCTTCGAGTTCGTCTTTATTATCTGTAATGAAGCGAGGGTCGGCACAGACGACTTCGTGCTTTAGGCTATTGGGCTTTGCAGGGTTAAGCGGTTCATCAAAGGAGACACCACAGTCGATCATCAACCAGCGACCGGCATGACCGTAAAGGTTCATGTTCATGCCGATCTCACCTGTCCCGCCAAGGGGTAGGAACCACATGTCGACTTCGCTTGGATACAACGTGAGTCTCCTCTAACTTACTGTGTAAGCGTTAGATATGCGAAACTAGTAACGTTGATGCTACTCCTTTTGGATTACTTTTACATCTTCATTCAGAGATTAAATCGTGCTGTGATGTCAATCAAATACAACACTACACTTGCTTAAACCAATCCTCTATCACATTCATTACTAAACGTGTCTTTGCCGGGATACTCTCTTTCACCGGTAGGACTGCATAAACACCGTATTCCACACCTTCCCAATCGGGTAGTAAGCGGACGAGTTCACCGTTTTGTAACTGAGGCTTCACTTCGGGTTCTGGCAACAGTGCAAATCCAACGCCGTCGCACGTCAATTGAACCGTTGTTTGCATATTGTCGACTTGGATACGCGGTGCTGGCAGCGGCAAGTCATAGGTATTTGAAAAATGTGCAATAAAGGTCTCCGCTTGTAAATCCTCAAGACTGCTAACCCTGCGTTTGGCGAGCTCATGAGTGCTTGCGACACAAGGCACTAAATGCCAATTAATTAAATGATGGGAGTACAAGGAGGAGTCGGGTAATGGCCCAATACGAATTGCGAGATCCACGCCTGCAGTCACTAAATCAATCGGTTCATCCGTCATTGATAACTTAAACTGCATGTCTGGAAACTGCTCAGTTAGCTGTCGTAGAGGCTCGCTCAGTAAGCCGCCCCCGAACCCCACAGGTGCCATGATTTTCATCACCCCCGCCGGCGTTTGCGTCAGCTGCTCCATACGCTCTTGATTTTTCGCAGCAATACTCAAAATGTCCAGACATGACTGATAAAACACTTCACCGGCTTCGGTGAGCGTCATAACCCGCGTGTTACGGTGAAATAACGCCAGGCCATTATCCTTTTCAAGCTTCCTAAGTTGTTGACTGACAGCAGAAACGGTCATATGCAGCTCACTCGCGGCTGCACTCATACTCTTTAACTCGACGGTACGAGTAAACGCCTTCATCGACCGAATCATCTTCGGATTCATAGCTTAAGCACCTCTTAAATATGCTTACAAATAAACGAGATTGCAGAAACGTTTATTATACGTATATTTGCAAATAAAAACTATTCTCATTTTTATATATGGAGAACATTGTGTATCTATCAAACACGCGTGGCTTAAAACTGTCAATCATTGCCTCTGCCATTTGCACCTTCACTTTATCAGCAAATGCTAACCCGCAACAGTCAGATTACCGCGCAAACCATTCTCATAAACGTGAAAAGCCCATGGAGGTTTTAGTTGTCACTGCGTCCGGTGCCGACAAGACTTTACGAGATGCACCTGCATCAGTCAGTGTCATTTCTGGTAAAGAATTATCACAACGTTTTTACAAAGATCTGACCGATGCACTGACCGATGCGCCTGGGGTTATTGTCACCAATGGTGGTGACCGACAAGACATCAGCGTTCGCGGAATGAGCAGTCAGTACACCTTGATTTTGGTCGATGGACAGCGCCAAACATCGCGAGAAACACGACCTAATAGTGACGGTCCGGGCGTTGAAGGCGCGTGGACACCGCCCTTAGCAGCTATTGAACGTATCGAGATAATTCGCGGCCCAATGTCTTCGCTATATGGTTCGGATGCTATTGGCGGTGTCATCAATATTATAACCAAGAAAACACCGCAAGAATGGCGCAGCGAAGTTCGTGTAGACTCCGTTGTACAAGAACGCAGTGACTCCGGTAATAGCTACCAAGTTAACCTTTTTACCTCTGGTTCGCTGATTGAAGACACCCTCGGACTGCAAGTGTATGGCGGATATACACGTCGACTTGAGGACGATATTGTGGATGGATATCGCGGTAAAAAAACCGATCATGCGACCGTGAAACTCGCTTACACACCAACGGTCGACCACGAATGGCTTTTTGAGGCCGGCACTAACTCACAAACCATAGACGCCACATTGGGTAAAACCGTTGCGCCCCTAGCGGCGGGTGAAAGTTGTGGCCGCCGCGGTTGTCCTGAGTCATCCACTACCGAGTATGACAATCAAAGTTACTCCATTGCTCACAACGGTCAGTGGGGGCTTGTCGGCGCTCGAAGCTATCTAAAACGAGACGAATACGACAACAATGCGCGTCAGATGTACATAACCAATACCGATTTCCAAACCGTATGGAATGTGCCACTCACCGTTGAGCAGCCAATTACACTCGGCGCCGCATATTTAAAGGAAGAGTTAGAAGATCGCACCAGTAACCAAATTAGCGACCGAACGCAAATCGATAGCTCTCAATGGTCGCTATTTGCTGAATCAACATGGTCTGTCGCAAAATACTTCGAGCTCACAACCGGCTTGCGCTACGACGATGACGAGTATTTTGGTGACCAATGGAGTCCCCGTGTCTACGGCGTCTACCACTTATCACGGGCAACCACGTTAAAAGGTGGCGTATCGACCGGTTTTAGAGCGCCTAACTTGCGTCAAACCACAGAAGACTGGGGCCAAGTCAGTCGAGGGGGAGATATTTATGGCAACCCCGACTTACAAGCCGAAACATCGGTTAACTACGAACTCGGTTTATATACCCACTTTAGTCGGGGAGTAAAGAGCTCAGTTACCGTCTTCTATAACGAGTTCGACAATAAAATATCGCGTATTGCATGCCCCGCCACTCAGTGTACCGGCGGTCCCAATCAGTTCGGCTCCATGCCCACAACGTACGTCAACGTCGATGAAGCAGTAACACAGGGGGTTGAAGCCACTTTTGATGCGCGATTTAGCAAAGCTTGGAAACTGAGCGCGAACTACACCTTTACCGATTCTGAGCAAAAAACCGGTGAATATAAAGGCGAGCCACTCACACAATTACCCAAGCATTTGGTACAAACGTCGCTCAATTGGAAGCCTTCCGCGGCAATGAATACGTGGTTACGCGTTCATTATCGTGGCGAAGAGAGTCAACCCACGACTGGACCTTCGAGCGGTTCACTGATTGCCCCTTCATATACGCTGACCGATTTGGGCATCAACTACTTCCTCACACCCGATATTAAGGTCGGAGCCGGTATTTATAATCTATTTGATAAGCAAATTGGTGTCGAAGAGTACGGCTATATCGAGGACGGACGCCGTCTGTGGGTTTCTCTTGGCTGGACTTTTTAATCGATGCGCGCACGTCAATTTTGGAATATTAAAAACTGGCATTGGGTCAGTTCCGCGATTTGTTTGGTCGGCATGCTGCTTTTTTCTGTGACAGGTATCACCCTCAACCATCCCACCGTGTTTGAGGGTGATGCTGAGATCACCCAAATAGAGGCTGACGTTCCCTCCGCTATTATGGCGGGTTTAAATGCCGAGCGACCTCTGAGTCAGGCGTTTCGTCAGTGGTATCAAAGCACCACAGGTAACCCATTACCTGATGCCGTTAACGCACAATGGAGTGAATTTGAAATGTACGTATCGTTACCACGTGCGGGGGGTGACCGTTGGTTTTCAGTCGACCGAGAGTTACATACCTTCTATCAAGAAACCACAGACCGTGGCTGGATTGCTTATCTCAACGATTTGCACAAAGGCCGCAACACTCACTTTTTATGGTCGCTGTTTATCGATGTCTTCGCACTGGCTGCTATTCTGTTTTCAGTAACCGGCTTGTTGCTTTTGAAAAAGTACGCCAAGGGTCGTAAAACTACGTGGCCATTGGTTGCCGCAGGTCTGCTCATACCTGTATTACTTTTGATTCCAAACCATAGCTCCGCCAATGAACTCAAGGTTGAGCTGCCACGCCTCGCAGTCTCTGAATATCATCCACCTTATCTCGCGGTGTGGTTGATGGATAGTGAGCGCAAGAAAGTCGCTGATGTCGCTATCTGGTATGACACTCAACTTGCTGACAAAGAAGGTGAAAAGTGGCTTAAAGATATGCGCTTATGGTGGCGCCGCAGCGGGCGCTTTTTAAGTATGCCCGTCGATGGGATCTCTGGCGCAACCCGACAACCGGGTTCACATCGAATCGACCTCAAGCCACTGACTCAGATTATCAGCCAACGGCCTCCGCAATCTTACACCTTGTATATAGAGGCAGCGCGCGAACTCGGTGGACGCGAGGTACTGCAATTTAATTTCCAATGGCCATTAAACAAACCACTGCAACACACCGAGCAAGGCGACAACGAGCTCGGTACTGTAATACTTACTCTGGAGCCTTTAAATGATTAAACGTAAAACCTCACAACTATTACTCATGGGCGTGTTACTAACATCGAGCCTCTCGGTCAACGCCCACCGCTTATGGATAAAACCGAACACCACGACAGTATCCGGTCAAGATGAATGGGTCACCTTTGATGCCGCTATCGCTAACGGTATTTTTAACCCAGATCACTTTGCCATGCCTTTAGACCGCCTCACGGCATACAATCCAGACGGTCAGCCCATTGAGTTGCAAAATCAGGCGAAGCTGAAATACCGAAGTGTATTTGATCTTCAGCTCACCCAGCCGGGCACCTATGAAGTCAGTATGAATAGCCGCAGCCTGCAAGCCAGCTGGCAAGATGATCAAGGGAAGCGGCAGCGTTGGCCCGGCCGTGGGGAAGTGGGTACGCTCGAAGGATTTCACCAGCACGTACCCCAAGATGCAAAAGATTTAAAAGTCTTCGACAGTGCCCGTCGGGTGGAAGTATTTGTTACCGCGGGCGCGCCAAGTCAAAAGGTCATAACACCGACTGGTAATGGACTTGAGCTTAATGGCAAAACCCACCCCAACGATCTCTATACCGGAGAATCGGTATCACTAGGTTTCTTATTCGATGGCGAACCAGCTAAAGATGCACAGGTGACCCTTGTCCGACAAGGCGAAAAGTATCGTGATAATAGTAAGCCGATGCGCTTTACCACGGACGCTAGAGGCACCTTTGAAGTGAGTTTTGATGCACCCGGTATGTACTTTATCGAGGTTGAATATAAAGACGATCGCGCAAAAGCGCCAGCGATGGTGAGATTAGGTAACTACTCAGCCGTCATTGAAGTATTACCTCTATAACGTGTTCAGGGCGCACCAGCGCCCTGATTATTTTACACTCTACGGTAAAAAATTCCTCGCCAATGCAAATCCAAGCTGCACTAACTTTGGTATCTTTTAGACGCGTTGTATCCAATCAACAGAGGAACTTTTATGTCCAATAATGCATACGTCCCACCTAAAGTTTGGGAGTGGGAGCCCGGTAACGGCGGTAAATTCGCCAATATTAACCGTCCTGTTTCTGGCGCGACTCACGAGCAGCCATTGCCTAAAGGAAAACATGATCTGCAACTCTATTCCCTGGCAACACCTAATGGTCAAAAAGTCACGATCTTACTTGAAGAACTCCTTGAGGCTGGCGTTAAGGAAGCCGATTATGATGCCTATCTTATTAATATATTAGAGGGGGAGCAGTTCTCGAGCGGATTTGTTGACGTTAACCCAAACTCAAAAATACCCGCTCTGCTTGATAACAGTACCGAACCGGGTACAAGAGTGTTCGAGTCTGGCTCTATTCTGCTGTATCTTGCTGAAAAATTCGGTCACTTTCTGCCAACCACGCCTGCTGCACGTGCCGAATGTCTAAACTGGCTATTTTGGCAAATGGGCAGCGCGCCTTTGCTAGGCGGTGGCTTTGGTCATTTCTATGCTTATGCTGACGAGAAGTTAGAGTACCCAATTAACCGCTTTACGATGGAGATCAAACGTCAATTAGATGTGCTCGATAAGCAACTTGCCAATCATGAGTTTGTTGCAGGGGACGAATACAGCATCGCAGATATGGCCATATTTCCGTGGTACGGTGCTTTGGTTCGCAACGAAGTTTATGAGGCTGCCGAGTTTATTCAAGCGCACACCTATAAAAACGTGCAGCGCTGGGCCGAGCAGTTATCACAGCGCCCTGCGGTTAAACGCGGTCGTATGGTAAATAAAACCTGGGGTGAGCCAGAAGAACAGCTGCATGAGCGCCACAGCGCTGAAGACTTTAAGACTAAAACACAAGATAAAATCGGCTAGAAAAGAAAAAGCCCCGAGTAAAGGCTCGGGGCAAAATATATCCAGGGAGTATAAATCTGTTGTCTGGTGTTCTCCAGAAAACGACTGCAATTATCAATACTTACGGTGACAACTTCGTTTCGGATTCATGACAATTTGATGAATCTCTCAGTTAGTTTTGATTGTCGCCTTAAACTGATATCGAGCCTTCGTCTTCCTCTTGCTGAGCTTCTTTAGGATTTGGGCCATACTTATTCGTACCCGGCTTACCCGCTACACAGGCAATACCCAAAATAATAAAGGGTCCCGCGATAGGAACGAATACCAGTAAATAAAGCCACCCTGTCAAGCCAACGTCGTGCAAACGCCGAACAGCAACGGACACGTTAGGTAATAAAATAAATACACCATAAAGACCCGTAAATAGACCCACGCCGAACTCTTGATCCCATAGTCCTAGCGTGATGTCTAGAATAGCCGCAGCAATATAGAACAACAAATTAAAGAGCGTGAACATCCAAAATTCCGTCCGAGTAGAACGGGACTTGAAATCTAAATAGCGTCGCAACGCTTCTAAATACCACTTCATAAAAAACCTATTATTGTTGAAGTGCTTGCATTATCGGCAGTTCGTTTCCGTTAAGTACAAACTTACCATCTTGCAACGTAAATTTGCTCACATAAGCATCATCTTGCTCAGTGATAAAGCCCTGTTGAATCAAAGCTGAAATAATAAGCGGCGCCTGCTGCTCAGCTAGTTGTTGCATTTTCTCAGGATCTTGTCTTGTTGGCGGTAGCTGGTTTTTAAGCTGCATCAATATTTGTTTTTCTGCAAGCCATGTAGCAAGCGGCTTGTCGATCGAGAGATTAGCATCAGAGTTCACATGAGATAGCCAAAACACCTGATTATCGATGGGCTGAGGTAATTTATCGATGGCGGCCAATTGCATCATCATATCCGCATTCATATCGCCTTGCTCGAACGAAGCTTTGAGCGCATCGATTTTAAGCGAAGGCTCAGCCTCAGCGAATTGTATCAAACGCTTAACGAAGAACTCCTTTTGTTCCTCGAGAAGAACCTCAGGATGGGCGGTCGCATCTTGGTTTGCCGCCAACTTTTGAAACGCCTCAAGCACCTCAATATTTAAATTATCCATGGATATGTCTAGCGCTATATCATTAACACTAATAACCGACGAAGTGAGCGATTCAAGTGTCTGAGCAACAGACATACTTGCATTGACTTCATCTTCCCCGATATCCGAGCGAGTGTTCATTTGATAGTTACTTAGTACTAAAGGTTGCTCCATTGTCTTATCTTCAAAATAAAACTGAGCAATGGAAAGCGATGACTCGCCCTCATAAACACTGCCTTTTAATAATTTTTCAAGCGGTGTTTCAGCGTTAATATCGAACTTCATGTCTTTAAGATCGACTCGCGCCCCACCCTCGGTAGCGAGTTTAAACTGCTCAAAACCACCGCCATATTCGATATTGTCGCTATCAATAGCGCCACGTCCCTGATAACCGGAAAAATTCACCGCTACACCGTCGCCATTCTCGACAACTTTAAACTTGGCAATTCGGTCACGGTATTCCCCTCCTCCGAATAAACCTAAAGAGCCTGTCATGTGATACAAAGCATCACCATCGCTCCACTCAAGGTACTCGCGTAACTTGTCGTCCACAAGTTCAAGTTTCCATGAAGCTAAGCCGATTCCCGCATCATATTTTGTCAACAATAAACCATGTTGTGCTGATAGTTGGAATTCGGCGTTTATTTCTTCAGGGAGTTCCATTCCGTCATCGGTCATATTACCGAGTTTTACTGTAACTAAAATTGTCCCTTCCGAACTAAGATAGCCACTCTGAAAGTCGACCAGTTTAGCATCGTACGCTGGCTGAGAATCTAATGCAGCCACTTGCGCCTTAACCTGACTCTCAACAACCGAGCCTGTAAAGTATGGACTCACAGCAAATGCTGCCACAACAGCAGCTGCGCCGCCTA
>NZ_CH672406.1:0-10552 GCF_000152885.1 Idiomarina baltica OS145
TTGAACCCTCACGGTATTTTGGTCGAAGAACAGACATACCGTGACCCGGTCGACCAATTTTTTAATCGTGCATTTGGTGCTGACGATGAGATCCCTGAGGTCCTATTATCAGACGTCATTGATGCCATCGAGAAAGCGAAAACTGATGATCGCATCGGTGCATTATACCTCGACCTTTCGGCACTGTACCCAAGTGGTGTGAATAAGTTACAGGCCGTTGGTGAGGCTCTGAGTGATTTTAAAACCAGTAAAAAACCTATCATCGCTGCTGGCGATTACTTTGAGCAGTACCAATATTATCTCGCCTCGTACGCGGATAAAGTCTATTTAAACCCTTTAGGTTCAGTCGCTTTTGATGGGTTTGATTATTCCCAAGTCTATTTCAAAGAGCTACTCGATAAGCTTAAAGTCAAGCCACACGTATTTAAGGTCGGTACCTATAAGGCAGCGGTTGAACCCTTCATACGTAATTCAATGTCCGACGAAGCGCGTGAAGCGAACGAATATTTGTATGATGCGATGTGGGAAAACTTCAAAGCAGATGTCACAGCACAACGTCAACTTTCAGACACTATCACTAGCGGTCAGCTTGACGACTATATGGCGGCGTTTGAATCAGCGAATGGCGATATGGCGCAAATGGCACTCGATACCAACCTTGTCGACGCACTTAAAACACGCACCGAAATTCGCAATGAGTTGATTAACCTGTCAGGTTACGATGAAGATGCGAAAACCTTCCGTAACATTGGTTTTTCATCCTACATTACTGAACCTGATGAAGATCTTAACCCTCTTGCTGAATCCAAGAAAGATCAAATTGCGGTTGTGGTAGCCCGTGGGCAAATTGTCAATGGCACACAGCGCGCAGGCATGATTGGCGGTGACAGCACAGCTGCCCTATTGCGTAAAGCAGGCGAGGATGAACGTACAAAGGCAGTCGTTTTGCGCATAGACTCACCGGGTGGTAGTGGTTTCGCTTCAGAAATTATTCGTCAAGAAATTCTGCAGCTAAAAGAAAAAGGAATCCCCGTTATTGCGTCAATGAGCAGTGTCGCCGCTTCTGGTGGCTACTGGATTGCCGCTGAAGCGGACGAAATCTGGGCGGCGCCAACTACAATCACTGGCTCAATCGGTGTATTTGGCTTGGTCATGACGTTGGAAGACAGTGCTGCTGCAATTGGCGTACATAGTGACAGCGTGAGTACCACAGAAATTGAGTCACTGAATACCCTTGAAGGTATCAGCGACAGTCAAGCACGTATCTTGCAACGCTCAACTGAGAACTTTTACCAGTTCTTTATCACCATGGTCGCCGAAGCACGCAATATGACCCCTGAAGCTGTCGACGACGTGGCACAAGGTCGTATTTGGACAGGACGTCAAGCACTGGAGCGTGGCCTGGTTGATAACTTAGGTGACTTTGATGATGCCATACAGGCGGCAGCTAAACGTGCGGATTTAAATGATTATACGGTTAACACTATTACTCAAGATTTAAGCCCGCAACAACAGTTTTTCGCCAATTTGATGGGTCAAACAAGCCTATCATGGCCGTTCGTATCTAATGAACAAAACTGGTTGATTCGTAACGTAAGACATGTTGTGAGCGAGTCTCAGGCGTTGCAAAACTTTAATGATCCAAAAAATATCTATACCTACTGTGCACTGTGCGTCCAACCGCGGTAAACTGTGTCTCAACACACAGTCACCCTTTGGAGTAGAGTTTGGAGCGTAAGAATATTTACGTCGCCTATACAGGCGGTACCATAGGTATGAAGAAATCGGCTCAGGGTTATGTCCCAGCAGCGGGACACCTGAGCCAATGTGTCGAAAATCTACCTGAGTTTTTCCGGGATGAAATGCCTCGCTTCGATATCCATGAGTATACACCGCTCATGGACTCGTCAGATATGACCCCTAGCGATTGGGTTCGTATCGCGCGAGATATAGAGCGTAACTATCATCAGTACGACGGGTTTGTCATACTGCACGGTACTGATACCATGGCTTATACCGCATCCGCTCTCTCTTTCATGTTACAAGACCTAAGCAAACCAGTGATTGTGACAGGCTCTCAAATACCGCTCTCTGCTTTACGATCAGACGGGCAAATTAATTTGCTTAATGCGTTATATATTGCCGCTAACTACCCGATCAATGAGGTCAGCCTGTTTTTTAACAACACCTTATTTAGAGGTAATCGCGCCACTAAAGCCGATGCTAATGGTTTTAATGCGTTCTCGTCACCTAATTACCCCTCCTTGCTGGAAGCCGGAATTCAAATAAAGCTCAATGCCGGTGAGTTAGGTAAACCGCCTACGGTCCCCATGTCCGTAGCAGAGATGACGCCTCAGCCAATTGGCGTTGTCATGCTCTATCCTGGCATTTCGGCAAAGTTAATTGATAATATGATGCAGCAACCGGTAAAGGCGCTCATCATTCAAAGTTACGGTGTTGGTAATGCGCCACAGGATAAACAGCTACTCGATAGCTTTAAGCGTGGCATCGATCAAGGCATTATAATTGTTAATTGTACGCAGTGTTTTAAAGGTCGAGTCAACATGGATGGTTACGCCACGGGCAACGCGCTCGCGCAACTGGGTATTGTCTCAGGTAGTGATATGACAATTGAAGCAGCGCTCACTAAGTTGCATTATCTGTTATCACAAAACCTCTCTCGCCAAGCCATTATTGAACACATTACAACGGACTTGCGCGGCGAACTAACACAATAATTTACAACAATAATAAGAACAGTATATGGCAACTCAAAAACCAGCTTTTGCCTCACGTTTAGGCTTCATACTTGCCGCTGCGGGTTCCGCGGTAGGCGTTGGCAATATTTGGGGCTTCCCTACTCAGGCCGCTAGTAACGGTGGTGGGGCATTCCTGCTCGTATATCTCGTCATGATATTGCTACTCGCCTATCCCATGTTGGTTGCTGAAATCACCATTGGACGGCTCAAGCGCACCAACCCTATTGATGCCTTACGGTCGATGTCTGAACATAAACTTGGACGTATGTTTGGCGCTATCGCTGGTATTGTCGGATTGTTAGTACTAGCGCTTATTTTGAGCTTTTATGCGATTGTCTCGGGGTGGCTTTTATCATATATGTTGGCTCCACTCATGACCCTTATTGGACTAAACGCAACAGCAGCTTGGCTTACTGAATTCAGTGTTGAGCGCAACTTAATTGCGATGCTTGTGTTCATGTTGTTGACCGTCTATGTCGTTCGCGGTGGTGTCAATCAAGGGATCGAACGTTGGTCTCGGCGGCTCATGCCAATGCTATTTGTGCTCCTAATTGGTATGGCTTTTTATATTCTTGCTCAACCGGGTGCCTCTGAAGGTTTGATTATGTATTTGCGTCCAGACTTCAGTGAGGTTTTTAAACCGGAACTGATTATCAGCGCAATGGGACAGGCATTCTTTTCCCTTTCGCTGGGTGTTTGCGTGATGATGACCTACGGCGCGTACCTTTCCAATCAAGAAAACATTCCTAAAACTGCCGGTTGGGTGACGCTAATTGATACCAGTGTTGCGTTTTTAGCGGGCCTTCTGATATTACCGGCTATGTTTGTCGCACAAAATAATGGCGTAGAAATCTACGCGGCAGATGGCACGTTAAAATCCGCAGACACACTCGTATTCACTGTGCTCCCGGCAATGTTTGATAGCTTAGGTGTTGCTGGTCTGTTTGTTGCGTTTGCATTCTTTTTGCTAATGCTGATAGCCGCAATTACATCGTCCATTTCAATGCTTGAAGCACCTGTCAATGCGTTACGTGAAGAGCTTAATCTTGAGCGACACTCTGGGACTTGGGTTATTGCAACAATAGTTACTTTAATTTCTGGCGTGATTGTCGTTAATTTCGAATCGTTATTTGGTGCCGTCATCACCTTCAGTACGGTTTATATGCAGCCCATTATGGCCTTGGTATTTGGTGTGATGTTGACTTGGATTTTGCGTCAACACTTACTGCTTAAGGCGTTGCAGCAAGGTGCAGAAGATATTGAGCGGTCACTTTTCTGGAAAATTTGGCCATGGTACGTGAAGTTTATCTGTCCAATACTCATCGCACTCGTTATCTGGCAAGGCTAGAGCCTTGCCAGTTAACGCCATGGTTAGGCTAATGAAAATAGCTGCATAAATTCGTCAGCGGTCATCCTCAAAGTCGATGAAGCATCATCACACTGAGACATAATATGATTCGCACGCTGCGCAGGGTAGCAAGTCTTCAAGTTGGCTAAAAACTTGGATTTTAACACTTCCATACCCTCTTCTCGGCGTTTCCTATGACCGATCGGATACTCAACAGTCACTTGTTCTGTTTTTCCTCCATCTTTAAAGAATACTTGCACCGCATTCGCAATCGAACGTTTATTCGGATCTAAGTAATCAGCACTGAAGGATTCATTTTCAGTGACTTCCATTAACTCACGAAGTTGGTCAATTTTAGGATGCTGCTCATGGAAGCTATCCTCGTAATGATCAGCTGTGAGCTCACCGTAGGCGAGACATACTGCAGTCATATATTGTAGGCAATGGTCACGGTCGGCGGGGTTATTCAGTGCGCCACGCTTAGAGATAATACGTATAGCTGACTCATGTGTAGTTATTTCGATGCGCTCAATTTCGTCTAATCTATCTTTTACCTGCTCGTGCAATTTAATAGCTGCTTCACAGGCGGTTTGCGCATGAAACTCGGCCGGAAAACTCAGCTTAAACAAAATGTTTTCCATAACATAACACCCGTAATCACGCTCAAAAAAGAACCGCCGCTCGCTTTCGGGCTTCACCTTTTGGTCTCGATTAGTTTTGCTGAAGAGGACATCATAGAACCCCCATTGAGGCGCCGACAACGCGCCTGGGATCCCCATTTCACCTCTTAATGCAATATCGGCAAGCCGAACCGCGCGCCCACATGCATCGCCAGCCGCCCAAGATTTGCGCGAGCCCGCATTAGGCGCATGACGGTATGTGCGCAGCGCTTGACCGTCGACCCATGCATGCGACAAAGCGACTTCAATTTGTTGTTGGTTTCCGCCCATAAGCCAAGTAGCGACCGCTGTGCTTGCGACCTTAACGAGCACTACATGATCCAAACCAACCCGATTAAAGCTGTTTTTTATTGCTAAATTACCTTGTATCTCGTGCGCCTTGATCATCGCTTCTAAAACAGTATCCAGACCAATGGCCGCTTTCCCCTCCGCGCGATTTCGTTGACTCACGAAGTCGGCAACGGCGAGAATAGCGCCGAGATTATCGGAGGGGTGTCCCCACTCTGCGGCAAGCCACGTATCATTGTAATCTAGCCAACGAATGATGCAGCCGATATCCCAAGCCGCTTTCTCAGGATCAAGTTGAAAGTGTGTTCCAGGCACACGGACCTGTCCTGAGCTTGCGTTGAGCCCCAATCGCGGACCTAAATGCTTGACACATTCTGGATATCTTAGTGCGAGTAGCCCGCAACCTAGCGAATCTAATAAACATGCATAAGCGGTCTCTTTTGCTTCATCACTCGCTTTCAGTGGCGTAGCAACGTATTCAGCAATGTTCTTGATTTCAATATCAAAATCTGGACGCTCGTTACTATCAAATTGATCCGACACGTATCACCTCCCTGCTATATTTATTACATGGCTACGTTGCTGTAGCGAGATTCGATCGCTGACATCGGACAAAAAAAACCCGAAGCAAATGAATAGCCTCGGGTATAGGGGAATGGCTCAAATGATGAGCCGTGCGCTAATTAAACTATTAAGTGGCTAAAAAGTAGACACTACATTTTAGTCTAGAACAGATTTTTGAAAGATCTACTTAATTTAAATAAATTTTAAAAATTTAATGAATCAATTGATTGGCGCTTGTAGTCGCATTTAAATCACAGCATGCCAACAACTTATGCACAACCTTTAAACAGGTTGTAGAAGTTCTGCGTCGTAACCCGAGCAACCTCTTCTAACGATACACCTTTAGTATCCGCGACACATTTTGCGACATCGGTCACATAAGCGGGTTGGTTCTGCTTGCCGCGATGCGGCACAGGAGCAAGCCAAGGACTGTCTGTTTCAATCAATAGACGTTCCAACGGCAGTGCTTTAACCACATCTCTAAGCGCTTGCGCATTACGAAAACTTGCGATACCTGAAATCGAAATATAAAACCCGAGTTCTTCAATCGCGCGCTCGGCCATCTCCAAAGTCTCAGTAAAGCAGTGCAAAACACCGCCGCAACGCTCAGCATGACCATTTTTAAGCAAAGCCAATGTGTCTTCTCGCGCATCGCGTGTATGAATGATCAGAGGTTTATCAAGTTCAACGGCGACATCGATATGTGTTGCAAAACTTTGTTGCTGAATCGCTTTGCTATCAGGATCATAAAAATAATCTAACCCGGTTTCACCGATAGCTACCACGCGAGGTTCACTTGATAGCTGTTTAAGATGTCCATGCATATCAGCAAGTGGCGTCTTGTTATCATTCACATAAAGTGGATGTAAACCACAGGATATACTCACATCATCGAATTCCACCACGCTATCTCGCATATGAGGAAAATCTTCTAAGGTCACGTTCACACACAAAATCTTCTCAACTTTCTGTGCGCGCGCGTTGTCGACCACTTGTTGCAAAGTCAGCCCAATTTTATCTGGATCGATTTTGTCCAAGTGGCAGTGGGAGTCGACAAACATTTTTGCTCCTAAATACTAAAACAACCTAGCTAAAATGGTACCACATAATTGCCGATGAGGCTGAATCAAGGCTAAACAGCGCATTCGTAATAAGGCGTGTTGCTCATTGATCATGAACCCGGCGAAATGAATACCATTGATACCAATCAGGTGCGCACTGCGCACTAATTTACCGACGTAAGGTGGTAGGTGGTCGGGCAATAAAATACTGATACGCACATCATGATGGGGTTGAGCCGATACGGGACACCAAAGAATAAGCTGGCTATCGATTTGTGTGATGTGCCGTGCGAGTCGCTCGGCTGAATCAAAGGTATAGCTCAGCTGTGGGATTAGTTGCATATTCTTGCGTCCAAGTTAACCAATGGTTCTGCAAGATTATAGCGATATTAAGCCCACGGGCTTGTGTTGATAACTGTCTTAATTGTCGAATATCGCGTATTTTTTCCTCAAGCGGAGCTAATCCGCCTAAGCCATTAACCACTATCAAACGATAGGCTTCGTAACAGTCAGGAAATGTCAGCTGAGCGATAGGTGCTGTAGCACTCACCCGCCATAAATCGGTTAAAACATGCTCACTTACGTCAAGCCATTGCTGCAAGCTATGTTTGGCTCCTAAAGCGGGCCAAGGTGAGCGCTTATCGATGGCACTGATCAACTGTTCAGCTAATCGTTGCTCAGATTCGTATTCAGGCTTAGGTAAGGCAATGTGGATCCACTGCATTCGACTGCGTAAAGTCGCTAAAATTCGCTCGGGTTGTTCAACAGACAATAACCAAACGACATTTTCCGGCGGCTCTTCTAAAATTTTTAAAATAGCATTGGCGGCTTGTTCAGTCATTCTATCCATAACTTCAAGGTAAATGACACGTCGACCGCCTTGGTTGGCTGTTTGATGAATAAAACGCGTTAGGCGCCGCACCTCATCTACACCTAAGGTACTGTGCTTTTCATCCACATTAAACTGAATTACGTCCGGATGATTATTGGCCTGACGTAATAAGCACGCCTTGCAGCGTCCACAGGCTCTTTGCCCTGGTTGACGACATAACAACAAGGAGATAAATTCCTGCGCAAGCGCCTCAGTACCCTGTTCGGGAGCCTGTTTAAAATAGTAAGCATGAGATAATCGTTGCGCCTTAAAGGCTGCCAGTAAGTGCTGCCAGGGTTGTCTCATCCAAGGAAAGCTCATTAAAACAAATGCTCCTCTAGCGCTCGTAATATGGCTTGGTGAACGTTTAACATTTCTTGGTTTGCATTGATTATGACGATGTTTGGATCGCGTTTAGCCAGTTCTAAATAGCGAGTTCGCGTGCGTCGGAAGAATTCAATATCCTCTTCCTCAATACGATCGAGCTCTCCGCGACCACGAGCACGCTGTAAGCCTGTCTCCTCGTCAACATCCAAATATAACGTGAGATCGGGCACAAAAGAGCCGAGCGCAATGTCCTTTAGCTTTTCCAGTAATTCGGCACCTAGCTCGCGACCTCCCCCCTGATACGCTTGCGAGGAAAGATCATGACGATCACCAATAACCCAGGCTCCCTGTTCAAGAGCAGGCTCAATAACTGTTTTTACCAACTGCACACGGCTTGCGTACATTAAAAGTAATTCGGTCGCCGGTTGAACTTGCTCTTCCCAACGTTGCTTTACAAGACTGCGAATAGCCTCGGCCATGGGTGTTCCACCCGGTTCTCTTACGGTCTCGGTACGAATACCTTTGGCTTGAAGGTGGCTTACAACGCTCGCCATGGCAGAACTTTTACCGGCGCCCTCTAAGCCCTCAATGACGACAAATTTCCCTTCCATTTAAACGTTTTTCCCTATTCGGTCTCTTAATTTAACTGATAACGGTTCACCGCACGTTGGTGCTGCTCTAAGGTTTTAGAAAACACGTGTTCACCTTTCTTGTTGGCGACGAAGTAAAAGTATTCCGACGGTTCAGGCTGTGCTGCTGCCCATATTGATGCCTCGCTGGGGATTGCAATCGGTGTTGGTGGCAGACCATCTATTCGATAGGTATTATACGGTGTTTTTTCCCTTAAATGTGCCCGCGTCAGGTTGCCATCAAAATTATTAATTCCATAAATCGTCGTTGGATCGGACTGCAAACGCATCCCTTTGCGGAGTCGGTTATGAAATACACTAGACACCATGCGCCTCTCACCCGACACGCCGGTTTCCTTCTCAATAATCGAGGCTAAAATCAGTAGTTCATACGGCGACTGTACTTCGCACAATGTATTACGCTGTTGCCACGCCCTATCGATAAGCGTCACCATCTTAGCATGTGCACGACGCAAAATTGATAAATCTGTTTCGTGCGCTCGATAATGATAAGTCTCGGGGTAGAACCACCCTTCTGCGGAGTCTTGCTTAATATTCAGTAAGTTGGATAAAGCCTGAGTATTTTTGATTGATTGACGGAGGTAGTCGGCACCATGTAGCTGTTTTAGCCACTGTTCTAGCGTCTTTCCTTCGATCAGCGTAACACTAAATAATGCTTCTTCATTGTTTTTAATACGTGCCCATAACGAACGCCACGTATCTTGATGCGATACACGATAAACGCCAGCTGGCAGGTTATCAACACCCACTAAAACTTGGCTTAACCGATAATCAAGCGTTGCAAAGTCTCTACTAAAACGCGTGTTAATGCGCGTAACAATGGTACGCGCTGTATCACCCGGTGCGATTTCGAACACGCCATCCTTTGAGTCCACTTTGGCCAATGGCTGGGCCAATCGCCAATCGACTAACACAAACACCGCGCTAGTCGCTATGATCAAGAGAGACAACAGTAAAATTAAGAGCTTAAGCGCACGTTTCATCAGTAAAGGCTTTTAGGTCCGCTGGAATCGTATTATCAATAACCTTATCATGAATTTGCGAAACGGGAATCACACCGCGTACTGAATTTACAATCAACATCGCATTAATATCAGTCAGATCAGTGAGTTCTTCTTCAACTATCGAGACGGAGGGTAACAACCCTTGATCCAGTATCGCCTGTCTCAATATGCCGGCAATACCGCATCGCTCGAGTTTAGGGGTAAACCAGCGATCATGACGCCGCCAAAATAAATTGCCTTGTATTGCTTCAATAACGTACCCCATACTCGAACATACAATCAGATCGTCAAACCCCCTTTCCGCTCGCTCTTTGTGCAACATAACTTGTTCCAAACGGTTAAGCGTTTTCAGCCCAGCCAGCAACGGCTGTTCACCGAGTTGCATGTCGGCAAAGCCCACATGACACGATGAATTAAATCGTGAGGGTAATGGTGAAGTCGTCAGGTACCAATTGGGTGAAGCTTGCTCCGGTAAACGGTAGCCTTGTTGACTGTTTCCGCGCGTGACAATCACTTTCATAACACCGTTTTGCTGTTTCTCGCACGTCTTAAAAACGGCTTGCGCGATGTCGTTAAAACATGCATCGCCGAGTCGCATACCTAAGCGTTCGCTTGTAACCAGCAATCGTCGCTTATGGTAAGACCACAGCTGCGGTTGTCCATGTTTGAATACTAACGTCGTAAAATGACCGTCACCAAACTGAATTCCGCGATCGAGACCTGCATTAGCATCGTAAAGCGTATCGAACATAACTCAACCTCGGCTATATCAGGGATCCCAGCACCATCTGATATAAAAAAGGCGACCTGTGGTCGCCTCTCAAAATCTTGCAAGCAATGCCGTTTATTAGTCGTCAGAGTGAGACTTCACGTAATCGATTGCCGCTTGAACAGTTTTGATTTTCTCTGCTTCTTCATCAGGAATTTCAGTTTCGAACTTCTTCTTCAAGAGCCATTACCAGTTCAACTGTATCAAGTGAATCAGCACCTAAGTCGTTTC
>NZ_CH672406.1:12117-13893 GCF_000152885.1 Idiomarina baltica OS145
CGTTTGAGCTACAAGCGACTGGCGTAAAGGTATATGGCTGGGTTGAAGATCCCGATACCTATCCGATGGCACTAAGCGCCACAGCATGGAGTATTTGCGCGAATACGCTCATTTACGCCCGCGCACCAACGTGACCGGTGCTGTAATGCGTGTACGCAATACATTGTCGCAAGCCATCCACCGATTTTTCCACGAGCACGGTTACCTGTGGGTCAGCACACCGATTATTACTACGTCGGACTGTGAAGGCGCCGGTGAAATGTTCCGTGTTTCGACGCTTGATTTGATGAATGTCCCTAAAACCGAGCAAGGTAATGTTGATTTTTCACAAGACTTCTTCGGTAAAGAAGCGTTTTTAACGGTCTCGGGGCAGCTCAACGTTGAATCCTATGCATGCTCATTGAGCAAAGTTTATACCTTTGGTCCGACATTCCGAGCGGAAAACTCAAACACGAGTCGTCACTTGTCAGAATTTTGGATGGTTGAGCCAGAAGTTGCGTTTGCCGACCTCGATGATGTCGCGCACCTTGCCGAAGACATGTTGAAGTATGTCTTCAAAGCGGTACTTGAAGAACGCCCTGACGATATGGCGTTCTTTGAGCAACGCATTAATAAAGACGTGGTCGAGCGCCTCACACGTATGGTCGACAGTGACTTTGTTCACATGGACTACACGGATGCCATCGAGATCTTGAAAAACTGTGGTAAGAAATTTGAGTACCCAGTTGAATGGGGAGTCGACCTACAATCGGAGCATGAGCGCTATTTAGCCGAGGAGCACGTCGGAGCGCCTGTCATCTTGAAGAACTACCCTCGTGATATCAAAGCTTTTTACATGCGTCAGAACAAAGACGGCAAAACCGTTGCAGCGATGGACGTATTAGCACCAGGTATTGGCGAAATCATTGGCGGTAGTGCGCGTGAAGAGCGCCTTGATGTGCTCGACCAGCGTATTGCGGAAATGGACCTGCCGGCTGAAGAGTACGAGTTCTATCGAGACTTGCGTCGCTACGGTACTGTGCCACATGCAGGTTTTGGCTTAGGCTTTGAGCGTTTAGTGTCTTACGTTACGGGTATGCAAAATATTCGTGATGTGATCCCTTTCCCGCGTGCGCCCAAATCGGCACAGTTCTAAGCTCGCCCGTTTATCCAATATGAATATAAAAAAGCCAGCAACTGCTGGCTTTTTTATTATTGACACTCTATTGCGCTACTCGCCCACTTGGCTCGCGGTTAAAAAGTAAGGCAAATAGTCCTTCTCAGGTTTTATAGGTGTGGGTACTGCGGGCGTTCCAATGTAAAGAAAACCTACAATTTCATCATCTGCGCTACATTTAAATTGCTCGCGCACGTAGTCGCTTTGAGCTGGCCAACCCGTACGCCAAATAGCCCCAAGCCCTTGTGCAAAAGCCGCCTGTTGCATCGCCATCAGCGCACAGGCTGTGGTAGCAAACTGTTCGTCACGAGGCACTTTATCGTGCTTTTGATAACGCAAACAGGCAGTAATGATAAGTGGTGCCCGAAATGGGATTTGGCCCGCTTGTTCAACTCGTTCTTCGGAAAAATCGTTAAGCCTCGCAGCTTGTTGATAGATGTCCGCCAGTATTTGTCGATCACTCCCCATAAATTGATAAAATGCATAGGGACTTAGGTTCACGTGATCGGGTACTCTCACAGCAGCTTTTTTAATGATTTCAAGCTGTTCGGGGGTTGGCGCTGGTTCTATTAAGCGCGGCATTGATGAGCGTGTCTGTAGCAGTTCTAGCGCGTCCATAT
>NZ_CH672406.1:14231-58510 GCF_000152885.1 Idiomarina baltica OS145
GTATACCACTGAAATCAGATTGCAGTTTAGCGTACAGCTGTACGCTAAACAACTCCGATTAGTGGAAGTGGGTGCTTTGAATCAACTAAACCAGCGTTGCCACCATGAACGATTCTCCGATTCTTGTTCATGATGTGCGTTTAGTTTGACTTGCCGATATAAGTCTTTCACAGGCATATCACATAAATATGACAACGCCTCATCAACGTGGTCAACGGTATGGATATGAAACTGACCTTGTTCGACCGCTTGGACTATGTCGGGTCTCAACACTAATTGCTTTTGGTTCGACTTGGGGATTAATACACGATGATTGCCATCTAAGCCACGCAACGCGCATAAATCAAAAAAGCCTTCGATTTTCTCATTAACACCGCCAATCGCTTGCACCTGACCAAACTGGTCAATAGCGCCGGTTAGCGCAACTGATTGCTTGAAGGGGACATCAGCAAGCGCACTGATTAAGCAACAGAGCTCACCTAAGGAGGCGCTATCACCGTCGACCTCATGATAAGACTGTTCAAATACCACCGTAGCAGAAACCGACATGGGTTCATGACGGGCAAAATGATGTGCTAAATAAGCGCTCAAAATCATCACACCTTTTGTGTGAATGTTACCCGAGAGCTCCGATTTGCGTTCGATATCGATAATATCGCCATCGCCATAATGGATGGTTGCCGTGATCCGCGATGGCTCGCCGAACTCCACGCCAGCGACACTGACGACCGTTAAACCGTTCACCTGACCCACGACTTTACCCGCAGTATCGATACGGACTTCGTTATTTAGAATACTGCGCCGACTCACTTCTTCTATATAACCACCGCGCTCACGTTGGTGTTTCACGGCACTACGTATGCTGTCACTGTCTATTTGTGTCTTTTCCTCGTGTGAGGCAACGGCATTCGCTTGTTTAAGCAATTGAAGGAGGGCGATGGCATCTAAGCTCAGTTCATGTTGATGCTCAGCCCAGCGCGACAACTCCGTTAGCACAGCGGCGTATGCGTCTTCGGTTAATGGCAATACGTCGGCAACATCCCATACATAGTCGAGGAATTTAAAATATTCTGAAACGGGCTGCTGTGTTGTGTCGTAACGCGACTGAAAGTCCGCTAAAAACGGGAATAGATCGCTGAAGTCGTCGTCATAGTCAGTGAGCGTCGCATAACTGCTGCGGCTTCCCACCAAGATAATTTTTATATCGATAGGTACCGGCTCTGGACGATAAAAATAAGCGGCTCCCGCTTCCATGGTGGGCTGCGGCCACTCAAAATAGCCACTCTTAAGCACTTCTTTTAAGCGCTTGTACATTGCCGGTTGGTCCAACAAAGCATCAATATCGATGGCTAGCACACCGCCATTGGCTTTTAGAATCCAACCGGGCTCTAAAAGATGAAGATCTGAACGCACAGTGCCACCAATGGACTGTACACCCATTTGGCCGAATAACTGCGATTCTGATACCCGATCACAATAATAATAAGGAGCAGGGTGCTCATGTCCGACAATCACTGTCGCAAATTGGTCGGACGCAAAATCATCAAAGGTTTTTTGTTTAACACGTTGGATATAGTCGCGCAGAGCGCGCGTATCGAACGACGTAACGAGTTCTTCAACAAGGTCATCGCGCTGGTCGAGCGGTTGCTGCAAGATGTGTTGTAACGCACCAATTACCGCAAACGCGTTACCCGATGGCACATTGACACACAGCGGGCGCAACGCATCGTCCGGGTCAGCTAAATAAAGCCAATCAAACCACCGACTGTGTTGCCATGTGGTCGTCGCAAAACACTCATCAAATACCTCTCTATGATTAAACCCACGAGGTACGATCGCAAAACAATGACCGTAAGCTCCCGTTTGCCGTAAAGCGGCCGTTAAACCGTTTAAGGCACGCTGTTGACCGACAAGCAATTGTGAACTGCATTCTTTCGGCCGTTGCGATAACCATGTGTGTGTTTGAGGAGTTAGTTGCGAAGCGCTCAGCTGCATATAAATCGAGTTCCTTATCCTATGGCCAGCTTAGATATGACCACAACAATCTTAGATGAAATTAATCGACCGATGTTAGCACAGGTTGGCTTTAGCTGTTAGCTAATAGCACGACGATATTGCTAAAGCTCGTACGCAAAATCTGCGATACATAACAGCCAAAACTGGACAAAATTTCACGTAGCAGCGCCTGAATAAACAGGCACATTTTAGAGTCGAAATCCTTAAATCGACTACGGCAAGGGCCGAGCGAGCGAAGCCGCATATCGACCGCCCCAAACTACCATATTAATGATTGCGTATAATGTATATTATGTTAAATCAGAGGTATATCAGCATAAGAGCTAGGTGAAGTGCTCACATTTTTACGTGAGCGCCGCCCTGCGTATGGCTGTCAGTAATTAAATAGTTCGGCGCGTTTGGGTAAGTTTTCGGTAAGATAATCTATCAACACGCGTACCGCTGGCAGTAATCCGCGTCGGTGTGGATACGTGAGATGCATAATGCCCACTGGCAATGTCCATTCGGGTAACACCTGCACTAGTTGTTGGTTTTGTACGGCTTCATTACATAAGTAAGTTGGTAATGCGGTTACACCTTGTGCCTTGATAGCCGATTCACGCAAAACAATCATATCGTCGGTAATAAGGCGTGGCTCAAATTTAATGGTTTGCTGCTCGCCTTTCTCGTGGGTCAACAAATAACGATACTGACCGCTGGTGTAATGCAAAGACAAATGATTCAGTGCTAATAAGTCGCTAGGCTCGTTTATTGGGTGTTGTTCTAGCAATGCCGGTGCGGCAAATAATGTCAGTGGCGATTCGCTCAATGGACGTGCAATTAAACTCGAGTCCTCAATATTTGGACGCACCCGTAAAGCAACATCGATGCCTTCATCAATTAAGTTAATCGGGCGATTAGTCACGACTAAATTAATGTTTATTTCTGGATACAGTGTCATAAACTCGGGCAATACATCCACAAGTAAACTTTGGCTTAATGCATAAGGCGCACTGAAATTGACTCGACCGCGTGGCTTTTCTAATAAGCGCTGGGTAACTTGCTGTGCACTTTCTGCGGCTTCGACCAGTTGTTGGCAATGCAATAAAAATGCTTCGCCCACATCGGTAAGCCGAATCCCCGATTGAGACCGATTAAACAAACGCATGCCCTGCTCTGTCTCAAGCTGTTGTAATCGCCGGCTCACCGTGGCTTTGGGCAAGCTTAACGCCCGAGCCGCAGATGAAATACTGCCAGCCTCAACCACTTTGGCGAATAAATAATAGTTAGTGATATCCGGAAGCGCCATACGGTGTACCAATTATGGAACGAGAGTTCTCATTTTAGACATCTTTTTAATTTTATGGAACACCATACAATAGCAGTATCAAATAATTGGAGGTGGTTTATGAACATTTTACACGTAGATTCTGGTATTTTCGTCGAGCAATCAGTCAGCCGTAAGCTCAGCGCCGATGTGGTAGCGCAGTTAAAAGCAAGCAATCAGAACGCACGCGTCACCCATGTTGACCTTATTCAAGCCCCGCTTGGTCATCTAACAGCAGAAGAGTTGTTGGCTGAAGAAAAACCGCATTTCGACAAGTACGTAAGCCAGTTACAAGAAGCTGATGTACTCGTGATTGGTGCACCGATGTACAACTTTACTATTCCGTCTCAGTTGAAAGCATGGATTGACCGTGTTTTACAAGCCGGTGTGACTTTCCAGTATACCGAGCAAGGTCCTGAAGGGCTGCTTAAGGGCAAAAAAGCGATTATTGCCTCAGGTCGCGGTGGTGTGTATTCAACGGGTGATCTCACAGCACTTGATCACCAAGAGAGTTACCTAAAACATGCCCTCGCCTTTATTGGCATCACGGATGTCGAGGTCGTACGTGCAGAAGGCATGAACATGGGTGATGAAGCACGCGAGCAAGGCTTTAAGAACGCGGCCGAGCAAATCGAACAGTTATAAGCTCATTCGTCATCGCGGCGCGCAATCAGTTGCGCGTCGTCTCCTATTTGTAAGATCTCTAATTCTATCGGCTGACAGCAAATCTGACAGTCGACAATTTGTCGCGTACCCAAGTCATTTAGCCAATCCAGCTCTAGCTCATTAATCGCCATACAATATGGGCATTCAAATGTCCGTGCATCCGCTAAGCTCATCGCTACGCCTCTATTTATCGCCGATAATTGAATCCAACTGCGTTATATCGCTCGTATACAAGTCAATCAAGTCACCAACGCAGGCTGTCATGAAATCCTACACTTTTCTACTGGCATCGCTACTGCTGATGCCTACATTGACTGTAGCACAAGATACGCAAGTTACCGTTGATAAGGCTCACTTTCGTGCACCGATAAAAGAAGTGCGTGTACCTTCGGTGGTCAATACACTTGAGCAAAGCCAGCTGAGTTTTGCTGTTGAAGGTCTATTTAAAGCCCACAACGTTGACGTCGGCGCCAAAGTGGCTCAGGGTGACACCATCGCGGAACTCGATAAGCAACAAAGCGAAGCACAGTTGACTGAGTTGAGTGCGCAAGTGCGCGCAAGCCAAGCGACGTTGGATGATCAACAACAACAGTTTGATGAACTGAACGCACTCACTGAGAGTCAATCCGTGGCAAAAAGTGAGCTTAGACGCGCTCGTGCGGCGCTCAACATGGCGCGCGCCGAATTAGAAAGCCGTAAAGCGGCATTGCTGCGTGCACAAGTTCAACTTGAGTTTCATTCGTTAAAAGCACCGTTTGATGGCGTTGTATCGGCGCGCTACATTGATTTGGGTGAATGGGTAACGCCGGGTACGGCGGCGTTTGAGCTAACACGTTTAGATAAGCTGTATGTCGATGCCTTCTTACCTTTCCGTTACTTGCCTTATGTAGATAAAACGACCGAAGTATCCGTCATTCGCAAGGATCTATCGGGCGATGTACGGCACTACGATGCGTCCATTTCGGATATTGTTCCGACGACTACTAACAGTGAACGCGCTTTTAGGGTTCGTATCAGCGAACTGCCTAGCGATTCGCTCTATGTGGGTATGCCCGTTGATGTTCAATTTGATATAAAGCTGTCAGAGCCTAGCACGGTAATAAACAAGGATGCGCTGATACGCTACAGTGATGGTCGAACGTCGATTTGGCTGGTTGAGAGCAACGGTAATCAAACGATCGCAAAGCAGCAGTTTGTTAACGTGACCTATCGCTTTGGCGACTTTATAGCCATTGAAGAACGTTTACCTGAAACTGCGCAGGTTGTTGTGCGTGGAAATGAATCGTTGAACGATGGTGAAAAAGTTTCCATCGTGTCGGGTGATTAATATGATTGAATGGCTCATCCGACATAAGCATACGACTATCGTTGCAGTCCTGATCCTTTGTCTACTTGGTATCACGGCAGCGTTTCGCATTCCTATCCAGATGATCCCCGACCTTGAAGTCAGAACCATCAGTGTTCAGACACAGTGGCCAGGCGCAACACCGCAAGATATTGAAAAGGAAATCCTCATTGAGCAGGAAGAGTTTTTAAGAACGATTCCGAACTTACAGCGCATGGAAAGCACGGCAAGTACCGGGCAAGCAACCATTGAATTGGACTTTCCATACTCGGTTAACATTGCCGAAACATTAATACTAGTTAACAATGCGTTAACTCAAGTGCCAAATTACCCAGAGAATGTCGATGAACCTAAGATTTTTGCAGCGTCATTCTCCAGTAATGCTTTCATGTACTTCCGAGTAGCGCCTATTGAAGGGAATCCGCAGCAACTCGACATGATAATGATGCGAGATTACATCGAAGACAATGTAAGACCGCGCATGTCATCGGTTGCCGGCGTGTCGCAAGTTGAGGTGAGCGGCGGTGCTGAACGGCAAGTTAGAATCCAGCTTGATGATGCAGCACTGGTTCAACACAACGTGTCGGTTGCTGACGTACAACGCGTGCTGCGCGCTCGAAATCAGGACACCTCTGCCGGCGATTTAGAGCAAGGTAAACGGCTATATCTGCTCCGCACAACGGGGCGCTACGATGCATTAGAGGACATCGGCGATACCATTATTCGTCGTGACGGGCAGCAACTCTTGCGCTTGAGCGATGTCGCGTCTATCACCCTCTCCCATTTTGAACTGCGTAGCGAGTCGTGGTTTAAAGATAATCAGGTGCTGAGTCTTCAGGTGCAGCGCGAGAGTGGCAGTAATGTTATCGATATTAAGTATGCCATGCTTGATGAAGTGGAGCGTATTAACCAAGAATTACTGCGCCCTGCGGGCATGGAGATTATCTTAAATTCCGATGATGTACGGTATGTCGAACAGTCAATCTCGAATGTATTAGTGAACCTGTTGATCGGTGCGGTGTTCGCTACAATAGTCATGTACGCGTTTATGCGTACTTTCCGCGGCACTATGATGGCGGTAATTGGCATCCCTATTTGTACCCTTGCCGGATTTATTGGTTTACTGCTGCTTGATCGCACGATAAATGTAATCTCGCTTGCAGGTATCGCGTTCGCACTCGGAATGACACTCGACAATGCGATCGTAGTATTAGAGAGCATTGAACATGAGCGGCGGCAAAATAAAAAGCCTATGCAGGCGGCGATTGATGGCGTCAAGCAGGTTTGGACCGCAGTACTCACATCGACACTGACAACGGTGTTGGTCTTTTTACCCATTCTATTTATTCAACAGGAAGCCGGACAGTTATATTCTGATGTCGCAATAGCAATTTCATCAGCGATCGTTGCGTCGATGATCCTCTCCGTCACACTGGTTCCACTACTAGCCGCTCAGTTTCCTCCACCACTTAAAAAGCAAAATATGGATTGGGCAGATGCCATCACTTCACGTGCTGAAAAGCTATATAAGCACCGAGGCCGTAGTTTAACCACAGTGGGAATTACTACGGTCGTTGTTGTTGGTATTTGGTGGTGGTTAATGCCCCCTGCTGAATATCTGCCGGAAGGTGAAGAAGCTAAGACTTTCGCGACGATGTCAGCGCCACCGGGTTACAACCTATCTACCATGTCGAATATCGCTAAAGAGATCCGCGATATTTTTGATCCTGCATTGGTCACAGAAAACACTGAAGTTAAACGGAGCGGGCTTACTATCCCCGCACTTAAAACAATTTCCTACAGTGTGCAGCCGACCAATATGCGTATTATTGCAGAAACCCGTGATCCCGACCGCATCGATGAGCTCATGGCGCGCATCACTGAAGTCTATGAACGTTACCCTGGCATGCGCGCGTTTGCTGCGAAAGGTTCGATTATCAGTAGTAATGATGGTGGCACGCGGAGCATTAATGTCGATGTCTCGGGTAACGAGCTTGCACCTTTGTACGCGGCTGCGCGCGCAATATATCAACGCAGTCAGGTAGTGTTTAAGCGGCCCCGAATTCAAACAACACCCAATGCATTAACGTTGGCGCAGCCACTGATTGAAGTAAAGCCGGACTGGGACCGCTTGAGCGAATTGGATATCAGTGCTGAGGTGCTTGGCAGTGCTGTAGCTTCCCTTTCAGACGGTGCCTTTGTGGGTGAGTTCTTTCGGGGGGATGACAAAATTGATATGTATCTATTCAGTGATCAGGCAACGTCAGTAAAACCGTCAGATCTCGATAGCCTGCCAGTCATTCAACGCGATGGACGGCCAGTATTTTTATCATCAGTTGCTGATATTGTGGAAACGGTAGATACGAGTACTGTAAGACGCGTCGATAGTCGTCGCACTGTCACTTTAAATATCATTCCACCTGAATCGGTTGCCTTAGAGCAAGGTGTCGAGCAAGTTCGCAGCGATGTGATTGGCTATTTGCGTGAACAAGGAGTCATACCTAAGGACATGACCACGCAGTTGTCAGGTGCAGCGGACCAGCTCGCCGAAACCCAGTCCGCGTTAATGGAAAACTATCTACTGGCCGTGGCGATTGTTTATTTGCTGATGGTTGCGATTTTTGCGCACTGGGGCCACCCGTTGCTCATCATGACAACCATTCCAATGGGGATAAGTGCAGGTATCGCGGGGTTAGCCCTGCTTAATGGAATTGGCCTATTTCAGCAACCCTTCGACATGATTACAATGTTGGGCTTTCTGATTTTGATGGGTACCGTGATCAATAACCCTATACTTGTTGTCGAGCGCACGCTGTTTTTGAAGAAACAGCAACACTGCTCGGTTCAAGACGCGCTTAGCGGTGCATTAAAAAGCCGTATTCGCCCTATCGCGATTACGACGGTCACAACATTGTGCGGCATTGCACCCTTGGTCTTTATTCCGGGTGAAGGTACCGAGCTTTATCGCGGCGTCGGCACCATCGTGATGTTTGGCTTAATGGGGGCGGCCATTGTTACAGTAACGACATTACCGGCATTAACGGCACTATTCTTGCGAAGTAAACTCAGTAAATGAGCTCATTTGTAGCGACAAGACCTTGTCTACAACCGGCGCAAGTTGGGTAAGATCAACGCTGGGGTATCCGCTAACGATATACTCCAGCGTTAACTCACTATCGCTGAAGGTCAAGGTCATCGTACCGTTTAACCCCAATCCCTGCAGCGGACCTAAGCCGCCTGTGAGACGAAGTACACGGCCGGGATCGACATAGGCAACGGTCATATGTTGAGCTTGTCTATCCCCTGCTATCTCGCAAAAACAGCCGCCGGCGACAGGGTCAATTGTCAGCGTGCCGTCTGCACCAAACCAAGTGTGATCAACAGGCCACCAGCTATCAATGTCATCGACAAATACTCGATATGCATTTGTCGCGCCGTCTTCATAGCGATGCGTTTGTTTGATATGAAAACCCGTACTGTCGCTTGATACAACGTCTGCCGAAGCAAAAGGTGATAAGAATAACGCGCTCACTAGGAAGTACAAGTGTGTGGTTTTTCGCATAGTTATCTCGTTAATATTTTAATTGAACGAGCATAGCATAGCGGACATAAAAAAAGCGGCAATATCATTGCCGCTTTTTTTTCTAAGGGGTCAAAGCTGGACTTATTGACCAGGCATTAACACGGCATCAATCACGTGGATCACGCCATTTTTAGCTTTGATATCCGCTTTAATCACCATCGCGTCATTAATCATCACGCCATTTGTTGCATCAACGGCAATAGTAGAGCCCTCAACGGTTTCTACATCGGTGGTTTTACCTTTGATGTCTGCGCTCATAATGTTGCCAGGTACTACGTGATAAGTCAGTACCGCACGCAACTTATCTTTGTCTTTAAGCAACTCGTCAAGTGCGCCGTCTGGCAGCTCCGCGAACGCATCATTAGTCGGTGCGAACACGGTAAATGGACCGTCACCTTTTAATGTGCCTACTAAACCGGCTTCTTTAATAGCCGTGACTAGGGTTGAGAACTGCGGATCTTTAGATGCAATTTGTACAATATCCCAATCACCTTTCATCTCTTTTTTACCACCATGATGATCGGCCAACGCTTGGGTTGATGAAAATGCGAGTACACCGCCTACTACTGCAAACATGAATTTACGAAACATAATATGCCTCCTCGAATAATTAGGGCATCGAATAATACGACGGCGTGTTTGATTTCGATTAAAAATAAAACTGTAAATGTTCTGTAATTTTGCCGATAAACCTATTTAGGAAGCGTTATCTGCACTGGAGCAAACATGGCTATACTCAATCGCTACTCGATCGTTCAACGACTCATTGCCCTACTCGGCATCGCAGCTATTGGCACCGCACTGATGGTTGCCTTTATGATGTTTATTCTGCGTGGTGTATTTGTCGATGAGGAAAAACACAAACTAGATGCCGTGCTGGATTCTGCGATAAGCGTTATAGGCTACTATCATAGTCTTCAAGAACAAGGTGAACTGACGGAAACTGAAGCCAAACAACGCGCGTTTGCCCGTCTTAATGAAATCCGCTACGAGGGAGAAGAATATATTTTCACCATCAACCGTAGCGGTGACATGGTGCAACATCCGTTTGCTAAGCAGCTTGTTGGGACAAATGTACTCGATTACAAAGATCCCAACGGTACGCGGCTATTTCAACAAATGGTGGACGGGGTAAAAAATCAAGATCGCGCAACGGTTGAATATATTTGGCAAAAAGGTGCCGATAAGAATAATTTGGTTGATAAGATCAGTCGAGTGCAAGTTTTTCAGCCATGGAACTTGATTGTCGGCACCGGCCAATACGTTGATAACATCGCCGCCCTACTTTGGGCGCAATTCTTTAAGCTAGTGTTACTGGCGATATTTCTATCCGTGCCATTGCTCGTTCTCTTTTTATTAATTATTCGAAGTATCGTGCGTCCATTAAAAGCCATTAATCAAGCGATGGAAAATATTTCCGAAGGTGACGGTGATCTCACCAAACGACTTGAGACTCAAGGCAATGACGAACTCACTCGAGTGGCTGAGTCATTCAATACCTTTGTTCATAAAATCCAGCAGCTTGTCACCAATGTGCAGGATTCGGTTGACGCTGAGCAGGCGGCAGCTGAGCAGTTGGCAAAATTATGTGATTCGAGTTCTTCGCAAACCGAGCGCTTAAGCCAACAAACCGAAGCCGTTGCTACAGCCGTCAATGAGCTTACATCTTCCGCCGGCGAAGTCGCAGATCATGCGCGCGAAGCAGCGGAATCAGCCAGTGTCGCGGATGAGCAATCGGGTCGTTCAGCCACCACAGTTCGGCGCGCCGTTCAGAACATTGATGAGTTGACACAACGTTTGAATCAAGCCAATCAACATGCAAAAACCTTGACGGAAGGTTCTAAGGAGATTGGCGACATTCTGAATGTTATTATCACAATTGCTGAGCAAACCAACTTGCTTGCGTTAAACGCCGCTATTGAAGCGGCTCGAGCGGGTGAAGCGGGACGGGGCTTTGCTGTGGTTGCAGACGAAGTTAGGCAGTTGGCGACCAAGACACAGAAATCGACGGATGAAATTGGCAGCATTGTCGACAACATTCAGCGCGCCATTAGTGATGTAACGAATATTATACGCGAAGCTGAATCAAGTTCTGAGCAAACCCGCGGTGAAACCATCGAAGCCGAACAAGCCATTAGTCAGATCCAAGAGGCTGTCGCAAATATCTCAGGAATGAATGTACAAATTGCGTCTGCAACGGATGAGCAAAGCCGTGTAACGCAAGACATTAGTCAGAATATAACGTCGATAAGTACGCTGACACATGATACTAAAGACGCGAGCCAACAGGTAAAACAAGTGTCTGATTCACTTATTAAAAACAGCGTTGATTTGAGTCAAATGATACGGCGGTTTCGCGTAAAATAGCCTTTTAGTTTATGGGGATATTGTTAATATGTCCTCTGTACGTTTATAGCCGTAAGGTGTAAACTATTGGCACTTTTACAAGGGAGCTGACTTTTATAAGTAAGCGGGTAAAAGTCGTCTTTTTCCTGAACTCAATCACCGCGGAATATCAAGATGAGTGAAACACTTCAAAACCAACCGATCGAATATAATATGAAGGTCGTTCGGCAGTTTACTGTCATGACCATTATTTGGGGTATCGTCGGCATGGGCTTGGGCGTGCTTATTGCTGCACAACTTGTGTGGCCTGAGCTGAACTTCAATACGCCTTGGCTTACCTACTCTCGCCTTCGTCCACTTCATACCAATGCCGTTATTTTTGCTTTTGGTACCAGTGCTTTATTTGCAACCTCTTACTACGTTGTTCAAAAGACATGTAAAACCAAGCTGTTCTCGGACCGCTTAGCAACGTTTACATTTTGGGGTTGGCAGGCTGTTATCGTGGCGGCAGTCATCACATTGCCCATGGGCTTAAGCACCACAAAGGAATATGCTGAGCTTGAATGGCCGATTGATATCCTGATTGCCGTTGTGTGGATTGCTTATGCAATCGTATTCTTCGGTACGTTAGCGATTCGTAAAACCTCGCACATCTATGTTGCAAACTGGTTCTACGGTGGCTTTATCGTGGTTATCGCGATGCTACATATCGTGAATAGCATGGCGATTCCAGTCAATTTCGTTAAGTCGTACTCAATTTACTCGGGTGCGGTCGACGCCATGATTCAGTGGTGGTATGGACACAATGCGGTAGGTTTCCTGCTCACAGCCGGTTTCTTGGGTATGATGTATTACTTCGTACCTAAACAAGCTGAGCGCCCTGTCTACTCATACCGTTTGTCGGTTGTTCACTTCTGGGCCCTTATCTCACTTTATATTTGGGCAGGTCCTCACCACCTTCATTACACTGCGCTTCCAGATTGGACTCAATCAGTGGGTATGGTGATGTCTGTAATCTTGTTCGTACCTTCTTGGGGCGGCATGATCAACGGGATTATGACCCTGTCTGGCGCATGGCACAAACTGCGTACTGACCCCATCTTGCGTTTCTTGATTGTTTCTCTATCGTTCTACGGCATGTCGACTTTCGAAGGCCCGATGATGGCGATCAAGTCTGTAAACGCCCTATCGCACTACACGGACTGGACCATTGGTCACGTTCATTCAGGTGCCTTGGGTTGGGTTGCGATGATTACTATCGGTTCAATGTACTACTTAGTTCCACGTTTGTTTAACCAGAAACAAATTCATAGTATCAAGCTGGTCAACGTGCACTTCTGGCTACACACGATCGGCGTAGTTTTCTACATCGTTTCGATGTGGATTTCAGGCGTAATGCAAGGCTTGATGTGGCGTGCAACCAACGCTGACGGCACCTTGACTTACAGCTTTGTTGAGGGCGTACAAGCTTCATATCCGTTCTGGACGGGCCGCTTTATCGGTGGTTTGTTTATTATCGCAGGTATGCTGCTAATGGCTTACAACTGTTATCAAACCATCCGTGCCGGCCGTCGTGAGACTGCCGCAGGTAACGTCGTACAAACAGCCTAAGGGAGATAACAATGAGTCGTGTAAAACATGAATTTGTAGAAAAGAACCTTGGCTGGTTGTCTGTTTTGATGATTATCGCAGTGTCGATTGGTGGTCTTGTAGAGATCACCCCACTGTTATTCCAAAGCCAAGTACAAGAGCCGGTTAAAGGTTTGAAACCTTACACCGCACTTCAGTTAGAAGGCCGCGATATTTACATGCGTGAAGGTTGCTCTAACTGTCACAGCCAGATGATTCGTCCGTTCCGTGCAGAAACCGAACGTTACGGTCACTATTCACTGGCAGGTGAAAGTGTTTGGGACCACCCTTTCTTGTGGGGCTCAAAGCGTACTGGACCTGACTTGGCTCGTGTAGGTGGTCGTTACAGTGATGATTGGCACTATGTGCATTTGATGAATCCACGTAACGTTGTACCTGAGTCAAATATGCCTGCCTTCCCTTGGTTAGCTGAAAACACGTTAGATGGTGCTTACACAGCTAAGAAAATGGAAGCACTTCGTACATTAGGCGTTCCTTATACGGATGAAGATATCGCTGGCGCAAAAGAAGCTGTTCAAGGTAAGACCGAGATGCAAGCGCTTATTGCTTATCTTCAATCACTCGGGACCGCTCTGAAACGCGCGGATAACGAATGAGTTACGAAGATTACGGCACTTGGCGGGGACTCTTCTCCATCGTGATTTTGGTAATTTTTATTGCCATCGTACTTTGGGTTTACCTGAGCCGCCGCGCCAACAAACAATTTGATGAGGCTGCTAACTCAATCTTTGACGAGAATGAGTCGGAGTCCTCATCTAACGAAAATAGCGAGAAACCGGAGTCCAAGAAAGATGAGTAACTTCTGGAGTGCATGGATCATTGTTCTAACGTTGGGGTTGTTGTTTGTCCTCATCTGGCTATTGCGTTGGAACATGAAAAACTATACGGACATCGATGAAGGCCAGGAGATGGACCATGAGTTCGATGGCATCGTTGAAGTCAATAACCCACTACCTAAATGGTGGACCTACTTGTTCTGGGCGTGTTTTGCTTGGGGCTTTGTTTACTTAGCACTGTATCCGGGGCTTGGTAAGTTCGACGGTTTATTAGGTTGGAAAAGCTCGAACCAAGATGTGCAATCGTTAGCTGAGTCACGTGCAGCCATGAAAGCTTCAAAAGATGACGGCTCTATCGTTCAGTACGACCGCGAAGTGCGTGATGCTGAGGAAGAGTTTGGTCCAATTTTCGAAGCCTATGCTCAAACGCCGATTCAAGAGCTGATCAAAAATGAGGACGCTTTAGAGGTGGGCCAGCGCCTATTCCTGCAAAACTGTTCTCAGTGTCACGGTTCAAACGCAATGGGCGGACGTGGCTTCCCTAACCTGACTGATGACGACTGGTTATATGGCGGTACTCCGCACGACATCAAGACGACCTTGCTTAACGGTCGTCAAGGCAACATGCCTGCATGGGGTGAGCAGTTCAGTGATCAGGAAATTACTGAGTTAGCGAACTATGTAGCGAGCCTAAGTGGTCGTGAACGTGACCCAGAACTCGTTGCCGCAGGTAAGAAAAACTTTGCGGTCTGTTCAGCGTGTCACGGTCCAAATGGTAAAGGTAACCAGCAGCTAGGTGCGCCTAATTTGACTGATAATGTTTGGTTGTACGGTGGTTCTATTGCCACTATCGAGGAAACTTTACATTACGGAAGAAACGGTGTGATGCCAGCGTGGAAAGATATTCTCGGAGAGGATAAAATACACGTTGTCTCAGCGTACATTTACAGCTTGTCTCACGATGAGTAAGTAAATCTGGTTTAAAGCCCCGCTACGGCGGGGTTTTTTGTTAAAGAGGATTATTATTATGCAGAAACCCTGGTATAAGCAGTTTTGGCCTTGGTTTCTAATCGCCCTGCCCGTAACCGTCATGTGCGTGTGTGCGACGATTATTTACCTCTCTGCATCCCAAGGTGGTTTTTCAATGGTAGTCGATGACTACTATAAACGCGGCAAAATGATCAACGCGGTCATTGAACATGTAGAAAAAGCAAAAAAACTGGGAATCTCATTTAATGTCACCGCTCACGACGGTAAGTTCACGTTGCAATATGCGTCTGGACAGCCTAGCGAACTCTCAGCACTCACGGTTGAGTTTGTCCATGCAACGCAATCCACTAAAGATTTTACTCGTCAAGTGACGGTTGGTGCAGATGGTGTATATCGAACCGATATACCTGCTGACATGTCAGGCAAGTACACGATTACCGTGACACCTCACAGTGCTGATTGGAAAGTCAGTGAACAGTTTTATTTTCCATTAGACAAAGCCACGTTGTTGGAGCCGAACCTCTATGGCGTCTGACGTTGAAGACGGCGTTTGTTTTCACTGTTTGCAACCGATACCGCACGGCGTCGAGCTATCGGTTGCGTTCCAAGGTGACGACAAAGCGGTGTGTTGTGCTGGCTGCCAAGCGGTCGCTGAAACCATCATTGAACATGGTTTAACAGCTTATTATAAACATCGTGATTTAGATAAACCTCAACAAACGCCATTATTACCCGAGCAACTCAAAGAACTCGACGTATATGACAACCCTGACGTTCAGTCAGATTTTGTCCGAAACACGGGTGATCATAGTAAGCAAACCACCCTTACCGTGAATAATATCACCTGTGGTGCCTGTGCATGGCTTATCGAGCGAGAACTTGCAAAAACACCCGGGATGATTAAATCGGTCGTTAACGTGAGTAACCAACGTCTTCACATAGAGTGGGACGGTAGCATAATCAAGTTAAGTGATATCATAGCCCGGCTCGCCCGTATTGGGTATCAAGCTCTACCCTTTCAGCAGAACCAAATAGAAGCCAACATCAACGCGCGGCGCAAAGGATTTATTAAACGGTTGGGTGTCGCTGGCTTAGCCACCATGCAAGTCATGATGATTGCCTTCGCTCTTTATTTTGGCGTGGTTTCCGATCTTGACCCAACAACTCAACAATATCTGTGGGTTGTCAGTTTAGTGTTTGCAACTCCCGTGATCTTATACAGTGGCCAGCCTTTTTATAAGAGCGCGCTCAAAAGTATTCAGGCGGGTAGCGTTAACATGGACGTTCCCGTCAGTATCGCGTTAATCGGTGCATACATTGCAAGTTTATATGCAGTCATTATCGGACGCGGTGAGGTCTATTTTGAATCGATCTCGATGTTTACCTTTTTCCTGCTGACGGGTCGTTTTTTAGAGTTGTTAGCCAAAGAAAAGGCTCTCAAATTTTCTACCAATCGCCTTACTTACATGCCCAACTTGGCGCACCGTGAATATGATGGTGGACTAGAGGATATTGCAGCCAAACAACTCAAAATTAACGACATTATTGTTATTAAACCTGGCGAAACCATACCCGCGGATGGCGTTCTCTTGAGCGATAAGGCCTCGGTCGATGAAAGCTTGCTGACGGGAGAAAGTCGCCCAGTCACCAAAGCAACCGGTGACGGTATTGTAGCAGGCTCGGTTAATCAAAGCGCGACACTGAGAATTAAAGTCACAGCTACCGCTCAACAAACCGTATTGGCTGGCATTGTTGCTATGCAAGATGCTGCTTTAGCCGACAAGCCCAAAGTGCAGAAAGCGATTGACCATATCGCGCAGTATTTTGTGATGACGCTGCTTGCGATCGCCGCGGTTACTTTTTTAGTGTGGTCTTGGTTTGATCCCGATCATGCCCTGTGGGTGACCTTGGCAGTATTGGTAGCTACTTGTCCGTGCGCCCTGTCGTTAGCCGCGCCCACATCGATTACAGGCGCCGTGCATCGACTCAACCGGATGAACGTTTTAGTCAAAGGTGCACAACTGCTTGAGAGCGTAAAACACCTTGATACGGTGGTGTTTGATAAAACCGGTACACTCACTTACGGTCAATTTAAACTGATCGCGCGTGAAGACTATGCCGACATCGATATGATAAATGCGATTGTAAGTGGTTTAGAGCAGCGCTCTGAACACCCGATTGCGGCCGCCTTATCTCAGTTAAGCGATCAACCCACATCACCTGATGCCATTCAAAATTACCCTGGACAAGGCATACTGGCGGAAATTGCTGGCACCGACTATCGATTAGGTCGTTGCGAGTTTATCCAAATCTGGCACCCTAACTGGCAACCCAAGCGACAAAGCAATGTTATTTTAGCCAACCGTCAAGCTGTGTTGGCAGAATTTCAGGTAGATGATGAGGTGCGAGAGGATAGCCATGACGTCATTTCTGCGTTAAAACTGCAAGGTATCCGAACCATCATGTTAACGGGTGACAGCGACGCACGGGCTCAAACACTTGCCTCTCAGTTGGACATTGACGAGGTGCTCAGCGAGCAGTCGCCAGCTGATAAGGTTGATACCATTAAGTCACTGCAGCAACAAAAGCATACTGTTTGGATGATCGGTGACGGGATTAATGACAGTCCCGTTTTAGCACAAGCGGATCTTTCAATGACCTTTGCTCATGCATCCGATATGGCGCAAACAGCGGCGGATGTGGTGCTACTTAATGACCAACTAACACGTGTATTGGATGTTATCGAAACGGCACGAAAAACGCGTATCATTATGCGTGAGAACTTTATCTGGGCAGCAGGCTACAATCTGACCATTTTACCTATCGCTGCGTTAGGTTTAGTTGCGCCTTGGGCGGCCGCATTGGGTATGTCGTTAAGCTCGTTAGTCGTGGTGGCAAACTCACTAAGGTTGTACCGTTTATGAGTGTTATTTACGCATTAATTCCTGTCGCTATCCTGTTTGTCATTTTAGCTGTCGTTATCTTTTTTTGGGCTGTACGCTCAAATCAATTTGAAGACATTGAACGTCAGGGTATGACGATTCTAATGGATGACGATGACGAAAAAGAGCAAGAAAAGCCAAACGATGACCGATCAGATTAATTGGTTTACTCCTCTTTTGATGGGGCTTGCGGGAGCGGGCCATTGCTTGGCGATGTGTGGCGGCCTTGCCGCAGCCATGGGTGTTAATCAGAACCGCCTAACTGTGTTTGTTTATAATTTAGGCCGTCTTACATCCTATTCGTTGTTAGGCGCTATTATGGGTGGCGCAGTAGCATTACTCGCCCCCGACACGCCCTACACGACCCCTGTTCTTAGAATTTTTGCCGCCACCATGATGATACTATTAGGCCTATACTTAGCTGGGTGGTGGCCAATACTGGTTAAACTTGAGTCATTAGGTCGCCCGGTATGGCGTAAGCTCCAGCCGTTCGCCGCAAAATTGCGTGGACAACACGGATTACTACCTGCTTACCTTGCGGGCATGTTTTGGGGCTGGTTACCTTGCGGTTTAGTGTACAGTGCATTGAGTTACGCAGCGGCTTCGGGGAGTGCCTTTAGTGGTGCAGGTTATATGGCTTTATTTGCTTTAGGTACGTTTCCCGCGATGATCGGTTTGGGACTAATTAGCCAGCATGTTGCTCAGCTATTCAGAAGCCAAGGGGTTAGAACAGCCTTAGGCGTCATGATGCTACTCTACGGTTTATGGTCGCTTTTGATCGTAATCAAAGCGTTGCTACAGGGTTAATGCTGATCACTGGTATAGCATCCATTATTGCGCTAAGTTAATGGTAACAATCATTGGTTATGTGTGTGGGAGCATAACATGGAACGATTTAAACGGATTCTCGTCGTGGTTGACCCCGCTGATGAAGAGCACAAAGCGATAAACCGATCATTGCATATCGCTCGTTTAACGCAGGCAAAAATCAGCCTACTCCTCTCTATTTATGATTTCTCTTATGAAATGACCACGATGTTATCGCGCGATGAACGCGATACGATGCGCACAAACCTGATCGCTGATCGTCGAGCCTGGATTGCCGACTTACTAGAGGGCTTTGATACGGATGGGCTCGATATTGATATTACTGTCGTTTGGCATAACCGCCCGTTTGAAGCGATCATCGAGCATGTTCAAAAGCTCGAAGCGGATCTGTTGGTCAAAGCAACGCAAGTTCAACCGAGTTTTCAAAATCTATTATTCACCCCGACCGACTGGCACTTACTGAGAAAGGCGCCCTGCCCAGTCTTGTTGGTTAAGGAACATGCTTGGCCACAACATGGACAAGTGTTGGCCGCCATACACAGTGGTTCGGAAGAGCACGAGCACCAACAGCTTAATGACCGTGTTGTAGACACCGCTCAAGCAATGACTGAAGTTCTCAATGCAAGCTTGCATTTAGTGAATGCTTACCCGGCGGCACCTATTAACGTCGCGGTAGAGATTCCCGAATTTGACGTGACTCAATATAGCGACGAACTTGAAAAACATCACAAAAATGCAATGGCTAACTTTGCTCGTAAATACCGTATACCTAATGCACAGCAGCATGTCGAACAAGGTTTGCCTGAACAAGTGATTCCCGACTTAGCTAAACGACTGGATGCAGAACTTGTCGTTTTAGGGACGAAAGGACGGACTGGCTTTTCGGCGGCGCTGTTGGGAAATACCGCTGAACATGTACTAGAGCGTCTTAACTGTGATGTCCTTGCTATAAAGCCCGCTGATTTTAAATCGCCAGTGGCATAATAAACAGTGGTTCGCTATAATCGCGCCCTATTTTTCGACGATATCAATATAGGCGTGAGTGGGTATGCAAACGGATCGCACTGAAGCGAAAAAACAGTACGGTTTTAATAAACTGCAAAAGCGCATCCGCAGAGAGACCGGTAAGGCGATTCAGCAGTTTTCAATGATCGAGCATAACGACAAGATCATGGTTTGCCTCTCGGGAGGCAAGGATAGCTACACCCTGCTCGACACCCTAATGTACCTAAAGCGAGTGGCCCCGATCAGTTTTGATATTGTGGCAGTTAACCTGGATCAGAAGCAACCTGGGTTTCCTGAGCACGTGTTACCCAATTATCTCAATAGCCTCGGTGTTGATTACGAAATTGTTGAGGAAGACACCTATAGCATCGTAAAAGACAAAATCCCCGAAGGAAAAACTACTTGCTCACTCTGTTCACGCTTACGCCGAGGGATTCTATATAAAACGGCTAAGCGATTAGGCGCTACTAAGATTGCGCTTGGTCACCACCGCGATGACATGATAGAAACGCTGTTTTTAAATATGTTTTATGGTGGGAAACTGAAATCGATGCCGCCGAAGCTAGTCAGCGATAATGGCGAACACGTGGTTATCCGACCACTGGCTTTTTGCCGGGAGAAAGACATTGCACGTTATTCTGAGGCGATGGTGTTTCCAATAATTCCATGCAACTTGTGTGGTTCACAGGAAAATCTTCAGCGCAAAAATATCAAGGCAATGTTAAATCAATGGGACCGCCAATTCCCCGGCCGTATTGAGAGTATCTTTACTGCTATGCAAAGTGTGACGCCATCGCACCTAGCAGATAGTCAGTTGTTTAACTTCGATGAGGTGCGAGCCACTGGTTTAGAAACGGACGAAGGCGACACCGCATTCGATGCGCCCTCTTTTGACCAATCATTCGTTCCTGAAGACGATGATGAACAGTTGATGTCCTCTATCAAAATTACACATATCGCTTAATTTGAAGAAACGGCGGCTTCTGGAGTCGCCGAGTTTTCTTGTTCCATAATAGCTTCAACGATCGGACGATTAACCCGAATCATCGCTTTCAGCTCATCAATGTAATCTTGTCCTCGCTCAGAATAGCTGTGCAAACCGCTTAATAGAGGAATCGCACGTACTTGCTCCTCTCGATCACGCATCACTTCACGGATCTGACGTAACTCAAGATACGGTTCATGTGTATTAATGTTGCGCATGTAACTTCGAACCGATTGCGCCACGTGGTCAAACTTTGCCACTTCGTGATTCATCCCCTCAGGTCGTTGGCTTGGTACTAGTCCACAACCCTCGCGATAACACCACTGGCCAAATAAATTGAGCCCTTCTTGTGCAAACCGTGATGTACCCCAGGCGGACTCGTTCGCCGCTTGAACGAGGACCATCATGGTAGGAATAATATCCACCCGGCGCTTGAGGATTTCAAATTGCTGTTCGTTATCTAGGGTTGGATCAACTTCGTAGTAATCGACTAAACGAGCGAGTTGACTTTTATCTTGTTCGTTTTCAAAACCTCTGCTGTACGCATTCTCGATGGCAAATAGCTGTTGTCTTTCGTGCAGAATACGTAAGTTCTCCGCTTCAATGATGGGCAGTAGATAGCGAAAAAACTCCCTCTTTTTCTCTCGTACATCATTAAACTCGTCAAAATTAGGGATCTCTGTACGAGGTTTTAGGGTTGGCACTGGAGGCAAACCGTGGCTCACTATATCTTTGTCGCTTGTCGGCTTCTCATATTTACTAAAAAACGGTAACAACAAAGCGGCTATACATACCAAGATAAAGAAAATAATAAATAATTTTTTTCGCATTTGAACTCCTTTAAGCAGTCCAGTCATCGGATTGATTTGATTGAGAGGGTGGCTGCAAGCGCACATTGACACCGATGACTTGGCGATAAATCAAACCCAACAGATTTACTAAATAAGGAATCAAAACAAAAAGCAATAGCCCATATGTAATGAGACCCATGATAAAAACCATGTAAAAAGCAAATGTTAGCGCAATAAAAAACGGCAAATGATAATGAGTAATACGGATTGAATAATAGATTGCGTTCAATGGCGATATGCGGCGTTCGACAACTAAGGGTATCGCTAAACAAAAAATCGCTGATGTATACAAGGTCACTATATAGCCTAGTAAAGGCGAGATGCTTGCAGCCAACCATACAAACAGTTGTGAAATTAACGTAGTGATCACGCCCGCAGCAATGAGCGAGGTCACCACTTCAAATCCCTTAAAAATGTGCAAGCCCTTGGTCGGAATATCGATGCTGTGACGTATCCCCATCAGAATAATGCCGCCAAACAACGGAGCCGCTATCGCAGTACTAAACACGGCTAAGCCTAAGCCTTGAATTGGTGTCATTTGATTAATCGCTTCGGGAGATGAAAGTACTGACATCGGCAACACAATTTGAATGACAGTGACGATAACGAGTAGTACTGCGAGAAAGCTGATCATGGCCGTTACCAGAGGCCAAAAATGCCGCCCAGTAATAGCAAACGCTTCCTTTAGCCATTGCACCGGATGAACACGGTAGTTTCCCTTCAATGCTTCGGCTAAATCTCCGCCCACAATCATTTGTTCTTTTGATTCGTTTTGCTGCAATTTCGACCCCATAAAGCTCTATACATTTGATATAATTAGCGTCAACCATCGATTTTACCATCGATTCTGTAGCTGAGGAAATTTATGCCCACTCAACATCGACGTAAGCGCAGTCCGAAGCGTCCACGTCCAGTAAACCCGAAACTTGTTCTACTCAATAAGCCTTATGGTGTACTCAGTCAGTTTTCTGGGGAGCCAGACGATGTCACCCTTAAAGATTTCGTTCCTCATTCAAACGTTTATCCCGCCGGGCGGCTTGATAAGGATAGTGAAGGTTTAATGTTACTGACAAATGACGGCGTCTATCAGGCGCGTCTTGCGAATCCGAAATATAAAGTAGCTAAGACTTACTGGGTACAAGTTGAGGGCATTCCCGATGAAGCGCAATTAACGGCATTGCGTAATGGTTGTGAATTAAACGACGGACTTACCAAGCCGGCACAAGCTTTTGCTATTGACGCGCCTATAGGTTTGTGGCCGCGCAACCCGCCGGTGCGTGAGCGTAAAACAGTTCCCGATTCTTGGTTAAGCTTATCGATCACTGAAGGGAAAAACCGTCAAGTTCGTCGTATGACGGCTCACGTAGGACTGCCTACCTTGCGATTAATCCGTGCGCAAATCGGTCCGTTTAAGTTGGCTGGGTTACAGCCAGGAGAATGGCGCGAAGAGCCCCCAGTATGGTAAACTGTGCGACTAGCGTTCCGTGTAGTAACAGAGACAGTAAATCATGACTGAGTCCAAGAAAAACCCCAGTGAAACCAAAGTCATCGTCGGTATGTCTGGCGGCGTAGACTCTTCCGTATCCGCCTACCTACTTCTTCAACAAGGCTATCAAGTTGAAGGCCTCTTTATGAAGAACTGGGAAGAGGATGATGACGATGAATATTGTGCCGCCGCTGATGATCTCGCCGATGCAGAGGCCGTGTGTGAAAAACTGGGCATTGAGCTACACACCGTTAATTTTGCCGCGGAATATTGGGATAACGTGTTTGAGCATTTCTTAGACGAATATAAAGCCGGCCGCACTCCTAACCCTGACATCATGTGCAACAAAGAAATCAAATTTAAAGCATTTCTGGAATTTGCAGCGGAAGCCTTGGGCGCCGACTATATTGCTACGGGTCATTACGTGAGACGCGCTTTTAACGATGGCAAGTGGCAGTTATTACGCGGTTTAGATAATAACAAAGACCAAAGCTACTTTCTTTATACGTTGAGTCACGAGCACGTTGCTCAAACGTTGTTCCCTGTTGGTGAGCTCGAAAAGCCAGAAGTGCGCCGTATTGCCGAAGAGCAAGGTTTAGTTACTGCCGACAAAAAGGATTCCACAGGTATCTGTTTTATTGGAGAGCGCAAGTTTAAGGACTTTTTGCAACAATACCTTCCTGCTCAGCCGGGTAAGATCGAGAGCGTTGATGGTGAAGAGCTCGGTGATCATGAAGGACTAATGTACCACACCATAGGCCAACGCAAAGGACTTCATATTGGCGGTTTAGCTGACGCCGGCGATGATCCGTGGTACGTCGTTGATAAAGATGTCGAGCGCAATGTACTCGTCGTTGCTCAAGGCAAGAATCATCCTCGCCTATTCTCAAAAGGCTTAATAGCGAACCAACTACATTGGGTCAATCGTGAGGAAATAACAGAGCCGTTGCGGTGTGTGGTAAAAACACGCTATCGCCAAGCCGATATAGCTTGCCAAATAACACCTGCCGCAGATGGACGTATCACGGTTTCTTTCGATGAGCCTGTGGCTGCCGTAACGCCTGGTCAATCGGCGGTGTTCTATATCGATGATGTCTGTCTGGGTGGCGGAATTATTGAACAACGTATTACCGATTTTGAGGTGCGTTTATGAACGATTGGCAACAGCGGGTTGTTGCTTTAGCGGGAATGGCACAAGCCGCAATCGCCGTTCAGCAGGTCGCACGTACAGGCCGAGTCCATCATGAAGCTGTAGTGGACACCCTTATCAATAGCGTACTTAACCTGGAACCAGAGTCGACAGAAGCTGTCTATGGCGGTTTAGAAGGTGTTCGTCCTGGGTTGATTTTACTCGCCCAACAGTTTCGCAATAATGCCCAGCGTGACCTCGAAATTACTCGGTACATGGTAGGCATGGTGCACCTATCTAGACGCTTGCTGAATCAGCCAAAGTCGCTCAACTTATTAGCAGAGCGGCTACATCAGGTTGGCCGCCAGTACTATGAGTTTGGCTTCGATAAATATCAGATAACGGCGAGTCTCGCTTCGATTTACCGTGAAGTGATTAGCCCATTAGGGCAACCGATAAGAGTCAATGGCAATCCTAAACTATTAAAGCATGAGGCCAACCAACACTTGATTAGAGCCTTGCTTCTATCAGGTGTACGTAGCGCAGTATTATGGCAACAAGTCGGTGGTAAACGACGTCAGTTTTTATTAGGACGCAAGCGTATGCTGGCGGCCGTCAATGAACTACTCAGCGTGAGTGCATAACTTAAACTGTTTAACTTGGAGAACTTTGGATATGTTACCTTTTTCAACCCTTACGGCTATATCGCCTGTTGACGGGCGTTATGCCAGTAAAGTTGAGCCATTACGTGCCATATTTAGTGAGTATGGTCTAATTAAATACCGCGTGACTGTCGAAGTGCGTTGGTTACAAATGTTGGCTCAGCATGAGGGCATTAAAGAAGTTGCTCCACTTAGCGATGAAGCGAATCAACGCCTTAATGCGATCGTTGAAACATTCAGCGTCGAAGATGCTGAACGTGTGAAAGAAATCGAGCGCACAACAAACCATGACGTGAAAGCGGTCGAGTACTTATTGAAAGAGAAAGTCGCTGACTTGCCAGAATTAGCCAAAGTCAGTGAGTTTATTCACTTTGCTTGCACGTCAGAGGATATCAACAACCTATCACATGGTTTAATGCTTACAGCTGCGCGAGACGATGTCTTAGTGCCTGTTATGCAAGAAATTGTCGATACTGTAAAAGCAAAAGCACGTGAATACCGCTCGGTAGCAATGATGGCACGTACTCACGGCCAACCCGCCACGCCAACCACCATGGGTAAAGAGTTTGCTAACGTCGCGGTGCGTTTGCAACGTCAGCTTGAGCAAGTGCGTGCAGTGGCACTGATGGGTAAAATAAACGGTGCCGTGGGTAACTACAACGCGCACTTAGCGGCTTACCCGAACGTTGATTGGCATCAGGCTTCAGAACAGTTCGTGACTTCTTTAGGCCTGACTTGGAACGCTTACACAACCCAAATCGAACCGCATGATTATATCGCCGAATTATTCGACGCGGTCGCACGCTTTAATACCGTGTTAATCGACTTTGATCGTGACTTATGGGGTTATATTGCGCTTAACCACTTTAAGCAGAAAACGATTGCTGGCGAAGTAGGCTCATCAACCATGCCGCATAAAGTAAACCCCATCGATTTTGAAAACTCCGAAGGTAACTTAGGCATCGCCAATTCGGTTATGAATCACCTCGCGCAAAAGCTTCCGATTTCCCGCTGGCAGCGCGATCTGACCGACTCAACCGTATTGCGTAATCTCGGTGTTGGTATCGCCCATGCGGTTATCGCGTATCACGCTTCCTTGAAAGGGCTGAGCAAGCTTGAAGTCAATGAATCGGTATTAACAGCCGAGTTAGATGCAAACTGGGAGTTAATGGCCGAGCCCGTACAAACGGTGATGCGTCGCTACGGCATCGAAAAGCCGTACGAAAAACTCAAAGAGCTCACGCGTGGTAAGCGTATCAAGCCGGCCGATTTGGTAACATTCATTGATGCGCTCGATGTCCCTGAAGCCGCGAAAGATGAAATGAAAGCCATGTCACCGATGAACTATATTGGTCGTGCTGAAGCATTTGTAGACGAGCTTAAGTAATGTATTTAGAGAATGTCGATAAGCAAGCCTTTCTCGATTCTGACTGGCAAAAACGCCCGCGCTTGTTTAAGCGTGGGCTCGCTAACGTTGACTTAATCGAGCCCGAAATTTTAGCCGGTCTAGCCATGGAAGATGGCGTTGATGCTCGTATTATCGAACATCGAGCTCAAGCCTGGTCAGTCACTCACGGCCCTTTCGAGGAGTACGAATCACTCGGTGAAGAGAATTGGACGTTACTCGTGCAAGCAGTCAATGAATGGATGCCCGATGTCCACTCGCTGTTGCAGGCGTTTCGTTTTTTACCCGAGTGGCGCATTGATGATGTGATGGTGAGCTTCTCCGTTGAAGGCGGTGGCGTTGGACCACACGTTGACGAATACGATGTGTTTATTGTGCAAGGAGCGGGTCGTCGTCATTGGCGCGTGGGTGCACGTCAATCGACTACGCCAACTTATCCGTGCGAAGATCTCAAGCAGATCAAAGAGTCCTTTGATGCGGTCATCGATGAAGTACTAGAGCCCGGTGATGTTCTGTATATTCCAGCCGGCTGCCCACATGATGGCATCGCACTTGAACCTTGTCTCAATTATTCCGTCGGTTTCCGTGCGCCGAATCAAGCCGAATGGCTTGCTAAGCTCGCTGACATGGCATTACAGACTGAGCAACTTAAACAACGTTACACCGATCCGAACCTCTCGAGTGACAACCCGAGTCATATCGTAACTGAAGCGCAGCTAGGCCAAGTCAAACAACTTCTTAAATCAGCGGTTGAATCGAGTGATTTTGATGAGCTCATTTTACGTGCTCAGTCAATGAGTAAGCGCCCTCTTCCTGAGCCCGAGTTGCCGATGGTGGCCGAACAAGTGCCTGCTTTGCTAACGATGGATAATGCAACCGTCGTTCGTACACCGGGTTCGCGTTTACTTAAGCACTTCGACAAACCACATTACTTTGCCAACGGTGAAATGTTTGTAGTGACTGCTGAAGCTGAGGCACTGGCTAAGCAGCTTGCAGAGCTCACCGATGAAACAGCGATTACCGAATTGGCGCCCGTGTGCAGTGACGCGTGTGGGCAAGCGCTGATCGCATGGTTAGTCAATCAGGGTGTTATCGAGCTATTAATTGACTAATTTTTATTAACAAGTTGCCGTTTACGTCAACTGTAAACAACAGTTGCTAAACACCCGTTTGAATAACGATTTTAGTTTTGTTTTTTAGTAGCGCGTTAACATTCCAAGTGGTAATGTGCGCGCAATTTTGAAAACCAATGAGGATGGAAATTCATGTCTCTATTTGAGCATATTGAATTCGATAATCACGAACAAGTGACCTTCTGCCATGATGAAGAATCTGGTCTTAAGGCTATTATTGCCGTTCACGATACAACGCTCGGCCCGAGCTTGGGCGGTACGCGTTTATGGAACTACGCTTCATCGGCTGAAGCATTAACCGACGTGTTACGTCTTTCACGTGGCATGACCTATAAAAGCGCCATGGCTGGCCTTCCTCTAGGTGGCGGTAAAGCCGTAATCATCGGCGATGCTAAAACCATTAAAAGTGAAGCCCTATTCCGTGCTTACGGTCGTTTCATTGAAACCTTAGGTGGCAAATACATCACCGCTGAAGACGTCAACATTCGCACGGCGGATATCGATATCGTTGCTAAAGAAACAAGCCATGTTGCCGGTACTGCAGATAAAGCAGGCGATCCATCGCCTCACACTGCTCTCGGTACTTATTTAGGCCTTAAAGCGGCGGCAAAACACCGTTTAGGTTCTGATGACCTTAATGGCGTAACCATTGCAGTGCAAGGTTTAGGTGCTGTTGGTTATGACTTTGCCGAATACTGTGCTAAGGAAGGCGCGAAGTTGATCGTAACGGACATCAACGAAGACGCTATGCAACGAGCTAAAGATGAGCTCGGTGCACAGGTTGTGGGTCTTGACGAAATCTATGGCGTCGAGGCTGACGTGTACGCGCCATGCGCACTCGGTGCAACCATTAACGATGAAACGCTTAAGCAGTTAAAAGTGAAGATCATTGCAGGTAGTGCAAACAATCAGTTAGCGACTCCAGCACACGACCAGAAAGTTAAAGACATGGGTATTCTATACGCCCCTGATTATGTCATTAACGCAGGTGGTGTTATCCACGTGTGTTCCGAAGCGGCTAATTTCTCGCTTGAAGAGACTGACAAACGTGTGCGTGATATCTACAACACACTCGATAAGCTCTTTGCTCGTGCCAATGAAGAAAACCGTCCAACCGGCGAATTGGCCGACGAGATGGCGCGCGAAATCATCGCTAACGCGAAAAAATAATAGCGTAATGAGCTACCTTAGTGATTAAGGTAGCTCAAAATAACTTCAAGCGGGTGTCTCACCCGCTTACCTTCCAAACGTTTTACCTGCGAGCGGCAAGAGAATCCAGTCGCAGTAATACCACTGGTTCCGTACTGTTTAACCGCTTCAGCCCAATCCATTTGATACAACGCAATACTCTCTTTCAAATTGCTACGTTCATGCCCAAATGTTCCGGCCATACCACAACAGCCCGCTTGGACAATATCGAGCTGCAAGCCGACACTGGTAAATAGCGCCTGCCAGTGCTTTGCTGACTCGGGAATAAAGCTCTGCTCGGTGCAGTGTAACAGCAAACCGTAACGGCGATGACTGCTCTGGAGTTCGAGTTTCTCCGCCTTGCCCTGTAACCACTCAATGACTGTTTGCACGTTCAATGCTTCAGCTTTATCACCTAACACGTGGTGATACTCGTCGCGGAATACCAATGCGGTGGACGAATCAACACCCACGCGTTCAATTTCGGTATCGAACAAGGGCGCTAGGTATTCATAAACACGTTCAGCCGTTTGCTTAAACTCCGATAAAAAGCCTTTCACATGTTGAGCTTTACCCTGTCCTACAAAGGGTATCAATACAGGTTGATAACCTAAACGAGCAGCGAGTTGCGCGAAAGAATGCACGATCTCAGCTTCATAAAAGCTGGTGAAAGGATCTTGTACGATAGCCACCAGCTGCTGTTGCTGTTCTACTGGTAACTGGGCGAGCTCACTCGGCTCCGCGACTCGGAATTCTGACGCCTGCCACCGTTTAACCAAGTTAGGCACTGAAAATGCGGGCGTATCGACATAACCCACAACTTGTTTCAAGAAAAAGTTGCTCAGTGGGTTTTTGATAATGGCATTACTAAACTTAGGAAATTTCGCGCCTATCTTAGCGGTACTCTCAACGCTTCGTACCAAATGATCCTTGATAGGCCGCGGGTATCTTGAGTAGTAATGCTGTAAAAACTCAGCCTTAAATGTCGGCACGTCGACACTCACAGGACACTGATTAGTACAGGCTTTGCACGCCAAGCACTTGTCCATTGACACCTTCACTTCGTGGCTGTAGTCATCTTTCGAATCATTGCGGTTACGCCACTTTTCAAACCAAGATACTTCGTCATCAGGCTGCTTCTCCGCGCGGTAATTCTGTTCCGCAGTTAAGCGCAACCATTCACGCATCAATGACGCGCGCCCTTTGGGCGACATACGACGGTCACGTGTCACTTTATACGAAGGACACATTGCTGCTTTGGTATCGTAGTTGAAACACAGTCCGTTGCCATTGCAACTCATGGCATTGTCGTAATAGTCACGTGTCTGAATCGGAATTTGACGGTCAAAATATCCGCGCTTTTGCGCATCAACAGAAACTAACTGCGCTTCGCTGTTTAACGGCGTAGCGATTTTACCTGGATTAAACTGGTTAAACGGGTCAGCGGCTGCTTTTACTTTTTGTAGTTCTTGATAAAGCGCCTCGCCAAAGAATTTCGGCGCATATTCTGAGCGATAGCCTTTACCATGCTCGCCCCACATCAAGCCACCGTATTTGGCTGTCAATGCAGCTACTTTATCACTGATTTCGCGCAATAGAGCTTCATCATCTGGGTTGGTTAAATCCAGCGCGGGTCGCACGTGCAACACCCCTGCGTCGGCGTGACCAAACATACCGTAATGGAGGTTGGCATCATCTAGGATGTCGCGAAACTCCATTATAAAAGCCGCCAACTGCTCGGGAGGAACCGCGGTGTCTTCTGCGAAAGCAACCGGTTTACGCGCACCTTTAGTGGCACCTAACAGCCCGACCGCTTTTTTTCGCATGGCATAAATGGTTTGGATACTTTCTAGGTCATCGCATATTTGATACCCGATCACCCCTTTATTATCTTTAGCTTTAATGAGCTTATCCAAGCGTTTACAAAGCGCATCAATTTTCCGCTGATTTTCCGCTTGGTCCGTCGCGGCAAACTCGACCATATTAATGCCATTCATGACCTGTCCTTCGACCTCTTCTAGCAACGGCGAAACGCTATGCCAGATGATGTCTTCACGCGCCAAGTTCAGCACATTGGAATCAATGGTCTCTACTGATGTTGCCTCAGCTTCAACTAAGAACGGTGAGTTATTCAGTGCCGCTTGGAAGTCTGAATACTTTACGTTGATTAAGGTACGGTATTTGGGGATCGGTGTGATGTTGAGTTTTGCTTCTGTGACAAAGCCTAACGTGCCTTCTGAACCCGCGATCAGGCGGGATAAATCGAGCGTATGATGCTCTGCATCGAAGGTGTGTTTTAAGTCATACCCGGTTAAAAAGCGGTTTAATGGTGGAAATTTGGCGTCTATCGCCTCGCGCATACCCACACAGGTATTGAGTGCTTGTTTATATAACCGCCCCACCCGCGAATCGACTTCGCTGTAAGTTTGTGCCTGCTGTAAGTCGACCGGTTCACTGGCTAACAGCTCACCACCTTGCAACACCGTGCGTAACGACAAAATATGATCACTGGTTTTACCGTATACCAACGAGCCTTGGCCCGATGCATCCGTATTAATCATGCCGCCGAGCGTGGCACGATTGCTGGTTGATAAGTCCGGTGCAAAGAAATAGCCATGTGGACGCAACGCGTCGTTAAGCTGGTCCTTTACCACGCCGGTTTGTACACGCACCCAACCCTCATCCGCATTGACTTCCAACACGCGATTCATATGGCGACTTAAGTCCACCACAATACCCGGCGTTAACGACTGTCCGTTAGTGCCCGTACCACCGCCTCGAGGGGAAAATGTCACTGAATGAAACTCATCTTGAGCTGCGAGTTTCAGTATCGTTTGAATGTCGGCTTCGTTGACAGGATAAAGGACGGCCTGCGGCAACTGTTGATAAACACTGTTATCCGTCGCCGCGATAAGCCGTCCTGAAAACGTGACATCAATCTCCCCACTAAAATCTGACTGTTCAAGCTCACCAATATATGCCTGATACAACGACGGCAGTGCGCGCTTGGCGTCTAACTTAGGGAGTTGTGTCATAACGTTTTATAGTCCTCTTACAGTTGTTCTGATAAGTACATCCAAGTTTCAATAACAGTGTCAGGGTTAAGCGAAACCGAATCAATTCCCTGCTCGACTAACCATTGAGCAAAGTCAGGATGATCTGACGGACCTTGACCACATATACCGACGTACTTACCACGTGCTTTAGCCGCTTTAATGGCCATTTCAAGCAATGCTTTAACAGCGTCGTTGCGCTCATCAAATAAGTGTGCAATTAAACCTGAGTCCCGGTCGAGTCCCAACGTTAGCTGGGTTAAATCATTCGAACCAATTGAGAAGCCATCGAACATATCAAGGAATTTATCGGCCAATAGTGCGTTTGATGGTAGTTCACACATCATGATCACACGCAAGCCGTTCTCACCTTGTTTCAGTCCCTGCTCTTCAAGCAAATCGATAACTTGGCGACCTTCCTCTAACGTACGTACGAAAGGAATCATGATTTCGATGTTGCTTAGACCCATTTCATTGCGTACACGCTTAATCGCTTCGCATTCGAGTGCAAAGCAATCGCGGAATTCCTCTGAGATATAGCGTGATGCGCCACGGAAACCGAGCATCGGGTTTTCTTCATCCGGCTCGTATTGACTACCGCCCACTAAGTTTGCGTATTCATTCGACTTGAAGTCTGACATACGAACAATAACGCGCTCCGGTGCAAACGCCGCGGCTAAGGTTGAGATCCCTTCAGCAAGACGCGCTACATAATATTCACGAGGTGATTCATAACCGGCGATCATGGTGCTGATCGTTGCTTTCAACGCATCTGGTTGATCGTCAAAGTTAAGTAATGCTTTGGGATGCACCCCGATCATGCGATTAATAATAAACTCAAGGCGTGCAAGACCTACACCCGCATGCGGTAAACCAGCAAAGTCAAAAGCACGGTCTGGGTTACCGACATTCATCATAATCTTTAATGGTAAATCTGGCATTGCATCAACGCGCGACTCAGTGACTTCAAAGTCAAGCTCGCCTTCGTAGATGTACCCGGTATCACCCTCTGCACATGACACGGTAACCGCTTGGCCATTGCTAATCAGCTGAGTTGCATTACCACAGCCTACAACCGCTGGAATGCCTAACTCGCGAGCGATGATAGCCGCGTGGCATGTACGACCACCGCGGTTGGTCACGATAGCCGCCGCGCGCTTCATAATAGGCTCCCAATCCGGGTCGGTCATATCAGTAACCAGCACATCACCAGGTTGGACTTTGTCCATTTCTTCGATGCTATCCAATACGCGTGCCACACCTTTACCGATGCGCTGACCAATCGCACGACCTTCACAGACCACCGCACTGGTGTCTTGTAGTGCAAAGCGTTCGATCGCTTGCCCTTTTTGGTTGGACTGCACCGTCTCCGGACGTGCTTGTACGATATATAACTTGCCATCGATACCGTCTTTAGCCCACTCGATGTCCATCGGACGACCGTAGTGTTTCTCGATGATTAATGCTTGGCGAGCCAGTTCTTCTGCTTCTGCATCGGTAATCGAAAAGGTTTGGCTTTTAGCTGAATCGATGTCCTCGATCAGTGTTTGCTTACCATGTGCACGATCTTCAGAAAACACCATTTGGATTTTCTTACTACCCAAATTACGGCGCAACACCGCTGGACGTCCCGCGTTAAGCGTTGGTTTGTGTACATAAAACTCGTCTGGGTTTACCGCACCCTGAACGACCATCTCACCCAAACCGTACGATGAGGTGACGAAAACGACTTGGTCAAAACCTGATTCAGTATCAATTGTGAACATCACGCCTGATGAAGCAATGTCACTTCGAACCATGCGCTGTACACCCGCCGAGAGAGCTACGCCTCTATGGTCATAACCTTGGTGCACGCGATAAGAAATCGCACGGTCATTGAATAACGAAGCGAAAACGTGTTTGATGGCTTCCATCACGGCATCAAGACCGCGGACGTTTAAGAAAGTTTCCTGTTGGCCCGCAAACGAAGCATCCGGCATATCCTCTGCCGTTGCCGAGCTACGTACAGCAAAGCTGAATTCATCGTTGTCTTCACTGAGTTGGCTAAAGGCTTGCTTAATATCGGCTTCGAAGGCAGGTTGGAAAGGCGTGTCGATGATCCACTGACGAATGGTGCGGCCCGCTTCGGTTAATTTATTGACGTCATTAACGTCGAGGCCGTCGAGCAATTCATATATTTTGTCATTCAGACCACTTTGCTCAAGAAACTCGTTATATGCATCTGCTGTCGTCGCAAAGCCACCGGGGACTTCAACCCCTGCACCCGCGAGGTTACTAATCATTTCACCGAGTGAGGCGTTTTTACCCCCCACTCTGTTGACATCTTGCATTCCTAGTTGCTGATACCACAGTACGTTTTCTTGCACGTCTTTTTCCTCGATTTAATCCGATGGGAGGTATGATGTGGCAAACATTTTACACATACTTAGCCAACAAGTTAATATCCGATTTACAAAGCTTTCGATTTTTATCTATAGAATAAGGAATAAACGGTCATGAGAACCGCGTTTTACGTCTCTGATGGGACCGCTCTCACTGCAGAGGCGTTTGGTCATGCTTTGCTTTCGATGTTTCCCACCGAGTTTCGACATAAAACACTGCCATTTATCGATACTCAGGCTAAAGCGGAAATGGCGTGCAAACAGATTCAGCGTGCCGCTGAGGACGATGGCGAACCGCCGCTCATTTTTCACACCTTTGTCAATGTAAAACTCAAGCAACGTATTACCCAGTGCGGTGGAATTAGTTATGATTTTCTCGATAACTTTGTCGGCCAAGTCGAGCACGAGCTGGGGATTAAAGCAAAACCAAAAACTCACCGTACTCATGGCGTGCATAAGGACTACAACTTTCGCGTCGAAGCGATTAACTACGCGCTCGATAACGACGATGGCAAAAAGCTGAACCAGTTGGATCAGGCTGATTTGATTCTTGTCGGTGTATCACGCACGGGTAAGACACCAACGAGTCTCTACCTAGCCATGCAATATGGCATCAAAGTAGCGAACTACCCGATCACCGAGGACGACGATTTCGAACGACTCAGTCTGCCCTATGAGTTAAAGATGCAGCGTCACAAATTGTTTGGACTCACGCTCGATTCGCAACGTTTACATGAAATTCGCAGTCAGCGACGTGAGGGTAGCCAGTACGCGTCGATGCAGCAATGTCGCTTCGAGTTGTCGGAAGTCGAAAAATTATATCGCAAAGAAGCCATTCCTTTCATTAATTCGACACGTTTCTCAGTTGAAGAAATCGCCGCCAAGATACTTGCGCAAACGAATCTTCAACGCCGCCGTTACTAGTTCGTTATTGGTCAGTTCCAACAAAAACGGCGACCTTTTGGTCGCCGTTCAATACAGCTAACGCTGAGTTTAACTTGCGTTGGTGCTTTCGAAAATCTTATCCGCAGATGCCGCAACGAAGCCCGAATACAATTTACCCGGCTCAATTTCGTAGCGTTTAGCGAACTCATAAAAGCATGAAGGAATTTCTACTGTCTTATCGCTGAACTCGACTGGATGGTGATTAGCCATGGTCGAGGACTGTTCAAGATAGACTTCCGGAGAGCCTTTGATTTCGCCACCCGAAGTGTTCAGTTTAAAACCATTATCTTTAAGCGTTTGGTTGACCTCTTCTAGATCGGTGTAACCCGGTAATTGGTTAACACTCACGGTGAAGTGGTTAGCACAGAAACCGAATGCAGCCATCCACGCCGCGTATTCGCTTTCTTCTAATAACGCTTGATAATCTTCATGACTGACTTGCCAATGCGTTCCCGAGTACAAGAAGTCGTCTTTTTTGACATCTTCTGGATTAATGTGGCTCACCATTTCTTTGACCTTAGCCTGCAAGCTATCACTAAACTCCTCAGTCATCAGCTCGCTGATGAAGACCTTAGGCAACGTTGGATCTTCGTGCTCAAAGTGCTTCGCACGGAGTTTCTTGGCTTCAAAGTGATAGTCTCCACCCTCTTTGTAGCCTAGATCTAAAAAGTGTTGCGCGAGCGCTTCAAGACGTACCGGGGCAATATCAAACGTTCGGAAAGCAACGTGATCGTTTACAATCGGATGCCCTTTTCCGAGTACCTCGTGCACCTTAGGTGCCGATGGTGTACGAGAAATGTAATCTTGCCAAAGACGTTCAAACAGCTGCTCGACATGTTGAGACATGAAATTTAATCCTTTTAACGTAAAAGTTACTCAAAAATAGTGGCGAATTAACCGTGCCCATTTCGTGCGGCCCCGAGTGACTCAGCCACTAAAAAGGCAAGCTCTAGCACTTGGTCGGCGTTCAGCCGGGGGTCGCATTGGGTGCGGTAGCGGCTGGATAAATCAGCTTCGCTAATTTGGTACGCACCACCTGTACATTCTGTCACATCCTCGCCGGTCATCTCCAGATGGATACCACCTGCATAGCTCCCCTCTGCTTGATGTACCGCAAAGAATTGACGTAATTCTTTATGTATGGCGTCAAAGTTACGTGTTTTCAACCCACCATCTGCTTTTGTTGTGTTGCCATGCATTGGATCACTCGACCACACCACATTCCGACCTTCTTGCTGCACACGTCGAACCAGACGCGGAAGGTTGTCGGCTAAATTGTCGGCACCCATACGTGAAATGAGCGTTAGACGGCCTGCCTCATTATCCGGATTGACCGCATCGATTAACCGAATTAGCTCGTCAGGATCCATGGTCGGTCCGACTTTGACGCCAATTGGGTTATGGATTCCGCGCATGAATTCAACATGCGCGTGGTCAAGTTGACGAGTGCGTTCGCCAATCCAGATCATGTGCGCCGAGCAGTCGTAGGGTAGACCGGTCAATGTGTCGGTGCGTGTCAAAGCTTGCTCATACGGCAATAATAAGGCTTCATGTGAGGTAAATAGCTGAGTTTCATGTAAGGTGGCATTATTTTCAGCATTAATTCCCAACACTTCCATAAATTTAAGCGCGGACTGAATTTGCTCGGCAATCTCTTGATAGCGTTCTTTCAGTGGGTTCGCGGCTAAAAAGCCCAAGTTCCACTTATGAACTTTATGCAAATTAGCGAGGCCACCTTGAGCGAATGCGCGCAAAAGATTTAGCGTTGCTGCAGAGTGATGGTAGGCCTTCAACATGCGTTCTGGATCAGGCGTACGAGCCGCGTCAGTAAATGCCATATCATTAATGATATCACCGCGATAGCTCGGTAAGCTCACACCATCGATCGTCTCAAGATCACTTGAGCGTGGCTTTGCATACTGCCCGGCCATTCGCGCGACCTTAGTCACTGGGCACGAACCTGCAAAGGTCATCACGATGGCCATCTGCAAAATAACTTTAAATGTATCGCGGATTTTAGGCGCATTAAAGTCTGCAAACGATTCTGCGCAGTCACCGCCTTGCAGTAAAAAGCCCTCGCCATGACAGACATCCGTCAACTGACTACGTAACGCACGTATCTCTTCTGCGAACACTAATGGCGGAAATTGACTCAGTTGTGACTCAACCTGTTGTAAGTGTTCTTTGTTTGGGTATTGCGGCTGTTGCTTGATGGGTTTATCACGCCAACTACGTGCACTCCACTGGCTCATAACATCCTATCCAGTTGTGGTTATCGAAACCACCAATCTAGCGGGGTCAGGCGTGAAAAGCAATGCCCAACCCCGCGTGAATGCTAAGTTTTTATTTAAATTCTGCGTAATGCTTCAATTCGCTCACTTAACGGTGGGTGTGACATAAACAAACGACTCAAACCACTGCGTTTACCATTGATACCAAAAGCCAACATTGAGCCCCTCAATTCAGGTTCCTGACCCCGCTGCAAACGCTCGAGTGCGGCTATCATTTTTTGCTTACCAACCAGTTGAGCCGACCCCGCATCAGCACGGAATTCACGTTTGCGTGAAAACCACATCACGATGATGCTGGCCAAAATACCAAATACGATCTCTAGCACCATAACGATCCCAAAGTATGCCAGGGTTCCAAGACCGCCACCTTGCTGATTATTGCCACGGGTCGCGTTATCAATCGCACTCGCAATAATGCGAGCAAAGAACATTACGAACGTATTCACTACGCCCTGAATCAGGGTCAATGTCACCATGTCACCGTTAGCAATGTGACTCACCTCATGCGCTAACACCGCTTCGATCTCATCTTGATTCATCTGTTCAAGCAACCCGGTACTGACAGCCACCAGAGAAGCTGACTTACTCCGACCAGTGGCGAATGCATTAGGCGCGTGAGACGGGAAGATAGCGACTTGTGGCATCGGTATACCGGCTTTTTGTGTTTGTTGCTTCACCGTTTCAACCAACCAGCGTTCAGCCGGTGTCCGCGGTTGCTCGATAACTTGCGCGCCTGTCGCCCTAACCGCCATCCAGCGAGAAATAAACAGTGATACGAAGGCGCCACCAAAACCAAACAGACCACACAGTATTAAAAGACCTAGCGGATTTTGCACGGTGAGACCCGTGTTTGCGCTAATAATATTAAACACGAAACTAACGACCACCAAAATGGCTATATTGGTCATCAAAAACAGCAAGATGCGTTGCATACACATACCCTCAGTAAGCTAGGACAAATCGGTCTAGATGATATGCTAAATGTGGGTGATTGGCTTACATTTCTAGTGACGAATACGTAAAATATTTTAATTATTCACGTTAGAATTAGAGCTAACCCATGACACAACACAAGAATCTACTACTTTTAAGCAGTTCTCGCGTCGGAGATACCGACTATCTTGCCCACAATAGAGAATGGATTAAGAACGCCGTAGGCGATGCAACATTGCTTTTTATTCCCTATGCCGGCGTGGGTATGACGCATAGCCAATATACCGATAAAGTTCGCAACGCGCTTGCGCCTGTCAACGTGGCCGTCACTGGTATTGAGGAATATGCCGATCCGATAGCAGCCGTGCGTGAGGCCCAAGCAATTGCTGTTGGTGGCGGCAACACCTTTCAGTTATTGAATTTAATTTATCAACACCAGCTGATTGAGCCGCTTCGCGATACAGTAAATGCGGGGACTCCCTATGTTGGCTGGAGTGCAGGTTCAAATATTGCCGGTAAAACGATCAAAACCACCAATGATATGCCGATTGTTGAGCCACCGAGTTTCAATGCTTTACGTTTAGTTGAGCTACAAATGAATCCACATTACACCGACTATCATCCACCTGGTTTTAATGGCGAAACACGCGATGACCGTCTCAATGAGTTCATTGCGTTAAATAACACTGAGACGGTATTGGGTTTGCCAGAGGGTACAGGACTGGAAATACGGGCCAGTGAATGTCACTGGCGAGGAGATGCACAGCCCGTGCTGATAGATAGCACAGGCAAGCATGTGCAACATGACTTACAGCGTATAAGTCAATTAATCGGGTAAATTAATTAAGTGCCCGAGTGCCAAGTTTTGCCAGTTCGCATCAAAGCTTATTGAGCCGAGATGTGAACTTGCCATACGCTGCTTTAGTGTATCGAGATTCTGTTCAGACCGTGCCATGGGTTCAACGCTAGGCTGATTAGTTATCCAGCCTGTAATGGGCACTGACGATGAAAATATCGCTTGCTCAGTGAGCATCGCATGATTCAGACAGCCGAGCTTCATACCGACGGTTAAAATGACCTCAGCATTAATTGCTTTTACAAACTCAGGCATCATTAATTGATCGGAGAGCGGTAAAAGCCAACCACCGGCTCCTTCAACAACAATGACATCGGGGTTCAACGCAACAAGTCGCTCAAAGTGCTGGAGCATATCCTCAAGTGATAATGATACATCAGCTTCTTGTGCCGCAATATGAGGCGCGATTGCCGGCTCAAATGCAAATGGGTTAGTTAAACCATAATCACAATCCAACGTCATATGGCGTCGTGCATTGGTCGCATCAGCATTAATCCAGCGCGTCCCATCCCAGTCACAACCACTCGCAACGGGCTTCATAGCCAGCGTTTTGAGCCCTTTGTCTGCAAGGTGTTGTAACACAGCTTGGGTAACAACAGTTTTACCAGAGTCTGTGTCAGTACCTGTAATAAAATAAGCTTTCATATTAACCTTTAATTAATACATCTTGTCTTTAATTAATGTTGCTTCTAGCACTTTCCAGGTCAATGGGAGTCCTTTTGATGTGCGTTTTTGCTCATAATTGGCTTTCAATTTTTGCCATCGCGTCGGCGTCATTAGGCCGCGATCTTGCTGTGGTGTTTGGCTCGCACCTACACCTTTAATATGGCGCAGTAAACTCTCAAACTGCTCAAAATAATCCGTATGAACGACAACCTCACTGGTGACTTCAAATCCTGCCTGACGAAACTTAGCTTCAACTTCAGCTTGTGTGCGGTAAGCTATCGTATGCTGTTTATCATCAAGCGCTGAATAGACGTCTACCAGTTCAGCGAAGGTCCCCGTGAGCAGAGTGTTCATCAGCACTTGACCGCCGGACCGAGTGACACGAAAAAGCTCATTTGCCACGGTGTTTATATCAGGGCACCATTGCAATGAAAAATTAGCAAATACGGTGTCAAACTGAGCATTTTCTGCCGGAATACATTCTGCGCTACCCTGCTTATACGCAACCTGCGGAAACAACTTGCTCGCCTGCGCTAGCATGCCTTTCGCAGGATCAACGCCTAGATACTCGTGACAGTGCTCAAGCAGAAATTGAGTTTCGGAGCCCGGTCCACATCCTAGGTCCAAACAGTGCCCCAGACTGCTGACATACGCTCTTTGATATAAACGTTGCGCAAAGACGTGCTGTGTTTTATTAAATTGCGTATATGTCGTGGCTGCTTTATCAAAGCGCTTAGCTACTTGAGTGAGCCATTGTTCAGGTTGCATTGTCACCGGTTATGTCCTTTCTGCATTAAGATGATCGAACATCACATCAATCATCTTCATATCAACCGTACTATTGAGGCTAATACGTAGACGCGCTGTGTCTTTTGGCACCGTAGGTGGCCGCACGACGCTGACATCGATACCCGCCTCTTTCAAGCGTTTCCCGGTCGCCATGGCGCGACCTTCTTCACCCAGAATAATCGTTTGGATAGCGCTGTCAGAAGCCACTGAGTGATACTGGTATTTCTTAATCAGTTCCTTCATCCGAGCGATCCGTTCATTCAGTGCGTCACGCCTTAACTGCCCTTCGCGTCCTCTAACAATCTCAATCGATGCGAGTATCGCTGCCACCTGCATCGGTGGCATCGCAGTCGAATAAATATATTCGCGACAAAATTGGCGAATCTCGTCGATGTCATCTCGACTGCCAACAAGCGCCGCCCCACTGGCACCCAGCGCTTTTCCAAAGGTGATGGTGCCCAGCTTAACCTGTTGGTTGAGCTGCCCTAGATAACCTTCACCGTGCTCTCCGATGACACCAATACCATGTGCGTCATCCAGTAACCACTGAACAGGTGATTGTTCAGTGAAGTCCCGGCTTTGAGCAATGCTAAGCCGATCCCCATCCATGCTGTAGATACTTTCACTGATAAACCAGTCGTGAGTTTGAGCTGTTGATGGCCAAGTTAGGTGAGGCACGCGCTTAAATCGAATACCGCTATTTAACATGCCTTCCACCATGGACGCGTGTATCAAGCGATCAGCGTAAATGCGTCCGCCCTGTGCTTGGCAATGCGCCTGCAATAAACAGGTAATGGCACCATGATTTGCCGCGAATCCTGTATTAAACAGGATAGCATCCTCGAACCCCAACCAGTCGCACAGTGTTTCTTCAAGCTGTTGATGCAACTGGGTGTAGCCACTCAACAAGGGGGAGCCTGTACTTCCCACTCCCCAGTTATCAATTGCTTGTTGTGCCGCGGCTTTTACCCGTGGATGTTGCGCTAAACCCAAATAATCATTCGACGACAACTGCGCAGGTCGCGCACTGGCGGTGCGCACCTGCTGCGTTCTATAGAGATTTGAATCGCGACGCTGCTCAAGACGCGTCGTAATAAAGTGGCGGTTGCTGTTGTTCACTAATCGCCTCGTTAATGACGGTTTGATGGACTTCATCGTCATAGCCATCACGGGTTTCTGGCGTAATACCTAAACGGTTAAACAATTGCAGGTCGGCATCGGCTTCGGGATTACTCGTGGTGAGCAACTTCTCACCATAGAAAATAGAGTTTGCGCCGGCTAGAAAGCACATGGCTTGCATTTCATCACTCATGTACTCGCGACCTGCCGACAGACGCACATGCGAAGCAGGCATCAAAATACGTGCAACAGCAATGGTGCGCACGAAATCAATCGGATCTAAATCGTCTAGGTTTTCAAACGGCGTACCTTTCACTTTAACCAACATATTAATTGGAACGCTTTCAGGGTGCTTGGGCAAATTAGCCAACTGGACCAACAATGATGCACGATCCTCAACGGATTCACCCATCCCAACGATACCGCCCGCACAGACTTTCATACCCGCATCACGCACATTACGCAAAGTATTGAGTCGGTCTTGATAAGTACGGGTAGTGATAATGTCGCCATAAAACTCGGGCGAGGTATCCAAATTATGATTGTAATAATCAAGCCCTGCCTGTTGCAGCGCAGCGGCTTGTTCGGGCGATAACATACCAAGCGTCATGCAGGTTTCTAAGCCTAACTCTTTTACACCTTTCACCATCTCAATAACATAAGGCATGTCGCGATCTTTTGGATTTCGCCACGCAGCACCCATACAAAAGCGGCTCGCACCTTTATCTTTTGCGAGTTGTGCCTCTTGCAATACTTTTTCAACGGCCATGAGCCGCTCACGATCAAGCCCCGTGTGGTAATGCGCACTTTGTGGGCAGTATTTACAATCTTCGGGGCACGCACCTGTTTTAATTGATAGTAAAGTGCTGACCTGCACTTGATTAGGATCAAAATGCTGACGGTGAACAGTCTGGGCTTGAAACACCAAGTCGTTAAAAGGCATTGTCAGTAATTGGCTGACCTCTTCCGGCGTCCAGTCATTTCTCACTTCTGTCTTTATTTGCGCGCTCATATCGCTGTTCTCTTTTATTTATTGGCTTCTCATGCTCGACTAGATTACTGCTAATCGATAAACTGTCAATTTTTTACGAACGCAAAACTTTACAAGAGGTTATAAAGTGAGCAACTCGTTACAGCAAGCTATCCAGTTTGACCAGCAACACATATGGCACCCTTACACCTCTATGACGGATCCCTTACCTTGTTATCATGTCAAATCCGCAAGCGGATGCGAAATTGAGCTGTCATCCGGCGAAATCTTGGTGGACGGTATGTCCTCTTGGTGGGCCGCTATTCACGGGTATAACCATCCTCAACTTAATGCGGCATTGCATGCGCAAGCCGATAAGATGAGTCACGTGATGTTTGGTGGCCTCACCCATCAACCCGCAATCAACATGGTTGAGCGTTTAATAGACCTCACACCTGCACCTCTTGACCGCGTGTTTATTGCAGATTCGGGGTCAGTCAGCGTCGAAGTCGCGATAAAGATGGCACTCCAATACTGGTTCTCTATCGAGCAGCCCAAGAAAAACCAATTATTAACCATTCGTGGTGGCTATCATGGCGATACGTTTGCTGCTATGTCAGTGTGCGATCCGGTTAATGGCATGCATCATATGTTTCGTCACGCTTTGTGTAACCAGCATTTTGTCGAGCGTCCGGCAGTGGAATTTGACGATGAATGGGAGCCCAGCAGTTTAAGCAGTATTCAACAAGAGCTGGAGCAACATCACACAGAGATTGCCGCGGTGATCATCGAGCCCGTAGTGCAAGGTGCTGGCGGAATGCGATTCTATCACCCAGAGTATTTAACGCAGTTGAGAGAGCTCTGTAATCATTATGACGTCTTGTTGATCGCAGATGAGATTGCTACGGGGTTCGGTCGCACGGGTCAACTATTTGGCTGCGATCATGCCGGTATCGTACCGGATATTATGTGTGTCGGTAAGGCACTGACCGGAGGCTATATGACGTTAGCCGCAACGGTGACACATGCTAAGGTTGCAGAAGCCATTGGTCAGGGACAAGGCGGTGGCGCATTAATGCACGGACCTACCTTTATGGGGAACCCACTTGCCTGTGCCGTCGCAAACGCGTCCTTGAGCATCATTCAAAGCGGTGACTGGAAAACGCAAGTACCGCGTATCGAATGCCAGTTACGCGAGGAACTTGGTCCATTAAAGCGTCACCCGAGTGTTGCGGATGTCCGAGTATTGGGTGCAATCGGCGTTGTTGAACTGAATAAACCTGTTAATGTGGCGCGCACGCAAGCACTTTTTGTCGAGCTCGGTGTGTGGATACGTCCATTTGGTCGTCTCATGTACATTATGCCACCCTACTGCATCAGCGCACAGCAACTCAGTAAGCTTACGCATGCGATTGCGGTCTACCTTGAAACAACCACTAATTAGCTAAAACCGTAAAAGAATAATAATAAGCCACTGATACTGGCGAGCCCCAGTATCAGTGTATTCACCCATATATGCGTTCGACGTCTTCGGTGGAGCCATATATTCAGCACACACGCGACACAACTCACTACAAGCCCAAGCGCCATTAGGAAAAGATAAAGCTGAGCTAGGCTCGCAATCCAACCTGAACGAAGGTCTACATCCAACCATTCACTGAGTAATGTACCCGTTTCCGGTTTTGCGTAGTCATAGACTATCAATGCAGCAATAAAAATAAGCCAGCCGAGGATAGAAAGCGTCCCCATGACTCGCCGCCAGGCACCCAATTTCTGCAATCGTTTACTGTCATTGCTACGCATATCGTCAGTTTTAATAGGATCCTACTTGAGTCTGTGCCAAAGACAGGTAACATAGCAACCTTTATTTAGTTAAATTTGCATTTCGGAGATTTCTAACCCATGTCGTATGCTTCTGTCGTGGATGTGTTAGCAGGAAAAGTCGCCGTTGATGAAACAGTTACGGTCCGTGGATGGGTACGGA
>NZ_CH672406.1:60071-107540 GCF_000152885.1 Idiomarina baltica OS145
GCCGGCGTTTGTATATTAATTTGCTGAGACATTTAGCGGAACAAGCCGGTCCCCCTAGCCTCCATGGCATCTCGCCAACCGCCTAACCATTGAGACCTGAAGTCGTCTTGGGTTTGATACGGACACTGATCCTTCGAGCGTCCTGATAATCCGGCTTTAAAGCCTTGAGTGTGGGCTCTTTCAAAGCGATCACGCTTCTGTCTTTTCATAAAACTACCCCTTTTTCACTTTCTTATTCGGTTGTGATTATCAAAAGAGCGCATTAACTAATGCCCTCCCTATAATTGATAACGCGAAACCAGGATAGTTCAATGTGAAAAAGTAACACAGCCTACTTGAAAAAACTTAACAAGTTGAAACTGTGTTACTTTTTTATGATATTTTCGTTATGATTTTTTGATATTTTTTAGCTGACGACGGCGCGAAAGTGTAATAAAGAAACCGAGTAGCGATAATCCCGCTAGCGGGAAGCCGCCAAAACTAGCGCCACTACGCTCTACTTTATTCTCTTCTTCACGACAGTTGTTCAACTCACCTTCGATCGGATCCATCTTTATAGTAACTGAAACCTGGCGGGTTTGAGTGTTCCCTTCACCATCAACGTACTCTTCAGTTTTAAGTGCCGAAGCGACGACCTCGCCAGAGTCTGTAATCGCGCGTGCGTCGACTATAAAGTACGGGCTGTCACACGCAATGGCATCGTTAAGGTTAATGAACTCAGCGTTTTCGGCAGCTGTATCGTACACGAACCCAACCCGGCGACGCGATGACGATAGCGAAGGCTCGATCTCTCCTGTACCGACCACTACGCCATTATTATTAATATCACTGGGCACCGTTGACGACCCTTCAAAGAAACCCGGTAACGTTTCGAGCGTGGCGCTATCCACGTCATAGTAAAAGCCGGTGTTTCTCAAATTTGCGGCGCGTGTTGAAGTTAAATAGCCGACAACGCGATTGTTGTCGTTTATCGCATTCGCAGAGCCCCAATAATATTCATCACTCTCAGTGACTGGAATAGCTTCGCCATCAATAAAAATGGCTGGCATGCGAATGGGACCACGACTAGGGTGATAAGTGAAACTCTGACCAACAGCGATACCATTATTGTTGACAGCAAACGCGTAGCTTGAGAAGTCAGATTGATCGTCTTCGCGGCGCTCCGCAAGCGTGCCTAGTTCAGTGGATGAAATCACTTCACCGTTTGCATCTAACTGCCACAAAAAACCACGAATATCGTAAATCGAACGCCGTGAGGCGTAATTTGAACGACTGTAGAATAAAATCGGCGCAATGTTATTCGCTGTAGCGTTGTGCAAGTCTATCCACAGCTCAGAGGCACACACTTCCAACGGTCGTGTTTGTATCGCATCGCTATCTTCGGCAGGTGTACAGTTGTCGATAGTCGTGGTCGCGCCAGGGCTTAGACCAATACTGGCATAGCCTGCAGCTAGTCCGCTATCATTTACGTCCATCAATGCGCTCTCGCCACCCAATACAGATTGGTCAGGTGGCGCGATGGTGGTCGTCTGGCCATCTTGATACCAAACACCTCGAGAAATAAAATCTCGCACATAGTATGTGCGCGTGACATCTTCATCATCCGCATTTTTATACGTGAACTCGACCGGTTTATAAGCACCGTACCCCATCCCCACAGCGGTATTCGCAGCGTTGATACTGTTTAAGTGCGTTATTGTGGAGACATCATCAGGTTGATCAAAGAAAGACACTGACTGGGTCACACCGTCATACATAAACGCTTGATACGGCGCAATCGACTTTTGCAGAAAGTTATTGTTTACGTTAGCGGCCAACGCGTTGACGATGTAATCATATTGAGCAGGCGTCAATTCAGTCACCTCTTCAATATCTGTAATACCCAAAGCCGCAAGCTGCGTCGCAGTTAATTGGCTTAAATCGATGTCAACATTGGTCTGAAAACTTGAGACACCAACGATGAATCCTTGCTCGTTTAAGTCACGCGGAAAGCTATTACGAAAGTTATCCGCCGTTGCAATTTCTTCAATTGAGAACGTATCCGCGCTTGCCGTAACACTGCAACCTGCTAATACACTCGCTACCAATAAATGCTTAGAAAATGGTTTCATCACGATTAACTACTCTGTTTTGATAAATTTTCGAGTTCTTCCCAACGCTCTAAGTAGCTCATTAACTGCTCCTCTAGAGCGCCCGCTTGCTCCATCACGGGCTGCGTGATATCAATGGGTTGAGAGAAAAACTCCGGTTCGTTCATTTGTTGCTGCAAGGTTTCGATGTCACTTTCTATCTTTTCTATTGCTGCAGGCAACTCATCGAGTTCACGTTGTAACTTGTAGGATAACTTTTTCTGCTTTGTTACTGAACCCTTGTTATTACTTTGTTCTGAAGACGGCTTCTCTGACTCTTTAGACGCTGATTTTGTTCCATCATTGGGCAAACTTTTACGAGCGAGATAATGCTCAATTTCAGAGAATCCCCCGAAAATCTCGGTGATCTGACCTTCACCCTCAAATAACAAAACGGAGGTCGCCGTATTATCCACGAATTCACGGTCGTGACTTACTAATAAGACAGTGCCTTCGTAATCCGCAATAATCTGTTCGAGTAACTCTAAGGTCTCTATATCAAGATCATTAGTCGGCTCATCGAGTACTAAAATATTGCTTGGTTTTAGCAATATTTTAGCCAGCAAGGCACGGTTGCGTTCACCACCAGATAAGGCGCGTACCGGAGTCCTTGATTGTTTGGGACTAAATAAGAAGTCTTGCAAATAACTGAGAATATGACGTGGACGACCTTGAAACACAATGTCCTGCTTGCCATCGCCCACGTTGTCCATCACCGACTTTTCAGGATCAAGTTGGGAGCGGTGCTGATCAAAGTACGCGACTTCCAGATTTGTACCGAGCTTAATATTTCCCGCATCAACGGCTTGTTCGCCCAAAATAACTTTAATCAGCGTACTCTTACCACAACCGTTAGGTCCCACAAGCGCCACTTTATCGCCGCGCTGTAGCAGTAAGTCAAGATCACGAATGATCGGTTTATCAAAGCTCAGTTCAACATGTTCGCCCTCAAACACGCGCTTGCCAGACCGCTGCGCTTGATTGACCTGCATCTTGGCATTACCTTGCAACTCACGTCGCTGCGCACGCTCCTTACGCAATTGCTGTAGAGCCCGAACGCGTCCCTCATTACGAGTTCTACGTGCTTTAATTCCTTGGCGAATCCAGGTTTCTTCTGCCGCAAGCTTTTTATCAAACTCAGCGTTTTGTGATTGCTCAACTTCTAGCAACTCCTGCTTTTTCGTGACATAGCTGTCATAGTTACCTGGAAATGAAGTTAAAGCGCCGCGATCCAAATCAACGATTCGTGTCGCAAGTTTACGAATAAAGGCACGGTCGTGACTAATAAATAAAATCGCACCGTTAAATTGCAGTAATTGCTCTTCTAACCACTGCACCATTTCGACATCCAGATGGTTAGTCGGCTCGTCAAGTAGCAACACATCGGGATCAACGACGAGCGCACGCGCGAGTGCAACACGACGCAACCAGCCGCCCGATAATTGCGACATCGATACGTCGGCAGGCAGACTTAAGCGCGTTAAAACCTGCTCGATACGAGTCGCAAATTGCCAGCCGTTCTTTGCATCGATCTGTGTTTGCAGACTATCGAGCGCTTTCATCATTTCATCACTCGGATCGTCTGCAATCATATTTGATAAACGATGAAACTCGTTTAATTTCTCGCCCACATCGGCTAACGCCTGAGCCACATAATCATAAACCGACATTTCGAGTTGCGCGGGCGGGTCTTGAGGCAACCGGGTGACTATCGTATCTCCCACATACTGAACTTGACCATCGTCTAAGTGAATTTCTTGATCGATGACCTTAAGAAGCGTCGACTTACCCGCGCCATTGCGTCCGACCAAACAGACTCGCTCACCGGCCTCTAAAATAAACTCAGCATGATCCAGAATTGCATCAGCGCCAAAAGCCAGCTGTGCATCCTGAACGCGTATCAAACTCATGATTCAATAAACTCCTTTGCCTTTTGAGCATCAAAAGGCCAACGCAGCTCGTTATCATTGGCATCAACTAACACCGGAACGAGCCAACCATATTCTTTTTGCAATCTTTCATCCGAACAAATATCGACAACACTCAATTCAATCGACTCATCTAAATCTATTTGATTGAGCAGCAGTAACGCCTCTTTACACAGAGGACAATGTGGCTTAGTTAATAAATAAAACACATTTCCACCTAGTACTCTTTACTAATAATGAAGTAGTGATGAATCCCTTTATGACGTTTAAAATCTTCAGGGATAGAGGCCTCAGTTTGGTTATTTACCGAATAACCCGCCTTCTCTAAACCCGCTTCATCAATTTTAAACTTCTTGCGGTTGTTAGAGAATAAGATCACGCCGCCCTCGTTCAGCAGTCGTCCAGCCGTTTTAATTAAGCCAACATGATCGCGCTGAATGTCCAGCGTACCCGTCATGCGTTTTGAGTTACTAAATGTTGGGGGATCGATAAAAATGACGTCGTAACGTCTGTCGTCGCGTTGATCACGCATCCAAGTAAAACAATCGGCTTGAATAAACTCGTATTGACGACCACGCAACCCATTCAAATGAAAATTACGCTCACCCCAAGCAAGGTACGTTTTCGACATATCGACCGACGTGACCGAATGCGCACCGCCCAACGCCGCTTGCACTGAAGCGGTACAGGTGTAACTAAATAAGTTCAGAACATCGAGATCTTCGCACTTATCAAACAGCTCTTTGCGAACCAAGCGATGGTCGAGGAATAAGCCAGTATCGAGATAGTCGGTCAGATTAACCTCAAACTCGGCGCCATATTCCTGCACGTTGAAAATAACGCTATCTTGTTTCTGACGATTGCGACGCTCGTATTGCTCTTGCCCTTTCTGCCGTTTACGCACCTTTAATACAATGTGGCTTGAATCAAACGGCAAAGTCTCAGCAACCATTTCCACTAAGTGCCAAAGACGATCGGTAGCAACCCCATCAGGAATAGTTTTGGGGGGCGCATACTCTTGTATTACTAAGTGATCGCCATAGATATCAATCGCCGCATTATATTCCGGTAAGTCGGCATCATAAACACGCCATGCTTCGAGCCCTTCTTTACGCGCCCACTTGCTAAGTTTTGAATAATTCTTTTTAAGCCTGTTAGACAAGTCTTCAGATTGACTTTCTGTAAATTCAACTTGCTCTTTAGTGAGATCGAATAGCGCCAATGTGGTGGCGATCGGACCATTCATAAACGCATATTTTTTATGACTACGCAGTTTTAGACGTTTTAATAATGTCTCGTCGCCAGCAAGAAGTCCTATTTGCCAGCCTAAGAAAGACTGTTTTAACCGACGGCCCAAACGGCGGTATAGTAACAGCGTTTCGACTTCTTCACCGAGGCGTTCACCATAAGGCGGGTTTGCAATCAGAAGACCCTGATCAGCGGGTGCCTGCATATCAAGCACATCGGATGTATCAAATTGAATAAATTGACCAAGCTGACAGCGGGCCGCATTTTCTTTCGCAATACCGATGAGTTTGGGGTTCATGTCACTGGCATAAAAACGCGCAGTCATCTTGTTGCGACCTTCCTTAAAGCGCTTTTCAGCGTTTTCAAGCACACTGTGCCAAACACTGCGGTCATGCCCTACCCATCGCAGGAAGCCCCAGTCGCGACGGTTTAGGCCCGGCGCTTGGTCGGCCGCTATCATGGCCGCTTCAATCACCAATGTGCCCGAACCACAGAACGGGTCAAGGATAACAGGTTCATCGTGTTCTAATTGTTGATGAATTCCAGCACGTATGAGCACCGCGGCTGCCAGTGTTTCTCGTAGTGGCGCTTCACCTTGTTGTTTGCGATAACCTCGCTGATGCAGCCCACCTCCAGAGAAATCTAAAGACCAGATAAGTTCATTCTTGTGATAACGCGCGTTTACTCGAATATCAGGAACCTGTTTATCGACATTCGGGCGCTGTGCGTTACGACCCCGAAAAAAGTCAATAATACCGTCCTTAACGACCTGGGCACCAAACTGCGTGTTACGTATCTCATCATTGGTGCCATGAAAGTCAACGACAAAGCTATGTGTATCACGCATGACCTGTGTCCAATCGAAGACACTAATCGCCTGCTGAATCTGTTCTGCGTTGAGTGTTTCAGCGCGGCCTAACTCGACGAGCACACGACTGGCTAAACGCGACCATAGAGCAATGGTGTACGCAAGCTTTAAGTCTGCATCGACATAGCACCCCGCCTGAGTCACAGTAATTGATTTGGCACCTAGCCCCTGCAACTCATTCTCTAATAATTGTTCCATGCCTTTTGCGCACGATACAAATAAACGCAACATAGTTTATTCCATTCAGTAATTTGGCCGCGATTATAGCGTTTCTCAATCAATGTGTCTTTAAAACACTGTAAACTGAACAAAGGTTGTTCGGTATGTGTGTTTTTTATGCATTTGAACTGTATTTTATTAAAAAGCGCTTGCGCAAGCGGTGGGACATGTATATTATGCACCCCACATCGGACGCGGGGTGGAGCAGTCTGGTAGCTCGTCGGGCTCATAACCCGAAGGTCGTAGGTTCAAATCCTGCCCCCGCAACCGAATCCGATGCCTTCAGTAAGCATTTATAGCTGTTACCAAGATCACATCTTCCATAAAAGTATTCTCGGCACACTATCGAAAGCACTCAATTGACTTCACGCGCAGTAATTTATGCGAGCTGTTGGCTAGATAGCATTGTTTGACGCATTTCTAGGGTCGAGGGAAGCAACCGATTATGAAGCACTTTGATGACGTGATACTGTTTAATCGTTTTAATCGGTGACAATTTCATATCACCTGACAACAATAGACATGAAGCAAATTCATCATCACGGTCGATTATCAAGAATAAACCGTCATCAAAACCGCTATTCAATTCACAGATATGACGTTCGGGCGCCCATTCTTCAATGTTCGACTTTTGAAAATGCCAACTTTGAGGCATTTGCGGACACCCAAAACGAACAAATGCCGCTGCGCACAACGATGCCTCTTCGACACTCGTACCTAAGTCATCTGTTGAGTAACCTTCTAATACATCGACAAAATTCTGTAAGAGAGTCAAATCTTCAACATTAAAAGGCGCAGAGCAAAAATCGACATTCACGAGTTGTTTGCCTTTATAAGGCAAACGGAAAGGTGCGCCATCCCCCGCCTGAATTGACAGTGGCTGAGCTTTATCGTCGTATAGCCAACACATGTGTTGATTAATTTCCAACTTGCACACCTTTATTATTATGAATGTTGTTATAAATTTGGCAAATAGATTACCCAAAGTCACCTAGTTTTACAAGTTATTGACAATGTCCTTTACAAGCCTAGGTCCTTTGTAAATAAAACCGGTGTAAACCTGCACTAACGATGCGCCCGCCTCAAGCTTTTCTTTCGCGGCGCCTGCAGAATCGATGCCGCCTACTCCGATAATAGGAATTGACGAGTCCAACGCTGAACGTAACAGCCGAATAATACAGGTACTGCGATCACGCACTGGTTTGCCGCTCAAGCCACCCGCTTCATCCGCTAGTTCGCTATGCGAAACACCATCACGCGAAAGCGTTGTATTCGTTGCAATAACACCATCGATGCCCTGCTCGTTAAACGCCTCAGCCATCATACGCACTTCTTCTGGGCTCAGATCAGGTGCGACTTTAACAACAAGCGGTACATACTTGCTATGCACTTTTGCTAGTTCTTTCTGCTCAGCTTTTAAGCCTGCTAGCAAACCATTTAAAGCATCGCCGTGTTGAAAATTGCGTAAGCCCGGTGTATTTGGCGAAGAAATATTGATGGTCACGTAATCGGCATAACGATAAACCTGAGTTAGGCAGGCAACGTAGTCTTGTAAAGCATCTTGCTCTTCAGTGACTTTGTTTTTACCAATATTAATGCCCAGCACACCTTTATAAGTACGTCGCTTGACCTGTTCAACCAACGCCTCGACACCGTCATTATTAAAACCCATGCGGTTAATAATGGCCTCATCATCAACCAACCGAAACAGTCTTGGCTTTTCGTTGCCTGGCTGTGGTTTCGGCGTCACCGTACCCACTTCAATAAAACCAAAGCCCATCTGTCCAAATGCAGTCATGCAACGCGCATTTTTATCGAGACCCGCTGCAAGACCGACAGGATTCGGAAACTCGATCCCCATCACGGTCACAGGCTTGGCCGGCAGACGTTGGCGCCACGCGAGTGACAATGGCGTATTAGCAAACCGCCGAAGCATACCGAGCGTCCAGTCGTGAGAACGCTCGGCATCTTGGTTAAACAGCCATTTTCTGACCAGGTTATACACTAGCCCGCAACCTTAGGCGCACAGTTGTGGCTCAACAACATGAGTTCACGCAATGCAACTGAGAACTTAGCAAACTCGTGGCTCTTCGTGGTGCGGAAGTCCGATAACATTGACTGCCAACGTTGCAGCAAGGATTCGTTTTGGTCCATCCAATCATCCAACATTTGCAACGGCTCACCTATCTCTGAGGCCGATTTCAATACAACTAAGGTCAACGCACGTTGCTGCCAATCCAGTTCTTCTCGGAATGCGGCACGTGCCAGCGCTTGCCAGTGGTTAGCAACCGGTTGATTATTAATTTGATTGAGGAACCAATGTAGATTCAGACGAGCACCTAAATAGAAGTACATGTTGCCAACGGTCTGATACGATTGTTCGGTTTCGTCAGCAATTTCGGCAATGTCCATTGCCGAAAATACGGTACTCAAGCTCGCCACTTCTTGAGCCAACTCTTTCGGAAGTCCTTGCTCAATATAGCGGTCGATCGTTTTTTGAATCACAGCCGCTTCATCTTCGTTCATATAACTTAGACAGTTTTTACGCAAGTCATCAAAAGCGGGCATGTAAAAGTCAATGTGCTCTTGAATACCATTTAATTTAGTGTTGCGGTGACGCAAGAACCAACGTGTAGCTCGACGCACCATACGGCGAACCTGGAACAGAATATCGTTCTGTGTTTCAGCCGGCACTTTATTGTTCAACGCTTCAATGGCATCCCAAAGTTCCTCAACGCGGAAACACTCGCGAGCCACTACAAATGACGATGCAACTTCAGCGATGGTCGCTCCGGTGGCTTCTTGTTTACGAAACACGAAGTTAGGACCCATATCATTGACGATCGTATTAGCTAACTTAGTCGCGATAATCTGTCCCTTCAACGGGTGTGAAGCCATCGAATCAGCAAACTGTTTTTGCAACGGTTTAGGGAACGAACGGAACAATGCTTTGCCAAGGAACGGATCTTCAGTGATTTCATCGGTGATTAACTGCTCCTTAAGCACCATTTTGCCATAGGCTGTTAAAACCGATAGTTCTGGACGTGTCAAACCTTTATTCTGGGCTTGGCGTTCCGCCAGCTCGTCGTCTGAAGGTAAGAACTCCAGCGAACGATTTAATGCACCGTCACGTTCTAACTGGTGAATAAAGCGTTGCAATTCTTTGATTTGGTCACTACCTCGAAGCGCAGTAATCGAGAGCGATTGTGTTTGACGATTACAATCGTCAAGAACGATTTCTGCCACTTCATCAGTCATGTCGTACAATAACTTATCGCGTTGTTTCTTCGTGAGGTCACCGTTATTGACTAAACCATTCAGCAAGATTTTGATATTGACTTCATTATCTGAACAGTCCACGCCGCCAACATTATCAACGAAGTCGGTATTAATACGACCGCCGCGCTGAGCAAATTCAATACGACCCAACTGAGTTAAACCTAAGTTACCGCCCTCGCCGATCACTTTGGCTTTCAATTCTGCACCATTAACGCGCAGTGCGTCATTGGCTCGGTCACCCACATCAGAATCGGTTTCATCTTTACCTTTAATGTAGGTACCGATACCGCCGTTCCAAATAAGATCAACGTCCATGGTTAGACACGCACGAATGAGCTCGTTAGGTGTCATTGATTTCTTCTGGGAGCCCAGCATCTTCTTCATTTCTGGCGACAGCTCTATTGCTTTAGCACTGCGACTGAAGATACCGCCACCTTTAGAAATCAACTCTTTGTTGTAATCTTCCCAGCTTGAGCGCGGCAATTTAAATAAGCGATCACGCTCTTTCCAAGAGCTGGCTGCGTCTGGTTCTGGGTCGATAAAAATATGCATGTGGTTGAACGCAGCTTGTAGGCGAGTATGTTTAGATAGCAACATGCCGTTACCAAACACATCCCCCGCCATGTCGCCAATCGCAACACAGGTAAAGTCAGTGGTTTGGCAATCAATACCCATTTCACGGAAGTGACGTTTAACCGACTCCCAAGCACCACGAGCGGTGATACCCATTTTCTTATGGTCGTAGCCAACTGAACCGCCGGAAGCAAAGGCGTCGCCCAGCCAAAAGTTATATTCAGCAGAAATACCGTTAGCGATATCTGAGAACGTCGCTGTGCCTTTATCAGCTGCGACAACCAAGTAAGGGTCGTCTTCGTCCTGACGAACGACGTCAACAGGTGGTACGATTTCACCCTCGACGATATTGTCGGTGATATCTAATAACGCACGAATAAACGTTTTATAACACGCCTGTCCTTCTGCAATCATACCTTCACGGTCTTCGGGCAGGTGTTTACAGTAGAAACCACCTTTTGCACCCACAGGTACAATAACGGTGTTCTTAACTTGTTGTGCTTTCACCAGGCCTAAAATTTCAGTACGGAAGTCTTCACGACGGTCCGACCAACGCAGGCCACCACGAGCCACTTTACCACCCCGTAAATGGACACCCTCTACCCGCGGCGAGTAGACAAAGATTTCGAACTTAGGCAACGGCAACGGCATCTCAGGTACCAGTTCAGGTAAGAACTTAACTGAGATGTAAGGTTTATCATTGCCTTTTTCATTCTTCTGGAAGAAGTTTGTACGTAAAGCGGCGTCAATTAATTCAACATAGCGACGGATAATACGATCGTCGTCCAAGTTAGCGACGCTATCTAATTCGGTATTGATGCGCGTATGTAACGCGTCCAGTTTCTTCTCAACACCTTTAGTGCCGGGCTCAAAACGCGTGTAGAACATCTTAATGACGAGTTTAGCGAGTAGCGGGTACTTGCTAAACGTGCTTTCAATATAGCTTTGACTGAAGGTCGTACCAATCTGACGCATGTACTTCGCAAACATACGTAAAATAGTGACTTGGCGACCCGTCATACCGGCACCAAGTACGAGCCGGTTAAAGCCATCATCTTCAAGTTCACCTTTCCAAACTTTTGCAAACGCATCTTGGAATAGTTCGCGACTGGTTTCTAAATCGAGCGCCCCACCGGTATGGATCATATGAAAATCTAAAATCCAAAATACATTACCGTCTGCCGCTTTAACAGGATAAGGGCTCTCGCCAATCACACGCAAGCCAAAGTTTTCGAGCATCGGCAGCACGTCTGATAAGTGGATGGGTTGATCTTTATGGAAAAGCTTGAGACGCAAGTATTTGCTGTCGTCTTTCTCTTCCTGAGCGCGATAAAGCACCATGCCGAGTTTATGTTCATCGTCAAGGGACTCAAGCTGGTTGATATCTGAAATCGCAACAGAAGGCAGCACATCCTCTTTATAAGCACGCGGGAACGCTTGACCATAACGTTTATTCAAACGTGTTGAGCGCGCCTCACCAAAGGTTGAGTTTAAAATACGCTCAAAGTTATCTTCCCAAGTGCGAGCGGCCTCAATAAGATTCTGTTCCAATTCCTTCACATTTACGTCCTGCTGGTCGTCTTCTAGGCGCACGGTGTAATGCGTTCGTGCGAGATTTGATTCGGAGAAATAAGTGGTAAAGTCAACGTCGTGTTGAGTACGCAAGGTTTGTTTTAAAATGCGCTGAGTGCGTTCACGTAATAGAGTGTTGTAACGCTCTTTAGGTACATACACCATGCATGTCATAAAGCGACCAAAAATATCGCGACGCAAGAAAATCCGAGTCATATCCCGCTCTTGCATCTGCAAAACGCCCAAACCAACTTGCAGTAGATCATCATCCTCTGCTTGCACGACTTCATCACGCGGATAGGTCTCTAAAATATTAACTAATGCTTTTGCTGCATGCGATTGTGGAGCAAAACCAGACGCTTCAATCACGCGCTTGAGCTTCTGCGAAACCAGTGGAATATCACGCGCGCTATTGTTGTAGAAGTTCGACGCGTAAAGACCAATAAAGCGATGCTCACCAATGACCTCGCCTTCTTTATTAAAGCGTTTGACACCAATGTAGTCGCAATGCGCTGGGCGATGAACACGTGACTTTGAATTGGTTTTTGTGAGTAACAGAATGCGATCGTCCTGTGTAATTTCACGCGCATCTTCTGGCAAGCTTGAAATTAAACGACCTTTTTCACTGACCGAATTACGCATTAGACCCAAACTGCTATCTTCGGTTTGGCTGAGTTCGTAATCGCCTTTAACAGGCTTTAAGTCATAAGAGCGATAGCCTGTAATGGTAAAGTTATCATCCGCCAACCAGCGTAAAAACGCTTGGATATTTTGTTTTTCTTCCTTCGAGCCTGGATAATAATCGGCAGTCACTTCTTCTGCGACTTCAGAGAGCTTGGTCACCATCGGCTGCCAATCGGAGACCGCCAAGCTGATCTCTTCCATGACAGAGCTCAATTCTTTCTTCAGCGCTTTTAATTCGTCCTTGGTGCTCTGGCGGTCGACCTCAATTAAGAATGCGGTATCGACAAAATTATCATCACGAGTACCCGGGCGTAATAAATCAGTGACCTGATTATCTTTATCACGCTTATGGCTAATAGGCATGTGCAACAATAAGTGGCTCGTGATACCCAAGCGTGATAAAGCCATGCGGACTGAGTCCACCATAAACGGCATGTCACTCTGAATAATTTCAATAATCGTGTGCGGTGATTCCCAGCCATCATTCGGCACGTCTGGGTTATATACTTTAATCAGTGCTTTATCGCCGGGTTTATATTCATTAAAGCTGTGCCATAAACCCAGCACAGCACCGTACATATCACTGTCATTACGGTGACTCAAATCATCTGAGGAAATATTACGATAAAGACGTTTCGCGAAATCTTGCACAAGCGGTGCTTGGCTTGAAGCAACTTTCTTTTGAATAAGTTCGACTACTTTTTCTAAAAGTACTGGGGATTGACCATCAACCAACGACATAATTGCAGAGTCCTTGAGATTATTTTTTTGATGAAACGTCGTAGGCAAGCCACAAAGCGGCCCACGGCCTGATAATCTACCTATGATTGATGTTATTGTCGGACATTTAAGGCAGGCTTTCAACGCATATTCGTGCAATAAATGAGTGTTTAGACCAGCGAGTAGTAAAGCTTATGAAAAATAACTCAATAACTATCCAAATTAGGAGCTAAATTCGCTTGAGGGAAACGAATTTATTATTGTTATCGAGCTGTATAATGAACCGACCGGATACGCCAGTTGAGTCGACAAAAGGAACCATACGACCGGCCGGAATAGCAATTCGTACGTTAGTATCAGACAGTACAACTAAATGTTGGGCGCCACCACCGTAGTAAATATCGATAAATTCCTGATACGACATAGAAATTGAAAAACGATATTCAATCACAGGATGACTCCCAACTCGCTATTTCGTGAAAATAGTTATGCAGCTAAACTATTTTCTATTTTTTCTTGTAAATCACTTGCTAAGTTCGGCAACGCTTGGATTTTTTCCAGTTGTTGCTTCATCAATGCCTGTCGCTCGGCATCGTACCGTCTCCAAGACATAAAGCTTGATATTAAACGCGATGCTACCTGCGGATTTTTATCATTTAACTGACAAATGACATCACCAATTAACGCATAGCCGGCTCCATCAAACTGATGAAATCTTGCGCTATTTTGTGTGAACGCCGCCAACAATGAATAAATTCGGTTCGGATTATCTAGACTGAAATCGGGGTGTTTCATTAAGGTTTTAACATTGGCAATGGTACCATCCGTATCGGCTAATGCCTGCGTCTGGAACCACTTATCCATCACCAGTTTATCACCGCGCCATTGCTGATCAAAAGCTTCCACAAGCGTGATAGCATTTGATGCGTTGCCCCAAACCGATGCCTGCAGTGCCGCCAGTCGATCCGTCATATTCGTTGCGTTATCAAACTGCGTTTGACTCAGATTCACGTAATTTTCGCCCGCTACGGTAAGATAACTCAATAGCACATTTTGCAATTGCCGTAGCGCTATATCCTCACCTGACAAGCGATAGTCACGCTGCTGCAATTCATCATAAATAGCGGCATAACGTGCACTCATCGTGCCGTGCAAATGTTCAGCTAAATGACGTTTTAACTGTCGCAAGTTGTGAACAATGGTATCAATCTCAATGGTTTCAAAATACTCGCCAACGGTAGCCGCATTTGGCAACGTCAGCGTCAATGCGATTAACGCAGGATCAGTATCCGACGTGATTAAACGTTCACACGCATCGACAAGCGCCTTATCCACTTCGACCGTTGATTGCGACTTGACCGCATCCACCACGCGACTTGTAAATAGCTGCTGTGCAGCGTCCCAGCGACTCACCGGATCGTCTGCATGCGCCATTAAGGTCAACATCGCTGCTTCAGGTAAATCACGTTGCACTTTAACGGGTGCAGAAAAATCATCGAAGACCGAGACAATCGGTTCTTCATTCGACGCCAATTGAGCTGCAAATTCGCCATTGACGTAAAAGCTTTGACGTTCTTCAGTCAGTTCGAGCAGGTTTTCAGCGAGCACTATACGGTTACCGTTAGGTGCATAGGCCGATATACGCATTGGAATATGCATGGGTCGTTTTTCCGCCTGACCTGGTGTAGCTGGAACCGTCTGACGGGTGTTGATAATGAGTTGTTGCTTGTCAGTATCAAACGCGGTTTCGACTTCCACACTCGGTGTCCCAGCTTGCTCATACCAGCGACGGAATAGTGTAAAATCCCGATCGTTGGCATCTTCCATCGCTTTGACAAAATCTTCACAGGTCACTGCGGCACCGTCATGGCGTTCGACATAAAGCTTCATGCCACGCTGAAAGCCAGTTTCGCCCAGTAATGTATGCATCATACGAATGACTTCAGCGCCTTTGTTATACACGGTCACCGTATAAAAGTTATTCATCTCCACAACTTTGTCAGGTCGAATGGGGTGAGCCATTGGCCCTGCGTCCTCAGTAAACTGATGACTACGAATCACCTTCACGTTTTGAATACGATTAACCGCACGTGAACCTAAATCTGAGCTAAATTCTTGATCACGGAATACCGTCAGACCTTCTTTCAGCGAAAGCTGGAACCAATCGCGGCAAGTAATTCGGTTTCCCGTCCAGTTGTGAAAGTATTCATGACCGATCACCGATTCGATATTTAAAAAATCTTGGTCGGTGCCGGTTTTAGGATTAGCAAGCACATATTTAGAATTGAAGACATTAAGTCCTTTGTTCTCCATAGCGCCCATATTGAAGAAGTCGACCGCGACAATCATGTAGATATCGAGATCGTAAACTAGACCAAAGCGTTCCTCGTCCCAACGCATTGCATTTTTTAACGACACCATCGCGTGCTCACTGCGATCTAAGTTACCTTTATCGACAAATAACTGCAGTGCGACTTCGCGTCCTTCGCGCGTCACGAAGGTGTCCTCAAGTAAATCAAAATCACCACACACCAACGCAAATAAATAGCTCGGTTTAGGGTATGGGTCATGCCAAGTGACAAACGGCTTGCCCTCTTCCTCACCGTGTTCAACGCTGTTGCCATTCGCCAAAATATGCGGATAGTCTGCACTCGGTGCGATAACTTTGGTAGTAAAAGTCGCCAATACATCGGGGCGATCTAAGTAGTAAGTTATACGGCGGAAACCCTCTGCCTCGCATTGGGTACAAAAAGTACCTTCAGCCAGATAAAGCCCTTCCAGCGCTTTATTGGTCGATGGGTTCAATGTATTGACCACTGTCAGTGTGAACTCATTTTGCTCAACCTCAATGGTCAGCGTTGAGTCAGTGACTGTATAATCTGAAGTGTTGAGAGCTTGGTCGTTTAAAACAACCTTTTCCAATTCGATGTGCTCTCCATCGAGTACCAACGCATCACTGTGCTCGCCTTGGCGCTTTATTTTCATGGTATTAGTGATGCGTGTGTTTGTCTTGTCCAATTCAACAACTAAGTTCACCGTATCGATGGTGAACTTAGGTGCTTGGTAATCTTTCCGATACTTCGCGGTTTTTTGTGACATAAACCCTCTTTACGACGTTTGAGTATTTTCAGTCATTTCTGGCTCACGACGTAAAATCGTCCATCCAGTATAAGCCAGTACAATCGCAATTAATGGTGTCAAATAGTTAAAGAATGCATATATACCATAGTCTAGCGGACTTACAGCCAGAACACTAAACATGTATGCGCCACAGGTGTTCCATGGAATCAATGCGGAAGTCAAAGTACCACTGTCTTCCAATGTACGAGAAAGTACTCGAGGATCCAGGCCGCGACGTTGATATTCTTCTTTAAACATACGGCCAGGCAATACGATGGCCATGTATTGGTCGGCAGTTAATACGTTGGCGCCAAAACAGGTAAATAACGTACCAGTGATCAAACTGCCTACTGACTTCGCTGACTTTAGCATGCCCTGAATAAAGCGCTTTAACAGCCCGAGCTTTTCCATGACGGCGCCGAACGTCATTGCACTTAAAATCAACCATAGGGTATTAAGCATGCTCGACATACCGCCGCCACTCAGCAGCGAATCAAGGTTTGTGCTTCCGGTACTGACCGTCGTACCATCAGACATTGCGAGCCAAATTACTTTCAGGTGCGCTAAGAAGGTGTCATTACCACCCGCCATCTGCTGCACCATATCAGGTTGAAAAATGAGTGCCCAAACACCACCTAGCAACGCACCAAAAAACACAGTCGGTAACGCAGGTTTACGGGTTGCTGCTAAAAATAGCAGAACACCTAAGGGTACTAACATTGCCCAACCTACATTAAAGGTATTGTCGAGCAGGCTTTGCATTTGATTCAGCTTTTCAAGAGATACCGATGAGTCGGCGTTCAGCCCCAAGAATAGGAAGATTGTCACTGAAATAATAAACGCGGGGCCTGCGGTGTAGCCCATATAGCGAATATGAGCGAACAATTCAGTACCGCTGACTGCGGGTGCCAAATTCGTAGTGTCGGACAATGGAGACATTTTGTCGCCAAAATACGACCCCGAAACGATAGCACCGGCTGCGATAGCAGGGTCAAGACCCATGCCCGATGCGACTCCCATTAACGCAACACCAATGGTTGCAGCCGTCGTCCAAGAGCTACCAATCGACAATGCAATGATACCGCAAATAATACAGCTAGCAGCATAAAACAGCCCCGGGTTTAACAACTCTAAACCGTAGTAAATCAGCGTCGGTACGGTACCTGAGAGCAACCAAGTACCAATCAAGGAGCCTACCGCAAGAATAATCAACATGGCGCCTAAAGCAACAGAGATACCTTCTTGAATACCTTTTTCAATTTGCTCCCAGCTGAAGCCATTCTTAAAGCCGATAATGCAGGCAATACCTGCAGCTATCCAAAGCGCTATTTGGTTAGGTCCATAGGATGAGTCTTCGCCAAAGAAATACACTGATGAGGCCAACATAATGACCAAAGCGACCAGCGGAATCAGTGCCTGAAAAAGTGTGGGCTGTTTTATTTGTTGTGTCATGAATGCGTTATCCTAAATCTCGATAATGCCGATAAGTTGAAGAAAAATTATAATAATAGCGATCGGTGCAACGTATTTGAGGCACAAATGCCAAATATCAAAAATGTGGTTGCCAGCATCAAGCTCGTCTTTAGCGTTATCACGCGTCATTACCCAACCCGCTAAAACGGCGAGCAGCAAGCCACCTAACGGTAATAATAGACTCGATGTGAGTAAGTCAATCACATCAAAAATTGAATTCAATGGCTTACCCAGCCACTGTGTACTCAGTTGCGCCCAAGAGCTCCCAGAGAACGAGTGGATCGTGAGCTGTCCCAGCAACCATAATACACTGGCGGAAATGATCGTTGAGGGCCAACGCGATAGATTGAATTTTTCTGAGACAAAAGCCACCGACGCTTCAATCATTGCTATCGCCGAAGTAAATGCGGCGATCACTAACATTGTGAAAAATAGAGTGCCTACCCACTGTCCCCCCGGCATTTCACCAAAAGCCAGTGGCAATGTGGTAAATATTAATCCAGGTCCTTCACTCGGTGTTAGATTAAAGCCAAATACCAACGGGAAAATGGCGAGACCTGCAATTAAAGCAACCAGTGTATCAATCACCGCTATCCAAACGCTTGTTTGTACGACCGAAGTTTCCTTGGGCAAGTAAGCGCCATACATAATGACAACGCCGGATGCTAAACCGAGCGTGAAGAACGAGTGACCCAGCGCAATCATCACGCCGTTAATCGAAAGCTTTGAAAAGTCTGGTTTAAACATGAATTCTACGGCTTCGCCAAACGCCCCAATGTTTCCAGCATAGATCGCCAAAGCGATCAGCAACACAAACATAGCCGGCAATAAAAAACGAACCGAGCGTTCGAGTCCTTTGTTGACTCCCTTGCCCACAACAACCACTACGCCAATCAATATAAGCGTGTGCCACAGCATCAACTCACTCGCCGATGACAACATGCCAGAGAATAGCCCCCCGACTTGCTCGGCTGAGGCACCATTGAATGCGCCTCCCGCCGCTTTAAACACGTAATCGAGCGCCCATCCTGCAATAACGGCATAAAAGCTCAAGACGAGAAAGCCCGTCAACATGCCTAACCAACCTGCCAATTGCCAATGCCGACTACGTTTAGACTCGACTGCGACTTGCTCTGCGGCGTATCCCGGTGAGTGACGACCTCGTCGACCAATGACCACTTCGGCCATCATGATAGGGATGCCAATGAATGCGATACAAAGCAGATATACTAAAACGAAAGCACCGCCTCCGTTTTCTCCCATCACGTAGGGAAACTTCCAAATATTGCCAAGGCCTACGGCGGCCGCCGACGATGCCAAAATAAATGACAATCGACTTGACCAACGACTTGATATTGATGCTGAGTTTTTCATTGTTGTTCTAGATCATTTTTTTAGTATAACGCGGTAGTTGACCACAAACTGCGTGGGTTGCCAAGCATACGTAAAAAAACCGCCATAAAGCGGCGGTTTTTTGAGCATATCTATGACTATTGACTTAGTCGTTTTGAGCGAGCTTCACATCATCAATAAATTCAAATGCAACAGAAATGGTCTCATCAAGATACGGATCCACCTCAAGCACCTCGTCGTCGACATCATCAATCGATTCAACTGGCTTCATTCCCATCCGTTTGAGACGATCATTAACTCGGGCTAAGCGCTCTTTCTTGTCCGCAGCTTGCTCACTCTCACGCTCTTCAATATTCAAGCTAACCCACGTTTTTTCCATGTTTTTACGTAGCTCATCGATATCCTTGAATATGTACGAAAACTCAGGATCTTTCTCTAAACGCTCATGAGCGTTCTTGTTTAACGACTGGATTTCAGCGCTATCAAGATAACTGAAGGTGTCATATTGCGCTGGCTTGATTTGATCCCACGGTAGCGCGTTGTCTTCACGGCTCTCGCCCCACTCCGACGCTTCCACGTATGAAGGCAAGGTGACATCAGGCGCCACACCTTTTAACTGCGTACTACCACCATCAATCCGATAAAATTTCGCGATCGTATATTGCACGCTGCCTAAAGGCTCACTGAAGAAATCAAAACGACGGTTAAGCCCGCGATGCTGTTGGACAGTCCCTTTGCCGAACGTATTCTCGCCCACAATCAGCGCACGCTTATAGTCTTGCATTGCCGCAGCAAAGATTTCCGATGCGGACGCACTATAGCGGTCAACTAACACAACCAGCGGACCTTCGTAATAGGTAACACCATCTCGATCTTTACTGATTTCAACATGGCCGCGCCCATCACTGACCTGAACGACGGGGCCTTGGTCAATAAATAAGCCCGTTAATCCAATCGCTTCATTAAGTGCGCCACCACCGTTGCTTCGAAGGTCAATAACGATACCTTCGACCTCTTTAGACTTAAGATCCTCAAGCAGCTTTTTGACGTCTGCAGTCAAGTTGTTGTAAAAGCCAGGTATCTCAATGACACCCATTTTACGCCCTTTATTAGGTCCCTCTTCCGGTACCTCTACGTGCGCTTTTGCAGCGCGATCCTCTAACTTAACCTTGTCGCGGACTATTTCAACCACTTTCGGTGTGCCGCCAACGCCTTGTGAAGCCTCTAAGACTTGTAGGCGAACAGAAGATCCTTTCGGTCCTTTGATCATATCGACAACGTCATCGAGACGCATGCCAATGATATCCACAAAATCCTCAGCGTCCTCACCAACACCTTGCCCAACGGCAACGATTTTGTCCTCTGGAGAGAGCTCACCCGTCTTGTCAGCAGGTCCTCCTGGAACCAAACTACGAATCACAGTGTAGTCGTATTCTGATTGTAAGACGGCGCCAATACCTTCCAACTCAAGATTCATGTTTTGCTGAAATCGTTCAGAATTAGCGGGTGATAAGTAGCTCGTATGAGGTTCGATGGAACGAGCAAACGCATTCATCAGCGTTTGAAAGGCATCTTCATTCTTTGAGTTGGTGAGTCGGTTCAACGCACTATTGTAACGTTTACCAAGGGTCTCAACGATATCTGGCCACTCTTTGCCCGCCAATTTCAAGTTCAGGGCATCATATTTGACGCGCTTTTGCCAAAGCTCGTTCAATGCCTCTTCATCTTTCGCCCAGTCGGCATCTTCACGATCATAGTAATATTTTTCGCCCTTTTCATCGAAGCTCATGGGCTTATCTTTATCAAGCAAAGAAAGCGCATATACATAACGTTGAAAACGACGTTCTAAACTTGTTTGGTAAAGCTCATAGGCGATTTCGAGCTCACCGCTCTCAAGCATGTCATCAAACAACCGAGCATACTCTTCTGACGCGTCAACGTCAGACTTCAACAAAAACATTTTATTGAAATCGAGCATTTCTAGGTAACGGTCATGAATCTGCTCTGATAGCGAGTCATCTAGCTCAGGCTGAGAGAAGTGATAACGTGTAAAATACGCTAACACACGCTCACTGACTGTCTCGTGCTGACTATCTTGCGTTAATTGGGGTAATTCAGAAATATCGTGCGTCGGTGGAATCGCCAGCGCGCTCGGGGCTACAACTAACAGAGCTAACGCATTTAATTTGAATAATCCTGACTTCATATTGACGACTCCTGACAGACGCTTATTGTTTTACGAATACGTTTTCGGCTTTTACTTTCATACTCAGACCATTGGCAAGCTGGACTTGAACATCGCTTTTATCGATCTCAACCACCGTGCCTGGCATCGGTCTGTTACCTGCTTTAACTTGAACCTGTTGACCCACAGAAAGACTATTAAGTTCCACATCTTTCAATTTAGGGGCTGGTTTTCGCGCTGGCTTTGGCTTTCTAGCAGCCTTGTTCGCACTGGGTGCTCTCCGCTTCGGTTTAGTACGTGCTTCTTCAGATTTTGTATCTGTTGTTTTACGCTGCTTCGCTCGCTCAGCGGCACGTTCCTTTGATTCCTTAAGTGCTTCCGCAGCATGTTGTTGATGCTCGTCAAGTACCTTTTCAACAGCTTCACCGTCCAGATTGACACGCTCTGTTCCTGTTTTCACACTGCGAAGATAACGCCAACTGTTCGTGTAATGACGTAATGCAGTACGCAAGCGAGTTTTGCTTACCTTTTCGTCGTCTTCCAGACGCTTCGCAAGATCTTCAAAAATCCCGATCTTTAATGGCTTTGCATCACCCTGAAGGCTAAAACAGTTCGGAAACTGTTCAGCCAAATACGCAATGACGTCTTTACTTTTCGTCAGTTTTTCAGACTCACTCATTCCAATCTTCTTCCTGTTCACGGACGTTTTCTAAAACAGTACGAACAAACATGTCCATATCATCGAATTCAAGTTCAAGCAGCCGAGGCTCCTCGATCCACTCATATAACGTAAGACGCACAGCCTCTTCCAGCTGCTCTACGGTATCGGTTTCTATACGCTGATCATTAATTAGATGCAGCATTTCATTGATTTGGTCAGCCGCGGCTTCTTCCTCGCCTTCAAAGAAAATTGTGTCTTCGTAGTTGACCAAATAAAGTTGGATATCAAAATCTGCAAACATAGGGTTAGGCTTGATTCCAATTAAAAGTAGCACAGATTGCCGCAATTCTCGCGAACATCTCTGCGTCTTCTGCGCTGAATCGTCCTACGGTAGGACTATCTATATCGAGTACGCCGACAGTTTTTCCATCGACAATAATAGGGGCTACAACCTCTGCGTTTGAAGCGGCATCACAGGCGATATGACCGCTGAACTCATGCACATCGTGCACGTGTTGCAAGGCTTGTGAGTCGGCTGCTACACCACATACACCCTGACCGAAGGGAATCCGTACACAAGCTACCTTGCCTTGAAACGGCCCTAATACGAGCTCGCGCTCACCTCGAGTGAGGTAAAACCCAGCCCAATTAATGTCTTCAAACTGGTCAAAAATGAGTGCTGAAATATTCGCTAAATTAGCAATTAAATCGGATTCTCCACTTGTGATGGCTTCGCATTGAGTCACGATATCATCACGTACTGATACTACTTGCATGGTACCTCTTATCTCTCATCTTCATTTAGGTTAAAACGCGCAATGGTATCGGCTCCGCTCTGCTCCGAGAACTGCCGCTTAAGTTCACTTTTAGATTTAGTGACTATACGTCCATCTTTACCTACTGAGTAATGTTGGTCGCTATCAAGAAACCGTGCTTGATAAGCCATTACTAGTTGGAGCGAGTTTTCCAGTTGTTCTTCCGATAATTTTGCACCGTCAGGCCAACGTCCTGTTTCGACGGCACTGACCAAGCGTTCATACGTATCTTGGCTCATACTGTTGATGAGATCTTCAAATTGCATTATTAGCTTTACCGCTTTCTTTTAAGCATGATGAGGCGTACACGGTTAATGACAAACCAAACCAAACCAATGCCAATAAACAACAATGCAGCGCTACGCTGCCAACTATTGGCGAGAGGTTGTTGGAAAAATAGATAGACAAAGGCAGCAATGGAGAGCAACAAGGCCAACATCGATTGAGAAACCAATTTATCTGACTTTTCCTGCCTCAATCGAATCGCTTCACGCTCGATGTCTTCTTTTGAATTGCCCGCAAAAACAAATTGGCAATGAGGGCAATCTTTTGCCTTAGAAGACACGCGCTTACCACACGAAGGGCAATTAACTAATGCCATATCAAACACCTTTACCGATATATACCAAGCAATATAAGGCTTTTATCACTAAATTCAAGGGACAGCCCCAATAAATGAGGTTTAAATAAAAAAAGCGAGGCGCTTGCCTCGCTTTTTTAGAATAAACGTTATGGCTATTTACGTTTTTGTTCTTTATTAAAGTCCTGCCAGTACGACTTAACAGTACTCTTCATCTCTTTGTGTAATAACAACATACCGATCAGGTTTGGTAAGGTCATTAACACGATGGCGACCGCTGATGCTGTCCAAATTAATGTCGTATCGGCAAACGATGCCCAGAAAAAGCCTGCTACGTATAAAATACGGTATGGCATGACACCCTTCTGACCAAATAGATAGACCACAGCGCGATCACCATAGTAGGACCAAGCAATCGCCGTCGAAAAGGCAAACAGCAATAGCGTCACAGGAATAATGTACTGCCCAAAGTCACCCAAGTAACCGTTTGCAAAAGCGAGTGACGTTAGCGCCGCCGAGTGAACCAACGACTTACCGACTACTTCGATATCGTCTTTGATCAAATTACCATCTTTAACTTTCACCGTCCCGGTATAAGCATCCTCGCCGGCCACAATAAAGCGTACATCTTCAGCCACCGAACGCGCATGTAAGATAGTAAACTCATCATTAGTCTGAGCAACACCATTCTCAACGCTCACCACACCACTATACCGCTTGATCTGGTTCTCATCCGTCTGATTCAGATACGCATAGAGTTTCTCACGGTCAGCCGTTATGGTGTCATCATAGTGCCCAGCAATGAAGTCGAGGTCACTTCGTGCGAAGTTATTCTCAAATTTCTGGGTCCAAACGCCTGAGGATAGAATCACGAGACCCGTCAGCGTACAGATTAAGATGGTATCTAGGAAAGGCTCAAGAATTGAAACCAAACCTTCGGAAACCGGATCTTTCGCGCGTGCTGATGCGTGGGCAATCGGTGCAGAACCCTGACCCGCCTCGTTCGAGAACAAACCTCGGTTAACACCGCGGTTAAAGGCATAAGCAAAACTTGCGCCTAAGAAACCGCCAGCGGCCGCAGAGCCGGTAAATGCATCGCGGAAAATAGAAACAAAAGACTCACCGATATTATCAATGTTAAATGCAATGACACTCAGCGAGCCAAGCACATACAAGATACCCATAATAGGTACAATCTTAGAGGTGACCGCTGCAATACGCTTAATACCGCCGATGATAACCATGGCGAGTAGAATCGATAACACCGCACCAGTAACAACAGGGTCTATCTCGAACGTTTGTTCCATTGACTGAGCGATGTTATTGATTTGGGGCATGTTACCCGTACCGAAGGAGCTGATAATGGTTGCGATAGCGAAAATCACTGCTAACCATTTCATGTTTAAGCGGCGATCCATGTAATACATAGGTCCGCCCGCCATGGTGCCATCTTCAGTTTTTACACGATACTTATGCGATAAGGTGACCTCAACAAACTTAGTGGTCATCCCCATGAACGCAGTCATCCACATCCAAAAAATAGCGGCGGGGCCACCTAAGAAGATAGCCAATGCTACACCACCAATATTACCGGTACCCACGGTTCCAGAGAGCGCCGTCGAAAGCGCTTGGAAGTGGCTGGTATCCCCTTGTGAGTCTTTTTTATCGAACTTACCGCTCAATACGCGCCACGCGTGACGAAAGTAGCGCACTTGAGGAAAGCCCAAATAAAGTGTGAAGAATAAGCCCACACCTAACAAAAGAAATGGGAAATAGGCTGCCGAGCCCAAAAACCCATCAATCCATAACAAAATATTATTCAGCGTTTCCAAGGTGTATCCCCTTTATTTATTGTTATTTTCACCGAGCTTGTTAAGCCTTACGCAAGATAGGTGACACGGCCAATATAGCCGTTAGCAAGTCCTCGCCTAGACGTTGGCTACGTGTCAACGACCACCCAAAGTCTTCATCAGGTAAGTCGGCATTATCCTTAAATGGCATTTCTAAAGTGTACGATAAGCATTTAAAACGCTCACCAACGGCGGTACACGCAACCGTCATATTCGCTTTGCCTGGCTCATCTTTCTCGTAGCCATATTCATCTTGGAATTCAGGCGTTGCCGCTAACAAAGCATTTTTAAACGTTTCTTCTAACTGCTTATGTCGCTCATCATACGAGGGAATACCCTCACAACCCGCTACGAAATTATAGGGAAGCGCTTCGTCACCATGCACATCTAAAAACATGTCGACGCCGGTTTCCTGCATCCGCTTAAGTACATAAAAGACTTCTGGGCTTTTCTCTAGGCTAGGTTCCGCCCACTCTCGATTCAGGTTAGTACCTACCGCGTTAGTTCGCAAATGACCTCGAACACTGCCGTCTGGGTTCATATTGGGTACGACATAGAACACATTTTCATCTAACAGTTTCCGAGCGACGCCATCCTCATCATCTAACAAACGCCCTAAAAATCCTTCCATTAGCCATTCAGCCATCGACTCGCCGGGATGCTGACGTGCAGTCACCCAAATGGTATTTTTATCGTCGCTGGGTTCGCCGATTATCAGCAAGTTTAACTCACGTCCATCAAGCGTTTCACCGAGTAACTCGTGATAGCAATCCACAGATTGTTGTGCCTGCTGAATCAAATCTAAATGACGCTCATACGAATACGGGACAAAGTAGGCGTAGTAGACTGATTCTTGCTCTGGCGTATGGCGTATGGTGAGTTGCTTACCATCATACTCGGTCGGTACGCGAAACCACGTATCGCGATCATACGAAGCCAACGCTTGGTAATCTTTCCAGCCATCGGGATACGCTGATTGACCTGCATTTTCAATGACCATCACATGTTCCTCGCCAATCTCGGCAAACAACTTGTAATGAAACCACTGATAGAAGTCCGATTGATGGTCCTTGCGAATTGCAAGACGAATATTCTCACAAGACTGCGCTTCAATAACGTCGATGTTACCGCTATCAAAGGCTGTATTAATACGTATCATGCGTTTCCTTAATAGTAATTAAAACGAGTGCATACCAGTATACGAAAAAAGCGCCACCGAGGGCGCTTTTTTCGATTTTTCGCATTTAGCGAGGCAAGTTTGGCACTTTAAGACCTGCCATTTGCTCAGCAACACGCACAACTTGGCAGCTATAGCCGAATTCGTTGTCATACCACACATACAACACAGCGCGGTTGTCTTCAACGATCGTTGCTTGTGAATCAACAATACCCGCATAGCGACTACCTACCAAATCACTCGACACAATTTCAGTCGAGGCAGTGTAATCGATCTGGCTTTCAAGAGAAGAATGCAAAGCGGTTTTACGAAGGTATTCGTTCAACGCTTCGCGATCAGTTGACTGGCCTAAATTCAAATTCATGATAGCCATGGACACATTAGGCGTCGGTACACGAATCGCATTACCTGTTAATTTGCCTTTTAATGCAGGAAAAGCCTTCGCAACGGCCTTAGCCGCTCCGGTTGAGGTAATGACCATGTTGAGGGGCGCTGAACGACCGCGACGCTCTGCTTTATGGTAGTTATCAATCAGATTTTGATCGTTAGTGTAGGAGTGAACCGTTTCTACGTGACCATTTTCAATGCCATACTCATCATGAACCGCTTTAAGTACTGGCGTAATTGCATTGGTTGTGCAGCTTGCTGCAGAGAGAATCCGGTCATCTTCTAAAATGTCGCTATCGTTGACGCCAAACACGACATTTTTGATGTCACCTTTTGCAGGCGCAGTTAACAATACCTTAGCGACACCTTTAGATTTAAGGTGGAGACCTAAACCTGCTTCGTCTTTCCAGATACCGGTATTGTCAATTACGATTGCATTATCAATGCCATACTGCGTGTAATCGACTTGATCAGGGCCATCGGAATAAATGACTTTAATTGAGGTGCCGTTGGCTTTGATGCTATTTGTTTCTTTATCAATAGTAATAGAACCATTGAACTGGCCATGAATTGAATCGCGACGTAGCAAGCTCGCACGCTTTTCAAGATCACCCTCGCGACCCCCACGGACAACTATCGCACGTAAACGCATTTTATTGTTCGCACCATTCTTCTCAATCAGTAAGCGCGCCAATAAGCGTCCAATACGTCCAAAACCGTATAACACGATATCGCGTGGTTCGATGCTATCGTCTGCATCAACAACGTCACTCAATTCACGACGCAAATAGTCTTCAATTGATAAGCCGTCGGCTTTGCCACCGTGGTGATAACCGTAAGCAAGTTTACCCAGATCGACACGTGCCGGCGCCATCTGCATTTTTGCCATAGCCTCTAGGAATGGGAAGCTCTCACGTAAACGTACTTTCTGACCTTCATAACGGCGAATCAAACGATGTGCTTTGATAATATTGATTGTCGAGACGTTTAAAAGTGAACGACCATAAACAAGAATCTCAACACCAAAGTTACGGTACAATTTACCGATCAATGGCTGCATGAGTTCTGCGTACTCTTGGCGCTCCTGCCAACTTGAGAGTGTCGGGTCCTGCTGGTTAGCATTCATTAGCTAAGTCCTCATGGTATGATATGCTCAAAAAATCTCGATGCATATTGTACTGAAAAGCGCACAGATAAGCCAACCTATGCTGGCCAAGTTATTAGTTACTCGTTTACTTAACGGAAAATAGCGATGAAATATGGATATATTATCGGAGTCTGCAGTGTCGTGTTGGCGTCGCTCGTCGTCGGGTGTGGCGATCGCCCAATAACTGTCCGTGAAGCTTGTAACTCCGACCCGACTATGTGTTCAGACTTAAATCAAGATAATTGGTGCAATGCTGAACGGCGTCAGCTGATATTAACGCGCTACAGTCATAAGATGAATCCATCTGCAGAAAGTAAATATTATTTACTGAAGGATTTACAAAATTACTCTCAGTGCATTGAGCTCGCTTCGGCGATTGAACACAAAAAGCTCAAGGAAAAGCAATCACATCGTATCGAAGCTTATATTAATAGTCTGCGCAATATCGAAAAGCGAGCGCAAGAGACTCGTCAAAGTGAGCACCCTTTATTACTCTACTGGCACTGGGCGAACCGCAACAACCAAGCGGCACTCAAACGTTTATTAGCGCTTGAGGGGGCACCCATCATGCAAACCTCTGAACTACAATTTGCTTTAGCCACCTATTACGCGAAAGAAAACACCGATAAAATGCTTGCCTATCTTTATCGCGCATTACGGCTGTATCAACCGGGTCAACGCTTCAATGTCGAGATCCCCGAATCTTTAGCAACCTATTACCTAAACCAAGGAGCGGTTGATAAAGCCTATGTCTGGTCTCTCGTTGCCGTCAATTTCAAATCCAAGGTACTCGATGTAGAGCAGCTCGATGATATTTTTACGCAACCCGATGAGCGCAAAAAGCAACTTCGTGACATTGCTGACAGACTCACAGACCGAATCACGGAGGGACGTTTTAATCTTCGCCCCGATTGGTCAGTGCCAACGAATTAACACAATAGCGTTGCCCTGTTTCCGTTGGGCCATCGTTAAAAACATGACCCAAGTGGCCTTTACAGCGGCTACAGACAATTTCAATACGTTGCATGCCGTGACTACTATCCTCACGGTATTCGATAGCTCCATCGATAGCTTCATCAAAACTTGGCCAGCCACAATGACCTTCAAACTGTTGTTGTCCAGTAAACAATAATTGCCCGCAGCCAGCACAGTGATATTCACCGTGTTCATTTACCTGAATAAAGTCGCCGCTAAATGGTGCCTCGGTACCCTGTTGACGCAGGATCTGATATTGCTCAGGTGTTAATCGCTCACGCCATTGTTCATCACTCAGGTCGTTCCAATTAGTATCGCTTTGTTGATTACTCATGACTCACCTATGTCTCTGTTCTGTCTTACCTTGTTAACAAACACTGTGTTAGACTTAACATCTAATCACTTTCAGCTGCTCGGAGTTTTACATGTTGCGCCGTACAAAGATCGTTACCACCCTAGGTCCTGCTACTGATGACCCTAGTGTTCTTAAATCACTTATACAAGCAGGTGCTAATGTAGTACGTCTAAACTTCTCTCATGGTTCGGCGGACGACCATATCAAACGTGCTGAAATGGTTCGTAAGCTATCCGCTGAATTAAAAGCACATGTCGCTATCTTAGGTGATCTGCAAGGCCCAAAGATACGGGTAGCACGCTTCAAAAACGACAAAGTCACACTTTCGCAGGGTGAAAAGTTTACCCTCGATGCCCAGTACGATAGCCAATCGGGTGATGAGCACATTGTCGGACTTGATTATAAAGAACTACCACATGACGTTGAGCCGGGTGACATCCTCCTACTGGATGATGGCCGAATTCGTTTGCAAGTTGAACGTATCGATGGGTCTGCTGTACATACGCTGATCGTTGTTGGCGGTCAGTTATCGAATAATAAAGGTATTAATCGACTCGGTGGCGGACTCTCTGCAAAAGCACTGACAGAAAAGGACTTAGAAGACATAAAAACAGCCGCACAAATCGGTGTGGATTATTTGGCAGTCTCTTTTCCTCGTAGCGGTGACGATATTAACGAGGCGCGTCAGCTATTACGTGCGGCAGGCGGGAATGGCGTACTTTGTGCCAAAATTGAACGTGCAGAAGCCGTCGCATCGGAGCACGCGTTGGATGAGATTATAAGAGCATCCGACGCTGTGATGGTTGCACGGGGTGACTTAGGTGTCGAAATTGGCGACGCACAACTCGTCGGTAAACAAAAACTGATAATTAGTCGGGCACGCCAACTCAATAAAGTCGTTATTACGGCAACCCAAATGATGGAGTCCATGATAGAAAATCCGATGCCAACCCGCGCAGAGGTGATGGATGTTGCCAACGCAGTGCTAGATGGCACAGATGCCGTGATGCTATCTGCTGAAACGGCGGCAGGCAAACATCCAGTTGCAACCGTAAAAGCAATGGCTGAAATCTGTCTGGGTGCAGAAACGCATCCAAGTGCCCAACTTAAACATCACGATTTAGAAGAACATTTTTCAAGTATTTCCGAGGCGGCGGCCATGTCCGCAATGTATGCAGCCACCCACCTAACGGGTGTAAAAGCAATTATCGCACTCACGGAATCCGGATTTACGGCTAAATTGATGTCTCGTATTACCTCTCATTTGCCTATTTTCTCGCTATCTCGTCACTCGGGTAGTCGTCATAAGTGTGCATTGTACAGAGGCGTATACCCTATTCAATTTGACTCAACCGAATCAAAGAATCCGATATTAGACGCGATTGCGGTAATAAAGGGTTTGGGGCATGTTGCAAAAGGTGATCTCGTTGTGCTTACACACGGCGATGTCATGGAAACCGTTGGCTCAAGCAATACCTGTAAAGTTATCGAGGTTCAGTAAGCTGACCGCACTTCGGCGTCACGCGCCGAAGTGCGCCTCAATGTCACGACATAACTCGATATATTCATCAAGCTGCTCGATGAGGTTCTCGCGTTGCTCTTGCGTTAGATTTCCACTGAGCTTGGCAAGATAACGATGGCGAATCGTGCTTTTTGCGCGGCGATTATCCTGCTGGGCCTCTGATAACATTTGTTCAGGGTCCGTAATCAGCGACTTTATCACCTTAGCCTGCATAGGCGATGCTAATAGTGCCTGTTTGAAACTATCGAGCCAACGCTGGCGGTAAGCTAACCAATCATACTCATTAGGAACAGCGTCAGACTCAGATACCCAGGATTTGACCAACTGGCGCTGTTCATCGGTGAGTGAGCCTAGCCGCTCTTCCAAAGCCTCTTGACGACGCTTAACGCGATCATAAGAAGCAAATAAGTCATCGCCCTCTTCCGCTTCTTCCTCGCGCTGCTCATCAAGCTTTTCTTGCATCGAGGTAATTAACTGCTGCTTTTGATCAACTGAGAGCTCATTCAGAAACGCAGTATGCGCCGCTATTTGGTCCTTAATCTGCTGCCAAAAATACCACGCATCGCTTTCAAGTTGTGCGATGAGTTCCTTATCGACTGTGTCTTCAGCAAGCGCCTGCCGCAAACTTTGTAAACGCATTCGATACTGAGGAATTTGTTGGGTAGCGTGCCACTGGTGCAACTCATCGATAATCCTCGATGCGCGCGTTTGTTGGTCATCAGTTAATTCAACATAATCATCGAGTTGCCACTCGATAAAAGTGTCTAAATAACGATAACCAAACTGTGCGGTACAGCCTATTAGCAACGCAGATAAACAAAGTACTGCCGTATAAATTCGACGCATTAGTTTAAGATAAGTTGTTTGATCCTATCTTTGTAACTACGGCTGACTTTTAGTTTTTGACCATTCTTAAGCGAAATATGATATTCACCATTCTGACGCGTGCACAATTTTTCGACTTGGTTCACATTAACGATGGCAGAACGATGGATGCGCTGAAATAAATGAGGATTTAATTCTTTTTCAAGCTCTTTCATGGTTCGACGAAGAATAAACGTTTCCCCGCTCGCATGAATACACATGTAATCACCCGCCGCATCAACCCACTCAATAGCATTCACGGGTACTCGCGTGATCTCGCCACTGTCTTTAATCGCAATGTGTTCCGGGTAACGACTCATCGGAACGTCGTCACCGCTTGCTAAACGCTCCAGAATAACATCACAGTCTTCGCCAGTAACCTCGGCGACCAAGTTGACTAATTTCTGCTGCGTCGCATCGAACTCATTGGGTTCTAATTCTTGCTTCACTCGCTCGATAGTCTCTACTAAACGTTCTTCATCAACAGGTTTAAGCAAGTAATCCAGAGCACGCACTTCGAAAGCACGTATCGCGTATTGGTCGAACGCCGTAACAAACACAATCGCGGGTAACGTCGGCATACATTGTTGCAAAGACTTTAGCACATCAAACCCGTTCAAACCGGGCATCTGAATATCCAAAAATACAATGTCGGGCTTCAACGCACTGATCTCAGCAACCGCTTCGCGACTGTTCCCCTGATGCCCTACCAACGTGATTTCGTCAAATGATTCTAATCGGATCGCCAGTCCTTTACGTGCTAAAGACTCATCGTCCACGATGTAAGCAGTAAAACTACGACTCATACACTCTCCAACGTTTCAAAAGGCAATACGATCTCAACACATAAGCCTTGTGGTTCATTTTTTGTCATACTGAACGTAAATTCATCACCGTAGAGCGCGGCTAATCGCTCGCGTGTGTTTTTAAGACCCACGCCTGCATTCTTCATCAGCAATTCAGGCTGTTCAGGAGCATGAGGTCCATTGTCACACAATTGCACAATTAAGCGATTGCGCTCAACGTAAGCCTTTAGTGATAATACGCCTTGTTCCTCAGTTTTAGCAATTGCATACTTAATAGCATTTTCAATTAACGGCTGAAAAAGTAAACTCGGCACCAATGCCCGTTTAGCCTCATCACTCACATCTATCAGGATCTCTAAGCGCTCATCAAAGCGCACTTTTTCGATATCGAGGTACAACATCAACGCCTCGACTTCCTTTTTTAAGGTGATCTTCTTAATGGGATCGTTGTCGAGCGAGAAACGCAAGAAATGACTCAAGCGGTTAACCATCTTATTGGCGATAGCTGTATCTTGGACCAAGATCAGCGTAGAAATTGCATTAAGACTGTTGAACAAAAAGTGGGGGTTGAGTTGATAACGCAACATTTTCAACTGCGCTTGGTGCGCCATTGAGGAAGCCATCAGCGCCTTCTGTTTTTCGTTTTGCAACATACGGTAATATTTAATACCAAAATATAAGCCACTCCAGCTCAATACGATGTAGAACTTGGCTATATTATTTTTAAAATAGGCAAGATGACTGTCTGGTGTAAAACCAAACTTATAAATCTCCCAATATGTCGCGTTATCGACCACGGCCCAGAGACACGCGGTAATGTAACTTGCAAGAATAACAACAAACATTAATAACAGTGGATGCCATTCCCAAACGCGTTGGTAAAAATACCGTAACGGAAGCGTAAGCAAGAAACCAGAGTAAGCCCCTAAGACAAGTACAACACCATATATATCGCGCATTTCATGCATTAAGGAACCGATATAATTAACTAATGCATACCCTGCCCATCCGCCGAATTGCAGTAGCCAAAAGCCGCGGTCCGAACTTGGAAACCATGATTTGCTGAGCAATGATTTTAACAACCTTGAAACCTTCTCGTTGAGCGAGCTATAAGTTAGGACTGCGACCGCGAGAGCGCATCAATATCCACTAAGCTGCCGGAAAACAAGCTGTTAATAGCCTCTTTTTGCTGACTATTAAACTGAACACCTAGCGTCGTTTCAGTTTCTGCAGCCTTTACTTGACGTACAATACTTCCCAATTCAACAGTGTTGCCAGACTTCTGATTAACCGTAATGTTAACCCGCTGTCCTGTCTCCCATTTAATCGGACTGGCGGTATCGTCGGCAGCCGCTTCGGCGTTGACGTACTGTAATTTACACCCGGTTTCAGAAACATCGAGAATAATAGCTTCAACGGACGCATCCACCGAATTATCTTCAGACAAACGCGATACCTTGCAAGGTAAGTAAGCGTCAAAGCGTCGACCCTGACGAATAACGCGACTTTCAACCTGCTTAGGCCAGTCTAAAAACAACATTTTGGTTGGGTGGGCGACGACAAAGTCAATATCACTTCTAAACGCACAAATTTCGCCGTTTTCGTTCTCAAGAACAAAGCGAACAATAATCGGAACGCCCTCGTAAAGATGCTCCCGTAACTCTCCATAACGCCTAGAATCAGGCATATTGACAATGAACCAACGTCCTAAAACAGCACCGATAAACTCGGTTTGAAAACGTGCCGGTACATTGAGACCAGAAATTTGTATTTCAACTTTCTGCCCTACCGTCAACTGCTTGATTTTTGCTGCCATGCAATCCCCTACTAATAAAATCAAGTATGCTAATATGTTCGCTATAAGTCATTGACTGTCAAGCAAAGGAGTATCCGTTTGATCCATTATCAGATTACCCCAATTGACCCCAAAGGTCATTTATTTGAGGTCTCGCTGCATATTGAAAAGCCCAATCCCAATGGTCAAGAACTTTGGCTACCTAATTGGATACCGGGAAGTTATCTCATACGCGACTTTAGCAAACATATCGTCGGTATCTATGCAGAAAGCGATGGACGTTCCCTTAAGCTCGATCAAATCAGCAAAAACCGCTGGCGCCTTGAGTCCTCGGAGCATGCTATTCAGGTAAAGTACCAAGTATACGCGTTCGACCTCTCCGTGCGAAGCGCTTATCTTGACGAACTACAAGGCTTTTTCAACAACACGTCACTCTGTCTTGCCGTCGCCGGGCAAGAGCAAACCCCTTGTCGCTTGAGCCTCGAGCCAAGCGATGCCATCGCACACTGGCGTATTGCAACCGGTATGCCGCGCGTTTCCGGAAATGCGCACGGTTGGGGTGAATTTGAAGCGGAAAACTACGATAAATTAATCGACTATCCTTTCTTGCTCGGTGAGCTGACCATTGAAGAGTTTATTGCCCATGGAATAAAACACTCGTTAGTACTGAGCGGCCGACACAAAGCCGATACTTCGCGCATCACCGCTGACCTAGCGCGTATTTGTGAATATCAGCTAAAAATGTTTGGCGAACCCGCACCCTTTAAGCACTACACATTTTTAACCATGGTCGTAGGCGATGGATTTGGCGGACTTGAGCACAACAACTCGACTGCGCTGGTGTGCAGCCGCAAGGACCTCATTAAACCTGGGCAGACTAAGGTAGACGATAACTATGAGACGTTTTTAAGCTTATGCTGCCACGAGTATTTCCATAGCTGGAATATTAAAACGCTGAAGCCTAAAGCTTTTATTCCCTACCCGCTGGAGCAAGAAACCTACACAGAACAACTGTGGTTCTACGAGGGCATGACCTCATATTTTGATGATTACCTACTTCATCGTGCCGGCATTATTTCTGCTGATCGTTATTTACGTTTGCTGGGCAACACCTTGGCGCGTGTTGAACGCGGTGTCGGACAGCATCAACAATCCGTGACTGAATCGAGCTTTTTAGCTTGGACCAAGTTCTACCAACAGAATGAAAACGCGCCCAATAGCATTGTTAGTTACTATGCTAAAGGGGCTCTTATCGCCTTGTGTTTGGACTTAACCATTCGTCTACAAAGCGATCATCAACTCGATTTACAGCAAATAATGCATGACTTTTGGCATCGGTACGGTAAAACCGGCGAAGGTACTGAAGATCACACTTTTTTCGAATACTTGAGCCACTATACAGCCCTTGACGTGAATGAGTTCCTTCACGACGCTTTATATTCTCGTGAGCAACTGCCCGTGTCAGAGCTGTTAGAGAATTTTGGCGTAAAGGTGTCACGACATGTGCCCGCCAACGACTTACAAAGTAACGGCAAATTACCCGAAAAGTCCGCTAAAGTGACCTTAGGAGCGCGTTACAAAAACCATCCTCAAGGATTGGAGTTAACGCAGGTATACCACGATGAAAGCGCTTATGAAGCAGGGTTATCAGCCAATGACCGCTTAATAGCCATCGACCATCTCCAAGTTACCAGCGATAACATCAACGAAATATTAGATGCATTCAAGCCGGGCGATAGCGTTACTGTGCACGCCTTTAGACGTGACGAATTGCGAACATTAAAGCTGACTTGGCAAGCACCTAAGAAAACAAGCTACGTGCTTTCTATCACGCAGCCTGAGTATCTTAATGATTGGTTGAAAACCAACCTTTAGTTATTTACGAGAGGATATAGCTGGGGTAATAGTGCAGGATCGAGGCGCTCATTGCCCCAGTTTACGCGCCAATCAAGGTGTGGGCCCGTGGCGCGGCCCGATGCGCCTACTTCACCAATCTTTTCACCCTGCTGAATGGTATCACCGACCTCAACCGAGAGCTTGCTTAGGTGCAGGTACGTGGTATTCACACGGTACCCATGATCGATAATGAGTGTGCCACCTGAATAGAACAAATCAGGTTCTGCTAGCGTCACCACACCACTCCAAGGCGCGTAGACGGGGGTTCCAGTCGGTGCGGCAATATCTTCGCCATAATGAGGGCGGCGAGGTTCACCATTATAGAATCGCTGTGAACCATAAACACCACTGATACGCCCTTCCGCAGGCTTACGTACCGGGGTCATAAAGTCCATTCGTTTCGAGTCAGTTTGGCGAGCACGCCATACTTTAGCTGCTTCAGCCTTGGCGCGTTTAACCTGCTCGGGATCCGGGGTGACTGTTTTTTGCGGCACACCTTCAACTCGATCAATCTTGTATTCGCGTTTGCTTAAAGTCAGATTAATCGGTGTTTTTTCTGAGCCTTCAACCACTTCAAGGGTTTGATTTAACGCAGCATCGCGACCAAAACCAATAACAAAGTAACCATCATCACTGATATCAAGGCGCTCACCTTGATAAACTACCTCTGAGTTGGGCTCAACTTGACCGATCAGCAACGCCCCCTGAGTCAACTCGCCGTACCATGTCACGGGTGTCTCTTCCTGAGCCGCTTTAGCTGCGCTGCCAAACGCAATACTCACTATCGATAATAGTGGGATAATCACTTTGAAACGGTTAAGCATAAGCAATTGCTCCTTTGCCTACTCCCTCGAACGCTCTAACCCGTACACGTTGCTCAGGATGGTCTTGTTTGATTTTTGCAGCAATAAACTCTGCAATACACTCCACCGTAGAGTCCGAATCAATAAAATCGTTCTCACTCTTAGGTACGATCAATTCAAACAAGCCTTGATCAGCAACATAACTGTAACCCACATGAGTCGCTTCACTCAGCTGCTTAGCCGATTCTGACCGCTGTAACCGTTTAATCTCTGCTTTGTCTTCTTCTGAACCAATGTAAATATCAGCCCATCGCTCAGACCATTGTTTCTCGAGCACTGGTTGACGAATATTATCCAACGCAATTTGAATTTTTGAACGGTGACCGTGAGCGATACGCTGGCAGTTACCGTCATGCTTCTTGAGCCCATGCGTATAATGATAATAGAAGCCATCGATTGCTTCGGGGCGCAGCGACAAGCGCAATCCTTGTACGTTACCGGGCAATTCGCGTTTTATTACTGCGCGTAAGTAGTCGGTCACGGTCAGTGCATCCACTTTTTCCGCATCGATATAAGCAAAGGCTTCAGCAGGACAAAATAGATGAATCGAGCGCCCTTCGGGACGCATAAAGTCAACCCAGTGAGACTCGTCGTCATCAGAGTGTGTGACACGTGTGTATGCGTGGCTACTCGGTACCAGTAGCTTATGATCAACTGACCGATCAATAATCGCTTTGATCTGCTTCTTCACGCGACCAAAATCAAGCACCATCGACTGTTCATTAAGTGAGCCATCGAGCTCAATATCTACAATCCAGCTTTCGCCCACGATGCCGCGCTCGGCACATAGGTAAGAACAATCAATCACGGTCAAATCATCTACAAATAACAGCATAGCTCTCGCTTACATCTCATAAAAATCGGTTCAATTATAACGCTATTCATTGGGTTACGCACCCAGTGCTCATCGGCTTAAACAATAATTTTCAGTTCGCTGAGTACATCAATGAATAAATGCACAGCGAGGGCAATCAATAACACACCCATGAGTCGATCAACCCAGTGCATGTAACGCCACACGCGTTTAAATACGCGCTCCGACGACAGCACTCGGGACAGAAACAAAAACCATACGCCCGTGGCGAGAATTAAATAAATGGCATAGCTTAACTGCCAAGCAAATGGTGTGTCAGGGCTAATCACTACAGTAAACAATGTCAGAAAGAACAACGTTGCTTTGACATTCAACCCATTAGTAATAAAGCCCGTCATAAACGCGCGCCTTTCAGACGGACGTTGCGGGTCGTGCTCATGGGTGTCGGGCGCAGGTTTCGGTTTTGACTGCAATGCGCCCACGCCCATGTAGGCTAAATAGAGCGCACCCGCTGTCAAAATAGCTGCATATAACCACTGCGTTTGTTTAATAATAATGGCTACACCCACCAGTGAATAAGTCACATGCAAAATAATACCTGCGGCTACGCCCAAGCTCACAAACGCGCCGATTTTGCGACCGTAAGATAAGCTATAACGCGTCACCACCGCGAAGTCTGGACCAGGACTTGCAACGGCGAGCAGATGATAGGTGGCAATAGTAATAAACTCAGCCCAATAAGACACGACTTGCGCCTCCATGCAATTAAGGTTAACTTTTAGTTAACTCAAATTAAATAAAACTGGTCAACTATGAGCACTAAATCAAACTTATCGCTGAATGCTCTGCGCGTGTTTGACGTCGCGGCGCGTGCAGGCACCTTCAAACAAGCCGCTCAGCAGTTGGGCGTCACCCAAGCGGCTGTCACACGACAGATTCAGACACTCGAAAATCAGTTAGGCATGCGCTTATTTCAACGCGACAACCGTGTTCATGCACTAACGCCGGCGGGATTAGAGCTTGCCCCCGCACTCGAAAGTATTTTTCGCGAGTTAGATCACACCATACAACGTGCCCGCTCCACCGCGGATCATAACATTACCCGGCTTACACTGGCTATTAGTTCTGAGCGTCTACGTTACTGGCTACAAGATCGCCTTGCTGACTTTCACTCGATTTACCCACATATCCAACTCAGCTTTGTTCGTAGCGATGAGCAAGTCAATGATGCACAGCAAGCTGACTGGGCGAGTCAAATTCAACACGAAAACATTGATCTGCTTATCAGCCAAAGTCTTTTACGGGATACGCAAATACAGCAAACCACACTCTATAAACCGAGTTATGTCGCGATCAGCCCCGATGCAAATTGTGACTCGACTCAGGCAACGTGGTTTGTCGATAAGGCACACCCCATGCATCAACGAGTGATAGAACAGCACACAAACCGCACTCACCCGCTGACTATTAATCAATGTGCCGATACGACTATGGCGCTCGACTTGGCACACACATATCAAGGAGTGGCTATTGTCGATGAACAACTGACACAGCATCCATCATTATCAGACTGGCACACTTTGGGCAAAACTGAGTCGTCACGGAGTGTAGCTGTGTATGCGCAGTATCGTAAAAAGCGTCGCTATTCCGTTGCGCTCGTCGCGCTACTTAACTGGCTTAAGTTACAAGTCAAAGATATCGATGCATCCTAGGAGTCGCCAATATGCCCAATTCCAGCCTAAAGACTGAGCGCTTTAATTTAGATCGTCACGCGATTGCAAAGGTGGTATCTATCGAACAACAGCTCTACGATAACCTCGCCTATCCTGAACTATTGTTCTATCAGGCCGCACATCAATGGCCGAACTCTCAGTTTATTTGTCGTGATAACAATGACATCCTTGCGTATGCCATGTACGCGCCGGCCGAAAAGGCCAATACATTATGGTTGATGTCCGCCGCAGTAAAGCCAGGTTGCCAAGGCCGTGGCGTGGGCACAAAACTGTTAAGCGATAGTTTGCGTAGTTTAGATGAGCAGGGGGTGACATGTGTCCTTCTAAGCGTCGCCCCAAGCAACGCAGCCGCAATCAGCGTATACCAAAAACTTGGTTTCGAAGTTGTTAGAAAGGCTGAGCATTACCTTGGGCTGCGTGAACACAGACTCATAATGCAGAGGAAAATCACAAACAAGGAATAGCCATGAATTTTTTACAAGAGTGGGCAAATGCAGCACACACCAGTGTTGGCTTCTTTTGGATGGCGTTGTGGGCGTTCGCGCTCGGATACCTCATAAGTAGTCTTATTCAGGTCATGGTCAGTCGTGGACATATGAAAAGCCTGATGGGTGACGACTCGGCTAAATCGATGACACTCGGCACTTTTTTTGGGTTCATTTCGAGCTCGTGCAGTTTCGCAGCACTTTCAACAACACGCGCTTTGTTTAATAAAGGCGCCTCCTTCCCCGCCTCCATGGCATTTTTACTTGCATCCACGAACCTCGTTATCGAACTCGGATTTGTGATTGCGATCTTCTTGAGTTGGCAGTTTGTCGCAGGTGAATATATTGGTGGCGTGTTACTTATCGCTTTTGCTTGGCTGTATATTAAACTGACATCACCTACGGGTTTGATTAAATCGGCTCGCAAAAACGAAAACGCAGAAGATGAGGACAACTCAACGAAGCCATGGAGCGCCTTACTGACACGCGAAACATGGCAACAAGTCGCAAAAAAATACCAAATGGAATGGCAGATGGTGTGGCAAGACGTGCTTCTTGGCTTCACTGCTGCGGGTATCATTTCCGCCTTTGTACCCAGTGAGTTTTTCAACTGGTTATTCCAAGGTTCTGGTGCCAATGTCGCTGATGCTTCGTTTTTGGAAGTGCTACAACAGACCATTGTGGGTCCTTTAGCCGCGTTCTTCACCTTTATTGGTTCAATGGGTAACATTCCGCTCGCCGCAGTGCTATACGGTGAGGGGGTCGCCTTTGCGGGCGTCATGGCATTTATATTCTCCGACTTAATCGTATTGCCAGTGTTGCGTATCAACGCTAAGTACTACGGTTGGAAAATGGCGTTATACATTGCCCTGATGTTATTCGTCTGTTTGGTATTAACCGCCTTAACGCTGCATTATGGCTTGTTTGCTTTTGACGCCTTGCCCGACCATTCCCAACAACAAAAAATCACCGAACGCGCGTTCTTCTCGGTCGACTACGGGTTCATTCTTAACCTGATCTTTTTAGCTGTGAGCGCGGGTTTAATCTATTTGACTCAGCGGCAGAAAAAGCAACATAACCATCACGAACATCATCATCACCATGATCACGACCATGGTAGCAGTAACTCATGGCGCGACTATCTGATGAACGGTCTTTGTATTATTGCCGGCGTTTGGTTGATTGCAGGTCTGATACTGTATGGGACGCTTTAATGTCTCTGTTAGACGCGTCTGGACCCATTGAGTTTGCGCCTGGGGCATGGCTCTTGCCGAATCATGCCTCAGAGCAAGCTGCGGATATACTGGCGGCGATACGTGAGTGTGTGCGTCAAGCGCCGCTTCGTCATTTCATGACGCCCGGTAATAAGCCTATGTCAGTGCTGAGCAGTAACTGCGGTGATTTTGGGTGGGTTTCGGATAGCAAAGGCTACCGCTATCAAGCAACCGACCCCAAGTCAGATAAACCTTGGCCTGACATTCCGTCGATTTTGCTTAATGACGCAACACAAGTCGCTGAACAAGCAGGTTATCCAGAGTTTTTACCTAATGCCTGCTTAATAAACGTCTACAAACCGGGTGCTAAAATGGGACTACACCAAGATCGCGATGAGTCCGACCTAAACGAGCCGGTCGTCTCTTATTCATTTGGCTTGCCCGCGCGCTTTATTTGGGCAGGCCAAACACGCACCGGCACGAAACAACGTCTGCCGCTTAATCACGGTGATGTATTAGTTTGGGGCGGTCCTAGCCGACTTAATTATCACGGTATTGATAAACTGGTCGAAGGCACCCACCCGCTCACCCAACAAACACGTGTCAATCTAACATTAAGAAAAGCTTAATTTTTTCTGATCCTTTTACATACAGTCACGTATGTATCATTACCTGTATGTGAGAGGAAGTAGTATGAGCAGTATCAAAACCGCGGCTGTCGCATTGGCAGCCGCAACCTTTTTATTACCTGTAAAAGCCGATGAATGGCACGTATCAGCTTCGTATTCCACCGACCAATTGCGTGGTGCACGAATCGGCTACCGCACTGAGAGTACGCAATTCAGCTTTTTGGATTGGGCAGGCAGCCCGCAAGTAAGTCTCGAGATGGGTCTCAATCATTGGCAGGACTCAAACGACACGTCCGACAATATCACCGCACTGACCGTGTCACCTGTGTTTCAATGGCAATTGACCGAAAGCGCCACGCCACTGTATTTAGAGGCTGGCATCGGCGGTAGTTATTTTGATAAAACCCGTATTGGTGACCGCCGTTTATCAACACAGTTTCAATTTGAAGATCGTGTTGGCTTCTCTTGGCAGTATAGCGCTCACAGTAAAGCAAGAATTACAGTACAGTACTCCCATTATTCCAATGCAGATATCGAAAGACCCAACGACGGATTGGACTTTTATTCGATTTATTGGGTATTACCTATATGAATACGTTAGCAAAGGAGGCAATTATGATTCCCCAGTTTGGTATGGGCACCTTTAGATTGGAAGGACAGGAACTCACCGACCTCGTTAGTGCTGCCATTGATATGGGTTACGAGCACATCGATACCGCGCAATTTTATGGTAATGAAGCCGATGTGGGTAAAGCACTCGCTCAACACACCAATAAGGACGTGTTTGTCACGACCAAAGTATGGTACGAAAAGCTCGCTTATCAAGACGTGCTTGATTCGCTGCAAGTGAGCCGCGATAAACTGCAACGCGACACCATCGATCTCGCGCTGATTCATTGGCCCTCGCCGAATGACGAAGTGCCTGTTGAGGAGACCTTAGACGCGCTGCAGAAAGCCCAGCAAGATGGGTTAATTAAGCACCTAGGTGTGTCCAATTTCACCATCGATTTGTTAAATCGTGCGGCGGCGCATGTGGGGAAAGATGAAATCCTCACCAACCAGATCGAGGTCCACCCATTCTTTCAAAACCATGCGATAACAGATGCCTGTAAACAAATGGGCGTTAAAGTTACGGCTTATTTACCGTTGGCAAAAGGCGCGGTAATGGATAACTCAGTGATGCAAAATATTGCTGAGAAACACAATGTCTCGCCGGCACAAGTCGCTATTGCATGGCAATTGGCGAATGACTATATCGCGATTCCGTCAACCACCAAGGTGGACCACTTGAAATCGAATTTTGATGCGCAAAGCTTAAAACTCGACCAAGATGACATGAAGGCAATCGCGGATATTGACAAAGACGATCGTCTCATCGATCCCGATTTCTCGCCTGATTGGGACTAACGAGTTCGTAGTAGGTAGCGTACACAGTGCGCTGCCTATTGAACATCGCTTAAGTTCTGGCACAATGCAGGTAATAAAATTGAATAATCAGCGGTGCCATGACCCCTCTTTCTAAACAACAAAAGCCCTCTTTTATTGCGGTATGTGTCGCACTCACCTTGGTGTTTGTGTTGTGTTGGGGTAACCGTTTCAGTCTCATTAAAACCTGCCAGCTGAGTGACCAACATAGTACCGTCACAGCATCGCTTGATTCGAGTAATAAGACACCTCAAGCGAGCCATAAACAGTGTGAGCACGCCTCACACTTGCTCAAAGTCAGTCAATTAGATATCAGCGCACTGGCATTATTTGTTGCGTTTATTGGCTTTGTACTCTTTTCCAAAAGCAATACGCCAGCACCTAGCTATGCACAGCGATTCGCAAAACCTAAGCGAAGGTGCCACACCCTCTTCTGCTTATTTCTGGAATAGCTTCTTACGTTTGCCTCGAAAACGTATTTTTTAGCTATTTTAGGAGTATCAATGAAAACAGCAAAATTTGTAGGCTACCTACGCTGGTTTAGCGTATGTCTAAGCCTTTTGATGTCATCGTTCAGCTGGGCACAGGGCTCACCTTCCACGGGTTGGTTGACGAGTTCTGATCACGACGCGGTTAAGGTCAAACTTTCAGTGACAGGCGAATTTAACCCCGAAACACGGACATTGCCGGCACTTTTAACGGTGCAACTTAAAGATGAATGGAAAACGTACTGGCAGGCACCGGGTGAAGGCGGTATTCCACCGCGTATCGACTTGGCTTCGTCTCAAGGTATTGAACGCATCGATTGGCATTGGCCAACACCGAGCGAGTATTACGTACAATCCATTCGTACAGCCGGCTATAAACACCAAGTCACTTTTCCCCTCGAGATCGTCGTATCTGAAGCGACTGAAAGGGCTCAGTTGGATGCTGTATTCACGTTATCGAGCTGCACGAATATCTGTGTGCTAACAGATTTTCCGCTGCAATTGAATATTGATGTTAATCAACTCTCGCCAGACAGCGAACAGAGTTTTGCTTTTGCGCGAGCAATGAGTCTAGTACCGCGGCCACTCGGTAACGCGCAAGTGACGCGCGCTGACTACAACGCTGATGATCAACAACTGAGTTTTGTGTTATCGCGCAAATCGCGCTGGGATTCGCCACAGGTGTTTGTGCACAGTGAAGATAAACAACTTGATGAAGTGGTTTTTAAACTCGTCCAACAGACGGTGAGCGTTGATGGGAAGCGTTTAATCGCCAGCTTTAAAGCATCTCATTGGCTCGAGCTACCAGAACTCGTCAATCGACAAGTCAGCATCACCGTAAATGACGATCCATTCAGTGCGGTTTACACAACACAACTCGACCGGAGTAATAGCACGACAACGAATGACCCCCTCGATACTATGACTATTTGGGGGGCGCTATTCGCCGCTCTGCTGGGTGGTTTAATTCTCAATATAATGCCCTGCGTCTTACCAGTCCTTGGAATCAAGGTGCAATCTCTGATCGCTAACAGCGACGCATCAGCGCGGCAGGTTCGGTATCAGTTTCTCGCCACAGCTATGGGTGTTATCAGCACCTTTATCGTTATTGGCGCTCTACTCGGCCTGTTAAAACTGAGTGGCGCGCGGATCAGTTGGGGAATGCAGTTTCAAAACCCTTGGTTTATCGCAGTACTGGCGTTCATTACATTGGCTTTTGCAATAAATTTGTTCGGGCTTTATCAGATCCGCCTCCCGCAGTGGCTCAATCAATGGGCGCTAAAGTCACAGCGTAGTTCGTTACTAGGTCATTTCAGTCAAGGCGTATTTGCCACTGTATTAGCAACGCCGTGTACTGCCCCCTTTTTAGGGACTGCGGTGGCGTTCGCACTAGGCGCGCCAATGTATTTGTTACTGCTGATATTCTTCGGGCTCGGTGTTGGTATGGCGCTGCCTTGGTTGTCCATCGCGGCATTTCCACAAACCCGTAAGTTGTTACCCAAACCCGGGCCGTGGCTGAAATGGGTGAAGCCGATATTTGGTGCCTTGTTGCTCGCCACAAGCGTCTGGCTATTCACATTGTTAACACCGCATTGGTTAAAGGCATCCAGCGAATCAACTTCAGCAGAGCAAACCAGCGAACGCCCTTGGCAAATGCTCTCGTTTAAGACGATTCATCAGGCGGTTACACAAGGAAAAGTCGTATTTGTAGATGTCACAGCAGACTGGTGTATTACCTGTAAAGCCAATAAGCTCGGTGTACTTGAACAAGAGCCGGTGTACAGCGCGCTCGCAGCACCTGACCTGATTCGTATGCGCGGTGATTGGACCGTGCGAAATGATTATATCACTGACTATCTTCGCGCCTATGGACAATACGGCGTGCCATACAACCGAGTATACGGACCGGGCGCTCCCGAAGGGATTGAGTTACCCATCATCCTTACCAGCGATGCCGTAATGCAAGCCATCAAGGAAGCGAGAAATGAATAAATGGGGTCTGAGATTTATTAAATTACTGGGTTACCTTGTTGTCGCCGCCGCGATCGCCTTCGGCGTCGACTTGTATCGTAACAATAACGTACCCACTACGTTGCCCGACGAATTAACACTCACAAGCCTGGCTGGCGAACCGCTATCAATAGCTAAGATGAGTGAAGAAGAGCCCGTGCTACTTTATTTCTGGGCGACCTGGTGTCCCGTGTGTCCAACGGTCTCGCCGACTGTAGACTGGTTAAGTGACGACTACAACGTCATTTCAGTGGCATTAAGATCAGGGCATAACACTAAGATTTCTGCTTATTTGGAGCAACAAGAACTGGGGTTTATAACGGTTAATGACACTCAGGGCGCGATCGCCCGCCAGTTCAATATCACCGCAACACCCACCATTTTAATTATTAATAACCATAAAGTGACTAGCGCCACCAGTGGCTTCACATCGCCACCGGGGATCCTAGCACGCTTGTGGTTGAGCAAATTTTAGAATTAACTTTTAAGATAAGGAATTAATGATGTTTAAACGAATGACACTCTTTATTGGTGCCGCTTTAATGAGCAATGCGATCAGCGCGCAATCACTCACCGATAAACAAGAAACGGATCTGGCACAAATCGAAACCATGCTCCGAGATAACCCGCAACTTATTGGAAATATGCGTCAGGGATTAGAAAATTTTCTAGAGGAACAAAAAGCGCAAAAAGCGACCTACCAAGAATATAAGGACTGGCTTTTTGATACCTCTACACACCCTACTCTAGGCAATATTGATGCCGCGCATTCGATCGTCATTTTTACGGATTATAACTGTCCCTACTGCAAAAAGCTGGAGCCCAGTTTAGAGCGTTTAATTAAAGAATACCCATCGGTCAATGTCATTAATATCATTGTGCCGCTACGTCAGCGCTCTGTTGATGGTATCAACACCAATGCAACTGAGTTTGGGCTGAGTGTTTGGTCGAATGCTTCCGATAGTTACTATGATGTGCATACACTGCTAATGAGCAAATCAGGAATGCATAACGCTGATTCACTTCGAGCAATCGCCGAACGCACGGAAACACAAGCGTGGTTGGAACACCCGCAAGCCAGCAAAGAAACGATTAAGAAGAACTTACAGACGTTTCAAGCGCTAGGGTTTCGTGGTACTCCTACCATCATGATTGGTGAACAGTGGATACCTGGTTTTATTCAGTATGGTCAGATCGAACAAATTGCCAAGCAAGAATTCGGTCTATAGATTGCTTTCTAAGGGGCTCCCATGCCCCTTTTTTTGGCCTTAGCCTTCAAGCTAGATTCATCAAATATCCGACAAGCCATGGCGCAATTGCACATAAACATAATAGACCGACTTTTTTCCAGCGAGCTTCTATATTACTTTTTAGACTGTAAAACACCGCCGCGTACGCAGTTACTATCGACCAGCCTATGTATATAAGTAACTCAGTCAGTGCCAACCCTAAATAGACTTCTCTCATCTCGCTGGATGACATTCCCCAACTGAGAATTAGCTGACCATAAACGATGACGGCAACGGTACCAATAATAGCAATCAAAGGCATCGCGTTCTTCTGCATAAACACTCGACTCATGTGCAAGCTCCCGTGTTATTAATGATTCATTGTAAAACGAACTAAG
>NZ_CH672406.1:108760-189719 GCF_000152885.1 Idiomarina baltica OS145
CTGTTTTTCGTACCTTGGCCACTTGTTAGCACTTGGCTTGCGCCACTCCCCAACACTATTCAGCAACAAATAGATGAAGCGACGCAAGACCATTTTGACGGAATGATTGTTTACGTTCAGCAAGGACAACAACCGGCAACGATATTCACCGCGGGGTGGCACGATAGAGCCAAGCAGTTGCCTGCTGAACCTAATGCGTTATTTAAGATCGCGAGTATCAGTAAGCTTTATGTAGCGCTAGCAACAACAAAGCTCATCAACGACGGTCAGCTATCCCTAAATGACTCGCTTAGCCAGCTGTTACCTAAAGTCAGTCAACACCTTCCAAACGCTAATGAAATTACGTTGCGAATGCTTTTACAACATCGGAGTGGACTTCCTAACTTCACAGATACGCCCAACTACTGGTCAAATCCACCCGCAACAGCGTCGGAAAAACTCGCACTTATTATGGATGAGCCCGCTGATTTTGCACCCGATTCCGATTATGCATATTGCAATACAAACTATTTACTACTTACCCAAATTATTAACCATACTGTGGGTTATTCGTATCAACAGTACATTACCGATCGCATTTTACAACCATTAGCACTTCAGAATACTTACTTCTCGCTCGACGCAATTAATATCAAGGATCTCATGGGTGGTTACTACGTCGGTGTACAACCTAATATAAAAGAAAATGACTATGGTTCGATGATTGCCAGTATTACCGATGTTGGGCGATTCATTCGAGCACTTAACGACGGCTCTGCATTTGCACCCGGCGAACAAGCGATTTATTCATCGGTTTACAAGTTCGAACACGGAGGCTTGATACCCGGCTATCAGAGCTTAGCCGAGTATCACCCAGACATCGATACGGTCGTTGTTCAGTTCGTAAACACAACCGATTTTGACGGATACGAATGGAACCTCTCGGAAATATACATAAACCGTATTGTGGATATCCTTAAAAAGAAGCCTTAACTGGCTTCTTTTTGTTTCGCAAACTTATCAATCGTATTGGCATCGACGTCACAAGCGGCTTTAAATTCTTCCGAACCTTCATTTTTACCCACCTTAAATACCGAAAAAATTCGGGTCGTAACAGGGGTACGTTCGACATTTTGTTCAGTCGGTTTAAAGCGAAGGTAATCTAAGCTCACGATAAGTGCTTTGGCAGCCGTTTCGTTCGGGTATGCATATTCAACTTTATGGCTTGCGACGCGTCCCTCGCTATTTATTGTATAGATAATTGAGGCACATCCATTTTGGTTGTTGCGTGCAAGTGAGCGTGAGTATTGATCAGACAACTTTAGTGTTTTTTCTTGCTCCTCAACGACCCAATAGTCGGTATAAGCCTGACCATCTTTTTCTTTGGTTAAGTCCAAAGCATATTCAGGCTCTTCAGGTAAGTCCCGCCCCATACTTTCACATCCAATTAGCCCGAGTAAACAAATTGCTCCCGAGAGCCCAAATGCCAACTTTTTCATTTTTATATCCTCGTAAATTGACCAGATTAGCTATTTTTATCATAAATCATATCAGACTGTTACTAAAAATTAACATAAAATGTCTGCTGGCTTTTCACAGATTGAAACCTAAACTACGATATGGTTATATACTTATTATTAGTGAGTATATTTAAGCAATTTTTTATTAAGAGGTAACATCATGTCAGCGCTCAAGCCCGTTGTGACTCACTTTTTTGATGAGCCGACAAATACCTATAGTTATGTGGTAAAAGATCCCAATTCATCGCACTGTGCAATAGTCGATTCGGTGCTGGATTTTGATTATGCCGCAGGTCGTACAAGCACCGAGTCTGCTGAACGTATCTTAAAGTTCATCAAGGATAATCACCTCACCGTTGATTGGATATTAGAAACCCATGTCCACGCTGATCACTTATCTGCCGCGCCCTTTTTAAAAGAGCATACTGGCGCCCAACTGGGCATTGGCGAGCATATTAAAACCGTACAGGAGACCTTCGGAAAAGCATTTAATGAGGGCACTGAGTTTCAGCGCGATGGCAGCCAATTTGATCACCTGTTTGCCGATGGCGACACGTTCAGCATAGGCGAGCTACAAGCACAGGTATTACACACACCAGGTCACACACCGGCTTGTTTAACCTACGTAATTGGTGATGCAGCGTTTGTCGGTGACACGCTATTTATGCCCGACTATGGTACAGCGCGGTGTGACTTCCCAGGAGGTGACGCCCGCACCTTGTATCGCTCGATTCAAAAGGTCTTTGCACTTCCCGACCAAACACGGCTATTTATGTGTCACGATTATAAAGCGCCCGATCGCGATGAGTACGCATTTGAAACAACGGTTGCGGAAGAAAAACAAAACAACGTACATGTAGGCGGCGGCACAACCGAGGACGAGTTTGTAAAAATGCGCACCGAACGCGACGCGACACTCAATATGCCGCGTTTAATTTTGCCATCAGTGCAAATCAACATGCGCGCCGGCCACCTCCCACAACCAGAAAACAACGGCCAACGCTATCTCAAACTCCCCCTCAACCTGTTTTAGTAGGTCGCGCCTTTGGCGCGACGCTTGATTTATTCCTTCTCTAATAAATAACCTGCCAAGTTTATCAAGCTTGCAGTGAGGTCATCACTATCACGTAAGCTGGTCGGATTAATTCGGTACTTTCCATTCACGACAAAAGTCGGTGTTGCTCTCACGCCCAGCTTATCTATCAGACGTTGCCACTGATTAAACCGCGCTGTTACAGCGAAGCTCGCGATACCCTTATCAAAAGTCTGACCGTCGATACCGTTTACAATAAATACGTTACGAATATCCTCTGGCTCTCGTAATAAGTGACCCTTTTTAAAATTGTAATCGAACATCACACGATTTATTTTCTCTGCAATATCCATTTTTTGCGCAAGAATATACGCGCGAGTAATTGTACTCCCCGCCTCGGGACTCGGTGCAACTGATGCGACATGGACCTTGCTAAACTGATCGGCAAAAGCTGTTTTCATGGCGTCTGCAATGGGTTCGTAGCGATAACAGTACGAGCAGTACAACGAATAGAATTCGACTAGACCATCGTCATTTGCCTGGTCGACACCGTCAATAACATCGTAATGAACACCTTCTTTAAACGTTTGACTCGCGGCTGGAGCGCACAAAAACACCATAATCGACACCAGGGTCGCTTGAATAAAATATCTCATTAATCACCTTAGATTGTTATTTTTATTTACATTAATTGTTGTCATACCCTCTGTCCACCGCAATCCTAAATCATTTGACATGTGTTTTTTCATATATATGATTTACCATATATATGAAATAGGAACGGACACGATGACCCCATTACAGCTTTTTAAATGTCTAGCGGATGATACCCGTTTAAAGTCCGTGCTGATTGTAAGCACGCTTGAGGAAGCTTGCGTCTGCGATCTTATGGACGCGCTGGAGCTTGACCAGCCGAAGGTCTCGCGCCACCTCGCTGAACTGCGTAAGTGCAATATCGTGCTGGGTGAACGCCGTGGTAAGTGGGTGTATTACCAACTGCACCCTCACCTACCCACGTGGGCAAAAGACATCATTACGCAGGCTGCACGCAATAATTTAGACTACTTTTCCGCGGCCCTCGAAAAGCTTAAACAGGCGAAAGCCCGAGGCGCTAGCTGCTAACTAAAAAGGTTTCTTGTGAAAATACTCTACATCTGTACCCATAATCGCTGTCGTAGCATTTTATCAGAAGCGATCACCAACCACTTTGCCAGCGATCATATTCAGGCAAAAAGCGCTGGGAGCCAACCTGCAGGCGAGGTACACCCTCTCTCACTGCGTTATTTGAACGAAGCCGGTATATCGACCGAAGGGCTGCAAAGCCAGTCTTGGGATGACTTCGAATACTTCAAACCCGACGTCGTCATTACCGTCTGTGACTCGGCGGCAGGCGAGGCTTGCCCGGTTTGGTTCGGACAATCAATTAAAATGCATTGGGGACTTGCCGACCCTTCAAAGCTTGAAGGCACCGAAGAAGAGATTGCCGCCGCTTTCCGCGAGTGTATCAAAGAAATCAAACACCGCGTCAGTCATTTGCAAGGGATAGCTGAACAAGCTTTATCTCAAAGCCAGTTAAAACATGCTTTAAGTGAGTTGATTAATTAAAAAATAGGAATATTCATGGGTTTATTTGAACGTTATTTGTCTGTTTGGGTGGCACTTGCCATCATCGCAGGTATCGCCCTGGGTATTGCAGTCCCAGGGGTTTTTACCGTTGTATCAGAGCTTGAGTATGCCCACGTTAACTTAGTTATCGCAGTGCTCATCTGGCTCATGATTTACCCGATCATGGTACAGGTCGACTTCTCATCCATTAAAGATGTCGGTAAAAAACCAAAAGGCTTGGTATTAACCTTGGTCATCAACTGGCTGATCAAGCCGTTTACCATGGCACTACTGGGGTGGCTGTTCTTTAAAGGGTTGTTTGCCGACTGGGTCGACCCGCAAACCGCATCCGAGTATATCGCCGGTATGATCCTACTGGGTGTTGCACCCTGTACCGCGATGGTGTTCATTTGGAGTCAACTGACAAAGGGTGACGCGAACTACACCTTAGTGCAGGTTTCTATTAACGACGTCATCATGATATTTGCATTCGCACCTATCGCCGGCTTACTTTTGGGCGTAACGGATATCACAGTGCCGTGGGATACCTTGTTGCTGAGCGTTGTACTGTATGTGTTGATACCACTCATTGTTGGCGCATTAACACGCCAGAAGCTGGATAAAGCCAACGACCACACACGCCTGAACAACTTTCTCGCGACTATGAAGCCGTGGTCGATCGTGGGTCTGCTCGCGACGGTTGTCCTACTGTTTGGTTTTCAATCCGAAACCATTATCGAAAAACCGCAGGCGATTGTACTCATAGCGATTCCGCTACTGATTCAAACCTACGGTATTTTCGCAGTGGCGTATTTCTTAGCGAAGAAAATGAAGTTGCCGCATAACGTGGCTGCGCCCGCCTGCATGATAGGCACTTCAAACTTTTTCGAACTCGCAGTGGCGGTTGCCATCTCATTGTTCGGCCTGCACTCAGGTGCGGCACTCGCTACCGTTGTGGGCGTATTAGTCGAAGTACCTGTCATGCTCTCATTGGTGTGGTTTGCTAACCGCACGCGGCATTGGTTTAACGACTAAAAACGATACGATGCCTGTATCGCAAATGACCGACCGGGCTGGCTGTACTGCTCGGTCGGCGCATCTGCTGACAGTCCTGCGACACGTTGGTAAGGCACATAATACTTATCGGTTACATTGAGTGCCGCCAAGTTCACCTGCCAATCGCCCAAGCGCACACCCGCCAAAACATCCACAGTGGTATAGCCTGCCGTTTCGATATAAGGTCCCGACTCGGCCGACGCACTCGGTACATCATCCATGGCAGCAACCGCATTAACAATACCTCGGATATGCCAGTTATCAGCAAAGTAACCGAGCGAAAAATTCCCCGAAAGCGGCGATAATGAGGTCAACGCCTCGCCCGTCGCATCGTTCTCACCCGTTACGTAGGCAGCGGATGTATCGACACGCATGAAGTCAGTGAGCCAATGCGTCACACTCGCTTCAGCTCCCTTGATTGTCACTTCATCTTGATTCACATACTGATATTCAACCCGATCAACGCCTGGAATATAAGTGGGGCTCGTGCCTACAACCGCAGTCTCGATAAAATCATCAAAGCGACTGTAAAACGCGGCTAGGTTCCATCGCGTGGTGTCATTACTGAACTTTAATCCCGCTTCTACGGCGCGACTGCTTTCTGGCTGTAAGTCGGGGTTAGGCAAGATGGCATAAAACGGCTCAATGCCATGGCTCTGATAGGCTTGGTCATGCGGGGGGATCTTAAAGCCCTCGGCGTATTGCAGATAGCCGCGTATGCCCGACTCAAAGGTATACACACCCGCTACCTTAGGTGAAAATGCCGTCTCGTTGATATCTGCAAGCTCAGACATATCGTACAGCGTGTTCTCATTTGGACTCATCTCATAGTGGTCAACTCGCGCACCAACAATCAGTTTAAAAGCGGTCTCTTTAAACGTGATGTTATCCTGCAAAAACACACCTGTTAGCCATGTTTCGGCGCCGGGGAAGGCTTTCTGCGGCTCATTATCTTGCATTACTGTGCCATCGCTCGCGATACGTGTCTTGAATCGCGGTCGCTCGGTGTCGTAGTAATCAGCATCAAAGCCATACACGAGATCATGACGTGTTGAGGCGGCATCAAGTTGCTTTTGTGCTTGCCAACGCGCACCCATGATCCGTTGTTCAAAACCATAGTCATTGTAATCGGTATACGCGCCCGCTTGGCTTGCTCCCGCGCTGACCTGGTCGCTGCCTTGCTCATAATCCGTCAAATACAACTGCCAATGCTGCGAGTCGGCGAATGCGTTGGGCTGATTACGCTGATAGCCCACCGAAAGCGCCGTTTGACGATTGTCGTCGTCGGTTTGATTAGTTTCCGCAATAAACTGTTGAGTGTTTTGCTGAAAGTGGTCCAACGTAAACTTCAGTTCATCATCACCGATATCAAGTGCCCATTTAGCTAACACACTCTGGCTGTCGTAATCATAACCGGGCAAAGATTCCTCATAGTTCTGTGTCTCCTGACCTTGTCGCGCGGACACCTGAATCATCGCACTCGAGCCATCAAACTGCCGCGCTCCACTAAAGCCGAGCTTTGTCTCATCAGTGAGACCATCAAAGCCAAAACTCAAGCGCGCTGCTTTGTCATTGCCGTTTAACACATCACTCGGATCGGGCGTTGATATTACAATCACGCCACCTAAGCCATCCGAACCGTAAAGTGGTGATGCGGCCGCTTTCGCTACTTCAATTTGCTGTACCTGGGCCACATCTAAGTAACCGCGCCCCACCAAATAACCGCCTCCACCTGCGTAGGCATCGTTAAGTCGACGACCGTCTTTAATGTACTCCACCCGATTACCACCGATTCCTCGAATCGATAAGGTTTGTGCCTGCCCTTGGGTTCCCGTCGACTGAATACTCGGGTCATAGCGGAAAACATCCGCGAGACCATTACTCACTTGCATATCAATATCGTCTGCCGAAATAACGCTTACTGCGCCCGCGACATCCTCGAGCTTCTCCTCAGTACGCGAACCTGTGACCACTAAAATCTCATCAACGCTCTGGTCGGCTGCAGGTAAATTCACCTCTGCGGCATACACACCGCTGGTCATAGTTGTCGCGATGGCAGCGGCCAATAGCGAAGGTTTAAAAGCATCGGTTTTCTTAATCCAAACGTTCACAAGCTTCTCCAATTTCTTTGAATGACAAAACAGGCATCGTGAAAACGCAATAGATCTAAACGAAAACTATTTGCATTTGCAACTAAAACTTACTATTTTATTTTACGCAATCGCAAATCAGAACGATAAGAGGCTCCTATGACGCGGCTTTACAGAATATTGAAACACTCGTTGCTTATATTGGCAGCAGCCCTGCCCTTGCTCACTCACGCGCAAAACTCACCTCAAGGAGGAATAATTACCGCAGGTGGCACGTTAACCGACATCGTATTTGCCGTCGGGGGTGGCGACAAAGTGATTGGTGTGGATACTTCAAGCACCTCGCCCAGTGCTGTGCATAAGCTCCCTAAAGTTGGTTATTACCGCAACCTGTCCGCAGAGGGCGTGCTTAGCTTTAATCCGAAGCAAGTATGGGTACTCGAAGGCGCTGGCAGTGAACGCGCATTAGCACAAATCGAAACGGCCGGTGTACCTGTTACAGAATTCGATAAGCCCACAACGCTATCTGAACTGTATGCTCTGATTGAACAAGTCGCCGACCAACTTGGTACACCGGATCGCGCTGAGCCCGTAATTAACAGCATTAAAGACAAGTTTCATCCCGTTTCGCGTGCGCAACCACTCAGTGGCCTTTTTGTCTTGCAAGTATCCGAACGCGGTGTTGTCGCGGCGGGTCACGACAGCGTCCCCGATTTACTATTCAGCCAGTCGGACATTACCAATGTGGTAGACCACAAAGGCTTCAAAACCGTGTCGCGCGAGCATTTATTGGTAAACCAGCCTGACTTTATCGTCGCGCCCTCGCACGTGGTCGATGCCGCTGGGGGACGCGAGCAATTCTGCCAAAACGCAACCTTACAGTTATTAAACGCGGGGCAATCCTGCCAGCTATTGGTGATGGACTCGTTACTCGCACTGGGAATGACCACCCGCATTGCCGAAGCACATGAGGCGCTTTTAGCGTATGTTAATGACCTTTGAGCGACGCCGCTGGCTAATTGCCGGCACCCTCGGGATCCTGGCAAGTAGCTGGCTGCTGTTATCGAGCGGCCCGGTGCTGAGTGATTGGCGGCTACCGCTGATGTGGTTGCCCGGCTTCGGCACGCCCATGAGTGAACTCGAACAAACTGTCGTCACACAATTGCGTTTACCGCGTTTGGTTTTGGGGCTCTTGGTGGGCGCGGTATTGGCGCAAAGCGGCACAGCCATGCAAACCTTGTGTCGCAATCCACTGGCTGATCCGGGCCTCATCGGTATCTCTGGCGGCGCCGCAGTATTTGCCCTCGCAGTGATCGCATTGGGTGAACAAATCGGTTTACAAGGCAGTGTTTGGGTCTCTTTGGCCGCCTTTCTGGGCGCCCTAGTCACCACCTTTGTTGTCTATCGCTTAGCTGGCGGTAAAACAGGCGTCGACGTCGCCACGTTGTTACTTGCCGGTGTGGCAATTAACGCGCTAGCCGGCTCATTACTCGGCTTACTGAGTTATTACGCCGATGACGATGCACTGCGACTAATGAGTTTTTGGCAAATGGGTTCACTCGCGGGTGCCAGTTGGCAGCAGTTACCCTTAGGCGTGGTGCTCATGGGTGTCAGCTCAATCGCACTATTTATGTTGCGCAAGCCGATTAACACGCTACTACTGGGTGAACGCCAAGCACGTTACTTAGGAGTAAACACCGTGTCACTTAAGCGGCAATTGATTATTTGGGTGGCATTAGGTGTGGGCGGCGCAGTCGCATTGACCGGTATGATCGGCTTTGTCGGTTTAATTATACCCCACATTGCTCGCATGCTGGTGGGCGCTAATATTCGTTGGCTGATGCCTGTATCCATGTTGTTTGGTGCCGCAGTTTTGGTACTCACCGACTGGATCGCTAAAACCATCGTTGCGCCAGCTGAATTACCCATCGGGATAATCACCGCCGCAGTGGGCGCTCCTTTCTTCATCTATCTGCTCATCCAACAAAAACGGAGGCTTCATGCTGGATATTAAAATCACTCATGTTAACTATAGTCATAAACGGCTATTGGGCGCGTTCGACCTATCCCTTGAAGCCGGCGAATTTGTTGCTGTGATTGGTGAAAATGGCGCAGGTAAATCCACTCTACTCAATACGTTGGCAGGCGAACTCGATTACCACGGCAGTATTCAGCTCAACGGCCGCGAACTCACAAGCTGGATACCGGCCCAACTCGCACCCGTTCGCGCGGTGATGGAGCAAAAACTCAGTGCGCCGTTTGGCCTCACAGTAGCGGAGCTGGTCGGTATGGGGCGATTTTGGTCTCATGAGCCTGATTATGCAGCACACCAACGCGCACTGAACTGGCTCGAACGACTGGATGCCGCAAAGTTTGCCGAGCGCACCATGGATACCTTGTCTGGCGGTGAACAGCAACGAGCACATATCGCGCGTTGCTTGTGTCAGCTCGATGTCACGGTGCCCGGCGAGCAAATGCTGCTGCTCGATGAACCGACTTCTGCGCTTGATGTGTATCACCAACATTCTGTGCTCGCAGAACTGCGTCGTTTTACTCAGCAAGGTAATTTAGTTGTCGCAGTGATGCACGATCTGAACTTAGCTTCGCTCTATGCGGACAATATTTTGCTGCTCGCCGACGGCGAACTTAAGCATTTTGCCAAACCCGAGGCGGTGTTTCGTACCGAAATACTTGAACAAACTTATCGCAGTCCGGTCTACATCAGTGAGCACCCGAGTATTCGCAAACCCATGATTTTTACCGAACCCAGACACCTATAACAACGAACTTTAAGAGGTTAAAAATGAACGAACGTCAACAAGCCGCGCAGCAAGCACGTGCGCTTGCACAACGCAATAGCACCGCTGTGTTGTCGACTTTATCAAAGAAACTCGGTGGCATGCCGTTTGGTTCAGTATCGCCGGTGATGCTGACCGATGAGGGGCATATCGTGTTTTATGTCTCTGACATTGCCCAACATGCGCGCAACCTTAGTCAAGACAATCGTTTGAGCGTCACACTTTACGACAGCACCGATAAAGGTGATCAAAATACCCAAGGGCGACTCACGCTCAGTGGTCATGCCCAAGTGATTGACAACAATGACTTGGCCGAACGCTACTACCAACGCTTTCCAAGTGCCGAAGGCTACAAAAAAGCACATGATTTTAAATTTTGGCAGCTCAACGTAGAGCATATTCGCTTTATTGGCGGCTTTGGTGAGATATTTTGGCTGGAGCCGAAAGAGTGGTTAGTATCCGCGCCCGAGTGGGATTATAAAGCGGCACTTGGCATGATCACACACATGAATGAGGATCATGCCGATGCCTGTGCACTTATCTTGCAACAGCAATTAAACCGACACTCAGATGTGAAGGACAATACGTTCGAAGCGGGCAGTGTCACTATGCGCAGTGTTTACCCAGACGGCTTTCACCTCAGTTACGATGAGCGCTCCTTTTTCATACCGTTTGAAGCGATTGCGACTAATGGCCAACAAGTGCGCCAGCAACTCGTTAAAATGACCCATCAAGCGCGCGCCGCATGATACGTAAAGCGTGCGCTGCGGCGCACGCACTGATGTTTGCAAGATCAAAGCGCCTCTTTGTGTTAGTCTTTTTAAACTTTTCCGCTTTACAGCCAAGAGTTAACACAAGGATTTGAGTCGTGGACAAACGAATAATGGGTATGCTCGGTGCGGCACTTTTGTTTGTGGGTATGTTTTTACCTGTATTCAGCATGCCAACTATCGACGATATTACGTATTTTCAAAACGGTCGGTTTGATCGCATCATCGTCCTCTCGGCCTCGGTGTTTGCCATGTACTTTGCCTTTGCCCGCAACAGCAAGGGACTTGTAGCAGCAGGTGCTATGAGCTTAGTGTTTGCAGGCTACAGTTTTATTGATATGTACCTGCAAGTACGCGATATGAAAGCAAGCATTAGAACCGAATCGGTTAACTACGAGTTCGAGGGCTCAATTGATACGATCCTCAATACCATTGAGCTGCAATGGGGCTGGTATGTGATCGCAGCCGGTGTTTTACTTATCCTTGTCGCAGGGTTTGTCAGTGATAAAGCAAAACACAGCAAAAAGCGAGCATAACGCCTAAGTGAGTATCCGTAGTATTCGCTTGTGCGGCGTCCTTTTAATAATAGTTACGCTTCGTTAATCTGTCACCGCATTGTCACACTGGCTCGCTAATCTGCTATCACGCAGAAAAAAGGGAGCCTTTGCAATGCTTGATATCAACCGTCGACATTTTTTGAAAGTAGTCGCCTCGGCAGGAGCCGCCGTAACCGTATCCACCGCTTTAGGTGGCTGTTCATCGCTGGTGCGTGCCGATAACGCGGACACCGTTGACTTCACCCACGGTGTGGCGAGTGGTGACCCGACTACAAACGCGCTGATGCTATGGACCCGTGCAGTACCTAAAAATAACGCTAAGCCCGTTATTACCCTAGGTTGGGAAGTGGCGCGTGATCCGAGTTTTAGCGACATTATTCGCAGTGGTACCGCAACGACCTCTGCTCGCCGCGACTATACCGTTAAAGTGGATGTGCAACAGTTACCCGCTGGCATGTCGCTTTATTATCGCTTTGTTGGGCATGACCAATACTCACCCATCGGCGAAGGTGCCACGTTACCTCAACAAGGCATTGACTCTATTCGTTTAGGGGTATTTTCTTGCTCGAACTATCCGGCGGGTTTCTTTAACCCCTACCATCACGCAAGCCAAGATGACACTATCGATTTTGTGTTGCATTTAGGCGACTACATCTATGAATACGGCGCCGGTGGTTATGGCTACGACGATGCCGAACGCATTGGTCGCACCTTCCCGGATAATAACAACAAAGAGATCGTCTCGCTTGATGATTATCGCCGACGTTACGCGCTGTACCGAACAGACGAAGGATTAAAGGCGCTGCATGCCACCAAATCCTTTATTGTGGTGTGGGATGATCACGAGATCGCCAACGATACATACAAAGACGGTGCACAAAATCATCAACCCGACACTGAGGGTGATTTTTACCAACGCCGTGCCGCAGCCATTCAAGCCTATTATGAGTGGATGCCGATTCGCCCGCCACAAGGTGATGCTAGCCTACAAATTTACCGTTCGTTTGAGCTAGGTGATCTCGCCAACCTGATCATGCTAGACACCCGCATTATTGGTCGCGATAAACAATTAGCGTACGCTGACTTTACCGATGCCAGTACCGGCGAGTTTGATAGCCAAGGTTTTCAGGCGGCCATGCAAAGCGATCGCAGTATCTTAGGTAAAAAACAACTGCAATGGTTGGTCAATCAATTGGCTCAGTCAAATGCGCGTTGGCAGATCCTCGGGCAGCAACTGTTGATGGCTCGCATGAACTTCCCTGCCGCCATTATTGGCTCTAAAGATCGCTCCACCATCGCCAATAAACTGCTAAAAGCCGCCCAGCTCAAGCAAGCGCGTGCCAACGGCCAACAACTCACTGAGCAACAGCAACGCTACATTGATACCGTCACGCCATATAACCTCGATGCATGGGATGGCTATGCAATGGAGCGTGAAGTTTTGTTTCAGCAGGTAAAACAAATGGGCAAAAAGATCGTCGTCTTAGCCGGCGATACGCATAATGCCTGGCACAACCATCTCACCACGCATACCGGTGAGCAGATCGGTGTGGAGTTTGGTACCAGTTCAGTGTCATCGCCCGGAATGGAAACCTATCTCGGCCTTGATGATGCCACCGCAAAAAAACTAGCGCAGGCATTACCGACTGTTATCAAAGATCTGCAATACACCAACTTGCACGAACGTGGTTATATGGTCACCCAGATCAGTAAAGATGCCATTGATAACGAGTGGCGATTCGTTGATACCATCAAATCAAAAGATTATCAGCTGAGCGGGACACACCGAGCACAATTCCGCGGTTAGTCACACAGCTCAAAAAAAGCCGGTACGCGCTTCCATACACGCACCGGCTTTTTTGTTTGTCATGCTTACCATTCTAAGCGCTGACGAAACTCGAGGTAAACTAAGCGGCTGGGTCCGGCAATAAACGTCGGGTTACCAAAGCTTCCGCCCGTGTTGCCGGCATCAACAAGATAGTCTTTATCGAGTAAATTACTACCCTTCAGCACTAAGCTCCAGCCCGCCTGCTCGTCATACAAACCGACGCTGCCATTTAACAACGTGACGGCGTCTTCCTTAATTGGAATACCAGCAATCGGCGCGTTCGCAGGCTCAAAGAAAATCTCAGAGCGGTAAGTCGCAACTAAAGAGCTACGCAACATCAAACCATCACTGACCGTCATATCGTTCATCAGACCTAAGCTGGATGTCCACTCCGGCTGTAACCTAAATCGGTTGCCCGCCAACTGTCCGTTATTCGCATCATCGTCAATCTGAGCGTCCAAATAGGCAACATGACCAAAGAGCTCTAACTGATTAGAGAGGTACGCGGTAAATTCAGTTTCAACACCCCAGTTAGTCGCATCACCTGCATTATCGGTATAAAAGTTACCGGCATCATCTTGCAACGTCACCTGAAAATCTGAATAGTCCTGATAAAAGATCGAAGCGCTGTAGTTAACTGCATCGGCCCAGTTACCTTTGATACCCGTCTCGTAGTTCCAAATCGTCTCAGCGGGGATCTCGGACGAATCGGCAACCACCTCGCCCTGCTCGTTAAGTGTTGAACTTACATCCACGACAAACGAACGTTGGCCTTTAGATAGGGTCGCGAACCAATTGGTATCCTTATTGAGTGCGTACAACACATTGATTCGCGGGAGTAATGCACTGTCATCACCGGAGTCACTCAATACCGCGCCTCCTGTAGAAACCGTCGGTAGCAAGGGTTGCGTAGGCTGTCCCAATAAAGTCAGTAATTGGCTATTAGGCATGATGGCCGCAAAGCCGCTTTCGCGTGACTCGTCAATATATCGCAGACCACCGGAAACAGTGAGTTCTTCGCTGATATCATAAGTTATATCAAAGAAAGCCGACCAAGAACGATTATCACCCATATTGGTGTAGCTGCCTTGGTACGCAATTTCATTGAGTGCTCCACCCGTTAATACAGGCGTAAGCAAATTGACGCTGCCGTCTTCGTTAACACACGGCAATCCAGTACCTAACGCACCCACACAGTTAAAGTAGATTGATTCCTCGGTGCTAAATGGCACACGTTGAGAGCCTTCTTCGCTAAAATAGTTAGCGCCCCAAAGAATAAACGCGTTATCTAATGTATGGCTAAAGCGTAATTCTTGGCTCCACTGCTCGCCTTGCGCATCTTCAGCAAACTCCAAGAACCACGCCTGGGTGCCATCCGCATCAAAAATCTCTAACGAATCAAATTCGCGATAACCCGTGACCGATGTCAAAGTGGTGGTATCATTTAGACGCCAGTCAACCGTTAAGTTGAAGTCATCAATCGTGCGATCAAGACCCAACTTAGGCGCACCAAGTACTTCTTCCGAGTAGGGTGAGCCGGTCATTTCAACAAAACTATAAGGGCTGGTATCACCACCGGTTGGTGCGTATATGCCGTTTTTAAACGCAGTCCCCGTGTCATCATTCTTTTCGTAGCTATAGATAAAGTCGGCAGTAACCGCATCGCTTGGTGTATAACGTAACGAAAGGCGCGCACCCGTACGTTCAATACCATTCATATCATCTTGCTCAGGCGCGATGTTATCAATATAGCCATCACGCTCACGATAACTGAAGGCTAGACGCCCTTTCAGATCCTCGCCCGCCAAGTTAATAAAACCGTCCGCACGACGCTGCGACAAGTTGCCCGCACCTAACGCCAATTCGGCATTATCAAAGTCATCTGGCTTGCGAGTAATTACGCTAATAGCGCCCACTGCTGCTGCGGTACCAAATAATGTCGCCTGAGGTCCTTTAACCACCTCTACACGCTCAATATCAAACAGCTCAAAATAAGAGCCACGTGAACGCGACACATCGACACCGTTGTAGTAAATCGAAACACGCGGAGAAATTTGTGACGAGCCGCTATCCGACGTAATCCCACGGATCACAAAGCCCGGGTTGTTAGGACTTTGCTCCTGAATCACCAGACCTGGCGTGAGATCCGAGATCATATCCAACTCACTCAAACCGAGCTCTTCTAAGCGCTTACCATCAAACGCTGAAATGCTCGCAGGCACATCCACTATCGATTGCGTGCGTTTTTGCGCAGTCACTTCAATTCGTTCGAGTTTATCTTGGGCATTGTCTTGTTGTTCATCTTGGGCATAACTCAGCGCCGGCAACGAAGCCAAAACGGGTAACGCCAAAACCAATGCGCGCGTAATCACGTTGCGTGTAAAAGTGTATTTCATATCCAATCATCCGTTTGAAAAGTCTGCGCAAAAGATAGGTGGCTTTAATGACAATTCAGGTGCGGATAAATGACAGAATGCTGAAATTATTGTGTCAACGAGACAAGCTTTATAAGCTGATTTAGAAGTCTCAAATAATACTTGAGCTACTATGCCTGACGAAAAGGCATACTCCTGAGGGGAACTGCAGATTAAAAGTTGGGGCTTAACGCCCCTGTTGCTGCTTATTAAACACCCTACCCGAGTGAATTAAACTGGTTAGTTTGATGAACGGCTTAATGATCAACTGAGCGCTGCCTACGATAAACAACCACGTCCCACTATCCACTAAGGACTCGTTTAAAAAGAAGAAGCTACCGATTAAAAACCAGACTGCGATGAGCAAGTCGTTTAGCGCGCCTAATGCTTCATACCGGCGTTGAATAACGATATGCCGCTTTCCTAAGTCGAGATCTAATTCCGTGTTTTGGGTCATAGTATTCCTGTATGTCATTGGAATTACGTTTAAGCGTTTCGTTAATATCCCACGGGCATCGCTGTTGTCGCAAGTGATTGGGGGGGGGTGAATTATCGATAAGTATGGTTTGGTCTGATTTGTGCCAAGAGCAGCCGTCCATACGCTAGCATCTAAGCGGCAGAAATGTACGTACAACTGACCTTCATTACTCTTTATCTGAATGAATAGATCTTATTCTTAAAAAAGGTAGTGTTACAATCAAGTCATAAGTAATGAGCATCTATGTCCCTCAATAGGTAAGTATGTATGAAGTTAGATATCCGATCGGGAACGATAGAGGAAGTTTTAAAGGTTAATGTTCAAATCCCTGAGTTCGATGGAAGGACAACAGCCAGTAAAATAAGTACAAAATTAACAGGAAAAGCGCACTTAATTCTTGTCGCTAGCCACGCTGAAAAGCCAATAGCATACAAAATAGGTTATGAGATTTCGGATACGGAATTTTACAGTTGGCTTGGCGGAGTCATACCAAACTACAGAAAAAAAGGTGTGGCCACTAAGCTTCGCGAGAAGCAAGAATCATGGGCGCTTAATCATGGATATAGTACCATCAGTGTAAAGTCGATGAACCGATATCGAGCAATGTTACAATTGCTAATCTCAAATGGCTATTACATATCGGGCTATGAAGATAATGGTTGTGTTGCTAGTAGTAAAATCAAATTTATCAAGCACTTAAATAAAATAGCAGAATAAACGTTTTTATACCTTATAGCGATTGGTGAACGTCTGCTCGTTGTCTTAAGAAGACCACCACGAGCGCTGTGGTGATGGTCTGGTAATCGCTCATAACGGACAAACTGCTTGATTTCAGGAGCGGACGTTAACGCTCGAGTACAAGAATAGTGTCGGCTTGTATGTATTGCTCTCAGCTTTAGGGATTTGGCGATATCGCTCCGTACACTTGCTCATGTTTCATATTAAAGTCTAATCAATTCTAAACTCCTTAATATGTTTAAGTTTGCCCTGAGCATCAGTAACTTTAAGTATTCGCGTTGATTCCGAAATGAAAATGCCACTCGGTACACTAGTGTCGTGAATGACGATTCTATCGGAGGGGACTTCGTCGGAGTTACCGACTTTGTACGCTTCAATTGTGCATGGAAAAAACTGTTTGCACCACGACGGGTCAACGGGCATTAATTCTTTACCCAATCGTGCCCATTGGGGACGGTTTAAGCGGTACTCAGTACGCGGCCAAATTACGGTAACATCGTACTCTTCCGGCGTTGGAGACCAATACTCACCGTTCCCTTTTGTTAGCACAACGGGATTACTGAAATCATGTTTATCGATGACCCAAGTATAACTTTTGGGTTCGTATTTTACGTCGCTTCGCTCGGTGAAGTCTGTTTGATTGATGGTCAGTGGATCGGTCTTTAGCGACTCTTTCAAATAGTGAGCGAGCCATCGGCTTTCATTAATGTGACTATATCCCACATGAATGAGCATTTTGGCATCGGGCTCACTGTTAAATACTTTTGTGCGAAGATTCTTCACAGCACTTCGCTCCCGCGCCTCTGTTCCCGCTCCGACTTCAGAACCGTAATCATAGGATACGAGTTGAAACCCCAACTGACGAGCTCGCAGCACTAAATTGGAAAAAAGCGGTTCATTTGTGTAAAAGCCTGCTTTCTCGTTAACGTATTCAGGGGGTAACTTATTTTCAGCGTTAGCCGAGAGTGCCTCTAAAGCCAAATAGCGAAATCCTTGGTTCCATAGACTTTCCAGTAACCTGTAGGTGAGAATGCGGTGTTGCGGTACATGGTGAGCTTCGTTGACCATCACTATTTGATACTTACCAGCGGTATCAGCAATGTTTTTGACAGCATCTTGTGTTTTCAACGCTTTAACCGCGGTGTTTAACTGATCAGAGTAAGGGTCGTGTTGATCAAAGGCATACAGGGCTTGCTGGTGTTGCCCCGTAAATGAATATGCTGTGCCAAGCTCTTGCAGCAGAAAATCGAGCACAGGATGATTATCTTCATACTCTAATAAAAGTGCCTCCAAAATTTCGATTTTAGCACTTAAGGTTTTTCCATTGGTTTGTTCATAGACTCGACTAGACGCCCTATTTATTTCCTTTAAATATTCTTCTGCAGACAACTCGTCAGCAGAGAGCGGCAACACACTGAATAAAGTGATCATGAATACCGCAACCAAGTTGAACGTTTTCACAAATTATATTCCTTGAATTATTGTTGTTGGCGTGACCTTAGAGTGACCTTCATTTTTTTCAATACGAATCACCGTAAACAACTTATATAAACACCAAAATAACAAAACACGCAAAATTTTCGAAGTGAGCGAGCCTCGTATTTTCGGCATTCCTCATACTGATGAGCAACGTAGAGGCTAGTCACTATTTGAAGTAGACCAAGAGTCAGAAATGTCTGCTGCTCGCTCATTGCTGACGTTCAGCTTTGTGCCAAGAGCGGACCGTGGTATCAGCTGACCTTGCCGCTTCAATTAACTTACGCGAGTACCGTAGTGGGAGTTATTTTGACGCGATAAATATCGCTAGTTTGTTCGATACTCACGCTCCAGTTCATGACTTTAGCGATGCGTTTTACTAAATACTGACCATGACCCAAGCCCTGATAGTAAGGACGCTCTGAGGACTCCCCCAAACTATTTTCAAAAACAATCGCCCCACCATCACTTTGATGAACCCTGAGACCGCTAGCATCGCCATGGTAAAAACCATTGCTTATCAGGTTCTGACACAACAAACTGATTAAATTTTGATTGCCGTATACTCTAAGTCGGGGTGGAAGGTCGACATGACAGTCAAAAACAAGGTCCGGGTGCACACGATGAATTCCTAAAATGGCCTCCTCTAGCAGCGGCACAAAACTCAATTCAGTAAAGTTGAGGTTTTCCTTGCGAGCCAGAGCAAGTAACACATTGATTGTTTGTTGGAGCTCACTCGTTGCATGCTGCAAAAGCTTCATCGTGTCAGGTGGTAGGGCGTCATCACGAATGAGTGTCAGAGTGTTTTTGATTAACGTAATCGGTGTACGTAATTCATGGCTAACGTCGCGCGTAAAGTCTTTTTCACGTTGCAAAGCGCTCTGCAATTCAGAGTAAGTGTAATAAAAAGCATCCGCTAACTGACCAATTTCGTCCTCACGAGATAAACGTTTAATCGACGCGTCAGCATTGTCACGTTGCCGAAGAACCTGCTCCGTCAGGTTGCGAATGGGCTGAGCTATTCGGTTCGCGATAATCCAAGTAGCAAGCAAAGCCAATACGATAGCAGCCAGCGCCAAACTCGTGTTAAATAAATTTAACACGCCATTAAATCTGGAAAAAGGTAAGGCTTCGGTTGCATCTAACAGTTTCCATACCGGGGCTCCTTGCGCGTCTTTGGTTGCGTAGCTATAAACCGTCTGCTCTACGCATTCATAGACAGTTATGTTCGTATCATGGAGTAAAGACGTTGAGTTGCACGCTGGCAAATCTACTTCGGAATACACTGTCGTTATCATTCCGGGTGGGTCAGTCTCTAACAAGACTGACGCTGTAACGGCTTCAGATGTGGTGATCGCGAGATAGCTCAGGCGCATGTAGACGAAGCTAATGATGAGAACCAAAACGCCAAATGAGATGAATAACTTGGCTCTTATGCTATTAGCCCTCATCTTAATCCAGTCCTTTAAGTTGGTAGCCCACATTACTGATGGTAAACAGAAGCTGTCGCCCGCTCACATGCTCTAACACCTTACGCAAAGAATAGATATGGGACTTCAATGCATTACTTTCAGGTGGATCTGCGCCCCAAATAGCACTTATCAGGTTGGAGCGACTCACTGGATAAGGATGGGCAACGAGCAACTCGCTCAAAAGCTTTAAGCCGATGCCGGTCAGTGGTATTGGTGTCTGCTGCCAGTGTGCGGTCATCGCACGCATATCGACTCGCAAACCACCTTCGATTAATAAGCTGTCCCGGTGGAGTTCGGGGCGTCGAGAGAGCGCCTCGCAGCGCAGTGCTAGTTCACGTAAATCATATGGTTTCGTCAGGTAATCATCGGCACCATGACCAAAGCCTTTGGCTTTATCTTCAAAGGCATCACGCGCAGTTACCATTAATATGGGCTGATTGCGTTGGGCTTGTTCTTTGATAGCCTGACAGACGGCTAGGCCATCTGTGTCAGGAAGATTCAAATCAAGTAAGATTACGTTAAATTGCGCGTTTAATGCTAGTTTTATTCCTAACTGTCCAGAGGAGGCAAAATCCACGTTCCAACCCAACCCTTCGAGAAAGTCGACGACCTGTCTGGCAATCGCTAAGTTATCCTCGATAAGTAAAATTGAACGTTCTTTGGGCATGGTGTGCTCCTCTTAAAGACTTTCTTATTATGAGCCTTCGGCGGCAAGATTCAAAATAGCATTCGCTATCTCTTCTGGATACTCACTATGAATCGAGTGACCCCATTTGTCGGAACGAATATGCTGACCAGCCCGAATTAAACTAAATAGCTCGTTATGCATTTGCATCCATAATTCTTTGCCAGCTTTAGTCTCCTCAATAAACATTGGCTCAGGATGAATCTGCGTCGAGGTATAAAGTGTCACACGCAGATCAGCAGGTAACGGTATCAAGTTTTCATCAGTGCTATCGAGTTCTTGCATGAGCACCTTATAGTGCGGCAATAGATGCGAGGGCATGTATTTTGCCATCACCTTGTCATCGCGCGCGACGCGCTCAGAATCCAGTTTTCGATAACGCACGCGTTGAACTTTAACTGTTGGTTCAATAAGCACCACGCCAAGTACCTGCGAGCTAGCCTCGCGCATAGCTTCGGTCACAATTAAACCTCCGTAGGAGTGCCCTACCACAATAACTTGACGCTGTTCACTCTCACGGTGAATCTTTTTGATTAATGAACTAACGTCTTGCTGAATAGTTGTCGGCTGAGTGTTTGCAGAGGCCAGGCTAAGGCGAGTTGGATTGATGACTTTGATATTGGCCGGTAGCTGTTCGATGACTGGGTTCCAAACTTCTCCGTCGATACCGAACCCAGATTCAAAGATAACAGTTACTTCTTCTGCCGCAACCGAGTAAGTCGGGATTAGTAAAAACAAACAATAAATAATTTTATGTAGACGCATGAGTCGCTCCTTTATGTAATTTCAAATGAAATTATCAGAGCAAAGGTGAAATAGCGGTGAAAAAAGATCGCTACTATCTGGTAAAGCCGAATATTAGTAGTCGCATTTTCCTGCTGAAAACACAGAGGCTAGAGCTATTACTTAGTATGCGGCAGGTCAGAGCAAACCCAACGTCGGCTCATCGCTCTTTGCTGACCTTCGGATTTGAGCCAACAGCGGACATTAACGCCGTGTTAAGGGGCGCAGGCACGCAATACAAATGTGACTGCATTACGCCTTAACCACTAAACAAACTGCAAACCAAAAATGCCACGCGTACCAAGTCCCTCTTTAACGCTTTGTTAGCTTTGCTTCCGAAGTAACGCAGACTCATATTCTCCCCTCGGAATGTATTCCGCGCTGCAATGATGGCAACTGAAGATATCTAGATTTCTAATCACTTCTTCTGCTATAACAATATCTCTGTTGCATAGTTGTGACGTCTCCCCCAAAAATAGGACCATGACATCGATGAGATTTCCATTAAAATGGGTCAAGTGGAGATCTCGATATGAAAAAACGTTACAGCGAAGAACAAATAATCAAAGCCATCAAAGAGCATGAGGCCGGTGCAAAAGTTGACGAAATTTGTCGTCGCATGGGCATTTCCAGCGGCACGTTTTATAACTGGCGTAGTAAATACGCCGGAATGGAAGTGAATGAGGCCAAGCGTTTAAAAGAGCTTGAGTCTGAGAATAGCAAGCTTAAAAAGCTACTGGCGGAGAAAATTCTTGAGACAGAAGCCTTAAAGGACGTTGTCTCAAAAAAGTGGTGAAGCCCGCCAGCAAGAAGCGTGTCGTAGAGCACTTAATCTCTGCGTATAAGCTAAGCGAGCGTCTTGCGTGCAAGTTGGTCGGGCTGAGCCGAACAGCGTACCGATATAAGCCAAAGCAACGAGATGACGAGCGGGTAACAACTCGCCTAAAGGAGCTTGCCGTGGAATATCCACGGTATGGCTATTTACTGCTGCATGGGCTGCTTAAGCGCGAGGGGCTTGTAAAGAATAAGAAGCGAACCTATCGCCTTTATACCGAACAAGGGCTTCAGGTTCGGACCAAGAAACGTAAAAAGCTGAGACGACCGCGTGTCGTTATGGATGCACCGCAGCGTGTTAATGAGCGATGGTCGATGGACTTTGTGTCTGACCAGCTGGCAAGTGCCCGACGTTTCAGAGTCTTGAACGTTGTCGATGACTTTAGCCGGGAAATGGTTGGGCAACTTGTCTCAGTATCGATTTCAGGACAGCAAGTATCGCGCTTTTTGTCTCAGCTTATCGAGGAGCGCAGAAAGCCAGAGCATATTGTCTGCGATAATGGCACCGAATTTACCAGTAAAGCCATGTTTTTCTGGAGCAAAAGCAACGATGTAAGGTTGAGTTTTATTCAGCCAGGAAAACCAACACAGAACGCTTTTGTTGAGAGTTTGAATGGTAAGTTTAGGAATGAATGTCTGGATCAGAACTGGTTTAGAACGCTCGACGAAGCGAGGTATGAAATAGAGCAATGGCAGCGTCATTACAATTACGAACGTCCGCATAGCTCGTTAAATTATCTACCGCCTGTGGAGTTTGCAAAACAGGTAGCTTAAAACTGAAATTTCATCGATAAGATGGTGTTAGTTCAGGGGAAAGGTCAGTTGGCATTTAACGTCATAAGTATTGCAGCTCAGCTTAATTTCTTGTTTTACGATATTTGCCTTCACAGTAAGCAATGCGCCACATCGAAAATTACTACATTTCCGAGTTTCTCCGTCTCGTACATTTTTTAAAGAAAATGCTATATCTTGTTGACATGCCGGACATTGTTTAATGTCTATATTTTTATAATTTATCAATATGTTACTTCTTACATATTGCTTGAGTTGTTCAGCAATATCACGTAAATCTTTCTGTATGTCTCGATGCGTTGCCTCAATAGCTTTCTGAGGTTCAACCAAATGCAAAAAGTTGCCGAGTTTATTGTAAATCTTGTTCAACCACCGCACTGGAGGGAGTTTTTGTTCTCCCAAAAATAACCAACCAGACTCAGGTGGTTTACTAGAATGCGACAAATTTACTTCGACTACGCAGTCGGAGGCGGAAAGCTTATCCAATTCAACCAACATTTTTAGTGCTTTTGTAGGTTGCCATTTATTTACGATAGTGTTTGGTAAACACTCGACGCCATGAAGCAATTTCTGATAAACAATAGCCTCAATACAAAACCGTAATTCTAAGCAAGCATATACATGTTCAACTGAGTTATCAGATTCAATCAGGTTCAATGCTCTCTGTAGATGCTTGTCTTTATTGTATGTATGAAATACTGACATATTACTCCTAAAAGCTAACGCCCGCGTAATAGTTGCAAGCTTGCGAGCGTCCTAATTGACGCGTTTGTTAGCACTTTAGGGCCTCGCGCATCGATTTGATAAAACCTTGATGCAATAAAAAGACTTCAGAGGCCATTTCATTTACTGCTTTTACATCGTTATCAACCCATTCGGGCCAATCCAAATTACCTCGGACTCGATCTGGAACGACGCTTTGAAAGCCTCCAGATGTCGGAGCGGATTTCTTTGCTATCAACCAACTAAATTCATGGCACTTATTCCATAGCTCTTTGCGGATAGACTCTAGCTCTGGGTTTATAAAACTTTTCTCCGGGCAATTCCATTCATCAACAAACTTATCAATATCTCTCAAGGAGTCTAGGTTAAAGGAGTTTCCGAAATCATGAGTTTCTAGAAGATAAGCTGACCGAGAACCGGAAGGGAATATTTCTAGAAATTCTTTAAATAACGCCTCATCTACTTCGCTTACTTTCTCAGCCTTCACCCTGTCTTGAATGTCGTTCTGATGCCGCAACCATTTCGAAAATACGTTATGCAATAACGCTGAAATAATAAGGGAAAAGCCAAGCCAATAATCTGCTGTGCTAGACCCCATTTCAGATAAGGTAATAGCAGTCCCTGCGTTGAGATTAAAGGATTCAATAATCCAGTTGTATACCACCAACTTGAATGGTGTAGGTGTGAGTATTATCCCAGCTCCTAAGGTTACGACATACCAAGTCACCTTGTTGTAGAAATCTGGGAAGAGCCACTTTTTCCCGTATTTTATTATGAACTCTTTTACTTCTTCTTTCGTGAACATGGAATCTCATTTATGTATTGAGTGCTAACGCCCCGCAATAAGCGGCGCGAAGAACGAGTTCCCGGCAACCGCAGGGAGCGCACTTGATTGCATGGTTATGTGATGTCACCGGCAATGTGACGAATGTACAGCTCTATGCATTCGCATTTACCTGTTGAAGTACCAGTTGTCTAAGCTCTGATTCATCGCCCTTGATTCCTAGTTCAATGCTTTTATGATACGACTTAATTTCTGGATCAAAACTGATAATTTTTTCAAACAGGTAAGATAGCTGTTCTTCTAGGAGCCTTCGACCTATACGACCGTTACCATCTACAAATGGGTGGATCATTTCAAAATAAATGTGAAATCGTGAAACAAATTCAATCTTGTCTTTTCTGCCATATGCTTTTACCTTAGCTACCTTTTTATTCCAGTCCCTGATGATGTCAGACAAAGTCAGGTTAACCTCTTCTGCCGGCAGAAGATTGGTAATGTTTTCTTTCTCGGAGACTAGCGTTGTGCCCCCGGTACTATCATCAATTTTGTAACATTTAATATAAACTTTATTTTCTCTAAGCTCTCCCGGTCTTCCGGGAGTACCTTGCAGTAAGGCACGGTGATTATCTAGAAGCGACCTTATTGAGAGCTTCCCGTTACTACCCAGAAACGAACAAGCCTTCATTTGCTTATTTAGGTAGGAAAGCCGGTGATCAAATGATGGGCTAACAACCTCAATTTTCCGATCTATTAGATGCTTTTTGATCAATGACCAAAGCCAAAGATGAATATTCCCCAGCCATCCCAAAAAAATGGGAATTATGATAGCTACTAAAGCTATCCAATTGTCGGTTGTAAACTTTTCAATTGTAGCCATATTGACCTAGTCACATAACGCCTCAAACACCGGCGGAACGTAGCGACGTCCGCGTGCTTTGATTTGTTAGCGTTTTACTCATTTTCAACACCTGAATGAGCAATCCTATGAGAGAATCCTGGATAAGATTTATCGAGGTCATCCAATATAGAATTTACCAACAGGCAAGCATCTGAAATTGTATCAGGCAGGCTTTGTTGCTTCGGATAGCGATGGAGTCTGTGAAGTGGGTTTCCGCATGTTTCGAAGCAGGATTCTCGAACCGGTCCCCATGTTCCATGTGAGTACCCAGAAGTCCATGAATAGTGCGCGTCGTAAGCATCTTTTACCCCTGCTTTTTCACTAATTTTCCTGAGATCTAAGCCGCTCCAGCTTCCTAGCTCGATGTTTAGAAACTCTTCCCAAAGGTCCTCACCGGCTATTGCCTCAATGGTGCTCTGGTTAATGTGCTTGGGCGGGTCCATTAGCTCATCAAACCGCAAGGCATTTAATTTCGCTTGCCCCGCCCCATAAGCACGCCATTTCTTCCATAATTCAGGATCATCTTTATACAACAAATATCTCAGTGAAATATGAGCTTCTAGGATTGTTCTGAGACCAAGCCTTCCCAGAATACCGGTTCCAATACCTATACCTAGCATTTCGTCGAGGACTTTTACTACATAAAGTGCCAAACCAAATACAGCATCGTGCCTTGCGTCAATAGCGGTTGTAGAGTGTGTGTGTGACCAGTGTGACTCGATTTCATTAAGGAGCGACGTTATATCAGCCCGAGAGACAGAAGGTGCTTCTGCAATTGTTGGTTCTTTTTCTTCCATAAGGGCTAAACAAGGTGAATTTCTCCACGCTTCGTCCCAGAAAGCGTTTGGCCACGTCAAGTCTTTTTCTACAAGTGGGTTTTCAGCCATTTCGGAAGCTCGAATGGATGGTCGTATTTTTCTTAGATCACCTTCATACGGATAGCCAAACCATTCCTCTGCCATTTCTCGTGGCACATGAAATTTCCCCGAAATTACCTGCGCCATTAACTTTAGCCAGCGACAGTCCGTAGCCTCTTGAGACTGATGCGGCAGATTGAAACCCACGGCATCCATCAAAATAGATATATCGGGTTCTTCTTTAGGTAATAAATTAACCCATGTTTCCCTTGCGGGTAAGTTTTCAAATAGACTTAAAACTACTAACGCTGATGCGGTGGTTTTGTTTTCTAAGATAAATCCTATGAATTGCTCTCTTAACGCATCAGGGAGCTTTGAAATTCCAGTTAAAGAAATATCTGAGAGCTGATCTTTTTCACCATGCTCACCAATAAATGAAAGTATTCTTCGGAATTCCTTAATAGCGTAATCTTGGTCATCAATCACCCGAATGATGGCAGCCCAAATCATTTCGGGAAGTCTCTCATTAGACCAAGACGAAAAAGTAACCTTATCAGCCACTACCGCAAAACCAGACTGTAGCTGCTTCCCAACTTTTTTGTGATCTTGAAGAGAAGTCCTATTTTTACCACTACGTGACTTCTTTTTCTTGTTTTTACTTTTTGGCATTTAATTTCAATCCATGTTGAAGTCCGACTCAGAAAGCTAACATTTGTATATTGTGCTTGCGCACTTTATAATTCGTTCAATTGATAAGTGCCGACTTTTAACTTATTGATCTAACCAAGATTCCGACCTTGAAACAGTCTGAATAAGCGAAAGTAATTTGAGCATGCTCAATTAGAGTCTGACGGGCGCACAATATTCATTTTTCTTTATGTCTTTGACAGTAAACGACTTAAATACACAAAACAATAACAAAATTCGCAATATTGCATAGATAAATTTGCTGTGTCTGATTCGCATCCAATAAGCGCATACCCTGAAACATATAAAAGTGTAGTTCTCAGGGTTTGAATGACTAGCAAACTGGTTGTTTGGTGCTATTAGAGAACTTTACCGTAGCGTTCGCGCGCTCGTCGTGTGCATTGCTTTGTTAAATGATTGGTGGACTAGTTTTTGTCCATCCTCGTCGACCTCCCATATTTCGACGTCCTCTGGTATCAAGTGCCCATAAGTTCGAACATAGTATTCTGCTAAGGTCTCTCGTCGTTTCTCACTCATGTCTCTGAGGACAAGAAGAATCTTTCGGTATCCTTTGGGCGCTACCAAGAAGTAGTACATCGCTTCATTCCACACCGTGAGCTTCGCGCTTGGAACATTATCGTTCGGAGCAGTCCACTTGTGGCACTTACATTCGACGATAATCTTTTGCTTGTCACAGCCAAGATCGAAAGCATGCAATTTTTTGTTGTCCCCAACACCTACTGGGAGTTTCAGTTCACCCTGAAGCTCAATACCTTTTGAAGCGAATACCTTAAGCGCGACAGATTCGAAGTGTTTTCCTACTTGAGTGTTTGAAACCGATCCAACACGCTGGTGCGGCTTATTCATTTGAACTTGGAACCTCGCCTGTTTCAACCAATCTTATAAATTCTTGTTGGTTTAAACACTGTGCTCCTTGCGCCTCAGCCTTTTCAATTTTCTTTGGGCCGGCATTAGCACCGCCTACAAGGTAATCGAGTTTTTTCGTTACTGATGCGACTACCTTAAAGCGGTTATCGTGTGCCAAGTTGCTCAGGTAATCTTTATCGGAGATACCGAAGCCGGTAAAGCAAACCTGAAGTCTGTTATCTTTAGCTTTATTGCTGCGGATTGAATAAATTAGCCTCCAAGCCTCTGCATCAGTGAGACCGCCAATGTCATCAAAGCTTAGATCCGATTTTGACATCAATATCATCGTTGGTTTTTCGCTAGCCATACTTTCCCCTTCCAGAATTTAACGCTTGGCTTTCCATGAGGAGGTCTCGTAAAGCCTGATTATTAGTTGACACATTTGTCTATCGCAACGAACTGAGTTCATTACTCTATGAACCGAACTGAACTTCTGCTGCTCGCTCACAGCAGCCCCCAATAATTAACCCGCTCTAAAAAATAGCCTATTAATTCCGTTCAAGTCTTACTCTCCCTAGCAAACTGACATAGCTAATAAGCGCCGCTACGATTAGCCAGAACAATACAATAACCGACCAAACAATCGGCGATGCTTGGCTGACACCAAACTCTCCCCAAGTGAGCTGGCTGGAGTCAAATAACGAGCCAATGCCTAGGTACTGAAGTGGAATATTTGCCCATAGCAATGCCGAAAAAATAAAGGGGAAAATATCGAGTTTAGCTAACAGCATGAGTTTTAAAAATAGCGGCGGCAGATTTAAAACGATACCTATTTTTATTGTTCTAGAGAGAAGCTTTTTCATTAATTTTCCTTAGTGAAAACGATTTAATCGCAAGGAACAATGATTGTCTGTTCCTCGACGCTCTTATAATTCACAACTAAACATTCTAAAGTCCATTTATTGAGCTTTTTAGATGCGTATAGAGCAACCTTGGCCTCGCCTTTAGGACCCTCAACAGGGTATGCCAAACTCGCGGTTCCATCTGGACCGCTTGTCGTTATACTGCCGATGATAAAACCACTGTCTAATGGGCTGCCTATGCGACTTTGAACTTCTTTGGAATCGCTTACTTGAGCAAACGACACTTTGTAGGCATCGGAATTTTTAAATAAAGCGTTGATACCGAATACACTGATAACACAGAATACAACTATTATTCCAGTGAAAATGAAACCGGCATTCCTCCATTTTCGTTGGACTTGCTTAAAGTGTTCAGCACTTTGCCATTCCCTGTGGCGCCATGCCCATTCATTACCTTTTAGACCAAGTGCTATGAGCATCACTATATTAACGCCTGGCACAAAAACCCAAAACGCTCTATAAGTGTCATTTCCGATTCCCCAAATCCAACTGAGGAGAAATGCCCCCCAATTCCATCCTCGTATTTCTACAGGCAATTGTGAGTTGCTCACTTGAGAGTACGTATTTTGACCATTACTGCTTTTTTTATCACTCATATTGATACGCCTAATCCCGTCCCAAAATTCTTAAAATACGCAGGAATAAATTAATAATATCCATATAAAGCGCCGCTGCGCTATCAATCGCGTTATCAACGGTTTTAGGTATCTGGCACGCCCTGCCCCAGTCGTAGCCAATGTAGCCGCAGAATATCAGTGCCACGACCCAGTCAAGTACTTCGTGGTGCACGCCAAATATAAACACTTCGATAAGCTCTACGACAATCACAAGCAAGAGCGCTACGGTGAGTGCACCGGAAATCTTTTTGAAGAAGGCAGGAAACAACGCGCCTAAGCACATCATACCTATAGTGACCATACCCGTTACTCGGATGGCTTCAGCCACGACGTCGGGATCATATTGACTCACAACAAGGTTAACGATTAAGCCAAAAGGAACAACCACAAAGTTATAGCCAATAAAGCTCACCCATGGTTTGCTTGATTTGTTAAACAAGTAAACGCCATAAAAGCACGATGCAAAGTAACCTAGAAAAAACAGCCACGGGTTAATATTAGAAATCGATTCTGTTTCGATATGGGTCACCATCCACCAATTTATGATGAAGCCCCAGCATAGCGTTAAACCGATAATTAAATGGTATCTAGCGTCACTGATAATCGGACAGGTCGTGCTTTTTCTATCAAATACATCACTTTCCATTTTGCTTCCTTTAATTCACCGGGAAAATCGAGCAACCGCGTTTGTCGGTAAGTTCCATGCTTCGGCGCCTATGTAGGGGTTTACATCGATGCGTTGAATCATAAATTTTTACATGTCACTATACATATTAACCGATAAATAATAACAGAACTAAGGGGAATTTATGACAGGCGAAAGCGAACAAACAGATCAATACGTGCCTTCGGGATTTGGATGCTATACGTACGCCCTAAAGAATTACGCTAAATTTACGGGCCGAGCACGCCGCCGTGAATATTGGATGTTCATTTTATTTAACTTTGTGATTGGCTTTTTCCTAGGGATAATCGATGGCTTGCTAGGCACTTATAATGCGGAGGCGCAAGTTGGTTTATTGGGTGCATTGTATGGCTTATTTGTATTAATACCCTCAATAGCGCTTGGCGTTCGCCGTTTGCACGACATCGGCAGAACGGGTTGGTGGCTGCTTATTAGTTTTATTCCGTTTATTGGCGCAATCGTCTTATTGGTTTTCTTTGTGTTAGACAGCAGAGAAGAAGGCTCCAAATACGGACCACCTCGCAAATAATGCTGCTCAGCAGCATCACTTGCTTGAGTCACCACTCCGCTAATTGCTGGATATCTTTAATTCTATCCCGCTGTAGCGCCAACGCTTCAAATACATCATCAAAGCTTTGGTTGTGGTGGCTTAAATTGGGGAGTGCCAGGTTGGCTTGGGTAAAAAATTCACTTTTATTTATCTGCCAGCCCTGCTGCCACCACGTCAGAATCAATTCTCGTGCGGTGCTCAATCGTTCGCGACTGGGTAGTCTATCTAGTTTCTCTAAGTTGACCTTGGCCTGGCTGGGCAACAGGTTCCAAAGGTCATTATTGGGCCATCGGGCAAAGGGAAACGCATGATCAACAGCATAGCGTTTGGGTCTAATCGGTTTACCGGACCAACAACAATGCACCTTATCCTCTGCTAGCAATGTGTTGATGCGTTGACGCACCCGTGTTGTGGTTCGTGTGTCGTCTTTCCAGTCGAGCGCTACTAAATAATCGCTTCGGTTAAATGCCTTTTGCTTATTCGGCGCATAACTTGCCATGAGCGCCGCCCATTCATTCACCAGCGCAGGTTCAATCCAAACGCTGAAACGCGTTAATGAATCCCAAATGTGCTTGGGCACATAAAAGGTACCCAACGCGCTTAAAAACGGTAAATCTAAGGTGAGGTTTCGCTTTGGCTTTTGCGTGCGATTCAGCTCAACTGCAAACACAGCATTACCCGAGCCCGGGATGGTGGTGTATTTGGCGGGCATGTTTTTAATCGTTGAAGCAATATCTTTTAAGGCGCGGTACAAGGGCTGTACAATAGCCTCATCGCTATACTGAGCGCCAATCGTAAAATCCCCTGCACTGCGATCGCTGAGCAATTGCCAGCCGTGGGGTTTAACAAAGCCGAGCCCTTTACCGCTATTAGTGCTTTGATGCATGCCATAATGATCGACTAAGGGCTTATACAGTTTTAGCCAATACAACGCCACCAACCCAACGGGGAGTGCGATGTGGTCGTCTGTTTGATCTAGCACAGCGCCGGGATGACCTTCGGCAATGCGGAGCAGGCTTCGAAGCAACGCGACTTTATACGTTGATGTTTTATTGTCATTTACAACAATATTGCGGAGTAGCGGAAACGCCCCCGTGCCGTCATCGGGCAGCGTCAGCATGACAGTCTGCCAACTCACATCATCGCGGCCTAATTCATCGGTTTGTTGTTCAGGAGTCAGTAATTGAAACGTTAGACCGTAACGGCTTGCCAGTTGCGCCAGCTCATCCGCCGAAACAGGATACATCGTGCGTTCGTCGTGACAGGCACCGTGACGTAACGAAATCACCAACTTACCGTTGGGCTTTAATAAGCTACTTAATTTGCGCAGGCTGCGCTCGCGGGTCGATGATGGGATATGCATCCACACCGCACTGAGTAGGATCAGGTCAAATTTGGTGTGCAGCGCAAAGACTTTATTTAAATCGGGCAGGCTGTCGGCTATCCAACGTACGGCACTATTGACGGTATATTGCTGCGCGACTTCGCGGATCCCGTGCGCGGGCTCTACCGCGACGACATTTAAGCCGCGTGCAGCCAAATAGCGCGCATCACGCCCTGAACCCGCCCCAACATCAAGCACCATGCCCTGCTCTGGCAACGCATGTAGCCAGTCTTTATGAACCGACTCAAACGGTACGCGATTATAATTGTCAGCGAGTGACTCAGCATGTTTGGAATAGTATGCGATGTTTTCGGACATGGTTTCTGCGCTTATTATTATTGTTTATTGCGAAGCCATGTCTGTTAACGCCAAGCGATTAGAACGAGCGCTTGGCGGTCAACAAATACGGCGTAAACAATAATAATGCGACAATGCTGACAAATAAACCCGAATGTGAACTTGTTGTTAAACCCGTGAGCAAGCCGTAATACGCCACATCAAATATCAAATAGCTGGCAAAAAGCGTTTTAAACCAGGGGCTATTACGCCAAACACCGATAATCAACGCCAACTGTAGTGGTACAAACAGGATGAGTTTCCAACTCCAGGTCGCGATAAATACGCTCGACAGACTACTTGCCTGTTCACGTAGAGGCCCTAACAACGCCTCTTGATAGTTCCGCGCGTATTGTAGGTCGAACATTATCCAGTAGAAAAAGGCAACGGTGTACGCGATATTTAACAATAAATACAGCGAGACCGACTTTTTAGGGGTATTTGCTTTTACAGACTTAGATTGTGGTTCGACTGCTGCGCGTGTTGCGACAACAACCACCGCCACTAGATATAAAACCTCAGTCGCTATGTACAGACCCCCAGCAAATACACCGGCGTTCTTTTCACGGGCAAATGAATAATAGGTACTTGAGATATCGTCCGTTATGCCAACGGCGTGCAAAAGACTGCTAAACATGAGTTCAGCGTTATACAAAAAATCAGAAACCCAATGCATGAGGTACACAACCCAGTCGGCTGCGTAGAGCGTCGCACCAACGCCAACAGCCACAGCCATACCTAACAAAGCAAACATACCAAGCGGCGGAATAAGGCGACCTGAGAGGGTCATGTGCATAGCAATCATATTTTGAATGTCTTTTAAGTTATTGTTTTGGCGAACTATACAGAGATCGGTTAGTTTTAACAAATTGACTTAATACCGCGCGTAATATTGGAGCCATGATGAGCAACCTAGCCAAATCTTTAGAGAGTGAGTGTAAAGCGATATCGGGGTGTGATGCGTTAAAACGCATTATCGATCCGCGGGGACGTGATATCGGTGGGTTTGAAGTGAAGCGTATTTTGCCATCGCGCGGCATGAAATCAGTGGGACCATGGGTGTTTTTTGATCATATGGGGCCTGCGGACTTCGCCAAGGATGAAGGCATTGACGTGCGCCCTCACCCACATATTGGTTTGGCAACGGTTACTTATTTGTTTGAGGGAGAGCTGCAGCACAAGGATTCACTCGGCACCGATGTCACTGTCAAGCCAGGTGACATTAATTTGATGGTCGCAGGTCATGGCATCGTACATTCTGAGCGCCAATCGCCGGAAGTCAAACAGCAGCCCCACCGCGCGCACGGGTTGCAACTATGGCTCGCGCTGCCCGAGACCGACGAACAATGCGATCCCAGCTTTCACCACTACGACAAAGCCGAACTCCCCTCAGCAGATATCACAGGCGGCAATGCGAAAATATTGATGGGTGAGGCCTATGGCAAGACCTCACCGGTCAAGACATTCTCAAACACACTCTATATCGAGGTTAATTTAGCAGCGGGCGAAACCTTCGCTTTACCCAAAGCACAAGAGCTTGCGGTCTACGTTGTTAAAGGCTCAGTACAAGTGAATAAAGCTGAACTCGCTGAACACCATATGGGTGTATTTGGTGATACGACGGGTGTCGCGCTAACGACGCTGGCTGACAGCCACCTTGTACTCGTCGGCGGCGACGCCATTGGCACACGGTATATGTATTGGAACTTTGTGGCGAGTAACAAAGAGCTGATTGAAGCAGCCAAAGCACGTTGGCAGCAACAGGCGTTCCCAAAAGTCCCCGGCGATGCCGAGGATTTTGTGCCTTTGCCTTGAATCTCACTGCGAACACCTTAAAATTACATGCTCCTATGTATAAAAGAATAAAAAATGTTTGATAATTTTAAGCGCTGTTCATTTTTACTTGCTGGTGTCTTAGCCGTAACGGGTTGTTCGACTACTCAACCAGCGCCGCAAAATACCGCTGTTCCCTCTGCTGAATTCAGCCTCAAGGTGCCACGTTACGGTCACGCTGCAGTCGCCGACGAATTTGCCCTATATCGGACGACGTCACACTGCCGCCGTAGTATTTAACGACAGCATTTATGTGATTGGCGGCAACACAGGTAGCCGAGGTCCGTTTCTAGACACAGTACAAGTGTTTGATATGGCGGTTGAGTAATTTTGATCTTTTTCATGATTTATCTCGTGTACAAATAATAGACACTTGTAAAAAGATTGAGGTAAACCATGAGCCATACATTAAAAGTAAACGATGTTACCGAAGTCACTCACAACGTGAGACGGATTCGATTAGAAAAGCCGGACGATTATAATTTCACCCCAGGACAAGCCACCGAGGTCGCGATTGATAAAGAAGGCTGGCGCGATGAGAAACGCCCGTTTACTTTCACATCGCTCAATAGCGATCCGTGGCTCGAGTTTGTGATTAAGGTTTATCCCGATCACGACGGTGTGACCGAACAAATTGGTCAACTCCAGCAAGGCGATTCGCTGATTATCGAAGACCCTTGGGGTGCCATTGAATACAAAGGCGAAGGCACATTTATCGCAGGCGGTGCAGGTGTTACGCCATTTATAGCGATTTTCCGCGATTTGGCACGCAAAGGTGAAATTGGCAATAACCGACTTATCTTCTCGAACAACAGCGAAAAGGACATTATTTTGAAAGAGGAGTTCGAGCAAATACTCGGTGATCAATTCATCAATGTCATCACGCACAAAAAACCAAACGGCAATCACCTGTTTATCGATGGGCACATCGATAAAGCCTTTCTAAACGAGCATATCAACAATTTTAACCAGCACTTTTACGTGTGCGGCCCCGATGCCTTCAACGACGGCATAATGGACGCATTGAAAGAGCTAGGCGCCGACCCCGACGCCTTGGTGTTTGAGAAGTAGCTTGCGCCTTTGGCGCAAGTCCAAAACCCGTAACTTGCCCCTCTGGCCTGTATATTTCGCCCACGACCCGTAACTTGCGCCTTTGGCCTGTATATTTCGCCCTCGACCCGTAACTTGCGCCTTTGGCGCAAGTCCCTAATCAATATAACTCCTCAAATAAATCCACGAAATCTTGTCATTTTTTACCCCCATCCGCATGGGGGTTGAACCGACATCACCATGTTGTAGCGTGTAAATGAGTTCGTCGGCAAAAATGACTCTCGGTTGACCCAACTCACTTATGACCGCTGGTACGGGTTTACACAGATAATTCTGGAATGGTGAATTAATCTCGCAGCTCTCGATAAACAGGCGTTTGATAAAGGTTTTTTGCTTTACCTCTACAAGTTCAATGATAAGACCGTCGTAAACCAGCGTAATAACAGTGTTCTTTACATCACTTTCATGACGATTCTCTTTTTGCCATTCAAACCGCTCTTCAGGCTCCCCCAATCGATTCACAATCTCAGCCTCGGTGCTACCAAAGGTATCGATATACTCGAAAACACCGTAAGGTAACGAGTCAGATTTATATCCAGCTGAAACGTTAACTATCCGATCGGGTACCGTCTTTGGGTAAAGGTGTTCTGTCTTAAGGTACTGCTGAGCAGTTACGCCCGATGCAGCGATAACCGATACGCTTAATAAGGCGCTCATGAGCAATGGTTTCAGTTTGCTATGCATATTATCGTCTCCTTTGATGGGCCTTGTAGCTTGCGCCCTTTTAAAGTTCAGTAGCTTGCGCCTTTTTAAAGTTCAGTAGCTTGCGCCCTTTTAAAATTCAGTAGCTTGCGCCTTTGGCGCAAGTTGCAAACAGATATGTCTGAACTGTATTTTTAGAAGGTGTAGCGGAAGCTGAACGAGAAAACATCTGCACTATCAAATTGTTCGTACATCGCTTCTATTGATGCGTTCTTGCCTAACTTGTATGAAGCGCCGGTACCAATGCCTGTTTCCCAGTCATCATTACTGAACGACGCACCACTACCACTGGCTGAAACCTCTAGACGACCATATGAAGGCTGTACGAAAATGCCAAACGAGTCGTTAATATTGTACTGACCGCGCAAGCTTGCGATTACAAAGTTATCAACTTCAACGTCCACGCCATAAGCGGAATCATCGCCAATACCAAAACCAACGCGCAGCTCTGGCATGAAGATAAAGTTACCGCGATCGAACGTATAACCTAGTCCACCGTGCAGCGCGCCTAAGCTCAAGCTTTCTGACGAGTCAATATCATCTTGGAAACTCGTAAAACCACCTGAAACAGACCAGTCCGCATTGGCACTCATTGAGGCCGTTAACAGCAAACAGCAACCCAATGTTTTAATTAAAGCTTTCATTTTTATTTTCCTACTCCGTTTTGTCTAAACGCCTAGAGTTGACCATTTATTTAAATAAAGTTCATTTTTGTTAGAATGTTTATAACATATTTATATATTTTTTGTCAGTAAGGTAGCTCACGCCTTTGGCCCGTAGCTTGCGCCTTCGGCGCAAGAAAAACGATTTAAAACCTACATCCTCCAGCCCTGAGCCCATTTTTCTTCGTTTTTTAGTTCACGCCAATCAATCGCATATTCGTTTTTTGAAAGCACTGATTCGATTAAACACGAAATGACATGCCCTTCTTCATCGTACTCCACTTCTGATACCAGAAAATGCTTCTCTCGATTTATCGGCTTTACGGCGGTCCATTTGCTATTGTGAAGCTTGGCGGGATTAATCTGATTCATGTTGGCTCCGTGATAATTCAGTTGTCTTGCGCCAAAGGCGCGACCGACTAAAAATTAATATTTAACACCACATCTAAGCTTTATTTTTGTTAACACTTTAATATATGTATCGTCTTTAATAAGATACATAGGTTTTGTACTTGTGCCAAAGGCGCAAGCTACACTCTTGATAAGGTCAATCACGCTCATGATTGACTTTCTAAAAACACGGAGACAATTAATGAATAAATCGCTTTTGGCATTAGCCCTGCTAACCGTATCGGGTACGGCTATGGCTCAATCACCACAATGGAATAAAATCGAGGTTTCATACCTAGATGCAACGGTTGATGTCGGTGCGAGTGAACCGTCATTCGACGGGCTGGGATTAAGTGGAAGTGCTGTTATTACCGATAACTGGATAGTGTTTACGGATTACAAAACAATTGATGCAGAGGCTAATGGCGCGAATGCTGATTTAGAGTTCTTATCGGCGGGCGCTGGCGCATTTAAACGTGTAACGGATACCACCGACATCTACACGACCATCTCTGTTGAACGCTTAGATATATCTGGCTCGGCTGCGGCTTTATCTGTATCTGACGATGATATAGGTTACGGCATTGGTATCGGTGTGCGTTCTATGCTAATTCCTTTATTAGAAGTCGGCGCTAAGATTGATTATGTTGATATTGATGATACCGACGTATTCCGTGCTCAAGCGAATGCGTTCTATCACTTTACTAAAAATCTATCTGCTGGCATTGGGTATGAAACTTATCGCCCAAGCGATGTTGATTTAGACATCGATACCGTGAGCGTGTCTTTCCGATATACATTTTAACCAGCAAACTAAAAACGGTATGGCGTTTTTGCTTGCGTCAAAGGCGCAAGCTACGCGTTTTGGGAATGGATGGTGGGAATAATGAATAAAAATACTTTTATACCTGTTGGGCTTGGCGTGCTTATCATGGTATCAACCAGCTATGCACAGACTGAACCCGAGAAAAATGTTAAAGCTTATAGCTGTGATGACTGCAACTATAGCGAAGCGGAAAACTTGGTCAAAGAGAAAGTCCCACCGCCTGTGGAGTGTCATTCTAAACCCAGTAGCTCAGATAACTCGACTGATACTCGGGTTTGCTATAGTACGCCGGTCTACGCCGCTGTATTGAACGAGTCGAGTGGTAAAGTCTGGGGCATTAAGCTAAGCCATAGCCATCAGGGTGAACGACCCGAACTTATGGAGCTACAGACCTCACCCTATGAGCACCCTCAATTTGTCAATGATGCGATTCGTAGCGGATATGAATATACCGACAGCCTGATAGCTCACACGGAAAAAATCGCCAACAACATAAGTCGAACCTTCGAGACATCAAAGGAATTTAACGATTGGATCGACGGCAAAGCGGAACCTGAAACCGACGAAATAGCCGATTCAAATCAATTAGATGATACTTTATGTGCCCACGACAATTCGCAATACCAAGCTGTAAAGGCGCTAACTAGCGGTGAATTTGAAAGCAACCTACAAGCAACCGTAAACGAGCAATTTGCTAACTTCTCTGGAACATCGCAGGACTTCTTTAATGACCTCGACTTTTCCACCCTTAGCTCGCGTTTGGCAGAACTGGACTACAATTTCACACTGAGTTCCAGTGATAAAAATAATACAAAAAACGTCAGCTTTGAATTTTCAGGCAGCAAAGATTTTCCGAGCAAGAACCCACCGTCGAAGTTAACTTATACGCTAATACCCAAGCAGTCTCACATCGACGTCTCTTTGAATCCGAGTCTCACACATATTGGTGGATACTATTGGTCGGTGTTAGCTAAACCAGAAGTCAACAAAGCCGAGTTGCCACCCTGTACGCAAGTCGCACTAAAGGACCACCATTTAATGAATTAATGTCTGCGTGAAACGGGGTTGTTATGATTTTCCTTGCGCCAAAGGCGCAAGCTACGCGTGTATGCGTGCTATCACGAAATTAAAGGTATGGGGATTAATATTTGGAGTGTGTTCTTGCGCTGAAAGCGCAAGCTACACGATTTGGAATTGGTGCCCGGGGCCGAAGTTAAAATAAAGTACTAAATATATGATTTTAAAGAAAATAAAAAATGAAAAGTGAATCTGTAGCACCACATATAGCACCACAGATTTAAAGCATTAACTAATTTGACTCATCGCGTACTCCCTGGAATTCATGATCTTGAACACTCTCGGGATCAACATTTCCGGCAATCGCTAAAGCAACCATTTCACGAAACTTCTTGATAGATTTGTCCCTTTCCATATGTCGAAATCTATTTGGCTGTTTGATTGGAGCATTACCCTTTAAAGTCTCAACATTAATACGGTGGTTGTGTCTCTCCAAGTCATATTCTTCAAAAAGCCTTATAACCATCAATTCGAGGGTTTCGCATAGCTTTACTATCGCGTCGAAGCGTTCATCATCAAATTTAATATCTCTTATCTGCTTCGCCAACTCAGCTCTGTGCTGAGAGATTTTCGCTCGAAGGTTGTCTGACTCATCTCGCAAGCTGTTTAACTCAAGCATTTCGCTGTACCAGTTATAGGCCTCATCTACCAAAGTTTCTATAAGTGCCTCTTCCGATCTTATTCCATTACTCTTGTATACAGCAGCTCGATACTGCTTTAGCCGTGCTTCTACAGTGTCGCTCAAGTAAATGAAATCCTCTAACATCAAGTCGTCAGAGTAATCGCTTAGTGGTTCGTTAGAGATAGGATCCTTGACTCGGTCAAAGCTGTCTGAGTTCGCTAATGATGAATTAACGTTATATAAAGCGCCTTCTTTAGCCATGACGCGCACAAATTCACTGGTTGCTAAGAGCGGCTTTTTATCCTTTCTCAGATTGATAGAGATATTGAGCTTTTTAACCACTTTTTTAATGGTTTGAACCAACTGCTCTTCGGTCGGAAAGGCGCGACTACCAAAAATTAGGTCCCCAACGTGATTATGCTTAGCGTACGAACGCGCTATTTGATCGGAGGTTAGCTTTGCACCTTTTTTATTTTTCAAATCATAGAGGGACTCTAGGTTTGCCTGCTCTTTTAATAATGCCTCGACAACCTGTTCTTTGCTGACACCGAGCTTATCCGACAAGCCATTTAGCTTCTCAACAGACTCACGTGAAAGTCTATATGTTCTATCCAAATACTCGGTTTTATCCTTACGTTTACTTCGCTGCCGGTAAGACTCTTGGATATTTCTTAACAACCTATAATGATCAGGCCGGTTTTCCCTGAATAAGCCAATAAGAATTCGCTTTGCAGCTTCTCTAATGTTTTCGTTTTGCTGTCGATATAGTTTTATTCCTTTGTTTGTGAGGTAATTTACCAGCCACTGACCTTCTGCTGCGTCATCAACATCGAACTCCTCAACCCATTTAGGAACTTCTTCAAACTCACTAGTCATAGCTAATCAACGTTATCAAACTCATAAAAAACATATAAAAACATGTTTTAAACAAAGTAGCAAACTTGTTGCAAACTTGTTTTTTTTTCACTAAGGCCCGGATATAAAGGGCTCTTGATGACGTGCTATGCGGCATGGATATTCTAAATTATCAGAATAAGAGCAAGGTTTTGAATGCAGTCTAAACGCACTTTTCCATATAGATTCCGGAGCAGTTTATGATTAGGAAATGTTGGTAATAGTAATATATACAACCTTCACTACTATCAATCAGTACATCATTCATTGGTACGTCTAATAACCAATGCTTAGCCAGTAACAGGTAGGCCGCTAAGCTTAGCGCCTGACTAATGGTTAAAGATTACAGGATCAGATCTCTTATGAATCAATAACGATCACGAGGTCTGAAATGAAAAAACGTAATGCGAATAACCATAACCACACACTACATTATGATGCTGAATATGAGGGGTTTGCTTTACATACAGCAAATGCACCATACATTCTGCCATACGTAGACCGCCTACATACGGTCATGGAGAGAGTGCTACAGAACCATAAGCGAGTACTGGCAGTGAAGTTTGACTTGCATCTACCGGCTCATAGGAATCCGTACCTTCAACGTAATCCGATAACGGAGTTTATAGAGCGAGTTAAGGCAGGCATTGCAAGCTATCAAAACTCCCTAAATCGTCGTAGTAAACGTGTTTACCCTACGGAGGTCGAATACGTTGCTAAAGTTGAACAGACTGAGGAGTGCGAATTAGAACACTATCACGTCGTACTATTCACCAATAAAGATACGTTATATCCAGTCGGTAACTTAAGCCATGAAGACCCCACTAAGCTCGGTCAGATTATCCGACGAGCATGGCTCAAGACGCATGGGTTATCAGCTGATTCACCCGTAGCGCTCCTTCACACATCGAAACCCGTGTTTAGGGTACTGCAGGGGCCACTCAGTACTGATGACCCAGTTCACAGAGACGCATTCCTGCACTTCAGCTATCTGTGCAAGGAAGGCACGACCAAATACCAAGGTAAGCGTCAGTCGTTTTACAGCAGCAATGCAAAAAATAAAGCGCCAGCATAAGGCACCAAGCAACGTAGCAGAGGCCCAGGGATAACCTCTTCTACGCGCTTAGCGACATTGCAACTACACCAATCCCCTTTCAGCAAACGAAACCGTGTCTTGGCCTACTACGATGTGGTCAAGCACGGGGACGTCTATGTGATTGAGCGCGTCCTTAATACGCGTTGTCACACGCTTGTCAGCCTCCGATGGCTCAGTCACACCCGATGGATGGTTGTGCGCCAGGATGATGGCTGCGGCGTTTTGCTGAAGCACCTCCTTCATCACCTCACGGGGATATACCGGAGCGGCGTTAATGGTCCCAAAGAACAGCTCTTTGTACTCAATCAGACGATGCTGTGAGTCCATCAGCATGACAGCAAACACTTCACGCTTTTGATGCGCCAGCTTGTACCTCAGGAAGTCCTTTGCTGCAGATGGGCTGGTGAAGCCCTCCCCCTTCAAAAACTTCGTCTCGAGGATCTCAGACGCTTTATTCAGCACATCAACCTCAGTCATCGGCCCATTCGTTACATACTCAGCATTTTGCTCGTGCATTTTGTGTCTCCATGTTTTCGATTCTTGAATGCACGACCGTGATATAGGTCTGAAATCCCGTGGATTCGCTGTTTATGGTTATTCGTTACAGCCCCTGTGAATCCTCTGAGACAAACCAAACAGAGGAATAATAATGAGATTTCTAAGAATCAACGAAGTACGAGAACGCATTGGCTTAGGTCGCACCTCCATTTACAAAATGGTTAACGAAGGCACATTTCCAAAGCCGGTTCGCGTGTTGGGTAAGAAGGTAGCCTGGATAGATTCAGAGGTGGACGAGTGGATTATGCAACGCATCGCCGATGAGCGCGGCGACGCCATTCCAGAAATGAAATACTAACTGATTAATTGCCGAAACAAGAGGGAAAAACAAGTGTGTGACAAATTTCTTACTCCGGAACTAATTATTCAAATCCATTACGAATTTCACCAAGACTACACGCGCTCAGTATTGAAAAGGTCAATAGAAAAGTCTGTACGCTCACTGATGAATGAAGTTTGTCCAGCAAAGGACCTTGGTGTGTCAAAAATATTCTGGACTGCTGGTCTTTACGCAGCTCTCATTGGAAATGGTGATTGGACAACCGACCGCAAACGAGCCGTAATTACAGGCTTAGTGACCGCGATAACGTTCTTAGATTTAAACGGCTTTCACGTCAATGCTAATAATCCCTCGTTACTATCATTAATCGAATCGCCTTGCATGAATAGCACAAAGCTTGGAAAGGTACTGTTCGAGCAATTCTGCGGGGAACGCCTAGAAGAAAATAAAATAGCCAGTCAGACCAACTCTTCCAAAGATATAACCTGCGGATATGGTCAACAAAGAATAAAGCCATATTCTTCATTAAAAGACATCATAACTAGGATTAGGAGCGAATTTTATCCTCTTCACTACGACTACAGTATTGATTGGGATGATGTCATCCCTGCTGTTTGTCATTAATGCAGTATCAACCTCTCTTAAAAGTTAAGCGTTGATTAGCGTACTCAGTTGACTTCCCTTCCTTTTCGCTAGTCGGCACTTTGTCGCCATACTTCAATATAGGACCAAGCAATGATTTTACGTCTAGTTAAACCTGTAGATATTGTCAAAATAGACATAGGAATGCACCTAGAAGCGAACCACCATCCTACTAACTTTGCTCAGCTTGTCGATATATACAGTACCATTGACCGTGAGTATTTTGATTACACCGTTAACTTAGACTCGATATTCTCAATTGCCGCTGAGTACGCTATTCGCTTAGCACACACCGCGTGGACAGAGGATACCAACCGTGCCGCAGAAACTGCATTTGCCGTGTGCCTGCTATTTTTGAACCAGTATGGTATCCCCATGAAAGGCAATGACCAGATATTGTTCAACGTCATGCGGGATGAATGGACTACGGTAGATAAGTTTGCACCGCGACTCATGTTAGAGCACGCCAAAACCATCATAAGCAATTCGAGCGCGCCCATAACAGCGGGTGACGCCCTTGAAATGACAAAGCGGTCAATACACTCACCGATTCGTTTTGGCCCCCTTATAACGGGTTTAAAGAGCTTGAGAGAAAGCTTCACTGTATCTGGATGCAAAGGTGTTCAATGGGACAACTACATCAACGACTAAGCCCGTATTCATTACTGAACAGTTTTCTATTCAGCATTGAACAATCGTCAAACTATTCTGGAGACAATTATGTGGATCCATACGTTCACCCCTACCCAATTACAGGAAATTCACCACCGGCTACACAGGCACCACGCACTGCCGGTAGATATGGATAAGCTTTCAGCAGTATGCGAAGAGGTAAACCAAAGAAGTCGGTGCATTAGCCACGGACTATTCGAAGCCGACGCCATTCAGGTGGCGGTCGATTATGCAATCACCCTACGAAAATGTCGCTGGGTAGAGAACTACGAACAGTCAGTCGATACCGCTTTCGTAACGGCATTGACTTACCTTCGTTTAAGCAAGTATCCCATTGACTCGGATGACCCAGCACTATGGAGCCACTTTAAAGATACCTATGATAACGAGAGGCTTGAGTACGTGTTTTTTCTAGCCTTCACTCGGCAAAAAATCCTTTTGAACGCATTTTCTTGTAAGCGCTCTGTTCACGAGAGGCTGCCGAGAACGGAGCTAGGGTTAGACAATCACCGATGGATGGCAATATTAAGGGGCGCTGTTGACGAGAGCTACGAGCGCTGTTGCCTTACTGCCCCTGGCTACGTTTGGGATAACTATGAGCATGAACTGCAAAAGCAGCGTGAACTTGATTATCAAAAACTAGTTGCGTTAAATCCGATACATTATTTTGATAGGTAGCCCTCAGCTTTTAGCCACAGATCTGAAGGTAACACCCCCAACGTATCAGCGATTTTCTTTACTGAAGTCACAGAGGGATTTGCATCGCCCCGCTCGACTTTAGAGATAAACGAGCGCGCCATCCCAGCGCTATTTGCCATATCTTCCTGTGACAGATCTATCTCTACTCTTCTCAACTTCACCGCTTTTCCAAATGCAGCCTTGATGTCCATTGACGTTCACACCGTTTGGGATTTGGTTAATCTTGACACCAAGTGATCAAAAACCAATCGAATACGTTGTGGTACTGGACCACGTTGAGGGCGATAAATATATAAATCCCAAGGCACAGGCTCGATCTCTTCTAACACTCTCACAAGTTTCTCTTGGCGTAATAAGTCTTGGCCCGAAAAGTCAGGAATTTGGGCAAACCCCAGTCCATTTTGTACACCCATTAATTCAGCTTCGGCGTCGGCACTTCGAAAACGTGTTATGGATGGCGTCCACTGTCTGTCCATGGAAAAAACCCATGGCCAAAGCTTTCCCGTATTGCGATCTACTAACCCTGTAACCGGCAAGTGGTTTAGATCTTCAATAGACGCAGGCCTTCCCACTCTATTTATTAAGTCAGGCGAAGCCACGACATACATATTAATTTTGGTGAGCTGGCGGGCAATAAATCGACTATCTCTCATGAAGCCGATACGAATCCCAATATCTATTTTTTCATCAACTACATCCACGCGCTCGTCACTGAGTGTCAGGTCTATATCCAGTTGAGGATGTATTGTTGAGAGTTCCAGTAATGCTGGCATCAAGCATTTATGACCAAAACCAACAGGCGCTGCGATACGAACCCGCCCTTGTAATTCATTACCCGAGTTAGGGACGCTTGTTTGAAACAATTCATCTACAGCGCGCAGGCGTTCTTTTGCTATCACAGCAAATTTTTCTCCAACTAGGGTCACTTGTATGTGTCGAGTATTTCGATGAAATAAAAGCTCCCCTTGCAATCGCTCTAACTCCTTCACTGCTCGTGTCACCGCCTGAGGAGAAATTCCCAGACGGTTAGCCGCTTCTTTAAAGCTGCGAGACTCAGCAGCAGTACAAAATATCCGGAGCATTTCCAATCTGTTAAGCATCACAGTCACATTCAGGTTTGAGATGAATACACTAATATTATTCCAAATTATGGAATTGTGAAATTAAAACGTTTCCATTTATTGATTTTTGACGGTAAGGGATAATTTGCTCGTTATTTAGACAGAGTCATTCATTCAACTGATTTGAGGATATTAACTATGAGTAGTGTTTTAGCAAACAACATCAGCGGTAAGGTCGTTGTTATCACTGGTGGTAGTAGCGGTTTAGGCGAGACCACAGCAAGACATTTAGCCAGCCTTGGCGCATCTGTTGTTTTAGGTGCCCGACGCATCGACAAGCTTGAAGCTATTGCTGCTGACATACGCACAGCGGGCGGAGAAGTTGCGGTTCAAGCGACAGATGTGACTAGCCAGGACGAAGTGAAGGCTCTTGTAAATCTTGCACAAGAGCGCTTCGGTAAAGTTGATGTGGTTATCAATAATGCAGGGTTAATGGCTATTGCACCGTTAGCTGAGACTCGAGTTGACGAATGGGATCGCATGATTGACATCAACGTTAAAGGTCTGCTGTATGGAGTAGCCGCAGCGCTTCCGATCTTTCAGGCTCAGGGAACAGGCCACTTTATCAATATTTCATCCGTAGCGGGTGTCAAAGTATTCAGTCCCGGCGGCACGGTTTATAGCGGAACCAAATTCGCTGTTCGCGCTATTGCCGAAGGCTTGCGCCATGAAGTTGGGGGTGAAATTCGTTCAACAATCATTTCACCGGGGGCAATCGAATCTGAATTAAAACATGGAAGTTCAGATACTCAGGGTGCAGCCTTTGTAAAAGATTTTTATCAGCAAAATGAAATTCCATCTGAATCTGTTGCTCGTGCTATCGCATACGCAATTGAGCAGCCTGCGGATGTGGATATCAACGAGATTGTTCTGCGCCCAACTGTTCAAGAGTTTTAATTCGTTTAATACAAGACCGATTAACCAGCGGGTGATTTAACCACCCGCTGAATATTCAGTTTGTGAGGTTATTGATGACAGCGTTAAACAGACAAATGCGTGCTTTGGTATTAGATAGCTATGAAGAGGGTACAGTATTCCGGGATGCCCTGATTAACTTACCCTCTCCATCAGCAGGTCAGGTGCAAGTAAAAATATTTGCAAGTGGAGTCAATCCTATTGATTACAAGATCCGCCAAGGTATCGCTCCTTATGCCATGCCGGAATTACCCGCAGTACTTGGCACCGATTTAGCTGGAGAAATTGTTGCTATCGGCGACGGCGTCACCGACTTTGCAGTAGGCGATGCAGTTTATGGTCTGACTGGCGGAGTGCGAGGATTGCAAGGATCATTGGCTGAATATGCCAACGTAGATGCTGAGTTACTTGCTCTCAAACCGAAAAATTTGTCCATGCGTGAAGCTGCGGCTTTACCTCTGGTTGCACTTACCGCTTGGGAAGGTTTGGTTGACAAGGCGAATGTTAAAGCGGGCCAGAAAGTCCTTATCCAAGGTGGAGCTGGCGGAGTTGGGCATGTAGCTGTGCAAATTGCTAAGGCCTTAGGTGCCGACGTTTATGCCACTGCATCGACTGGAAAACAACAACTGCTCAAGGAGCTTGGTGCCACGCCAATTGATTATCACACTGCAAGCCCTGCTGAGTACGTGGACGCATACACCCAAGGCAAAGGATTCGATATCATTTACGACACTGTCGGTGGCTCTGTACTCGATGCCTCATTAGGTATCATTGCACATTATGGACATATTTTAAGCTGTGCTGCATTCGGCTCACATAACCTGGCACCGTCGTCATTACGCTCTGCAACATTGTCAGCGATTTTTGTGTTACATCCACAGCTCAGCGGAGAGGGGCGCAAACATCATGGTGACATTCTGCGGCAAATTACGGCTCTTGTTGAAGCTAGACAAATTAAGCCACTACTCGATCCGTTACGCTTTTCCCTAGACACGGCAATGGATGCACATAATGCCGTAGAGTTGGGATCCATGGGTAAAGTAGTTATTGATGTAATTGCTTAAAAAGTCATTGTTGAGGATGCATATGAGCCCAAGAAAACTAATTAGAACTGTTCGTTTCCATGAATTAGGTGGCCCCGAGGTATTAACTATTGACTCGCTGGCGAGTCCAAGTTTGCAGGCCACTGATGTCCGTATTGCGGTCAAAGTTGTTGGGCTCAATCGTGCTGATGCCATGTTTAGGCGAGGCAGCTATATAGAAAAGGCTGACTTCCCTTCACGAATCGGCTATGAAGCATCTGGGATAGTCATTGAAGTCGGGGAAGAGGTGAATCATTTACGCCTTGGGGACGAGGTTTGTATTGTCCCTCAGATGGGGCTTTCTCAGAATGGCTGCTACGCAGAAGAGATTGTCGTACCAAGTGAATATGTGGCACCCAAACCAGCAGGTCTAACCTTTGCTGAAGGCGCAGCAGCTTGGATGCAGTACCTGACAGTTTATGGCGCTGTGGTCGAAATTGCTAACGTGCAAAAAGGCGATGCAGTACTGATAACCGCCGCATCGAGCAGTGTTGGATTGGCTGCGATTCAAATTGTGAATTCTCTAGGGGGTATCCCTATCGCTACAACTCAAACACGAGCTAAAAAGGCTGCTGTGCTCACGGCTGGCGCGGCCCATGTGATTGCAACCCAAGAAGAACCGCTACTGGATAGCTTGAGAAGCATCTTGGGAGCAAACAATTTAAAAGTCGCATTTGATGCTGTCGGTGGGCCGCAGATAGCTGAAATTGCTGAAGCAATGAGCCCTGAAGGAACAATAATAGTACACGGAGCATTGAGTCCCGAAATAACGCCTTTTCCCTTAAAACTAGCACTTCGTAAAAGTCTGACAGTTAGGGGATATGTGTTTACTGAAGTTATAAAAGACATCGAGCGTTTTCGCAGAGCAAAGCAATTTATCCACTCGGGTTTATCCGAAGGAACACTCAAGCCTGTCATTGATCGAAGCTTTAAATTTGAAGAGATAGTGGCAGCGCATCACTATCTGGAGTCAAATCAGCAGATTGGTAAAATAGTGGTCGTACTTGATTAACAGTTCGTAGCTTTCGCTTGTCTCTCAACTCAGTCAGTGCCTGATAATAATTAGCGTGCTGTAAGTTTTATACTTAGGCGTAGAGCAGGAATGCTTATTCGCCGAACTATAAATATCGAGATAGTACATGCAGAAAAGTCCGCTTTTCGTTCAAAGCGGTCCAATTATAAATTTGGCTTGCTAATTTTAGCGGCTATTATGACTGGGTAAATCGCCAACCGTCGCGTCGTGCCGTTGATAATGAACGATTGCTGACGCGTATTAAAGAGCTCCATGAAGATCTAAGAGAAGAAAAGGAAACTGTCAGTCTAAATCGCGTTGCGCGATTAATGGCGCTGTATGGGTTGCAAGGTTGGCCGCGTAAAAAGGGGCGTGGGCGAAAAACACCATCTCAGCGCCCGGATAGTATTAAAAACCACCTGGGACGAGACTTCAAAGCCTTTGAGCCCAACACTAAGTGAGTAACTGACATAACCGAAGTGAAAACAGATGAAGGAAAACTTTATCTGTGCGTTGTGCTGGATCTGTTTAACCATGTCGTTGTCGGCTGGTCAATGCACCATCGGCAGGATAGAAAAATGGTGCTGAGAGCGGTGGAGATGGCAGTCTGGCAATGTCCTGAGGCGACACAGGCAATACTGCATTCGGCTCGTGGAACGCAATTTACCAGCGGCGATTATCAACGGTACTAAAAAATAAACAACGACTTATTGGGGAGCATGAGTGCTGTCGGTCATTGTGCCGATATATTTTTTACATCGAGCGGTTCCATAATCCAAGAATGCGACGTAGAGTAGCGAATCAAGACAGGAAGTTTACAAACGTTTTAAACTGTCCGCAGAAACGGGGTAGAACCCTATCGTGATTTTTATCGATGAACTTGACCGTTGCCGACCTGACTTCTCAGTACAGGTATTAGAGCTCATTAAGCACACATTTGATATTCCTGGTGTCGACTTCGTACTAGTGACAAACACGACACAATTGAAGGCAGCAATTAACCATGCGTATGGTGCAGGAGTTGAGGCCGGCCGTTATCTTGATAAATTTATAAAATTTAAATGTTCCCTCCCCCAAAAATTTATCCCTAAGGGTGGCTCCCATTTTCATGAAAAAGTAGCTTCTGTCGAACATATATCAAAACTCTTGTTAAAGAGCCCGACTTTACAGAACACAAAACTAATCGAACAAGACCATATTGTTAAATCCGTGTGCGAAGATTTTACACACATCAAGAATCTCTCGCTAAGGGAAGTTGAAACCTTCGTCCGTCACATCGAGATATATCATCAATTGACACAAGATTTGGCAGATAATAAGTATCCAGGTTATTGCTTACTGCGGTTGTTCGGAATCTTTACCTTCTGTTTTGAGCAGGAGCTTCAAAAGTCTATTATGAATGAGTCAATAGACATTGATTACGTAGCAAGATACTTAGAGTTGCCTCTAGCATCTGACTGGGATAAGGGTCGTGCCCCTAGAAGCGCAAAACAGTATATTGCATATTTCCTCATAAGAGAGCTCGAAGGTGACGATGGGAGATATCTAGCTCCAGAGAGTCAAGCAAGCAGCTTTGGACAGTTAGAACGTAGTTTATTCGGACCTTTTGGGCTAGACGATAACGAAGCCTTTGAAACAATAAAATCATCAATTCAAAGTTTTTACCTGGGAACCAGTGAGTAAGTTTTATGCTTCCTGCACTGCGGTTACGATTTTGGTGAGTTGAAGTTGAAGCGAAGTGCGGACTGAAGGGCCATACTAGAAGTTGTTCGGTTTCGCCGAACAACTTAATCTGGTAGCTTATTTTTTGATTTAAAAATAATAAAAGCGTCTGTTGCCAAAAGGCAATGTTACGCGGAGAAAACAATGGAACAGTTTGCCCCAAAATTTCAGGAAGAATATGCCGCTAAAATACCGGCCTTGACGCTATTAGCCAGTTTGGGGTGGTCATTTTTATCACCACAGGAGGCACTGGCAAAGCGTGGTGGTAAACAGGATCGTGTGGTGCTGCGTGAGGTATTACGCGATGTACTGAGTCAGCGCACCTTTCATTATGCCGGTAAAAGCTATCCGCTGTCCGAAAACTCCATTGATAACATTGTCTCACACCTTTGCAGCCCGGCTCTTAATGAGGGGCTTCGCCACGCCAACGAAGCAATTTATAACCATTTAATGTACGGCATTCCGGTGACGGAGTTCGTTGACGGCAAAAAGGTCACGCCGACGGTCTCCATCATCGACTGGCAGAATCCAGATAACAACCAGTTTCACTTCACCGAAGAATACACCGTAACGCGTGCCGGAGGCTTTGAAAGTCGCCGCCCTGATCTGGTTTGTTTTGTAAATGGCCTGCCGCTGGTTGTTATAGAAGCGAAGCGCCCTGACGGTAATGCTCAGAAAGGACCAACGATAAACGAAGGTATCTCGCAAAGTCTGCGAAACCAACGCCCTGACGAAGTCCCTCACCTGTTCGCGTATTCGCAACTGTTGTTATCGGTGAATGGCATTGACGGGCGTTATGGCACCGTGGAGACCCCGGAAAAGTTCTGGGCCGCCTGGAAAGAAGAAGATATTAGCGATGCCGAAATGCTGGCGCTAAAGAATAAGGCGCTAGACGATGCCACCCTTCAACATCTATTCGACCACCGCGATAAGCGCGACCTCAGTTGGTATCACAACCTGATTGCCGGTGGTGAGCTTATGGTGACCGGTCAAGATAAACTGCTGATAAGCCTACTGTCCAAAGAGCGCCTGTTCGATATGGTGCGCTACTTCACTATTTTTGATAAAAAAAATTGGCAAGATTGTGGGTCGTTACCAGCAAGTGTTTGGCATCAAACGACTGCTTGAGCGTATTCAAAAGCGCAACAGTAAAGGTGGTCGCGAAGGCGGCGTTATCTGGCATACCACAGGCTCGGGCAAGTCCTTCACCATGGTGTTTTTATCCAAAGCGCTGATTTTGCACGACGAGCTAAAACAATGTCGGGTGATTGTTGTCACCGACCGTGTTGATTTAGAAAACCAGCTCTCGAAAACCTTTGCATCTGGCGGCGAGTTATCCAGTAAAAAAGACAAAGAAGCCGCCATGGCCACGTCGGGCAAGCGACTAGCTCAGCAAATTGGTAAAAGCAATGAACGCATTATCTTCACGCTCATTCAGAAGTTTAACTCGGCCACCAAACTGCCCGAGTGTCACAACGACAGCCCCAACATTATCGTATTGATTGACGAAGGTCACCGCAGCCAGGGTGGCGAGAACAACATACGCATGAACCAGGCACTGCCAAACGCATCCTTTGTAGCCTTTACCGGTACGCCGCTGTTAAAGGACGATAAAACGACCAACAAATTCGGACCTATCGTTCACGCGTACACAATGCAACGTGCCGTGGAAGATAAAACCGTGACACCCCTGCTCTACGAAGAGCGGATACCCGACCTGGATGTAAACGAGCGTGCCATCGACGCCTGGTTCGAGCGTATGACCGACGGTTTAAGTGACGAGCAAAAAGGTGACTTAAAGAAAAAGTTCAGCCGCCGCGGCCAGGTGTATGGCACCGACGAGCGTATAAAGCTGATTGCGTACGACATCGCTCATCACTTCGATAAAAACATCGATGAAGGTTTAAAAGGTCAGCTGTGCTGTGACGGCAAAGCCTCGGCCATTAAGTACAAAAAATACCTGGACGAAGTCGGCCTGTTTGAATCCGCCGTGGTGATGAGCTCCCCCGATACTCGCGAAGGCAATACCTCGGTTGACGAGAAAACCATGCCGGAAGTTAGCAAGTGGTGGAAAGAGCATGTCGGCTCTGCTGATGAGCAGAATTACACCAAAGAGCTGGTCGAGCGTTTTGATAAAGACCCTAAGCTGAAGCTGTTAATTGTGGTTGATAAGCTATTAACTGGTTTTGATGAGCCAAAAAACGCCGTGCTCTATATCGACAAGCCACTAAAGGGACATAATCTCATTCAGGCGATTGCTCGCGTGAACCGTCTGCACCCCGACAAGAAATTTGGTCTGCTGATTGATTATCGCGGCATTTTGTCCGAGCTCGATACCACTATACAAAAATATCAGGACTTGGCTTCACGTACCCAGGGCGGTTACGACATCGATGATATTGATGGTCTTTACCAGCAGATGAGTACCGAGTACAAACGCCTACCCCTGCTTTATAAAGAGCTCTGGGCGATATTTGACGGCGTTAAGAATAAATCAGACACCGAAGCCCTGCGTCATGCCCTGTTGCCGCGCATCGAAGAAATAAGCGGCGAGATGGTCGATAGAAATCAGAAACGCCGCGAAGACTTTTACGAAGCGCTCACAGCATTTGCTACCTGCCTTAAAGTTGCACTGCAGTCGGCTACCTTCTTTGAAGATAAGAGCTTTACCGATAAGGACCGTCGACAATACAAAGAGACAGTGAAACAACTGTCCAGTCTTCGTCAAACCGTGCAACAGGATTCCGGCGAGCGTGTCAGTTACGACGAGTACGCTCACGAGGTGAAAAAGCTGCTGAATAAACACGTCGTTGGTGTCGAAGTACGTGATTCTGATGGCGTATACGAAGTCGGTAAAATGGGGCAGAAGCAGGCACCAGAGGATTGGAACGAAGATAAAACCCGTAACGAAACTGATATTATTAAAACTCGTGTTACTAAAATGATAGAGCAAGAGCTTGGTGATGACCCCTACGCTCAAGAAGCCTTTTCTAAGCTACTGCGTGAAGCCATCGAAGAAGCGGAGAAACTATTTGATCACCCGCTGAAACAATACATGCTATTCCGCGAGTTTGAGGAGCAGGTACAAGAGCGTCGCTTGGATGATATCCCTGAACGGTTGACCGGCAATCATCATGCACAAGCCTATTATGGCGTGTTCAAAAAGCACCTACCCGAGGCCTTCACCGTGATGGACGAGCATGCGCAGGAGAAATGGGTAGAGATTGCGTTTGATGTCGATAGCATCGTTAGCCAATCCGTTGCGGAAAACTCAATTAACCCTAATAACATTGAAGCTGATATTCGTAAAAAGCTGCTGCCGAAGATTTTCGCGGAATGCAAAGCCGTCGGTGGTGGTATAGACCAGGCGAAAAAGATTGTCGAAGCCATTGTACAGGTGGTTCGTGTTGGACAATTGGGTCATTAAGCCATGAACGTTGCGATACGTTTTGCTAGGCAGGTTGCAGAGAAGCATAAGCCATACGGGGATAAACTTAGCTTTTATTACGCCGACGAGCTGATTGAGTTCGAGCGCGTTACCGCCAAAAGTCCTCAGCGAAAAATTAAAATCAAGGTGTTGCCGGACTGCTCTGTAAAAGTCGCCGCACCGGTTGATAGCTCTGATGACGACGTATTGCGTGCCGCCAAAAAACGTGCACGCTGGATTTACCAGCAACTACGAGAGTTTCGTAAGCAACTAACGCACATTACTCCGCGTCGGTATGTCAGTGGTGAAAGTCATTATTACCTGGGCAAGCAATACGTACTCAAAGTGCTAATAAAACCCGACCAAACAGCCGGTGTTAAGTTGCTTCGCGGCCAACTTGAAGTGAACGTGCGTCAGTACACTCCAGAGCGGGTAAAAGCCGCAATGGAAGCCTGGTACAAGCTCAAAGCAAAAGACCTCTTTCACAAGCGTTTAGACGCCGTTTTAGAGCAAACACTGTGGGTTGATAAGCGCCCTCCTCTGCGAACACTGACCATGCAAACTCAATGGGGCAGCTGCTCACCGAACGGACGAATCACCTTAAACCCACTGCTGGTTAAAGCGCCACGCGAATGCATCGACTACGTTATATTGCACGAGCTTTGCCATATAGCTGAACACAACCACAGCGAACGATTTTACCGACTTATGGGACAGGTTATGCCGGATTGGCAACGTGTAAAGAACCAGCTAGATCAGATGGCTGGCCGGATTTTTAATGGGTAATGTTGAGTTGGTAACTAACTATATTCATCGGTGATTGTATTAACGCTAGGCGGCTAAATGGAACTTCTTCACCATTATACATCAATAGACACTCTCGAACTCATTCTAAAGAACCGGACGCTCAGGCTTGGGCGACTCGATAACGTAGATGACAAACAAGAAAGTCAGCTTATCCATGAAAAGCACTGGGCCCAGTACCTATTTATCAGTAGTTGGTGTAAAGACCATGATGAAAATTCCCGGTTATGGCGTGAATATACAGACAATAAAGGCGTTCGCATTAGCCTTCCCAGGTTTCCATTCGAGCAGCATGTTTTAAAATCAAAGCCAGAACTTACCTTATTTTTTGTCGATGGTTCGATTAGCCCCGTGCCATTGTCAGACATCTATAACGATAAATGGATGTTTTTCCTACCTCCAATCAATGAAGAACATTACGGTAAAGATGTTATTTATGTTGATAATCCTGAAGAGCATATCAGTCCACCGATTACGCAAGACTCGGATGGATATCACTTAAATGGGTTGTTCGATTTGGCCACGATTAAGGATTCAAACTTATGGAGCGAACAAAATGAGTTTCGCTACATATTTTTTGTGGTTCCCGGCCACCCGGGAATTATGGCGAAATGGGAAGCCACTGGCGATCCTAAGTTTCCAGCGGCTTATATGGCAAACTGCATTGTTAAGGGTATCCCAAGTCAACTTTTACATTTTGATGTTAAACTAGGAAAAGCAATCGAAGATGTGGTGATTACAATGGGTCCTGAATGCTCAAATGAGGATTTCGAACGTACGAACAGACTAGTTGATAAGTACACTTTGCGAGGCTTAGTGAAAACAAGTAACCTGTCCTAGGGTATTTAAAATTTTTATTAACTAGAAAGAGTGGCGTTCGGGAGTTTCAAGGTGGGTATTTTAATTATATCTGGAGCAGGATTGTCAGCACCATCAGGCGCTCCCACCTTCAACGGAAAGTATCCCATTTACAATAATGTCGATCTGCTGCAGTCCGGGCTTGAACAGCTAGAACAGCTAAAACCTAATACAGCACATAAAGAGTTATCTACGCTTCAGTCAGAAGCTGCAAAACAAAAAATCAGAGTGCGGCACATTACTCTTAATGTAGATGACTTAAATGAGGTCTGTGGAGCCACCGTTGAACATGTATATGGTAGAGCACGTGACCGAAGTATTAGTGAACTGGCAAACATCGATTTCTACGACCTATCATGGATCAGCGAGAAGCTTATAATTTTGGTCGGACTCAGTGGGCTTGGCTTTCCATTAGCATGGTTAGAGTCATATTGCCGGAATAAACAAAAAAAGGTGATTAGCTTTAATTTAGTAGTAAACCAGGAGCTTGAATGTTATCAATGCGTCGGAGACGCAGCATGTTCGATTAATGCCGACAGGTTGCTCAGTTACTATGAATCACTGACGTAAGGATACAAGTTGTGCAGGTTCAGGAGTTTGAAGTAGCTAATGATGTCGTCGCTCATATCTACTCAGTAGAAATAACAGGGGTAGAATATAAGGTGTTTTTTGTACCAACCACCTTTCACTATGTCGAAGGCTCTGAAGAAAGGGATTTTTATGCTGAAGAGCTAGGTTTCCCGGTGGCTGACAACTGCTACGAAGTGAAATTTGACCTTGAGAGTAACGTCGAGCAAAATATTCAGTTCGAGCCTCCGTCAGTAGGATGGAACATAAATATGTATGAGCTGGGCTCAGTAGTCTCCGCCGTTATAGATGATCATTGCAACCGCTTCTCAGCAAAAGCATATACCGCCATGGCCGCAGACCCTAGGCTTGTAAAATACTATAAAAGGCTTGCCAAGTGGCATGCACCTAGACTAAAATTCAAGTGTGTTCAAAATTTAGGCAAGGAGGGACTCCATTATGCGTTCATTAAAGAAAACTGAGTATTCTGTCCATCCTGCAAAGAAAGCTGGTATGGCTAAATTGGTTGAAGCTTACAAAAAAGCTCAAGCCGAAAATAAGGTTAAAACGACGCAAGTCTGATAAGACTTTACGTTATGAAGAGGCGAGGAAAGTCCTCGCCTCTTCATTTGGATTCCCAAACCACTATTTCAATCGTTTTCTATAGCTCCAGCTCGACAAAGTCCCTATCCACGTCTTCCTGGGTTATTCCAATGTAACGTAGCGTAATGGCCTCTGAGCTGTGTCGCAGCATTTTCATTACCCTAGCAATGTCGTTGGTGTTCTTATAAAGGTGGTAGCCCCTGGTTTTTCGCATCGAGTGTGTACCTAAGTCGATACCAACCTCCTCACCTATTGCCGCAAATGCTCTCGACACATAACGGCGGCTTAACGGTTTTGCAGGCGCATTTTTAGACCGTTGGTTTCGATAAGACTGAAAGAGATAAATGTGGTCAGGGTGTTCAGCGCGAATACGAGCGATGACCGCCCTCGCCTTTTCATTGAGTTTAATTGTCGCTAGCTTCGACGTTTTCCCTTCAACCAGCAACAGTCGATCATGCTCTATATTTTCAAACCTGATGGATAGTAAATCTGAGATCCGCAACGCCAGATTCAAACCAACATCCCAAACGTCAGCAATTTGCTGTCCGTATGTTCGTTTGAGAAGGTAGCTAATCAGCTTTACGGTATCCAGACTCTTAACCGCTTGCACTTCGGCCATAATCTAGTTCCTTTTTTGTTGTAAAACGTGATTTTGAGTACTTAAGGGGGTATAAAGTGGTAAATAACCCGTTTTTAGTGGGTTTGCTTGTTCCGATTATGATAATTTGGGAACATTGCTATCTACAGAAAGCACTCGGCTTACATTCAAATAATGTATTTCTAAAATAACGACGAATCGGATACCTAGGGGCTATTTCTTTTAGTTCATGATTAGGTTTGCTCAAGGAGTCGATTTTGAAAAATTCTTTTACCAAAGAAATAGATGAGGTTCTTCAGTTAGAGGCTGAAGGTATGCTCAGCGATCTATCAACATCACCCCTTTTACTAGCTAACTTTCTTAGTTTTGACAAAAGAGACAGAGAGCGTGCTGTTAATTACATACGGTCAGTTCTTGATGAGTGCTACAAAGAAGGGCATTTAAAAGTAGCAATTTTTCACGAGTCGCAGCACTTGTATGGATATGCGATTTTCTTCACAACCGCCAATGCGCAATATCCTACATATCTGCACAAAATTTTCGTAAAAGAACCATACCGCAATCAGGGACTTGGAGGCAAGTTACTGCAGTCTATAGTTAAGGGCAATTCAAGAGTTGCACTACTGTGTCCAATCGATAAAGTAGCATTTTACGAAAGTCATGGCTTTAATTATTCGCAGCCATTTGAAGTCCCTGATAACGAGAAGTTTAGACTATCCAGAGGTCTATACTCCGATTTATGCCTCATGAAAAATTACCAAGAACAGTCTGAAATTCCATTATTCTTTTTAAATGACAGTGATCTTACGGATATACTGGGCCTTTAATTTTGATTGTTTCAACTCAACAGATTACTTCGGCTCACTCATAGGCTTCTTAACATGGCAAGCTTAACCATTATTAACCAAATTAAGTTTTCTGAAACGGAACCCGGAAAGCAATGGTGTTCTCAATTCGGTCACAACGATAGGCATTATGCCGAAAAGTTAATCAATGCTTTGTATTGGGTATCTGAAAAGCAGTTCAAGGTATACATTGCTCAACAATTACAAGAGGTAACCCAATCTCAACCAGCCGCTTGTTTCTGCGAGAGAGAGCCAAGGAAGAGAAATGGTAAAATCTTGCCCTACTACAAAAGTCCAAGACGCAAACGTAACAGAAAGTTCTATGGCGTCGCAATGTCTCCAATACCTACAGAAAATGCTCATCGCCACGAAGTCGGTAGTGAAGGTGTAATTTCAAACATAATAACCTCTAGTATGCGGGAGAATCCAAATAAGGTATTACTCCATCCTACCGCTCAAGCTTTGCAGAAAAAGAAGGTAAAGCAATACGTGATAGTAACTGACTTAATAGGCTCCGGCACCAGAATCTCAAATGTACTTGATTCATTTTGGGCAGTACCGTCAATTAGAGCCCTGCATTCCGCAAAACTAATTAACTTTATCGTTATTGCCTATGCCACATCGAGAAGTGGTCGAGGACTTGTATCAAGACATCAGCTGAACCCTGAAATTCGTTACGAGACGGAATCCCCTTCTTTTAAAGACGCATTTTCTGACAGTGAAGAGCTTGAAATACGGCAATTCCTTAATCGTTATACGAAGAAAAATAAAAGCGGAACTTGGGGGAGTATCTTTAACTGGCATGACCCTCTTTTAACCGTTTTCTCACACGGAGCTCCCAACAACTTACCAGAAATAATGTTTAAACCTGGTCTAACTGGAATAAAACCATTATTTAAAGGTAGGAGTACCTCACGGTTTTATGAATATAGCAGTAAATTCGAAAGCCAAATACTTCCAGTGCCTAATAATAGAGGTGCTTCTGAAAATGAGTATCTAGAGTGGCTCTTAAAACAGCCTCTGAGGCATCGACATATATTTCAAGTCCTTTCCGTGATTGGTAAGGCAAAATCTTTATACCAGATAATGGATTTCACAGGGCTGAAGCGCACGGATATAGTTTCTGTTTTGGAGCTTTCTAAAGCTCATAAATGGATTGACGACTATCACATCACTGATCGGGGGCGTTATTTGAGGGATCACCTTAAAAGCAAACCAGTTCAAGTTAACTCAAAAGGCCTTGAACAACAGGAGAGCGAGCTTTACTATTGTCCTCAGAGTTTGGGAGCTCCTCTCTATTAATCTAGCGAATACAGGCTGTTAGCCTGTCAATTTTGAGGAGCATGTTGTTTTCTCATTGAGCGAGCCGCCGCTTAGAGTCTAAGTGAGACTCACAGCCACCTAAAGGCTGTGGTCGTCGACTCTCTGCTGCGAGTCTCATTTACCCTCCTTACGGATAAAAGTAGATGAATAGATGGAGCTCCCGAGCTTTTAAAAAGCATAATTCAGACAAACCGGCAGCTGTAGTAGAAACAGCTGCTTTGTATGGGCGAAAAATTCAAACTTCGTGCCCAGAGCTACCAGTTATTTTTACACTTAACCATCTAGCGCTAAAATCTGGGGTTCCCTATAACAATCTCCGTAGTTTTGTGGACAGAACTATCGAGAGACCATACAGGTCTTTCACTCTCCGAAAAAATGGACTTGGATCGAACCCACGAAAATTCCGAGTAATTAAAGTTCCACAACAAGACCTCAAAAAAGCACAACAGTTTATTAATCAAAACATTCTATCTAAAATGGAACCGCATGAATGCAGCGTTGCATTTTCACCAGGAAGTAAAATATATGATGCAGCTTCAGAACATTGCAACGCGCGATGGCTTCTTAAGTTTGACATAGTTAGCTTTTTTGAGTCTATTACCGAAAAGTCAGTATACAGGGTATTTCGAAGATACAATTATCCTGCGTTATTAAGCTTTGAAATGGCAAGAATATGCACTGCATTAAAGGCGAGACCTCCAATTAACTGGGGCGGGGCCCCTCCTAATATTCGATACCGCACGATTCCTGGTTACTCCAATAAAAACCTAGGAACTCTGCCTCAAGGGGCTCCAACAAGTCCAATGCTTGCTAACTTGGTCTCGTACAACCTAGACCGAAGATTAAAACTAATCGCAGACGCTTATAACTGCCATTATAGTCGATATGCTGATGACATCACATTTTCTACTGACTCAAGCCTTTCAAGAGGTGAGGTATCCAGAATAATAGCCATGATAAATAGCACATTACGTGAGTATGGGCATACAATGAATAAAGCCAAAACCACTATTGCTCCACCTGGAGCGAGAAAGTTTTATTTGGGTATGAATATACACGGGGATTCTCCACAACTTAGAAAAAGCTTTAAACGGAAGCTCAAACAACACTTATTTTTTTGCGAAAAAAACTCTGTAGGCCCCGAAAAACACTCTAAACATCTTGGGTTTGTATCTGTGATTGGTTTCAAAAACCATCTAAGGGGCTTAATCAACTATGCAAATCAGGTCGACACTGTTTTTGGCGAGAATTGCATGAAACGGTTTCAATCTATCGACTGGCCTCTATGAGGTACACTTAAAACATCGGTTTTATAATCTTTTCCGTTAGCTATTCTCGGTATAAACATATTTCCCCCACCAATCCATCATCTCAACCCTTTCATCCCAGTACTCCGCCTTATGAGAATAAGCGCCTTTCACTTTATTCTGTTCAACGTGAGCTAATTGACGCTCTATAGCGTCAGAGCGAAACTTCTGATCACTCTCATGCAACGTTGACGATGCCATGGTCCTAAAGCCATGTGGCACAGCCTTCTCTTTTAAACGACCATCCGGGTAATGAGCATTATCCTGGTACTTAAGGTAGGTTTTGGCAATCTTGCCGTCTTTGGTATCTTTCGCCTTCGGAAAGTAGCCCATTTTGAACATTGCCTGGCGCATTGTGTTATCAGACATTGGCTCATCGGGCTTAGTTTCTGACGGGAATAGCAACTCATAGTGCCCGGTAATGCGTTTGATACGTTTAATGACATCAAGAGCTTGGGCTGATAACGGCACCTCATGTGGCCGCTTCATCTTCATTCGCTCTGCAGGGATCGACCAAACCTTGCTATCAAGGTCAAATTCCTCCCACCGGGCACCTCTAAGTTCCCCTGAACGCACAAACGTTAAAATCAATAACTCAATAGCCAGAGCCGTCAGTTCCCTGCCCGTTTGCGTATAGTTAGCTAGATCCTGAATGAAAAATGGCAAGTTATAGATATCCAGGGCTTCACGGTGAACAACCGGTTTGGAAATTACTTTGACGGGACGTAGCAAACGAATGTCGACATCGTCTTCGAGCGAGTATTGATCGACGACGTATTCAAATAAACGCTGTGTATCGTCCGCTACTCGTTTGGCGGTCTCATGATGACCCCTCGCCTCAACATTCTCAATTAAACGTCTGATATCCTCTTTACGGACCTCAGTGATCAGCTTATCGCCTAATTTTTTAAGGATGCCATTTTCAAGACGCTTCCATACCCTCGCCTTATGATCTTCAGACCAGATTCGAGCTGTGGCCTGGGATTGGTACTCAAGCCATTTGGCCGCATAAAAATGTAAACTGTTATCATTCGTATTCGTTGGTTTTGTATCACCAGGATCGATACCATCAGCCAACATGGCCTTGGCTTTAATAGTTGCGTCTTTTGCTTGCTTGAGAGTTACGTTAGGAAATACGCCCAGCGCCAACGTCTTTTGCTTCTTATTGAAGCGGTATTTCAAGCGCCAGTACTTACCGCCTTGCTTTCTTACCAGGAGCCGTAAACCGGTGCCACCGTCTACCCGATACCATTCATCACGGTCTGAGGGTTTAAGGTGTTCAACATGCTTGTGCTTTGATATGACTAGCTTGTCGTCTGCCATGGTGCTATATCCCTATAACCGAATTGAGATAGCACCAAAAGTAGCACCACTTAGTATCGATTTGCAACGATTTATTGTAGACAGAGATAATCAGAATGCGCCTTGAAATCCAGTAAAATCAATGGCTCACGGCATTTAATAGACTTTGAAATAATCGGAATTGGTGCCCGGGGCCGGACTTGAACCGGCACGCTGTTACCAGCGAGGGATTTTAAATCCCTTGTGTCTACCAATTCCACCACCCGGGCACTAAACGTAAACCAAGTCATGGAGGCGGGTCCCGGAGTCGAACCGAGATCCACGGATTTGCAATCCGCTGCATAGCCATTCTGCCAACCCGCCGATGGTTTGGAGCGGGAAACGAGACTCGAACTCGCGACCCCAACCTTGGCAAGGTTGTGCTCTACCAACTGAGCTATTCCCGCATCGCCATCTGCCGTCGCATTCTACTGTTTAAATGAAATACGTCAACGACTTTTTGTGATTTTTGTGACTGTTTGGCTATTTTTAGCGCAAACCTATCAATTTCTAGTCAATTGTGACCCTGCAGCGCGTAAATATTCCCACATCGACCATAATGTAAGAACAAATGCAGTAAAGAACAAAACGATTGAAATCCAGAATGTCCAGATATTTGCGTCCCACAAAAGACCGATTAACGCGACCATTTGTGCAATGGTTTTTAATTTGCCTAAATTAGATACCGCTACTTTATCCCGATTGCCTCGTTGCGCCATCCATTCACGTAGTGCACTCACAATGAGCTCGCGACAGATCATGGTTAATGCCGGTACAGTGATATACCACGCGTTGTAATCTTCAACCAGTACGACTAATGCTGCGATAACCATTGCTTTATCGGCAACGGGATCGAGAAATGCACCAAACTCAGTAAACTGATTAAATTGACGAGCAATCCAGCCATCGAGCGCATCGGTAATTGCGGCGAGCCAAAAAATAAACGCCGACCAAAAACGAGCATCTTCAAACGGTAAATAAAACACAATCAAAAATACCGGGATTAATAAAATCCTAAAACTCGTCAAAATATTTGGGATATTCCACTTCATTATCCGCAATCCTTTTTTTAGCTCAGTGGCACGGTCGCCCTGCTGTCGCTATCGAAATGAGTAATATATTTTTTCAGCCAGTGCACGACTAATACCCGGGACATTGGCTAGTTGGTCAATACTAGCGTTTTTTACCTCTTGTAATCCACCAAGATTTTTTAAAATCTTTTGCCGACGCTTAGCGCCAATGCCCTCGATCTCTTCTAAACTCGACGTTCGCTTGACTTTATTACGCTTCTGGCGGTGCCCTGTTATGGCGAATCGGTGCGATTCATCGCGTATATGCTGGATTAAATGCAATGCGCTGGCATCCTTATTCAAAGGAATCGTTTCGTGGCTTCCTGCCATGATCAATGTCTCTAATCCGGGCTTACGGGACTCCCCTTTTGCGACACCTATCAGCATAGGGGCGTCTTTACCCCAGTCAGCGAAGTAGTTCTCGGCTTGCGCCAGTTGTCCTTTACCACCGTCGATAAACAAAATATCAGGAATGTTGCCGTTTTCCTTGGCGTTGTCATAACGCTTCGCCAGTGCCTTCGCCATCGCGGCGTAATCATCGCCCGGCGTGATACCGGTAATATTATAGCGCCGATAGTCAGACTTCTTGGGTCCGTTTTGGTCAAACACCACGCAGGATGCGACCGTTTGCTGACCCATAGTATGACTGATGTCAAAACATTCCATGCGCTGAATCGGGATCCCGAGTTCAAGCACTTGCTGAAGCGCTGATGTTCGACGATTCATGGTGCTTTGTTGATTCAGTTTACCTTCCAACGCATTAACGGCGTTTTTCTTAGCGAGCTGCTGGTATTGCTTGCGCTCTCCGCGCACGTTATGAAGTAAACGGACTTTGCGACCGACGGCTTCGCCGAGTACCTCACCTAGCACAGGATCGTGTTTGATCTCATCGGGTAGCACAATTTCGGCGGGAGTTTTGCGCCCAGAACTTTGGTTTAGGTAGAACTGCAATAAGAAGGCTTGAAGGACTTCTTCATCCGATGTATCCGCCGGTACTTTAGGAAAATAACTGCGGCTACCTTGTAAGTGATTATCACGGATAAACAGCATTTGTACGGTGGTTACACCATTACCGCGCGCAAAACCGATGACGTCGAGCTCCTCTTGCGCCCCCGTCACTGAGTTACGTTCTTGGGTACGTCTTAGCATGGCAATTTGATCGCGGTAGCGTGCCGCGCGCTCAAAGTCGAGCGACTCACTGGCATTTTCCATGCGCGTTACAAGCTGATCAATGACCTGTTGGTTCTTGCCGTTGAGAAACTGCCGTGCCAGTTGCACTTGCTCATCGTATTCCTCATCTGTGCAGACGTTCACGCAAGGCGCTAAGCACCTTTTCAGCTGATACTGTAAACACGGACGGCTGCGGGCTCGGTAATAGGCATCCTCACACTGACGAATAGGAAACAACTTTTGCATCAGTCGCAGACTCTCGCGCACCGCGGCTCCGTTAGGAAACGGACCAAAATATTCACCCTTTTGGCGCCGCGCACCGCGATGAAAACCTAATCGCGGATGCGTATGATCGGTCATAATAATGTAGGGATAGGACTTATCGTCGCGTAGTAAGACGTTATAACGCGGGCGATATTTTTTGATAAAGGTATTCTCGAGAATAAGCGCTTCGGCTTCGGTATTGGTGACCGTGACATCCATGTCGGCAATTTGCTTAACTAAGACTTGTGTCTTCACGCGATCGACTTTCTCACGGAAGTAGCTCGATACGCGTTTTCTTAAGTCTTTGGCTTTGCCGACATAGATGACATCGCCTGACTCATCATACATGCGATAAACGCCGGGCTGATGAGTCAGGTGTCTCAGAAAGTTTTCTGCATCAAATTGGTTGCTCATACACCTTCAAATTCTAATAGTTCAACGAGTCCCGCTCGTAATGCTAGATGGGACAATTGTACATCACTATTAATATTAAGCTTTGCAAAAATTCGATACCTAAATGTATTGATCGTTTTACTGCTGATGCACAAATGCTCCGCGATTTCACTTACGCGCACGCCACGACCGATCATTTGCATGACTTGAAGTTCTCGGTCACTCAGTTGCTCAACAATATTACGTCGTTTATCGCCATACGGGTTTTTGGCTAAGTATTCGGCAATCGGTGCCGCCACAAATACGGAGCCCTGACGCAAAGACGATATCGCGGTAACCAATTCTTGGCTACTGCCCGACTCGAGCAAGTAGCCGTCGACTTCTTGCACGCCGCATTGAAAATCTAACACGTCTTGATAGCATTTCCCCCACACAATGAGCTTGATGTCTTCGTGGCGGCGTTTTAGTCGACGCCAATTTTCTACTGTCGCATCACCTGCTAAGGAGCAGCCCAACACCACGATTGAATTGGGGTGTTCATTTACCGCTAAGCGCAGCTGCGGCATGGATTCGACCGTTTCGACTTCATCAGAAAAGTTTTGTTCGACTACGGTGCGCATCCCTGCGCTAACAATAGGGTTGTTGATTGCTAAAATAATTTTCGCCATTTTTGCATAATTCCTCTCAACAATTGATTGAACATAGGTTTTGCTGATTAAAGCGAGAATAAATTTGAGCAAAAATGGCGATTTATCAAGTTAAAAATCGAACATTTTGTTAACTAAACTCAGTCGATTTTCTGTGAAGTCTCGATTTGAAGTTAAATCCGTTTCTGATCGAGTAATTGCCACAAATAGCAGGCTAGATAGGATCTATAAGGTGTCGCTCGCTCGGGAATAATGATGACGTCGCGTTCTTTCAACAACGCAATAGCTTTTCGTAGTGAACTATCCTGAATAGGAAAAAGATCCTCATGAGCAAAATGAAACATCGCCAAGATCGATGCCGACCAAGGACCCACGCCTTTTATCTGCTGAACTTCGCGTAAGAGATCATCACAATCCAATAGCGGCCACTGCTGCATTTTTTCGCGCGATTGTTGCCAATAAGCTTCGATAGCCCCCACCGCGACCGCCTTATTACGACTTAACCCACATTCTAATAAGTCATCGTAACTTAATTGTGCAATTCGCACGCCCTGCTCAGCCGCGCGTGCTTCGACGCGTGAAATAATGGTTTTAGATGCCTGTAAGCTCAACATTTGCCGCATCACAATACGAGGCAATGCCTCGATCGGTGCCATGTCTGAAGGGGTTAACGGTTCAACATGGTCCTGCTCAAGCAGGACCAGTTCAAAACCTGGCTGGGTTGATAACAGGTGTTGCTTAACGTCGCTTGCTTTTTCACTCATGCAAACACCGTAAAGGTTTGTCGGCTAATCGCAAACAATTCGCCCTGCTCATCCCATAATCCGGCACGGCTATGCCCGTAGCCATCGGCGGCATATTCAATCGTCGCCAAGTAACGCCACCATGCGGTGGTTTGCTTTTCTGACAACCGCTTATCAGGAAACTCAATGGTCCAAGTGAGCGATGAAGCCGGTGCGGGCTTTTTCAAACGCGGCAGTACGGCCGGTGGCCACGCATCCACTAAACCTAGAACAGCCGCAATAGTCATTTCGTGCTGTTCGTTTCTAAACCTTACCCAACCGCCGAATTCACGCTCGACTTGACCGCTAAACGGCATACCGCCGCGTAAAATACGATAGTCGAAATGTTTAGCAAATTCAGGCGTTACGGGCGAATCGGGAATCCCCATACCTTGTTCGGGGGCAGCAAACTCAGGCGCAGGCTCTTGGTCTTCAAACACCTGCGACTGGCGTGCTTTACCTAAGCTTGCCAGTGCAAATAAGGTCACTTCGCCATTTTGAATAATTTGCGCACTGACCTGCACAACCGAGGATCCCTGACGTAATATATTCAGCGATAAATCCGCACTCCCGGGCGCCGTTGGTGCTACAAAAGACACGTTAAATGCGCGCATGTGATAAGCCGCATCAAACTGCTTAAGAATAAAATCAGCGGCAATACCGGCGCTAAACCCACCAAAAAATGCACGCCCTTGCGCCCACCCTTCAGGTAACTCAATACTTTGTTGATGTTTATCTTTTACAATCTGCGCTAACGTTTCAAAAAACATACAAACCTCGTTAGGTTAACTACTCAGCAAGCCCAGCACGACCAGTGCTAAGAAAGCGGCTGCTATTAAAAAGACATAAATAAAAGAGCAAATGAAAAACTTAAAAAGTGTCATGGGCCATGACTGCTGATAAAACAGTTTCTGGGTAAATAGCAGGTACGCCACCATCCACATCAGTAGAATGTTCTCGGCGTAACTGGCAAGCTCATCAATCCATGGATAGTCGAATTGTGTACTCAACCAAGCCGCACTGGAATCCGTAATTGTCAGCATCATAAACGACAACAACAAAAAGGCATGGGTATGCAACGCAACAGCCAAGTGCTCAATGTAATAATGCTTACTGAAGGGGTAACACAGTTTAAGCAATAGTGCCCAGAATGGGAGCATGAGCAACATCGCTTGAGGCGCGTTCCCCACTAGCCGCTCGATAAAAGCATCAGGATTCTGTTGCATTAACTTAAGCTTTTGCTCAAGCAACTTTTCATCCTCGGCATCTAATAACGGAAACTCTTTTAAATCGAGATTGAGCGTTGCCGGCTCTTCATCCGGTGGTGTTATATCCGCAGTGGGTTCCTTCTGTGTCGCCAAAACTGCGTCGGCTTTATCAATCTGCTGTTGAATTTCGGCTTGTTGCTCAGGCGATAGGTCTTGATTGACTTGTGGCGTAAAGTCGACCAACGCACGCATTACCATGAACGAAATCAACGACATGAAGAAATACATACGTAACGGGGGCACGTATGAGGCATGCCGTCCTCGGACAAATTCAAGTGACAAGAAGCCTGGACGCATAAATAAGCCGCTGAGCGTTCGGTAAAACCGAGAGTCCCAATGACCCAATTCGCCCATTAAGTCGCCGACAACGGCAAATATACTGCGTAAGTAGCGTTTATCCTGCTGACCACAACGATGACAATACTCACCTTGAAGGGGGGTATCACAGTTTTTGCATAAAATGTGGGTCGCGGGTGGTTGGCTCGCTTCCATGAGGCGCACTCCATCTCTTATTATTGCCTCAGTATATTCAGCAACGCAGGTGAAGTACAATAGTAGGCTGAAACGAAAAAAGCCCGCTCGATGAGCGGGCTTTTCGAAATTTGGCGGAGAGGGAGGGATTCGAACCCCCGGTGGGTGTGAACCCACGCCTGATTTCAAGTCAGGTGCATTCAACCGAGCTCTGCCACCTCTCCGTTGTCCTTGGGGCTTTCCCCTGAAGACGAGGCGAATATTAAAGACCTTCGCGGCGCTTGTAAAGTAAAAATTTAAATAAAGTTGTCAAATGTGGTTCGTTTGGCGATGATTTAATCAAAGCGATCACTTTTCGAGCTAACTCGCGGTAATAAACCGAATTTCCTACCTAAGAAACTACTTTAAAGGTAGTATCAGTACCCATATACTAAGGGTATACAAGCATCATTTATAAAGAAACTTTTTAAAAAATTTTGAGTCTTAAAAACTAGCGTTAATCAACGGAGAAAACTATGAACGATCGTAGTCAGATGTATGTCGGTCAGCAGCAGGTTGCCGGCTCAGTGAATAAGGTGTTACGTAACACCTATGCACTGCTTGCCATGACACTTGCTTTTAGTGCTGTGACGGCAACAATTAGTACCATGATGAATTTGCCTTATCCAGGCTTTTTCATCACCTTGATTCTTTATGTTGGTTTGCTGTTTGGTATTCATAAAACCAAAGACAGCGCCATGGGCATCGTTTTGACCTTCGCCCTTACCGGGTTCTTGGGTTATACCTTAGGTCCACTACTTAATATGGCGTTGCAAATGCCAGGTGGTGGCGAGATGGTTGCAACCGCTTTAGGTGGCACCGCATTGACGTTCTTTGCGACATCAGGTTATGTACTGAGTACTAAGAAGGACATGTCTAAGCTCGGCGGTTTAATTACTGCGGGTATCATCATGGTGGTTGTAGCGATGCTCGCTAACTTCTTCTTCCAGATGCCTGCGTTGCAATTAGCACTATCGGCTATCATGATCCCATTGATGGCGATGTTGATTATGTATCAAACCAGTGAAATTATTCACGGCGGCGAGCGTAACTACATCTTAGCCACGGTGACTTTGTATGTTTCGCTTTATAACTTGTTCGTTAACTTGCTAACATTATTGATGGCATTTAACGGCGACGATTAAACACACAATAGCGTGTTTAATTGAGCCCCGCCTTTTGCGGGGCTTTTTTTTACCAATAGACTCATTGAGCATCATGAACCTGACACTCATTATCAAAGCAGGTATGCACGCCGATGCACGACATCGCGCGGCGCTACGCTTTGCAGAACAAGCAATTAACGATGGCTATACGTTGACGGGCGTTTTCTTCTACGCCGATGCGGTGAGCCTTGCCAGTGCCGCTGCGGCCGACAACCCGTACAGCCAAAGCTGGTGTGGGCTGGCAGAACAGCATCACTTCGACTTGGTGGTCTGTCATACGGCTGCAGAACGTCAGGGTATTGAGCAATTTAACTCCGCCTTTGAACCTGCGGGACTCACTCAGTTGGTAAGTTGGATGAATACGGCGGATAAAGTGGTGACCTTATCATGAGTAAGAACTATGCCATTGTTCAATTAAACCCTGAACTTGAATGCGCCCGTTCAGCGCTCGATTTAGTCTTATCGCTCGCCAGCTTAGATCAGTCAGTACAACTCATCATGCTGGATAATGCGTGGATGTCGTTACAGTCTGAGCTTCATAAACGCTACGGTATGTTAGAACTACTCGATGCCGAGCCTATCTTGATAGCTAGCGATTTTGAGCCCCAACTGGACAACGATGATATTGAATTCGAGTGGACAGCCAAACGCGATTTAAACGCCTTACTGCTTAATTTTGCGGAGGTGATCACATGCAACTGAATTGCACTCATTGGCTTCAAACGCGCCCCCTCATCAGTTGGCTTGAGCAACAGCACGCATTACTCACTGAGCATACCGCGATCCTCCTGACCGCTGATTCTGCAAAGGACTTACCCGCGACGTGTCCCCAGGCTTTGCAATTGTGTAAAATAGTCATCCCAGCGCATGAGATGACCATAGCACCGGTCGATTGGGTCGAGGTGATTAGCGATGCTCAATGGGTGGAGCTTATAACGCATACGCAACATTGGATTTGGTAGTATGATTGAATTTAACGGTAAGCAGTACGAAACCGACAAACACAACTATTTAGCTCACCTTGACGATTGGAGCGAGCCGCTTGCTCTGCATTTTGCTGAGCTTGAGAATATCGAGATGACGCCTGCTCATTGGGAAGTGGTGCATTTTGTGCAGGATTTTTATCGCGAATATGACACCAGCCCGGCCATGCGTGTGCTGGTAAAAGCGATGAAGAAGAAACTCGGCGAAGAAAAAGCAAACAGCCGATATCTCTACCGACTGTTTCCTAAAGGGCCTGCTAAACAGGCAACACGCATTGCGGGCTTACCCAAACCCGCGAAGTGTATTTAACCGATTACGCCTCAATGCGCTCGATACCACCCATGTACGGGCGCAATACTTCTGGAATCACAATTGAACCATCGGCTTGTTGATAATTCTCGAGTAATGCCACCAAGGTACGTCCTACTGCCAGGCCTGAGCCATTTAACGTGTGCAATAACTCGGGTTTCTTCGCGCCTTTACGACGGAAACGTGCTTGCATACGACGCGCTTGGAAATCACCCATGTTTGAGCATGAGCTAATCTCACGATAGGTATTTTGCGCCGGTAACCAGACTTCGAGATCGTATGTTTTAGTTGCACCAAAGCCCATGTCACCAGTACACAACAACACTTTACGATACGCTAAGCCAAGCTTTTGTAAGATGGTTTCAGCGTGCTGGGTGAGCTGCTCAAGCGCATCCATTGACTGCTCTGGGTGCGCGAGCCAAACCAACTCTACTTTATCAAACTGATGCTGACGAATCAGACCGCGCGTATCACGACCGTGTGAACCGGCTTCACTGCGGAAGCATGGTGTATGCGCGGTTAATTTTACTGGCAATTCAGCTTCATCGAAAATCTCATCACGCGCTAAATTAGTGAGTGGCACTTCAGCGGTTGGAATCAGTGACAGTGGGATCTGCTCTTCTGTCTCACCCTGAATATGGAACAGGTCTTTACCAAATTTAGGTAACTGCCCCGTGCCATAAAGGCTGTCATGATTTACTAAATAAGGTACATAGGTTTCAGCGTAACCATGGGCTTCTGTATGCGTATCCAACATGAACTGGGTCAATGCACGATGCAGACGCGCAATCTTGCCACGCATCACGACAAAGCGCGCGCCGGTTAATTTAGCTGCGGCTTCAAAATCCATACCTTTTGCCAAGGCTTCAGCCAATTCAACATGATCTTTGGGTTCAAAATCCAGTTGCGGAGGCTCACCCCACACGCTGATTTCTTGATTTTCCGATTCATCTTTACCCTCAGGCACGCCTTCAGCTGGCAAGTTGGGCACACCCATAATCAACGCGCCGAGTTTGTCTTGTACTTCACGCAGCTCTTCTTTTGCTGCATCAAGCTGTGAACCTAAATCACTCACCGCGTCTAATAACGGCTGGATATCCTCACCCGCCTGCTTTGCCTTACCAATCGCTTTCGAGCGACTGTTACGCTCAGCCTGCAACTGCTCAGTTTTTACTTGGATCGATTTGCGCTGTTCTTCGAGTGCTTGAATCTCATCGATGTTCAGCTCAAAGCCGCGTGTTTTTAAACGCTCAGCGGTTTGTTGCAGTTCCTCGCGGAAATATTTTGCATCTAGCATGGATATCCTACTTCACTTAATTCGGTTTAATGATAAAGAAATTATACAACGCCATGGCTGCTGCGACACCTAGCACGCAGAGTCCCACGTTGAGTACGATATTTACTGAGGCTCGCCCCCACTCACCTTGAGTCGCCAACTGCACCACTTCAACCGAGAACGTGGAGAACGTTGTGAAGGCTCCGAGCAAGCCAACGCCGACAAATAACCGCACGGACTCTGAGAGTCCTTGATGTTGCACATGTGCGTATACAGCGCCTAATAAAAAAGAACCTATTATGTTAACGATCAACGTCGCAAAAGGGAACCGCCAACCCGTGCTTAACATCAATAAAGCCACGCCGTGCCGTGCACTTGCGCCAATCGCGCCACCCGCGGCGACCATTAACCATTGACTAAGGCTTGTCATCAGACTTTCCTCGTTGCCATTCGCTACGTTCGTCTTGTTGACGAAGCCAGAGCAGTTTGTCTTTAATTTTTATTTCTAAACCACGCGGTTCAGGCTGATAGAAGTATGCGTCTGCGAGCGCATCCGGTAAGTAGCGCTCTCCTGCCACATAGGCATTAGGATAATTATGAGCATAACGGTAATCTTCACCGTAGCCTTGCTGTTTATGAATCTTGGTCGGTGCATTACGCAAATGGCTCGGTACCTCAGCCGTTGGATGAGCTTTTGCGGCCGCGATAGCCGCTTTAAACGCATTGTAAACGGCGTTACTTTTCGCAGCACTGGCACAATACACTACCGCTTGTGCAATTGCCCGTTCGCCTTCTGCGGGGCCGACACGGTGAAACGTATCCCATGCATTTAAGGCAATCTGTAATGCACGCGGGTCGGCATTACCGATATCTTCCGATGCAATGGCGAGTAGTCTTCTTGCGACAATCAAAGGGTCACCGCCCCCGACAAGAATACGTGCATACCAATACAGTGCGCCGTCGGGTGATGACCCACGCACTGACTTATGAAATGCCGATAAGATGTCGTAGAAATGATCACCTTTATTATCAAAGGCCGCTTGCTGCTCGCCGACTGCGTGCAAGAGTAATTCAGTGTTAAGCTCAGCCTCGCCTTCGGATAAATAATCCGCTGCAACTTCAAGATAGTTGAGCATGCGGCGTGCATCACCGCCCGCTAAGTCCAGCAGCCTGTCTTCCGCTTCTGGGGTGAGCCTGATGTGACGCGCGCCTAGACCGCGCTCAGGATCTTGCAAGGTGCGCTGTAAAAGCGCTCGCAAATCTTCAGCCTTGATAGATTCAAGACGATACACGCGGGCGCGTGACAATAGTGCATTGTTGAGCTCAAAACCGGGATTTTCAGTCGTTGCACCAACAAAGATTACCGTGCCATCTTCGATAAAAGGTAGGAAAGCATCTTGTTGGCTTTTATTAAACCGATGTACCTCATCGACAAACAGTAAGGTGCGGCGACCTTGTTGCTTAGCGCGCTGTTTTGCTTCATCAATGGCTTGGCGAATCTCTTTCACACCTGAGGTAATAGCACTTAAACGTGATACGGTCGCATCGGCGGAGGTCGCCATGAGTTCTGCCAGAGTGGTTTTGCCTGTTCCGGGCGGTCCCCACAAAATCATTGAGTGCAAACGTCCTTGCGCGACCGCTTGCCACAGGGGTTTACCTTCGGCAAGTAGATGTGTTTGACCTACATACTCGTCCAGCGACTGCGCACGCATTCGCGCAGCCAGTGGCCTAAAGTCATGTTCTTCTTCAAACGCCAGTTCACCGTTGGTCATCGACCTCGACACCTTCAGGGATAGCAAATTGAAATAAGTCGGTCGGCAAGCGTTCGTTCATTACCACATCAGTGAGTGCGATAGTGGTGGTATCCCCTTGCTTTTGTTTAAGCACGATACGAGCCAACTTATCTCCGGTGAAGCTCAAGTTTAGCTCGCTACCAGTATTCTCGTTCACCACTTCAAACGCGCCCTCTGCACTGTCATAAGTCACGTCAAACTGCTGCCAACGCTCTTTTGAGCCTTCCATCAACAATAACAATGGACTGTTTTCAACTGCATTACTCTGGGCATAAACAGTGACTTGCTCAACAAACGGATTGTAGTACCAAACCGATTCACCATCAGCGATAAGCAAGGTGTCATCGGGGGGATTACTACGCCAACGCAACATCGCAGGTCGTTGCAACGCCAGTTCACCGGTGAGGCTTTGTAATACCTCACCACTACTGCCGGTAACCGTTTGTTCAAAGCTGGCTTGCACACTCTCGAGTTGCTGCATTTTATCTTGCAACTGCTGTTTGGCTTGTTCTGTTGCCCAACTTAAGGGGCTCATTACCACACTCGCGATAAGCGCCAGTGCGATTCCATACTGCTTCATATTAATCCCTCGGTGGTCTCGGTGCGAGTACATCACGCTGGCCATTATTGCCAGCACTACTTACGACACCCGACATTTCCATTTGTTCGACGATACGCGCCGCGCGGTTATAACCAATTCTGAATTTACGTTGTACACTCGACACAGAAACACGCTGGGTCTCGGTCACGAAGGCAACCGCCTCATCATATAAAGGATCCGATTCAGCCTCGTCCATTTCTTGTTGCTCACCCGGTAATAACGCGTCTTCGCCTTGATCACCCGAAAGGATTTCCTCGAGGTAATTCGGTTTACCGCGTTTCTTCCAATCGGCAACCACCGCGTGTACTTCGTGGTCATCAACAAAGGCGCCGTGCACACGAACGGGTGAACCGCTGCCCGGAGGCAAATACAACATATCACCCTGCCCTAATAGCTGCTCCGCGCCCGGTTGATCGAGAATAGTGCGTGAGTCGACTTTTGACGATACTTGGAACGCAATACGCGTAGGAATATTGGCTTTAATCAAACCGGTAATAACATCCACCGATGGCCGCTGCGTTGCCAAAATTAAATGAATACCTGCGGCACGCGCTTTCTGCGCAATGCGCGCGATCAGTTCTTCGACTTTTTTACCGACAATCATCATCATATCGGCAAATTCATCGATGACTACGACGATATTCGGCAGTTTTTCGAGCTCAGGCGGCATTTCATCCATCGAATCACCCGGCTTCCAAATAGGATCTTTGAGCGGTTCACCCGCTTCTTTAGCGGCCACGACTTTGGCGTTGTAGCCTTTAAGATTGCGCACACCTAAGGCCGACATGAGTTTATAACGGCGTTCCATTTCGCCCACACACCAACGCAAGGCATTGGCGGCGTCTTTCATATCTGTGACCACTTCCGTCAGTAGGTGTGGAATCCCCTCATACACCGACAATTCGAGCATTTTCGGGTCAATCATAATCAGACGAACATCTTCCGGTGTGCTCTTGTAGAGCAAGCTTAAGATCATCACATTCACACCGACTGATTTACCCGAACCTGTTGTACCTGCCACCAATAAGTGAGGCATCTTCGCCAAGTCAACAACCACAGGCGAACCGGCAATATTTTTACCAAGAATCATGGTCAGCGGCGATTGGGTGTTTTGAAACGCGTCGCGATGAATAACTTCACTGAGCTGAACCACTTCACGGTGTTTATTAGGTAACTCCAAACCAACATAGGATTTACCCGGAATGACTTCAACCACGCGCACGGCGACGGCTGATAGCGTACGAGCAATATCCTTCGCTAAGTTAGAAATCTTCGATACTTTAACACCGGGCGCAAGATCGAGCTCAAAGCGGGTGATCACAGGACCTGGCTGCACGTTGGCAACGGTAACATCAACGCCAAAGTCTTTGAGAACGGTTTCAACCGTGCGTGACACTTGGTCAAGTTCTTCTTGTGTAATGGGGTTCTCTTGCTTATTCGGTCTATCGAGCAACTCAATCGAAGGTAATGGTGGTAACGCTTCCGCCTCGTTACTTTGGGTATCGCCCTGCCCTGCTTGCTCGACTGGCGATTCAGGTTGTGCTTTGGTTTCCGTTGCGGCTTCAGGCTCACTGCGTTTACGTGCTTCCGCCGCCTGCTTAGAAAACCGAGGCGCATCGCTGTCGTCTAAGACAGGATCCGGTTCGAACGGCGGCTCGTCCTCTTTATCTATTTCGTGTTCATCTAATGCCGACAATGAAGGTAAGTTCAGTACAGGTTCTTGCTTGGCCTCCGCCTTTTGCTCTACTAATGTGGATTCATCCCAATCCGAGGTATCGAGTGTATCATCGTCGTGTTCGTTGTCAGCTGCTGCCTTTTTAGTATCGCGATCGTGACCTTTAGTGCCATCCGACTGCCATACGCTGCGAATACGTTCATAACACCACAGCGCGCCAGTAATGCATAATTCACCGAGCTTATCGGCGACCTGCAGCCAGCTAATTCCGGTCACCAATGTCAGCCCGGTGGCTAAAAATGTCAGTAATAAGATGGTTGAGCCGACAAAATTCAAGTACGGCATCACCGAGGCTGCGATTACGTCACCAAATACGCCCCGGCTGAAAAGTAATAAATATCATCAAAGTTAATAGAAGAGAGTGCGGCCGCACCAATGAGCGTGAGCATGGCACCAACGAGGCGCAAACTAACAGCCAGATAGTCGAGTTCGAGTAGTTGATGGGTTTTACGAAATAGCATATAACCCAGCCCGGCAAACGCGAAAGGCACTAAATAAGCTACAAACCCAAACGAAAATAGCAGTACATCGGCGAGCCATGCACCAACGGCGCCACCGGCATTATTAATAGAGCCTTCAAAGCCCGTCTGTGACCAACTCGGATCGGCGGGGTTAAAACTCACTAAAGCGAGAAATAGAAAAATCGCGAGCGCGCCGCTGATCAGTAAGCCAGCTTCTAATAATCGTTGTACACCTGTCATTGCTCGTCTTATGCTTCCTGTCATTGGGATCTTATTATAGTGGAGGCTCTCTGCCCCCGATTGTAGCGAATCTCGCTATTAATGTTAGCCCTTTACTAGAACTTTATTCTCTTGTTTTACTTCTTCCATTACAACATAGGTGCGCGATTCGTCGACACCCGGCATCATCAGCAAGGTTTCACCGAGTAATTTACGGTAAGCGCGCATGTCAGGTACCCGCGCCTTAATGAGGAAATCAAAGTCTCCTGCAACTAAATGACATTCCAGAATCTCTTCGGTTTTACGCGCCGCGTCACTGAATTCAGCGAAAGCATCCGCCGATGTACGCGACAAGGTAATTTCGACGAACACCATCAAGTTAGCGCCGAGCTTGGCTGGGTTGATACGGGCATGGTAACTCTCTATAACACCCTCTCGCTCAAGCTTTTTTACCCTTTCTAAACAAGCCGTTGCGCTCAACCCCACTCGCTTCGCAAGCGCCACGTTGGCAATACGTCCATCGTCTTGCAGTATGCGTAAGATCTTACGGTCAATTCTGTCAATAGTGATTTCATCGGTGTTTTCTGGAAATCTCATGATTTTATCGCGTCATTTAATTAGTTAGCCCTAATATATCACTATAAACTAGGTTAAAAAAAGTGCGTAATCCAGTTTGTTTTCAGTCTATAATTGCGCCACGAAATTTACCAATCACATCAGCAGATAAAACGCACTCAATGCGTGTCAATTATAGAGGGTGAGTATGTTAATAGGTGTTCCTAAGGAAATTAAAAACCACGAGTATCGTATCGGTTTAACGCCTGCAGCTGTTCGCGAATATGTTGCGAATGGTCACGACGTTATCGTTGAAAACAACGGCGGTGCTGCGATTGGTTTTACTAACGAAGACTATCAAGCCGCAGGTGCTTCAATTGTTGAAACGCCAGAAGAGATCTTCGAGCGTGCTGATATGATTGTCAAAGTTAAGGAACCTCAGCCAAACGAATGTAAGATGTTACGTGAAGGCCAAATCCTTTACACCTTCTTGCACTTGGCACCTGATCCAACACAAACTAAATTATTGGCTGAATCAGGTTGTACTGCTATCGCATACGAGACAGTCACTGATAACCGCAATGGTCTTCCGCTTTTAGCACCTATGAGCGAAGTTGCGGGTCGCATGTCAATTCAAGCAGGCGCGCATTACCTTGAAAAAGCGCACGGCGGCAGCGGCACATTGCTAGGTGGCGTTCCTGGCGTTGCGCCCGGCAAAGTACTCATCATCGGTGGTGGTGTTGTCGGAACTAACGCTGCGAAAATGGCGTTGGGCTTAGGCGCTGACGTCACCATTCTTGACCGCTCATTGCCGCGTCTACGCGAGATCGATGATATCTTCAATGGTCAAGTCACCACGATCTACTCAACCGTAGATGCTATCGACAAGTATTCACGTGAAGCTGATTTAGTTGTTGGCGCAGTGCTGATTCCAGGCGCAGCGGCACCTAAACTCTTGACGCGCGAGCACATCAAAAACATGAAGCCAGGTTCAGTGTTGGTCGATGTTGCGATTGACCAAGGTGGTTGTTTCGAAACTTCATACGCAACAACGCACCAAGATCCGGTATACGTGATTGATGATGTTGTTCACTACTGTGTTGCGAACATGCCAGGTGGTGTTGCACGCACTTCAACTATCGCGCTTAACAATGCAACCTTGCCTTACGGTATCGCGTTGGCTAACAAAGGCAACCAAGCCATGTTAGAAAACGAGCATCTGTTGCGTGGTTTGAACATGCACGGTGGTAAAATCACTTATAAAGCGGTCCACGATGACTTAGGCGAAGAATTAAGCCTCGACTACATCGATCCGCGTGAAGCGCTCTCTAAATAATTAGACAAGTAAGCGCAACTGAACAGAAAAGCTCACCTAAAATGGTGGGCTTTTTTTATGTTGTTCTTGTGCCTTTTCCTTGCAATCCATACAATCGACCCCATAGCTAAACATATAACTGAAACACATTCTGTAGTAGGAGCAACAACATGGCTGAAGCCAAGCATTGTAAACTTTTGATTTTGGGTTCTGGACCTGCGGGCTACACCGCCGCAGTCTATGCTGCGCGCGCAAACCTTGACCCGGTATTGGTTACGGGTATGCAACAAGGTGGTCAGCTAACGACCACTACCGACGTTGAAAACTGGCCGGGCGATGCTGAAGGGTTAACCGGACCTGATTTAATGGTGCGCATGCAGCAGCACGCCGAGCGCTTTGATACAGAAATCGTGTTTGACCACATCAACAAAGTCGACTTCTCAGAGCGCCCTTTCCGCTTAAAAGGCGATGTAGGCGAATATACGGCTGACTCAGTGATTATCTCAACCGGCGCATCCGCCAAATATCTGGGTTTGGACTCAGAAGAGGCGTTTATGGGCAAAGGCGTTTCTGCTTGCGCGACCTGTGACGGCTTTTTCTACAAAAATCAGAAGGTCTGTGTTGTCGGTGGCGGTAATACTGCGGTCGAAGAAGCGCTTTATCTGTCTAATATTGCCAGTGAAGTGCATGTCATTCACCGCCGTGATACGTTCCGTTCTGAGAAGATCTTGTCGGATCGTCTGATGGAAAAAGCCGAGAACGGTAACGTGACGCTTCACTTGAACAAGACCTTAGACGAAGTCTTAGGTGATGACTCAGGCGTGACGGGTGTTCGTATCAAAGACACAAAAGACGGTAGCACGTCGGAGCTAGATGTCGCTGGTTGTTTTATTGCCATCGGTCACCAACCCAACACAGGCTTATTCGATGGCCAACTCGAAATGAACAACGGCTATATCGTCGTTCAAAGCGGCCTTGAAGGTAACGCAACTGCAACCAGCATTCCGGGCGTATTTGCCGCTGGCGATGTCATGGACCACGTGTATCGCCAAGCCATTACCTCGGCAGGCACGGGCTGCATGGCGGCACTGGATGCTGAACGTTATCTGGACGCATTAACTAAGTAATCCTATTCTGAGTCGCCGCCTATGATAGTCGAGCTGAGTTCTAGCTCAGTCAGCTTTCCGCCAGTGTCGATGGCACTGGCAGAGCCTAACGGCTTACTTGCCGTGGGCGGCGACCTCTCAGAGGCACGCTTGGTGAGTGCCTATCGCTCAGGTATTTTCCCGTGGTTTGCGGCCGATGATCCGATTTTATGGTGGTCCCCCAATCCTCGCGCTGTTTTTGTACCTGGCGATATCCATTGCTCGCGTTCGTTAAAGAAAGCCATGCGACGCCAACCTTGGCGAGTCACACTGAACCGTGCCTTTGAAGAGGTAATTGATGAGTGTGCAACAATACGCGCCGAGCACGAAGGCACATGGATTACCGAACCTATGCGTGAGGCGTATATTGAACTGCATAGAAAAGGACATGCCCATTCGGTTGAAGTTTGGCTAGATAATTCGTTGGTCGGTGGCTTATATGGTGTCAGTGTCGGTCGTCTGTTTTGTGGCGAAAGTATGTTTCACCGTGCGACTAACGCATCTAAAGTGGCTTTGCACTGTTTTGCGAACGCCTTTGTTGAGCACGGGGGTCAATTAATTGATTGCCAAATGGAAAATCCCCATTTAACGTCACTCGGCGCGGTGCCAATGGCCCGCGAGCATTTTCTAGAGCAATTATTTGCGTTACGCGATCGCCCACTAACTGACGACTTTTGGTCGTTAGGAGATATTAGTCGTTATTTATGAGTGTTAAACTCGGTATTACAGGCACCCGCCCCTGTGGTTATCTCAAGGATCAGGAAGAGCGTTTAATCGTTACCGTTGCCGACGAAGAAACACCCATGAATGCTCATTTGTATGAGCACTTAATGGCACACGGGTTTCGTCGCAGCCATAACGATGTCTATCGTCCCCACTGTGAATCCTGCCAAGCCTGCGAATCGCTTCGTATACCGGTCAGCGATTTTAGTTTCAGCAAAAACCAAAAGCGAGTGTTAAATAAAAATCGCGATTTAGTACTTTCAGTTGTCGAAAAGCCTCAACCTGACTATACCTCACTCTTTTGTCGCTTTATTGAGGAACGTCACGCCGATGGCGCAATGTATCCGCCCGATCCAGAATCATTTTGGCTTTGGTGTGATGCTGATTGGATGAAGCCGCAGTTTTTTGAATGGCGCGATAGTGCGGGCGAGTTAATGATGGTGAGTATCGTTGATGTGCTCAGTTGTTCTAGCTCTGCCATGTACACATTTTTTGATCCGGATGAAGCTAAGCGTTCGCTAGGCACCTACTCTATTTTGAGTTTAATCGAGTGGACAGAGGCGCAAGGACTCGATTATCTCTACCTTGGATACCAAATTGATAACTGCGATAAGATGAACTACAAAGCCCGTTTTACACCAAATGAACGGCTTATTGGCAATCAATGGAAAAAAGCGGTAAAATCTAACACACAAAAATGAACCCTATGCGTACAATGTGCGCTCATTAGTTAAATTCTAGAGGATTTTAATGGCGAAAGAAGACA
>NZ_CH672406.1:190373-191790 GCF_000152885.1 Idiomarina baltica OS145
CGCAAGCCAATCGATTGCTTTGGATTCAACCTCAAGAGACACCCCTTTACGGTCTAACTGTGCTTGCAACTCGGTGATAAACTTATCGACCACCTGCAAGATAACCTCTTCACTTAGATGGTTAAACCACACGATACCATCAAGACGGTTACGGAACTCCGGCGTAAAGGTACGGTTGATTTCTGCCATCGCATCGTGACTGTGATCCTGTTGCTTAAAGCCAATTGACTTACGAACTGTCTCACGCACACCCGCGTTAGTCGTCATCACAATAATGACATTACGGAAATCCGCCTTACGACCATTGTTATCCGTCAACGTGCCGTTATCCATCACCTGCAACAAGATGTTGTAAACATCCGGGTGGGCTTTCTCGATCTCATCAAGCAGCAATACCGAATGAGGCTGTTTAATCACTGCGTCAGTTAACAACCCGCCTTGATCAAAACCGACATAACCTGGAGGCGCACCAATCAAACGACTGACTGCGTGACGCTCCATATACTCCGACATATCGAAGCGAATGAGTTCAATACCCATTGCTTTGGCAAGTTGCTGAGTCACCTCAGTTTTACCCACGCCTGTCGGTCCTGCGAACAAAAACGACCCGATAGGGGTGTGTTCATTGCCAAGCCCCGACCGCGATAAACGAATCGCAGAACTCAGTTTGTCGATCGCTTCGTCCTGACCAAACACCACCATCTTCAAGTTGCGATCGAGCTGCTTGAGAATGTCTTGGTCTGTGCGTGAAACCGACTGCTCTGGTATACGTGCGATCTTAGCGATAATTGCCTCGATATCTTGCACACCGACGGTCTTCTTACGCTTAGACGGAGGTAACAAACGTTGTTGCGCGCCCGCCTCGTCCATCACATCAATCGCCTTATCGGGCAAATGACGCTCATTAATGTATTTTGCCGCAAGCTCAGCCGCTGCTTTAATCGCGGGCTGGGTGTAACGAATACCGTGATGGTCTTCGTAGCGCTCTTTCAAGCCCATCAAAATTTTCGTGGTATCTTCCACGCTCGGTTCACTGACATCCACTTTTTGGAATCGACGCACTAACGCGCGATCTTTTTCAAAGATGTTTTTGAACTCGGTATAGGTGGTTGAGCCAATACACTTAAGCTGACCACTTGAAAGCAATGGTTTTAGCAAGTTAGAGGCATCTAGCACACCGCCACTGGCCGCGCCGGCACCGATAATCGTATGGATCTCATCGATAAAAAGAATAGCGTGCTCTTTCTCACCTAACTCTTTGAGAAGCTGTTTGAAGCGCTTTTCAAAGTCACCGCGGTACTTTGTACCCGCCAATAAGCCGCCCATATCCAGCGAGTAGATAACCGCTTCCTCAAGAATATCGGGTACCTGTTTATTTACGATACGATACGCAAGCCCCTCGGCGATAGCCGTTTTA
>NZ_CH672406.1:192006-193153 GCF_000152885.1 Idiomarina baltica OS145
TGCGATAGCCTTCCATATCGATTGTTGAGTAATGAGCGAAAATGTCACCCTCGCGGTCCTCACTCTCAATAAAGCCAAAACCTTTGGAGTTATTGAACCATTTGACTTTTCCGGTTGCCATACATCTACTTCCTTCTTCTATCGAAAAGAATTTTGTTATTATTAGACTTGGTTGTCGTAAGTGTGGTTGAAAATTTCATCATCCAACACCATGTTTTACTCTAGGACACAGAGTATAATAGTCAAGTAGATGTGATGAAAAAATCGACATTTTTGTTAAAAAAATAAACAAAAATTGTCCAGCGAGATTAGACAAATCAGCTATAGTGATAATAGGTTGTTAATTCATGAGCCAGTTTGATCATCAACACGTATATGATGTTGAGGAAGAAAGTAAACACGAACTGAAACCACCCTCGATGTATAAGGTCATATTGAATAATGATGACTATACACCGATGGACTTTGTAATAGAGGTGCTGATAAGGTTTTTTCGTATGAATAACGAAAGAGCCACAGACACGATGTTGCAGGTGCACTATAAAGGGAAAGCGGTGTGTGGGGTTTACTCAGCAGAGATAGCTGAGACAAAAGTGGTGCAGGTCAATCAGTACGCTCGTGAAAACCAGCACCCGTTGCTCTGTACCATGGAGCATGAGTAAGATTCGAGCACAGCCGTAGTACGGTAAGGAGAGTGGTATGTTAAACAAGGCGTTAGAACTTACCTTGAACGATGCGTTCAGACTGGCGCGTGAGCGTCGTCATGAACTAATGACGGTTGAGCATTTGCTCGTGGCTTTGCTCGATAATCCAGACGCAGCCGAAGTTTTGCGCGCGTGCGGACTCAATTTTGAACAACTGAAAGAAGAACTGATTAGTTACATCGACCGCAGCACACCGACCTTTGATGAGCAAGATGATGGCGCCGATACACAACCGACACTCGGATTTCAGCGGGTGTTACAGCGTGCGGTATTTCACGTTCAGTCTTCTGGTAATGCCGAAGTGAGTGGCGCGAACGTGTTGGTGGCGATTTTCAGTGAACAAGAGTCACAAGCCGTCTATTTGCTGAACAAGCATGATATCACTCGTTTAGATATCGTTAATTATATCTCACATGGCATCGCGCGCTCTCAAGACGAGCCAA
>NZ_CH672406.1:195141-285456 GCF_000152885.1 Idiomarina baltica OS145
GATCCGTAGGAAAGGACTCATCCAGTGCAGGTTTATCCTCTTGTGAGAGCGCTTGCGTAAACTCTTCAAAGCTACGTTCGGTCGGCTGTGCTTGAGAGAAATGCTCTGACAAGTCTTTGACCTTGACGTCTTCACCCTGCTTCCATTGTTGGTCGCAATATTCATAAGCCACCGCATTAAGCGATTGACGTTGCTCCGGTGGCAGTTCTGCTTGCTTACCAAACTCTGTTACTGCATCCACCAAACGTTTAGTTTGCGACTTAGCATCGAGCCGTTCAGTACAGCCCAAGAAATCCAAGAAGAAGTCAGATACCTTGCGTCCAGCGCGACCCTTAATAAAAGAAATATAACGTTGGCTCTCGGGATCGGTTTGCCATTCAGTCAGATCAATCCGCGCTGCCAGTTGTACCTTACTAATGTCTAATTGTGATGACCGGTCAACAGCTAAGTTAGGGTTAATCGTCACGCCTACTTTTACTGGTAAAAACGCCACTAACAGATAATCAGTGCTCAAATGTTGATATCGCGTCACCAATAAAAAGCCCGCTTCAAGCATTTGATAGTTCTGCAGTTGCTCTAACAAGAGCTTAGCCGCCTGCTGGCTCAACTCAACAAATTCTAGCTCTTGTGCTTGCCACTGTTTAAGTAGTACCGGGAAGTCACTGACTTCTTCCGCCTCGTCCGCCTCCGTCAAAAAGCTAGCGTAGCCTTTAGCAGGTTTACTGGTATAAACCGTGGTCAGTTCCTCGAGTAACTCGTGCAGTTGCTCATCATCAGATAAAGGTTCTGGCGCGAGACGCAAACCAATTTGGTCATCATGGCTGTAAAACTGGTGAATAATGCTATTTTCAATGGCCAGTTGCATAACTAGGACTATCCTTGCAAAATCGCTGTGTTAGACTATTTGGCAGATTGTAGCACGGGATAGACACAGAATGGGAAAGAACCAACGTCGCGATAAAATTGCACGACTGATTAGTTGGGGTCATTGGTTTACCTTCGCCAACATTATTTTGTGTCTTCTTATCGGCATTATCTATATTGATTCAACGCCGTCACCGACCACGTTCATCAGTACCGTTTATCTCATTGTGAACTGGATTGGGCACTTTGCATTTCTGCCGTTCGTGTTCTTTATCATACTGATATTTCCGTTCTGCTTGCTTATTCCCTACTCCAAGGTATTACGCAGTATTGCGGCGCTCATTAGCTCCCTTGGCATCGTCGCACTTATCTTTGATGCACTGTTTTTCCGTCACTACGGCTATCATCTAAACGCCTATTCACTTGCACAAATGGCGAAAGATGCCGAGGCCGCATTTACCGGCGCAAGTTTTGTCATCATTTTAATGATCATGTTGGGCTTTCTTATTCTATTAGGCTTTGAACTGCTGCTCGCTAACTACACGTGGAAGCACCTTTCTGAACTCCAACATCGTCGCCTTGGCGCACCGGCCACCACGGTATTTGTATTGTGCTTTTTTGCTAGCCACAGTATTCACGTTTGGGCGGATGCCGAGCTCTATGACCCGATAACACAGCAAGATGATACATTCCCGCTCTCGTACCCGACGACAGCGAAAACGCTGATGTCGAAGCATGGCTTTATCGAAGTGGAAAATTATCAGGCGCAGCAACAAAAGCTGATGTCGGCAGAAAATATTCGCTTACGCTACCCGCACAATACGTTGCTGTGCTCAAAAACGTCGCAAACCCAGGGCATCACACTGGTTGTGTTTGATCGTTTGAATGCCGAACAAACACAACGTGTCGGTGAAGTAGCCAACGACAACGGCCTGACTCAAGTGGATATTCAGTTACTGGCACACCCGAGTCGTGAAGGCGGGTTGTTCCAACTGCTTTATGGTCTCCCCGACTTTTATCAAGAGACCATCGAGAATCAAAACATATCACCAGCTTACCTAAAACCATTAGCGGACTTTGGCATCGATGTGAGTTGGCATACATCGCCTAATTGGCCAAAAGAACTCGGGCTTACTCAGTTTAAAACCGACTGGAACGCAGAGCCGTTGAGTAGTTTTTATCCACGCAACGAGAATCAGGTCAACGTTGTGCTGCTGAGCCATGAGGATATCAACCGCTTACCCGCAATACTTGGAAGCTTAGGCCAACAACGTGTATTGCTCTCAAGCCTCGCACCCAGTAACACTGAGGGTCTGCTCGGACAGCAACAGTTTAAACCTGAAAATATGCGTGTCACCCTGTGGGAAAAAGATTTCGAACTACCACAACAAAGTATCGGCGGATTAATGGATCTCATGCCAACCGCCCTATCTCGTGTTATGTCATGTGCTGGTGGCACTCAGAGCTTCAGCAATGGTGAAGACCTGATGAATGGCGGGGAGCGCTGGCCTCTCGTAGAAACCTACAGTCCGTATATCGTTATTTATGACCAAGAATTGATTACCGTGCTCGATAACAACGGCCAGTATAATATCTATCGTCGCGATGACTTCAGCCGCCTCGACGGCGCCGAACCGACGGTTCCCGTGTTAATTGATGCACTCAAAGATCTCAAACGCTTCAGCGGCCGCGCTAGAGACTGATTAAAATAACAGCGAACAGACGCACTAAGTGCATTTGTGCCTTGCACTTAGCTCATAAATCAGTAACATAGCTGTCCTCGGTCGGCGTGTAGCGCAGCCTGGTAGCGCACTGTCATGGGGTGTCAGGGGTCGGAGGTTCAAATCCTCTCACGCCGACCAATTCTTCTCTTTTCCCTGCTTAATTACTCTATCAATTCCACATCAGGTAATTCAGAGCGAAACCACGCTGCTGCAACCTACTTTTTTTGATAAAATGCCGGCAAAATTTTTGCTAATGGATGTTCAAATGTCTTCATGCTGCGGTGGCGGAGTCTCTAATACACAAGCGCAAATGGATAGCGCACAGAAACGCTTACTATGGACCGTATTGGTGCTCAATGGTGTGATTTTCTCCGCTCACTCCCCGCGCGGGAGAAACCGCCGAGTCCAGCGGCTTAATTGCTGACTCATTGGATATGCTTGCCGATACGCTGGTTTATGCAGTGAGTTTGTATGCGGTGGGTAAGGCAATTAAATACAAAGCGAATGCGGCTATTTTTAATGGCATATTACAAACAGCTCTCGCGTTGTTGGTGCTCGGCGATGTCGCACAGCGGTTGATTTGGGGCAGCGAACCCAATGCCAACATGATGCTATGGATAGCCGGCTTAGCATTACTGGTGAACGTTATTTGTTTTGCCCTGCTGTACAGCTCACGTAATGGCGATATCAACATTCGCGCCAGTTGGATTTGCTCGCGTAACGATATGCTCATGAATGCAGGTGTCATTCTTTCTGCATGGATGGTAAGCGTCATTAATAAAGCGTGGCCAGACTTGTTGATAGCAACAATCATCGCGATCATTGTGCTACGTTCGGCGCTGAGGATTATCAAAGACGCTCATGCCGTCAAAGCGGGCGAAAAAACCGATATTTCGACGTGTTGTGGTTAATAGCCTACGTTGTTAATACTTAGAGGCATCCTGCACGGCTTGTGGCAATAATGGCAGAGCATAGGTGCGATAAGCTCGGATGTTAAGCCATTTCGCCAAACCAAGATAACTAATAATAATGACTGCGCTTATCACCGAGTGGTGCCAACTTGGTAAAATTAAAAGTGCCGCCACAACGGACAGCAAGGCGCACTGACGCAATAGGAAGTTGCCCCTGCGATACAGTTTGGCGCGAAACTTAGCCACGGTAATGGCGCGGTGTGCGGTGCGGGGATTTACACCGTCTAATTCGGGTTGCTTATACCAGCCTACGAAATCAATCATAACTCACTTAATATTGATTAATTTGTACACAGTATACCACAACTGACGCGCTCAGCTCTATTCGTATGATTTATGACCGTTATATCATAAGGCCTTTAGGCTCGATTGCCGCGTTCGATTATCTAGTAATCAATACGATCAGGCACCAAGATCTGCAGTGCATGCTTTTCAACCTTGATATCTAACTCATCCGCTGAGTAAGGTTCTCCATCGACGACATAGTCTAAGCGCTCACCATCACAGCGTGCTAGGTGAATACGCTTTATTCGTGTGTGATGGGTATTCATCCCCACTTGGTCTTCGGTAATGCTGGCGTACAATAGCTCGATTAGGCTTTTTACCGGTGAACTCTCACCCTGCTCTGAATCGAGCCACGTTACATCCAGTTTGCCATCGTCGATCACGGGCTCCCCATCCCCCTGCGCCAACAAGGTTGTCATTGGTGCCGCATTGGCAACAATTAAACTCGCTGTTTCCCACGTTTCGGTTTCACCGTCATCAATGGTTACATGCAACTGCAGTTGCTTATCTTCACTCAGTGCGCGCCATAAACCTTGAATATATGCTAACTGACCCAGCTTGTCTTTGGCGCTGCGATCTGCCTGCTCAATCATTTGCTGTTCGAAGCCTACGCCTGCACATAAAAGCATCAATTGCTCATTGACCCAGCCACAGTCGATTTGCCGACAGCGGCCCTCGATAATCGTTTCGCAAGCGACATCCACTGGGCTCAATTTACTACTGAGTCCCCACAGCACCTGGCTCAAGGAGTTTGCTGTGCCCATGGGTACGATCGCCATCTTACAGTCATCGCCGATGAGCGCACGTGCCACTTCAGTCAACGTACCATCACCGCCACACGCAATGACCAACTCAGCGCCCTGCTCAAGCGCCTCACGGGCACATTCGGTGCCGTTTTTATCTTCTTTCGTCTCAATGACTGTTAACTCGAAATACGGTGTGAGCGTATCCTTTAGCGGCTGCGCATATTCACTCCATTTACCGCCGCCGGATACCGGGTTCGCGACAATATACGCGCGCTTAATCATCAACTCTTGGTGTTCATCGATAAACTGTTGCAGTGCCTTCTTCTGTTGATGATTTAATCGCGCAACTTTACGCGCGCCTTGAATTTTCTTCATCACGTCATCGATGTTTTTCGTATTGCTGTGCGCCAGTAAGTAGGCGGCCGCCATAAACACCGAACGTCCACGCCCCAAGGCGCAATGAATTAATACATTGTGGCCTTGCCGTTGTTGCTCGTGGATCCACTGCAAGGCTTGATGAATTTGTTCGTGAGACGGCGCCAAATGGTCAAGGACCGGAACGTTTAAATAATTAACCTCGGCGCGTTCAGCCGACCAGTCAAGCGCATCAAATTCAGCTGTGACATCGAGTACCGCATTAATCGGCACGTCTTTAATGGCCTTCAGGTCGCCGCTGAATAAGCGTCTTCCTACATAGATTCCATCCGCGACCTTTTGAAACACGGGTAAATCATCTTGCCGACGTGCGATGGCGTTATAAACGCGTACGCCAATCAGGAACGGGATTAATGACCAACGTATGTACCAAGGAATACGTCCGTTCGCTTTCTTACGAAACAAGCGGGCGGTATTCAACCAATAAGCAGAGGCGATTAGCGCTAAGGCGATACAGGTCCAGCCGAAGGCAATTTTTAATGGCCAGGTGGGGAGTATATAGGTCAGTAATAGCGCGACGAGCGCGCCACATAAATAATAATAAGGTATCGCCTTTGAGCCCATAAGTATCCTATCTTGGTTGCCATTGTAGTTGCGCTATCATGCAGCGCGCGGAGCCTCCGCCCTGCTCTATCGTTGGCAGGTTGCATATTAGCATACGCGCTTTTTGCTCAATTTGATCCCTTTGTTGCCGGGTTAATGCCTTTGCCGCCGTTTGTGATAACACTAATATAGGACCCTCTCGCCCCATGAGCTCCAATGCATTACCAGCAAACGACTCTATTTGTGAGCCCGTGAGTTCAATCACACATCGATCGCCATACGCTAGGCGCTGTGCCAAGTCATTACGATAAGCCGGTGCGACCAGTTCCGGCGCATACATGGCGATATGCTCACCCACATTCATGAGCACATTGGTGTGGTAAATAGGTACGCCCTCGCGGTCATGCGCGTCAATCACCACAGGATTACAATCGATGTGCTTACTTAGCTCTGCTAACACGACATCGCTCATTCGCTGCGAACGCACCGCGTAAACATCCTGACTCAGAGGATCAAACACCAGCGCGCCGGTTCCTTCAAGACTTAACCCTTGCGACTCAAAGCCGGCCAGATCAACGGTACGGGTGATCACGTAGTCCTGTTCTAAGCTTTCAATAATGTCGACACGTCGCTCTAACCGGCGGTTAGCGCAGTGCATGGGGTACAAAACGAGTGTGCCATCTGCATGACTGGTAAACCAATTGTTGGGAAACACCGAGTCCGGTGTGTCGGTCGTGGTATCGTCAAAAACCTCAACACGAACCCCTTGCTGATTCAGCTGCGCCACCATGGCATCGAACTCTTCACGTGCATAGCGACTCACCGCGGCTTCGACACGCGCATCATCGAGCTGCTGAAAACGATTATCTGCCGCGGTTTGCTCATTACTGCGAAAATGATGTGGGCGCACCATGGCCACTCGACTGCATAATTGACTCACTACGTTAACTTCCTTTTCATCAAAAACAGCAAGCCGCTATTCTACGGGTGTTGGTTAAGTTTGCGCAATGCGAGTAACTCAGGCTTACACACGATGTCGGCTATATCTCCGTGTCAGTCACTTAAACTAAGCTACACTATGCAAAAAAAGTAAATAAGGCGAAACACTGTGAGTGAACTATCCATCGAGTGGCCAATCCATTTAACACATTTAGGTGGTACTTGGCAGGTAACAGGCTCCTGCCACCTATGGCATTTAAACGCTCAACAAACGGTGATGATCGACTGCGGTGCGTTTCAGGGTATCACGCAAGAGGATGACTTAACGCCGTATGTCGATGTCGATAGTTTGGCGGCTGTGTTTATTACTCATGCACACCTCGATCATGTCGGCCGGTTACCGCAGTTGCTCGCGCTGGGTTATCGTGGCCCGATTTACTGTACGGCCGCCACACTTGCATTAATGCAATTGGTACTGGGCGACTCTCTGCAACTCGCGGGCATCCGCGACGAAAGCGCTCTCACGGCATTTAACACATTGCTCGCGCGCCATGTGGTTCTTTGTGAATATGGTCAAACGGTGGATGTACTACCCTCACTTAGCGTCACGTTCGAGGAGGCAGGCCACATACTGGGGTCATCTTATCTCTGTTTTGATATTAAGTCGTTGCATAAACGTGTTGTGTTTTCCGGCGACTTAGGCTGCCGTAACTCACCGCTAATCAACGACCCAACACCGCTTAAACGCGCTGACTTACTTGTTTTAGAGAGTACTTACGGGGATCGCTCGCATGGTGACCGCAGTCAACGAACGCAACAACTCGAATCGATTATAAAACGTGCTGTTGTCGATGGCGGCGCCATCTTAATTCCTGCATTTAGCATTGGCCGCACGCAAGAGCTGCTCTATGAGTTTGAACAAATTTGGCACCAACACGCGTGTTCAAAGGACACCGATTTTCCCGAGATTGTTATCGATTCGCCAATGGCGAACAAAGTGACTGACATCTACCAACATCATGAAGCGCTATGGGATGCAACCAGCCGGTCTCGCCAAGCTCATGGACGACATCCGTTAGACTTTAGCCACGCGCATCCAGTGGATGAGCATAGCTTGCATCTCGCTTTGGTTAATCGTCTCAAATCAACGGCTGAGCCGGTCATTGTCATTGCAGGCTCAGGGATGTGTACCGGAGGACGCATTATTAACTATCTTGATGCGCTGATAGAAGATCCTCGCACGGATTTATTGTTTGTGGGTTACCAAGCGCAAGGGACGCTGGGTGAGCAGATTCAACGAGCGGCTACGGGTGATGTAGTGACGATTAACCAGCAAAAAAGAAAAGTAAATGCTCAGGTATATTCGCTAACCGGCTACTCCGCCCATGCTGATCAAGACGAATTACTCGCTTTTATTGGCAATGCTGAATTTCCCGTCCAAGCCGTTCGCTTGGTACACGGTTCTGCGCCAGCACAACATACCTTGGCTGAAAAAATACGTCAGCAGTTTAGCATTCCGGTAACGACAACTGTTGCGACGGAGAAACCATAACGCGCCAATAACCGCCTCGTGGACTGCCCACGCGTTCGAGCTTACCCTGTTGCTTGAGTCGGGCAAACTGCTTCTCGACGGCTCTCGAACTCAAGCCCAACAGTTCGGCAATACGTTGCGCGCTAATACCCCGTTCTTTATTTACTAAAAACAGTACTTTGCGGGCTGTCGGCCATTTTTCCGAACCTTTTACCGAACACACATCCGAAAACTTATCCGAACTTTTTTGCGTGTCAGGCACCTTTTGTTCACTGCAGATAGCCAGCTTTTGCGCGAGTTCATTCAAACTCGTTCGGAGTACTCCGGTTAGCCACAGGATAAACGCCTCAGAGCGCTCATTGCGCTCAACCTGTCGCGCTTCTGCCAGTTCGTCGATTGATGCTAGCCAACTTTGCTCAATATTGAGCCATTGAAAAAGTGGGTGCCAAGAACGCATCAATAAGGTGAGCCAGAATCGTGTGATGCACCCATTCGCTTCGGCAAACGGTTGCCAACTTTCAAAGACATTAAAAAACAGTGCAGCACGATACAGGGGATGACAATGATCGGCGTTGAGTTCAGTAAATAATTCGCTGAGTGTTCGTGCGATACCCGTAGCGGGTGGTGAAGCATAAATATTACGGCCGTGATGATAAATAGCGACTGAAGTACCGCGGTACTGACCTGCGCGCATGCTCAAGTTTAGCATTAATTGTCGGTGCGCCTTTTTTAATGCCTGTTCGTTTAGCGGGTCCCAGTCCTCGATATGGTCATAAAGCGCGGAGATATTAATGCGGTGGGCATTTAGATTTTCGCATTCAATACTGGCTGCCTGCTTTTCATTCAGCCACGTTTGAGCCGTTACACTATTGACCTCAACCGATTCAAATTGAGCGATAATCCCCCCTGCCTGTTCAGCAAGGTTTAACAGCTCGGAACGGGTCGACCACTCAAGTTGAGGCCACATGTTTTTGTCCTTTTATTATTTGCCTGGCGAGACCTCCACACTGTTTCGTCCAGACTCTTTGACTTGGTATAACGCGTTATCGGCCCGCTTTACCAAACTATTACGGTCTTCACTGGGTAATAATTCTGCTACGCCAAAGCTTGCCGTGACTTGACCAACTTTGTCAAATTGTAGATTTGATAATCGCCTTCTTAAACGCTCCGCCAGTTGATTCGCACTCTCAAGATCAGTTTCTGGGGCTATGATTAAAAACTCTTCTCCCCCCCAACGACCAAAAACATCACTGCTGCGAAGCCATTGATGAATCGCTTCACTTATCAGCTTAAGCACTTTGTCACCCACATCGTGACCGTAGTCATCATTAACACGCTTAAAATGATCGATGTCGAGTAAAATGACGGCCAAGTCTCGCCCATGACGTTTACATCGCTTCACTTCCTCTTCCAGTGTCTGTTCCATGTGATAGCGGTTCCAGACTTGCGTCAGGGCATCGGTATGGACCAAGTGCTCCAACCGTTGATTCGCTTCGGTGAGCTCCTGATTTAACTGTTCAATTTGATAAGCGGACGCACCAATAGCGAGGTCTTCTGCCAGCGTTTTGGCCGCTTCAATTTGGATCTCTGTCCAGATTGGTGCATATCCATCAACATCCTGTTGCCATTGCTCAAACGAGTGACGAGGCGACAACACTTGGCGACCTTTGTATTCTCGTACCTCTCCTTTTTCAAGCTTACCCGCCCACCGAAAAACTTCAGTCTCCTGCACTCTAAAGAACACTAACCAGCCCTGATTTCGCTTATCTATCGGCATCGACACTGCTAACACGCCACAATATGGCAACTCTGGAATTGCCTGCCGTATCTCAGACAGCCGACAGTCTCGTTCGCTAAATACGCCTGTCACGCTATGATTTTCATTAAGCCAGTCACGTACCTTGTGTAAGGTCGATACATCAATATGCTCGCCGATAACACGCTGTGTTTGAGCACTGATCAAGGCGACAGCTACCGCTTCAAACAGTTTTAGCCAGAAATGACCTTGGTCTTCGAGCAGTTGCTGCGGCGACTTAATTTCTCGTTTTCGGTCGAGTAGCGCTTTTCGGCTCTCTTCAACACGATCGAAAAACCGATCGGCTTCAAATTGTTTTTGTAGCATTAAACGTTGTTCGGCAAGCTTGACCAAAGAGTGGATATTAAGCCGTGTCGAATAAGATAACGGTTGCGCCGATACGCCGTGACACGAAACTAAACCCCACAGCTGATTCTGGTCAAAAATAGCCACTGACATCGAGCGCTGTAGGCCCATGTTTTTCATATATTCTGTATGAATGGGTGACTTACCTCGGATCGTACCAAGCGACAGGTCAAGTGCCATGGAGCCCAGCTCTTCGGCATACACAATCACCGCATCCTCAGTATCCACATCGGCGATATAACGGATTGGGTTAACGTGATACAACGCTCGAACCTGGCTTGGAATGTCACTGGCTGGAAAGCTGAGCCCTATATATTGCTCGATATCTTCGCGTGTTGTGTGCTCGCTGATTACGCGACCGTTCCAACTATCGTCGAACTGATAAACCAACACGCGCTCATAACCACTCAACTCACTAATTGAGCGACATAACTTTTGCAGCGTTTGCTCAGTACTATTTGTGTTCGAAATATCAAGTAACGCCCGATCAAAATAGCAGGAACGCTTTAACCCAGGATCGGTCACGTCGATCTCAGTTTCTACGACTAACCAAGCTTGGCTATAATAAATACGGGAAAAAAACGACTGTTCACCCGCTTCCCACGCAAATATTTCGTAGTCTGACCCTTGCTTTAACTTTTCGTCTGCGGCTTTGAATGATGTTAGAAAGTCACTTGGCATGCACTCTGCCAAGAACGACCCCATTAAGGCGTCACACGGACAACCTAACACGGCATCGCTATTGTCACTGACAGCAATAATCTGACCGCCGCGTTTAATATCAACTGCCAGTAACATCCCATTTTCCTGCACACATTGCGGTGCCTGCACCGGCTCTTTGGCACAGTTCTTCATCGCCTCTTCATAGGAAATCGAAGTATTATCAGCCACTCATACCACCCTAAATTAACCCACTGCTACTGTGCTATCTCGCTGCTCTATGCGTTGTGCAATCGAATTCAACGACGCGAAGGCGTTCACAGCGGCTGAAGTCATTTCGTTGAGCTGCTCATTGGTAAACGAAAAATGCTCGAACATCTCAATAAATCGTTGCCAGCTGCGATACCTGTAAAAATTAAAATAATTTAATGCATTGCCCTCAAGATTTAAAACCTTGTTAAGGCGTTGACTGAGCATTCGACCGCCTTGTGTGCTCCCTTCAATAACATAGGCATAACCAAGCGCCTGATAAATGGAGTCGGCATTAACATGATGGATATTATGTGGTGGCGTAAACCCTCCAAGTGCATGAATATCTGCTAAAATCTGACCACTGCGCGGCTGATAGTAGTATTCAAAAAGCCGTTGATTGTCCTTGGGTAACCAAGTCTGTAAGCACATCTCATACCCCTCTAGCCATGAGTAAAGACCGTTAAGCGCTTGCAGGTAGTCTTCGTTAGACACGTGCGCTCCCATCAGCGGCTTCATTAACCCTGACTGCTCTGCCTCGCGATGTGCTTTTTCGGTCATCTGCTTGAGATGTAAACGTGCTGAATGTTTTTTCATGCCCTATCAAACGTTGTTTGCAAGGTTATCGATCAGCCTCAACTGAAATAAATTTAGAGCAAGCACTTAATTCTTTTTGGATTGCTTCGATATCTCGGATTGAATACTGACGCTCCATTTTTTGTCCCCATATCGGCGCTGGCCAAAACGGGTCATCCGAATAACGAACAACATGATGGACATGCAGTTGGCTGACAACATTGCCAATAGCAGCAATATTTAACTTACACTGCGGATAACACTGCAACAACCATTCACTCAAGGCTTGGCTTTCTTTCCAAAGGTTAAACTGCTCGCTTTCCGACAACTGCGTTATTTCACTGATTTCATTAACTTCAGGCACTAACAAAAACCAAGTGCAGTCGGCGGCTTTCATTAAACGGAGTTGTGACAGCGGACCCCGCGCCAGCAAAATAGAGTCGTTAGCTAATCGGGGATCGAGTACAAAGTCAGTCATGTCATGCTCTCCAAAAACAACTCAAAGTCACGTACGACAACATCAAGTCGATTAACGAGTCGATGATCGTCGTCAATTAAGTGCAGTTCAGCGGCAATGCGCTGACAGAACTTAACACTATGTTGCCAATCGACAATATCATCTCGCCAACCGTGAACCACACTGACAGAACCGTTCGGACGTAATGTATCGAAGTCGACTTTGCCTCCCATATACAGTGCCGGTGCCATTAAAAAGCAACCCGTTGCTTTAGCATGCTCGCTATTAGCCAGCGCAACGTATCCCCCCATACTGGAACCGACTAAGATAACTCGATCTCCTTGATAATCATCTAAGTAACGAGCCAATCGATCCGCACGATCATCGGGGTCCATTTGATCTTGGTAATCGATACTATCCACAGCAAAGCTTCGACTTTTTGCAACCTTCGCAAGGGCCTCTATTTTATGCCCCCAAGGACCACTTTCTTTGCCGTGATTGAAAACGATCTTTGTCATTTTCGCTCCTATAACTTACATTTTAAAATATATTGATTTTTTGTTACCAAAAACCGACGATAGATATGACTGTAACACGTAGAGAACCCATTTATGATAGGTACTATGCTAAAAGCATCTTTATTTATACTTCTGTTGTGTGCATCGACATGGGCTATTGCTGATCAACACGATGATATTATCTGGGGCATTAATGTGTCTCCCCCTTTTCATATTTGGCAAGGTGAATACGAAAAAGCGGGTTTTTGCGATACCTTAGTGGATACCTTTGAACGCGAACTGCCGGCGCTGTCTCAAAGCAAGCGTAAATTGCCCTCGCGCCGCATCACCATGTTAATGCGAAAAAACCAACACTTGTGCTTTCCGTGCTTAATTAAAGGCAGTGATTACAACAAAGACTTTATTTTCTCAGATGCGACACATGTATACCCGCCACACGGCGTCATCACGACAGCTTCAAACGCTCAACGGTTTATTAAAGCATTCGGTGAGCCATTATCGTTTACTGCCCTAGCGCAGAGCGACTATCGTTTCGCTCAGCCGATTGAGCGACGTTATGGTGAACTACAACCTATCATCGAGGACTACTTAATACCGTCTGAGCACTTCCAAGAAGTATCTGGCGAAGGTGCTCACATGAACTTGATGGCGATGGTTGCCGCAGGGCGAATTGATTACACGCTTGATTACAAGATGCTGATGACCTACTTCCAACGTACTGAGGATCAAACGAACCCAGATTTTGAACGGCTCGTGTTTATTCCTATCAAAGAAAACAGAGACGCAGTCATAATTGGCGCTGTCGGCTGCAGTAATAATCAATGGGGGCAGCATGCGATTAGCAACATGAACCGTGTGATTGAGCAGGTCCGAAGTGACTCTGACTTCCGCCAATCTCTGGATCTTTGGCTAGGTGCTGATCGACCACGTCCGGAATTTAATAATCGAAATTAACATCGAGCAATGAATACTATGGCATTGAATCAACCACCTTACCTCATCAACTATAATGTCTATCAAAGTGATCGCTTTTTACAGCAGTGCGCTCAATATTTTGCTGAATCCAATGAACAAGATGAACGGGTTAAGCTAGGCTCATTGCTCGGTAGCGCGCAACATATTGAGCGTTGTTATGCTGCCAACCATTATCCGCCTGAATTATTTACCCATGACCGTTACGGTGAACGCATTAATCATATTGCTTACCACGCCAGTTATCATGAGCTGATGCAAATTGCGGCAGAGCAGCAGTTACACAACGGTGTCTGGCGCTCAGTGTCACCCTACTCCCATGTAGAACGAACGATTCGTTATTATTTAAATAGCCAGCTCGAGGCGGGTCATGGATGCCCGATTACCATGACGTTTGCTGCAATTCCTGTAATCCAGCAAAGCCCATTATATCCACAGTTACAAGAACAGCTTTTGCAACCGCTTTACGATGGACGCGACATTCCATTTTATGAAAAGTCAGCTTTGACTGTGGGTATGGGAATGACTGAAAAGCAAGGTGGTTCGGACGTGCGTAGCAATACGACCCACGCGACACCGCAGGGAGCCACCGGTGAAGGTGAAGTCTACTTATTGAACGGCCACAAGTGGTTTTTATCGGCACCCATGAGCGACTTGTTTTTAATGCTCGCACAAACTAAGCACGGGCTCGGCTGTTTTTCTGTGCCTCGCTGGCGTGAGGACGGCACACGCAATGGCATTCATATTCAACAGCTCAAACAAAAAATGGGCAATCAATCGAACGCTTCGTGTGAGGTTGAATTAAATGATGTTGAAGGCCGTTTACTGGGTTCCGAAGGTAAAGGTGTGCGTACCATTATTGATATGGTTGCAATGACACGGTTCGACTGCATGATTGGTTCGTCTGCCTTGTTACGGCAATCCCTTGTGCAAGCGTTGCATCATTGTCACTATCGAAGCGCATTTGGCGCACGGCTCATCGAGCAGCCATTAATGATTAATCTTCTATGTGATATGGCGATGGAAAGTGAATGTGCGCTACTTTGGACACTGACGGTGGCACAGTGGCTCGATAGCAGCGACATCGAAGCCAAGCGCTTAGCACGCTTGCTCGTTCCTGTCGGGAAATATTGGATATGTAAACGAGCACCTCAGGTAACCTACGAGGCAATGGAGGTCATTGGCGGTATGGGCGTAATGGAAAATACCCCCATGCCGAGACTTTACCGAGAGGCCCCGATAAATGCGATTTGGGAAGGCTCCGGTAACATTCAATGTTTAGACGTACTGCGCGCCTGCGAAAAAGATCCCGAGTTACTGTCGACCTGGTTTAGTTTTATTGCGCGTAGCTGCGGTCAATACAGTCGCTATGACGCAGTAGTTGAGCGGTTACAGCAAGAACTTGAAAAGTACCCGCCATCGCCGTTTAATGCACGTCGTCTAGTTGATGAAATTGCACTGTTGACGCAGGCGGCGCTCGCTATCCAACATATGCAACCAGAACGCAGTCGTCTGATTTGTGAGAACCTGTTGAACCGATCAGGACGTAATTTAGGCACATTGGTGGGTGACTTTGATACAGCACACCAGTGGGTTAAGGACAGTTTCACCATTGGTTAACAGAAGCTCGCTGAACGCCGTCTATGATGAGGCCCTTTATCGACTCGATATCATGGGACGCCGTTATACGCTCTCGACCCTATCAAAGCAGGCGTTTGTTGAGCGTATATTAGACATGACGCGCTGTCATTCACTGACGATCATTACGGTTGATCATCCAGGCAGTCAACGCTGTGATCGCGCCACATTTAGTCGACGACATGATCAACTGACGCAACAGTTACATCATCTTGGCGTTCGCTTTTTCCACAGTTCCGCACTCGCCCCTCAATGCGACTGGCCCGTAGAACACGGCGTTGCGATTGCAGATTTACCGCTCGCTTCGGCCTATCCGCTTAATCAGCGATTTCATCAAAATGCTTTTGTGCATATTAATAAAGAACAAGGTGTGGCGCTGCATTGGACCAATCCCTAAAAAATATTCAATCCTAAATACGATCTTGCTCGTAGTAATTGTTAATAAAAATTTTACTCAAAACAGGATACCCACTATTCCAATTTGGTATAGCGTATCTAACGAATGTCACAAGTGACTTCGGATGAGTCGAACTATAATTTTGATATACGTAATCGAAAAGCGGCGTTCTGCTGGAGGCCTTATGAAATCATCAGACTGGAATACTATGAGTGCGGCGCACAACACACGCATTCGAGGCCGTAAACTATGGGCTGCGGGCATTTACAGTGCTGTCAGTATTGCACTCATTAGTGCCATTATTGTTGTCGCTGATTGGCTTAACACCCTATTCAGCGAATCACAGACATTCCTGAGTCAACACCCGAAACTCTACACTGTCAGTCTTATCGTGATGTTGACCGCAGGAACGATGCTAGTCGTCGAGCGTAGTCTAGCTAAAAAGCAACGTTACAACGAGTGGCGAGACGATTAAGCGTGTTCAAAACGCGCTCGCAAATAGTGGATAATATCATCGGATTCGTACATCCACTGTGCGTTACCACTCTCTTGGGTAATGCGTAAGCATGGCACTTTGACTCGTCCACCCTGCTCGCTAAGCTCGGCGCGATGAGTTTCATTGTGCTGTGCATCGCGTAATTCAATGGGTAAGTTTAACCGCGCTATCTCCTTCCGAACCTTAATACAGAATGGGCACGTTTTAAATTGATACAAACTTAACTGCTTACACTCTTGTTCGACACGCGCTTGAGCATCTGTGCTGCGCTCAATGCCTTTCGGCGTTGTTAGTTTTTCCATAATCAACATAAAAGGTGTGAGGATTAAACGCACCAATCTAAAAAAATAACGAATTAAAATACGCACCGTACTGCCTCGCTTTTGATAGCATCTCAATGGGCCGCTCAGGTTAGCATAATTTGCTTATCGTCGATAGCGATGGGATTGTGTTCAAGTGACTATTTTAGCGCCTGCCCCAGTGACTGAAAATAGTCTAACCAACACTCAGCGACAGCATTGGCCTCATCTTGTTTTGGATAAAGTCCGAGCTCAGCGGTTTTACTTTTTAACGTACCGGCCACGAGAAAATGGTTTTTCAATGTCTGCTGTTGAACAACCCGTTCAAAACACCGTGCCGCGACCTCTTCCGGCATCGAAAAGTAGTAACTTCCTTCAGCCTTATCAAAAGCCATGCAGCGTTTCATTAGAGCACTTGCTGACTGTCCATCTGATGATAGGAACAATCGCTGAAACCCCAACACAAGCCGTTCATTTAGAGTGTGCGGGCGCACGGGCTCATTCAGCAGCCAAGCTTTGCTTGCGAACCGGCCTGGTTGCGTGGCTGAGCTGAATAGATGTGAGGCAATATAGTGATCAAAGGCGTGAAACCACTCGTGCGCTAAACTGCCACCTCCTGCATTTTTCGCTAGCGCCAATAGCCGCCGTGACGGGATATAATGGGCGCTGGCACCGAGCCGACCACCAATTCCATAATTGATCGACAAACTACCGCGTAGTGATATCACTGACTCAGTGACGCCCAAGATTACCTGTAAGTCACATAAAGCATCGAAAAATAAATTGGCTGCCACCTGCTGCTCATGCGCGGTGACCCAACGGCCGATACGTACCGAGTTAAATCCAAACAGTTTAACGATGTCTGCAAAGCTGACATCCGCGCCACCGCGATGAGGTGGACCATTTCTAAAATATTCGCGCATGCTCGCTATTCTATCACGGTCATCACTGCTTGTACTGAGTGGGACAATAGCCTCGGCCGTAATCAAAACCTCGAATTTTACGGTGCTTGGTCGCTCGACCCGATACCCGCGCACGCCAGTTGTTAAACGCGGTTCTTTTAAGCTGTTTGCGCATTAACTTAATCACTTGGTCTTCACTCAGACCGTAGGTCTCGTTGATCGCCTCAAACGGCGTGCGATCTTCCCACGCCATTTCAATAATGCGTGAAATATCAGCTTCATTAAGTGCCTTCATCCTAATGCTCCACTTGAATCCAGCACTCACATACGTATTAAAGTGCTTCTTGGATGCCGGGTTGCCATACACCGCATTGCACTTGTGCAATATGGTCCGCTTGTAAAAGTAGCATCACCACTCGAGACTGTCCGATGCCACCGCCGATGGTCAATGGCAGTTCACCCGCAGCTAAACGTTGATGCCAAGCCAGTTTTAAACGATCTGTCTGTTCGGTCAGTTCGAGTTGCTTTTTAAGCGCCGCTGCATCAACACGTATGCCCATTGAGCTAAGCTCAATCGCTTTTTGTAGCTTAGGGCTCCATACCAACAAATCACCGTTCAAGCCTGTACCGAAGTGTTCAGTTTGCGTGCTCCAATCATCATAATCAGGCGCGCGTTCATCATGCTTTTTACCATCGCTAAGTGGTGCGCCAATACCGTAAACAAACACAGCACCGTGCGCTTCAGTAATTTTGTTTTCTCGTTGCTTAGCTGTTAGCTCGGGGTATTCCGCGCGCAGCGTCTCACTACTAATAAAGGTCAATTGCCGCGGCAGGATAGACAGCCCCCCGTAAATTGCTCGCAATTTACCCTCTGTTGCCGTAAGCGCTGCATAGATAAGTTGTACCTGCTGTTTAAGGTACTGAATGCTGCGCTGCTCTTCAGCAATCACTTTTTCCCAGTCCCATTGGTCAACAAATACTGAATGCGTTTCATCGAGCGTTTCTTCATCCGGTCTTAGCGCCGACATAGTTACTACAATACCTTGACCCACCGGTGCTTGATAATCAGCGAGTAGCTGACGTTTCCACTTAGCGAGCGAGTGTACCACTTGATATTGTTTGTCTGGCAGTGCCGAAACCTTGACCTCAACGGGGCGTTCGATACCCGATAGATCGTCTTGTAACCCCGTTCCCTGCTCTGTCAGTAATGGTCCTTCACATTTAACTAACTGCATCTGCCGACATAGCCGAGAGAGAAACTCGCGTTTTATGAAGTCAATTTTTTGTTGTTTTGCCAAATACCCTTCCCACATAAAGTACTCCTGAATCGATTAATTGCGTGATGACTGTAGAAACAGAAAACCATGGAAGAGAGCAAAAACTCAATAGTATTTATTCATTTATGCTAAACTAAAAAATAATTTCTACTTAAATGAAGATATATTTAAATTAAATCCAATAAATAAGCCTGATTAACATGAAAAATTATAAATTAGATAATCTCGATAAATTTATCCTAGAAACATTACTCAATGATGCGCGGGTGTCGTATGCAACCATGGCGACAACTCAAAAAGTAAGTACCGCGACCGTTCATGTCCGCGTTGAGAAAATGCGTAAGCTGGGCATAATCAAAGGCACGCGGCTCGCCATTGATCCCAAAAAATTGGGGTACGACGTCTGTTGCTTCATTGGAATAACACTAACAACAGCTGGCGATTATCCGTTAGCAATCGAGAAACTTGCTCATGTCGACGCTATCACCGAAGCGCATTACACGACGGGTCACTACAATATCTTTGCAAAGCTGATGACGCGCTCAATTGAGGATTTACAAGATATTCTGATCAATCGAATTCAGGTCATCAAAGAGGTACAAGCAACCGACACCTGGATTTCGTTGCAACAACCGATAGCGAGGCAAGTTAAGCCGTGATTTACGATGTTAATGGCATCTTTTATACGGTTAAACGAAAGCCGTGCCGCAAAAGTAGGATTTCTGTTAGTCTAGTTGTATTAAAACAACTAGGAGTATAACAAATGCTGAAAAACGCGCTAAGGACTTGCTTGGCGGGCGTCGCATTACTCAGTTCTACCGTGAGTGTGGCGCAAGCCGACCCCGTTAAATTGGATTACTACCTTCCTCAAGATGTGCAGTATGATCCTGCGGTTCCGACCCCTGAAGAAGCCCTCGGCTATCAAGTCGGTGAATGGCATGTGCGCCATGATCAAATCGTACAATATATGTATCAGTTGGCAGAGTCATCTGATCGCATCACGATTGAAGAAACTGGACGTACTCATGAACAGCGTCCCTTGTTGCTATTAACCATCACATCGCCCGACAATCAAAAAAACATCGATGCGGTGCGCGAACAGCATTTGGCGGCCGCAGATCCTAATCGTGATGCGGACGACAATACGCCGTTAGTTCTGTATATGGGTTACAGCATTCACGGTGATGAATCGAGTGGCTCAAATGCGGCCCTGCTGTTTGCTTATTACCTGGCTGCGGCTCAAAACCCGGCGCTCGATAAAGCATTACAAGACACCGTTGTACTGCTTGATCCATCACTTAACCCTGACGGACTGGCACGTTTTGCACAGTGGGCAAACCAACACCGCAGCAAAAACCTCGTTGCCGATCCGCAGTCTCGTGAACACGTCCAACCGTTTGTCCGTGGTCGTGTAAACCACTATTGGTTCGATCTCAATCGCGACTGGTTATTGCTACAACACCCAGAGTCACAGGCTCGTATCGCCAACTTCCAGAAATGGAAACCCAACGTTCTAACTGACTTTCACGAAATGGGCACGAACAGCACGTTTTTCTTTCAACCCGGTATCCCTTCGCGCAAGAACCCGTTAACACCGGATGAAAACGTGCGTCTTACTGAAATTTTGGCGGCGGCCCATGCCGACTCGTTAGATAACCTGGGCAACCTCTATTACACGGAAGAGTCGTTTGACGACTTTTACTACGGCAAAGGATCGACTTATCCCGATATTCAAGGCGCTGTGGGCGTGTTATTCGAACAAGCATCGAGCCGCGGCCACCTGCAAGACTCAGTTAATGGTGAAGTCAGCTTCCCGTTTACCATTCGCAACCAGTTCATCACATCGCTGAGCACGCTCTATGGCGCTCATGCGAATAAAAAACGTTTTATTGACTTCCAAGAACGTGTTTATGACGACGCTATGGAAGCGGGTGACGATGCGAATTTTGATGGCTACCTGATTGGTGCGAATGATGTAAACCGTCTTAGCGGACTCGTTGAGTTGCTTAAACAACATGGTATCGACGGTTATCGTGTAGAACGTGATGTTGAAACTAACAACAAGCGGTTTAAAGCAGGCTTGAGTTACTTCATCCCTGCCGAGCAAGCGCAGTACGGTCTGATTCATGCCATCTTCAGCACGCGAAAAGATTTCCCAGACAATACGTTTTATGACGTATCTGGCTGGACTTTGCCAATGGCATTTAACACGCAGTTCACGACTTACCGTGGCCGTATCAGCCTTGATGATACGGCGTGGAATGCACCACAGCGTGATGCCGTATCTATCAACGCCAACGCGTACGCATTAGCGTTTGATTGGTATGATTACAAGGCCCCTGCGATGCTGCAAGCATTGTTAGAACAAGGTGTCCACGCACGTCAGAGTTTTAAACCTTTGCACCTACCGACACTAAATGGTAAGACGGCTAACTTATCCGCTGGTTCGGTGGTTGTAACGCGCGCTTACCAAAATCAAGACTGGTCGAATGTAGTCGCGGCGGTTAAAAATATCGCTGAGCAACAAAATGTTACCGTTTACTCGGTAAAAACCGGTCTCACGCCCAAAGGTATCGATTTAGGTAGTCGCAATATTCAGCCGGTAAAAGAACCCAGCGTAATGATGCTGACGGGCGATGGTGTGAACCTTTATGAAGCGGGTGAAGCATGGTATTACCTCGATCGCCACGTAGGTCTTCCACTATCGATGGTCGATACCGACCGTATCAGTCGCGTTGACTTAAACCGCTACAGCCACATCATTTTGGTGGATGGTAGCTATTACACGCTTTCTGACGGCGAAATAGCGCGGTTAACTGATTGGGTGCGTCGAGGCGGTGTATTAATTGGCCAACAAGGTGGCGCTGAATGGATGAGTCGCCATGGCTTACTCTACACTCAGTTTGTTGAAGACAAAACGTTTAGTGATGCGTTTTCAACCGCAGGCCTGACTTATAAAGACCGCGATAGTTACTATGCACAACGCCGTATCGCAGGCGCTATTTTCCAAATGGACATTGATCCGCAAAACCCATTAATGTTTGGCTTCCCTCATCGCAGCATGCCCGTGTTTAAAGACGAGTTGAATGCGATGGAGGCTCCACAAAGCCCCTTTGTCAGTGTCGCTCAATACAGTGACCAGCCGCTACTCAGTGGTTATGCAGACAAGCGCAACCAAGCGGTGTTAGCCGGTAAAACTAACATTGCCGCACACCGCTTAGGTGAAGGCCGTGTCATTGGGTTTGCCGACAACGTTAATTTCCGTGCGTTTTTCTGGGGCACGGCAAAGCTATTGAGTAACGCGATTTATTTAGCACCGGCTATTGAAGCCTATGCGGATCCTATCAAGGATAAAGCAGCCGCCGACGAGGCAGCCGCTGCACATTAATCAGTCAGCTTTTATAGCGTTACCGATGAGCCGTCATATGAAAAATATGACGGCTTTTTTTCTAAAATTTTGATCCAACCGTTCAATTTACGACTAACGTAATAGTGAACCTTTAAAAAAATAAGGAGACATTATGTTACGTTGGGTTCTGATTTTTCTGGTCATTGCCGTCGTGGCAGCGGTGTTTGGATTTGGTGGTATTGCCGGTGCGGCCGCTGAAATCGCGAAGATTATCTTTTACATCTTCATTATTCTTTTCGCTATTTCTATTATCATGGGACTGCTTGGAAAACGACGTCGATAACTGATATGACGTCTATTAGACGTTAGTCGCATGCCTGTTGGGGTTGAATTTGCGCTACAATGGGTAGCGAATCTCAAAATCAACCACAACAAGAGGCTTCATCCATGAATGCAATATTCGTGATGCTATTGGGTCTAGCTGCGATGTTCTTGGGCTACGTATTTTATTCAAAATTCGTCGCTGAGAAGATCTACAAGCTAGACCCAAATTTCAAAACACCCGCTCATGAATTTGAAGACGGTGTGGACTTTGTCCCAACTAATAAGTATGTACTTTGGGGTCACCACTTTACTTCCGTAGCCGGCGCAGCACCGATTATTGGTCCTGCTATCGCGGTGATTTGGGGCTGGGTGCCTGCATTCCTGTGGGTCATCTTTGGCACCATCTTCTTTGCCGGTGTTCACGACGCAGGTGCGATTTGGGCAAGTAACCGAAATAAAGCCAAATCAATGGGTAGCTTAACAGGTGACGTGGTCAGCAAGCGCGCACAGACGCTGTTCATGATCGTTATCTTCCTTGTGCTGCTCATGGTCAACGCGGTATTTGCCACGGCTATCTCTGGCCTCTTGGTGAAATTTCCAAGCTCTGTTATTCCTGTTTGGGGCGCAATTTTCGTTGCGTTAATCATCGGTCAGATTATTTTCCGTAAATGGATGGGGCTCGGTACTGTCTCAATCTTAGGCGTTGTTGCACTCTATTTACTGATTTGGGCGGGTCCTTCCGCGCCATTATCTCTGCCAGAAACAATGGGCGGTCTGACAGACAACGCAAGTTGGGTTCTTATTTTATTTGGTTATGCTGCCATTGCGTCGTTGCTTCCCGTTTGGATGCTGTTACAGCCGCGCGATTATATCAACGGTCTGCAACTGTTTATCGGTCTGATCCTGCTGTATGCTGCGGTTCTATTGCTAGGTCCAGACATGACCGCTCCAGCATTCAATACCAATTTGCCAGAAAATACGCCGTCAATGTTGCCTCTGTTGTTTGTTACCATTGCTTGTGGTGCGATTTCCGGCTTCCACGGTTTGGTCGCTTCAGGCACGACATCTAAGCAACTGGATAAAGAAACTGACCTGCGTTTTGTGGGTTACTTCGGTGCAATTGGTGAAGGCTCGCTCTCACTTGCGACCATTATCGCAGCATGTGCTGGCTTTGCGACATTAGCCGACTGGGAAGCTGTTTACAGCTCCTTCGGGCAAGGTGGTGTAGCGGCCTTCGTAGAGGGTGGCGCGAATATTATCAGCCAAGGTGTCGGTCTTGATAATGAAATTGCTGAAACTTTGCTTACAGTGATGGCGGTTTTGTTTGCGGGTACCACTATGGATACCGGTTTGCGTCTACAGCGTTATATCTTCCAAGAATGGGGTAACATCTATAATATTTCTTGGATGCAGAAAGCGTTGCCTGCGACATTGTTGGCGGTCATTTCATGTGTAGCACTCGCCTTTGGTGCGGGATCAGACGGTTCAGGTGGCTTAGCGATTTGGCCGCTGTTTGGTACCACTAACCAATTACTTGCAGGCTTGACCTTGATGGTTATCACAGTCATGTTGGTACGGTTAGGTCGTCCAATGTACGTGACATTACTGCCGTTGATTTTCTTGCTGATTATGACAGTGTTCGCGCTGTTCATTCAGTTAAAAGGTTTCTACATGGAAGAGAACTGGTTCTTATTCGGTTTAGATATTGTGGTACTGATTGCCGCTGTATGGATCGCTCTAGAGGCCACGTCGGCACTATCGAACCTTAAGAAAGAGCAGAAGTCTTAGTGAGAGACTTTAAGGAGTAAGACCATGCGCAACATGAACATTAAATCGATTCAACAGTGGTTGAGCCGTGCGGGTGAACTGGTAAACGAGTTTTACAACGCCCCCTATCGGTCAGCGATCGCTCGCGCCAAGCGTGACGAAGATGATTTGTTCATGATGCTGGTCTTCTCCGAAATGATGGGGGTTCCTAACCCCGCATCCTATTACACTTTAGAGCTCCAGCCATTAATGCTGGAGCGTTTTCATGATTGGCATCAACGCATGGGAATGGAACACTCACCTCTGGATCATTTCCGCTGCTGTTAGCCCACGACTTTAAGGTGTCTTTATGAAGTCGATTCTCGACCGTAAAGTAGTATTGGTCGGCGGTAAAGGTGGGGTCGGAAAAACCACAGTCTCGGCATCTCTTGCCCTGCTCGCCGCTCAGCAAGGTAAACACGTTCTTGTTGTTTCAACGGATCCAGCACACAGTCTCGCGGACGCTTTTGATGTAAAAATTGGTGATAAGTTCACGCCAATTAGCGAGCGTGTCACCGCACTCGAAATCGACCCTGATCGTGAAGTCAACGCGCACATTGACCGTGTCACGCAGCAAATGAAACGCTTTACCAACCCTGATTTATTTCCTGAAGTTGAACGCCAGATGCGCTTATCGAAGCAATCCCCTGGGGCTCAGGAAGCTGCCCTCCTCGAGCGTATTGCGAAACTGATTGATGAATCGGAGCGTGACTACGATCTATTGATTTTTGATACGGCACCAACAGGCCACACCTTACGTTTACTGACGCTACCGGAAGCCATGGCAGCTTGGACACAGGGTATGTTGCGTTCGCAGAACCGCTCAGAGGAGTTTGAGGGGGTGCTTAAGCATCTATCGCCGAAGTCCGGCAAAGATGTCCATAACCCAATGGCCAACCCTGACCAACATGCCAGTGATGGTTTATCTGAACGCAGCAAGGCAGTAAGCGAACAATTGCTGAATCGGCAACGCTTATTTCAACGTACTCGCCGTGTATTACAAGATGCTGAGCATACCGCTATTGTATTTGTCATGACGCCAGAACGCTTGCCGATACAAGAAACTGAGCGTGCTATGAAAGCGTTGCGCGCTGAGCACTTACCTGTCGGTGGTATTTTTGTCAATCGCGTGCTCCCTGAAGACGCCGATGGTGCTTTTCTTGCCAAACGACGTGTCCAAGAAGCTGCCTATCTTGAGGAAATTGATAAGACCTTTGCTCAACACGAACTGGTACGACTGCCTTTACTATCTGAAGATCCACAAGGTTTAGCCGCGCTCAGCTCGTTTTCATCATTACTTTCGTCCGCACTCGGTACCAAGGAGTAATCTGAATACGTGCGCGAGGTTTGGTCATGGAAGTCTTTAAAAAACAAATAGGACCCTTGGGCATTTTGTTTCATGCTTACTGGCACGGTATAGGCATCAGCAAAACGCTGAAATTCAATTTCCATTGAGAAATCTTCGACGGTTACGGAAGTCGCAGGCGAAAATTCATTTTTATTTTTTAATGCAATGCGCTGCAGTAAATCAGTTTTGGGTAAATAGGTGATGCGCGCTTCAATTTCATCGGCAAATTCAGAAAAGTCATCAAGCTTGGGTTTAAACGAGAATTGCCAAACGGACTGACCATTTTCAACCGATTCGCCAATAAATTCGAGCGAATCAATAATAATTAAGTCGGCGAGTGATTGGCTAGGTCCCTCTTCTTGTGCACGCGCCTTCGCTTCTGTGACACGCATTTGACGATATTCTTCAAGTCGCTCTTTGCTCGGCGCTTGTTGATTTTCACTGACGAGCTGCCAGCGATAGCCGTCTTCGTTGGCACCTAGATACTCTTCGACTCGTGTCGTATCACCAACTTTTGATTCACGATGATAATTAAACTCGACACCACGCTGTGCGCGTAAGTCCTCAATGGTTTTGATAATTTGTGCTTCTTTAGCATCTTGGTTGGCGTCTGACGTTTGGGCTGTCGCCAACAAAGGGACTAAAGTTAGTAATAAAACGAATAGCTTATGATTCATTGTTCTCTCGTTAATAATCAAAAATGAAAAATCCACGTAGTATAGTCATATTGTGTACCACACTTACTCGAAAAGGAGAAACCAGATGAAAGCCGTTGGCGTGAAAAAATCACTCCCCATCACCGAACAAGAGGCGCTTGTTGATATCGAAATCCCAAAGCCAAGTGTGGGTGACAACGAACTTTTAATAAAAGTAACCGCCGTCGCTGTTAATCCTGTAGATACCAAAATCCGCATGCGTATCGGACAAGCGGATGATTATAAAGTTCTTGGGTGGGATGCTGTAGGTATTGTCGAAAATAAAGGGAAACACGTAAGTGGCTTCGAAATCGGTGATCGTGTGTACTATGCTGGCGACATTAGCAAGCCAGGCTGTAATGCGGAATATCACTGCGTTGATTACCGTATTGTCGGTCACGCTCCACAATCACTCGATGATCTCGCGGCAGCAGCGCTCCCTTTAACCTCACTGACCGCGTGGGAACTTAGTTTTGACCGTCTGCAATTAAATCACCCATCAGTACATGAGCAGCGCTGTGTACTTATATTTGGCGGCGCCGGCGGAGTCGGTTCGATCATGATCCAGTTACTCAAACAATTGACCGATGTCACCGTGATTGCTACTGCGTCGCGAGACGAAACACAAGCATGGGTAAAACAACTCGGCGCCGATTATGTGATTAATCATCATGGCGATATCAAACAGCAGCTCGAAGGCTTACCACAACCTACGGATATTGCCCTGCTGACCCACAGTGGCGACTACTTTGAAACGGCAACCGAAGTAATAGCCCCGCAAGGCCGTATCGGCATCATTGATGATCCAGAGGATGCTTTAGATATCCGCTTACTCAAGCAAAAGAGTATCAGCTTACACTGGGAGTTTATGTACACACGTTCACTTTTTGAAACCGCTGATATCAGCGCTCAACGAGATATTTTGAATCAAGTATCAGAGCTTATAAACAACGGTCAAATCCGCTCAACCGAGGGCACACGCTTAAACGCAATGTCGGCAAGCACACTGAAACAAGCACATCAACTGCTTGAATCGGGAAAAGCTATCGGCAAGATCGTGCTACCCGTCGCATATTAAATTTACAAACATACAAGCATGTATGTATAATAAAAACGTTAAATGATAATAGTTATGACTAGAGGTCGTTCATGAAAAAGCGGAATACTCCTATTGCAGCGGTGCTCGCTGTTGCCCTCACCTCCGCTACCCTTTACGGGTGTAGTGATGAGCAGCAAGCCGCTGCTCAAGGTGGACAACAACAAGCGGTGCCAGTTGAAGCGTTAACCATCAAAACGCAGTCTGTCGAAATTCAAAACGAATTGCCCGGCCGTACCTCTGCCTATCGCGTGGCGGAAGTGCGTCCGCAGGTGAGCGGCGTGCTGCTTGAACGTAAGTTTGTGGAAGGCACAAAAGTCGAAAAAGGTCAGCAGTTATACCAAATCGACCCAGCCATTTATCAGGCTGAGGTCGCCAGTGCTCAAGCCGATTTTGAAAGCGCTAAAGCCGCACTTAAAGTGTCAGAATTACGTCAGAAGCGTTTAAAAGAACTGCTTGCAGATAAGGCTGTGAGTCAAGATGAATTTGATTCGGCTGAAGCGACGTATTTACAAAACAAAGCCGCTCTTGCGCTAGCAGAAGCTCAGCTCAAACGCGCCAAAATCAACTTGGAATACACCAAGGTTAAAGCGCCTATAACCGGGATTGTTGGACGTTCTAATGTTACCGAAGGCGCTTTGGTGACAGCTTCGCAAAGCACGCCCTTGGTGACCATCAATCAGCTTGACCCGATATACGTCGACATCAATCAGTCAAGCCGCGAGTTCCTCGAGCTCAAGGCAGAAATTGAATCGGGCCGTATTGAGGCAAATAAAAATGGTAACGCCCCCGTGTCACTGAGTTTGAACGGTTTAGACTACCAAACTCAAGGTGAACTGCTGTTCTCTGAGGTTAGCGTTGACCAAGACACAGGCGCGATTTTGCTCCGCGCTGAATTCCCTAACCCGGAGAATAACTTATACCCAGGCATGTTCGTACGTGCGAAGGTCAGCGAAGGTACCTTGAATAACGCTATTTTGGTTCCACAAGAGGCAGTTACACGCGACGTCCGCGGCCGTCCTTATGTCATGCTGATTAATGATGAAAATAAAGTCGAGCAACGTATGGTGACCACCGCACGTGCTATCGACAACGAGTGGTTAATTAGCGACGGGCTCAACGCCGGTGACCGTATTGTCACCGCCGGCCTTCAGAAAATTAGACCCGGTGCACAAGTGACTGTGTCACAAGGTCAACAGCCAGCTTCCAAATAAGGGAACGACAGAATGGCCAAGTTTTTTATAAATCGACCCATATTTGCGTGGGTGATTGCAATATTGGTGATGCTCGCGGGGACGATCTCTTTGATTCAGCTCCCTATTGCGCAGTACCCAACCATTGCACCACCTGCGGTAGAAATCCAAGTTAACTATCCAGGCGCTAACGCCGAGACCGTGTCCAATACGGTAACTAAGGTGATTGAGCAAAATATGACAGGCGTTGATAACCTGCTGTATTTCTCGTCACAGAGTAACGCCGGTAGTGCTACAGTAAGCTTAACCTTTGCCTCGGGTACTGACCCGGATATTGCACAGGTTCAAGTGCAGAATAAGCTATCTCAAGCGACGCCTCAGTTACCGCAAGAAGTGCAGCAGCAAGGTATTACTGTTAGTAAATCCAGCAGTTCTTTCTTGATGGTTTTAGCCATGGTGGCTGAAGATGACCGTTATGAACAAACAGACTTGAGCGATTACCTCGCCTCCAATGTCCAAGATGCCGTGTCTCGGACCGAGGGTGTGGGTAACGTGCAAATCTTTGGTGCGCCTTATGCGATGCGTATTTGGGTGAAACCCGATGCGTTAGTCAATTACAATATGACTATTGCTGAACTGCAGTCCGCTATTCGCGCTCAGAACGCTCAGGTAGCCGCAGGTCAATTAGGTGGCGCCCCCGCAGTTGAGGGACAACGCTTAAACGCAACGATCATTGCTCAGACGCGAATGTCAGAACCGGATCAATTCGAGAATATTCTTCTTAAAGTGCTTCCCGATGGTTCGCAGGTCCGTTTGAAAGATGTCGCGCGTGTTGAACTCGGTGCAGAAAACTATGCCATTCAAGCAAACTATAATGGTAAGCCTGCCACTGGCTTGGCGATTCAGTTACAAACCGGCGCCAATGCGTTGGCAACAGCTGAAGCCGTTAAGCAAACCGTTGCTGAGCTAGAACCCTACTTCCCTGATGGGATGAAAATGGTGACGGCGTATGACACCACACCATTTATTAAGATCTCGATAAGCGAAGTGGCTCGGGTACTGATTGAAGCCATCATTCTCGTATTTGTGTTGATGTTTGTCTTCTTACAGAACTTACGAGCAACCCTCATCCCTACCCTTGCGATTCCGGTGGTTATTCTGGGTACCATGGGCGTCATGGCGCTTGCTGGCTTCTCAATCAATACCCTGACTATGTTTGGTATGGTGTTATCGATTGGCTTGCTGGTAGACGATGCCATCGTTGTGGTGGAAAACGTTGAACGACTCATGTCTGAAGAAGGTTTGTCACCCAAACAAGCCACCATTAAGTCGATGGGACAAATCACCGGCGCGTTAGTGGCAATTGGTGTGGTCATGGCCGCTGTATTTGCACCGATGGCATTTTTCCCGGGTGCAACAGGGGCGGTTTATCGTCAATTCTCATTGACCATCATCACGTCGATGAGTCTCTCGGTAATGGTCGCAATTATCTTCTCTCCTGCGCTATGTGCTACGTTGCTCAAGCCAGTGAAAAAGAAAGAGAATGGCGGCTGGGGACCACTAGGCTGGTTTAACCGCACATTGCAAAAAGCCACCATCAAATATCGCGACAGTGTGCATGGCATTCTGCGCCGCAGTATCCGTGTTGGTGTTCTCTATCTTGGCTTAGTTGCCGTATTAGCGTTCTTATTTACTCGCTTACCATCGGCTTTCTTACCGGATGAAGATCGCGGCGTATTCCTCACTCAAATGCAATTACCCGTCGGCTCTACAATGGAGCAGTCGGTTGCCGTGATGGATCGTATCGAAAACTATTACCTCAACGAAGAAGACGCCGTCCAGTCGGTATTCTCAGTGGTTGGTTTTAGCTTCTCCGGTCGTAGTCAAAACAACGGTATTGCTTTCGTGCGTTTGAAAGATTGGAGTGAACGAAACGAAAGCCAAGACGTGACAGATGTGATTGGTCGTGCATTTGGTTTCTTTGCCAGTGTTAAAGAAGCCATGATCTTTGCCTTCAACCTCCCTCCTATTCCAGAGTTAGGTACCGCCACTGGCTTTAACTTGTACTTGCAAGACCGCGGTAACTTAGGCCACCAAGCGTTGCTTGATGCGCGTAACCAGTTGCTCGGTATGGCATCACAGAACCCGATGCTGCAACAAGTTCGTCCTAACGGTTTGGAAGATGCGCCGCAACTTAAAGTTGATGTGGACTATGAGAAAGCCACTGCGCTAGGTCTCACCATTGAAAACATCAACAACACGCTCAGTGCGGCTTGGGGTTCATCTTACATCAATGACTTTATTGACCGTGGTCGCGTTAAGCGCGTTTACTTGCAAGGTGAAGCCGATGCGCGCATGTTGCCAGAAGACGTGAGCGAATGGTATGTCCGCAATAACCAAGGCGACATGGTACCGTTCAGCTCTTTTGCTAGCTGGGAATGGACCTATGGTCCACAGCGTATTGAGAGCTACAACGGGGTCTCGGCGATGGAGATCCAAGGCCAAGCAGCGCCTGGCTACTCATCAGGCGAGGCTATGATGGCGATGGAGCAATTGATCAGTAAACTACCTAACGGCATTGGCTATGAATGGACGGGTACGTCGTTGCAGGAACAGCAGTCGGGTGACTTTGCCCCTATTCTGTATACGATTTCGATCTTTGTCGTATTCCTGTGCTTAGCCGCACTATATGAGAGTTGGTCGATTCCATTCTCAGTCATGTTGGTCGTACCTTTGGGTATTTTAGGTGCCGTCATCGCAACGATGCTGCGCGGTATTCAAAACGATGTTTACTTCCAAGTTGGCTTGTTGACAACCGTTGGTGTGTCGGCGCGTAACGCTATCTTGATTGTTGAGTTTGCCAAGGACTTACAAGAGCAAGGTAAAGACCTGTTGGAAGCGACACTCGAAGCCGTTCGCTTACGTCTGCGTCCGATACTTATGACATCACTCGCGTTTATCTTTGGTGTCATGCCATTAGCGCTGAGCTCGGGTGCAGGTGCTGCAAGTCGTAACGCCATCGGTACGAGTGTCATCGGGGGGATGCTAGGTGGTACGATACTGGCCATCTTCTTCGTGCCGTTATTCTTCTACACTGTTCGCAAGGTGTTCCCACCTAAGCAGCAGGAAGAGTAATAATTCCCAAGACACAAAAAAGCCCAGCTACAGTAGCTGGGCTTTTTTTATACACGAAGAATTAAGATTTATCGTTTTTATCAGATAAATCTTTATATTCACCGTCAATAACTGAGCCTTCACTATTTCGTTCAGAGTAATGACGCTCTGCTTCTTGCTGTGCTTGCCGTTGTTGCTCAAACTGCTGTTTGGCTTGCTTTCGCATTTGCCACATTTGCTTAATCGCATGGCGTTGCTTCCACATCACCGGTATCAACAAGACAAAGCCCACAGCAAGAACGATTAAGCCAAAAGCAATCGAGAAACCGACGATGGCAAGTAGCATAATGATGCCGAGTATTCGGCCCACTACACTACCGCCCGAGTTAGCTTGGCGGACATAGATTCGGTTTTTGTACTGATTCATAGGTACTCCTCAATCCTCTAGTAATTAGGACAACACCGTTAACAATCCGTTCCGCCTGTAAACAGATTACTTACGCTGCTCTTCGGTTTCTTTACGTATCGCTTCAAACTCATTACCCTCAGCCCATTGCGGCCAGTCGCGTGAGTTTGCCAACGAACGCCCTAACTGATAGAACGCTGATAAATCCTGTTGCGTTCCTCGTAAGTCCCAGTCCGGGTTATATTCATCGGCTGGCTTGTGATACGCCTCAGCGACATACTTAGCACGTTGCTCTTCAGTCCACTCTTTACCTTTCGTGATATGGTCATTACCACCTTCGGCGTACAGCATCGGTACACCTTTTTTCGCCAAATTGAAATGATCTGAGCGATAAAAGAAGCCTGCTTCCGGTGTCGGATTAGGGGTTAAATAACGACCTTGCTCCTCAAGAAACGGTTGTACATATTCATCCATTTCTGAGTTCCCGTACCCAATGACCACGAGGTCTTTCATAGGACCATAAACGTTCATAACATCCATATTGATGCCACCGACCGCTTTTGCAAGGGGGAACAATGGATGATCGGCGTACCACGCTGAACCTAACAAGCCGCTCTCTTCGGCGCCAACCGCTGCAAATACGATAGAACGCTCCGGCGCAGGTTGTTGTGCGAATTTTTCAGCAATGGCGAGTAAGCCCGCTGTGCCAGACGCATTGTCCTGCGCACCATTATAAATGGGATCATCTTCTCGCACTGGATCCGTGCCTAGGTGATCATGGTGCGCCATATAAATGACATGTTCTTCCGGATATTTGGTTCCTTCGATATAACCCACAACATTATTGGTATCTAAGAACTCAAACTTATTTTTAACCGATACCGATGCTTGCGCGTTTAACGGCATCGCTTCGAAGTCATCACTTAAGGCTTTTTGCCGCGCATCTTCAAGCGTCATACCTTGTTTTGCGAACAGCTTTTCGGCACTGTCTTTGGTAATCCAACCTTCGATTTTAGCGCGATCCATATTGTTGTTCTCGCGTTTTAAGTCGAAACGCACGGGCGAACCACCTGCAACAACGCCCCAACCGTAACCGGCTGGACCCGTTTCATGAATAATCAAAGCACCCGCCGCGCCTTGACGTGCAGCTTCTTCATATTTATAGGTCCAACGACCATAATAGGTCATCGCATTACCGTTAAAGAGCTCAGGATCTTGTGTCGCGTAGCCGGGATCGTTGACAAACATCACCACGGTCTTACCTTCAACGTCGAGACCCTCATAATCATTCCAGTCATATTCGGGTGCCACGATACCGTAGCCGACAAACACCATGTCGCTGTCACTCAGATCTACTTCATCTGTGACCTGCATAGTCCAAGCCATCATCTCAGTACGATACTTCATGGCTTCAGGCGCGTTGTCACCGCTAAAGGTCATATCACTGACTTTGTACGGCATGATCTTGACCAGTGGAAACGGTTGACGATAACTATTGTTTTCCTTGTCAATTGGCTTTAAGCCCCACTCACGGAAGTGGTTTTCAATAAATGATACGACCTTTTCTTCCCCCGCAGATGCAGGTTCGCGTCCTTCAAATTCGTCTGACGAAATCGTTTTTAGGTAATCCCGAAAATTAGGATTAAATGCTGACCCTTTCAAATCAGCGGGTTGCTTATCAACCTTGGTTTGTTCCGCTGCTGACGTATCTTGCGACTGCTGCGGACCACACGCTGTGAGCACGGCTAATGCCACCGCGCTTATGATCAGTGGTTTCATCGCTTCTCCCCTTTTTAGTTATTTTGACACTGCTCATTTTCGTTGAGCGGTGGATTGATATGCACACGATCGCCCATTCGGATATCATGTTTAGCTAAGAAACCGGCGTTCAGCTCAAGCACGTTGTAATAAGGCTCTCCGGGTGCATAACTGCGACACAGACGTGGGTCATCACTACCACACGGCATCATCGTAAACGTTTTTACGATACTGCCATCCTTTGCTAAATAGGCAATATCAAGTGGAATAAGGGTTTGGTACATCCAAAAACCCGATCCGCCCGGGCGTTGATTCGGATAGCGAAACAACATCCCCGAGTACTCACCCAGTTCCGTACGCTGCATTAAGCCGCGTGCCTGCTGAGCCATTGAGTCCGCAAATTCTACCGTAATGGGCTGTTCAACGCCTTCGAGACACACGTGCCCTTGTTCAAAATTTTGTGGTTCGGGTACCGACCACTGTTGCGCTACTGCACTTACGCTCAGCGCACTTAACCAGCCTATCAATGCTACTTTAATCATGATTCATCGTCCTTAGATGTAACCCCTTGATTGTGTCCTATCCCGCTGCAAAGCGCAATGCTGCTAGCTCGAACACGACAGTGAATTGACCTGTTCGCCTTCCATCGGTGGTTGCTGCCAATGACCGAGTTCTTCAGCGCTTAAAGGCTCTCCGGTAAGTGCCGCCAAATAGCTTTCCGCAGGCGCCCAATTGCCCTGCTCTGCCTGTGTAATGACCTCAACAAGATGATGATTACGTAACGAAACATGAGGATTAGACTGAGCCATAGTACTCAACTCGGGTTGTCGTTCGTTATAGCCCATGTAATTGTCATACCACGCTTTGAAAAGTGTATCATTCGGCATAGCTTGCTCGCCCCTTAAGATGTTTTGCAACATGATAAAGCTGCCTTGGAAGTCCCACTCAAAGCGTTGCATGAGACCCATCCATTCCCCGACCAGTTTAAAGGCATCAGCATCGTCGCCGGGCGCAAGACCTAAGCGCTTTCTCATTCGCTTCAGATAGTACTGTTGCAAGAAATCCTCGTAGTCATTTAAAACAGGCGCCAACGCATCAACAGGAAATATCAGCGAAAGTGCTTGGCTCAGTCGTTGTAAATTCCATAGACCAACGCTCGGTTGGCGCAGAAAACTATAACGACCGCGTTGGTCGGTGTGATTAAAAATTTGTTGAGGAATAAAGGTATCGAATACCGTATACGGGCCAAAATCAAAGGTCTCGCCACAGATACTCATATTATCCGTATTCATCACGCCATGAATAAAACCGAACGCCTGCCAGTCCGCAATCATCTCAGCGGTCGCTTTAACCACTGCACGAAACTGCTCAACCGGCTCAGCGTCAACAAGTGCTGGCCAACAGCGCTGCATGACATGTTGCCAAAGTTGCTTTTGCTCAGAGACCAAACGTTCGCTATAGCAGTATTCGAAATGGCCAAATCTCACATGAGTTTTAGCAACGCGTGCTAACATTGCCCCGGGCTCTATGCGTTCGCGTTGTATCCCCTGGTGCGAGCTGACTAAGGCAAGTGCACGGGTCGTCGCAATGTTCCAATGGTGTAATGTTTCGCTAGCAAAATACTCGCGCAGACTGGAGCGCAAAACTGCACGACCATCACCGCCTCGGCTGTAAGCCGTCGGTCCCGCGCCTTTAAGATGCAAATCGCTTAACTCACCGGCTTTATTTGACAGTTCGCCGAGCAATACACCACGCCCGTCACCCAAATCTGGATTAAACACACCGAATTGATGCCCAACATATTTCTGCGCATGACCCACTTGCGCTACATTACCTAAACACCACTCACGAAGCGCGTTGACCGTTCTATCAGCTAAGCCGAACTCAGTCGCAAGTGATTGATTGAACAGCCTAATTCGCGCGCTATCAAGGGGCTTCACTCGATGCTGACTGACCAAGTTGGGGAATGTTTCGGCGTACTGTTGGCTTAGCACTAAACTCATAAAACTCCCTGCGAATGCTATCAGACTTGCGCATTTGAGATTAAATGCGCTATCGTTTTACATATTCTTTTATCATGCATCATACCACTGCTGGGTTAATTCAATGCAACTTTCAACGCTGAAACGCGTTACTGCCATTGGCGGCGGCCATGGTTTGGGCCGTGTACTTTCGTCATTAAGGTTTTTAAAACATCGCCTAGTCGGGGTAGTGACCACAACAGACAACGGCGGTGCGACCGGTCTTTTGCGTCAATCTCATGATTGTATCGCGTGGGGCGATATTCGTAATTGCTTGTCGCAATTAGTTGAACAACCCTTAGCCGCTCAGGTACTTAATTACCGCTTTACTGGCGAAGACCCGCTCGCAGGTCATAACTTTGGTAATTTGCTTCTACACACACTCGATCAAGTCAGTGCCCGGCCCTCCGATGGAATTCGCTTGCTTAGCCGATTGTTAAACGTTGACACCCGGTTACTTCCCATGTCGGAATGCCCAACGGATCTTATGGCACTGACGCACGATAACATGGAATGCCACGGTGAAATTCTAATCGATAGCTTGCCGCAATTACCACGTTCTTTGAAACTGACGAATAATGCGGTAGCAACACCTGAGGTCGTTCGTCATATAAGCAAAAGTGAGTTGGTGATTCTGGGACCGGGGAGCTTTCTAACCTCGGTATTACCACCGCTATTGGTGCCGCAAATTGCTCACGCACTCGCCAACACACAGGCTTACGTCGTATTTATTGATAACCTCGCACATGAGAAAGGTCCTGCAGGGTCGTTGTGCGTGAGTGAAAAATTACGATTTTTGGAACATCATGTGGGTGCGCCAGTAGTCGATGCCGTATTAACTAACTTCCATGATGCTTCACTCACGATTCCGCAACTCGGTGAGTTGACACCGGATAAAGACGTCTACTATCGGCACGATACTGGCGTTTTATTAGCTCAACTTGAACAATTACTCGGTCATCTCAGAACGGCGGCTTAGCCGCCATCAGCTGAAATCCTCGAGGCGACAGCCCCTTGTTGATCTTTATATTTAGCATCTGCGCGCTTGTTATAAGGGCGTTCGCAAGGGCCGCTCAATTGTTCAAAGCTGATCGCGCCAATCTTCATTCCCGGACGCAGCGCTAACGGCAACTTCCCACCATTATAGAACTCCAATACAATTTGCCCTTTCCAACCGGGATCAATGCGATGCGCGGTAACATGTACCATCAACCCCAAACGCGCGAGCGAAGAGCGTCCATCAAGCCAACCTACCATGTCATCCGGCAAATGAATCGATTCGTAGGTAACCGCCAAAGCAAACTCACCGGGATGGATAAAAAACGCTTGATCGGGCTTTAGTTTAATCTCATCACTCATGACTTCATGGATAGCCGCCTCAATATCTGCACGCGAGCCACTGATATCAATATATGCTGCAGCGTGATCCTGCAACACACGAAATTCACTACCGAGGTGAATATCGAGCGTGACCCCCGAGATGTTCTGCTTGCTTGGAGCAGGCTCGATACCGATTCGACCCTCGGCTAAGGCATTTTCTATTTCACGATCCGTTAAGCGCATAACATCCCCTTTTTACTTAATTTTTCGCCGAATGCGACTTCAGATAATAAAGCTCTGCTACTACTCGTTGAGCGGTATGCCGCTGAATTTCTGTCAATTCTAATTGATGTTGCTTTTGTAATGCGTCCAGTTGCGCGCCAAATTCCGGCGTCAATGGCCATTGACCTAGTTCGGCGACAGCATGGCGATGAGCCAGCTTTAATCCGCCGCCTTGTCCAAACAAATGCGACTGCGTACCACAATGACCGCACTCAAAATAACTCATGTTTTCTAGGACACCAATCAAGGGTATCTCAAGGCGCTCAAACATGCCGACACCTTTTTCGGCATCTTTAAGTGCGACATTCTGTGGCGTTGTAACAACCACCGCTCCTGTAACGGGTAATTGTTGCGCCATCGTCAGTTGAATATCGCCTGTACCGGGTGGCATATCAACGATCAAATAGTCCAATAAGCCCCAATCAGTGTCGTTAAACAACTGTTGTAACGCCCGACTGGCCATCGGTCCACGCCAAATAGTGGCGTCGTTATCATCGACTAGATAGCCAATCGAATTGGCGACTAGGTCTTCATACTGAATAGGCTGAAACTTATCGTTTTTTACTTCTAGCTTATGATCCGGCTGACCCAACATCGTGGGTATTGAGGGTCCATAAATATCAGCATCGAGCAGCCCAACACGCGCACCCATCCGACTGAGCGCAATGCCTAAGGATGCGCTCACGGATGACTTCCCAACACCACCTTTGCCAGACGATACCACAATAACATTGCCGGTTTTCATGGGTTGGTCAGGTTTGCTGTTGGCGAGCCGTTGCACCTGGAATTTAATAGTCCATGTCCACGTTCTTAATTCAGCGTCATCATTGATAGCGTTCAATAACGATGACTTTTCAATCGCGAAAGGAAACGTTAACTCGACTGCCTGCGCGTCATGATCGATGCATAACCAATCGGTTGGAATACCGTGTTCGCAGGCAGGATGGGCTAAATCAGACAGTAAGGCTGCCAGTTGTTCATTTTTTGCTGAAAACGACTTCATCAGCCACCTCTTGGCTCTGTGTATCATGCGTATCCTATGATAATATTTAGCATTATCTAATCATAACACTGATGGAAGCTAATTCTCGCATGAGCCACACTGATCGTAAAATTTTGGTGACAAACGCGTTGCCCTACGCGAACGGTCCAATTCATATTGGTCATCTTTTAGGCTATATCCAAGCGGACATTTGGGTTCGTTTTCAAAAACTCCGGGGTCATGAATGCCACTATATGTGCGCTGATGACGCACACGGCACGCCGATTATGCTCAAAGCGCAACAGCTAGGTATCACGCCAGAGCAGATGATAGGCGATATGCAACGTTCGCATGAAGCAGATTTTGCGGGTTTTAATATCGGCTTTGACGACTATTACACAACCCACAGTGAAGAGAACAAAGCGTTAGCAGAAACTATTTACCAACGTCTTGATGACGCCGGTCATATCAAGACTGAAGTAATTGAGCAGCTGTACGACCCTGAGAAGAAAATGTTCTTACCCGATCGCTTCGTAAAGGGTGACTGTCCAGAATGCGGTGCTGAAGATCAGTATGGCGATAATTGTGACGTTTGCGGTGCGACATATGCCCCAACAGACCTCAAGAATCCGCGTTCTGTGGTGTCCGGTGCGACACCCGAGTTACGCCAATCAGAACATTACTTTTTCGACTTGCCTGCATTTGGCGACATGCTGAAAAGCTGGACGCGTTCTGGTTCACTACAGGGTGAAATGGCGAATAAGTTAAATGAATGGTTTGAACAAGGTCTACAGCGTTGGGATATATCGCGCGATGCGCCTTACTTTGGTTTCAAAATTCCAGGCACCGAAGATAAATACTTTTATGTCTGGCTAGATGCGCCCATTGGCTATATGAGTAGTTTTAAGCACTACTGTGATACAACCGGCAACGCCAACTGGGACGACTACTGGCAAGCTGATAGCACTGCAGAAGTGTATCACTTTATTGGCAAGGACATTATTTACTTCCATAGCTTATTCTGGCCAGCGATGCTAAAAGGTGCTCAGTTCCGTCAACCGACTAACGTTTGGGCGCACGGCTTTATCACCGTCAACGGCACTAAAATGTCCAAATCTAAGGGGACCTTCATCAAAGCAAGAACCTACTTAGACCATTTAAACCCAGAATACTTGCGTTATTACTTTGCAGCCAAACTGACAAGTCGCATTGACGACTTAGATCTTAACTTGACTGATTTCGCCCAGCGAGTGAACTCCGACTTAGTCGGCAAAGTGATTAATATCGCCAGTCGCTGTGCCGGCTTTATTACCAAAAAATTCGATGGGAAGCTTTCGGCATCGGTTGCTGACTCCGCTCTATTGGAAGATTTCCAAAATGCGGGTACTGAGATTGCTGAACTCTATGAACAGCGCGAATTCTCTAAAGCAATGCGTGAGATCATGACGCTGGCTGATCGCGCAAATCAGTACATTGCCGATAAGGAACCATGGCAGCTGATCAAAAATCCTGATGCGGCCAGTGAAGTGCATGATACTTGTTCACTTGGTATCAATTTATTCCGCATCTTGATGGTTTATTTAACGCCGGTAGTACCTGAACTATCCAAGTCGGTTCAGCATTTCTTAAATGACCAATTTTCGTGGGATAGCCACAAACAAGTGTTAACCAACCATCCTATTGATAAATTTAAGGCGTTAATGCAGCGCGTAGAAATGAAGGATATTGAGCAGATGTTAGAAGACTCAAAAGAGCAACAAGCGGCGAACGAATCACCAGCAGTTCACGCCGAGCCGAATGACGAACTCACCAAAGAACCTATTGCAGAAACCATTAACTTTGATGAGTTCGCGAAAGTTGATTTGCGCGTGGCACTGATTGTTAATGCTGAGCACGTTGAAGGCGCAGACAAACTGCTGAAATTGACATTGGACTTGGGCGGTGAGCAACGCCAAGTGTTTGCGGGAATAAAATCGGCGTACGCACCTGAGAAATTGATTGGCCAACACACCGTTATGGTTGCCAACCTGGCTCCACGTAAAATGCGTTTTGGTTTATCGGAGGGGATGGTGCTGGCCGCCGGTCCCGGTAAAGATGAAATTTATATCTTAAATCCACACGAAGGCGCTAAACCCGGCATGCGCGTCATGTAGATCGTCAGGTTATGACACATCGATGAGCTTACATCCGTGTTCGTAACTTTCGTCACCGGCATCGTCAACGCGAACGACCATGCCGGTGGCTCGTAAATCTGCAATTCCGCCGCCTGCGGCTTTTACCACTACATCAAAATGTGTTCCCACATTCAGTCGCTCAGGTAAAATTAACAGAACACCGTGTGCACTCAAATCACTACAGGCGCCTGATACTCGCCGCCCATCCAACTCGATTGTCGCCGATGTTCTGACCGGTACTCGTCGGTCGCTTCGTTTATCGTCATCATGCATGAACGCACCTCGATCATGTTTTATTAATTACATTCAGGAATAGCACAGACTTGCCGATAAGAAAATATAATTACACGAGTAGGGTGAGAAAAAGTGGCCTGTAACAAACAAAGCTCGGTTGTTCGAGCGTCCTTTAATTTAGGGCAACCCATAAAGCACTGCCTATACGGCTATGAGGGTGTTATTGTCGATGTTGACGCAGTATTTAGTTTGAGCGATGAATGGTACCAACAGCGGGTTCTATCCGGCGCCGATAAGCAACAGCCTTGGTATCTTATTTTAGTTAAAAACTCATCGATTCAAACGTATGTTGCTGAAAGTTGTTTAATCGCATTAGCTGATCGCACAACCGTAAACCAGTCGTTATTGCGTCAAATTAGTGCGCCCGCATTGGCCGGCTTACAAAAACACAGTTGATCCATTGCCCTACCAACGACCTAAATGTACCATGAGGGTAACAAACTTATAAGGGATATAAGGTTATGGTAGAAGAAACGATTTTCACCAAAATTATCAATCGCGAGATTCCTGCGGATATTGTTTATGAAGATGATCACGCGCTCGCTTTCAAAGATATCAACCCGCAAGCCCCCGTACACTTATTAATTATTCCAAAGAAAGCCATTGCCACCATCAATGATATTGAAGAGGAAGATGCGGGACTTGTAGGGCATCTATACTTGGTCGCGAGTAAGCTTGCGGTTCAATTTGGCTTTGCAAAAGACGGCTACCGCTGTGTGATGAACTGCAACGAACATGGCGGCCAATCAGTTTATCATATCCACTTGCACCTACTTGCAGGTAAACCACTTGGATGGCCGCCGTACACAGACACACCCAAGCAAGTCTAGATTATGGTCGGTAACGTGGGTCAAGTATTTGATCCACTAACCAGCCCTCTTTGTCTCTGACAAGGACAATATCACGCCGATCTTTAACCTGCTCTCCGTTATAAGTTCCTTGGAAGACTAATGTCACTCGTTGTTCATTTTCGCGGTTCAAATATTGCGTAAACGATGTTGGGTCAATCGTTATTTCTACGCTATCAAAATAACGATTGAGGACATAGCGCTGTATCGCGCTCGCGGAGCCATAATGGGTTAACAACTTAGCCAGCCTATCAGTTGTAAAACTCTTGGCTTTGTTAATATCCCCTTCGCGATAAATCGCATAATAGAAACTCAATGCCGCGTGCATTTTACTCTGATTTTCTTGACTCGTTTTGTGCCCCATTCTATCGGTATAAGTCTCTTGGTTGGCAGGCTCGCACCCTACCAACCCAAGTAATATTACGATAGCAGCAACATTAGACGATATTTTTAATAGATAACTCACGAATTATTGACCCATTACGATCCCTTCGCGACGAGGATCTGCCCCGCCTTGCAGTTGGCCATTGGGCAAGCGGGTAATGCCGTGAATACCGCTATTCAAGTCGATAACTTTTATTTCATGGCCTCGTTTTTCTAATACCGCTTTCAAGGTTGCAATATCGCGCCCTTTTTCCAAGGCTGTGTAATCATTCCGGTTAGTCACATGACCCAAATCAATGGCTTGTTGCATGTTAAGATTCCAGTCAATCAAGCCAACCAAGGTTTGCGTAACATAATTAATAATTCGACTACCACCCGGAGATCCCAACGCATGAACGACCTGATCGCCCGATTGATTTAACACAATCGTTGGTGACATTGAACTGCGCGGTCGTTTACCAGGCTGCACACGATTCGCAATTTTACGTCCAGCTTCATCCATCGGCGTCAATGAAAAGTCAGTCAACTGATTATTTAAAATAAAGCCTTCAACCATTACCGTTGAGCCGAACGCCATTTCGATACTCGTGGTCATGGAAATCACATTGCCTTCGCTATCGACGATTGACATGTGGCTCGTATTAGGTCGTTCGTAAGCAATATCTTGTTGGTACTCAGGTTTGAGATATAAGCCCGGTTTCGCCTTAACCATATCTTCACGCCCGATCTGTTTCGCGCGTTTGCTTAAGTATTCATCATTGAGCATTCCTTCCACTGGCACCGACACGAAATCTGGGTCGGCGATCCATTGGTTACGATCAGCAAATGCTAAGCGCGACGCCTGCGTAAAATAATGAGCAAATTCTTCGCCATTCACCTGCCACGATGAAACATCATAGTTTTGCAAAATACCCAATGTCTGTAGCGTCGTTAGACCGCCAGAGCTAGGCGGACCCATACCACAGACCTGATACTGGCGATAAGCATCACACACAGGTTCGCGAATGATAGCCTGATACTCAGCTAAGTCCTTGGTGCTCAAGACGCCTGGCGCAATAGCACTATGGCGTACGGCATCAACAATTTTTTCAGCCAAGGGACCTTGGTAAAAGGCATCGGCTCCTTGTTCGGCTATCAAGCTCAGGCTTTCAGCATAATCCTTGTTGACCAATGTGGAACCCGCTTTAACAGGCTCTCCATTGGGAAATAAATAGTTGGCAATGATTGGCAGTTTCTTAACACCAGGATTAATCTCACTCTTAACGAGTTTGGCAAGTCGGGGGGAGACTTCGAAGCCTGTCTCCGCCAAATCGATGGCGTCTTTAAACAGCGGCTGCCAATCCAACTTCCCCCATTTATCGTGCGCCAACTCTAACCCACGCAGTACACCTGGGGTGCCCACTGAACGCCCGCCGACCACAGCCTCAATCCAAGGTGGTGCGTTACCGTCTTGGTCAAGAAACAAAGCTTCCGTCGCCTCTTTAGGAGCCGTTTCGCGAGCATCAATGGTATACAGTTTTTGTTGCTCGTTATCCCAGTAAAGAATAAACGCGCCGCCACCGATCCCAGAGGATTGTGGCTCGGTTAAACCTAACATGGCTTGTACTGCGATAGCGGCATCAACAGCGCTACCACCTTCTTTTAACACCTTATAACCTGCCTCGACTGCATGAGGGTTAGCAGCGGTGACCATAAACTGATCCGTTACGACCGCTTTTTTATCCGCAAACCCCGTAGCCATCTCAGGCTCACGCGCTTCTTGTTTCGGTTCTGAATCTTGTGGTGCAGCTGTTGCGCTGGCACCGGATTGAGCGGGTGAGCAAGCCGCGAGTAAAGCAGCCGCGATAGACGATAAAATCCAATGCGAGGTATTAATTGACTTCATGATAGCCCTAACATCTGGTACAAGTAGTGACTTCTATCATACGGAGCTACAGGGTAACAGGCAAACGCTTATGAATAAAAATCAGTCACTCACTAGTGGTGCGATGGCCGCCGCACTCATCATTTGTATTTCGGCGATTATCCAATGGCTGCCCGGTCATGACGTGCTCGCATTTAATAGTGCTGAATTGAGTGACAGGATTTGGAGTTTAGTAACAGCGCCCTTGCTCCACCTAGGTTGGAATCACTGGCTATTTAATATGGCTGGACTCGCATTGGTCGTCGGCATTTTTAATGACCAATTCGATATGCGTCAGTTATTCAATAACTACCTGCTGATCAGTGTAATAAGCGGTGGTCTGCTATGGCTGTGGCCAGAGACGATAGAATATGTCGGATTATCGGGAGTACTGCATGGTTTGCTTTTAGTGTGCCTCATCAATGCGACACTCAAGCAGCCTTGGTACCTCGCAGTCATTGTGGTTTTACTGGGTAAAGTAATTGCAGAGCTAGCAGGCTTTAGACCTGACCATTTTGTCGGCCCGGATGTCGCCTTGATTCATGCAGCCGGCATGATTGCTGGCGGAGTGACTTGGTTCCTGCAACGGCGTCGGTTAGCTGACGCCGTAAACAGGCAGAAAACACAGCAGGATTAATCCTGCTGTAAGTTTTCCTCAAACAGCTTGTAGATACGACGGTATTCGTTTAACCAACTCTCCGGCTGACGGAATCCGTGCGGCTCCACTGGATAAATCGCGGTTTCCCAGTCGGTCTTTTTCAACTCAATCAAACGTTGCACAAGGCGTACGCTGTCTTGGAAGAATACGTTGTCATCCACCATCGGTGAGTTAATTAACAAGGCGTCCTCTAAACCGTCCGCATAGTAAATGGGTGAGCTACGGCGATAAGCAATCGCATCATCCTGCGGTAGGTTTAAAATATTGGACGTATAACCCGTGTTGTAATGTGCCCAGTCGGTCACTGGACGCAGCGCCGAACCCGCTTGGAATAAACCAGGTTCTTTAAATAGCGCCATAAAGGTTAAGAAGCCACCATACGAGCCACCATAAGTACCCATGCGCTCGCCATCAACGTTCACATTGGTTTGTAGCCAATCCGTTACGTCGACCAAATCTTCAACCTCAGGCGTGCCCATTTGGCGATAGATCGCGGTGCGCCAATCACGTCCGTAACCTTTAGAACCCCGGTAGTCGAGATCAGCCACGACATAACCTTGCTTGTTAAGGAAGCTATGGAACATAAACTCACGGAAATAGCCGGACCAGCCCATATGCGCGTTTTGCAGGTAACCCGCGCCGTGAATAAAGACGACTGCCGGATACTCTTCAGCACGTTCGGCATCAAAACCTTCCGGCTTGTATACTCGCGTATAAATCGGTTCATCTACGTGGGATGAAGCAATGGGCACGATTTCCGGCGCGGTCCAGTCGATACTTAAGAATTTCTCAGATACGGTGTGAGTGAGGCGCTGCGCTTCATCTGTCGCATCAGCATTCTTGACGTAAAGCTCAGGCGGCATCAAAGGAGTCGAATACGTGAGTAATAACCGTTCACTCGTTGGACTTAATTCGTAGCCCGTCATTCCACCTAAGTCAGTGAGCTGTTCAGGCTCACTTGAGCCATCCACCGCAACTCGGTAAATCTCATAAATACCCGGGTGGGGTTGATTGGCTTGAAAGTACAACTGACTGCTATCAGCCGATAGTGTCGGTGTTTCAACCACGTATTGGCCTTCAGTTAACTGCGTGGTTTGTTGATCAAGATCACGCGCATACAGATGTGAGTAGCCATCCGCTTCGGACATGAACCAAAGCGTATCTTCATCGACCCAACCAAACTCATTGTGTGTGTAATTAATCCATGCATCATCGTGTAAGCGATCTTGCTGCTCTAACTGTTTGGCGCCGAAGTCGACGGTCGCAATCCAACGCTCCTTGTTGTCCCAAGCTTCGAGCATGACAGCCACTTCCGAACCTTCTTCGTTCCACTGAATCGCACCGTTTTCCCAGCCCCAGTCAGCCATCAACTGAATAGCACGAGGCTCGTTTTTGCTTTCGTATGACTGCCCTTCCGCCTTGGCATTTTCAGCTTTTACCGCGGCCAATACGTCTTCGTTCCAGCCGTCGAGTGTGTTGTAGGTCAAACTCGTTTGAGTATGCTTCTGCAGATCCAGCAACACTAACTGATGTTGCTGAGGTTTTGCATCGGCGACACGGCGACGCACTTTCTCCGGCTCAATGCGACCATCTTCTGTGATGTAGTTCGGCATGATATCGCCGTCATCGCGCCAACTCTGTGGCTCGGACATAGCAACCAACAGGTAGCGTCCGTTCGGCGACAACCGTCCATCGACCCATTGCATACGTTTATCAAGATAAAACGCCTGCGGCGCTAATGTGTCATTTTGTTGCTGTAACTGCTGCTGATATTCAAACTGTTCGGCACGATTTTTACGCTCTTTCTGTACAAACTGAATCAGGTTCTGTTCTTCCTTAGCGATATAGTCAGCCGGCGCTTCATTGGCTTGTGGTTCATCAGCGAACTGGATATCAGCCATTTGCTGTGACAAACCTGAACGTACGTCGATACGGAAGAACTGCTGACCTTGTTGATAGCTTAGCGAACCATCCGCCATTGCTTGAAGGTTGTGCTGACGTTCGCTATCACGTGTGAGTTGCTTCACCTCACCATTACCAAAACGAACAAACACATTACCTTTATAGGTGTATGCTAACCAGTCACCCGCTACCGACGATTCTTTTTCGTCAGCGATATAAAGGTGTTGCTCCGAGAGTGGCACAGCCTGCGGCTCACTTTGTCCACCCTTAATTATCATTAAGTCGCGAACTTCACTACCTTCGCGTTTTTGGTAGAACAGGATATCTTGCCCGTCTAAGCTCCAAAATGCGTTTTCAGGAAAACGACCCATCCAATCGGGATCAGCCATGATTTGCTCAAGGGTAAGTTCAGCCACGCCTTCAGCCGAAGCCAGTGGATCGGCTTTTAAAGTCGCGGGTGTGGGCGCTTTATGAGTGGTTGTAGATTGCGCAACCGTGCTTTGAGTGGATGCGCAAGACGCAGTAACGAGCGCCGCGCTCAGTGCGATCACCAAACGGGATTTTTGCATACTGATTTCCTTTATTGTGCGTCGGGTTGATTTTCCGGTAAGGCTTGTTGAACCGCATCCAGTTTTAACAAATTGCTGTGCACACGCACTAGATTTGGATAGTCGTCTAGCGGCACGTTAAATCGGAGCGCATTGTATACCTGCGGCAACAAACAAATATCCGCTAATGTTACCGAATTTCCAAAGCAATAATCACCTGCATAATCGGCAAGACGCTGTTCAAATGCGGTAAAGCTCTTCGTAACCCAGTGGTGGATCCATTCAACTTTCTGTTCATCACTGCATTTAAGCGTGCCCGTCAAATATTGCAATACACGCAAGTTGGTTACGGGTTGCAGCTCACACGCTAGATCATAGGCGAGCGCACGCACTTGCGCTTTGGCAACATGTTCCGTGGGTAACAAAGGATTATCGGGGTAACAATCATCGAGATATTCGAGAATGGCTAGCGACTGGTTGAGTTTTACGTCACCGTCAATCAATGTCGGGACGAGTTCAGAAGGGTTTAGTTTCCGGTACGCTTCACTATGTTGCTCACCGCCATCTTTGACTAGGTGAACCGGATGATAAGTATAGTCGCACTGTTTAAATGCGAGTCCTAAGCGCACACGAAAACTGGCGCTTGAGCGCCAGTATCCGTAAAGTTCCATCATTATTGCGGTCCTTTGTATTGCACCACTTTTTGGTCGATAGCGCCGAAGATCGACTCGCCATCGGCGTTTTTCATTTCAAAATGAATGGTATCACCAAAGTCCATAAACTGGGTTGTGGGCTGTCCGTCACGAATAGTTTCGATCATACGCACTTCTGCAATACAGCTATACCCTACGCCACCTTCGGCGATCGCTGTCCCATGATCGGTGCCCTGCTTATTGGATACTGTACCTGAACCAATGATTGCACCGGCACCCAAATGGCGAGTTTTTGCTGCGTGAGCAACCAACTGCGCGAAGTTAAATGTCATGTCTTCGCCCGCGTTAGGTTTACCGAAAGGCTTTCCGTTGTATTGTGATAACAGCGGTAAATGCACTTTGCTGTCTTGCCATGCGTCACCCAACTCGTCCGGGGTGACGGCAACCGGCGAAAATGCAGATGAGGGTTTACTTTGGAAAAAGCCGAAGCCTTTACCCAGTTCACCCGGAATCAGGCCACGTAAAGATACATCATTGACCAACATCAATAATTTAATGTGTTGGCTGGCATCTTTGGCTTCAATCCCCATCGGGACGTCGTCAGTGATGACTGCGATTTCGCCTTCGAAATCGATGCCCCACTCATTGCTTGCCATCTCGATATCATCGTGAGGCGCGAGAAAATCATCTGAGCCCCCTTGATACATCAAAGGATCTTCCCAAAAGCTCGGTGGCATTTCAGCGCCGCGTGCTTTACGTACCAACTCAACGTGATTCACGTAAGCGCTGCCATCAGCCCACTGATAAGCCCGTGGTAGCGGTGACTCACACAAATGCTGCTCAAATGTCACAGCCCCTTCAACATCACCTTGATTCAGTGATTGATAAACCGCGTCAGCTTTTGGCGCAAGCTCGTCCCAGTTATCAACGAGCTCTTGCATACAACTCGCGATGGCTGGAATGGCTACTGCTTTGGTTAAGTCACGGCTGACGACCATCAGTTGGCCGTCGCGCGTACCATTTCGATAGGTTGCTAGTTTCATATTGTTTTACTTCTCCTTCCAACTGAACACGTAGTCGGGATTCTCAACACTCATTGCCGCGTCGGATGCTTCTAATGCATCGCGCGTGTCGAGCATGACTGCGACTTCATCGGTGAATTTCTTTTTATGTTCTAGACCCGCTTTAAAGGCTTTTGGATGCGGTCCGTGGGTAAAGCCTGCCGGATGAAAGGTCACCATACCACGATCGATGTTGTCACGACTAAAGAAGTCGCCTTCGTGATAGAACAACACTTCGTCATAATCATCATTATTATGATAAAACGGAACTTTAAGTGCGCCTGGGTCACTCTCGATTGGACGCGGAACAAAAGTACACACGACAAACCGCTCAGCAACAAACGTAGTGTGCGCTGAGGGTGGCAGGTGATAACGGTGACTCATCAGTGGGCGAATATCACGCCAATTAAGTCGAACCGGTGCCAAATCGCCATGCCAACCCACGGCATCCAGCGGATTAAACGGATAGGTAATCACCGAAACCTGCTGGTGACGTTTGACGAAAGTTTGCGTCTGCTCTTCGCTATATTGTGCCTTAAAGGCATCATCAATCGCCGGTGTATCCAGTACCGCCGGATCGAAAATCGCGTGGTTACCGACCAATCCTTTTTCAGGTAACTGATACGCACCGTTCGTCGCTTCGATCATCAACAGCTGCATAGGCTCTTCGGGCTCAATGCGCCAGCTCGTTGAGCGTGGAACGAGAAAGTAGTCGCCTTTAACCAGCTTGATATGCCCGTAATCGCAAAATACATGACCACTGCCCTCATGAACAAACAGCAAGTCATCACCATCGGCATTGCGCACCAGGTAGTTCATCTTGCTTTGGCAGTGCCATAAACGAAACTTACAGTTAGCGTTCTCAAGCAGATTATTTACCAACCACGGGTTTTCTTGGTCTAAGTCTTCCAATTGATTAAAGTCGAAGGCGCGCGGACGCAACGGTCCTTGCCAATCCGACCAACCTGTCGGTGCGTGCTGATGATGGAAATGAGTAGCAGGGCCGAAGAATCCACTTCGACCCGCTTCACGTTCATACATCGCCTGCTCAGGAAAGTCAGCATGAGCCTGTCGTGAATGCGCGCCTTCCTGTTTGGGAAAGCTGATCCACTTACGCATCGCTCAACACTCCTCGACGAATTTGGTCTTCTTCGATACTTTCGAATAAGGCTTTGAAGTTACCTTCACCAAAACCTTCGTTACCTTTACGCTGAATAATTTCAAAGAACACTGGGCCAATCACGGTTTGGGTAAAGATTTGTAGCAAGATGCCATCTTTCATCGGCGCGCCGTCGATCAAAATGCGCTGGTCGCGAAGTGCCTCAACATCTTCTTCATGACCTTCTACACGTTCATTGATTTTCTCGTAGTAAGTATCTGGCGTATCCATGAACTCCATACCGATACTGCGTAAATCTTTTACTGTTTTATAGATATTGTCACTGGTCAATGCAATGTGTTGAATGCCTTCACCGTTATACTCGCGCAGGTATTCCTCGATTTGTGATTTGTCGTCGTGCGATTCGTTAATAGGGATACGAATTTTGCCGCACGGCGCAGTCATTGCACGGCTTAACAAGCCCGTGAGTTTACCTTCGATATCGAAATAGCGGATCTCACGGAAGTTACCGATACGCTCGTAGAAGCCAGCCCAAGTATCCATGTTGCCGCGGAATACGTTGTGGGTAAGGTGGTCAATTTCATATAGACCTGCGGCATGTGACGACATTTTCTCTTGCCAGTCAGGATAGAATTCAAAGTGGTCAGTATAAACGGCCATATCCTGATAGTTATCGATAAAGTACAGAGCGCTCTCGCCAATACCGTATACCGCGGGGATGTCTTCAATCACTCCTTGGTCAGCTGGGAATGCTTTCGCACCATTATCTAACGCATGCTCGAGTGCCTTTTTGGCATCCGCAACACGCCATGCCATACCGCATACACTTGGGCCGTGCTTTTTAGCGAATTCCTCGGCTTGCCCACCCACTTGTGAGTTGATCACGAACTGGATATCGTTTTGCTTATACAGCCACGCTTCTTTGCTTTTATGCTTAGCCACTTCGGTGAAGCCCAACTTATCAAACAAGTCTTTAAGAGCTGCGATACCTTTGGCATCAGGGGCAGTGTACTCAACAAACTCAAAACCGTCGGTGTTGAGTGGGTTATAATTCATATCGCTCATAACTACTTCCTTCTGTATTCGATTACATGGGTGTTTTTTTGTTTTGTGTAATCGTTACTTTAGGGGGGTTAGTTAAAATGAGCGAGTAAAGCGTAAAAACTACCCATCGTTGCGCCACGTCAAACTTTGTAACCTTTTATTTACAAAAAAGGAGAGCGCGTTAAGACGCGCTCTCCTCATGGACTTTGATAAATAAGTCGTAAACTTAATTGTACACACTGTTGTAGCGTGTCGTAAAAAGTTTACAGCTATTTAAGACTGGCTTTTCTTGCGCTGCTTACCGATTCCGTAGTCACGCAGTTTATTAGCGACTGCCGTATGCGATAAACCCAAACGACGTGCCAGTTGTCGCGTACTTGGGAAACTTGGATACAATCGTTTAAGTACAGTACTCTCGAAACGGCGCACCGCCTCATCCAAACTGATATCTTCAATTTCGATGGCTAACGGGTCATCATCTATTTGCACTTCAGGCAACTTAACATCATTCGCCTCGAGCACGTCGCCATCGAGCATGGACACCGAACGAAACATCGTATTCTCAAGCTGACGTACGTTACCCGGCCATTGATAGGTCTTAATACGGTCCTTAGCTGAGCGGCTCAGTTTAACCAAGCTGCGCCCGAGCGATTTACAAGCTTGCGAAATAAAATGCTCAGCCAATAACACGGCATCCGCTTTACGTTCACGGAGTGGTGGTACATTCAGCGCCAGCACATTGAGTCGATAATACAAATCCTCGCGGAAAGTCCCCGCCTCAACTAGCTCATAGAGGTGGTTTTGTGCCGTACAAATAACACGTACATCGACGCTAACCTCTTGTTCTTCGCCGATACGACGGAATACGCCGTGCTCTAAAAAGCGCAATAACTTGGCCTGTAAATTAATTGACATCTCGCCGACTGAATCGAGTAACACGGTACCGCCAGCGGCTTGTTCTAGCACCCCTGTCTTTTTAGCACTGTGCTCTGATAAGCTGCCTGCGCCATGCCCAAATAACTCACTCTCGGCAACGTTGTCCGGTAACGCGGCGCAGTTAATCGCTAAAAACGGTTTATCGGCGCGCGCTGATGCTTGATGACACGCCTTTGCCAACAACTCCTTACCGACGCCCGTCTCACCCTCTATCAACAGAGGCGCATCCAACTCAGCCATACGCTGCGCTTCTTTAATCACCTTCTTAAATGCGGCGTTTTCAGTGAGTAAACGATCAAAGGCAGAGTCGTTTTTATTATTCTGCCACTGAGCGACATTAGGCTCGGTCTTGCACGTTAAGACAGCCCCCGCGAAAGAGCGACTACCGTCCTCGCCAGCGACCCAAATAGGTAATATCTGTGCGTAATACTCTGCATTGTTGATCACAACCGCTTCAAATACGGGTTCTTTAGGTTGTTTATCAAGCCAGCGCGCCAATCCAAATCCAGTGATGAATTGCGACAAATAGTCGCCACTTAGGGTGTCCTTCGGGGCACCTAATAACTGTGCTGCGGCATCATTAATGATATCAATACGTCCTTTGATATCGATGGAAATCACCGGATCCGGCAAAGTACTTAAGAGTAAATCAAATTCAAAATGCTCACGCTCAAAAGGCATGTATGGGATGGTTTTCACATCGATAACATTTGGAATTCGACGTATTTGTGGCATTAAGTGGCTGAAGTCTTCAAACGCGAGTTCAGGAAAGTTTAGGTAAATCTTTCCGCGCGGATCAATTTCAATACCTCTTAAATCGATTTCTTGATCGCGAAGTATCTGCAATACATCAAGGCAAATGCCTAAACGGTCATCGCAGGTTATCTCTAGTCTCATGTCATTCGTTCAGGTTGAGAGATCTGTAAAGTATATCGTACAGGATATTCAAGCACGGATACAGAAAAACCCTAGCGTTTGAGCTAGGGTTTTTGACGTTCTATCGAACTATTTGCCGAATCTTAAGCTTAATTTAAGATTTCGTCCGTTTTCGCAGCCATAACAAAATCGTTTTTGTGTAGGCCATTAATTGCATGGGTCCACCAGGTCACCGTCGCCTTACCCCACTCAGTGATAATTTCTGGATGGTGCTTCTCGGCCTCAGCAATTTCACCGACTTTGTTGGTGAATTCCAATGCTTGGCGGAAGTTTTTGAATTTAAACTCGCGACGTAACATCATCACACCGTCGTCACTCACCGGCGTCCACTCGGGGATCTCGCGCATCAACGATGCCAACTCATCATCACTGACCTTCGGTGCGTCTGCGTTACACGCTTCACAGTGTTCTTGATTTAATGCAGCCATATAAATACTCCTGTTAATTATTATGCCGCGTCTTTAGGCGGGAATTTTGGTTCAAAGAGTCCCAGTTCCATAGCCTCGCGTACCAACGCCATGATATCCATGTCTGAAATCTCAAATAATTCATCGACACTATTGATGGTGTAGTACACAGGCTGAATAATATCGATCCGATAAGGGGTTCGCAGTGCATCCAACGCTTTCAGTGGATGGCGTTCAGGCTTATCACTGTTCACCGCATATTCTGTTTCCGCTGGTGAGGATAAAATACCACCACCATAAATGCGGATGCCTTCGTCCGTTTGTAACAGGCCAAATTCAACAGTAAACCAGTATAAGCGTGCTAAGTAAACGCGTTCTTTCGGTGTCGCCGCATAACCCAGTTTGCCATATTGATGTGTAAAGTGGGCAAATGCAGGATTGGTCAACAATGGACAATGGCCGAAAATTTCATGAAAGATGTCGGGTTCTTGCAAGTAGTCGAACTCTTCCCGAGTGCGAATAAACGTGGCGACTGGGAATTGCTTATTTGCTAACAATCGAAAGAATTCGTCAAACGGAATCAGTGCCGGCACCGCAGCAACCTGCCAACCTGTTTCACGCTCAAGTACTTCATTAAGCTCGTGCAGCTGCGGTATACGGTCTTTTGGCAAGTCGAGTAAATCAAGTCCTTTCATGTACTCATCACAGGCTTTACCTGGAATGCACTTAAGTTGACGATCGACTAAATCGTGCCAAACCTGATTCTCCTCATCAGTCCAATGAATGATTCCCTCGGCATCGGGCTGTTTGGATACGTAATTACTCTCTTTACCCATAGTTATGCCTCTTCTTGCTGTTCTAATTTAAGTGTAGATCAATAATTAAAGTCTGTATGGCTATGCCGAATCACGCCAGCGGCTGGCAACACTATCAAGCGCTTGTTTGAGATCGGCAATGATATCGTTAGCATCCTCTAAACCCACGGCAATACGCAGTAACGTATCACTAATGCCCGCAGCTTGGCGTGCCTCCGGGGTATACGGTGAGTGCGTCATGGACGCTGGATGTTGAATCAAAGTCTCGGCATCACCTAAACTCACTGCGAGTGCAATCATATCCAGCGCATCAAGAAATGCCCGCGCGCCCTGCTCGTCGCTATGTAGCTCAAACGCGATAACAGCGCCTGCACGTTGCATTTGCGACCCCACCAAATCGTGTTTGGGATGACTTGCTAATCCTGGATAATAAATTTTCTTAATAAGTTCGTGTTGTTGTAAGAAACTCACGACCTTCTCGGCATTATCGCAATGTCGTTGCATGCGAACGTCGAGTGTTTTAAGCCCTCGTAAAATGAGCCACGCATCATGCGGGCTCATCGTCGCGCCCATATCTTTTAGCGTTGTCATTTTGATATCGGCGATGGTTTCCTCGTCACCACATACGATACCTGCAACCACATCACCGTGGCCGTTTAGAAATTTCGTGGCGCTATGAATCACAATATCGGCCCCCAATGACTTCGGGTGTTGCAACAGGGGGGTCATAAAGGTGTTGTCGACAATAAGTTTGGCTGCACTAGCACCCATCGCCGTCTTAATTGCTGCGATATCGAGTAGTTTCAAATGTGGATTAGCGGGCGTTTCAAGAAACACGAAGCGCGTATTATCGCGCAGATGCTTTGTGACCTGACTTGCGTCAGCCATATCGATAAACTCGGCTTCTACACCAAAACGCTCAAATAAATCGCTGAACAATGCGAAGCTACAGCCATAAATTGCGTCCGAGACCAACACATGATCCCCCGAGCGTACGAGTGCCATGGTCGTCGCTGCAATCGCTCCCATGCCGGTAGCACTTGCGGCGGCTGCTGAAAAGCCTTCAAGCGCGGCTACACGAGTTTCTAGTTGCGTAACAGTTGGATTACCGAGGCGACTGTAAATATAGCCTGGCTCTTCACCCGCAAATCGGGCACTACCCTGGTCAGAATGACTAAACTTAAATGTCGATGTCTGATACAACGGAGCAACCAATGCACCCTCGGGATCCTGCGGTGCTTTACCGCCATGGATGACTTGCGTGGCTAGCTGATGATGTTCCGTTGACTGCTTATCTGCGCTCATTATTCCGTCCCAAAGTCACGACTAAAAAATATTCATTTGTCATATTTTTGTTATGGAATAAGAGTGCAGTGAGTCACTATCAAAAGGCAATGCTTCGACCACCGACATTTATTTAGGCAGCTGTAACGCTATTTTTCCACTTAACTGGTCTAACCAGCTACAATGATTGACTGGTATCGCTTGGAGCGTGTTCAGATTTATTTTTAAACATTGTTGGAAACTGTTTTGCTAAATCCTTCACCAACAGCTTTTGCATGGATAGTAAGCTCGGTTTTTGCGTGTGTACGTAAGGTAAAGGTCTAACGAGTCGTATAGTTTGTAACCCTAAACGGGCTGTCAGTAACCCTGCACCGACGCCTTGTGCCGCTCGTGCTGAGAAACGTGCAACCAACTCGGTGCTTAACCATTGGCTACCCATATCAACGATAAGCTCACTCACGCCCGCATAAGCTAAGTTTGTCAGTATATGACGCCATAATTTAATGCGGCTCCAATAACCGAGCTTCACTCCGTAAAGGCGCGACAGTTCACTGATCATGCGTTGATTACGCCAAAGCAGCAGTAGCATATCGGCGAGGCTACTTGGACTGATAGCGACCAATGCGGCAGCTTCCAAGGACCATTTGCGAATTCGTCGCATCGCTGTCTGATCGACATTCGCTAAAATATCCTGCTCAAAGCGTGTCGCGATTTCTTGTTCGTTCCAGTGCGACTGACGCTGTTGCTGCCATTGTTGTTCTAAATCGGGCCGGTGTAATGCTTGGATGTGTGATTGCTCATCAAAGTGCGCCTGCATCTGCCAACGTTGCTTCAGCTTTCTTAACAACCACCATTCACGGATAAAAAATCCAAATAGCGTTAGGCATAGCAGTACACTCACGACAAGCCAGAGACTGCCAAGCCAGAATGACGATTGAAAGGCCCCATAGATGCCAAGTATCGTCTCGGTGAGCACCCCGATGAAAACAGCAACAACGGTCACCAGTGCCAATTTTCGTAGTTTAGTTTGACCTTTTCGCCGCGTTGATATCGCGATAGTTTCAGCAGCTTCGGCATTCATATCGGCAGTCGTATCTTCGACCTTATCAATCGGCTCATCAATGGCATAGAACTTTAATTGGGTATCCTGCTTCACTTCAACTTATCTCCTAACAGAAACTCGAGTAGCTGATCGAGCCGAATGTGCGGTAAGGGGGAATCAGCGGCGCTAAAGTGCGGAACGAATTGTGGAAATTCAAAGCCCTGCTGCCACTGATCGGCATTGGGTAACTGCGTAGGAACCGCAGGTGCGCCAATACGCACTTTTTGATTGCCTTTTAAGTAACCGTCTAACACCACGGTACCATCGCTTAAACGCCCTGCTTTACTGGTTGCAATACCGGCCACGGCGAATAGTTCATGTTCGATCCGTTCAAACTGAAAGTGCTGACGTGAACGACGTAACATCTCAGCTAACAATTGATTCAGTGCCTGTTGCCCATCCGGTCCCACATGGTCGACTTTGGACGCTACCAACGCTACTTTATCGATAGCGGGTGAAATTATCCGCCTCAACAGCGCGTTCTCGCCATATTCAAAACTATTTAACAGACCTGTGAGCGTTTCTATCAGCTCATCAAACCGCGCCTTTCCCTGTTCGAGCGCGGTGAGCACATCGACCAAAATCACTTGTCGATTAAATCCCTGAAAGTGATTCTTATAAAACGGTTTGATGACCTGTTCCTTATAACGCTCAAATACGCGCTTTAAATGTTCAAATTGCGTAGCGTTTTGATCGCTGAATGGCCAAGGGAAAAATGCCAATACAGGCGCTCCTTCGAGTTGTCCCGGAAGCAAATGACGACCTGGTTGCAGGTTGTAAAAGCCCGCTGCTTGAGCTGATTTTAAAGCCTGCTGGTAACCCTGTGCCAGCTCTCGCAGGGTCGTATCAGATACAGGTCCATTTTCAAGTTGCGATTGAGCCTGCTGATACCATGACGCAAAATGGTTGGCGCGCTCGCCGTGTTGATTCAATTGGTTCTGCTGAGCGGACCACGCACCGTAATGGCTTTGCAGTAGTGGTAAGTCTAATAACCATTCACCGGGATAGTCGACCAACTCAACCACGAGTCGACGCTCATCCATTAGATGTTTAGCAAGACCAGAACGTGGCTGATATTTGATTTCAAAGCGAATTTCACTCACGTCACGCGTAGACGAGGGCCAACTTGGATGTGCTGAAGTAAGCACTTTCACCGCCTCTTCATACGCGAACCGTGGCGTCGACCAATCACGATTCTCTATCAGACGACTGCCTAGCAAACGGCCAGAATGTTTAACTTGCCAGAACGCTAACTGCTTCGCATCGTAACCGTTCAGCACTTGCTCAAGCATACCGGTAATGAGTGCCGTTTTGCCCGCACCGCTGAGGCCTGTAACCGCCAGTCTAATATGACGATCAAACCCACGATTGATGAGATCGCGGGTTTGTTGTTGAGTCTTTTTCAGTGAAATCACAGCTGTTTTAATTCACGGTTCAAATTGTATTGTGTTGAAGTGACGTATTTTTCCATCCGTTGCACTTGTTCATCCAACGATTTCAACTCTTGTTCCATTTCTACAACAGCTTGGCTTGCGGGTTTACCACCACCATACACACGCGTCTTGATGTGCATATCAAGATGCCCTTCCGAGCGCGGCTTTTTATCTAAAATTAACCAACCCGCGATATACAGTATGAGAAAGAAACCTTGAGAGAAAATAAGGCCGGTGAAAAAAATCAGCCGCACCACCCAGGTTTCGATGTTTAAGTAGTCGGCAAGACCGGCGCATACGCCGGCAATCTTGCCTGTTTCAGTGTTGCGTTGGAGCTGACGTTTGCGTTCAGTAGCACTCATTTGTGTTCCCTCCAGCTAGGTGAGTCAGCATCTAAGATGCGCTCAAGCGTTTGTACGCGTTCACGCATTTTTTCTACTCGCTCACTCATTTGATTCAATTGGCTGCGTTCTTCTTCACTAATACCTTGGCTCGCATTTCGCTTGCTTTTGTAGTGAAGAATCAACCAAATGGGGGCGACAATCACCAAAAATATGATAATGGGCGCCATCAAAAACTCTAGAAAGTCCATGTTGCTTTGTCCTAAAGGCTAAGTTATTGACTGTTCTCGTTCTTTTTTGCGTTCATGCGCGCTTTTAAAGCCTCGAGTTCATCAGTCACTTTACTCTCATTTTCGAGCTCTGCAAATTCATCACGTAAAGTTCGCTTGCCCATATCGTAAGCATCAACCTGTGCTTCAATATCATCAATTTTGGCCTCGTAACGATCGAACTTCATCATCGCTTCATCTACTTTGCCGCTATCCACCTGTTTACGCACTTGCAAACGGCTTGATGCAGTTTTTTCTCGCATCATAATTGTTTTCTGACGTGCCTTGGCATCCGCGAGTTTTTCCTGCAACTGCGAAATTTCATCGTTGAGTTTCGACAAGCTTTCATCAACTCGCTCTAACTCTTGCTGTAATGAGTCGACCGCTTGCTGCGCTTTTTGCTTCTCGATCAAAGCCTGCTTCGCGAGGTCCTCGCGCTCTTTAGATAGCGCCAACTCCGCTTTATTTTCCCAGTCCAACACTTCGTGCTCGACGCGTTGCTGCTGACGTTGCACATCTTTCTTTTCAGCAATCAAACGTGCTGATGTCGAACGTACCTCAACAAGTGTGTCTTCCATTTCTTGAATGATTAGACGCACCATTTTTTGTGGATCTTCTGCCTTATCAAGCAGTGAGTTGATATTTGAGTTAACAATATCGCTAAAGCGTGAAAAGATACCCATAATTAATACCCCTTGGTGTTAAATACAAATTGGGTCTTACGACCGTGCCAAGATCCATTCAATATTTGCGCCAATTTATATTTTTTATGTAATGGTTTGATTTTATTAATGTTTTTCAATGCGTTCAATTTTTAATACTTGCCTTTTTATGTGAATTTGACTAATAATTAGCAAAAATAACTATAAAGCTGGAAAAATAATCAAATGAGCCGAAGCCGCCCCTCCGATAATCTGATAGGCCAATCCAATAGCTTCATTGAAGTGCTTGAGCATGTCTCTCAAGTCGCACCTTTAAATAAACCCATCCTTATTATCGGCGAGCGAGGAACGGGTAAAGAACTCATTGCCGCGCGTTGTCATTATCTATCCCAACGCTGGGACCAGAAATACGTTACGCTGAATTGTGCCTCGCTAAACGATAATTTGCTAGAGAGTGAGTTGTTCGGTCATGAGTCTGGTGCATTTACCGGCGCATCAAAAAAACACGAAGGCCGCTTTGAACGTGCCGACGGTGGCAGTTTGTTTTTAGATGAGCTCGCTAATACGTCGATGTTGGTTCAGGAAAAACTACTGCGTGTCATCGAGTACGGTGAATTCGAGCGCGTCGGTGGCACGCGCCCTATTAAAGTGGATACGCGTTTGATTGCCGCCACTAACGAGGATTTGCCCAGCCTCGCTGACGCAGGTCAGTTTCGTCATGACTTACTCGATCGTTTGGCTTTCGACGTTATCACTCTGCCACCACTGCGGCATCGTCGTGAAGACATTATGATACTGGCAGAACACTTTGCTATTAATATGGCGCGTGAACTTGAATATGAGTTGTTTAGTGGATTCAGTGAGCGCGCTAAGCGGGCGCTGATGGATTATCATTGGCCAGGCAATGTACGTGAGCTAAAGAATGTGATCGAACGCAGCGTCTATCGAACAGGTAATGGTCACATACCGGTCAGCGATATCATCTTCGACGCCTTTGATAGTCCCTACCGTCCAGCGCGTAGTCAATCGACCGAGGCAACTCGACCGGTACCGGAGACACAAAGCGTCGAGCAGGATGAGAGTCCAGCCGCGACGCAGTCGGCTAACGAATCAATCCTATCACCGGTCTCCATCGAGCAGCCCATCGATTTAAAGGAGCAATCGCAACAATTCGAGATTCAATTGCTGACCGAGGCACTCAAACTGTGTCAATATAACCAAAAACGCACGGCTAAACACTTAGGTCTTACTTATCATCAGTTGCGCGGTTACTTGAAAAAGTATCAACTGCTTGAGGGAACGCAATAAAATAATGTCTAAACAGTCGATTATAGTTACCGCACTGACTAGTTTTTTGCTGCTGAGTTGTAGTGAACAAACACAAGTGCCTGAACCGTTACAGGATGGTCTTATTTATTGCTCCGAGGGAAATCCTGAGAGTTTCAACCCTCAACGCGTCACCTCGGGCACCACGGTTGATGCCACAGCATCCCAATTGTATGACCGTCTAATCGACTATGATGCGGTACAGCAGAGCTTTGTCAGTGCACTTGCCACCGACTGGCAAGCGCTTGATAACGGTCAGCGCTATCGTTTTCATTTACGCCGTAATGTGACGTTTCACGATACCGATTACTTCACCCCATCGCGTTACTTCAACGCGGATGATGTCGTCTTCAGTTTCCGACGCTGGCTCGATAGCGATGCGCCTTATCATTCTGTTGGAGGCGGTTTCTATCCGTTCTTTGCGGCAACCGGCTTAGATCAGTTAATTTCCCAAGTTCAGAAAGTTGATCCATACACGGTTGATATCATTCTCACGCATCCAGATAGCTCTTTTCTTGCAAATTTAGCGACTGACTTTGCCATTATTTTATCCAAAGAGTATGCGGATCAATTGGCGAGCAATCGCCAACGTGAACTTATCGATAAGCGGCCCATCGGCACGGGCCCTTTTAAATTCGTTGCTTTTAAAAAGGATTATTACATTCGCTATCAACGCCACGAAAGCTATTGGCGTCAAGGACCGAGTATCGAGCGTCTAGTGTTCTCCATAACGCCTAACGCTAACAAGCGCATGCTGAAGTTGGTGACCGGCGAGTGTGATGTCATTCCTTATCCACTCGTCAGTGAGTTGAAGTCATTGAACCGGAAAGAAATTGAGGTTCGATCGGAGGTAAGTCCTAATGTGTCGTTCTGGGCTTTTAATACTCAACGACCTCCTTTCGACGACCCTAGAGTTCGACAAGCATTGAGCTATGCGATCAATCGCGAAGCCATCATTGATACAATTTACTACGGTAATGCCGAGTTAGCAGAATCCATATTACCGCCCACTTCTTGGGCGTCTTCAGATGCAGAACTTAAGTATCACTATAATCCAGAAAAGGCGCGCAAGATGCTCAGAGAAGCGGGAATCCCGCGTGGATTTAAAATGGATATATGGGCTATACCGGTACAGCGCGTGTACAATCCAAACGCGCGCCGTATGGCGGAGTTAATGCAGTCAGACTTGGCAGAGGTGGGTGTTGATGCACGCATTATAAGCTACGAATGGAATACATTCAGACGTCGGCTAAGCCGCTCGGAGCACGATACCGTATTGATAGGTTGGTATGCCGATAATGCCGATCCTGATAATTTTTTCCGACCCTTGCTAAGTTGTGCAGCGGTTGCAAGTGGCAGCAACCGCGCTAATTGGTGTCATAACGGCTTCGATCAGATTCTTTACCAAGCGATTTCAACTACGGATAATGCTCAAAGAAAGCAGCTTTATCACTCCGCACAGCAGTTGCTGATGCAGCAACAACCCTTGTTGCCGATTGCCCACTCAATGCGTTATCAGGCGCAACGAGAGTACGTCAAGGGCGTGGAGCTGCCACCTTATGGCGGTATCAGCTTTAGACTTGCAGGGAAGGAGCTACCTGCCCAATGACCCGTTATTTAATGACTCGCTTATTTTATTTCTTCTTAGCGCTTCTGGTGTTAAGTGTCGTCACGTTTTCACTTAATTGGCTGTTCCCGGGGGATCCGCTTACCAATATGAGCGGAATACGAGATGGACAGGCCGCTTACAATGCAACATTAGAGAGTCGCGCTTTTGACAGTACCGTTATTCAACAATATGTAAATTATTTGGCGCATATCACCCAATTTGACTGGGGGCTCTCACTGTCGACAGGTAACGACGTTTGGCAAGATGCGGCGACTTACTTAGTGGTGAGTGCCGAGCTGGTGTTGTTAAGTTTTGCGCTGGCGGTACTGATCGGCTTGCCACTCGGCATGCTGGCTGCTAATTATTTTCGTCACAATTTAGACAAGTTTATTTTGACTAGTGCCATGACAGGCTATTCGATACCCGTGTTTTGGCTCGCTCAGCTCTTAATTCTCTTGTTCGCTGTACAAATCGAATGGCTCCCCATCACCGGGCAAATCAATCCACTGTATGCGATCGATTCAATCACAGGTTCAGTCATTATCGATATTTTGCTCAGTGATAGCCAATACAAGCTGGCTGCACTCCAAGATGCGCTTTTACACCTTGTGCTGCCCGTGCTGACCCTCTCAAGTTTGCCGTCCATGCTGTTGCTGCGCATTACTCGAAACCAAACCATTGAGGTGTTGCAGAAACCTTATGTGAAAGCAGCCCGAGCACGTGGACTGAGTCAGAAACGGCTCTTATTCAAACATGCGCTACCCAATGTGCTGCAAGATGTTTTACCACAAATGACATTTATTTTTGGCTTGATGATGGCCAACTTAGTAATCGTAGAGCATATTTTTAATTGGCCAGGTGCAGGGGCTTGGTTGTTAAAGGCGATTATCGAGCGAGATTATCCCATTATTCAGATGGTCTTGTTTACTCTCATGGGGTTAATTTTAGTGCTGAATTTATTAGTTGAAATTTACCGCGGCTGGCGTTTTCCTATGACTCGAGAAGAACGATATGGCGGATATTGAATTATATTACCAAGATCGCAATCCATCGCCCTTACAGCTCGTTTGGTTTGCGTTCAAACGGCGCTTAGCGCCGATGATCTCGCTCTGGTTACTTGGCGCCTTATTAGTGCTGGTGATTCTTGCACCTGTGATAACGCCCTATTCTGCCAATGTTCAATTTGTTGATGCCGTTGCCTTACCACCAAGTTGGACACATGACGGCAATATGCAATTCCTGTTTGGTACAGACGACTTGGGACGCGATATGTTATCACGCCTGCTAATTGGTGGGCGCTTCAGTTTTGGACTACCTATCATCATGGTGATTCTAGCTTCGACTATCGGAATTTTCATTGGTGCTATGGTCGGTGCAGATACAAAATCAAAGTTGCGTGTTTTGGGCCGGACGCTGGATCGATTACTAACAATTCCCTCTTTTTTACTCGCTCTAGTGCTTATTGCGATTTTAGGAGCGGGGCTTGGTAACGCGATTATTGCCATTACGCTGTCGCTTGTTCCGCAATTTATTTACGTTACTCGGAACGCGGTCTATCAAGAATGGCAAAAGGACTACGTCACTGCATCACGCTTAAATGGATGTAGTAACACGTATCTCATGTATCGGGTGATTTTACCCAATATTACGCCTATTTTGGTGATGCAGCTGACCGTCGCGCTATCGGTCGCGATTATGGATATTGCCGCACTCAGCTTTTTGGGGTTAGGTGTACAAAGTCCAACCCCCGAATGGGGGAGCATGCTTGCTCGTAGCCTAGATGAGGTATACCTATCGCCGTGGAGTATGGTGCTCCCTGGATTATCACTCTTTGCCACCATAATGGCCATCAACGTTGTAGGTGATAGCTTACGTCGCGCCATTAAACAACGCATGGACACCTAGTATGGACCTATTGGATATTCGTAATCTCACGATTGAAATGGATGGCCCTCACGGACGTGTGCGTGTGCTCGACAAAGTCAGCTTGCAGTTAAAAGAAGGTGAGGTTCACTCATTAGTGGGTGAATCGGGCTCCGGTAAGAGTCTTCTCGCTAAAGCCGTAATTGGAGTATTGAATCCGCTTTGGGACGTTACTGCTGACAGGCTTTGGTGGAATGGCAAAGATTTGCTGGCGATGACGCCCAAACAGCGTCGCGCGATAACCGGTCGCGATATGGCTATGATTTTTCAAGATCCATTAGCCTATCTCGATCCTAACTCAACCGTCGCAGAACAAATTACTGAAGCTATCCCTGCCGGAGACGTAACGGGCACTTTTATGCATCGCAGAATCGACCGCAAAACACGCGTTGCTCAATTGCTTCACCGGGTCGGTATTCGCGATCATGATGCCATTATGAAAAGTTACCCTTATGAGCTTTCGGAGGGTATTGCTCAAAAAGTGAGTATTGCCATTGCAATCGCCCACCGCCCCAAGTTGCTGATCGCCGATGAACCGACAACAGCAATGGAGCCTTCGACGAAGGATCAAATCCAACGGTTATTGGGAAAGCTTGCGGTAAGTCAGAGCATGTCGGTACTTTTAATTACTCAAGATGTCGCCTCAATCTTACCCGCAACCCAACGTGTGTCACTGTTATACTGCGGCCAAATGATGGAGCACGGTGATACGGAAACTGTATTAAACCGCCCTGCTCATCCTTACACCGATGCGATGATAAAAATGAGTCTCCAAGCACACGCGGAACTTGAGCCTAAATCCAAGTTACCGAGTTTGCCCGGTGCCGTGCCTACATTGCGCCATATGCCCATTGGCTGCCGATTGGGACCTCGTTGTCCATACGCGCAAAAACAGTGTGTCAAAGCGCCGTTGGTCCGCCATCGCGATGAGCAGAGCTATTATTGTCACTTCCCTTTAAATGAGCCTGAAGCATGAGTCACTTACTCGAAGCGGTCGATTTATTTAAGACCTTCAGACCACGCCGTTCTTGGCCGTGGAGTAAGAAGTCAGTCGCTTTAGAACCGACTTCCTTCACACTTGAAGCGGGCGAAACGCTCGCTATTATGGGCGAAACAGGCTCAGGTAAATCCACGCTCTCTAAAATTATTGCCGGTGTCGAAGCGCCATCTGGCGGTGAACTGTATTTAAATGGTCAAAAGCTGAATTACGCACAATCCAAGCGTCGTTGCCAAAATATTCGTATGGTCTTTCAAGACAGCGATAAATCTTTGAACCAGCAATTAACAGTAGGTCAACAGCTTGAAGAGCCTCTCTTATTTAATCGCGAAATGTCCAATAGTGAACGAAAACAGCTGATTCACAGTACTTTACGTAAGGTGGGCTTGCTGGCAGAGCATGCGGCGTTTTATCCGCACATGCTCTCGACCGGACAAAAGCAACGTGTCGCGATTGCGCGAGCCATTATTTTGGATCCGCAAATCGTCGTAGCTGATGAGGCTTTGGTCGCACTCGACCCATCCGTTAGAGCACAAATTATTAATCTAATGCTCGATCTTCAAAAAGATATGGGTATTTCTTATATTATCGTGACACATTCGCCACAGATCGTGAAACATATTGCTGACAAGATCTTAATTTTATATCGTGGTAAAATGATCGCGTTTAATGAAACAGAACGTTTATTAACAGAGAAGCAACAACCTTACGTACAAGCCTTGTTGCATGAACACTTAATTAATCATTCTCAAATAACCGGTAACTCGAGCGCTAAGGTTACCGAATAACAAGACAGGAGTTTAATGTGGAAACAGGTACTCTGATATCGCTAGCGCTGTACTTCATTGTCATGCTGGGCATTGGCTTATATGCCTATAAGAAGTCAACCGACTCGGTTTCTGGCTATATGCTAGGTGGCCGTGGGTTAGGGCCCGCTGTGACAGCGTTGTCTGCAGGTGCGTCTGACATGAGTGGTTGGATGTTGATGGGTCTACCCGGAGCGATTTATGTTGCCGGCGTATCGCAACTATGGATTGCTGTGGGTTTGGTCATTGGCGCCTATCTTAACTACGTGATTGTCGCACCCAGATTGCGCACATACACTGAAGTAGCCGATGACGCGATTACCATTCCGGATTATTTTGCTAACCGCTTTAATGATAAAGGCCGTGCGCTACGTATTTTCTCGTCCGTCGTTATCATTATCTTCTTTACGTTATACACATCAGCGAGCTTAGTCGCAGGGGGTAAGCTATTTGATAGCTCCTTCGGCATGGACTACACGACAGGCTTATGGGTAACCGCTGGTGTTGTCTGCGCGTACACCCTGTTCGGTGGTTTCCTAGCCGTCAGTATGACGGACTTTGTGCAAGGCTGTATCATGTTTGTCGCACTGGTATTGGTGCCGATCGTCGCTTTTGCAGAGCTCGGTGGTTACAGCGACGTGGTTGGTCAAGTCAAAGACATCAACCCCCAATTCCTCGACTTCTTTATGGACGGCTCCACCGGGGAAAGTCTCGCCGCACTCGGTATCATATCCTTGCTCGCTTGGGGTCTGGGGTATTTTGGTCAACCCCACATTATCGTGCGCTTTATGGCGATCCGCTCAGTGAGTGATATCAAAAACGCACGTCGCATTGGTATTAGCTGGATGTTTGTGTCAATCATCGGTGCCATGGCGACAGGCTTTGTTGGTATTGCTTATGTGGCGGAAACTCAAATGACGCTGAACGATGCGGAAACGATTTTCATCATTTTCTCGCAGTTCCTATTCCATCCGCTGATTGGTGGCTTCCTGCTAGCAGCGATTCTTGCGGCTATCATGAGTACCATTTCTTCGCAGCTGTTAGTGAGCTCAAGTTCACTCACCGAGGACTTCTATAAAGCGTTCTTACGCAAAGATGCGTCTGATAAAGAGCTTGTAGCCGTCGGGCGAATTTCTGTATTACTCGTCTCTTTAGTCGCTATTTGGTTAGCGTGGAACCCCGAAAACACGATTCTCTCACTCGTATCTAACGCGTGGGCCGGTTTCGGTGCAGCCTTTGGTCCAGTCGTTATTTTAAGCTTATTCTGGCGTCGTATGAACCGTCACGGTGCACTTGCCGGTATGCTGTTAGGTGCTATTACTGTCCTTATCTGGATCTACGGTCCAACCGTTGGCGGCGAGCATCTAAGCGCGTACGTATATGAGATCGTTCCAGGTTTCATTATCTCGACTATCGCTATCATCGTCGGTAGCTTGGTAACGGCAGAACCCGACCAAAACCTCCGTGATAAGTTCGACGAAATGGAACAGATCATGGATGACCATTATCACACTGCCAAGTAAAGCTAAGTAGTTAGACGCTGCAGTTAGATACTAAAAAGCCACCTTAACGGTGGCTTTTTTTATGTTTTCGGAAGTGAGGTTTCAGCCGCGACGCTCAGCATACAGTTGGATTTCGTCCATAATTAAGCCTTCCATCCGCTTAGTCGTTTCGTAGCCAATCTCGATACCCTCTTTACCGCGATCAAATTCCATGATGCCTATATGTCCGAGTTTGGGCTGAATTAAAATATCGGGCGGATCACCCGCCATTCGAGCCTTTGTAATACGCTCTTGCATAATATCAATTGCTCCTGACATGACGCTAAACATACCGGGTGGTTTATGAGGATTCGCCTTGAACCTATCTTTTAAATTATCAATGTAGTGACTGCTGCTCGACCAAAAGTTCTCAAAGAAGCTATGCTCGGCGTTGCCCTCGTTTTCATCTATTTTTTCCTTTTGTACTTGCTCAGCTTCAGTTTGGGGTGGAATACTACGCCCTCGCTGCTCGGCGACACGCGCATTGAGTTGCGAATTGAGGTGTACAGCAATTACGAAATCCGCACCGAGTGCTCGGCATAACGAAACGGGGACTGGATTCACTAGCCCACCATCAATCAACCATCGCCCATCAAATGCTGTGGGAGCAAGAACCCCCGGCATAGCGCTGGAAGCACGTGAAGCATCGTATAAGTCACCTTTTCGCAACCAAATTTCACGACCGCTGTAAAGATCGGTCGCCACAGCGCCATAGGTAATGGGTAAGTCTTCGATTTTTTTAGCCCCGAATTGCTCACGAGCGACATTGAATACCTTTTCTCCACCGATAAGTCCGCCTTGGTTGAAGCCAAAATCGAGAAGATTCCAAACTTCCCAACGACCCATATTCAAAACCCAGTCTTCTATTTCCTCTATGCGGCCCGAGGCGTAGCCCGCGCCTACCAACGATCCAATAGAGGTACCTGCAACCATATTGATATGCACGCCCATTTCTTCTAGCGCTTTAATCACACCAATATGAGACCAGCCTCTTGCGGCTCCCGAACCCAGCGCAAGAGCAACTTTAACTTCTGACATGTCGCGACTTCCCAATTGTTAACAATATGCGTAAACTGTTCACACTAACGTCAAGGATAGATTAATTACAAGCGTGGAGTCTACTCGGTGTTTTTTTACGTTGCTCGTCAGCCCATACTCAACGAATCAAAAGCTATATACGGATATGAGCTACTTTTTCGAGATGGACCAAATAATTCGTTTCCTAATATCGCATCCGATGAGGCTACTATACGGTTAGTTGAAGGAAGTGAGTTCAACGCCGGGGTAAAATTATTAACCGATAATAATTTTGCTTTTGTAAATTTTTCTGAAAGCGCTTTACTCGATGGCTTACCCAGCCTGCTGCCGACAGATAAAACCGTGATCGAGCTTTTAGAGGATATCCCACCCACACCGGCCATTCTTGAAGCCGTCCAACGTTATAAAGGTGAAGGCTACCAAATAGCATTAGATGACTTTGAGTATCATCCAGACTGGCATGAATTCCTGCCCTACGTCGACATTATAAAAGTCGATTTTCGTGCAATGAATACCGCTCATATTAATCAGCTGCTTAAGGATTTGCGTTTTTTTACAGGTCGTTTATTGGCTGAAAAAATAGAAACCTATGATGAGTATCAACAAGCCAAGTCGCTCGGATTCACACTGTTTCAAGGGTATTTCTTTGCGCGCCCAGAACTTATTCAAAAACGTGTGTTGAGCTCTTCACAGGCCGTTTGCATGCGCCTACTCGAACTCACCAGTGAACCTAATTATCATATCGACTCGGTCGCCGAGCTGATCGAGCAAGATATTGGCTTGACCTATAAACTGCTCAAGTTTGTTAATTCAGCCTTTTTCCGTCGGCAGTCAGAAATTAATTCGATTCAACAAGCGATTGTGCGACTAGGTCAAGTCGAAATTCGTAAGTTTAGCGCTCTGATTGCGGCCGCATCACTCGCTGACGGAAAGCCCGATGAACTAATAAAACTTTCGTTTATTCGCGCCCGATTTATGGAGCTTTTAGCACAACATAATGAGCAGTATAAAGTAGAACCTGCCAGTGCCTTTTTGACGGGTGTTCTATCGAAGCTCGATGCAATGATGGATAACGAATTAACGGTGATCCTGTCAGGCGTCGCAATTGCTAAGGAAATAAAACGTCCACTCATCGAAGGCACGGGTCCAATGGCTTTCTTCTTGCGTACCTGTGAGGTTTTAGAACAGGGAAACTGGACGCAGCTTGAACGATTAGCCCAGCGGTTACGTATAAAACCCGCACAACTGATTGAATATTACCAACAAGCACAACAATGGGGTCAATCCTTCGCAAAAACTTAAATAGGACGTCAGTATGCATTCATCAACGTGGTTAGCGCGTCAAGCAGAAGCGCCTTCTCGACAAGGCGATACCCGCTCACCATTTCAGCGTGATAAAGCACGTATATTGCATTCGGCGGCATTTCGTCGGTTGCAGGCAAAAACACAGGTTATGTATATTGGTATGCATGACTTCCCTCGTACACGACTCACTCACTCATTAGAAGCCAGTCAAATCGGTTCAAGCCTAGTCGCGCATCTTCATCAGCAACAACCCGATATAAGTCGCTCACTGGGTCTTTCGAAGTCATTAATCGAATCACTTTGTCTCGCTCACGATATTGGCCATCCACCGTTTGGTCATGGTGGTGAGATAGCACTCAATTATATGATGCGACGTCACGGTGGGTTTGAAGGTAATGGCCAAACCTTTCGTATTGTGACGCAAATTGAAGCCTACACACCCGATGCCGGCATGAACCTGTGTCGACGTACCTTGCTGGGCTTGCTTAAATACCCTGTGTTGATGTCGGCGGCACGAAGAGCAATTTTGCCCGATGATGTCACTCATTTTCGCCACTTACCCACCCGCCAGTGGTTACCGGCTAAAGCCCTATACGATGATGATAGTGCTGCACTCGATTGGTTACTTGAGCCACTTTCTGCATCCGACCGTGAACACTTGGGTCAGTTTAGCGAAATGCCCACCACGGATCGTCATGGTCGCAGCGCATTTAAAAGTGTCGACGCCTCCATCATGGAGATCGCAGATGATATCGCTTATGGTGTGCATGACCTTGAGGATGCAATCGTAGTTGGCTTAATCAATCGTGAACTTTGGCTCGAGCAAATGTTTCCTAAACTTCAAGAACTAGCCTCTGCTCTCGTCGATTTTGACGCCGTAGAACTCACCGATAACTTATTTTCGAGTCATCATTATCAGCGCAAAGCGGCAATTGGTAGTTTAGTCAATCGTATACTAACCTCTACTCAACTCGTCTGTCAGAGTGAACAGTTTGAATCCGATTTACTATCTTACAAGGCGCAATTGGCCAAGACAGAACAACAGCTGTTAAACGCCTTGAAGCATTTCATTTTTACCTTTGTGATTCGTAAACCAGAAATGCAAGTGCAGGAGTTTAAGGGGCAACAAATTGTCATGGAGCTGTTCGATGCGTTATCAGTAGAGCCAGACCGATTATTGCCTGAAAATACTGCGACACGCTACAAAGCGGCGAAGCAGCAAGGTTGGAACTCTGCACGCGTCATTTCCGACTATCTTTCTGGCATGACCGATGCTTATGCTGCAAGACTGCACCAAGAGCTATTTTCTGTTCAACCACCCCGAATATAAGCCCCTCGAGCCAGATGATTTGATAAAAAAAGCGCCCTGAGGCGCTTTTTTTATCGATTGCTAAAGGTTAGCTCAACGACAAGTCATCATCGGTATTCGCTTTCGACTTACCCTTGTCTTTGCCATCGTCAGCAGCGGCCTCATTCTTATCTTTCTTTGCAGGTTTAACCAAAAGAAGCTCACGCAGTTTACTTTCGATCTCTTCAGCAATTGAAGAATTCTCTTGCAAGAACTTCATTGCATTCGCTTTACCTTGACCAATTTTGTCGCCGTTGTAGCTATACCAAGCACCCGCCTTATCAACAAGCTTATGCTTAACGCCTAAATCAACCAATTCACCCTCTTTCGAGATACCACGACCATACATGATCTGGAAATTGGCTTCTTTAAACGGTGGAGCCACTTTGTTTTTAACGACTTTAACGCGCGTTTCGTTACCGACCACTTCGTCGCCTTCCTTCAACGCCCCGGTACGACGGATATCTAAACGCACAGACGAATAGAACTTCAATGCGTTACCACCGGTTGTGGTTTCAGGGTTACCAAACATAACACCAATCTTCATACGTATTTGGTTGATGAAGATACATAAGCTGTTCGACTTTTTGATATTAGAGGTCAGCTTACGCAGTGCTTGTGACATCAAACGAGCTTGCAAGCCAACGTGGCTGTCGCCCATTTCGCCCTCGATCTCTGCTTTCGGTGTCAGCGCAGCAACTGAGTCGACAATCACCACATCGACGGCACCTGAACGGACGAGCATATCGCAAATTTCTAGCGCTTGTTCACCCGTATCGGGCTGCGAGACTAGCAAGTCATCAACACGCACGCCTAGTGCTTCTGCGTAAATCGGATCTAATGCATGCTCTGCATCGACGAACGCACACGTTTTACCTGCTTTTTGCGCTTCAGCGATGACTTGTAAAGTTAGTGTTGTTTTACCACTTGATTCTGGACCGTAGATTTCAACTACTCGTCCAAACGGCAAACCACCGATACCTAAGGCGACATCTAGACCTAGCGAACCGGTTGATACCGATGCGATATCCATCGTTTGGTTGTCACCCAAACGCATAATAGAGCCTTTGCCAAACTGACGTTCGATTTGGCTTAAGGCGGCGTCCAGTGCTTTTGAACGATCGTTGCTCATGCTATGCTCCAATTTGTTTCGTTAACACCTGTGAGTATACTGTATAAATTCACAGTATCAAGTTTATTTGTTTAAATTTTCCAGTAATCGACTTAACACATAGTCGATGGTCGCTAATCTGACTTCGCTGCGATCACCCTCAAATACCTGTTCATAAGTATCACAGCGCTTCTCGTCACAAATCGCCATCCACACCAAACCCACTGGCTTTTCGACACTCCCCCCACCGGGACCTGCAATGCCACTCACAGCAATTGCCCAGTCGCTTTGGCACTGCTTCATGGCTCCGCGCGCCATTTGCTCAACACAGGCTTTAGACACCGCGCCTTGCTGTTCAAGTACCTCACTCGATACACCCAGCAACTTTTGTTTTAGTGCATTAGTGTAGGTGATGAGACCGCCATTGAACCAGCCAGAACTGCCTGCAATCTCTGTCAGAAGATAGCCTATTCCACCGCCGGTACACGACTCTGCCGTGGCTACAGTTTGACGCCGTTGCTTTAGTTGCTCTGCTAACGCATTTGCGTGTTTAATCAGTTGCGCCCAGTTTCCGCTGCTTGTTACCATAGACGCAGTCCTCGTTGAATAAAGATAATCATAGTATGCCAGTCTCACCGACCTCTGAACAGAGCATTCAGGCGCACACGCCGATGATGCAACAGTATCTAAGAATCAAAGCAGAACACCCCGATATGTTGCTGTTCTATCGGATGGGTGACTTTTACGAATTATTTTATGATGACGCTAAACGTGCGGCGCAATTGCTCGACATTTCGTTGACTAAACGAGGGGCAAGCAATGGCGAACCTATCCCTATGGCAGGTGTGCCTTACCATGCGGTTGAAAACTACTTGGCGCGTTTAGTCACCCGCGGTGAATCAGTCGCGATTTGCGAACAAGTGGGAGACCCTGCAACCAGTAAAGGTCCTGTCGAACGAAAAGTCGTGCGTATCCTCACGCCAGGAACCATTACTGATGAATCGCTACTTAATGATAAACAACAGAATCTATTGTCAGCTATTTGCGAGCTTAAATCGAGCTTTTCACTCGCGACGCTAGAGCTGAGCAGCGGTCGTTTTTGGCTTAGTGAGCCACAATCTCGGGAGCAGTTAGCCGCCGAGTTACAAAGACTACAGCCCGCAGAATTACTCTACCCCGAGGGAATGAGCTTAGCGCAGCTACCTTTGGCACATTGTCGCTGCAGAAAGCGTTCGCCTTGGGAATTTGACGCCGATACTGCATTTAAACTTTTAACACAGCAGTTTGCGACCCGCCATTTAGCCGGCTTTGGGTTTAATCAACAGGAACCGATACTCGGTAGTGCCGGCGCTGTCATGCATTATGTGCAAGACACCCAACGTGCAGCCTTACCACACATTCGCTCAATTACACGTGAACCCACTGATGATGCCGTTATTCTCGACGCTGCAACACGTCGAAACTTAGAACTGAATCAAAGTGCTCACGGCGAATCGACTCACCTTACGGCGGTTTTAGATGAAACCGTCTGTGCAATGGGCAGCCGTAATTTTCAACGCTGGCTCCAGCGTCCTTTGCGTGACCATGAGATACTCAATCAGCGTTATGACGCAGTCGAGGCATTAATGACAGACGACCGATATCTCGAGCTGCGTGAACACCTTAAAGCAATCACTGATATAGAACGAATCGTCGCACGAATTGGCTTACGCAGCGCACGTCCAAGGGATTTTGCGAGACTGCGTGATAGCTTAGCGAGATTGCCAGAACTCAAGGCTGACTGTGGTGCTCCCGCACTGAGCTACTTAACTCAACGTATTGCGTCATTTGATGAGTTACTTGACGTACTCAATCGCGCTATTATCGAACAGCCTCCCGTGCTGATTCGAGATGGTGGTGTCATTGCGTCTGGCTATGATACGGAGCTTGATGAATTACGTGATCTTGCTACCGGGGCAACTGATTATCTGAATGCACTAGAGCAACGCGAACGCGAGAGAACAGGCATAAGTTCACTGAAAGTGGGCTATAACAAAGTGCATGGTTACTTCATAGAAACTTCAAAAGCCGACGGAGATCAAGTTCCCGTCGAATATCAGCGTCGACAAACTTTAAAAAATGCCGAACGTTATATCATCCCTGAATTAAAGGCGCATGAAGATAAAGTACTTACCGCCCAAGCCAAGTCATTAGCGCGTGAAAAAGCGCTATATGATGGTCTATACGACCACTGTCTACCGTTTGTTGACGGATTACAGCAAAGCGCATCGGCGATTGCCGAGCTAGACACGCTATGTGCATTTGCAACACTGGCAGTCGAGCAAAACTACTGTCGACCTGCACTCGTAGAGCAAAGTGGTTTATTAAAACTCTCACAAGCGCGCCATCCCGTCATCGAACGATTAAGTGATGAGCCATTCATCCCCAATGACTTAGCAATGACTGATAAGCGGCGCTTGCTGATGATCACGGGCCCAAACATGGGGGGCAAGTCGACGTATATGCGTCAAGCAGCGCTCATTGTCATCCTTGCGCACATGGGATGTTTTGTTCCCGCACGAGAAGCTGAAATTGGATTTGTGGATCGAATATTTACTCGTATTGGTGCATCAGACGACATCGCATCGGGTCGCTCCACTTTTATGGTAGAGATGACAGAGACCGCCAATATTTTGCATAACGCGACATCGGAAAGCTTGGTGTTGATGGATGAAATAGGCCGCGGTACGTCCACCTACGATGGGCTGTCGTTGGCTTGGTCGGTGGCTGAACAATTGGCGTCAAAACTCGACTGCCTTACATTATTTGCCACACATTATTTTGAGTTGACTGAGCTTGCTGAACGTTTGGAGAACAGCTGTAACGTGCACGTCGAAGCGCAAGAGCATAACGATCACATCGTGTTTTTACACACCGTAGCGGAAGGTTCGGCCAACCGTAGTTTCGGCTTGCAGGTGGCTAAGTTAGCCGGCGTACCCAATAATGTAATCGAGCGGGCTAAGCGAAAACTCACGGAATTAGAGCAGCAGCCTAATAGCCCACAGATGGAAATACCTCTATCCGAGACGACGACACCGGAGCCGACTATAGACCCCCTACGTGAGGCGTTAGAAGCGCTTGACTTAGATCAGATGACACCAATGCAAGCGCTGATGTGGCTCAATGAACAACGAAAAAAGCATTAATGCCCAGTAAATAGCGCTTCAAGCGTGAGCCCCTGTTGACGCAAGAAGTCGCGTAGTTTGCGTAACGCCTCAACCTGGATCTGTCGCACACGTTCGCGGGTTAAGCCTATTTCATGACCGACATCTTCAAGCGTCGACGGTTCATAACCCAATAGGCCGAAGCGACGCGCTAACACTTCCTTTTGTTTTGGATTGAGTGCATCCAACCATTCAGTGATGCGCTCTTTTAAATCACCGTCTTGTAGAACGCCTTCAGGCCCGTCATCAGCCTCATCAGTCAGAATATCAAGCAGTGCTTTATCATTGTCGCCACCGATGGGTGTATCAACCGATGTCACACGTTCATTGAGTCTCAACATTTTAGTGATGTCTTCGACCGGCTTATTTAAACTGGCTGCGATATCTTCAGCGGTCGGCTCATGGTCGAGCTTGTGAGCGAGCTCGCGCGCCGCGCGCAAATACACATTCAGTTCTTTAACCACATGTATGGGTAAACGAATGGTCCGTGTTTGATTCATAATCGCGCGTTCGATCGTTTGCCGGATCCACCACGTCGCATAGGTTGAAAAGCGAAATCCCCGCTCAGGATCAAATTTCTCGACTGCTCGAATAAGCCCCAAATTGCCCTCCTCGACGAGATCTAATAACGCTAAACCTCGATTACAGTAGCGTCGAGCAATTTTAACCACCAAGCGTAAATTACTTTCGATCATACGCTTACGTGCAGCAATATCGCCTTTAAGGGCTCTTCGAGAATAAAAAATTTCTTCTTCTGCAGTTAATAGAGGGGAAAAACCTATCTCGCTGAGATATATTTGCGTAGCGTCCATTTTACGCTGATATTGACCCGAGCTAACCAACGCTTCTTCGAGCGCCTGTTCCTCTTCTGAATTATCACGCACATCATCAGATAATGTTGAAGGATCGACTTCCCCTTCCTCCAACACATCGACTTCTTTCATGTCATCTTCAATTTCGCTTTTACGCTTACTACTCATGACGTTCCCCTTGCACTACTCTGCATACAGACCTCAACGTGTATCAGTCAAGGCCGAGCAGCCTACTTACCTAGTTGGGTAGGTAGTGTCTCGGGTTGACTGATTTGCCGCGATAACGCACTTCAAAGTGCAACATAACACGCGTGGTTCCTGAATCGCCCATTTCTGCAATTGGCTGTCCGACATCGACCCACTGTTGCTCAGTAACTAAAATTTTTTCGTTGTGTGCGTAGGCAGTAATAAAATCATCGTTATGTTTCAGAATGATTAAATTACCATAGCCTCTCAGGCCACTTCCTACGTACACGACTTTTCCCGCAGCGGCGGCATGAACTGCATCACCTTTTTGGCCTGCAAAATCCAACCCTTTGTTACCTCGCTCGGCTAGCGAAAAATCACGTATAATTTTTTGCGTAACGGGCCAACGCCATTGGATGTCTTTGTTCTTAACTGACATCGTGTCTGGGCGTGAGACAACCGACTGACGTTCTTCTCGCCTCGGTTTAGCAACTACACGCTCCTTAACATTTGTTTTAGGATTTTGTTTTTCAATCGTTTTTTTACTGTATGTATTTTGAACATACTCTTTCGTATCAGGCTTGGCAACGGTTTGCGTTATATCTTTTTGATTCTCTGATGACGGTTTCTTAGAACTCGTAGTTTTGGGGCTGGGCACATCTAAACGCAGCATTTGTCCCGGAAATATGGTGTAAGGTTCGGCGATGTCATTAATACGCGCCAGCTGGTTAACATCCATGCTGGCGCGAAAAGCAATTGAATACAGCGTTTCCCCGCTCTGAACCTGGTACTGCTTAGCTTGCGCGAGGCTATCGGCTTCATAATCCTGATACGTTTTACCCGTATAGAGTGTCTCCACGGGCGCGGGTGCAGAACGTGACGAACAGCCAGCGACAATTAACTGTGCGCCAACTAGACTCAAAGTCAACACCTTATACAGGGTCATGAATAGCCGATCCTTAAGACATGAGTTTAACAATCAAGATTACAAGAATAGCGATAATAACGGTAGCCCAACCGATGCGATCAACATACGTCCTCAATTTGATCGCCATTTCAGGGCCTCCCCAGCGTAGCAGCCAAGCAACTAGGTAAAACCGTAATCCCCGACTCACTGCTGAGGCGAGTAAAAACGGTAAAAAAGCCATACTCAGCATACCGGCGCTCACCGTAAATAGCTTGTAGGGGATAGGTGAGAAGCCAGCGAGAAAAACAACCCAAATACCATAATGTTCGAACCAATTAACGATGGTTGCTAATTTATCCTCATAGCCCATCAATTCGACAAACGGTAAAACCGCAGCGTCATAGGCCCACATACCAAGCACAAACCCAACACAGCCACCCAACACTGAAGTCAGTGTTGTTATTCCCGCAAATCTGAATGCCCGCTTAGGCTGTGTCATTGCCATAGGCGCTAACATCACATCCGGGGGGATCGGAAAAAAAATAGCTTCGGAAAAACTCAACGCCGCCAGGATCCATTGCGCATGAGTATGCTGAGACCAGCGCAGCACAGCGTCGTACATCTTGGTAAATAGCTTCACTGAGTTGCTCCTTTAACTAAAGGCACAAACCGCACATCACCAATACGCTGCTGTTCGAATTCGTCGCCAAAACGCCTTACAACCGTTAGAGTTTGCTTAGTTTCACCCACAGGAATGATCAACACCCCTCCATCAGCGAGTTGCTCGAGCAATGCACTCGGCAATTCACTCGCTGCGGCGGTGACGATGATGCCATCAAATGGTGCCTTACTTGTCCAACCTTCCCATCCGTCACCGTGGCGCATCGAGACATTGTGGATATCGAGACTACGTAACCGGCGCTTAGCCTGATACTGCAGCTGGCCGATACGCTCTACGCTAAAAACCTGATCGACTAATTGCGCCAGTATCGCAGTTTGATAGCCTGAACCCGTGCCGATCTCTAACACGTGTTGGCAATGATGTTGAATCAGCAACTGTGTCATTGTTGCCACCATCAATGGTTGCGATATCGTTTGTCCATTCCCGATGGGCAACGCGGTGTTTTCATACGCTTTATGGGCAAGCGACTCCGGCATAAATCGCTCTCGCGGTGTCGCCTGAATGACATCCAGCACACGTTGATTAGTAATGCCTGCTTGCAACAATGTTTGTACTAATCGCTTCGCCATCCCTGAGTGATTTCTATTGAGCATCTTCCCGTTCCGCTAACCATTGATCTAATGTGTCTTGATGACGTTTTGCGGTCATATCCAGACTTAATGGTGTAATCGATACATAGCCCTCATGAATGGCTGCAAAATCAGTGTCTGGCGCATCATCTAAATGATGACCGATGGGCCCATACCAGAAGATCTCACGACCAAAGGGATCGCGATCACGCACCATAGTTTCAGCGCGGTGTCGACGGCCTAACCGAGTTACTCGTGTGCCTTTAATATCATTATAAGGCCCGTAAGGAACATTAACATTGAGCACGGTATCTAACTGAAGAGGCTTCGATTCCATACTTTCAACCAACTCGGCAACGACTTGCGCCGCCGTATCATAGTAGTCATGTCCGCGTCCCCCCATCGACACGGCAATGGCAGGCAGACCTTTAAACCGCCCTTCCATTGCAGCAGCCACTGTACCTGAATAAAACACATCGTCGCCCATGTTAGGTCCGTCATTAATGCCTGAAACCACTAAATCAACCTCTTCGGCAAACGGCGAGTTAGTGCCAATATGAACACAATCAGTCGGCGTGCCATTGAGCGAGTAAAAGCCATTATCGAGCTGTTGCAGACGCAGTGGATTATGCAGGGTCAGTGAATTACTCGCACCACTACAATTTCTATCTGGTGCTATCACGCGGACCTCAGCAATAGATTTTAAGGCTTGATACAGCGCGTGAATACCGGGCGCATGAACGCCGTCATCATTACTCAACAGAATCTTCATCATTTTCAGTCACCGACAAATCAATTAGTTCACTAATACACGCAGTTGCAAAACTGCCTTTAGGTAATTCAAAATAAATAACCGCATCGCTACCATCCCAACATAACTCAGGGTCAGTCGGTTTAAGACGCATAGCACGGCGGCTGGCTTTAACCTTTTTTGACGCTAAACAGTCAATAATGTCAGCCCACGGACTTACACAGTCGGTTTCAAACTGCTCAGCTTCCCCAGAAATGAGCGGCTTAGAAACCCAGCCGGGTTGACCAGCCGTCAACTGAATATCGCCAGTGGTAAGACGCTGTTTCAGCTCATCATCCCACTGCTCAACATGAAAAACTGATTGTGACCCGGATAGCATCACACAGTCACCTGCAAGCGTTTCAAAACCGTACTGCTGATAGCGTGAAGACGCTATTTGGTTGAATAGGAATGAGCGTACAGACGACAACAACCGGCTTTGCTCTGGCTTTTTCACACGTTTGTTGCTGCCACCCGCTCGCAGCCATTCGAATCCACGAGTTAAGTTATTCTGGTCATGACCGAATCGTTGCGGGCCAAAATAGTTAAGCGTGCCGTCGGTCACAAGCGAATTCCAGTTTTGCTCAAACAGTCCCTTATCGGCAACATCACGCAAGCGGATCTTAAACTGATTCGCTTCATGTAAGCCGAGCTTAAGTTTCTTTTGTCGACGAATCACCTTCAGGACTTGGAATTCTTCATTGTTGAGCTGTTGCCAATCTAAAGTCTCTTGCCCGGGTAATTGCACAGAAAACCATTGCTCAGTAACTGCATTACGGTCTTTTAAACCCGCATAACTGACGTTTTTAGGTGAGGTATCGGCAAATCGGGCAAGCTGGCGCGCAACAAACTGTGTATTGGCACCGCGCTTACGAATCCACAACCACTGATGTTCACCCTCTCCGTCGTCCGCGACATCAAGTCGTTCGGTCACGACAAAGTCTTCGGGGTGAAGTTTAAATTGTGCTTGCGTGCGCTTTGAATTGAGCCTAGCTGGGTTAATTGCCGCGTCTAACTGACTCATGACTGACCCGCCATTAATACCACTGCATGGCACGCTATACCTTCATTCCGGCCAACAAAACCTAGCTTTTCCGTCGTTGTCGCTTTCACGTTCACCGCATCACTCACCACATCCAGTAAATCCGCGATACGTTGTCTCATCGCGTCAATGTGAGGTGCCATTTTAGGCTGCTGAGCCACGATAGTAACGTCGATGTTGCCGACAGCAAATTTGCGCGAGGCAGCCAATTGCATGATATGAGTCAGTAGCTCACCGCTGTCTGCGCCCGCAAATTGATCATCGGTGTCGGGAAAGTGACGACCAATATCACCTAAACCCAATGCGCCTAACACTGCATCACTAATAGCGTGCAGCACAACATCACCGTCTGAGTGAGCCAAAAGACCATCAGCGTGCGGCACTTCAACACCACCTAGCATTAAGGGCTTATTCTCTGCGCCCCAGCGGTGCACGTCATAGCCATGACCAACACGAATATTCATCATGAGTGATTAATCTCTTCGTTTAAATAGTAACTGACCAACTCGATATCTTCCGGGAAGGTCACTTTGATATTTTTATATGAGCCCATGACCAATCGCGGTTGATAGCCAGCGAACTCCATCGCTGACGCTTCATCGGTTAGGCCTGGATGAGCGACGCCCATCTTGTTAATAGCCGCTATCAAAGGCTTAATCGCAAACACCTGAGGCGTTTGCGCTTGCCACAATCGCTCACGGGAAACCGTGCTGCTTATCGTCAAACTATCGGCTTGCGCTCGCTTTAAGGTATCGCGTACCGGCAACGCCACGATAGCGCCTTGATCTTGTAATGTGCCTTGTTCAATTACGTCCAGTAAGACGCTTAATGGCAAACAAGGTCGTGCTGCATCATGTACTAACGCATGACTAAAACCTTGTCGTGCTGCCTCTTTTAGCCCCATCAGCACAGATTCAGCGCGCGACTCGCCGCCGGAAACCGTTTCAACCGCCTCAGGCCAGCGCGGATATAGGTTGATAGCCGTTGGGTTAACAGCAACGAAAACGCGTTGCACTTGAGGGGCACGCTGAATCGCAGCGAGCGTGTGAGAGAGTATTGGTTGAGATTGGATCTCAATAAATTGCTTAGGTTGCTCGCTTTGCATCCGGCTCCCGGTACCTGCTGCGGGAACGACGGCCGCGAGCTTAATCCCCGACGAAGATGACATATTACTGCTCAAGCCTCCTCGGGTGCACAAGACGGAAAAACACTTCTTCTTTTTTTATCATACCGAGTTCGTTGCGCGCGCGCTCTTCCAGCGCGTCTTCGCCCTCACGTAAGTCTTTAATATCCGCATAAAGCACTTCGTTACGCCGCGCCAAGTTGTCATTCGCTTTGCGTTGATGTTGCACTTCTTGTTGCAAGCGCCAATAGTCTGGCAAGCTGTTCTTACCAAACCAAAGACGGTATTGTAGCGCTGCTAATACGCCAACCAGCAAAATAATGACAATTCGCATAAAGTGCTCTGGAAAACCTGTATTAGTGCCATTATGAAGTCTAAAACTGAGTATGCAAAGCCATTGAGGTGTTTTTTTGGAATATATCTATGCTGCAGTGATTATTTTCTTTGCCACCACCTTACAGGGGATCAGCGGCTTTGGCTCTGGCCTTGTGAGTGTGCCTTTGTTAGTGCTGTTTTTGCCCATGACGACCATTACACCCACGTTGTCGATCGTGAACGTATTTTTAAGCGCAATTATCTATTACAAGAACCGACACGCCGCGCATCCCCGTCAGTGGCTTTGGTTACTCGGGGCGGGATTTGCGTTTTCCATTGTTGGCAGCCTGCTCTTGGTCGAGGTCAACGAACGAGCAATCCAATGGCTGTTGGGGTTGCTCATCTTAACAGTCGTAGCTGTGTTGGTGAGTGGCCGCAATTTACCGACTTTTAATCATCGCCCCGGTCATGTCGGAGTCGGCGCTACATCGGGAATACTAAACGGACTCATGACGCTAGGTGGCCCACCCATCATCTTATTTCTTGCTAATGCAAAGGTTGATAAAACAACCTTTCGGGCCACTTTGGCATTGTTCTTTTTAGTCATTGCTATTGCTAACGTGCTGACCTTTAGTACGCAAGGTGTCTACCAGCGCTCCCACCTCACGCTCCTTCTGGCAATGGTACCTTGCGCAATGTTAGGCGCCCTATTTGGGCATTATCTTCAACGATTTGTCGTTGAGCAGCAGTTTAAACGACTGACGTTAGGATTAATGTTATTATCCGGCGTATCCGTTTTATTTCAGGCGATATGGAGTACTTAAGTCGAAATGTTACCCGCTGAACTTTTAGTTGTGTTGTTGAATCTTGCGATTCTATTGGTGTGTTATCTGCACGTTTTTCCAAGAGTTGCGGGTAAATCGATGGGCAAGTTGGCACTCGCAAGCGCCAGTGCTATTGCCTTCGCGCTTGTAATTGTAGGCTGGAAATACATGGGGCTGGGCTATCCATTTTTATTATTTGGAGGCTCATTAAATTGGTTTTGGTATACCCTGATTACTTACGCACTGATGGAAATTCCCATCGCCATTTGGTACTTGAAAAGAAACCCTTCTTAGCTAAATTACGTAGCTTTCGTGTTAAACTAGCCGGGATTTTAATGTAAAGGAGTCTGATATGGCCGCTTTTGGCACCGTTTTCATGCCTGAAATGAGTATTGCAGAATACCAAGATGGGCAATGGCATTCCCCTCAAATAAGTACCGCGAATAGCTTGTCTTTGCATCCTGGTGCACATGCTTTGCATTACGCTAGTACCTGCTTTGAGGGATTAAAAGCATTCAAGCATGCTGATGGTTCGGTTCATATTTTCAGGCTTGATCAAAATATCAAACGCATGCGTCAGAGCAGTAAATTGCTGGCTTTACCCGAGATCGATACGACGCTCCTTGAGCATATGATCGTTGATATCGTAAAACATTTTAAAAACGAAGTACCTAACCCGCCAGGCTCCATGTATATACGTCCAACGCATATCGGCACCGAGCCCGCGATTGGTAAAGCAGCCAGCCCAGCAACTCAGTCGTTGCTGTATGTGTTGTTATCGCCGGTGGGCGACTATTTTGCCGGCGGCACGCGTCCGCTAAAACTGTTGATTGAAACTGACGGCATGCGTTGCGCACCACATATGGGTATGATTAAAAGTGGTGGTAACTACGCCAGTGCATTAAATCCAATTATGCAAGCACGCGCCCAATACGATGCTGACCAAGTACTGTTTTGCCCAAATGGGGATGTGCAGGAAACAGGCGCTGCCAACTTCTTACTCATCGACGGTGATGAGATTATTACCAAAGATTTGGATAGCAGTTTCTTACACGGTATTACCCGTGACTCAATTCTGACACTCGCTAAAGACATGGGCATGAAGGTGAGTGAGCGTGCCTTGTCAGTTGATGAACTCCTCGACCGTGCACAAAAGCCGGCTACCGAAGCGGCGCTGTCTGGCACAGCGGCAGTGCTGACCCCCGTTGGTTCGCTGATTCACAATGAGCAAACTATCACCATCGGCAGCGGCGAAGAAGGCCCCAAAACGCAATTATTGCGTCGCGCGTTAAATGAGATTCAATGGGGTGAGCGAGCAGATTCATTTGGCTGGTTAACTGCCGTTTAACCTCCTCCATCGCGTACAACAAAGGTTTCCAAGAGCACCACGGGTTGCCCATCGTCGGGCAGCTCAATGATGCCTTGTTCAATAAAGCCGAGTTTATCTAACAATGTTAGCGAAGCGGCGTTGCTTGGGTTGCAAATGGCACTCAGACGCGTGAGGCGTGTACACTGAGCTACGCGCTCCATCAGCGAGCGTGCTGCTTCAATGGCGTAGCCCTGTCCTGTATACACGTTTGATAACGCATATCCGATGTCTGGGTGATCGAGAAAGTCACGCTTTAACAACCCCATTAATCCTATCGATTTACCATCCTGCTTACGCACCATCAACATCAGGCCTAAATCATAGTGCCGGTACTGCATTTGCGGCCCTGTTTCGATATAGTTGATAGCATTATCAATGGTTCTAACCTGCTTATCAGCAATTTGTTTAATGAATTCAGGTTCATTGAGTAATGTTAATATAAACTCCGCATCCGTCCCTTTAAGCGGTCTAATCACAAGCCTTTCTGTTTGCCAAGTCGAAATCAGTTTCATAGCACGTCCTTAATCATGGGCTATTAGCATAACTCAAACTTGCAACTTTAGATATTTAGACTATTATCTAAATATCTAACTAACGGTAATATCTTCATAATGAAACAACAACTGGTATTCAAAGCGCTTGCCGACGGCACTCGCAGAGATATTCTTCGTGTATTGCGCTCTGGCTCCAAAAGTGCGGGTGAGCTGAGTGAGGAGTTTTCAATTACTAAAGCTTCTCTCTCACATCATCTAGCGTTATTGCTGAGTGCCGAGTTAGTGCGCCGCGAGCGCCGCGGACAGCAGCTCATATATTCGCTTAATAGTTCAGTCGCCGAAGAGGTAATGGCGATCTTATTTGGTCTATTTTCTCACAAGGAGGACTCATGACCTTTACGCTCCCTTGGAAGCATCGTTGGATTAGCTGGTTGCTGATTGTATTAAGTGCCGTTTTTGTGGGCGCGCTCTACAACCAGCTACCGCAAGAAATCCCCAGTCACTGGAACTTTGAAGGTGAAATCGATGCCTATCAGTCAAAACCTCTTGGCGCCTGGCTGATGACACTGATTATGGTCGGACTTTGGGCGCTCATGGAATGCCTGCATGTGCTCTCTCCCAAAGGCTACAAAATAAATAGTTTCCGCACGACTGTCGGCTTAATTACCAACTTGATGCTAGGCTTTATTTTGCTGATTCAAGTAGTCCAGCTGAGTGTTGCGCTCGGAGCTGAACTTGAGTTACCAACAATCATCGTTGCCGGTGTCGGCGTCTTATTTATCTGTTTGGGTAATTACTTAGGTAAGCTGCGGAAGAACTTCTTTATTGGTATTCGCACGCCTTGGACCTTAGCCAGCGATGAAGTCTGGTATAAAACCCACCGTTTGGGAAGTTACTGTTTTGTCATTATTGGCGCGATACTAGTGTCGAAAGCCTGGTGGCCTATGCCACCGACTATGCTCATCGCGCTCATTGTTGTGCTTGCACTTGTGCCCACAGTTTACTCGTTCGTTATATACCGACGACTACACTCGGGTGATAACGAAGACTAAGCATTTTTATTTTTATCTTCATACATGCGTTCATCAGCTACGTGCAGGAGTTCTTCAAGCGAGCGTCCCTCAGCCGGGAACTCCGCACGGCCAACACTGGCGTGAATGGTTAACTCGCCCTTCTCAAACACAAAAGGGTGCTCACGCAAGTGTTCAACGATGTCTTTAACACTATCGCTGTTACCAAGCTCACTCGTTTTTAGAGGACGTAACACGACAAATTCATCACCACCGATACGCCCGGCTTCCTTGGCATTCACGTAGGTGTTCAATATTGACGCAACATGCATGAGAAACTTATCGCCGACCGCATGCCCGTACCGATCATTAATAGGTTTAAACTTATTCAAATCAATATAAATGACTTCTAATGGCTTATCATTGCGCGATGCTAACGACTTAAAACGTTGCGTTAGCGCTCTTCGATTGAGTAATCCTGTCAAAACATCCGTTTGTGCTTGTTGATGCAACGCACGATAACTGCGGCTTAGTAGTGCGATGACGGCGGCAAGTACAATGACCCCGGCGTAACCGAAGAAGCGCAGCCAACCCATGCCACTGACTTTTGTATTCGTGTGTTTTGCGCGCGCATGGATCTGCCAAGTTTCATTAAACACATCAAGTTCAGTCGTCGCATCCGCCGTGTTTAAAATATCAGGATTGCCGAGAAAAACCTCCTCACCCAGCTTTTCGACCGAAGCGCGACTTAACGCAAGCTCGTAGTCCGCAGCGCTCCCTTCACGAACGCGTCGCATGATTTCTGATATATCGACCAATAACCGTACCGAACCCCAGTAAAATCCTGAGAAAGTGAAGTGTCGGGTATAGATTGGTAATGTCACATCTAACGCCAGTGCACCATTTTCTAATAAACGTGGGGAGGAAACTTGATAGTTTTCAAATAACTGTGCAACTGGGGATGTGAGATCGTATTGCTTGGGTGCTTGGCTTGTCCATAACGTCATAGCCGGCGTTATTGGATAGGCAAACAATAAGTCTTGGTTACGCCAAACGGATACTCGTTTGACCACAGGACTTTCTTTAAGAATAGACACCGCGAGTAAGCGCGTGTTAACCGGTTCAGTGACAGGCTGCACAGAGAAATAGGAAGAAAATGCAAAGGCTGCACGAGACGCTTCACCAAACAATTGCTCCATTTGAGAGCGAATACCAACTAATTCAGTCGTTGCTCGGTTACTTTTAAGCTGCTGATACTGCGATGAGGTTAAATTAATGACCCACTCAACACAGGCGATGCCGACCAAAAATACAACGACTAACAAACCATGAAGAAAATTAAGTTGTAATCCTTTAAACCTATCTAGCAACAGCAAATATCCTTAATCACAATCAGTTAGGCTACCTAATAAAGCGCATTGTATCGTGAATTCATAATTAATCCATCCACATTCGCAACAGGTTTTGATAGCTTTTAGAGAGCAGAAGGTATTGTTCACTGCGTCCCTTGGCCTCAAACTCCTGCATGACGGCTTGCTGCATATCAAACAGTAAGGCGCGTTGCTGAGCATCTCTCACCCAACTCTGACACCAACCAACTAACGCAGTGCGTTGACCTGCTGTCACAGGCTCTACCTGATGCAAAAAGTGACTTGGATAGATCAGCACATCCCCCGCATCTAAGCGCCAGCTTCGCTCACCACTATGTTCGTCTATCGTTAATGCACCACCTTGATACTCGTCAAGCGCAGATAACGAGAGTGTAAAAGAGATATCGGTGCGCGCTTGATTCATGAGTGCGTCATCCACATGAACACCGTAACTTTGCTCATTTTGATAGCGATTGATCATGCTTCGTGCAATTGTTTTCGGACGTAAAGCAGCCTCCACCCAGGGGTTTCTCAGCATGCGCTGAAGCGTAAAATCAACCAGTCCTTGCGCTTTTTGGTCAACACTCAATTGCTGATTGTTTTTAACAGATTTAGCCCCTGCCCCCGCGGATAATTTGCCATCAGTGAAGGTATGCTGAGCAAGTTTCTCGTTAATAACATCAATGGTGGGTTTATCGATGACTTGCTGTAAGTGGATAATCATATTGAGAACATACCTTTTATTTGCGAATAGTTATCATTTTTGAGATTATAACTGAAATAACATTGAGCAAAAACAAGGATTCCATGATGAGAGAAAAACGCAAGAGTTGGATTGCGGTCAGTTCGGCGATTGGTGCCTCGGTGGTCATCAGTCAAGGTGCCGTTGCGACAACCAGCCCTCATACCAGCCTAGCCCCCGCTACATTACTCACTGCGCCGGGTCCAATGATGGAAGGCGAAGGTGAAGGCGCTGTAAGCGTGGATTTAACCACCAATGATTCAGCGTTTTTAGCGCAACTTGGTTTAATACGTGGTCATTTATGGGTCGGCATGAAGCTTTATGAGCAAGGTCATCTAGAAATGGCGAAGACCCATATGAAACACCCCGGTGATGAGCTCTACGCGGGCTTAGTGAGTGCCTTCGAAGCGCGCGACCTACCGGGCTTCGCAAAACCATTGAGCGATTTAGCCGATAGCGTCAATAATGATGCCGATAAGGCCGTCGTAATGGAAAACTACGCCGCATTGAAAGACGCTATTGCGGCTAACGAACCTTTGGCATCAATGACCGCAGCGGAAGTACTAAAAAGTATCGCCAGCATGTTACTCACCTCAGCCGATGAGTACGCCATTGGTATCAAACAAAACCAAGTGGTTAATGTGCATGAGTTTCAAGACGCGTATGGATTTCAACAAATCGCGTTGAGCCGTCTCGACGCGTTGTCTGAAGCACAACGAGCAGGTGCAGAAGAGGCTATCTCAGAAACGCGTAAGGTTATTCAGGGACTTGACGAGCTTTGGCCAACCACCACACCTGAGGGTGAGCTCGAAGGTGATGCAAGCCTGATTTACGGTGCGGCGTCACGCATCGAAATGGAAGCTAATGGCATTTAACGCGCGATTTTGAGTGCCACTTTAAACTGACGCCAGTCTAGAGTGGCTACCAGCAATAGTTCGCGTAAGGTGAGCGTTCGGGGGTTAACGCGCCCCCGATGATTCCATTGATGACCGCAACAGGCTGCGGTCATAATACGTTTGGTCGGCTTCAGCAAGGTTAAATCAGATGACTCACCCTCACCGCTAAAGCTAAACCACCCCTGATAGTTTAAATGCACACGATGGTGCTTACTATCGACGCGGTCAATACTATCAAGCACTATCGTCTTAAACTCACTCGTTTCGTAACGCACGGGAACCACGAGCCCGAGTGCCGCATGCTGTTTAAACCACGCGTGTTGCTTTTGCGCTGTGCCTGTTCCTGCTGGGCAGGTTGATGCCTGAGGCGCTTGCCAACTGGCGTTCTGTGCATCGAGTTGTAACGGACTGTGCTGTGCCGCTTGCAATGAACCGTGTGCGGCATGGCGCACGTAAAATGGAAGGCTCGCTAAACGTCGGCGCAATAAGCCGGCATCTAGCTCTTCTTGTGAGAGTTGTATTAATGTTCTTTCATACAAAGCTGAGCAGAGCTCAGCGATATCGCTGTGCTCTGCTATCGGCTGAAAAATGTCGGCCTGCGAATTATCCAGCTTTGACTTCTTGTCGACCGCGGTATGGCGCTTTGCCATCCAACTCACCTTCAATGCGTAGCAATTGATTGTATTTGGCTACACGATCCGAACGGCAAAGCGAGCCGGTTTTAATTTGACCGGCGGCTGTGCCAACTGCTAAATCTGCAATGGTTGCGTCTTCAGTCTCACCCGAACGGTGACTGATAACCGCAGTGTAACCTGCTTTACGCGCCATCTCGATCGCTGCCAAAGTTTCTGTCAGACTACCAATCTGATTAAATTTAATCAAAATTGAATTTGCGATACCCTTGTCGATACCTTCTTGCAAGATACGCGTGTTAGTCACGAACAGGTCATCACCCACCAACTGTACACGGTCACCTAGCTTTTCAGTCAACACTTTCCAACCATCCCAGTCGGACTCGTCTAAACCGTCTTCAATGGAAATAATCGGATAACGATCACATAACTCAGCAAGATAGCTGGCGAATCCTTCGGCATCAAAGGACTTGCCTTCTCCGCTTAGATTGTACTGACCGTCTTTGTAGAACTCAGATGCAGCACAGTCCAATGCAAGCGTTACGTCATCACCCATGCGGTAGCCTGCTTTTTCAACGGCTTCGACGATCACTTGTAGAGCTTCTTCGTTAGAGCCTAAGTTCGGCGCGAAACCACCTTCGTCGCCCACTGCAGTGCTCAAACCACGCTGCTGAAGCACTTTTTTCAGCGCATGGAAGATTTCAGCTCCCATACGCAAGCCTTCTTTAAAGCTTGACGCGCCAACCGGCTGAATCATGAACTCTTGAATATCGACGTTATTGTCCGCGTGTTCACCACCGTTAAGGATGTTCATCATCGGTAGTGGCATGCTGTATGTCTCAGGCGTATTGTTGAGTTCAGCAATATGCTGGTACAACGGCATGTTTTTATAGGCCGCTGCTGCTTTGGCGACGGCCAAAGAAACGGCCAAAATAGCGTTAGCACCAAGCTTTTCTTTATTATCGGTGCCATCTAAGCGCAACATAATTTCGTCAATCGCGTTTTGGTTAACCGCTTCAGCGCCACGCAAAGCTTCAGCAATCGCGCCATTAATATTGGCAACCGCTTGCTCAACACCCTTACCTAAGTAACGGTTTTTATCACCGTCGCGCAACTCAAGCGCCTCTCGTGAACCTGTTGAAGCACCGCTGGGTGCGGCAGCGCGACCCATGTGGCCTGACTCTAAATAAACGTCTGCTTCTACCGTCGGTTACCACGCGAATCCATAATCTCACGC
>NZ_CH672406.1:285774-319818 GCF_000152885.1 Idiomarina baltica OS145
CTGCTTTCTCTAACGCTTCGATGTAGTTATTGTTGACTTCGTAGCGATGGCGGTGACGTTCTTCGATCACTTCAGCACCGTACATCTTGCTTGCTTTCGAGCCTTTCTCTAAATGACATTCCTGTGCACCTAAACGCATCGTGCCACCTAAATCGGAACTTTCGTCGCGCAGCTCTTTTTGACCGTTAGCATCCATCCACTCGGTAATCAAACCCACCACCGGTTGTTTGCAATCGGGCTGAAACTCAGTGCTGTTCGCATCCTTCATCCCGGCCACATTGCGTGCGTACTCGATAAGCGCGACTTGCATACCTAAGCAAATACCTAAATACGGAATATTATTTTCACGCGCATACTGCGCGGCTTTTAGCTTGCCATCGATACCCCGATCACCAAAACCACCAGGCACTAAAATAGCGTCGACATCAGCTAACTTACTGGTGCCTTTGGTTTCGATGTCTTGTGCATCAATGTAGCGAATATTAACCGTAAGACGGTTTTTTAAACCTGCATGGGCAAGGGCTTCATTAACCGATTTATACGCATCCGGTAACTCAACATACTTACCAACAAAACCGACGGTCACTTCGCCGTTAGGATTCGATTCTTGATACAGTACTTGCTCCCATTCGCTCAAATCAGCCTCTGGGCAATCAAGACGGAAGCGATGTGTCACGATCTCATCGAGTCCTTGCGACTTCAGCATCGATGGGATCTTATAGATACTATCGACATCACGCAGACCAATGACCGCTTTCTCCTCAACATTGGTGAAAAGCGCGATTTTTGAACGCTCTGAAGGTGGCAGCGAACGATCCGAACGACAGACTAAAACATCCGGCTGAATACCAATCGAGCGTAGCTCTTTCACGGAGTGTTGCGTGGGCTTGGTTTTTACCTCGCCCGCAGCACCCAAGAAAGGCACTAACGTCAAATGCATAAACAAGGTGTGATCACGGCCGACTTCAGTGCCAAGTTGGCGAATCGCTTCTAAGAAAGGTTGTGATTCGATATCACCCACGGTGCCGCCGATTTCAATAATTGCGATATCCGAGCCTTTACCGCCTTCAATAATGCGACGTTTAATTTCATTGGTGATATGTGGGATGACCTGAATGGTCGCGCCGAGGAACTCACCTTTTCGCTCACGACGGATAATGTCCTCGTAAACGCGCCCCGCAGTAAAGTTATTATGACTGGTCATGCGGGTACGGATGAAACGCTCATAATGACCCAAATCGAGGTCTGTTTCTGCGCCATCGACGGTGACGAAAACTTCACCGTGTTGGATCGGGCTCATCGTGCCTGGATCGACGTTAATGTAAGGGTCGAGCTTTAGAATGGTGACATTCAGGCCCCGTGCTTCAAGAATCGCAGCCAGTGAAGCTGCAGCAATACCTTTCCCCAGCGAGGATACAACGCCGCCGGTTACGAAAATATAATTTGTCGCCATGTGTTACCCAGTTGGTCAGGTCAATGTAGGGATTTCTTAAGACGGGAAAATAGTATACCTAAGCGCACCCATTTCTACAAATAAAAGCATCACTTTTGCGCCGATTTTACCTCTTGCCAAAGTGCTTCAAGTTGGTCCAAACTCAGTTCGTCCGCCGCTTGTTTACGGGCGCTTAGCATCGCTTCAATCGCTTGAAAGCGCTGCACAAATTTATTGTTCGCTCTCTGAAGCGCACGTTCTGGGTTCACCTGCTTATGGCGAGCAAGGTTAATCACAGCAAATAATAAATCACCGATTTCTTCTTCCAGGTGGTCATCGTTTTCGGCAGTGCGAACCTCATCGATCTCTTCATAAACCTTTGCATAAATGGGTTCTTCTTCCGTCCAGTCGAAGCCGACAGAAGCCGCTCGCTTTTGAAGCTTAGCGGCTTTTAGCACACTCGGTAACTGACTCGGAATGTCTTTAAAGACAGTTTCTGCTTGCTGGCTTTTACGCTCTTGTTGCTTTATCGCTTCCCACTGCTGCTTTATCTCGGCATCGGATAAAGCACCGTCGGTTTGCTCGAACACATGAGGATGGCGGCGTATCAGTTTATCGGCAGTATGCTGAGCAATAGCCTCAAAATCAAAGCTTCCCTCTTCCTCACCAAGTTGCGCATAAAATACGACTTGAAACAGTAAGTCACCGAGTTCATCTTTCATCGCTGCGCGGTCGCCCCCATTGATCGCGTCGACCACCTCATAGGTTTCTTCGATGGTATAGGGTAGCAACGACTCAAAAGTTTGTTTGAGGTCCCACGGACAGCCGTGTTGTTTGTCGCGTAGCTGCTGCATAACCTGTTTGAGCGCCTCGATACCCACTGCTTGCATGATTATTAACTCCTTTGAACTTGTTCAATGCCGGGTAATTGGCGTAAATGCTGAATGATCTTTTGCAACGCCTGATTATTTTTAACCGCTAACTTCAGCCAAATGGTCGCCGACTGCGACTGCGCATCTGACTCACTATCCATTTGTAATACCGCTGCTTTTTCGTTGGCCAGAACACTGGTGATATCATGCAATAAGCCATTTCTATCCAACGCTGAAATACGAACCGACGCGCGATACTCCTTCTGCGTACGAGCAGACCAAGACACTTCAATCCCCCGTTCAGGGTGCTGTGAAAGTAGGTGCTGTAATTGATCGCAGTCTTGCCGATGAACCGAAACGCCACGCCCTTGGGTTATAAATCCACGAATCGGTTCGCCGGGGATCGGTTGGCAACAGCGTGCAAACTGCATCATTAAGTTACCAATCCCTTCAATAGTCACTTCGGAGGTACCACCGACGGGCTTAGTTTGCTGTGCGGTTCGCTTTTTAATCCGAGCGAGCTGCTGCTCTTCCGTCGGTGCCGGCTTAATAAAGTTGACCACTTGATGAAGTCTAATATCGCCTGCGCCAATAGCGGCTAGCAGATCATCTAACTGGCTCACATTAAAGCGTTCAAGCGCTTTAGTGGCAGCATTTAAACTCAAACCGTACTTGCTTAGCTCTTGCTCGAGCAGTTCTTTACCGGCTTGTAAATTCTTATCGCGATCCTGCTTTTTAAAGTAAGTATGTACTTTACTTCGCGCGCGTGAAGAATGCAGATAGCCCATTTGCGGATTTAACCAATCACGACGTGGTTGCGCACTTTTCTGAGTCAGTATTTCAACTTTGTCACCGTTTTGCAGTTGGTAGGTGAAAGGTACGATGCGGCCATCAATTTTCGCGCCGACACAGCGGTGACCGACCTGACTATGGATATAATAGGCAAAATCCAAGGGTGTAGAGCCTGCGGGAAGGTCAATGACCTCACCTTTCGGCGTGAACACATAGACCCGATCTTCAAATACCTGGGAACGTATCTCTTCGACTAACGAGTCGCTCCCAGCCATATCTTCATGCCAAGCCAGTAGCTTACGCAGCCATGCGATCTTTTCTTCGAAACCATGCCGTTTACCTGCTTGCGCGCCTTCCTTATACATCCAGTGCGCGGCAACTCCGAGTTCTGCATCATCGTGCATTTCATGGCTACGAATTTGAATTTCGACATTTTTGTTGTCGGGGCCGACCACCACCGTATGGATCGATTGGTAGCCATTCGGCTTTGGCGTTGCCACATAATCATCAAATTCTGAGGATAAATGGCGCCAACGTGAGTGCACAACGCCTAAAGCGGCGTAACAGTCTTTCAACGAATGCGTCAAAATTCGTACAGCGCGAATATCAAATAACTGCTCGAAGCTAAGATGCTTTTTCTGCATTTTGCGCCAAATCGAAAAAATGTGCTTGGGACGACCGTAAACGTCAGCGATGATGCCCTGCTCCTGCAACGAATGTTGCAAGTCCTCGACAAAGTCATGGATATAACTTTCTCGATCTAAACGCCGCTCATCTAGCTGCTGTGCGATGCTTTTGTAGGTTTTGGGATGCAGGTAGCGAAAGGCGATATCTTCCAATTCCCATTTGAGCTGTCCAATACCCAAACGATTGGCTAATGGCGCGTATATTTCTGCGCACTCCTTAGCCGCTAATACACGCGTTTCCTCATCGGCATTTTTCACCTCGCGCAGAAAGCAGATGCGCTCGGCAAGCTTAATAAGCACCGCGCGAACATCTTCAACCATAGACAACAGCATGCGCCGCACGTTATCAATTTGCGCGCCATCAGGTTGGCCATGTTGAAAGGACTGTAACTCAGAAATATTCTGCATTTGCTGGACGTTGCGCAGTAACACTTGCAATGAACGTTCGATCGGCAAGTCGTCAATATCAAGCATCACCTTATCGACCAGCGGAGCGTACAATGCTGCAAGCAACGACTCAGTATCAAGATTGAGTGGAGCCAAAATCTCCACCATCTCTTTGCCTTTGAGTAAGGCATCAGCGTGGTCCGAATAGCGCTTGGCGAGCATGTTCGCGGTTTCTTCCAGTGTGCTGACATCTTTGACACTGACTAACCAGTGTTGTGCCGCATCCTGATACTGCGGATCATCAACATGTGTACTGCGAACATGGACCATGACTTTATACTACCTTTTTGAAGCTCACCATTGTTTCAATGTGATGCGTTTGTACAAACATGTCAACTAAACTGATATGCGTAATCTCATAGCCGTTATCCAATAACCAACGACTATCGCGAGCCAGTGTATCCGGCGAGCAAGAAACGTACACAATTTGCACAGGTTGTTTATCTGCTTCGAGTTGTGCGATGCCCTGACAGACCTTTTCGGCACCGGCCCGTGCCGGATCAAGAAGAACACGTTGAAAGCCCTTTTTGAGTAAACGACTCACTTGATCAGTACTGAGGTCAAAAGTCTGTGCGTGAACATTACTGAGATCTGCAGCCGCCGCGTTAGCAGCCAATTGCGTGGTCATTGCTGATACACCTTCGACTGCGGTCACCGATTTTACACGCCGTGCGAGCGGCAAAGTAAAATTACCAATGCCCGCGAACAGATCGAGGATTTCATCCTCGGCTTGTGGTGCCAACCAATTCAGTGCCTGCTTGACCATTTGCTGATTAACTTTCGCGTTCACCTGTATAAAGTTCCCAGGCATGAATACCAGTCGATCGCCATCAATGGTCTCATCGAAGCAGACTACGTCCTCCGCCAATGAAGTAATTTGCTGACCATCATCGAGCCAAAGCGTACACTGACTGTCACTCGAAAAGGCTCGGAGGCACTTTTCTTGCTCCGAACTTAAAGACTGAGTGATACGCAGACACAGGTGTACATCGCGCGCTTTGATCAACTCGATATGACCCAACTTAGGGCCTATTTGAGCTTCGTAAAGTATTGACCGAAGATCATCAAGCACACGATTAAGAGCGCTATCTAAAACCACGCACTGCGGAATATCAACAATATGTTTGCTTGAGTGCGCCCGAAAACCTAACCGCATCGGCTCTGCTGTGTTGCGTTGATAAATCGCCAAGCGTGCCTTTCGACGATATTGCCAATCATCGGCGATTAACGTCTCATGCCAAGGTAACTCGTCTCGCACACCTGCCATTTTAGCGAACAATTCAGTGACTACCTGCTGTTTATGACGCCGCTGGTGTGTCTCATTAATATGCTGTAAATCGCATCCACCACAGTCTTCATAGTAGGGACATGGCGCCTGACGCCTCTCCTCGGAAGCGTTTTGGCGTGCAAGCAATTCGGTATTTTGTTGTCCGGTCACCTTAAATTGAGCCGTCTCGCCCGGTAGCACTTGTGGAACAAAATAAACCCGATTTTTGCCCTGCTTTGATAGCCTAACCACACCGCGTCCCTGATGGTCGAGCGCATCTGCAGTACCTGTTAATACATAATTCGATGTGGATTTTTTGCGGCCTTTGGGCTTAAAAAACTGCGCCATTGTTTAACTACTCGTTTCTAAAATCACTGTCGCGATAGCAAACCCACTATCATCACTAATGCTCAAGTGTGCATGGGCGATGCCGTATTGCTCGCACCATTGCAGAGCTCGCTGATAAAACACCCACTCGGGTCGCCCTAGCGCATCATTGCGGACTTCCATATGTTGAAATGAAAGCCCTTGCGCAATGCCCGTACCAAATGCTTTGGCACACGCCTCCTTTGCTGCAAATCGTTTGGCTAAGTAATCTGCTGGGGCACGGTGTTGCGACCAAATATCTTGTTCATATTCGGTTAATACGCGTTTTACCAGGCCATTGCCGCGCGCCAGCGATGTCTCCACTCGCGCAACAGCAATCATATCAGTGCCCATGCCAAATATCGCCATTAGCGAGCTCGCTCAAGAATTGCTTTCATGTCGCGTACAGCGCGATCTAGACCCACCAATACAGCGCGCGCAATAATTGAGTGGCCAATGTTTAACTCAACTACCTGCGGAATTTGCGCGATTTCAAGTGTATTGTGATAGTGCAGTCCATGACCCACATTGACCTGCAAACCCTGTTTATCTGCATAAGTTGCGGCTTCTTTTAATAACTGAAACTCGTGTTCACGTTGCGCATGCGTTTCCGCCTCCGCGTATGCACCTGTATGTAATTCAACAATAGGCGCACCACACGCTTTTGCTGCATCAATTTGCGCATGGTTAGGGTCGATAAATAACGAGACTAAAATGCCGGCATCGGCAAGCTGCTTAACAGCTGCGGCTATACGTTGTTGTTGGCCCACGACATCCAACCCGCCCTCGGTTGTGAGCTCTTCGCGTTTCTCTGGAACTAAACAACTGTAAGTCGGCTGTGTATCAATCGCGATACCGATCATTTCATCGGTGCACGCCATCTCTAAGTTCATAGGCACATTAAGCGTCTGCCGTAACATGGCTACATCGCGATCGGTGATGTGACGACGATCTTCGCGCAGGTGTATGGTAATTCCATCAGCCCCCGCTTGCTCGGCAATGGCTGCCGCAGTCACCGGATCGGGGTAGCTAACACCACGCGCGTTACGTACGGTGGCGACGTGATCAATATTGACACCTAAACGGATATTCTTCATCGTTTCTCCTAACGTTTAAACAAGGCGCGCGCACGTAACGGTTTATCGCCGATAAATGGCGCTAACGCATGACGCATAATACGTTTTAAATTGTATCGTTGCGACTCGGTGAGTGGATCATTGAGCCAATCGCTTTGCCCCAATGCAATGGCTTCATCGCGGCTGATAGTGACACAATCGCTATCGTGATAATCCACGCTAAATCCGCTGTAACTACGAAAATAAAGTGTTTCGGGGAGTTCATTACGTTGCTCCAGTTGCGGCCACTCAAATACACTGCCAAGTTCATCCAGCAGCTGCCATTCAAACCAACGTAATGTTGTTTCGATAGGTTGTTTGTCAGCGAGGCGCTGTAATAGTTGGGGGTAACATTCGAATAAACTTGGTACCGCAACGTGCTGCGGTAGCACGCGCTGTAATAGTTCGTTGATATAAAAACCACTATAGAGAAAGTCACTACGGAGTTCGTAGTTGTGGGACATCGCCTCAGCGTGAGTCAGCGTTTTTAACTCACCGCGCCCACCCCATTGCACGTTAAGGGGAATAAAAGGTTGTAACACACCTTTCCAACTTGAGGTTTTACGCTTAGCACCTTTGGCCAACAAGCGAACACGACCATCCTCCAGACTAAAGCAGTCTACAAGGAGGCTGGTCTCTTGGTAATCCCAGCGATGTAACACAAACGCTGGTTGCATCGTTCGCTAGTCCTCTCGATAACCTAAACTCTTCAGCGCGCGCTCGTCATCTGACCAACCTGACTTCACTTTCACCCAGAGCTTCAATAACACTTTGTTATTCAACAAACGTTCAAGATCTTTACGCGCCTCGGTGCCAATTGTTTTTAACTTTTGGCCCTTCTCACCGATGACCATACGCTTTTGCGCCTCGCGTTCGACCAAGATCAGGGCATGGATATGATGTGTTCCGCGTTCCGACTGCCCGAACTGTTCTATTTCAACGGTCGTTTCGTAAGGCAATTCTTCACCCGTAAACCGCATCAATTTTTCGCGAATAATTTCGGCGGTCATAAAGCGTACCGAGCGATCGGTTACATAGTCCGCCGGGTAAAAGTGATAGCCGCTTTGCAAAAAGCCTTTCACGATATCGCGCAAGGGTTCTAGGTTATCGCCGGTTTTTGCTGAGACGGGAATAATCTCTTTTACGCTGAGCTGTTGGCTCAACCATTGTAGGTGTGGCAGCAACTTATTCTTGTCTTTAATTTGATCGACTTTATTAACGACCAGTACAATCGGTGTTTCAGTCTTTTTCAGCTTTTCCAAAACCATGACGTCATCGTCATTCCAACGCGTATTTTCGACCACAAATAAAATCAAATCGACGTCTTTGAGCGCTGATGATGCGGTTTGATTCATTACACGGTTAATCGCCCGAGGTTCTTCTAGGTGCATCCCTGGCGTATCAACATAAACCGTCTGATAATCACCCTCGGTATCTACACCTAAAATGCGGTGACGCGTTGTTTGCGGTTTACTCGAGGTAATACTGACTTTTTGACCCAAGATGCGATTAAGCATAGTCGACTTACCAACATTGGGTCGACCAACAATGGCGACAAAGCCGCACTGTTTATTTTCATCAATTTGCCCAGCGCCACCTAAGGCATTGTTGAGCATATCATCTAAATTCATCAAGATACCTGTAACTGTTCTAATGCGGACGTCGCCGCGGCTTGCTCAGCTTTTCTACGGCTGGTTCCCGTGCCTAACAGAGGTTCTGGGAGTCCTTCAATGGTGCAGGTCACGGTAAACTGTTGATTGTGCGCCTGTCCCTGCGTTGCCACTACATCATACTCAGGCAAAGGACGTTGACGTGCCTGCAACCATTCCTGTAAGCGCGTTTTCGGATCTTTCTGGCTGGCACCTGGCTTGATAGTTTCTAATTGTTCCTCAAACCATCCCAACACGACTTGCTTGACCGTATCCATATCACTATCAAGGAAAATCGCGCCGATGATGGCTTCCATCGCATCAGCTAAAATAGATTCACGACGATAACCGCCGCTCTTTAATTCACCTTGGCCCAGTGACAAGTAATCACCTAAACCTTTTTTCTTACCCAATCGCGCGAGCGACCGCCCACAAACAATGGCGGCACGCATACGACTCAAGTCGCCTTCTGCGACTTTCGGAAACCGACTAAATAACGCCTCGGCGATAACCACGCCAAGGATCGAGTCGCCTAAAAATTCAAGCCGTTCGTTATGATTTGCATGCGCGCTACGGTGTGTTAGCGCCTGCTTTAATAGACTTTGACGCTCAAATCGGTAGCCAATTATTTGTTCTAACTGAGTTAACGGTGGTTTTGGTAAACTCACTCAATACTCCCTAAACGCTCAAACCTTATTCCTGTAGGCACCCATTGCGGCAAAATACTCTCGCTGCTGCGATCCATTTCAAAACTCATCCACATAAATACCGCTTTACCTACCAAGTTCTCTTCGGGCACAAAGCCCCAATAGCGACTGTCCTCAGAGTTATCTCGATTGTCGCCCATAGCAAAGTAATGCCCCTCTGGCACCACGAACTCAGTAGGCTGTGTACCTGCTTGCTTAAAATAGTAAGGCACTCGTGGGCTCACGCGAGAATCTAACAAGATCTGGTGTGTTACCGATCCCATATGTGCCTCGTACGTTGTTAACGCGCTCCCTCCAGAATAATACACGGGCGCATCATCAACCATAACATTTTCTACACGAATGGCGTTGCAGTTTTCGTCGCCTTTGCACTTCGGCTCAATATAGAGGCTCTTATCACGATAAATAATGCGATCGCCGGGCAGGCCAATAATACGCTTTATATAATCAATACTCGGTTCAAGAGGATATTTGAACACCGCAATATCGCCGCGTTCGGGTTTACCCGTTTCGACGATTTCCTTTTGAAATAAGGGGTCATGCAAGCCATAGGCGTATTTCTCTACCAGAATGAAGTCACCTTTCAACAAGGTGGGCATCATCGAACCGGAGGGTATTTGGAATGGTTCATACAAAAACGTACGCACCACTAAAATGATCGCGAGAATAGGAAAGACCGACTGGCCAAACTCAGTTACCGAATTCTGCGGCTCCCCTGCCGCCCGCTTCTTCTTCAACACCAGTGCATCAAATAACCACAAAGCACCGGCAATTAACGTCACCACGGTTAGGATAATCGAAAAATAGTTGGCCATCAGCCTGTTTCCCTTTTTGTTTTCTCTTTAGCGCTACTTGCCTACTTTTAACACAGCTAAAAACGCTTCCTGCGGCACTTCTACGTTGCCGAGGTTCTTCATGCGCTTTTTGCCTTCTTTTTGTTTCTGTAATAATTTTTTCTTACGGCTAATATCACCGCCATAGCATTTTGCAGTGACGTTCTTACGCAACTGTTTAACCGTCGAACGTGCAATAACATGCGTCCCGATCGTCGCCTGGATCGCGATATCAAACTGCTGACGAGGAATCAATTCGCGCATTTTATCCACTAGCATGCGGCCACGTGATTCGGCATGATCACGGTGTACTATCAACGCCAACGCATCGACACGGTCACCGTTAATCAGAATATCAACACGCACCATATCCGCTGCTTGGAACTTCTTAAAGTGATAATCCAATGACGCATAACCACGGCTGGTCGACTTAAGGCGATCGAAAAAGTCCATCACCACTTCTGCCATCGGCATTTCGTAGGTCACGGCGACCTGCTTGCCATGATAATTCATCGCCGTTTGCAAACCACGCTTTTCAACGCATAAAGTAATGACGTTACCGACAAACTCCTGCGGCACTAAAATATTGGCTTCAACAATCGGCTCAAAAATCGTCTCGATATCATTAACGGGCGGTAAGTTGACCGGGTTGTCGACTTTTACAATATCACCCGACTTGGTTTCTACTTCGTAAACAACGGTCGGTGCGGTCGTAATCAAATCGATATCGTATTCACGTTCGAGTCGTTCTTGGATAATTTCCATATGCAACATACCCAAGAAACCACAGCGAAAGCCAAATCCTAACGCAGCGGAGTTCTCTGGCTCGTAGAATAGCGACGCGTCATTTAACGATAACTTACCCAGTGCATCACGGAAGGCTTCATAATCATCGGAGCTGATTGGGAACATTCCCGCATAAACCTGCGGTTTCACTTTTTTAAAGCCCGGAACCGGCGATTTTGCTGGGTTACGCGTGGTGGTCAAGGTATCACCGACAGGAGCGCCCAAGATATCTTTAATACCGGCAATTACGAACCCAACTTCACCCGTGTGAAGCACACCCGTTTCATGGGGTTTGGGATTGAAAAAGCCGACTTTATCAATTTGATGAGACTGCCCTGTCGACATGACGGTCATTTTATCGCCAGCACGTAATGTACCGTTTTTAACACGCACTAAAGACACAACGCCTTGATAGTTATCAAACCACGAGTCGATAATCAGCGCTTGTAACGCGTCATCTTCATTGCCTTGGGGAGGAGGAATTTGTTTAACAATGCGCTCTAGCACTTCTTCAATGCCAATACCGGTTTTTGCCGAACATTGCACCGCATCGACGGCTTCGATGCCCACGATATCCTCAATCTCTTGAGCTACGCCCATTGCATCGGCCTGTGGCAAGTCGATTTTGTTGAGTACAGGAACCACTTCGAGGTCCATATCAATAGCGGTATAGCAGTTCGCCAATGTTTGCGCCTCTACACCCTGTGCCGCGTCAACCACCAACAATGCACCCTCACACCCGGCCAGCGAACGTGACACTTCATAAGAAAAGTCGACGTGTCCTGGCGTATCAATGAAGTTTAACTGATAGGTCTCACCATCTTTTGCCGTGTAATGCAAAGTAACACTTTGCGCTTTAATCGTAATACCACGCTCACGTTCCAAGTCCATCGAATCAAGTACTTGTTCCGCCATTTCGCGATCAGTTAGACCACCACAGTGTTGTATGAGTCGATCGGATAATGTCGACTTACCATGGTCAATATGCGCAATAATAGAAAAGTTTCTGATATTACTTTGCTTAAACGCCTTGTCCGGCATTGATACACCTCTACAAAAATCAGCGAGCTACTGTGGCTCGAAGCGAATTCAAAACTCGCCTGATCATACCGATGTTAGCGGCAAGACTAAAGATATTTATCGGTTTTCACAGGCTAGGCTGCGCGGGTGTGCTCACGACGAGCAACTGATTTACGCGCACATCACGAAGGCGGAACCACAAACGTAAAGCTAAAAAGCTCAAAGCAAAACCTGCAAATGAGAGCAGAATCGTGTAGCCCTCAGAGATCGAGGTGAAGGATGTTAACACGCTGGCAAGCAACAATAAGGTGAGAACGGGCAATCCGTAAAGTAACAACGCGAAACGAGTCACTTGTTGTTCAGGAATTGACAACTCGACGTATTCACCTACCGTCACTGGAGACTGAGTTTTTACAACAAATGTTGAGTGTCGATCGGAGAACACTTTACTCAAAATACCTGCACCACACGTTGTATTCTGTTCGCACCCCGAACACGCACTCTTTAGCTGCGTCGAGACTGTTACTTTTTCACCATCAACCGCAACCACCTGCGCCAGTTCTTTCATTACTTATTGCACCTCTGCAACAATGCGTTTTGCTGTTTGAATGGGTATTTGCCCCACGACCGTAATTATCACATCATTGCGTGGCTCAGTATAGAGGTTTTGGCTTCCGACAACGCTCATAGCACCAGTTTGCTCGGCATCGCGAGGCGCAATATAAACCGAATACTCTGTCAGCCCATCGGTGAACAGATAATGATCGACAGGCGTATTATCAACAGCGAGTTGATGGTGTTTCTGCTCGACGAGCTTAAATCCCTCTGGGTGCCATAATGGTCGAAGACTGCGCTGCATTTGTTGACTATTTGTCGTTACTTGAATCAAAGGAGGCATCGACAACCGCTTCAACTCCTCAAGCAATGGGCTCGGATCCTGTCGTAAAGCTAAGCTTGTCATCTGTACCTGTTCGACGGGAATACCGTCTTCGTTGATCATCATCACTTTAAGCGGCATGCCTGAGTCGCGATCCACCCAGACCGAGAAGCCAAAGCGATTATCATGTTTGCTGATCAGTCGAATATGTTGCGCTTTTCTGTCGAGTACACGTGCGCCGCCCACAGCAACTACGCGATAATAACTCTGAATTTTTTCAAACTTTTCGCTAAAGGCAGGTGGGATCAGGTGATTAATTGAATTAGCGCGTAATGAGTAATCTCTCGCTGCTGGATGAAAATGAGAAACCTTATCGCCAATACGCAGCGCCCTAAAGCCAGGGCCGTTCATTTGTACGATCAGCTCCAACTGTTCACCATTCGGCTCAACGGCGTGTAGCCAATGATAAGGTTCGATACGCTCGCCTAGCACGTAAACCAAAGAGGCTTCAAAGTTTTGTTCATTAAGCGCTGTCGACATAAAGTCGTACCAACGCTCGCCATCGCTTTGTGCGACTTGTTCTGCCTCTTGTTGTGCAAACGCTGGCGAAGCTGAAAGCAACACCAGCGTCAACGATACAAGCCAAACACCCGGTTTCATATCCATTCCTCAATTACTGCGGAGATTGCGGGTCCTGTTGATTGTTTGTCTCAGTTGTCTCTTCATTGTTAGCCGCTTCACTACTCAACATCATCAACTGTTGTTGATGATCAATCATATAAGATTGCGCTTGCCGACGCATGGACTGTTCGATCGCCTTTTGCGCTGAAGCAGACGGTGCAGCATTTGGACTGAAGCTGACCGGCTCTCGTGCTCCCATCGGATTAGTCAGAATCGATGGTTGTTCAACACCCGACGCATCCATCGGCGTTTGATACGTTTGTACCGTTACTAGCGCGACCGCTGCCACACCCGCGGCTACCGCAACTTTCGCTAACGGGTTAAACCAGCGCAATGCAGCTTTGCGGGCTGCCGCCGAACGCGACGAAGTGTGCGCTTGCACCACGTTATCGGAGTCTACCGCATTATTAGCAGATGGCATTGCATCGACTTCTGCTGCTACGGCAGCACTGATATCCAACGGACCGTTGTGATTAAGCTCGCCTTTCATGGCGCTCCTAATTACACCGTACCGATACCATCTATCGCTTTGCTCTGCATCTTCCAACTGCGCATCAAAGTCAGCTTGATCAAGCACGTCAAGCTCGCTATCAAACAATGACGACCATGACTCATGGCGGTCCATTGCTGACTCCGAATTGTCGTTGGACAAATGGGCTTTAGACATAAAGATTCCTCTATCAATTACCGTTCTAGCAACGGTCTTAATTGGCTGTCAATGGCCTCTCGCGCCCTGAAGATACGCGAGCGTACGGTACCTATCGGGCAGTCCATTTCGACAGCGATTTCCTCGTACCCTAAGCCTTCAATCTCTCGTAAAGTGATAGCCCGCTTAAGGTCTTCTGGTAATTCATCTATAGCACGCAACACAACGGTTTGAATTTCATCCGTTAATAACTGATGCTCAGGACTCCCGGCATCCTTTAGTGCTCCGCTTCCTTCATAATACTCAGCATCCTCTGCATCAACATCCGATGCAGGCGGCTTGCGCCCTTGTGAAACCAAATGATTTTTCGCCGTGTTCACCGCGATTCTATAAAGCCACGTGTAAAATGCGCTCTCACCTCTAAATTTAGGTAGGGCACGATAGGCCTTTATAAACGCTTCTTGCGCCACATCAGCTACATCGCCTTGTTGTTTCACATAACGAGAGATCAAGCTCATGACTTTATGTTGGTATTTTTTTACCAACAAGTCGAATGCGCGGTTATCACCTTTTTGTACACGTTCGACCAGCTGTTGGTCCGTCATTTGTTCGCTCATCCGAGCCTTGTCTCCCTTGCTAATCACTACATAGCACTGGCGGCTCATGTATTCGTTAGGTCTGACCGCCGTGCTCGTAAAAAGTTCGCAAAAATTTTCAGTTTGCGTAAAATCGAGCAAAATCCTTAATGAGTACTTTATGGAACCTGCAGCAAATTATCAATCAGATGTTCTTGTCATTGGTTCAGGCGCCGCCGGTTTGACCACCGCTTTGCAGTTAGCAGACCACCATTCAGTGATTATTGTTAGTAAAGGACCACTGACCGAGGGCTCTACTTACTACGCTCAAGGAGGAATCGCGGCAGTGTTCGATGAATCCGATAGCATCGAAAGCCATGTCGAAGATACCCTCATTGCCGGCGCTGGTTTATGTGAGCGCGAAACTGTTGAGTTTACCACACGTCATGCGCGAGAAGCCTTACAATGGCTGATCGATGAGGGCGTGGGGTTTGATCAGGTCGAATCTAAAGCAGATGCGCCGACCTATCATCTTAACCAAGAGGGTGGTCATAGCCATCGACGTATACTGCATGCCGCCGATGCCACCGGCAAAGCCGTTCAGACAACGTTGCAAGGCAAGGTATTGGCACATCCCAACATCAAGGTATTAGAACGATTTAACGCCGTCGATTTGATAACGGGTCGACGCTTACAGCGTGAGCTGGGTTGTTATGGGGCTTACTTGTGGAACCGTAAGCTTGAGCGTGTTGAGACCGCCGCCGCGCGGTTTGTAGTGCTTGCTACAGGCGGTTCAAGCAAGGTGTATCAATACACCAGTAACCCTGATATCGCCAGTGGTGATGGCATCGCCATGGCATGGCGTGCAGGGTGCAGTGTAACTAACATGGAGTTCAATCAATTCCATCCGACCTGTCTTTATCATCCGAACGCGCAAAGCTTTTTATTAACCGAAGCGTTACGTGGCGAAGGCGCCGTGTTGCGACGCCCCGACGGTAGTCGATTTATGGATAGCTTTCACGAAAGTGCCGAATTAGCACCGCGTGATGTGGTTGCTCGAGCTATCGATTATGAGATGAAACGTTTAGGTGCTGACTGCATGTACCTGGATATCTCGCACAAAAGCGAAGCGTTTTTGCGTCAACATTTTCCAACGATCTTCGACAAGTGTCTTTCTCTTGGCATCGATATGAGTAAGCAGCCCATCCCGGTCGTGCCGGCTGCTCATTACACCTGTGGTGGTATTACGACTAACCTCAATGCGCAAACCGACCTCCCTCGACTGTACGCAGTAGGTGAAGTCGCCTACACAGGACTACATGGCGCAAATCGAATGGCGAGCAACTCACTATTAGAGTGTTTAGTTTTTGCCCGTGCTGCTGCGCGACATATTCTCGAACAAAGTCACGAAGCACCTATCATTGATCGGCTGCCGGCTTGGGACGAGAGTCAAGTCAGTGACTCCGATGAGGAGGTGGTGATACAACACAATTGGCACGAATTACGTTTGTTTATGTGGGACTATGTCGGCATCGTCAGGACCACTAAGCGACTAGAACGCGCCCTGCATCGAATACAGCTGCTACAGCAAGAAATACACGATTATTACAGTAACTTTAAGGTCAGTAATAATCTGTTAGAGTTGCGAAACTTAGTTCAAGTAGCCGAACTCATCGTGCACAGCGCACTTCAACGTAAAGAGAGTCGTGGGCTTCACTATACCTTAGACTACCCCGATCTTGATCCTAACGCTAAGCCAACTCGACTATTACCGCAACACCTATAGCTGGCAATTCAAACAACGCCGGAGCTGACACCACAGCGCCGGCGTTATCCGGCGACGATGGATACAAAAATAAAGACGCCGCCTTTTGCCAACGTTCGTATGAGGACGTAACTGAATAAGTAGCCAGCGATTTAAAACAAACCGCCATCTACATTTGCCCGCCCACAACTGACCATCGACCCACCATTGTAAGCTATCTTCGCTGACCGAAAGCAGCCTGTTTTCAGACTGCAGATGAAGCATAACCGTTAAACTTTTACGCGCGCCAACATCAGGTCGACCATGTGCTGAAGTTCAGCATCAGGACATTTTTTATGACCCATAAACCAAGCGAACAAGTCTGGGTCGTCACACGTTACAAGGCGGCGGAAAATCGCTTTATCTTCCTCACTTAAGTGGTCATACGCTTCATCGACAAAGGGTTCAAACAACACATCCAACTCGAGCATTCCGCGACGACAAGCCCATTTAAGCCGTCGTTTGTCTTTTAATGCTTCCTCAGATTGTTTTAGTGTGAACATTTTTACTCCCAACCTTGAATTCAATTTCAATAGCCTCATATTAGCATGACATGGCAATGAAAGGAGCCTTTTAAATGAGCAAAGTCATGTCAGAACTCACTTCTACTGACCAAACGTTACTGTGTCCGTTAGCGAGCTATGGACTCCTTTCGGTAACTGGAGACGATGCGCGCAGCTTTTTGCAGGGACAACTGACGGCTAACGTTAATGCACTCAAACCGGGTGATCTGTGTTATTCGGCCCACTGTGAACCGACCGGCAAAACGTTGAGCGTATTCTGGCTCTACTGCCACAGCGATAATGAGTTTTGGCTGATATTAAAACATTCAGCTATCGCACCCTCATTGGCGCAATTTGAAAAGTATGGCGTGTTTAATAAAGTCACTTTTGAAGATAAATCGTCAGACCTCAATTTGATCGGTTTAGTGGGTTCAAGCGAGACATTTGAACTTCCCAATGAGGCCGATCTTATTGCAAAACTTAAGGTTGGAAGCGAGCCAAATCAGTTCGTGCTAGTATATAAATCAGAAATCGAATCAAATTCTGACGAAAAGTTATGGGATGCCCTTGAAATAGAGCGAGTGCGTCCTCAACTTATAAGTGAACTTACGCAACAATTCGTACCCCAGATGTTGAATGTACAAGCCTGGGACGGAATTGATTTTAAGAAAGGTTGTTATATCGGCCAAGAGACTGTTGCCCGAATGCGTTACTTGGGTAAACAAAAACGCGCACTATTTCGTGTAAGTGGTACTGCACACGTCCCCTTTGAGGTGGGCGCGCAGGTTGAGCGGAAAGTGGGCGAAAATTGGCGTCGAGGAGGTACGATAATTATGGCAGTGAATCGTACCGACACCCAAGTAGATGGTTTAGTGGTATTACCGATCGATATTGAGATCGATACCCCACTCCGTTTGCAAGGTGACGACGATGGTCTCTTGGAAATACACACACTGCCGTATCAATTAGGTTAACTATTATGAGCGAAGCAATTGCCCCGAATAAAGTGGTCGCCATCCATTACACTGTTAAGACAGCTGAAGGTCAAACATTGGATCAGTCTAAGGAAGGCAATCCACTGAGCTTTATCCATGGCCGAGGCATGCTGATCCCTGGTTTAGAAAATGCATTGGAAGGTAAAGAAGTCGGCGAGAAATTTACCGCCGAAATCGGTCCTGAAGAAGCATACGGCGAACGTCACGAAGGTTTGATCCAAACAGTTCCACGTAACTTGTTTGGCGAAAACGATGTTCAACCCGGTATGCAGTTCCGTGCAAGCACCGACCAAGGCGACCAATCAGTCATCATCGTCGAAGTTAATGACGACGAAGTGACTGTCGATGGTAACCACCCATTAGCAGGTGTAAACTTAAACTTTGACGTTGAAGTTGTCGAAGTACGTGACGCAACTGAGCAAGAACTTGAACACGGTCACGTTCACGCAGATGGTGAAGACCACTAATCACTCAGTGATTAACGGTTAATGAATTAGGGGGCGATTATTCGCCCCTTAATTTTTGCTCTCGATTAATGAGTGCTCGCTTTCGATGCACCCCCGCCGAAAAACCTTTTAGTTCACCTTTTATGCCTATCACACGGTGACAGGGAATGACGATAATAAATGGATTTCTCGCAACCGCATTAGCAACAGCGCGTACGCTTTTAGGTCGTCCAATACGCTCAGCAATACACTGATACGATAATGTGTCGCCTGGTTTTATTTGTGTAAGTGTCGAAAGCACTTGCTGTTGAAATTCTGTCGTTTTTACTCGTAAAGGCAGGCTAAATTTCTGACGCGCGCCAGCAAAGTACTCTTCAAGTTGCGCTTGTGTTTGCACCAACACAGGATGCTTATGGTTGACAACCGAATGGCTTAAGTCTGGCACATTTTTTTGATCTTTATAATAAAGACCCGTCAGATGTGCCTCATTCGCCATAGCCACCATGTGCCCAAGCGGTGTGTCAAACTCTAAGTGGTACATTCAATCTCCAAAGCATAATGTTTAATAAAATTGAATAGTAAAGAACGTTTCCTTGTCTCTTTTTTCTAATTTATTAAATGGTAGACCAAAAAAAAGCCACCCGGCAAGGGTGGCTGTTAGATTATTTTGGACTTAATCTGCTTTAGGACGCATATGAGGGAATAAGAGTACGTCTCGGATGGTCGATGAATCTGTCAACAACATCACTAAACGGTCAATACCGATACCCTCACCCGCGGTTGGCGGCATGCCGTGTTCAAGCGCTGTGACATAGTCTTCATCATAGAACATCGCTTCATCATCGCCCGCCTCTTTAGCTTCCACTTGATCGCGGAAGCGTTGCGCTTGGTCTTCTGCATCATTCAGCTCCGAGAAGCCATTGGCCAACTCGCGTCCACCCGCAAAAAACTCAAAGCGATCGGTCACAAATGGATTCTCGTCATTACGACGTGCCAAAGGTGACACCTCTGCTGGATACGCCGTGATGAATGTAGGCTGAATCAAACGATGTTCAGCAACGGTTTCGAAAATCTCAATCTGGATCTTTCCTAGACCCCAAGCCGAGTTGACATCCACACCGACTTGCTCTGCGATAGCGGTCGCCTGTTCGCGGTCGTTGAGCTGCTCCTCGGTAACTTCAGGCATATATTTAATAATCGCCTCTAACACCGTCATGCGCTCGAAGCGCTGGCCGAAGTCATAAGTCACGCCACCACTTTCAAATGTGGTTGAACCCAATACATCTTGAGCGATACCCCGTAGCATATCTTCCGTCATATCCATCAAATCGAAATAGTCTGCGTAGCCCCAGTAAAACTCCAACATGGTGAACTCAGGGTTGTGACGAGTCGATAATCCCTCATTACGGAAGTTGCGGTTTATTTCAAATACTTTTTCGAAACCACCGACGACGAGACGTTTGAGGTAAAGCTCTGGAGCGATTCTTAGGAATAGCTCCATATCTAACGCGTTATGATGAGTTGAAAATGGACGCGCAGCAGCTCCGCCTGGAATGGTTTGCATCATTGGCGTCTCAACTTCCAGGAATTGATGTTCGTTAAGGTAGCGACGAATGTAATCAATAACGCGCGAACGCACTAAAAACGTGTTACGAGACTCCTCATTGGTAATCAAGTCAAGGTAACGTTGACGATAACGTGTTTCTTGATCCGCCAAACCGTGAAACTTATCTGGCAGAGGACGCAGCGCCTTGGTCAATAAACGCACGTCGTCGACTAACACACTCAGTTCGCCTGTCCCGGTTTTGAACAATACGCCACTGGCGCCAATGATGTCGCCTAAGTCCCACTTTTTGAATTCGCTGTTATAAAAACCCTCTGGCAAGTTATCACGGGCTACGTATAGCTGAATTTTTCCCGACATATCTTGAATCGTCGCAAAACTCGCTTTACCCATGATACGACGGGTCATCATTCGACCCGCGACTTTAACGCGAACGCCCTGTTGCTCAAGCGACTCTTTGTCCGCCTCGTCATACTCAGCGTGAAGATCCTTTGCCAGTGAATCACGGCGAAAGTCATTTGGAAAGGCAACGCCCTTCTCGCGTAACGCCGCTAACTTCGCTTTTCGTTGCGCGATTTGTTCGTTTACATCAACTTCTGGCGTTTGCGACTTATCTGTCATAATCTTGCTTCCTCTTCGAATACGTTTCTATCGCGACTTAACTTGGCTACAGACCGCTCTTTAAGCTGGCCTCGATAAATGGATCGAGCGCACCATCTAACACCGCCTGTGTGTTTCTGTTCTCGATGCCGGTACGCAAATCTTTGATGCGCGCATCATCGAGCACATACGAACGAATTTGACTGCCCCAGCCGATATCCGCTTTTGAATCTTCCAGCGCCTGTTTATCTTCGTTCTGCTTTTGAATCTCTAACTCATACAATTTCGCTTTTAATTGCTTCATCGCAGAGTCTTTATTTTTATGTTGCGAGCGATCGCTTTGACATTGCACCACAATCCCTGTGGGTTCATGGGTTATTCGCACCGCGGAATCCGTCCGGTTAACGTGCTGTCCACCCGCACCAGAAGCGCGGTAGGTATCAATGCGTAAATCTGACGGATTAATTTCTATTTCAATATCATCGTCGACTTCAGGATAAATGAATACCGATGCAAATGATGTGTGGCGTCGGTTGCCGGAATCAAAGGGCGATTTACGCACTAAGCGGTGTACGCCTGTTTCGGTACGCAACCAACCGTATGCATATTCGCCTGCAATACGCACTGTCGCCGATTTAATACCCGCAACCTCACCTTCAGAAAGCTCGGTAATCTCTGTTTTGAATTCATGCGCTTCAGCCCAGCGCAAATACATGCGTAATAGCATGTTTGCCCAGTCTTGGGCTTCCGTCCCCCCAGAGCCCGACTGAATATCCACGTAACAATCTGATGAGTCATTGTCGCGTGAAAACATGCGACGAAATTCGAGCGCCTCTAGCTGAGTCAATAACTCTTTTAACTCTTGTTCAGCCTCATCAAAGGTGGTTTCATCCTCTGCTTCCACAGCTAAGTCGACTAAACCCTCGATATCCTCTAACCCTTGTTCTAAGTTATCGAGTGTTTCAATCACTTGCTCAAGTGCAGCGCGCTCTTTACCCAAACTTTGGGCTTTGGGCGGATCATCCCACACTTCAGGTTGTTCAAGTTCTCGGGTAACTTCTTCTAAACGCTCCTTTTTATGAGCGTAGTCAAAGATACCCCCTAAGTGCCTCACTACGTGAGCGCATCTCTTTAATGGCGTTGTAAGTGGCGTTTGTCTCAAACATCACATGACCCTTAGTTGTTTAATTGGCATAAACGGGTATTTTACCGCAAAGCGCGCAGTTGCTCCACCAACAACTGCACTGAAGTACGTCCGCGAAAATGATTCAGTTGTGGTTTATAGACAAGTTCGACCCACTGACACTGATGATTGGGCCACTGCTCAATATCGCAATAAAACGATATGGCATCGAAAATACCGCCTTCGGGGCTTTGAACGACAAGCTTGAGATGCTTTTCCCCCACAATGCGCTGCTGCAGTATCCGAAACTCGCCATCAAAAATAGGTTCTGGAAACTTTTGTCCCCAAGGTCCAAAACGTTCGAGTTGCTGAATAAATTCAACCGTTAATTGCTCATCGGATAACTGGCCATCGGACCAGATAACGGGTTGTACAACCTCATCAGTCAGCCAATCAGCTGCCGCTTGCGACACTGCGCTTTGAAAGGTGTTTAGTTGTGCTTCGGCTAAAGACAGTCCAGCGGCCATCGCATGACCGCCAAAACGTTCAATTACATCGGGATATTGAGTGTCCACACGCTCAAGCAGGTCGCGAATATGTACACCATCAATTGAGCGCGCGGAGCCTTTTAAATGAGTATCACTTTCTTTAGCAAACACGATTACCGGACGATGGGTTCGCTCCTTTACACGCCCTGCGACGATACCAATTACCCCGCTATGCCATTGTTCGTTATAGAGCACAATGACATTCGGCAGCTGACCTTGATTATCGAGCTGAAGCTGACTCACAATGGACTCAGCCTCAGCTTTCATGTCCGCCTCAATTTCCCGTCGCTGTTTATTCAAGTCACATAATGTTTGAGCAAGCTGTTGCGCGCGCTCAGACGACGCCAGTAAACATTCGATACCCAGGCTGATATCATCAAGGCGCCCCGCGGCATTTATACGAGGCCCTATGGCAAATCCCAAGTCACTCGCTTGTAACTTTGCAATATCGCGACCACTTTGCTCAATTAATGCGCGTATGCCGGCGCGACACTGACCTACTTTAATACGATTGAGGCCTTGCTGAACCAAAATACGGTTGTTTTTATCGAGCGGCACCACGTCGGCAACGGTACCTAAGGCCACCAAGTCAAGAAAGTCTGCTAAATTGGGTGTCTGCTCACCCGTTTCGCGCAATCGTGCGCGTAATGCCGCCAATAGATAAAATGCAACGCCGACACCGGCTAACGCTTTGCTCGGAAACTCACAGCCGGGTTGATTAGGATTGACTATCGCAGCCGCTGGCGGTAATGACGCAGGGGCTAAATGATGATCGGTAATGACTAACTTGATTCCTAATTCGGCGGCGCGTATTGCCGCATCATGTGCGGCAATACCATTATCGACCGTGAGTATCAGCCCCACCTGTTGCTCGGCTAGCTGCTCAACAATCGCTGCTGAAAGGCCATACCCCTCAGTCATTCGATTCGGCACGCGATAAGTGACTTTGGTGAAACCTAACTGCGGTAGAGCGGACATCAACAATGCGGTACTGGTTGCACCATCCGCGTCAAAGTCACCACAGATGACAATCGCTTCATTGTGTTCACGTGCCTCGAGCATCGCTTCACATGCCGCATCAATACCTCGCAACTGAGAAAAATGCGCCATACCCTGCAAACGAAGATCGAGTTGTTCGGGTCGAGTAACCCCTCGATGCGCTAAAATTTGTCGAATGGTCGCAGGCCAGTCCGCTGGTAGCTGTTCGGCGAAGTGATCCGGATAACGCTTAACTACTTTGAACGTCATAACTCGTTATCAGCTTTAATTTCATCAATGATTGCATCTGCTGTCCGCATTCCGGGCAACATACGACCGCTCGGTAAAACTACGGCGGGCGTTCCTGTTACACCCAGCATTTGTCCTAGCTGGTAGTGTTCAGCGACGGGATTATCGCATAAGGTAGTGGCGCGGATCGCTTGATCATTGAATAGTGATGACAACGCTTTGCCGCTATCTTTTGCACACCAAGCTTGCTGTAATTCGCGTCCGCCCTTCGAGGCTAGGCCACCCCGCGGAAATGCCAAATACTGAATAGTAATGCCTTTATCAAGATAACTTCCCAAATTGTGATGCAATTTCCGACAATAGCCACAGGTTGTATCGGTAAAAATAGTAATGGCATACTGTTGCTTAGATGATGGATAAACAATCATTTCATCTTGGTGTTCAGCCACTTTTTCTTTTCGCAATGCCTTTAATGCCTGCTCAGTTTCATTCAAAGGTGCGCCCTCACCCAACTGATACAGGTTACCGACTAGCAAGTGTTCACCATCAGCGGTCATATAAACGATTCCCTGATTAGTGGACAGCTCATACAGACCATCAATGCCCGCTGGCTTTATAGTTGAGATCTCGACACCCAAACGTTCCAATTTACTCACGTCTGGCTGTTGCTCAGCCAGCGCATTGACTGACAAAAACAAGAACGACACCGCAACGGCGCTAAGACTAGGAAACAACTTCATATTGACCTCGATTATCCTCGTGGATGGAACGTTGCATGCATTTGCTGCAAGCGCTCTTTTGCTACTTGTGTATAAATTTGTGTTGTTGACAGATCGCTATGCCCTAGCAACATTTGCAGTACCCTCAAGTCAGCGCCATGATTAAGCAAGTGAGTAGCAAACGCATGACGCAGTGTATGAGGCGACAAATGGCTATTGATCTGGGCCTGTTCGGCATAGGTTCGGATCCGATACCAAAAAGCTTGCCGCGTTAACAACGTCCCTCGCTGAGTAATAAACACCCAACCCGACTGACGCTCGCTGAGGACTGGACGACCCGACTTCATATACCGCGATAGCCATTCGATAGCTTCCTCACCCAACGGCACTAACCGTTCTTTATCACCTTTACCGACAACGCGCACCAAGCCTTGTGCCAATGAGACTTGGTCATATTGTAACCGGACCAATTCCGTTACTCGCAAACCGGTTGCGTACAATACTTCGAGCATCGCTCTATCGCGCAAACCAATGGGCGTATCGACATCAGGTGCATCTAATAGGGACAACACATCGGATTCAGTCAGTGAGTGAGGTACTGCGGGGCTCATTTTAGGACGTTTAAGCTTAGCGATCGGATCGGTGACAAACCAGCCTGACTTTAGGGCGTATGGCGTCAGCTTTTTCATAGCACTCAAAAATCGTGATGTACTCCGCGGTGACAGACCCTGAGAGCGACGCCAAAGCAAATAATCTTGCACGACCGTAGATGTTACCTGATGAAGACCCAACCTGTGTTGTGCCAAAAACTCGCAAAACTTCTTTAAGTCACTGCGGTAAGCTGCTTGCGTATTCTCACTCACACCGTGAGCAAGCCATAAATGCTCAACAAATTGCTCAATACGCTCTGCATCTTGTGGATGAATTTTCATGCCCATTCTTGTACTGACAACTGGAAAGATGTCAGCTTACATGAGAGGTTGCTGATCTTCTATACCCATTGACTGCAAAACATCGTACAAACGAGATGGGTTGGAGCGTCGCTGCGGCTGTTGCTTGACGAGCTTGCTACGTTGACGACGCTGTCTCGTTTGCCAATCCAAGTTTGCAATGAGTTCCAATGGCAGACGATTGGGCGACGCGTCTAAGACAAGAGGTTGCGGATTCAAGGCATCAACAAGGCGCTGCTGGGTCAGCTCAGAAGCATCGTTATAAACGCCAGCCGGCAATTTATAATGACCGCCAGCATCCAGTGGGCGTGGTCGTGCAGCACCAATCCTTCGTTGCCAGTTTGGCTCGGGTGGTGTCATCCCTTCAACGGCAGGCCTATCACTCAGCGCCGATACCCAGTAAGCAAAAGTCGCGGCAAAACCGTCATTGATTGCTTCGTTGGCAAACGACTCTGCTGTTTTAACAAAGGAATCCAATTGTGGTTCTCGTACCACTTGCATTGCTAACTCCGCTGACTGACATATCAGTCATATCGGCAAAGTACGAGAAACAATGAGTTTTTTTAGTTTACCCTTTACAACAGAGTTCAGGTTGCTATCATACGCGCTCTTCTGATGGAGGGGTTCCCGAGCGGTCAAAGGGATCAGACTGTAAATCTGACGGCTCAGCCTTCGCAGGTTCGAATCCTGCCCCCTCCACCACTTCTTCTTATTAAGCGTTCATATCCAATACTATTTTTCCAAACGTTCGATTTTCGCGCATGTAGTCCATCGCTTCATTCACATCCGTTGCTGGCACCACTTGATCAATCATTGGCATAACGCGACGCGCATTGAATGCGTCTCCAAATTCCGCCCACAATTCACTCAAAATGGCTCCCTTGCGTTCAGCGGAGAGTGCTCGGAGCGTTGAGCCGATGATACGTTGTCGCTTGATTAGCATTCGTCCAAAGTCGACCTGGCCCTCACGTCCCCCCATTAAACCGATTAGCACGATGCGACCTTCGGTATTTAAAAAGCGTTGGTCTCGGGCAATAGAGTCACCGCCGATGGGATTCAATATCACGTCAACACCTTCTTTCTCTATAGCGTTCCAGTCTCGCTCATGATGTCGATTTATCGACAAACTCGCGCCCAGCTTTTGACAAAAAGTTTGCTTTTCGTCAGTTCCTACCACCGCGACCGTACTAATTCCTTTCTCTTTGCATAATTGAAGCAGGGATGTGCCAACTCCTCCCGCTGCCGCATGCACCAGCACTCGGTCTGACGGTTTAACACGCGCCAATTGAAAGACATTGAGATATGCGGTCGCGAAAGTTTCCAACCAACCTGCTCCTTGCGCTTTCGACCACCCTTGAGGTAGCGGGAGTACTTGTTGTTGATCAACAATGACGTGCTGGGCATAGCCCCCAGCGGCAAGCAAAGCGCAGACATCGTCCCCCACTGCAAAAGTATCCACTTGATCGCCAACAGCGACAATCTGACCACAACACTCGAGCCCGGGAATGTCTGACGCTCCCGGCGGAGGTGGATAGGCTCCTGCGACCTGCATTAGATCAGCGCGATTGATACCCGCATGGCTAATTTTAATTTTTACTTGGTGAGCACTGAGTTCCTTTGATAGCTCCGCTTCATTCCACTCAATTTGCCCTTCTTTAATGGATGCTACTCTCATAATTTACTTATTTCCCTTTAAATTGCGCGTTAAACCGAGTAGAGACTTAACATAATTTATGTTTGACAGTATGCTGTCATTAATTCTTCTATTAGTGTCTACGGTATGAGCGAAGTACTGGATTTATCGGAAAAACGTGTCCTAATCATTGAGGATCAAAAAGCCTTTCAAGTCATGTTGAAGGGGCTTTTGATTAATCTCGGTGCAAAAGAAGTCGACGCTAAACGAACCGGTGAAGCGGGCATTGCAGCCTATGCACGCCGGCCCTACGACATTATGTTGGTCGACTACAATTTAGGCCGAGGAAAAAACGGTCGCCAAGTGCTCGAGGAGTTACGGCAGCGCGGTATGCTTAAGCCTGAAACGCTATTTTTTATCATCACTGGCGACAACACGCGACCGATGGTACTCAGTGCACTTGAGCTTCAGCCCGACGACTACCTAACAAAACCGTTTTCACACCGCGTTCTACATGCGCGTTTATTAAGAGCTTATAAACGCAGAATGTGGCTAAGAGATGTATTCAAAACATTGTTTAATAAAGACTATCAGCAGTGTATTACCGCTTGTCAAAAACATATCGACGCACAAAGTCGCTATGCCAACTACTGTCAAAAATTACAAATTGAACTGTTTAATAAAACAGGTCAACTTGAGGCCGCTGATGCCGCGATTGCCCGTTTATTGGAAGAAGGTGGTCAGAGTTGGGCAAGTTTAAAGCTGGCTGAAACGCGTTTACTTCAGCAACGCCCTGATGATGCACTCGAACTGTTAAACATTGTTATTAAAAAAATGCCGAATGCGATTGAAGCGCACGATCTGAGAACGCGCTGTCACCTCAGCAAGGCGGCGCTCGATGATGCCCTCGATAGTGCCCGCATGGCCATTTCTATGGCGCCGTTCTCGATCGAGCGGCAGACCCTACTAGCACGCATCGCACGTGATTCAGAGAATTACGAAATAGCCAAGCAAGCGATGAACAATGTACTGCAAATCGCCCGTACTTCGGTTCATCGTAACGTGCAACATCTGTGTAATTACCTACGTTCCATCTTAGATGCCGCCGAGCATGCGGAAACGCGCCAGCAAGTAGCGAAATATCAAACTGAAGCGACCATGGAATTGCAGCGTGCGCGCTACGATGAAAACCTCGTTTATTCAGATATCGCTTTTGAAACGATCGAGTCCGTATTACTGTCACGCATCGACGCTTTCAACGGACGCTTACGCGAAGCTCAAGACAGACTTAACCAAATTTTTGGTGTTGATCTAGCAGCAGGCCACTCGTTGCCTGAGGAAGTAAGCTTCGATATCGTCGCTATTTTGATGGATTTAGGTGAATTTGAAAAAGCGGATGACATTATGAAGCAGTATCAACAGCTGTTCTCCGTTGATGAATACACTGACCGTCTGTTAAAAGATCGAGTAAAACGATCTGAACAACGTCGCAGTCAATTCCGACAGCTACATGAACGCGGCATCAAAGAATATGAAGAGCGCTTTTATAAGGAAGCACTCAACAGTTTCCGAGAAGCACTAAAAGTAGCTCCTCTCAACAGCGGCGCCGCTCTTAACTTTATACAGGCTGCTGTTCGATATTGTGCCGAAGCAAACTCGAATAAAGAAATTGGCTTCTTGAAAAAAGAATGCCTCTCATGTTTACGTACGCTACAAGGTTTAACGTTAACCGATTCACATGCCGCTCGTTACGAGCAGCTGATTAAACAAACTGCTCGTTTTAACCTTAGCTAAGCCTCGGTCAGCCTTCCCTGTTGGTAATCACGAATAGCTTGCTCTATCTCCTGTGTCGTATTCATGACAAAGGGACCATATTGGCTGATAGGTTCACCTATTGCATCTCCCAACAACAACATAACGCCGGAGCCTTGCTCCCCATGAATAATACTGGTGTTCAATGGGCCGTCGAAGACCACAAGCTCGCCTCGTTCAACTTGCTCACCGTCAAGCGTAATCGAGCCTTGATACACATATAGCAATTGCGTTGTGTAGGCCATGATATCCAGTTTTTCGCTGCTGGCTTCAGAAAAACGTAAGTCAGCAACTAAAAAACGCTGTTCAGGTAAATTTACCGGTCCTTCTTGCTCGCCATAACGACCCGCGATCAATCGCAACATACTTTGCTGAAGATGAACTTCTGGAATGACATCTGCTTTGTAGTCGAACCATTCGGGCGCATCCATCTTAAATTTGGCAGGTAGGTTTATCCATAATTGAAACCCCCACATAAGACCTTCTGTTTGCTTGGGCATTTCAGCATGGATAATTCCTCGAGCCGCTTTCATCCACTGCACACCTCCCGCTCCAACAAGCCCTTTGTTGCCGACCGAGTCTTCATGAGCCATTTCACCCGCCAGCATATAAGTTAACGTACAAAAACCACGGTGAGGGTGTGGTGGAAAACCAGCAATATAATCATCGGGATCGTCTGAGCGAAATTCGTCCAGCATTAAAAACGGGTCCTGATGTTTAAAGCCAGGCTGATTGATAATGCGAGATAGCTTAACACCCGCTCCGTCTTGCGCCGCTATCCCCTTAACGCGTTTTAATACACCCATGACCCACTCCTTAGAATGATAACTCAGGACCCACTGGTACAATCTGAGTGGGATTAATCGTTTTATGGCTACCATAATAATGGCGCTTAATATGATCCATTACCACCGTTTCTGAAACGCCCGGGTAGTGAAACAAACGGCTCAAATAGTCACGCATCCGTGGATAATCACTGATGCGGTATTTATTAGCTTTGAAGTGGCCAAAATAGACGGCATCAAAACGTACTAGCGTGGTAAACAATCGCCAATCTGCTTCGGTGAGTTGGTCGCCAACTAAGTAATCACGTCCGTCTAGGCGCTCTTCAACCCATTCTAAGGCGTCAAATAACGCTTTGAACGCCTCTTCATACGCACGCTGTTCGGTCGCAAAGCCACATTTATAAACACCGTTATTTATATCGTGATAAACGCGTTCATTGACTTCATCAATTTCCTGTTGCAGATGGTCGGGATAAAAATCGAGCTCATTTCCAGTTAAATCATTAAACGCGGAGTTAAAGATACGTATGATCTCTGCCGACTCATTATTTACGATAGTTTCCTGTTGTTTATCCCATAACACAGGCACAGTGACACGGCCGGAGTAGTTCGGATCAGCTTTCAGATATAATTGGTACAGAAAGTCCGACTGATAGAGCGGATCGTTAAGCGGAGCAGCTGAAAACTCCCAACCATTTTCTAGCATCAAAGGATGAACAACTGAGACATCAATATGTTGCTCAAGTCCTTTAAGTTTTCTAAAAATTAGAGCTCTATGAGCCCAAGGGCATGCGTAGGATACAAACAGATGATAGCGACCCGACTCTGGCAAGAAAGGGCCCCCCTGCTCGATACTGTTACGAAACTGTGACTCACTTCTAACGAAACGTCCACCATGCTTTTTGGTGTCGTACCACTTATCATGCCACTCACCATCAACTAACAAACCCATTATTGATCTCCTATTTATCAACTACAGTGATAATAGAACATATTTTTTAGGATTATTAGCGAAGATTTTCCGTGATTACATTCGATTTTCTAGAAGATCTGAAATCACATTCGCTGCCACATCGCTCGCTGACTGATCGAGTTGTTGATGAATACGATCAAACTCAGCGACTAGCGCTTGGTTGTTTTCATCGATTAACTGCTCCATGTGTGCGACGATCCGTTCAACCGTTGCATCACTTTGCGCCAACTCTGGAACGATAGCCCGATTCGCAAGTAGGTTGGGTAAAGAGAAGAAAGGCGCATGAAAAAGCCGTTTAATAATTTGATAAGAAAGCCAAGCAAAACGATAAGCAACGACCATCGGACGCTTGATTAATAACGCCTCTAGCGCCACCGTTCCTGATGTGAGCAGTAGATAATCGCACGCCCCCATTACTTCTCTACTATGTCCGAGACACACTTCGACATCGGTCTGCATGTCATTATCTTCTAGCAGAGCAGTAAACTCATCCGCACGCGCCTGATTGACCATTGGAGCAATAAACTTTAACTCGGGATGGGTCTTTTTTAGTGCCTTACAGACCTGTAAAAATGTCGGCGCCATACGCGCTAACTCGCCTTTGCGACTCCCCGGTAGTAAGCCCACATATTGACCTAACTCGGGGTACCCCAGTTGTCGTCTTGCGGCGGCTTTATTCGTTTCTCGGGGAATAGCATCAGCCAACGGATGTCCAACAAAGGTCGCGGACAATCCATGCTCATCATAGAACTGCTTTTCAAACGGAAGCAGGCACAACACGTGATCAACAGCCTTTTTAATCCCTTTAATCCGACCTTCTCGCCACGCCCAAACCGATGGACTGACATAATGAACGGTTTTAATACCTACGTCTTTGAGTCTTTTTTCAATCGTAAGGTTAAAATCTGGGGAATCAATTCCAATAAAAATATCTGGCTGTTGCTGACGTAAAAACGTGACGAGCTGCTTACGATGCTTTAATAACTTAGGTAAGTGCCGAAGGACTTCAGCCACGCCCATGATAGATAGGTCCTCCATGGGAAAAAAAGAGCGAAGCCCCTCACTTTCCATAAGAGGCCCCCCAACACCCACGAATTCAATATTTGCATAGCGTGATTTTAACGCCGCCATGAGGCCCGCACCCAAAATATCTCCTGAGTGCTCACCAGCGACCAAAGCAACTTTCACGGACATCACTGGTTTTTCCATTAGGGGCGAATAATGCCTCTTTGAGAGCGCTTAACGAATTCAATAAACTCGTCGAGTTTCGGCTCTTCAAGTGCACTAATTTGCTCTAACGCCTCGTCTACCGTTAAACTCGAGCGATATAACAATTTATAAGCGCGACGAATATTACGGATTTCATGCTCACTAAATTGCCGGCGCTTTAATCCCTCTGAATTTATTGTACGAGGACGCGCATTATGTCCTTGTGCCATAATAAAGGGTGGAATATCTTGTACAACGATTGAGTTGACGGCTGCAAACGCGTGCGAGCCAATATGGCAAAACTGGTGTACCCCTGTTAAGCCACCCAGAATGACTTGATCGCCAACGTGAACGTGACCTGCTAACGTCACTAAATTGGCAAAAATGTTGTCATTACCAATGATGCAGTCGTGCGCCACATGGACATACGCCATAAACAGGTTTCGATCACCAATACGGGTGATACCCTCATCTTGAACTGTGCCACGATGAATTGTCACTGATTCTCGGATAACGTTATCGTCGCCAATCACTAGTTGTGTCGGCTCGCCAGCGTATTTTTTATCTTGGCAGTCCTCACCCACGCTGGCAAACTGATAAATCGTATTTCGTGCACCAATTTTCGTAGGGCCTTTAATCACCACATGCGAACGAATGTCGCAATCATCACCTATTTCTACGTCAGGACCAATGAATGTCCACGGCCCAACAGAGACATTAGCGCCGAGTTTAGCAGACGAATCTATAATTGCCGTTTCGTGGATCACTAGACTTCCCTTCTCGCGCAAATGATGTCTGCACACGCGGCCAATTCACCTTCAACTTCAGCGCGGCCTGAAAACTTCCAAATACCACGACGCTCTTTTTCAAACGTTACGTGAAAGTGAATCGTATCGCCGGGAATAACTTGCCGTTTAAAACGCGCATTATCGATACCAGCAAACAAGTATAAATCGTTTGCAGTCGATTTTTGCTCAGTGATGCGGAATCCTAGCAGTCCCGCTGCTTGCGCTAAGCCTTCAAGTAATAAGACCCCTGGAAAAATTGGATTACCCGGAAAATGGCCGTTAAACATCGGCTCATTGAAACTCACATTTTTAATTGCATGAATCTCTTTCTCGCAATCACAAGAAATTACACGATCAATCAATAAAAATGGATAGCGGTGTGGCAGTAAGTCGAGTACACCTTGAATATCAAATCCAGAGTCAGTGGCTTTCAACATCCTCTCCCTTTACTTAATTTTTTGCAGTTCTTGCTCGATACCTTTTACACGTTTGAAAAGGTCATCTAACTGACGATAACGCGCTCCGTTTCTGCGCCACTCGCGATGACTGGCTGCTGGGATACCCGAAGCATAAACGCCAGGTTCATTGATTTCTTTAATGACCATGGCAAAACCCATAATTTGCACATCATCACAAATACTGATGTGACCATTAATGGCTGATGCACCGCCGATCATACAACGTTTACCAATACGACAGCTTCCCGCCAATACGGTACAACCCGCGATGGCCGTATTTTCATCAATAAATACGTTGTGTGCAATTTGGCACTGGTTGTCAATAATACAGCCGTTACTTATCACTGTATCGTCTAACGCGCCTCTATCGACTGTGGTACTTGCGCCAATTTCAACATCGTTGCCGATGATCACACGGCCAATTTGAGGTATTTTAAGCCATTGACCATTTTCGGGTGCCCAACCAAATCCGTCTGCGCCAATCACTGCCCCCGAATGGATATTACATTGAGCGCCGATAACACAACGATGGTAAATGTGCACACCTGACCAAATTCGAGTATTTTCCCCGATACTCACTTCAGGTCCGATGTGAGCATGCGACCCTATCGCCACATTATCACCAATCACTGCGCCCGCCTCAATCACAACGTACTCGCCTAAAGCAACATTGCTACCAAGCTTAGCTGTGGGATGTACGCGCGCAGTCTCGGCGACGCCCTCGGCTGGTGCCGGGGTAGTATCGAGGCGTTGAGCAATTTTGGCAAAAGCGGCATAGGGATTGTTGACTACGATGGCATTTATCGCAGGCGTGTCTTCTACATCTTTCGGTGAGAGTATAACTGCGCCCGCATGACTTGATTCAAGCTGGCTTTTGTAGCGACTGTTGGCCAAAAAAGCTATTTGCGTCGCAGACGCAGACTGCAACGTTCCTATGCCAGTAACAACAAGGTTCGCGTCGCCGCGAACCTCACCATCAACATACTCTGCTAACTGCTTTAAAGAGTATTCTGTCATTGATTAGTTACCTGAATTGCCGCTCATACGCTCAACAACTTTTGAAGACAAATCATTATCAGACTTCATGAACGCAACTGCGTTACTTTGCAATACCAAATCATAATCACCGGCTTCAGCAACGGCATTAATGGCATTC
>NZ_CH672405.1:0-1232 GCF_000152885.1 Idiomarina baltica OS145
TTAATGAAGCCCGCAGCTGAACAACTCATGTCAGCGTTAAAAGCGGTCACTTTTAAGCCGGCATCATGTGATGTAATCAACAATGTGGATGTTTCTATTAACGATGATCCTGAGGCAATTAAAGACGCGCTAGTTCGGCAATTGTATTTTCCAGTTCGTTGGACAGAAACGGTAGAAAAGCTAGCTGAAATGGGTGTTGAGGCCGCTTATGAGGTAGGCCCGGGCAAAGTATTAACCGGTCTCTCAAAACGAATTACTAAAGCTTTTGGTTGCCAAGCACTTAATACACCTGAAGCGTTTGAAACAGAATAAGTAAAGAGGTTAATCATGTTTTCATTGAACGAACACGTTGCACTCGTGACCGGTGCAAGCCGCGGTATAGGTCGCAAAATTGCTGAGCAGTTAGCGGCTCAAGGAGCCTTTGTAATTGGTACAGCGACAAGTGACAAAGGCGCGGCGTCGATTGCGGAATACCTGGGTGATAAAGGGCAGGGCTTGGCGTTAAACGTCAATGAAACAGACGAGCTGGCGGATAAAATCAAAGATCTTGAAAAGACGCATGGTAAAATCGATATTCTGGTCAATAATGCCGGAATAACGCGAGATAACCTGATGATGCGTATGAAAGAGGATGAGTGGAATGCGGTTCTTGATACCAACCTCACTGCTGTATTCCGTATTTGTAAATTGGTTATCCGTGGCATGATGAAACGACGCCATGGTCGAATTATCAATATCAGCTCTGTCGTTGGGACGACTGGAAACCCAGGACAAGTTAATTACTGTGCTGCGAAAGCTGGATTAGTCGGCTTTTCCAAGTCGCTAGCCAAAGAAGTAGCAGCGCGCGGTATCACCGTAAACTGTGTCGCACCTGGTTTTATTGATACCGATATGACGAAATCATTAACGGACGATCAAAAACAAGCGATCTATGCTAATATTCCAGCAGAGCGTTTAGGTCAACCTGAGGAAGTTGCCTCTGCTGTGGTCTTTTTAGCGAGCAAAGGGGCAGCCTATATCACCGGTGAAACCATTCATGTGAATGGTGGTATGGCCATGGTGTAAAGTCTTAGGGGTACGACCTCTAGGATAATTTTAAATTTTTACTTTATATTTCGCGCTGGTTTCACTAAACTAGCCGAAAATTTTGACACTCGTGAAGACTATTTAAGGATTTTATAATCATGAGCACTATCGAAGAACGCGTTAAAAAAATCATCATTGAGCAACTA
>NZ_CH672405.1:2467-14274 GCF_000152885.1 Idiomarina baltica OS145
TGCGGGTATCTCGGTGATCTTTAACAGGGCTTGAATTTCGCATGCGGCACTCGGAAATGCATGGTCAGCCGACGTTGTTGCAACGACAATCATATCGATATCATTTGCATTAAGACCAGCAGCTTCTAGCGCCTTTCTAGCGGCGGCGGCCCCCATGGAGGCAACGCCTTCGTGGGTATCGGCGATGCGACGCTCTTTTATTCCTGTTCGCTCTGTAATCCATTCATCAGAGGTATCAACTTGTTGACTGAGATCGTCGTTCGTACGTCGTAGACTCGGGAGGTAATGTCCCGTGCCGACGATTTTTGAATACGTCATAAAATGGGTACTTAATGTTGTTCTAATAGGACCGATTCAACACGATCTTGAATTTTTTCTGGAAGACGATGGTTCGCTTCCTTAATCGCGTGAGAAATCGCGCTTTCAAATGCCTTCGCATTCGCACTACCGTGGCTTTTCACAACCACGCCACGCAATCCTATCAAACTTGCACCGTTATAGTGGTCGGGCTTCAACCGTTGCCAGGACTTTTTAGTCCGCTTTTGTAGAAACTTAAAGAACCAACTATATAGCCAATGAGACGTCAACGATGCTTTCAATTCATCGATAATTAACGTTGCCAGACCTTCACAGCTCTTCAATGCAATATTTCCAACAAAGCCATCACATACAATAACATCCGCACGTCCGCTAAAGAGGTGATTACCTTCAATAAAGCCGATATAATTGACATGCTCTGACTGACTTAACAACTGTGCCGCACTGCGCACTTCATCGTTGCCTTTCAGTTCCTCCTCACCCATATTCAGAAGCGCGACAGATACATTTTTGTCAGACTCCAGCACATGCGCCGCTACCGAGCCCATGACACCAAATTGAAATAACGTTTCTGAATCGCAACTTGGATTCGCACCCAAATCAAGCAAATAAGACCGTCCTCCGGTCATATTGGGTATTGCTGCCATTAGCGCTGGTCGCAACACGCCCGGGATAGGCTTCAAAATAAAATAGGCTTGGGCCATCAAAGCGCCTGTATTGCCGCCACTGACGACGCCATCAACTTCGCCGTGAGCATGCATGTCGAGCGCAATGCGCATGGACGATTGTGGCTTTTGACGCATCGTCGCACCTGGCTTGTCGGTCATTTCGACGACTTGTTCGGCGTGAACACATGTGACTTGAGGATGATGAGAGAGTTCAAACTGGTCAAAAAGAGGAGATAAAATAGTCTCGTCACCGACCACGACGAATTGTGTCGTTGTGTTCTGTTTAAGACTATTTTTTAAGGCTTCGAGCACAACAGAGGGGCCGTTGTCGCCCCCCATTGCATCGATCGCTAGTTTTAATTCAGGCATCGCCTGGAATCAACAATTACTTGTTGACGACCTTGCGACCTTTATAATAACCGTCAGCTGTTACATGGTGGCGACGATGAGTCTCACCAGAGGTAGAGTCAACCGACAGTGTAGGGCCGCTTAGCGCATCGTGTGAACGACGCATGTCGCGTTTTGAACGACTTTTACGATTCTGTTGAACAGCCATTTACGCTATCTCCTAGTTATTTACGCTTTAATTCTTGTAACACAGCAAACGGGTTGTCAGAAGGCTTTTCATCGTCTTCTTCGATTTCACCCCATGTCATTGCGTCACGGTCTACGGAGCAATCCTCTGGAGCATGTCTTGCCACAAGAGGCATTGCCAAAATAAGTTCATCTTCAATTAACCCGTGAAGGTTAACTTCGCCGAATTCGTTAGTCTCGATCGCTTCATAGCGTTCAGGTAACTCATCAGCTCCCTGCTTGGAAGAAACAGGAGCATACGCAAATTGTGCAGTAATATCAACCTCAAATAGTTGATTACAGCGCTGGCAGGTTAAAATAACGCTGACCGACGCCGTACCGGAAAAATAGCTCATGCCCTGCTCATCTACACCAAACTCAACCACCACATTAGGATCGGTCTCGCAAGGCTTTGCAAGCAACTCCTGCAAACGCTTTAAAGTTTGGACGGGGACGACCCCATCAAACGTTTGCTTTTTATTCGCGCTCTTTACCGGGTCAACGCTGACCGGAATTCTGACCTTTTGCATAGGCGGTTAATGATACCTTTAATAACTGACTCTGACAAGCTTAATCCTTTTAGGTAAGCGGGTTAACGCCGACATTACGTAACAGTTTAAGCAACTTAATTGTGGGTAACCCGATCAAGCTGTTCGGATCACTGCCTGATAATTCTGCGAATAATGCCGTACCTAAGCCTTCACTTTTGAAGCTACCCGCGCAATTCAGCGGTTGCTCAAGCTCAACGTAACGACTGATTTCTGCCTCTGTTAGATCGTTACGGAAAGTGACATAGAAGGGTTCGCATACGGTTTGTGCTATATCTTCTCTCGCATCGTACAAGCTTAAACCGGTAAAAAAAGTGACCTTCTGCCCTACGAAACTGAGTAGTTGCTCTACTGCTCGCTTATGAGTGTGCGGCTTACCGAGGATCTCGCCGTTACAAACAGCAACTTGGTCTGAGCCAATAATCAGAGCATCTTCTGCACCGTGCATTACACGACTTACCTTTTTAGCTTTTTCTTCAGCGAGCCTCTGTACCAACACTTGCGGTGCTTCGCCGGATAAAGCTTGTTCATCGATTTCCGGTTTAAACGTTTGGAAATCGAGATGCAGACGCTTCATCAGTTCGCGTCGGTATGGAGAAGACGAGCCAAGAATAAGTGTTCGAGCCATATCATTCATCCTTTATACAGCAGTTTTTATTCGTTTCAGCACGGTGGGCAAACCCATCAGATCATCTATCACCGTCACAGCGCCATGTTCGATAAGTCGCTCTCGGGCATGGGTGCCAAAGCTTACACCCACCGCTTTTACGCCAGCGTTGCTCGCCATTTGCATGTCATGAATAGAGTCACCGATAAGCACTGTCTCGTGTGCGTCAACCTCGAGTTCAGTCATGAGCTCATGCAACATTCTAGGCGAAGGCTTGCCCTCGCTCTCGTCGCTGCATCGCGTTGCCGCGAAAAAACCGCCGGTTTGAGTTTCGAGCAACACGCGGTCAAGCCCTCGTCGCGCTTTACCCGTCGCAACAGCCAACTTAAGAGCGTCTTGCTGCAGTTGCTGTAGCAGTGTCAAAGCACCGGCAAACAAAGGAGATGGCGTTTGGTTGCGCTCCACATACTCATCCCTATACACCGCTAAGAAGGACTGATGAGTATCGGCATCAAGCCGACCAAATAGACGTTCAATCGCTGGTTCTAAGCTGATGCCGATAATCTCTTGCACGTCACTGCGAGAAGGTATTGGAAGCGATAGCATACGTGCAGTTTCTTGCATTGCAGAAACGATACGCGGGACAGAGTCCATGAGTGTTCCATCCCAATCGAATACGACCAGTTTAACCACGTTAACCTCGTTTACTTATTAAATACGCGTCAGCTCACTGAGGATAGCCGTTAACGAGCTATCCATTGGCGCCTCGAATGACACTGTTTTTTCGGTAACGGGATGTTTAAATGACAGTTGCCAAGCGTGTAAAAACAATCGCGTCAGTCCACCTTGCTGCATCCGTTCATTGAACGATGCGTCACCATATTTAGGATCGCCGGCAATTGGATGACCTGCGTGCAACGCATGTACGCGAATTTGATGGGTACGCCCTGTCACCGGTGAAGCTTCAACGAGTGTCGCCTCCGCGTATCGTTGGTTAATTCTGAAGCGGGTATGAGAAGGTTTACCTTCGGCATCTACGCGAACAATTCGCTCACCCGACTTCAGCGTATTCTTTTTTAAGGGGGCTTCGACATTGCGCACATTCTTCTGCCACTGACCACGAACCAGCGCGAGATATTGCTTATTCATCTCTTTATCCCGCAATTGGGCGTGCAGAACCTTAAGCACACTGCGCTTTTTCGCAATCATTATTAAACCGCTGGTATCCCGATCAAGCCGATGCACTAACTCGAGCGCGTTATCTTGCGGACGCAGCGCGCGCAACCCCTCGATCAGCCCAAAGTTCAGTCCAGAGCCACCGTGCACAGCAAGCCCCGAAGGTTTATTCACGATCATAAATGCATCATCTTCATATACGATCGCCTGCTCGAGCTCAGCTACCTTTGCCAATTTAGGTGACGGTAACTCAGGCTTAGGAGACACCTTAACAGGCGGAATTCGGATAGCATCCCCTGCTTTGATTTTGTAGTCCGGCTTTGTGCGCTTTTTATTTACGCGCACTTCGCCCTTTCTCAGAATACGATATACCAACGACTTCGGGACGCCCCGCAGCCGCGCGATTAAAAAATTGTCGATACGCTGCCCTGCTTCATCGCGGGCGACGTCGTGCCACTGCACTTGATTAAATTCTGTATCCATGACGCTATTTTAACACCAATCTGCTTGTGCGTGTGTATAAAAAACATGCTTGTCTTGCAGGCATGGTTTGTGATTTAATGAAGTGTCAAATTTTATACCTCGCTGAGTATGCTTTTGCAGCCGTGTATGGCGCGCGCTCGGTGAAGGGTTTGAAACGACACAAATCGTGTGGTTGGTGACAGACCATGCTCCTCCCCTACGTCGAGATACGGTTTTAGCCGAGATGTCGAATGCACAGGGCTGTTTTGGAGATGTTTTTGTTCGCCAGTCACGTTTGTAATTAACGCTACTTGGTAGCGTAGCCCCCATCCACTGCATGTGTTGGGGAGCGGATTTGAAGACAGACAGTCGATCAGATAAAGAATAGTTTGCGGCACACGTTTAGTTCAGCGAAGTTAGAACTCGACGGGTGGCCATGCAAGGTTCCTCACGAACCCCAAGTACAATCAGTCAAAGAAGTAAAGCACGTCTGCTACCGCTATACGCTTACCAGTGGCACAATAATATTGAGTCACTAAAATGAAGAGAATGTTAATCAATGCCACGCAGCTCGAGGAGTTGCGTGTTGCGCTGGTTGATGGTCAGCGCTTATACGATTTAGACATCGAAAGCCCAGGTCATGAACAAAAGAAAGCGAATATTTACAAGGGTAAAATCACCCGCATCGAGCCAAGTTTAGAAGCCGCTTTCGTTGACTACGGTGCTGAGCGCCACGGCTTTTTGCCTCTCAAAGAAATTGCCAAAACCTACTTCCCCGATGGTTACACTTTTAATGGCCGCCCCAACATCAAAGATGTTGTCCGTGAGGGTCAAGAAGTTATTGTCCAAATTGATAAAGAAGAACGTGGTCAGAAAGGTGCTGCTTTAACCACCTTTATTTCATTGGCTGGAAGTTACTTGGTGCTCATGCCCAATAACCCACGCGCTGGCGGTATCTCACGTCGAATCGAGGGAGAAGAACGCTCCGCTCTCAAAGAAGCGCTGAGTGAAATTAATGTTCCCAAAGAAATGGGGCTTATTGTACGTACCGCAGGTGTCGGTAAGTCAAAGGAAGAGCTCGAGTGGGATTTGAACGTTCTCATTCATCACTGGACGGCTATTAGCGAAGCGGCACAAAAGCGACCCGCTCCGTTTCTAATCCATCAGGAAAGTAACGTTATTTTTAGAGCATTACGTGATTATCTTCGCCGTGATATTGGTGAAGTGCTCATTGATAGCAAAAAAGTATTTGAACAGGTTCGCGACCATATTCAGTTAATTCGTCCCGATTTCGTCAATCGCGTTAAATTGTACGAGGGCGATGTACCTCTGTTCAGTCACTACCAGATTGAAAGCCAAATAGAGTCGGCGTTCCAACGCGAAGTGCGCTTGCCATCCGGCGGTTCAATCGTGATTGACCCGACTGAGGCGCTGACGTCCATTGATATTAACTCAGCGCGCGCAACCAAAGGTGGCGATATTGAGGAAACGGCATTCCAAACCAACCTCGAAGCCGCTGAAGAAATTGCACGCCAATTACGTCTGCGCGATGTTGGTGGCTTAGTCGTTATCGACTTTATCGATATGACACCAACACGTCATCAACGTGAAGTTGAAAACCGTTTACGCGACAGCCTTGCACATGATCGCGCACGCATTCAAGTCGCAAGAATTTCTCGCTTCGGCTTGCTCGAAATGTCGCGCCAACGCCTGCGCCCTTCGTTAGGCGAGTCTGCCAACGCCATTTGCCCGCGTTGCAGTGGTCAAGGCACCATCCGCTCAAGTGAATCTTTAGCACTATCGATCTTACGCCTCATCGAAGAAGAAGCAATCAAAGACAATACCGTGCAGGTTCAAGCGCAAGTTCCGGTGTCGGTTGCGACCTTCTTACTAAACGAAAAGCGTGCTTCAGTTATCAAGATCGAAGAGCGCCATAACGTAAAAGCCGTTATTATTCCAAACCATCATATGGATACACCTCATTTTGAGGTTGTCCGTATCCGTGATGACGAAGTGCCAGAGGCGGCAAGTTTTAATCAGGTGCAAAAACCGGAGCAACAAGAAGAAAGCGTTGCGATAACGCTGACTAAAGAGCGTCAACAGCTTGAAGAGCCAGCACTTAAAGGCTTACAAGCACCGACGGCGCCGCCGGCACCTACACCACAGTCACAACCTAAAACTAAGGCGGGTTCTGTCTCGCTACTGAAACGTATTAGTCAGTGGTTGAGTCAATTATTTGGTACCGATGAAGTTGAAGAAAAGCAGCAGCCTAAGCCGCGTAACAACAACAATCAACGCCGTGGCCGCAATAATAACCAGCGTCGCAACAATCGTAACAACGGTCGCCGGAATAATAATCGCTCAGCGAATAATCGCGATAGTGACAAACCAAACACGAGCACAGACAGCAAACCTCAGGATAAGTCAAAGACTGAAAATGAACGCTCCAACTCAGAGGGTCGTGCTAATTCGAATCGTCGCAATCGTCGTGGTCGCAATAGAAACCGTAATCAACACCAGAACGCATCAGCTAACAAAACGAGTGAAACTGTCACTAATCAAGCTGAAGAGCAAGCTGTTGAAAAGTCTAAAGGTGAGACTCAAGACAAACGTGAGTCACAGCCTAAAAAGCGCCGTGAACCAAGAAAACTAGAGCGTTCGGTACGTGTTAAAGGTGATCAGACTGAAAACCCAACGGCCAAAAAGGATGTGGCAAAATCAGCTGAACCTGAGCAAAGCAAGGCAAAACCTGCTAAGCAAAAGCAGAAAGTGCAACAAACTGAGGTTGTAGAGCAACCCAAAGAGGTAACAGCGTCAAACGAAGCAAAACCTCAGGTCGAGTCAGCACCGACCGATGACGTAATTAAGCAAAAGGTCATGGATCCGCGTATGCAGGCGGCTGCAGAAATTGTTAAGCAAGCAGCAGATAGCAACGACAAAGCGCCGCAGCAAGATCCGCAAGAAACGCCTAAGGAAGCAACTAACTCAGCTCAACAAGAAAGCACGAACGTTGCTACAGGCAGCGAATCAGAGTTGCCTGAGGAACCGGTCGCGGCTGATGTTAATGAACCTGCTCGTGATATTGAGGCAGATACGACAGCAGAGTCAGAAACGTCACCGACGGCAGCAACTGAGCACGCGTCTGCACCGGCTGCATCACCGACAACGGAACAAGCACCTAAAGAACGCAACCGTTCACGGCGCTCGCCTCGTCACATGCGAGCAGCGGGCCAACGTCGTAAGCAGGAACGCGAAATGAGTCAGCAAAGTAAATCAGTGACTACACCGGTTATTCCATCTACGATTACCGGCGGCAAAGCGTTTGCTCAGATGACAAAGGCGTCAGCTCAACCTCGAAACTCGGAGTTTAGTGCTTTATCGACTGCATCGGCTGAAACTCGCATGCCGTTTGCTAAATCAGAGCGTGTGGCATCTTTCGCTTCGGCGACCCATTCCGCGCACGCTGTGATGACAAAATGCACGAGCAATTAACCCGTCGTTGAAGGTTAAATATGAGAAAGGCTGCAACTATGCAGCCTTTTTTTGTAGCTTCGTAATGTGTTCAGCCTACTCGATAGTTAGTCGATCTCGGTTTTTATCGAGCGTGCGCTGACCAATCCCCTTCACCTCAAGTAATTGGTCAATATTTTTGAATCCACCTAACTGCTCACGAAATTTAACAATATTTTCAGCTTTCGATTTCCCCACGCCAATCATAGCCACGGCTATTTGATCAGCCGTCGCTGTATTGATGTTTAACTTCTCGTACTGACTTTCGGCAGCTTGCACATAAGGCATTAAAGGTGAGCTCATTGGTGTAGGCGCAGCTACTGCCGCTTTACCCATTGAGAGACCTGAGAGCACAACTACTGCTGTGGGTATTAGAAATTTACGTAACATTGATTTCTCCTCTTGCTACGCTGATCGATTCAGCGCAACAAGCATAGTGAAAAGGAGAAAACTTTGCGGGTCTTTTTAGGGAATTACGTCATTACCTCGATAGAGAAGCAATAATGTCTGACACTGCCTGAGCGGGATCGCTGGCTTTTGTAATCGGGCGTCCTATGACCATGAAGTCAACGCCTGCTTGTTGCGCTTGCTGGGGCGTCATCACTCGCTTTTGATCATCCTGTTGGCTTCCTTTGGGACGGATACCTGGTGTCATAAGTTTAAAAGACTCACCCAATGTAGACTTAAGTATTTCAGCCTCTTGTGCTGAGCAAACAACGCCATCTAAGCCCGCACTTTGAGTCAGTTTGGCTAATGCCATCACCTGCTCCTGAGCATTTCGGTGCACACCTATTTCAGTCAGGTCCTCATCCGTCATACTGGTAAGCACAGTCACGGCAATGAGTAGCGGTTGGTGAGACTCTTTTTCCAAGGCTTGTTTGGCGGTAGCCATCATCTTTCGCCCGCCCGAGGCATGAACGTTAACTACGTCCACACCGAGTCTTGCCGCCTGCACAACCGCTTTTGCGACTGTGTTCGGTATATCATGAAACTTAAGGTCGAGAAAGACTGAAAAACCATGTTCAACCCAGTTTTTAACTAACTCGGGTCCTGCCGCGGTGAATAACTCTTTGCCGACTTTGAGTCCAACTGATTTAGCATCCAGTTGTTCAGTGAGACGATTAGCCTCTTCTGCAGTTTCAAAATCAAGTGCAACGTAAATCAAAGGTAAGCTTTTATTATTCACCGTCTAATCCTTTAATGGGTTTAGTGGAACCCCATGTTTTACACGAGGGGCATTGCCAATAGAGGGTTTGTCCAGAGAAGCCGCACTGGCGACAGGCATAACTCGGGCGTTGTTTAATATGCTCAGCAACCATTTTTTGCAACATGCGCAAGCTCTCCCGAGCATTGCCTACATCTGCTGCACGAATGTGAAAGTCCATAAGTTGATGGAAACCTCGCATGGTTGCATGTTGTTCCATCGCTGAGCGAATAAAGCGTTCTGCCGCATCACCGCCTTGATTCTCAAACAGGTATTCGGACAATTCAATGACCGCACTCGTACCTGCGTTAGCGGCCACACATCGATTAAGGAACTCAATGTAGCCGGCTTCATCCTGTAAACTCATGTAACATGCTTTCAGAGGCTGCAATACATCACGTATGAACTGTTTATCTTGTTCAAGCACATACTCATAGCTATGAATGGCCTCTCTGAGTTGGTCTCGCCCAGCGTAAATTTGGCCGAGCAATATACTCGCTCGCACGCACCGCTTATCGTATTTCAGCGCCTTTTTACAATATTTGATTTGCTTCGAAACCGATTGTTCAGTGAGAGACAATTCACAATATAGCTGCCCTACCACAGCTTCGATGTGATCATCACGATTTAACCTTAGAGCGACTTTTATCGCCTTATCCCAATCATGGGTTGCTTGGAAGAGTTCGAGTAAATAGTGTCGGCTTGCAGTTCTAAATAGCTTGTGATTTTGCAACCGCGAAAACATTTGTTCTGCGCGGTCATAAATACCCGCTGATAAGTAATCCTTACCCAGTTCAAACATCGCATTCAGTCGATCGTATTCGGTAATATTACTTCTATTGATAAGGTTCTGATGGATTTTAATTGCACGTTCGACTTCGCCACGGCGACGAAATAATGTACCTAACGTCCAATGAGTTTCAAGCGTATCGCTATCAACGTCAAGCAGTTCGACAAATAGATCAACCGCCTTATCCGGTTCATCAGATAGTAGTAGGTTAAGACCCGCTGCATACTTCTTAGAAAACTGCTGCTGTTCTTTGCGCTCTTCTGAGCGCACACTGTTGCGTCCCATGAACCAACCATAGGCAGCTGCAACAGGAAGAAGTAAAAACAGCAGCTCTAACATAAACGATTACGACTGCTTTTCACGTGATTCAGTCGCCTTATGCTCAGCTCTTTTTAAGCGTCTCTCAAGCTTAGCATTACGCATTCGCCACTTTATACCATACAGCACTAGCAAAATGAGACCTATGGAAAATCCAACGGCAAGAAAAATGGCCGCTAAACCAGCGACAGAAAAGTCAGTTTTTGCTACAAGAAAGTTTACACTCACCACCGTTGGGTTCTGTGCACCAAACGCGAGTGCTAGCAAAAACAAGAGGATAATGGGAACTAATATTAATATCCGTCTAAGCACGTTCCGAACCTCATATAAATAAAAACGGCATGCTAGTATAGCATGCCGTTTTCAAACGAACGAACGCAAACTAATTAAAATTGTCGACGCGCTCCCGTAATTCTTTACCCGGCTTAAAGTGAGGAACGTACTTACCATCCAACTCAACTTGATCACCCGTTTTAGGATTACGTCCAATTCGAGGTGCTCGATAATGAAGCGAAAAGCTTCCAAACCCACGAATTTCAATGCGCCGACCCTTTGCTAAACTTTGAATCATCTGTTCAAGAATATCTTTCACAGAAGACTCTACCGTTCGCGGAGGCAGGTCCGAGAACTTCAGTGTTAATTTCTCAATCAACTCCGACTTTGTCATCTTACCTACCTCCTCGCTAAAGGTTTAATTAATCGTCGGTCTTAGCCGCTTTGAACGCATCAGCCATAGCGCTGTTGATACCAGAGCTTTCTTGCTGTTTGTTCACTTGTTCAACGGCTTCTTTCTCTTCAACTTCGTCTTTCGCACGGATAGACAAGCTTAACGTACGGTTCTTACGATCGACGCCCATGAAGCGCGCTTCAACGCTATCGCCAACGCTTAACTCAGTGCTTGCGTCTTCAACGCGCTCGCGTGAGATGTCAGCTGCACGGATATAACCTTCAACGCTGTCTGCTAATTCAACTTTAGCACCTTTAGCGTCTACTTCAGTGATAGTACCGTTTACGATAGAACCTTTCTTGTTCGCTGCCAAGAAGTTGTTGAACGGATCTTCTTCAAGCTGTTTGATACCTAAAGAAATACGCTCACGCTCTGCGTCGACTTGCATCACAACCGCAGTGACTTCTTCGCCTTTCTTATAATCGCGGACCGCTTCTTCGCCAGTCGCGTTCCAGCTGATGTCTGAAAGGTGAACCAAACCGTCGATACCGCCTTCTAGGCCGATGAAGATACCAAAGTCAGTGATTGACTTGATCTTGCCAGAGACTTTATCGCCTTTGTTGTGGTTCTTAGCAAACTCTTCCCAAGGGTTAGGTTTACACTGCTTAAGGCCAAGAGAAATACGACGACGTTCTTCGTCAATTTCAAGAACCATAACTTCAACAGTGTCATCCAAGTTAACCACTTTAGAAGGATGAACGTTTTTGTTAGTCCAATCCATTTCTGACACGTGTACAAGACCTTCAACGCCTTCTTCGATTTCAACGAAGCAGCCGTAATCAGTCAAGTTAGTCACGCGGCCAGTCAGGCGAGTGCCTTCTGGGTAACGGTTTGCGATATCCGCCCATGGATCTTCGCCAAGCTGCTTAAGACCAAGTGATACACGAGTGCGCTCGCGATCAAACT
>NZ_CH672405.1:14471-162540 GCF_000152885.1 Idiomarina baltica OS145
TTGCAAGTTTTCAAGAAGCTCTTCACGCTCTGCACTGTTTTCTTTCTCGATAACTGCGCGGCGAGAAACAACAACGTTGTTGCGCTTCTGATCAAGCTTGATAACTTTGAATTCAAGGTCTTTGTTTTCAAGGTGTGCAGTTTCACGTACTGGACGTACGTCAACCAATGAACCTGGCAAGAACGCGCGAACGCCGCCAAGATCCACAGTGAAACCACCTTTAACTTTACCAGAAATGATACCAGTAACAGTTGCGTTATCTTCGTATGCTTTTTCCAGCTGCAGCCAAGCTTCATAGCGCTTAGCTTTTTCGCGTGAAAGAATTGTTTCACCGAAACCGTCTTCAACCGCGTCTAACGCTACGTCGATCTCGTCACCTACGGTGATTTCAAGTTCGCCGTCAGCATTACGGAATTGTTCGGCAGGGATAGCACTTTCAGATTTCAGGCCTGCGTCGACTAAAACAAGATCTTTTTCGATCGCAACGACAGTACCTTTAACGATAGAACCCGGACGAGTTTCGACTTCTTTCAGGCTCTCTTCAAACAGCTGTGCAAAATTTTCTGACATATGTATTAACTTCACTTTTTAGATGACATCCACTGGACATCCTGTTCAGCGGGGTTATTAAATTCACCTGCACGTATCCTTACAGCAGGTCCCTAAATAGCTCGTCTTAATGACCAGCTAGCTAGTTTGTGACAGTTTGCTATGTGCAAACTCCATAACCGAATCGACGACTTCCTCTATGCTTTTGTCACTTGAATCGATGTACAAAGCATCTTCGGCCGGTTTAAGCGGTGCGACAGCACGATTTGTGTCGCGATCGTCGCGCTCTTTAATTTCGGTTATTAATTGGTCAATGTTAGCATCAAAACCTTTTTCCTTCAATTGCAGGAAGCGACGTTGTGCACGCTCCTCAGCAGAGGCGGTCAAGAATACTTTGGCTTCAGCATCAGTAAATACCACTGTGCCCATATCTCGTCCGTCGGCAATCAGGCCTGGAAGCTCTTTGAAACCACGTTGACGCCTTAACAACGCTTCTCTAACCCTTGGTAGCGCAGCGATCTTAGATGCCATGTTACCCACGCTTTCAGTGCGAATTGTCAGGGTTACATCCTCACCTTCTAAGATGATATGCGTTAGGCTTTTGTCTTCCTCGGCTTCGAATTTCACATCTAGGTGTGAAGCTAACGTGACAAGTTTTTCTTCTTCTTCGGGCCTAAAGTCGTGATGAATCGCGGCTAATGCCAAAACACGATAGATTGCGCCACTATCAAGAAGATGCCAGCCTAATTTCTCGGCCAACAAACGGCTCACTGTGCCTTTGCCTGAGCCACTTGGCCCATCGATTGTAATTACGGGTACGCGAGTCGCCATAAATTCCTCTATTTGCCCTGCTCTTTGCAGATTTAAGCGCGCAATTATACTGATTTGTGAAAATTTTGCATCTTTTGTCACGCGCCGTTTACATCAAAGTTTGATGTAAGACTATATTTTAATCGTGACAAAGCCGTGAAAACTCATCAAAAAATTGCGGATAGGTCTTCGAGCAGCATTGAGGATCGTTGATGCTGACGCCTACCGGAGAAAACGCAATCAAGGCACTACACATCGCCATGCGGTGATCATCATAGGTATCTAGCAAAGCATGTTGCCAATGCGCTGGAGCCATCACTGATAAATAATCTTCGCCCTCTTCCACCTGAGCGCCGACTTTACGCAATTCAGCCGCCATCGCCGCCAATCGGTCGGTTTCTTTTACGCGCCAACTAGCGACGTTACGAATCACCGTCGTTCCTTGAGCAAATAATGCCATAGGAGCGAGCGTCATTGCGGCATCAGGCAGATTATTGCAATCCACATCGATGGCTTTCAATTCAGTGCTCCGGGATACACGAATTGCGTTATCCAACATCTCGACGTTTGCTCCCATTTGCTGCGCTAGTTCAGCAAAATGTACGTCGCCCTGAATTGAATTTTTACCCACGCCATAAATCGTGATTGGACCACCACTAATTGCTGCCGCGCCGATCCAGTAGCTCGCTCCGCTTGCATCACCTTCAACAAAGTAACTGCCTGGCGAACGATAGCTCTGGCGACCGGGAATTTTGTAATGACGGTCACTGTGTTTATCAATTTGAATGCCAAAATCACGCAGCATCGATAAGGTGAGTTCGATATAAGGAACCGAGATAACCTCGTTCACTAATAACAATTCGCTGTCGTCAGCAAGCAAAGGTAAAGCCATCAACAACGCCGAGATGTATTGGCTCGACGCGCTGCCATCAATAGTCACCTCTCCGCCCTTAAAACCACTCTCGATAGTCAACGGTAAGAAACCGGGTTCTGCATGACACTGAATGTTTGCGCCGGCCGCGGTTAAGCTGTCAATTAACGCCGCGATTGGACGCTCGCGCATGCGCGCATTGCCATCAAGCCGCATCACTTGCGTGTTGCTCAATGAGGCGGCGAGCACAGCGACAAGAGGACGGACGGCAGTGCCTGCATTGCCAAGATAGAGTTCGTTATGAGCGGGTTGCCAACGGCCACCACAGCCTTCGACTTGGTATTCGGAGGGATCCAAATCACTGCGTTTAACAGATACGCCGAGTGTCGTTAAGGCATCGATCATGCGCGCCGTATCATCACTTTCAAGCACATTCTTTAAGGTCACAGGTTGGCCACACAATGCCGCCATCAGCAGTGCACGGTTTGAGATGCTCTTCGAACCCGGCAGTGTAACCGTGCCGCTACACGCTGAACGCGGTGCAAGGTGTAGCGGATCAGGTAAATTCAACAACGTAATACCTTTATTTAACAATGCGCTCCATCGCTTCGATGAACGCTTGGTTCTCTTCTGGCAGACCGATACTTACACGCAGATGATGAGGTAATTCGTAGCCTGCGACTGGACGTACAATCACGCCTTCATGCAATAATTTTTGATAAATATCATCAGCGTCCGATCCCACTTCAATAGTGAGGAAGTTGCCGTACGAAGGAATATAATTAAAGTTGTGTTGTTCGCAAAAGCGAATCAACTGCTGCATCCCTTGTGCATTGACGCGCACCGCTTCAGCGAGATAATCATCATCGTCTAATGCCACTTCCGCCGCTTTCAATGACAGCGCATTAACATTAAACGGTTGGCGAATACGGTTCATTAAGTCGGCAATCGCCGCAGAGCTCACCGAAAAGCCAGCACGTAACCCTGCAAGGCCATAGGCTTTTGAAAAGGTGCGTGTCACAACCAAATTATCGAATTCAGCTAACCACTCAATTGAAGGCGCGCGCTCGTCATTCGGAATATATTCGTAATAGGCTTCATCAAGCACAACCAAAACGTTATCAGGTACTTGTTTGACAAAGCTATACAACGCATCTGTAGTCAAAAATGTGCCCGTCGGATTATTTGGGTTAGCGACGAATATCATTTTGGTTTTGGGCGTTATCGCCGCCAGCATCCCCTCAAGGTCATGCCCATAATCCTTTGCAGGAACCGCGACAGGCGTAGCTCCAATTGCTTTCGTCACCAATGGATAAACAACAAACGCATGCTGAGAAAAAATAACTTCGTGTTGATCACTGACAAAGGTACGCGCTAATAGCTCGAGTACGTCATTTGAGCCATTACCTAAGGTCACTTGATTTGTCGCTACCGAGAACTTGTCAGCAATTTTGCTTTTGAGATAAAAGCCATTAGCGTCCGGGTAACGAATTAAATCATCGATTTCACCCTGAAGGGCTTGCTTGACACGAGCACTAATACCCAACGGATTCTCATTTGAAGCCAACTTAACGACTTTATCTAAGCCCAATTCGCGCTGCAGTTCATCCATCGGTTTACCCGCTTGATAGGGTTGTAATTCCCTAACGCCGGGATTCGCCATCTGGGTTGCATCAAACTTTGCCATGCTCATTCCTTCTTTTGTTCTTTTATTTTTTATAAGCAGATTTAGCCGTGGGTACGCTCAAACTCGCGCATAAAGTCGATCAACGCCTCGACGCCTTCATAAGGCATGGCATTATATAGACTCGCGCGCATGCCACCGACAAATCGGTGACCTTTGAGACCGACTAGGCCTGCCTGATGAGCTTGCTCTAGAAAGTGCTTGTCGAGCTCATCGTCAGCTAACTGAAAGGGTACATTCATAATAGAACGATAGTCAGGGTGAACTTCATTTCGATAGAAGTCAGACGCGTCAACATAGTCATACAAAGCACTCGCTTTGCGTTGATTAAGTTCGCCAATACCCGCAAGACCGCCTTGTCTTTTAAGCCACTTAAACACGAGCCCAGAGAGGTACCATGCAAAGGTGTTGGGCGTGTTGTACATTGAGTTGTCTTTGGCCTGTAACTGATAGTCCATAATCGAACTCACTTCAGGTTGTGGTTGACCTAAAAGTGACTTTTTAACAATCGCGATAGCAAAACCTGAAGGACCAATGTTTTTTTGAGCGCCTGCATAAATAACCCCAAAACGACTGACATCGAGTGGTGCTGACAGGATATTAGACGACATATCGGCAACGATAGGCGCCTGCACATCAGGAATATCATGAATCGCAATGCCGTCGACTGTCTCATTCGGGCAATAGTGGAAGTAACGCGCATTGTTACTTAATTGCCATTCACTCGCGGGTTGGATACGTTTGCCCTGCTCTGTTTGTTCAGCTGCGCCCACCACATTAACTTGGCTCACATACTTCTCAGCCTCTCGAATGGCATATCCTGACCAAGTGCCGCAATCAAGATAATCGACAGTGTCTGTTTTTGCTGCAATGTTTTGTGGCACGGCAGAGAACTGACCGCGACCACCGCCTTGCAAAAACAGTACATGATAGTCGTCCGGCACATTAAGCAACTCTCGCAAGTCTTGCTCCGCTTCTTGTGCCATTTTTACGTAAGCAGGATCACGGTGTGAAAACTCCATCACCGAGACACCTGTACCGTTCCATTGTAAGAACTCTTCTTGTGCTTGCAGCATGACCTCGGCCGGCAACATCGCCGGCCCGGCCGAAAAGTTAAAGATCTTACTCATCGTTTGCCTCAGATTTATCAGACGGCTGTTGCTCGGATGTTGCTTCGCTTACTTCACCCTCAACGACCACGTCTTCAAGTTCGTCCTCGTCGACTTCATCAATGCGTTGTAAGCCAACCACTTGTTCGTCGTCACCAGTACGGATTAAACGCACGCCTTGGGTGTTACGACCCACCATCGAAACTTCATTGACGCGCGTACGAACCAGCGTGCCTTTGTTACTGATGAGCATGATTTCGTTGCCATCCACGACTTCCATCGCGCCGACGACAGCACCATTACGTTCGCTGACTTTTATTGACACGACACCCTTAGTAGCGCGGCTCTTAGTCGGATATTCCTCAACCAAGGTGCGTTTACCAAAGCCGTTTTCTGTGACCGTCAGAATCGCCGCTTGTTGTTCATCTTCGTAAGTGCCCGGAACGATAAGGCTGACGACTTTCTGACCTTCTTCGAGACGGATACCACGCACACCGGTAGCCGTACGACCCATTGAACGTACTTGGTCCTCTCTAAAGCGAACGACTTTACCGCCGTCTGAGAACAGCATAATCTCTTGCTCACCATCGGTGATATCAACACCGATTAATTCGTCGCCTTCATTCAGGTTGAGCGCAATAATACCGCCGTTACGTGGGCGCGAGTATTCAGGTAATGGTGTTTTCTTCACCGTGCCGTGCTTAGTCGCCATGATGACGAACTTATCTTCTGGATAATCACGGGTTGGTAGAATCGCCGTAATACGCTCATCCGATTCAAGCGGTAATAGGTTGACAATAGGCTTACCGCGCGAAGCGCGACTCGCCAACGGCAACTGGTAGACCTTCATCCAATAAATGCGACCACGGGTCGAGAAACATAAGATGGTGTCGTGCGTATTGGCAACCCACAGGCGTTCAACGAAGTCGTCGTCTTTCATCTTCGTGGCTGCTTTACCTTTACCACCACGGCGTTGCGCTTCGTACTCAGTTAATGGCTGATACTTCACATAGCCTTCGTGAGACAGCGTTACCACAACGTCTTCTTCGTTGATCAAGTCTTCCATGCTGATATCGTGCGCAGCCGCGGTGATTTCCGTTTTACGTGCATCACCGAAGTTGTCACGAATTTCAACCAACTCTTCGCGAATCACTTCCATCAAACGTTCAGTTGAGCGCAAGATATGCAGGAGTTCTTCGATCTGTTTCAACAGACCTTTATATTCGTCTAGGATCTTCTCGTGCTCTAAGCCGGTCAGCTTATGCAAGCGAAGATCCAAAATAGCCTGTGCTTGCTCTTCGGTCAGGTAGTAGCTACCGTCACGAATACCGTACTCTTCTGGTAAGTGTTCAGGACGTGCTGCATCCACACCCGCGGATTCGAGCATTGCCGCGACATTGCCTAACTGCCAGCCACGCGCGACCAAACCCTGCTTAGCTTCTGCTGGGGTTGGCGAGCGGCGAATAAGCTCAATCACTTCATCGATATTCGCGAGTGAAATCGCCAAGCCTTCTAAAATGTGAGCGCGTTCACGCGCTTTGCGTAATTCATATACCGAGCGACGTGTCACCACTTCACGGCGATGACGAACGAATGCGTCTAACACCTGATAAAGGTTGAACAGCTTAGGTTGGCCTTTATCAAGCGCAACCATGTTAATACCGAACACGACTTGCATTTGCGTGTTGGCGTACAAGTGGTTGAGTACCACTTCGCCGACATCACCACGACGAATCTCGATAACGATACGCATACCGTCTTTGTCCGACTCATCGCGCAAGCCACTGATACCCTCAAGGCGTTTTTCTTTTACCAACTCAGCGATTTTCTCGATCAAGCGCGCTTTGTTCACCTGATATGGAATTTCACTGACGATAATGCTTTCACGACCCGACTTTTCGTCAACTTCGACCTCGGCTTTAGCACGCAAATGAATGCGGCCGCGACCTGTTTTGTAGGCCTCGACAATGCCAGAACGGCCCGAGATTGACGCCGCCGTTGGGAAGTCAGGTCCCGGAATAAACTCCATCAGCTCTTCAATGCTGATTTCTGGATTATCAATCAGCGCTAAGGTGCCATTGATAACTTCGGTTAGGTTATGTGGAGGAATGTTGGTTGCCATGCCCACCGCTATACCCGACGAACCATTGACCATCAGGTTAGGCACTTTAGTTGGCAACACGTCTGGAATGCGCTCGGTACCATCGTAGTTATCAACAAAATCGACCGTTTCTTTGTCGAGATCGGCTAACAACTGATGGGCAATTTTCTCCATCCGAATTTCGGTATAACGCATGGCTGCGGCTGAATCACCGTCAACTGAACCGAAGTTACCTTGACCATCAACCAAGGTGTAGCGCAGCGAGAACGGTTGTGCCATACGCACGATGGTATCATAAACCGCACTGTCGCCATGTGGGTGATATTTACCGATAACGTCACCCACCACACGGGCAGACTTTTTATAGGGTTTGTTGAAGTCATTCCGCAATTCATTCATCGCGAAAAGTACGCGACGATGCACGGGTTTCAAACCATCCCGAACATCTGGAAGCGCTCGACCCACAATCACGCTCATCGCGTAATCAAGATAAGAACTTTTTAATTCATCCTCGATATTGATGGGTGAGACTTCTCTAGCCAGATCGCTCATATATGTATCCCTAAACTCAAGCTATACTTAATCGTTGTTATAATTAATTAGGTATTGTACCCGTCACAGGGTGAACACGCACCCTCTTTTTCAAAAACGTCCGCTGATGTAAACTCTATAGAAGTTACGCCAATTTGGAACCTCTAACACATGTCAGAACGAGCCTCTTTAAGAGCCCTTAGCAATAACGTTGACGAAAAAGAAATCGAAAAATTCTCCGCCCTTGCTTCGCGGTGGTGGGACACCGAGGGCGAATTCAAACCGCTACATCAAATTAATCCACTGCGATTAACCTTTATTGAACAGCAAGTAGGCGGGTTATTCAACAAGCATGTTGTTGATGTCGGTTGCGGTGGTGGTTTATTAACCGAAGGTATGGCAAGTCGTGGTGCTCGAGTAACCGGTATCGATCTCGCTCACGACTCGTTAGAGGTCGCTCGGTTACATGCATTGGAATCGCAACTCAGTATCGACTATCAACAAGTCAGCGCTGAAAACTTTGCTGCAGAAAATTCCGCACAGTTTGATGTCGTCACGTGTCTGGAAATGCTCGAACACGTTCCTGACCCTGCGGCCATTGTAAGCGCGGTATGTGAGATGGTTAAACCCGGCGGTTACGCTATTTTCTCGACGTTAAATCGCAACGTGAAGTCTTGGCTGCTGGGTATTGTGGCAGCTGAACATGTTTTACGTTGGGTGCCCAAAGGGACTCACCAGCATCAACGATTTATCAAGCCTTCTGAATTGCTGCGTATGACAGATGCCCATGGATTGCAAGCAATGAAGATGAATGGCATCGTATATAAGCCATTGCAAGGCTTTATGCTAGACGAACATGATGTCGACGTGAATTACATCGTTGCACTTCATAAACCAGACCGTTAACTCATTAGGGAACTCGCGTGAACAAACATCCGGTAGCTGCAGTTTTGTTTGACCTCGATGGCACATTATTAGATTCAGCACCGGATTTGGGCTTTGCGCTTAATCAAGTCTGTCGCGAAAATGGACTTCCGGAGATACCCGCAGAGGTATTTACGCCTGTTGCTTCGCACGGTTCTCGTGGGTTATTAGGTTTAACGCAATTGGATGAGGATGCGCTACTTGCGCTAAAACCAAGGTTTCTCGATATCTATCGCAGCAACTTAGCGCTTCACAGTAAGTTATTTGACGGTATCGAGATGTTACTGAGTTCGCTTCGCCGCAATCAGATTAAAATAGGTATCGTCACCAATAAACCAGAGTTTCTTACGCACCCTCTGATTGCGCAGTTTGAAGCATTACAAAGTATCTCGGTAGTCGTCTGTGGTGATACATTGGAAGAAGCCAAACCGTCTCCCAAACCACTTTACTACGCAGCAGAACAACTTGCTGTCGATCCCAAGGACTGTGTGTATATAGGCGATGCAGAACGCGATATCGTGGCCGGGCGTAATGCAGGTATGGTGACGGTACTTGCAGAGTATGGCTATATCTCGAGTACTGACCAACCACAACAATGGTTAGCGGACTACACCATCGCTCACCCCAATGCCTTGATGGAGCTACTCGCTTTACCAAAGTAGATGTTCTAAATCGTTCATTTTTTTAATAGTTTTTATGACACCTTTTTTGCATAGAACGCTTGTTTCTAAAGGCATGATTTTTTCAACTAAAAAATTATAAAATTTACACTTTCACGCAAGCCTATGCACGATAAGCGCTTGCAAAATTTCAAGCGGCTTTAAACGAATATTTACTACTAAATAGACTTGATCGATGTGCGGGTTGTATCTAGTATGCCTGTAACACATCGACTACTAGATATTGTGTTCATTTGGTGTACAGACCGAAAATCACACAATATCTTGTGGCCACAAATCTATAACAAACAGCTAAGAGTCGGCGCTAAAATGAACGAGCAACTTTTCGTTACCAAACGCAGTGGTCAACGCGAACCGCTGAATTTAGATAAGATTCATCGTGTCATCATGTGGGCTGCAGAAGGCCTTAATAATGTTTCTGCTTCTCAAGTCGAAATTAAGTCACATATTCAGTTCTATGATGGGATCAAAACCGAAGATATTCATGAAACCATTATCAAAGCAGCGGCTGACCTAATTTCAGAGGAAGCGCCTGACTATCAGTATATGGCTGCGCGTCTGGCCATTTTTCACTTACGAAAGCGTGCGTACGGCAAGTTTGAGCCCCCTCGCCTCTACGACCATGTCAAGAAAATGGTTGATGAGAAGCGTTACGACGCACATTTGCTAGAAGATTTTAGTGAGCAAGAATTCGACCAGATGGACGAGATCATTGATCACTGGCGTGACATGAACTTTTCTTACGCTGCAGTTAAGCAGCTAGAGAATAAGTACTTGGTGCAGAACCGAGTCACCGGTGATATCTACGAAAGTGCTCAGTTTCTTTATATTTTAGTGGCGGCTTGTTTATTCGCTAATTACCCTAAGTCCACTCGCATGGACTACATCAAGCGCTTTTATGACGCGACATCAACGTTCAAAATATCGTTGCCAACGCCTATCATGTCTGGCGTGCGCACGCCGACCCGCCAGTTCAGTTCATGTGTATTGATTGAGACGGGCGATAGCCTTGACTCAATTAACGCGACAGCCAGTGCTATTGTTAAATACGTATCACAACGCGCGGGTATTGGTATCAATGCCGGACGTATTCGCGCACTCGGTAGCCCTATTCGCAATGGTGAAGCGTTCCATACGGGTTGTATCCCATTCTATAAGTATTTCCAAACAGCAGTGAAAAGCTGTTCTCAAGGCGGTGTACGTGGTGGCGCGGCAACGCTGTTTTATCCGCTGTGGCACCTTGAGATTGAAAACCTGTTGGTACTTAAAAACAACCGTGGTGTGGAAGAAAACCGTGTTCGCCATCTCGACTACGGTGTGCAGTTCAATCGCTTGATGTATCAACGCCTCGTCAAAGATGACTTCATCACACTGTTTAGTCCATCGGATGTGCCTGGCTTGTATGACGCATTCTTTGAAGATCAAGAAGAGTTCGAGCGTCTCTACGTCCAATACGAAAACGATGAAAATATTCGTAAGAAGCGTATTAAAGCCATCGAGCTGTTTAGCTTGTTTATGCAAGAGCGTGCGAGCACCGGCCGAATTTATGTGCAAAACGTCGATCACTGTAATACTCACAGTCCGTTCGATTCAAAAGTTGCGCCTGTTCGTCAGAGCAACCTGTGCTTAGAGATTGCGCTACCGACCAAGCCACTCAGTCACGTCAATGACGAAGAAGGTGAAATTGCGCTATGTACTTTATCAGCGTTTAACTTAGGTAAAATCGAATCGCTCAGCGATTTCGAAGAGCTCGCGGATCTTGCCGTGCGTGCACTCGACAGTTTACTTGATTATCAAGAATACCCGGTACCTGCGGCTTATAACGCCACCATGAACCGTAGAACGCTCGGTATAGGGGTCATTAACTTTGCGTACTATTTAGCTAAACACGGCGTGAAGTATTCCGATGGTTCAGCCAACGGTCTTGTGCACCGTACCTTTGAAGCGATTCAGTTCTATTTGATGAAAGCGTCAATGGAACTCGCTAAAGAGAAAGGCAAATGCCCTAAATTCAATGAAACCACCTACTCTCAAGGTATTTTACCGACAGATACCTACAAGAAAGATTTAGATGCGTTTTGTTCAGAACCACTCCACCTCGACTGGGAGCAGCTCCGTAAGGACATTCAAGAACACGGCATGCGTAACTCAACGTTGTCCGCCTTGATGCCTTCAGAAACGTCGTCGCAAATCTCTAACGCGACCAATGGTATCGAACCACCGCGTGGGTTTGTCAGTGTCAAAGCCTCTAAAGACGGTGTGACAAAGCAAGTGGTGCCCGATTACGAAAACCTGAAAAACAATTACGAGCTATTGTGGCAGATCCCGGATAACAAGGGATATTTGCAACTGGTCGGCATTATGCAGAAGTTTGTCGATCAAACTATCTCGGCCAACACCAATTACGACCCGGGTAAGTTCAATGGTGCTAAGGTACCGATGAAACAATTACTTCAGGATCTATTAACAGCGTATAAGATGGGTGTGAAAACACTTTACTATCACAATACGCGCGACGGTGCAGCCGATAACCAATCCGACATTTCCGCCGAACAAAAGCGTCAACGTAAGCAAAGTGATCGCCCTGCCGAGGTGGTGATTGAAGAAGACGACGATTGCGCAGGCGGTGCGTGCAAGATTTAATAAGGAGCGATTTGCGTGTCTTATTCAACGTTTAACCAAGAACAAACTAATCCGTTGGCCGAACCCATGTTTTTTGGGAACTCGGTCAACGTTGCACGTTACGACCAACAAAAGCACAGTATTTTTGAAAAGCTTATCGAAAAACAGATAAGCTTCTTCTGGCGTCCAGAGGAAGTCGACGTGAGTCGTGATCGTGTTGACTTTAACAAGTTAACCGCCAGTGAAAAGCATGTGTTTATTTCAAATTTGAAATATCAAACACTGCTCGACTCGATCCAAGGTCGAAGCCCTAACATTGCGCTACTGCCTATCGTTTCGCTGCCTGAGCTCGAAACTTGGATTGAAACATGGTCTTTCTTTGAGACCATTCACTCGCGTTCGTACACGCATATTCTGCGTAACTTGTTTAGCGATCCAAGTGAAATTTTCGAAGATATCGTCATTAATGACCAAATCAAATTGCGCGCTAACGACATCTCTCGTTACTACGACGATTTGATTTTCTACACGCAGCTGTGGCAAACCCATGGCGAGGGCAAGATCACCGTCGATGGTGAAGAGCATAACGTGACTCGCCGCGAACTGAAGAAAAAACTCTTCTTGTGCATCAACTCAGTTAACGCGTTAGAAGCGATTCGTTTTTATGTCAGTTTTGCCTGTACCTTCGCATTTGCAGAGCGCGAACTCATGGAAGGCAACGCAAAAATCATTCGTCTTATTGCGCGCGATGAGAACGTACATCTAACCTCGACACAGCACATGATCAACCTGTGGCAAGACGGTGAGGACGATCCTGAAATGGCTGAGATCGCCGAAGAACTCGCCGACGAAGCCTATGAGATCTTCATGACAGCCGTTAAGCAAGAAAAACAATGGGCCCATTACCTGTTTAGAGATGGCTCCATGATTGGTCTTAATGAAAGTATGTTGTGTCAGTACGTCGAATATATTGCCAACTTGCGTATGCAGGCGATCGGCTATGATGCGCCTTTCCCGGAGCAGCGCTCAAACCCATTGCCGTGGATGAATAAATACTTGGTATCCGATAACGTACAGGTTGCACCACAAGAGGCTGAAATCAGTTCTTACTTGGTCGGTCAGATCGACAGCAGTGTGGATGCCTCGGACTTAGGCGACTTTGACCTTTAGCGCGCCTGATGACAGCGAAACTGTTTAAAGTCAAAGTCAACGGTCAGCATGAGCTGACCGTTGACGCTTCAGAAGGCACTTTACTCGATGCGCTCGAAAAGCATCAGTTAGAGGTACATTATCACTGTAAAAGTGGTTTTTGCGGTGCCTGTCGTTCTAAACTCAAAAGTGGCTCAGTTCGCTATTTGACGGATCCCCTCGCCTACGTACGTAAAGGAGACTTCCTACCCTGCTGTTGTGTCCCTGAATCCGACCTTGATATCGAACATTAATCTCACCATTCGAAAAAAACGATAACCGCCATCGTTCGGATACATTGTAGAGCACCGGTTAAATATGGATAATAGAGTCAAATTCAAGGATTCGAGGATTATTCATGTTTACAGTTATTTTTGGTCGCCCAGGTTGTCCTTTTTGTGTTCGCGCTAAAGAAGTCGCTGAACAGTTAAAAGCAGACCGTGATGACTTCGATTATCGTTACGTTGATATTCATGAAGAAGGCATCACCAAAGCTGATTTAGAAAAAACAGTCGGGAAACCAGTGCACACAGTGCCACAGATTTTCGTTGATGAAACACATGTTGGTGGCTTCACCGAATTCGAAGCCTATGCTAAAGAGCACCTAGGTTTATACGCCGCTTAATTCTTTTGATTAGGTGAGCAAAAAATAAAGGCACCTCAAGGTGCCTTTATATCGTTTATGGCTTGCTTAATCCGCTTCTCGGACACAGGGTATTTAGTCCCCAGCGTCTGCGCAAAGAGTGACACGCGTAACTCTTGAATCATCCAATAGATCTCTCGAACCTCAGTTGGTACGATACGACGATAGCGTTTAACCAACGCATTGTAGCTCTCAGTCAATTCATCAAGCATTAACGTTGCCAGCCTGTCCTTGTTCGGATTTTCAGGTAACTTTTCCAGACGACGCTGCAACGCACTCAAGTAGCGTTCAATATCTTGCAACCGTTCGGCACCAACCTCAGATACAAAACCGCGATAAACAAGTGACTCAACCTGCTTCTGCACATCGCCACGCGATTGAATCTGGTCCAATGGGATTTTTCCTTTCAGTTGTTTCTTCAAATCGTTGGAGCGGATTAAACATTGCTCAACTTGCTGCGCGATACGCTCAACGCGCTCATTCAGCTCAGCACGGGTTTTTTCCACTAAAGCGTTGAACGCAGACTCCGTGCGAACCTCGTCTTGCTCCGCAACAAAATCTTGATACAGATTATCCACTGCCGCATCGATACAGTCCTTGATAAGTGCATCAACTTTACCCCAGGGGTTAAAGTACATCGCCAGCTTGGCTTTATTAGACAAGCTTTTCTGTAAGTATTTGATAGGGGAAGGCACTTGTTTAAGCACTAAGGCACGAATTCCTTGTGCATGCGCCAGCTCCGCCTCTTTTTGATGATCGAACATCTGAACTTGTAATTGATCATCAGGCGTTACCGTTACCGCTGGGTATGCCCGCATTTCAAAACCGTGCTGCTTTTCGCTTACCACCTTGGGCAAATCGTTGATCGACCAGGTTTCCAATGGTTCACGTTCAACTTCCTGCCCCGCGGTCTTATCAAGACGCGCCTGTACGCGACCCGATAGCGCATTTTTAAGCGCCGTGAGGTCACGGCCCTGACGTATTAGCTTCTTACCATCAAGAATTTTAAAATTCATTTGCAAGTGAGCATCAATTTGTTCGGGCTTAAAGTCACTGGGCTCCACTCGCACGCCCGTCATACGCAGTAGCTTCCTACACATGGCTTCAAGCAGACTCAACTCACCCGGTTCAATATCCGCAAATACGGCCTGAGCAAAGTTAGGTGCCGGCACAAAGTTTCTGCGAATCGGCTTGGGCAATGATTTAATCAACGCGGTTATTCGTTCTTCACGCAACGCGGGAATATGCCAGTCAAATCCTTCATTTTCGACTTGATTGAGAATTGCCAACTGAATATTCACCGAAACCCCATCATCTTCAGCGGAGGGTTCAAAATGATAGCTCAGCGGCAATTTAAGGTTACCCTGTCGCCAAAACTCGGGGTAACTTTGTTCCGTAATATGGCTGGTATCTGCGTCAATCAAATCGTCACGCTTGAAGAACAGCAACTTAGGCTCAGACTTTGCTGCCTTATGCCACCAGCCTGCGAGTAGCTTCTCGTTATAAATTCCCTCTGGAATATGACGCTCGTACGCCTCAAATAATTCCTGTTCATCAACGAGGATATCCCGACGGCGCGATTTTTCCTCCAGCGCTTGTACACTCGCGATCAAATCCAGATTGTGCTTGATAAAAGGCAATTGACGTTTGATTTGGCCCTGCGCCAGCCCCTCACGAATAAAAATATGTCGCGCGAGCGTGGGATCGATGGGACCAAACTGTACGCGCCGACGCGCCACCAGTATCAGCCCGAGCAACGTCACTTGCTCGTCAGCAACAACGCTGCCTTGTTTGGCTTCAAAATGTGGTTCAAGATACTGTTTCTTAACCAAATGCCCAGCAGCCTGCTCAACCCACTCAGGCTCAACTTTGGCGTTAACGCGCGCATATAACTTTGATGTTTCAACGAGTTCAGCACTGACAACCCATTTAGGTGGTCGTCCAAATAAATGAGAGCCGGGGAAAATATGAAAGCGAGTTTGACGCGTACCCTGATACTCGTGCTTGGCATCCTTTAAACCGACTTGAGACAGTAAGCCTGCGAGTAGTGCTCGGTGCACCTGTTCGTAAGTCGCCGCTTCCTCATTAATGCGTAATCCTAACTCACGTGCCGTTTGTCGGCTTTGGGTATAGACATCCTGCCATTCACGCACACGTAAAAAATGCAGGAACTCTTTCTTTAATTGCTTACGAAACTGATTACCTGAGAGTGCTTGCTGTTGCTCTCTTAAATAATTCCATAAGTTGAGAAAACTCATAAAGTCTGAATTGTCATCGGCAAACCGTGCGTGTGCTTGGTCCGACTTTTCCTTTGCATCACTCGGGCGCTCGCGAGGATCTTGAATACTGAGCGCCGAGGTAATAATCAGCATTTCGCGCACGCAGCCCTGCTCATGTCCGGCGAGCACCATACGTGCGAGTTTAGGGTCGAGCGGTAAACGTGCCAGTTGTCGACCGGTGTCTGTTAATCGTGGTTGCTGTTGTTTTCGGTTGGGCGCAATCGCGTTGAGTTCTTCCAGCAGATTTAAACCATCTTTAATAAAACGTTCATCCGGTTTCTGGACAAATGGAAAGCGCCTAATATCGCCCAGTCGCATCGCGGACATCTGCAATATAACTGCCGCCAAATTAGTCCGCAGAATTTCAGGATCGGTATATTCAGGACGGCTGAGAAAGTCTTCTTCGCTATATAGACGAATGCAAATGCCGGGCCCCACGCGACCACAACGACCTTTACGCTGATTCGCGCTTGCTTGCGAAATCGGTTCAATAGGAAGACGCTGTACTTTAGTTCGGTACGAATAACGACTCATGCGCACGGTACCCGGATCGATCACGTAGCGTATGCCTGGCACCGTCAGTGATGTCTCCGCAACGTTAGTCGCAATCACCACACGCCGTTGGCTGTGCGACTGAAAGACACGGTTCTGCTCACTCGACGATAACCGCGCATAGAGCGGCAACACTTCGGTATCGCGCAATTGCAGTTCTTGAATCGCCTCCGCGTAATCACGTATTTCACGTTCGCCGCTGGCGAAAATCAAAATATCACCGGGACCTTCAGCTTGCAGCTCTTGCACCGCATCTAATAAACTTGCCAGAACATCATTCTGAGCCTCAGGTTGCTCCGATGGGTCACGATAACGCACTTCGACGGGGTACGTGCGCCCGCTTACAGTGAGTACAGGCGCATTATCAAAATGCTTAGAGAAGCGTTCGGTTTCGATAGTGGCGGAGGTGATAATAATTTTAAGATCCGGGCGCTTGCGACGTAGTTGGTGTAACACGCCAAGCAAAAAATCGATATTTAAGCTCCGTTCATGCGCCTCATCGATGACAATTGCGTCATACTGTAGCAATAAAGGGTCATTTTGCAGCTCCGACAATAACATACCATCGGTCATTAATTTGACCGCAGTGGTCGGTGCCGTTTCGTCTTGAAAACGGATCTTATAACCGACCTGCTGCTTTTGCGTATCACCGAGCTCTTCACCTATACGCGCGGCGACACTACGTGCCGCCAGTCGACGAGGTTGCGTGTGTGCGATAGTGCCTTTGCGTCCATACCCCAGCTCTAGCAACATCTTAGGTAACTGAGTCGTTTTACCCGAACCCGTTTCACCCGCAATAATGACCACCGGATGTTCGCGCATCGCTGTTAAAATACGCTCGCGTTCCTGCGCGACCGGCAGTTGTTCGGGGTAATCCAGTTTAAATTGTTGCTCTTGCCGCGCGAGCAAATGCAATTGCGCTGTCTCGATATCTTGCTCAATTTGGCTTTGAACGCGCACGCGTCGCTCAGTATCTTTAATTTTGACACTGCCACGCAGTCGCCCTCTAAGAAGCGCGGCATCCGCTAACGTACATTCTGCCAGTGCATTTGCAAATTTATCGAGCACCTGTTTTTGCGCTTGTTTTTGCTCCGCAGATAGCGGTTTAGTTTTTTTGGGGGTACGACTCATAAACGCCCGCTTTAATCCTCATCTTTGTAAATCGCAGTATGCACTTTGCCATTGCGAATATAACCCCGGTACATACCTTCGGTGTTAAACGGTGTTGCAATGTGACCTTGTGCATCCATAATAATGACACCACCTGTGCCACCCGCTTGTTCTAAAATACCATGAATAACCGCATCACCCGCTTCTTGCACGGTTTGATTCTGATACTTAACACGCGAACAAATATCCGCAGCCACATGATAACGAATAAAATACTCGCCATGTCCAGTTGCTGATACACCACAACTACTATTGTCCGCCCAAGTGCCAGCGCCAATAATCGGTGAATCCCCTATTCTACCATAACGCTTAGCAGTCATCCCGCCGGTTGATGTACCAGCACTGAGGTTACCCGACTGATCCAGTGCAACAGCGCCCACGGTGCCGTATTTATAATCGAGATCGAGATAGCGCCAAGCTTGTTGTTCCGGTTGCTCACTTTTACGAATCGTTTGTTTGGCTTTAATTAACTGCTGATAACGATGTTCGGTGTCAAAGTAGCTGTTATCAACCAACGCTAAGCCTTGCTGCTGAGCAAATTGTGCCGCGCCGTCGCCACTCAACATCACATGGACCGACTTATCCATAACCGTACGCGCCAATTCAATCGGGCTTTTTACGGTTTTTACGCCCGCGACAGCACCGGCATTCCCCGTCTCCCCGTTCATGATCGAGGCATCAAGCTCATGCTCGCCATCCCAGGTATACACCGCGCCTTTACCCGCATTAAATAACGGTGAATCCTCCATCACTTGAATCGCATGAATCACCGCGTCGGTGCTACTGCCGCCATGCTCAAGTACTGCATAACCCGCCTGCAGAGCCTCTTCGAGTTTCGCGTGGTACGCGGCCTCTTGTTCTGCGGTTAAATTAGCTCGGGTAATCGTGCCTGCACCGCCGTGAATAACCAGAGCAATGGGTGTCTTGTTATCCGTGGACTCATGTGTTTCAGCTTTCGTTGCCGCGGTAGTGAACGTTCCCGCCAATGCAAGCGTAAGCATAGTCAGTGTTGTTTTTATTTTCATGGTTCTATCCTTAATGACGGATTCGAACTACACATTACAGGGTAATCGACACCACAATGCAATGTTTTTGGAGGTAACTCTATGCCCACTTATCGCGTTAACTACGATCATCTTGGTGCACCCGAGCAGGTGCAACTCAACGTACCGACGGTTGAGCATTCAGATAGCGATCGCGACTTGCGCGACGAAATCGCTCGTCGACTCGCTGAGCGTGTTCTACCTCATGCCGAGCTGGCGGTTAATCACGATGACCACCGTAACGTCGAAGAAAAACTCTACAAAGCGTACGACTTAAAAATCACTCAAATTGAGCGCCTTTAGTTGCCGCTCTTAACGACTTCAATATCAAAGTGCTAATATTGCAGGGCTACCAACAATGGTGTAGCCTCCAAGCCAACTAAATTAAGCCGGTATGAGACATGCAATCCGTTCCAGAAAATAATAAAAACCAACCCACCTTCTACTGGCACGACTACGAAACGTGGGGTGCACGGCCACTGATTGATAGGCCTGCGCAATTTGCTGGGATGCGCACCACGTTGGACTTTCAACCCGTGGGACGCCCTCTAACGATCTATGCGCAACCCACGCCGGACTTTTTACCCGACCCCGAAGCGGTACTCATTACCGGGATCACTCCGCAATATGCGCTGAATCAGGGCGTTAACGAAGCCAACTTTGCGCAAGCTATTGTGCAAGAGATGAGTCAACCTAATACCATTATTATTGGCTATAACAATATTCGATTTGACGATGAAGTAACGCGCTCACTGTGTTATCGCAATTTTTATGACCCCTATGCTCATACTTGGCAAAACGGTAATTCGCGCTGGGACCTGATTGATGTGGTACGCGCCTGTTACGCACTGCGTCCCGAGGGTATTCATTGGCCGGAGGACGAAGATGGCCGTGTGACCTTGCGACTTGAAAAGTTGACCCAAGCAAACCGTATTGATCATGGGCAAGCGCATGATGCTATGTCCGATGTCCGAGCGACCATCGCGATGGCACAACTGCTTGCAGAAAAGCAACCGAAACTGTGGCAGTTTGCCTTACAGCATCGCCATAAGAATGACCTGATGAACCTCATTAATTGGCAGCAGATTAAGCCTTTGGTGCACGTCTCGGGTTTGTATGGCGCCGATAATTTCTTCGTATCGGCTGTGCTGCCGATTGGTTTTCACGCTCAACGTGCTAACGCACTGATCGCTTGGGATCTACGTATTAATCCAGCAGATTTTGCGGATTATTCGACTGAGCAATTACGAGATTTACTCTTTGCCTCACGTCAGCAGCATGAAACCAACGGAACCCAACGACCCGGCGCCACCCAGATTACGCTAAATCGTTGCCCGTTCTTAGCGCCGCTGGCAACGCTGACTGCGGAAGCGCAACAGCGTACCCAAATCGACTTGGCCACGCTTAGGGAGCGGACTCGTTGGTTAGCCGAGAACAGTGACTTCCGTGATCGCATCATGGCGATTTTTGATAGCGCACTCGAGCATGGCGAACAGCCGCCTTTAGACGTTGATCAACGCTTATACGATGGTTTCTTCGACGCCCAAGATAAGCAGAACTTACAGATGATCCGTGCGATGAGACCCGAACAGTTAGCCGGTATTGAGCTGAACACGCAAGATAACCGTCTACCCGAGCTGTTGTTTCGCTATCGTGCACGGAATTATCCGGCGACACTCGATCAAAGCGAGCTCCAACGCTGGCAGCAGTTCTGTCGTCAACGCCTTACTGAACCTACCAACGGGCAACTTTCGATAACCGAGTTTGCAGAAAAACTTGAAGGTTTAGCGCAGCAGTATCAGGATAATAAACATCGCATGCAGCTGCTGAAATCACTTTATGACTACGCACAAGGGCTTTGAACACAGTTTTGACTATATCATCGTCGGTGGTGGATCGGCTGGCTGTGTGCTTGCCAATCGACTGAGTGAAGACGGACGATTCCGCATTTTACTCTTAGAAGCTGGGCGCAAGCCGCCCGGCTTTTTCTCCGCGATGCCCTCTGGCTTTGCCCGCTTTATTCATAGCCCTACCTTTAATTGGCTGTACCGCGGCCAAAGCTTCGCTCAACAAACAACCTACACACCTCGGGGTAAGGGCTTAGGTGGCTCAAGTGCCATCAATGCAATGATTTACTGCCGAGGTAGTCAACAAGACTATCAGCGCTGGGCAGATGCCGCTGGCCACGAGTGGAGTTATGCTGCATTACTTCCCTACTTTAAAAAGTCCGAAGCCAATCAGCGTGGTGCTAGCTATTACCATGGCGCTCGAGGTCCGTTGAAAGTCAGTGATAAAGTACCCTATTACCCCGTCTGCCGTGCATTTGTGGAAGCCTGCCAAGAACTCGGACTGCCGTATAATCATGATTTTAATGGCGATACCTTAACAGGTGCAGGCCCATTTCAATTTACCATGGCGAATGGTGAGCGCTGTAGCACCTATAAAGCTTACTTAAAACCGGTGGCAGACCGACATAACTTAACCATACTGTCGGGTTACGATGTTCGTCGTGTTCTATTTGATGGGCACAATGCTCAAGGTGTGGAGGCGTTTTCTAAGGGACAAAAACACCATTTTTATGCGCACCGCGAAGTCATTCTCGCCGCTGGAGCACTCGCATCACCTGTTATCTTGCAACGTTCCGGCATTGGTGACAGCGAATCACTTAAATCGGTGCATGTCCCGGTGGTCTACCATGCGCCCGAAGTGGGTAACAATCTTGCCGAACACGCGGATATTTGTATCCATGTGAAAAATAAAAAACGGAATGGACTGACACTCACGCCTTGGGGTCTAGTGAAACTCTTACCCGCGCTTTTGTACTACCTTATCAATAAAAACGGACAATTAAGCCATTCATTGGCCGAGGTAGGTGCATTTTTCGATGTAAGCGATAACGATTGGGCGAATGAAAATGAGCCTAGGTTTCAGTGCCACGTGTTACCCGTCATGTTTAAAGATTCGGGTTATAACTGGTGGCCCACATTAAAGCATGGCTTCAGTATTCATGTCTGTTTGCTCCGGCCTGAGTCACGCGGAAGCATTCAAATTAACCCCGAGGATCCGTTTGGAAAGCCACTCATCAATTACCGTTTTTTCGAAAACCCCAATGACTTAGTCGCGTTGACAGCAGCGGTTAAAAAGGTGTGTAACTTACTCGAGACCGATGCCTTGAAGCCATTCGTAGGTAAACGGTTGTTTCCTCGCCCCTACAATCGAGATAGCGAACTCGCCCAGCAAATTACCGAGGAAATCGGCCTGATCTACCACCCTGTAGGCACGTGTCGGATGGGTCAAGACCAGCATTCCGTCGTTAATCCACGATGCTGTGTGCGCGGAGTCAACAAATTACGAGTTATTGATGCGTCAATAATGCCAACGCCTATCAGTGGTAATACCAACGCACCTACCATCGCTATAGCTGAAAAAGGCGCCGACTTGATTAAAGCCGACGCCTTTTAACTTTTTTCCATAAATTATACGCGTTTATTTTTGATGCAGTTTTCCGACCTTAAATAGACGCGCTAACGCAGGGATCAAGATCAGCGCACCGAGCATATTCCAAAGGAACATAAAGGTCAGCAAAATCCCCATATCCGCTTGGAACTTAATCGGTGAGAAGATCCACGTCGCGACACCAATCGCTAACGTCAATCCAGTAAAGCCGACCGCTTTACCCGTGTTCTCAAGTGCATAACGATAGGTAGCAGGCAGATCCATACCACGTTGCAGGCCTTCCTTAACCTTACTGTAAATATAGATGCCATAGTCGACACCAATACCGACACCGAGTGCAATAACAGGCAAGGTCGCAACTTTAATGCCTATCCCTAACACCGCCATTAACCCTTGACTCATGACCGTCGTAAAGGCGAGAGGAAGCACAATACAAGCCACTGTGCGTAAGCTTCTAAAGGTGATTAAGCAAAGGAAAATCACTACACCATAGACCCACAACAGCATTTTGTTCTGGGCGCTCTCAATGACGGAGTTTGTTGCTGCTTCAATACCTGAGTTACCCGCCGCCATCAGCAAATCAATACCTTCTTTTTGGTAGTTCTGCTTAAACGACTCCACAGAGGCGACCACATTCTTCAATGTTTCCGCTTTATGATCATCAAGGTATATAATAATCGGCGCCATCGAACAATCGTTGTTAATTAAGCCATCTGGAATACGGCTCAACGATGCGTTGGTAACAAACTGGTTGCGGTTTAAGGTGAACCACTTTAGGTTACCTTCGTTAATGGCAAACATCCCCATCTTCGATACGTATACGATGGATTTGACATCTTGGACACCATTGGTGTTTTGCATATGCCAACTAAAGCGATCCATAAACTCAAGGTTATTATACGCGATACATTGCTGTGGTTCAGTCGCAGCCATCACAACAAAAATATCAGTGCTTGAGCTGTAGTTATCAACGATGTAGGCATTATCAAGATTATAGCGGCTATCAGGACGTAGTTCCGGCGAACCTTTATCTAAGTCACCAATTTGCATCTGCTGACCATAATAAAGACCCCATGCCAATAACACTATCGCAATACCCAAGGTACTGTAGGCCCACTTCGGTTGAGCAAACTTCTCAAAGGTACGCACCACGATGTGTTTTTCGCTTTCCGCTTTGCGGTGATACTCGACACCTTTATCAGATACCCCGAAGTACGACATCAAAATAGGTAATAAACCTAAGTTAGTCAGTACCACAACCGCTACACCGATACTGGCCGCAATCGCAAGCTCTTTTATCACAGCGATATCAATCACCATCAGCGTGGTAAAGCCAATCGCATCACTCGCCAATGCGGTTAGACCCGCAATGTATAAGCTCCGAAAAGCAAGCTTGGACGCTTCAAATTTGTCGAAACCATGCGTGCGATTGTAACCAATGGCATTAATAATTTGCACACCGTGAGAGACGCCAATAGCAAACACCAAAAACGGTACTAGCATCGAGTATGGGTTTATCCCGCTACCAATCAGGTCGATAATTCCCAGTTGCCAAATCACGGCAATGATTGAGCAGCCCAGTACGGTGAAGGTACTACGCCAGCAGCGACTGTACACATACAACATAGCCAAAGTGATAAGGATCGCTAGCAAGAAGAACAAACCCACTTGCTCGGCACCATCGATCAAATCACCAATCAACTTGGCAAAACCGGTAATGTGAATACCAATTTCATCACTTTGATATTTGTCACGTACTAAGGTTTCTAAGCGCTCCGAAAATTCCCCATAATCCAGCTTTTCGCCCGTTTCGGGATTCACTTCGTCGAGAGGGACATAAATGATAGTTGACTCGAAGTTGTTCGCAACCAGGTTACCCACCTCACCGGAGCGAAGCACATTTTCCCTCAGTTGAGCGATGGACTCTTTGCCACCATCGTAACCGTCTGGGATAACCGGGCCGCCCACAAAGCCTTCCTCAGTGACTTCCATCCAACGTACATTGGGTGTCCATAAGCTTCGTAAACCTGAGCGATTAACACCAGGGATGTAGAACACTTCGTCGGTAATTTGCTTGACCGTTTCTTGGAACTCAGGCTCAAAAATATCGCCTTGCTTATTTTCAACGGCAATACGCACCACGTTGCCAAGACTCGATAGATCCTTTTGGTATTCAAAATAATTTTGAATAAACGGATGCTGAGTCGGAATCATTTTGGTGAAAGAAGCGTCTGGGCGCACTTGAACGGCGTTGTAGCCCAGCACAAGGGTAACCGCCGCAAATAACAGTAACCAACCTAAACGAAACTTGAATAATGCCCGCTCGAGTAAAGAGGGTTTTTTATTTTCGATATTATTATCCACGCTACTCTAGCCCCTTTTCCGCTGTGTCACTTTGGGTTGTTTTTGCTGGCCAATAGTAAATACCAGAACGACTGGTCAGTACTTTTTCGCCGTTAAATTCAACCATATCGCCGAATACAGCACTACTTGGATGTGTGTGTTCAGTCACGTCGAGAGAGGGCGTAATTTCTAAAATGACACCTGAGTTACCCACGATCCATTGAGTACCTTTAGTATCCGCGTAGCCACTCATCAAGTTGGCATCCGCAGGGCTATCAATTGCGGTATAACGCTCACCTAAGTCGTCCGAGACAAAAATATTGCCACGTAGTCCATAGGTCCATAACCGACCTTGGTTATCAAAGTGAGCACCAAACAATGAACCATCGTACGGCGGTGCAACCGACGACCATGATGCGCCGCCATCTTGGCTCGCATACGCGGTACCCGCTTCACCGGCGATAAATACATTGTCGCCCTGCGTAGCGATGGCGTTTAAGTGAAAACCATTTGGGTTATCTAGACGACCACTAATAAGTTGCCAATTCGCCCCCTTATCTTGGCTGACCAACAAAGTGTTGTAAGCGCCTACCGCCAGCACATCGCCATTGGCTAGCGTTTTAATATCTAATATCGGTTTTGAAGGGCCTGTCTCTTGTTTTGCACGTTGTGCATTTTCTAAATAGAACTTGGCATCATCGAGCGCCCACTGCAAATCACCCGACTCATCACCGTCTGCGGCTATTTTTTGTTCGAGTTCTGCAATGCGTTGCTGATAAAACGCAACTTCAAGATCGAGCAGATCAAAGCCATCAAAGATACGCTGCCAAGTATTGCCGCCATCGGTCGTTTTTAATATCACGCCATGGTGACCTGCGGCATAGCCTATCGAGTCAGATTCGAAGTCGACACTGGTCAGTAACACACTGGTCGGAACATTAGCCTGTTTCCATGTGTTACTATTGAGATCTCGAGTAATGATATTGCCATGTGAGCCGACCGCAACAAGGCGGTTAGATAGCTTAGCGGTTGCAATAAGCGGGTTTTTTATAATTAGTTTGCTGCTTGCTTGCATTGCCGGCGCGTAAATCACATCAAATTCTTGCTGCGACGACACATCGGTTTCTTGTGCGAATGCAAAAGTGCTCAAAACCCCACTGAGCAACAACCCAATATGGGTTGGGGACAGACGCATGGAACCTCCTAAACAAAAAAAATGTCTTAGAATTGTATAAGGTTATATTCATTTGAAAACCTTTTTCGCATATTTTCCTGCTTTTTTTAGTGAAACTATTGTCTTACAGGTCTAACCTCTGGCAAAGTGATGTACGAAAGTAGAACAACAAGGAAATTACCCATGAATAAACTGATGCTAAAAGCGGGTGTATTCGCCCTATCAGTTATCTCCGCCAGCGTAATGGCTAAGGTCACGCCTGACCAAGCCGATCGTTTAGGCAAGGATTTAACACCGATTGGTGCTGAAAAAGCCGGTAATGCAGACGGTTCAATTCCAGCTTGGAATGGTGGTTATTCTGATGCAAGCGTTGAGATTGTGCGCGGCACGGACCCGTTCGCAAGTGACGAACCACTGTTCACGATTACTCACGATAACCTCGATCAATATAAAGACAACCTGACGCCAGGTCAGATTGCGATGTTTAATAAATATGACGATTACAAAATGATCGTTTATCCAACGCGTCGCTCTGCAACCTACCCTGACTCACTTTGGCCAAAAATTAAAAAGAACGCAGAGAATGCTGAGTTAGTTGCGGGCGGTAATGGTATTCAAAACTTCGAAGTTACAACTATCCCATTCCCGATTCCGGAAACAGGTGTTGAAGCGGTTTGGAACCATATCACGCGTTTCCGTGGTGGTAAGGTTACCCGTAACGTTGCCCAGTTCCCAGTATTGGCAAGTGGTGATTTTGTTCCCGTTGAACTAAAAGAAACTCTAGTATTCCCAGAGTACCTGGAATCAGGCCGTGGTCCAGAAGATGACAACATCCTGTTCTATTTCCTACAAGAAGTAGAAGCGCCTGCACGTTTAACAGGTACTGTATTGTTGGTACATGAAACCATTAACCAGGTTAAAGAAGGTCGTCGCGCGTGGATCTACAACGCCGGTCAACGCCGCGTTCGTCGTGCGCCTAATGTAGCCTATGATGGACCAGGTACGGCAGCTGATGGTCTTCGTACCTCAGACAACCTTGATATGTACAATGGTGCACCGGACAAGTATAACTGGGAGTTAAAAGGTAAGAAGGAAGTTTATATTCCTTATAACAACTTCAAAATCATGAACCCTGAATTGGATTATGATGAAATTATCCAAGCAGGTCACATGAATCAGGACCTCATCCGTTATGAAAAACATCGCGTGTGGGTTGTCGAAGGCACCCTTAAAGACGGTGAGCGCCACATCTATTCTAAGCGTACCATGTACTTAGATGAAGATACGTGGACAGCGTCTATCATTGACCATTACGATGGTCGTGGTGAATTATGGCGTGTCGGTGAAGCGCTTAATACTCAGTTCTATAATCAGGACGTGCCTTGGATGGCAGCCGAAGCATTGTACGACCTTAACTCAGGTCGCTACATCTCATTGGGCTTAGGCAATGAAGAGAGTGATTACATGGATTGGGACATTGAACCTAACCGTAATGACTTTACTACTAACGCATTGCGTCGCACGGGTTTCCGTTAAGCCGTACGCTTTGCAAGCATCAGAAAAGGAGGCATCAGCCTCCTTTTTTATTTTTCCCAATCGCCTGCTAATTTATCTAATCGTACCATCAAGCTTGACGTGTCCCAGCGTGAGCCACCGAGGCTTTGCACTTCAGCATAGTATTGATCAATCATCGCAGTCGACGGCAGCGCAGCTCCGTGGCGATTAGCCTCTGCAATCGCAATACCCAAGTCTTTACGCATCCAGTCAACGGCAAAGCCGTGATCATATTCTTGGTCCCACATGGTTCTGTACCGGTTAACTAACTGCCAGGAACCAGCAGCGCCAGCGCCAATTGCATCGACCAATGCATCGGGGTCAAGGCCAACTTTTCGTGCCAAATGCAGACCTTCAGCGACGCCTTGAATGACGTTGGCAATACACACCTGATTAACCATTTTAGCAAGTTGACCCTTGCCGGCTTCACCCATACGAACGATTTTCTTCGCGTAGCAGTTCAATACAGGTTGCGCTTTATCAAAGGTTGCTTGTTCACCACCGACCATCGTTGTAGGAATGCCCTTCTCGGCGCCTGCTTGGCCGCCAGAAACCGGAGCATCTAAGAATTCGCCCTGATGTTGCGTAACTGCCGTATCGAGCTCACGCGCAAGATCGGCCGATGCCGTCGTATGGTCAATAACGATTGCGCCTGACTTCAACTGCGCGAGTAAGCCGTCCTCACCATAAAAAACGCTACGCACATCGTCATCATTACCCACGCATACCATCACAAAGTCTGCATCAGCCGCCGCTTGAGCGGGTGTATCGGCACGACAACCTTGATACTCATTAACCCACTGCTCGGCTTTGCTCGATGTGCGGTTATAAACGCAAACATCAAACCCTTGTTGCTGAAGATGCCCAGCCATTGGGTAGCCCATCACACCCAAACCAATAAAACTACAGCGTTGTCCCATACGTTTTCTCCCTTTACTTGTCCGGCTTGCGAATCAACCAATGTTGATAACGACCTAACTCTCGAAACGGTGATTGTTGATTATATTCCATTTCAAGATCCAACAACTCATCATAGCGTTGCTGGTGCTCGACTTCGCGCAGATAGTCATGAAAACAGCGCACGCCCGTTTTAGTATCCACCTGCAAGCCCGCCTCTGAGAGCCACTTTTCAACATCCTGCGGCCTGCGCGGCTGTTGAGGACTTAAACGGACCGTTTTTTTAACTTTTAAGCCGCGCGCTATATAATCAAAATTACCATAGACCGCATTTGCCATTAATTGTGCATCGCGATTATAAAACATTAAGGACAAAGTTCCGCCAGGCTTAAGTAATTGAGATAAGCACTGAATTGCCTGCTCACCGTCTTCAACCCATTCGAGTACCGCGTGGCATAACACCAAACTGAACTGTTGATCAGGTAACTGCGCTGTGAGCGCTTCGAGTGGAGCCACGATGTACTGAGCTCTTCGTGTTAAACCTAATTGCTCATGATTTTGTTGTGCTTCTTCGACCATATCGGCAGCAATATCAGTGTGAATCACCGCATGCCCTTTCGTAAGAAACCACTCATTCACTTGGCCTAAGCCTGCGCCAACATCCAATATTGTTCGCTTAGGCCCATCAATGAGTGGCGCTAAGTCACGCTTCAACACGGCCATGCGCAGTCGGCCCTTGGTCGAGCCGTAAATATTTCGGGCGAACTTTTGACTGATACCCGTGAAATTGCCACGTGCTTGTTTTTTATTCATGCTGGGTTATCGATATCGACAAAGCTCACGTCGAGGTTAAATTGCTGTTCCAAATGTTCACCGAGTGCTTTGGCTCCGTAGCGTTCGGTCGCATGATGCCCAGCGGCGAAAAAGGCAATCCCCTGCTCGCGAGCACTGTGCACCGTTTGTTCTGATACCTCGCCGGTGATAAATGCATCAACACCGAGCGCGACAGCCTCGTCAATAAACCCTTGCCCACCACCTGTGCACCATGCCAACCGCCGAATAGGTTGCTGACACGGAACATAGCACGTTAAATCGCGGTTGAGCTTTTCTATCAACGCATCCGCTAACTGTTCGCTTGTGTAGGGTTGTTCAACATGACCAAGCATCAATACATTGCCAGGATCGCTCGGGTTAGCCGTACCGTCGATTGACCAATTCATTAGCTTGGCCAATTGCGCGTTATTGCCCAATGAAGGGTGGGCATCGAGCGGCAAATGATAGGCAATCAAGTTGATATCGGCTTCCAACAACGCCTTAATACGACGTTTTTTCATCCCCACAATAGGTTGATGTTCATTTTTCCAGAAGTAACCATGATGCACTAATAAGGCATCAACGTCCGCAGCAACGGCTGCATCGACCAACGCCTGACTCGCAGTAACACCTGTCATGATACGCTTTACATGCGACTTGCCTGCCACTTGCAAACCGTTGGGGCAAAAATCCTTTATTTGACGTACTTTTAACAACTCATCTAAATAGTCAGTGAGCTGACTTACTTCAATTGTCATTTATTCACCTACTTTTACGGCGTGTTTGCAACTTATTTTACCTTAAATTAGACATAAATCCGAAAAAACGGTATAAACGGTCAGGTAGATTACTTTTTAATCGTTTCTGTTAAATTTTTATAATCGAATAGGGTTTGATTAATGAGCAAACTGGATAAAGAGAAAGTTCTTGCAGATTACACCGCAGCTTACAAGAAAGCACACGGTAAGGCGCCATCCATTGAGGCCAAAAGCGGTTGGTACAGTGTAAACGGTGGTAAAAACGTTCGTTTAGCTCAGCTTGCGGAAGAAGCAGAGTCACTTGCTGCGGGCTCAGTCACAGCGCCCGCAAAAAAAGAGAGCAAACCCAAAGCAGCGGCGTCCAAATCAGCGCCCAAAAAAGCTACCGTAAAATCCAGTGGCAAAGGCGGATTAACGGCAAAAGAGCTGTGGCAACAGAAATTGCAACAAAAATCCGGTCGCTGTCGCTTCCCTAGAGGGTCTTAAAGGAACTAAAAAACCAACCCTTCGGTTGGTTTTTTATTTATAGCACATCGGGGTTTTTACCTGCGACACGATCGATAGGGACTCGGATTTTGCGGTAGCGGTACACGATAAACTCTTCACGTTTAAAGCTAATGAGCTCATCACCAAAATCAGCCTGAGATACCACATAAGAGCCATCTTTATTTTGTTGCTTTACAATACCTAGCTTACCGCAGTGGGGACCTCTTTTTACAAAAATGGTCTGACCGTTAATGCGCGGATTATTGTAAGAAAACGTCGGTCCTGCCATAAATGACTCATACACCCTAATATTCAAAGATGCTTATTATATCGACCAGCGCCCTATTTTCTACAACCATTTCTTGTAAATGCGCTACTGCTTTCCGATATAGAGCGTAATTTCACCCACGGGCAAGCCGTATTTATACATTTGCGTGCGGTTAATCATATTGTTTTCATCAACCAAGTACATCCAATCATCCAACGAGAGCGCCATCATTTCGCCATCGACTTCAACCTGTAACACGTATTCCCAGTTAAGTGCATTACCCGCTGTGGTACCAACAGCGACACCTTCAACATCCGATGCTCGCCCCTCGTAGGTGTTGGGACCCGTTTTTGTGAGCTTCCAAATACGTTCATGTGTGCGACCGTCCGCGTAGGTGAATTGCTCGTCAAGTGTGCCTTGGTTACCATCCCAAGAGCCTTGCATTTGCACGGTAAAACGCTGAATGACCTTACCAGAGTAATCTTGCACGACACCATGAGCGACCAAATCGCCCTTAAAAAACTCCTCTAACTGTAACTTCGGTTGCTCACCTTGATACTCTTCTATCGCTGTTGAACACGCCGAAAGCGATAACAAGGCAACCACTGCCAATAGCCATTGAGATACACGCTTATTACTGTTTTCCAACCAGCTCATCTCTTTCCTCCTCAAAACGCGACTCAGGTGATAACCAAATCGCTAAAAATTGTTCAGTAAACTGACTCGAGTTAATCACACCCAAGCTTTTATCGCCTTGATAAAATGCCGCATAACCCTCTTTGGTCTCTTTCAATAAGATACAGTCATCTTCTTTGATATCAGGCCACATTTCCGAAAGCTTATCTAACCACTGCGACTGTTCCTGACTATTGAAGCCAAGTTTCTCCCACTCTTCTGACGTGGTTTCCACCAACTCCTTTGCTTCAATATCACGTAAGTAGCGCAACAATAGAGCTTTGCGTTGCTGCTTGCGCTGCGACCAGTCAAAATCGCCATCTGTCGTATAAAGGAAGGCATCGTAAACGTCCCAAAACAGCACACTGAGACGTGTTTGACCAACTTCTTTATATTCATCAGCCAATGGCTTCTTACATTCACCGATAGATTGTGCGCCGACAGCCGTGCTTAGCCCAGCACATACTAAGGCACTTGCTAAAGCTAATGACTTGGTTTTCATAGAACTAACCTCTCATTTGGACTGGCTCGCATAGCACGACAGAAAAACAACATAAAGAGTCCCCACACAACCGCGTAGACGAGTAACGTAAAGAATAGCGATTCAGCCGTCCCCGCACCGAACCCTAATCCAACATAGTAAGTAAACGGACCAGAAACTGCGCCTAATAAGGCTGCAACGAACGGCATCTTAACGAGCCAATCCAATGCGACCGGTGCCATCGCAGCAAATCCGACCCATAACAACGCCAACCACAACGGAAAAACCGAGCCCACAAAGTCAATCGCACCGAGGCTAATGGCTATCGCCTCGAGTAATAAGCCCACAGCTAACAGTTGTGCCATTTTCTTAACGGGTATTTCAGCAATCCAGTAGCTATAGGCAAATTGGGCGATGGCCAGCACAATAGTCAGCCATAGGTAATCACTCCGTCCTGCAACTGCACTTAACCACAATAAGTTAAACAGTACGAAGCTAACGATCTTGTGTTGTAGCGAAGTTGACATAGGTCTCCTTGGAAGCGCCTTATGACGTTTTGGATGCAGTGACTTGTACTACAGATACGGTCTTTTCTAAAAATCCGCCTTCGCAATAGCCAAAATAATAATTCCACAAGCGCGAAAATCGAGCATCGTAACCAAACTGCTCTAATTCACCGGCACGACCATTAAACCGATCACGCCAAGCCGCTAATGTCTTGGCATAACTCTCACCAAAATCTCGCACATCGCGAACCACCAACGATGTTTCTTTCTTAAATAAATCGGTCATGAGAGAGAGCGATGGTAAAAAGCCACCGGGGAAAATATGTTTCTGTATGAAGTCGACCGAGCGGGAATAACTCGCGTAACGTTGGTCAGCAATCGTAATCGCCTGAATACACATCAGTCCATTCTGCTTTAGGCGTTCATTACAAACTTGGAAAAAACCAGGCAAATAACGCTTACCGACCGCTTCGATCATTTCGACCGATACCAATTTATCGTACTGACCGGTGAGGTCGCGATAGTCTTCTTTCAACAGTGTGATACGGTCTTCCAGTCCGAGCGATTTGATACGCTCCGCTACATATTGATACTGCTCTTCTGAAATCGTTGTAGTCGTCACTTGACAGCCATAATTCTGCGCAGCAAAAATTGCTAAGCCACCCCAGCCAGTGCCTATTTCTAAGAGGTGATCCGTCGGCTTCAACTCCAATTTCCGACACAGACGATCCATTTTATTCAATTGCGCTTGTTCAAGTGTCTCGTTGCCTTGTAAGAACAGAGCACTCGAGTACTGCATATTTGTGTCTAAAAAGCGGGTGTACAGCTCATTACCTAAATCATAGTGTGCCGAAATATTCTTCTTAGCTTGCGCCTTGTGATTTCGGTTGGCCCAATGACGGTATTTATTAATTGGAAAGGTGAGCCAAGCGACTTTTCGCTCCAATTTATCAAGCGCGTCCATATTGCGAGCAAATACCTGGATCACTGCCGTTAAATTTGGTGTTTCCCACGCTTTATCAATAAAGAGTTCAGCCGCGCCAATACTGCCACCGGTCAACAAGCGCACATAAAATTTAGCGTCTAATACATTTATCTCAGCGCATAAGTCTGAAGACTTATCTCCATAATGACCGACCAGTTTGCCTTGTTCTTTAACAATCAACTGGCCTTCGCCTAAATGAGCAAGCAACGCCTGCGTCATACGTTTTGCTGCTTTATCTATCCAGCCGTAAGTCAGCGGTGCTTGCATTACAGTTTCGCCTTGAGACATCGATCGTACCCTTTATCTAGTCTTACTTTTTTTTGTTTTAGGATGGTCGTATATGGGAATGCGCTTGATGAACAACTTTAACGCTTGCCAATAAATTCCACCGATTATTCTTAGCGCCATAAACGGCACAGTTTTTATTACGTGTTTTATTGATTTACGGTTTAACTCACTTCTAGACAACTTCATGCCTGCGATAAACTCAGCCCTTTCGCGGCAAGCTTTTATGGTTACCGACAACTTATCAGTTGGTGGCTCGATATACCATCGATAACGCATATCCATCGGGTTGAAAGGAGAAACATGGAATGCCTTTTCGTGCTCAGGCACAGTTTCGGCCAAGTCAACAAGGTAATAGTGCCTCTCCAGCCAAGGTGTATTGCTGACCTCAGCGAGCACGTGGGTAAAGTGCTCACCCTGCTGCAGAAAATATAGGTTGAGAGGAGAGAAATAAATACCAAAAGTTCGCAGATTACCGACAAACCAGATTCGACCGCTAAGCGCTCGCGAATTGAGCTGGTTCATTTTTTCAAGCACAGCGGTTTTTAGGTCCCCTGTTGAGCCCCGTAGGTAATCATTACGTCTGAACCACAGCGGCGCAAAGCCTCGGGTACTGAGCCAGCGGCTTTGCTGGTGTACCTCGTCAAGCTCGTCTAGGCACACGCACCACTGCATAAACCGATAGTTAAACTGATGATGTTTTGGGGTTCGGCGTTCATGAAAAACTTGCCCCCAATAGATACCGCTATCCATTATCTACATTAAGCTCCGGCGCAATCATATTAACCACGTCTATGGCACTGTGTACACCGTCTTCATGGAAGCCGCTGTACCAGTAAGCACCACAAAAATAGGTGTTGCGATGACCATTGATCAGGTCTCTATCTTTGCGGGCAGCCATTGAGGTTGTGCTGTATTGAGGGTGTGCATAAAACAGTTTTTTAATCACCTTGTCCGGATCAACAGCCTCACTATTATTGAGCGTAACAAGGTAGTGCGCTTGCGTCTTTAAACCCTGCAAAATATTCATGCTGTAGGTCACTGAACTTGGTTCGCGCTGCGCCGACTCACCGACTCTTAAACGATAATTCCAGCTTGCCCAAGCGGCCTTTCGAAGCGGCAATAGAGCACGGTCGGTGTGCAATACAACCTCATTTAGTTTATAGGGGATGCTACCCAAAATACGCTTTTCGGCATCATTAGCGTCTGCTAGCAATGCCAATGCTTGGTCGCTGTGACAAGCAAACACAACACGATCGAAGTGTTCAACATGACCATCTAAGAAGGTTAACGATGCGCCATTCTCAGTGCGTCGGACTTCACTAATATCTTGAGACAAACGAATACGGTCACTAAATTTAGCGGTTAATTTGGGAATGTAAGCGCTAGAACCACCTTCAATCGTATGCCACTGGGGGCGATTGCTGATGTCCAACAGACCATGGTTTAAGAAAAAGCGCAAGAAAAAGCCTAATGGAAACTGGTAGGCATCTTTAATACTTGATGACCAAATCGCGGAGATCATCGGTAGCAAATAATAATGCGCGACTTGCTCATCTAAATCCAGCGAATCGATGAACTCACCCAAGGTTATATGGTCGTTATCGCTATTCTCTTTTGCAGCCTTTTTTGCCGCTTCGTTAAACGTAACAATACCTTTAAGCAATCTATAAAACTTGGGTCGAAACAAGTTACGTTTTTGGGCAAACAAAGTAAGTAAAGTATGTCCGTTATACTCAAGACCTGACTCTGGATCTTGCACACTAAAGCTCATTTCAGTGTCCCGCCACGTCACACCCACTTCAGTCATTAGACGTTTGAAACGCGGATAGGTTCGGTCATTAAACACGATAAAGCCCGTATCGACACCAACAGGGCCTTTCTCATCATTGACCTCAATGGTATTTGTATGACCGCCGATATAATCGTTTTTTTCGAATACCGTCACCTCATGGTGGTCAGTTAAGTAATATGCCGTTGTTAAGCCTGCAATACCACTTCCTACAACTGCTATTTTCATTAATTTCCCTTCGACATACGTTTACTGAGCGCTACTTGCCACGCTTGAGGCAGAATAGACATGGTTTTTAACATCAATGTAAAAATGGTAGGAAAACCGATATCTCGTTTGTTCTTGTCGATACCTTTGCGGATACACTGAGAGGCATAATCGACAGAAACTCGCATCGGCATTTCAAAATCGTTAGCATCGGTCATCGGGGTTTTAACAAACCCCGGTGAAATCGAGAGCACCCGAATACCTTTAGGGGCAAGATCCACTTCGAGTGAGCGACTAATATAATGAATCGCTGCTTTTGATCCGCCATAGGCTTGAGCCCGCGTAAATGGCAATAGTCGTGCAAGACTACCTACCAGCACTAATTTCGAACCTGGTTGAAGCGTCCGCAACAAACCTTGCACGCAATTCATTGTGCCTTGCACATTAACGGTAAATACCCGTTCAAAGAGCTCTGCGTCAAATGATTCAATATCCAAGTATTCACAGACACCCGCACTCAAAATGGCAACATCGATTTGATTGATTGATCCCAAAAGCTCAATTGTTTTATCGCGATCAACCGTGTCGAATTGTAACGTTTCGACATAGTCAGGGAACTCGTCTGCCAATTTTTTCAGCGCATCGGCGTTGCGCCCGCAAGCGACCACGTTATGACCCTCGCAGGCATAGTCCGCAACGAGTTGTTGACCAATCCCACTGGTAGCACCGGTGATGAGTACTTTCATGATGACACCAGCCTCTGTTTGATCTTATCAATAACAAACCCGACCAAAGGTACATGCTCGTATAACATGGCACCCAAATCATAGTGGTCTTCTTGTAATCTTATTTTTTCGTCTTCAAACTGAACATGTGAAACGCCTGGAAGAATGATTTCACGACCGTTGGCGAGCTTTGGATGCGAAAATCGCATTTGCCAACTCAAGTAGGCCTGCTTATCACCAATGACTTCGTCTTCAAACGTAAAATGACAATACTCTACGTTTTCCATCGTGTGCTCAAAATAGTTGCGCAAGTCATCTCGGCCCACGACTTGGTGAATGGGATCATTAAACGCAACATCGTCATGATATATCGAGTCTAAATCATCGAGTTGATCCGTCGAAAATTCCTCGTAAAAGCTCTTAAGCTTTTCCACTAACTCTTTGTTATCCATTTTTCACCTGCTTAAACGTCGATAAAAATCGCTCACGCGCCTCGCTATGATCGACTATTGGAGACACGTACCCCGTTTTATGCTGTTTCAAATACGAATGTGGCCAATGAATATGTTTACTCGGTACATCCGCTAGTTCTTTTATCCAAGTACGAATGTAGATTCCGTCGGGATCAAACTTCTCACTCTGGCGGACAGGATTAAAAACCCGAAAATAAGGGACCGCATCAGTACCAACCGATGCACTCCATTGCCAGCCGCCGTTGTTAGCTGGAAAGCTGCCGTCCACAAGGTTACGCATAAAGTACTGCTCTCCTTTGCGCCAGTCGATCAGTAGATCTTTGACTAAAAAATTAGCCACGATCATACGTAAACGATTGTGCATCCATCCGGTCTCATTGAGCTGTCGCATGCCGGCATCGACGATAGGAAAGCCTGTGCGCCCGTCACACCAAGCTTGAAAATCTTCTTCAGCGTCTCGCCAAGGTAACCCTTGGGTTTCTGTCTGATAGTTCTCTCCTCGACTTAATCGAGGTTCATGAAACATGAGATGCTGATAAAACTCTCGCCACGCAACTTCTGTTAGCCAGGTGTCTGCGCCGGGCTCGAGCCCATACGGAAACTCTGGTGACAATGACGAGAGTGCGCGCGCTACAGTTTTCGGCGCAATCGCTCCCATTTCAAAGTATGCAGACATCATCGAGGTGCCATCAACGGAGGGTTCATCGCGACGCGCTTTGTATTCGTCAACCTGATGTTCAATAAATTGACCCAGTTTACCCATAATGGCTTGTCGTCCGACCGGGTAGGTTTGACTATTTTTACGCTCTAACGGACACTGCGGTAGCTCGGTACTGCTCGCTACGGTATTTTCAACGCGCCAAGACTCTGGCGTCCAATCGCTGATTTTAGCAACCTCAGTACGCCAAGCTCGGTTAAATGGCGTGAATACCTTGTAGTAGCCGCCCTGTTTTGTTTCCACAGCCTCTGGCGGCACGAGTAAGTTACCGTCAAATAACTGAAACTCGATATCACGCTGCTCAAAGCATGCCCTGGCTTGCTTATCACGTTCTATCTCATCCAGTGGATACTCTCTATTTGCGTATACCGTATTGACTTTATGTTTCTCACAGAAATCGGCAATCGTTGCGCCACTTTGGCTAAATCGATCGATTGTAAAAATCGAAAAACCAATTCCTTTGTCAGCGAGCTCCTGCTTAAACTCTGCTAAATGACGCCACCATAAATCGACTTTAATGGGCGCCCAGTCATGCGCCTGCCAAGTACGCTGGGGTACTAAAAATAACGCATAAACGTGTTTGTGATTAAGACAGGCTGCATCGAGCGCCGGATTGTCTACCGTTCTCAAGTCACTTCTAAACCAAACAACTGCCGCCATAGTTATAGTCCATATCTTAATTTTAAATCTTCAGGGTATGGTGTGACATACCACTGTTCGGCTAGATATTCATTGGGAAACTCACGTAAGTAATGACGAATAAGCGTCAAGGGAGCCATAAGCGGTAACGTACCATCGTGATAGTCGAGTATTAGTTGACTTAATTCGTGCTTTTGCTCTTTATCTAAATGCTGCTTGAAGTAACCTTGAATATGCTGCAATACATTCGTGTGGTTACGCCTTGAAGCCGGCTTACTAAGCGCGTTCATAACTTGTAAGATGTAACGTTGGCAGAAGCCCTCATCAATTGATTTTGCTTCACCGACCTCGCGCCCCAGGGCGCGATATTCGGCTTGGTTGTGAGCCATCAAAATCAATTTAGACTGTGTGTGAAATTTCAATAATGCCGACTTACTCAACGGATGCGGCAAGGATTTCCAGCGACCGTATAAAAATACACGCAAGATAAAGTTTTCTCGTAAGTGAGGGTCATTCAGACGACCATCTTCCTCAAGCGGTAGTGCAGGTTCCAATTCATGCAATCGCTCGGCAAACAAGCCCATCGCCTCTTTGCGCGCGCTGCCGGTTTTAGGATCGTAGAGTTTTACCCGCTCCATACCGCAACTAGGTGACTTCGCGCACAACACGTAACCCGATAGATCCTTAAGTTTTGGTTGAACTCGGTCTGCAAAACTTTTCAATGAATCGGTTACGTCTTCACCGGTTTTAGGGATGACAGCGCGTATCTGCTGATCGTGAAACTCAAGCCTAATGGTGGGTCGAGGCACTGGTAACCCAATACCCACTTCCGGGCAAAACTTGACAAATTCTACGTGTTTGGCAAGTTCATTTTCACAAAAAGGTGAACGCTTATGTCCACCATCGAAACGCACTTCGTCACCCAATAAACAGGCACTTATTCCAACTTTTAGACGCATCAAAACTCCGTTTATTTACAAGCTTATAATACATTATATATATTGTTGCATCGATGTTGCCATCTACCATAACGGACTTACAGCAAAAAAGGTTTGCTTAAGTTATACAAATTTAGATCCAAGCTGAATAAGCATGCGTAAAGCATGTTAAATCAAACCAAATTCAGGATAGTTGTATCGTATGGAAAAAGTGCAGCGTTTACCCTTATTTCCCTTGACGGCGCATGTCATGCCGAATGGGAAGCTTAAATTGCGCATCTTCGAACAACGCTACACACGTCTAGTTAAACAGTGCATGGCAAACCAAAGCGAGTTTGTGGTGTGCATGTTTGACCCGGGTATCGACAAATATGATGCTGACTATATTCTGCCCTTTGGCACCGCAGTCACTATTGTTGACTTTGAAATGCTCAACGATGGCTTTCTGGGTATTACTGTACAAGGTGAACGTCGAGTTCACATAAAACATCACGAATTCGAGGAGGATGGGCTTCGAATCGGTGACGTCGAAGCGCTTCCTTTGTGGCAGCCGACACCGATTACGGATGAGGTTGCCGTGCTTAAAGAACGCCTTGAAGAAATTTATGGTGTTTACCCAGAACTTGGTGATTTGTATGATGAAAAACCGTTTGAACAACTCGATTGGGTGTGCCAGCGTTGGCTGGAAATTTTGCCACTCGACGTTCACACCAAACAAGAGTTAATTAAATCGCAATCAAGTGAGCAAGTTGCTGATTATCTGCTAAACTTGGTTACGTAACTTTTTTGAGATCGACTGATCCAAACTTAAACTTGTTCTCGTAGTTAGATATACCAACTAACAACAATAGCAGGTCTAGTTATGCAAACGGTGACATCTCATACTTCACAACGGGGAGTTATGACCACATCCCAGCAGGACACTGCAGAAAAAGCTGCGCAACTTCTGGCTCAGATTGCTGAAACGCGTAGCCGTCAAGCGTTCAGTGAATTGTTCTCACATTTTGCACCTAAGTTGCAAGCTTATGGAACGCGTCAGTTTGGTAACGAGCAAACTGCGATGGATCTTGTGCAAGAAACAATGACAAATGTGTGGCACAAGGCACATTTATTTAAGGCCGATAAGGGTTCACCTTCGACTTGGATTTTCACAATTGCGCGCAATATTCGTTTCGATTTATTAAGAAAGAATAAAAAGCGCAAGGATGATATAAGTGCTGATGAACTATGGCCAATTCTGGCCGAGCAGAATGATAACTTAGACGACGATTACGCGTTGGACCAAGACATTCTGTTGCAAGAGATTTCTCATTACTACGGTCAGTTGCCAGATGCGCAACGTATCGTGGTAGAAAAAATATATGTCGAGGGTAAGTCGCAGCAAGAAGTTTCCGACTCTCTTGGAATTCCATTGGGCACGGTTAAGTCTCGTACGCGCCTTGCATTAAAGAAATTGAAAGAGTTAATAGTTGAGCATGATTAAGTCACATCCCTCTGAAGCAATTTTGTATCAGTACGCTTCAGGCGACCTTAGTGCATCAATGACATTAGTTGTTGGTACACATATTGATATGTGCCCTATTTGCAAACGAACGGTTTGTGAAATAGAGGAAGATTTATGTAGCAAACATTTGGATAGTCTTGTTGAAACGATTTGCGCGCCCTCCAAAGGTGCTATGTCGAAGACTCAATGCGACCAAATGTTAGAGGCGATTTTTAACTCTCAGGCTAAACCAGCGGCTCAACGCGAAGACTTAGTTAGCCTTGAGGGTCGTCGCTTTAATTTACCGACGACTTTGGCGCACAACGCTCATCGTATCGGAGAATGGACTCATTTAGTGGGTAAGCTATGGAGAGCACCGGTTGATTTGTCCGATGATGGTCAGACCAACTTAATTTACATGGAACCTGGTGCGCAAGTACCGGAACATACTCACAAAGGGCAAGAAGCCACACTTGTGATTGATGGTGTATTTAACGATGAGCACGATGCCTATTATGACGGTGATTTTATCTTGTTGGATGCGGATCGTAAGCACACACCTCGTACTGCGACGGAAGACTGCTTGACCCTTGCGACATTAGACGCACCGTTGTTCTTTACATCGGGTATCAGTCGCCTGCTTAATCCATTTAGTAGTTTATTTTTTCGCTAACGTTTTAAGCATAACGTAATAAAAAAGCCCGAGCTATTGCTCGGGCTTTGTGTTTTCTACGCGACTTTTGAATTTTTGACCGGGTTTAAAGCTCACCACTCGGCGAGCTGAAATAGGAATATCCTCACCCGTTTTTGGATTACGGCCTGGGCGCTGATTCTTTGTTCGAAGTTCAAAGTTACCAAAGCCTGATAACTTGACCATTTCCCCCGACTCTAAAACAGAACGTATTTCTTCAAAAAACGCCTCTACTAAATCCTTAGCGTCTTGCTTACTTACACCGTACTTGTCAAAAAGTACCTCAGCGAGTTCTGCTTTAGTCAGCGCCATATCCTAATCCCTCAAGGTTGCATCAAACTCCGACTGTAACGTCGATACTAGCTTTTCCATAATGCCGTTTATTTCGGTTTCTTCAAGGGTCTTTTCGTTATCTTGAAGTGTGACAGAAAGAGCTAAGCTACGCTTACCTTCTGGCAAGTTATCGCCTTGGTAAACGTCAAATAAGTTTAGGTCAATCAACTGATTAACGCCAATGTTCTTCAACGTAGTTAACACTTCACCCGCCGCGATACGTTCATCTAAAACAACCGCTAAGTCTCGGCGGATACTCGGAAACCGCGACACGGGTTGAGCCGATGGAATACTACGTTGGTTAATCGCATCAAGTTGCAATTCGAACACAAAAGCACGTTGATTAAGACCGAATGTCTTCTCAAACTTAGGATGTAAGGCGCCCATATAGCCAATGCACCGCTCACCACGGTATATCGCAGCAGACTGTCCTGGATGCAGAGCGCTGTGTTCGCTCGCTACAAAACGAACATCATTGATACCCGTTTTTTTCAACAAGGCTTCGACATCACCTTTTACATCATAGAAGTCAACGCCACGGTCTTCTGCCGACCAATGTTCGCCATAGGCCTTACCTGAACGCACGCCAGAAAACATCGGTTGCTGCACCACACCATTTTCAGCCGCTTCATCAGGGATAAAGCGTAAGCCTGTTTCGACAAAAGCTAACACTGATTGCTGACGCTTTTGGTTATGCGCTAGCGCATTCAATAGGCCTGGCCACAAGCTTAACCGCATTGATGACATGTCCACCGAAATAGGATGGGGTAATGTTAGCGATGCACTTTCATCAAATAACGCCGCTTGATGTTTCGGGTCTACGAAGCTATACGTAATTGCTTCTTGATAGCCCCGCTCAATCATCGCATCCACTAAGCGATGTGTGCTGATCAGTGATTCCTGTTGTGGGCGCATACGTAATTGTGCAGCAGGCGCAGCTGCCTGAAAATTGTTATACCCAAATACGCGCGCAACCTCTTCGATAAGATCTTCTTCAATGGCAATATCAAATCGATAAGTCGGCACTTTGACCAACCACTCGCCTGTCTCCACTTTGACGTCAAAGCCTAGACGCTCGAGAATTTCAGTCACGCGAGCAGCTTCAATATCAATTCCTAATACACTCGTGAGGCGTGCCGCACGCAGCGTCACTTCAGCTGGCTTAGGTAGATGCTCGTCTGATTTGGCTTCGACGATAGGACCTGCTTCACCACCACAAATTTCAATCAACAACTGTGTTGCGCGCTCCATGGCTTGGCGTTGCAATTCTGGGTCAACACCGCGTTCATAACGATGAGACGCATCCGTGTGCAAACCAAAACGACGTGCTTTACCTAAAATCGCATCAGGCGCGAAGAATGCGCTTTCGAGGAATATATCTTTGCTTTCTCGTGTTACACCACTGCCGAGACCACCATAAACGCCCGCCATAGCCAATGCCTGCTTGTCATCAGCAATAACTAGCACATCGTCATCGAGTTTCACTTCTTGCTCATCCAATAAAGTTAAGGTCTCACCTTTATTGGCATAGCGCACATGAACATCGCCTTGAATGCGGTCGAGGTCGAATGCGTGCATCGGGTGGCCCAGCTCCAACAAGACGTAGTTGGTGATATCAACCACAGGATCAATGCTACGTATACCACTGCGACGCAGTTTCTCACTCATCCACAACGGTGTTTGTTGCTTAACGTCAACATTCTTTACTACGCGCCCCAAGTAACGAGGGCACCCAACCGGTGCATCTAAATGAATTGCTTTGGCGTCTTCGAGAGTTGCTTCAACAGCGTCAACTGTCGGCTCGGACACATCAATGTTATTCAGTACACCGACCTCACGTGCTATGCCACGAATACTCAGGCAGTCACCGCGGTTGGGTGTTAAATCGATATCAATACTTAAGTCATCCAGACCCAAGTACTCACGGTAATCTTTGCCGATGGGTGCGTCTGAAGGTAGCTCAATGATACCGTCGTGGTCATCAATTAGACCCAGCTCTTTAAACGAGCACAACATACCATGCGATGGATGTCCGCGCAGCTTTGCCTTCTTAATTTTGAAGTCACCCGGTAATACCGCGCCAACCTTAGCGACCACAACCATTAAATCCTTACGGCAGTTCGGTGCACCGCAAACGATATCAAGTAATTCATTCTCACCCACATCGACTTTAGTGACCTGTAACTTATCGGCGTCTGGATGAGGACCGCATTCAACGACTTTACCAACGACAACAGTATGAAAGTCTGCTGCAACGGGCTCTAAACCATCAACCTCAAGGCCAGCCATACTGAGTTGCTCACTCAGCGCTTCACTAGAAATGTCTGGATTGACCCAACTTCTTAGCCAATTTTCACTAAATTTCATGTTCGCCGCCCTCTTAATTAAACTGTTTTAGGAATCGCAGGTCGTTCTCGAAGAACGCACGCAGATCGGTCACGCCGTAGCGCAGCATGGTTAATCGCTCTACACCCATGCCAAAAGCGAAGCCTGTATATTGCTCGGGATCAATACCGACTGCACGAAGTACATTTGGGTGAACCATTCCGCAACCCAATACTTCTAACCATTTACCATCTTTACCCATTACATCCACTTCAGCGGAAGGTTCAGTAAACGGGAAATAAGAAGGACGAAAACGAACCGTTAACGACTCCTCAAAAAAGTTATTTAAGAAGTCTTCTAAAATGCCTTTTAACTGCGTAAAGCTCACGTCTTTATCAACCATCAAGCCTTCTACCTGATGGAACATCGGTGTGTGCGTTTGGTCGTAATCGTTACGATATACGCGACCTGGCGAAATGATACGTAATGGTGGCTGCTCAGCCTCCATGGTACGGATTTGCACACCCGAAGTTTGCGTTCTTAGCATCGTTGAGGGAGTAAAGTAGAACGTATCGTGGTCTGCACGTGCAGGGTGATTCGCTGGAATATTGAGCGCGTCAAAGTTGTGGAAGCCGTCTTCTACTTCTGGGCCCTGCTTCACACTGAAACCTAAGTCACCGAAGAATGATTCAATACGGCGAATGGTTTGTGTAACAGGATGTACGCCACCCACTTGGCTAGCGCGTCCAGGTAAGGTCACATCAATACGCTCAGCATCAAGCTTTGCTTCGAGCTCAGCCGCCTTTAAAACCTCTTTGCGGGCGTTAATATCAGCTTGGACTTGTTGTTTAGCTTGGTTAATTTTTTGTCCAGCGTCGCGACGCTCAGATGGTTCAAGCTGACCTAAGCCTTTTAACAGCTCAGTTAACCGGCCTTTCTTGCCCATGTATTCAACGCGCACTTCGTCCAGTGCTTGCGGCGAATCAGCTTCAGCAATAGCTTGCTGCGCCTGTTCAACGATTTGTTCTAACTGCATTCGTTCCCTCAACCTATCATGCAAATTACGAAAGCTCTATTCTAACGAAAAAGCCATAAAAAAGGGAGCCAAATTGGCTCCCTTTTAAATCTGTTTATCGGTTTTTGGCAAAGCCTTTTTGCCGATTACAGTGCACCTTTCGCCTTTTCAACCAAGGCTGCAAAACCGCTTTGGTCATGTACAGCGATGTCGGCAAGGATTTTGCGATCGATTTCTACCGATGCTTTCTTCAGACCGTTGATAAAGCGGCTGTATGACAAACCGTTTTGACGCGCTGCCGCATTGATACGAACAATCCACAATTGACGGAATTGACGTTTCTTGTTGCGACGGTCACGGTATGCGTATTGACCTGCTTTAGTAACTGCCTGCACCGCAACGCGATATACGCGACTACGAGCACCATAATAACCTTTCGCCTGCTTTAGGACTTTCTTGTGACGCGCACGCGCGATCACACCACGTTTAACTCGTGCCATTTGCTAATCCCTCCTTACGCGTATGGTAACATACGATCGACTAATTTGACGTCGGCCTCGTGGACCATGCTCTTCGCGCGAAGCTGACGCTTACGCTTAGGTGTCTTCTTAGTCAGAATGTGACGCAAGTGAGATTGCTTGCACTTGTAACCGCCTGAAGCAGTCTTTTTAAAGCGCTTTGACGCGCCCTTGTTTGATTTCATTTTTGGCATGAAATAAAACTCCGCATTGTTGATTAAAAGTGTGACAGGGTGAGTTCAACCGAGGCTGAACTACTTGTGTACCACAATCACTTCTTAGCCGGTGCCAGAACCATAATCATCTGGCGACCTTCGGCCCTTCTAGGGAACGACTCAACAGTTGAGATTTCGTCTAAATCGTCTTTAATACGAGTTAGCAGCTCAATACCCAACTCTTGGTGTGCCATTTCCCGGCCACGGAAACGGATAGTGACTTTAGTTTTGTCACCTCCCTCGAGGAAACGACGCAGGTTGCGCAGTTTTACCTGGTAGTCGCCCTCATCTGTGCCAGGTCGGAATTTGACTTCCTTAACCTGAATCTGTTTCTGCTTTTTCTTCTGCTCTTTCTGGTCTTTACTCTTTTCGTAGAGAAACTTACCGTAATCCATAAGGCGGCAGACAGGTGGCTCAGCATTTGGACTCATTTCGACCAAATCAACACCAGCATCCTCTGCTGCTTCAAGAGCTTCATTGATACTTACAATACCGATCTGTTCACCTTCCGTGCCAATTAAGCGAACTTCATTAACACGAATTTCGTCATTGATACGATTTTTGTCAGCGCTTTTCTGAGTTCTTTTTCCGCCTTTAATGGTTTATTCCTCCAAACTAATTAATTGATTTTGCGTGTACGCACTTCTGCTTGTAACTGCTCAACAAACTGTTCGAGCGGAAACTTACCTAAGTCTTCACCGCTACGAGTACGAACCGCAACCTCGCCAGCCTCGACTTCTTTGTCGCCGACAACTAGCAAATAGGGAACACGTTTTAAAGTGTGTTCTCGGATTTTAAAGCCTATCTTCTCATTTCTCAAGTCGGCTGATGCACGAATTCCCTTTTCATTCAGGGATTTCACTACTTTATTGACGTAATCGCGTTGATTATCGGTAATATTCATCAACACGACTTGCGTCGGTGCGAGCCACAACGGGAAATTCCCCGCATACTCTTCAATAAGAATGCCCATAAAACGTTCAAGTGAGCCGAGAATGGCTCGGTGAATCATCACAGGCGTATGGCGATCGTTATCTTCACCTACATAAGTCGCATTTAAACGACCTGGTAACGCGAAATCTAACTGTATTGTACCACACTGCCACGCACGACCTAAGCAATCGAACAAAGTAAATTCAATTTTAGGACCGTAGAAGGCACCTTCACCGGGTAAATAGGTGAAGTCGATATCATGCGCTTTCAAGGCATCCGCTAAAGCTTTTTCACTGCGATCCCAAGTTGCATCATCACCGAGGCGTTTCTCAGGGCGTGTTGAAAGCTTCACATCGATCTTATCGAAACCAAAGGTTTCGTATGTTTCGTAGACCATTTTGATACACGCAGCGACTTCGTCTTGCACCTGATCTTCTGTACAAAAAACGTGCGCATCGTCTTGTGTAAAGCCACGTACACGCATCAGTCCGTGCAACGCACCTGAAGGTTCATTCCGGTGACACGATCCAAACTCGGCCATACGTAATGGCAGATCACGGTAAGACTTAAGACCTTGGTTAAAGATCTGTACGTGACCTGGGCAGTTCATTGGTTTTACCGCGTACTCGCGGTTTTCCGATGATGTCGTAAACATCAGGTCTGAGAACTTCTCCCAATGACCCGACTTTTCCCACAATACTCGGTCCATCATCATCGGACCTTTCACTTCTTGGTATTGATATTCACGAAGCTTTTCGCGCACGAAGTCTTCAAGTTCGCGGAAAATGGTCCAACCGTTATGGTGCCAAAATACCATACCTGGCGCTTCTTCTTGCCAGTGGAACAGGTCTTGTGCCTTACCAATCTTACGGTGATCGCGTTTTTCGGCCTCTTCTAACCGTTGCAGATACGCTTTTAACTGTTTTTTATCCGCCCACGCAGTACCGTAAACACGTTGCAACATCTTGTTATCTGAGTTACCACGCCAGTATGCGCCCGCCATTTTCATCACTTTAAAGTGTTGGCAGAATTTCATCGTTGGCACGTGTGGTCCACGGCACATATCAATGTATTCTTCGTGGTGGTAAAGACCCGGGTTGGCATCCGTTGGAATATCTTCGTCGAGAATTTCGACTTTGTATGGTTCATGGCGCTCTACAAACGTCTCACGCGCTTCTTGCCAACTCACCTTCTTCTTAATGACCTGATACTCAGTTTTCGCCAGTTCTTTCATGCGTTTTTCAAGTTTATCGAGGTCGTCCTGCGTTAATGTGTGGTCAACGTCAACATCGTAATAGAACCCGTTATCGATGACTGGGCCTATCGCCATTTTTGCGTCCGGCCATAATTGCTTAAACGCGTGACCTAATAAGTGAGCACAAGAGTGACGAATAATATGTAAACCGTCATCGTCTTTCGGTGTCACGATCTCAATACGCGCATCGTGTTCAATCATTTCACAGGCATCGACGAGTTCACCGTCAATACGGCCTGCTACGGTGGCTTTAGCTAAACCAGCACCAATATCTTGAGCCACATCCAAAATGGATACAGGTTGATCAAATTCGCGTTGACTACCGTCAGGGAGAGTGATTACAGGCATGAAACTTCCTTTCTACAGTGGTGACACCTACCAAGTGCCACATGCGCTAACATCGATTCTTTGTCGAACCATACGAAATTGTTTACGTTCGGTACCATCGAACGTAAACCCACACTATAATGCAGGCTTTTTGTGAGAGCAAGGGTAACACATGGATCTAGCGAGTGTTTGGGGGCAGCTAGCAGCGTTAACAGCAGCCGCTTTTTGGGCAGTGGCTTCGATACTTTATCATCGCGCCGGTGCTCACTTCTCAGCGTTACAAATGAATCTCATCAAAGGCGTAATTGCCAGTCCGTTGCTATTCGGTATGAGTGCCCTGTTTGGCGCACCGTTGGTATTTAGTGCAGGGCCCTGGTTACTCGCCCTCAGCGGAGTAATTGGTATTACCGTAGGCGACAGCTGCCATTTTGCCGCATTGCGCCGTTTGGGCCCCTGGCACGCGATGCTACTCGAATACTTAGCGCCACCTCTAGCTGCGTTTATGGCTTGGTTGTTTTTAAACGACGGCCTTTCTGGTATCGAAATTATCGGTGCGCTAGTGACTTTGTTGGGTGTTTTATTGGTCGTCACTGAACGTGCGCCGAATCAGCAGCCGTCGCTGTCCATCAGCGGTATCCTGTTTGGCTGTGGTGCTGCCTTCTGTCAAGCAACTGGGCTGGTAATGGCTTTTTCGGTATTACAAAATGATCTTATTGATCCGCTCAGTGCGGCATTTATTCGCCTTGCGGCCGGTTCTATTCTATTAGCGCTGATTGTTGGAATATCACAACGCCACGCTTTTCAAGCCATTTTTCGCCAGTGCCGAGCCATTAACCCACTGCCACTGCTGGGTGCTATCTTTTTTGGCACCTTTTTAGCGATTTGGTTACAGCAGCTATCTATTGCACATATTAATCCGGGTTTAACACAAACACTTCTGTCCACTGCACCACTTTTTTTAATTCCAATTTCTTTATTGAAAAAACAAAAGATTACCGTGCGTTCGCTGTTCGGCGCACTGGTATCATTAGGTGGTATTGCGATTCTCTTTCTATAATTAAGGCTACCCTAAAAAACCAAACGGTGACCGTTATGCACGAGGAAGACCTGACCCATGCAATCGTCCGTTGCCCCCACTGCGGGCATACGACGCAACTCGGTGTAGATAGCAGTAATGGCGATCAGGATTACCAAGAAGAATGTTCAGCCTGCGGTGACCTGATTCATATCCAACTCACCGTCGACCCCATTAACGCACAAACTCGTTTAAAGGTCGACGGCAATGATGAACAATTCTATTGACCGCGTGCAGCGAGGACGCGCTCCACCGTTGTGACAGTCGTGATAGTTTGTTGGTCCATCTCAATGTTCACATTATCGCCTGGCTTCAGTGCAGCCAAGTTCGTTAAACGCAATGTTTCGGGTATAAGGTGCAAACTAAATTTATTATCCTGTACCTGTCCCACCGTCAAACTCGCACCATTCACGGCAATAAAGCCCTTCGCGAACAAATAAGGTACTTGAGCTTGCGGTAACGACAACCAAGCTGACCAATTATGTTCACTGACTTCAATATCAAGGATCGAAGCGGTGCAATGAATGTGCCCTGATACGTAGTGACCGCCCATTTCATCGCCAACCCGCAACGAGCGTTCGAAGTTAACCTCCGAGCCTACTTTCAGTTCGCCTAGGTTAGTCAGCCGCAGCGTTTCATCAATCACATCAAATGAAACCTGTGTCTCATCAAAGTGAACCACTGTTAAGCAAACACCGTTTATCGCTATACTGGCCCCCAGTTGAACGCCATCAACATGATGTGGCTCGACTGAGACGGTCAAATGACGAAAATCGCCCTTATCAGTCAGCGATTCCACTTTGGCTTTGGTTTGAACAATACCTGTGAACATTTAACTTATGTCCTTAGCTAACAACACAATGCTGACCAGTTTAAAGCTTTTAGTTACGCGACTCCAGCCAAAGCGTTGTGTTAACGCATGGATAGTGGCAATTTTGTTAGTTTCGTTGGTGGGTTGTTCGCAGCCCTCGACTGTATCCAGTTTGCACGCTCTACACGAGCGCGTAGCCTTTACCTTAGATATTGAATTAACGCCGCTCACATTCGAGCCCCGACCGCCGCAGTTACCTGACGTTCGCGTCCTCAAGCCGACGGCATCAACACCCACTATGCGCTTTTTAACAGCGCTACAACTGAATCATTGTCGCGCGGGTCAACTGATTGCTGAACGCAATAGTGCATTAGGTCGCCTTGATGATGGATTCTCTCGTTTTCAAGATGATCAAAGCCTCATTAAAGCGCTCAGACAATGTGCTAAGTCACCGCAGTCAGAAGCTTTTGCTGCTGAACTCATTACCGCTGCGCAGCAACTGAGCGACACAACGTCTGCTCGTCTGGCACGCGCGCTTGCAACGGACAAAGGGCTCAGGCACGCGCTAACGATGGCTGCAACGCCATTAGTAACCATTTCCGACACTGAATTTAGTCACAGTATAAATGCGTTGAATGCGGTCACTTCATGGCTTGAGGAGCCAAATACAGCCGTTGACCTTAATGAGCCCTTAAAAGTCTTGGCGCAAGAAAACTACTTGCCTCAACTGATGCGAAGCATCGCTGAGTACTCTGTTTTACTCACGCAATTTTCCGAGCAGCTGGATAACCTTGCTCAGCCTGCCGGTTGCTTATCGAAAGGTATACCCGAGCGCGCTCACCGTTTACATAGCGCCTTTATTTCAGTTTTTATCAAACAAACACAAGGCGACTTAGCGGATATACAACGCCAGTACCAGCGTTTTAGCGAGGCATTAAACACGCTTGCAATGAAAGCGCCACAACCTGAGCTTAAACACTATTTAAATCAATGGGCCCTTTACGACGCGCGGTTAACGCAAGCAACTAAGTCTTTCGTCCAACCCTGGCAACAGTTTTTTGAAGCATGTGGATTTAAGGCTGGACGCTAAATTTCGTACACTTTGGTGATTTAACAAGCAAACACACGCTATCCGATAAAAAAGTACTTGCATGCTTAACTTCAAATCAATAATATAGCGCCCGTCTTCACGACAACCCCAAACAGTGCGTCCGTAGCTCAGTTGGTTAGAGCGCTGCCTTGACATGGCAGAGGTCGGTAGTTCGAGTCTACTCGGACGCACCACTTCCTTAAATTTAACAATTTTTATTTTTATACCCTCTGATCCGCTCAAGTTGCTCTATTCGTAAGTTTCGCACATAGTTAATCTGCATCGTCAGTACACTTACCTGTAGCGAGGAGCTTCATGAGCCAATATAAAGCAATTAAACTAGTCAAACGTCCTCAGCCTGGTCCTGTCTCCAAGGATATTTTCGAGATCGTTGAACTCGATCGTCCCAGCGTCGACGACGGTCAAATACTGATTAAACAAACCCACATGTCATTGGATCCCGCCATGTTTGGCTGGATGAGCCCAGACAAAGAAAGTTATATTCCACCGGTTGAACTCGGCTCTGTGATGCGCAGTTCAGGTGTCGGTGAAGTCGTTGCAAGTAAACACCCTGATTTTGCCGAAGGCGATCGCGTCATGGGAATGATGGGCTGGCAGGAGTATGCGCTCAGCGATGGTCAAGGAATTAATAAAGTGCAAACAGGTGCGCCCGATGAAATGGTGCTTTCGGTGTTTGCTCTTCCCGGCCTTACCGCAACACAAGGTCTATTAAACGTGGGGAAACCCAAACAAGGTGAAACGTTGGTAGTCACAGGCGCAGCCGGTTCCGTCGGCTCGATTGTCGGTCAAATGGCGAAAGCCGATGGCCTCTCGGTTATTGGCGTAGTCGGTTCAGACGAAAAAGCAGAGTGGATTGTTAACGAACTTGGGTTTGACGGCGCAGTCAACTACAAGACTGATGACATTCCCGCCAAGTTAGCTGAATTAACGCCAAATGGCATTGACCTCTATTTTGAGAATACCGGCGGTCCGATTCAACATGCGGTCATGGGACGCATGAATGCACATGGACGCATTGTTGTCTGTGGCATGATTGCGGATTACGATAAAGAGCAACCAAGCCCTGGACCGAGCTGGATTCCAATCATCAAGAAGCGACTGACAATTCAGGGCTTCACGATGCCGGATCATTTTGATCAAATCCCCACCTTACTGAAACAATTAACGCCTTACGTGACAAATGGCGATATCAAATATCGGGCTCACGTACTTGAAGGCTTAGAGTCGGCGATTGAAGGACTTAACATGTTTCTAAGTGGTGAGAACCAAGGTAAATTATTAGTCAAACTCTAATAACTGAGCCACTTGCGTTGTATACGCAAGTGGCATTTTACCCACTAGTCGTCAGAAAAAACGTCTTCAATAGTGCATTGGAATACCTTGGCAATTTTAAATGCTAGCGGTAAGCTCGGATCAAACTTTCCTGTTTCAATCGCATTGATTGTTTGACGTGAAACCGACAATGCCTGCGCAAGATCATTCTGAGTCCAGTTTCTCTCAGCTCTTAACACTTTGAGTCGGTTTTTCATCGGTATTTCCTCATCCCTAATAAAAGCGCAACAATATAAGTGACGCCGAGTACCATCATCAAGTGTGAAATCTCAAAATCAAAACCCAACAAGCTATTTTGCGTTAGCGATGTCGCCGCAAGGCCTAAAACCACACTGATGCCAAGCGCTAAACTCATCGCCTCTAGCTGAACCTTTCGTTGCAGCTCGTCTTGATGGTCTAAGTGACGTTTGTTCGCCCATATCATGGCAGCACCCATAATGATGTTTACTACGCTAGCTACATAAGTCATTGTCGAACTGTCCCACCATTGCTTAGGTCCGAAGCTCGCCAGCGCCAACGTAAGTACCCATAACCCTGTCCAAACCGCCAGTAATTTATTCGATCGGCACTGCTGTTGCTGCCACTCGTTACGTTCAGTCATTTTTGTTCTCCATTTAGTAAAGTAAATAAAACACGTCATAATGTAAAATACACTTTACCATAGTAGCCGCACAAAGAATAAAGTCAAGTTTATTTGACATGGCTAATGAGTAATTGCTGGTGAGTTCCTCAGCGCGCCAACTCAACTCGGTTTCGACCGTTTCGCTTTCCTTTGTAAAGCATCTCATCAGCGCGCTGAATGAGCAGATCCAAGCTGCGCTCATTGCTTTTCATTGCGATACCGACGGTGATACTGACCGAAACTTGATTTAAGGGAGATGGTAACTCGATTGCGTTAACATTAGCGGTTAATCGCTGAGCTAACTTGACCGCCTCTTTATGGTGCGTGTTCGGCATCGCCACGATAAACTCTTCACCACCAAAACGACCCACCACATCGACACGTCGAAGCGATTGACGAATGGTTTTAGCAACCTGCTTAAGTACCTCATCACCCCGCGTATGACCCCAAGTATCATTAATTTGCTTGAAGTGATCGACATCTATCATAAGTAAGCAAAATGCCGTGTTTTCGCGTAAAGCTCTTTCTAATAAAGCTTCAGCACGTTTAATGAAATGACTGCGCGTATCAAGCTCGGTTAAGGTATCCCGTTCGGCTAATCTTCTTAACTGTGCTTCGAGAGACTTTCGGTGTTCTACTTCTCGTTGCAAGGCTAAATTCTGGTCGCGCTCTTCATTTAATAAAGAAAACTGCTTACGTTGGAGTATTTCAAGTCTTAACAACGCGCAATAACCGACAATATTAGCCATGATAAGAAGAAGAACGAGACGAGTGGCAGTTGGTACGGAGACCTCGGCATAAGCTACTGAAGCTACTATAAATCCAACACTGAGAAATCCACTCGCCCAACTGGCAATGGTTAATAAACTTGGAATGAGTAGGTAAAACGCCATGATGGCGACAACAACCGCCGTAATTTGAGTGTAAAGGCTTTCGGGTCTTAAAGGCACGATCGAGATAATACCCGCGGCAAGAACCCATAACGGCAAGGCATGAAGAAGTGGTTTTCGAGAAAAGTTACCAACCCGTCCAAGAATTAATGCCAACACGACACAACTTGAAACCACGACCGCTCGCATCGATATTAAGGTAAAAAAATCAGTTGAATGACCGAGCAGATTATAGTCGGTGACAGCAAACATCGCGAAAATCAGGGAAACCAGCATCAGTGCTAAGCGAGAGTCATGCCTAACCCGTAATTTTATCGAGTCGCGATAGCTTGCTTCGCGCCGTGAATCCCTAAACTGCCCTGTTAGCCAATTAATGTCATTGTATTTTTGTTGTAATGACAAGCGAGAAAGTCCTTGTACATAAGTTATGATGGTGAGCACCGTTATCGTAATTCACGCAGAACTGTTTAACAAATAAAATACGCTGAAGCCGAGAAAATAGACACGGCACTTGACGAATCTGTTGATTTAAGTGCGACACAAATATATATTCATAGCACAATGTTAAAAATAAGTATCCTTTTAATGTCATAGCGATTCGCTTGCATGTTATCTGCAATGTGAGTTCGATAGACGTTGAGTTAACGGTAGCGAGGAACCGTGATGCCGCGTAGAAGTAAATCATTAATCGAGGGGTTGCTCGACTTATTCTCAACTTGGCCTTGGTATATCAGTCTTTTTCTTGCCCCCATTACCTACTTTAGTATCAATCTCATTGTTCAGTCGCATACATGGGGTACCGTTGAAATAGACATTAATGATCCCACCAGCATGACCGCTTATATGGCCCACTTCATGGGGCAACTGCTGTTACCTCTATTGCAATTTGCGCTCCCTGCACTTCTAATTTTGGCCAGTATCGTTTCATTAATAAACGCTTTATCGAACCAACAACGCTATGAACGTGTTATCCAATCGTCCGAACCTGCCGTATTAAAAACTGTGGATTGGGAGCATTTTGAACAACTCGTTGGCGAATTTTTTAGCCGCGAGGGCTATCATGTGAAGCCAACACCTACTGGACCAGATGGTGGAATTGATTTAAGGATCGAACGAAACGGTCAGTTGTATTTGGTGCAATGTAAACAGTGGAAATATCGCAAAGTACCTGTTTCAGTCGTAAGGGAACTATTTGGTGTTGTCATAGCAGAAGGCGCCGCTGGTGGCTTTATCGTAACGTCTGGCGAGCTGACGCATGACGCGCACATTTTCGCAAAGGGAAAACCCATACATATTATCGATGGCGAAACCTTCCATCGATTTGTGCGACAACGCGAAAAAGCCGCTGTTAGATTTCCCCCAAGCCCAAACACACGTCCAACCACACAGGTTTGTCCCAAGTGTGAAGGGCCTATGGTAAAACGCATAGCCCGTCGTGGACCCAATAGGGGCGAATCTTTTTGGGGTTGCAAGCGGTTTCCAAAATGTCATGGCACGCGCCCATAGTGCTGGGTTAATCGCGTATGATGCGCGACCTACGCAACATGGGTGTCATAGTAATTGAGTAAAAGAGATATTGCATCGTCAAGCGGCGAGTCACTTTTCAGGATGTCAGCACTGTCGAGTAGCAAACGCATCATCACTTGGTTATCCTCCTCCTCTCGCCACATCTTAATGTAACTGCCCTCTCTATAGCCCCGTTGTTGGCGCACATGATTCAGCGCATTTTTCCCTACGTAACTGATATAAACCGCTTCTGCAGTACCGTAGGCTTGATATAACATGCTAAATAGTTGCGTCAATGATTCATCACCAAAGCACAACGGACGGTTTAAGTCTGGGCGTCCTTCTAACGCAGTATGACGCAACAACCACCGGGCGTCTCGAGCTTCATCAGCATGGGCGCGAATACTCGCTTCAGCGAGCTTAAGTGCGGCTGTCTCAACGGGACTGGCACTGTCATCTTCTACCAAAATTTCGATAACGTCAGACACCGCGAAGTGCAGCACATCGATCAACTCCATATTGGCTTGGGCGTGGTCGACGGTTTGCTTTTTCCACCACTTGTAGCCAAGGTGTTCATAGCGTTCACCAAGCTCGACAATGACAGCCGCGAAATCATCACGGACCAGTTTTGGCGCTATCGGCCAGTGTGCATCGAGGCCCTGATTAAATTGAGTCTGTAACTTAGCAATTTGTTGGGCTTGTTTGACCGTTAATTGAGTATCGGCGGGCATGAATGCGTCCTTGGTTGACGAATAGGGCAAAAGCGTACCGTATAGTAGCGGTTCGTAGGTTGCCCATGCAATAGGAAGGGTCAATAGATGTGGGTTACCTGGAATACAGATAACCCAGTTGCAACATTACTTAGGCATGATCCATGAGCCACCCACGCAACTTACGTTAGGTAACGCGAGGTAGTCTTGGTAGTTGCTCTCGTTGATACCGCCTGTGGGGCAAAAGCGAATGTCAGGGAACGGTCCATGAATCGATTTCAATAATTTTACGCCGCCAACGGCTTCAGCCGGAAACAACTTAAACCGATCATAGCCGTACTCGATCCCCATCATTAATTCAGATACGGTTGCAATGCCGGGAATCAATGGAATATCAGCGCCCTTGCCTGCCTCTAATAAAGCGGGCGTGGCACCTGGACTTATCGCAAATTGTGCGCCGGCCGTTTGCACTTGGGTAAGCTGAGTGATGTTTGTGACGGTACCCGCGCCAACAATAGCATCGGGTAGCTCGCGGCGCATTTCCTCAATCGCGTGCAACGCAGCGGTCGTCCTTAAGGTCACTTCCAACACTTTAAAGCCTTGCTTACAAAGTGTTCTCCCGAGCGGCACAGCCTGTTGAATGTCATCAATGACAATGACTGGAATAACGCTTGACGCATTAAGAATATCGTTAGCAGAATAGTTCATTAGAGTCCTCAATCGATATCAGCTGTCGCTGGTGCTTTACGCAATGTTTGTTTTAAGTACTGTGCCACGCCGCGCATGCCAGCATGTTCGGCGGTTATCACATAACAGGGAATCGACTCGGCTAAATTACAGAAACGACCTTTTTGTTCAAATCGTGTTCTAAATTCGGAAGCGGCCATGAGTGGCAATAGTTTGGGTACCACGCCTCCTGCGATATACACACCGCCGCGAGTGTTAAGCGTGAGCGCAAGGTTGCCCGCAAAACTACCCAGGCTGGCAAAAAACTGATTGACGGTCTCTGTCGCTATCGCATCGCAGTTAGTTAAAGCGCGCGCTCCAATTGTCTTCGCGCGCAACGGCGGTACTGCTCTGTCGTGGTAGTGCGCAATGGCTTGATAAAGGTTTTCAATGCCGGGGCCGGAAAGAAGACGTTCTGCTGATACCCGACCATCAAAACGACGTGCCAGAAATTCGTGAATCGCCCACTCCTTGTCATTAAGTGGTGCCCAATCGGCATGCCCGCCCTCACCCGGCAACGGCATTACATCACCGTTAGGCATGTGCACCAAATGTCCTACACCGAGACCGGTACCTGCGCCAAGTACAGCACAGGGAGCCGTTTCCACCTTTTTACCGCCGCCGATTTTCTTCATCTCGCTTTTATCGAGTGTCAGCAAGCTCATCGCAGCGGCCGCAAAATCGTTTAATACGATAAAACTGGTTAATCCCAGTGCTTCACGCGTACCACGCACGGAAAACTGCCAGTGGTGGTTAGTCATTTGAATCGAGTCACCCTCTGCCGGACAAGCAATGGCAATCGCTACATGTTCTAACGCAACGTCTTGTTGCTCACGATAAGCAATGAGCGCATCAGTTAGATTCAAATAATCCGCACAAGGAAACACTTGTATGCGATCGAGTTCAAAGGTTTTTAAGTTGATACGACCGAAACGCGCATTGGTACCACCAATATCTGCGACCACGGCAAATTCCGTGCTTAGGTCGAGTTGTGAGTCATTTACCATTTACTGATCTTCCCTAAAGAGCACGGATGCGCCTGACTCAGCGCCACTCAAATTAGCTCGAAAGTTGCCAAACAACTCTCGTCCCATGCCAAATTGATATTCTGATAAATCTGGCGCGACTATATCACGCGCATTGAGTTCATTCTCGTCAACAAGCACCTTTAAACGGGCATTTTCAAAGTCAACGCTAACCAAGTCACCATCCTTGATCTTCGCGATCACCCCTCCATCGACCGCTTCGGGCGTTACGTGGATAGCCGCAGGCACTGTCCCTGATGCGCCTGACATACGCCCATCCGTGACTAAAGCCACGTGGTAACCGCGCTTTTGTAGAACACTCAGTGATGGCGTTAGCTTATGCAGCTCAGGCATACCGTTGGCTTTGGGTCCTTGATAACGCACAACGACTACACAATCTTTGTTGAGCTTATCCGCTTTGAATGCATCAACCAGTTCATGCTGGCTGGTAAACACCGCTGCCGGTGCAGTGATCGGTTTGATGCCCTCAGGTAGAGAGGATGTTTTGATGACCGCACGGCCCAAGTTACCAGACAGGACCTCTAAGCCTCCATGCTTATTGAATGCTTGGGTGTGCGGTCGTAAAACGTCTTCGTCGAGCGATTCTTCAGCAATATCGACCCAGGTCAGCTGCCCTTCTTCGGTGAGCGTTGGGCGCTGCTGATATTTGTCGAGCCCGTGGCCGACAACCGTCTCAACGTCGTTATGTAATAAACCGGCTCGCAATAGTTCACGAATTAAGAACGGCATACCGCCGGCGCGTTGAAAGTGATTAATATCCGCTTGTCCATTAGGATATATTCGTGTCAATAACGGCGTAACGGATGATAACTCAGCGAAATCATTCCAATCGACTTGATAACCTGCGGCTTTTGCTACCGCTACAAGGTGCATGGTGTGATTGGTCGAGCCGCCTGTTGCCAACAGACCAATGATCCCGTTTACGATAGTCTTAGCCGTCACAATTTCGCCGATAGGCCGATAATCGGCTCCCAGATCGGTGATACGCGTGACGTGCTGCGCAGCGGCACGAGTCAATTGCTCACGCAGTTCACTGCCAGGATTCACGAACGAAGCACCGGGCAGGTGCAACCCCATCATCTCAATGACCAGCTGATTCGAGTTGGCGGTGCCGTAAAACGTGCACGTTCCCGCCGAGTGATAAGATGCAGATTCAGCGTCAAGTAACTGTTCCTTATCAACTTTACCTTCCGCATAAAGCTCGCGGATACGCGCCTTTTCTTTATTAGAAATACCCGACGGCATGGGACCGGCAGGTACGAAAATAAATGGCATATGACCAAAGCTCAATGCAGCGATCAAAAGACCGGGTACGATCTTATCGCAAATGCCAAGCATCAAGCCGCCATCAAACATGTTGTGTGACAAACTCACTGCGGTTGCCATGGCAATGACGTCGCGACTCAGTAGGCTCAACTCCATGCCCGGTTGTCCTTGCGTAACCCCGTCACACATAGCGGGCACACCGCCGGCGACTTGTGCGACACTGCCAACATCACGAATCGCCTTTTTTAGCTTTTCCGGATAATCATGGTAAGGCTGGTGAGCTGATAGCATATCGTTATACGCTGTCACGATACCAATATTAGCTTTCGTCAAGCTGCGCAGCTCACTTTTGTCCGATTGCCCACAAGCAGCAAATCCATGCGCTAAATTACCGCATGACAAAGCGCTACGATGCGGACCTTTGCGCCGCGCATGTTTCATGCGCTCCTGATATGCGTGACGTGTTGCTTCGCTGCGCGCTTCAATACGCTGCGTTACGCGTTCTACTACCGGATTCATAAGCACCTCTTACGCGGCTGAATAGTAAACATTAATAGGTGTTGTTCCCGCGTGAACAAAATCACTAATCGGATATTTTTTCGGATCAGGTTGCTCGAGCGCTGTTTGCAATACCGACCATTTATCATCGCCCGTAATGTGGAAAAACACATTATGACTGTTCAACAGGCGCTGTTTGGTTAAACTCAGTCGTGTATAAGGTGCCGTTATTGGCTGCGTCGCAATCAGTGCCTGCGGCTGAGTTAACCCAGCTTCAAGTTGCTCGCAACATGGAAAGAGTGAAGCGGTATGCCCGTCGTTACCCATGCCCAACACGACCACGTCAAATGTGGGTAAACTCGCTATTCTGGTTTCTAATGCTTTAGCAGCATTTTCAGCATGTTCATGACCTGTAAAAAGACTGACGTACTTAGCAGCAGCCGCTTTATTCTTCAATAAACAAGTTTTTATCAGCTTATCGTTGCTGTCGTCTGAATCGGGTAACACCCAGCGTTCATCAGCTAACAATATAGTAACCTTTGACCAATCAATAGACTGTTCATTAAGCTCAGAAAATAAAGGTTTCGGTGTGCGTCCACCGGATACCACTAAGGTCGCTTCGCCCTTTTGTTCGATGGCGCACGCAAGAATTTCTGCGATACGATCGCTTAATGAACTCGATAATGCTTGGTTACTATCAAAAGTATTCACGTTGATTCCCTCTATTTTATTCATCCCACTGCCTTCCGTCATGCGCTAATAAAGAAACGGCGGATACAGGTCCCCAGGTGCCTGCGTGATAAGGTTTTGGCGGTTGCTCGTTTTGTTCCCATGCCGCGAGAATGCCATCGACCCAACGCCACGCATACTCGACCTCGTCACGGTGCACAAATAAGTATTGGTTACCCTGCATTGCCTCGAGCATGAGCCGCTCATAGGCATCGGCAATACGCTTTTTCTCGAACGTTTCATCAAAACTTAAATCCAGTGTGGTCGCCTTTAGGTGCATTTGTTTGCCAAGACCCGGGATTTTATTCAACATTTGCACTTCCACACCTTCGTCGGGTTGGAGGCGAATAACCAATTTGTTTGGCTGTAAATCTGCGGTTGTATCGCTAAAGATGTTGTGAGGCTGCTTCTTAAATGTAATGACGACTTCACTGCGTTTTTCTGGCATGCGCTTGCCTGTACGCAAATAGAATGGAACACCTGACCAACGCCAGTTATCAATATTGACTTTTAGGGCGACAAAAGTTTCTGTATCGCTATTCTCGCGAGCGCCCTCTTCCTGCAAATAACCCGGTACTTTTTGCTCACCGATAAAACCACCTTGATACTGACCTCGTACCGAAACATCTTTGCAGTTTGACGTATCAATCGGTCGTAGAGCTTTCAAAACCTTTAACTTCTCCTCACGAATACTCTCTGCATCAAGCCGAGAGGGTGGCTCCATTGCAATGAGCGAGAGCACTTGCAGTAGATGATTCTGCACCATATCACGTAACTGACCCGCGTCATCGTAATAGCTCCAACGCCCTTCGACACCCACTTTCTCGGCAGCCGTAATCTGAATATGGTCAATAGCCGAGTTGTCCCAGTTGGAAGCAAATAGTGCATTGGCAAAACGTAGCGCGAGCAAATTTAATACGGTTTCTTTACCGAGGTAATGGTCGATTCGATAGATTTGACTCTCTTGAAAGTACTGCGCCACCGCTTGGTTAATCGTTTGTGAAGAAGCTAAATTGTGACCGATAGGTTTTTCCAGAATAACCCGCGTACTGTCATGAATCAGTGACTGGCGGCTTAAGCCGGCGCAAATAGTGGCATACAGACTAGGTGGCGTAGCGAGATAAAACACGCGATCGACCTCATCGGAGGTCGAGGCTTTGAGTGCTTGGTAAGCTTCATCTTGAGAAAAATCCATTTCAACATAATGAAAGCGCTTACAAAAACGTGCCAATACATCGTCAACTAACTCATCGTTAGACACAAACGTTTGCAGCGTATCCTTAACGCGCTCTTCAAACTGGCTGGCACTTAATTCCTCTCTGGCGACACCAATAATTTTACTCTCTTGATGCAATAACCCACTGCGATCTAATTGAAAAAGCGCAGGAATTAATTTGCGCCGTGACAGGTCACCCAGCACCCCGAATAACACTAAATCACTGCGTTGCAAACTGTCTGTCATGCATGCCTCGATTAATTTTAGTTGCTTGTTTTTGTAACTTTACTACATTTAGACTAGTTTAAGGGTGATAACTTTGTCAATATAACAAATAATTTCGTAACTAAATTACATAATGAGTCGTAAAACATATGGATTTGATTAACCGTATCTCGTCAGAGCAGAGTCAGTTCAGCAAGTCTGAACGCAAAGTGGCTGCGCTGATTTTGCATGAGCCCGAGCAAGCCATCCACCGAAGCATTGCCAGTTTGGCGGCTCTGGCGGGTGTCAGCGAACCGACCGTCAATCGATTTTGTCGTCGCTTGGGATGCAAAGGCTATCCTGACTTTAAGTTACAGCTAGCACAAAGTCTGGCGCAAGGTACGCCGTACGTGAACCGCGATATCGAAGAGAACGACAATGTTGATCAAATCACACAGAAAATTTTTGACTCAACATTAAATGCGTTGAGTATTGCGCGGCAGTCGCTGGATAGCCGCCCTATTGCTGCCACCGTTGAAGCCATGGTGAGTGCTCGAAAAATCGCATTTTTTGGTTTCGGTGCGTCCGCCTCTGTCGCCCACGACGCACAGAACAAATTTGCCCGATTTGATACGCCATCGGTGTTTTCAGATGATCCACTGGTCCAACGTATGTGGGCTATTAATAGCGAACCTAATGACGTCCTTGTTTGCATAAGCCACACGGGCCGCACCAAGGCACTCTGTGAAATAGCTGCCATAGCACACAACAACAAGGCAACGGTCATCGGTATAACGGCACCGAATAGCCCACTATCCGAAAACTGTCAATTTACTGTGTCGACAAACGTGCCCGAAGATACCGACCAATATATGCCAATGGCCTCTCGTATCGCTCAGTTGGTACTAATTGACGCGATCATTGCCGGTTACACATTGCAACGAGGCCCTAAATTTAGAGAAAAACTCGCGCGTGTAAAAGAGGGTCTCAAGGGCTCCCGTTACAGCAAACAAACCACAACAAAAGAATAGTTAGGAGTAGTTATGCCCATTCGTATAGCAATTAATGGTTTTGGACGAATCGGAAAAAATATTGTACGCGCTCTTTATGAACGAGGTCTGACTGACCATATCGAGCTCGTCGCGATTAACGACCTTGGCTCACCCGATGTACTTGCACATCTGCTTCAATTTGACACGGTTCACGGTCGATTTGCTGCACAAGTGGAAGCTGGCATCGATAGCTTGTCGATAGATAACCATACTGTAAGTGTTTACGCTGAGCGTGATCCGAGCCAGCTACCCTGGCAGGCACTAAACATTGATGTTGTACTAGAATGTACAGGCTTATTCACGGAACGCGATAAAGCCAAAGCACACATTGATGCTGGCGCAAAAAAAGTAATTATCTCTGCACCAGGCAAAAACGTTGATGCGACCGTCGTGTTCGGTGTTAATGATGAAATACTAACAGCAGACATGGATATTATTTCGAACGCCTCCTGCACAACTAACTGTTTAGCACCGGTGGCGAAAATACTGCACGAATCCCTGGGTATTGAGTCCGGTTTGATGACCACCGTGCATGCATACACTAACGATCAGCGCTTAACTGACTCCTATCACAGCGACTTACAACGTGCCCGAGCAGCTGCACAAAACATGATTCCATCAAAAACAGGCGCAGCTGCCGCGGTTGGACTCGTTATTCCCGAGTTACAGGGTCGTTTTGATGGTTTGGCTGTGCGTGTCCCGACCCCGAATGTGTCTTTAGTGGACCTCAACTTTATCGCAGCACGTGATACAACCGTAGAAGAGGTGAACGCTATCGTTAAAGCCGCTACAAACCAAGCGCCTATGAGCCAGGTCTTGGCGATCAACGAGTTACCTTTGGTTTCCTCTGACTACAATCATAATGATCATTCGAGTATTTTTGATGCGCGCCAAACTCGGGTCAATGGACGATTAGTTAAAGTGATGGCGTGGTACGACAATGAATGGGGCTTTAGTAATCGTATGCTTGATAATACAATAGCTCTGATGAATGCGGCGTCCAAAAAGGTTGTCACAAATTCTAAACAAGAAGTTAATACCACACATTGACGTTGTTAATTTTTTGTTCTAATTTGTGAAAGCGCTTACATTTTATACGCAGCCGTACAACAAGAACGATGAATCAGGAATTCAATTATGAACCCGATAACAACAAAAATACGCCCTATTGCTGCAGCGCTCGTAGCGCTCGGCTTAGTGGGGTGTGGTGGCGACAGTGTCGAAACCAACACTGACTACACCCAAATTGATACTACTGCTCCCGTTGAGGACTGGGAACTTGTTTGGAGTGACGAGTTCGACGGTAACAGTATTGACGAACGTAAATGGAACTTTGAAGTCAACTGCCAAGGTGGCGGCAATAATGAGCAACAATGCTACACCGACAGTCCTGACAATGCGTATGTTTCCGACGATACTTTGAAAATAGTTGCCCTGCCCGCTGGAGAAGGTGCTGAGAAACCATATACATCAGCACGTTTAAACAGCAAAATGAAAGGTGACTTCAAGTACGGCCGTATCGAAGTACGTGCAAAAATGCCGTCCGGGCAAGGTAGTTGGCCCGCAGTCTGGATGATGCCAACCGATTCAGTCTATGGTACTTGGCCGAAATCTGGCGAAATCGATATTGTCGAAGCCGTTAACCTCAAAACGACCGACGAAGAAGGTAACGTTGAGAACAATGTCCACGGTACCCTTCACTATGGTAGCGAATGGCCTGATAACGATTCTTCGGGTAAGTCATACGCTGTAGAAGGTAATCCAGCAGATGCTTTCCACACCTATGCTATCGAATGGCAAGAAGGCGAAATTCGTTGGTACGTAGACGATTATCTGTATGCAACTCAAATGGAGTCCACGGTTCGCTATAACAGCAAAGGTGAAGCCATTGGTTTGAATCATCAAGGTTGGTATACCGAGTTTTATAATCAGAGTACAGGTGAGCTAGAAGTTGCCTATGGTCCTGAGCCATTTGACCAACGTTTTTACCTCATCATGAATCTCGCTGTCGGCGGAGACTGGCCAGAAAATACGAATAACACGGGCATAGATGAAAGCGCTTTCGCAGAAGGTCAAACATTAGAAATCGACTATATTCGCGTATTCCAATGCTCACAAAATCCGGATACGGGTAAAGGTTGTGAAACCGTTCGTGCAGGTTATAAAGACGAAGAAACCCTTGTCACAGGTAAAGCCCCTATTCCAGTACCTCCAAGTACAACTATCCCCGACACGTTAACCATTTTTGACGGCACGCCTAATCCAGCATGGCCTGCATGGGATTGCTGTGGTGGTTCAACACCCGAATTGGTCAGTGATGCCGACAAAGGTGATGTTTACAAGTTTGTGGTCAACGAAACACCGACTGTAAATGGCTTTGTAAGTCGCGAAGCGTTTATTGAAGACGAAACCATTTCGCCACAACCTTACGATGCTTCACAAATCATCGATTCAGGCTATTTCACCTTTGACTTAAAAGTGGTAACGCCACCCAGTAACGGCAGCGCAGAATGGCTGTTCAAGGTTGAAAACAACGACGGTCAATACGCAGGACAGCTGCCGCTAACTGCGAGCGAAGAAGGTGTCGCTCCAACAGTCGGCGAATGGCAAACTTATACCTTCCCAATTAAAGCATTGGTCGACGCCGGCTTAAAAGAAGCCTCAGCAATCGATGTGTTAATGATCTTCCCGACATGGGATATGGGTAATGGTGCTGAATATCTCGTTACTAACGCCGAGATCGTATCACCAGAAGCGGCATCGCCTGAACTGGTTTTATTCGGTGACAGCGAAAACCCTGACTGGCCCATGTGGGATTGTTGTGGCGGTACGACACCCGTTGTTGTTACTGATGAAGAACGTGGCAATGTCGCGGAGTTTTCTGTTGGCGCTGAACCCGCAGTATTGGGCTTTAAGCCACCCGAAGATTCAGGTATCAAGTTTGATGCGAGCGCCCTAATGGTCGAAGGTGTGGTTCAGTTCGATTTAAAAGTCGTCGAGTCACCCTCTAATCCTGACTCTGTTTGGAAATTCAAAATTGAATCCAACAACGCGAAATCAGCACTTGAACTTGACCTTACTGAGGGTAGTGGTGGCGCAGAGCCGGTCGTGGGTGAATGGCAAACTTATACCTTTAGTTTGCAAGAACTCGCCAATCAAGGTTTTGACCTCTCAGCCATTGACGTTGTCATGATGTACCCAGCTTGGGACACCGGTGAAGGCGCTGTCTATCGTGTTGATGAGGCACGCATTTATAATCCTAGTGCTGGGCAAGAAGGTTTGGCGATATTTGAAGAGTCCTTGAATGAGGACTGGAACCTGTTTGATTGCTGTGCCGGTTCCAAACCTGGTGTCGTCGATAGTGGCGATGACCATGGACAAGTCACTGAGTTCGTCATTCAAAGTACCCCTGAGACGGTACTTGGCTTCCAAGCGAAGGACGAGGTTTCTTTTGACGCTTCAGCGATGTTAGCTAACGGTGCAATCAGTTTTGATATGCGAGTTATGAGTCAGCCGGAAGGTGCTGACGCACAGTGGTTATTTAAAGTTGAATCGAGCGATAGCAAAATATTCGTGGAAGTGCCTCTGGCCAGCGGTAACTACGGCGAAGAGCCAGTAGCAGGTGAATGGGCGACATATAACTTTACCCTGCAATCACTGTTTGACGCAGGTTTAGATATTAGCGATATCAAAACCATTATGATTTTCCCGACCTGGGGTCAGTCGCTCGGTGCTGAGTATCAAGTCGATAACTTAGTCATCGATAACTTCTAAGCAGTACGACAAACAGAAATGGATAGAACAATGAAAAAACCAATGACGTTTAGCATAAGTCCTGTTGCGACGGCAGTGTCACTCGTACTGACCGCGGGTCTGGCGTTTCCTGTATATGCGCAAGATCAAGGACAAGATAACGAAGAAAAAGCCAAAGAAGAATCCATTGAAGTCATTAATGTCAGTGGTATTCGCGGTAGCTTAGCACGCTCAACTGACTTTAAACGCCAGTCAAGCGGTGTTGTCGACGCAATTTCTGCTGAGGAAATGGGTAAATTCCCAGATACCAACTTGGCAGAATCACTGCAGCGTATTACCGGTGTCTCGGTGAGTCGAAATGATGGCGAAGGTAGCCAAATAACCGTACGTGGTTTTGGCCCAGAGTTTAACTTGATCACCCTCAATGGCCGGCAAATGCCAGGTACTGGCTTTAGTCGTTCTTACAATATGGAAGCCCTTTCGTCTGAGGGAGTTACAGCACTTGAAGTGTATAAAACTGCACGGGCTGATACACCCAGTGGTGGTTTAGGAGCAACGGTAAATATTGTTACTACTCGCCCATTCCAGCACTCAGGACAAAAGTTCGTAATCATGGGCAAAGCCCTGCACGATAGCTCAGTCGAAAAAGGCGATAGCGTGACGCCAGAACTGGCTGCGGTGTACAGTAATACGTTTGCCGATGATACGTTCGGTATCGCTTTCTCGGTTTCCCAGCAACGCCGTGACTTCCGCCAACAGTACGCCAATATACAAGGTTGGCAGGCGAATGTCGGTTTACCTGACCTTGACGAAGGGGACTATGTTGATCCTCGCCCCATCGGCGAGGATGGTGAGCGTATCGGCAACCACTTCTTTCCTAAAGATATGAACTATGGCTTTACCGACGTTCAAAACGAACGTACTAACGGTCAAGTGACGCTACAGTTTGCACCGACCGATACCATGGTACTGACTGCCGACTACACCGGTTCACGCCGAACGTCGGGTCGCGTCGGCTTTGGCTGGGGTATTTGGAACGAATTTGGTGGTAACATCAATTCCTATATCTTAGATGAGAACGGTACAGCGGTTTATGCCGATATCGCAGGTAATGATGCCTCATTTACCGCAAACTGGGATACCACTGAAATCGAGGCGGACTCCGTCGGTTTAAACCTGACATGGGACATCACGCCCGACTTTAGACTTTGGGTCGATGCCCATGACTCAAGCAACAGCATCGACAACGGTGCCGATCCCGGTCTCGGTTCAAATGGTCAAATCATTATGGGTTCTGACCAGTTGCAAACCAAATTCTACGACTATCGCAACGGCGAAATTCCGCAAGCGAGCGTACTTTGGAACAATGGGACTTCGGTGCTAGCACCCAACGAAATTGGCTCTAACTTTGGTCAATTCATCCACTCTCCAGGCGAATCCAACGTAAAACAGTATCAGATTGAAGGTACTTGGTATAATTCGGTGTTGGATATTCCTCTGGTCTCTGTGAAAGCGGGTATTTCACGCACCGATCAAGATATGAGCGGTTACGAAGCTTGGAGTGGTTTACGCGGTGGGCCCGGATTCAGTCCTAGTTTCGCCGAAATATTCCCAGACGGTATGTTCGAATACCATGACACCAGTGGTTTCCTAGACGAATTTGAAGGTGGCGGTTCTGACCTCGCACAAAACTATTATTACACCTACGATTACAACGAAGCGCTTGCGCGTCATGTGGCTTATCTAACCGAAGATCTCATGGGTGCTGATGAGTTTGTAGCCGATGCCTACTATGACGGTATTGATAGCCAAAGCTACGTGCGTGAGAAAACAGATGCCATCTTCTTGCAAACATCATGGGAATTCTCGCTCGGTGCGTTTCCAACCGAGCTCAATGTCGGCGTTCGTTATGAAACAACGGATGTTACCAGTACAGTGCGTCAACGAGTTGAACAGCAAGTCAACTGGGTCAGTGCTTCAGAGTGGATCATGCAGTATGAAGAAGGTGATGCGACTTTCTTGACGCAAACCGGTGAACACGACGTGTTCTTGCCGATGCTCGATTTGAAGGTCAACTTTACTGATCAATTGATTGGTCGCTTCTCAACAGGCAAAACCATCTCTCGTGCACCATTAGGCGCATTAGCCGGTGGTCGCAGTTTATCAGCAAGTCCAAAACCGGGTGCTCGCACAGGTAGCTCAGGTAACCCTAACCTGTTGCCATTTGAGTCAACCAACCTCGACTTAGCCATTGAATATTATTATGGCGAAGGTAGCTATGCATCGGTTGGTTACTTTAAGAAGGATGTTGATAACTTTGTTCAAACCACCATCACCGAAACGACGGTAGAAGGTTTGCGTGACATCTTTGAAGGGCCTCGCTATCAGCAAGCTGTCGCTGATGTTGAAGCGCGCGGTGAGCAAGCCACCAGCACGGCGATTTTTGAGCAAATGATAGCCAATGGTTACGGTAATGCGGATGGTGCTATTGAGCCAAATGCAGATGACCCTTTAATTGTTTGGAGCATCAGTCGCCCAAGCAACACCGATAGTAAGAGCGTCGACGGTTTCGAAATTGCGGCGCAACACCTCTTTGGACGTTCCGGATTTGGTTTAGCTGCTAACGCAACGTTCGTCGATGGCGATGTTCGTTTTGACGTAACCAGCCTTGAGCAGCAAGCACCGCTTACAGGCTTAAGTGACTCAGCTAACTTCCAAGCATTCTACGAGAAAGATGGTTGGTCTATCCGCGCTACATACGCGTGGCGTGATAGCTACCTGATTGGTGTTGGTCAGGCACAGGGCTCTTCTGATGCGCCACCACAGTTCGCTAAGTCTTATGGACAGTGGGACTTAAGTGTTAACTATGACGTGACTGAAAAGCTAACGGTATTCTTTGAAGGTATTAACCTCAACAACGAAACCGAAGAAGGTTACGGACGCTACGAAGAGCAGTTCCTGTTCGCACGTCAATACGGTCCACGTTACGCAGTCGGTGCACGTTACACCTTCTAAGTTTGCGTAACTCAGTTGCTTGTTGTCTTCCCTGGACCAACAAGCAACACCCATTAAAAAGGCCAGCTAAGTTATTAGCTGGCCTTTGCTTTTGCCTTATCAGCGATTGGTGAGCGAACTAATTATCGTCTTCCGACAAACATAGCACTTCATCGTTTATGGCTTTGGTGACTTGCAAGCGCGCATCGCGAATACTGACATGGCTATCCGCAGAGCTTCCCAGACGCAGTACTTCACCCGTACTCGCCGTGTCTACGCCGGCTTGTTCCAAGCATTGAACCGAGAAGTTTAACGTGGTCCATTGTTGCGCTGAGTCTTCATTTAGATACGCTTCAATATTCTGACTAAACTCACAGGCATCAGGTCCGCAGTTCAGTGACAATGTCAGCGGCTTATCTGGACTCGCTTTAACCGTCACACTCAACACGCCATCCTCGACACTATACGCCCGCAAATCTCGTGGAAAAGGACTTACAAAACTAAAGTAGTTTGCACCCTCGCCTTCAAACATAAAGCGTCGGGCATCCTCTTGAACTTGATCATCAAAAGTTTCAGCTTTTACGCCATTCAGTGACTGGATGCTGCTTGTCACTTCAATACGCTTTGCGCTATTGCCTATCATCAAGCGCCAAGGCGCTTGTGGCGAGCGCTCAAAGATCGCCATTTCTAACGGTTGGTCGCCAGTCGCAAAGTCGGTGTTTAACGTATCAAGGGTTACATTATCGTCAAAACTCAAACCATAGCCGAGTTTAAATAGTGGATCGTAATTGGCCTCATCTGCGTTTAAGCGTCCCTGAGTTGGCGTCTTCGGCCAAGAAAAAGGCAATTGACCAGAGATTGGGAAACGTGTCTGTCCTTCTGCATCTGTCACAAGTACATCCGCAACGCCTGCGCCCTCGCTACCTGGTAACCAAGCCGCTACAAAGGCATCAGAAGCATTGAGCTCCGGGTTCACATACATAGGTCGACCACTGATAAACACCGAAACAACAGGAATACCCTTCTCTTTAAGTCGTTTTAACAGTTCAAGATCGACCGCATTGCCGCGTTGATAATCTACATTATCAATATCGCCATTACCTTCGGCGTAAGGTGTTTCACCATAAACGACCACTGCAACATCAGGTTTTTCTTGATACTCACCATTAACAGCAAGCTCAGTTTCGCCGCCGGCTTGTTTTACAGCATCAGCGATGCCATCGTAGATCGACGTGCCACCTGGGAAGTCTTCATTGCTATTCCCGGTACCCTGCCAGCTTATCGTCCAGCCACCGGACTGTTGACCAATGTTATCGGCTGCCGGTCCAGCAACCAACACACGTTGGTTCGGCTTTATCGGTAACACGTTGTTGTTGTTCTTCAGTAGCACCAAAGACTCTCGCACGGCTTGACGAGCAATTGCGCGGTGTTCTTCAGCACCAATGAGTTCGGTTTTACCCGACAATGGACGATTCGCGGGTGACGGCTTATCAAATAGCCCAGCACGCATTTTTACACGCAAAATTCGGCGCACTGCGTCATCAATACGAGATTCTGCAATAGTGCCATCTTTTACCTGTGCAATGAGGTTTTCGTATAGCGGTTTCCAAGCTTGGGTTGGCACCATATAGACATCAAGCCCTGCGTTCGCTGCTTGTGGGCAATTATCATTGGTGCAGCCTTCAATTTGTCCATGACCGTTCCAGTCACCCACGACAAAACCATCAAAGCCCATTTTTTCTTTTAAGACATCAGTCAGCAGGTATTTACTACCGTGAATCTTATCACCATTCCACCGGTTGAAGCTTGCCATCACCGTTTGTGCGCCAGCCTCGAGGCCTCCCACATAGCCTTGAGCATGGATATCAAATAAGGTTTGCTCATCGACTTCTGTATTACCTTGGTCGATACCGTCGGTCGTACCACCATCACCAATAAAGTGCTTTACCGTGCTAATGACATTCTTTTCTGAAAGAAAGTCGCCATCCACATGGCCTTGCAATCCGCGCACAATTGAGGCTGCATAATCGCGCACTACCGCGGGATCCTCAGAGTAGCTCTCGTAGGTGCGTCCCCAGCGCACATCGCGTGCCACCGCAACAGTCGGCGCAAACACCCAGTCTATCCCGGTAACCATCACTTCGGTCGCCGTTACTTCAGCGATAGCTTCGATAAGCGCCGGGTTGCGTGCGGCTCCTAGACCAATATTATGCGGGAAGATGGTCGCACCCAATACATTGTTATGACCGTGCACCGCATCGGTACCCCACATCGTAGGAATATCAATACCATCGACACTATCATCAACAGAAGCTTGGTACATTGACTCTGCAAGAGCAATCCAATCCTGCGGTGTGGCATATTTATCGTTATTTGGGAAAGCACCACCACCGTTTAGGTAGCTACCAAAACCGTAACGACGCATATCTTCAACCGTAATGTCACGAATTTCAGGCTGGATCATCTGTGCGACTTTTTGCTCGAGCGTCATCTCGGCGAGTAATGTATCAATACGTTGTTCCATTGCTGGCTTTTGAGCAACAGGAATATCCAACTGTGGCCAAACTGAGTCCTCACTCATAGGTGCGGTTGTGTCTGCCGTACAGGCCGAAAGAATGGCTGCGGGTAACGCAGCCAATAGCCATTTTTTTTGTCTCATTATTCTGCCACCTCAGCTGTTTGCTTTGCTTTTTTAAAGGCACGGGGTACATAGCCAGCGAGACCGTAGTATGCGATGTAGGCATAACACATAAGGGGCACAATAAAGGCTGTTTGCACGCCTACCACATCAGCCAACGCTCCTTGACATAGTGGCAACACCGCGCCACCGACAATAGCTAAACACAAGATGCCAGAGCCTTGACCCGTGCTTTCTTTCAAGCCTTGTAATGCAAGACTGAAAATCGTTGGGAACATAATTGAGTTGCACAATCCAACAAATAGAATCGACCACATTGCGATGGCACCTGAACTCAAGATGGTAGTAAGAACAAGCAATATCGCACATGTTGCGTTAAACAATAGCACTCGATTGCCAGCAAAACGTTGCATGACGGCGGCTCCGATGAAACGTCCAACCATAGCACCGCCAAAATACCAAGATATATAATGAGAGGCTTGCGATGTCGTCATTCCGCCAATGTGGTCTTGTGACAAGTAAATCGCTAGAAAACTGCCAATACCAACTTCTGCGCCGACATAGACAAAAATCCCCAGCGCTCCTAATACCAGGTGCTTTTGACCCCATGCACCGCCTCCCGTTGGAAGTGGTGCCGCTTGGTCGACTTTGCCCATCGCGGGGAGCTTCAACCGAACGAAAATCAACGCCATGATGACGAGTGTTGCCGCTAAGATAAAGTAAGGTAACGAAACGGTATCCTTTGACACACCGGATACCTCGGGATCGGCTACACCACCAAAAATAAGCCAAGTGCCAAAGAACGGCGCTACCGTTGTGCCCAAAGAGTTAAAAGCTTGTGTCATCGTTAGGCGGCTGGATGAGGTCTTTTCTGGACCTAACCGTGTGACATAGGGATTCGCTGCGACTTGTAGAATCGTAACCCCGGATGCCAAAATAAATAAGGCACCTAAAAATAAACCGTAAACTTCTAGCTGTGCAGCGGGATAAAACAGCACACAACCTGCCCCCGCGGTTAGTAGGCCAACGATAATCCCAGACTTATATCCGATTCGACCCACCATCAACCCTGCCGGTACTGAAATGATGAAGTAAGCACCAAAAAAACAGAATTGGATCAACATAGACTGCGCGTAATTTAAATCGAATAACAAACGCAAATATGGAATAAGAATGTCATTGAGGCAGGTAATAAAGCCCCAGATAAAAAATAGTGATGTGAGCGCGGTCAGAGCAAACCGATAATTGGTCGGTTGTTCACTCCCGTGTAACGCTGAGGTTTGTGGAGTTGTCATAATTCCCTCTTGCTTTATTTTTTGACGATAGCCATCAGACCATCTAATATTATGTAAGCGCTTTCATGTATAGCATAATTTAATTCAAAGGCAATTAAAACCTGCCTGGCGAGCGAACTCTTATGAAAAAAATAACGCTACCTTATCAGTCACGACTAAACCATCCGAGTTTCACGTTTGGTGTTGCTACATCATCATTTCAAATTGAGGGCGATATTGCTGGCCGCGAACCCTGTATCTGGGACAGCTTTTGTCAGCAACCGAACGCGATAAAAGATGGCAGTAACGGCAACGTGGCTTGCGATCACATTCACCGTTGGCAAGAAGATGTTGAACTAATTAGCGAGCTGGGTGTTGATGCATATCGCTTTTCCATCGCATGGGGGCGTGTAATCAAAGCCAATGGTGAAATTAATCGAAGCGGTTTAAACTTTTATATCAAGCTCGTTGAGGCACTCGCGGAGCGCGGAATCCAATCTCACATAACGCTATACCACTGGGATCTACCTCAGTATTTGGAGGATCAAGGAGGATGGTTAAATCGCGCAACTGCCTATCGTTTCGCTGATTACGCGCGTGTGATAGCCGATGCACTCGGTCACCAAGTATCAAGTATTGCAACACTGAACGAGCCTTTCTGTAGTGCATATTTAGGTTATGAGGCAGGTATTCATGCTCCAGGACCTCAAGCAGGTGATGCTTCACGTCGCAAACAAGGACGTCAAGCTGCTCACCATTTGCTTTTAGCACATGGTTTAGCATTACAAGCCCTGCGCGACAGCTTCGCTGATGGTAAAGCGCCGGCGTTAGGCGTGGTACTTAATTTTAGCCCGTGTCATCCGCTGACTTCGCAGCAAGCCGATCGCGACGCCGCTGAATTTGCTCATCAGTACCACAATTTATGGTATCTACAACCAATGCTTAGCGGTACTTATCCCGATGTTATTGAGCAATTGGCTGTTACGGATCGTCCGCAAATAAATGCCGGCGATATGGCGATCATCAATCAGCCACTCGACTTTCTCGGTGTAAACTACTATACCCGAACCGTATTTAAGGCCAACCAACAACATGGTTTCAGTGATGTGCCGGCATCGGGCGACGGGTTAACCACCATGGGTTGGGAAGTTTATGCGAAGGGGCTGACTGAAATTTTGCTCACACTGGATCGCCAATATGACAACCTACCACCGATTTACATTACCGAGAACGGTATTGCGACCGCCGACAGCTGTAATAAAGGTGAAGTTGACGATGTGATGCGTATCGATTATTTTCAGAGCCATTTATTGGCGGTTCACGACGCAATTAATCACGGTGTGGATATAAGGGGCTATTTTGCCTGGAGCCTGATGGACAACTTTGAGTGGGCAGAGGGCTATACACAACGCTTTGGGATTATCTATGTCGACTACAATACACAACAGCGCACATTTAAAAACAGTGCAAAAGCTTTACAGAAACTCTTCTTAGCTAGACAATCACAGCATCACGCTGTGGAGGATATATGCTAAGTCGCACCGAAAAAATAGCCTACGGCTTAGGTGACACAGCCAGTAACATCATTTTCCAAACGGTTATGTTGTTTCTGGCTTTTTTTTATACAGACATTTTTGGTATCTCAGCCGCCGCTGTGGGCAGTATGTTCCTCGTTGTGCGACTTATCGATGCCGTCACCGACCCACTCATGGGTTTACTTACCGACAAGACACGCTCGCATCACGGTCAGTTCCGCCCTTACCTAGTATGGATGGCAGTACCCTTTGCAGTTTTCAGCGTATTGGCGTTTACTACTCCCGAAGTAGACGGTTTCGGTAAACTTATTTATGCATACATTACGTACACGTTACTCATGTTGGCCTACACGGCGATCAATATTCCTTATTCCGCACTTGGTGGCGTATTAACGGAAGATCCATCGGAACGTGTATCAATTCAATCGTATCGCTTTGTACTTGGCATGTTAGGTGGCTTATTAGTCACCACTTGTACGTTGCCTCTGGTCGATTGGTTCGGCGATGGTAGTCCAGTCATTGGCTATCAACTCACTATCGTCACGTTGAGCATATTCGGAATGATACTTTTTGTTGTATGCTTTTTGGGTACAAAAGAACGTCTCAGACCACCAAAGCAACAACATCTTTCGTTTCGACAGGCGCTTCGGACCTTATGGCAGAATGAACAATGGCGCCGACTATCCGTTGCAGCAGCGCTTGTACTGACAGGTATCGCTTTAAAAAATACACTCGCTGTTTACTATGTTAAGTATTACCTTGTGCGCGATGATCTAGTGACCGCCTTTGTAAGCACTGGTATGGTCGGTAATATCATGGGTTGCGCATTAGCCCAGTATGTGTGTCGATATATGGATAAAGTCAATGCCTACATTAGTATTCAGATACTCGCTGCTATTGTTTGTATTGCTGCCTTCTGGGTGAGTCCCGAACAGTTGGTTGCCGCTTTTGTCATGTATTTTTTATGGGGCTTATTCCTGCAAATGGGTACGCCTATGTTATGGGCAAAAATAGCAGATGTTGCAGATTACGGGTATTGGAAGACCGGCGTAAGAGCCACAGGTTTGGTGTATTCATCGGTCGTCTTTTTTATTAAGTTTGGTCTTGCACTAGGTGGCGCCATTAGTGGTTGGTGGTTAGCTTTTTACGGCTATACCCCCAATCAAATTCAAAGTGAAGAGGCACAACATGGCATTCAACTCGCCTTTACCATTTTGCCTGCCTTGGCTTCGTTACTGGTGGCAGCGGTCATGCTACGCTACACCTTGAAGCAAAAACGCGTACAACAAATTTCAGAAGCCTTGGAGCAATACTCATAATATGGCGACCATTTACGAAGTATCTAAACTGGCGGGTGTTTCTTTAGCAACCGTATCACGCGTGATTAATAATAATACGCCGGTGCGTGAAGCAACTCGAGTCAAAGTACTTGAAGCCATGGATAAACTAGGCTATCACCCCAACTCCATTGCTCAGTCCTTGGCTTCGAGCCGCTCCAATTCCATTGGTATTGTGGTTTCAGAACTCAACGGTCCATTTTTTGGAACTTTGTTGAGTGATATTGAGGCCGCTTTCAGACGTGCAGGAAAGCATGTCATTATCGCTGCGGGTCACAGCGATGAACGTTTGGAAAAAGAAAGTATTGCCTTTCTAAAAAGTCGCAACTGCGACGCACTTATTTTACACGTTGAAGCGGTCTCAGATGATTACTTACGCCAGCTTAAAGAGGGCGGCACGCCATTTGTAATTCTCAACCGATTTGTCGAAAGCATGTCCGATCGCTGTGTCACTTTGAACAATCAGCACGGCGGTTACCTCGCCACTCAGCATTTGCTTCGCAACGGGCACCGTAAAATTGGTTACATATCGGGTCCTATGTGGAAAAACGATGCGGAGCAGCGCTATCTTGGTCACCTGCGCGCCCTCGCCGAGTACGGTATCGAATCCAAAAGTAGCTTATTTTACGAAGGCGACTTTCATGAACTCGGTGGCGTTAAAGGCGTTGCTGCACTACTACATGCTGATGCTGACATCACCGCTATCGTTTGTGCGAACGACGAAATGGCGGCAGGCGCTGTCACAACGGCACGCGAACAGGGCCTGCGACTGCCCGAGGATTTATCAATTATCGGGTTTGATAATGTGAATTTTTCACATTATATGTACCCTAAATTGACCACCATTGATTATCCCATTGGCGGCATGGGCGTCATGGCGGCGCGCTGGGTACTCAAACACATTTATCAACAAAAACTCGATAATATCCAGACCGTGTTTGAGCCTCGGGTGATCGAACGCGATTCAGTTCACAGTATTTAAACGCATAAAAAAAGCTCGTGCTTCACGCACGAGCTTTTTTACGCCTGAGCGGTTAAAGCAGACTAAGCTGCTTTAACATCAAACCGATCAGCATCCATTACCTTAACCCAAGCTTCGATGAAGTCTTTTACAAACTTCTCTTGGTTATCATCTTGCGCATACAGCTCAGAATAAGCACGCAAAATTGAGTTTGAACCAAATACCAAATCAATACGATTGGCTGTCCACTTGACCGTATCAGTCGCTCGATCACGGACTTCATAATGATCACCCGCTTTCTTCCAGACATTTTCCATATCAGTCAAGTTGACAAAGAAGTCATTGGTCAATGTGCCCACACGGTCAGTGAAAACGCCATGTTTGGATTCACCATAGTTCGCGCCAAGTACGCGTAGACCACCGACGAGCACTGTCATCTCAGGTGCCGTTAACCCCATCAGTTGAGTACGGTCGAGCATCAACTCCTCTGCTGAAACTTGGTAGTCCTTCTTCAAGTAATTGCGGTACCCGTCGTGTAAGGGCTCAAGTGGTTCAAAGCTCTCAGCGTCGGTCCACTCGTCGGTCGCGTCACCGCGCCCTGGCGTGAACGGGACAGTGAAATCGTATCCTGCTTTGTGCACAGCTTTCTCAACTGCGGCCGTGCCACCTAAAACAATCAAGTCAGCAATACTTACAGGCTTGTCGAGTTCGCTTCGAACACGCTCTAACGTCGCCAACACACGTTGTAATTTCTCGGGCTCATTACCGTGCCAATCCTTTTGTGGAGCAAGACGAATGCGGGCGCCATTAGCACCGCCACGATAGTCTGACCCACGGAATGTACGTGCACTATCCCATGCCGTAGAAATCAACTCGTAATCGGTTAAACCGCTTTCAAGTAGCTTTTTCTTGAGCTCAGCCACTTCGCTATCAGACAGGCTGTAGTCCACTTTCGGGATTGGATCTTGCCAGATCAAATCCTCTTCAGGCACATCGGCTCCAAGATACCGATCTTTTGGACCTAAATCGCGGTGCGTCAATTTAAACCAAGCACGCGCAAACACTTCGGCAAAATAGTCGGGATTATTGTAAAACTTCTCAGAAATCTTGCGATACTCTGGATCTTTAATCATCGCCATGTCGGCGTCCGTCATGATTGGGTTGTGACGAATCGAAGGATCCTCTACATCAACGGGCTTGTCTTCCTCTTTGATGTCGATAGGTTCCCACTGCCAAGCGCCTGCCGGGCTTTTCTTAAGTTCCCAATCATAGTTGAATAACAAGTAGAAGTAGCCGTTATCCCACTGAGTAGGATGAGTTGTCCAAGCGCCTTCAATACCGCTCGACATTGTGTCACGTCCCATACCCTTGCCAGCGCTGTTGCGCCAGCCTAGGCCTTGCTCTTCCACATCGGCTGCTTCAGGTTCAGGGCCTAAATTCTCTTCTTTTCCGTTACCATGACATTTACCAACCGTGTGACCACCGGCTGTCAAAGCGACCGTTTCCTCATCATTCATAGCCATGCGTTTGAACGTTTCACGCACGTCTTTCGCAGTACGCAACGGATCGGGTTGACCGTCAACACCCTCTGGGTTGACATAGATAAGACCCATTTGCACGGCGGCTAACGGATTCTCGAGTGACTCACGCTCTTGATCGGAGTCATAACGGTTCTTAGTTGCATCCAACCATTCTTTCTCACTACCCCAATAAATATCTTCTTCTGGATGCCAGATATCTTCGCGTCCCCCGGCAAAACCGAACACCTTGAGCCCCATTGACTCATAGGCCATGGTACCAGCAAGAATAAACAAGTCAGCCCAAGACAGTTTGTTGCCGTATTTCTTTTTCACCGGCCACAACAGACGGCGTGCTTTATCTAAACTTACGTTGTCAGGCCAGCTGTTTAACGGTGCAAAACGTTGATTACCTGTACCGCCACCACCGCGGCCATCAGCGAGACGATAAGAACCTGCTGAGTGCCACGCCATACGAATCATAAAACCGCCATAGTGACCCCAGTCGGCTGGCCACCAAGACTTACTGTCGGTCATCAATTTTTTTACGTCTTCCTTTAACTCTTCCAAGTTTATTTTTTTAAACTCTTCTGCGTAGTTAAAGCCCGCATCCATCGGGTTCGCTTTGGTGTCGTGCTGACGTAAAATCTCGAGCTTAAGTGAATTGGGCCACCAGTGGGTGTTCGTTTTGCCTGTGTTTGTCATACTGCCGTGCATGACTGGACATTTACCTGAACTCATATGTCGCTTCCCTCTTTTCGTTGTATTGAGATAACTACGAACCTTTCTACTGATTAGATTTATAGCACTCAGAGGGCAAATAGCCCAAGGTTATTAAAACGGTCACCTTAAAAGATTTTTTCGATTAGAGTTTAAGGAATACTTGATCTTTGTTGATTTATTAAACAAACTAAATGATAACATACGGATTACTTTTACAAGCCCACTCTGCCTTATGAAACGATTTCTACTTTATTTTCTTGTTTTTGTGACCCCACTCGTATCAGCCAGCGATTTTGCTGGTATTTGGCGCGGTGAGCTTGAAGTTGGGCGCGGTGCTTCTATCGTATTAGCGTTTGATATCAATCAAGATACAGACGGTGAGATTAGCGTCTTTATCGACAGTCCCAATCAAGGCATGTACGATTTCCCAGCGTCCTCAGTCACTGTGAATAATAATCAGCTGACCATTAAAGTTGACAAGCTCAAAGCTCAATTTGTCGGTCAAGTTGATGACCAAGTATTGAGCGGTGAATGGCAGCAAGGCCAAGCGACGCCAATTAAACTGACGCGTTTAAACAACCAAGACAAACAACGGCTGCGTTTTGAAGGGGCCTACAAAGGCACGTTAGAGATAAATAGTCGCACAACATTACCCCTACAACTTAACATTGCGGTTGTCGCCGATGGGTACTTAGCGACCCTCGATAGCCCAGCCCAAGAGTCCTTTGGCATTCCAATTAATCAAATTAACATCGGTGACCAACAACTTACTTTTAGCTCTAGCCTGATTGGCGCATCATACACAGGCACCGTGACCAAGGATGAATCATCAGATTGCTATCGAGGACAGTTTTCCCAGGGCGGGAAACTACCTCTTACCTTGTGTCTTGAGCAAACGAAGACCGCTTCGACTCAACAACAGTTAGACCCTGCCGCGTTCAACGTCGATGGCGCGGTGATCACTTATAGTAATGACCGCTGGCAAATAAAACGATTTACTCACCAAGTACCTGCGAATGCTCAATTTGAGATTGGTTCAGTGACAAAAACCATGGTGGCGTTTTTACTGGCTAAGGATTTGGCAAATGGAGTATTAGCGAGTGATGCGCAGTTGGGTAACATTTGGGACGAGTTATCAAAACCGGTCAGTGAAATCAGTTTAGTTTCGCTTGCTACCCATTTTTCAGGCTTACCGCGTTTACCTGCCAACCTCGACGTCGACGACGATCTGAATCCGTATGCAGACTATCATCTCAATCAGTTATCGGACGCCCTTCGCAACACCGATTTAGCATCACCCGTAGGTTATCAGTATTCTAACTTTGGCTACTCCGTGCTCGCCGAAACATTGGTTGCTTTTCATCATCAATCGCTCGATACACTGCTCACTGAATCCGTATTTAGACCATTAAACATGAACCATAGTTATCTTGCTCTGGAAAATGAGGAGCATGTTAAAGCGCATATTCACGCGCTTGCTCAAGGACATCGGTTTGATGGTCGTTCAGCACCACACTGGTATTTCGATGCGATGGCGGGTGCTGGCGCCGTGGTATCCACGGTTGATGATATGGTTGCTTATTTGAAGCTGATGATGCAACCGCCCGACTCACAAACCGAAACCGTCGCGACCGTGTTAGCACCACGCGAATCACTCAGCCAACAAACGCAACAAGCACTGGGTTGGTTAATTCAACGCAACGGCCAACAAGAATGGGCTTGGCACAACGGTCAAACAGCGGGGTTCACCAGTTATGTTGGATTTACATTAGATGGACGTCGCGGCGTCGTGCTACTGAGTAACCAGGCACGCCCAGTTACTCAGTTAGGTCAGCAGCTGCTGCTAGCACCTGCGGACTAATTACTCTAGGTTAAGCGGATCATCCAACGACCGAGAGGGCTCAGTAAACCATTTCGGTCCCTCATCGGTCATATAAAAATGATCTTCTAACCGGACACCAAATTGTTCTGGCTGTATTAACATGGGTTCATTACTAAAACACATACCGGGCGCTAAGGGTGTTTCGTCTCCGCCCACTAGATAAGGCCATTCGTGTAAGTCCATGCCGATACCATGCCCTGTTCTATGAGGCACTCCCGGTAGCTGATAATCCGGTTTAAGGGATAAACGAGCAAGCTCCTGCCGCACTGCGTCATCCACGCTAGAGCATGGCTCGCCTAGATGCGCCGAGTCAAAAGCGACTTGTTGCAATTGACGCTCATATTGCCAAAACTCACGTTGCTCAGACGTCGCTTCACCAAAAGCGTACGTACGCGTGATATCAGAGTGATAACCATGCAACTTGCAACCTGTATCAATCAACACCCAGTCGTTAGCGTTCAAGTACTGTTCGTGCTGTACGCCGTGCGGATAGCTGGTTGCTTGACCAAATAGGACGATACAGAAAAAAGAGCCCGAAGCACCAACTCGACGATGTGCTTCATCAATGAATGTCCGCACTTCCGTCGCACTCATCCCCTCTTTCAGCATCGATGCTGTCGCGCGATGAACAGCAATCGTCATATCCATGGCAGTTTGAATGAGTGCAAGTTCGGCCTCTGACTTGTGCATTCGACATTCAGCAATAACCGTTTTGGCATCACATAACTGCTGTGCCGGGACGTATTCCTCCAGTCGAGCGACGAAACTGTAGGCCGTTGACTCGTCAATGCCCAGCCTTAATTTAGCGCCGAACGTGTCCTTTAACGTGCTTGCCATCAGCTCAATGGGCGATTCATGCTCCTCCCACAGTAATGGCTCAAGGGGGACCTGCATCGCTTGCTTTAGTGAACCGAGTTCGAAAGCCGGAGCAATAAGCCGCGGTGTACCTTCAACTGGGATAATTGCCCCCACTAACCGTTCGCTCGGGTACCAACGCAACCCTGTAAAGTACTCAAGATTCGTACCCGCATTAAGGTAAATAGCATCGATTCCCTGCGCTTTCATGAGAGTCTGAGCGCGCTCGATACGTTGATTAAACTCGTCAATACCAATTGGTTTAGCTCCCTTTGCCCTATTCACCAATTGGTTTAATGCTTCGTTCTGTGTTTGATAACCAATACCACGCGTCATACTGCACTCCAGCCTTAAGTAATGAAAACTCAAATATTGAACAGCAAGGCTCGCATGGCGTACACCAAAAGGCAAACCATTGCTTTTTGAATGCACACTCAGAAGGGTTTCAATTACTTAAAATAATAGTACAATAGATGCTATATTTATTCGAAAATATAGGGGTATCGTGTGTTCAACTTTGACATACTGAGTCAGTATTTTCTTGCGATTTATTTTACTATTATAGCCGTTCACTACAGTAGTGTTGCGCTTGGCCGAAAAGCAAGAACACAACAAACACAAGTGCACGTAGGCAAGGCTCTGAGCGCATCATGGTGGATAAGACAAACCTTCAATATGTTTCGTTCGGCAATATTAGCCATTTGTATTGCTCGTTTAGTGTGGGATATTGACACCCAGCTTGGCGTGATTGAGGTGATTTATCAGCCCGTAACCGTTTATTCTGGGGTTATTCTGATGCTTTGTTCGTTTTTCTTAGTAAGTTTTAGTCACGCTTACATGCAATCCGAGTGGCGTTCGGGCATTGATGACGATTCGCAACACCCCCTGCTAGTGAGTGGTCCATTTAAACGAACCCGCAACCCTATCTTTAAGGGCGTGTTGCTCGGTCAACTCGGTTTGTTTTTAACCTTCCCTTCACTATTTACACTCGTCTGCCTTATCACGGGCGTTACCATGATTTGTCTCCAAGTTCGTCAGGAAGAAATAGCGCTCGAAAAAAGCCATGGGGACGTCTATATCCAGTACAAGCAAAAGACACCGCGTTGGCTCTAATTCAGTGTTATAAATTGCACTGTTCACAGCGAGCTTGCCCGGTAACCCAGCGTGATATACGGTTACGATGTTTGGCAAATAATAAATAAGCTCGGTCAGCAAACCAACGGATCACGGGCCATCGCAGGGGCGCGATATAAGCGCCCTTCCCAACCGCCTGCCAAGCAGCGTGAGTGACATCAAGACCGTATATTGCGTTCCCATCGGCGTTGATACCATGTAAAAATTGATTGGCGGCATCTGGATCGATGTCGGGGTACCGCGCACTGAAATCCTTCACATTAATATTTTCAAACGCCAGTTTATTGTTGGTATCTAAACGCTTTAAGTGACGCATTTCCTTCACACATAAAGGGCATCCGCCATCATAAAAAATGAGCACCTTGCCACTGGTCTTCGGTTTACTTTTTGACACAAGACACCTCAAATTAGGTTTCAATTTGTTCCCTTTAAAATACGATTTATTCCGAGTTATCGATTAATGAGTCGAGCCGTTTCTCAGTTAACGCGTACACCGTTTGTAGCTTTCTACCGATAGCGAACATGATAATTCGAACTAATCTAGTCAACGAAAGTCACTTTAACTGAGAGTCTTTATGAAAGTTTTTTTTAATATTTCAGCATTCGCCTTAATTGCATCAGTTTCTTTTCCTAGTTTTGCTCAAAGCGCATTTACCATGCCCGCACAATCCCTCAACCAGTTAACATTTAGCGGTTTAAGTACTGAAACCGACTTAGATGGCGGCTCTACACAAAATGCATTTGATGGTGGTGGCGCTCGTGCTGAACTTCAACTGCAATGGCAAAATGATTGGTACGTTGGTGTCTCAGGTCAATTTTCCGAAGTCAGCCATAACGACATTGACATGCTCACTGACCAAATGAGTATACGACTAGGCACACAACATTTCTTATCAGCGGACACACGGTTGTTTTCAGAGTTATTCATACAACGTCTTACGGTTGAAGTTGACGACGGCACCACGCGTACAGAAGATCAAGAAACGGGTCCTGGCATTGAGCTTGGTATTGAACACCAAACTCAAACTCAGCTAACGCTATTTGCTTCTGCGAGCTATAGCCGCCTCACACGCGATGTGCGCTATTGGCAGACCGAATTGGGCGCGTTTTACATGATGAACCCACGCACTGCACTTGGCGTCAGCTATCAACGCCGCACTGCCTCTGATACCGATTATCGACAAGACAACTATCTTCTCAACCTACGTTTTTGGTTTTAAGTGGGGTTGTCCATCTGAACGTGGCATACTTGGCATTTTGTGAGGCAAGTATGCCCTATGGATCTTAACCATCAATGTCCCTGCGGTAGCGAAAAGAGTTTTAAACACTGCTGCCATTTGTTATTGAGTGATCGAACACTCGCACAAACACCCGAACAACTCATGCGATCGCGTTATACGGCGTACGTAATTGGCGACTTGCCCTATATACGCAAGACATGGCACCGAGATTACTGTCCCCCAGACCTATCACTTGAGGGATTACCTGAATTCATCCGTTTACAAATCGTATCTCACAGTCACTCAAATAACCGAGGTTACGTTCACTTTCGCGCATTCTATTATACGCAGGATGAACTCACATGGATGGAAGAACAAAGTCAGTTTGTTAAGCTATCTGAATGCTGGCTCTACACAACAGGAGAAGTAAAATAGCCAGCTCATCACTCAAACCCTCTGTCATTTGCTATAAAAACAAGGGTTTTTACTCGCGTGGGTGAACTGTTTACTCTAAACTTCGGTAAAATAAGTGTAAATTTGCAGAATGTACTCACTAATCACAACAAATAAAGGGGATGTCCATGAGCGAAAACAAGGATATAGATGAAAGTAAGGCGGAGAAGGATCCGATGATCCCGGATGGGGAGGTCAACCCCATCAATACCGATTACAAAGTTGGACAAGACAACGTCGTGATGAATTTAGGCCCGTTTGGATTAGACTTCCACAATCGGGTTTTTGCTGTTTCAGGCCTTGCAATTGTTGCATTCGTTCTCTTTGCTTTAATTTTCCAAGAACAAGCTGAACCATTATTTAGTGGAATTCGTGGTTGGCTTACATCAAATCTTGATTGGTTCTTCTTAAGCGCGGCTAATATTTTTGTCGTGGTTGCACTGGTCCTAATCTTTACACCACTCGGTCGCGTTCGCATTGGCGGCACAGAGGCCAAACCAGACTTCTCATACATGGGTTGGTTCTCGATGCTGTTTGCTGCAGGTATGGGTATCGGCCTTATGTTTTATGGTGTGTCTGAGCCGATTTCCCACTTCTCGTCTTCGCTCGGGGGTATCTCCATGGAAAATGGAGTGCGTACCGACTGGGCGCCATTAGGTGCTGCTGGCGGCAATGAAGCAGCTGCACGCGAATTAGGCATGGCAGCGACTATCTTCCACTGGGCACTTCACCCATGGGCTATTTATGCAATCCTAGCTTTGGGTCTAGCGCTCTTTTCATTTAACAAAGGCTTGCCTCTGACTGTTCGTTCAATTTTCTACCCGATTTTGAAAGAGCGCGTTTGGGGATGGCCAGGTCACATTATCGATACCATCGCTATCTTAGCGACGCTATTCGGGCTTGCGACCTCGCTCGGGCTTGGTGCCTCACAAGCTGCCGCTGGACTCAACTTTCTGTTTGATGTACCCAAAGGGGATACGACAGAAATTCTTCTCGTTATGGGTATCACAGCCATCGCACTCACATCGGTGCTGGCAGGTTTAGAATCAGGTGTACAGCGTTTATCGCAGATCAATATGACGTTAGCGGCGCTACTCCTTCTATTCGTCATTATTGTCGGCCCCACGCTCGCAATTATCACTGGTTTCGGCGAAAACTTAGTCAACTATATTGCTAACCTACCTGCCTTATCTAATCCTGTAGGACGTGAAGACTTAAACTTCACTCAAGGCTGGACATCGTTCTACTGGGCTTGGTGGATTGCATGGTCACCGTTCGTTGGTATGTTCATCGCACGTGTATCTCGCGGTCGTACTGTGCGTGAATTCTTAGTATCGGTATTGTTGGTACCTTCACTGGCTTGTGTATTCTGGATGTCTGTATTTGGTAATATTGCTATCGAACAGGTGATTAACGGAGCACAAGACTTGGTTGACGCGGATCTTTCGTTGAAACTATTTGTTATGCTTGAAGGATTACCATGGGCGTCAGTGACTTCATTCATCGGAATCATACTGGTCATCGTATTTTTCGTCACCTCGTCTGACTCAGGCTCTTTAGTTATCGACACCATCAGTGCGGGTGGTAAAGTTGAAGCGCCTGTACCCCAGCGTATTTTCTGGTGTACCTTCGAGGGATTGGTCGCAATCGCCTTGATACTTGGTGGTGGACTTGTCGCACTACAAGCAATGGCTGTTTCTGCGGGTCTACCATTTACTATCGTATTGTTGGCGGCCTGCGTCGCCGTTATTCAGGGCTTGCGTTCTGAACCACGAATCGGTAAAAACGGATAACACGCAGCTGTTGTCTTCAAACAAAAGCGGCGCACTAAGCGCCGCTTTTTTGTACCTGAGGTGATGTCATGGAAGCCGAACACGTCGAAATACTAAATTTCATTAAACAATATGCACCCTTCACTATTCTGCCCGAAGCGGAATTACAAACGATCTCACAACAAATCGAGGTCGGCTATTTTCAGAAGGGTGATCAGGTGCTTGAGTACAACCAACCTATTTCTGATCTCCATGTGATTCGTAGCGGCGCCATAGAAACGTATAAGCGCAACGGCGAACTTTTTAATCGCTTAAGTGCCGGAGGTTTTTTCGGTGAAGCCGGCTTATTACGTAAAGGCCGTGTACGTTATCCTGTAAAAGCGTTAGAAGACAGCCTGATTTACTATGTACCCGGTGCCCTATTTAATCGGCTTTACGACGAATACGACGCCTTTGCGGATGCGGTTGAGGTTGAAGAACACCAACGCGTTAATTTAGCCGTGCGCGAACGCGAGCAGCGTAACGATTTATTTATTGAAACCGTCGAAACATTGTTGAGTCGGCAGCCTGTTATTATCGAGTCTGATGCCAGTATTATAGAGGCCGCTCAAAAAATGACTGACGAGCAAGTTTCGTCATTACTCATTTGTGGTGATAACCCTGATGACGTACTCGGTATTATTACCGACAAAGATTTACGCAAGCGTGTACTTGCCGTTGAACGTGCTCCCAGCGATCCCGTACGTGACGTGATGTCCTCGAACTTAGTTTATATTGAGCATAATCAACGCATATTTGAAGCGATGTTAACCATGCTCAGGACTAACCTGCATCATTTACCTGTATTAAAAAAGCAGCGCTTGATTGGTGTTATTGCCTTATCTGACGTCGTGCGTCACGAATCGAAATCAAGTCTTTACGTAGTCAGTAGTATCTTTAAACAAAATACGTTTGAAGAGTTGGCGCAGTTAAAAGAAAGTGTAGAAGCAAGCTTTGTGCGTTTGGTCAACGAAGACGCTAATTCACGAATGATTGGCTCAGCGATGGCCACCATCGGTCGTAGCTTCAAGCAACGCCTTTTGGAGTTAGCGGAAATCGAATTAGGTCCACCACCCATTCCCTACTGCTTTCTCGCACTTGGTTCAATGGCGCGTGATGAACAATCTATCGTAACCGACCAAGATAACGCACTGGTATTACACGACGACTTTAATCCTAAAGAACACGATGCCTATTTCAAAGCTTTGGCTAAGTTTGTCTCGGACGGTTTGCATGAATGCGGCTATACGTATTGCACAGGTGGTATTATGGCAACCAATAACCAGTGGCGACAACCGCTGCGCGTTTGGAAGAAATACTTCACCGACTGGATTGATAACCCCTCTCCCGAACGCTTACTGCACTCCTCTATCTTTTTTGACTTAGACGGCGTATGGGGTGAGTTTAGTTTTGCCAAACAACTGAATGAATTAATTCGTGTAAAAGCCAAAAATAATAAGCGTTTCTTAGGCTCTATGGCGCGTAATGCGTTGAGTCGAACACCACCGCTGGGCTTTTTCAAAGATTTCGTGATGGAAAAGGATGGTAAGCACCGCGACAGTATCAATACGAAACGACGCGGCACAGCACCGGTGGCTGATCTGATTCGCGTACATGCGCTCGCGGTCGGCTCGACGCAACGCAACTCGTTTGCTCGCCTTGAGGATATCATGGAGGCAAACATACTGCCCAAAGGTCGGGGACCGGATTTACGTGACGCCCTCGAGTTAATCTCAATGGTGCGTATTCGACACCAGGCTATTGCCCTAACGGAGGGCGACACGCCCGATAATAATGTCGCGCCCGAGCAACTATCGGATTTTGAACGCAAAAACCTAAAAGATGCTTTTCAGATCCTCAGTAATGCACAGAAATACTTACGCTATCGCTATGCAGGAGGCTAAGCCGGCATGTTTTATTTAAAGCCGCGTGAGGTGATTAATTCGGATGCTGAGCGTGATTGGTCAATGGACTTCTCGACATGGGCTGCCCATGTCAGCACCCCGATGTTTAAACACTATTTTGAACAGGGCATGGTTAACAAAGAGACTTTGATTAAAGACGCTCCGATGGTCGCCGTTGATTTCGAGACCACAGGCTTAGATTGTCAACGTAATAGCATCGTCAGTATTGCTGTCGTACCTATGTCCGCTCAACGGATCTTTATGTCGCAAGCGCGGCAATGGGTGGTCAAACCGCGACAAGACTTAACGGACGAATCTGTCGTTATTCACGGTATTACTCACTCTGATATTCAATCCGCTCCTGATATCGAGGCTATTTTGCCTGAGCTATTGGATTTAGTCGCGGGCAAGATTTGGGTCGTTCATTACAACGGAATCGAGCGCCCTTTCCTACAAAAAGCAATGGATGCGCGTTTCAATGAACATATCCATTTTCCTGTCATCGATACCATGGCCATTGAAGCACGCTTTCACCGTCAACGTCGTTCGTTTTGGTCAAGGTTAATGGGTAAGCGTCCCCTATCTATTCGTCTTGCCGATAGTCGCGAGCGCTATAACTTGCCCTTTTACGCACCCCATGATGCGCTCACCGATGCGCTTGCATGTGCTGAGCTCTTACAAGCGCAAATCCGTCATCGCTACAGTCTGGATTCGCCGCTGCAAGATATTTGGTTGCCCTAGTGAAAGATATTGTTAGGCGACTCGTTTAGGTGGCTGCACAATTAAATCTTCAATAATATGCACCTCATTAGTTTTGCTTACGGCGCGTTCGCGCCTTTGCAGCGGCAATTCTACTTGCACACTTTTCGTTAGCGTTTGGTATTCACTGAGTACCTGAAATAACCAAATTTCTGGCTGCCAACGCAGTTCGTTGTTGACTAGATAGTCGAGTGCGGAATGAGGATACTGGCTTTGAGCTGCATCGATAAAAAACTCATCAACATCTTGCTTTAACTGTCGCTGTTCAGTTTCAAGTACCGCGTCGCTAAACTGCGCCATGGCTTTTGCTGACTCACTCGATGAAGTTTGTTCAGTACGTAAGTGACGCGTTTTATGTAGCGCCTCATGCAGCACGTCTAACGTTTGTTGTTGAGTACTCTCAATACGCACATCCGCGTGAGCACCCGCACGAATACCACGCGCTAGGTTAAACAACTCGGGGACTTCACTGCGTTCAGTATAATCACTGACCTTAAGCTCGGGATGTTGACGCAGAAACTGCGCCATATTATTAACCAATAGACTACGCGACTGCTGTTCACGAAACCGGCTCATTAATTCAATCATTCGATGTTGAATCTCGAGCATACTTGCACGTTGTAAGCTTGTCCGGCGCTGTAGTTGCACAACCAGTAGTTGGCGTAGTTTTACATGACCATCGGCAAGCGCAATACACTCCTCGTAATCGACCATTGAAAGTCCGTCGAGTAATCGCTCGATTTGGTTTTGTGCCCGCTGGTTTTCAGCCATTTTCTCATCCAAACTGGCGGCAAAGCCAAAATCGGTATTCAATCGATTCCATAAACTGTGAATTGCTTCATCAAACTCAGAGACTAAGTCATAAACACGCTCTTCAATAATATGTAACTTTAACTCTGCTAGATACATATCACTGCGCTGGTGCGCCTTTCTGAACACATCGACCTGGTTGCGAATAGAGTCCAGCTTGTCCGCAACATCGGCTTGGATCGACCGTCGCCGTTCATCCACAACTAAATTAGCAATGAGTTGTGCAATAGGCGCTCGCAAACGATACCCTTGACCGTGCTCCGGCTGATAAATAATCCGTGCATTTAAGAGGTTACGCAGTATTCCTTCATTAACAGACAAAGCATCAAGCTCCCCCGTTTGATAGGCCTGCATCAAAATACCTGCATGTCGACCTATCAGGTTGAGTCGCTTTTCACCTTGCTCAAGCCGCTGGTCGGAAACATTGAGTTGCTCATCAGTCATCTACAATAACGCCTCTTGCTCAGGTGTCTCCTCAACGGGAAGGTTTTCTTCGTCGCGAATAAAGCGGATTACGTCCATCAAATAATCCACTTTTCCTGTCACAATAAAATACGGTCTGTCCGTGTGAGGCTGGATAAAATAACCATGCTCTACCAACCGCTTAGCAATTTGCTTTATTTGGGCATCGACAGTTTCGGCTTGCGAGTTAAAAAAGCGGTCACGTGCTAAATTTGCTAGGCGTTGTTTTAGACTGGGGTTGTCCTCACAGGCAACAACCCACTCGGGAAGCTTAATCGTGTCGCCAGGCACCAATGTACTATCGTGGCCGAGCGCTTCTTGTGTCAGAGTGAGCCATTCGAGTAACGGCATCAGTGTAGCAAGGGTCTGAATAAACTGTTGACGTAAATGCTCACGACCCGATTTATCAAGCGTCTGATAGCTTAAGAAAAAAACGCTCCCGTCAGCCGCCTGGCTCACGGTGCGATTTAACGGACGCAAATAATCATTTATCTGATTTTGTAATGTCTCATCTTGTAACTGTCGATGATACTCTGGGAAACGTTGACTACAAATAAACTCGCCAGCCAGTAGCGTCTCGATAATGGGACCAAATGTCATCATACGTGGTGCTCCTGTTGAACAAGGTGAGCCAGCTTCTCAGATAATCCAGAAACCTTTGGTTGAATGCGTTTCAACTGTCCTTTTCCCACCTTGTCTGGATGTGCCTCAATTAAGTAACGATGCTTAAATAGCATCAAAACATCAGACTCAGGATTAGGAAAGGCGCCTACAATTTGAATGTGATTGCTATCACACGCATCAAAAAGTTTCTCGACGTTGTGATAGGCCAACGTACCGATTTCGTCAATCGGCCAATGGAGCGTTATCGCCTCGCTATCCGTGCGTAACAAACGTGTGAAGGCTAATAAGAATTTACACAAGATCAGATAAGCCATTCCATGGCTCGACGATTCAGCGAGTTGGCGATCATTCCGAATCACAAGCTCATTGCCTGCTTCGGTTAAGAACAACTCAATCTTCAATAATGATTCGATACTGTATTTTTGATCGGCTCGCAAAATATCGGCGACCATTCCCAACTGCATCAAGTAGTCTTCGTTTGGAAGTCTATCGCCGGACTGCTGCCATTGCTCATAACTTGCTACAAACTGTGTGAGCGGTTCCCAAAATCCCAACGCATCGATAGTTGAGCTGATTTTAACTTCGGCGCGGTCGATGCCTGATAAAGACAGCTCATCGCCTACGGCATCAGTTAAACGCCGGCTGTACTGAGCCACACGCTTATGGATATCATTAAAGACAGTAAAGAAGTCTACTAAATCTTTACTAATATTGTGACCGGTCGCCAATATTGCCTGTTGGTGCTCTTCGAGATAGTCCAACATCACTTGGAAGAGTGCCAATTTCGATGCAATGTCTTCTCCCACATTCATGCGTTGTCGGCTTTCTTCCATGAAGTTAAGAAAGTCTACTTGCGCATCACGACGTAGTTGATTATCGAACTGACGAAGCTCCTCACTAAGGACTCTATCGCTATGCATGAAACGTTCGTACACATCATCGCATCGACCTAAAAGTTCGCTACTGTCTCTTTCCTTTAAGGCGCTTGCCTGTTGTCTTTGCTGCAACTCAGGCGTAAGTCCTGGCAAGTGATCGAGTTTACTGAGGCTGTCTCGTAATCGCTGTAACAACGCACTTATCTGTTCCAGTTTCAACTGAGTCTGCTGACGCAACTCGAGATCTTGCGATTTACTCTGTTCAAACACATTTTTAGCTAAACGTTTTTGATCTTCTCGCGTTAAAATCTCTGACTGCAACCGTCTTTCTTGCGCTTGCCATTGCGGACGTGCTGACTGCCAAACGGACTGTTTAAAATATCGATACTCGCGCACGCGCTCTTTCCATTGAGTCGCTTGATGTATCGCGTCATTTAACTGTTCTTCTCGTTGTTTTAACTGTTCAATATCCTGTTCATTGACACCTTGCTGAGCAAGTTTGTCGCTAAATGCTCGCTCCAATGCCTTAATATCGTCCTTAACCTGTGCACGTTCCTGTGCCTGCTGTTGACGTTCTAGCTCTTGCGACTCCTCAAGTTGTGCGATCACATCTTGCTGTTCAGCTTTCAACTCAATTTCTGCACTACGTTGCTGTTCGATTAACGCTTGCGTACTACTTTCAATGTGTTCATTAAGACTTTCTAGCCGCTCTTCATAAGCCTCTTGTTGTGCTCGAAGTTGTTGAGCTCGCTCCGAGACTTGTCGCTTTATATCCGCTTTTAATCGAGCTTGAGCATCAAGCGCATATTCGACTTCACGCTGTTGTTTTTGAAGCTGATGCTGCACCTGATGAACCTGAGCTTCAGCCTCGGATACACACTCGCTTTCGCGGCCTAGCTGCTGTTCAATTTCTTCGACCCGTTTAATCAGCGACTGTTGTTGGCTCTGTAGTTGCTCGAGTTCACGTCTGCCCTGCTCATTATCGTGTGGTGTCAACTCGATCGCCGTCAAATCAATCTGTAAACCATAAACACTGTCGTTGGCTTCTTCAAAAACAGGATTCAGGTCGGTGCGCTCTAATAGTGACGGACAAATGACCTTACCAATCGTGTCATGCCACGTAGGTAAATGGCTATGCAGAAAGCCTCGAAGGCTATCAGGATTGGGCTCAAGCTCGATCGCTTTTTGCTTAACGGTGATTTTTACTGAGGCTAACTGCTCACGCGTACGGTTTAATTCCTCACTGACACGTAGACGACTACGCTGTGACTGGTTGAGCTGTTCACGCGCTTGTTCGAGTTGATCGCGTTGCAGGGTGAGATGCTCTTGCGCATCAACAACGCGCTCGGACAATGCATCTAATTGCTGTTGCTCCTCTGCATTTGCGTGATGACTCTCCGAATTAAACGCGGCCAGTTTCAGCTTGACGGCTTCTCGCTCATCACGCCAACGGTCAGTTTGCTCGTTACGGTGGCGTTGATGTTGTTCACGGAACTCACTTAATGCCTCGCTGTGGCGTGCATGCAGCTCAGACAGTTCTTGCGCGAGTGCGTCGAGTTTAGCTTGATGCTTCACATCACGCCGTTGCTGCCGCTCCGTTAGTTTTAATTTCTCGCTATCGAGTTGTTGACGTTCAGCATGATGGGCCTCAAGCAAAACAATGCGCTGCTGTTTAACTTCCTCCGCTTGTTCCTGTAGCTCGGGCAAACGATCAATTGTATGTTCCCACTCCTCAATATTAGCGTCACGAAATTCATCGGCCCTGTTCTGTGCTTCATCCAGTTGTCGCTCAACTTGTTTAAGCTCGGCCTTGTACTCGCTCAGTGTCTCATTGATTTGATCGCGTTGCTGCTCATAATCGGCGGTGCGTTGACTAATACGTTGTTCAATTGTCTTTAACGTTGCCTTTAAATCACGCTCTTGATCAGCTAACTGCTCTCTATGCTCAAGCAATAAAGGTTGAATAGCCCAAAGCTCTGCTAACTCATCGCCATAGCGATGAGCACCGCTTGAGAGTTTAGTGAAAGCGGCCTGTAGATCATCCAAGCGCATCGTTTGCCGCATTTGTTCAATCCATCTGCGGATCTTTTCACCACGAATCGAACTGTGGGGGACAGCGTGCCCGTCTTCTTCTAGAATCGCCGCTAACATGCTACGTAAAGTATCCATTTTGCCTTCTTTAGCATGCACAGCACTGACCAGTTTTTCGATATGACGTAATTTATGAGGCGCTTTCACCAATGCAAAGCGTGCCGCCAATTGACGCAGTTTTACGCTATCTTTTTGGGTATGTTGCAACGCTTGTACATCATTTTGAATCAGCGTACGAAACTCGCTTGTTGCACTGATTTTATGACTAAAAAGATGCCCTTTCGCGCGCAATCGCTTCAACCACTCCTGGTAGTCAACCGCAACCACTTTATCACCTTGCTCGTCGAGGTAGTCTTGTGGGCAATATTCAGCATCGATAAAACGGTAATCAACGCCATCGTTGCGTTTGGTCAACACCACTTGGACGTCGCGTTGCGCCGCAGACCGATATGAATAAATAATGTAGCTATTACTGTACGGCAGATAGAACTTGTCAAAGTTGTCGCGGGTTTTAGGCACCACTTTATTGGGTTGCTCGCCATAAAACACGGGGATCATACGTTGTAACGTGGTTTTCCCCGACGCGTTACTACCACAAATATTGGTGTGCCCTTCTAAATCCAGTTCCACGATACCCGGGAGGTGACCGTTAATCATAATTATTTTTTTAAGACGAGCCGCATTACCTGCCATATTGTTCCTCGTAACACCTTCACCAAAGCCGTTAATGATAGCATGCATTCTGCATCGTGAGCGATGCACTAACGGACAATTTACATCCGTTAAAACCATAAAAAAAGCGCCCCAAAGGACGCTTTCAGCAATCGTTATGAATTAGCGGGTCATTAATCCAACACCTCTGCAGGTACTCTCACCCAGCCTTCCATAAGCACACGTGCACTTCGACTCATAATGGCTTTGACAGCACGCCATTCACCATCTTTTAGGAGCGTTTCAGCACCGACTTGCAACGTACCCGACGGATGACCAAAGTTGACCATCGTGCGCTCACCGCCACCGGCGGCTTGGTTTACTAATGTACCTGGAATAGAAGCGGCTGTGCCAATCGCCACCGCAGCCGTTCCCATCATCGCGTGATGTAGTTTACCCATCGACATAGCACGGACAAGCAAGTCAACATCACTGGCCTCAATCACTTTACCGCTCGAGGCGGTGTAGGTCTTACCGGGTGCTACAAAGGCTAATTTCGGCGTATGTTGACGTTGCACGGCTTCTTCTACCTTATCGATCAATCCCATGCGAACCGCGGCATGAGCCCGAATCGTTTCGAGTCGCGTCAAGGCTGCTGCGTCACCATTAATCGCTTCTTGCAACTCAGTTCCCTCATAGCCTAACGCCTCGGCACGCAGAAATACGGTAGGAATACCCGCATTGATAAAGGTAGCCTCTAAGGTTCCGACGCCAGGCACCTCAAATGTATCGACAAGATTTCCGGTGGGAAACATCTGCTCACCATCGGCGGAGGGATCCATAAACTCGATCGCCACTTCAGCCGCTGGAAACGTCACACCATCAAGCTCAAAGTCACCCATTTCTTGTACTTGTCCGTCTTGCATCGGTACCTTATTGACAATAGTTTTGCCAATGTTTGCCTGCCAAATACGGACTTCAGCGATACCGTTTTCCGGCACGCGATCGGCGTCAACGAGGCCTTGAGTTATTGCAAAAGCCCCCACCGCAGACGACAAATTACCGCAGTTACCGCTCCAGTCAACAAAGGGGGTATCAATCGATACCTGACCAAATAGATAATCGACATCATGGTTGGGTTGCGTGCTTTTCGACACGATGACCGTTTTACTGGTGCTTGATGTCGCGCCGCCCATACCATCAGTATGCTTAGCGTAAGGATCGGGGCTGCCAATCACGCGCATCAGAAGTGCATCGCGCACGTTACCTGGCTGCTGCGCGGCCTCAGGTAAGTCCGCTAAGTTAAAGAATACACCTTTTGAAGTCCCGCCACGCATATAGGTGGCGGGAATTTTCAACTGTGGCCTAAATTTCATATCAACTTGCCTCAGCCTCAAGAAAGTCTTGTGCAAACCGTTGAAGCACACCACCCGCCGAATAAATGGATACTTCTTCTTTGGTATCCAAGCGGCAGATCACGGGCACTTCAATATCTTCACCATTGGCTCGGTGAATCATTAAACTCAGTCGCGCACCAGGAGCCGGTTCGCCCTTAACATCATAGGTTTCAGAACCATCAAGTGCTAACGTCTTGCGGGTTGTGCCCTCTTCAAACTGCAGTGGCAAAACGCCCATACCAATTAAGTTGGTACGGTGAATACGCTCGAAACCTTCTGCTACGATAGCTTCAACCCCAGCTAAGCGGACACCTTTAGCGGCCCAGTCGCGCGATGAACCTTGACCATAGTCAGCACCTGCCACGATGATCAATGGTTGCTTTTGAGTCATATAGTGCTCAATCGCTTCCCACATGCGTACGGTTTTACCCTCAGGTTCAATCCGTGCCAACGAACCTTGAATCACATTGCCAGCATCATCCCGCACCATTTCGTTAAACAATTTCGGGTTGGCAAACGTTGCACGTTGAGCCGTTAAATGATCGCCACGGTGGGTCGCATAAGAGTTAAAGTCTTCTTCTGGCAAGCCCATTTTAGCGAGGTATTCACCGGCTGCACTGTCAGCAAGAATCGCATTCGAAGGTGACAAATGATCCGTAGTAATGTTGTCGCCAAGTACCGCTAAAGGACGCATCCCTGTTAAGCTTGGCTTAGCGGCCAACGCACCTTCCCAGTACGGGGGCCGACGGATGTAGGTCGACATTTCACGCCAATCATAGAGTGGGTTAATATCGTCACCGTAATCGACCGAAAGATTAAACATCGGATCGTACACTTTCCGGAACTGCTCAGGCTTAACGCTCGATTTAACGATAGCGTCAATTTCCTCGTCACTTGGCCAGATGTCTTTTAACGTGACTGCGTTGCCGTCAGTGTCATAGCCCAACACGTCTTTCTCGATATCAAAGCGCATAGTGCCCGCAATCGCATAAGCAACAACCAATGGCGGTGATGCTAAGAACGCTTGTTTTGCATAAGGGTGAATCCGACCATCAAAGTTACGGTTACCCGATAGCACTGCTGTCGAGAACAAATCACGGTCGATAATTTCTTGTTGGATCTTAGGATCAAGTGCACCACTCATACCATTACAGGTAGTACATGCAAACGCCACGACACCAAAACCGAGTGTTTCCAGTTCTGGCAACAATTGCGCTTCTTCTAAGTACATCTTAACCGTCTTAGAGCCCGGTGCGAGTGAGCTTTTTACCCATGGCTTACGCGTTAAACCCAATTTATTGGCGTTACGCGCTATCAAGCCCGCCGCAATCATATTGCGCGGGTTACTGGTGTTTGTACAGCTCGTAATAGCTGCGATAATTACCGCGCCATCAGGCATTTTTCCATCTTCAGGTGACTCAATATGTTTCGCCACTCCCCGCTCAGTCAACTCGCCAGCGGGCAACAATGAATGAGGGTTTGACGGCCCCGCTAGGTTACGTTTTACTTGGCTTAAATCAAACGTTAGAACACGCTCATATTCTGCGGTTTCAAGACTATCGCCCCATAACCCAGTCTCTTTGGCGTATTGTTCCACCAACTCGACCTGATCGTCATCACGTCCAGTTAATTTAAGATAATCAATGGTCTGCTCATCAATGTAGAACATCGCTGCCGTGGCACCGTATTCTGGCGTCATATTAGAGATAGTCGCCCGATCGCCGACCGTCAGGGCTTTAGCACCTTCACCATAAAACTCGAGGTAAGCACCGACCACACGTTCTTTACGCAGGAACTGAGTCAATGCGAGTACCAAATCGGTGCTGGTGATGCCTGGCTGTAACTTACCAGTCAATTCAACGCCCACGATATCAGGCAAGCGTAGATAAGATGCACGGCCAAGCATTACACTCTCAGCCTCAAGACCGCCCACACCTACCGAGATAACACCCAAGGCATCAACCATCGGCGTGTGGCTGTCCGTGCCTACGCAGGTATCTACAAAGGCGACGTTGTCACGCACTTGCACAACCGGTGACATCTTCTCCAAATTGATCTGGTGCATGATGCCGTTCCCCGGAGGGATAACATCCACGTTTTTAAACGCAGTTTTAGTCCAGTTAATAAAGTGAAAGCGATCATCATTGCGACGGTCTTCAATCGCACGGTTCTTCTCGAACGCGTCCTTTTCAAAGCCTGCATGCTCCACCGCGAGCGAGTGGTCAACAATCAACTGAGTGGGAACCACCGGGTTCACTTTTGCCGGATCACCCCCTTTCTCAGCGATAGCATCACGCAATCCCGCTAAGTCGACCAACGCGGTCTGACCTAAGATATCATGGCAAACGACACGGGCTGGAAACCACGGAAAATCATGCTCACGTTTGCGGTAAATTAATTGCTCAAGTGACTGTTTAAGAAGCTCGGGTTCACAGCGGCGCACCAAGTTCTCGGCAAAGACTCGGCTCGAGTAAGGTAGCTTGTCGTAGGCGCCCGCTTCAATATCTTCCACCGCTGCTCGAGCATCAAAGTACTCGAGCGTGGTGCCTTTTAACGATTTACGGTAATTCGAACTCATCCCACCACCTACTTATCGTTCGCTGATAGCGGGTACTGGACGCGCTTCTGGGCCGGTGTAATCCGCCGAAGGACGAATGATACGGTTGTTTGCGCGTTGCTCTTTCACGTGTGCCGTCCAACCCGTCACACGTGACATCACAAAGATAGGTGTGAACAGTTTTGTCGGAATGTTCATATAGTTGTATGCAGACGCGTGGAAAAAGTCCGCGTTCGGGAACAGCTTCTTCTCACGCCACATGACTTCTTCACAGCGCACAGAAACATCATACAAGCGAGAATCGCCATTCTCTTCGGCAAGCTTCTTAGACCATGCTTTGATAATGTCATTGCGTGGGTCAAACTCGCGATAAATTGCATGGCCAAAGCCCATGATCTTCTCTTTACGCTCGAGCATACCCATGAGTGTTTTCTCAGCATCTTCTGGATCTTTCATGTCCTCGATAAGCTCCATTGCGGCTTCGTTGGCTCCGCCATGCAATGGACCACGCAATGAACCGATCGCACCGGTTACACACGAGTGGATGTCAGATAGTGTCGAAGCACATACACGCGCTGTGAAGGTTGATGCATTAAACTCGTGCTCTGCATACAAGATTAACGACGTATTCATCACGTCAGCATGTAATTTAGACGGCGATTCATCATGCAATAGGCGTAGGAAATGGGCACCTGTGGACTGTTCTTCAGAATCAGTATCGATACGCACGCCATCGTGTGTAAAACGGTACCAATACAGCACCATACCTGGGAAAGTTGCAATCATACGTTCGATTTTATCGTCCGCTTCATCGAAGCTTTCTTCAGTCTCGAGGTTGCCTAACATTGAGCAACCTGTACGTAGCACGTCCATCGGATGCGCTTCTTTTGGAATACGCTCCAGTACGTCTTTGACTTCCTGCGGTAGGATGCGCATGGATTTTAGACGCTTACGGTATGCATCTAATTCAGCTTGATTGGGTAATTCACCCTTCGCTAGCAAATACGCGACTTCTTCAAAGCTCACCTTCTCCGCTAACTCTTTAATGTCATAGCCACGATAAGTAAGGCCAGAACCTGATTTACCCACCGTACATAGTGCGGTTTCACCCGCTGATTGGCCGCGTAATCCTGCACCACCTAGTTTTTTCTCTGCCATGGTTTTATTCCTTCTTAATTTGTTGTGATTGACTTGCGCCTAAGGCGCAAGCTACAAAATCAATTCTTGCGCCCAAGGCGCAAGCTACAAAATCAATTCTTGCGCCTAAGGCGCAAGCTACATAATCAATTCTTGCGCCCAAGGCGCAAGCTACCGAGCTTATTTTTTAAATAGGTTGTCTAGTTTTTCTTCGAACTCATGGTAGTTCAAGAACTCATAGAGTTCTGCACGCGTTTGCATATCATCAACAACCGCTTTCTGATCGCCGTTCTCAAGAATACTATTGTAGACATTTAACGCTGCTTTGTTCATCGCACGGAATGCGCTCAACGGATACAATACAATATCGACACCGACGTCAGCCAGCTCTTGCTTATTGAACAATGGCGTTGCTCCGAATTCGGTAATGTTAGCCAATACTGGCACATCAAGCGCTTCAGTAAAGGCTTGATATTGCTCCAGTGTGTGTACCGCTTCTGCAAAAATCGCATCCGCACCCACATCGACACACGCTTGCGCGCGCTCAATGGCAGCATCTAAGCCTTGTTGCTGCAACGCGTCAGTACGCGCCATAATTAAAAACTGGTCGTCAATACGGGCATCAACGGCCGCCTTAACGCGGTCAACCATCTCAGCTTGAGTAACGATCTCTTTATTTGGGCGATGACCGCAACGCTTTTGCGCAACTTGGTCTTCAATATGAATACCCGCTGCACCTGCACGCGTCATTTCTTTAACAGTGCGTGCGATATTGAATGCACCACCCCAGCCTGTGTCGGCATCAACTAATAATGGCAAGTCTGAAGCGCCGGTAATACGGCGAATATCTTCGCACACGTCATTCAGTGAAGTCATACCCAAGTCAGGTAAACCAAAAGAGGCATTAGCAACACCTGCGCCCGACAAATAAAGCGCTTTGTGGCCCACTTTTTCAGCCATCATGGCTGTGTAAGCGTTAATCGTACCGACGATCTGCAAAGGATTTTCTTGTTCAATTGCACGACGCAGTTTTGCGCCCGCACTTTGGATTCCGTTACTCATTATCACTTCTCCTGTTGTGCTAGTTTAATTTCGATGTTTTTACGCGACGCGCTAATATGACGCCGCATCAATAAGTCCGCGAGTTCACCGTCACGATTGCCAATGGCGGTCAAAATCGCTTTATGCTCATCAAAGGCGCGTGAAACACGAGGTCCATTCATCCCCATTTGGACGCGATACATCCTGACCAAATAGTAAAGTTCATCACAGAGCATATTTATCAGATAGGGATTCTTGCTCCCTAAGATGACACGATAATGAAAGTCCAAATCGCCCGCTTCTTGATAGTAACTTTCACCTTCGCGCACGCGCTGATGCGATAAGTGTTGGTCAAGCAAACTCTGAAGTTGCTCGATTTCCTCGGTTGCCATGTACTCGGCAGCCAACCGACACGCTAACCCTTCTAATTCTTCCCGAATTTGATATAAATGGATGAGTCCTTGATAAGATAGCTGAACGACACGGGCTCCGGCATTTGGCGTTCGTTCAATGAGATGGCAGCGCTCCAACCGAGCAAGTGCCTCGCGCAGAGGTGCACGGCTGATGTTAAATTTACGAGCAAGCTCAGGCTCGCTAATTTTGCTCCCAGCGGCAATTTCGCCCTCGACCACGGCTCTTTGAATCTGAACAAGAACCCGGTCAGCGGAGGTTACAGCTGGTTTGGCAATAGGTGAAAGCACTTCCATATCAAATTGTCGACATAATTAAGTGTTGTTACTATTCTGCCCGATCATTTAGGTATATTACAAGCATATTTATAAAGTATTGTCGACAATACTGGAAAGATTGCTTTTCAGTTGAAGACCTTCACTATAATTTACGACGTCAAATTTCGGAGAAGATTATGTTTGAGTGGATCGCCATGCCCGAGGCGTGGATTGCATTGGCTACACTGACCGCATTAGAAATTGTACTGGGCATTGATAACATTATTTTCATTTCTATTTTAGTTGGTCGTTTGCCTGAACACCAGCGGAACCGAGCTAGAACGCTGGGCCTAATATTAGCAATGGGCACGCGACTATCGCTTTTATTCTCCCTCACTTGGGTCATGTCATTAACAACTCCCTTATTCGACGTCCTTGGTAAATCAATCTCGGGGCGTGATCTCATCTTACTGCTGGGTGGCTTATTCTTACTTGGCAAAAGTACCTTAGAGATACACCATGCGCTTGAAGGCGAGTCGAGCGAGGGACACAGTGCTGTACAAGCCAATTTTGTCGCTATACTGGTGCAAATTGCAGTGCTCGATATCGTATTCTCACTTGATTCAGTCATTACTGCGGTCGGTTTAGCGGATCATCTGTCGGTCATGGTGATTGCGGTTATCCTATCCGTTGGCGTCATGCTGATTGCGGCTAAGTCGGTTTCAGATTTTGTCGACAAACACCCGACTATTAAGATGTTAGCGTTAAGTTTCCTCATTTTGATTGGCATGACGTTAGTTGGCGAGGGAATGGGCTTTCATGTGCCTAAAGGGTATGTCTATTTTGCCATGGCGTTCTCACTTGCGGTGGAATTTTTAAACATCCGCGTGCGTGCCAAAAAACGGGCCTCAGAACCTGTACAGCTGAGAAAGTCTATCCCGGGGGACAGCCAACCCAAAAACCAATAAATTCATCGCTAAAGGTTTTAATCATGGGCATTGGCTAGTAAAGTATGACCACTTTTTTCGACTTCGACCAAAGTCGAATGGGTCAACATTAATTTTTATAACAAACGGATAATTAAAATGGATCCAAAAAATATTGTCGACAAAGACGCTAGTTTTTTCGGACAGCCAGGGGGACTTCAAACCCTGTTCTTTACCGAAATGTGGGAGCGCATGAGTTACTACGGCATGCGCGCGTTGCTCGTGCTGTTTATGACCGCCTCAATGCAAGAAGGTGGACTTGCCATTACCGTCGCCTCCGCCACAGCAATATACGGTCTTTATACCGGTGCTGTTTATTTCATGGGCCTTCCTGGTGGTTGGATTGCTGACCGCCTTCTGGGTGGCCAACGCGCAACCTGGTATGGTGGCATCATCATCATGCTGGGCCATATCGTACTGGCAATCCCAAGCGAAGCCAGCTTCTTTATCGGTATGATCCTCGTTGTTCTTGGAACAGGTCTTCTCAAACCGAATATCACGGCGATGGTGGGTCAACTGTATAGTTCAAATGATGACCGTCGTGATGGTGGCTATACCCTTTACTACATGGGTATTAACATTGGTTCTATTATCGGTTACTTCGTTACCGGTTACTTGCAAGAAAATGCCGGTTATCACTGGGGCTTTGGTGCTGCAGCAGTAGGTATGGCTTTTGGCCTAATTCAATACAAATTGACACAGCCCAAGTTAAAGGGTGTTGGCGAGAAGCCAGCTAAACCTATGAGCGCAGGTGCTGCCAAGCGTAGCTGGGCAGTAATTTATTTGCTATTGGCGGGTCTGGCAACCGTCACCTATCTAGCGCTAAACAATATTATTGTTATTGATCCAGTGGTATTAGCTGGCAACGTGGCCGTTATCTTTACTATCATTTTCTTCGTGTATTACCTGAGTATTTTCCTGTTTGGTAAACTGACACGCAATGAAATGAAACGCCTCGGCGCCTTGTTCCTCGTGTGTATCGCATCAACCATGTTCTGGGCAGGCTTCGAGCAAGCCGGTTCTTCATTTAATTTGTTTGCACGTGACTTAACCGATCGTATGATTGGCGACTTTGAAATTCCAACGACTTGGTTCCAATCGTTAAATTCAATTTTCCTGGTCACGTTGTCACCATTCTTCGCGGCGCTTTGGATTAACCTCAGTAAACGCATGATTAACCCTTCTTACGGTTTTAAGAGTGCAATCGGTCTGATGATCATGGCAACCGGCTTTATCGTCATGTTCTTCGCCTCTCAAGCCGCTGCAAGTGGCCTTAAGGTCGCGCCTTACTGGCTAGTTGCTGTTTACTTCATTCACACCGTGGGTGAACTATGCTTGAGCCCTGTCGCATTAAGTGCCGTAAGTAAATTGTCGCCAAAACGCATGGCGGGTCAGTTAATGGGCGTATTCGTATTGACCTATGCGATGGGTAACTTAATTGCTGGCTTGTTAGCAGGTGGTCTTGATCCTGAAAACCCTCAAGCCATGCCAGAGCTCTACTGGACGATATTCCTATTCGGTGTCAGTGTGGGTGCGGTAGTATTCGTTCTCGCCTTCTTCACTCGTAAGTGGGAAAAGCTGCCACCAGACGACGGTGAAGCTGACAACGATGATCATCCAGGTGCGGTTATTGACGCTAATGAGCCAGTCAATAAACCGTAAAGTGAGATGTATCGCATCATTAAAAAAGGGGCTTAGGCCCCTTTTTTAATGGTTTATGACTTAGACTTTGCCGGCTTTTCCGAAACATAAATCGTAATATGCCCTGCGGCCACCACAGTACCATCGTCTCGATAGGCAGTGACTTCGATAGGCTGATCGCCAACTTGCCATGTTTGCTCTGTCGCTTTCGCTTCAATGCGCACATCACTGTTTGTCTTAGCCAAGTAATTAACCTGCATGCCCTTAGGCAGCCAACGTAAGTGCTTAGGAATGGACGCCTCAGCTAATGCCCCCATCGCCATTTCCATGCCATTACATACAGCAATCGCGTGTACGGTACCAATATGATTTTCAACCGCTTTGCGTTTTTTAAACGTCAGTTGACAAAAGTTAGGCTCAAGCTCAGTGACTAGCGGCTTTATCGAAGCAAAGTAAGGCGCTTTGCGAGCGAACATCAGGGAGAAGATACGCGCCCCCAACGGCAGCTTTAAACACTGTGCTCTTAGTTTTAGTAGATAATTTTGTTCACTCACGTGTGTTCCTCAACAGTTAGACATAAAAAAAGCAGGCCGCAGCCTGCTTTCTATCACAACCTTATGTTCATTATAATCTTGCGAGCGTCTCGTTCAATACTGAACATGGGCGCATAGCAGCAGATACTTTATCAGTGTCTGGCTGATAGTAACCACCGATATCGACTTGCTTACCTTGAACACCGTTCAATTCGTCCATGATGGCTTGCTCGTTCTTCTGCATAGCTGCAGCGAGTTTCTCAAAGCGCTCTTGAAGCTCTTTGTCTTCAGTTTGCTTAGCCAGAGACTCAGCCCAATACATCGCCAAGTAGAAGTGCGAGCCGCGGTTATCAATCTCACCCACTTTACGCGAAGGCGATTTGTTCTCTTCCAAGAACTTCGCGGTCGCATTATCAAGCGCATCAGCCAAAATCTGTGCACGACGGTTGTCGGTCGCACGGCTGAGATGCTCAAGTGAAGCCGCCAACGCAAGGAATTCGCCCAGTGAATCCCAACGTAAGTGGTTCTCTTCCACAAACTGTTGTACGTGTTTAGGTGCTGAGCCACCCGCGCCGGTTTCGAATAAGCCGCCACCGTTCATCAATGGGACAATCGAGAGCATTTTCGCAGAAGTGCCCAACTCAAGGATCGGGAACAAGTCAGTCAAGTAGTCACGTAATACGTTGCCCGTGACTGAGATCGTGTCCTTGCCTTCTTTCACGCGCTTCAACGTGTGGCGTGTTGCTTCTTCAGGCGACATGATTTGGATATCCAAACCATCGGTGTCGTGCTCTTTTAAGTAAGTCTCAACTTTGCTGATCAATTGAGCATCATGGGCACGGTTTTTATCGAGCCAGAATACGGCAGGCATGCCACTTAAACGTGAGCGATTAACGGCAAGCTTAACCCAATCACGGATAGGCTCGTCTTTAACCTGACACATACGCCAGATGTCGCCTTCTTCAACCGCGTGTTCAAATACTACATCACCCGCTTGATTCAATACTTTTACCGTACCATCCGCCGGGATTTCGAAGGTTTTATCGTGCGAACCGTATTCTTCCGCTTTTTGCGCCATCAAACCAACATTAGGCACTGTACCCATGGTTGCAGGATCAAACGCACCGTTTTCACGGCAGAAGCTAATCGTCTCTTGGTAAACACCCGCATAGCAACGATCGGGAATCATCGCCTTAGCTTCTTTCTGTCCACCTTCTCGGTCCCACATTTGGCCCGAGTCACGAATCATGGCAGGCATTGAAGCATCAATAATAACGTCGCTTGGTACGTGTAAGTTAGTGATACCTTTGTCTGAGTTAACCATTGCTAACTCAGCCTGTTTGGCATAAACGGTATTCAAGTCATTCTCGACTTCCTGACGCTGTTCATCGGTCAGTTTATCGAGCTTAGAATACAAATCGCCGATACCGTTGCTGGCATCAAACTCAATTTCTTTCATTAAATCGGCGTGTTTTTCAAGTACATCTTTGAAATAAACACGCACCGCGTGGCCAAACATGATCGGGTCAGAAACTTTCATCATGGTGGCTTTTAAATGCAATGACAGTAGAACGCCCTGCTCTTTAGCAGCAACCGTCTCTTTCTCGAAGAACGCTTGTAGCTTCTTGCGGCTCATAACAGCAGCATCAACAACTTCGCCGGCCAGCACTTTGATACCGTCCTTAAGCACGTTTTGCTCACCGTTACTCTCCAATACGATTTTAAAGCTATCGTCTTGGCTTGAAGTCATTGATTTTTCTGATCCGTAAAAATCGCCTTCTTCCATGTGCGCAACGTGGGCTTGGTTATCTTTACTCCAAGCGCCCATGCGATGGGGGTGCTTCTTAGCGAAGTTTTTAACCGCCATCGGTGCACGGCGATCTGAGTTACCTTCACGTAACACAGGGTTCACCGCACTGCCTTTAACGCGGTCATAACGTGCACGAATATCTTTTTCTTCGTCAGTCTGTGGATCAAACGGGAAGTCAGGTAATTTGTAGCCTTGTGCTTGCAGCTCTTTAATGCACGCAGTCATCTGTGGAATAGATGCACTGATGTTCGGCAATTTAATAATGTTAGCTTCTGGTGTCTTCGCTAATTCGCCTAACTCAGCCAATGCGTCTGACTGGCGCTGTTCCTCAGTAAGATACTCAGAGAATTGCGAAATGATACGACCTGCAAGTGAAATATCACGCGTTTCAACTTTAACGCCTGCCGCTTTAGTAAAGCTTTGGATGATAGGCAGCAGCGAGTAAGTAGCTAAACGTGGTGCTTCATCCGTTTCAGTATAAATAATCTTCGATTTGTCGTTCGACATAATGATTCCTATCGTTTATCAGACTTCGTAATAGGTTGAACTGTGGGCGAATTATACGGGATCTACCCTCTAATTACCATTCACCCGTATTTTCCATCGTGTCCCAAGGTGCCTCTGGTTCACGCGCGCCACCTTTTTGCAGTAGTTCGATCGAAATACCATCCGGAGAACGGACAAATGCCATGCGTCCATCACGTGGCGGACGGTTAATCGTCACACCGTTATCTTGTAACTTTTTGCACAGTGCATAAATATCGTCCACTTCATAGGCTAAATGGCCAAAATTACGCCCGCCGTCATACGACTCTGGATCCCAATTATATGTCAGCTCCACCATCGGCGCTTTGTTTTCGTTGGCCGCATCTTCGTCTTCGGGTGCAGCTAGAAACACCAATGTAAAACGCCCGGCTTCAACTTCTTTCCGGTACATTTCTTTAAGGCCCAACAAGTCACAATAAAAACGCAATGACGCGTCGAGATCCTCGACCCGAACCATGGTGTGTAAATATCTCAACGTTAACTCCCTACAACAGTATTTACTTCAGTTTAATCATATCGTTAATACAACACGATTCGACCTTTGGCGAATGTTTCAGCCAAACAGTTTTCTCTTCACCGCTCGACCAGCAATGCGCAGCTTCTGACGGGTCGGAAAGCGCTTAAAAGTTGACTTTACCGTACCTTGAGTAAAGCGCGTGGGTTTACTGTAATCAATATTAACATCAACCAATACACTCTGTCCTTTAGCTGCGACGTCGAATGCTTGGGCTATATACGCATCGAGCTCAGCTTCGGTTTCAATACGAATATAATGCGCTCCGGTCGCTAATGCCATGCCTTCAAATTTCGCACCCACCAATGCCGTACAGGGTTTTCGCGCATAAGGCGTTTGCTGCGCTTGCGCGATTTGAGATAGTTCGCCGTCGTTGAATACAAAACAAACAACGCCAACCTCCTGCTGTTGCGCTGTCAGCAACTCCATTCCCGTCATAACAAAACAGCCATCTCCCACAATGGCAATGGTTTGTCGCTCGGGCTGTGCCAGCTTTGCGCCGATTGCGGCAGGAACAGCATAGCCCATCGCGTTATAGTCAGTGGGAGTCAATAATGTCATGCCGGCTTTTAGGGGCAATAATTCCGCCGCTAAGTACGTATGATTTCCATCATCCAAAACAATGATCGCGTCATCCATCATTTGTGCGGCAATTGACGTAAAAAACACGTATGGATTAATGCGTTCGTGACTATCATGCGCTCGCCATTCGTCGAAATAATCCTGTTTTAACTGCTTAATTGTAGCCTTGAGCGACGCACTATCGGCTCGTGCTGCCTGACCGCTCAGCGCGTTGTTTAACAACTTCAGTACCTCTGTGGCATCTCCTTTGATGCTCACTTTGCTCGGATAATTCCGGTTGAATACCGACTCATCGATATCAATATGAATGAGATTTTCGGGCACTTTCGCGCTGAAACTGCCTGTTGGGATTTCGGCAAAACGTGTACCAATCGCGATCATTAAATCGCAGTCTTTGAAGCTTGCTTGCGCTGCGGGTACTGCCGAAGCTGAAAAACCAAAGCCCACATGCAGTGGATGATCATGAGGAAAAACCGACAGTCCCTGCAAGGTGGTCGCCACCGGTGCTTGCAGATATTCTGCTAAATCAATTAGTTGCTGTTGCGCGTGTCGAGCACCCCAACCGACAAACAGTCCGGGTCTCTTACCCGCTGATATGAGTTCAACAGCCCGTTGAATGGCTTGCTCATCGATAGCCGGTGTAGTGGGCTGAGGCGGCTGTTGAGGTTGAGCAACGGTTGCATCAAATAGCTGCAAATTAACGGGAATTTCGACTAACACGGGACCTGGCTTTCCTTCGGTCGCCAGTTGGTAAGCTTGATACAATACATCCGTCACATCATTTTGATGATTAACACGAAACGCGCCTTTGGTGATCCCCTTTGCCAGTTCCAACTGGTCAACACCATGCAAGACAAAATCAAACTCGGTATCAGTGCGCACACCACCCGAAATCACAAGCATCGGAACACCATCAAGATACGCCTCACCAATACCACTCGCTGCATGGGTGAAACCGGCAGCGGGAACAATGGCGAGTACACCAATGCCCTCGTGCATTTGCCGAACGCGACTCATGCCATCGGCCATAAACGCGGCGCCCCCCTCATGAGTGACTAAGATAGGGGTAATCTGCTCACTGGCGTGCAGCGCATCATAAAACTCTGTGTTGTGCACACCGGGAATACCAAACGTATGCGTAACCCCGAGTTTTTCGAGCGCTGCTACGGCTAACTGTGCTGCATTTTTTCTCACACCCGCTCCTTATTATTAGCTTCTTATTAAGTGCGATTCATTAAGTTGATTAATGTCGTTGCACCCCATTAACGCCAAGCTAACGGAGAGTGCTTTTTGCCACTGCTTAAGTAGTTGTGTCACGCCAAACTCGCCATAGCCAGCCAGTGCGTATATCCATGCACGCCCTAATAGCCCACCATCGGCGCCCAGCGCCAGTGCAATTAACAAATCCTGTGGGTTACGCAGCCCGCCATCGAGCCAAAGTTCAATGCGTTCGCGACATCCCTGATTCAATAAGTGTTGGTGAATCTCGGGTAATATATCAATTGGACATGGCGCGCCATCCAGTTGACGCCCCCCATGATTAGAAATGATCAAACCGTCGGCACCGACTTTTACAGCCTTCAGTGCATCATCAGAATGCAAGATACCTTTGATTACTAACTTGCCGGGCCAACGGGAGCGAATCCACGCAATATCATCCCACGTGACACGGGGATCAAACTGTGCGTCAACCCAGCTTTTGAAGTCTGTCAATTGTCGTGCGTTGGGCACCGCGTCGGTGAGATTGCCAAAAACGTGGGGGCCGCCTTTTAAGCCTACGTCCCATAACCATTGGGGATGTGATACAAAGTCATAGAATCGCTTTAACTTTGCGAGCCCCGTGCTTGATTCGAAGCCATTTCTGACATCTCGATAGCGCACACCCAACACCGCCAAATCGACCGTCACAACGAGCACTTCAACACCTTGTGCTTGCACGCGATCAAGTAGCTGTACAACAAATTCGCGATCGCGCATCATGTATAATTGAAACCATGCTGGTTGAGTATCACGATGCTGATGAATTTCATTAATACCGCATAGTGACACGGTGGATGCGCAGAAAGGAATGTGTTCGTGTTGAGCAGCTCGGTATGCCTGTGTTTCGCCACGACGCGCCATCATGCCTGCTAAGCCGACAGGTCCTAGCGCAAGCGGCGCTGCATAAGATTGACCCAGTCGATTCACCGCAAGGTTTATATGTTCAACATCACGCAGCACACGTTGTTGTAAGCGCCAGCGTGAAAACGAATGGACATTAGCGTGTGCGGTTTGTTCAGCGAATGCACCGCCATCAATATAATCAAATAGTGCACGTGGCAAACGCCGCTTAGCAGCTTGCCTAAAATCCTCACTGCCCGCTGGGGTAATCGGGTATCTCATAATGGTTCAAACGTTGTTTTAATGAACGCCAATTCGGCAGAAATGAGTCCATTAACGCATAAAAACGCCTGTTATGGTAGCGCTCAAATAAGTGCGTAAGCTCATGAACAACAACGTACTCAAGCAACTCCAAGGGAAAGTGCACTAATTGGAAGCTCAGCCAAATCTTCTCGGTTCTTGTGTTACAAGTGCCCCATCGTGTATGCATTTTGCGGATGCCGAAACAACTTGCTTTGACACCCATCAAGGGTTCCCAATAAGTAAGGAGCGCCGTGATCCTCTCACTTAAGTAGCGGCGCAGTTGTCGTTCGACGTGTTGTTCAGTCAGTCCCTTATCGCCCCGTACAGTCACGTTGAACAGTGCCGAATCAGCCTCAGGGCCAGCCGCCTTGGCGTTTCGGCAAGCCTGGCATAGATACCAGCGACCCGCGAGTAACACGCGCTCCGTACTGAGTAACGGCACGCTGGGCGAGCGCGCCGTATCACGCAACTGTGCACGACGTTGTGTAATCCAGTCATGCCGCTCTGCAATGAGTTCATCAATGTACTTTTGAGGACAGCGTTTAGGTGCACTCACCTCTAGCTCATCAGCCGAACGTAAGCGCAAATAAATATGCTTTATCGGCTTACGCAGAATGTTAACTTTAAGAGGCGTCGTTATTTGTTCCATGCCCACCTTGTTTGACGATAAGCTGCTTTAACTCGGTGATCTCTGACCGTAAACCAGCGATTTGCTCGTTTAACTGCTGCTCGCGACTTTGTTCAAGCTCTTGCTCACACGCTTGCAGTTCAAGTCGGCTTTCTTTATCCATTACATTGACAACAATACCGATCACCATGTTCAGAAAAGCAAAAGCGGTCAAGAAAATGAACGTCATATAGAACAGCCAACTCCATGGATAGACTTCCATTGTCTCATATTGGATATCCGTCCAGTCTTCAAACGTCATCACGCGGAACAGAGTGAGCATCGAACGTGCGATGTTTTCCCAGAGGAACGGATTAATATCTTTAAATAGATAACTCCCCAGCGCAGCGTAGATGTAGAAGATAATGAACATCAACAATACGACGTAACCCATCTGCGGCAGTGCTTTTAGCAAGGATGTAATGAGCGTTCGTAATTCGGGAATGATCGATATCATTCGAAGCACTCGGAAGACACGCACAAGGCGAGCCAACAAAGCAAGTTCCGAGTCGTTTACTGGAATGAGGCTGACCACAACTACCAGCGTATCGAACACGTTCCAGCCATTTTTAAAGAAGTGCTTTTTATCGCTATCGGCGATGAACCGAATGGTAATTTCAACCACAAAAAAAACCGTGATGAACCAGTCCAAGCCCACCAGCATCGTATTTACCAAGTTCGGTAGTTCGTAAGTTTTGGCACCAATTTCCAACGCCGAGATGATGATTACGGTAATCACCGCAAACTCAAATAAACGGTTGTTCTTTAACGCGGCTAAGCGCCCTTTTAGTGCTTCATACATACGATTGTTTTACCTTAAATATCGAAACACGTTTACAGATAGAAAACCCAAACTAAATAGCCTGCCAGTAGAAAACGGTAAATCACGTAAGGCCACATACCAACTTGATTTAACCATTTCAAAAACAGGTGAATTGCAGTGATAGCCGTTATAAATGAGGCCAAGGTACCTATCATGAATGCAGTCCAATCGATCAATATATCCTCGCTGACCACATCCATTAATTTTAGGGTTGCCGCTGCTAAAGTGATAGGAATCGCCATGAAAAACGAGAATTTTGAGGCGGTTTCTCGCGTCATTCCCAAAAATAGCCCTGCCGTAATCGTCGACCCTGATCGAGACGTACCAGGAATCAGAGCAACGGCTTGAAATAAGCCGACAATGATGGCGTCTTTTAAACCAATTTGATCGAGTGTTCGCGTTCCGCGACAAAACTTATCCGCCACCGCGAGCAATACGGCAAACACGACCGTTGTCGTAATGATGACTGCGACGGCGCGTAATACAGAATCAACGTAATCAATCAGGAAATAGCCGGCTACACACGCTGGAATGGTCGCGATCACGACCATCCATGCAAGTTTGCTCTCACCAACATGTTTTCCTCTCGGTATGGAACGCAAGCCATCAAAAAGCAAAGTCCCCACCTCTTTGCGGAAATAGCCAATAACGGCTAACAACGTTCCCACGTGAACCGCTAAATCAAAAGCAACCCCTTGATCTTGCCAGCCTGTAAGCACGGGCAACAAAATTAGGTGAGCAGAACTAGAGATGGGTAAAAACTCAGTAATCCCTTGTAATATCCCCAACCAAATAGCGTGTAAAAGATCCATATTAATGCCTACTAACTGATGTTTTTATCATTTTCGCAGGCATTATACGCACAACCGCTTTTAATTTAATAAGCGAAAGAATAAATTTTCGGTCTCTTATCGCTTAATGCGCTCATGTAATCGCGTGACCACGTCAACCGTATCCCTCTCTGGAATAAGAAAACACAGGTTAAATTCACTGGCACCCTGGCAAATAAGCCGCACGGGTGTTGGTGCGACGGCATCAAACACCCATTGGCTGAGCTGGGACTGACGACCAATTTGATTACCTATAAGTGCTATGAGCGTTAAGTTGTACTCAAGTTCAACTTTAGCAAACAGTTCAATCTCTGCGATGGCTGCGGCTGGCACAGATACCGCGTGATTAGCTTGACTACCTCCCTCATCTAACGTGAGCGCAATACTTACTTCTGAAGTCGTGATCAGGTCAACACTAATATCGTACTTAGCGAAAATCGAAAACAACTGCGCGAGAAAACCCGAAGCATGAAACATATCAATGCTATGTACGGTCATCAAAGTCTGCTGTTTACGGACTGCGACTGCCCTAACATCGGGTTTATGAGTACTGTTCTTTACCAAACGAGTTCCGCCACGAGCAGGATACGCCGCATGCCCGACAAATACCGGTATCTGATACTCAATAGCAGGCAATAAGCTCGCAGGATGTAAAACTTTAGCGCCAAAAGTCGCCATTTCAGCCGCTTCATCAAAGCTCATTTCAGCGATTGCAAAAGCATCTGAACATAGTCTTGGATCCGTCGAATACACGCCCGCCACATCGGTCCAAATTTGTAACTCTTGAGCTTGGACGACAACCGCGAGCAACGCTGCTGAATAGTCACTTCCGCCGCGTCCCAGGGTTGTTGTTTGACCCCTCTCATTTTTTCCGATAAAGCCTTGGGTTACATAGAGCCGACCAGGCTCTAAGGTTTTAAGCCATTGTGGTGCTTTTTCTATCATGGCTTTAAGCTGCGGTCTCGCTCGACCGTATCGACTGTCGGTAAAGAGCCAAGTTTTCGCCTCAAGTACTGCGCTCGGTTGTTCTGTTTTCGCTTCCCAAGCCCAGCTAAATAGTAGGCTTGAACAATACTCACCAAAACTCAAAAGCTGGTCTCGCCACGCGACAAACGAAGCATCATGGGGAGTAGGTCTGCGCGCCACATGTTGTCTCAGTCGGTCATGCAAGTCATCAAGCGCTAATTGCTTCTCCACCGCTCCGGCTCTGTTTAAACGGGATAATTCATCGGCGATCTCTGTATGTCGATGCACTATCTCAGACAATATAGACTCCACATTGTCAGACTCGTTAGCGAGCATCACTAGCCGGTCGGTAACGCCAGCACATGCACTTACGACCACTAAGATAGGTTGGTTTTGTGATTTTACGTTGGCAACCGCGGCGCATATTGCCGAATAATTAGCGACACTGGTTCCACCAAATTTTGCAACTCGAAATGTATGTTGGGGATTAGTCATTTGATCCTCTGAACAACTTACAACAATGTTCAGAGAGCTTGGTACATGATGAGGATTCTCAATACTGCAGCCAGAAGCTCTCCACCCGTTTGGTGACAACTGCAGGTGTTCAAACCCAACAGCCGATAACCAAGCATCCAACCGCTCAGTTACCTCGGCGAAAAACTCCCTCACATTTCTTAAGTGTTGGAACTTATCAAGAAATGCTACCTAGCTATCGCGCCTCTTCCTAAGCCTTATTATTAATCGTTCGTTGATGAGATTCAACTGCCGAAATGAAACTACAAACCTGGTTACGACCATTTGACTTTGCTTGATACAACGCTCGATCGGCTTGTGAGATTAACTCTTCTGGGCTCTTAACTCTGTCAGCACTCGATACACCGATGCTCACACTGGTCGTTACCGATTCAGTAATTGACATATTCAGACTACGGCGAACGCGTTCCGCGAGTCCTAAAGCATCACTTTTTGAGGTGTTCGGAGCGATGATTAGAAATTCTTCACCTCCCCAACGGCCGACAACATCGTCATCACGAACGACCTCAGTGAGACGTTGAGCCATTTTGACGAGCACTTCGTCACCAAACAGGTGGCCGTGTTCATCGTTAATTCTTTTAAATAGATCAACATCGAGTAATAGGACAGAAATAGGTAATGTCCGACGCTCTTTATATAAACTGAATAGCGTTACGTCGAGATACTGTCGGTTATACAACTGTGTCAGTTTATCCGTCTTCGCCATTTTTTCTAAGCGAATACTTTGTTCTTGTAATAACTCATTGGCCTCGGTTCGCGTCTTTTCATAAAAACGGTACAAAAGAAGACTAATAACAAATACCTCGAGCGTATTTAAAAAGCCGCCGAGTGATAAGTAAGGCACCTGTTTAACGAAAATGCTGATGTAGAGCTGAATCAGGAAGATAGTAAAAAAGACAACGGTTAACCAAAAACCCCGTGTCTTACCTAAAAGAAAAAACGCAAAAGGAGGAAAAACAGCGGTCCATAAGTAGCCATTATTGCTTCCAGCCGCCAATGATAAAAACGCAGTGATCAATAATCCGAGAGTGAGAACAAAAAGCCAACTTACCAGCTCTAGTAATCGCTTCCGTTTAACAAGGTACAGCAGGCTCGCCGCAATAACCGCACCCAACGCATCAAGCAGAGCGAGTACCGGGTCACCGAATACAGCTAAATTTATTACTGCCAGTAGACACAGTGCGCCGACCCCCATCATCAAGCACGCTTGTAACAGTTGGCTGCGGCGATAATTAGGATCAAGCTTATCGATGATATATGTAGGACGAAGTAATTTTTTCACTCAGATTGATTAACCGCCCAAATAAAAAAAGATTGACGGAAAAATAAACACCCGTCAATCTTTTTTGGAATCGATTAACTCAATCAAGCGGATTGTTTTAGCGTATCCATGTCAATAACAAAACGATATTTGACATCACCTTTTTTCATTCTTTCGAAGGCTTCGTTAATATTCTTGATATCAAGCATTTCTACATCACAGTGAATGCCATGTTCACCACAGAAGTCCAACATTTCTTGGGTTTCTGGCATTCCACCAATCAGCGATCCTGCAAGTACACGACGCTTCATTACCAGTTGCCCTGCCTGTAATGCGGGATCTACTGGCTCAAGCAAGCCGACCAAAATATGCGTTCCATCAAATTTCAGACAATTCAAATACGGATTTAAATCATGCTGAACAGGCACGGTATCAAGCATAAAGTCAAAGGTTTCTGCCACCGCTTCCATTTGTTCAGGATCAGTCGAAATAACAACGTGATCAGCGCCTTGCTTTTTAGCTTCTTTGACTTTACTTTCCGAGCGCGTGAAGAGGGTCACTTCTGCGCCCATCGCTTTGGCGAACTTTACACCCATGTGACCTAAGCCACCCATTCCAATCACGCCGACTTTGTCACCCTGCTTAACACCGTAGTGACGCAGTGGAGAATAGGTGGTTATCCCTGCGCATAACAAAGGAGCACTCTTGGCAGGATCGAGGCTGTCGGGAACGCGAACAACAAAACGGTCACTGACAACAACATTTTCTGAGTAGCCGCCGTAGGTAATTGAGCCATCATGCTTGTCCTCACCGTTGTAAGTCGGCACCATGCCACTCAAGCAATATTGCTCTAACCCTTGATCACATGCCTCACAGCTACGACAAGAGTCAACCATACAGCCAACACCAACAATGTCGCCTTCTTTATAGTCTTTAACATCCTTACCGACAGCCGTTACGCGACCAATTATTTCATGACCGGGAACCACCGGGTAAATCGTTCCACCCCAGTCATTCTGTACGTAGTGAATATCCGTGTGACAAACACCGCAATACAGAATATCGATGGCTACGTCATCTGCGCGAGGCTCACGCCGTTCAATAGTATGGGGAGCCATACCTGAGTTTTCAGATTGAGCCGCATAAGATTTAGTCATGCTTTATCTCCAAAGTTGATATAAATTTAGATTCAGCTATTACGAATGTTGTAAGTAATGGTAATCAATTTACAATTCACGTACCATTTGAAAGTCAGCAACCTTCAAAGTCGTGACAAAATGCTCAAACACGTGATGCTCAGTAAGCTTAAAATCATTTCACTCGTTACCGCTGTTTCAATTCTTAGCATAGGCAGCTTCGCGCATAGCGCACCGACTGATCCTTCCATCAATACGACGCAGTTCGATCTGCCGGTCGACCAGTCAATTCACTATATGACTCGTCAGACTTGGACAACCCGCGATGGCTTGCCCCACAACTCGATAAATGCCATTGCACAAGATAAGCAAGGCTTTCTCTGGTTTGGAACTTGGCAAGGCCCGGTCCGCTTCAACGGCAAAGACTTTGAGATCTACGATGATATACGCATTACTGGATTACCCGACATCGGTATTTTCTCAATTGCGCTCAATCCGTGCGACGATAGTATCTACGTTGCGGGTGCGCGCGGAGGACTTAGCCGCTTTCATGACAACCGCTGGCTTCCACTTGAGCCTGCACCTCCATTTGTCAACGAAGTAGAAATCGACGCGCACTGCACGATTTGGGTTTCAAGTAGCGAACAAGGCTTGCTCACGTACGAAAATAATGAACGTGTATCGCAATTTACTACCGAAAATGGCTTACCCTCAAATAACGTCTATCAAGCACGTATTGATGACAAAAGCAATTTATGGGCGGCAACGTCTGCCGGGCTGGCGGTCAAGCCTGCGGGTTCAACAGGGTTTAAAGTCATCGAAGGAATTCCCGCTGACCGTATTCGGAAACTTTTTCTCGATACGGATGGTCAGCTCTTGATTGGCACCGGCAACGGGGTTTACCAACAACAACCTAATACATTTGAATTTAAACAGTTGTTGCCAAATATCAATTACACCATCAGCGCGATCAATCGTACAAGAGACGGAGCTCTGTGGTTAGGGACCTACCGTAATGGCGTATTGCGTCTGTACAATGGCGAATTGCAGCAAGTTACTACGGCTAATGGACTCCCCAATAACCACGTCTTAGATATTCTTGAGGACCAAGAAGGGAGTGTTTGGGTATCGACCCACGGTGGTCTCATGCAGTTTCGGCGTTCATTGTTCACCACGATGCAATCTCATAACGGTCTTGCTGGCGACTTTGTAAGGTCGGTTTATGAATATAAAAACCAACTATACGTTGGAACAAGCAACGGCATAAGTACCGTCAACGAGTCACGTCTCGCAACCTTTAACCCCCCTCACCCTTTGGCAAATCAATCTGTTTTGTCGTTTGCTGATTATCAAGGGCAACTGGCCATTGGTACCTATACCAATGGATTATTCATCTGGGATGGTGAACGTGTTACCGACCACTTAACTACCGATAATGTTCTTAAATCAGAAGAAGTGCGTGCCATCGCGACGTCAGAACAATATGGTGTATTCCTCGGTACGCCGATTGGGGTTACCCAACTAGTGAAGACAGCCAACGGCTGGCAGTCAAAATTAATAACGACCCGAGATGGACTGCAAAATAATTACATCACCACGCTCCGGGTCATTGGCGATGAACTTTGGGTTGCCTCAGTCAGTGGTGTTTCTGTCATTGACTTAGCTGCGTCATCAGATCATTCGTTTAAGATTAATAAGCTTGATTTCAGTGGCTTGAATGACGCCCAGCTAACCTTTCAAATTAGTCTGAAAGGTCCTTACGTTTTTCTCGCTACCGACCGAGGTCTAATATATCACCATCAAAAGAATGATACCTGGGGCATCATTAACCGAGATCAAGGATTACCATTGGATAACTATATGTCCATGGCCTTTGATGGGGATGCAAACATTTGGTTAGGTTCTAACCGTGGCGCCCTGTTTATTGCCCATGATGTATTTGATGACTTTCTCAATGGCAAGATCGATAAACTGACCTATCAACGCTTTACCGAAGTCGATGGTATGGGGAGTTCACAAATTAACAGTGGCAGCCCCGCAATGATACGCAGTAGTACGGGACGAGTATGGATGAGCACTGCGCGTGGCGTATCGTCGATTGCACCCTCCGATTTGAAATCGATGGTACAGGTCGCCCCACCCGCGGTTATTTCATCCGTGACAGCCGACGGCGAGCGAGTGACTTATGGAGGCCATATACCGGCGGATACGCAACGCCTTGTAGTCAATTACGCCGGATTAGGATACCTCATGGCCGACCACATCGAATATCAAGTTCGCCTTGTGGGTTTCGATGATAATTGGCTTGCTCGCGGTTCAATGACCACATCTGAATATACGTCCTTACCCGCCAATGATTACGTATTTCAGGTCCGCGCTGCGTATCCAGGAGGTGCTTGGAGTGACCCCGTCAGCTTCGCCTTCACTCGTTCTGAACATCCCTGGCAACAATCATGGTTTTGGCTATCTATCATTTTTGCCTTGGGATTGGCGGCAACTATATTAGTGCGAGCACGAATTCGCTTTTTGAACAACCAACGGGCTCAACTCGAGCTGATGGTTGCCGAAAAAACCAAAGAGCTTAAAGGGCTTGCACGTCAAGACTCACTGACTCAGTTAGGTAATCGGCGAGCATTTGATGAGCAGCTTCAGTATGAATTTAAACGTTGTGAGCGATCGGAACAGCCTCTATCGCTTGCTATTATCGACGTCGATCACTTCAAATCTATTAATGACCGTTTTTTACATGTGATCGGTGACCAAGTACTGATAGAGCTCTCGGCGCTATTAAGCAACATGTTAAGAGATATAGACTACATTGCGCGCTGGGGCGGCGAAGAGTTTGCATTGTTAATGCCCGAGACAACCGCTAAAGAAGCGCTACAAGCAGCCGAACGAATTCGTCAGCGGATAGAGGACACATCTTATCAACATCTTGCCGATGAGCTAGCTGTGACAGTGAGTATTGGCGTGGCCTCGAGCGAACATTACCCTAATCACAGTGCGCTGTTAGTAGCTGCTGATAAAGCGTTATATAAAGCCAAGCAAAGTGGTAGAAATAGAACGGAGTTAGCCTAAATATGAAAAAGTCACTTATCGCGTTGACGGTGGTCGGGCTGCTCGCTGGTTGCGGCGACGCCACCACTCATGAGCAAAACGCTAACACCAAAGTGTCGGTCAAAAGCGTCTCAATGTCAGAGAAGCTCAATGAAATTTATCAAGGGTATTTTACCGAAAATCTCGATTTAAATCCTCTCACGGCGACGTATATCGGGCGCGAAGGCTATAACGACAAACTGCCTAATTTTTTGTCACCAGCCCACCGTAAAAAACAACGCCAGTTAGAGCAGACATACCTAGATAAAATCGATTCTATTGATATCGACTCATTAACTGAAAAGCAGAAAATTAGCTATCAAATATTTCGTCAGGACCGCATTAACGCCATCGCAGGGTTTGCGTTTCCTTCGCACCTGATCCCGATTAACCAGTTTTATAATCTGGCAAATCAATATGCGATGCTTGGTTCAGGTGACTCGGCTCAACCATTTAATGATGCTGAAGACTATGCCAATTGGGCAAAGCGGATGCATCAGATCCCTGTCATATTTGATCAAGCTATCGCAAATATGAAAGAAGGCGTAGAAACAGGTATTGTTCAACCTCAGGTACTCATCAAAAAATCAATAACACAAATCCGAGCTCAGCAAGTTAATGATGTTAAAGAAAGTATTTTCTGGCGCCCCATTGACCAGTTTCCAGATACGTTATCGGAGCAACAACAGGAAGCGTTCCGCACTCAATACGCCAACATATTGAATAACGAAGTTATTCCCGCCTATCAACGCTTAGCAGACTATTTAGAGCAAGAATACTTACCTCACACACGCACCAAGAGTTTCGGAATTGGTCAGCTTCCAAACGGAAAAGCATGGTATCAGCACCAAATCAAAGTCAATACATCAATCGATATCAGTGCCGACAAGGTTCACCAACTCGGTAAGCAAGAAGTCGCGCGTATTCATGATGAAATGCGTCAAATAATGACTGAAATCGACTTTCAGGGTGATTTAAAAGCATTCTTTAACTTCATGACCAACGACGAACAATTTATTTACCCAAGTCGTCAAGCCATGCTGGAAGACTACCGTGCTCTCCGCGCAAAAGTGGACGCGCGTGTGCCGAAACTATTTAATATTTTCCCGCAAGCGGACTACGAAGTGAGACCCGTTGAACGCTTCCGCGAGCAGTCAGCCAGTTCCGGTAGTTATCAATCTGCACCGAGGGGGAACACGCGCCCTGCTATATTTTACCTAAATACGTACGATCTTCCCTCTCGCCCCACGTGGGCAAAAACCGCTCTATTTTTGCACGAGGCAGCACCGGGACATCATTTCCAAATTAGTATTCAGCAAGAATTGGAGGACTTACCGCTATTCCGTAAGTACGGTCGACAAACAGCATATACCGAAGGCTGGGGTCTCTATGCTGAATCGTTAGGCGATGAGCTGGGATTGTACCAAGATCCTTATCAGCGATTTGGTGCGTTAGCGGCTGAGCTCTGGCGGTCTATTCGTTTAGTTACTGACACCGGCATTCATGATAAAGGTTGGACCCGCCAGCAAGTGCTCGACTACATGTACGATAATGCTCCAGTAGCAAAAGCACGGGCTGTTTCAGAGGCAGAGCGCTTCATGGCGTTACCGGGGCAAGCCCTCGCTTATAAAATAGGTCAGTTGAAAATCGCAGAGTTACGACGCATGGCAGAACAAAAGCTCGGTCCTAAATTCGATATCAAGCGTTTTCATCGCATCGTGCTAGAAGATGGCGCACTGCCTCTATTTTTACTCGAGAAGAAAGTTCGTCTATGGATAGCACAGCAACTTTAATCCTCATCCGACTGCTGGCGCGCCGCGCGGCGTGCCAGCCCAGCACAGCGTTTCGAGCAGTACTTAACCTGTTCCCAATCGCGCTCCCATTTCTTTCTCCACGTAAAGGGTCGATGACAATGGGCACAGCATTTGGTGGGTAAATTAGATTTTTTATGTGCCATGTTAAAGTAAATGATCAACGGGGAGCCGAGCGGTAAGCCATACAACAAACCGACGTCGCCAGCCGGCATCAGGTTCGCGATAAATACGTTTGACCGGAACATGACTGCGATCCACCCAATAAAGTTTATAAAAACGGTTTAACCTAACTTGATACGCCCGCAGCGGTAATTCATGATCAAAAATCTCGATGATGCGTTTTGCCAGACTTGGCGATTCGATAATGAGGCCCGCTTCGGTATTAATTTGTGCTGACCGTGGGTCAAAATTGAACGACCCAACGAAGACCGAACGCTCATCAACAGTCACCGTCTTAGCATGCAAACTTGTCGCTGAGCGACGAAAATAGGGCAACACCCGATTTTGGGGAGATTCTTCAGTGCGCCGTATTTCGTATAGTTTTACACCCGCGGTTAGCAGGCGTCGCCGACGCCGTTGATAACCCGCGTGTACTGCGGGTACATCTGTTGCTGCTAACGAGTTCGTTAGTACTTGAAACTGAACACCCTGCTCGAGCATCGCTTCAATCTGTTGAACACCATTTTGCGTTGGCACAAAGTAAGGCGAAACCATACGAACCTGTTGTTTTGCACGACTCAACACCTTAACCATTTGTTGAACTACTAAACGCGATGGCTTGCGTGACATTGATGCTTTGTACGGATCATCACTAATCCATTGGGCTTCTGCCGAATGCCAGGTTAATCGACTTAAATCGAGATCCTCGTCAGCGAGACCACCGAATACATACTCATTCAGTTGCTCTGCATGGGCTTGTTTACTGAATTGCTGCCAACGCGCAATAAACGCCTCGGTCCGACTGCGACCCGATATATTGTCAATCGACACAGCGAGATCACACTGCCAATAGTTCGACCAGTCCTCAGCAATAGCGCTCACGCAATCACCCTTGACGAGTACATCTAAATCTGAAAATAGCTGCCCTGCATGGGTTCCAAAATACTCGTCACCAATATTGCGACCACCCACGATGGCATAGCAGTCATCGACAATGAACGCCTTATTATGCATGCGTCGATTAACGCGTCGAAAGTCAGTAAAGTAATTAAGCCAGCGCAGTTTGCGATGAACTAAGGGGTTAAACAACTTAACTCGAAAGTTCGGATGCTGACTGAGATCACGTAACAACTGTTCGGTTGGCTTACTCGTAAAATCATCCAACAGCAAATAAACCTTCACGCCACGCTCAGATGCCAGTTTGCACTCATTCAACAGCGTTAAGCCACTGGCATCATCGCGCCACATGTAATATTGCAGCTTGATTGAGTGCGAAGCCATGCGGATGAGCGCAACGCGTTGGCGTAGACTTTCTCGGGCATCATCAAGCAAAGCAAACTGGTTGTGCTGTTTCATCGCAGGTGCTCGATTGCCTGCTGGATTCCCGCCAGTGTCAGTGCTTCCATCCGTCCGGACATGATCTCATCGATCATCTGAATAGAGGGGTAGTACTTCCAATGACTTTCAGGCTGAGGGTTGAGCCATACTGCGCGCTCAAATCGAGCCAACAGACGCTCTAACCAGACCTTTCCGGGCTCCTCGTTCCAGTGCTCAACACTCCCACCGGAGAATGCAATTTCATAGGGCCCCATAGTTGCATCCCCAACAATGATAAGTCGGTAATCCTCACCGAACCGTTTAATCAGAGATTCGGTGCTAACAAAGCTTGAACGCCGACGCGCGTTGTCATGCCAGACGCCTTCATAAACACAATTATGAAAATAGAAGCGTTCGAGGTTATGAAACTCGCCCTTCAGTGCTGTAAAAAGTTGCTCGACCTCGTAGATGTGATCATCCATCGAGCCACCAATATCCAACAGTAACAACACATTTACGGCATTGTGTCGTTCAGCTTGCCATTGCAGATCCAGCAGCCCACCTTTTTTACTTGTCGCTCGGATTGTTGCTTCAAGATCCAACTCGGTCTGAGCTCCCGTTCTTGCGAACTGACGCAAGGACCGCAAAGCCAGTTGATATGAGCGTTGCTCTAATGCAGCATGCTCGTCTAAATCACGGAATTCTCGTTTATCCCATACTTTGGCTGCACTTCGATTTCGGTTCCCCTCTTGCCCAATACGAATACCGTTTGGATGATAACCGTAGGCGCCAAACGGCGAAGTACCTCCAGTACCTATCCATTTGTTGCCACCTTGATGCCGAGACTGCTGCTCCTTTAACCGCTCCTTAAAGGCCTTCATTAGCTCGTCTAAGCCACCTAACTGGTTTAGCTTCTGTTTATCCTCTTCGGATAGATTTCGTATCAGCGGGTTATTCAGCCAGTCCTCTGGGATACGTTCGGCCACATCCACATCGACGACTTTATCGATATACTCGGAAAAGGCGCGGTCAAATCGATCAAAAAAACGTTCATCTTTGACCAATATAACTCTCGATAATCGATAAAAGTCATCGATACTCCCCCAAATCACTTTTTGCTCTAACGCTTCGAGCAACGTGAGATACTCAGTGATAGAGGTTTTTAGGCCGTGTTTTCGAAGCGTAAAGTAAAACTCAATAAGCACGAGACGCCCGCTCGATCAATTCGATATCTTGCTCATGTTTCAACAGTGCACCGGCTAACGGCAACACAGATGGACGCTCGCGATACTCAGCAAGTTGCTCGGGTGAAATATCTTCGGTTAGCAATAAACGCAACCAATCCAGTAACTCCGACGTTGACGGTTTCTTCTTTAAACCTGATATCGAGCGCACACCAAAAAATACCGCGAGTGCCTCATCAAGTAATCGAGCTTGCAGGTTTGGAAAATGAACTTTCACGATCTCAGCCAACGTAACTTCATCCGGAAATTGGATATAATGAAAAAAGCAGCGACGTAAAAAAGCGTCGGGTAATGTTTTTTCATTATTAGACGTGATAATAACGATAGGTCGCTGTTTTGCCTCGACCTGCTCCCCGGTCTCATAGACGTGAAAAGCCATTTGATCGAGTTCTTGTAGTAGATCGTTAGGAAACTCAATATCGGCCTTATCAATTTCATCTATCAATAATACAGGACGTTTTTCGGCGCTAAAGGCTTGCCACAACTTGCCCGGCTTAATGTAGTTTGAAATGTCATGTACTTTGTCGCTACCCAGCTGACTATCACGTAAGCGCGAGACTGCATCGTACTCGTAAAGGCCTTGTTGTGCTTTTGTCGTCGACTTGATGTTCCACTGCAAAAATGGCGCATCAAGTGACTCCGCAAGTTCGATTGCTAAACGAGTCTTGCCGGTACCCGGTTCTCCTTTTAGTAGCAACGGCTTTTCGAGTGTCACCGCCGCGTTTACGGCCTGTGACAAGTCATCAGAAACGATGTAATGCTCTGTGCTTTTAAAACTCATTAATTTTTAACCTTATCAAGTCGATTCAAAATTCTGGCTAAATCCGCTTTCACAAAGGGTTTTGTCAAATAATCATCCATCCCTGAACGCAGAGCGTGAGTGCGAGTTTCAGGGTATGCATTAGCGGTCAATGCAACAATATGTGGTTGATGTATCGGTAGGTCACGAATTTTTAACGTGGTCTCAATACCATCCATGGTCGGCATATGAAGATCCATAAAAACAACATCGACAGTGTTCTGTTTTAGCATCTCAACAGCCTCATGACCACTCGATACTTTTGTCACATGTTGATCGAGCGATGTTAGCATCTCGCTCACGATCAGCTGATTGATAGGATTGTCATCCACAATCAATATACGGCGCGGCACAAGCGTAGGTAGTTTCGGCTTATCAAGCGCTTCGTGATTAACATCATCACTATAAACCGCATACATGGGTAGACGTAGACTAAAACATGTCCCCCGATTCGGCTCACTATCGACTTCAATTTCACCATCTAATAGCTGTACTAAGTTTCGTACGATGGCTAAGCCAAGCCCGCTGCCGCTTTGCTTTTTACTTAAGCCTTGATGTTCTTGTTCAAAGAGTTGCCAAATACGTTGTGTGTCACGAATACCCGCACCTGTGTCACGTACTTTAATCAGCAACTCGCCCTGCGCTTGCGTTTGAGTCGTTGTGGCTGGATCGACAGACCAGTCAATCGACAGCATAATAGTGCCTTGTTCAGTGAACTTAACGGCGTTGTTCAGCAGGTTTGTCAATATTTGTATCAGTCGCGCGCGATCACTAAAAATCCGTTCGGGCAACACTTGGCTGTGATGAATAATAAACTTCACACCCTTTTCTTCGATTGGCGCACGATACATCGACTCAATGTGTTGCAGAATCCGCGCTAGCTCTAACACGTCTTTATTAAGCTTCAACTGACCTTCTTCTGAGCGTGTTAGATCCAATAAATCATTGAGCATCTGTAGCAAATGATCACCGCTCTCTTTAACGGTCATGAGTAATTGATGTTGATGAGTATCCAAAGCAGTATTCTCGAGCACACTGACTAAGCCCAAAATACCATGTAACGGTGTCCTCACTTCATGGGACATATTGGCTAAAAATACATTCTTAGCACTGGCCGCACGACGCGCATTAATTTCTGCCTGCTTTTGTTCAGTGACGTCCGTTACCGTTCCGGCGTAGCGCGTTGCTTTTCCGTGTTCATCCCGCTCAATGACACGACCTCTGTCAAGGACATAAACGTAATGTCCGTCACGGTGGCGAATGCGATGTTGGCTCTCATAAAACGGTGTAATTCCATCCAGATGATCTTTAACCGCTCGCCATACGCGGTCATAGTCATCTGGGTGAAGTCGGCTTGACCAACTATATGGACTTTGCTCTATTTCCTCTCGTGACCAGCCGAAAATCTGCGCCCATCGGTCGTTGAAAGAAGTTAAGTTAGATTGAGGATTCCATTCCCAGGTGCCGAGTCGAGTCGCGTCGAGTAGCAATTGTAACCGATTACGCTCAGTTTCTAATTTTATCTCTAACTCTTTGCGCTCCGTAATGTCGATTAAATAGCCAAATAATAATGGCACGCCGTCATCAGTATCCATTTTTATAATCGTGGTATCGGATACCCATACATGACGTCCATTTTTATGCTTAATGCGATAATCATTGTGTGTGATACGAAAACCCGTTTCGCCGCTTTTTAAGCGTTTAACTTCCTCATTGACACGAGGTAAGTCATCCTCATGTATAAGAAACTTAAAATGAACTTCACGGTCGATAAACTGCTGTTTATTGTAACCAAAGATGGACTCAACATTATCCGACACATAACGCACCGGCCACAGTTCCGAGTCTTGCCAGACAAACAAGCACACACTGTTGCCCGCAGCAAGTAACTCTGCAAAGTTTTGATTACCGATCTGCTCGGGGTTAGGTACACTCAATGTTTCTTTCATTTACTCACGCGTCGCATATCACAACTCAATGCATTCTAACCATAACGTGCATAAACTGACAGCACCCTTGGACGACTTAAAACAACTAGTCCCATAGTGAAACCCGGTCAGCTAAACGACCATTGGCTAAAGTGGTTTGAAGTTCATCCGCCATCCAACGGCCGGCATCGATCGCCTTGCTCCAGTATTGAATTCGTTGTGCCGCATCTAATTGCGCGAAGTCATTTCGATCGGGAATTTTTTGATAGGGCAACTTATTTAGAAAAGCCTCAGTTGGACTAATAAAAATGGTATTGGGCCAATTTCGTCCTGTACTGCGCCGCCATTTCAGACGTTTATCAAACCACCCAGGAATCGCTTCATGATGAAAATGCGGATAAAGGGTCAAGCCATCGACACCCGACAAATCAATATCAAAATGATAGTCAGTAATCCCACCGTCGCGATAGACTCCACGCGGAGCGCCCGGGATATCGCGTACCCCTTCCAACACCATCGGAATGGAGCCGGTAGCCAACAACGCTGGCTGGAAATTGCGCTCAGTTAAAGCAACATGCTGTGTGGGTAAGTCGTTCCAACCTTTTGAGAGCGCTAAATTTGACGCTGGATGGTGAAACACGACACGTTCATAATAACGCCCCAGCCAGCTACGGTTGATGCTATTTGCAAGAGCAGAGGACAGCAGTCCCAAAGCTTGTCGACGTCCCTCTTTAGCGGTAGACCGTAAACAACGTACGGCAATAAAGTGATGATGCACACGCGTCTGTGACAAAATCGAGGATACGGCTGATTCTGGAACATATCGATGCAGTAGCTTCTCGGCTTCGGCAGTAATCTCCCGTTGATCAGGTCTCGCACTGTAAGTTTGATGACTGTAGAGCTCAGCGAATAGACGACTGGCAGCGACCGGATCCTCTTGACCTAACGATGCAAAACGCCAAGCGCCGGCTGAAGTGCCAAGGGTATTAAGAGGCTGCTTTTTACCGGCGAAGAATTCCCCGAATAGCCACTCATCAATACCTTGTAATACAAACCATTTCGGCCCCCCGGAAGCGCCCATTAAAAGCCCAATATCATCAGCGGTCAAACCGTTCTGTTGAATATGAGCTAAAGCGCTCGCTCCTGCACGAATGGAAACAAATGATTGCGTCATGGCGCCACGTCCTTATAGTTGTTTTTTTCGTTCTGCCAATACACCCAACACCAGCAGTAAGCCAAGGACAGCGGGTCCGAGCAAATGCAATGGAATGGTATAAATCCAACTCGCTAGTATCGGCGTGAAGCCAATTAACAAATAGCCATAGCCAAAGGCACACAAAGCCACAAAAATTAGTGCTCGCACAATGAACGGGTAGTTCGAAACTGATTTTTTAACTAAACGGTTCACCTCATCACCATAAATCACTAATAATGTAGCCAATATCATCATAGCGATTTCATGGGTGTGTTGCCGAAGCATCATGCCTAGCTGGTTCATCAATTGCAGCAATCGAATTCTCCTTAAGCTTGCCTAAGCTTCGAAGTATACCGATTTTTACTTATTCGAACATCCCCCGTCCCCTCTTTGCTACTCGCAGCGCCGCGTCAACTTTGGTATCCTCATACTTATCATTAATCAAAAATACACATGACAACGCATGAAATTTATCTCATTTAATATCAATGGAATCAGGGCTCGACTTCACCAATTGCAAGCGATGATCGATAAACATCAACCTGATGTCATCGGACTTCAAGAAACCAAAGTTCATGATGACCAGTTCCCGCAACAGGCCGTGGAAGATATGGGTTATCACGTGAACTTTTTTGGGCAAAAAGGTCATTATGGCGTTGCTTTACTGAGTAAGAAACCACTCACAAACGTGCAAAAAGGCTTTCCAAATGAGCCCGAGGATGCTCAACGCAGAATGATCATGGGGGATTACCCGCTCGATGATGGTGCTACCGTACGCGTTTTAAATGGCTATTTTCCACAGGGTGAAAGCCGCGACCATCCCACAAAGTTTCCAATGAAAGCGCAGTTTTATCGTGACCTCATTAACTACCTCAATGATGACTTATCCCCAGAACAACCCGTTATTGTGATGGGCGATATGAACATCTCTCACCAAGATCGTGATATCGGTATCGGCGAAACGAATGCTAAGCGCTGGTTAAGAACAGGTAAATGTAGCTTTTTACCCGAAGAACGTGACTGGTTAAATGAAGTACTTGATTGGGGACTGATCGACACTTATCGTACGTTAAACCCCGAGCAAGATAACGAGTTTAGTTGGTTTGATTACCGTTCTCGTGGATTCGACGATAATCGTGGTCTTCGTATCGATTTAATTCTTGCCACGCAAACGCTCGCGGATCGTTGCGAAGAAAGTGGCATAGACTATGAGCTACGAGGCATAGAGAAACCCTCGGATCATGCTCCAATTTGGAGTCAGTTCTCTATCTAACTTATTAGTAAAAGGATCGCGGTAATGGCGCTGCTACTTAATATTGTTGCACTTTGCATCCTCATCGCTACTTGGGTGAATGACAGTTGGCGCATATTGAGAAGCAGCCGCCTATTACAGCACTTATTATTCGGTTCCGCTGCCGTCATCAGCTTTATTTGGCTATTTTCAGCCAAGCTCGAACAAGGCCTGAGTATTCATTTCTTATTGATTACCACACTCACCCTCATGCTTGGGTTCCGCTATGCATTGCTGGCAGGGGTCGCTATTATAGCTGTTAATAGTTTTGCCAATAGCTATCCATTGAATGCGATTGGCGCGCTCTACATTAGCCACATTGTAATACCGGCTGCGGTAACTTATGTGGCTTATGCCGTTATATATCACAGACTCCCGCGACATCCCTTCGTTTATATATTTTTGAATGCATTTCTTGCCGCGGCCGTCGCCATCGCTATGACCCAATTAGCACATGCGGCTTGGGCCTTAATGAGTGACCGTTTGACGCCCAAACAAATATGGGAAAACTATTTAATGATTACACCTCTGGTGATGTTTCCCGAGGCACTTTTGAATGGCATGGCGGTGACATTAATGGTTGTTTATCGACCGAATTGGTTAGTCACATTTAACGATAAGCAATATATTGACCCGAACTAATGTTGATCAGGAGGCAGTACAGATAGCGCTTGCTCCAACACATAGGCTAAGTCCATATAGGTCGGCCCTCCGTCGGTAGGCTTTTTTAAAACCGCACGGCTTTGTTTCAGCTTATCTCGTAGTTCCCAATACCAACCTCGTAACCTCCTCGGAAGGGGTTGATTCGCGCGCCAGCCAAACCAAGCAATTAATTGCAACGGCATACTTAGAATCACCAACGACGTGAGTAAGCCCTGCTGCCAATAGGCATGTAAAAATTGCCAATGTAACATTGCATTGACGACAGCAATCGCGGGTACCCAACGCTCCATCATCCGCAACAAAGGTACTAATCGGGTCTCTCGGAATGCTGCAACGACTGCATGACGAGGCCACCTTCTCGCGTACACATGTCCGTCTTTAAATAGTCGGAATATACTGAGTTTCAAATCGTATTCCTTCTCATTGACTGAGCTTCAGTTATTCAAGTTATCAACGTTTTCTGTGGATAACTTTGTTGATAGGGTGTACTCATTAGCGCACACCTCGCGAACTATATACGCTTTTGCTTACTGGACGTATTATAATCAACTACATGTTTGTTTTGCACCTTTATGGCTAATTCAGATAAGCTATGGTTAAGATAGTTCGTAGGAGATGTCATGCCAGCCCCTTCTTTATTAGCGCCATGCTCGGGTCGCTTGCTCACGTCAAGCCATCACCCTAGCCCGCTGATTCAGTCACAGTGGCTTGGCCACACCACATGTATTGATGTCTCTGGCAACCAAGTGTTCGCGCCTGCCGATGCCGTCATCAGCTATATATCACCGGCAGGCAACTTTATTCACCTCAACACTGACGCGTTGGGTCGCATCCTACTGTGTCTCGGCGCACATGAGCCAGCCAATAAATTGACAGCGCTACACCGCCATGTCGGTAGCGGTGATGAGGTAACTCGCGGCACGCCGCTATTGTCGCTGAATCAAGCGTTAATAAGACGACAAGCGAATGCTTACAATCTAATGGCCGTTATACTGCAACCTAATTACTCGTTCGATAAACTGACATTGAGAGAAAGCGGCGCCGTCACCGCTTTAGAATCTGAATTAGTTATTCAAAAGGACATATAATGATCAAAGTGCATGGCATCAAAAACTGTGACACCGTAAAAAAATCCATAAAATGGCTAGAACAACATCAACTTAAGTACGAATTCCGTGATGTGCGCGAAGTTCCGCTATCCACAGCTGAGGTCGAGCAATGGCTCGCCGATATACCCGCTGACCAACTGGTGAATAAGCGCAGTACCAGTTGGCGACAGTTGGACGAATCACAACGTGATCTGAGTAATCAGGCGTTGGTGTGCCAGCTTATAGTCGAGCAACCAACATTGTTTAAACGGCCGCTAGTTCAAGCCAAAGGAGAGGCACGCGTTGGCTTTAATGCCCAACAGTGGGAGGCATGGTTAGGCTGATGTCAAATAGTGAAACATTGCAACTGGCTAAAACGCTATTAGAGAGGCCATCGATTACGCCTGCTGATGAAGGCTGTCAGCAAGTACTCGGCGATCGGCTGAAATCGCTTGGCTTCGAATTGGAGTCGATGATATTTGAGGATACGACTAATCTTTGGGCGCGTCTGGGGCAAGGCAAGCCAGTATTGTGTTTTGCCGGTCACACGGATGTCGTTCCTCCTGGCGACCCCAGTGATTGGTCGTTCCCTCCTTTTCAACCCACCGAGCATGAAGGCTATCTTTATGGTCGAGGGGCTGCCGATATGAAAGGGAGCCTCGCAGCGATGATCGTTGCGGTTGAACGCTATCTCAAACAGGTCGACGAACCTCCTTTCGATATCGCTTTTTTGATCACCAGCGACGAAGAAGGTCCGTTTATCAATGGAACCAAACGCGTGATGGAGACCTTGGAGTCTCGTAACGAAAAAATCACTTGGTGTATCGTGGGAGAGCCCTCTAGCACAGAACAGCTCGGCGACGTCGTCAAAAATGGTCGTCGTGGAAGCCTTTCTGGCTCGCTTAGTGTGATTGGAGTACAAGGGCATGTCGCCTACCCTCATCTCGCCGAGAACCCCGTTCATAGTGCAGCTAATGCGCTTGCTGAACTGACCCAAACACGCTGGGATGATGGTAATGAATTTTTTCCACCGACCACCTTTCAAGTGTCTAATATTCATGCAGGTACGGGGGCTGGCAATGTGATCCCAGGGCGCTTAGATATTGAATTTAACTTTCGGTTTTCAACAGAGTCAACATCAACTCAGTTGCAACAGCGCGTAGAGACTATCTTAGACGCCCACAACCTTAATTATCAGCTTAACTGGAAACTCAACGGTCCCGCCTTTTTAACTGCACAGGGTCTTCTCATCAATAAAGTTCAGTGCGCAATTAAGCGGGTTTGCGGCTATCCAACAAAGCTCTCGACCGCTGGAGGAACATCGGATGGACGTTTTATTGCGCCAACAGGCGCTGAGTTAATCGAACTTGGACCGGTAAATGCCACTATTCACAAAGTCGACGAATGTGTGAAGATAACTGATCTTGATACGCTCACAGACGTTTACCAAGCCATACTGGAAGAAATGAGTGTTTAACGATGATAACTTCAGCGCAGCGTTTGGGTAAGGCCCAGGATCATTTACTGACATTAATCGACGGCCATATGCTTCACCCTCTGGCAGCACGAGCTTTTGAGGAAATGAAAGAGGCGGCGTCGCGTGATGGTATTACCCTTGCTATTGCGTCGGGTTTTCGTAGTTTTGACAGGCAGTTGTTGATTTGGAACCGAAAATGGTCTGGTGAACGTTCGGTCAATGACGAACAAGGGCATCCGCTTGATACGACCCAGCTGAGCGATGAAGAAAAGCTACACGCGATTCTTCACTGGTCAGCGTTGCCAGGCGCCAGCCGCCATCATTGGGGGACCGATATTGACGTATGGGACCCCTCTCGTTTTAACTCTAACCAAACGCTTCAACTGGTGCCCGAGGAGTACGAACACATCAATGCGCCCTGTTATCCATTGTTGTGCTGGCTGCAACAGCATGCTCACGAATTCGGCTTTTTCTTTCCTTATCGCGTCTACCAAGGCGGGGTGTCTCACGAACCTTGGCATTTGAGCTATCAGCCAGTCGCCGATCATATTCAACAATCGTTGACGCTCGACGAGCTCAAAAACGCGCTAAGCAACACTGATATCGCGGGTAAAGAGACCGTACTAGCGCACTTACATGTCATTAAAGAACGTTACTTTGACAATATCTGTCGTGGTAACACAGGAGAAGAGTAATGCAAGAGCATTGGGTTTGGTTAATTATTTTGTTGGTATTGGGCGTCGTTGTGAGTAATTTGATGGTACTTAAATACAGTAGCAAGTTAAAATGGCCTACTAAAAATAAGCCGCCCAAAGAAAACTCTGAGGACGACTCATCTAAACAATAAAAAGTAGGTCGGCAGTCTAGACTAGGAGAATTGCACGCCTAAACGCTGACCGACCTCCTTATAGGCTTCCACTACCCCGCCAAGGCCCTGACGAAAGCGATCTTTATCAAGCTTCTCACGAGTCTTAGCATCCCATAAGCGGCAACCATCAGGGGTAAACTCATCGCCTAATACGAGTTGTCCGTCGAACACGCCAAACTCGAGCTTATAGTCGACTAACAGTAACCCAGCTTGTTCAAATAATGATTTAAGCACCGAGTTGACCTTAAACGTCAGCGCCTTCATTTGCTCAATTTGCTCCTTTGTCGCCCAACCAAAGGCTTCTATGTGATACTCATTAACCATCGGGTCATGCAAGGCGTCATTTTTTAGGAAAAACTCAAACGTCGGCGGATTTAGTGTTTTACCTTCCTCAACCCCTAGGCGACGAACTAACGAGCCAGCGGCTACGTTGCGAACAACGCACTCAACTGGAATCATATCCAACTTTTTAACCAATGATTCTGTATCACTCAGCAACTCATCTAATTGCGTTGGAATACCCGCTTTTTCTAATTGAGTCATAATGAAATGATTAAAACGATTATTAACCATTCCTTTATCTTCGAGTTGCTCTACTTTCTCTCCGTCAAACGCGGAAGTATCGTTGCGGAACTCCAACACTAATCGTGATGGGTCATCTGTCGTATACACGGTTTTTGCTTTCCCGCGATACAGCTCGTTTCGTTTTTCCATAGGTTGTGCCGCCTTTACTGTTGACTTGCTACTTTTAATGCTTGCTCAAGAGCAGGCTTAACCGACTCGAGCCATGCCTGATCGACTACTTCATCATTTGACCAAACGCTAATGGCCGTATCATCCCCAAATTCGACTAAGCGAATTTCATAATTTCCTTCTGGAATACCCAACGATTCATAATCGTCCCCACCGATGAATAGGAAACCTGAGTCCGGCTCGGTGTACTCAACAAAATAGGTGCCTGCCTCGCGGTTTAAGTCATCAATGCTCAAACCTATTTGTTCTAATGCTTGACCGGTGAGCACCCAAGCGTCATCGAAGTCTAGCTCAACCACAAATACGGGTTGCTGTTTAGCATTGGTACTGACTGAAACGGGCACGCCCGCTTCTCGGCTCTGTTGGATTGATTGTTGGTGGACACGATTCACTTGAGACACAACTTTATTCAACAAATCAACTGATAAGTTATGCTGAGTCAGTTCTGCCATTTCAGTGCGATCGCCGTTTACCTTTTGCGATACGTCCGCTAACGTCACTTCAAGCGCAGTCGTCCGACCGTGCGTTTCTGGCGCCTGCGTTAACACGTAGCGAAAACTTTGTTCCAGAGACACAGTAGTATCTCCGTCACCTAACAACCACCAACCACCATCGCCTTCTGCTTCATATTCGTCTTCGGTAGTAAGCAACTCAGTGGTCCACTGGTTTTCGCCCGTTTTAGTAAAAGTTAGGCCTTTGCGGTCTAAGACTTGTTCAGCTGCGGTCCAGACAGTGTTTACAATACTGTCTGACATACCTTCAACCAAATCAAAATACACCCGTGCTTGTTTTTCGTTTTCGAGTACACGACTCCCCAACGCAATAGGATGAACCTGGCGAGGTGAAACAACGCGAACTTCTTCGCCTATGGGTCCAGAGGTATCTGCAGCAGGAATTTTGTAAGTATTACTGTAGTCAGGCGTTTCCAAACCCGAAGGAACGTTTAACTCGGGTCGTTGCTTTAAGTTGACATAATCAAAGTCACCATTCGCTTGCTCTTTTTCAATCGAGCTACACGACGCGAGGGTAATCATCGCCAACGAAGTCACGATGGCTGTACGGCGAAAATTCATTTCCACTCCTGCTACTTAAGTAAGTGTAATTGGTTGAGGGCGCGCTCGATAACAAGCTGACTGTCTTCGCTTGGCGGCGTCAGAGGTAAACGGTAATTGGCGCTACATTTACCCATTAACGCGAGAGCCCACTTAACTGGAATCGGATTTGATTCAACAAACAATGCATTATTGAGTTCACGGAGTTCACTATCGATTTGTTCAGCTTTTTCACGTTCTCCACGAGTCGCAGCATCAACCAGCGCTTTTATTCGGCTTGGCACTACGTTGGCTGTAACACTGATAACGCCATGCCCACCGCGCAACATAAATTCACACGCGGTCGGGTCATCGCCACTCAGCAAAATAAATTGGTTGCCACAGCGACGCTTCAGTTCTTCGACACGAGAAACATCGCCCGTCGCTTCTTTAATGCCAATCACATTATCAATTTCAGCGAGTTGTTCAACCACTTCAGGTGGCATGTCTAATGCGGTTCGACCAGGCACATTATATAAAATCTGCGGTTTATCTGAGGCGTCAGCGCAAGCTGAATAATGGGCGATCAGGCCTTCTACTGAAGGCTTGTTATAGTAAGGTGTGACGTTGAGAAAACCATCGACACCAAAGTGACTCATCTTCTCTGTGAGCTGCACGGCCTCGGCGGTGGAGTTTGAGCCGTTACCTCCAATTACTTTAATGCGGCCATTAGCGAGTTCGACCATCGCAGCAACAACATCAATGTGTTCTTCATGGCTGAGTGTGGTTGACTCCCCCGTTGTGCCTACCGCGACAATTGCGTCTGTCCCGGATTCAACATGGAAATTCACGAGTTCTTCAAGTTCGTTATAGTCGATATTCCCATGCTTAGTCAGCGGTGTGACTAAGGCAACAATACTACCTGTTAGCATATAGGCTCCAAATTCCTAATCATGGGGCCTAATGTTACTGGTAGCCCCAAATAAACACAAGACTAGGAACACGTAGCACGTAATTTGTTCCCTTCATTTTAATCCAAACCCAGCTTCGCTATCATATATATACTGGATCTTATCGTTAGGAGTTAGAAATGGAACGTTTACAAGCTGGCGACAAAGCGCCTAACTTTGAACTTTTAGATAAAAACGAAGAAAAAGTATCTTTACAAGCATTACTGAAAGACCATCGTGTGTTGGTGTATTTCTACCCAAAAGCAATGACCCCTGGTTGCACTGTTCAAGCGCAGAACTTGCGTGATGAAAAAGATCGTTTACTAGAACACAATGTCATCTCAGTCGGTATTAGTCCTGATGCGCCTAAGCGATTAAATAAGTTTACTGAACGTGACGAGCTTAACTTCACGCTACTGAGCGATGAAGATCATGCGATTGCAGATAAGTTTGGAGTTTGGGGTCCAAAAAAATTTATGGGCAAAGAGTACGATGGTATTCATCGAATCAGCTTTCTAGTTGAACAGGACGGTACGGTGAGTCACGTATTTGATAAGTTTAAAACAAAAGAGCACCACCAAGTGGTACTCGATCATTTAGAGCAGAACTAAAGTCATTTCGGAATAAGGCGCACTGAGCGCCTTATTCTTCGGCTGGACTACTCTTCTCAATCAGGGCTTCTCGACTTGACCAAGCGGTTATCACCGCTTTGACTAAGCTCGCCAACGGTATCGCGAAAAATACGCCCCAAAAACCCCAAATACCACCAAAGATAAGCACCGCAGCAATAATATAGACCGGATTAAGGCTCACCGCCTCGGAAAACAATAATGGCACGAGCACGTTGCCATCTAACGCTTGGATAATGAGGTAGCCAATCATCACGTAAATGAATGGACCTGTAGCACCGAATTGAAATAATGCCACTAATGCGACGGGTATGGTCACCACGACGGCACCAATGTACGGTATCAATACTGATAACCCGACTAAAATTGACAGCAACGTCGTGTAACGTAAATCAAAAGCAAAGAACACAGCAAAAGAGGTCACGGCAACCACAATGACTTCCAGAGCTTTGCCGCGGATGTAGTTCATGATTTGCAGGTTCATTTCCTGACCGACTTGCGTAATTAAACGACGGTTAGTGGGCAATATGCGGCTGAAATGAGCAAGGAGCGTATTCCTGTCTTTGAGCATGAAAAAGACTAATAACGGCACGACAATTAAGTAAACCAGCATCGCCATTACATTGACCAGTGAAGTCAAAGAGCTCGTCAATATTTGCTCGCCGAGCCCTACGACACGACGTTTAACAGTTAGCATCAACTCGGTTATTTGCGATTCATCAATCACCGATGGAAACAATTCGGGTAGTTTGTGCAACCACACTTGCAAGTTCGCCAACATATCAGGTAGCTCACGAATCAGCGTTGTGCTTTGTTGCCAGACCACTGGCACGAGCGTAAACAGGCACAGCGTCGCAATACAAATGGTGAGGCTCATAACAATAATGGTGGCAGCCAAACGCCCCATCCCCGCGTCAATCAATCGATTTACAGGCCAATCAAGTAAATAAGCGAGCGCAATCGCAGCTAGAATGGGTGCTAATATTCCACCGAAAAATACAATCAATAGAACCGACACAATGAGCAATAAAAATAGCGTCACTGCATTGGGGTCTGAAAACTTATTCCGATACCACTGCTGAATATGTTGGAACATTCCGAGCTTCCTGTTCGGTGTGATTAAAGGTTCACGATGCTTGCAATCTTACGGTAACACCATAGAGTAGAAAAGGAACTTATTGTAAATTAATAACTCTACGTAGAATATTGCGTTATAACAGCGGTTAATGTGAATGTTGTATCTCAGAAAAACTCAGCGCTTTATGACAAGTGGGATTGCGCTTGCGCTCATGTTAGCGCTTCCCTCCGCGTTTCAAGCACCCGAGGCCCTTGCTCAGCAACATAGAAACCTGCCCGAAATCGGCACCACCGGAGCGGGCTTTATGAGTATTGAGCGAGAAAAGGTCGTTGGTGACTACTATATGCGCCAACTACGCGCAACGGCACCTGTTATTCAGGATCCTGTATTAAACAGCTATCTTAAAGATGTTGGACAACGTTTAGTACGAAATGCGGACAACGTACGCTACCCTTTCTCATTTTTTTGGTTAAATATTAACGAAATAAATGCGTTCGCCTTTATGGGAGGATATGTCGGTGTCCATACTGGGCTCATTCAGCAAGCTCGCAATGAGTCTGAGTTCGCAGCGGTCCTTGGGCACGAAATAGCACACGTAACTCAGCGCCATATTGTGCGGAGTATGCAAGAGCAACAACAGAACATGCCGCTCACAATAGCCGGCGTGATTGGCTCTATCTTGTTAGGGATTGCCAATCCAGAAGCAGGCGCTGCCGGACTCTACACAACGATTGGCGCAACGGGTCAGGCACAAATCAATTATACACGCCTATTTGAACAAGAAGCCGATCGTATTGGGATAACAACACTCGCCAATGCCGGTTTTGACCCCATGGGGGCGCCTAATTTTTTTGGTCGTCTAGCCGACCAATACCGTTACGTATCAAAACCTCCTGAAATGTTACTGACTCACCCCGTTCCCGAGTCCCGCATTGCGGATACGCGCACCCGTGCTGAGGCATTAGGTCGTCGTGATGTACCACAAAGTCTAAACTTTGAACTTGCTAAAGCGCGAGTTGATGCGCGTTATACACGCAGCACGCCGAATAGTGAGTTCGTTAAAATGACCAAAAGCGATAATATCATCACTCAACAAGCCGGCGGCTATGCATTGGCCATCAGAGCACTCGATGCAAGCAATCCTGATACGGCACAACAATGGTTAACCCCGTTACTTGAGCGCGATCCTAGAAACCGTTTCTATATTGATGTGCAAACCGATATTTACCTTGCGTTGGAACAAAATGATAAGGCACTTGATATGCTGAAGCGCGAGTACACGCGAAGCCCTGACGATCCGGTGATTATACTCAACTATGCGAATGCTGCGATTCGTTCAAATGAGGCTGAGCTGGGCGTGAAATTATTGCGCAATTACCTGTTAGCTGAACCGGGTTCATTAATTGCCCTCGATCTGCTTACCGATGCCTATCAGCGAACTTCTGATAGAGCCGCGATGTACGAGACACGCGCAGAAGCCTTGGCGCTCCGCGGTGGTTTCGATCTTGCTATTGATCAACTACAAACAGCGCAAAATCACACACAGAATAAGCTAACCGAGAAACGACTTAACGCGCGTATTGATCAAATACGCGCCGAAAAAGAACGCCTGAAAGGACTACTCTGAGCGCGCTTTAGCAATCGCTTTTCGCAGACTCGCTCGTGTTTGCTCACCCAACAGTGGACCGGTCACCTTTCCACCTGGACCAACAATGTAAGTGGCCGGTAACATACCCGGCTTATCAAACGGTAATTTCGGTGCTGGCAGGCTCAACGCCAAAGGAAAATCAATATCATGTTTTTCCGCCAGCGCGTTGATTTGCTGATTACTCATCGGATCAAAACTGATGCCAATCAGTGTTAGTTGGCTGTCGTCACTGACTTCGTTGTGATAAAACTCGTTAAGTTCAGGCAACTCACGCAGGCAGGGAGTGCACCACTCGGCGAAGTAATTCACCACCACGGTGTTCGCTTTACCATTTTGCCAGTTTATCTGGCTTTCGTTGTTGAGTTGAATGTCCGGCTCTTGTGAACAACCCACTACACCCAATGCTAACACTGTCGCAACTAGCAATGACAATTTCATATTCGGCCCGTATTCGTTATGATAAGAAACAACGTTTGACTAATAGAGTGAATCAATATGTCTAAAGTTACCATATACCATAATCCGCGTTGTTCAAAGTCACGCCAAACGCTTGAGTTATTGCAACAGCATGGTATCGAGCCAACCATTATCAAATACCTCGAAACCCCACCAAGTCAAGCCGAACTGAGCAGTTTGCTGAATAAACTCGATATCAGCCCTAGACAACTGATGCGCACAAAAGAAGCGGTATATAAGGAACTTAAGTTAGCCGACGAGTCGGATGATGAGGTATTGCTCACTTCGATGGTCAATAACCCCAAGCTTATTGAACGTCCGATTGTCGTTAAGGGTGAGAAGGCCGTATTAGGACGCCCGCCGGAGAATGCGTTGGAGTTGATAAAGTGAGTGGCTGTAACGTCGTCATATTTTATTTTAGCCGAGGCGGTCAGACACGTTTACTTGCAGATGCCATAGCCGAAGGCGTTCAGGCAACCGGAGCTGAAGCGCTTTTACGCACGGTCGAAACCGATAGCGATGCCGCGAGTATGCGTGATTTACTTCTTGATAAAAATGAGCTGATCAACTGTGATGCTTTAATAATGGGAAGTCCAACTCGTTTTGGTCACATGAGCGCACACCTGCAAAAATTTTGGGAGACGACCAGCCGCGAATGGCTAAATGGTGATCTAATTGATAAACCTGCAGCCGTTTTTACGACAACCAGTTCATTACACGGTGGTCAAGAGAGTACCCTACTTAATATGGCATTGCCTCTGCTTCATCACGGCATGCTACTAACGGGCATTCCTTATGAGCAACCGAGTTTACATCACGATAATGCAGGTGGTTCGCCTTACGGTGCTGGTGCGTTAAATGCATCATCCAATTTGACATTATCGGCCAATGAGCGAGCCAGTGCCGTTGCTTTGGGTCAACGAGTTGCAACAATTGCACAACAGCTAAAATCAACCAAGGATGCATAACATGGCCGTTCAAATGGCACCAAAAACACGCTTTTTTCGCATCGCCACACAGACCGGTTACTGGCTGCTGTTGGCACTTCTGATTCTGTGGCATGGTCTCATTCCAGAAAGTGACACGAGTGCCCTACCCACTTACCTATCGTTAATTTTTTGGGTTTTACCGATGTTATTTCCACTCGTTGGATTAGTTAAAGGGAAGCCCTACACACACGCTTGGTTTAATTTTATTTTGATGTTCTACTTTTTGCACGGACTCACAACCGTATACACACATCCTGATGAACGTGTATGGTCAGTTTTAGAAATACTTTTCACGACAGTTGCTTTTGTCGGTGCAACAGGGTTTGCACGGCACCGCGGACGTGAATTAGGGCTGGGCCTTAAAAAGCAAAAAGAGGCTAAATAGCCAATACTTGTTTCACAAATGGAATCGTGAGTTTTCGTTGGTGCGCGATAGAGGCTTTATCGAGTTGATCTAAGTGCGCCAACAACCCTGCCATATCGCGTCCCAACCGATGCAACATGAAGATAGCCACATCGTGCGGCAACTGCAAACCTCGCCATTGTGCACGAAGCGTCAATGCGCTTGCCTTGCCATCATCATTGAGTGGGCTGAGTTGAAACGCCGTTGCCCATTGTAAACGAGAACGCAAGTCAGCGAGTTCAACTGATAACTGACTCGCACTCGCATGAGCGGTCATCATCAAGCGACAGTGCTCAGCATCTGTAATCGTGTTAATTAATTTGAATAACTCATAGCACCAAGTGGGGTCCTTAAGTACCGTATCAATATCATCTAGACAGATAATATTGAATGCATCCAAGCCTGCTAGCACTTGCTCGGCGTTGCTTTCTTTCAAATCCGCCAACGGCAAATACATGACTTGGGTGTGTTGTCCAGCTAATGAGACAATCGAATGTAACAGGTGACTTTTCCCTGAGCCCGAAGGACCTGATAAAAGTGTCAAGCGTTCGCCCTGCGTTTCACTCAGAGGTTTTGTTGCGATTTGCTTGAGCCAACGCACCACATTATCATTCTGTTGCTCTAAGTAGGTGGTAAAATTTTCATCATCAGGCAACTGCACTGCAAGTGTTAGTTGCTGAGGTTGTTGCTTACCGGCTGTCATTATTCTGTTGCCACCCACCGATAAGTCGTTTCCTCCTCAGCGCTTTGCTCGCGCAAAGCAAAGGGATCGCGACGCTTTTGTTGTAAACGCCCATCTAACTCAATAGCTTGTAACAGATGATCGGGCGTATCCGTTAAGGTCACCTCAAAGCGGCTGAATGTTGGGCTGTAATCAGTTAGCTTGACTTGCTGTACAGAGGTCACACTCGCAATGAACCTTTGAATATCTAGAATACTTTGCCAACCCTGCAAACCTTCCACACGAATAGGAAACTGAATCAACTGACTCTCACCTGACGCAATCAAAGCAAATTCATTAGCAAGCGATTCATGCAATTGATTCATGAACGGACCTGCAAGAAAGTCGCGTGAATTTGCAAACACTTCGCCCGACTTCCTAATATCGCCCACACGGACCACCCAGTCTAACCGCCAACGGCCTTTTTCGGCTTCGCCCTCGGCTTTAGGTTCATCATCGGTCACGCCGCGTTCTGCTACCTTCGCGACCAAATAGCCATCTGCTCGATATCGCTGTGAAGCGTCGCCAATAGGGGTCAAAAAACGTCCCCAAATGTCAGAAATAGACACTGACGTTGCATCCGTCAAATCCATTAAAGGAAACTGTAAGGGTAAACCGCGTTGCTTAGCGAGGTGGCGGATCTGTTGAATAAAGATAGACTCGTCGTTTGCTGCTAAAATATGCCGTTTGCCACGCTCGTCGCTACTGGCTACCCACATCAACAATTCCGGACGTCGACTCCCCCAGTAGGGCAGTTGATTAACCTTAAATAACTCAGACAGCTTACGTCCATCGAAGTTGGCGGTGAGATATAACGTATTCCCGTTACGCCGATAACCATACTGTAATAGGTAGTCGTCCAACTGACTCTTAGCATTCTTTATCGCACGATGCTCGAGTGTCTTCTCGCTTCCCGATATTTTTAATATCACCTGTTCAAACGCTGTGCGCAACGCTTCATCACGTTGGCTCGCTGCCTGCGAGGACACTTCTATTTCCGCTGAGAAAAGATCATCAATAAGTCGACCCTGTGCCGAGAAGCACAGTAATAAACTTACTATACAGATGAAGTATTGAACTGTTGCGCGCATCATAGGCCAGCCTTCAAAAAATCGTTCATGAAATGCATGTTAAACACCCAAACGCAACACGGCAAGTGACAACTTGTGGATAACCTTGTGGGAATGCCCTCGACAACGTAAATTCAAGTAATTTATCGATAGCCTAGTCAAAAACCGGTCACCTCGCTAAAATGAAACAAATTTTGTGACTAGGAACATTATGCTTAAAAAACAATTACGTGGCATTAGCTCGTTATTATCGAGTATCAGCTTGATTGGGGTCTGTGTCGGTATGACCAGTACGCTCCTCAGTTTGCGCGCCACGATTGAAGGTTTTGGCACCTTAGTCACTGGTTTTATCATGTCGGCCTACTTTATTGGCTATTTATTTGGCTCGACTCGAGCCCCCAAAGATATTCGTCGAGTCGGTTATATACGTTCGTTTGGCGGACTGGCTGCCCTCGCCGCGGCCAGCGTGTTAGTTCAAGCTATCTGGATTGACCCTGTCGTCTGGTTTGTCATGCGGTTTGTGACTGGCTTTGCGATATCAGGCATCTTCGTCATTGTTGAAAGTTGGCTAAATACCATGGCTGATAACAAGAGCCGTGGCACCTTGTTATCCATTTACCTCGTTATCATTTACAGTGGTCTGATTGCCGGTCAGTTAATACTCGGTGTCGCAGATCCCGGCGGCTTTATCGCCTTTGCCATTGTGGTACTGCTTATCAATTTAGCGCTAATCCCCATCTTAGTAAGCGTTACGGTTGAGCCAACCACGCACGAAAATCGCAAGGTGCCCGTTAAAATGTTATTGAATACAGTACCATTGGGGGTTATCAACGCATTTGTAATGCAAGCATGTTACGCCATGTTTTACGGTATCGGTCCGATGTATGCTTCGTATATTGGTCTTTCCGTACTACAGATCACGTTCTTTATGTCAGCGTTTATAGTCGGCGGACTTCTCTCGCAAACACCGTTTGGCTTGCTATCAGATCGCATTGATCGTCGTATTGTTATCGCCATTTGTGCCGCAGGCGGAACCGCTGCAGCTATTTTACTTGCTCAGCTTGGTGCGGGAAATGCCTTACTCATTTATCTAGTCGTAGCGGTGCTTGGCGCCTTTATTCTACCGCTCTACTCGCTCGGTATGGCACACACCAACGATTACCTTGAGAAAGACCAGATGGTTGGTGCCACGGGCGCTATCATCAAAATCGGTGGTGCAGGTAGTATCATTGGTGCGCCGGCGGTCGCTGCGTTAATGCAGTTCGGTGCTATTAACTACTTCTTTCTGCTGCTTGGTGGTCTCACCGCTTTTGTAGGTTGTTACGCACTGTACCGCATCACGCGTCGTGCTAAAGCTGAGGAACAATTACACAGTAACTTTGCTATTCTAGCACCGTCACAAACCTCCGATGAGCTATTAACTTCCATGGCGGAAGAGGCGCCAGATGAAGAGGACGATACCGAAGAAGAGGTGGATGGTACAGCGGTACTGAAGCGCTAACGCGCTTCAGCACACTAACAATTACTGAATAAGCTCAGCGACCCAGTCGCGCGCTTCAGCAATGATTTGCTCGAGGTGTGCGGCTGATTTAAAGCTTTCCGCATAGATTTTATAAACCGGCTCAGTGCCTGAGGGTCGTGCGGCAAACCAGCCATCTTCTAACACGACCTTGACACCGCCAAACTGAGCGTCATTACCCGGCGCTTTTGTAAAGATATCGACAACGTTACTTTCAGCTAACGTGGTTAATTTCAATTTGTAGGCTCGAATATCCTTGAAGCGCGCGTTCTGTTCCAACGACGATGCAGTATCAACCCGCTGATAAAAGGCTTCGCCGTGCTGCGCACATAATTTTTTGTAATAAGCGCTCGGGGATTCACCGGTGGCAGCTTGCAGCTCTGCCGCCAACAATACCATCACGATACCGTCTTTATCGGTGGTCCAAACATCACCTTGGCGATCAAGCAAAGTGGCTCCTGCACTTTCCTCGCCTGCGAAACCAATATCACCATCACGCAGCTGCTGAGCGAACCATTTGAAGCCAACAGGCACTTCATAAACCTTACGCTGATTATCTTCTACAACGCGATCTATCATTTGGCTAGAAACCAGTGTTTTACCGATTGCAACATCGGCTGCCCATTCCCGCGACTTACACAAATAATCAATAGCCACAGCAAGGTAATGATTAGGATTCATTAGGCCATCCGGCGTAACGATACCGTGGCGATCATAATCGGGGTCATTTCCTCCGGCTAAATCGTATCGATCTTTGTAAGCCAACAGACCTGCCATCGCATAAGGTGATGAGCAATCCATGCGTATCTTGCCGTCTTTATCGAGGGTCATAAACTGAAAGCCTGGATCGACGTGATCGTTGAAAATATCGATATTGAGGCCATAAGTCTCAGCGATTTGGTGCCAATAGTCAGCACCTGCGCCACCCATTGCGTCAATCGCAAGTCGCAGATCAGCCGCTTTAATGCATTGCATATCAATGCAGCGCGGCAAATCGTCTATATATTGTTTACGCCAATCGACAAAGACTAACTTTGGATGTGATAACACATCTTCCCGTTCACAGGTATTAACGCCTTGAAGCCCAGACGACAGTAGTGCATTCGCATATTTTTCAATCACCCGCGTGGCATCAGCATCGGCCGGTCCCCCATGCGGCGGGTTATATTTAAAGCCGCCATCCTGTGGTGGATTATGTGAAGGCGTGATGACCACCCCGTCACATTGCTTCTGTTGGTTTGCATTATAAGTCAAAATAGCGTGACTCAATGCAGGCGTGGGCGTATAACCGTGTTCTGTTTGAACATGCACTTCTAAACCGTTCCCTAAAAACACATCGAGAGCCGATATGTAAGCCGACTCTGACAATGCATGGGTGTCCTTACCGAGTAGAATCGGACCCTCAATGCCTTGTTCTTCACGATAGGCACAAATTGCTTGTGCAATTGCTAGAATATGTGCTTCATTGAAACTTCGCGCCAGCGCAGAACCGCGGTGACCCGATGTTCCAAAACTCACTTTTTGATGAGCTTTACGTGGGTCCGGCTCATACACATAATATGCACTGACCAACTGCGCGATGTTTACGCTATCCGCTGCGGTTGCGGGCTGCCCTGCTCGTTCATGCACCGTCATTATAAAAAGTCCCTAATTTGCTCGACTTCAGGTTTGCTGTATCCAAGCTTTTGCGCAACCTGAGTCAACATCGATTTTTTCTTCGTCGTATTATTGTTCGTCACCACCCAAAAAGGTGATGAGGGAATCGCCTTAGGATTCGTACTATTACCACTGGTCAGCAACGCCTCTTCCGAACGGGCAAAATATTGGCGGTCACGGCCGCGAATAGTCAATACGGTTTCAAACTGTTCGGGATGAGTCTTATACAGCATGCTCAAAATGTAGAGAAATCGTGCCACTACGCTTTTCTGTACATTAACATCTTGCTGATTTAGACGGTTAAACACAGAGTCAGTAGCACGCTCTTCGACCTGCACCGGTTCAACCTGAGCAACGCTGTCGAAGCCCAATAGACGGCGCAAAATATCTGATGCGCTCTCACCGATTTGTTGCGTGTGGCTCGCGATATACGCGTATAAATCGTCTTCAACTTCGATGCGTTTCATCGGTTTTTAATTCCTCATTGTTATCGATTCGCAGGGTTGACTTGCAACCAACCACTAAAGCTCGGAAAATATTAGCAAAGTTTAACACTAAAGGCACAACGATGGCAGAGTCAGAATTACTGCATTACGAAACCATGGGTGACAAGCAGAATCCCGCCGTTATTATCATTCACGGTTTGTTCGGAGATGGAGATAACCTAAAGAGCCTTGCTCGCGATTTGGAACGCGACTACTTCTGTGTTCTACCCGACGCTCGCAATCACGGTGATTCCCCTCACCATGACAGTATGACCTATACGGAAATGGCGGACGATATTGTGGCACTTGCAGATGCATTAGCCTTAAAAAAGTTTTCGTTAGTTGGTCACTCCATGGGCGGTAAGATTGCCATGGAAGTGGCTATGCGCTACGAAGAGCGTGTCCAAGCAGCGGTGTTCGCAGATATTGCTCCAGTCGCCTATCCTGCTCATCACAACACAATATTAGATGCCTTAGCGGGTTTAGATTTACACCAAATAACGAGCCGCACGGATGCTGATAAACAACTGAGTTCGGTGATCAAAGAAAAAGGTGTGCGCCAATTTTTACTAAAAAACCTCCGCAAGGATGGCGACCATTTCGCGTGGCGACTCAATTTAACCGCGATT
>NZ_CH672405.1:162657-369770 GCF_000152885.1 Idiomarina baltica OS145
CACCGAGCGTTTTAGTAATTCGCAGGTTAAAGTTGTTGAAAACACAGGCCATTGGTTACATGCCGAAAAACCGCGCATTTTCAATCGTCTTGTAAAGGATTTTCTAGCGAGCCACGGTCGTCTTTAACAGTCTACTGTGCTATTATAAGAGGCGTTTCTGTCGGCCTATAGGGTGGTATCTTAAGGATGTTGGCTGAATATTATGAGCAAATAGAAGTACTCGTTACTAATATTACGCTAGGTATACTTTTCTTACTAATAGGCTTAGCTATTCGAGATGTGCTTAATCGCTCATCGGTCCCCAAATTCGGACGCATTATCGTATGGATGGTGTTGTTTCTTGGCTGCTTTGGTTTTATTGCTAAAGGCATTATCCAAGTGATTTGGGAGGTCGGTGTCTAAAATCGACCGAAAACACATGGCAAAAGAAAACACGGATAAAGTAACGATCGATTTGTTCCTTGATCAACCGCGTAAAGGTCGACCTCGAACAAATCCATTACCACGTAATGAGCAGTTAAAAATTAATAAGCGTCGGCAACTGCAACGAGACCGACGTCAAGGTAGAAAGCGAATAGAATTGAAAGTCGACCAGTCAGTGCATGAGCATTTGAACGAAGTCGCATCATCCTCGGGCTGCACCCGCAGCGATTTAGTCGAAGCGATGATTAAAATCTCGCTGGCAAACCAAGAACAAGTGCTGCCAGCTGTCGTTAATTTAGTAAAATCAGGTGAAAGTTGATTTATGGCAACTGTTGGAATTTTCTTTGGAAGTGATACGGGTAATACCGAAGCGGTCGCCCACATGATTGAAAAAGAACTCGGCAAAAAGCTTGTTGAGGTCAAAGATATTGCAAAATCGAGTAAGGAAGATATTGCGAGCTACGATCTTCTTTTATTTGGTATTCCCACTTGGTATTACGGGGAAGCGCAGTGTGACTGGGATGACTTCTTCCCTGAGTTAGAAGAAATTGATTTTACTGACAAACTCGTCGCCATCTTCGGCTGCGGAGACCAAGAGGACTACGCCGAGTACTTCTTAGACGCAATGGGTATGGTGCGCGATATCGTTGAAGCAAGAGGAGCAATCATTGTTGGTCATTGGCCAACCGAGAGCTATCACTTTGAGGCTTCAAAAGGGTTGGTCGATGAAAATCATTTTGTGGGTTTAGGTATCGATGAAGATCGTCAGCCAGAACTGACAAAAGACCGTGTTACCCAATGGTGTAAACAGGTTTATGAAGAGATGTGTCTCGCAGAGCTAGCCAACTAGGATGGTTTTGCGCTATTTTGAGCAAAGCTATTGAACAACTAAACAAAAAGCGAAGAGCACCATGGCGACAAATGATGAACAATTGAAAAAAGCTGGTCTTAAAGTAACGTCCCCACGCGTAAAAATTTTGGAGATCCTTAAGCAACCAGATAATCAGCATATCAGTGCCGAAGACGTCTACAAGATTTTGCTTGAGCAAAAGGATGAAATTGGCCTCGCCACGGTTTACCGCGTGTTAAACCAGTTCGATGATGCAGGTATTATTACCCGTCACCATTTTGAAGGCGGTCGTTCGGTCTTTGAACTCAGTGCGAAAGAACACCACGATCATTTGGTGTGCTTAACCTGCGGTCACGTGTTTGAGTTCGAAGATGATGTTATCGAAGAACGTCAGGTACGTATTGCCGAGCAAAATAAAATCAAACTAACTAATCATAGCTTATATCTTTATGGCGAGTGTCAACGAGGTGAAGGTTGCGAATATAAAGCAGCTGAGGAAGCCTAACGATGGCACTGCGTTGGCTTATCTATGGTGCAAATGGATACTCAGGTAAACTCATTGCTCATAAAGCCGTCGCACGAGGTTATCACCCTGTACTTGCAGGACGTAACGCAACCGAAATCGAACACTTCGCTGGGGCGCTTCAGCTCCAGCACCGTGTTTTCAGCCTTTCAGATCCGTCACAGGTCAAACAGCAACTGATTGACATCGATCTGGTTATCAATTGTGCAGGTCCTTTCAGCAAAACGGCCGCCCCGCTCATTCAAGCCTGTATTAGCACCGCTACGCATTATCTTGATATTACTGGCGAGATTGACGTGTTTGAATATGCACACTCGCAGTCTGAGGCTGCTAAAAAAGCAGGTATCGTGCTCTGCCCAGGTGTGGGCTTCGATGTCATTCCTACGGATTGCTTGGCTGCACGTCTGTATGCACAAATGCCTGACGCAACACATCTCGCGTTGGGATTTGATTCGGCCTCAAGAATGAGCCGCGGCACAGCTAAAACAAGTATTGAGCGTTTAGGACATGGAGGCGCAGCACGCATCGACGGTATTGTCAGCTCAGTGCCATTGGCATGGAAAGAGCGCCGCATTGACTTTGGTAACGGTGTTAAGTCGGCGATGACCATTCCATGGGGCGATGTGGCGACTGCATTTTACACCACATCGATACCCAACATTGAAGTTTATATTCCAGCCCCACCTAAGTTAATTAAACGACTTCGTAGAGTGAACTGGTTACGATGGTTGTTTAAGTCACGCTGGGTACAGAACCAACTGAAAGCAAAAGTCGATCAGCGCAGTAGCGCGGGTCCAGATGAAGACGCACGTAAAGCCAACCCGACCTATATTTGGGGAGAGGTCAAAAATAAACGTGGAGACACGAAATCTATGCGCTTCAAAATAAAAAATGGCTATACCGTCACAGCAGAAGGAGCCGTTGAAGTCGCACTTTATATTTTACAACATGAAGCTTTGCCAGGTGGCTATTACACGCCATCCCGACTATGTGGCGCTAAACTACTTGATCAGTTCATTGAACATTAAAAAACCGGCTGATGAGCCGGTTTTTTTGATAAGCACTTATGCAGCATCGCCCTGCTGTTCGATTTTAGCCCAGCTATCACGTAGACCCACGGTTTGGTTAAAGATAAGGCGCTGTTCTTTCTCAGCGTCACTATCCAACACATAATAACCTAAACGTTCAAACTGGTACGGTTGCTCAACTTTCGCCTCGGCTAAGTTGGCTTCAACAAAGCCGTGCTTAACCACGAGTGAGTCAGGGTTTAGCGCAGCGAATAAGTCATCTTCCGCAGCAGGATTCGGCACACGGAACAGACGGTCATAGATACGAAACTCAGCTTCTTTCGCTGTATCTGCCGAAACCCAATGGATAACGCCTTTCACTTTACGACCATCGGCTGGATCTTTGCCCAAAGTATCAGGGTCATAGGTACAGTATACGGTCGTTACTTGCCCGTCACTATCAACATCACAGCGTTCAGCCTTAACCACATAGCCATTTCTGAGACGAACTTCTTTGTCTAACACCAGTCGCTTAAACTTCTTGTTAGCCGATTCACGGAAGTCTTCACGTTCAATGTAGACTTCACGAGAGAAAGTCACTTGGCGGCACCCCATATCCGGGTTATTCGGATGATTAGGCGCATCAAGTAGCTCCTGCTGACCCTCTGGATAGTTTTCGATAACCAGTTTAATCGGATCCATTACCGCCATCGCACGCGGCGCATTCTCGTTTAAGTCATCACGGATACAGGCTTCAAGCATACCCATTTCAACTTGGTTATCCATTTTGGTGACACCAATACGACGACAGAACTCACGGATAGACGATGGCGTGTAGCCACGACGACGCAAACCCGCAATACTCGATACACGAGGGTCATCCCAACCCGACACTTTGCCTTCCTCAACCAAGTTATTGATGATGCGTTTACTCATCACGGTATATTGCAAGTTCAAGCGCGAGAATTCGATTTGCTGAGGATGACAGTCGATACTGATATTATCCAAAACCCAGTCGTACAAACGGCGATTATCTTGAAACTCCAAAGTACACAATGAATGCGTAATGCCCTCTAACGCATCAGAAATACAATGTGTGAAGTCATACATTGGATACACACACCACTTGTCACCGGTTTGGTGGTGATGCACGTGTCGCACGCGATAGATAACTGGATCACGCATGCACATGAACGGTGATGCCATATCAATTTTAGCTCTCAAGCAACACTCGCCATCTTTATATTCGCCCGCAGTCATGCGCTTGAACAGATCAAGGTTTTCCTCGACCGACGTGTCCCGGTAAGGGCTGTTGGTGCCCGGCTCTTTCAGCGTGCCGCGCATTTCACGCATGGTCTCTTGGTCAGAGAAATCCACGTACGCGAGTCCCTTTTCAATGAGCTCCATCGCAAACCCGTGTAACTCATCAAAGTACCCCGATGAATAACGAGGCTTACCTTCCCACTGATAACCTAACCAAGCAACATCGCGTTTGATCGACTCGACGTAATCAACTTTTTCTTTTAATGGGTTGGTATCATCAAATCGCAGGTTACAGGTACCCTGGTAATCTTCGGCAATACCAAAGTTCAACACGATTGATTTAGCATGACCAATGTGCAAAAAACCATTCGGTTCCGGTGGGAACCGAGTATGTACTGACGTATGCTTTCCTTCTGCCAAATCTTTATCAATAATTTGGCGAATAAAATTACTTGGACGATGCTCAGTTTCTGACATGCGTGTATGTTCTCCAACAACTTTTGAGCTCAAAAAAGGATATTACTTATGATCGCAATTAATGATCCGTCTGGCAAGCAGGTGTGATGCCAAAAAAGTCATAATAGTTCTTTAATTGCTGTTGTACTTTAGCAACTTCAACTCGAGTAAACTGCACGGTTTGACCCGGTCGACATTGTGCCAAACGTGACAGATCCAGTGGACTTATATTACCAAGCTTAGGGTACCCCCCCAACGTTTGGCGATCGTTCATCATAATAATAGGTTGGCCGTTCGGTGGCACCTGCACTGAGCCAATATTGATTCCCTCTGACACTAAACCTTTGCCCGCATACTCAATGGCAGGCCCTTCGAGTCGAATGCCCATCCGATCGCTTTGCTGGCTAATTTTATACTCGTGGAAACTCAACTTTTCGCGCTCAGCCATGGCAAACTGGTCGTACTGAAACCCGGGTATCAGACCTAAGACCGGTGGCTTACTGTAATCAGGACGGTAACGCCATGGAATACGTTGCGTTAACTCACAGGTTGAAGACTCAATAGCCAATGTATCGCCTTTTTGCAGCGCACTACCATCACCGCGGTGACCGCCTAATTGCTCACGCTTAACCGTCGCGCAACTACCCCATTGCGGCTTGACCTGTATTCCACCTGCAACAGCTAAATAGGCCCGTAATCCGCTACGTGCAGGCCCAATACTCAGCACCTGCCCAGCTTCAACCTGAAACGTTTCCCAAATACTGCGCTCTTCGTCATCCAGTTTTAAGCTGACATCTGCACCGCAGACGGCGACTGCAGCAGCGGTGGAAAACTTAAACTTTGAGCCCCCCAATACAATTTCAATCTGAGCGGCACCCGGCTCATTTTTTAGCAGATAGTTGCCCCATAAAAAGGCATTCTCATCAATAGGTCCGCCGCGCGTTAAGCCTTTTTTTAAGTAGCCTAAGCGACCAAAATCCTGAATAGTGGCGTACATGCCGGGTTCAATCACTTCAATCATTCGAATGCCTCCACTGAGCCGCCAGCCGCGATAAACTCATCCTTTGAAATCGCCTTAAATCGCACCGTATCACCCGAGTTAAGTTGATTCAGAATGCCTTTCTGAGGTTCATATAATGGAAAGGTCGTGCGGCCAATGATGTTCCAGCCGCCAGGCGATGCTAAGGGATAAATCGCTGTTTGCCGTTCAGCAATGGCAACACTCCCCGCTGGGATTCGTGTTCTAGGTGAATCCAACCGAGGTGCCTGTAAATCTTCGGCGACTTCGCCCATGTAAGCAAAACCCGGTGCAAACCCCAACGCATATACTCGATAGCTATCACGGCAATGGCGCTCTATAACCTCCTCGGCACTGCATCCGTGGAGCTCCGCAATACGTGCTAAATCAGGTCCGACCGTCTCATCGTAATAAACAGGAATGACGTGTGTTTGACCCTGTTCAGCGTTGACCTGTTGGAGTTCGGGCAAGGATTCAATGATAGCTTTGATCGAGGCACGTATATCGGTATCTGAATGTCGGGTAATATCGTAATAAACCATGAGCGATGAGTATGCCGGTACGGTTTCGAGTATCGCTAAATCGCTGCTGGCTATCGCTGAATCAAGTTGCAGTACGCGTTGGTTCGCCTCGATGCTGATCACATCTGCAAAATAGACGATCACCGCATCAGCACCCGCATTGACTATGGAAGGTTTCACGCTCAGTTTCCCTCTTGTTGTTATTCGGGTATCGAGTGGAGTAACTCACGTATTTTCGACACGGTTTCGACCGCGGATGGGTTGTCGCCGTGAACGCACAGTGAGTCGATACTAATCATTCGCTCGTTACCATCTTTGTCAATAATAGGCTCGCGTCGAGCAAACCGGTTCGCTTGTTCAAGTACATCGGCTTCCTCGGTCAGCACCGAGCCGCTTTGCTTTCGTGATACAAGCCGACCTTTGTGGTTATAGCGACGGTCTGCAAAGCCCTCAAACCATAAGTAAACGTCATAGTTAGATGCTAATGCCTGCCACTCAGAGTTTTGCGGCGTTGCCATAACCATCAATGGTAACGGTTGACGTTGTTGGGTTTGCAAGTAACTAACTGCCTTACATACCGCTTTAAATATTTCACTGTCCCGTAGCATATCATTATAAAGTGCGCCATGTGGTTTAACGTAAGCAACCGATTCGCCGTAACGTGCGGCGATACCATTAAGTGCACCGACTTGATACATGATGAGAGCAATAATTTCTTGCTCTGAGCAGTCCATATGCCGCCGCCCAAAACCAACAAGATCTGGATAGCTCGGGTGAGCCCCAATCTTGACTTGGTGTTGTGCTGCCAGTGCCACCGTCTGAGTCATCGTCAGTGGGTCGGATGCGTGAAAGCCACATGCAATATTAGCGCAGTCGATGTGCGGCATGATAAGTTCATCCTCGCCCATCTTATAAGCGCCAAAGCTCTCACCGATATCACAGTTGAGTGTAATTTTTCTAATCGTATGCGTATTCATACGACAAAGTATATCATGATTTGGTTTTGTCTTGTTTACGTGCGGTAATGTCACCTGTTAATCGAGTGTAGCTCACTGCAAACAAATACAACCCGACACCGATACTGGCAATTTGCAGGGCAGGTAAAGCCAGCACGACTAGCTGGTGTTTAGCGAAAATAGCGACAGCACCCACGAGCCCCATCGTCGTTAAGCCGCTTGCTATCAAAGTAATCGGAGGCAGCCAACTCAATAGCTTTTGAATACGCAACAATGCGAGTAAACCACCCAAAATAATGCCCCATGCAATCGGCACTCCCAATTGATACCAACTCAATTGATAGTCAGCAATTGCAGCGACTAATTGGTCTTGTGAAGCGGTATAAAAAAATAGACCCACCGCGCCCGCTAAAATGACAATTCGCTTAAAAAGATTCATGCCTGCTTTCCTTACAGCGCTAAGCTCACACAATAAATAATAATGCCTATCACGGGCACCCAAACAATTGGAGACTGATACCACTTGAGCGGCTGTTTACTTTGTTCATTCAGCTTATTCAACGTGGGCAACCGATACAGCCAAATTAAAGCCACCAGCATTAAGCCTGCGCCCGTTAGCCGAATGGTAGTATCAAACTCGCTTACGACTCCGAGTACAGCTAAAAGTAAACCTACAATCAGCAGTACTATTGCAGTAACACGTTGCCACATTTATTCACCTCGTTATTATTATGCTTTGGTCGAATACCACCATAACGCTTTTTTAACAGACAAAAAAGAATATGTTACCTTAGAGCCTACGCTGACAGGGATTGAACAATACATGCAGATATTTAAACGAATGGCGCTGATCATTGCGGCCGCTGGCGTGACCTTTGGTTTAATCGTAATAAGTATCGTCGTATACCAATACACCATCATGGCACCTGACCTACCCCATGCCGGTGACTGTCAGTTACAACAACTCGAACAAACTCAAGATCGTGCTGCTGAAGTGCACACCTATCAATGTACTCGCGGTTCAGAAACCACTTGGCAGGGTACCGAGATATGGCTCTATGAACCTTTGACTGAAGAGTGGCAGCGGATGTTAACCGTTGCAGGCGAACCCTGTGTGCGCATTCGCCTCAACGAGCGTCGTCTAACGGTCTCCCATGCGGGCAACAAGCTCGATTTTAACCTCGCTGAACCGGTCTTTATCTACAAGGATAAAGAAGGCACAAGCCATAGCTTGGCTGTCGCAATCGATAACCAAGCAACGGCATGCGATGATTAATTAGGTCAGTTTGAGCACCCAACTCAGCGGTAAGCGCTTCATTAAAAAACCAATAACGCACCACGGCCAACCGGGTACATAGGCTTTGACGGGCGCTTTCTCTATGGCTTTTACCATTTTACGACAGCCCTCTTCGGTGCCAATCATAAAGGGTGTGTTCTTTACTTTTTCATTAATTTCCGAGCGAATATAACCCGGGAATAATGTGGTGACTTTGATAGGACTGTTGTTGCCATAGGTCTTAAGCAAATCAGCGCGGATCCCTTCAGACATCGATGCTAAACCGGCTTTGGTTGCCGCATATACCGTCATTGCACGCGGCATGCCACGCAATGCACTCATCGAGGCGATGGTGATCAAATGACCTCGCTCTTGTGCTCTGAAAATACCCATAGCCGCCTCGCATTGGGCCAACGCAGCAACAAAGTTCGTTTCAGCCGTGGCTCGATTAGCGGCAAAGTACCCTGTGCCTAACGAAGCGCCTTTACCCATCCCAGCATTAACAACGATTTTATCAATCGCGCCTGCCTCTGATTTAAACCGCTCAAACACGTCAAATACATCATCGTGTTGGTTAACATCAAGCGCTGCAATGTATACGTTAGCTTTTGGGTAAGCTTGCTCGATTTCACTTTTCAATGCTTCTAAACGCTCAATGCGCCGTGCGCACAGGCACAAATGATACCCTTTACTGGCAAATTCCCTTGCCATGCCCTCGCCCAGTCCAGAACTGGCGCCCGTTATTAATACGGTTTGTTGTTTTTGCATAATACACGTCCATTTATTGTTTTATTTTGCGACGGCAACGCCATAACAAGTAGTTGACCAAAAACCAGAAGTTTTTAAACGCTGGATTATTCGTTTGCTTATGGTGATAACGATAATAAATCTGCTGAGCAATTACGGCGAGGCGGAATAAACCAAACACCTCATAGAACTTAAAGTCAGCCACCGCTACGCCCGTCTGCTGACAATAATAGTCGATGATTTCTGCTCTATTTAACATACCTGGATAATCACTCGGTTGTCGTTTCGTCGCCCGGGCAATTTTGTCGTCGTCAGATTGAATCCAGTAGGCCAACGCATTACCCAGGTCCATCAGCGGGTTACCGAGCGTCGCGAGCTCCCAATCAAGAATGCCAATGATGTGAGTCGGGTTATCAGCATCTAATACTAAGTTGTCCAAACGAAAATCATTGTGCGTCATGCAAATGGTCTCGTCGCTCGGTTGGTTTTCTCGAATCCAGCGCATGATGCTTTTAGCGCCAAATACGTTCCATGTTTTCGCCCGCTCAAATCGATTGCACCACCCTTCTACCTGCCGCTGGGTATAGCCTTTGCCTTTCGCTAACCGTCTTAGACCCGATGCATTGATATCTACATTATGTAACGCGACAAGGCGGTCAATCGCGTTTAAACATAATTGCCGCGCTTGTGTTTCACTTAACTCCAGTTGGCGGGGAAAGTGACGACGCGGAATAATTCCCTCTATATGACGCATCACATAAAATTCAGCACCAATAACCGACTCATCCTTGCAGTGTGCAAGCACTTCCGGCACCTCTGGAAAATACGGCTTAAGCGCTTTTTGAAAACGATACTCGCGCCCCATGTCGTGCGCCGACTTCGCCTTAGTGCCATCGGGAGGACGACGTAAAACGAGAGCGACGTCATGATAATCAAGCCGGTACGTCCAATTAGATGCGCCCCCTGTATACTGAGTGACCATCAGGTCCCCGGAAACATCACTGAATACGTCGGGCAATTCGGCTTTTAGCCACGTATCAAGCTGTTCAATGGGTAACGACTCTTCCGTTCTAACCGGAGAAGACTGGTCAAGTACGCTGTTTGCATCAACGCTCATTCATTCGCTCCTGCCAAGCTCTTACTTCTGTTTTAGCAATGGTTGCACGATGCACTGCGTCAGGGCCGTCGGCAATACGCAATGATTTAGCGACCGCTAATAAATCGGGTAAAGGCGTATCATGACACATCGCGGCACCACCATACAGTTGCATGGTTTCATCCACCACACGTTGCAGGACTTGCGGCGCGACCAATTTAATTGATGAAATCGCTTTAATCGCCTTCATTGCACCCATCTTATCAATTTGCCATGCCGCATGAAGCGTGAGTAAACGCGCTTGATCAATGGCAACCCGTAAATCTGCGAGACGTTCTGTATTGCCACCCAACTTTAATAAAGGTTGCCCAAACGCAATACGGGATGTACCGCGCTCGATAAACATATCGAGCGTCCGTTCAGCAGCACCGATGGCGCGCATGCAATGATGAATGCGGCCTGGACCTAAACGTCCTTGCGCTATTTTAAATCCGGCGCCCGGTCCGACGATGATATGGTCCTTAGGTACACGCACATCGTCAAATATCACTTCACCGTGACCATAAGGCGCATCGTATTCGCCCAGCGCAGGGAGCATGCGCTCAATATGCACGCCGGGTGTATTTAAAGGCACAATCACCATCGAATGACGGCTATGCTTATCAGCATCCGCGTCCGTCAAACCCATCACGATGGCAAATTGAGCGTCGGGATGCCCAAGCCCTGTGCTCCACCATTTACGTCCGTTTATCACCCACTCATCGCCGTCAGCGGTAATCGTGGTTTGCATGTTCGTTGCATCAGATGACGCCACATCAGGCTCCGTCATACAAAAGACCGAACGAATATCCCCTGCCAGGAGAGGTTCAAGCCATTGCGTCTTTTGCGCGGCACTCCCAAAGTGATACAGCACCTCCATATTGCCGGTATCCGGTGCATTACAATTAAAGATTTCCGGCGCCAACAAGCTGTGCCCCATACACTCGGCGATAGGCGCGTACTCAAGAGTTGTTAGTCCCTGCCCAAGCTCAGCGTCGGGCAAAAACAGGTTCCATAACCCCGCCTTCTTAGCCATGGCTTTTAATTCAGCTACATGGGGTGGCACCTGCCATTCACGCCAGTGAGGGCCGGCATTAAGACGTTGGTTTTCTTTACGATAATCAGACTCATAAGGGACGATATGCTGTTCGATAAATTCTTGTACGCGTGACAAATAATCACAACTTTTATCTGAAAGTGAAAAGTCCATTCTACATTTCCTTTAAATGCCCAATAACCACATTGTAGGCATGAATGATTTTCTGGTACAACCAGTTTAAATCGATTACTCCGCTTGCACTGGAGTCAAATTTTTATTACGGTTAAAAACAAAATAGAAAAATTAATCTATGCGCATAATAATAGTCACCTTTCTTCTTTTGCAGTTAACAGGCTGTACAGCCCTCGTTGCTGACCAAGTGGCTCACCCCCATGGAATGAATCTAAACTTTTCCGATGAACAATCAGCTCTAGATATCTTTCACCTGCAGCCCCGTAAGGTCGGTAACCTGGACTATTTTTATGCACCTGCCGCTGGATTTGCTCAACAAGAAACGGCGTTTGAAAGCACCATTAATGTGGCGCTGACCAACAGCAAAACAGGCACCACCACGACAACCCAATATCACTATGACGACAGCCATGCGCGTAAACTATCAAAGCAAAGTGAGCCGCGCGGTCAGGTTATTATGCTGCACAGCTACAGCACCGATAGCCGTTCACTTTATATTGATAGTCGAGCACTCCGGGCGCAAGGGTACGACGTGTTGTTGTTCGACCTGAATGGTCATGGGCGTGCAAGCGATAAGCCGATGAGTTTTGGTCCGGCGGATGTTGAACGTTTAGATCAATTAGTCACTATGATCCGTGACAACTCAAACTTGCCGCTGTTGCTGTACGGAAAATCCTATGGTGCAAGCGTAGCTGCACAATATATCGCGAAGCATGGCAAGATCGATGGTTTCATCGGCATTGCTCCGATGAATAACTTTACCGAAGCTGCGCTTATCGAGACAAAACGCAATTCGCCTTGGCTAACCCAGTTTATTAGCGATGATTATATTACCGCAGGTATTGAACGCGCTGCCGCTTCAGTCGGAGCGAATGTCGAGAAGGCCAATACCGCACGTATATTGGCTAATCAGTTACAACAAGCCAGCTGGCCCCCATCACTCATTTTTGTTGGTGAACTTGATAAACTGAGTAAAAAGGAAACCTTTACCTCGTTTGATGACAACTCAAACGTTAAAGTCATCACCCTACCCGACCGCCCACATATAGCAATGATGGTATACGACAATACGATCGATAAGCAGCTATCCGAATGGCTTGTAATGTTTGAAAAGAGAAAATTACCTTAAACACATTAAGTTAAACATAAGATACAAAAAACCCGGCGCAAGGCCGGGCTTTTTATGAGCTTAAACAACGTTGATTACCAACCTGTTTTCTCACGTACTGCTTTACCGATATCAGCCAAGCTACGTACAGTCTTAACGCCAGCTGCTTCAAGTGCAGCAAATTTCTCGTCTGCTGTACCTTTACCGCCTGCGATGATCGCACCGGCGTGGCCCATACGCTTACCTGGAGGCGCAGTGACACCTGCAATGTAAGAAACCACAGGTTTGGTCACGTGGTTTTTGATGTATTCTGCAGCTTCTTCTTCTGCAGTACCACCGATTTCACCGATCATGACAATAGCTTCGGTCTCTGGATCCTTCTCGAACAACTCTAAGATGTCGATGAAGTTAGAGCCTGGGATCGGGTCACCACCGATACCAACACAAGTAGACTGACCGAAACCTTCGTCAGTAGTCTGCTTAACGGCTTCATAAGTCAAAGTACCTGAACGCGATACGATGCCGACTTTACCTTTCTTGTGAATGTGACCTGGCATGATACCGATCTTACATTCATCAGGAGTGATAACGCCTGGGCAGTTTGGACCAATCATACGAACACCTTTGTGCGTCAAGTATTCCTTAACGTACAACATGTCCAATGTTGGGATACCTTCAGTAATACAAACAATCAGTTCGATACCCGCATCTGCAGCTTCGATGATTGAATCCTTACAGAAAGGTGCCGGTACGTAGATAACTGATGCTGTTGCGCCAGTCGCTTCCACCGCTTCTTTAACAGTGTTGAAGACAGGTAGACCTAAATGCTCTTGGCCACCTTTACCCGGTGTTACACCGCCAACCATTTGCGTACCATACGCAATTGCTTGCTCAGAGTGGAACGTACCTTGACCACCAGTGAAACCCTGGCAGATAACTTTGGTGTTTTTATCGATCAAAACGCTCATTATTGACCTCCTGCCGCAGCAACCACTTTATCAGCAGCGTCAGAAAGGCTTTCTGCTGCGATAATGTTTAGGCCACTTTCATTCAATTTCTGCGTACCTAGTTCAGCATTGTTACCTTCAAGGCGAACAACAACCGGTACTTTAACGCCCACTTCTTCGACGGCACCGATGATACCCTCAGCGATCATGTCACAACGGACGATACCACCAAAGATGTTAACCAGTACGGCTTTTACAGAGCTGTCAGACAAGATGATTTTGAATGCTTCAGAAACGCGTTCTTTAGTTGCACCGCCACCAACGTCAAGGAAGTTTGCAGGTTCGCCACCGCTTAACTTAACGATGTCCATCGTACCCATCGCCAAACCAGCGCCGTTAACCATACAACCGATGTTGCCGTCGAGTGCAACGTAGTTTAGTTCCCACTTAGCCGCTTCTGCTTCACGCGCGTCGTCTTGTGACGGATCGTGCATTTCGCGGATTTTTGGCTGACGGTACAATGCGTTGCTATCGATGCCTACTTTAGCGTCTAGGCAGTGCAAGTTGCCTTCGTCAGTGATAACGAGCGGGTTAATTTCAAGCAATGCCAAGTCGTATTGCTCGAACATTTTCGCTAAGCCTAAGAAGATTTTGGTGAACTGCTTCACCTGATCTGCAGAAAGGCCCAATTTGAAACCTAATTCACGACCTTGGAAAGGCTGTGCGCCTACGGTCGGATCGATTTCAACTTTCAAGATTTTTTCTGGTGTTTCTTCAGCGACTTTCTCGATTTCAACGCCGCCTTCAGTTGATGCCATGAACACGATTTTACGTGAACCACGGTCTACAACTGCACCTAGGTAAAGCTCGTCTGCAATGTCAGTGCAGCTTTCAACTAAAATCTTAGCAACCGGCTGACCATTTTCGTCGGTTTGGAAAGTTACTAAGTTTTTACCTAACCACTGCTCAGCAAAAGCGCGAACTTCGTCAGTGCTTTTTACCAACTTCACACCGCCCGCTTTACCGCGGCCGCCAGCGTGAACCTGACATTTAACAACCCAAGTGTCTCCACCAATACGTTTTGCCGCTTCAACTGCTTCATCAGCAGTATCGCACGCAAAACCTTCAGATACTGGCAAACCAAACTCTTTAAAGAGTTGCTTACCCTGATACTCATGCAAATTCATGATGCTCTTCCGATTCGTTGAAACAACAAAAGCAGCGAAATGCTGCCTACCCGAATACCGCGCCGAATTCTAACGCGTACGGCGCAAAAATAACAGCCGTAAGCTGGAATCCAACTTACGGCTGAGTGCTCAGCGTCTTTAGATATCCAGGATAAGACGTTGAGGATCTTCCAACAGCTCTTTAACCGTGACTAAAAAGCCAACCGATTGTTTGCCGTCGATAATACGGTGGTCATAAGACAATGCCAAATACATCATTGGCAAAATCTCAATTTTACCATCCACCACCATGGGGCGTTCTTGGATTTTGTGCATACCCAAAATCGCGCTTTGTGGTGGGTTCAAAATAGGAGTTGAAAGCAGTGAACCAAACACACCACCGTTAGTGATTGTGAAGTTTCCACCCTGCATTTCTTCCAATGTGAGTTTTCCATCACGTCCTTTGATAGCCAATTCACGAATACCGTTTTCCATGTCTGCGATCGACATTTTGTCAGTATCACGTAACACAGGCGTAACCAACCCACGTGGTGTTGAAACCGCGATGCTTACATCGAAGAAGTTGTGATAAACGATATCATCACCGTCAATCGATGCGTTGACATCAGGGAAGCGTTTTAATGCTTCTGTGACCGCTTTAACGTAAAAGCCCATGAAACCTAAGCGTGTACCGTGTGTTTCTTCAAACACATCTTTGTACTTTTTACGAAGGTCCATAATCGGCTTCATGTTGATTTCGTTAAACGTCGTCAACATTGCCGTGTCGTTCTTAGCTTGTAATAAACGCTCGGCGATACGTTTACGTAAACGCGTCATCGGTACGCGTTTTTGGTCACGGTCACCCGCCGCTTGCGGCTGCTGAGACGCACTCTGGCTGCTGCTAGAGCTTGACTTAGACTGTTGGCCTTTAACGTGTTTCTCAACGTCTTCTTTGGTCACACGACCACCTTTGCCAGTGCCTTTTACGTCACTCGGTTTCAGACCATGCTCGCCTAACAAACGACGTACGGCCGGACCTGCGACTTCGCTGTCGCCTTCGTCTTTCTGCTCAGTTGAAGTCTCTTCAGACTTTGCCGAGGATTTATCAGCAGAGCCTGATGCAGCTGCGCCCGCTTCAACCGTGCCAATCACATCGTCAGCACCCACTGTCGCGCCTTCGTCTTGCGTGATTTCAGCTAAGACACCATCGGCTGGCGCGACAACTTCAAGAACCACTTTGTCAGTTTCAATATCGACAAGGTTTTGGTCGCGCTTAACAGCGTCGCCTGCTTTCACATGCCAAGTTGCAATGGTTGCATCAGAGACAGATTCAGGTAACTGCGGTACTTTGACTTCAATTTTTTCGCCTGAGCCTTCGCCCGAGCCTGATTTTTCAGAAGCATTGTCGTCTTTTGACGAACTTTCTTCTTTCTTATCTTCTTCAGCCGAATCTTTGCTATCGCTATCGTCGTTGCTATCGTCACCCGCGCCTTCTTCGATTTTGCCAATCACTTCTTCAGCAGTCACCGTAGTGCCTTCGTCAGCAATGATTTCGCCAATGACGCCATCGGCTTCAGCGACAACTTCGAGCACTACCTTATCGGTTTCGATGTCAACCAGATTCTGGTCACGCGACACTTTGTCACCTGGTTTTACGTGCCAAGTTGCGATGGTGGCATCGGCAACAGATTCGGGTAATTGAGGAACTTTAATATCAATCGCCATGGTTCATCTTCACCTATTTAATGGTTAGCGCTTCGTCAACGAGTTTTTGTTGCTGTTTATTATGCTCAGATAAATAACCGACTGCCGGAGCAGCTGATGCGGCTCTGCCTCGATAGGTTAATTGAGCACCTGATGGAATAGCCGCCCAGAAGTTATGTTGGCTACTGTACCAAGCACCTTGGTTCTGGGGCTCTTCCTGACACCAAACAAAATCTTTGACGTGCTGATAATCTTTCATAATCTCTGCGACTTCTTCCGCAGGGAACGGATAAAGCTGTTCGATACGGATAATAGCCACATCATCTTGTTCGCGTTTACGGCGTTCTTGTAACAGATCATAGTAAACTTTACCTGAACACAAGACCACGCGTTTTACTTTTTTCGGATCCAAGTCATCAATTTCAGCGATGGCATTTTGGAAACCAGTATTCTCTAAGTCACTCATTTCAGAGATAGCTAATGGGTGACGTAATAACGATTTAGGTGTCATCACCACAAGCGGACGGCGCACCGGACGCAGTTGCTGACGACGAATCATATGGAACACTTGCGCAGGTGTCGTAGGCACACAAACTGACCAGTTATGATCAGCTGATAGCTGCAAGAAGCGTTCAAGGCGTGCAGAAGAGTGTTCTGGACCTTGTCCTTCGTAGCCGTGCGGCAGCAACAAAGTCAAACCACATAAACGGCCCCACTTCTGCTCACCGGAGCTTAAGAACTGATCAACCACGACTTGAGCACCGTTGGCAAAGTCACCAAATTGCGCTTCCCACATGACCAATGACTTGGGCTCAGCGGTCGCATAACCATATTCGAACGCAACTACCGCCGCTTCCGATAAGACCGAATCGTAGATTTCTACCACACCTTGATCATCTTTAATGTGATTCAATGGCATGTAAGTCGATGCATCTTTTTGGTTGTGCAACACGGCATGACGATGGAAGAACGTACCACGACCCGAGTCCTGACCGGTCAAACGGATATGGATACCTTTATCCAACAAGGTGGCATAAGCTAAGGTTTCTGCAAAACCCCAGTCCATCGGCTTATCGCCTTTAGCCATTTTCATGCGTTCTTGATAGACCTTAGCAACGCGAGAGTTCAGCTTATGTTCTTCTGGATACTGAGCAATCTTCTCACCCAATGTCGCAAGCGTCGATTTTGACACTTTATAGTCATAGTCGACGTCCCAATCGTTGCCCACGTACGGGCTCCAATCGACCGAATGCTTACGCATCGGACGGTGTTCTTCGACGACGACCTCACCCTTATCTAAGGCATCACGGTAGTCTTGCACCCATTGTTTAGCGTCGTCTTCACTGACCACGTTAGCCTTTGACAAACGCTCTGCGTAGATTTCACGCGGCACTGGGTGCTTTTTCACTTTCGCATACATCAATGGTTGTGTAGCACTTGGCTCGTCTGCTTCGTTGTGACCGTGGCGGCGGTAACACACCAAGTCGATTACAACGTCACGTTTAAAGGTATTGCGGAAATCCAATGCCAATTGCGTTACAAAGACCACAGCTTCAGGGTCATCTGCGTTAACATGGAAAATCGGTGCTTGGACCATTTTTGCAATATCAGTACAGTACTGAGTTGAACGCGCGTCTTCTTGCTTCGATGTGGTAAAGCCAACTTGGTTATTCACCACGACACGTACCGAGCCGCCGACCTGATAAGCACGCGTTTTAGACATGTTAAATGTCTCTTGTACGATACCTTGACCAGCAATTGCCGCATCCCCATGAATGGTTATCGGCAGTACTTTATCGCCTTTCGGATCTTGTAGACGATCCATGCGCGCACGCACCGAACCCATAACCACTGGATTAACGATTTCTAAGTGTGATGGGTTAAAGGCTAGCGCCAAGTGAACATCGCCACCGGGCGTTGCAAAATCTGACGAGAAGCCCATGTGGTATTTAACGTCACCTGAACCTTTGTTTGCCGCATGTTTACCGGCAAATTCGTCAAACAAATCTTGTGGCTTTTTACCGAGCACGTTGACTAACACGTTTAGACGACCGCGGTGGGCCATGCCAATAACGACTTCTTGCGTGCCCTGCTCGCCTGAGCGACGAATCAATGACTTCAATAGCGGAACTAAGCTATCGCCACCTTCGAGTGAGAAACGCTTAGCACCTGGAAACTTAGAGCCTAGGTATTTTTCTAAACCGTCGGCAGCAGTCAGTTCACGTAAGATGCCGGTCTGCTGCTCTTTATCAAAGCTTGGCTTACCGCGAACACCTTCTAAGCGCTGCTGAATCCAACGTTTTTCCTCTGTCGACACGATGTGCATATATTCTGCACCAATCGGGCCACAATAAATATCTTCTAACGCTTTGTGAATATCCTTGAGCTTCATCGTTTCGCTGCCAACGGCTAACGAACCAACGTTAAACTCACGGTCCAAATCGTCTTTAGTTAAGTCATGAAAAGCAAGTGAAAGGTCGGGTACCTCTTCTTGTTTCCACAAGCCAAGAGGATCGAGGTTAGCGTGTTGATGACCACGGAAACGGTATGCATTAATGAGCTGTAAAACGCGTACTTGTTTCTGATCCGCTACTGACGACTGACCGCCAGCTTGCTTGAGTTTATTCTTCGCAAGCGTACGAAACTGTTCCCGTACGTCACTTAATTTAGCATCTACTGCATGGTCATTGGTTGGCAATGAGTCGAACATATTTCGCCACTCATCACTCACTGCAGTAGGATCATCGAGGTAAGCTTCGAACATTTGTTCGATATAAGCGATATTGCCTCCGGCTAGATGCGATGATTCTAGCCATTCACGCATTACACCCTCTTGCATTGCGTATCCTTCACACTCAATTTGTTCAAACTATAAGAAATAGCCATCCGTGAGCCGGATGGCCATCTTCAGCATCAATTATAACGATTTCTTGCTAAGGCGCTGCAATTAAACTGCACGGCTCAGCAACATCGATTTAATGTGACCGATTGCCTTAGTTGGGTTCAACCCTTTAGGACAAACATTCACACAGTTCATGATGCCGTGGCAACGGAACACACTGAAGGCATCGTCAAGATCATCAAGACGCTGTTCAGTCGCCGTGTCACGACTATCGATCAAGAAACGGTATGCATGCAACAAACCGGCAGGACCGATAAACTTATCTGGGTTCCACCAGAATGATGGGCACGAAGTTGAGCAACAAGCACAGAGAATGCACTCGTATAAGCCGTCTAACTTCGCACGCTCTTCTGGCGATTGCAGACGTTCACGCGCCGGTGGCGTTTTCTCATCATTGATAAGATACGGCTTAATTTTCTCGTACTGTTTGTAGAACTGACTCATATCTACAATCAAGTCACGGATGACCGGTAAGCCAGGTAACGGACGAATCACGATCTTGCCACCTTTCAAAGATGACATTGGCGTGATACAGGCCAAACCATTTTTACCGTTCATGTTTAAACCGTCAGAGCCACACACGCCCTCACGACATGAGCGCCGGAACGCTAACGACGGATCTTTTTCCTTCAATTTAATCAAAAGATCCAGCACCATCAGATCCTGATTCTCTTCAATTTCAAGAGAATAGTCTTTCATATACGGTGCGTCATCAACATCCGGGTTGTAACGATAAATCGAAATATTAACTGTTTTCATCGTTTTAACCCCTTATTAATAAGTACGTGCTTTCGGAGGGAAAGCTTCACGTAGCTTAGGTGCCATATTCACTTCACGCTTAACCATCTGCTCGTCTTCTGGACGGTACACACTGTGTACTAACCAGTTATCATCATCACGGTCAGGATAGTCAGCACGACTGTGCGCACCACGGCTTTCCGTACGGAAGTTGGCCGCCACAGCAGTAGAATAAGCTGTTTCCATCAAGTTATCGAGCTCCAAGCACTCAACACGCTGCGTGTTGAACTCTTTAGATGTATCATCCAAACGTGCATTTTTCAGACGCTCACGGATTTCTGCCAGCTCTTTAAGACCATCAGCCATCGCATCGCCTTCACGGAATACCGAGAAGTTCATCTGCATGCATTGCTGCAAGTCTTTCTTAATTTGCGCAGGATCTTCACCTTTCTGGGTATTTTCCCAACGGTTAAAGCGGGTTAGCGCTGCATCAACATCGTCTTTTGACGCTTCGCGTGCTTCCGCATTCGCAGCCAAGTGTTCACCTAAGTGCATACCCGTCGCACGGCCGAATACGACCAAATCAAGTAATGAGTTACCACCTAAGCGGTTCGCACCGTGTACCGATACACAGGCAATCTCACCACAAGCAAACAGACCTTGTACTGGTTTTGATTGACCATCGCTATCGATGTCCAATACTTGACCGTTCACGTCTGTTGGAATACCACCCATCATATAGTGACAGGTTGGGATAACCGGAATCGGTTCTTTAACCGGATCGACATGAGCAAACGTGCGTGATAAGTCGCATACACCCGGTAGACGGCTTTCAAGCGTCTCTTTACCCAAGTGATCGAGCTTCAATTTCAAGTGCGTACCCCAAGGGCCATCGCAACCTCGACCTTCGCGAATCTCGGTCATCATTGAACGTGCAACGACGTCACGCGATGCCAAATCTTTTGCGTTTGGCGCATAGCGTTCCATGAAGCGCTCGCCATCTTTGTTAAGCAAGTAACCACCTTCACCACGGCAACCCTCGGTTACCAAGCAACCTGCACCTGCGATACCGGTTGGGTGGAACTGCCACATTTCCATATCTTGTACAGGTACACCGGCACGTAATGCCATGCCTACGCCATCGCCCGTATTGATGTGCGCGTTGGTTGTAGAGGCATAAATACGCCCTGCACCGCCGGTCGCCAACACGACCGCTTTAGCTTTCACATAGTAGACTTCGCCGGTCTCAATATTCATCGTCGTGACACCGCACACAGCGCCGTCTTGGTTTTTAACGATGTCGAGTGCATACCACTCAGAGAATACCGTAGTCTTGTTTTTCACGTTTTGCTGGTACAATAAATGTAGCAAAGCGTGGCCGGTACGGTCCGCGGCAGCCGCTGTACGCGCCGCTTGCTCGCCGCCAAATTCTTTTGACTGGCCACCGAAAGGACGCTGATACACTTTACCATTTTCAAAACGAGAGAATGGCAAGCCCATGTTTTCGAGCTCTAAGATCGCTTCTGGACCGCTCTTACACATGTACTCAATTGCGTCTTGGTCGCCGATATAGTCTGACCCTTTGACGGTATCAAACATATGCCATTGCCAATCGTCTTCGTGGGCGTTACCCAACGCAACGGTGATACCACCCTGCGCAGAAACAGTGTGAGAACGCGTTGGAAACACTTTGGACATCAACGCACAGCTCATACCTTCTTGGGAAATTTGCAACGCAGCACGCATACCTGCGCCGCCCGCGCCGATTACAACGGCATCAAATTCTAAAGTTTTTACGTTCACTTACACACCCCACAGTACAAACAAGCCAGTGAGCCAAACGATGATGAGCCCAACGCTGAATACGAACTGAATAAAAGCGCGTACACCCGAGGCTTTAACATAGTCCGTAAGTACTTGCCAGATACCAATCCAGCCGTGTACTAACACGCCGGTAAGCGCTAACAACGTGAACACTTTCATCCACAAATTCGAAAATAAGCCCGTCCAGTTGGCGTAGGTTACGTCCGCTGTTGACGCAAAGAAGCCCACCATGAACAAGACATATAGCAACATAACGACTGCTGAAGCACGCAACAAAATGAAGTCATGCGGGCCGCTACGTCCAAAGGTTCCAGCTTCTCTTACCATAACCACACCCCTACTAAAACTGACACGATAATCGAAATCACGATGGATGCAGTGGCACTGGCGCGGCCTGAATCAAGCTCTTCCCAGAAGCCCATATCCATGATCAAGTGACGAATACCAATGATTAAGTGGAATCCTAACGCTGTCAAAATACCCCAGCCAATGAACTTCGCGATAAAGCTAGTCATTATGCTTTCTACTTGAGCAAATCCCTCAGGACCACTGAGAGACGTTGCGAACGCCCAAATCAAGAAGGCCAGTGACACAAGCATAATGACACCGGAAACCCGATGCAGGATAGATGCTTTGGCAGCGGCAGGAAACTGAATGGTAGATAAGTCTAAGTTTACAGGTCTTTCTTTTTTCACGATAGATTGCCTTTCAATAAAGCACCAAGAAATGTAAAGAATGCCCGGAGCACTGTTAATTAATGCCACCTCGACGTATGTGAGTATATCGACCATAGCATTGAATTACAATGTCCAATGCCTATAACGGACATCGAAAGAATTTGGATTAAGACTAAAGTTGTATCTCGCATAAAAATGTAATCCTGTATTCACTTTATGCACGTATAATGATCGAGAGTGAGTTGCCATGTCCTTTACAAAAATTGACATTTGGCACGCATTTCGAGTTAAATTAGCGCACTTTTTAAAAAGTAGATGCAAGGAGAAGTCCTTATGGCTGATCGTAAAGCCACTTTACAGATCGATGGACAGTCAATTGAGTTACCCGTTTTATCCCCTTCTGCTGGTAAGGATGTCGTAGATGTCCGCAGCTTAGGCAAACACGGATATTTCACCTTTGACCCAGGGTTTTTAGCAACCGGCTCATGTGAGTCTAAGATCACATATATTGATGGTGAAAACGGTGTCTTATTGCACCGCGGTTACCCTATTGGCGATCTCGCCACCCAAGCGGATTATCTAGAAGTCTGCTACATGTTGCTTCACGGCGAAGCACCTGATGAAAAGCAATACCAAGATTTCCGTAAAACCATCACCAAACACACGATGGTTCATCAGGGCTTGCACAATTTCTTTAATGGTTTCCGTCGCGACGCGCATCCAATGGCAATGCTATGTGCTGTTACGGGCGCTTTGTCTTCGTTCTACCACGATGATTTGGACATTCATGATCCAGATCAACGCTTACGTAGCGCCTACCGCTTGATTGCGAAAATTCCGACAATCGCAGCGATGGCTTACAAGTTCAGCATCGGTCAACCGTTCGTTTATCCGCGTAACGACTTAGGCTATGCGGAAAACTTCCTGAACATGATGTTTTCTGTACCTGCAGAGGATTATGAAATTAGTCCTGCTGTTGCAAAAGCAATGGACCGTATCTTTATCCTTCACGCCGACCACGAACAAAACGCTTCAACGTCGACTGTTCGTTTAGCGGGCTCTTCAGGTGCTAATCCATACGCATGTATCGCGTCAGGTGTTGCATCGCTATGGGGTCCTGCACACGGTGGTGCCAACGAAGCATGTTTGCGTATGTTGGCTGAAATTGGTTCAGTAGAAAACATTCCTAAGTACATCGAAAAAGCAAAAGACAAGAACGACCCGTTCCGCCTTATGGGCTTTGGTCACCGTGTTTATAAGAACATGGACCCACGTGCGACGGTCATGCGTGAGTCATGCCACGAAGTACTGAAAGAATTGAAACGTGACGATCCATTGTTGGATGTTGCTATGGAACTTGAGCGCATCGCGCTTGAAGACGACTACTTTGTAGAGAAGAAGTTGTTCCCGAACGTCGATTTCTACTCAGGTATCGTACTTAAAGCGATTGGTATTCCAACCAACATGTTTACCGTAATCTTTGCGTTATCGCGTACGGTCGGTTGGGTATCACACTGGCACGAAATGATGAGCGAAGAGAGCCAAAAAATTGGCCGTCCTCGCCAATTATACACAGGCCACACGCAGCGCGACTTCAAACCAATCAAGAAGTAAGTGGTATCGTAAGTGACCTGCAAAGACATACAGAGCGCCCCGAGGGGCGCTTTTTTTGTGCTCGATGACAGGATAAAGGCGCCTCTAATTCCCCATCACTGTACCGGTTTGAGCGATTGCCACAATCGATTTTATTAAGAGTACATACGATTAAATCCCACGGTTTACGTGCAACCACAGGGTAATTTCATTATAATACAGCGCAATTTTGTCTATTGCGCCGCTAATGGCACTTACAACATATAGAGAGGCTTATGCAGCAAGTAGTTACGTACAGCAACCCGTAATTACTCCGCGTCGCTTCAAAGTTTACCAACATCGTCAGTTGGATAAGATTGAAGCACTTAAACGCGTACCCGATGATATTCGATTCGAAATGAAAGTGGTCGCGAACGTATTACCGTTCCGAGTCAACGAGTATGTTTTTAATGAGCTCATCGACTGGGAAAACGTACCTAACGATCCGCTGTTTCAGCTCACCTTTCCACAAAAGGATATGCTCGATCCCAGTGCATTCCAACGTATGGCTGATTTGATGTCAGGCAAGCATACGACCAATGAAGTCTTTGACCTCGCTACTCAGTTGCGCCAAGAGATGAATCCGCACCCAGCCGGGCAAATGCAGATGAACGTACCTCACGTCGATGGCGAACCATTGCCAGGCATGCAGCACAAGTATCGCGAAACGGTTTTATTTTTCCCTGCTCAAGGTCAGTACTGCCATAGCTATTGCACCTTTTGTTTCCGCTGGGCTCAGTTCGTCGGTAAAGCGACACGCTTCAACTCCAATGATGCCGATCAACTACATCGCTATCTGGCACAGCATAAAGAAGTGACTGACTTACTCGTTACAGGCGGTGACCCAATGGTCATGCGTACACGTAAGTTGAAGCATTATTTAGAGGGGCTACTGCAGCCTGAATTCGACCATATTAAAACGATCCGTATTGGCACCAAAGCGCTAACATTTTGGCCGTACCGCTTCATTACGGACCCCGACGCTGATGAATTAATGCGTTTGCTTGAGAAGCTTGTGCGTGGGGGGAAACATGTCTCCATTATGGCGCATTTGAACCATCACAACGAATTACGCACCGAAGTCTGCGAAGAAGCAATTCGTCGTTTACGTGCCACAGGCGCACAGATACGCTGTCAGGCGCCTTTATTGCGCCACATTAATGACGACCCTAAAGTATGGGCGGATATGTGGGAGCGCGAAGTTCAGCTCGGCATGATCCCCTATTATATGTTTGTCGAGCGTGACACGGGTGCTAAACGTTACTTTGAAGTACCGCTCGAGCGTACATGGGAAGTATTCCAACAAGCTTATCAACAAGTATCGGGTATTGCGCGCACAGTTCGAGGTCCATCGATGAGTGCAGGTCCTGGTAAAGTTGAGGTACAAGGTGTGACTGAAGTGGCAGGCGAAAAAGTCTTCGCGTTACGCTTCATTCAAGGCCGTAATCCAGACTGGGTACAGCGTCCATTCTTTGCTAAATATGACCCAGACGCAACTTGGTTACATCAATTGAAACCGGCCTTTGGTGAGGACAAGTTCTTTTTCGAAGATGAGTATGCGCAGATGGCAGCGATGGACTAACCATCGCTGCTGCGCGCTTTATTTTATACGCTGGCGGGCTTGTTCTAAGTCCTCTGGCGTATCAATCCCTGCGGCTGGGGGCATAATGGCCTCAGCAACATGAATTTTCTCGCCATGCCACAGCACGCGTAATTGCTCTAACGATTCAATCCGCTCAAGCGGACTCTCATTCCAAGCTACATAGCGTTTAATAAAGTCCGCACGATAGGCATAAATGCCGATATGCCGCATGTAACCATCGACCTGTTCAGGCTGCTGATCGTTCAATGACTTAAATTGTTCACGGTTATAAGGAATAGGCGCTCGACTGAAGTAAAGCGCGTATCCTGCCGAGTCACATACCACCTTTACTGCATTCGGGTTGAACACTTCATCGGAGGTCGCCATCGGCACTGCTAATGTCGCCATCGGTGCAACACGTTGATTCGCCAAGTTATCAGCCACCTGCCGGATAATTTCAGGCGGAATAAAAGGCTCATCACCTTGTACGTTAACCACGACTTGATCTTCGGACAAAGCCAACTGCTCTACGACCTCAGCCAGCCGTTCTGTACCCGATTGATGTTCGCTCGAGGTCAGCATACTGCGTCCACCAAAACGTTCCACTTCGTCAGCAATACGCTGGTCATCTGTAGCAATAATCACTTCAGCCGCACCACTTTGCAAAGCGCGCTCGTAAACATGTTGAATCATCGGCTTGCCGCCAATATCGGCTAGAGGTTTACCTGGTAAACGGCTCGATGGGTAACGCGCAGGAATAATTACAGTAAAACTCATAAAGGTACCTGCTCCATCTCATCCGAACTCAACGTTTTAGCCTTTTCGCTCATAAGCACAGGGATGCCCTCTTCCAGCTCAAATGCTAATTGTTCGCCTCGACAAACGAGCCACTGCTTGGCCTCATGCCACACTAACTTGCCTTTACAGCTAGGGCAGGCAATTATGTTCAGTAAACCTTTATCAAAACTCACGGTTAAACCTCATTTATGAATATGCCGAATTGCCTCAAGCAAATCAGCCTTAAATTTATCAGGAAATTGTGCAGATATCGGTTGATAGTACCAATTATCTGTCGCCATGCCACGACACTTCGCGGCATCTTTCTGAGTCATCAGTAGCGTTTTATCTTTGAACACCTGCAAGTCGTCGGCTGTAAACCGGTAATGATCAGGAAACGCTTGCGTACTGGCAAGCTCGATGCCTTGATGACGTAAACTAGTAAAAAACCGCTCTGGATTACCAATGCCGGCCAACGCGTAAAATGCGCCATGTTCTGGCAGCTCAACCACTTCGTCATCAATGACACGTCGCCAAGCCTGTGCTTTCACCTCGCCCACATAGTGAGCAAACGGGTGTTGAGCATAGAGTGACAATACCCAACGCGCTCCACGCAAACGCCAAGGTCCTTCTCTCAATGGACCTGTTGGTAACAGCCAACCATTACCTAGACCTCGCTCAGCATCGACCAAAATTACTTCTAAGTCACGACCCAGCGCATAGTGTTGCATACCATCATCGCTAATAACGAAATCAATGTTCGGATGTTCGGCTAAAAGGTGTTTAGTCGCGTCGGCGCGGTTGGGGCTAATAACCACAGGTACACCGGTAATCTGACGTAACATCAGCGGTTCATCGCCCGCTAACTCAGCAGTATCGTCGACCGCCACATGATGCGGACTTTGAGCTTTAGCACCGTAACCTCGACTCACAATGCCCGGTGTGTAGCCCTCAGATTTAAGCATATCAACTAAAGCCACGACCGTTGGTGTTTTGCCGGTACCGCCCACACTAATGTTGCCGACCACAAGCACGGGTACAGGCGCCTTAAATGACCGTATCAACCCCATACGATAAAACGAACGTCGCAAATTGGTCAGCAGCCAAAACAGCAGCGACAATGGCGTAAGAAGATACAATAACGGGTGTAAGCGTTTGCGATACCATTGTCGCTCGAGCCACATCTAATTAACTCCACTAAATTGCAGGTTATGTAGCTGGTAATAAGGTCCCTCGTTCGCTAATAACGACTGATGATCCCCACGCTCGACAATATGCCCGTTATCCATGACTAATATTTCATCGGCATTCTCAATCGTGGATAAACGATGTGCTATTACAATTGAAGTTCGATTGGTACGTAACACGCCCAATGCTTTTTGAATATGACGCTCAGACTCTGTATCAAGCGCTGACGTCGCCTCATCGAGTATCAAAATAGGTGCATCCTGCAGTAACGCACGCGCGATAGCGATACGTTGGCGTTGTCCACCTGATAGCATGACGCCGTTTTCGCCCACCATGGTGTCTAAGCCGTGACTCATATTGTCGGTAAACTCGGTGACGTAAGCTTGCTCTGCGGCCTTAATAATATCTTCTCGCGAAACATTCTTTGATGTTCCGTAGGCAATATTATTGGCAATAGTATCGTTAAAGAGTGTGACATGCTGCGACACTAACGCAATCTGACGACGTAAACATTTTAAACGGTAATCTTGTATGTTCCGCCCATCAATCGTCACCTCGCCGTTAGTTACGTCATAAAAGCGAGTTAATAGATTTGAAATCGTTGATTTGCCGCTCCCCGAGCGCCCTACTAAAGCGAGAGTCTTACCTTCTCCCACCGCAAAGCTGATATCGTCCAAAGCGGGGTCTTCGTGTTCATTATAGCGAAACGTCACATGATTAAACTCAATATCACCTTTAACTCGTTCCACCATATGTGTGCCCTTGTCAACTTCAATGGGCTGGTCGAGAATCTCGAATACACTTGAGGCGGCCGCTAAGCCGCGCTGAAAATCACTATTCACGTTACTCAACTGTTTCAATGGTCGCAGCAACATAATCATTGATGTCAATAACGTGGTAAACGCACCCGCCGATAAGTTTTCCAACATCTCGGGAAAACTGGCAATAACGAGGACCATCGCCAAGCTCAACGACGCAATAAACTGGATCACCGATGTGCTGATCGCGCGCGTGCTCACCAGTTTCATGTTTTGGTTGCGAGTGATGTTGTTGATTTCGCCAAAGCGTTTTGACTCGAGCTTTTGACCTTCATGCATGACCACAACTTTGTGCCCGTTGATCATTTGTTCGGCAGTGGTCGTGACGTTCCCCATCGCAGTCTGAATACGCCCACTGACAACACGAAAACGTTTCGATACAACTCCGACAAATTTAGCAATGACGGGCCCAATCACCAAGAAAACCAAGCTAAGCTGCCAGCTCTGATAAAACATCAAACACAACAAACCGACTACAAATCCGCCATCACGGATTAAGATCAGTAAAGCACGACTGCTTGCTTCGGCCACCTGTTGGGTGTCGTAAGTGATTTTAGATATTAAGTCACCCGTAGAATGGTTGTCATGAAACGCCACCGGTAGCTTCATGAGGTGCTCAAACAGTTGCTGACGCATGCGTGTTACCACTTTAAAACCCACCCAGCTTAAGAAATAGGTAGAAATGAAGTTGAATAACCCGCGCACAATAAAAAACACCGGCACGAATACGGCCCCCCACAGCAAGACACTTGAGTCTTGTTGAGTCAAACCTTCGTCTATGAGTGTTTCAATTTGTGAGAAAAAGAGAGTATCGACGCCTGCGTAGCCCAACATACCGATGATAGCGACGATAAAGGCAGATTTGTAAGGCTTTATATAAGATGCGAGCCGCTTAAGTGAGCTCGTTTGTTCCTTGTTAGAATCCATGCAATGCCATTAGTTTCTGAAAATCCCAGCTATTTTATCTGCTTTATATCACGGTTGGCTAGTCGAACTGTAGGACTTTGCATTCGTTTTGTCGAATAACGCGGGTGTTTTTAAGCGCCACACACGGTCTTTGATAGCAATCGATAACTGCCCCCAATCTGCCGTCGTCGCCCATTCACTGCCGAAATCTAGCGCTCTTTGTTGAGTATACATATCGGGCATTCCATAGGCGTTGGAACGTCCGACACTGACTAAGGTCACGTCAGGCTGAGTCGCCTCAAGTAGCAACGACCCTAACGAAAAAGCACTGCCATGATGCGGTGCCACCAGTATTTCAACAGGCCCAACTAATTGCTCTTCAACCATCATACGCTCTTCGGCAAAACCGATGTCGCCCGTTATTAGCCAGTCAATGGCACCATAGCTAAATTGGTAAACACACGACGCCGCGTTACTATTTTTAACATCGACGCGGTTTGGCCACAGTACCTTCCAAGAAATACCGCGCCAGCGTCCGCGCTGCCCAACTTGACACGGCTGCTGAGTCATCGTGCCAAACCATTGCGCATTGGGTAGCCGCGTTTGTGCTAAACGCCAGTCGCCACTGTGATCTGAATCACTGTGAGTAATAGAAACCCGTTCTACCGTCAAGCCACGTTGCTTAAGAAAGGGTTCAATCACTGACTCAAAGTGACCACGTCCACGATAGAACCTTCGTCCCAAATCGATAAGCCAAGCCTTATGTTGCCGTTCAATGACCAGCGCCTGCGCTTGACCGACATCCAACACATGAAACATAACATCCGCTTTTTGCCCTCGTTCCAAGAAATAATAACCGCTTGCAATAGCCGCCAACACAGCACTTCCTATCGAGAAATACCGCGGTAGCCAATACGGCAACAGCAGCGCCAGCGCGAATAACCAAAAGATCGTGCCAGTGACTGTCGGTAATGTGCTCGAAAACCATACTAGCGGCACATCAGCAAGCGTTGTTAGTAATGGCTGAATCGCTATTAACGGCTGTTCGGCTAGCCACCAGAGATTCGCTGCAAAACTATCTGACCAACACATCGCTGCTATTGCGCCCAGAAGCGTTAAGGGAAGCACCCAGATAGCAATAATAGGCACAACGAATAGATTGGAAAACGGTGCAATCAATGACACGCCGTCAAACAACGCTAGCGATATCGGCCCCATCAGGGTTAAGAATAATAATTGCAGGTAGAAGGTCTGCCAGATACGTGTTACCCACGATGCAGATGGCTTATTTCGCCAACTCCACTGGCACAATAAAATGACGGTGACAGCTAAAATTGAAAACCAAAAACCAATATCGTGCCAACTACCCGGGTCGCTTACGACCAAGATAATCGCGGCATACCAAAGCCTTTTCCATGAGCGGGTCGTTAAACCGAGCCATCGCTGCCCCCAAAAAAGCAACAACATAAGCCATGCGCGTTGTGCTGAAATAGCAAAGCCAGCTAATGCGGTGTATATAAGTGCACCCAACAACGCAATAACTGCAGCGACTGGGTTCAAGACTAAACGCTCTCGGTTACGCAGTAAGAATCCACGGTGAGGAAACACCGATAGACACTGCCTAATCAATAAAAAAACAAGTCCCGCAACCAAACTGATATGTAACCCAGAAATCGCCATGAGATGTTGCAAACCATGACGTTGCCAAACCACGCGTTGCGCCTGCGGGATGTCACCTCTATAACCGATTGCTAACGCTTGCAGTAAGCCGCGAAACTCAAGATCAGCGTGTTGAAACGAATCGTAGATACGCCAACGGAGGGATGGCGCTACCTGATTTAGTTTCATAGCGCGCACGTAACCTTGCTTTGCGAGCTGCTTAGCCCACAGGTAACGCGCCGGCCGTTCACCTCCCTGATTCCAATATGTGGTTGGATTTTTTAAATTGATTTCGGCGCTATAACGCTGTCCAGGTGCTAATTGATACCTCTTCGAGTCGCCATACCAATATAATTGCACCCGGCATTGACAGTCCTCGACGAGGACGCGCCCCGCAAACGAGACTCGGGACAATTCGGCAACAAAGCGACTTCTCTCATCACCGTGGTAATCAACTTGCTCTATTTTTAAGTGAACCAACAACCACTCGCGGTCCGGCAGTTGGCTCTGTTGCTCAGCCAGGTTTGATACAAAATAAGTTCCTGACAGTATTCCTATAAGAAGTAAAATAAAATGGACAAGAAATCGTCGAAAGTGGGAACAAAACGGTACAAGGCAACTCACCACAACAATCACGAATGCGACTAGCCACGTTTCGATTAAGTGAGTAGAATACAGCGCCATTACTGTTCCGGCGAGCAAAGTTAACGAGCTGTATCCCATTCGGTGTTTCCAGTTCAGTCGCACAATTAGATGTAAACGGGAATTGCAATGGCAAGACGCATGATCAAAAAATGGATGCCGAATCATGAAAAAATTCGCCAAACACGCGCACTGAGGGTATTTGGTTCATTATTGCATGATGCTAACTTGTGGCACTTAAATCGCCGCTCTGCCTCAGGTGCGTTTGCGGTGGGGTTATTTTGTGCATTTATCCCGGTTCCGTTTCAAATGCTTCTAGCCGCAGCAGGCGCCATTATGTTTCGGGTCAACCTTCCGCTGTCAGTTGGCTTAGTCTGGGTATCTAACCCCATTACCATGCCACCCCTGTTTTATTTCTGCTACGAAGTTGGTCGCGTGGTCCTTTCTGCACCCGCGCATCCTTTTAATTTTGAATTAAGTTGGGACTGGCTTATCTATAGTATCGAGACCATCGGTCCCGCATTTTTACTCGGCTGTTTTATAATGGGCACGCTAACAAGTTTGGTGAGTTACATTACCATTCGTGTTATGTGGCGTGTATCCGTTGTGCGCGCCTGGGAGGCGCGCCAACATCGTGGTAAACAGCGCAATTAATGATGTTCATGTAATGCTTGCGCAGGTTCTATTTGTGTTGCTCGCCACGCAGGATAAAGTGTGGCAATCGCACTCATCGTAATTGCGACACAACACACCAGCACGACATCAATCCAACACCACACAGACGGTACTTCACTGACGAAGTATACGTCGTCGGATAAAACCTGAAAGTGTAATGCTTGCTCCAGTAGAAGAATGATTTGCGGTAACGCAGAGGCCAATGCAACGCCCCATAGGCTCCCCCAAAATGCACCTTTCAATCCACTCAACGTGCCTTGCCAAAAGAACGTAGCAACAATACGACGATTATCTAATCCCATTGTTTTCAACATTGCGATCTGCGGTCGCTTCTTTGTCACTGTCATGACTAATGTGGAAACAATATTAAAGCATGCAACCGCCATCACGAGTACGAGAACCAAGTAAATCACCGTGCGAACGAGCTCAATATCACGGTAAAGGTGTCCCTGCGTACGCATCCAGTGATCGACATACACCAACTCGGGTAACTGATTACCCACTGAATTCGCCACCTGAGGCGCTTGAAAAACGTCAGTTACTTTTAATTCTACCGTCGAGACACCGTGTTTAATTTCACCAATAACGCGAGCCGTATCAAGACTGACATAGCCCATTTGATGATCGAGTTCACCACCGAACTCAAATAGTCCGACGACTTTCAAACGGTGACGTTGCGGCGAGCGAAACTGTTGACTACTTTTATCGGCAACCAACAGTTCTAATGTATCACCCACCTCAACACCGTAAGTGTGCGCAATACCCTGACCCAACACGATGGTGTTGAGTTGATTGAGTTGCGCTCGCGCACCGTCAGTAAAAAACTCAGTGGCACTCGGATGAGGACCATTAGGTGCGATACCCTCTAACATGATTCCTTTGAACTGATCACCCGAACGAAGCATCGCAGTTTGTTTGATCACCGGATAAGCCTCAGCGACTCGGCTATCACGTTTGGCGATTTTGACGATACGTGCCCAGTTATCAAAGGTGCCTTCTACTTTGGTAAATGAAGCATGAGGAACCGCTTTAAGTAACTTCTGTTCTAACACGTTCTCAAAGCCATTCATCATTGACAGGCTCGCTATCAACACAGCACAACCGAGCACAATGCCCACCGTCGATGATGATGCAATAAAGGCGAATAAACCTGAACGACTGCGGCGTTCAGAAAAGCGTTGAGCTAATTTAAATGTAAGCATTAAATCGTATCCACAGCAGTTAAACAGCCATCATGGAGTCGATAAACCGAGCCTATCCGCTCAGCAAGCGCCATATCATGCGTAACAATAATAAATGCCGTACCAAATTCTTTATTCATTTCAAGAATCAACTCAAACACCGACTCTGCCGTTTGCCCATCCAAATTACCCGTTGGCTCATCCGCAACCACGAGTTTGGGCTTATTGGCGAATGCGCGAGCGATCGCCACTCGCTGACGTTCACCACCAGACAACTGCGCGGGACGGTGATGCATTCGTTCGGATAAACCCACTCGTTCAAGTAAAAGCTGCGCACGTTCAGTTGCAATGCTCTCAGTCTCACCCGAGATACGGAGCGGCATCGCAACATTCTCCAATGCGTCAAACTCTGGTAACAAGTGATGAAACTGATACACAAAGCCAATATTTTGGTTTCTAAGCTGAGCCTTTTGTGAGCCCGTTAACTGTGTAATTTCAGCATCCTCAAAATACACCTCACCGGATGATGGGACATCTAAGCCGGCCAATATATGAAGCAATGTACTTTTACCAGAACCTGAACTGCCAACTATTGCCATCACCTCGCCATGTTTAACTTCAAGGTTAACGTGCTTCAACACTGTTACCTGGTTATCACCATCTCGGAAAGTCTTGTTCACATTGTGGGCTGTGATCAAATCATTAGTCATATCTTAACGCCTCGGAAGGTTCAGTTTGTGCCGCTTTGGCTGCTGGGTAGAAAGCGGCAACAAGGGCGAGTATCAGTGCGAAAAAAGCGATGAAGCAGACCTGCGTCCACTCAAATTGAACGGGGAGCTGTTGTCCTAAACCGGCAACAAAATGCGTTCCCAGTGCTTGCAAAATAGGGTTAATAAACAGCGCCAAAAGGATACCTAGCAACAACCCTACCGAGGTACCCACAACCCCTATATAACAGCCCTGAATAAGAAATACTCGACGCACTTGAGCCTGAGTTAAGCCAATGGTTTGTAAAATTGCGATATCATGGCGTTTATCATCAATCACCATCGCCAACGCCGACAGTGTATTAAATGCGGCAACAGCAATGATCAGTGCGAGCATCAACCACATCATACGTTTTTCCATACCGACCGCATCAAACAGTTGACCATAACGTTGTCGCCAATCCGTCACGGACAATGTGCTATTCGAACGAATGATTGAAGCTACTTTCGGCGCATTGAAGGCATCATTGAGCTGGAGCTGAACTTGCTTTTGTGCTGCGCGGGGATCACGAATTAAACGGGCTACATCATCAATGTTTGCGACCGCTAAGTGCTTGTCTAAGTCAGATTGCATTGCAAAAATCCCCACCAGTCGAAAAGTTCGCTGTGAGGGGAGCATACCGAGTGGACTATAGACGGCCCCCTTCGATGAGACGATACGTACCTTATCACCAATCGCTAACTTCAGTTGATTTGCAAGCGTTTGACCTAAAATAATATTGTATTCACCCGTTGCAAGTCGACTCCACTGTCCCGCTATTAATGCCTGCTCGAGCGCTGTCGGAATCGTGCGATGAGCCGAATCACCGGTATCAAAACCTTGTAACGTCACGACGGCAAGATTACCCGGCACTTGCACAAGCGCTTCGGTAGACACATAAGGAGAAACCGACTGCAGCGCGCCTTTTGGTAGTTTTTCGGTTACATCATCAAGCTCAGCAAGCACATGATCACCGTAGAGCTGAACGTGGGGTACACCGCCTAGAATCCTTTGTTTAAGCTCATTCTCAAAGCCATTCATTACGGACATCACGACAACCAACGCCATCACTCCGACAGCGATTCCGCCTAATGCAAATCGTTGAATAAACCGAGTGAACGCCGAGTACGCTTTTGTTCGGCTATATCTCAACGCAATAGAAAGTGTAATTGACCGCAAACGACGCCCTTGAAATGATAGTTGCTTATTAGGAAAGCTCAAGGATAATGAGTTGTTAGCAGCCTGACAACTTTGCGAGACAAAAATGCAGCCAAATCAGTCTATTAATTTACGTCCTATTGGCGACTATTTTACTGTAGCTGATAGCTTACCTGTGCAACTGACGCCTGTAGCGGTGGACTCTGTTCCTTCTGAACAGGCACTTCAGTCAGAGATCCCGGAGCTTTTTAAGCTTTGCTCAGAGCTCGCTGGGAGTGATCAGTCGGCACTCCAGCGAGTGCGTTCAGAGAACCCGAACTCTCCTGCGCTCGTTGATGCCTTAGCACTCATCAACCAGAGAATGGGAATGATGCTCGGATATTTATTGAGTCAAACACACGGTAACGAGTATGCACTTACCGCTCATGAATTTGGTGGCGGTGGGTTTCGTGTCAATTCTGACACGAGATGGACTGTGGGCGATACTTTTCAGGCTAATTTAATATTTCGCGAGGAGTCGCTGGCTATCTATTGCTATGTCGAGTGCACTGAGTCTGAAACAATATCCGATGACAACTATCAAGCGACCTTCCAATTTGCTCAGATTAGGGAGCAGGACCATGAACACGTAATACGTCATAGCTTGCATAGCCAGACTCGTCACCTCAAAGCGCGAGCAGAGCAACGCAAACAGTCGAGCAAATCAGAAAACTCCGAGTGATAACATCCAAATTGCCGGTGATTTAAGTATAATGCAACACAGAATTGTAGTTAACATTAGGTTGTCATGACTAAAGTTTCGGTTTTTAATCCCCCTTACACAGACTCGCCTCAGAAAGACATCAGTTGGACCGATCTCAACGGAAGCTCACCTGCATTGGCGCTAGCAAAAGTCATAGATAGAACGCCTGGGCGGGTACTTGTCGTGACCGCCGATGCAAATCAAGCGCACCGGCTGGAACAGGAAGTTCGCTATTTCGCAGGTGAGCATACAGATTATCATGATGATATTACCGTTTTCCCAGACTGGGAAACGCTACCTTATGATACCTTTTCACCACATCAAGACATCATTTCCGAACGTCTGAGCGTGCTTGCCCGTCTCCCGCAAGCCCGACGTGGCGCGTTAATTGTTAGCTTAAACACGCTGTTACAACGTATTGCCCCAGTCGAGTTTGTGCAAAGTCAGTCGCTCAACCTCACCGTCAACCAACAACTTGATGCCCTTGCGTTGCGCGAGCAACTTGAGCGTAATGGCTATCGTGCAGTTGAGCAAGTCATGGAACACGGTGAGTTTAGTAGTCGTGGCTCAATATTAGACCTGTTTCCGATGGGCAGTACAACCCCCTATCGGATTGATTTCTTTGACAACGAAATTGATAGCATCCGTCCGTTTGATCCTGAAACACAACGCTCTTTGACACCGGTTGAATCCGTCAAACTCCTCCCGGCTCATGAGTTTCCGTTAACGAAGGCTGGTATAGAGCATTTCCGTTCAGCCTTTAGAGAGCGTTTTGAAATAAGTCATGAGCGCGAATCACTTTACCAGCAAGTAAGTAAAGGCCAAACGCCAGGTGGCATTGAGTACTACTTACCGTTGTTTTTTGAACAAACGGCGACATTATTTGATTACCTACCTAACGACGCATTGCTCGTTACCTTTGGCGATATTCAAGGCACTCTTGAGAAGCTCTGGATCGATATAAATCATCGTTATGAGCAACGACGCTACGATCAGCAGAAGCCGTTATTACATCCAAACGAAATATTCATGTTGGCGGAGCAGGTTCATAGCCGCTTTAAGCAAATGCGTCGCATTCGAGCCGCAATTCCAAGCGGTAAACCAACACCCGGTGCGGTGTCCTTCAATACTGCACCTGTGACAGACATCGCTGCGGAACATCAAAATAAGCAACCCTTTGCCAAGCTAAAGCAGTTGATCAGCACTGCGATAGATCAGGGGCAACGTTTGCTATTCGTCACCGAGTCCGCCGGACGAAAAGAAGCACTGCACGATATACTTGGGCGCATTGGTTACCCTGCACCGAGTGTTGTTCACTTCAGTGACTTTGAACAATCCAATGAACCGCTGGCACTCACAGTCGGCCCCATCATTAATTCGGTTCATTTAAAATCAGAAAATATCTATCTAATTACCGAAACCGAGTTGATGGGCAATCGTGTCTCACAACGACGTCGACGTGAACAAAAACCGACGCAAAGCTCCGACGCGCTCATTCGCAACTTAGCCGAACTCAAAATTGGACAACCTGTGGTTCACATAGACCACGGTGTGGGTCGCTATCAAGGCCTAACAACTCTTGACGCGGGCAACGTCACCACTGAATTTGTCACTATCGAATACGCTCAACAATCAAAGCTGTATGTACCCGTGGCAAGCCTGGATGTATTGAGTCGTTATAGCGGGGGGGAGGAGAACCATGCCCCACTGCATAAACTCGGAAACGACAGTTGGGAGAAAGCCAAAAAACGAGCGGCTGAGAAGATCCGCGATGTAGCGGCAGAATTACTTGATGTTTATGCAAAACGAGCGTCCAACGAAGGATATGGCTTTACCATTGATGCAGACGACTACCAACGTTTTGCGGATAGTTTTCCATTTGAAGAAACGACCGACCAACTGAACGCAATTAATGCGGTAGTGCAAGATATGGCGGCGCCCCACCCGATGGACCGTCTGGTTTGTGGCGATGTAGGCTTTGGTAAAACGGAAGTCGCGATGCGTGCCGCTTTTATTGCTGTAAACGACAGTCGTCAGGTGATGGTTTTGGTGCCTACAACCTTGTTAGCTCAACAACATTACGACAACTTTAAAGACCGATTTGCCGACTGGCCCGTGCGTATCGAAGTGCTATCACGCTTTAAGACCGCTAAGCAGTCAAAGCAAATTATTGCCGATACTGAAAGCGGTCAAGTCGATATTTTGATTGGTACTCATAAGCTATTACAGGGCGACATCAACGCGAAAGCGCTTGGTTTATTGATCGTCGATGAAGAGCACCGCTTTGGTGTTCGTCAGAAGGAAGCGATAAAAAGATTACGTGCTAACGTCGATATATTAACATTAACTGCCACGCCGATTCCCCGCACACTGAATATGGCGATGAACAACATTCGTGATTTATCCATCATCGCAACCCCTCCGGCGCGGCGTTTAGCAGTTAAGACCTTTGTTAGAGAACACGACAATGCCACTATTCGCGAAGCAATCTTACGGGAAACGTTGCGGGGCGGACAGGTATACTTTCTACACAACAATGTAGACACCATTGAAAAAACGGCAAGAGAAATAGAAGCGCTTGTTCCCGAGGCAAGCGTCACAGTTGCTCATGGACAAATGCGGGAGCGTGAACTTGAACGCATCATGAGCGACTTTTATCATCAACGTTTTAATGTGTTGGTTTGTACGACCATCATAGAAACCGGCATCGACGTGCCGTCGGCTAATACCATTATCATTGATCGCGCAGACCATCTTGGTCTAGCTCAGTTACATCAGCTAAGGGGACGTGTGGGGCGCTCTCACCACCAAGCGTATGCCTATTTATTAACGCCTCACCCAAAACGAATGACAAAAGACGCCCTAAAACGGCTTGAGGCTATCGCACAACTAGAAGATCTAGGTGCCGGATTCATGCTTGCGACACACGATCTCGAAATTCGTGGTGCGGGCGAATTACTGGGTGATGACCAAAGCGGTCAAATAGAGAGTATTGGCTTTACACTCTACACTGATATGTTAGAGCAAGCTGTAGAATCTCTTAAGAATGGTCAGGAACCAACGCTTGAGGGGTTAACCCGAAACCGAGCAGAAATTGATTTGCGTATTCCTGCTTTGTTACCTGATGACTATATTGCCGATGTTAATATTCGCTTGAACATTTATAAGCGTATTGCTGGTTGCAATAATGATGAACAACTCGAGGATATTCAGGTTGAGCTTATCGATCGGTTTGGCTTGTTACCCCAAGCTAGCAAAAACTTAATCGCACAAACACGCATACGCAACCACTCAGAAGCGTTAGGAATACGTAAAATTGATATGGGTAATCAAGGCGGTACGATAGAGTTTGGTGAAACAACTAAGGTGAAGCCGGAGACCATTATCGGACTCATCCAAAAATGTCCGAATCATTATCGCCTCGAGGGACCGACGAAACTCAGAGTCACTCAGTCGATTGAGGATACTCAAAGCCGCTTAGAACTGATACAGTCGCTTTTAGATGAGCTTGCTAGTGATAAATAGATCTGAGGAAAACAACATGAAGTGTAAGGGGCTAGTTTTTGGGTTACTGACGCTGAGCAGTCTATTCGCTTTACCCAAAGCACAAGCCAAGCAGGACCCTGAATACTGGCGCTGGTTTGAAGTTGAAGTGTTGCTATTCAAACACACAGTTGAGCAAGATATCAGTGAACAGTTTCCGCTTCATCTTGAACCAATTGATACTTCCAATGCAAACGACTTGATTGCACAAGTGGTCAATGCAAATCACCACAACTTGCGAGCCAATTTACCACTTTGTGAACTTGCAGAGCACAACTGGCAATGGAATGCCCTGCCCTGTAGTTATGAGGACGAACGTCTTAGCATCGAAATAAATGGTAGTCCTTTCAACCGTCCGAGCAAACTCTCACAGCTCGTCAAACTTCCTGTTCATTTTTTTGGGCCTGAAAAAGATATCAAAGATGCCCGCAGTCCTTTTTTAGTCCCTAAAAGCCACTGGGTGCTGAATGAAACCGAGCAAACGCTGGAGCAGCGCGGCTTAGCACAGCCCTTGCTGCACCTAGCTTGGCGACAACCTGTGTTTGGTCGTGATGATGGTTACAAGTTTCATCTTTACGGCGGTAAAAACTTTGCTGATCGATATCAGTTTAACGGCTTTATGAAACCTCAAGATTCAGTCAAGTTCGCTCCTAGCACCGTTCGTAACGAACTTGACCCGCTCTCTCAACGGATGCAGAACATAGAGCAATTATTCGACATTCTCGCAAAGGGGCAACACCGTTTTGGTGCAAATGAGGACGGACAGTCCCTCGCACCGTTGCAAACTGAACCCAATAGTAAGCCGGTGTGGGAACTCGATGGCACACTTCATATCTTTCTAGTGGGCAATTATTTACATATCAAAGGCGATTTTAATCTTCGTGAGGAAGTTTTCATCGCTCCGCCGAATGGCGATCTTGCCGCACAAGCGTCAACATTGCTGACCTCAACGCAGGATAAAACTGAGGAAGAGCGATTTTTGCGTAGCTACCGCTTTGACCAGTTACGTCGGGTGATTAGTCACGAAACACACTACTTTGATCACCCCAAATTGGGTATGATTGTACAAATACGTCGTACCGATTTATCTGCGCGACGCTATTAGACCACCGGTTTCAACTTTTAGGAGCGACAATGGAAAAGTATGAAGAGCTTTTACTCGCGTTACGTAAAGTCATTCGAGCCATTGATCTGCACTCCAAACAACTCAACAAATACTCGGGATTAACCGCGCCACAGTTACTCATTCTACGTGAAATTGTTGCTCGGGATGGTATTACCGCAAGTGAAGTCGCGCAAAATATCACGTTAAGCCCGGCAACGGTCTCAAATGTTATTGAGCGAATGGAGCATCGCGGTTTAATCTATCGTCGACGTAGCAACACCGATAAACGTCGAGTGTTGATGTACATTACCGAGCAAGGTCAATCGCTACTGGCTCAAGCGCCACAACCCTTACAGGAAGACTTTATTGAGAGGTTTCAAGCACTTGATGAGTGGGAGCAATCCTTGCTGCTATCATCAATGCAACGAATTGCGACCATGATGGATGCTGAGCGGCTTGACGCAGCCCCCGTCTTGGAAGTAGGTAGTTATCACAAAATGGACAAGCATTCATGAATAAACTTTTTATCGCCATGGCTGTGCTACTCAATACCACAGCCGCCTATGCTCAAGACTGTGGTGAAAAGCAAGCCGATATTACCCCGATATCCACTATTCAAGGTGAGGAATGGCAGTCTCCTCTAGTTGGGCAGAACGTAACCACTTCGGGAACAGTCACAGGAAAATGGACGGCTAACGATCAGCTGGCTGGATTTTTCATACAAAGCACAGAGCCCGATAACAACCCGAGAACATCTGAAGGTTTATTTGTTAGCTCAACAACCCAACAACCTTTTTCAGAAGGCGATTTTGTGGTTGTTACAGGACAGGTGACAGAAGCCAACGAACAAACACGTCTCGTTGACGTGACTTCGCTTTCGGCATGCCCTCAAGCACGCCCGCTACCCGCGCCCGTTGAAGTTAAGTTGCCTTTTAAAAGTAATGAACAACGCGAGCAACTGGAAAATATGTTAGTTACATTAGTCGCCGAAAGTGGGCAAGAACTAACAATCTCCGGTCATTATCAATTACCACGTCATGGCTACTTTGACGTATCCAGTGGTCGTTTGTTTACCCCATCACAAATTGTTGAGCCAGGCGCTGACGCACGCGAGCAAATGCGCATCAACCAATTGAATCGTGTTCAAGTAGACGATAACAGTGATGTAGAACCCAACACACTTCCGTTTGAACAGCTGACGAGCTCAGCGCAAAACTCAATGCGCAGCGGAACAACGATGATGCCGATTGTTGGCATTCTTACAGAGTTTCGTGGTAGAGCACGCATTCAGCCTACGGAAGCCGTAGTCGCAAAACATATTAGCGAGCCAGAGACACCCAAGGCAAAGGATGAGTATCTACGAATCTCAAGCTTTAATGTGCTAAACCTGTTCAATGGCGATGGTGACAAAAATGGTTTCCCGACCGAACGCGGTGCGAAAAGCTTCGATGCGTATCAACGCCAACAAGCTAAAATTGTCTCAGCGCTGGTCGACATTGACGCCGATGTGTTTGGCTTAATGGAGGTTGAGAATGACGGTTACGGCTCCGACAGTGCAATTGTACAGCTCGTTAATCAGTTAAATGAGGCACAAGATAGCCCGTATGTTATCGCCGAGCCAAGAGCTCAACGATTAGGTGACGATCAAATTGCTGTCGGTCTCATTTACAATCGTAATCGCGTTAAACCGATTGGTCATGCGCATACAATAACTCAAGGTCCTTTCCGCTCAGGTAGCCGACCACCTTTAGCGCAAGTGTTGGAGGACAAGCAATCCGGGCAGCAATTTACCGTTATCGTAAACCACTTCAAGTCGAAAGGTGGATGCCCTGACAATGGACCTAACGCCAACCAAAATGATGGTCAATATTGCTGGAATCAGCAACGCCTTGACTCAGCCGCGGCGCTAATCGAGTGGGTCAAGCAAAATGCATTCCCAGCACCTGTGCTATTAGGGGACTTCAACGCCTACTACAAAGAAGACCCGGTACAGTACATAGCGAACCATGGTTTTAGTAACGTCTCGCGCGCCGACGAATACTCTTATGTATTTGATAGTCAAGCCGGTGCGCTAGACCACGTGTTTATTGATCAGGGTTTGACCGACAGCGTTAAAAATGTCCAACATATTCATTATAATAGTGATGAACCCACGGTATTTAGCTACCAAGATACCGAGTACTTCAAGGTGGGACCCTATCGCTCATCGGATCACGATCCAGTGTTTATCGATGTTGAGTTCTAATGCTGTTTGTTACCAAACCTGAGCTCAAACTCAACACCTAGCATCCAGTGGCCTCGACGGGTTTCATAACGTTCCTCTCGAGGCCAATGGTGCCCCACCCATGTCTCCATCAACAGCCACGACTTGTATATTCGGCGCCTATCAAGTACCCGAATACCATAATCCGTTACCGTAACAGGAGCTTCGTTTTCTCCTTCGGACCAAATTTCTGTTGCATAGGCATGATCATTACCTGTTAAAAAATAGACCGTTGCCGATGAGCCCCACCGCACACCCTGCGTCTCTTGAGCAAAGGTCCCGATCGCGGACCATTTAGTGACAACATGTGTTGTTAATTGAGTTTCGGTATCGATACGTTGTGCAACACCAAAACCATCACTATCGCGCCAAAATACTGAGGATTCCCAGCGCATTAAACTGATATCTGACAAAATGCTATCAACCCGATAGCGAGCACGCGCATAGGTATCAAGCTTAATACCGCCCCGCACCCCAACACTGTAGGTCAACCGGTGTGCTTCGTTTACTTGACGGCTAAAACCTAGCCCAATAAGCCACTCATCATCTGTATTTGGAGAGTTGATCACTGAAGGCTTACCCACGTCCTGCTGGTCTAAAAACTCACCCTCGTCGACTTGGCCTAGAAAAGCCGAGAAATCTTTTTTTGCGTGTGGCAGCTGAAATCGGGCACGAAATCGTGAATCGACTTCAAACTTATGGTAACCCGACCACTGCGGCGCGACTGTTAAGCGTCCATAAGTTTCATGTTCACCACTGTTCATGCCTCGGTCAGCAAAAAAACTGTCAACCCAGCGAGCGCTGGACTCAACGGAGGTCTCTAAACCATATCTAAACTGCTCAAGCCAACCATCTGAGGTATTTTCTTGAGACACCGAACTCGAGTCATTCGCATCTGATTGCGCCTGTGCAAGGGAAGGTGCTGTCCATAGCACGAGCATAAAAATTCCACTCACATAAATCTTTTTCATCCCAACTGACCTATATTGTTATTAGAAGCAGTAATGCAGGAGGCCTTTTATGTCCAAATATATATTCATCATGCTCGCTGTTCTTTTCACTCACTTGAGCATGGCACAAAATGAAATCAACGAAAAGCAATCTCACGAGCAAATAGCGACTTTTGCTGGCGGCTGCTTTTGGTGTGTTGAGGAAGCATTTGAGCAAATGAACGGCGTTCGAGAGGTCATTTCAGGTTTTAGCGGCGGAACAGAGCTCAACCCGACCTACCAGGAAGTTTCCGCAGGTAAAACAGGTCACACTGAGAGTGTACAAGTCTATTATGACCCTAACATTGTTTCATACGCCGCCCTTTTGCAAAAATTCTGGCGTATCATTGACCCCACGGATAATAAAGGTCAATTTGTCGATCGTGGTCAGCAGTACCGTCCAGAAATTTTTTATCACACCGATCAACAACGTAAAATTGCTCAGCAGACTAAACAATATCTAGCCGAACACGGACCATTCAAAAAGCCTATTGTTGTGCCAATAACACGGTTTAAGTCCTTCTATCCCGCCGAGGACTATCATCAAAATTATTATGATAAAAATCCGATCCGCTACAAAGTCTATACGTTTAATTCAGGACGTTATGACTTCATCGAGAAGTTCTGGGGAGATACCTCAGATATCGATTATCAGCAGTACACCAATCAAAATCCCAATGGAGTCAATCAATCGAATGCAGCGCAAGCACGTTGGAAAAGTTACAGCAAGCCGAGTGATGAAGTGTTGCAGCAAAAGTTAACTGACATTCAGTTTGAGGTAACACAAGAGGATGGTACTGAGGAGCCATTCAATAACGCTTATTGGGATAACAAGCGCCCCGGCATTTACGTTGATATTCTAAGTGGTGAGCCCTTATTTTCATCTACAGATAAATACAAATCGGGTACCGGTTGGCCCAGCTTTACCCAGCCGATCACATCCGATGCGGTGGTGGAAAAAGAGGATAACAGTTGGTTTTACACACGCACAGAAATTCGCAGCCGCTATGGTAACAATCACATTGGTCACGTTTTCAGCGATGGTCCAAAACCAACGGGGTTACGCTATTGCATGAACTCAGCTGCTCTAGAGTTTATCCCTTTAGATGAAATGAAAGAACATGGTTACGGCGATTACATAAAGTATGTAACCGCCGATAACTAGAACGGTTAAGCGTGCCAGCCGAGTTCTTGAGCACGCTGTTGAGCTTGCTTTGGAACATCGGTTGCGACGAAGTGATGATGTAACACTTGTACACCGAGCATATGGTTGATAACTGCATCAAGCTGTACTTGCTCTTCAGCGGTGACATCACTTGAGCTGTGACGCGCAAACACGGCTTGTACCGCATCAAAATCGAGTAAGCCCGCATCCTTTACCGCTTGCTCACTCAAAAACTCCTCCGCTAAACGTTCTACTGCTTTCCATTTTTCGGGATCGGTATGCGCAGGTGGCGCCATAAATGCAAACTTTTCGCGTTTATAGAGCGTTTCCGGCAACAAGCCTTTCATCGCTTCACGCAATACATATTTCTCCTTGTTACCTTTTATGCGTAAATGCGGAGGCACCGTAAAGGCGTATTCTGCTAAGTGATGATCGAGAAACGCAGGTCGCGCTTCCATTGAGTTAGCCATATCCACGCGGTCCCCGCCCCATGTTAGAATTTGCCCCTCTAACATGGTTTTAATCCACACGTACTGTGCGCGATCAAGTGGGTGTCGTCCGGCCAAATAAGTTTCATCTAGCGTATCCGCTATTGCCTGACCCGGGTCATAGTTCCCTAATTGCTTCTGTAGATCCCTGTTAATAAGCGGTTTAGCGACGCTACTGCAAGAGAGCCAAGGCTGTACACAGCTCGGCGTGAAGCCCACTTTTTTATTCAAAGCGTCGCTGCTGAATTCTTCTCGAGCCAGCATTGCCCCTTTAAACAACTGATTATTTTTTTCCAGTAGCTTTTGCCACTCGAGGCGCTCAATTTCGGGTAGATGATCGAGGCCATGCAAAAACATATCCTTGCGAAACGCTGGATAACCGGCAAATAGCTCATCCGAGCCCTCACCCGTCATAACGACTTTATAACCCGCCTCATGCACTTCCTGACTCATCAGGTACTTGGCAACACCCAGCGTGTTGTAGATCGTCCGCTCGGTATGCCATAGGGTTTTTACAAAATGATCGTACAAATCATTCGCCTTGAGCGCCATAATGTGATGGTCAGCGTCAGTCGCCTCGGCCATTTCACGCGCAATGGGCGTCTCGTCATAGTCGTCCGAATCAAATCCAATAGTGAACGCCTTAACTGAGGTTTGGGTCGATGCCGATGCAAGACCCAAGATCGAGCATGAGTCGATGCCTCCCGAGAGATAGCAGCCTACGGGTACATCAGCGGTCATACGATGCTGTACCGCCTCTAAGAGCTTTTCACGCACGCCCTCGACATATTCTGTCTCATCGACCTCATCACCGGGGTAGTCGTGTTCATTAGGAAAATCCACGTCCCAGTACTTCAGCGTATCGATATTGAGTGTGCCATTATTACGTTTGATTTTAACCACTTGCCCAGGCTGCACTTGATGAACTCCTTCAAATGCCGTTGAACCGGGCACCATCACTTGAATCAGTTGGTGGTATAAGCCCTCAGCAGAAAACGCCCGCTTTACTTGCGGATGAGCGAATAGCACTTTCAACTCCGATCCAAAAACGACACCTTCGTCTGTCTCAGTCCAGTAAAGGGGCTTAATACCAAAACGGTCACGCACTAAATAAAGTGCATCTTCGTCTTTATCATACAAGCCAAATGCAAACTCACCCCGTAGTTCCTTTAATGTGGCTTCGAGGCCATAGCGTTCAAATAGATGAAGTACGATTTCAGAATCGCTTTTCGTTCTAAAACGCGCCCCCCGTGCCGTCAAATCGGCTCGAATACGTTTGAAATCATAAAACTCACCGTTGTGAGTTAGCATCAGTCGTTCATCAGCAGACAAAAAAGGTTGCTTAGCACGCTCTTCATCTAAGTCAATAATCGATAACCGAGCATGACTAAAACCAATCCCCTGCTCCGATTGTATGTGATAGCCATATCCATCAGGACCCCGATGATGCATTATCGCAGCCATATTGACCAAGGTCTGAGCGTCGATAGGATCATTGACGCGGTGATTGAATACTCCAGCAATTCCGCACATCTTCGTTTTTCCTTGTGTTATACGACATCGATAACGCGCTCAGCGCGTTGAACCATACACGTAAGTAGCGCCATCCTCAAAAACACCGCACCTCGAGCTTGGCTGAAATACCAGTTATGCGGTGTATGATCGAGATCCGTTGCTAGCTCAGGTCCACGAGCCAATGGGTGTAAAATAATAGCGTCTTCTTTCAAAGGCGACTGTGCATCCAAACTAAACGACTTACCATACGTATTGAATGTCTCTCCCTCCCAAGATATCGCATTGATGTAGACCACATCGATATCTGGCAACGTTGCATTCAAATCAGTCGACGTCCGCACATGAATGCCTGCTTGCTCTATCTGCTCTCTTTGCTGTTCAGCAAATAGATGCTCTGATACAGAGTCATCATGAATAATGACCAACTCTTTAATCGCATCCGGAAATTTGAGTAAACTTTTTATCAGGCTCCTAACAGTTCGCATTCTATTGGGGACACCAATAATACCCACACTCACCGCGTGTTGTTTAGCATCGGCTGTCGTTAGTTCTGGTTTCCATTTAAACAAGGCATAAAGGTCAGCTAGCGCCTGCGTTGGATGCTCATCACATCCATTACCTGCATTGATGATCGGTATTCTCAACGAATCGATCATTTCCTCTAACGAGGACTCGTTGTTATCTCTTAGTACGACACAGTCGCCATAGTTATTAAACATTTCAGCGACATCGGCGAGGCATTCTCCCTTAGCAATCCCAGTAGTAGAGCGATCAGTGATCGACATAATATCGCCGCCTAAACGGTGCCAAGCACTCTCAAATGAGAGTCGCGTGCGCGTACTCGGCTCATAGAAGGCAGAAATTAAGATTTTGCCCTGCAACGACGTGCTAAAACGTCGTGGATTGGCCTCGTACTTTGCTGCGAGTCGAAACAACTGCAACATACCATTTTGTGTAAACTGATCCGACGAAACAATGTGTTGATTAGCCAGTTTCAACAGGTAATCACCATCCTCTTGAATCGCTCTTAGCAATGCTTTGGGATGTGCGTCGCCGCACACGTCAGGTCTGTCCCGCTCAAAGGAAACATCCTTTATATTCATACAGTTACCATATTGATTTAGAAAAATAATCTTTTAAAAACAGACCGATGAGTACCACCGGCGCTAATACTGTGAGTATGAGCGCCCCCGTGACCAATAAATAAAATGCAGTTTCTGAAATAATCATTGTCCATTCTCCTGCAATTCATGCCACGAAAACTGACGTTTGTTGAATACAATACCGATTGCACAAATCAGGCCTGATACAGCACAAGAAACCAATGCTGCGACGTAAAATCCAATCCAAAAATAAGCGATCAGCCCGGCTATCGTACCTGCCGCCATCGCTATTCCAGCGAAAGTCCCTTGCAGACGTCGCCAGTAAAGCCCTATCACGATAGGCCAAATGGTGCTTGCGACAAAAGCTCCCGCAAAGTTTAACAGCGCACCCAAGGTCGCTATTCGCGGCAAGCACAAGAGCCAGGTCATCACGCCAATGCCGAGCAAGCAGTACCGATTAAACCGCATCAGTTGCTGATCAGATGCGTGCTTCTTAATTAATTTATGATAGATATCCTGAGTGACTAAGTCAGACGAGGCCGCCAGCAAAGAGTCAAGACTAGACGCCAACGCCGAGAACACAACAATAAATACCAGTATGGCACCTGTTTTGCCGAGCACCGATGCAGCAACCGCCGGCCCTATCATATCGGCCGATGCCGGAAATATGCCCAGTTGTGGCGCGGCCAATGCAATGAATCCAGTCACAACTGGAATCGGTAGCCACAACAAGCCACCGGTTAAATAAGCTTTGTATGCGACATCCTTACGAAAGGACAAGGCTCGCGACCACCACACATTTGAGTGAAAAATTTCTCCCAATCCGAAAAATATATTATTAAACAAAAACATCACAGCGGCGGGAAATAGCAGATCTAATAGCTGCGGGTGCGCTTCACTCAGCTCTGTATGTATACTGGTTAAGCCCACGTTATCGATCAACCAATAAGCCACGACAGCAACACCGACGATAATAATTAAGGCTTGAATAAAGTCGGTAGCAATAACTGCGCGTAAGCCACCAAATAACGTGTAGCCCACACACATCGCCAAAATAATCGTCATGCCAATGTAATAATCCAAGCCGCTTAGTGCTTCGAGTAGAATACCGCCCGCCATACCGAGGCTCACCAGCCAACCAAAGGCATACACCACAGAAATTACCAAGAACACGGCCCAAGCGAAGCGACCATAGCGCAATCGGACAAAGTCGCCCGATGTGTAACCTTGCGGCAGCAATTGTTTAATTCGTTTAGCCATCGGCGCGAATAACAACAATCCCAACGCAGCAAAGGAGTACCCGACCATCCCCCATACACCTAACTGATAAGTGAGTTGAGGCGCCACCAAGGTTGTATTGCTCGTCACCCATGTCGCCATGGCGGTTGCCGCTGCGAACGCGAAACCAACATTCCGCCCGGCTAGCGCAAAGTCCTCATGAGACTTATTCTTTCGCCCGAGCCAAACACCAAAAGCAATCCATACCAAGGCAAAGCCAACGATAATGAACAGTGCAGTCTGTGTATCCAGCGCAAATTCAGTCATTAGCTACCGCCTTCTTGTGTCCCATAATTAATGTCAGCAACAATAATAGAAATAGCAATGCGCCCAACAAAAACAGTGTCAACGCCTGCCAAATCGGATAGTGCTCAACAGTGACTTCAATCGCCGTTTGGCTGACCACGCGCTGTTGATGCACGGCGCGAATATAATAATGACCTGATTCGAACCCTGTCAGGGTCACTTGGTTGAAGTTGCCCATGATTGGCACGGTCTGCAGTAAGCTGGCAAAAGACTTGGATTGACTCACTTGGAGTGACAAGGGGCGTAATGTCGGCGAGACGTGATCGAGCTCAACAACGAAATAGCCCGCACGCACTTTCTCGACAGGTCCAGAAAGCACAACGGCATCCTCGCTCTGCGCCACCGCCGAACAAGATATTAATATAGATAACAACGCAAATAGCGCTTTGTTATAGCTTTTCAGCCACACCTGAAAGCTTGTCATAGCATGAGTTCTTATTATCTTTGACACAAATTTCAGCCTATCAGCGGTTCTCGGGCTTTTCAACTTAACTGGCTGAGTATGACGCATTGATACATAATTCTTAACAATTCGCTAATTTCAATAAAATCAGATAACTTGATACAAACCAATTAGTTTTGAATTGCGTATAATCTTTCAATGTAATCAACCACAAAGTTAATCTATGAAGTATTTATGTAGTTTAGGCTCAAATATCGAACCAGAACTCCACTTTTCTCGCGCTAAGCACTATCTTTATCAAATTTCTGATGAACTTGCTTTTACACGCGACATTCTTACCCGTCCCGTCGATATCGATACACCACACCCTTTTCTGAATGCGTTATTCACTATCGAAACAACCCTGACAGCTCAGCAATTAAAACAACGTTTTAACGAAATTGAAGAGCAACTCGGGCGTGACCGTGACGACCCGAATCGCAGTATCAAAGATCGTACAATTGATATTGATATCCTCGGTCCTGTCGATGAAGAGCCCGAGGTGCCTACTTATTTACAAGAGATTGCTTACGAACTGAAGGAAGGATAATCATGGCAAAGAATGTGCTGATTACTGGTGCTGGCCGACGCTTTGGCTATGAGCTAGCCAACCACCTCATTGACGAGGGCTATCAAGTGTTCGCCCATTACAACAGCTCTAAAAACGGAGTTGAGGCGCTCGAACAGCGCGGTGCGATTCCTCTACAAGCCGATTTTAACGAGCCTAGCGCGGTACAGTCATTGATTGAGCAGATTAAAAAAAAGACCGATACGCTCGATATGTTAGTCAACAATGCATCGTGCTTTTTTGATAACGAGACTGTTGATAGCGACACCGACGCACTAGCGGCCGTTTATAATGTTCACGCGGTAGCTCCTTACTTACTCATTACTGGACTTCAGTCGCTACTCGAGCACAGTGATAACCCTTTGGTGGTGAATATCACTGATATCTACACTGACAGTCCTTCACCGAGCTATATTGCTTACTGCGGCGCCAAAGCTGCGCTAGCGAATATGACGCAAGGGTTTGCTAAAACTTTAGCGCCCAAAATTCGGGTCAATGCCATCCAACCGGGTCCGATTCTCTTTTTACCCGACCACGATGACGCGCATCGTCAGAAGGTTATGTCCGAAACACCATTGAATGTTGAAGGCGGTTTGCAGCCGATGATAGAGACGGTCAAGTTTTTACGCGACAATCCTTTCCTTACGGGTGAGTCAATTAAGGTTGATGGCGGGCGTTCACTGAACATCTAGTCTGCTTATTCTCAATAAAAAAGCCGCCCGCATAGAATGTGCGGGCGGCTTTTTTGTCGCTATCAAGTGCTTATTTCTTTTCGAGCATTTGACGCAGTACGTAATGCAAGATACCGCCGTTTTTGTAGTACTTCATCTCATTTGAAGTATCAATGCGGCATTTAGCTTGGAATTCTACTTCCTTGCCATCTTTACCTTTCGCAACGACATCGAGCATCTGCCCTGGTTTAAGGTCTTTATTTAAACCTTTGATTGAGATGGTTTCATCGCCTGTCAAGCCATGCGCTTCAACGCCTTGACCGTCTTCAAACTGCAACGGTAAGACACCCATACCAATCAGGTTAGAGCGGTGGATCCGCTCATAACTTTCGGCAATCACGGCTTTGACACCCAATAACCGCGTACCTTTCGCTGCCCAGTCACGGCTTGAGCCAGTACCGTACTCTTTACCGGCGAGCACAACCAACGGCGTGTCGTTCTCGATGTACTTCATTGCTGCATCGTAAATCGACATTTCCTCGCCAGTCGGAATGTACTTGGTGAAACCACCTTCAACGCCATCAAGCATTTGGTTTTTGATGCGAATGTTACCAAAGGTACCGCGCATCATGACCTCGTGATTACCGCGACGAGAGCCATACGAGTTAAAGTCTTTCACTTCTACACCATTTTCTTGCAGGTAACGACCTGCTGGCGAGTCCGGTTTAATCGAACCGGCTGGTGAGATATGGTCAGTCGTGATCGAGTCAGCAAACACTGCAAGCACATTGGCATCTTCGATGTCGCTTGGATCAGCCAACGGCTCATTAATGTCGTCAAAGAATGGTGGATTTTTCACATAGGTTGAATCATCCTGCCAATCATAGGTTTTACCTTCCGCGACTTTAATAGAACGCCACTCTTCATCACCTTTAAAGACTTCGCCATATTCCTTACGGAACATTTCGTTATCAACCGTCTTAACGGCTTCGGCAATTTCAGAACTGCTTGGCCAGATGTCTTTTAACATCACATCGTTACCGTCTTTATCTTTACCGAGCGGATCTTTGCTCAGATCGGTACGCGTTGTACCTGATAAAGCATAAGCCACGACCAACGGTGGTGAAGCCAACCAGTTTGCTTTCACATCCGGGTGAACACGACCTTCAAAGTTACGGTTACCCGATAGCACTGACGATACCGTCAAATCACCCTCGTTGATCGCATCACTGATCTCGTCATCTAACGGACCTGAGTTACCGATACATGTAGTACAGCCGTAGCCAACTAGATGGAAGCCGAGCTCTTCAAGGTACGGCGTTAGACCGGCTTTCGCCAAGTAGTCAGTTACCACTTTAGAGCCTGGCGCAAATGAAGACTTAACCCAAGGCTGGCGAATAAGACCTTTTTCAACCGCTTTCTTAGCGAGCAAACCTGCCGCCATCAACACACTGGGGTTTGATGTATTGGTACAGGACGTAATTGCAGCTATCACAACATCGCCGTGAGAAAGCTCAAAGTCTTGGCCTTTCACCGGAACCGACTTATCTTTTTCGTTGGCTTTGCCGTTAGTCTCTAAGATGAGATCAAAGTTGCTACCCAGTTGCTCCATGTTCACACGGTCTTGTGGACGCTTAGGTCCCGCAAGCGATGCGCGCACTTCACTCAGATCCAACTCAAGCGTATCAGTAAACTCTGGCTCGTTGTCATTGCTACGCCACAAGCCTTGCTCTTTACAGTAGGACTCAACCAGCGCCAGCGTCTCTTCATCACGTCCTGACAAACGCATGTAGTTGATAGTTTCTTCATCTACTGGAAAAAAGCCACAGGTCGCACCGTATTCTGGCGACATGTTTGAAATGGTTGCACGGTCCGCCAGTGGCAAGTTATCCAAACCTGGACCATAAAATTCAACGAATTTACCCACTACGCCTTTCTCGCGTAGCATTTGCGTTACCGTCAACACTAAGTCAGTTGCCGTCACGCCCTCGTTCAGCTTGCCTGTCATACGGAAACCGACAACTTCCGGAATCAACATTGACACCGGTTGTCCGAGCATAGCGGCTTCGGCTTCGATACCGCCAACACCCCAGCCTAATACGCCAAGCGCGTTGATCATGGTGGTGTGAGAATCCGTACCAACTAACGTATCTGGGTACGCAACGGTTTTCCCATTTTCTTCTTTGGTCCAAACACTCTTACCAAGATACTCAAGGTTGACTTGGTGACAAATGCCGGTGCCCGGCGGTACAACGCGGAAGTTTTCAAACGCTTTCTGCCCCCAACGTAGGAACTCATAGCGCTCTTTATTACGCTCCATCTCGATGCGAACGTTTTCTTTGAACGCCTCGGGGGACGCGTACTTATCAACCATCACTGAGTGGTCAATAACCAAGTCGACAGGCGAGAGCGGATTGATTTGTTCAGGGTTCTGCCCTGCGTTACTGACCGCATCACGCATCGCTGCCAAATCAACAATGCCTGGCACGCCTGTAAAATCCTGCATCAGGACACGTGCTGGACGATATTGGATTTCGCGATCAATTTTGCGCTCTTTCAACCAGTCCGCCATTGCAGAAAGGTCTTCACGAGTGACGGTTTCCCCATCTTCGTTACGAAGTAGATTTTCTAACAGTACTTTCATTGAAGCGGGCAATTTATCGATATTGCCGAGCTCCTTGGCTGCTTTCGGTAAACTGTAATACTCGTACGAGTTACCATTAACATCCAATGTACTTAACGTATTCAGACTGTCTTTGCCTGACATAGTACTCTCCCGTTCGCTCTTGCGTTAGTTAAGCTGATAGGTTTTTATTAATATAGTCAATGAGGCTAGGTTCAACCAAGCCTTTTAATTTATGCAAACATATTGCGCTGTAAAGAGCTACCAACAAGCGCTCAAATTTCACTCATAACCATCTATTTTTACGAATAATTGTGTCTATATAAGTAGTGATTAAAGACTAAATCAGATCATTTCGTTAAACTAACTGCATTGATATTAATCATAAACAAAGGAAATAGGCAATGAGCCAAGTATTGGATAACCTCCTTGATTTACTTCGCTTGGAAACAATTGAACAAGGTTTATACCGTGGAAACAGTCAAGATCTGGGCTTTGGCGCGGTATTTGGTGGTCAAGTGATCGGTCAAGCCTTATCAGCGGCTAAAGAAACTTTACCTCCTGAACGTCTTTGTCATTCATTTCACAGCTACTTCTTGCGCCCGGGCGATGCAAAGAAACCTATCGTTTATGATGTCGAGGTTATTCGCGACGGCAACAGTGTTTCCACTCGTCGGGTTAAAGCGATTCAACACGGCAAAGCAATTTTTTACATGACAGCATCGTTCCAACAACATGAAGAGGGCTTTGAGCACCAAGACGCTATGCCTGATGTTCCCGGTCCTGAAGGGTTAGTCTCGGACATTGATATTTATCGTGAACACGAAGAACTGATCCCTGCACCGCTGCGTAACAAATTCATCAGCGAAAAGCCCATCGAAATGCGCTTTGTTACCTCATACAATCCATTTAAACCCGAAAAAGACGAGCCGAAACGTTACGTTTGGCTACGCGCTAATGGCGCCATGCCTGATGACCCTCGCGTGCACAAATACTTACTCGCCTACGCTTCGGACTTTAACTTTTTGCCCACCGCATTACAGCCACACGGTAAGAGTTTCGCCCAACCCAAAATGCAGGTCGCGACCATCGACCATGCGATGTGGTTTCATCGTGATTTTCGCATGGATGATTGGCTACTGTATGCGATTGACAGTCCTTCTGCGAGTGGTGCACGCGGCTTAGTTCGCGGTCAACTATTTAACCGTGAAGGCACCTTAGTTGCATCGACAATACAAGAGGGCATGATCCGCGACCGCAGCTAACCACGCTAATCTTTAGACACAAAAAAGCCGGCTTAACAGCCGGCTTCTTAATTCGTGTCAATTACATGCTAGCTTAGTCCAATAAAGAAGCCTGCAATGGCTGCACTCATCATATTAGCGAGCGTTGCCGCCAATAAAGCGCGCATACCTAATCGTGCGATATCGTGACGTCGACTCGGAGCCATACCACCGAGACCACCAAGCAAAATAGCAATCGATGAGAAATTAGCAAAACCGCACAGAACAAAGGTAATGATAACTTGCGAATGCTCACTCAACTGATCTTTGTAATTAACGAAATCAAGGTAAGCAACAAATTCATTGATCACCAGCTTTTGTCCGATAAAACTACCGGCCAGCTGTGCTTCATCCCAGCTCACGCCTAAAACATAGGCGACTGGCTGAAATACATAACCAAATATTTCTTGTAAAGTCAGCTCGGGATAACCAAACCAGCCACCGACCCAGCCAAATATACCGTTTACCAGTGCAATTAGTGCCACAAACGCCAGCAACATAGCCCCGACGTTCATCGCTAGTTGTAGACCGCTTGAAGCTCCTGTTGCCGCCGCATCAATCACGTTAGCCGATTGATCATCAACCTCGACTTCGGTCAGGTCATTGCGTGGTTTTTCCGTTTCCGGAATCATCATCTTGGCCATTAAAAAACCGGCGGGAGCAGCCATAAAGCTCGCAGCAATCAAATACTTCAGCTCTACCCCCACACCGGCATAACCCGCTAATACAGAACCCGATACAGAAGACATGCCCCCGACCATCACAGCAAATAACTCTGAACGCGTCATCGTACCGATAAATGGCCGCACCATCATCGGCGCTTCAGTCTGGCCAACAAAAATATTTGCTGCAGCAGACATCGATTCGGGACGGCTGGTATTAAGCAAGCGTTGCAACCCGCCGCCTAAAATTTTAATAACCCACTTCATAATGCCTAAATAGTAAAGCACCGAAATAAGCGATGAGAAGAAAACAATGACACTCAATACTTGAATCGCGAAAACAAAACCAAAGTCTTCACTGGCAAGCGAGCCAAATAGAAAGTTAATGCCCGCTCCAGTGTAGCCAATCACTGTCGAAACGCCTTGGGCAAAGCCAAATAACATTTCTCGTCCGACCGGTACATACAGTACAAAACAAGCAAGTAAAAGTTGAATCGAAAATGCGCCAATAACCGTGCGCCAGCGAATGGCTCTGCGGTTAGTGGACAATAAGAAAGCAACGAAGAAAATAACGGCAATGCCAAGTAAACTATTCATAAAGGACCGTGAGTTATTCAGCCAGCAGCTGGCGTATTTTTGTTTTTATTATATCAATCGCAATTTCGTTTCGCCCGCCTCGGGTTACTACGAGATCAGCATACTGCTTGGAAGGAAATATATGGTCGAAGAAGGCTGGACGAACATATTTTTCATATTGTTCTGTGACCGATTGCAAATTGCGACCACGCTCTTCGATATCGCGCTTAATACGGCGCAGTAAGCAAATATCAAGAGGCGTATCCATGAATACCGAGATATCGAACTCTTCTCTTAAAGAAGGATCTGTCAGGAGTAAAATGCCCTCAACCATAATGACTTTCGCCGGGGCTACAGGAATACTCTCAGGCAGTCGCGTGTGAGTGGTATGACTATATTGCGGCATTTCGACGGCTTTGCCATCACGCAGATCGCGAATATGCTGCTTTAGTAAGTCATGTTCAAATGCAGACGGTTGATCATAGTTCGTCAACACGCGCTGCTCCATCGTCATGTGGCTTTGGTCTCTGTAGTATGCATCTTCGGCTAAAATCGCAATGCCGTCACTACCTAACTCTGCAACCAGTTCCTGATAAACTGTCGATGCAAAAAGACTCTTACCCGAGGCCGATGCCCCCGCAATAGCAATAACTGTCGTTTTACTCACAACCCTGTCATTTCCTTGTAACCTCTCTGACCGCGCGCAATTATCCTTGATTCCACCGCTAATTAAAACCCTTGCATTAAAATCCATCTTGTCTAATTTAGTTACAATTTTTAAACATCTAAAGCTACATAGTTCATTTAACGCTGTTTAATATAGTGATGTAACATACAACAATTAGGATGACACAACATGAAAATGGTAAAAACGCTCACGGCGATGGCCGTTGCATCCGTATTGCTGGGGGGCTGTCAAGCGACCTCTGCTGAACGTGAAAACACACAAACAGTTGCTGTACAACAGCAAAACCTACCTCAAGTTGATATCAATTACGAGACATTTACGCTCGATAATGGTTTAACCGTTGTCGTTCATGAAGACCGAAAAGCCCCGATCGTTGCTGTCAACGTATGGTATTCCGTCGGCTCGAAAGACGAAAAAGTAGGCAAGACGGGTTTTGCTCATCTGTTTGAGCACTTAATGTTCAACGGTTCTGAAAACTATGATGACGAGTATTTCGGTCCGTTTGAACGTGCTGGCGCGACCGAGATGAACGGCACCACCAATAACGATCGCACTAACTATTTTGAGAATGTACCGACCCCAGCCTTAGATATGGCACTGTGGATGGAATCCGATCGCATGGGTCACCTACTCGGCGCTATTACACAGGATAAGCTAGATGAGCAGCGCGGTGTGGTGCAGAACGAAAAACGCCAAGGTGAAGCACAACCTTATGGTCGGGTTTGGGGCTATTTGGCTGAACAAACCTTTCCAGAAGGCCACCCTTATTCATGGTCTGTCATTGGCTCTATGGAAGATTTGAATGCAGCAAGCTTGGATGACGTCCACCAGTGGTTTAAAGATTACTACGGCGCAGCCAATGCGGTTGTTGTATTAGCGGGTGATATCGATGTCGAGACCGCTAAAGCAAAAATGCAAAAATACTTTGGTGACATTGCACCGGGTAAAGCGATTAAGAAGACGGAGCAATGGATAGCTAAACGTGATGAAAGCAAACGCGCTGTGATGGAGGATAACGTCCCGTCATCACGTATTTACAAGGTGTGGAACACCCCACCGATGGGAACAGAAGACTCTGAATACCTATCACTACTTTCAGATATCCTTGCCGGCGGTAAAAACTCACGTTTGTATCAACGCCTCGTTTATGATGAGCAGATCGCGACCAGTGTATCTAGCTTCCAATATGCGCGTGACGTTGCAGGCCAATTTATGGTGATTGCAGACGCCAAGCAAGGTGTTGAGCTTGAACGCATCGAAAGCATCATTAACGAAGAGTTGAACAAGCTACTCGCCGATGGACCGACTCAAGAGGAACTTAATCGCACACGCTTTTCAACCATGGCATCTTTCGTTCGCCAAGCTGAGAAAGTGGGTGGTTTTGGCGGTAAGTCCGATATCCTTGCGTCAGGCGCAGTGTATCACGGCAATCCTGGCTTTTACGCCCAAGAAATGGACTGGGTTGAGAGTGCCTCGACGGCGGATCTCAAAACCACAGCTAATAAATGGTTAAGCAGCGGTGACTTTACCCTATTTGTGGAGCCACAACCTGACTATACTGCTGGCGAGAGCATGAGTGATCGCAGTCAGTTACCGGATGTGGGTGACCTACCACAACTTGAACTACCTGAGCTTCAGCAATTCACTTTATCAAATGGGCTTGAAGTCTACTTAACCGAGCGCCACGACACACCAACCGTAGAGCTTTCTTTGAGCTTTGATGCCGGTTATGCCGCGGATGCAGGTAAAAAGTCGGGTACCGCGAGCTTTGCGATGGATATGCTCAACGAAGGCACTGAAAACTACTCATCGATGGAGCTTGCCGCGCGTCTAGAGAGTTTAGGTACGCAATTATCAACACGTGCGGGGTTAGATACGTCAACCATTTCGCTAGATACACTCACCGTTAATTTGGGCGAGAGCCTGAACCTCATGGATGAGGTATTACAACGCCCAACCTTTGCTGAGGATGAGATCGAGCGTAAACGTGCTAACTGGATCGAAAATATTCGCAAGGAACAGGCGCGTCCACAATCGCAAGCGCTACGCGTTTTACCAGGCTTAATGTTCGACGAAAACCATGCATATAGTCAGCCGCTAACGGGGTCAGGCACGATTGACTCAATTAAAGCGTTAACGCGCGACGATTTAGTGTCATACGTAGATGCTTGGTTACGTCCAGACAATGCAAAATTGGTTATCGTTGGCGATACCACTGAGGCTGAAATCAAGCCTTTGCTTGAGAAGGCATTCAGCGAGTGGCAAGCACCGACAACCGCGGTACCGACTAAGCAACTTGATACGCCAGCGCCTCGCTCAGAATCGCGTGTATTCTTGATTGATCAGCCAGGTACACCACAGTCGTTGATTATTGCCGGTCAGTTAGCGCCTTCTGGCACAACTGCGAAGGCTGATTTAATTGATGTGACCAATACTATTTTAGGTGGTTCATTCACCAGCCGTCTTAATATGAACCTGCGTGAAGACAAAGGTTGGTCTTATGGTGCTCGTTCAATCTGGTTAGACTCTGAGGGCCCTGGTTTGTTAATCGCATTAGCACCTGTGCAAATAGATAAAACAACCGAATCGATTGAGGAGATCCTCAAAGAGTACAATCAGTACGAAGGTGATAAACCGGCCACTGAAGATGAACTCAAGAAAGTGATTGCTAATAAAACGGCTAAGCTTCCTGGCGCGTATGAAACAAAAAGTGCGTTAATGAGTGCGCTCACCGAAACCTTGAACAAAGGTAAAACGATTGAGTATTTAGAAGCTTACCCAAGCCGAGTTTCGGCCATCACGCTTGACCAAGTTCAGAGCGAAGCGAAGGATTTACTGCGCCCTGACGCATTAACATGGGTTATCGTAGGCGATCTCGATGTTATCGAAGATAAGGTTCGTGAAATGAACTTAGGCGAAGTCACCATTTTGAAAGAAACAAAATAACGACTGCGTTAACCTTAAAAAGGGCTGCGAATGCAGCCCTTTTTTATATCCGTACTAAATAATATGATTTCCTAATACGAGAATCTGACAAACAATGACTCCCACAGTCAGCATTAAACGCATAGGATAATACCTTGACTGGCTGGTCATGGTTGTTCCACGCGCCAGCTTGCGCTCAAAAAATAGTACTAAAGCGAAGCCCACGATTTGCAGTAACAGCGACCAAAATATTGTGTTGAGCAATAAGGTTAGCCAAGCGAGTAAAGCAAAAACATTGCTTGTAATTATTAACCCTTGGGTTGATTCAGTGTCCGCTCGATGAAGCGCCCGCCCCCATAATATGCCGGATAAAAAACTCAATATAACCGCCCCATAAGAAACCAACGCAGGTAATGGGTTACCAATCAAAGGCAATTCGATCGCCATCAAACTTGATAATGATAACCCGAGAAACGGAAGCAAACCGCCGAAGCCGAGTAGATAGATCCATTTTGTTTTTACTGATGTCATGATCACGTCCAATTTATTGTTTTTTTCGTATACCCAAAGTACGTCATATCATATGTAAAGTTCAATTCATGGAAGCAAAACATCAAACAGGATTAGTCTGGTTTAACCTCGATCTGCGACTCATTGATAACTTAACCCTGATCCGTGCTGCAGAACAGTGCCAACAGTTGGTATGTTGTTTCGTCATTGATGAGAGCTGGTTTAAAGGAAACCGATATGGCCTCAACGGCATCAGTCAACCGCGTTGGCGGTATATACAACAGGCGATCGCTGACTTAGCCGCCTCGTTACAGCAACACGGTCAACAACTGATTATTCGTAAAGGCCAGCCGACAACCGAAATATCAACGCTCATCAGCACCTTAGAAGTCGATGCGGTTTATTGTAGCGATGACCCAGGCGTATACGAGCGGCGCCGCTGGGATACTTTAGTAAAGCGTTTCCCCTACATTACTTTTGAGCGCGTAAGTAACCACACACTGTTAACCGAGCGCGAGCTCGATTTCCCATTAGAGGAATTACCGGCAACCTATTCCGCGTTTCGCAAGCGCTTTGAGCCGCTCGCCGAGACCTTTCCCAGCGGCCAAGCACTATCACAATTAAAAGCTTTACCGCCAATGCCCCGACGTACCATCGCTTCAGAGCACACACCATTTGTCGAACCCAGCGGCTACTTACAAGGTGGGGAACTCGCCGCGCACGAACACCTAACCCAATACTTCAAGTCTTCAGCGCCGAGTCATTATAAGGAAACGCGCAACGCGCTTGATAATTTCGCGGACTCAACCAAACTCTCCGCGGCATTAGCCCTTGGCAATATATCACCTCGTCAGGTCATTGATGCCTTAAGAAACTACGAAGCGACCCAAGGTGCCAATGAATCCACCTATTGGATTGTCTTCGAGCTTATGTGGCGTGAGTATTTCCATTGGTATTTGCGTCGTTTCCAGGAAAAAGTCTTTAAATTCGGTGGTATTCAAGACAAAAAACCCACCACTAGCTTTTACTCACAACGGTTTGCTGCTTGGTGTCAAGGCAAAACCCCGTACCCAATCGTAAATGCCTGCATGCACCAGCTTAACCAAACAGGTTACATGTCGAACAGAGGACGCCAATTGGTCGCAAGCTGTCTTATTCATGAGCTACAGCTAGATTGGCGTTACGGCGCGGCTTATTTTGAACAACAGCTAATCGATTACGATGTGGCTTCAAACTGGGGCAACTGGCAATACCTAGCAGGCGTAGGCGCTGATCCCCGAGGCTCAAGGCGCTTTAACCTCGATAAGCAAACGCAAACCTACGATCCCAACGGTGAGTTTATTAAGCGCTGGCATGGCGAGCAAGCTGTCTCAAAAATCGACTTCACCGATGCGGCGGACTGGCCTCTAAGCTGATGGCAATAAACGTTGTTTGGTTTAAAAGGGACCTCAGGCTAAGCGATCATGAACCGCTCAAAGCCGCTATTTCAACCGGGCGCCCCACGCTACTCTGGTTTAATTTTGAACCTTGGTTAGTGAATGACCCGCACTACGATGAGCGCCATTGGCGCTTTATCGTCGAATCAATTCGTGACATTAATCGCAAGCTAAAAGCATACAATACTCAAATTTACGTCACCTATGGCGATACGGTTGAACAACTTCAAATTTGGCATCAACAGTTTTCTATCGAAAGCCTTTATAGTCATCAGGAAGTTGGTCTACTAAATACATTCGACCGCGACAAACAGGTCGCCAGCTGGTGTCGCCAGCACCACGTAAATTGGTTCGAATCTCCTACTGGGGCTGTGCAGCGAGGTCTTAATAGCCGCCAACAATGGCAAAAACATTGGTATGAGACCATGAAAGCGCCACTGGCAACACCTGACCTTGCGCGCATTCAGCCAGTTAAAGCAGTGAGTGTTGACTATCGCACGCTACCTAAATCTTGGTTCGAACGTCGTCCGTCGTTTCAATACGGAGGCCCCGCCGCAGCGTGGGCTACTTTAAACAGCTTTCTTGAGCAACGCGGCCGAGCTTATCATTACAGTATTTCTCAACCCATTCGCGCCCAGCACCACTGTAGCCGTTTATCCCCCTATTTAGCATGGGGTAATCTCAGCTTACGCGAATGTTATCAAGCGACTGTCGATAAGCGCCGTGAAACAGGATGGAAACGGCCACTCAATGCGTTCTTATCGCGCCTCCACTGGCACTGTCATTTCATTCAAAAATTCGAATCCGAAACGGCGATGCAACATGCACCGCTTAACCGCGCCTACGAAAACTATCCTTACCGCTCGGATACCCAGGTCGAGCAACACCTTAAGGCTTGGCAACAAGGAAAAACGGGCTACCCCATGGTCGATGCGGCAATGCGCTGCCTGCTCCAAACCGGCTATATTAATTTTCGCATGCGCGCGCTGTTAGTGAGCTTTTTATGTCACTATCTTCATATTCACTGGCAGTATGCAACAACTCACCTTGCCGCGCTGTTTCTGGATTTCGAGCCTGGTATACATTATCCACAGATTCAGATGCAAGCCGGTATCATCGGCACCAACACCATACGAATGTACAACCCCGAAAAACAGGCGATAGAAAAGGATCCGACCGGGGCATACATTGATCAATGGGTGCCAGAGCTTGCCGAACTACCACTTGAGATCAAACATGCGCCGTATCGTATAACGCCGATGGAAGCACAGATGTACGGGTTTAAATTAGGTGAGGATTATCCTTCGCCGATCGTCGACGTTGACGACTATCGCCCGATCGCACGCGATACACTGTATCGCATCAAAAAAAGTGTCGCGGGAACAAAAGAAGCACAGCGCATTTTAAAACGACACGTCGTATCGCGTTAGTTTAGTTTAATGATGTCTGGCGACGGCCGGCCAATATAGTAGCCTTGCAAAAACTCGATTTGTTGTTCAGTCAAGTAGCCATTGACCTGCTCAGTTTCAACAAACTCAGCGACCATCGGTATTTTCAGCTCACGACATATACTAATCATACCATTTAATATACTCGCGCTACTTGCATCCTCTAGAATGTTCTTAATAATACTGCCGTCGATCTTCAGGTAATCGGGCCTCAGTTGAATTAAGCGCGAAAAATTTGAGTAACCAACCCCGAAGTCATCAATCGCGATTTCAGCCCCTAGTGAACGCACGCGACGAGTAAACTCATCAACCATCGAGAAGTCCTCAGTGGACTCCGTTTCAGTGATTTCGAAAATTAACTTAGACTCAGGATAAGCTTCGAGTTGGTCAGTAATAAATGCGACCGTTTCGGGGTTCAAAATATCCTCAATCGATACATTGACCGATATTTGAACATCGTGTTGTGCGGACTGAACAACGGCTTGCTCAACCACTCGACGAGTAATTTCTGGATAATAGCGTGTCGTTTTCGCTTTATCGAGAAAAAACCCGGGCGGAATATCTTGTTCGCCATCGCGCATCCTAACTAAGGCTTCATAATAGTCAGGACGCTGCCCGTTGCTGCTTCTTATCGGTTGATAGTAATTAATAAAACGATTGTTTCTAATCGCCGATTGTATTTTAGGTAACCAGTTAATCGAGTTTTTAGCACAAAATTCACGCTCATGTACAACGTGTATTCGCTGTCCGGAGAAGACTGTTTTTGCTCTCGCTAGAGCACTTTCAGCGAGCTGGAGAAGTTTCCCTTTGCCCACGCCCATCCCAATTGCGATATCGAGCGCTACATTAGCGCCATTAACTTCAATGTGATGAGCGATAATATGTGCGTAAAATCGCTGGAGTTGTTGTTCGAATAATGCGGGGACCATCCTAAATGAAGGAGCTAAAGCAAACTTATCGCCATACAACCGATAAATGTTGATATGTCGTTCGTTAAAAAATGACTTACAGATCTCGCTAAAATTCATGAGTAAACGATCACCAAATTCCAAACCGTAAAAGTCGGCGTAACTACGGAATTTACGAATATCAATAATCGCGACCGTCTGTGTGTTCACACGCTTAATATCAGCGAGTAGATCGACTCGTGTGGGTAGTCCAGTTGTTTGATCAAAACGTGACTCGTTCAAGAGTTCGTCTAAAAACACCTCCCTTGAGATGTCTTGAAGCACCAATACTTGCTCCTGCAAGCACTGATTATCATCGTACAGCGGTACGAAGATAGCCTTAAACCAGTCAGCTCGGCGACTACCGAGGTTTAACTTCACAGTCCCCTGCCAATGGCTATGTTGGGTGACCGTGTAATCGAATTGATCGAGTAACTGGCTGCGCAAATCAGCATGCAACAGTTTACTGAGCGGCATACCCAGAGTAATTGTTTGTTGGCTATCGAGTTGTTTGAGGGCGTCGCTGAACCAAATAACTTGTCCCGCACTATTTACTCGAACACACAGCGATGCGCTTTCCATAGCATTCATCAATTGTTCAAGTATCTTACAATCTCTCACACTGGCTTTTCCTTGTACGGCTTCTTTTTATTATTATTTAACGACCATAGCATTGTTCCAACAAGCTGTTAATCTGCAATTCTTCAGAGTTCATCGCTGATTTTAATCTATAGGTCAGGCTGCACTCCCAACAACTTGTCTTCGACCGCGCTGTTTGGCGAGCAAGAGCGCTCTATCGGCTCTATCAATCGCGGAAACCGCATGCTCACTGGGGTGACACTCAACGACCCCAAAACTACAAGTTACAGGCTCATCCAGCCCATCAATAGTAAGCTGACTGATACCAGTACACAAGCGTTTGGCTATAACTTGAGCCTCAGAAAACTCCGTCGCTGGAAACATTAACATGAACTCATCGCCGCCAAAGCGCCCCATAATATCATTTTCTCTCAACAACTGACTGACATAATTCGTGACTGATACGAGCACGCGATCGCCCAGAATGTGTCCGTGCCGGTCATTGATTTGCTTGAAAAAATCAAAATCAAAAATAACTAAACAACAGGTTGAGTTTGGGGTACTGCGTTGCAACTCTGCTTCCAAGCGCTGAATAAAATGTCCACGCGAAGCCGCCTTTGTTAGACCATCGCGAGCGACGCGTTGTGCCAGTTGTGCGTTTTGTGTCATCAAGGTAGGAATCGTCAATGCAAACCAGACACAGCCCGCAGTCGTAATCATCGCAAACTGATACACAAGAGCGAAATCAATCACGTGTAACTGCGAGACCAAAAACGCCAATACCGTGCTAAAGATAGCTAAAATAAACACGGTAGTGAGCTGACTGGTGGTCGTTGCTATCCATAAGAAAGGTAAAATGATAAAAAACACAGTAAACGAGGCTTCTATGCGCTGAGAATGATGCACCAACGTAAGTGAAATCAATAAAAGCCCCAACACGAGAGCTAATCGGGAAACAAATTTTTTCCAATTAATCGCCGTCAAACTAAAATTGAGTTCACCTAACTCTAACTGCACTTGATGATACCGCCAAGAAACGATAGCAATAAACACCGGGGCCAATACAATAATCCCCGCCATATCACCTATCCACCAAGGTAACCATGAAAGCCACGGCTGCGCCTGAGTCATTAACCCGCCTTCCCAGATCGCCAAAATGCCAAAAAATGAAGTTAACATCGCACTGAGCGCGGCAACCACAAGAAAGATCAAAACTGTGCGTGCGAAACCATTGATACCATTCCGCCGGTATTCATTACGCACAATATAAGCGCCTAACCCAAGCGGAATCGTGTGAGCGAGTACGAAAAGCAAACTCGAGTTGAACCAACCCGTGACCGTTAGCGGCTCATTATAGATTTGAGCGATCCACGCGGTACTGACGAAGCCTGCCACCGCAATAGGAAAAACAGCACGCCAGCCAAGCACGAGTAAAGCAGCGAATGACAAACCTGCCGGCGGAAACCAAATACTGGCATGAGGTGCAAACTCGAGTAAAACAGATGCACGCCACAAGCCAAGCCACACAATAACCAGTACAATATTACGCACTGTTGAATTCATATAAGACCGTTATTCTTTTTATTTTAACAGTTAGATTACTTTATCTTCTACGATACGCCAATTAGTTTAGAACGATAACTGACAAGTGAAACTGGTTTCCGATAAATCAAAGCTCACCATCACGCCTAACTGCTGTGCAATGTTACCCACAATAGATAACCCGAGTCCTGTGCCCTCAATATCGAGGTGCCCGCCACGGTAAAAACGCTCGTCAACGCGCTCAATATCCAAAGCTGTATTAGGGGCGATGGTGTTAGATATGGTTAATGTTTGTGCTCGTTGCTGTAACGTGATGATGCTATTCTCTGCACCGTATTTAATCGCGTTGTCGATTAAATTGCTTAAAAGAATATCTAAAAGTGCCGCATCACTATAAATCTGTTGGGTGTCATCCAAGCTTAACTCGAAATTCTGTCCACGCTGCTCGGCTTTGTCGTACCACTGAGCAACGATCTCTCGTACTCGCGTTGCCAGTTTTATTGGCACTTCCTTTTTAAGGTCTCTTTCAGTACGGGAGAGTAACAGCAAGTTATCAATAAGCCGGGCAAGTTGATTGACCGATAGCATCAGTGACTCAAGTGATTCCTTTTGCGTCGACGTTGATGTATCAATCAGGTTCTGAATGCGTATTTTTAAATTAGCAACAGGTGTTCTAAGCTCGTGCGCTGCATCTGAAGAAAACCGCTTTTCGCGCGTGAAGGACTGCTCTACTCGAGTTAGATAGTGATTAAGTGAACGACTTATAACCGCGACCTCTTCCGTATCATCAAAACCACTCAATTGTTCATAGTTGTCACTCGGTTTAGAACGAATCGTTCTCGCTAGACGCTGAAAACTGGCAAAGTTAAAGTTTACACTCCACCACCCTAACCAGATGATGACTGGCAGCATGAGTAAAATAGGGACCAGAGTATCGATAGTCAGATCCCCGCGCAGTTCAGCGCGAAAATCATCTTCTTGCAAAACGAGCATTCGCAGACCATTTTTCAGGTTGGTCGCACCAAACACATACCAGTGCGACTCGCCCTGCTGAAGTTCCGAAATACCCTCGGTATACTGAATGCGATCTGAATCAAGCCAGTCGCGGCTTGAGTAAATGATATCGCCATCCATCGTCTCTAAACGAATGGCCAATTTTTGCTCGTAATCCTGAAGCCAATCAGGCGTGTGGTAAATTAGCTCAGCATCAGATTCCACAGCATCAACGCGATCGCTGATATCACCGAGTTCAAATTGGCTGATTAAAGCGTTCATTGTGTGAGCTTGCTGAATCAATTCAGCATCAAACAGTTCGTCAACTTCATGGCTCACCTCAAAATAGATCCACAAAGCCGATACGCTACTACCAAATAAATAGACGACAGACACCGTTAAAAGTATACGGCGTCGTATCGACTTTAACTTACTAAAAAAACGCGCTAGCCTTTGCATTTTAATCGGTAACCGACTCCCCTAATGGTCTCGATCAATTCTCTTTGACCGAGCTTTTTCCGCAAGTTGTGGACATGAACTTCCAGTGCATTGCTCTCCACGACATGCGTATCTGAGCTCAACAATGCCTCCAGTTTATCACGAGGATGAACTTTCATAGGCTGCATGACAAATAGTTGAAGCAATTCGAACTCTTTGCGCGATAAAGTCAGTTCCTTTTCATTGATTAAAGCCTCCCGGCTTGATGTATCGATGGTAATAGGACCACACACGATGCGTGAAGACGAATAACCACTTCGCCGACGCAATAGGGCTCGCAACCTAGCGGCTAACTCGTTCACATCAAAGGGTTTAGTCATGAAGTCATCGGCACCCGCATCTAGTAAATTTATGACATCACTGGTTTGATCTCGCGCAGTAAGCACTAGAATAGGTATATCGAATCCTTTCTTTCTAATACTCTGTAGCACGCGCTCGCCCTCAATATCGGGTAAGCCTAAATCAAGAATTGCCACATCAAAATCGTGATGGTTGATGCTGGATATCGCTGCAGCGCCCGTGCGCACCCAAGTGACCATAAACTGCCGTTGAGACAACCCTATCTCAACGGCTTGCCCCAATGTCTGGTTGTCCTCGACCAGTAATAATTGCATGTGTTATCCCTAACGTTATTATAGTTTCTTATTAATTTTATCGATTAATGCGCGCACCTCAGCGCGCCGTCTTTCGTCTGCAAGCGGTCGCTCTGGACGCGGCTCAGCAGCAAGCGCTTGTTGCGCATAGGTCAGTGCCTGCTTGTATTTATCTTGCTCGTAAAGATAGTCGGCGTAGAAATAGTTACTATCGATACCTTTCGGATTAATTTCCAGTGCTTTTTTAAGTAACTTTTCAGCCTCGTCATCATCACCAAAACCAAACGGCCAACCTGGCACTTTATAGTAAAGGGTTCCGAGGCTTGCGTAGGCAGACCCCGATAGCGCATTGGGATCAATATCAAGTGCTTTTTCTAAGCTGGCTTTTGCCTCTTTCGCCAATCCAAGAGCACCTAGCCCGCCCACAGCGCCAGCCTCTGTACTCTTAATAATCCCCAACCAGATGTGGGCCTCCGCGTTATTAGGTTCAGCATCAACCCACGCCTGCGCCTCTTTAGCGAGCGATTCAAATGCATCTTCTTGTGCATCATCGGTAAGCGTATAATTTACTTCCGCCCAGCGATGTTGTATGTCCAACAACTTAGTTTGTGCTAACACCTGTGAGCTTGCAAGTAGCAGCGCCCCGGTTAGCGCAGAATAAACGACCTTTTTCATGACAATCACTCCTTAATTAGTGATTTTAACTTACGATTAATCTTGAACATTTCACCATCGAGCCAGCTCGGTTTGATGCCATTAAGCACCGCAAACAATTTCTCAGGAAATCCAATAAGCCGACTCACTTGGCCCTTTTCAATTTGTTGAATAATTTGTTGCGCTACGTTCGGCGGTTCATCTTCATGGGTTTTAGTTTGTGCATTTAACGCCTGCATTAAGGGTCCGTTGAAGCCCGTTTTTATAGCTCGAGGACCGACATACATTACGCGCACAAGCGTATCTGATAATTCGCGCCTCAGTGCTTCGGTAAAGCCTTTAAGACCAAACTTACTTGCGCAATACAGTGTTTGCCCGGGAAAGCCAATACTGCCAAAAACTGAACCAACGTTAAGAATGAAGCTTGCGCGGTGTTTCAATTCTGGTAACAACTCATTGATTAGCAAAATTGGAGCGAGTAGATTCGTCGCTAACATCGCCTCGGCATGCTCGGCTTGTTGCGATAGCACCCCCTCAGCAGCCATACCAGCATTATTGATTAACCCTGTTACAGGTAAAGTCGTTGCTTGCGCGCGCACATGGGCTACCACTCTCTGACGTTGCTCTGGTTGCGTAATATCAGCGACCAGATAGTCTTGCTCCAGACGTTTGGCAAACGCTTTTAGTGCTTGCTCATTGCGTCCGATAAGCGTTAGCCGCGCGCCGAGCGCTGAAAGTTGCTCAGCTAACGCTTGACCGAGCCCACCGGTTGCTCCGGTGAGCACAATGTGTTGTGCGTTCCAGTCAATACGCATGGCTCATTCTCCAGCCAAAGAAGGTATTGCTCGGAACATTTCGCCATACAGGTGATACACACTACGCGCTGTTCGAATAACGGCTTGCTGCGCATCCACATCGGTGAGCTGGTTCATCAAGTCCTCAAAAAACTTGACATGGTCTTGATCCAAGTCGCCATGTGAGAGCAAATAACTAAAGGCACTATTAGGTAATTCAAGACGTTCTTTCACTTTATGTGCCGCTTGTGTCGCGAGTTGTACGCTAGTTCCCTCTAACACATGTGCCATACCGAAAAAGGCAGCGGGATGATAGCGTTGCATATGGTCATAAACAACGGACACCATGGCATCGGTCGTCCAGTGTGGCTCGGCATTTTTCACCCGCTCGGGATCCGCGCCTGTTGCCTTTAAATCGTTCAAGATCCAACGCTCGTGACCATATTCCTCGTCTACGTACTCAACAACCGCTTTACGTAACCACTCTAACGAGGGCGGTAGCAGACTCCCCGCGCGCATGAGTAACGGTACCGTATGTTTCACATGATGATAGGCTTGCCCTAAAAAGGACTGATACCGCTCGCGCGTAATATCACCTGCAAACGTATCTTTGATCACAGGCGCATCGAGTAATAATGCTCGTTCAGTTTGTGTTTGCTCGCACAACGTATCGAAAAATGTCATGGTTAGTACTCCGTTGAAGACTCACTGAGTGGATACTGCTTTAAAATTGCTTGGCGCCTTAGCCGGCCTGTTCCTGTCAGCTGTTGATTGGCGACGGTAAAGGGTTGGGTTAGCACCCTCATGGTTTTGATGCGTGCATAATCGGGAAGCGTTGCATTTATTGTCTGGATGAAAGCTTCAATGGTTTCATCTGCAGCTTGACTCACAATAAGTGCACGCAGCGGAGACGACTCATCACCACTGACACAAACTTGTTCAATCGCGGGGTGAGTTGCTAGCTCGGTTTCAAGCCACTCTGGATCGACATTGCGCCCGTATGGAGTGACAATAATATTCTTTTTGCGGCCATCGATATATAAATGACCTGACTCGTCAAAATGAGCTAAGTCGCCAGTTGCAAACCAGTCGTCAGTCCGCCCTGACTCCCCTAAATAACCCAACATAAGCGGGTTTTTAATAAATAACTCACCCTCGTGAATAAGCGTCGAAACATGAGGCAATAGCGTGCCAACTGAGCCCAGTGGTCGTTCCGCTTGAATATTATTCAACGATACGACAGACGCACATTCAGATAAGCCATAGCCAACCACTACCGGGAGCCGTAGATCCATCGCACGCTGTTCGAGCGACGATGCTAATCGCGCACCGCCGACCGCAATAAATTCAAACTGCCGCGCTGGCACCCCCCAATGCTCCACCGCTGCACAAATAACTTCGAGTAGCGCGGGCGGAACAACCAATGTTGAGATTTGATTATGCACGATGCTCTTCACAAAGCGTTCAGCATCCAGCCCACTGGCGCCCATCAGTCCAAGCTCATGATTTGCCAACAAAATCACCTCAGCACCTAGCGCGAGTGTGACATAAACACCCGCAATATTTTCTAGCAGTACCGCAAGCGGCATTACCACGAGGTGTGTCGAGTTCAATTGACTCGGTAATCTTTGCAATAAGCTGTCAACTACAATTGCAATACCGTCAGCTGAGAGACAAACGCCCTTAGGTTGCCCCGTACTACCTGACGTATACGTTATTTTTTGCGTACCCTTTGGCAGAGCTGTTGAAGTAGGCGCTTTTGCCAGCTTTAGAACTGAGCAACAGTCGTTCGCTATGGGTTGACCGTGGTTGACCAAGTGCTCGTACAGCGTTGCGTCAAGATGCGTGCCCACTAACAGCTCTGCTCCGCTATCGAGTAGTACGTTTTGCTGTTGCTGAGCGCTAAAAAATGAGGGAATTGGAATGAGAACCTTATTAACCTGTAAACAGGCGAGGTCCCAAATGACCCAATCAAATGAATTCTCAAGCGCTAAGCCAATACGCTGTTCTGAACGCCCTTCTAGCCAACTGGCGACACCGGAAACACGCGCCCATAGCGCTCGATGAGTCAACGTATCGGTTGCACTTCGCAAGGCAATTGATGGGCTATGTGCGTGGCGTTTTAAAAGCGTCAGTAAATCAAGCATGCGCTGTCTCCTGAAAGCTTTGAACCAAGCTTTGTGGTGGTATTGTATCGGCTAATTTATAGCTTGCTGTCCAGCCGGCAAAAACACTGGGTTGGTGCGCATAATAGGAACCCCATTCAGCGTTAGCATCCGAGTCCAATTTACTACGTTCAGCCAACGCAAGCTTTTGCAGCTCAATACCGCGACGCTCTAAAAAGTGCGCCAAACCGCGTGTCGCTGTAAATAAAATTAATGTTCTTTGAACATCGCGCAGCGCGAACACAATGGCTTCGACTAGATAAGGTAAATAGCGACGTCCAAGTGTTGCCATCGAACCGATTTCTGCAATTGCATGTCGAGCAGGCACAGGTTTGCCCAGAACCGAATAGTTGCACAATGCTTGGTCCATATACTGTTCGGAAAATAAAGTTTTTTGATCGGCAAACTGAACTCCACAGGCTGCAACTAACAGATCATTTTGATAGACGGCTAAAATATTTTCCGGCAACTGAGTCAGGCACGCATTAAAACTGAACCAGTAACGCTCGCATATAAAATGCTCGACCTCTAAACGCCGTGGATCGGATGAATGTATCCAAAACGCGGTTAATTGAGTGTGGTTATCTTGTTTAAGGATATAACCTAGATTTGATGGCATGAAGCTATCTCCACTGCAATAAGCACGACTGCCTAAACTGAAGATAACTTTAGAGATGTTTTCTTAAATATTTCTTAAGATAATTTTTGTGGGAATGATTTCTTTACACTGAAGAAGTTCAGTGAAAAGTTAAATACAACTTGTTGCGAATGGTTATCATTTTTAATAATCTAGGTAATTAAATGCTTAAGGAACTCACCACATGCAACCTATCGCAACACGAGCGCGACGCGTTAGCGTCTCAATTGACCGTGACCAACTTCTCAAGCTCATGCAGTCGCAAGCATTGGTGGCTTGCGACTTAAAAGCATGTGACGAAACAAGCCAAGCCTGTCTAAAACAGTTGGTGCTTGAGTGCAGTAAACAGACGCTCAACTCAGGTTAACGAAGATAATTCAGTGCACCAATAACCGCGGCAACCTGTGCATCAATACACTGGGCTGGCGTTGCATTCTCACTATCAGGATACACTTCTGTTGTTGTCGCATACATTGCCTGACTGAGTCCCATACACAACCCTAGATCATAGGCGGGATAGCTGATAACGCCCGGTATATCAATGTCTGTACCAATCAGACGATTATCTTCATCGGCCGGCGCAATATGAGTGATCTTAGCCACCTCTGCAAGCACGGCTTGTTGAAATTCAAGCTGTTTATTCTCCGAATTAGTCACTAAATAAAAGCCATCAGGAATATTCCAATTAGTGTTGATTTCGCCGTCACGCGCAGCTTTAGCCGGCCTGAACTCGGAATTATCAGTATCAGTCGTTTCATGTAAATCAACGTGTGCGAGCAAGTCGACTCCGAGCGTTTCTATCAATTGCAACACCAGAGCCGACTCTTGGGCTGGACTCTCCGAATAAAACGAACGATTCGGATCAATCGCATCCGGATTCCAACGATTGATAGTTTCATAGCCCCAAGGGCTAATACATGGCGTTACAATAAAATTAAAAATCGCTTCATAAGACTGCATCTGCTCATCAATGAACTTTAGCGCGCCATGTACACCACTCGTTTCATAACCATGCACTCCGCCAGTAATTAGCACCGTGGGTTTGTCATCGTCCCATTCCGCAGTCAGAACCGCATAGAGCGGGTAGTGTTGATTCGCGTAGTTCAACTGACCATATTCACGCACGTCAAAACGCGCCTTAAAACGCTCTATTTGACTCAATACATCAGTTTGATATGACCGTTGCACGCGTTGTTGCTCGAACCACTGCTTTTTCTCTGACGCTCCCCAGGGCTGCCCGGGAACACCAATTGGATATTGCTGTTGTTGCAAAATACTGACTCCCAACAGTTATTGATTAAGACGACTATGCTATCACAGCGAGATGATCAAATTCGATTAATCAACACGAACAATAGCAACCAACGAGGAAAAGCTTTAACATAGGCGTCCATTTTTTCTTGCTGTAAAAATTCCATGAGTTATTCACGATCGCAAGTCGCTATCGCCATTTTTGCCATGGCAATAGGCACATTTTCTATCGGCATTGGCGAATTTGTCATGATGGGTTTGTTGCCAGATGTCGGCGCTGACTTCAGTACATCGGCACAACAAACCGGACACCTGATCAGTTTGTACGCGTTCGGCGTGGTTATTGGAGCACCGCTCATCACATTGTTAGGTGCTAGAGCGCCTCGAAAGCCACTGATCATTACCCTAATGCTCATTTACTCAGCGAGTAATTTGCTGAGTGCTCGTGCAGAAAGCTTCGCGGAACTGCAACTGTTTCGCTTTATTAGCGGACTGCCCCACGGTGCTTATGGCGGGATCGTATGTCTGCTCGCCGCCGGACTCGTGAAAAAGTCGCAACGCGGCATGGCTGTGACCATGGTCATGATGGGACTGACCGTTGCTATCTTAGTTGGGAACCCGCTTGCAACGTGGTTTGGTCAATTACTTGATTGGCGCACCGTTTACATGGGGGTCGGCCTCGTCGCGTTAACAGCAGCGCTGCTTATCGTCGCTTGTGTCCCTACCCCAAAACAAGCAACATCAACGCGGGTTAGAACAGAACTTCAAGCATTGAAAAACAGCCAAGTTTTACTCACCCTTGCTATTGGAAGCGTTGGATTTGGCGGCATGTTTGCCGTGCTTAGCTATTTGTCGCCGACTTTATTAGAGGCAACCCAAGTTCATAAGTATTGGATTCCCATTGCACTACTCATATATGGTCTTGGATCATTTACCGGCAGTATTATCGGTGGAAAACTCACCGACATGAATATGAAGTGGGCTATCGCAGGTTCACTCGGTTGGGCAATTATCGTGCTTGCCATTTTCCCATTCAGTATCTATTCCCTATACACCATTCTGCCCATGGCATTTTGCTTAGGTACGACAGCTATGTTGGTGCCAGCACTGCAAGTCAGATTAATGGACGTGGCCGGTGAGTCACAAACACTTGCGGCATCTCTCAATCATGCCGCATTTAATATCGCCAACGGCTTGGGGGCTTTTCTAGGAGGTTTGTCGTTAAACTCTGCGTTAACTTGGCAAGCAACAGGTTGGGTCGGCTGTTTGCTGGCAATCTCTGGACTTTTTGTATTTATCATCACTAAGCATCATAGCCGAAAAAGCGCTATTCATATAAGTTTGTAGGCACTATGAGTATATTATCAATGTTTTTAATTGGGTTAGCGATGTCGACCGACGCCTTTGCTGCGGCGATCGGTAAAGGCATTGCGATGCGCAAACCGACAGTCAAGCAAGCATTGAAAATTGGTATTTTATTTGGTGTCGTGGAAGCCATTACACCGATGTTAGGTTGGCTATTAGGTAAAGCGGCAGCTCAAATAATATCAGAGTACGATCATTGGGTCGCATTAGTATTACTCAGCCTGCTAGGTCTTCATATGATAAAAGAGGGTTTATCATCAGACGATGACCAAGACAGCGAAGTTGATCCAACTCAGCAGCCATTCATAAAACTATTTTTGACCAGCATCGCCACGTCTATTGATGCGATGGCCGTCGGCGTAGGTATGGCGTTTCTTGATGTCAACATACTCCTAGTCGCCGTTATTATTGGTTGTTCAACTTTTGCCGCCGTTACTGTAGGCGTCATCATCGGTCGCTATGCCGGTCATGTTATAGGTCGCTACGCCGAGGTTGTGGGTGGCGTAGTACTGATTGGTGTCGGCGTAGGCATTGCAGCAGAGCATGTCGGGCTACTTCAGTAACCCGACCGAGGCTCATGCATTCTTAGCCTTTATGTAAAAATAGATCGCATAAAAAACGCATAAACCAATAACAATCGCGAGCCCTGTAAATGAGAAAAAAATCACTGGGTCTTTAAAAAATTGCTGCCAAATACTCATAGCTATCTCCACTCAAATTATCTATTTATCAGTTTAATCAGTCCCCTCTTCTAACCCTTTGACTTAAATCATAAAAACTTTAACTTGAAAGACGAGGAAAATGAGTTGACTATGGCGCGATAGATTTAAAGCGGAGACAGTTAAAATGCACAAACTCGTGTGGGTACTCATATTTACTAGCTGCTTAGTTTGGTCGGCATACCATCCCAAAGATCCATTGACCTGGTGGCTAGAAGTATTACCTGCACTAGTCGGCGCTCTTCTGATGGCTATCACATATCGACGCTTTACATTTACACGTTTGGTGTATGGTTTAGCTTTGATTCATTGCATCATTCTTATGGTCGGCGGACATTACACCTATGCCGAAGTGCCTTTCTTCGACACCCTGGGAAGTTACTTTGATTGGCAACGCAATAATTACGATAAGTTAGGTCACTTTGCACAAGGTTTTGTGCCCGCGATGGTTGTGCGCGAAATAGTGGTTCGCAATCATCTTATTTTTGGAAGGCTTTGGCAGTTTATATTTGTTACTTCTTTTTGCCTCGCGTTTAGCGCCTTTTATGAATTGATTGAGTGGTGGGTTGCTGTGGCCACCGGCGAAGGTGCCGAGGCCTTCTTAGGCACACAAGGTTACGCTTGGGATACACAGTCAGATATGGCATTTGCTTTAATTGGCGCCGTTACCGCTTTGTTGTTACTCTCGGGTATACATAACCGACAAATCGAACAGAAGCGTTCACTGTATGGCAGAACACAATAAAACGAAAGGCAACAGCAACCTCGGTGTCAGCATGGGCATCGGCGTTGCGCTGGGAACGGCCATTGGCGTTGCTATGGGTCAAGTGGCTATGGGGGTCGCGTTAGGCGTCGCTTTCGGCGCCGCCTACGGCTTTGCAACTAAAAAGAAACCTGAAGCGGATAACGATCAATCAGACTAAACTCGCGGTAAATAGTCACCCAAATAATCGTCGTCAGCGAATAACTCGGCAAGAATGGCTTGCTCGGTTTGATTTCTATCGTGCTCCTTGGTGGGCAGCCGCACAATTAAATGCAATTCTTCCGCACACTGCAACTGAATGGTCACGCGCGGCTCAACCACAGGTTGCTCGAGTCCAGTGCGATAACTCAGTCGGGCAAAGTGTCGCTTCGCTTGCTCAAGGTACGGCTCGCTATGTTTTTGAGCCAACTCAAGCAACTTCTGTTTAGCAGGCCGCCATTCATGCTGACGTAAAAAGGGTACGCTGAAGGTATGTAGTACAAAGTCCTGCGAATAACTCTCATTGATCACCGCTTCACTCGCAAAGAGAGAGTTAGGCAGTACCACCATTCGACCGCTACGCTGCTGCATCGAGCGACCTGGACCTACTTCTAAAATTGTGGTGGTCAGTAAATTCTGGTCAATGACATCACCGCGAAATTCTTTAACTTGAATTCTATCACCGATATTAAACGATCTCGCTCCGCCTTTTATGAGCGCGCCCGAGACACACAGAATAAGTTCTTTAGTCGCAATCACCAACGCCACGGCAATGGCAACCATTGATAACGCGAACGTGCGTAATTCATGGCCCCAAATGACGACTAAGCCCAAGACCAATACGATTAACAAAATGTTGCGTAATTGAATCAGCCACCGTCTGCGCATCTCGCTCGACTGAATATTGCGCCGAATAAAGCGACGCAATAAAAAACGACTTACCGCTACAACCAAAATCAATAAGAGCGTACTCACTGTCAAACGAATCAGCGATTCGGAGTTTTTGAGTTCTTCCAAAAATGCATTAAACGCTGACTGCAACACATCTGACATAAAAACTCCCAATGATTTCGAAAATAACGTTCAAATATTATGATCGTTTATTGCAAAACTCGTGTAAATAGTCTGTGACGACATTTATTTTCTACTATATTAGAAATCGTTCTACTTAAACAGGAGGTGTTTTATGGCATCAGTAAAAACTTTATCGTTAGTTAGTTTGATGGCATTGGCAAGCTTAAGTCTTGCTGCGTGTTCACAAGATTCAGCGGAAGACAAAACCGAGCAAGCAATGGAGTCTGCTAAAGAAACCGCGGATAAAATGGGCGATGCTGCAGAAGAAAAGATGGAAGAGGCAGGCGAGTATCTCTCGGATTCTGCTATCACTGCAAAAGTTAAAACAGCTCTGTTCGATAACGGCGGCTTAGATAGCTCAAAAATCAGTGTCGAAACGCGCAACAAAACTGTTTATTTAAGCGGTACTGTAGCGACTGAAAATGACGCGGAAACAGCTGGCCAGTTAGCTGAAGGTGTCGAAGGTGTTGAAGACGTCGAAAATGATATTGTAGTAGGCAACTAAGTTTTTGTTGCTTGAACCACGAGCCCGTTTAAATACGGGCTCGTGCATTTATTAACGTATTGCGCGGAGTGAGCTCGCGTTCACAAAATGCCTTGAGAGAGACCTCATAGCCCTGCTCTTGTAAAAATACAGCCCTATCAAGTAATAACCAACGTTCAAGATATGGCTGAAATTTCAGTCTCACCTGTTCTATCGCCTCAGTCACTAAAAACCGTTGCTCACCACGTTCTAACCAATAGTCAGCATCAAAACATGAGCTTAAATTAATCTCATGTTGTGCCGCAGCCCAATGACAAAAGTCTTTGAATGAACCGGAAAAAATCGCCTTGGATACTGAATTAAGCGGTTGGTAGTGCGGATCATTCAAATGATCTTGGCGCCAAGACTCATAACCCAAGCGCCACACGAGCTCTGTTTGACGCAACTCTCGCTCCCGTTTTCCCGCGGTAACAAGCCCTTGCGCTGCGAGCCTAAGTGCGTTTTTACTCAGTCTTAAGTCACACTGTTGTGCGGCCTTGGACAACGGTTCATAGTGCCCCTGCCGAATTAAATGATAGCAACACGGCGCCACCAAAATATCTCGTATCTGTGCTTCAGTAGCGTGCTCCAACAGCCTAATATGTAAGTCACCGCATGCGTGTAATGCCACAGCCGTTTGACATCTGCGAAGTGTTTGCTGAATTTTATCATCACCGTCCTTCGCTAAGACATCCTGCTGAATAAACGTCTGCGGCAGTCGGTGATGTTGTGCAAGCTCAGTGCCCTCTGCACACAGCGCAGATTGCCACTCAATACTGACCACTGGACGTTGTTGGGTAAAACTCAACAATCGCCCTAAATGCCCCTTACCAGCACACCACTCTGTGACTATCGTCGAGTGTTTAGGTACGTGGTCGATAAACGCCTGCACTTGCGATAATTTACGGCCTTTGATGCCTTGGATAAGCCAAAATGGCAGGGGATGCTCTGAAGCTTTACTCGATTCATACGCCCACACGGGATCGACTAGTAATCGCAGGTCGTCGAGTACCCTAGCGAGCGTCGATTCGCTTTCCCAGGGTAACTCCGTGTGTTCGAATGCAACAATGTCCCAAAATGCCCTGCTATCTGAAAGCGCCTGACTGTATTGCTCGAGCAGTTCTTTTAAGTTCACAGCGTTGACCTAATTAATAACCGATAAGTAGTTTATCTTACTTGATAGCCATTCTTCCAGACAGCCTGAGGGTCTAATAGTAAATGCATTCCCTGCGCGGGTGATGGACCGATCAACACCATGTCGGCGCGTTGCCCCACAGCGATACGCCCTCGGCCTTTAATTCGCCAACGCTCAGCTGCCAGTGCAGTTGCTGAATGAATGGCAACTTGCCAATTAACAGCTTGAGCTTCGAGCCACATGAGCTCTGCTATTAGGCTGATGCCGTGTTCGGTACCTGGGTTGGGAGCATCACTCCCGACCAGCACATCAAGCTCGCTCTCATCAAGTAACCGAGTGTTAGTTTTTAAGTTATTATAAAATGAGGTTGAGGCCATGTTCGCGCCACCACGGCTCAAGTTATTTAGTTTTTGCTGATTAAAACAGTCTCCACAGGCGGGCAAGAGTACCTGCTTATTAAATTCACCGTGCACTAAGTGCTCATAAATTATATTGGTTGGTACGATGAACACCTGTAATTGTTCCATTTTATCAATCAGTTGTTCGCTTATAGGTTGGTCGAAAAAACCATGCACCAAACCATCAGCGCCGGCTGTAACGGCGTGCTCGGCAGAAAGATGGTCGGCGACATGAACAACGGCTAGCACCTGTTGGTCATGTGCGGCTTGAATAACGCGCTGCAGTTGTTGGTAACTTATTGATGGTCGATGGGGATAGTCAACGTCTTCTGCGGTATACACAATCTTAATAAAGTCCGAGCCTTCAGCAAGGCGTTCCGAGACAGCACTCTCCGCGCTATCATCGTCAGCGAGTGGGTGGGGGCTAAACCCAAACTGCGTTCCATGTCCATCAGGCGCTGTAACCAACCGGCCAGCCCCCCACATATCCGCCTCCTGTTGCAATTGCACCGAGTTGCGTTGCTGCCGAGCTCGGCGTAATTCGCTTGGATGCCCAAATAGATCAATCACCGTTGTCACACCAAAATCAAGTGCGCGTTCTCGCGCATCACCCCAAGTATGGACATGGCTATCAATCAGCCCAGGAATAATCCACTGGTCTGGCTTGGTGGGATAAACACGTTGAACCGCTTTCGGAGGCTGCGATTCAACTCGCACAATAACGCCCTCTTCGACCGAAACATAATGCGCTCGTAGCACCTTCTCACCATCGAATACATTGATAGGCCCAATGGTAAAGCTATTGTCCTCGACCGGGGCTGGCTCAGGTAATAACCACAATAGCGCAGCGACAGCCCCAGCGCCGATAATCCAAGTAAGTTTATTCATGACTGGCTCCACTGAAGCGACCAGATAGGCTTCTTAACACTGCCATCATACTGATACTGAAAAGGCACAAGTAGATAATATGCCAGTACCAGCTCACCTCATCGCCCTTCCCGATAACCGCATAGCCTAATTGCACCAAGTGATAACTGGGCAACCCATAAGCGATCCATTGCACCCAGTCCGGCATCAAAAACAGGGGAAACCACAAGCCAGACAGCAACGCCATGGGTAGATAGATCAGGTTAACAACGCCTGCGGCAGCGCGGTCGGCTACTAAAGCGCCAATGAGCATCCCTAAAGCGGCAAAAGGCAAAGTACCTAAGGTAAAAATAAGTGTTAAGAGACCCCACTGCCAAAACCATAATCGGACACCGGCAAGCCAAGCCGACTCGATGTAAAGTAAGAGCAGGATCACTGCAGAAAAAGCGGCGCTGTTGACTAACTTGGCAAAAATAAAGCTATTGAACTGCATTGGCGACAATAGCTTTAAGGTGAGCCAGCCATGAGTGCGTTCACTCGCAATACTTACCGCAAGGTGAAAAAACGGTGGTCCCATAATGCCAAAACAAGCATAGGAGATAAGAAGGTAATCACTGTGGCCGTTGGAAAAATCCACCATGATGCCAAAAAAGAAGTAGAACACGACCGGGAACGCAAACGCCGGTATGTAAAAGCTGGGCGAGCGAAGCAAGGCTCGCATATCCATTTGAGCTTCAACGATCCATTGACTCATGACGTAGCTCCTCCAATCAATGTGGACATCAGTTGTTCTAAAGACATACTTTTTATCGGTAATTTTTCGGCGGGCGCCTGTTTACGCAAAAGTACGACAGAGTCTGCCAATTGGTAGGCTTCCTCTATGTAATGCGTGGTTAGAATAATTGCGACACCCTGACTTTTCAGCGATTCGATACAACGCCACATCTGTTGCCGCGTACTTAGGTCCATTCCAACGCTAGGTTCATCCAAAAACAGTAGTTGCGGTCGCCCAATAAGCGCGAGCGTAAACATGACACGTTGCTGCTCTCCTCCCGACAGCACAGCGAAACGCTTATGTAGTAACGACTCGATAGGTAGGAGTTGCTTCAACTCCTCGATACCGACGGGCTTAGTGTAGTAACTTTGGTAAAGCGTAATTTGCTCTTGCACAGTCAATTGCCCATTCACAGCGCCAACTTGCATGACCACGCCCCAGCGCTGTTTAAGTGACGGACTTCTGCTTTTTTTAGGCTGTTGTTCACCAAACAGGCTAATTTGGCCCGCGTCCGGAGCAGTCAGTCCAAGAATACAGCGAATAAGCGTCGTCTTACCGACGCCATTCTCACCCAGTACCGCAACGACCTCACCACCGTTAACATTCAAAGAAAATTCGCTTAGTACAGGCGTGTTAGCGTAGGTCTTCGATAAATTTGTAATTGATAGAACCGTCATTACTCACCTCCATTTTCTGCTAGCTTAGTGAGTTACCCCGAACGGAGGCAGTCATCTTTGTCATTTTATTGTGATGACAATTGTCACTAGCATGAAATGAAGGTTCGTTTCATAATGCAACTATGAAATTAAAACAGCCGCAGCTTTCTCTTGAACGTAAATACGCTTGGGTTTACCTGATGAACCTGGGCTTTTTCGTCGTGCCAATGTTTCTATACCCGTTCACAGTATTGGAATATCTCGCGATGACAGCTGCGCTGATTGGCTTTGTGGCAAGCTACTATTGGGCATTCAGCGTTTCATCAGCTCACATGTTGAAGCCGATTATCGTTATGTATGGGATCGCATGCGCGATTACCCCGATTAACCCCGCATCAATCACCATGTTCGCCTTTATTGGCTTTTTCTTGGGGTTCGCCTATCGTCTCCGACCCGCTCTATTGGGGCTGCTTGCTATTATATTGACACTTGCGTTGTTGCATTATTATGTCGTCGACACGTGGTCTTGGTTTGTTTATTACGGTGCAATATTAAGCGCTGCGATTTTTATCATTGGGCGTGTCGAGCGCGTGCGTCAAGAGCACTTACTGAGCCAGCAGCGCACTGATTTAGAAATTGAACAACTCGCTACTACGTTAGAACGCGAGCGCATTGCTCGTGATCTGCACGACACTTTAGGGCACACGCTTACCAGTGTGCTACTCAAGGCTGAATTGGCGCAACGCCACATTCATTCTGGTCAGGGCGACGCAGCCAGTCATCACTTGAAAGAGCTGACCGAGATTGCGCGGACCTGTTTAAAGCAAGTCAGAGAGAGCGTAACCGGTTATAAACATGGCGGTTTTGACTTTGTGCTACAACAACTCTCCGTACGCTTACAGGAAGCGGGATTCAAAGTTCATGTAGAGGGAGCGCTTACTCAGTTAAATAGGGCTTATGAAACGCCGCTTGTTTTGGCGCTCACCGAACTCGTGACAAATATCATTCGTCACAGTGAGGGGGATCACGTTCTCATAAAACTTATAGAGAAGGCTGATAATACCTACATTGAAATATTCGATAATGGACGCGTTACTGAGTTCGAGTTTGGTAATGGCTTGTTGGGAGTTAATGAGCGTATTGAACGCCTCGGTGGGCATATTGATATCAACACAACACAAGGTTGCCAAGTAAAGTTGTTCTTACCCGCAGCCGTAGTGGAATCCTGACTATGAAAATATTATTGGCTGAAGACCAAGCGATGGTGCGAACCGCCTTAGCGAGTCTACTGCGCTTAGATGGCGAATATGATGTCGATGAAGCCGCTGATGGAAACGAAGCTATAAATAGTCTTGAAGAGAATACCTATGACTTACTACTGACCGATATAGAAATGCCACATAGGACGGGGATTGACCTCGTGCATTGGGTCAAAGCTAACGCGCCTTCCACTAAAACAGTGATCATAACGACATTTAATCGCAGTGGTTATGTGAATCGTGCTGTGCAGGCGGGCGTTGATGGTTTTCTACTAAAAGATGCGCCGGTTGAGCAACTCATGCAATCATTGACTGCCATTTTGGCAGGCAAACGCGTGATTGACTCTGAGCTACTACTCAATAGCTTTAATCAAATTGACCCGTTAACAGAAAAGGAACGCAAAGCCCTCCGGCTAGCCGCCGATGGACTGGCAACATCAGCAATTGCCAAGCAACTATTTATCGCTGAGGGCACCGCACGTAACTATCTATCCGAAGCGATTGCAAAAGTCGGTGCTAAAAATCGCGTCGAGGCAGCTCGTATTGCCCAGCTAAAAGGATGGTTATAGATAATTAACTAGGAATCGTTAACCAAAGACTCCCCATGAGTAATAAGGTTAACGTTATAATTGGTACGAATAATGCTGACGAATGCTTCTTCATAGCGCCCCCAATTTGTTGTTATTTTTGTTAACGTATTGTTATAGAAAAAGATTTATCGTGTGTCAATGCTTTGCACTTCGTGCTACGCTTGATCGCGCAATCACATCGACCCTCTTTTTCAGAAAAAGTTCAATTTTTATGTATGATCACGCGTCTGAAATAGTTAAGGCTGCTGAATTGCTTCGTGGCAACACCCCGTTTACTTTGTTGTCTGGCGCGGGGCTAAGCACCGATTCGGGGATTCCTGCCTACCGTAATGCTCAGGGTCAATGGGTTCACTCGCCCCCGATGCAACACCATGACTTTATGAATAATGATGCGGCGCGAAAACGCTATTGGGCGCGTAGCTTAGGCGGCTGGTTAAATTTATATCATGCGCAACCAAACCGTGCACATCAGGTTATCGCACAGTTTCAACAACACGGGTTTATCGATACCGTTATTACGCAAAATGTTGATGGACTGCATCAAAAAGCAGGGAGTTCAACGGTGATTAACCTTCACGGATACGCCAACGACATCGTCTGTATGACGTGCGGCGATAGATCACCTCGTTTCGATTTACATCAACGATATGCCGAGCTCAATCCACGATTTAATCAATCAGTTTCGGTCATTAAGCCAGATGGCGATGCAAAACTATCAGCACCAACGGACGAATTTAAACTCATCCATTGCGATCATTGTGGCGGGATCTTAAAGCCCGATGTGGTCTACTTCGGCGATAATGTACCCAAAAAACGAGTTGAAGCCTGTTATCAAGCTATTGATGACAGTCAAGGTTTACTTATCGTTGGTTCCTCATTAAAAGTGTTTTCGGGATTTCGTTTTGCTCGCTATGCCTATCAACAAGATAAGCCAGTGATTATTATCACAAAAGGTATAACGCGAGCGGATGATTTAGCCACGATTAAGATTGACGGAAACATTGCGGAAACGCTTGACCAATTTCGTCGTTTATTACGACTGCCAAAATAAACGCAGGTGTTTGTGGCACCTGCGTTTTGTTGCGGATTTCAGCCTGTAGAGCTTAGGGGTTATAGACAACGTTCAACGTTACACCACTAAAGCTTTGATAAGCGCGAATTCCAATATGCCAGGTACCTGACTGTGGATTCGAAAAGCTACAGCTTTCATTATTGCCACTTAAATACGGACGACAGTCATAACTATTACTTCCAGGCTGACTACCATATTGAACGTACAAATCGGCGTCGCCAGAACCACCTGAAATATCAATATCCAGGGTGCTCATACCGGCAGGCACTTCGATGGTATAACGCACCCAACTACCTGTTGATGCAGAAAGATCGCTTACACTGCCGCCACCGCCAGTCGCACCGCCGTCACCGGGGTCTCCCGAGCCGCCTCCTGAAGCGCCGGTTACTGCACCGCTGGCATCAACGATACCGACGCCACAACCACTACAGCTTCCAGGAAAGCTTCGTGCTGTCTGCTTCAAGATGTTTTCAACATCATCTGGGCTAGCGCTCGGGTTAGCCTCTTTAATCAACGCAGCCACACCCGCTACGTGGGGCGTGGCCATTGATGTTCCTTGGCTGTAGCCGTACGTATCACTTCCAGGTGTACTGGTACCCGAGTTATAAGTCGAGAGCACACCATTTGGATCATTGGCGTACGACATTGCGCCACCCGGTGCAGCAACATCCACGTTAGAGCCGTAGTTAGAGTAGTAAGCTCGGCTTCCATTACGGTTAGTCGCCGCGACGTTGACGACGCCACTGCAGTTACCCGGATTATAATTGGTCGAGTTGTCATTACTATTGCCTGATGCCACAACCACCGTGGTGCCGTTACCTCGGGCAATATTAATTGCCTGCTGCGTTGCGCTCGAACAAGCGCCCTGTCCACCTAAGCTCATATTGATAACATCGGCTGGATTCGCATTGCTTGGTACGCCCGATACCGAGCCCCCTGAGGCCCAAATAATACCATCAGCGATATCTGCCGTGGTACCGCCGCAACGACCGAGTACCCGCACAGGTACTACTTTTGCACCGTAAGCAACCCCAGCTACGCCTTGACCATTATTGGTCACGGCTGCGATGGTGCCTGCCACATGCGTACCGTGCCAGCTTGAGTCCTGATCTTGAGCAGGATAGCCGTTACCGCAGGCTCCCGCACTCACCCAGTCACCCGGGTCACGCGGATCAGAGTCACGACCATTCCCATCATTACCAATGAAACTATTAGAAATCATGTCGTACCCGGGCAAAATATTGCTGACGAGATCCGCGTGAGGACGATACCCCGTATCTAAAACCGCGACCACGGTTCCCGCCCCCGTCACGCTATTCCACGCATTTTCTACATTGAGTCCGCCAGTGGACTCGTAATAGTGCCACTGATCGTTGTAATCCGGATCGTTGGGAGTCGCAAAGTGACGTAATAATTTGTTTTCTTCAACACTCGCCACCTCAGGGTGCTTGGCAATTTGCGCCATCATCTTTTTCGCCTGTCCGGGCGGAATTTTCTTATCAAGATCAAACACAAAATGGTTAGCCAGACCCATTTCACGCTCAAACTTAATTGAACCCCCGGTCTGGGCAGAGAAATCGCGTGCGACACGACTCGCTGCATTGGCTACTGCGGCTGCACGACTCAGACCTCGTTGTGCTGCTTGATTCGCCACCTCGTTCATTACTTGTGAACGTTCTTTAAAGGTAACTATGAAGCCTGTGGTTAAGGATTGATTAGGAGTAACGGTCTGTGTCGGAAGACCGACTGAAGCCTTGGGTGGCTGAAATGATTGGTTAACCGCGACAGCTGAGGGGACCGCTACAGTCGAAAGTGCAGCACTCACCCACACGGCAAGTCTTTGATTTTTCTTAAAACTTATATGTTTATACATGGTTAACCTTTTTTGTTATTTGAAGAATACTGGCAAAAAAGCCAGCCATTAATCATTAACACATGTATATTTTATGTAAATAAATATGACGTCAATTTTACATTACATTTACACATATTGACATCACTAAAAGGCATAAGCAACGTGTGTATTTGTTTTTAGCCAGGTGTCACTATATGCTCAGGTAAAATCAATTTGAGGAAATCAAATGTCAGCATTTCAATCGCCCTTACCCACGCTGTTGATCATTTTAGCGATCATCATTTTATTAGTGCTATCTGTTCGAATCGTTCCCCAACAGCAAGTTTATGTTATTGAGTTATTTGGCAAATATCGCCGTATGCTAACTCCTGGCTTAAACTTTATTATTCCGATTATCGAACGCGTAGCTCACAAGCAGTCAATGCGAACGCGAGAGTTACAAGTCAGTGTTGAGACGAAAACACAAGATAATGTCTTTGTAACCGTCCGCGTCAGTGTGCAGTATCGAGTCGAGAATAAAGACGCCGTTTACAATGCTTTCTACCAACTCGAAGACCCTGAGCGCCAAATGGAGAGCTATATTTTCAACTCAGTGCGGGCTCAGATTCCAAAACAACCACTTGATGAAGTGTTTGATAACAAAGACGCAATCAGTGATGCAGTACAAGCTGAATTAGAGAGTGTCATCGAAGGCTACGGCTTCAACATAATTGCATCGCTCGTTACCGATATCGATCCCGATGAAGAAGTCAAACATTCGATGAATAAAATCAATGCCGCGGAAAGAGAGCGTCGCGCAGCAGAACACCAAGCGGAAGCAGAAAAAATTCTCGCTGTTAAGAAAGCTGAAGCAGATAAAGAATCAAAAATCCTTCAAGGTGAAGGGGTCGCAGGACAGCGCAAAGCGATTGCAGAGGGCTTAAGTGAAAGTATCGCCTTAGTACGTAAAGAGGATAGCGACATCAGTGCTCATGACGTCATCGATCTACTGAAGTTCACCAATTACGTTGATACCTTAGCCGCCTTGGATACCGCAAACAGTAAAGTGATCATGGTACCCATGCCAACGACTCAGTTCGAACAATTCAATCAGGCCATTATTCGTGGTAACGAGGCTAGTGCAAAAGACTAGCCTCGGCGTTCGTTTACTGCTGATTTGGGATAATACGTAGTTCGACGCGACGGTTTTGCTGTCGGCCTTGCGCGGTATCATTCGTGGCAATCGGCTGACTTTCCCCAAAACCTTGCGTCGTAACGCGGCGCGAGTCGACCCCGTATCCGACTAGATAATTACGCACGGCATTCGCACGGTTTAACGATAGTTGCTGGTTATAATCGGCTGAGCCGGTGCTATCCGTGTGTCCCTCTATCATCATCGTTGTCTTGTTATACTTATTGAGTACAGCGGCAACGTCCTCAAGTACCGGATAAAAGTTTTGCGAAATATTGGCACTCTCAGAAGCGAAGGTAATATTTCCCGGAAGTTGCAAGCGAATATTATCGCCATCACGGATAACTTGCACACCCGAGCCTGACAGCTCGTCGCGAAACGCCTCCTCCTGCTTATCCATGTAGTTCCCAATCGCGCTACCGGCCAAAGCGCCCACGGCGGCACCCCAAAGATAGCGACTCTTGTCATGGTCGCCAGTTCCTTTACCTATTACCGCACCCGCAACAGCGCCAATGGCGGCGCCTTTTTGAGTGTTATTCATGGTATTCGAGCACCCCGTTAAAGCAAGCGCTCCTGCAATTCCTAGAATTAACAATCGACTATTCATACCTAATCCTCTACCCATCACGCCTATTGGTTAAAATTAGCATGTCTTTACAAAAAATCATTAACGCTTTTCATGATCTTTACGCAACACATAAAGTGAATCGATCAATCCAAAACAGCTGTGCCACGTATCACAAGGTCACAGTCATTTAGTAAATTGGAGTAAAACATGTCTGAAGTTGCGAACAAAGTCGTTATTATCACAGGTGCGAGTAGCGGTTTAGGAGAAGAAACTGCTAAAATGCTCGCCAGCAAAGGCGCCAAATTAGTCTTGGGGGCGCGTCGTGAAGAGCGACTAAAAGCGCTGGCCGATAGCATTAAAAATGACGGTGGTGAAGCCATTTTCAAAACGGTGGATGTAACCGATAAGTCGCAAGTACAAGCCCTTGCCGATGCTGCGCTTGAGCAGTTCGGACGCATTGATGTGTTGGTCAACAACGCCGGCTTAATGCCATTAGCACCACTGGACGAGTTGAAAATCGATGAGTGGGACCAAATGATAGATGTCAATATTAAGGGCGTTATGTACGGTGTCGCAGCGGTGCTGCCGAGCATGCGTAAGCAAAAATCAGGTCATATTATTAACTTATCGTCAGTTGCAGGTCACGTGGTATTTCCAGGTGCAACCGTTTACTGCGCGACAAAGTTTGCTGTAAAAGCAATCAGTGAAGGGATTCGTCAAGAATCAAATGGCGAAATCAGAGCGACCAATATTTCACCGGGCGCTGTGAGTACTGAGTTGACTGACCACATCAGTCATAAGGATTCGAAGGAAATGGCAGATGATCTTTATCAAGATGCAATTGGCTCTGACTCAATCGCACGAGCCATTACATTTGCGATTGAACAGCCAGGTGATGTTGACGTCAATGAGATGATCATTCGTCCTACCAAGCAGGAGTTGTAGTTTGCCGCAAGTCAGTATTTTGGATTTAGCACCTGTGCCTGAAAGCGGCACAGTTGCTGAGTCGCTAAAAAACGCTGTAAGTATTGCTCAAGCAGCCGAACGTTGGGGATATCATCGTTACTGGATGGCCGAGCATCATAATATGACGGGTATCGCCAGCGCGGCAACCGCTATTGTTCTAGGTCATATTGCGAGTCGAACCCAACACATTCGTGTGGGGTCAGCCGGTATTATGCTGCCGAACCATCCACCGTATATTGTTGCAGAACAATTCGGCACGCTCGATGCTCTGTATCCCAACAGGGTTGACTTGGGACTTGGCCGTGCACCTGGTACAGATGGACAAACCCTGCGTGCTTTAAGGCGTTCACCGAACGACGCTGAACAATTTCCTAACGATGTGCAAGAGCTGTTGGGCTATCTCGCCGAAGCTGAAGATACTGACACCATCAAAGCCATTCCTGGCTTTCAGCAAAACATCCCCGTTTGGATCTTAGGTTCGAGCACCTTTGGCGCACAATTAGCTGCCCGACTCGGGCTGCCCTACGCGTTTGCATCTCACTTTGCGCCCGATCACCTGAGTCACGCACTTACACTATATCGCAAGCAATTCAAGCCTTCGCGTTATCTTGATAAACCATACGCTGCTGCTGCACTGAATCTATTCGCAGCCGACACGGACCGTCACGCTCGCCGCATGATGACATCGATGCAGCAACAGTTCATTAATTTACGTCGCGGGATGCCCGGGCGCATGCAGCCCCCTGTTGAGGATATTAAAGCCATAGCGGACCCCTATGAGCTAGCGGCTGTTAATCACGCGCTGAACTTTACCGCGGTGGGCACAAAAGACACCGTCGCGCGTCACCTCACACAGTTTATTGAACAAACTCAGGTCGACGAGCTGATTTTGACCTGCAACGCCTACGATATATCAGATCGCCTAAACTCGTTTAAAATCGGCGCAGAAATACTACTAAACTAATATTAATCAGGTGACCCAAGCTATTCTTAAGGTATTTTTAAGGTTTCTTTGTTATAAAGTCGGTTTAATTTTAATTTAATTAAGCCGACTTTATGTCTCGTAAGATTTTAATCACTGGAGCCGCTGGTTTTATTGGGTTTCACACGGCCAAGCGCCTACTTTCAGAAGGGTTTCACGTCGTTGGAATTGACAACCTCAACGACTATTACTCAGTTCAGCTTAAGTATGATCGATTAAAACAACTTAAGAAATTTGACTCATTTTCCTTTCATTCGATCGATATTGATAACCCTATCGCATTGTCAGACTGCCTAGCCGATTATACGATTGATGATGTCATTCATCTTGCCGCTCAAGCAGGTGTGCGTTATTCAATCGATAATCCGCAAGCGTATGGGCGAAGCAACTTGATCGGATTTCTCAACATACTCGAGTGGGTTCGCAGTCACCCCGTAGACCACTTTATTTATGCCTCATCAAGCTCGGTGTACGGTAATACTGAGCGTGTCCCTTTTTCGACGAACGCGACCGCCGACAAACCGGTATCTTTGTATGCAGCGACGAAGCGTGCTAACGAACTGATGGCTGAAAGCTATAGCCATTTATATAATATCCCTGCGACTGGATTGCGTTTCTTTACCGTCTATGGTCCTTATGGTCGTCCCGATATGGCACCGATGAAGTTTGCCAAACAAATCATGCAAGGTGGTCAAATCGATGTCTATAACCATGGTGACCTATCGCGTGATTTTACGTTTATCGATGATATTGTAGAGGGCATATACCGCCTATTAGATAAACCTATTCAAACTCAGTCAGAGGGTGCGCGCCATCGCGTCTTAAATATAGGTCGCGGCGAACCTGTTAACTTGCTTAAGTTTATTGAAATACTCGAGAGCGCGTTCGAAAAACCGGTTAAAAAACGTTATCTTCCAATGCAAGATGGTGATGTAAGCACAACTTGGGCGGACGTGACAGAGTTAAGTAAAATAACGGGTTATTCACCACAGGTCGATATCGAGTCTGGCATTCAAAAATTCGCAGAGTGGTACAAAAAATACAATGCACATGGACAATTAGCATGATTGAGTTTTCAGTGATACTCCCGGCAAAAGATGAAGCCGATAATATTAGTGTTTTACTAAAAGAGATTGACGACGCCTTAAAAGACAGCTCATACGAAGTGGTGCTGGTAGATGATGGTAGTACAGATGCAACAGCAGAGCAGGCATTGGCGACCGCTAAAATCATGCAAGGACAAGTATCGGTTATTCAACATCAGTCGAGTTGTGGTCAAAGCACTGCGCTTTATACAGCAGCACAACACGCCTGCGGTGAGTTTATCGTAGTACTTGACGCCGATGGTCAAAATGATCCCGCGGATATTCCTTCATTAAAGCAGGTAGCAAACGAGTTGCAATCGCACCACTTTTGCGTAATTGGGCACCGTCAACAACGAAAAGATACGACTTGGAAGCGATTTCAATCGCGTGTTGCCAACCGCTTTAGACAGGCCGTATTGAAAGACGATACACCGGATACTGGCTGTGGGTTGAAAATCCTCCCTCGTCATACCTATTTACAACTCCCCTACTTCCACCATATGCATCGTTTCGTACCCGCGTTGGTCAAACGCATGGGAGGAGAAATAAAAAGTGTTCCTGTGAACCATCGCGCTCGGTTGCAAGGCATCTCAAAATATAATGCTTGGAATCGTGCTTGGGCTGGCCTACTTGATATTTTGGGTGTTCTTTGGCTGATTTACCGCTCCAGAAAGCCGCAAATTAAAGCTATAAAGCGCAGTCAGGAGTCCTAATCCGATGCAACGCGCGATCAAACTATTAGCGATTGTCGGTGTTTTCTTTGCGCTTGCGTTGGCCATTCAACAAGGCTGGTTAGATGCTATTTCGACGTCAGAACGAGCCATGCAGACGATCAAACAAGCTGGCGTCAAAGGCTATGCCATTGTATTGACCGCCGCCACTTTGTTTATGGCAATTGGCGGTCCGCGCCAGCTCATCGCGCTCGTATTGGGGTTTATACTCGGAACCGGTTGGGGCTTCGTCGCCGCATTATTGGTGAGCGGTCTTTCACTCGCGGTCACCTACTTTACTGCACACATGTTTTTACAGCCGTTAATAAGAAAACGTTTCAAAACCCAGAGCGAGCGACTGGTAAAGTGGATTAATGTAGCAACAACAAGAAAAACCATGATGATTCGACTGATGCCCGTTGGCAGTAATCTTTTGACGAACTTATTTGCGGGCGCAGCCAATGTCGACTTTAAACGCTTTTTCGTCGGAAGCATACTCGGTTATATCCCACAAACTCTGGTATTCGTTTTAGTCGGCAGTGGTATTGGCCTCGCCCAATCTGAGAAATTACTTATCAGTGGTTTATTGTTTGTCATCGCATCAGCTATTGGTATCCACCTCTACCGCTCACAAAAAAGCCTGTCAGAAGGAGTGCCCTCATGAAGTGGTTGGACGCATTTGAGCAACGACTCTCATCCGAACGCACCGGTGAGTTCCTATTCTGGCTATTGGTTGTAGCGGCTTTACTCATCTTTTCGGGACTTGGGCTTCGCTCGCCTTGGCCACCCGACGAGCCCCGTTTTGCTGATGTAGCGCGTGAGATGGTCGTCACTGGGCAATGGTTCTTTCCTGCCCGTGGTGAGGAATTTTATCCCGATAAGCCGCCCATTTTCATGTGGGCTATCGCGCTATGCTATTATTTGATTGGCAATATAAAAATAGCCGCGTTAGTGCCTAACGCGCTGTGCAGCTTAGTCAGTTTAGTGGCCGTATTTGATATCAGTAGACGGATATGGGACATGCGTATTGCGAGACACGCAACGCTGCTTCTACTCATTACGCCACAATTTTTAATTCAGGCAAAATTTGCCCAAATCGATGCTATGGTCGCCTGTTGGATTACACTGGGTTGCTATGGTCTATTGCGTCACTTCTTCTGCGGTCCCCATTGGCGTTGGTATTTCCTCGGCTGGGGCTTCATGGGATTAGGTATTATAACTAAAGGCGTTGGCTTTTTGCCCCTGCTGATGCTGCTACCGATTGCAATTTATCACTTTACCCAGCAACGCTTAACAGGCAGTTGGCGTTGGCGCGCATTGCTAGGCCCTATCGTTATGCTCGCTGTAGTGGCATGTTGGCTCGTACCCATGTACTTGATTGTCAGTCAAAACGGTAGTCCAGAATATCTCGCATACCGCGATAATATCCTGTTTAAACAAACCGGCGAACGCTATGTGGATCCATGGCATCACTTTAAGCCTTGGCATTACTTTATCAGTAGCGTGGTACCTGCATTCTGGTTACCGCTGAGTGTATTATTACTGACGCAGTTAAAAACCGTCTTACAGCAGATTAAGCAGGACCCCCGTATTGCGGTGTTATTTGGTTGGGTTATTTTAGTCATCTTCTTCTTTAGCTTAAGTCCTGCCAAACGGGGCGTTTATATACTGCCTGCATTACCCATGTTCTGTATCGCGTTAGCCGCCGCCTGGCCCGATCTTTCGCTTAATCGTGCCAGTCGATGGTTTTTACGCGCCTTGCTCACATTAATCATCACCGTTTTCACAGCACTGACTTACTTTGCTGCGATACACCATGACAAGCTTGTCGACAAACTCGACAACTACACGCAGAGTTTTCAACTGCTAGATAGCCTCGCCATTATTTTTGCGATTATCGTGGGTGCCATTTGTCTCGCGTGTGTAGTGCTATGGCGTAAGAGTTTATGGGTCAAATATGGCTCAGCCGTGGCTATTATATGCGTTACTGTGAGTTGGCTCGTGTATCCTCTCGCGGAGCCCTTACGCACTCCCCAAAACGTCATGCTTACCGCGGCTGCCAAAGTAGATGGCGGCGAATTGGCTATTCTCGATCTCAAAGAGCAACACTTGCTTTTTTCGCCTATTCCGTTAACTCACTTTAGCTATTTTACAGGCAATGCTGAACAGTTTCGTAACGCATGGCTATGGATAAACGAAGCACCCAATCGTTATATCATGGCGCCGGATAATATGCATTTTGAGTGTTTTGACCCAGCAGATGGAAAGTCATTAGGTATCGCACATCGAGAGCATTGGCTGCTTTTTAGCGCCAAGGATGCAGCCAAATCATGCCCGGCACCTGCCAAAGTGATTCGCTACCGAAGCCCAGCCAGTGATATTAATGAATAAACAATCTGTTTAAATTTAAGATTTAATTAATATAGTTTTTATAAATTCCGCATAGTGACTAATTTTTTAAGACAACTATGCGGAATTTTTTTATCAATTTAACCGACCGTTCTAGCCGTTCGTTATTGTTGGTTTCAGTACCTTTGTACTTGGCTTTATTTATTTTTTTTGAAGGGCTCGGGATAAAATTTGATGTGTCCCAATGGTTTTTCTCAATTTCCGGTCATGCCTGGGCGTTAAAACATAACCTAATTACCGAGTCTGTGCTCCATGATGGGTTTCGTGCACTTAACATCGTAATTGTCGCCGGTATCTTAATTTTTTACCTATCGCAATGGTTCAAACCTCTACGTGTAACCTCGCTTGTCCGCTTATCACAATTTATCGGTGCGCTATTGCTGTCTTTTATTGTCGTGAACCTGATGAAAGGCGTCACAGGGATGCATTGTCCTTGGGATCTCAACATGTTTGGCGGTCGCTTTGACTACCAACCTCTTTGGTTAGCCGCCAGCCAACCCGAGCCCGGTCGCTGCTTTCCAGCAGGACACGCAAGTATCGGATACGCTTGGTTTTCGCTATTTTTTTACCTACGCAAAGACTTCCCTGTTATCGCCCGCAAAGCCCTAGTCGGTTCACTACTCATTGGTTTACTACTTGGTTTTGCGCAGCAGTTGCGCGGCGCACATTTCATTTCAGACGATATCACCACGGCTTTTATCTGCTGGGTTATCAGTGCATTGATATTTATTGGAGATAAGCCTAATGAAAACCGTTAAGTTATCCAGTCGACTTCTGATACTGATCGCTACGCTGTGGTTGACCTTAGCCTACTGCGGTCCCCTTTTATCCTCGCTAAACGATTATCAAACTTCGCTTATCGCACAAATGGGCTTTCTTTTTGTTATCGCCTGTGTATACGCTGTACTGTTTTTAATTGCACGCGCATTTCATTGTCTGAAAGGCGCTATATTCGTGCTATTTACCACCGCCGCGGTGGTCACCTATTGGATGAATCAGTACGGTGTCGTGATTGATCCTGATATGCTGATCAATGCACTCGAAACAGATACTTCTGAAGCCAGCGACCTGATTTCAGTTAAACTCATTTTGTCTGTCTTTCTCTGGGGCGTTGTACCAGCAATAGTTTTGATTTGGATGCCGGTGAAACCGCAACCTTGGGTACGTACGACATTGCTGAGTTTAGGGGCCGGGTGCATCCTTATTGCCGTTGCTATGGGCGTACTGATGACCCAATACAGTGAGTATTCATCACTATTTCGCAATCACCGTGACGTTAAATACCGAGTCATCCCCTTCAATGTCATATCTGCCAGTGTTTCGGTTGCTAAAGCCAAATTATCGACGCCAGAAACCTTTATCGCGCTGGGTCAAGATGCCACCCAGCAACCAGATAATGACAAAACGCCTAAAGTCATGGTTGTCATCGTCGGAGAAACGGCGCGAGCTGATCACTTCAGTTCCAATGGATACCCGCGCCCAACCACTTCGGGTATCGAGCAACTCGCCCAGCAAGGTGAACTTATTAGCTTCACAAATGCAACATCTTGTGGCACCGCGACAGCCATTTCAGTCCCATGTATGTTTAGTTTTTATCAGGCTGAAAACTACGATAACCGTGCACGCTCAACCAGTAATGTATTAGATGTCCTTGATCACGCGGGTATCAATGTATCGTGGATTGAAAATAACTCGGGCTGTAAAAACGTCTGCGACCGAGTGGAAGAAATTACTGCCGAAGATTACTGTGATAGCGATCAGGAATGCTTCGATACACGGATGCTAGAAGTTCTGAAAACCAAGTTAGCCAATGCAAAGCAAGACAGCATTATTGTCTTACACTCAATGGGAAGCCACGGTCCTGCTTATTACAAACGATCGCCTCAAGCTCTTAAAAAATTTCTCCCCGAGTGCACTACCATCGAGCTCAATCAGTGCTCAGTCGACACCATTAAGAATGCTTATGACAATAGCTTGATTGTGACCGATAAACTCGTCACTGGCGCGATTAATACACTTAAAGAGGCACCGCAATTGGATACAAGCCTCATGTACATTTCCGATCATGGCGAGTCACTCGGAGATAACGGTGTCTATCTGCATGGGCTTCCTAACTGGATGGCTCCCGATGAACAACGCCACGTACCTTGGATTCTATGGCCTGCCAACGCTTGGGCAGACCGTCCTGATGCGGCCGCAAAGTACCCTGTTAATCATGACTATTTAGCACATTCATTGCTCGGCTTTTTCAATGTTAAGACTTCGCTTTATCAACCTCAACTTGACTTGGCGGAGCAACTGGCGCCTTAGTCGGTGATTCGGTGCGAAATAATAGTAACAACGGTAACGAACATAAAGCCATCCAAGCCATGGCTTTAAAGTCATTCAGATAACCGATGGCGGCGGCTTGCTGAGTTAATTGCTGATTCATTTGAGCAACCGCCATACCCGGTCCGTTTTCTACCGCGATTCGTATAAACTCTTCTTTCACCGGAGCTCGGAACATTGTCAACGATTCGCCGAGTACAGCGTGATTAGTCTGTGTCGCGCGCGCTGCCAGCGTAACCATGACCGAAATACCAATACTGCTCCCGATATTACGCATTAAACTGAACATCGCCGTGGCTTCGGTTCGCAACTGAGGCGCCAGTGTCGAAAATGTCACCGTACTGAGCGGTACAAATACAAAGCCAAGACCCAACCCCTGAATAATGCCCGTTCTGACAACATCCATCGGGCTAATAAACAGATTAAATGCGGCCATTTCGAATAGCGAATAGGCAGTCAATGATAGCCCGAGTCCTACTAGCCAGCGCACGTCGACACGATTAATCAGCCTGCCAACCATCAGCATGGCACACATACTTCCAATACCTCGCGGCGCTAATATCTCGCCCGTGGTAATCACGGGAAAGCCCATCAGGTTTTGTAGAAACGGCGGTAGTAACGCCAGCGTCGCGAGTAGAATAATCCCTACAATGAAAATAAAGATAAGTCCTGTGACAAGATTACGATCTTTAAATAGTGCGGGTTCTATAAACGGATTACGGCTAGTCAGCATATGTGCGATAAACAAATATAAAAACAGAACCGCAACAATGCACTCGACAATAATTTCACTGGAAGCAAACCAGTCCTCGCCTTGACCACGGTCAAGCATCAACTGTAAGGCACCTATCGATAACGAGAGTAACGCAAATCCGAACAGATCAAAGCGGCGTTTTTCTGTTTCTGTTTCTTTAACAAAGGCGACAATTCCCGCAAACGCCAATAACCCCACTGGGATGTTGATAAAAAATACCCATCGCCAGTTATAATACTCGGTCAGATATCCACCGAGTGTAGGACCCAGAATGGGCCCCACCATAACGCCAACGCCCCAAATAGCCATGGCAGAACCGTGCTTTTCTTTCGGATACGTATCGAGCAAAACAGCCTGCGACAACGGCACCAATCCCGCGCCAAACACGCCTTGTAGTAACCGGAAAAACACCAGTTGTTCTAGTGAAACAGCAACACCACATAAGACCGAGGCGGCTGTGAAGCCAAATACCGACAACAGGAACAATCGCTTACGGCCGATTTTCGCAGCAAGAAAGCCGGTCATCGGTGTCATCACTGCTGCTGCCACAATATACGACGTTAACACCCAGGCAATTTGCTCTGACGTGGCCGACATGCTGCCTTGCATATGAGGCAACGCCACGTTAGCTATCGTGGTATCTACCGCCTGCATAATGGTTGCAAGCATGATAGAAATAGTGATTAAACCACGGTTCTTAGCGAGCTGCTTTGCATTCATAACAACGTGACCCTTAAGCTGGCTTATCGCTACTTAATGCTTGCATCCAGTGGGCTAGCGGCTGCAAAAACTGAGGTCCCCGCTCGTGCCAGCCTGTATCAATAGAGATTTCCGTACTCATACCAGCTCTCAGTGGTGGCTTATCGCCTGTATCCACGACAGCAATGCGAACCGGAACTCGCTGAACCACTTTGACCCAGTTCCCTGTCGAGTTTTGAGCGGGCAAAAGAGCAAACTCAGAACCGGAAGCCGCAGCAATACTTTTCACATTACCGTGCCATACGATGTCAGGATAAGCATCGACATGAATGACCACTTTTTGTCCCACTTTGACGTGCGTTAGCTGAGTTTCCTTCAGGTTAGCCTCGATCCATGGCGCCTCAGTCGCGACCACCACCATCGCTGGGTTACGTGGATCGATGTACTGACCTGCAGAGGGGGTTTTACTCGCAAAACCTGACATCGGTGCAACCACATGCGTCTGTTCGAGGTTTCGTTCAGCTTCATCCAGCGCAGCTTTGGCTTGCAGATAACGCGGGTGTTGCTTAACATCGATATTCGGTTGCCCCGCTAAACTTGCCGCGATACGTTTCAGTCCTTGCTCAACCGACTTCACATTTTCCTTCGCAACGCGCCACTGGTGTCGATACTTATCCAAGGTTGATTCTGACACCGAGTCCGACTTTACTAATCGTTTCTGACGCGCAAATTCACGCTCGGCAAATGCTGCATTTGACTGCGCGAGAACGAGCTGCTCCTGCTGCTCTGCGTATTGCGCCTTCAACGTTTCGATTTCAGTAACGACTTGTGCCAACTGAGATTTCGCCTGTGCCACCTTAATCGCATAAGGCGCATCGACGATATCAAACAATAGGTCACCCTGTTTTACGGGCTCGTTTTCCGACACAAAAAGTTGCGCAACGTTACCCGATATCTCAGGTACAATAGACACCTTATCATTTTGCACGTAGGCATTTTCAGTTTCTACAAACCGACCACCGGTGAGGTAGATCCCACCCGTTACCAATACGACAATTAAAGGTACTAGCACCAATAAAATCATCCGTAACTTAACAGCGCCCGACATTCGAATCGGATTGTTATACCGCGTGTTCATAGTAAAGAGCGTCCTTCAGCTTTCGGTTAAATTGTGTTTCATGGATTTCAGTGCATTGAGAATTTCATGGCGGGTCGCCTCAGAGATCCCAGCGAGGGTTTTAGCGCGCGTTTGCGCTCCGAGCTCCCGCAACTGATTCAACACCGGTTCTGCTTGCTCGGTTAAAAACAGCCGCCAAACCCGTCTATCATCCGGATCTGGTTTACGCTCAACCCAACCGCCCTGCTCCAGTCGATCGATATGACGTGCAATCGTAATCGCTTTGAGCTCAAGTAGCTCAGCTAACCGCGACTGTTGAATACCTTGGCAGCGGACAAGACGTGCCAGAATTGACCACTGAGCGCGCGTTAAACCGAGTGATTTAGCGCGCGCATCGAAGTCCCATTTAGCCATGCGTGCCACGTCCGCAAGCAAGAACATCAACTCTCTGTCAGGGTGTTCCATAACGCCTCCCCAATTAGTAACTAAGGTTATTATAAGTTAGCTTACTATTTTTCTAAACTAAATGAGTTTAATAAGTCTTAACTCATTGGCAACTCTTCTAAACATGGCGCAATCCGTATTGCGTCCATACGCGTAATAAAACTCGGTATTTATTGGGAGTAAACTATGCAAACCACAACCACTTACATTGCCCTACTTTCAGCTTTATCGTTCAGTGCTGCAGCACAACAAGTTTCTATTCAAGCGCCTCAATCGGCTACTGCAAATGATTTTATAGAAGTATTCAAACAACTGAGTGGCGAACATCCTGGCGTACGTAAAGGTCACGCCAAAGGTGTTTGTGCGCTGGGGTCATTTGAACCGTCTGCAACTGCGCAAGCGCGCTTTGATACCCCCTTATTCAGCGATCAAGCGCCGATTACTTTGCGCTTTTCCATGGGCGGAGGTAATCCAAATGCAGATGAGGCGGCAAACGCACCGCGCGGGATGGCAGTGATGTTTGATTTAGACAATAACAGGCAGCATAAGATTGCAGGATTAACCACACCGATGTTTGCTGGTAAAAACCCAGAACAGTTTCTCGGCCTTTTGCGTATCAATTACGCCATTGCTCAGGGTGAAGCAACTAGCGCTGACCGCAAAGCTTATCTTGAAGCTAATCCAGAAGCCGCACGTCAGGGAGAATGGTTACAGTCGCATCAACCGGCAGCAGAATACACATCGGCTAACTATTTTGGTATTCACACATTCTATACCACGTTGACTAACGGCGAATTGCAGGCATTTCGATGGACATTAGTGCCTAAGGCAGGCGAAACGCTACTTACAGAGCAAGAGCAGAAAAATTTACCCAAGTCTTTCCTTGCCAAGCGACTCAGTGAGCGCCTCAAGGACGGACCCGTCGAATACGAATGGCACTGGCAGCTTGCTAAAGAAGGTGATCCAATCAATGACCCGTCACAAGTATGGCCAAAGGATAGAGAAACCATCAATGTCGGTACTCTAAAGATAACCGAGTCCGGTGGAGAATCATGCACACCGATCAATTTTGACCCGAATCAAGTCACTGACGGTATCTCTACCAGTCAAGATCCGGTGCTTCAAATACGCTCGCCCGCCTATGCGATTTCTTATGGCAAACGTTTGCAAGGACAGTAAACTTTTTTAGAGATTAAACATTCGAAATATTGAGTGTTTAATCTCTTAACTTTTTAACAATTTATTCGATAATACCTCATAGGCATGTTCGCCTCATGGAGGAGTTATGTTTAAGTTGTTCAACGATGACGCAAATGATGTCATTGCAGCCATTCACCAATCTCAAGCAGTTATACAATTTGATTTAGACGGTAAAATCGAAACCGCTAACGATAATTTTCTCTCGCTAATGGGCTATTCGCTAAGCGAAATAAAAGGACGCCACCACCGCTTATTTGTGGAGGATAGTGAAGCAGCAAGCCAGCGCTATAAATTGTTCTGGCAAAAACTTCGCGAAGGCGAAGTCCAAATGGGTGAGTTTTGCCGTATCACTCGCGCAGGAGAAGAGATTTGGATACATGCCTCTTATACGCCGATTTTTAAACATGGAAGAGTAAAAAAAATAATAAAGTTTGCGTCCGATATAACTGAGAAAGTAGCCCAACGGGCTGAATACCAAGCTCAGATTAAGGCCATAAACCGTGCTCAAGCGGTCATAGAGTTCTCACTCGATGGCACTATTTTATCAGCCAATAGTAATTTCCTCACCCTCATGGGTTATAACGCCGATGAAATTATTGGTGAGCATCATCGTATATTTGTTCCTCCCGAACATAGCCGAAGTTCAGAGTACGAAAGTTTTTGGCAGCGTTTAAAAGACGGCAAATATCAAACAGCGGATTACCAACGGGTAACAAAAGATGGTTCACGAATTTGGATCCATGCAACCTACAATCCAATTCCTAGATTCAACTAATAACTGCAACACTCGCTCTTAGCGTGTTGCAATTGCTCTTTAAAAATTATGTCTGGCTGAATAAAGCCCAGTGTTTTCCTGGGACGTAAATTCAAGCGCTGCTGGTATTTAGCCATCAGCTCGTTGGTTACAGTGCTCAAATCAGTACCTTTTGGCACGTATTGACGCAATAAGCCGTTCGCATTTTCGTTCGCGCCGCGCTGATAAGAAGCATACGGGTCAGCAAAATAAACGTCGGTCTCGAGCTCTTTTGCAATTCGTTCATGACCCGCGAATTCTAAACCGTTGTCGGCCGTAATGCTGTGAACCAGAGCTTTAAAGGGCTGCAGCATTTCTATAGTCGCGTCAGCAACGGTATCAGCGTGTTTACTTGTGACTTTTTTCACGAGATAAAATCGGCTTTTACGCTCTAAAAGCGTAACGATAGCTCCGGTTCCGCGCTTGCCGATAACAGTATCAATTTCCCAGTCGCCGTAGCGTTCTCGGTCATCAATAATTGCAGGCCGATCGTGTATCGAGCGGCGGCCTAAAATGCGACCACGCTGCTTGTGCAGGCGTTTTCTATAGCGTCTCAACCGGTGGCGAAGGTGAGTAAATAAACCACCTCCGCCATAAAAGTCAGCCAATACATAATTGTAAATCCACTCGTGACTGACTGGATAGCCTATTCGCGTGCAGATAGCCGATATCTGCTCCGGGCTCCAGTCCATCACGAGCATCAGCTCTACAGCGTTTCGCGTATTCTCGCAAACCCTTTTGGGCTTTGGCTTGGAGCGCCGTTTTAACATGCGCTCTTGAGCTTTTTGAGGGTCATAAGACCCACACAAATTGTTGTTACGCCGCAACTCTCGATGGACGGTCGAGGGCGCAATGTTCAGCTTTCTTGCAATCTCTCGTTGTGAAAATTCTTCTGAGAGCAACGCAGAAATCTGGTATCGTTGTCCCTCGGTCAGCTGCCGATAACTCATGTTAGAGCTCACTTTTTTTGGTCGAAAAGTAAGACTACCACATGTGGGTAGCTGACCTCCTTCCGACCTATCCCATTACATGAGTGTTGCGGTTATTATCTGAATTCAGGATTACCAACTGTATTTTCGCTATCATTTCAACGGTGATGGGAACGCATTCAGACCGCCGAACCCACCCTCACGTTACGTTGATTTTTAATTTCATTAAAAAATGTGGGCTGCGATTACAGCAATGAGATAAGCTAAAATGCCGTAGCCTGCATATAACCCCCATGCGATTCGACTTTTACCTGTTTCAGCACGTAACATCGCGACCGTTGCAACACATTGCAATGCAACAACATAAAATAACAGCAAGCCAATGCCGGCACCTAACGTTAATCCATCAGCCTGTATCTGCGCCGCTAAGCCGGCAATGTTTTCCTCGGCACCCGACATACCAAACATCGTGCCTAACGCACCAACAAATACCTCACGCGCTAAAAACGACATGATCATGGCAACGCCATAGCGCCAGTCTAAACCCAGAGGCTCAAAGATAGGTTCAATAAAATGACCAATTTTACCCAATAATGAGTTTTCTAGACCCGCGCCTTGGGGGAAATAGCCCAACGTCCATAAGCATAAGGAAATAACAAAAATAACCGGCGCCGCGCGTTTGATAAATTGCAAGCCGCTGTTAATAACGCGTTGAAATAGCGGTTTCCAATGCGGTAAGCGATACGAAGGCAGTTCCAATATAAACGGCATGTCTTTGAGTTCTTTGCTTTTGCGCGTAAACACGTTCATCAAGGTACTCACGACGAGTGCCATCAGAATCCCGAAGAAATACAGCCCAAAAAAGGCAGCACCCTGCAGGTCAAACACGCCTAAAAACGTTGCATCTTTTGGAATAAGCACGGCTATCAGTAAGGCATACACTGGCAATCGCGCTGAGCACGACATCAGAGGAATGGTGAGCATCGTGATCAGGCGTTTGCGCGGCGACTCAATGGTACGCGCCGCCATAATTGCAGGGATAGCACACGCATGCCCCGATAAATAGGGGATAAAGCTACGCCCAGACAAACCAAATAAACTCAATGGCTTATGGCATATGAGCGCGGCTCGCGCCAAATAGCCGCTATCCTCTAATACACCAATAATAAGCGTCAAAACCATGATTTGCGGAACAAACACTAAAAACGCGCCGACGCCACCGAATATAGCATCATTTAAAAAGTCAGAAACAATACCTGGCCCTATCATTCCGGTTAATGTATTGGCGATCCAACCTATTGCGGCCTCGGTACCATCCATAAGAGGCTGCGCCCAAGTAAAAATACTCTGAAACAAGAAAAACATAATCGCTAGGAAGGCAATACCACCCAGCACATTATTCAGTAGAAAGGTGTCAATACGGTTCTGATTTTTTAGCACCACATCGGAGCGAATACCATACTCCGCGTTAATCGCACGCGCGCGTTCGATAAATTTTCTTTGCTCGCCAAGCTGAATGTTTAGCTCAGTCGGTGCTTGTGCTTGTTTAGCCAAACCCGGTAACGCCTCCTTAAACGCGGCAACGCCCTTTAGCGTTTTTGCCGAAAGCGCATAGACCGGTGCGCCGAGTTCCTTGTGCAACGCTTTGATATCAATATCCAAACCATAACGCTCAACTTCATCGATCATATTCAGCACAAAAACAACGGCTTTGTTATTTTTACGTGCCAAAGCTTGAACTTGAAGTGCAAAGACTAAACTACGCTCAAGTCGCGCCGCGTCTAACACACATACGACGAGTCGAGTATCATCATCGTCTACAGCGAGGTTTAACTTTTCGACAGCGATTTCTTCGTCTTTTGATAGGCTATGCAATGAGTAGGTACCGGGAAAGTCAACCACTTCAAACTGATCAAACTGACCCGTCTTAAGTTCGACGGTGACACCGGGGAAATTAGCGACTTTTTGTCGTAAGCCGGTTAATTGGTTGAACAACAAGCTCTTACCACAGTTGGGTTTCCCCACTAAGACAATGCGTTCCATATACGACCCAAGTTGTTTTAAATGATAGGCTTAACTGGCCAAGGCAAGATTAATTTTTTCAGCAACCGCTTGTTCGAGTGAGTAAACACAATCACCGACTTGTACCACCAACGGACCTTTAAAGGGCGAGCGGCGGACGCACACGACTTGCTGCCCCTCACTGAACCCCATTTCTTGCAACCGGCTGATAACCGGTCCCGTCAGCTGCGAGTTAATTGTTTCAACGACAGCAGCTTGCTTAGCCTTTAATTCCCAAAGTGTTTTCATACGCCCTCCCGAATGAGAACTATTATCATAAATATTAAGATTATCTTCAATAGATTGCTTGATCCAAAGCAAGTTCCTATCTAATGTGGTAAAACGCAGTCTGGCAGGGCTTATTAGGCGAGTCGTAAAGCCAAACGTACAACTTAGCAAGCTAACTAACTGGAGTATAAAATGAGAGGAGTCGTACTCGACGCTGCCAGCTTAGGCAATGATGTCGATTGGCAACCCATCGCAGCACAATTGGATGACTGGCAAGTATTCAATGAAACTACTGCTGAGCAAGTGGTGGAACGTATCCAAAAGGCCGATATCGTATTTAGCAATAAAGTTGTGCTTGATAACGAAACGCTACGCTCTGCGACTCAACTCAAGTGGATAGGCATTCTCGCCACGGGCACCAACAATGTCGATCACGACACAGCTAAAGCACGCGGCATTAAGGTCGCTAATGTTGAAGCTTACGGAACCGCGAGTGTGGCTCAACACACGCTCACTCTAATGCTTAACCTTGCGACACAAGCACAACGATATCATCAGCTCGTTGCCTCAGGTGCGTGGCAAACTGCATCTCGTTTCTGTTTAAATGACTTTCCGGTGGTTCAGTTAGCCGGCAAACACTTGGTTATAGTCGGTCATGGTGAGTTGGGGCAAGCCGTGGAATCCTTAGCAAAAGCCTTTGGCATGAAAGTATCGATAGCGGCTCGACCCGGCAAAAAAAACGACCCACGCCCCAGCCTCGATAGTTTACTACCCGAAGCGGACGTCATTTCACTTCATTGCCCATTAACCGATGATACGAAAGACCTATTAAACAGCAACAATTTAGCGCACTGCAAACCGGAACTACTCATCGTGAACGCCGCTCGGGGTGGGATCGTTAATGAACACGATGCGGTTGAGGCTTTAAGAAACGGTATCATTGCTGGTTTGGCAGTCGACGTACTGTCAGAGGAGCCACCCCGCAACGGCAATCCCCTGCTCGATGCGATTAACGAACCACTTAATTTAATCGTCACGCCTCACTCCGCGTGGTTAGCGCCAGAGGCACGCCAAGCAATTATCAACATTAGTGCCAATAACTTGCGTCAGTTTCTTCAGGATGATGGGCAATAACATCCGCGAGCCACGGTATTCACCCAACCAGAGTCGAGCGGTTTAGCAGCCGCTCCAACGCGTTGTATGAGCGGTTCAATAAAGCTGCTTTCGGTATTACAAAACGCGCCGTCTGCGTAGGGTCCTAAGTAAACTAACTCACTGTTGGCATCGAAAATGATCACGGCAGGCGTTGCGGGCAAAAAGTGCCTAAGCATCGGCAACTCGTTAAGCGACAGTTCGACATTGGTGCCATTACTGTCATTCACTTTACGCTTAACGACTTGCTTGTGGGCTTCTGTTCGCCAATTACACATACAGTGGGTATCCATCACATGAAAGACGCGTGAGTCTGTTTTATATCCCTTCTGACGAAGCCACTGACCGAGGCGTTCGCCGACTTGTCCCTGCGCGACTTGTGCCTGCAACTGCCCAGATTGATCGAACCACATTAACGGCTGATACAGCAAATAACTACTCAACGCGATGACCAGCACCAGCGCGCTGACGGCTATGGCAGTGAGTTTAACTCGTGTTTTATTCAAACCTACACGCCCGACGATAAGAAATCGTTCTATTTTGGCATAATTTGTACTTATCACGAAGCCAAATAATGGCTTATAGTGTTGATGTAAATTACAAAAAATCAACAAAGGACTGAGTTATGAAAGAGCTCAAATGGGGTATTATTTTTAGTATCGCAATGCTGCTCTGGTTGACGGTTGAGCGACTCGCTGGCTTGCACCATCAAAATATCGAGTACCATTTCTTTCTCACCAATATCTTCGCAATTATCGCCATCGCCATTTACGTTCTCGCCCTACGCGATAAAAAGCAGAGTTTACCCGAGCAGAAAATGACTTGGCTGACCGGCTTTATCAGCGGCGTTAAGCTTACCCTCGTGGTGGCTATCTTAGCGCCCTTAGTGCAGTTAATCTTTCATACCACGATATCGCCCGAGTTTTTTGACAATATGCGTCATCACGCGGTCGCCTCAGGCATGATGAGTGATATGAGAGCAGAAGAATATTTTACCCTCACCGCCTATATCTTCCAGTCTATTGTTGGCGCAATCGGCTTAGGGTTAATCACCAGTGCGATCGTTGCTTTCTTTTTACGTTCAAAAGACACGTAACGCACGCAACTAAACCTTCAAAAAAGCGTCTTATCTCTGACAAATAGTTTTGCCATCGTAATGCGCCTGTTGATCCTTTAGGACTCAGGCGCGTAACCATAGCTCAGTTGTATTGCAGTAGAGGTAAAGATGTCATCAATTAAGTCAAATTTCATCGCTAAAGATTTTGCGCGTCGCGTTAAACAACGCCGCAAGACACTGATGCTTCCAATGACTCAACTCGCTAAGAAGTTGGGCGTAAGCGAACCTGAATATACCCAAATCGAATCAGGAACACGTCCGCCTTCGCGCAAGCTACTAACGCAGATCTCGATAGAACTGCGCACCTCTGAGAAATGGCTTGTCGAGGGTGGTTATTAAACACCCTCTCGATTCAATTTTGCCAGTTCTCGTTCGGTTTTTAGTCCTAGCACGCGGTTAAAAAAGATCGCGGCAGGACAGAACCCGGTAAACGATTGCTGTAATAAATTAGCCCCGACAAACACCGTCAACCACACGAATCCTGAATGGACCCATACCGTTAGTGCCACAGATAATAAAATCATGATGCCAGCAAATGCTGTAACCGCTTTTTCAACACTCATGGTAACACCCCATAAATATACAATATGTTTTTATATATAATATCAATTGAGCCAGTTTACAAGTAAAATAAGCGCCATAAATCTTCTTATCCTAAGTGCGCTCGAATGCTCGCAGGCTACCTACTCCACCAAGGCTTTATGCAGACTCGCTTAAAAGTCTATAAAGCAAATCTGATAAGGGCTGAAGCGATCTTTCGGAAATTCGGCCGTTGGACCTTACTTTTTGCCTGGCTACCGATTATTGGTGATCCATTAACACTGTTTGCTGGTTTATCTAGGGTTAATTTTGGTTTATTTTTGCTGTTAGTGTCTGTGGGAAAAGTGGCGCGCTATGCCGTAATGGCCACCAGCGTTTAGGGATAAATATGATTGGAATCATTCAGCAAGTGCTGCTCGAGCTACTCGAAGAGAAAGGTGGCGAAGAACTTAAACAACGTGTTTTAAAAAGAGCCCACGTTGACCCATCGGTAAATTATCGTATTGACAAAAACTACAGTGATGACGAATGTCTTCGATTAATTGCAGCGTCTGTCGAAGAGACAGGTTTTACCGAAAGCGAAGTCTATGCCCTTTACGCATCTGCTTTTCTAAAAAAAGCGCAGGCTTTATTTCCACGGTTTTTCGAAATCGCAGACGATTCGGAAGGCTTCCTGCTCAGACAAGCACGCATTCATGCTGTCATGGCCTCGGGGTTAAAGCAGCAAGAGGAACGACAACATGTTAATGACAAGTTTTCTGCCTCCCCCATCGAGCCCGGTAAAGTCAGAGTGATTTACCGATCGCCTAATGGTCTCTGTCGTCTATATCAAGCCCTCGCGTTTGAAGTCGCCTCGCTGTATGGCGATGAGATTGAATTCGACGAGCCCTGTTGCATGCATAAGGGCGCAGTGCATTGTGAGTTCATAATAACTTGGCCGAATAAACGTCAGGAGGTGGTTCATGGCTGATACTCATCATCCATCGTTACGCCAAGTTATTACTCAAATAGCGGACCAGTTATGCGACACCATCGATAACAACTTCGATATTCACGTAAGCGTTGATACGCAAGATACTGAAGGTCAAAAACTTGCGCTACTCGTCAACTTTTTATTGGAGAACGTACGCCGCTCGCTGACTGATATGCAGTCACTTAATGAGCAACTCGAAGACAAAGTGAAAGAACGTACCTCTTTACTTGACCTCATTTTAGCGGGCTCAAATGATGGTGTGTGGATTTGGGACATCGCGAAAGATGAACTGACATTGTCAGGTCGTTGGTACTCAATGCTCGAACTCCCCCACGACGCTAATACCCAATCGCCTGAGTTTTGGTATCAACAAATTCATCCTGCTGATCGCGAACGCTTCAGCAATGCTATTCGACGCTTACGCAAAGGCGAATCTGAACATCTCAATGTCGAATATCGCGTCAAAACAACGCGCCACGGATACCGATGGATGCTGTGTCGGGGCGTTTGTCAAAAAGATAATCAGCAGCAATGTTCAATCGTTGCAGGAACACAGACAGATATATCCGCTATGCGTATCTTTGACCAAGAGTCTGGCATGCCCAATGAGCGCTACTTACGTGAACGTGTCGAAGATGCGCTTGATGAGCAACAACCACTGTTTTTGATTTATGTAACGGTTGAAAATATCGATGCGATACTCAATGCAAGTGAGCACGCCAGTAATGCTCGCTTGTATCCAGTAATTCAAGAACGACTGAACCAAGTCAATGGTGTACATCTCGTAGCAAGTAAACTCAGCGCCATCACCTTTGCTGTCATGGGCTTTGAATCGGAGTTGACCCAGAGCGGTTTAACCATTGAGGACGTATGTCAGCAGATACGTGATAACTGTGCCAATACTCACAATACGTTTAAAGAGGATGCTCGCTTTGAAGTGGCGGTCGGTGCAGTCGCTTCCTCCATGCTAAAAGTTGACCAGTCGCAGCAGCTCATCAACTATGCTTGGTCAGCACTGCGACGCGCACGCCAGTTAGGGCAAACGTGTATTTTTACTGAGACCCATATTACTCAGGATAGTCGCCGTATTCGCGTAGAGCAGGAGTTGCGACGTAGCCTGATGCAAAATGCACTGGCACCGGATTATCAAGCAATTTACGCAGGAAAAACCAAACAACTTATTGGGTTCGAGGCGCTTGCGCGATTTCGGCACCCCGAGCTCGGCATTGTATCACCGGGGGAGTTTATTCCCATCGCTGAAGACTCGGGACTGATGCGAGAATTGGGCTATGCAATCTTAGACCGCACCATCGAGACCATTCAAACATGGCAGAGTAACGCACTGCGCAATCATCCGTTTTATATCGCCGTCAACGTCTCAGCGATACAGCTTGAAGATCTCTACTTCGCCGATAATGTATTAGCTAAACTTGAAGGTGCAGGTGTCGACCCGCAGCGATTAAAACTCGAGGTAACCGAATCAACGCTGGTCGAGAGTTTTAAAAGTGCTGCCTTGCAACTCGATAAACTCCGCCAAAATGGTGTAAGAATTGCCTTGGATGATTTTGGTACCGGTTACTCATCATTAAGCTATTTACGTAGTTTATCCATCGACACGCTCAAAATTGATCGGAGTTTTGTCGCTAAGTTGCATGAAAATGAACAAAAAGCCGCAATCATAAAGACAGTCTATGAGTTAGCCACACAGCTAAAACTGTCCGTCGTCGCTGAAGGCGTTGAGGAAGTCGAAGAGCTCAACTTCCTCAACAATATCGGTGATATGGCGATTCAAGGCTTTTTACTTGCTCGTCCAATGCCGGCAGAGCAGGCTATCGCACAAGTATCACAACATCACAACTAGTCGAGTACCGTCTGCAGTGGGACTAACTTTAAGTTTTGTCCCGCTTCGGGCATCCGATTGCGCCCATCTTGAACAACTAACGCGCCCTGCTCAAACCCTTTCCCAAGAGACTGTGTGGTGACCTCAAGCCCATCCGTTTCAGACGCGCCGTCAATCCCTAACTCAACATTCGTTCGAATTCGGAAGTGATGACGCAACGTGTAAGGCGCTTCAGCATCAAAAATCACATAGCTATCACTGCCCTGGCTCGACACAAACAGCAGCGTCTCGTTATTGTATTGCGCAAACGCTAAACCTTCGATGTCAGGCACAATTTCGGCGACATCAGTGGCCTTGATGATTAACTCGCCCTGTTCAGCACTATTAACGGCCGCATCAAATAGCCAGATGCCAACATCCTCTTCCCCAACGAACAACCGTTGTGTTTTATCGTCAACCACACACCCTTCCGGCTGAGAAGGAACAGACATTTCGCGGACCTTTTTAACGTCATCAGCGCCCTTGATCCAAAACTGTTGAATGCGACCTGACTTGCCGTTTACATAAACTGATAGTCTATCGGTGTGCTCTTCATAGCCCATACACAGACCGTATATCTCATCCAGATCAGTACTCACCTGTTGCGCCATGCTGACTTCGCCAGCTTGACTAATATCGAAGAACTGAAGACTGTTGTTGTCGCGCAGCGAAGCGACTGCCACGTTGCCTCTGACATCCACGTTATTCAAACGACCGACGGCTAAGTGCTGCACTATTTCACCGTTCATTGAATAAACGTAGAGTCCAGTCCGTTTATCGGTTGCTAAGATGAGACTCTCCTCAGCAGCAGAGGGTGATACCCAAATGGCTGGGTCATCAATGGCGTCGCCGCGACGCGGTGAAGGTTCGGTTTCAAGTGTTGCTGCCACTTGCGCAATGGGTTTCATCGGGGCATGCCGTTTGGCATCACCTTGCGCTACCTCAACCTCGATCGCATCTGTGCCTGATTCCCGTGTTAACAACACTCGGTCACCGGGCAACAGCGAAATATCGTGGTACTCGTGCGTGGTAGAAACGAGCTGTGTCTCGGTTTCGCCCAGCGTATCGTCTTGAGTCGAAATCTTAAGTAACCGCGCAGGAGCCTCTTCTAACGCCAGTAAGCGGCCATCTTTTAAGACTTTAAGTGCTTTTATCTCATCTTGAATCTGGCCATAAGGAGCGCGCACCGCCTTTAGATGACGTTTTTCCTCTGCTTCGGGTTCAGCGTTATAAGCCCAAACTGCCTGATCAGACTCTGCCACGTAAAGCGTTTCACGCTGCGAGTCGACCGCACAGGCAGTTGAATCGTAAGGCACATTTAAATCACGAATCGTAACCGGCTCTTTCAAGTAGGTTTCGTCTTGTCTTAGCAAGCGTTGTTCAGCGCCACCGCGGCCACCAATCAAGAACAGCGATAACTGACTGTTCTCAGCGCTGTCATAAAAGCACAAATCTTCGACCACACGTGTTTCAATCTCACCTTTATACAAAGGCAATAGGCGCCCCTGATGATAACGCCATACAAACAGCTCTTGGGTATTGCCTTCCATCGCTGCCAATATCGACTCACGCTCACCTAGCGCATAATGTTTCAGATGATAAAAATCGCCTGCAATCAGTTGTTGCTCGCCGCGAGTAATGCCCTCACTGGTCACTTTCAAAACTGAATTGTCGGGCAAAATCTCACGGTGTCGTTCATCAGCTTTTGCGCTGGCAGTGTGAAAAGCCAATAACATGGATGCACTGAGTACTGCTACTTTAAATAAATTCATTTTCAATCTCTCTAATCTCGTTGCTTACCAATTGACCCACTGCACACCCAAAGTGTAACTGCGACCATAAGATTCATACTGCGCGTTGTAGCGCTTGTCACCGGTATAAACAAAGTACGCTTCGTCAGTGATATTGTTGACGGCAAAATTAATACTGAACTGATCACTGATCAGCCATTTGCTTGAGAAATCCAAAGTGAGATTGTCGTCTTCGTAAATGTCATAGCGGCTGTCTTCAACATCGCCCAGTTCTGCGAGGTACTTAGATTTATAGTTCGCCGCCAACCGCAGACTCAGCTGTTGTGTTTCATAACCGATAGCAATATTGGCCGTAGTATCCGACTGACTCGGCAACGGAATATCACGCTCCATAAGTTCGCCATCATCCAGCCAATCAACCGTTGCTTCAGAATCAGTAAAAGTCAGGTTGGTATTAATCAGGAAGTTATCTAACCAGTTATTAAAGCCGCTAAACTGATGCACTACGTTAAACTCTAAGCCAGCGACGTAAGCGTCATCACCATTAATGTAAGTCACCGCCTCGTCAAATGATTCATAGCCTGGACGACCCGCAATATCCGCCTCATAAACAAAATTGTTAATCGATTTATAAAAGGCTGTGGCAGAGATAACCCCTAAGGTTTCATCGTAGTGTTCGATCCCCAGATCGAGGTTGCGCGACGTCAAGGGTTCTAATGCGGGATTACCAAATTCAGCTTTAATATCACCGTCGTCATTTTCAACAAAATAGCTCGGACGGATTTGTTCAAAGCTCGGCCGCACCAACCCGGTGCTATAAGCCATGCGCACAATTGTCGAGTCGCTCAGCTCATAGCGGCCAATTAAGCTCGGTAGCCACTGGGCATCGCTGAATTCGGCATACTCTGGCGAGAACTCACTCAACTCATCATTGTAACGGGTTCCGCGCGCATCACGCTGCTCATGCTCGTAGCGTGCACCGGCGATCACTTGCCATGGGCCCGAATTCACATCAGCCATAAAATACGCAGCATTAATATCTTCATCGATCCGATACTGCGCAATACGTGACTCCACCTCATCACGGAAGTCAGTCAACACTAACGTATTTAATGTACCCCACAGTGCATCCGCGGAGATGCCTGGGCCAAACCGATCAAAGCCATAGTCAACGTTGCGGGTTGCATAGTCTGCAAGGGTCAGTGACGAGACACCTAAGTCAGCAAAGTCCTCAACAATGAAGATATCCTCACGTGCGGTTTTCTCGCGCTGACTGAGACGTATACCGCCTTTGAACGTGACTTGGTAACTCGGTTGTAGCCAATCGTATGCTAAGTCAACTTTTAGGCTATCTGCATTCTCTTCGGTATATGCATCACTCACTTCAACTTCATCAATGCTATATCCCTCACCTTGATAAGCACTATCAGGGGCAAGTAGTTGTAGTTGTTCAACACCTCGATAGCCCAACCCAGCATCAAATGATTGCACAAACTGGGCACCACCAATCGCAAACGGCTGCGATTCACTCGCTTCACTAGTACCCAGTTCGATAGTCAGTTGCCAATCTTGCCACGTTTGCTCAGTACCTATCATGTAGGCCTGTATTTCCTGAGTCTCTTTACGATCTTTGAGCTCACGGGTGATTTCACCAGCACCTGAAGTATTCTGAGCGAGCGGATCTTCAAACTCAGTGATAATACCTTGGCGAATTTCAGTGTCTGCAAACTGGCTGTAAAGCGAACGTAGGTAATATTGCGACGTATCACTTGGTCGGTAGTCAAGATTTAATGCCAAGCCCGTTCGCTCACGTGTCACTTGATAAGCACGCTGTTCGAACTCTTCTAAACCCGGCTCATCAAAATCCCAGTTACCACCTGTTTCAACGTTATCTGTGGTAAATGAACGATCTTGATAGCTACCTGCGATAGCGATACCCAAACTATCTTTATTGTCGCCGATGTCAAAGGTATTACTGGCTACGGCCGACAGCTTCGGATTGGTCTCACCCGCCTGTGCGTTATAGCCCAGCTCCGATGAAAGAGAATAAAAAGCACCCTCGCGATCAAACGCCGTCATACTCTTTAGTTCAATATTTCCACCTAAGCTACCTGCAGGAATATCCGGCGTCAGCGTTTTGCTTACAATCACCGATTCAAGCAAGTCGGATGGGATCACATCCAATGCAACGGCGCGACGGCCCGCTTCGGGTGCCGCTAATGACGTGCCATTGTATGACACAGAGTTGAGATCCGGCGCCAAACCACGAATACGGATAAACCGCCCTTCACCTTGGTCGCGCTCTACCGACAAACCGGGCATACGCTGCAGTGCGTCGCTGACGCTGTCGTCTTGCAACTTGCCCATATCATCTTTTTTTAGAACGTTGATGATACCGCCTGCATCACGTTGTTGCTGAACAGCCTTTTTAACGGACTCGCGGTAGCCAATCGTGAGTACTTCTTCAATGGGTGCGTCTTGTGCTTGCTGTTTTGATGTAGTGGATTCCGTCTGCTGACTTTGTGCAACTGCATAACTGCTGCTAAGTGCAGCGGCGACACAATAAACGAGGTAAGTTTTTTTCATCATGTTCGTACCCTGATGGTGAATGTTAGGCACATACTCTAGGTGGCAAACATTTCATTTTATGTAGTGCGAACAGGTTCTGATGAGCTGTTCGGATTGCAGTCCGAACAGCTCAATTAAGTGACATTTCTGTCATGTAAATGTCATGCCGCTCCTGTACCTTGAGCGTTAGCATAAGCACTGCATGGAGCTCAGGTATGTCGCGCAATACGCTTTTATCTCGCATGGTTTACGACTGGCGCCTGCCATTTATGTTGTCCATACTTGCAGTCTCACTGTTACTTGCCAGTCAAGTCGGCTCCCTCAAACCTCGTTCCGCTATCGATCCGCTCGACATTATCGGTGAGTTTTCAACCCTGTTGATTGTCTTGGTCGGCTTGGTTCTGATTGTGACGCAACGACTCGATGGCATTGTCACCCGACTGTTTTTCTGGGGCGGCTGTGTACTCACTTTTTCACTATCACTGGATCTGCTGGATGAGTTTTTTAGCTATCCTGAGTCCTTACGACTTATGAGTTGGCTGGAATCCTTACCACAACCCTTTGGCTTACTTATTTTGGGGTTCGGCGCAAAGGAATGGGTTAAAGAGCAACACCAAGTGCGTCGTCAACTCGGTGTCCGAGAGAAACACTTACGTGCCCATGAGTGGGTTGACCCACTCACGACTTTATACACACTGCCCTACTTTGAAAAAGTACTTGAGCGTGAGCTTGCACTGCACAAGCATAATCGGCAACACGTCGTAATGGCCAGCATTAACTTACAGGCATTTGCACGTTATAACGAAGAAATGGGCATGCAAGCAGGCGACCTACTACTGAATAAAGTCAGTGAGCTGACCGCTTTGTACTTACGTCCCGGCGACTGCCTGTGTCGCTACCATAGTGATCAGTTTCTCATACTTTTACCCGCGACAGACTTTCCTGAAGCGCTCAGTCTGATCCGACTATTGGCCGACATGCTGCGGGAACAACTTGCCTTACCCCACTATATGGCGATAAAGACACGTGTAAGACGCGTCAATGAAGTGTCGCCGAAACACGCGATGAAGCAATTACTGCAGCAACCAGAAGCGATTATTTCCGATGCGTCGCGAGCCCATCATTAAATCACGCGAGCTCATTGCTCGGCCGTTGATTAAAGCGCTATTGCCTATCGCGGAACGGCGCGGTATTAGCGCTCATCAACTGCTAAAAGGCACGCACGTATTTGATGCTGAACTCAAGCTTTCAGCAGGACGCAGTAACGAGCAAGATCTGGCGCGCATTGTTGCTGCGGCAGAACAGCTCATCGGTGATGCTCAACTCTGGCCGTTAGTGGTTCAATCTCTGCACCAGCAAAGACTGTGTCCCGCATTCGACTGCATTCGCTATGCCACCACATTCAACGCTGCACTGCTTGCCTCACTGCGCTATCAAACGTTGTTGCACCCTTTTATACTAGTGCGCCCTAAGCGGTTACAACAACGCCTTCACATCGACTGGCTTCCCGTTTCGGGCTTGCCCGATAAACACAATAAAACATTCCGTGACGCATGCGACAAATTGATGTTGGCGCTGGTAATACATGCAGCCCGCGTTTGCCAAGTTAATTTATCCGACTGGCGAATCGGCGTGCACGATCCAAAGAGCCTCCCCGTTAACTGGCACACATGGATTAGCACGATCGACTCGCGCCCGATTCCTTGTCTTTCTTTTCCCGTGCACCAATTGCCAATGCAAAACCCCACCGCCTCAGCCAATGACCTGCAACAGGCACATTCATTTGCCAAGCTGCAATGCGAAACCTTAGACGCTCAAGCGCCCTTAACCGAGGCCCTCTCTTGGATGTTAAAAAAAGCAAAGCAGGGGGATGAATCATCACTGGAAGAGCTGTCCAGCGCCCTCAACATGAGCGCTTCGACATGCAAGCGGCTACTCGCCTCACAAGGTATGAACTTTAAACGACTGGCAGACTACGCGCGGCTAAAGTATTTTCTCTACCACTCAGAAGCTAAACCCCACACTCAGGCGGAACTCGCCGCCAAGCTCGGTTACAGCCACCCCAACAACCTCAGGCGAGCCCGCCGACGCTGGCTCGCCAGTTTTTAGGCGTTTAGTTCACCTCACTTACACTATATCCATTTTCCTCAAGCAGCGTCAGTAAACCCTCATCTCCCACCAGATGACCCGCACCGACGGCGATAAACGCGCTATCACTTTGATTATCCGTGGCAAGTCTCTCTATCCACTCTCGATTGCGCTTATAGAGCAGTTCCTCAGCCATTTGAGGTGGCATTGAATCATTTAAGAGTTTGCCCAATGCCGTTAAATCGCCTTGCTGCCAACTGACAATAATGCCGTCTAAAACCTCATTGACCTGATCAATTTCGGTCAACGTTTGCTCGATAATTTCTTGCTCACCCACATCACTTTGTGCCTGCACTAACGCATTAATCTGGCGTTCAACCGTTTCCAAGCTTTTAATAGGCAAGCTATTGGCATCTGCAAATTGCTCAATTTTGCTTTCAACCCCCGCTTCTTGCACATAGCCGGCGTGATTTACCGCAGTAGCAACTAATACAATTTGTGCGAACCAGGCATTAAGCGGGTTAAGATTTTGCTCTGGAATGCCGTATTGTTGAGCGACCTGCGTAAACGCTTGCCAAGTCTCACTATCAACGTTCTCTTCTAGCGTGCCTTGTGAACGCATTGCATGAGCCATAAACGCCGCTTGCGCGTTCTTTAATTTTTCGGGCGCCACTTCCATCCAAATGACTTTACTTTGAGCGAGTGCGTCTTGTGCCTGCTCAGAGAGTGCAAAACCGTCTCCCTTCGCGGCATGTACCGTACCCATGATCCAAAGTGTCTTGTCGCCCTGCACGGCCTTATAAAAGACCTCCGCCGAGCTGAGCGTACTCCAGAGCAATGCCAATAACGTAACAATGACGAGTTTTAATTTCATGATATGTATCCCTTATTGCTATTGTTTGCGGTCAGCGTTGGGTGATGAATAAGGTTAAAGCTACGCCAATAAACATCCCCACCACCAGTGTCACCAAGAGTGGCAGAGCATCGAGCCACGTTGGTCGCTGTACATGGTTGTTTTGTTGGGTTGTAGGTTCAGTCCGAGCACTGTTGTCGGCATCCTCGACCAGCTCCTCGCGTGCGAGTTGGCATACCGCACACAATGCCTGCACGGTGTCTTTTGAGCCAATGCCATCACGCTCTACCCGCTGTATCGTGCGCAGACTTACACCGCAGGCATCGGCAAGCTGTTGTTGTGTCCAATCCCATTGCGAGCGACAGGCAATGACTTTGTCTTGATTGATACGCATAACCTACCCCAGCAACCAAAGCGCCAGCTTTGCGCTCAAAAAGCCAGCGGCCAAACCAATCACAAAGAACGATAAAATTAGTTTCCAAGAGCCCTTTTGCCCCTTAAGTGACGATTGCGACTCGGTGCGAACCACATCATCGCCTAACAATAAATCGCAACGAATGGTTGATAATAAAAAGCCACCCACATCAAAATGTATTTTAAATGTCTCGCCCTCAATCAAAAATTCGTGTGTGCTTGATAAGCCAAAATTACGTCGACTACTTACGCACTCACCGTCGACAAATACTTCTTCTTTCGCTGAAATCCCACTGGCACGTGCTTCAATAACATGCCCTTCGTACTCAAACTTAAATTCAAAATTGAAGTGTAGTTTTTTTAGTAATGACCCTTTCATGTGAAATATCCTTTAATCGCCTTATTGCAGGAAGAACACTAGCAGTCGAATGTAGAAGTACCTACGCCAGGCGCGTGGCAGTCATATGTCAGGCATACGACAGACCACTGTCACCTTGCTGACACATGCTCATCAAGCACGATGACTTTGGCTTTAAGCGGCATCACTTCAAGCATATTCAAAAAGCGTGTTAACGCTGAGTGAGAAGACACATCGCCCATTCCCCAGCTGGCATTACCATAACCCCATGGAATCATTACTTGGCACTCCAGTTCATTGGCTGCAGTAATGGCATCCTCAGGCGTCATATGCACATAGCGATACCACTTGGGGCTGGTCGGCGAGTAATAAGAAGCGATGGGGAGCAAGCAGACGTCGATTGCACCATAGCGCTCATGGATATCACGAAAGTGCTCAGAATAGCCGGTGTCACCTGCATAGAATAAAGTTTTGCCTTGGCTCTCTATCAACCAGCCATTCCATGAAACGCGCGCGTTATCTTCATAAATGAATGGAATATAGGTGCGACTACTAAAATGGTGAGCGGGCAACGCGGTAATATTCGTCCCCCTCGTTTGAGTATTCAATGTATCCTCAGAGAACCAGCCCATTTCGGTAATGTGTGCCCCGATTTCGGGGAATTTTTCCCCCATACGCAATGGCACACGATAGCTAGGATGGTCACCTATGGACTCGACATCCGATTTATTAAAATGATCATAATGCAGGTGGGAGTATAAAACAGCGTCGGCTTGACTTACCTGTTCAACCGATAAATTCGGCAGATGAGAACGGTACTGACCATTAAACCAAGCGTGCAACCAATTAATGGGCCAATCAAATTCATCAAAAACTGGATCGGTGATTATCGTCGCATCACTCGGTGTTTCAATTTGAAAAAGCGCATGCCCGAACCACGTTACCTTGAAGGCTTCATCATATGAAGATTGTAAATAAGGTCCCGTGTAACGGCAGGCTTCATCAGTGCATTGAATATCGGCACGCTCACGGTAGCAGTCCGTTTCACACGTAGCAGGATACTGTTTTTCACCGGGATCTAGGTTTTCAAAACGATGGTCATTCGGATGCTCTATTTGTTGTTCCGAATTAATCACTTGAATAGTATTCGAGGTACACCCGGTAACGAATAAAACAATAAAAGAAAAAACAAATAAAACGCGGCTCATAGCTGATTATCTGATGATTATTATGCGTTGTATCATCGCACATCACATAATGTTGAGTCATTGTTAAAATGTAACTAAATACGATGTGTACGTTCAGATAGAAAGGCCACGACACAGCCCACTAGCAAACCCCAAAACGCACTACTGATACTAAAAAATGACACATCAGCCACAGTAACAATGAACGCGATTGCCGCCGCATAAGCACCTGATGTACTGCTAAAGGCGCGTTGCAGATTCTGCGTAATCACCGGCAATAATGCTAAGCCAGCCAGCGTGGCCGTTGCCGCTTGCGGCATCATCATGAATAGGCTCACGATAAGTGATCCTGCAAGCCCCATCAGAATATAAAATCCTCCGGCAGCCACTGCCGCTTTATAGCGCTGCGCCGGATCGGGGTCTGCATCCTCTGTTTGGCAAATCGCCGCGGTAATTGCCGCGAGGTTTATCGCAAAAGCGCCCAGCGGCGCCAGTAGCAACCCCGCTAAACCGGTGGTTGTGATAAGTGGCGATGTCGGCGGTGCGTAACCATTGGCACGCAGCATCATCACGCCGGGAACGTTTTGTGAAACCATCGTGACGACAAATAACGGAATGCCAACGCCAATGAGCGCAGGCCAGCTGAAGTCGGGCCACACCCAAATCCACTGCGGTGCTTCCACCATTAGCGATTGCTCATTAAGCTTGCCCGTAAAAAACGGTAATGTGATAGCCGCCAGCAGTAACCACAAAAAGACCCATCGCGGTGTATACGCACGGCAGATAAAGTAAATGATGATGAGACCACCCGCGATAATGGGAAACGAAATAAGCGCCGGCAGAATTGCACTCACAAACTTAAGTAGTATGCCTGCCAAAATAGCCGCCGCAACATGACTAGGCACCCATTTCATCATCCGGTCAGCAAGACCACTAACTCCAAACACAACAATCAAACTAGAGGAAAAAACAAAACCCCGACCGCCTCAGCCACCGTTAAACCACTGAGTGAGCCAATCAGCAACGCAATGCCCGGTGTTGACCAAGCCGTCAGTACGGGGGCTTTGTAATATAATGATAATGCGCTCGTTGAAATGCCCATCGCCAGCCCAACGGCTAGCAACCAGGCACTTTGCAGTGCGGGCGATGAGTCCAGTTGCGATGCTGCTTCGAGTATCAGTACAACAGCACTGCTATAACCGACAAAGACAGCCGTCGCGCCTGCTGATACTTGGCTCAGTAAACGAATCATGGTGTTTCTTAATGCCCCATAGTGCGTTATAACGTACAAAGTTAATCATAAGATAACAGCGTGCGTTATAACGCACAAACACTAAACCATAAACATTTGATAAATCATGCAAAATAATCATCACACTGTGGCGCGCCGATTAAAAAAACTGCGCAAAGATAAGGGTTGGAGCTTAACAGCCTGCGCCGAACACACCGGTGTCAGCAAGGCCATGCTCGGACAAATCGAGCGGCAAGAATCCTCGCCCACACTCGCGACGCTTTGGAAGTTGGCTACTGGTTTCAATGTATCTCTGTCATGGTTACTCAACGATGAGCAGCAGCCCATGACATTTGATTTTGCGCATGAGCGTATTCAAGTCGAGCGTCTGCTGGCATTTGATCCTCAGACCCAGCAAGAGGTGTACAAATTGTGCATGGCTGAAGGGGCACAGAGCCACTCCGACGCCCACCGCCGCGGCACCTTCGAAATGTTGTATGTACAGTCGGGCAGACTCGATATTGTAGTAGGCGAAACACAGGTAACCATCAAAGCCGGTGAAGCGTATCGCTTTGACGCCGCCCAGCCGCATAGTTACATCAATCGTTATTCAGGTAAAACTGAGTTTTTAGCAGTTATAAATTATGTTTAACAGGCTGATGAACTTTCCGCCGCTTTTAGCGTAAAGCTAGTTAAGGCTTTCTACTTTTGTTGAAATTATGTCAAGGCAACCTCTCGCGTGTTACCTGCGTTGTATCCTTTCTTCGTTGATCTTCGCACTTTCATATAGCGCCCAGGCTATCTCATCAACCTTTGACCATAGCCATGCGCTGTTCAACCAAGTATTAAATCGCCACGTTGTCGTATTCGACAATCAGCATAAATCAGCGGTTGATTACCAAGCCATTGCTAAGCAACGTGGTTCCCTGAAGGAATATGTAGCAGAGCTGTCGGCAGTCACCCCACAACAATACACGTCTTGGACCCCCGATCAGCAATTGGCGTTTTTAATCAATGCGTACAATGCCTTTACTATCCAGTTAATTATCCAGCACATCGATGCATTTAATAGTGGCGAAGCCCAGTCAATCCGTGACTTAGGTAGCTTTTTTAAAAGCCCATGGGAGCAGTCGTTTTTTAAATTACTCGGCAAACAACGTAGCTTAGATTGGCTAGAGCACGAAAAAATTCGCGTCGATTTCAATGAGCCACGCATTCATTTTGCGCTCGTCTGCGCGGCTGTCAGTTGTCCCAAGTTACGCAGTAAGGCCTATCAGGCTAGTCAATTAAACGAGCAACTCGAAAACCAAACCCGACTGTTTTTAAGTGATCGCGATAAAAATGGTATTGATGAAGCAGGGATCTATTTGTCCAAAATATTCAAATGGTACGGGGATGACTTCAACGGTATACACACGTTTTTACGTCATTATTCTGATGCACTCACGGACTCTGCGTCTGATGCGAAATCATTGACGCATTCAAAATTACCGATTCGGTATACCGACTACAATTGGGCGTTGAACACAACCGGTGTCAATTGACGTCACAAACTTGGTATCACTTTATTTTATATGATAAAACATACATTTATAGAATGGTCATTATAATTTAAGAGCAAGCAATGTATTTTATTTTTTCAGATTCGGCGTCCGACAGGTTTGAGCGTCTTTGCAACCATACCCTTAACCTGACAGTTAAACCGCTGCAGCTTGACTCTGTTGCTCGATATTTGTGAACACCTCAAGGAGCAGAAATTTCAAGGCTTAGTTTATGTTCTCTCAGAGGCTTTCGACAAACGACAAGATACTCTGATGCACAAAGTATTGACCTCCTATGGGCTCGATGCCTACATCGTGAACGGTCGCGAAAGTACCGAACAAGCACTTGAATGGGTTTGTCGACATAGTACAGACTCACGTCAGCGCTCCAATAAGCCAGATGCTTGTTATGATCAAGATTTGATAGAGGAGCTCGTCACTTCGGGAAAAATGACCGTCTATTATCAAGTTCAATTTCGAAGTGACTCACTTGAACTGGTTGCCTTTGAAGCATTAGCCCGATTAATTCACGACGATAAGCCCATTCCACTCAACGAAGTGTTCGACGTGATTCATGAACGTGGGCTTTGGACGCATTTAACCCGCTCAACCTTAAGCAACTCATTACAAAATCATCATGCGCTTTTTGCTCGTTACTCCGAGGCTAACCTCGCAGTCAACTTGTCAGCAAAGGAGCTTAGCGAAGCCAGTTTTTCTGAGCAATTTAAGGCATTCATGAACGACGCCCCTATCGCTCATCCAAGGCTGATGTTTGAACTTACCGAAAATGAGCTCTATTCGACTCGCTCGAGTGTTTCAAGAAACCTACTACTCATTAAGGGTAAAGGTGCGCGACTTTCGATAGACGATTATGGAACAGGACTCTCTAATGCTGCGAGGCTCACCACTGCGCCTTTTGATGAGGTAAAACTCGACAAATCATTTATTCAGAATATTCACGATATCAGCGAACATTCATTTGCTAAGTCGACCGCTGAAATAGCCCGTACTTTACACATGAAAACGGTTGCTGAAGGTGTTGAAGATCAACGCACACTCGACTGTATTCGTGAGTTAGGTATCGATCAAGTTCAAGGCTTTTTGTTACACAAACCACAGAGCTTTGAACAGCTTATGGAGACCGATATACGCCTTGCCTAATGATTAAGCAAGACCTGTTCGAAACCTTTTGATAGGCTAGTCCCATAATTTAAAGCACGCAGCGGTAACTCTTTCGTATGCAAACAATTTTGGGCGCCAGCGGTCAAATCGGTATCGAGTTGGCACGAGCACTTCATCGTGATTACACCACTGATATTCGTATCGTCAGTCGCAATCCAAGTAAAGTAAATCCAACCGATAGCACTATGAGCGCAAATCTGTTGAATGCAGAGCAGACTGCCCATGCCGTCAAGGGCTCAGATATCGTCTATCTCACAGTCGGTTTGCCAATGGACACCGAACGTTGGGAGCAAGAGTGGCCGGTAATCATGCGCAACGTCATCGATGCCTGTAAGACGCACAATGCGAAACTGGTGTTTTTTGACAATACTTATATGTATCCGCAAACGGCCGAGCCCCAAACTGAGGACATCCTCTTTGAGCCTCACGGTAGAAAGGGTCAAGTACGCGCAGACATCGCCCAAGAGTTGATCTGTGCGCAAACAGAGAAAGATATTGTCGCACTGATTGCGCGCGCTCCAGAGTTTTACGGGCCCGAGAGAACTCAAAGTATCACTCAGTCGACCCTAATTGAGCCGCTCAAACGCGGTAAAAAAGCACGGGTCTTTTTAAGGGATGACACACAACGCACTCTTATCTACACGCCAGACGCTAGCCGCGCCTTGGCACTACTGGGCAATACGCCCGATGCCTTTGACCAAACCTGGCACTTACCTTGTGACGATAACCGTTTAACCTATCGCGGCATGGTTGAAACGATTGAAACAATCACACAAAAGCCCTACCGCTACTCAATAGTGAAACCTTGGCAACTAAAATTGGCGAGCGTTTTTAGCAAAACGCTGCGCGACGCACAAGAATTAATGCCGCGCTATCAAGTCGATAACGTTTTTATATCCGATAAATTCAAGGCGCGATTTCCGGAGTTTTCAGTCACCTCTTATCAGGAGGGTCTTAAAGCTTGTTTCGACTAACTCGCCACTAAAATGGCAAAGGTAGTTTTGCCGTTCGCCCTCCATCCACACGATGCGTCAAATGACTCAGGAAGAGAAAAATTCCCCAGCACTTGGCTGGGGAGAACATTAGCCAGGGAGAGAGTTTAGGCCAATGCCGCCATGTTAATGCAAATGATTTTTATTTGCAAATTTAATTTGGACACAAAAAAAGGAGCTCGAAAGCTCCCTTTTGGATAATAGGTACTACTCAGCAGTCGTTACAGTGCAACGATGTTTTCTGCTTGAGGACCTTTAGGGCCTTGAGTGATCGCGAACGATACACGTTGACCTTCGTTAAGCGTTTTGAAGCCATCGCCAGTGATTGCACTGAAATGAGCAAATACGTCAGCGCCGCCTTGCTGCTCGATGAAACCAAAACCTTTTGCTTCGTTAAACCATTTAACTGTGCCGTTTACTGTATTAGACATAATCGTAATCCTGATAAAAATAATATATTAAGCCGCCACGACCAATGCCATGAGCGGATGGTGCGGGTAAAAACGGAAATTTAAAACTACAGGACGAAGATTGACTACAAGTAATGCGACGTAGAGGAGGTTTAACTAACTTTCTTATCCAACGCCGCCTACAATACGCGAGTTTAAATATTAGTCAACGATTATTTTTAATGAGCAAGAACGGCAATGTCCGTCCTTGCTCACTAGCGTATTAAAACCAAACTCTAGCACCTACAACGATGCCCGTTTCATGGGTTTGCCGCCCTTCTCGCTGTAATCGATCTGCGGTGTTACCGAGCGCTTGATTCCAATAGACGCCGATATACGGCGCAAATTCTCGACTGATTTCTTGTCGATAGCGCAACCCCACTCTTAAGTTACTTAGCCCCGATTCACGCCGGTATTTTTCCGAGTCGGTGACATTGGCGGTGATTTCTACTCGTGGTTGCAAATAGGCGGTTTGACTTAATCTCCACTCATACTCCGTTTCCGAGCGCAACTGTATATCACCTTCCTCATTCACCATGAGTGAGTTATCCATTTCAAACCAGTAAGGTGCCAAGCCCGAAAAACTTAACACGGCATAATGCTCAAACGAGCTATCGGATGAAAGCTCGCCACGGGCACCAACTCCCGCCTGAATGGACCAAAATGGAGACACTAAATAGCCATAGAGTAGTTCTGCTTTTTCGATATCGGTCGGTGCGCCATCATTTTGTACATTTTCACCCTCGGTTTTAAACACAAGTCGATGATAGTCTCCACCATACCAAGCCATCATATCCCAAACAGCTGATTGTTCATGCTGATTGGTTCGCGCGATTTCCAATCGGTCAAAAAGAACGCGTCCAGTATAGTGATCGCTTACAGGCTCTGGCCAATCATCCTTGGCATGTCCTGCTGACGCAATAAGAGGAAAAAGACCGCCTAATAATAATAGAAAGTTTTTCATCATCCGCTCCTTAAGAAACATTTACTACGCGAAACATACCCGCCTTCATGTGATAAAGAAGGTGACAATGAAAGGCCCAACTGCCGTGAGCATCCGCTGAGATGAGCAGTGATACCTTTTCGCTTGGCTTTACGCTGATGGTGTGCTTACGCGGGCGAGGATAATGACCATTTTCTAACTCCATCCACATACCATGCAGATGAATCGGGTGGTCCATCATCGTGTCATTAACCAACACGAGACGAAGCCTTTCCCCCTCATTAAACTGAATGGGTCCGTCTACTTCAGTAAACTTTTTCCCATCAAAAGACCACATGTAACGTTCCATGTTACCGGTCAAATGCAACTGTATGGTGCGCTCAGGTTCACGCGTGTCAGGCCATTCGTGAGCTCCTTTTAAGTCCGAATAAACGAGAACACGATGATCGACATTCTCAAGCCCGAGCCCCGGTTCGTCCAAGCGACTTACTGGATTTTTAGCAATCATAGCAGCACCGGGTCCGTGGCCACCATTAGCGTGGTCAATTTGTATATTGTCGACAGGTAATGGTTGCTTAGTGGACATATCAGATTTCATGGAAGACATAGACCCTTCCGTCATGCCTTCCATCTTCATGTTAGCCATTCCCATAGCCGCCATACCACGTTCAGGTACGGGCCGTAACTCCGGTATGGGCGCTTCAAGTCCTAATTCGGGCGTTAATGTACCGCGCACAAACCCACTTCTATCGAAGCTCTCAGCAAACAGCGTGTACGCTTTACTTTCCCTGGGTTGTACAATGACATCGTACGCTTCGGCGACACCAATGCGGAACTCATCTATTGTGACAGGCTGAACAGGTTGGCCATCGGCGGCAACCACCGTCATTTCCAAGCCAGGAATTCGGACATCGAAAAAGCTCATCGCTGAACCGTTTATAATACGAAGGCGCACTTTTTCTCCGGGCTTAAAAAGCCCAGACCAGTTCATCCGCGAATCGCGGCCATTCATCAAATACGTGTAAGTACTACCAGTAACATCGGCTATGTCGCGAGGACTCATGCGCATCCGCCCCCACATTTCACGCTCTTGCCAGGTTTTTTCCAACCCTTGCTGACGAATATCATCAAAGGTGTCAAAGAGTGTGCGCTTATGGTAATTATAATAGCCTTCAGCGACTTTCAGCTTGCGAAAAACATCATTAGGATCAGAAAAGGTCCAGTCGGTTAGAATCACCGTATGCTCTCGATCGGCACCGATATCACCATCTTTGGAGTCAATAATAAGCGGACCTAGGTGACCGAGCTGCTCTTGCAACCCCGAGTGACTGTGATACCAATAGGTACCGCTTTGCTGCACATCATAGCGATATTTAAATGTTCGACCTGGTTTTATGCCCTCATATGATACGCCAGGAACGCCATCCATATTTTCAGGCAAAATGATTCCATGCCAATGAACAGACGTATCCTCCATCAGTTTATTGGTGACATTTAGCTTTGCGGGTTGGCCCTCTCGTAGACGGATCAAGGGTCCGGGCATTTGTCCATTTATGGTAATCGGACGACCCACCTTCTGACCGATGAGTAGCGGTTTTCGTGCAATCGTTAAGTTCACCTCGTCGGTGGCTAAAACGGAATCTTTAAAATGTCTACCCTGCGGGGACGCCCAGACGGGTGCCACTTTGGCAAGCGCAAGAGCGGAAGCCGCTGTCAGTGCTGATTTAACAAACTGTCGACGCGACGGATCAATAGAATTATTCATACAAAACTCCACAAAAATAAATTGTGTATTAATAACTGTGTGGCATAGCTGCCATGTAGAAATTAGCAGTAGAGTTTTGTGTAAATCGGAGGGCGAAATAGCTCGCTACCATGCTTTGGTCGAGTTTCTGTAACCGCACGGCTTTTTGCGCTTTCGGCTAAAACCGTTGCCGGAGTTTCAATCGAAGCATCACACTCAACATAGGCAATAGAGAGCCCTGTACAGTGAACTCTTAGAAGGTCATCGCAACAGTCATGCATCACCGAGTTATCGTGTTCACACGCATGAGCATTTTCTTGCTGGCACACACGCTCTGCGCTTGCCCATTGAGGCAACAGTAAAGTCGATGAAAAAATAACTAAAACGAAAAATGCTCTAAGTGACATTTGATATCCATACAGCATGTCGATTGCTACCTATCCACATTGGAATACCTCTAACTTTTTGTCAAATACCAACGAAAAGTGTCGAGAAACACAGTGTAAAGATAATATTGAAAATACATTCAACTTTTCGAATTTTATGTTACTTTCCCTTCGAGCACTTCGTTCTTTAGGGGGAACACCATGCTAGGATTCAACAACAAGCTAGAGCACTTGAACCAACAACAAGCCAATGAAATCAGTGCATATAAAGCGATGCGGCAAACAATGAAGGATGCCATGGTCTATTTTGCGCTCGATGCTCAAGGTCGCATTGTAGAGACTGATGAGTCATTCAAAGCATGTTTAGGACTCGATAGTTCTAAATTATTGAATCAACCGTTATCAGCTTTTATTGCACCAACGGCTAAAAATAAGCCCCACATTCAGCAAATGACGCGTGCCATTAAAACGCAGTCACATTGGCACGGTGCTATTCAATTTATTCATGATCAAGGCCACGAGATCTGGATACGCGTGATTCTAGAGCCCGAAAAACTAGGAAACGACTCGCAATTAGCATTTGCGGCCTACGGTTGTGAGCTCACGCATACCATTACAAAGTCGCGCGAGACAGAGGATTTACTCAAAGCCCTCAACCGCTCATCGGCTGTCATCGAGTTTACGCTTGATGGTCATGTCATCACCGCAAATGAAAACTTTCTTGATGCTTTGAATTATCGGCTAGACGATATCGTTGATCAGCACCACCGTGCATAACGAGGCAGGTGTCCTCTACAAAGTGGTTAAGTTCGCGTCGGTGATCACCGATCAAGTTAAGCGCGAACAAGCCATCGTCGAAACATCCGATATTGCTCATGACGTCTCGACTCAAACAGATAAGCATGCGCAACAAGGTATGGCTGTTATTCGAGAAACCATTGACGCTATGCGCGTGTTAGCACAAAAAATTGAGCAAACCAGTCACCACATCGCTGAACTTAACACTCAATCAACGAAAGTCACTGAGTTAGTCGACAGTATCCAAGGCATTGCCGCCCAAACCAACCTCTTGGCACTCAACGCAGCCATTGAAGCAGCACGCGCCGGAGAGCAAGGACGCGGTTTCGCTGTAGTAGCCGACGAAGTACGTTCATTGGCATCACGCACCAGCACGACCAGCGAAAAAATTATTGATGTGGTGGGTAAAAATAAAAATCTAACTGAAACGGCCGTCCGGCAAATACAACAAAGTCTGGATGAAGTCGAAAACTCGCTGAGCCTATCGACTCAAGCGAGTAAAGTGATGGAAGATATTCAATCAGGTGCCAAACACGTACTCGATGCCGTCAGTCAATTTAAGAGCAAAGTTACTTAGCATGAGGTTGATGAACACGAAGCGGTGCTCGCGGCGGTGATGGCTGGCATAATCGCAGCCACCATGACCGCTGCCTCAATAGCAGCAACCGCTTGTTTTGCCGCGGTCGACACCATTTCACCCTTTTCTAGCTGCTCAATGCGCTTTTTGCGCTGTTTCAGTTCCTGCTTGGTGAACACTTGCGGCAACAGCTTAGCGCTGTTGGCTAAAGCGACTAAAATCGCCACACGCGGTTCAACCTCATCATCACTCATCACAGCACTGCGCATTGCTTCACGTATTTGCTGTTCGGGTTCTGGGTTAAGCTCGGGATAAACGCGTCGCTCAAACAGCCATAAAACCTTTTCCTTTTCTGCTGCAACGATATGAGCATCCACCAAACTCTGGGCAACTTTGTGTTTTAAATCTTTAAGTTGGCCTAGCTTTTGTACCCAATCCTGCAGCTTGCGTTGTCGCTTAGCTGCTTTAATTTGGTCCAGCGCTTCATCTAATAACGCATCATCGGTACTGGCGTCATCCACAACCGACACTTTATTTTTATTATCCGTTTCAATCGCAATACTCTCATGCATCAAAAGCTCTGACAAAAGTGCGGCTGCGGTTGCATATTCGACATAAGCACCGTTCATGGTGCCGCGCTCTTCACTTAACGCGAGTAACATAACGGCTTGGTACAGACGAATTGTATTTGTCATAAGCGACCTTAATAATTTTGGTTATTGATAATAGCCCCATAAATTCACATTGAGCCAATTTCCACTCGTGTCGACTAAAACTCCTTCTTGCGTAGCGCCTTTTTTTGCCCCTGTTGTTTTTTACTTTTTAAACGCTTTTCTTTTGCTGATCGACTCGGTTTAGTTGCGATGCGCTTTTTCTGCACATAAGACACACTGCGGATTAGGCCGGTCAATTGCTCAAGCGCCAGCTCTCTGTTGCGCGCTTGGCTGCGCGTCTCTTGTGCTTTGATAATTACTTTGCCGCTTTGCGTAATCCGATGATCGGACAACTTTAGTAAACGCTGTTTATAAAAGTCGGGCAATGAAGATGACTGAATATCAAAGATCAACTGTGCCGCGGTAGCGACTTTATTGACATTTTGTCCACCCGCCCCGCTTGAGCGAATAAATTGCCACTCGATTTCTTGGTCAGGGATTTCAACCCGTTGAGATATCTTTATCATTAACTTCTTTCGTATTTGGTTAGAAGTATAAGGTTAAGCGTCTTAAACAGTAGGCACAAGTTAAGCAGTAACAACACAGTTTTTACCCGCTCTTTTAGCCGCGTAGAGTTGTTTATCAGCACGTCGAATCGCACTGCGGCTATCGTCATCACGCTGGATAGGTGCAGCTCCCATGCTTAAACTTAAACATGAACGATCCGTGTTGGTATAATGATGCGGAATATTCAACTCAATCACCTTGTCACGCAACTCGTTAAGTTTGCTTTCAAGGTCATAGGCAGAAGGGACTATCATAGCGAGCTCTTCGCCGCCGTAGCGATACACTTTGAGCGGTGTATTACTGCGTAGGCACTCTGCTATCTCCTTGATTGCGCTATCGCCCGCCTCGTGCCCGTAGTTATCATTATAGGCTTTAAACTCATCAATATCTGCAATCATCAAATGATACGGCTTACCCGACGAGATAGCCGCGTCCAAATCACGATCAAACGCCCGACGATTAAATAGCCCCGTTAAACCATCCATATGAGCTAAGGCATCAAGCTTTCGATTCGCTTCAGCTAACTCGGCTGTACGGGACTCCACCTCTCGTTCTAGTTCATCTTGCGCTGTAATAAAGCGTGATGCCATGGTTTGGAACGCCTTCAGCGCTTGTTTAACTTCGCCGCGCGCCTTAATCTTGGTTGTCTTATGGGTTTGCGCCTCGCGATAATTGCGCTGGCCCATCAACGAAGCCACTTTAGCGACTTCTTGTAAGGGTCGACTGACTTCGCGTTGAATGAGCCAGTAGCTCATCAGTAGAATTAAAATCACCAACCCCACGCCTGCACCAACAAGCTGTAACGGCAACACGATCGCCTGGTTACGCACCTCAGCAAGTGGATATGAGGTAATGTGCCACCAACCTGGGCCCGGCAGCTTATTAACGAATAGCAACTGACCTTCCACTTCGCCACTCAAAATAGTGGGTGTCTCTGAAAAGCCTCTATCAACCACCAACTGACTCAAGTGCTGATACAAAGGTTCATTGTAGGTTTCTGAGGTGAGTGTCGAACGCGCAATAATAGCGTCTTGTGTGACGTTAGATGCGGCAATCAAGTCACCATTATTGTTTAACACGACATGCTCAGCGTTTGGGCGTTTCTTTTTAGTCAAATCGCTCACTAAACTACTGAGTACCACATCAAAACTCGCATTCGCGAGATGTTTACCCGCCAGATCGACAGGCTTTTGATAAGTAATGGTTAAAATGTCGGCTGAAATATCGTAGTAAAGCCCGGTCCAATTAGGTTTTCGCTCGGGATTATTGACCTGTAATGTCGACCGTACGACCGAATAATCCGTCATCACCAAATCCTTATCTGCGAGCAGCCCCCACGGTGATTCAGTTGAATACATTAATAAAATATTTTCGGGCATCGAAAAGTGTGAATTCGACACCTCATTTTGCCAAGCGGGACCAAGTTCATTGAGGGTGTATTGAGCCGCAATTACGCGTGACTTGAGTTCGTCATCCAGCGCAACGTCACGCTTACCTAAAAAAGCGCTCAAGTGTTGAAAATACTTACCGCCTGCGATGACGCCCCGATCAAAGCTCGGTTTAAGCCTTAAAACGCCGGGCGAGGTCGCCTCATACCAATCATTAAACTGCTCAATAGGGCGCGACTCATTACGCATCAGTTTGTAATTCGATAGAAACTGCTGTGCAAGAATGTCGCCGTTTTCTTCTACGTGATCAAAAAACGCTTCGTTACGCTCAAGCGCAGGGGCCAAATCTTGTTCCAACAACCCAATGACACGTTGTCTTGCATCATCATAAGCGACTTGAAATGTAATTGCCGACGCAATAACAACAATGGAAATTGCCCAAATACTGATTTTAAACAGCAAGGCATTGGTGAGTTTTTCGCGTTTTTTGATACGTCGGTGTTTTGTTCTTCTTTCCAAAATCATTCGCTTTTTTTATTATAATTGGACGTGCATGTTTAAACTTTATAATATTTTTTTAAAAGCGTTTACTACTGTATCCGTCTGTTTGTTTTTGTTCACCCATTCATTATTAAAGCATCAAATACAATGCGTTGTTGGTCTCAGTGATGTAGAATATTGACTTCTTATCCTCCGTTTAGGTTGCCAATTTATACATGACTTTTTCTGAACTCGGACTTTGCCCTGAAATTCTTAATGCCCTTACACGCCAAGGTTACACCGAACCTACTCCTATACAAGCACAAGCAATCCCAGCCGTCATGGCCGGCAACGATGTGATGGCAGCGGCTCAAACGGGCACTGGCAAAACTGCAGGCTTTACCTTACCGATTTTAGAAATGCTCAAAGGCAATGAGCGTGCAAAAGCCAATACCGCGCGCGTTTTGATCCTTACGCCAACACGTGAACTTGCTGCTCAGGTCGGCGAAAGTGTAGCCAACTACGGTAAAGACTTACCGTTAAGTTACGCTGTTGTCTTTGGTGGTGTAAAAATCAATCCGCAGATGATGAAGCTACGCAAAGGTGTGGATATTCTCGTCGCAACACCTGGACGTTTGCTCGACCTTTATCAGCAAAATGCGATTCGCTTTCCACAGCTCGAAACGTTGGTATTAGATGAGGCCGACCGTATGCTCGATATGGGCTTCATCCATGACATCAAGAAAATCATCAAGTTGCTACCTGCGAAGCGCCAAAACTTGATGTTCTCTGCAACATTTTCGGATGAGATTCGTAAACTCGCCAAAAGCTTAGTGAACAACCCCGTAGAAATTTCGGTCGCAGCGCCGAATGCCACCGCTGAACGGATTGAACAAACCCTATATGCTGCCGAGAAAACGCATAAACCGCGTATGCTGATGCAGATCTTACGCAATCTCAACTTGCCACAAGTGATTGTATTCTCGCGCACCAAACATGGCGCCAACCGGCTGGTTAAACAACTCGATAAAGACGGCTTTTTAGCTGCCGCGATACACGGCAACAAGAGCCAAGGCGCGCGTACCAAGGCATTAAGCGATTTTAAATCAGGTGCGGTGCAAGTATTGGTGGCAACCGATATCGCCGCGCGTGGTTTAGATATCGAAAAGCTACCCTATGTCATTAACTACGACTTGCCTCAAGTGGCAGAGGATTACGTTCATCGTATCGGTCGAACAGGCCGCGCGGGACAAGTCGGTCACGCCATTTCCTTGGTGATGGACGAAGAATTTAGAACACTCAAAGCCATCGAAAAACTGATCGGTCAGCCCATTGAGCGTCGCACGCTTGACGGGTTTGATGAAGTCGAACTGACCGGCAAAACACCTCCACCGAAGCGCGAGCAACGTCCGCCGCGTAAATCTCGTGGTGCACCGAGTGACAAACAAAAAAGCCCTGGCCGTGCTAAGCACCGACGCCAGGGCTCGAACAAGTCGAGTCAACGCTAATTAGAACTGATAACTGACCGATGCCGAGTAGTTAGCCGGCGCGCCGTAGAAACCCTGCGCCCAGTACAAGCTATTTAAATACTTCTCATCGGTCACGTTATAACCGTTGACGCGCACAGCAAGTTTATCCGTCACCTGCCAGCTTGCCATCAACCCAAGTAAGCCATAAGACGGCTGGTGCGTCACGATAGTCTCACCTGCATTGTCATAGGCAGGACCGACAGTACCTTGCACACGCGATGTTGCATCTTTCCACTGATAGGTTGCGCCAACACGTACGTCTGGCAAGCTTTGGAATTGATAGGTCAATGAGGTTCTGAACATCTTCTCAGCCGTGTAATCTTCAACTAACTGATCACCATCGACATCAAATACAGTTGCCGACACTTGACCTTGCAGACCCGTAAATAGTTCGCCGGCGAGCTCAAGTTCTACACCCTCGCTGGTAATCCCCTCAGCTGCACGATAGACCGGCTCAAGCACACCCGTTGAAGGATTTTCAGCATCACCATCACCCACCGCTAGATTTTCCTGTTTTATATGGAAATAAGCGGCACTCAGCAGTGCTTTATCACCAAACAAGTCGGCTTTAATACCAATTTCTGAGTTTTTACCCGTTAGTGGCTCCAAACGCTCGAAGTTACGATCCACTTCAGACTGTGCGAGGAACGTTTCGGTGTAAGAGGCATAGGTTGTAATGGAGTCACTCACTGCATACGTCACCCCGACATACGGAATAAACTGCGCGTCATCACGCGATTGGTCGACGCCATAGCCAACACCATCGGTCTGAAAGTCATTATAGCGACCGCCGAGCAGTACTTTTAAGTCGCTCGTCAACGCCAATCGTGCCTGCGCGTAAACGGCTTTTTGTGTGTTATCGATAACACTGCCATCGCGTCCATCAGTAAACTCTGGGAACGGCGTATTACCATCCCAATCGGCGAGCGAAGGCATCGCAGGGAAGCCACTACCTGTATGGAAATCGTACAAAGATACGTCAACATAATCTAAGCGCGAGTAGTTAGCGCCAACAACGACCTCATGTAATTGGCCCCAAGCCTCAAAAGTACCATTAGCGTAAACATCAAAGGTATCTTGCTTGTCGTCTAGGTCATACTCACTGCCATAACCGACGAGACCAAGCCCCGTTTCAGGATCCAACCCGAGCTCAGCATCGCCGAGATAGGTGTAAAATAAAAGGCTATCTTCATCGGTACGAACGCGGTTATAAACCGCACGCAAGTTCCAGTTATCGGATAATGCCGTTTCAACATCAATAAAGCTGCGGCTCTCGCTTACTTCCCACTGCGACCAATCCGCCGCAACGTTAGTAGATTCATCATAATTCGTCGGCGTGCCATCACCATAGTAAAGCGTCAATGCGCCCCACATGTTGCCATCGGTATGGCTCTTATGCTCGCTGTGGCCCACGGTCAGCATGGTGTCGTCGGTTAAGGCAAAGTCAAAAACACCGTAAAACACTTTGGTGTCATTTTCGTAACGGTCAAGATACGACTCGCCATTGTCCGCCGCCGCAACCACACGACCACGCACACGATCCGACAACTTGCCAGACGCGTCGATTTCTAAACGTTTGCTACTCCAAGAACCCAGGCTACCCTCGACACTGATTTGTGTTTCCGAGGTTGGGCGCTTGCGCACCATGTTGACGGTGGCTGCGGGGCTACCGACACCGGTCATAATCCCGTTCGCGCCATGAATCACTTCGACGCGCTCGTATAAAGCCGTATCGATTCGTCCATGGGTATTACTGTTCACGAGCGGCAAGCCAAGACCATCAATCTGAAAGTTATTCAGTTCAAAACCACGCGAGGTGTAGTAAATACGATCAGTTTCAACATTCTCAACGTTAACCGCTGAAGCACTGTTCAATACGGAGTTGATGTCATTCAGACCAAAATCTTTGATTTGCTGCTGGGTAATAACCGTAATCGACTGCGGTGTTTCTTTTATCGTCAAACCGAGCTTAGTCGCACCTTCCGCTGAAGAAGACTTATAGCCCTCCTGCTTTTCACCGGTGATCTTTAGACGCTCAATCACCTGTTCAGTCTGTTGCGGTTCTTCGGCTAAAGCATAGGTGCTTGTTAATGCACTCATCACGCACACAGCTAACAAAGATTTTTGCATTTTCATGGAGTCCCTCAAAATCAGTCTCGTTTAAGTGCGACGCATAATAAATGAAAACGATTCGCGTTTAAAGTTTTAATTTATGTCTGAATCTCGCAGAGGTAACCTAAGCTGATTAACCATTAAATATTTCACTTCGCCTATTGAAAATAAGAATGATTATCAACTAAAATGAAAAACATAATCATTCTTATTTACTGCTTATTTAACGAGTAGGGCAAAATATCTAATGAACATGTTTACTAAAAGCAGCATCGCATTAGCCGTTGCGAGCATCACTCTCTCCTCTACCGCGTTCGCGCAACAAGACACTGAAACCCAACAATCAGATTCATCAAACGATGTGTCTGAGCGCATTGAAATCACGGGCAGCCCGCTTGATCGCGCAACGACTGCAACCGGTTTACCACTCACATTGCGACAAACGCCACAGTCGATCTCAATCATCGATCGCAGCTTCATCGATGGTTTTGCGTTGGACACCGTAGCCGATGTCATGCAGTTTGCACCGGGCATACAAGCACAACAGGCCGAGACTGACCGCTTTTTCTTCCGCTCGCGTGGCCGTGATGTGACTAACTTCCAGTTTGATGGTGTACCTATCGCCTATAACAGTTTCTTTAGTGAAGCGCTCGCGGATTCGGTTATTTTCGAACGCGTTGAAATCGTTCGTGGCGCAACGGGTCTACTGACCGGTGCAGGCGAACCCTCCGCAGCCATCAACCTGATTCGTAAGCGTCCAAAAGCCGAAGATGGCGGCTACGCGAGCTTAGGTATTGGTTCATGGAGCAATTACCGCTTTGAAGCCGATCACTCGCAGACCCTGTCAGAGACGGGTAATGTCAAAGCACGTGTCGCAATGGCTTACGAGGAAGGCGACAGCTACGTTGACCTATCAGAAAAAGAAAACGCACAAATTTATGCGGTAGTAACCGCTGATCTAACCACTCAGACACGCTTAACCGCCGGTGCAGATTACAGTGAACGCAACCCGAAAGGCAGCATGTGGGGCGCGCTACCTTTATTTTATTCGGATGGCACCCAAGCAGACGATCTGCCAGTCAGCACCACCACAGCATCTCCTTGGAACCGTTGGGATCGTGAAAGCACAAACGCGTTCGTACAAGTCGAACACGCCTTTGATAACGGCTGGGATGTTCAGTTTGATGTTGAGCGTCGAGAAGGCAAAATGGATGGCTACCTGCTCTACTTCTCGGGTTTTCCTGACAAAGAAACCGGCACAGGGCTTGGCACCTCGCCTAACCACTATGTCGCCGACCGTGAGCAAACATCCGTGCGATTCTTAGCATCGGGGCCATTTGAGCTGTTTGGACGTGAGCACCAACTGACCGCAGGTGCCCTGCATTCAAAGCAAACCGTCGATTCGGTATCGTACGGTACGAATGACCCTATTGTGGTTCCGAGCATCTTTGACTGGGGCAACGGTGTTGAACCCGTCGATTTTAACCAAACACCGAATTACAGCACCTTCGAGTCATATAAGCAGCAAGGTGTCTACGCGGCTGCACAACTCAGCCTGACTGACGAACTCACCACCATCATTGGTAATCGCTTAACGACTTACGAAACAACCGTGGAGTCCCCCTTCTCACCAAGCGACTTCAAGCACTCGGGTGTGAACACCCCGTACTTCGGCATTGTTTACGATATATCGGATATTATCTCGACTTACGCGAGTTACACAGAGATCTTCAAACCTCAAAGCGCGATTGATGCAAACTTTGAGTTGGTCGGTCCCGTCGAGGGCTCCAACAGCGAAATCGGTATAAAGGGCGACTTCTTTAACGAAGCACTCACCGCTAGTTTTGCCGTTTACAAAGTTAAAGAGGATAACTTAGCCATTACTGACCCGGATGCCGCAGAACCATTACCGGGCACCAACATTTATCCATCAATAGGTGTTGCTGGTGCAGAAAGCGAAGGTTATGAGCTTGAACTAAACGGTAAACCCAACGACGCGCTAAACATCTTTGTAAGCTACACGCACAATGAGTCAACTGATCGTGACGGCTCGGATTATGCCCCGTTCTTGCCCGAAAACATGGTCAAAACGAGCGTACTATTCCAAGCGTCTGATGCGTTAAAAGTGGGTGTTAACGCGAATTGGCAAAGTGATATCTCAAACCCCGGCATTGGTCCTAATGGGGAGACATTTACCCAGGACAGCTATACCGTGGTTAATGCAATGGCAAGCTACCAACTGACACCTCAGTGGGACTTAAGCCTCAACGTCAATAACCTCTTTGACGAAACATATTACTCAAGCATCGATTTTTATAATCAAGGCTTCTTCGGTGCGGAACGTAATTTTGAGCTGTCGGTGAAGTACGCTTGGTAAGTTATCGTTTTAGTTAAAACCGTGCAGTGCGAATTCACACTGCACGGCTTTCAACGAGTGAGTAAATAATTAAAACGCTAAACAAATCTTGCCAAAGTGCTTGCCCGACTCTTCGTAACGGAATGCGTCAGCCAGTTCTTCGAGACCAAAGGTCTTATCGATAACAGGTTTCACGCCATTGGCTTCGAGCGCGCGCACAAAGTCTTTTTGATCATCGCAACTGCCCACGATAAGTCCCTGCAAACGCGCTTGCTTTGCCATCAACTTAGCCGTTGGTACTTCACCCGCACTGCCGGTTAACACGCCAATCAACGCGATATGGCCGGCGATCGCGACAGCATTGATAGACTGCGGTAACGTACCGGGGCCGCCCACCTCAATAACGTGGTCAACACCGCGTCCATCCGTCAGCTTGCGAACTGTTTTACCCCACTCCGGGTCTTCTTTGTAGTTAATAAGATGATCGGCACCTAATGCTTTATATTTCTCGAGCTTATCATTCGACGATGACGTCGCGAACACTGTCGCACCCAGGCTCTTCGCGAGCTGGCACGCAAATACCGAAACACCGCCACTACCCAGTACCAACACCGAGTTGCCGGGTTTGATGCCGCCGTCGACGACCAACGCGCGCCAAGCCGTGAGACCCGCTGTTGTCAGTGTTGCCGATTCAGCATGGCTATAGCCTTTAGGTTGGTGAGTAAAGAAGTGCGCAGGGCGCACGACCACTTCACGGGCATACCCATCAATGCCATCCCCGGGCGTCTGCTTAAAGTCACCCACGGGCGCTGGACCACTTTGCCAGTAGGGAAAGAACGTTGAAACCACAGGGTCGCCCACAGCAAACTCTTCAACACCCTCGCCCACGGCCTCGACAACACCTGCACCATCTGACATCGGAATGCGCCCATCTTCGGTTGGAATAAAACCAGCGGCAACACCATAGTCATGAAAATTCAACGAACTGGCTTTTACCCGCACACGGATTTCTCCCGCCGCAGGCTGACCTGGGTCGTCCAGTTCAGTAACCTCGATATTATCTAAACCAAAAGGGTCTTTGAGTTTTAGCGCCTTAATCTTGTCTGTCATGTTCGTGATCCTTTAACTGGGAGTCGTTCTCCATTGTAGTTTTCATCAACTGTATTGGATCACGAAAATCGCTCAAGCGAGTGACAAATACGTTGTTCGGATTTAGAAGCTCGAACCCGGCTGCTGAAGAAACGCCAACTCCTCAGCAGTTGAAGAACGTCCGAGCACCTCATTGCGATGCGGATACCGGCCAAACCTATCAATGATTTCTTTATGTTTTAACTCAAATTTGTAGTTGTTTTCTAATCCTGGCTGGTCAAACAACGCCACGGCTTGTTCGTGAATTAGAGGAGATTCGCTGTGCATATAGGGCATATACAAAAACGCTTTTTGATCATTAGTTAACAGATCATCAGCTTCTTGAGCGACCGCCTCTTGGGCTAAAACCAGCGCCATTGCATCTTGACTAAATGCCCGCGCCGAATCACGAAAAATATTACGTGAAAACTGATCCAACATAATAATCTCGGCGAGGCGCCCTTCTGCGCTCTCGCGCCAGCGCCAGCATTCTCCCTGTGCTGCGGCTTTTAGCGTATCGCCAAAGCGTTGCTTGATAGTATTGTCCAACGTATCACTTTTAGTGAACCAGTCTTTAGGCGTCAGTTCCGAAAACCAAAAGTCGATGACGGTCTGTGGGCTCATGGTTAAGCTCCTCATTTAATGGGCAAATACACGTCGGTGATCATTTCACTCTCTGGGACGTCAGGGAAAAAACTTATCCGTTCAAAGTAAATCGGAAAATCTCTGATTTCATAACCTGAATCCGCTAGCCATTGCGTGTACAAAAAATTCACCACAATACCTATCGCGTCATCGCTACCCGTATGTCTCACTCGCGCACATTTGCCTGCAGGAATAACACTATCGACAACACCATAGTCATTGGGTTCAGCGGACTGCTCTGCGGAGCAACACAGATCAAATCGGTAGTCTTCCGGCGCCGTCGTATTAGGGTCATCATACACCAAGTTGAACGTTCGACTCTTACTCGGTGGAAGTCGATTCAGCTTGCGCCACTCAATAAACTTTTGAATCGTTTGTCCCAACCGATTCGGGGCGCCACGATGTGGCATCACAGCAATTGCAATTTCATCAACCTCAACCACATCGACATTAAAGTTATCGGTGTTACTCATTATGTTGTTCCTTAGCGTTAATATGGGGTCGTATTGAGCGTGCCAAGGAGCCCAGTGCGGTGTGTCCCGAAAATCGGATGGGCTTTTGTCAAAATACTTTTTAAACGCCCGCGAAAATGCCTCGTGACTCTCGTAGCCGTTCGCCAGTGCGATATCCAAAATACTGCCATTTTCTCTATAAGCGAGCTGATAAGCCGCCCGTTTAAGTCGCAGTAGCCGCACGAGCTTAATCACAGACATCCCCAAGAATGCCGAGCACTGGCGATGAAAATGGTATTTAGACAAATAGGCGTGCTGACATAACGCATTAACGTCAAGATCGGTATCAAGGTGTGTTTCTATGTAGTTGATCACATCCAAAAACCGACGTTGATAGTTCGTCATACCGCACATTCCCCCTCAGCAGGTCATCATTAAAACCCAACTGAGGTTGTCAGGCTTGATTAAAATTGCTCAATTCACAACGTTCGGTTAACACGCTGTTGCCATAGCAGGTTGCCATCTAAATAAAGTGATTAACTAAACCCAAACATCATTCGCCGCCGTTTTACTATCCTCTTCGTCGCCAGTATTTACCACGCCACGAGGTTCAATTAGCAACACGTGAGCTTCATGCTCAGCATAGGGTTTGTGCTCGACGCCTTTGGGTACGACGTACATTTCACCCTCGGATAACTCAACATGACCATCTCTAAAGTCAATACGCAGCTTACCCGCAAGCACAATAAAAGTCTCATCAGTATCTTTATGATCATGCCAAACAAAGTCGCCCTGCAGCTTGACCACTTTAAATTGATAGTCGTTCATCTCTGCAATGACCTTAGGCGACCACTGTTCGTTAAACAGACCTAGTTTTTCTTTAAAGTTGATAGCGTTGTGTGGCATTTGATTTCCTTATTAGTGTGCTTCATTGGCTATGCCAGCCGAGTCCCATTGGGTACATCTCTATCCACTGTCGACAGAACGACAGAGCCATCTGCTCGATGCAGTCCGGTCACTAAACACTCCGACATAAACGGACCGATTTGCTTTGGTGGAAAGTTGACGACCACTAACACCTGCTTACCGAGTAGCTCATCCGGTGCGTATAAGTCAGTGATTTGCGCGCTCGACTTTTTAATGCCAATTTTGTCACCGAAGTCGACCTGTAACTTATAAGCAGGTCTACGCGCCTCCGGAAAAGGTTGAACATCGACAATCGTACCAACACGAATATCGACTTTTTCAAAATCAGCCCAATTAATAGATTCCATAAGTCGCCCTCAGTGATTTTTCCAATTACGTACTAATGAGTAGCGTTAATTACGCATCATTGTCTGCATTTACCCAATGTAGCTTTAAACCACCCGTATATTTAACAACGTAGTTGTACAGCAAAAACACGACTGCAAATGACAGGTAGGCGAGAATAAACATCAGTATCGGGGATAACAACAGTAGGCCGATTTTCCAAACTAAACCTTGCACGGAAATTGAAATAATGTAATCAAAGGAAACGGTCGTCTGAACACCGAACACGAGAGCAATAAAACCAAATACTGATATAAATAAATTGATTATCAATGCGACAGCAGCAAGTACTTTTGCGCTTTGTTTAACGTCGATTTTTTTGAGCTCATACTCCATTATAATAAACCTTTACATTAATGACCTGCCTTCCAAACTATATGTTTATGCATACTTTGACCAGTTAAAAATCGATAACTCCTTCCTCGAGAGCCATCTTATTTACGATGGCTCTATTCGTTAGCCTGTTCATCATTGGTTTCCAAAAAAGCCAGGAATCATCCCAGCTTAAAACACCTGCCTTGTGAAGTTTTCTGAGACAACCCTGAGTACTATGTTACTTTATAGTCAATGCTGTAAGTGCAGCTGCACCCAAAAGGTCTCTCGTACATGCTAAAAATTATTTTACTCGTTATTGCTCTTTCACCGTTAACTGCGATGGGCTGCTCGTGTGTCAGCACAGCAAAAAGTATTAACGATGTCATTAACGAACATGATGCCATTTTCATGGGAGTTGCGCTTAAAACTGAAAAAACACCAGGTGACTGGTATACCTCATTTTACAAGACAAAAATAAAAGTAGAACAAATCTGGAAAGGTAACGGCATGCCTACATCTGTTTTCATCAAAACTAACATCGAGACGAACTCGTGCGGCGGGTCTGCTCCTCAGGTTGGCAACCGATTTCTGATTTTTGCCCATAAAACTCAAGATAACTTGTATTTAACAGGTGGTTGCTCAACATTTATGGATCTCAACCAAGTCGAAAAAGATCTCGATTCTCTCAGTTCAGAACAACTGGCTGAGTGGCAATCGATGTTCTCAGAAATGTTTAAAGCAATGGCGAGTGCAGAGAAATAAACAAGCGATGTCACGAACTACATCACCCCAACTTTTTTTCCAGAAAATTAATCGTTTCATTAACCGCTGAACTGGCATATTGACGGCTCGCAAATAGTAAACTGACCGGCGTAGGCGGCGGCATATAAGCACTTAAGATTTGTTTGAGTTCGCCACTCATAATTAAATCAGTCACTGAGTACTGAGGTAAAAAGCCAATACCCAGCCCCTTTTGCGCAGCCTGTCGCGTAGCGCGATTCTCATCACTAAAAAAGCGCCCTTTTACCGTTATCGGGATCTCTTTTCCAGAGCGATAAAAGCGCCAGCGACAGTTATCTTGGCCGCTCGCGCGGTTTACCCGATGCTTACGAATTTAGCGCCACGAGCCGATCCAAGTATTCGACAAGCCGTTTTAGTGTTTATACTGCCAATACTAATAGGCATCCTTTCTCCGTCTACTAGCTCGATAGAACCTCATTGAATGTAATAATTGTAGGCCAATTGCCCGAGTGTCGCATTTCTAAGTGTTCATTTAGTTTCATAGAGGTATCTACTTGGATTATAGAGTCACCTTCGAAAGGGAACTGACGCGCTTCATAACTTTTGCTGAAAGCTTTCCAATAACCAAAACCTTGATCAAATATCACTTCAATGATTCGGCCGGAGGTCCATTTCAATTCAAGCTTGCGAGAATGTTGCAGTTCCTGCGCATTATCTTTCAGTGTAATGGTTGTGCCATTTACACTAGGGCAAGCTCTGCTGATTAGTTGTTCCATAAATTCTCGCTGCTCATAATCGAAGCTCCAGTCATGAAATACTAAACGACCTTCTATGTTCGCTTCAGATTTTAATGCTGTAATATCAATTGACTTCGGCTCACACCTACTAAACAACTTAATAAAACTCATAAGCATCATCACTGCCCATGGGCTTTTCAAATAGCGATCGGAATAGCTTATTGAGAGCAGTGTATCGTTTTTTATTAACTCCAATAATAACGGGAACTCGCGTTGAAGTAAGCCAACCATGCGAAGTGGCAACTGCAATAAGGCACCATCAAGCTCCTGCTTAACATATACGATTTTGGTAGTAACAGCGCCTTCATAATTACCCCAATCAGATGTATTACAAGGCGTTAGCTGTAATTTGGGGAACTCGATTGAACTAACCCAAACTGCATGCTCATCGGTTAACCAATCGTCGTTAATTTCAGTCGTACGTTCCGAGTTACTTAACAAGCTGAATGTTTTGTCGCCTGCTATTAATTGAAATCCTAGGGTGACGTCTTTGAGCAGACCAGCCGTCTCTCCGTAACTTATTTCTACACCTAAATACTCAAGGTTTTTTAAAGTGCGTTTCAAATCATTAACCAATACCTGCCTGCTATTCAAAGCTAAAGTTACACTAACCTTATCGATGGTAATTAGATTTAAAATAAAGGAACGAAACGCATCTGCACTGAGATCCCAACGCTCAGTATCGCCATTCATTGGTAAAACGACGCGAATGGATTCGTTCGTGTGTTTGGCGCGATTTTTCAACATATGGAACGCACGTAAAACACCAGATGAGCAAAACGCCGCATCAGGAATTTGCGTAAACTCTTGTGGTAACTCAAGGTGTTCAAGAATTTGACTCTCGTCAAGCCAAGCAATAGCAGCCCGACGGTCTAGTTCAAAACGCTCGACACTTGAATCATTGCCGGCTAAACAATGAGAACAGACCGTGTCACACTGGCTCGGACATTCAAGCTGTTTGCGAGTTGCGCGTAATAGACCGACCAAGTCATCTATGGCAGTAATAACGAAACCAGCCCCACCGCTTGCTTCATCAAACAATTGAATTACCATTCGGGGCGCACCATTCTCTAAATCCAGTTCTTCGCGCGTAGAAAAGCCAATTTCACTTGGCGAAATACCTAATTGCTCAGCCAGCACCTCGCGCATGGCAACCGCCAACGTATCGGCCACCATATGGTGCTCATCACTGGTTGTTAACCACTGTTGTTGCAGCGGATTACGCAAGCATATTTCAAGCACGTCCGTGCGTACTTGATACCCCAGCGCAATATTCGATTTAACATGTCCTCCCGAGCAAGATTCCTTTAAATCACCGGCAACGGCCCCACCTAATGGACGGTGGTCTCTCAGCACGTCCAGTTCACTAGGAATTGTATCTGTCGCGGTCATTGAGGCTGCGCGGCCACATGCTAAACATACAGCAAAGCCGTAGCCATACTCTCCTTTGGTGTGATGGAAAATTTGCCCGTTGTGGCCAAACCGCACAAAGCCGCAGTCTTTGTTAGGCAGCGTAACTTGTTCGCCTATTAGGCTCACCCGAGGTTCAGCCACCGGAATAAACTTCTGAGTAAGAATATCGTTGCTTGTCGGCTTCCAGAAGTCGGTTAAAAAACCTGTGGGGCGCAGGGTGCTCACCTTTTCACGCTCGGGAATTAACGCGCGACATTGCATATTCGAACAGCACAGATCGCGGCTATTGGCATAAGCATTTTCACGAACTCCTGTTGTACCGCACTTATCACAACGCCAAGCTACCGCAAAATGAATGTCATCATTATTGCCTGGATTTGTGAAATCTTTTATCACAATTCCCTCAGAACGATAAGCACGCCCATCAATAACTAACGTTGCGCCAGGAGCATATTCACGTAACGCAATGTTGAGACTGCGCGAAGGTTTTTCTTTGTTTACAAATACATTGTCTTCGCGCTCTTTGAATTCTTTTTGTCGTTTGCTTTCTTTAAAGTCTTCAATGTTTTTATGATCTAGTTCGACCACATTGGTTGGGAAGCCATGTCCAGGTAAAAACGTGCTGCTAATCAATTCCTTCAATAAAAACTGACTGTTATGTGCACTTAATTCAAACGCAAGTGCACGCTTGTACGGCTCATCCGTCGAGGTATCATACAACGCTTGAATGCGTTGACGCTCCTCCAACCAGTCGGTTTTAATATCAGTTAATTTATCTTTCGCGGCTAGAATTAATTGACTTAATGACTCACCTGCTAGGCTAGTTTGATTAATCACTGACTTAACGGCATCGGCAAACTCGTCGCGTGAATAATCCATCCATGCCAACATTGTTTCGCATTCTGATGGTTCGCCCCCAAAAAATGACTCTGCCGATAACCGCGTACGATCACCCTCATCAGGTAACGTTCTTAAGAACGCGGCTAACAGCACCGCATTCACGTGGCGCTGAACAATTGAACGCGAACTCAGAATCACTTTTGGGGCTGGAATAGCTGTCACAAAAGGCCACATTGGGTTAAGAAAAGCACGCTGGTTATGCGGGTCGGCCTTACACAAAGTATAAGCGATTGCCCGTGACTCTTTGCGTCGACCAGCACGACCAGCTCGCTGCAAATAATTGGCTGGGTGCGGCGGCAAATTATTCATCACAACAGCTGATATGCCACCAATATCGACGCCCATTTCCATGGTTGTTGAACAGTTTAAAACGTTGACATCACCTAACTTGAACAAATTTTCATAGTTTGACAATGTTTTTGTCGACTGCTGAGCCGAATGTTCAGCTGTACGATAGTAAAAGCCCCCTTCGACAATACGATCACTTAGATTATTCCACACCCCTTTACTGCGCAATTCGCGCACTGTCGGATGACTATTTAACTTCTCGCGTATTTCCCTAATTTGCGCAATACCAGACTCAAGAGAAGATAACTCGGTAAAATCGGGCATCTTAACCAGTTCACAGCGGTAATCAGCATCCGTAAGCTTGCGCGGTAGGTAGGGTGTTAATCCTCTAAACGTGGTGTCAATTAGCCGATATGTATTCGGACACAACCAAGCCTTACGTGGCAACGAAAAATTCAACGATGATAATTCTAACTGGAACCCGTTACTGCCAGATTGCTTGAGTATTTGATGCTGAGTTAGATCCGTCCACGCCCGCATCAGCCATAAGTTAATTTTGTCCTTGTCTTCAGCGTGAGCGGTTGAAAGGCCAGTTGCCAATTCAAGTAGTTTCACCAATCGGTTTTTATTCGCTGTTCGCACCTGCGGCCATTTTCTTATACGCGGGTTTTCTTGAATATCAGCGTTAGGCGAAAACAGAAACTTTTGCGTCGACAAGCTGCCCATCCAGTTCTGTAGGTCATCGTCCATACGCATCATGCGGTTTTCTCGCACATAGAAATCCAATGCAACTTTTAGAAAGTTCTTCCAATCATCGAGCGTAAGCTTGGAGCGCTCTCTCAAATTACCGGTTGCATTATGCGCAAAGGTTTCTTCCCAGAATTGGGGGCAGCTGCGAACCTGCTCAAGACCCTCATAACCAACAGCAACTAACCCTAAGGTTTCGGTACTGATTTGCTTTTTTGGACGACGAGAAAATTCACGCATCATCAGCAACTGAGTAAGACGACGTGGTCCACCTTCATCCCCAAATAATCGCGGGTTTGCATACCTATTGTATTTTAACATGGCACTTTTAATGTCATGCTGCTCTATAAAGCGATTCTCCAAATCGGTATATAAAACATTTACCGTCTGAGGCTCTTGCTGTTCGTTAAGTAGTCGCTCGAGCTCTTGCTCTTTTTTACTTGCTTTGTCATGCTGCTTTGATTGCTTTGCGTACGCAATAACCATGCGAAGATCTTCAATTTTTTCGTTCACTTCAGCAGCTTTTTGTCCACCTATTAACTCTAGGTTCTTTTGTTGAAGTAATTGAAATACTAGACCACGAATACGCGAGCGTTCAGCCTCATGCTGCATGCGCACAGCCATTCGTGCTGTCCCTTGACGACTGTCAGTAAATGTAATGAGCTTCCTACCACGGCCTGGCAGCTCTTCTGGGCTGCGCTTGTTTGAATCTTTTTTGTCCGCATCAGGGCAAAACTCAAGAACGGTCGGCACCGCATTGGTTATGTAAAACGGTGCACCTAAATGTGCGCCACGATAAAAGTCACCTTTTGAATCCGTCTCACTAGCGCAAGCCGAACAGTTATCTATCTCGCCTACCCCTATTTTTATAGAAATGTACTCATCGTCAATAACAGCGAACTCGCTTGTTTGTCTATTAAGGCTTTGCAAACAATAATGTTCGTTTTCAGAGGTCACAGCACCAATCACAACATTGGAGCTTACGCCGCGTAAAATGCTTTCTTTTTCATCGTCGGCAGGAGTGTCATCACCATCATCTTGCTCAATGTTCAATGAAAACTCATCAACACCCCGAGAAACTCGATGAGTTAATTTTCCGCGTTGATCTGCTGCTAATAAATGCGGTTCACTGCACTCGTTACAAAATACGACTTCAAAAACTGGCGCTCCACAATCACAATGTGAGCGCTCTGTTACGTAAACGGTTCCAAACGGAAAACTATTGAGCTCGGCTGGCTTGACATTGCAGCTATGGTCAACGCAAGCCCATAAGCCATGCAGCATCCGTTGAAAAAAGTGTGCTCGAACCTTCAAAAACGGATCGCCTTGCTTATCGCCCTTCGTGCCTGTCATCACGTCTAACCAACTCAGAACTTCGACTTGTTGCTGTTGCAACGTTTTTCCTTCCAATAAAGGCGCTACACTCGCCACTAAGTCATCTAGTCGCTGAGGCTTGTCAGTATCAAGAATTGTCGCACGTAATTTACTCGCGATAGCGCTCGACGATAGAGCTTTGAAACGCGACGCAGATACCTCCTCAGCGCTGTCAATTGCATTTACGTCATCAAGTGTATACGGGGTTGACTGCTCTAGCCACCCACCGCTTAATTGAGGGGTAATTCGACGACCCGTAATGACCGAAACCTGCTCAATAGGAACACCGGCCAAGTCGGCCAAATAATGCTGAAGCTTTTCCTCTGCATTAGCATCAGCAATAGTTGCCGACGTCGCCACAAAGCGAATATCTTTCGACTGACGCCCAAACGCATTCACCACCCGCTTCAATAGCAGTGATAGCTCCGCTGCTTGCGAACCAACATAGGTGTGAGCTTCGTCCAATACAATCCAGCGTAGCGACTGCTGCTGCTTTGAAATTTCCAAAATAGGACTATCAACTTGACGTACCAGCATGTACTCAAGCATGGTAGAGTTAGTCATTAGAATCGGAGCAGGCTCTTTTCGTAGTAATTCACGCGATAGTATTTGGTTCTTCAATATCGCTTGGCGTTTACGCACTTCAGATTTGCTGGCTTTGTGCTCAGTTTTACCATTATATAAGCAAAAGCGAATATCGCCTTCAAACTGGCGTGTCCACGCATCGAGTCGCTCTTGCTGTGAGTTAATCAGCGCATTTAACGGATAAAGAAACAGTGCTCGAACACCAATTAATGCGCTCTGTGTTGCTTTTTGTTCGCGAATCAAGTCATCGAGAATGGGTACCATAAAGCATTCGGTTTTACCTGAGCCTGTCCCCGTAGTAATTACCGCTGAACGCGGTTTTTTATCGGTTAACACCTGCCAAGCTTCAACTTGGTGTTTATATGGTTTGATTGATTTATCGAACTCGTATTTAGGTGCTTCGTGCAACGTTTTAATTAATTGCGGATGCAATAATTCGGGGCTCAATTCGGCAAAACTCTTCTTTCCAGGCGTCCAGCCAAATGTATGTTCAAATACAGGATTGGCCAAAAAACTACCTTCTGCACCTAAACAATCGCTAAATTGCTTTTCAATATGCCGGCGAAGGCCTTCATTACGTATACCTAATACGCCCAACGTCGCTTCTTTAATCCGATTTTGAGATTGTTCAATTAATGCCTGGAAAAAATTCATGATTTACTCTTAATTTGGGTTATTATTATTAGCGATTAAATAAGCGGTGGTAGCTGCATGTACTGGCCTAAACCACATTTCACGACCAAAATCAGACAGATTTGTCACTGCAAATTTCAATTGCGATGTTGGCACACCTAAACTTTTCGGACTAGCTAGACCGGCTGTAATACAGGCAACAAACATCGGCAAATAAACCACCGCATCGGTGTAACCAATACTAGATACTTGCTTGAAGCCATCACCTAAACTCGACGCCATCACAAATGCTTTTAACTCATGTGACAAATCAATCGGCCAATTATCGTTTTCAGCAAAAAAACGCCGCAGTTCTTGATACCAGCATGGAATAATCCTCTCGTACGGATATTGACGAACGGCTTGTACATCACCGGTCTGTATATAGTCAGTCAAGTACTCAAACGCCGAGACGATATCTTTAAGTGCAACTTCGCGCTCTCGGACCGTAATGTCCGCGTAACTTTCAGGAACGCCTAACTTCATTATCGCATTAGCAAATAACGTTCGCGCTGATCGCCAAGTATCCACAGGAATAAACTCCCAGACAACCGCCAGCTCATCGCTAATGCGTTCACAAAACATTGAATCAAGTTCAAGCCGGAATACAGCTAAAGCAAGCGCATCACTATTGCACCCTAACGCGCGCCAGGCTTCGAAACTTGAGAGCGGAAGATGGCCGTATTTCCGCTTTAAAATACTTAAATAGTTCCAACCTGAGTGATTATAATCCACTGCCATTTTTTCGATCTGTTCGCGAATAAGGTTCGGGCGCTCTATTGGGTGAAAGAAATTACAAGCTGAGTGTAATGATGTTAAAGCGCCTAAATCAGCCGATTCCACCAAGGTTTCCACCTCGTCGCCCGGCTGAACATAGGGCCGAACTTTCAATTCAGCATCGGCATCTGAATGAACGATCCATGTTGTATTCGAACTGATCAGTTTATCGATTGCATAACGTCCAGTGGGTGTTTCAGCCGATAAAATTGGCTCAATAATTAGCGGATGCTGTTCAGGGTTAATTATATTAATTGCTCGTAAATTAATGGGAGCACGAATGTCATTACATTCATAGTCTTTAATAACAAGGTCATAGCCATCACGTTCCAAATACGCGTTATAACGCTGTATGATTACCCGCTTTAAAACCGTTTGACCTAGCTGAATAACTAACTGCACAGCCGCATCTTGATCGCTTAAATTACCAAGCAACTTGGTAATTTCTCGATGCATGCCAAACAAACTAATTTCAATCGGCAAATGATCAACAAATACGACATCATCTTTGACGTACTTAACCTGCCCTCTCGACATAACGTTTAAGGCAATATTAAAACGCTGTCTTTTGTCACTACTATTGGTTAATTGAATCCGATGCCCTAACAAGCCATCAAGCAGCAGTGATGTACCCTCAAACGCGTCACCCATGGGGGTAATAATTCGTGCTCCAGCGACCGGAAATGGCACACGAAGTGTTACTGGTTTAGAACATTTGTCACTGCAAACATCCACGTTAAAAGAAACTGGAGCTTTGTTATCGCACGTGGTCAAACTGAATTTGCCGGCATCCAATTCATCAATGACAACATAGTTGGCTGCGCCATTGGCAACATTAGGCGTTACTTGGCAACGAGCCGAGGTCATAAACTGAATAAATGCTGGGGTTGCTGATCGAGCTGGCCGTGTACGAATCTTTAAATCGTGAGGAACGACACCGAAGGTCCGTCGAAATAGTGTTTTATCGAAATTGTCTTTTATAACCAACTGAACACGACCATAAATATTAGACAAATGGTTCAGGTTCAAAACACGCCTGTCATTGACGAATATGCGCAAATCTTCAAGTGCAAAGTTTGCGTCATCACTTAAGTTCAATTTAGGAAATTCAAAATAGGTGGTAATCGGTAAAGTCGACCAATTGGTTTCATGCCCTATCACTCGAATAAATGAACGTGGTTGCGCTTTACAAAGTTGGATCTCAAATTCATCATTATCGGCGTTTGTAATCAATGCATTCGACGACAATTCATACAATGTGCCGAAATCATAGACCTTAATCAAATTCGCAGCCGATTCACCTTTACCAAATTGGCACTGCTTCGGTAACCATAAACGGGCACTCGTTTCGGCGATAGAACAGGACTCAGAACCAGCGATGTACCAGCGATCAGCCTGCTCAGTAAGAACCAAAGGCGAAGCATCCAAATCAAGCAAACTATTTTCAATTGTGCGATTAAAAACAACACTACCATGTGAAACTAATTTAAAAGTAAGTGGCTCGGCACTGGCACTGCGCTTAACCTCAACTCGTGTTCGTTTGAAAGTTAACTGAATGCAGTCTTGCTTCTGATCGAGGCTAGCATATATCGGTGAGCCACGAAAAATAAGTCGGTTGCCTTCATAAATTAACGGCTCAAATCGAGTAGATATTATCTCTTGCTCACTGCGCTTAATTTTTAACTCCCGCGGGATAACCACTTCGGAAGTCACATCGACACCACGGTTTGATAATTGAAAATAATTGTCTGATGTGAATTCAGATAACAGCTCAGCTTGGCGCTTCTTCTCAAGTGCACTTTGATGACGGCTCTTCTCTGCTTGTATTAACCAATCGTTAATCAAGCGTCGCCCATTTTCAATATCTAACGGTATAGGAAAATCTTTATTCCACCCCTTAGCATGCTCATCCAAATATTCAGCTGGGTTTTTCACCTCTCGCAGCGGGTAAGCCTCAGTAAGCTTAGTTAAGCGTTCGACAATACCTGAGAGTAACTTAGCAGTATGAATAGTACGGAATACTTGCGGTAATTCTTCCTGATTATCTAACATCAATGACGTTAGCGACTTATCCATTGCGGCAATTTTATAATAAGCACCAATACCACGACGAATTGCCCGACCAAAACCATGAGTATCACTATTTAAGAGAGGCCATGGCAACCCTCCTTCAGCAAACAATGAACCTAAATACGATATCCGGTTCTCGGTTTTTATGGGCTCACGACGCCAAAAAGCTAATCCACCTAGCGTGAGCTGAGCACGATTCTGTTGAGATATTTTCTGTGAAATCAAGTCTTCAATAGGCTTGGTTGAATATTCACCGGTGTACTGTCGACGATAATACTCCGCAACCAAAAGACAAAATGCTGCGCCCGTATAGTGTGGCAGTCCTTTCGGAGGGTGTTTAATGAGATTTGCATGAGTTAAAAGAGAGATAAGCTTCTGAAATTCGTCAGCTGTAACTTGGTAAGAATATAACGGTTCGCCTTGCGGACCTTGAAATAGCTCTCGAGTAAAAAGAAACTCGTTGATCCATGCTTTGCAGTTATCCATGTTCTGATTATTATATTTTTTTAATTATGAAATAAATTTAAATTGAATCTTCTAGATGATCAACCCAAATTTCCCACACAAATTTTGTTTAGGTTATTATTTGAATCTAGGGATTTTAATAAAGCTACTTCAAGAGTTAGCTACTACAAAGGCCCGTAAACAACTAATCTGATTAAAAACAAACTTGCACGTCAATGCATTACGCTCTCAATAAAGCACTCCCTTCCACGAAGCTGGAGTTCGGATCTTAAGTGCATACTGCTGGCAGTGACATCAGATTTTTCCATGGCATAATGACTGCAAATAATGGATGACAATAACGCTTAGAACTAGGTTGTACGGGGACGTTAATAACAATGACAACGATTAGCCAGGACAGCATCAATAAAGCACTTTGGAACGCTTGTGACACCTTTCGCGGTACGATAAATGCCGGAACCTATCAAGACTTTCTTCTGACCATGCTTTTCCTTAAATACATCTCGGATGTATGGCAGGACCATTACGATCAATACGTAGCCCAGCATGGTGATGAGCCTGAGCTCATCGAAGAGATGATGAAGAGCGAACGCTTTGTGTTACCGCGTGATGCTAGCTTTTATGCACTCTATGACCGTCGCTATGAGCCGGGTAATGGTGAGCGTATAGACCAGGCTCTGCATGCCATTGAAGAAGCCAACGGCACCAAGCTAAAAGACGCTGGTAAAAGTGTGTTCCAGGACATCAGCTTTAATACCGATAAGCTCGGTGAAGAAAAGCAGAAAAACGACATTCTCCGACACTTGCTCGAAGACTTCGCCAAGCCAGAGCTTAACTTAAAACCCAGTCGCGTAGGTTCACTGGATGTTATCGGTAACGCGTACGAGTATCTGATTAAACACTTTGCAGCCAGCGGCGGCCAAAAAGCCGGTGAGTTTTATACCCCACCTGAAATATCCGACTTGATAGCAGAGCTACTCGACCCTCAACCCGGTGACAGCATTTGTGACCCGGCCTGTGGCTCCGGTTCTTTATTGATGAAGTGTGGCCGCAAAGTTATCGCAAACCATGACAGCAAAGAATATGCCCTGTTCGGTCAGGAAGCTATTGGCTCCACCTGGTCATTAGCCAAAATGAACATGTTCCTGCATGGTGAGGATAATCATAAAATTGAATGGGGCGATACCATTCGTAATCCTAAGCTGTTGGATAAAAACGGCGACCTGATGCTGTTTGATATCGTCACCGCTAACCCACCTTTTAGTCTGGATAAATGGGGTCATGATGACGCAGAGAACGACAAGTTCAGTCGCTTCCGTCGTGGCGTACCGCCCAAAACCAAAGGCGACTATGCGTTTATCCTGCACATGATAGAAACACTGAAGCCCGCGTCTTCGTCGAAACGCGGGGGCCGCATGGGCGTGGTTGTACCACACGGCGTATTATTCCGAGGCTCGAAAGAAGGCAAAATTCGCCAGCAACTGATTGACGAAAACCTATTAGACGCCGTTATCGGCCTACCCGAGAAGCTTTTCTACGGCACCGGCATTCCAGCCGCTATTTTGGTGTTCAAAAAATCGAAGTCCGATGACAAAGTACTGTTCATCGACGCCTCGCGTGAATTTAAATCCGGTAAAAACCAAAACCAGCTAAGCGACGACAATATTCAGAAAATCGTCGATACCTACCACAGCCGCGAAACCGTCGAAAAATACTCGTACCTGGCAACACTCGGGGAAATTCAAGAAAACGATTACAACCTGAACATCCCCCGCTACGTCGACACCTTCGAGGAAGAGGAAGAAATCGATTTGATGGCAGTTCGAGTAGAGCGCCAAAAGCTAAAAGTAGAACTGGAGGAATTGGAAAGCCAGATGGAAAAATATCTGGAGGAGTTGGGTTATGGCTCGTAAATTGGATGAGTCATCAGTTCCGAAACGTTGGAGGTATGAGTTATTAGACAAAATGGCTACGAGATGCAGTGGCCATACACCTAGCAAGTCATACCCTGAATACTGGAACGGAGGTATTAAGTGGGTCTCCCTGACAGATAGTTACCGGTTGGATCAAGGGTATATATACGAAACGGATAAAGAGATTTCCGCTGAGGGCATCAAGAATAGCTCAGCTCAGTTGCATCCAGCTGAAACGGTTATATTGTCTCGAGATGCAGGCATTGGTAAAAGTGCGGTTCTTGCTGAGCCAATGGCTGTCAGCCAGCACTTTATAGCTTGGATATGCGATAATAAAGAAACGTTACATAGTTGGTTTTTATATAATTGGCTTCAGCTGAATAAACCAGAATTTGAACGCCAAGCTGTTGGATCCACGATAAAAACTATCGGGTTACCATATTTTAAAAAGCTTAAAGTTCTCGCCCCACCATTTTCCGAGCAACAGAAAATAGCCCAAATCCTCTCAACCTGGGATAAGGCCATCACCACCACCGAGCAACTGCTCGCCAATAGCCAGCAGCAGAAAAAAGCCCTCATGCAACAACTGCTCACCGGCAAAAAGCGCCTGCTGGATGAGAATGGTGTGCGGTTTGGTGGGGAGTGGGAATGCTTTACATTAAATGACTTGTTCACTTTTAAGCGAGGTAAAGGCCTATCAAAAAGCGATATTAGCACGACAGGCAAGAATCGGTGCGTGCTATACGGTGAGTTGTATACTCGCTACGCAGAGGTCATTGATAACGTAAACAGTAGAACTGATAAGAATGAAGCAGAACTCTCGGAATCAGGAGACATATTGATACCAAGCTCTACTACTACCAGTGGTATCGATTTAGCAAACGCGACAGCCATCCTGGAGAATGGTGTATTGCTTGGTGGTGATATAAATATCTTACGACCACGTTCGAAGTTATCGTCCCAATTTATGGCTCATGTTCTTACTCATATCAAACGTTACGAAATAGCCTCTTTAGCTCAAGGTATAACAATCATCCATCTTTATGGGTCAGATTTGAAAAAATTGAAGGTTTGGATACCCCGAAAGCTGGACGAGCAAATTAAAATTTCGCAGGTACTATCCGCGATAGACAAAGCGTCTCTGAAACTTCAAATTAAGCTTGATATTCTAAAACAGGAAAAAAAATCCCTAATGCAACAACTGCTCACCGGCAAACGTCGCGTGAAAGTTGATGAGGAGGCAGCATGACGGATAAGCAACCAAGAACCATCCAAATCTTCTTACCTAACGGGGATCCATCGGGGATTCGCGTTGCTGAAGTCACCACCTCAATTGTTCGGTTAATTGAAGTACCGCGTAATCAAATTGGTGAGTTTCTTAAAATGCAGGAAGCGCATCAGGTTGGACTTTACTTTCTTGTTGGCAGAGAGAACCAGGACGAAGTTTATATCGGTCAGTCCGGCGATGTCGGGCATCGCTTGGGTCAGCACTTAAAAGATGACTCGAAGGACTGGGAACGAGCGTTAGTGTTAATCTCACTCACCAATAACCTGACACAAACCCACGTGCTTTACCTTGAGTCGTTAAGTATTGAAAAAGCACGCCAGTGCGGTCGCTACGAATTGGTCAACGGTAATCGAGGGCAGAAGCCTCATACCCCAATTCCATTAAAAGCTGACTGCGATGAAATACATCGTGTCGGCTCATTGTTACTGGCCACACTGGGCTATCCTATTTTTGAAGCGTTGGTCGATGCCGAAGAAGCCGCCACAGAAGAAGTCTTTTACTGTCAGCGCGGTGGCGTCGATGCCAAAGCCTTTTACACCAATGAAGGGATGGTTATTTTAAAAGGCTCATCAGCGCCTTATGTCCCCAAACGCAAAACAACACAACCACGCTTAATAGCCCAGCGTGATTCGCTGCTAGAGAAAGGCGTGTTGGCTAAGGATGGTGACAACGTCGTTTTCCAAAAAGACTACCTATTCAAAACGCCCAGTGGGGCATCCTGCCTTTTAGTCCTTGGTGCTACAAATGGCTGGAAGGAATGGAAAACCAAACACGGTCAAACACTGGATGATTACGTTGGACGCGATAACGATATCAGCGAATCTCAAAACCAGGAATGACAATAGCTGAACAGGCAGTAGTCAACTTTGTGTTTACTACTGAGTAGAGCTGAGTTGTTCGGTTTCGCCGAACAACTTAATCTGGTAGCTTATTTTTTGATTTAAAAATAATAAAAAGCGTCTGTTGCCATCAGGTGACGTTACGCGGAGAAGACAATGGAACAGTTTGCCCCCAAATTTCAGGAAGAATACGCCGCTAAAATACCGGCGATGACGCTATTAGCCGGTTTGGGGTGGACGTTTTTATCGCCGCAAGAAGCGCTGTCGCTGCGTGGTGGCAAGCAAGACCGTGTGGTACTCCGTGAGGTATTACGTGATTTACTGAGCAAGCGTACCTTTCATTATGCCGGTAGGAGCTATCCGCTATCCGAAAACTCCATTGATAACATTGTCTCGCATCTGTGCAGTCCTGCCCTGAATGAGGGCCTCCAGCATGCCAACGAAGCGATTTATAACCATTTAATGTACGGCATCCCGGTGACTGAATTTATCGACGGCAAAAAGGTCACGCCGACTGTATCCATCATCGACTGGCAAAATCCAGGCAACAACCAATTTCACTTTACCGAAGAGTACACGGTGACACGTGCCGGTGGCTTTGACAGTCGCCGCCCTGACCTGGTTTGCTTTGTTAATGGCTTGCCACTGGTGGTCATTGAAGCCAAACGCCCTGACGGCAACAGCCAGAAAGGCCCAACGATTAACGAAGGTATTTCACAGAGTCTACGTAACCAACGCCCTGACGAAGTCCCTCACCTGTTTGCCTATTCGCAGCTGTTATTATCGGTTAACGGTATTGATGGGCGTTATGGCACTGTCGAGACCCCGGAAAAGTTCTGGGCCGCCTGGAAAGAAGAAGATATCAGCGATGCTGAAATGCTGGCGCTAAAAAATAAAACGCTGGATGATGCCACCCTACAACATTTGTTCGACCACCGGGACAATCGCGACCTGAGCTGGTATCAAAACCTGCTTGCTGGTGGTGAGCTGATGGTAACCGGGCAGGATAAACTGTTGATAAGCCTGCTCTCTAAAGATCGTCTGTTCGACATGATCCGCTACTTCACCATTTTCGATAAAAAAATTGGCAAGATTGTGGGTCGTTACCAACAAGTCTTTGGCATCAAGCGTTTGCTTGAGCGTATTCAAAAGCGTAACAGTAAAGGTGGTCGCGAAGGTGGTGTTATCTGGCATACCACCGGCTCGGGTAAGTCCTTCACCATGGTGTTTTTATCTAAAGCGCTGATTTTGCACGAAGAGCTGAAGCAATGCCGGGTCATTGTTGTCACCGACCGTGTTGATTTAGAAAACCAGCTCTCGAAGACCTTTGCCTCTGGCGGCGAGTTATCCAGTAAGAAAGACAAAGAGGCGGCCATGGCTACCTCGGGTAAACGCCTGGCTCAGCAAATTGGTAAGGGCAACGAGCGCATTATCTTTACGCTGATTCAGAAGTTTAACTCAGCCACCAAACTGCCTGAGTGTTATAACAACAGCCCGAATATTATTGTGCTGATTGATGAGGGCCACCGCAGCCAGGGCGGCGAAAACAACATTCGCATGAACCAGGCACTGCCGAATGCGTCATTTGTCGCCTTTACCGGTACACCGCTGTTAAAAGACGATAAAACGACCAACAAGTTCGGTCCTATCGTTCACGCGTACACCATGCAACGTGCGGTGGAAGATAAAACCGTCACGCCCCTACTCTACGAAGAGCGCATACCCGACCTGGATGTTAACGAGCGCGCCATCGACGCCTGGTTCGAGCGTATGACGGATGGTTTAAGTGACGAGCAAAAAGGCGATTTAAAGAAAAAGTTCAGTCGCCGGGGTCAGGTGTATGGCACAGACGAGCGCATAAAGCTGATTGCGTACGACATCGCCCATCACTTCGACAAAAACATCGATGAAGGCTTAAAGGGCCAGCTGTGCTGCGATAGCAAAGCCTCCGCCATCAAGTACAAAAAATACCTGGACGAAGTCGGGCTGTTTGAATCCGCTGTAGTCATGAGCTCGCCCGATACCCGCGAAGGCAATACCTCGGTTGACGAGAAAGCCATGCCAGAAGTCAGTAAGTGGTGGAAAGAGCACGTCGGCTCATCTGATGAACAGAATTACACCAAAGAGCTGGTCGAGCGATTTGATAAAGACCCGAAGCTGAAGCTGTTGATTGTGGTTGATAAGCTATTAACCGGTTTTGATGAGCCGAAAAACGCCGTGCTCTATATCGACAAACCGCTTAAAGGCCATAACCTCATTCAGGCGATTGCCCGGGTTAACCGCCTACACCCCGACAAGAAGTTTGGACTACTGATTGATTATCGCGGCATTCTGTCCGAACTGGATACCACCATAAAGGAATATCAGGATCTGGCTTCACGTACACAAGGCGGGTACGACATCGACGACATTGATGGCCTGTACCAACAAATGAGTACCGAGTACAAACGCCTACCCCAACTTTATAAAGAGCTATGGGCGATATTTGACGGTGTTAAGAATAAATCAGACACCGAAGCCCTGCGTCATGCCCTGTTGCCTCGCATGGAAGAAATTAACGGTGAGATGGTGGATAAAAACCAAAAACGCCGCGAAGACTTTTACGAAGCACTCACAGCCTTTGCCACTTGCCTTAAAGTTGCACTGCAGTCGGCTACCTTCTTTGACGATAAGAGCTTTACCGAAAAGGACCGTCGACAATACAAAGAAACGGTTAAACAGTTATCCAGCCTTCGCCAAACTGTGCAACAGGATTCCGGCGAGCGTGTCAGTTACGACGAGTACGCGCACGAGGTGAAAAAATTGCTGAATAAACACGTCGTTGGTGTCGAAGTGCGTGACTCGGAAGGCGTCTACGAAGTCGGTAAAATGGGTCAGAAGCAAGAGCCAGAGGACTGGAGCGAGGACAAGACTCGTAACGAAACTGATATCATTAAAACCCGTGTCACTAAGATGATTGAACAAGAGCTCGGTGATGACCCTTACGCTCAAGAAGCCTTTTCTAAGCTCCTGCGTGAAGCTATTGAAGAAGCGGAAAAACTGTTTGACCACCCGCTGAAACAGTACATGCTGTTCCGCGAATTTGAGGAGCAGGTACAAGAGCGTCGTCTGGATGATATCCCTGAACGGTTGACCGGCAACCATCATGCGCAAGCCTATTACGGCGTGTTCAAAAAGCACCTACCCGAGGCGTTTACAGTAATGGATGAACAGGCACAGGATAAATGGGTGGAGATTGCGTTTGATGTCGATAACATCGTTAGCCAGTCCGTTGCGGAAAACTCGATTAACCCGAATAACATTGAAGCTGATATTCGCAAAAAGCTACTGCCGAAGATTTTTGCGGAATGCAAGGCCGTCGGCGGCGGTATCGAACAGGCGAAAAAGATTGTCGAAGCGATTGTGCAGGTTGTTCGTGTTGGGCAATTAGGTCATTAAGCCATGAACGTTGCTATACGTTTTGTTAATCAGGTTACTGAGAAGCATCAGCCATACGGGGATAAACTCAGCTTTTATTACGCCGACGAGCTGATTGAGTTTGATCGCGTTGCCGCCAAAAGCCCTGATCGTAAAATTAAAATCAAAGTGTTGCCGGATTGCTCGGTAAAAGTAGCCGCACCGGTTGATAGCTCTGATGACGACGTATTGCGTGCCGCCAAAAAACGGGCGCGCTGGATTTATCAGCAATTGCGAGAGTTTCGTAAACAACTAACGCACATTACGCCACGCCGTTATGTTAGCGGTGAAAGTCATTACTACCTGGGCAAGCAATACGTACTCAAAGTACTGATAAAACCCGACCAGGCAGCCGGTGTTAAACTGCTTCGAGGTCAACTTGAAGTCAACGTGCGTGAGTACACAGCTGAGCGCGTAAAGGCAGCATTAAAAGGCTGGTATAAGGTCAGAGCCAAAGACGTCTTCCACAAGCGCTTAGACGCCGTTTTAGAGCAAGCATTGTGGGTTGATAAACGCCCTCCTCTGCGAATACTCACCATGCAAACGCAATGGGGAAGCTGCTCTCCTAACGGACGCATCACCCTAAACCCACTGTTGGTAAAAGCCCCCCGCGAATGCATCGACTACGTCATATTGCACGAGCTCTGCCACATAGCCGAACACAACCATAGTGAGCGTTTTTATCGGCTAATGGGACGGGTTATGCCGGATTGGGAACGTGTGAAGAACCAGCTAGATCAGATGGCTGGGCGGATTTTTAATGGGTAGGCAGAATAAATTTAAATAAGGTGTCGACTAATGGCAAAGATCGGTCGCAATGAACCCTGCCCTTGCGGTAGCGGCAAAAAATATAAGCGTTGTTGTATGAGTACTGTTGGTAAGCAGCATGCTGACTTTGTTGATAACATCGAGCAGATGTTAGCGATGAATCCTGATCTTTCAATGGACGAGCTGAATGTTATCGTCGAGCACCAATCCAATAAAATTAATAACACGCCTCACAAAGACTTCTGCGGTCTGACGCCCGGGCAAGTAAATAACTGGCTTTATGCTCCTTTTTCCGAGTTAGACGGCATCACGATAAATACGCCACCTGATTTAAGTACCAGCCCAGTCATGCGTTATTTAGAACTGATGCTGGAGACCGCATTAGCTAACGGTGGGCAGATTAAGGCGACCGCCAAGGGGAACCTCCCGGCGGCGCTAGTCAAAGAAGCCAGCGCATTTTTACCCGAATTTGCTGTTGTTCCATTCGAGCGGGCCATCAGCATTAGTGAATTTGCAGGTGCTAATGAAGACAAGTTTAACGCCCTGCATTACTGCCGCATTCTTGCTGAAATAACGGGTATTTTTAAGCTAAAAAGTAATAAGTTTCACGTCTCTGCCTGGGCTAAACGCCAATACCAGCAAACTGGCTTGGAATCGTTTTTCCCAATGATGTTAGAAACAGCGGTCTATAAATACAACTGGGGTTACTTTGACCTTTGGGAAGATGAAATCCCGCTGCAGCAGTTCTGGTTATTCATGGTTTGGCGGCTTCAGCATCATGAGTCACAACAACGCCTCGTGGATGAGATGATTCAGGCATTCCCTGATTTGCTCAATGAACTCTACGAGGAAGAATACATGTCGGATAGAGACAAGTTCGCAGTTTTGATTGAATCACGCTTTATTCATCGCTTTCTGCAATTCTTTGGATTTGTCATGGTTGACCCCAGACGGTTTATCGATGGTAAAAGAGTTTCTCCCCAAATCACCTGTCTGCCTTTGTTTCATGAAACGTTTGAGTTTTCCGTTGGTTAGAATAACGCCGAATTGAATTCCTAATGGTGAAGTGCGTTTGTGATTTTTTGATTTAGCCGATAATCTGAGAACCTTGGTGAGTTAAACGGATCAAAAGCCACCCATGATTGAGATAAGAGAAATTATTAGGCCACTAGAGCAAGGCAGCACTCGGCCCTTTCTATGTGTCGCAGATGATGGCAAAAAATACGTTGTTAAAGGGCAAAGAACGACGAACAGGCAACTAATTTCTGAATTCGTATGTGCCCATCTGGCAAAACGTTTTAGCTTGCCGTTACCAAACTTCAAAATTGCATACATCGACTCATCAGTCATTAAATACAACGAAGAGGCACAAGACTCTTTAGGTGAAGGCGACGCGTTTGCCTCGGAGTTTATAGAGGGTCTTCAAGAGGTCAACTATCAACTAATGATGAACTTTGGTCAGGAACTCGCGGCAAATTTATTTCTCTTTGACCTGTGGGTTCGTAACGCCGATAGAACTTTGTCAATGAAAGGTGGCAATCCAAATGTATTCTATCAGCCTGCTCAGCAGCACTTTTGGGCTTTAGATCATAACTTGGCATTTGATGATAGCTTCGAATTTAGCGACTTTACTAAAGATCACCTCGGTATGGACGCTTGGATACAACAGCGAGATTTATTATCTCGAGAACTTTATCAAGAGCGCGCGAGTAACTGTCTTCGCCATCTTGACGAAATATTCTCGCTCGTACCGGATGAGTGGAATCTAACAGATGACTTTATGAAGCAGATTCGGTTAACATTAAGCCAAATAAACGAAGATAACTTCTGGGAGCGGATATAATGAATACGTTATGCATGTATGCCACTGTGCGCTTTATGCCGTTCGCTGAAACCCAAGAGTTTGCTAACGTTGGCGTAGTTGTCTGTGCTCCAGATACCGGAAAAATAAAGTTTAAACTAGCACGAAAGCGTTTTGGTCGTGTTAATCAGTTTTTTGAGGATCTTGATGGCAGGCTGTTTGGCAGCGCATTAGAACTTCTGGAGGCTGAGCTTAATCGGCTAAAAGAATTCGCAACGGACAAGCCCGGAAAAACTACTGCTACGTTATTTCAAGAGTTAACCCGGCACCGAGAAGGCGTAATCTCTTTTGGAGGGGTTAGCACTGCAGTAGTTAATAACATTGACGATAAGCTCATCGACTTGTACGAACACTATGTCGAAAGAAGCTTCTTGAACGAAAAGTATCGAGAAAACATTATCGAGCAGAACATTCGTCAACTGTTGAAACGCGAAAACATAAGAGACTTTAAGGCTCAAATAGTCGAAACGAAGCTCGGCGAGTTCAAACTGCCTTTCGTTAAAAAATGCACTAGTGGTATTAAAGTAATACGCCCCCTTGCGTTTGAACGAAAAACGCCATTAGCGGCGTACGAACATGCAGCTCAGTGGATAGACAGACTCACTCGCTTACAACATGAGCAGATAGTGTTGCCGCACAACATGATGCTGGCAGTAGAAAAACCAACAGACAAAGGGTTTGAAGAAGCGTACTTTGAAGCCGTTAACATCGCTTCTCAAAGAGAGATAATTGTCGCGAACGCCAATGATTCTCCAGAAATTTTGAGTTTTGCTAATAACGCATAATTCAAAGCCCGGATCAAAAAATAGGGGCACTCAGCCCCTATAGCTCTAATTCAGCAAAGTCACGGTCAACATCTTCCTGAGTAATGCCAATGTAACGCAGCGTCACAGCCTCAGAGCTATGACGCAGCATTTTCATTACCCTGGCGATGTCGTTCGTATTCTTGTAAAGGTGATAACCTCGGGTCTTCCGCATTGAGTGAGTTCCCAGTTTAATACCAACTTCCTCCCCTATCGCGGCGAACGCCCGCGAAACGTAACGGCGGCTAATCGGGGCCTCGTCCAAACCTTTGGACCATTGGTTGCGATAGGACTGAAACAGGTAAATATGGTCAGGGTGTTCCTCTTTGATGCGACCAATAATCGACCGTGCTTTGTCGTTCAATTTAATGGTTGCTTGTTTCGACGTCTTCCCTTCAACTAGGGTCAGACGCTCGTCGTTAATGTTTTCAAATTTTATGGATAGTAAATCTGAGATCCGTAATGCCAGGTTCAAGCCCACATCCCAAACATCAGCAATTTGCTGACCGTATGTTCGTTTGAGAAGGTAGCTAATCAGCTTTACGGTATCCAGATCTTTAACCGCTTGCACTTCGGCCATGATCGAGTTCCTTTTTTGCTGTAAAACGTGATTTTGAGTACTTAAGAGGGTATAAAGGGGGAAATAGCCCGTTTTTAGTGGGTTTGCTTGTTCCCGTTATTGCAATTTGGGAACATTAGCAATTGAGGCTCACTCGGCATAATATATATTTAAGAATATTACACATCAGTATTACCTGAACGACACAACTCTAAGCACTGAGTCGCCAAAAACTTCTTACCTTCCTCATCGATATAGCAATAAAAAAGCACGCCCAAGTCGGGGCGTGCTTTGCAATTAGCTAAGGCCTCCACTTAGGCTTTTGCAGTTCCATTAAAGCGCTGCACTGTGTAGTACAACGCTGGCAGCACCACCAAAGTCAATAATGTCGACGAGACAATGCCGCCGATTACCACAGTAGCCAGTGGTCGCTGTACCTCAGCGCCGACACCGGTATTAAATGCCATAGGGACAAAGCCCAGGCTAGCTACGAGAGCAGTCATCAGTACAGGTCTTAACCGCTGTTGCGCGCCTTCAAACACCGCATCTTTCAATGGCAGTCCGTCGCGCAGCAGTTGCCGTATGAATGTCAGCATGACCACGCCGTTCAAAACCGCCACGCCCGACAGTGCAATGAAGCCGACTGCAGCGGAAATTGATAGCGGCATATCACGCAGCGCTAATGCGAATATCCCGCCGGTCAGCGCTAAGGGAACGCCTGTGAATATGACGAGTGCACTGCTCAGCGAATTAAACGCACTGTATAGCAGGCCAATAATTAATAGCAGCGCTAATGGCACAACCAAACTCAACCGTTGGGAAGCTGATTGCAGCTGTTCAAAGGTACCGTCGTAGTTAACCCAATAACCTGCTGGCAAATCAACGTCAGTCGTTAGCGCATCCTGAACATCTGCCACAAAAGAGCCCAAATCACGATCTTCAACATTCGCACTCACAATAACATTGCGTTTGCTGCTTTCTCGGTTAATTTGGTTCGGTCCACTTTCCAAACTCAATTCGGCGACCTCTCCCAACGGCACATAGCGCAGCTCAGGGTTGCCGGCAGGCAGATCAATAGGCAGTGATTTAAGCTGTTCAATGCTCTTACGCCATTCTTTGTCGAGACGTACCATTAGCTTGAAGCGTTTATCCCCCTCGTAAATAATCCCTGACTGAACTCCACCAACCGCAGCTTGAACTGCTCGCTGTACATCAGCGACTGTTAGGCCTAATAACGCTAAATGATCACGCTTAGGTATCACTGAGAGTGTCGATAAACCCGTCATTTGTTCAACCCGAACATCAGCAGCGCCATTAACGGTGCGAATGACTGCGGCGGCTGAGTCGCCTAACCGTTTAAGCGTTTGCAAGTCATCGCCATAAATACGAACCCCCAAGTCAGCTCGAACGCCTGCAATAAGTTCGTTAAACCGCATTTCAATCGGTTGAGTGAACTCGTACTTATTACCGGGAAGCTCTTGCACAGCAGTTCGTATTTCAGCAACCAGTTGCTCTTTGGTTTTTTCTGGGTTTAGCCAGTCCTCACGCTCCTTTAAAATAATAATGGTATCAGCGACGCTCGGTGGCATAGGGTCGGTCGCAACATCCGGGGTACCAATTTTTGAGAATACCAGTTTAACTTCGTCAAAGCGTGACACCACAGACTCGACATCTTTTTGCATTGCTATAGATTGCTGCAAGCCAGTCCCCGGAATGCGCAAGGCTTGCATGGCAATATCGCCTTCATCAAGCTGTGGCAAAAACTCAGTTCCCATGCGACTCGCCTGAAACATTGATACCGCAAACAGCCCAAAGCCAAGCAAAATAATGACAACTGGAAGCTTCAGTGTTTGCCGTAAAACCGGCTGATACACTTTGCGGGCGGCTCGCATTATTCGGTTTTCACCGTGCTTAATATTGCCACGGACAAATATTGCAATAGCAGCGGGTACAAAGGTAACGCTGAAAATCAGAGCCCCTAAAAGCGCGGCTACGACAGTAAACGCCATGGGATGAAACATTTTGCCTTCAACACCACTTAACGCAAATATGGGCAAGTACACCAGCATAATGATAAGCACACCAAATACCGCAGGGTTAAATACCTCACGAGTACTATGGGTTACTTCAATTAAGCGCTCTTTAGTGGTAAGTACCCGGCCTAAGCGTTGCTGTGCAATTCCAAGCCGTCGCAAAGCGTTTTCAACCACAATGACCGCACCATCGACGATAATACCAAAATCAATTGCGCCCAGGCTCATTAAATTACCAGACACCTTGTTGGCGACCATGCCGCTTACCGCAAACAGCATACTCAAGGGAATAACGCACGCCGTAATCAGTGCTGCACGGACATTTCCAAGCAGAATGAAAAGCACCACAATAACCAGCACCGCACCTTCAAACAGGTTTTTCTCGACCGTTGCAATAGTTTTATCAACGAGAGAAGTACGGTTATACACCGTTTCAATCACCACCCCGTCTGGCAAGCTTCGTTGCACCTCCTCAATTTTATTGGCGACATTCTGTGCAACGATGCGACTGTTTTCGCCAATAAGCATCATGGCCGTGCCCAATACCACCTCGCTCTCGCCCGAGGTTGAAGCGCCAGTGCGTAATTGTTCTCCCAGTTTGACCTCAGCCACGTCACTCACGCGCACCGGTGCATCATCACGTTTTGTCACGACCACACCACGAATATCATCAAGTGTCTTAAGCTGTCCAGGCGAACGCACCAACCATTGCTCACCATTTTTCTCGATATAACCGGCACCAGCGTTTCTATTGTTAAGATCCAATGCTGCCAAAAGGTCCTGCATGGTCACTTTATAGGCCAGCATACGACCGGGGATGGGAGCCACCTGGTATTGCTTTTCATAACCCCCCACACTATTAATCTCGGTAACACCGGGCACCTTGACCAGTTGCGGCTTAATGATCCAATCCTGGATGGTACGCAACTGCTCGGGCGTATACGCCTCGCCATCGGCATTGGTAGCCCCCTCTTTCGCGCGTACTACATAATTAACAATTTCACCAAGGCCGGAGGCTATTGGCCCCATCGTCGGCTCGATACCGTCGGGTACTTCTCCCCTTACCTTTTGCAATCGCTCACTGATTTGCTGTCTAGCCCAGTAAATATCGGTGCCCTCTTCAAACACCACGGTAACTTGCGACAACCCATAGCGTGAGATCGAGCGGGTGTAGTCCAGCTTTGGTAAACCTGCCATCGCGGTTTCCACCGGATAAGAAATACGTTGTTCGGTTTCTAATGGCGAATAGCCTGGCGCTTCTGAATTTATCTGTACCTGAACATTGGTAATATCCGGCACAGCATCGATGGGTAGCTTTAATGTGCTATAAACGCCCGCAGCTGCTACTAACAAAGTTGCGGCAAGCACCAGCCATCGACGCTCAACCGCAAAGCGAATGAGTGCATCTATCATTGTTTACTCTCCCTAATCGCTGTGGCCTGCGCCTTGTTTTAGAATGTCAGCCTTTATCAAGTAGCTGTTTTCAACGACATAACTTTCGCCATTTTCAATACCCGATAACACCTCGGTGTATTCACCGTCAGTTCGGCCTAACTCAACTTCCCTGGCTTCGAAACGATTACCCTCTTTAATAAAAACAACGGGGTTATCTTCTAAACGTTGAACAGCATCATTGTTTATCGCCAAGCTCGCGTTAAAGCTGTCTGTAACGACATCCGCTTTTACGTGCATTCCCGGTCGCCAATGCCCCGACTGATTGGGCAACTCGATAAGTGCGCGTGCAATATGTCCGCCAGTCATTTGTGGCGAGATATAAGACACAGTTCCTTCGACGGTTTTATGATGATGCAAGTCGTACACATAGGTCGTTTGCTCTTCTTCTAACGACTCAATGTTCTCCGGGAACGCTGAAAGCTCTACCCAGACCGATGATGGATCCAGGACTTCAAATAATGGCTTTTGCTCAACCACTTCACCAACGTTGGTAAAACGTGCAGTTACCTCTCCGCTAATTGGGCTGATGACTTCAAATGCCGTGCCTGTCGTAACATTCTCAACAACAGCCAGAGTTTGCCCGGCTTTTATGGCATCGCCGATATTGGCCTTTAGTGACGTAACAATACCTTTGTACTTCGCTCCGATATGCACAATATTGTTATTATTGGGGGCTATTACACCGAAAATTGTTTGCTTTACTCGAATGCTTTGAGCGCTCGCTGTTGCCAACGTTAATTTCGCGTTTTCTATTGCTGCATCACTTAAATTGGTATGGGGTGCTTCATGCTCTTCGTGTTCTTTCTCATAAGCCAATGCGGGCAGTGAAAAACTGGCAATGCAGATAATTGTAATCAATGTGTTGAGTTTCATTGTTGTACTCCTAAAAACGGCTGTCCGGTCATGCGCTCTAATTCGATGATGTCGCTGTAAATCGCATGTTTCCGAGAAACTTTTTCGTACTCGAGTTTGGCTAACTCCGTTTGCGCGTCTAACACTTGCAACAAAGAATGCGTTCCGCGTGCGTAACCCTGTTGAGTCTGTTCAAGTAATTGCTCAGATAATGGCATCAGTCGCTGATTTATCTTTTGCAGATAACTTTGGTGAGTTTGCAAACTGTGCACTAGCGATAAAGCCAGTGATTTTAGTTGCTGCCGAACCTGTTTTTGCTGCGCCAGGTTAGACTGATGCAGTAATCGGCTTTGTTTTATGCGACCGACGTTAGGGTCAGTGAACTGCAATGGCATCGATGCCTGGACGATTAAACCTACATCATCGAACTCATTATTGTAGCGAGCCCCGACACCAACGGTAATATCCGACTTTGAGTCCGCTGCTAACGCTCTGGCTTGCGCTTGTAGAAGTTGCTCAGAGTCCAGTAAACGCAAATACTCCGGCGCCCGATTAACAGCCGATAACACGTTGGCTTTTTCCGGGAGGCTTAGCGGAAAAGTAAAGTCTCCAGAGACGCGCGTAAAATTGAGCTCGCCTGCCCACATTGAAGCCAGTTCAGCTTGTTGCTTTTTCAGTTTACCGTTCAACTCGTCAGAGAAAGCGTATTGGCGCTCTAACTGTAATTTAATGCGAATAACCTCGGATTTAGGCACCGCGCCAGCTTCTACACGCTCCTGTGCCACTTTTATCAGTCGCTCAGTTCGCTGAATTTGACGCTCGCTGGTATGCGCGACTTGCTGAAGTTTTAAAATGTCATAGAAACGCTGTGTGGTTTCTGCCAAAACCTCAATTTGACGATACTCAAACTCTGCTCGCTGAGCTTTCTCTTTTTCGGTTGCAGCTTTAACTCGTAACTGCCGTTTGTCCCCTAACTCTATGAGCTGAGAAAAGGATACGGTCAATTCTGAGTTACTGATACCTTCTAGCCGTCCTGAGCCGGCAAAGTTTTCTATTTCCGCAGATACCCTTGGGTTCGCTGAAAACTCAGCCTGCTCTATCAGTGCTCCTGCAGCTCGTATTTTATAATCATACTCCAGTAACTCAGGGTTATTCTTGATCGTTTTTTGTAACGCTTCTTTCAGCTTTAAATCTGTCGTCGCAGCCGTCGCCACAGGCACTAGCGCACCTAAGCAAAAGGCTGCCACGAAGTATAAATACTTCATGTTGCTTCTCCATTAACTTATAGGTTTTAAAAAGTCTAAGTTAACGGTTACGCGTTTGGTGGAGGTACAGGGGGTTGGTGAGTCAGGCTTTGGTCAAAACCTACCGAGTTTGAGTTGGGTGCCAAAATAACAGGCACGGCTGAAATTAAGAGGTTATAACCAGTAATGCAACTAATATGAGGTTGTGTTTGTTGTTTACTATCATATATTGATTTATTTAAGTCTTGATTTTCACGCTCAATTTCTAAGACTAAGTCATACGCAACTCCTGCACTCTTTATTGAAGACTGACTGAAAGTACCAGCCACAGGAGCACAGGCAAAAGAGCTATGAATGAGCACAGTCAGTATTAAAAACCAAGATATTTTCATTCAATTACCCCACTCAATATAAATTCCTAATCCATCCAAAATAAGCTCGGCCATATTAATTATTATACTTACTATTTACTTAGAACCCGGTAGATTCGGTATCATTGAGACCTGCAAGTTGCTTAACAGTAATAGGATAACTCCTAGGGTAATTGCAATATCGGCAATATTAAAAACTGGCAATTGCCACGTTTGCCAACCTAGATGAAGGGAGTCGACAACATAGCCACGAAACAGTCGGTCAATGAGGTTCCCAACCGCCCCCCCAAGAATCAGCCCGTAGCTAATGCCATCCCGTTTACTTACTTTATTAAAGATCAACCTCGTTAAAGCCACAGACATTAGCAGAGCAACCCCAATAAAAAAATAGCGCTGCCAACCTCCACCATTTGAAAGCAGGCCAAATGCCGCACCAGTGTTCCATAGGTGCACCCAGTTAAAGAACGGGGTCACCGAAACATACTCGCCATAGGCCATTGATTGCTGCACCAGCCACTTTACAGCCTGATCAGACGCTGCCAGCAGGCCCGATATGGACAATAGGGCATACGGCGAGAGCTTTTTGCCAATAATGAGCATTATTTAACCCTTCAACGCCAAAATGCGTCTGGCACCGTTAAGTACAATGCCCCCCGCGATGGTGCCGATAATCAGATCCGGATAATTGGAACCGGTCCACGCGACCAGGGCGCCGGCGGTGATGACCCCCAGGTTGATCACCACGTCGTTGGCCGAGAATATCCAGCTTGCCTTCATGTGCGCCCCGCCTTCCCGATGTTTGGATATGAGCAGCAGACAACTGGTATTGGCAATCAATGCGACGAATGCGATAGCCATCATCACCAGCGATTCAGGCTCACTACCGAATACAAAGCGTCTCACCACCTCTACGAGCACGCCCACAGCCAAGATCAGTTGCAGTACACCAGCAAGATGCGCGGCACGTACCTGCATTTTCACGCTATGTCCAACCGCATAAAGGGCAAGCCCGTACACCGCCGCATCGGCAAAATTGTCCAGGGATTCTCCAATCAGGCCGGTGGACTGGGCGATCAGACCGGCAGTCATTTCCACCACGAACAGAAGTGCATTGATGCCGAGCAACAGCGCAGGTCCCGGATTCTTGCTTAGCAGAGCTGCCGAAAACTCGGCGGCCTTGATGGTCTCCGGATTTGCAGCGACGGTTTCCTGAAGCGAGGCGCCTAGCCCCAAGGTCTTCAGTTTCGAGGTGACGGGCTCGACCTCGCCGTCATGCACGACCTTCAGCCGGCGGTTCGACAAGTCGAAGGACAGCGCCCGAATCTCCTCAAAGCCGTTCAGGGCTAGGCGAATCATTCGTTCTTCTGATGGACAGTCCATCTTCGGCACGGCATAAACACTGACCCATCTCCCTGGCGCCTCGGAGGAGGCCTGTATATCGGTATCCGCTGCGGACGTTGCATCACCGCCACAGGCGCCACCACAGGATTTGCTCATGATACGACTCCACTTGAACAATGTTGTGGTACCATTTTAAACTATAAAGCTACTATAAGGTCAATAGAGTAAAGAATCCGTTGGGGAGGAGGCTGATGCGCATTGGTCAGTTGGCGCAGTTGGTAGGGGTCGAAACACAGACGATCCGCTTCTATGAACAGCAGGGCTTGTTGCCGCCGCCTGATCGGCAGGACAACGGTTACCGTGTCTATACCGAGAAGCATGGTGAGGGGCTGGCCTTCATCCGTCGCTGCAGAATCCTGGGCCTGTCACTGGCTGAGATTCACGAACTACAGAGCTATCAGGACGACCCTCATCAGCCTTGTACCGCCGTCAACGCCTTGCTCGATGATCACATCTCTCATGTGCGGTCGCAGATAACCGCTCTGCAAGCGCTTGAGAAACAACTCGTTTCACTGAGAGCGAGTTGCAACGATGACCGGGAAGTTGAGGCGTGTGGGGTTCTTGCTGGAATTAGCGAAGGAAACATGCACCAGCAGTAGGTGAAGCATCAACCAGATAATCCGATGAGATGCCGGTCTGTCTCACTCTCATGCAAAGGTAAGATCAACCATTTAATCCGCTTACCCGAATTTATTTGCCACTACACGTTCACAAGTTGCAGACCACTATAGCTATGTTCAACGTGTTAAGCGAGTATTGGGCATAGCCAAAAAGTTAAAAGATTCATTTGTGAAAAAGCTTTCAATCAAAAAACTAAAGCTGAAGTTTTAGTAACAAGGTAAGTAACACGCTTGAATCTTAATATTTTTTATCCACTATAAAACAATAAGTTATTAGATCTTATCGATTCCGCCTCCGGCAGCTAAAAAACAGCAGACACCTTCTAAGTTAAAAGCTGCCGGCATCTTTTCTAAAAGCCTCATCCAAATACCCCCCCCACCACTGCATCAATTCACGGCGACGCTCAAGGTAATCCGCACGGTTATAAGCACTTCGCACTTGGTTAGGATCACCATGCGCCAGCGCTGATTCGATCAGGTCAGGATCTTTGCCCTCCTCGTTCATAATGGTGCTGGCTAAAGCCCTCAAACCATGGCTAACGAGTTTATCCTGGTAACCAATACGTCTTAACGCCATATTGGCTGTTTGGCTGTTAATGGACGTTTGTGGCTTTCGCAGTGAGATAAATATATGTTCGTATTGATCGCTTACGCTCTTCATGTCCTCCAGCACCCTCAATGCCTGTTCACACAGTGGAACTGTGTGCTGGCGACGCTTTTTCATCCGTTCAGCCGGAATCAACCAATTAGCTTGGCCGTCATCAAGCCATTGGATCTCACTCCATTTAGCGCCAGCAGCCTCAGATGGCCTGGTCATTGTTAGTAACTGCCATTTAATAACCTGCCGAGTAATATACGTAACGTTGGTTTCATGGAGCTTTCTTAGGAAGTCAGGGAGCTCTTTTGCGGTAATTGTCGGTAAATGCTGCTTCTTGGGCTTCTTGAAAGCAGATTTGATGGCAGCGATTGGATTTCCAGTAATTAATTTTTTAATGACAGCGTAATTCATTATCTCGTTTAACCGCTGAATTACACGTTTAACGGTTTCCAACCGCCCTGTTTTCTCAACCGGTCGTAATACATCAATGACCGTTTGAGCACTTATCTGGCTAACCGGCGTTTCACCTAAACGGTTAAATACATGTAGCTCTAACGATCGCCAAATATCATCAGCGTAGTCAGCAGTCACCTCACTTTTTTTGACCTCGAACCATTCTTCAGCAACTTTTCTCAAAGTCGCGTTCTCTGAGTAGCGTTGTGCCGCTCTTTCTTCCTCTCTGGCAAGCTTAGGGTCTACCCCTTCAGCAACTTGGCTTCTAGCAGCTTCTGTGAGCTCACGGGCTTTTTTAAGGCTCATATCGGGGTAGCTACCCAGCCCCATATTCACGCGCTTCTTTGTCGTCGGGTGAATGTAATTGAAGTTCCAAAGCTTAGAACCATTCACTCTCACTCGCAGCTGTAAGCCTTTCCCATCGGACTTAACGTAGTCCTTGTCTTTAGGTTTGAGTTGTCTGACGGCTGTATCCGTGAGCCCAATAGTAGAGCGCGCCATAAGCATATCTCCCTTCGATGTATTCCAAAGAGTTTACCCAAAATCGCTTGGAATACAAATTGGAATACTAAAAACTCAGGCTGGGGCTGGTTTTCTTGGGATAAGCTGGGAAAGCAAACGCCTATGAAAACCTTATTTTACGTGACTTATAAAGAAAAAAGGGGATGTCGTGAGACATCCCCTTTTATGGAATTGGTGGAGCTGGCGGGAGTTGAACCCGCGTCCGCAATACCTACATCCTCGGTCCTACATGCTTATTCAGTCTTTTTATTAACCAGCATGACGCCGACTGACAGGCTTCAACTACTGGCGAGTCCGATTAAGTTTAACGCTTCAGCTCCGGACAAAGCATCCACGCGAGTCTACCTTAGGTCGAGCCATCCTGATCCAGTCTCGTAGACAAAGCGCTGGGGGACGGGCTTAGCGGGTTATTAAGCCGCTAGAGCGTAGTTGTCGTCGTTTGCAACTATAACGTTGAGGCTTTTTACGAGGCCAGCCTCACCTCGGCATGCACCTTGGGTTTCGTGTATCCCGTCGAATCCAGATCAGCCCCAAAGCAAAGTACATTGTACCTGATTCGCGCGTGTTGCGCTATCTCTTAGACAGCGCAACCGCCGAAATATTAAGCACTTAACAAATTTATTTTACAGTTCCGCGTTATGCGGCCATAAACAATACTTTTTCAACCAGATTTTTGATACCTTCATCGGCATCGAGCAGGCATTCTGCCAACATGTATGCCGGTGTGGTGACCACGCGGTGAGCGTCATCAACGACGATATCACGCACGCTGCAGTCCACATGTTCGCCACCCATCTGGTTATATGCGTTGGCGGTATCGGCATCGGTGCCAATGGTACCTTTTACGCCTTTACCGTAAACGTGTGGCAGCAATACCGGTGCAATGCACATGTAGCCTGCGGGTTTCTTAGCGTCTTTAAAGGCTTTACCCACCGCAAGTACTTCGGCGTTAACGGTTGAGTCGGCGCCTTTCTCGGCAAAGTTACATAGGTTTTTCGCAACGCCAAACCCACCTGGCAGAATCAACGCGTCAAAGTTCGCCGCGTTTAGCTCTGAAAGTGGCTTAATGTCGCCGCGCGCAATGCGAGCAGACTCGGTCAATACGTTGCGTTGCTCGCCACTGGCTTCACCTTTTAGGTGGTCGACAACATGCATTTGTTGCACATCGGGTGCAAATATTGAATATTTAGCGCCCTGCTTCTCTAAGTGCAACAATGTCAGTACGGCTTCGTTGACTTCGGCGCCATCAAAGACACCGCAACCTGATAAGATAACCGCTACGTGTTTCATCATTTCTCCTTACTTGACGTGCTTATCGTGCTCGTCGCGCCATTTCCATTCGTTTTCGAGTGTTGCAATGGGTTGCAACATGGCAAAGTCGAGATCCTCGATGGTTTCCCCTTTCTTTAACCGATGCGGTAAATCGGGGTTGGCGAGCGCTTTTTTACCAATAGCGAGCAAACCGTTTTCGTAATGCGCTGCAATGTGTTCGTAATTGCTTTCATCAATACCACCGTTGACGATAACCGGAATGTCGCTAAAGTCTTGCACGACTTCTGCAAGCGTATTGTTACTGCCGTCTTTAAACGGTTTACGGTCAACGCTGGTGTCTGTGGTATGTATATAGTCGACGCCGGCTTCTTTCAAGCCTTTCACGATACGGATCATACCGTCTTCGCCTTCTGGCCACTGGTAATCGGGATCGGTCACAGTAATTTGACCCACACGAATGCCCACGATGAAGTCGTCATCGACCGCTGATTTTGCGGCTTTGACGACCATCTCGACGAACTTCAGGCGTTTTGCCATGCCACCACCCCATTGATCCTCGCGCTGGTTAAAGTGGTCGCTTAAAAACTCGTTGAGTAGGTAGCCATTAGCCGCATGCAACTCGATACCATCGAAACCGGCTTCTTTAGCTCGGTTAACGGCACCGATGATACCTTGCATGGCAGCATCAAATTCGGTTTCACCCATCGCTTTGGGCTCTTTCCAGCCATCACTTTCACCGTAAAGACTGAGCGGTTCGCCTTTCGGCTTCACTGCGCTCGGTGCGATAGGTTCATCGGTGTATTCATTGTGCTGCATTTGCGCACCCGCGTGCATCAATTGAGCGATGAACAAACAGTCATGTTTGTGTACACGCTCTACAACCTCTTTCCATGCGTCGGTTTGAGGTGCATCGGTCAGTCCAGGTTGGTTTTCATAGCCCTGACTGGCTTGCTGGTCGGTGTAGATACCTTCGGTGATGACCACGCCCCAGCCGCCTTTGGCAAAGCGCTCATAATAATCACCCATCAGCTCGGTGGGCTTACCTTTTTTATCCGCACTGGTGCGGGTCATAGGTGCGACAACAAAACGATTTTCGAGTTTGTGTCCTTTCAGTTCAAAATCATCAAATGCAGAGCTCATTAGACCTTCCTTATACCAGTGTTTGTTTCTTATCTAGTTAAGGGCTACGCATCTATAAAGTAAAACCGATCAGTTTGAACTTCAATTTAACCTTGTCTTAACTGTTCGCCAAACTGTCATCAAAGCGTCGCACGAGTGCAGTTAAGAGGTCACATAACACGCTTAGCGTAAGAAAGCTTTTTAACCATTGCTAGGAACATTGTATGAAGACAATTAAAACAAAATATACATTACTTGCCAGCTGTTTAGTCATCGCGCTTTCGGGATGTGCGCTCGAGGGTGACGACGGCGATACCGGTGCGACAGGCGCTCAAGGTCCTCAAGGACCTGCAGGCGAGGATGGTCAAAACGCAGCTAACGGAATCTCACTGAGTTTAGTTGCACGTACTGTATTAAATCCGGATGATCCCGCAGGTGCGGCTGAGATCGTGCAATATGATAACGCGCGCCAGCAGTTTCTTGCGATTAACAGCGCCGCCGCTACGCCGACGGTTGAAATCATGGATGCCGCAGAGCTTCCGACGACGGCAAGCGACACCCCACTTACACTAGATAATCTCACCAGCACCGCATTAACGCTAGAAACCGACGTTAATGGTAAAACGTTGCAGGGTGCCAATAGTATCGCCGTCCATGGCGATTGGTTGGCGGTCGCGATGGAGGCGGATCATGGCGTACGTGGCGAAATCTTGTTCTATGAGCTAGCACAAGGTACGGCTACGTACAGCGGCTCAATCGAGGCGGGCTTTTTACCCGATATGGTCACTTTTACTCCGGATGGTACCCGCGTCCTCGTTGCTAATGAAGGTGAGCCTAATGGCGACTACTCAGTCGACCCAGAGGGTTCAATCACTGTGATCACACTTGCAGGCTCAGGAATCGAGAATGCCACCGTCGCGCAGTTAAATTTTCAGGGTTTTAATGGCCAGCAGGCGGATCTCGCAGCGCTGGGTATGCACTTCCCTAACCCGTCGGGTCGCACCATCAATGGTAACCTTATCGAAACCACGGTCGCGCAAGATTTAGAACCCGAATATATTACTGCGACCAATGACCGTGCCTATGTGACCTTACAAGAAAACAACGGTCTCGCGGTGGTTGATTTATCCGATAATTCAATTGAGATTGTCGGCTTGGGCTTTAAGGATTGGAGCTCGTATCAGATTGACACCATGGAAGATGGCACCGTGAGTTTTGGGCAATACGATAACTTAAAAGGCATCTATATGCCGGACTCGATCGCTCATTATCAATGGAACAATGCCACGTTTTTAGTCACCGCTAACGAGGGCGATGCACGCGAGTACTTTTTTGAGGTCGAAGACGAAGCGGCCTGTATTGCAGCAGGTGGAGAAGACTATGACAGTGACGATGGCTGTCTAGCCTACACTGATGAAGCCCAGGCGCGTGATTTAGATTATGCAGCCGGCAGCGAACTCGAAACGTTAGCCGGTGATGACCCTAAAGACGCAGACTTTACAGCCTTTCCTTTGGGTCGCCTTACAGTGACTAAAGCTCTTGGGGATACCGACAACGATGGCGAATATGAAACGCTATATGCCTATGGCTCACGCTCGTTTACTATTTGGGATCAAAATGGTTTGCCGGTATTTGACAGCGGTGACGATTTTGAACGAATCACGGCTTCAGTGCATGGCAACGCATTTAACAATAACGATGACGAGAACGAAGGTGACTCGCGTTCTTCAAACAAAGGGCCTGAACCAGAAGCGTTAACCTTAGGTCAAATCGGTTCTCGTACCTATGCGTTTATCGGCTTGGAGCGTATGGGCGGCATCATGGTTTATGATGTAACTAACCCTTACAACGCCCAGTTCGTTGATTATGTTATCAACCGTGACTTAACGGAAGGCTTATCAGTGGATGACGGTATCGGTGATCTCGCGCCTGAGGGTATGGTCTTTGTACCTGCCGCCGACAGCGCGACAGGCAAACCGCTGTTGGTGGTCGGTAACGAAGTCAGTGGCAGTGTGTCGGTTTGGCAAATTAGTAGCGTCGACTAATCGACGCGCCCCACAATCACGGCGGCCTTTTGTTTACGGCCGCCGAATCCAAACGCCTTGTTAAAGGTCGCTATTGGAATCGGCAAATACTGACGTTCGGTCGGTGACTCCCAGGGTAAGGTGTCGTAGTCCGGATCATTGATATAAATAAAGTCATCATCCGCGGCACAGATCAACACCCAATGGGGCGCACGTATACCATCAAAATGATAGGTTGAGATGAGCGCAAGTACGAGCCGCCCCTCGCCCAAATCAGCTTTCAGCTCAGCAACACCGTAGTCGCCCACATCAATAGCAACGCCGTGACGGTTCAGGTAATCGATATCGGCTTGTTGGATCCGTTGCATGACTTCTTTCTTTTGCTCTTGCCGCACTGAGTCAATAAACAGTGCTTCGTCGGTATTCACCGCAACGCGTACTGACAACCCGCGCTTGAACGCTGCTCGCGCAAGTCCGTGCGGTCCGCAGCCACCATGACCCGAAGTCATATAAATGGTGGTCGCCTCGCGCCAAATTTCAAGTTCCTCTTGCGAGGCATCAGCGGTCGGACGTCCAAAGTAATCGAGCGCCATCAATAAACTTGCTGGCCCGCAAGTGAACTCGGTCGACTGTGTCATCATGGGCACGTAGCGCTCGGTTGCGCCGACGCTGTTATCCTCACCCAGCTCATAGCGCGGCAATAGTTTTTGCAGTATCAGCGCATCCTGCGATTGACTGGCACTCGGTGGGAAGTAAGCCTCGCGTAGCTCAACTGCACGAAAGCCGGCATTAATAAATAACTGTTGTGCGAGTTGGTTAGAGGTCGCAACTTCGGTTCGCAAGAATAAGCTGTGTCGCAAATCTGCTCGATCTTCGGCATGTTGAAGTAACTGTTTTCCGAAACCGCTACCACGAAATTGTGGACTTAATACCAGCGCATACAGCCGCGCCAGATTGGTGTTATTACGGAACAACACCACGTAATAGCCCACCACGCGTTTATCGTTGAGCATGACAAAAAAGTCCGCCGTGTTCGACTCGATAAACCGGCGAAAACTACGCTTGCTGATGGCATCGTCTGGAAAAGTTGCCTTTTCTAATTGCACAACACTATCAAGATGGGTGACATTTGCAGGGACAAGGTTCATCATACCTGTCTGTGGGTATCCTTAACCGGTGTGGGCGTATGCCCAGAAGAATGCAACAGCGCATCGGCTCTTAGCTATTATCGTACGATTTTTGCCCGTTTGAAATGATTATTTGTGTATTTTTTAGAGTCTCTACAAAGGGTTAACCATTGAATATACATGCAACCTTGCGGCTATTGGCGTGGCCTTTTCTTTGGATAGGTAGTATTCAACTTGTTTTCGCATTGCTGTCGATGCTGGTCTTTAGGGATAAAACCTTTAGTCAGTTTTTAGATGGTTCCCTTATTTGTTTTGCACTGTCGTTGTTGGTTTACTTGCGTTATCGCAAGGGCAATATGGCGCGTTTGTATTATCGCGAGGCACTCGCCTTTGCCACCATGACGTGGTTTTTAATGGGCGTTTTAGGCGCCCTACCTATCATGTTCATTACTGGCGTCAGCTTTACCGACTCGGTATTTGAGTCGGTCAGCGCGATGACCACCACAGGTGCTACGATCTTGACCGGGCTCGATCATATGCCCAAAAGCTTCCTACTGTATCGACAGTTTCTGCAATGGATGGGGGGCTTGGGTATCGTTATTTTCGTAGTCGCTATTTTGCCCATGCTCAACGTCGGTGGTATGCGCTTGCTTAAGGCGGAAACCCCTGGGCCGATTAAAGACGATAAAATTGCCCCTCGTGTCGCCAAAACCAGTCGCTATTTATGGCTGGTTTATTTGTGTTTAACCCTCGCCTGTGCCTTTAGCTATTGGCTTGCCGGCATGAATGCGTTTGATGCTATTGCTCATTCGTTTTCTACTGTATCTACGGGTGGCTTCTCGCCTTATGACGCCAGTATGGGTCATTTCAATAGTCATACGATTTTGGGCGTTGCCGATGTGTTTATGGCGCTCGGTGCCATCAGTTTTGCACTGCATCACAAAAACTTTACCGTACGCTCACTTAAAGGTTACTGGCAGGACGAGGAAACACGCTACTTTATCTTAGCGATCCTCACGATTTCCGTTATTTTGACGGCGATGGCGGTTCTTAATCATACCCATCCTTCATTCTGGGTGTCGGTCTCGCAGGCGGTGTTTCACGTCATTTCGTTTATGACCAGTACCGGCTTTGGCGCCGACGATCTATCCGCGTGGCCTGCCGCTACCGCGGGCTTTTTGATTATTGCGAGTTATTTAGGTGGCTGTGCCGGCTCGACCGCGGGCGGCAACAAATTCATCCGTAACATTATTACTTTCCGTGCGATAAAGCATCATATGTTGCAGGCAATTCACCCCAGTGCGGTGATTCATGTGCGCTATCAACATAAAGTGGTTCGTACGCCGGTACTCGCCGCGGTCACCAGTTTCATGTTGTTAGTTGCCATTTGCACCATGGTGCTCACGGTTTTACTGATGATGACTGGACTCGACTTTTTTAGTGCCTTTAGTGCTGTCGCAGCATGCATTAACGTACTCGGTCCCGGCTTTGGCGAAGTGTCGAGCAACTTTATTCCCGTTACCGACACGGGGACCTGGCTACTGACCTTTGCCATGATCTTGGGTCGTTTGGAGTACTTTACCGTACTGACCTTGCTATTACCTAAGTTCTGGCGAGACTAGTTTTCCGCGTAAAACCGCCGATTGGGAGTACCTATTCGGTGGTTTTTCGTGCTAAACTTGCGCGCAAATTTTTTGCCGCTTAGGAACTGCTCGTGAGTAACAATAAACCCTCTTTAAGCTACAAAGACGCAGGCGTTGATATCGACGCTGGCAACGCGCTTGTTGATCGTATTAAAGGTGTCACCAAACGGACCAGCCGCCCCGAAGTGATGGGCAATATTGGTGGTTTCGGTGCATTGTGCGAGATTCCTGAAGGCTACAAAAAGCCGGTATTAGTTTCAGGTACCGATGGCGTGGGCACTAAGCTGCGCTTAGCGATTGATTTAAAACAACACCGCGGCGTAGGCATTGACCTGGTCGCGATGTGTGTCAACGACCTCATTGTACAGGGTGCTGAGCCGCTGTTCTTCCTCGACTATTATGCAACTGGCAAACTCGACGTTGATGTGGCTGCGGATGTGGTGACCGGTATTGGCGATGGCTGCGAGCAGTCAGGTTGTGCATTGATTGGCGGCGAAACTGCAGAAATGCCTGGCATGTATGAGCATGGTGATTTTGATTTAGCGGGTTTCTGTGTTGGTGTTGTCGAAAAGGATGACATCATCGATGGCACTAAAGTTGCCAAAGGTGACGCGCTGATTGCTCTGGCTTCAAGCGGCCCTCACTCCAATGGCTATTCGTTAATCCGCAAGATTATTGAAGTCAGCGAGGCGGATTTGGAGTCACACCTCGAGAACCGTACGCTCGCTGAACACTTACTTGAGCCGACACGCATTTACGTGAAGTCAGTGTTAGAGCTGATTAAGCAAGTGCCTGTACACGCGTTGTCGCATATCACCGGGGGTGGTTTCTGGGAAAACATTCCACGCGTACTGCCAAAAGGCGCTAAAGCCGTTATTGATGGTAACAGCTGGGAATGGCCGGTGATCTTTGACTGGTTAAAAGAAAACGGCAATGTCAGCATGCGCGAAATGTACCGCACCTTTAACTGTGGTGTGGGCATGGTCATCGCGGTACCACACGCTGAAGCAGAGCGTGCTGTTGAACTACTTAAACAGCTCGGCGAAGATGCTTGGGTGATTGGTCGTATCGCAGATGCCGCCGAAAATGACGAGCAAGTTGAGATTTTAGCTGACGAAACCCGCTAGTGGACGGCTCATGAAACGTATTGTAGTGCTGATTTCGGGCACCGGCTCGAACATGCAAGCCATCGTAGATGCTTGCGAAAAACAACAAATTAACGGCGAAGTTGTCGCCGTTATCGCTAACAAAGACACCGCAAAAGGTCTCGAAAAAGCCGCTGAACGCGGTATCGCTACTCATGCGTTATCGCATAAGGCGTTTGATAGCCGTGAAGCATACGATGCCGAGTTACAGTCGTTAATTGATACGTATCAACCCGACTTGGTGATTTTAGCGGGCTTTATGCGCATTCTAACGGCGGACTTCACTCGTCACTTTGCCGGTCGCATGTTGAATATTCATCCGTCTCTATTACCTAAGTACAAAGGCGTCAATACTCATCAACGCGCATTAGATGCCGGCGATAAGGAACACGGTGTTAGTGTTCACTTTGTCACTGAAGAGCTTGATGGCGGCCCGGTGATACTCCAGGCAAAAGTACCGGTCTTTGACGGTGACACGGCCGATGACTTGCAGGCGCGGGTGCACGAGCAGGAGCATCGTATTTACCCGTTAGTGGTCAAATGGTTTTGTGATGACCGCCTTGCACTCGGTGCACAAGGCGTTGAACTCGATAATCAGCCGCTCGGGCCGCACGGTTACGCGAGCGAGGATTAATCCTCGCTCGACTTCGGATAAGTCACGCCGGTTAATGCCATCGTGGCTTGCTCGTCACCTTCTTTAAACTGCTGCAATTGCACCAACAAGTAGTTCATTTCAGGTGCGAACCAATAATAGGTCTCGCGCTTGTTATTATCCCGCACACGTTCAACTTTAATGGTGTCCAACTGGCCATAAGGCGTGCTAATAGTCTCTTCACCAATCCGTTGAAAGCGATACGTTTTACTATGGCCCTCTTCATCAATCACTGCATAGCTAAGCGGTTCACGTTCAGCGGCAACATCTAAACGGAGCTTCTCGGCAACCGAGCCTTCATCGTATAAAGCACCCTGCCAGTTAATGTCTATTGGCTTACCCGATTCCACATTCACTGCTTGATGGGTTTCGGCATCGAAGCTGGCATGAAACGCTCGATCCGACCCTGTGCCCTCGCGCTTATATTGGAAGTCGACGGGAATAAAGTCTTGTTCATCATTCACACGGAACACCGATTCCGTCGTGCGCTCATCGGATAGTATAAACCACGAAATATCGGTATGACCGTACAGCTGCCACTCGCCCGCATTAGTTTGGGTTAAATAACGTTGCCCTTCACCATAGTCGCTTCCACCTCGAGTAATACTGTATTCTGCCTTATAAGGTGCAAGCTCGACGGGCTCTGCCCAAACTGCCATACTGGCAAACGATGCAGTGGCTAATACCATTGCGGTCACTAATTTTTTCGCCATCGGAGACTCCTTTTAGCCGTTACTCCGTATCAATATAACCGCCCTACTGGCAGCTTGCCTGTACACTCTATGACAAAAGATTCAAACAGGTGTTCAAATTTTTCTTGAAAAACATAGCCGTCTGATCTAATTTGCACATATTACTGGTCAGACCTCTAACTTGGAGTGATTTATATGAGTGTCGCACTTTGGATCATCGCAACCCTCTTGGTTGCCGGTGTATTAACTTACAAACGCGCCAGCTTGGTTGCCTTTAGCGCAGGCCTTGTGGCGATGTTTGCGGTTGGCAGCATAGCCGGCATTGTTGGCCCTGTACTTTGGGTCATTCTTGCCGTTATTTTGGTGCCTTTGAATATTACATCAATCCGTCAGAGCTTACTTACTAAGCCTATTCTAACGGCATTTCGCAAAGTAATGCCAGAAATGTCAGACACTGAGCGTGATGCGCTTGAAGCGGGTACCGTTTGGTGGGAAGGCGAAGTATTCGGTGGTGACCCTGATTGGAGCAAGCTACACAACATTCCAAAGGCTGAGTTAAGCGCAGAAGAGAAGGCGTTTTTGGACGGCCCTTGTGAAGAAGTCTGCAAAATGCTCGACGACTGGCAGGTCACGCATGAGCTGACTGACATGCCTGAGCATGTGTGGCAGTACCTGAAAGACAACAAGTTCTTTGCCATGATCATCAAGAAAGAATACGGTGGTCTTGAGTTTTCTGCGTATGCGCAGTCACGCGTTTTACAGAAGCTAGCCGGCGTCAGTACGGTATTGGCATCCACCGTAGGTGTACCTAACTCATTAGGTCCAGGCGAATTGTTGCAGCACTATGGTACCAAAGAACAGCAAGATCATTACTTGCCACGCCTTGCAAAAGGTGACGAGATCCCATGCTTTGGCTTGACCAGTCCTGAAGCGGGTTCTGATGCTGGTGCGATTCCTGACTCAGGTGTTATTTGTAAAGGTGAGTGGAACGGCGAAGAAATCGTCGGTATTAAGCTCAACTTCAACAAACGCTATATCACCCTCGCCCCTGTTGCGACTGTGATCGGTCTTGCCTTTAAAATGTACGATCCAGACGGTTTACTGGGCGACAAGAAAGAACTGGGTATTACCTGTGCGTTGATTCCACGTGATACCGACGGTGTTGAAATCGGTCGTCGTCACTTCCCGCTTAACGTACCGTTCCAAAACGGTCCGATTCGCGGCACCGATGTATTCGTTCCGCTTGATTACATCATCGGTGGCGCGAAAAACGCAGGTAAAGGCTGGCGTATGCTGGTTGAGTGTTTATCCGTGGGTCGTTGTATTACTCTACCTTCGAACAGTGCTGGTGGTATTAAACAAATGGCACTGGCAACCGGTGCATACTCTCGCATCCGTCGTCAGTTCAAACTGCCTATCGGTAAAATGGAAGGTGTTGAAGAGCCGATGGCACGCATTGGTGGTAACGCCTACTTAATGGATTCGGTAACAACCTTAGCGACTGCGGGTATCGATTTAGGTGAAAAACCGTCGGTTATCTCGGCTATCGCGAAATACCACATGACAGAGAAGCTACGCGCGTGTATGGATGACGCCATGGATATCCACGGCGGTAAAGGTATCTGCTTAGGTCCTAACAACTACTTAGGTCGTGGCTATCAAGGTGTACCTGTTGCGATTACCGTGGAAGGTGCCAACATTCTTACCCGTAGCATGATGATTTATGGTCAGGGCGCAATCCGTTGCCATCCTTATGTCCTTGAGGAAATGAACGCATCAGCTGAAAGCGGTCCAGAAGCGTTAAACAAATTTGATAAAGCGCTGTTTGGTCACATTGGCTTTGCCGCAAGCAACTTTGTCCGTTCATTATTCTACGGCTTTGGCGGTCACCGCTTAAGCTCAGTGCCCGCGAGCGACTCAAGCAAGCAGTACTATCAACAAATGAACCGCTTCAGCGCTAACTTAGCCTTGTTGTCGGACGTTGCAATGGGTATGTACGGCGGTAACCTAAAACGTAAAGAGCGTATCTCTGCACGTTTAGGTGACATGCTGAGTTACTTGTTCATTGGCTCTGCAGTACTGAAACGCTTCCATGACCAAGGTCGCTTAAAAGAAGATTTACCACTTATGCATTGGGCGATGCAAGATACCTTGTATAAACTACAGGAAGCGCAAATCGAATTGTTGCGTAACATGGGTGGCGTGGGTACTGCGATGCGCGTAGTCATGTTCCCATTCGGTCGTATTGCACATCGTCCAAGCGATAAGGCCGATCATAAAGTGGCACGCATCCTGATGGAGCCAAACGATGTACGTACCCGTTTAGGTGAAGGTCAGTTCTTAAGCCCAGAAGGTCACTTTGGGTTCTTAGAAGAAACCTTAGTCAACATGATTAAGTGCGAGCCATTGCACGCGAAGATCTGTAAAGCAGCTGGCGAACGCTTTAGCTTTACCCAGCTCGACGCATTGGCAGAGCGCGGTCTTGAATTAGGCGTGATTAACGAGGAAGAAGCTGAGTTAATGAAGCGCACTGAAGAAGGTCGTTTACGCACCATTAACGTAGATGACTTTGACCCAGCAGACTTGTTGGCAGGTCAGGCAGCGTTTGATTACGCATTGAAAAACCTGACGGATAAGAAACAAGGTGAAGCTGCTTAAGCAGAGATTCACCGGTTCCTTGTTCGTAAAAAGGCGCTCAATTGAGCGCCTTTTTTTATGCCCTTAATCGCGATTAGGCCGCTGACTCCGGCTCTTCGTAACGCATCAACCGGTACGTAACGACAGCAATAATGCCAGTAGAGCCAATTACCCATGCCATCGCATAGTCGGTTAAGCCGCTGACTGAATTAACGCCCATAGAAACTAAGCCTGCAATTAAAAACTGTAAACTCCCCGTCACCGCTGAGGCAGAGCCTGCACGCTCTTGTTGGTTAGCCAGTGCCCCTGCCATGGCATTGGGGAAAACCAGGCCCAGCGTGGATATGTAGGCGAATAACGGCACTAAAATGCCCCATACCGGTGCTTTTACATAGGCAGCAACCGCCATCCCCACTGAAACGACCGCTAAAATAGGCAAAGATACGTTAAGAATTTTACGTGCCGGGTAATACTTTAATAGCCATCCGTTAAGCTGCGAAAAACCAATGATACCCACCGCGTTCGCGCCAAACAGCCAGCTATAAGCTGATGGTGTAAAGTCAAACAGCTCGATGAACATCAATGGAGAGCCTGTGATGTAAGCAAACAAGCCTGCTTGTGCGATGCCACCTGTCAGTGAGTAGCGCAGAAAGCTACGATCTTTTAAAACGTCCCAATAGGTTCGGCCACTATGTCGCATGCGCACGTCATAGCGACGCCCGCGGGTTTCAGGTAATACGAGATGAATAACAAAGGCGCACGCGACGCCGAGCACGCTGACAATCCAAAAAATCGCCCGCCAACCAAACCATTCGGTTACATAGTTACCAAACAGTGGTGCCAAAATAGGCGCCACCCCCATCACCAAAATCAAAAAGGAAAACACGCGCGCAGAAGCCTGCGGTGTGTAGAGATCTCGCACCACAGCACGGGCAATGACAATCCCCGCACAGGCGCCAATCGCTTGGAAAAAGCGCAGCACGATTAACCATTCGATGTCAGGCGCCCAAGCACAGGCAATGGAAGTCACAACATAGATGGCGAGGCCAATATACAGCGGCTTTTTACGACCAAATTTATCGGTCGCGGTGCCGTAGAGTAACTGACCAATGAACAAGCCAAAAAAGAACGCGCTGAGCGAGAGCTCAACGCGATGTGTATCGGTTTGATAGTCTGCCGCAATCGCCGTAAATGCCGGCAAATACATGTCGATGGAAAGCGGCGCGAAAGCTGTCAGCAACGCAAGAATAATAACTACAAAATCGAATCGTGCTGAATCAGATACGGTAAAGGAATCGCGCTGCGTTCCACTCATGTGTTCACTCCTATTCTTTTACGGGTACAAACTCCTGCGTAGCAAACTGTGTTGGTCGCTTGAGTTGATCAAATTGGCGCACATAGTCGGCGAAGGCTTGTGCATAGTCGATACCGGTATTGTGGGCTCGACCGCGGTCAGACAAAGTTAAAAAGGTTTTATAGCCACTTTGTCCACCAGCAATGTAACTATTAGTCACCACGCGATAGGTATCCCGTGGTCGTACGGCTTTCCAAGTTTGCTGCTCGTCATCCCACACTTTGATGTCGGAAATACGGTCGCCAAAGCCTTGCTGTAAGTTAATTGAGTACTGAATGTTCGCACCGTAAGGATAGGCACCGATATTATCGTCACCCGTTACGGCAAAATTCAGAGCCTCTTCCAAGACTTGCTTTAACTCAGAACCACTGATCTCGATCGTCATCAACGTATTGCCGTACGGTAATAACTTGTATGCATCACCTACGGTAAAGGTGCCTGGCTCGATATCGCCACGTGACCCATCACCGTTTTGAATCGCAAAATCAGCGTCAGGCGCTGCGGCTAAGAAAGATTCGGCAATTAAACGTTGCAAGCCTGAACTTTGTTGCTGCCCACACTCGGCACGACGTGGTGTGCCAATGGGTTGCGTACAAATGCGCTGTGGCACCTTAGCTAAGACTTCATTTGCAAACGCGTCAATCTGTTGTTGGTACGTATCCAACCACGCTTGCTGCTGTGTATCGGGTTCTATGCGCGTAAAAACGCCCGATTGGTCCAACGCATCAAGTACCGGCTGTACGGTCGTTACTGCGCCCGCCTTGGGCTGTACATCAGAGCCAATCAAATAGTGCGGACGCCCCGAGCAACTTGCCACCCGATCACCATCAAAGGTGACGTGTAGCTCACCGACTACCTGGCTGTATTTATACGCATGCGCGATACAAACCGGATCGCCTTCCGCGTTGGTCACCTGCGTTGGGTAAGTACCGTCGGCATCGATACCGAACGCGCTAAAATCCCCGAGCAAAGTGTGCGAATCACCACCAATAATAACATCCACGCCCGGCAACTTGCCGGCGAAGTCGATATCATTTTGGTATTGCACATGCGTTAATAGAATAATCTTTTCAATACCCTGCGCCTGCAGTGCCGCAACGCTACGCTGAGCTGCGGCTAATTCATCGGTTAACCGTGTGGTTTTATCCGGGTGCGAGGTTTGCATGGTGCGCTGGGCGATCGTTAAACCAACCAGCCCAAGCGACTGCCCATTACGCTGAATAATCGTATAAGGCTGAAAAGAATCCGTTGCCGTTTGCGGTGTTAACGGCGAAACACCAATTTCGGGTTCAATATTGGCGGACAACTTGACGGTATTACAGCGCGTCGTTCCAAGCTGATCTAAAAAGGTTTTTAATCCAACATCCCCGGTATCAAATTCATGATTCCCAATGGTGAACGCATCAAAGCAGGTATCGTTCATAAAGCGCGCATCGGCGGCGCTGCCCAAGCGTTTGAAAAACACGCTACCGGTAATCGCATCGCCCGCATGTAATGTCAGGACGTTTTGATTGTTCTGTCTAATCTGGTCAATCATCGCCGTCATACGCGGGAAGCCACCCGCTTCGACTTGCCACGCCTGCCCTGCCCAATCAAAGGTTAATTCGCTCGGAGCCAGGTGCGAGTGATGATCGTTAATATGTGCGATAGTCAATTCAAAAGGCTTCGGCGCCGCGGGTTGTTGCGGCGTAGAAGCGCAAGCACCCAACAAGCTGAGTGCCAGCGACGAAATTACAACCTGTTTCATTTTACCAAACCTATTTCGCGTAACCGTTCCATCAGATAGTCATCAGCAGTAATAGGTTCATCTTTTTGTGGATTTTCTTCAGAAATACATGATTCCAACGGTGTAATCATCACATCCGGATTAAAATGCAAAAAGAATGGAATCGAATAACGCGATTTAGCGCTGTAAGGCATCGGAGGGTTCACCACGCGGTGAGTTGTTGACGGCAACTGGTGGTTAGTGAGTCGTTGTAGCATATCACCCACGTTACAAATAATAGCACCTTCAATAATGGTGACCGGCACCCAAGTACCGTCCTTCGCCAATACTTCAAGCCCAGGTTCACGCGAGCCCACCAACAACGTCAGTACGTTGATATCCTCATGCGCGCCGGCGCGCACCGACGGTGTCCCTTCATCGATAATCGGTGGGTAATGCAGCGGACGTAGGATTGAATTACCCAAGTTGACTTTGTCGCGGAAGAAATCTCGCGGCTGGTCTAAAAACACCGCCAACGCATCTAATACCTTGTTGCCTAGTTTATCAAGTTCTTGATAGATCAAGGTCATATCGCGCTTAAACTCTGGCAGTTCCTCGGGCCACACGTTGGGCAGCAACTGTGGATACGGCGGCTCGCCTTCGAGCTCACGTCCCACATGCCAGAACTCTTTTAAATCGACATGTTTTGCATCTTTTGCAATCTCGGTACCAAACGGCGTATAACCCCGTGCACCACCTTCTCCAGGACGGTGATATTTCATTTTCACGTCTTCGGGCAGTGCGAATAGCTCACGGCAAGTATCCAGAGCTCGTTCAATCAACTGTGTATCAACACCATGATTTGTCAGCGCAATAAATCCATATTCTTCGTAGCCGTTACCGACATCCTTGGTAAATGCTTGAAAATCTTCGTCGTAACGACGCATATCCACGTGGGGAATTGAGTGATTAGTTGATTGCATGGGTACATCCGTAAATTGTCGAAAAACAGCAAAACAAAAGGCTGTATAGTTTAAAAAGAAACCGCTTTAATCACAAGCGTTGAGGGCTTCACGTACCGGTCTAAAACTGCGTCGATGAATGACACACGGCCCATATAGCTTCAGTAATTCAAGGTGACGCGCGGTGCCGTAGGCTTTATGGCGATCGAACTCATACTGTGGGTAGGTTTGGTGCCACTCCAGCATTTGTCGATCCCGCTCGACTTTGGCGAGTATCGATGCCGCAGCGATAGTCGGTTCACTGGCGTCACCGCCCACGACAGCGCGTGCTGGCACGACGAGATCGGGTACACGATTGCCATCCACGAGCACCTCAGTCGGAGCTTCTGGCAGCGCTTCCACTGCACGCTTCATCGCCAGCATTGACGCCCACAGAATATTGAGTTGGTCAATTTCGTCGACATCACTTTGCGCAATACTCCAGTAGAGCGCTTTTGCTTTTATCTCTTCACTCAAGCGCTCGCGCTTTTTTGCACTCAGCTTTTTCGAGTCATTGAGTCCCTCGATCGGCTGTTCCGGGTCTAAAATAACAGCAGCGGCTACAACCGGTCCCGCGATTGGGCCACGCCCCGCTTCATCTACTCCACAAATCATCGCGTAAAGTCTCTACCTTCGTTTGTTAACACTGTGATAACATTTTTCACAGCATTTTAATTTAATCATTCTAACTTTAATAAGAGGATACCATGAGCGATTCTGAAACGCCTACGCCTACGGCAAAACAGTCGCCGAATACCTTGCTGAATCGGTTCCTAGATGGCATCGAAAAAGTCGGTAATAAGTTACCGGACCCGGCAGTGATGTTTTTTGGCCTACTGATTATTGTCGCCTTTGTTTCGTGGGGACTTTCGTATGTCGACTTTGCCGAACGCCACCCCGTCACCGGTGATGCCATCACCATCACCAATCTATTAGCGAGCGATCAACTGACGTCATTCCTCACGGGGATGGTCAATACCTTTATGACCTTTGCGCCACTCGGTGTGGTCTTAGTTGCCATGCTAGGTGTCGGGGTAGCAGAACGTTCGGGTTTTATTAACGTGGGTATCAAATTGATGCTGCGTGTTACACCCAAAATGCTGCTAACCCCCATGCTTATTTTGGTTGCAATCGTCAGTCACACTGCTGTAGATGCGGGTTATGTGCTCGTTATCCCGTTAGGCGGTGTTATTTTCTACGCAGCAGGACGTCATCCACTAGCGGGTATCGCAGCCGCATTTGCCGGTGTCTCAGGAGGCTTTAGTGCGAACTTTGTGCCCTCGGCGATTGACCCCTTACTACAAGGCTTTACCGAGAGCGCTGCACAGATTATTGACCCTTCAGTACAACTGAACCCTCTTAACAACTATGCATTCACAGCGGTGTCTTCATTGGTGGTGGTGGCCATTGGTTAGTTTTTAACGGACAAAGTCATTGAACCACGCCTTAAAAACGTGCCCATTGATGGCGACCAAGAGGATATGCCGCAGCTTGATGATGTCACACCACAAGATAAAAAAGCGTTTAAGACAGCGGTGATGACCATGCTCGCGGGTGCCGCCCTGCTGACCTATCTTGCAGTCATAGACCAGTCACCACTCGCCGACAGCGAGGGCAATCTTGCCAGTGTGACGGCGCCCATATTTGGCATGATTGTACCGCTGATTTTCTTATTCTTCGTGGTACCAGGCATTGTGCACGGCTTTGTCGCGAAAACATTTACTAACTCACAGGATGTCATCAAGGCGATGTCGACCGCGATGGAAGGTATGGCGTACTACATTGTCATGGCATTCTTCTGCGCGCTGTTTATTAAGGCATTCGGGGATTCACAGCTAGGCACGTTACTATCCGTCAAAGGTGCCACCTTCCTCGCTTCATTGGAGTTATCTGGTGGGGTGACCATGGTGGGTATTGTTTTTCTAGTGGCGTTCATCAACCTGTTTGTTGGCTCATCATCCGCTAAATGGGCGCTTATTTCGCCGATCTTAGTACCGATGTTGATGCAACTCGGTTACTCGCCCGATTTGACGCAGGCCGCCTATCGAGTCGGGGATTCGAGCAGTAATATTATTACGCCGTTATTGCCCTACTTCCCACTAATCGTGTTGTACTGTCAGCGCTATGTTAAGAGTACGGGCATTGGTACCTTAGTCTCCATGATGCTACCGTACTCGATTGCGTTACTGGTTATTTGGTCTATTTTCTTGGTTCTTTACTGGACACTCGGCATTCCGCTGGGCTTTGGCTCAAGCTACGCTTACCCAGCAGCCGGCTAATGACCCACGTTCAAGCGGGCGACAGCGTTCACCACGTTGTTCGCCCCTTGATCAATTTCTTCCATAATGGCGCGAATCTCCTGCATCTGTTCTTCGCCGGTTTGCGCGACCTGCTGGATCGCCGCCATATTTTCAGAAATTCGGGCAGAAACGCCCTCACTCATGGTCATTACTTGACTGATTTCAGCGGTTGCCTGCGTTGTCCGATTGGCCAACTGTCGTACTTCATCCGCCACCACAGCAAAGCCTCGCCCATGTTCACCGGCACGCGCTGCCTCAATCGCCGCATTCAGTGCTAACAGGTTGGTTTGATCAGCAAGACCATTAATGGTCTTTACCGTTTCACTGATTTTAACCGACTGCGACTTGAGTTCTCGCACTACTGCATCCGCTTGCTCGCTCCGTTTGACGATATCAGCAGCCGTGTTCGTATTACGTTGAATACCCTTCATCGCATCTTTAACAATATGCGCCGTTTGTAGCGAAGTACTCTGAGCGATTTCAGCCGCTTCCTCAGCCTGCTGCGAAGCAACGGCTTGCTCGGTTATATCGGTCGCAAACTTAATAATCGATCGCACTGTGCCGGTCTCATCTTTAATCGGATTATAGGTCGCTTCTAAATAAATATTCTCGCCATTTTTGCGATTACGTTTAAACTGACCGGCTTCAAACTGACCTTGGCTCAACTTTTGCCAAAAATCAGGATGCTTTTGATAGAAACTATCATCACAGAATATTCGATGATGCTTACCCTGAATATCCTCGAGTCGATAACCCATAGTTCGGCAAAAGTTATCATTTGCCCACAACACGTGACCTTGGGTATCAAACTCAATAGCCGCCATCGAGCGGCTAATCGCTTCGGTAATCGAACGTTGTCGATTGAGCTGCTCCACCTCGGCGGTGACATCCGAAGCAATTTTCATAATACGATTCACGCGCCCCTGAGCATCGCGCACGGGAAAGTAGGTCGCCTCTAACCACAGTTCTTCACCTGTCGGCCGTCGACGCTTAAACCGACCTTTTTTCGCAACCCCCTGAGCAAGATCCCGCCAAAACTGGCGATAGTCGTCCGAGGCGGCAAGCTCACTATCACAGAATTGCCGATGATGGCGCCCGACGATATCCTCTAATGAACACTGCATCGCGCCTAAAAACACATTGTTAGCATCAATGACGTCACCTGCTGGGGTGAAGTCGATGCGTGCGACGTGGTCATCAATTGCGTCAAACGTCGACTGTAGCTGTGAAGCGACTTGCTGTGTCGTCTCGAGTTGTTGCTTTATTTGCCGATTAAACATACTTTCCTCCGGCATTTTAGAGTATGCACTCTAAAATTTGTAACTAAGGATCCTTGCAACTAAGCGATGAACTTATCTCTTAAGCTTTGGATGGATTAAAGGTGATTTCCCACAAGTGGCCATCAGGGTCTTTAAAGTAGGCACCATAGCAATGCCAAGGCTGCCAATGAGGCGGCTTGATAGACTCTGCAAAGGCATGCATAGCGCGATCAAATAAAGCTTCAACCGCGGATTCCGATTCTAAATTAAGACTTTGCATGGTGGTACCCATGCAAGGCGAATGTACGCTATTGATCTCTAATTGGCGATTAAAACTTTCGCGTGGCCAAAGCGCAATTTTGACGCTCCCGTGCGGGGAAAAGAATGCCACCTGCGTGTCATCTTCTCGATTACCTTGCAAACCTTTATTAGGCCAATTAAATACTTGGTTGTAAAACTCAAAACTTCGATTGAGGTCATCGACAACCAAAGTGATGACACTTAGATATCCACTCATACGACCTTTTAAACTCCATTTAAACTAAGCTAGGCACTCACCCCAAAGTGCGCTATTCTCCGCGCCAATTACTTAACATGCACTATGGGGGGATAATGGAAAACGACAAAAAGGCGTTTCTTTATGCACTTTCCGCTGTGTTGCTATGGTCTACGGTAGCAACCGCCTTCAAGATCACGCTTAACTACCTCTCCCCCCTGCAAATGGTGACCGCTGCGAGTGCCGTTTCATGCCTCGTACTGACCTTGGTGGCATTTATTCAAGGTAAGCAAGCGCAACTTTTGCTCGAGCTGCGCCGGATGCCTCTTTACTACCTTTTAATTGGTGTGCTCAACCCCACGGTATACTACTTAGTGTTGTTCGAGGCCTACTCGTTGCTTCCCGCATCGGAGGCTCAACCGCTCAATTATACCTGGGCCATTGCGCTCACATTTATGGCAGCGGTATTACTTAAACAAAAAATTCGTAAGCGGGATTGGTTTGCCAGCGCTCTGGGCTATTTAGGCGTGCTGGTGATTGCGACGCGTGGCGATATTATAGGACTTTCATTCAGTAATCTAGAGGGCGTTTTATGGGCACTACTATCGACCTTTCTTTGGGCCTTATACTGGATTATCAATACCAAACGTAACGCTGATTCGGTCGTACAGTTAGTGCTTGCTTTTGGTTTATCGCTTCCGTTCTTGTGGGTAGCATCAGTATGGTTTGACGATTGGAGCGGGATTCCATGGCAAGGATGGCTGGCAGTGAGCTATGTCGGCTTATTTGAAATGGGTATTACCTTCTTGCTGTGGATGAGCGCAATGAAAACCGCAACCAATACATCACTTATTAGTAATTTGATATTTTTATCGCCGTTTATTTCGCTGATTTTACTCAACCAGATCATTGGCGAAACGATTCACATGAGCACTATCGCTGGCTTAGTACTGATTATCACCGGGTTAGTCTTTCAACGCATTCGCATTAAAAAGAAATCCCTTGGTTAATGACCATTAAAAAAGGCGCTCTGTGGAGCGCCTTTTCACTGTCTAGCTTTGTTAGACCATATTCACCAGCATGCTGGTGGGGTCTTCAAGAAACTCTTGCCAACGCTTATTAAAGCGCGCGATGGTGCCGCCATCGATAATACGGTGGTCGCCTGACCAGCTCACCGTCATCATCTTACGTGCAACCACTTGACCATTCGCATCAAAACGTGGCAACTCTTGTACTTTACCTAATGCGACAATCGCTGCTTCCGGCTTATTAATAATCGGCGTTGCCACCGTGCCGCCAATAACACCGATGTTTGAAATGCTGATGGTACCGCCTTTCATATCGGCTTGTGGTACTTTGCCCTCGCGTGCCGCTTGGGTCAGACGTGTCACTTCATTTGCCACATCGATAATACTCTTGTTTTGTACCTGTTTTACATTAGGTACCAACAAGCCGATTTTGGTATCAACCGCCATGCCGATATTGTGGTCGTCAAAATAAGTGACTTCCGTGCAATCATCGTTGACCTGCGCGTTCATGATCGGGAACTCTTTCAGCGCCAATGACAGCGCCTTAATAAAGAACGGCATCACCGTAAGGCGAACACCTTGTTCTTTATATTGCTCTTTGAGTTTTTCACGCAATGCAATCAAGTTCGTCAGGTCAAACTCGTCCGAGTAAGTGAAGTGCGGAATGGTACTGACAGAGTTCATCATCTGCTTCGCCATCGCCGCTTTCACACCACGGATTGCTTCGGTACGCGTGCCACCGCTCTGCTGTGCTGGAGTCGTCGTTTGCTGTTGCGTACTCGCTTGTGATGCTGACTTATCACCTGCGACAAAGTCTTTAATGTCTTGTTTTAACACTCGACCTTTTTTACCCGAACCTGGCACATCCGCGATGTTAATGCTATTTTCACGCGCTAAACGACGCACCGCAGGACTCGCAACGGCCTTACCTTGACGCGCTGGTTGCGCAGGTTCTGCCCCGCCATCAGCCGACTGACTTGGCGTGTTCTTCTGCTGCGCTTGTGCTGAATCTTTAGTCTGCTTGCTTGGCTCAACGCCACCGGCGGGTTGCAGTGCGAATAACGGTTTGTGAACCTCAGCGATATCACCTTTCTTGTGATAAAGCTTAACCACTTTGCCGTCTTCTTTAGCCGGGATTTCAACTGTCGCTTTGTCAGTCATGACTTCGACAACGGGCTGATCTTCTTTGACCTCATCGCCTTCGCTGACGAGCCACTCAACGATTTCGCATTCCACGATACCCTCACCGATATCCGGCAGAATGAAATCAGTGGTTTCAGCATCATCCGAAGAAGCAGGTGCTGCATCGTCAGATGCCGGCGCAGCATCATCAGAAGCATCACCTTCGGCGTTGATGCGGAATAACGGCTCGTGAACTTTTGCGATATCACCTTTCTGGTAATACAGCTTCTCAACAACGCCATCATCCTTCGCAGGAATTTCAACCATCGCCTTGTCGGTCATTACTTCAACAACCGGCTGGTCTTCTTTTACGGTATCGCCTTCGGCTACAAGCCATTCAACAATTTCACACTCGACGATGCCTTCACCAATATCCGGCAGAATAAAATCTTTACTCATGACATTGACCCTTAGTAGTTCATCGTGCGTTTAATGGCTTCGTAGATCTTCAGATGATCCGCCATATATTCTTTCTCATGGCACAATGGATAAGGAACATCCAAACCACACACGCGCGCAATCGGCGATTCAAGATACAAGAAGCATTTATCCTGTACTGTCGCTGCGATTTCACTCGCAAAGCCGCTGGTTATCGGCGCTTCTTGGCTGATAACTAAACGTCCCGTTTTCAACACCGACTCAGTGACGGTTTTTACGTCCCACGGCAAAATCGTGCGCAGATCGATTATTTCACATGAAACACCGTCTTTCTCAGCAAGTTCAGCCGCTTTTTCAGTCATTTCCATTTGTGCGCCCCACGCGAGTAGCGTGATGTCAGCGCCTTCTTTAACCACCTCAGCTTGACCGAGAGGAATCGTGTACTCTTCCTCTGGTACATCACCGGTTGAAGCACGGTATAAGCGCTTAGGCTCCATGAACAGAACCGGGTTGGGATCAAAGATACTGCTCAGCAATAACCCTTTGGCTTCGTATGGGTTACGTGGCATGACGATTTTTAGGCCCGGCGTATGTGCAAAATAGGCTTCCGGAGATTGCGAGTGATAGTGACCACCTGCAATGCCACCGCCATACGGCGTGCGAATCGTTAAACCCCCGACGTTAAACTCGTTACCTGAGCGATAGCGGAATTTAGCTGATTCGTTAACGATTTGGTCAAACGCTGGGAAGATATAATCGCCAAACTGTATTTCTGCGACGGCGTAGCTGCCTTGTGATGCCAAGCCATTCGCGAAACCAATAATACCCTGCTCAACGAGCGGCGTATTAAAGTTACGGTGTTTACCATATTTCTCGGTTAAGCCTGAGGTCGCGCGGAATACACCACCGAAACCGCCAGTATCTTCGCCGAAGCTGTATACGTTGTCGTGCTTAGCCATCGCCAGGTCTAAGGCGCTGTTGATGGCTTGTAGTAAATTCATTTTAGCCATTAGTCCAGTCTCCCCGACGTTTTCGGATAGGCATCCGGATATTTGCGAATGTGTTCTTTAAGTTCTTCAAGCTGTTCTTTAAGCAACTCATTCGGTTGGTCGTAAACGTCATTGATAAGTTCATCAATGTGAGGAGCTGGCACTTTCTCGGCCTCTTTCAGTGCTGCTAAAACGCTGGCTTTAACTTTCTCGTGCTGACTGGTGATGTGCTCTTCGGTCAACCAACCTTCGTTCAACATCCACTTTTGCAGACGTTCAAGCGGATCTTTCACTTTCCACTCGTCTTCTTCATCACGCGTACGGTAGCCGGTCGGATCGTCTGAGGTTGAGTGACCCGACATACGATAAGACATCGCCTCGATTAATACAGGCTCGTCTTCTTCAACGGCGAGACGACGTGCTTCTTGGGTTGCTTTCAACACAGCAAACACATCATTACCGTCGACACGGATAGTTTTGATGCCGTAACCAATACCACGGGGTGCGATACCATCACCGCCGTATTGCTCACCTTGAGACGGTGTAGAAATCGCATAACCGTTATTTCGACAGAAGAAGATTACCGGCACTTTATAAACTGATGCCATGTTCAGGGCAGCGTGGAAGTCACCTTCAGATGCCGCACCTTCACCGAAGTAGCAGATAGTACATTTGCCGGTTTTATCCATTTTTTGGCCAAACGCGTAACCGGTCGCCTGTGGAATCTGAGTACCCAGAGGTGAACTGATGGTCATGAAGTTAAGCTCACGACATCCGTAGTGAACCGGCATCTGACGCCCTTTACCAAGATCTTGTTCGTTTGAGAACAACTGGTTCATGAACTGTTCAACGGTAAATCCACGATAAGCCAGCGCGCCTTGCTCACGGTATTGACCCATGATCATGTCGCCTTGGTCTAACGCCGCGGCTGAAGCCACACTTTCAGCTTCTTCGCCACGCGAAGCCAAGTAGAAACTAATACGACCTTGGCGTTGTGCGGCAATCATGCGTTCATCCAAGGTACGGATGAACAGCATAGTGTCATGAATTTTAACGATGAGATCCTTGTCGTACTCTGGCATCTCAACGCCTTTATGTAAGCTGCCGTCTTCTTTAAGAAGCTGCAACATGGGAATAGTTACTGAGTCACTGTCAAACCACTGTGACTGGGTCACTATCTCTGTATTGTGTTTTTTATCCTTGGCCATAACCTTCTCTTTCGGTTTTAAGCAGGGTGTAAATTTGCCGCTACTTTACCTTTACGTAAAGTGTCATGCAAACAGCCCACGGGAGAATATCCAGTGGGCCTAGTGTAAATGGAAACGAACAGTTTTAACAAATATTATGCGGAGATTAGACCAGCTCGAGTGATTCTGTCGGTACTCGGATTACGGTCAACAAAGCGCGTTGCCCTAATGCCACCTGCGCATTGGGGAAAATAATATGTTCGCCATCATGCTGTGCGTAAATATTTTCGCCACCATCTATCGCTAATAGATCGCCTTTATCAAAAGCGGTGAAGTTAGCTACGTCATCGGCGAAATTAAGTTCAAATTCTTCGTGTTGACGATTAATCGTTTGCGCTTCAGCAAACATAAAGTGCTGTTCTGGTTCAAACTCAGGGAAACTAAGTGCTTGCTCACCCACTAGCCGACGCAGCGTATCTTCTGCCGCTTGGAAATCCGCACGATTATTCTCGCCAAATTTTTTCACTTTACCCAGCTCAACGGTAAATGCCTGAGCTCCGAAGGTGTTGTATGAAAAATAAGAAAACGTTGTGGTCGGCTGTTGATTTAATAAAATAGTATCAACACCGCACGCGAGTAAAAACTGCAATTGCTCACGATGATATGGCTTACCGTCGGTAAACGGATGAACGGCAAATTTTTCGCGCTTCGAGTCGCGAATAGCGGTATGTAAATCATAGTGATAACGGCGACGTTCTCGCTGTGGCGCCGATGTGTAAAAACGCTCGCAATAGCCTTCAATTTTTTTCGCACGCTCGCGTTCTTTATTCTGTTGATCACCTTGACTATGCGCACCGCTAAATAAACGGTTCATATTTTCTTCAACAAACCGCTGTTCAATATTAATTGAAGCCGGGTTTGCAATTAGAAACAGAACGCGATGAGCGACTGTCTGCTTACCCGAAATAATGTCTTGAATAATATCGCTGCAAATTTCAATGGGGGCGGTTTCGTTGCCATGAACCGCACACGATAAAATAATATCTTTGTCGCCGGTATGCTTCGGTTCAACAACCAGCACGCCACTGTCCCAAACCGTTAATTGAGTACCGTTATCTAGTGTTTTCTGAAATTGTTCGGGGTAGCCCCACTCATGTTCTCGAGTCCAGTTAAGAAAATTGCTAAACACTTGGTCCACCATCTTACTCCTTCACTTTTTTCCCGGGGACAAACCCTTTGGTCGCTAGCAAATCACGTAATACCCGTGATTTATATTCACGCCGGTACAGTACCCAGACGACGATGGCGCTTGAGATCACCAGCATCACCGGATGCAAAAACCATGACATGTACGCGAGTGCAAAATAATACGTTCTTAAGCCTTTATTATATTCATGACCGGATTGGTCCAATACTTTCGCAGCATGACGAGCAAACTCTTCCCGTTCTTCTTCTGGGCGCTGATTTTGCTGATAATTTACGCTGACACCAAGTAACACTGACACGAAACCAAACTGCCGTATAGCCCAAGTAAATTTGAAAAATGCGTAGATAAATATAAGCGCTAGCACAGCAAGCTTAAACTGCACCATATTCACATGAGCGGTGGGTGTTAGCGGTAGTTCGTTGAGTACATTTACAAGCTGGTCGGCATGCGCAAGTACGGTAATTACACCCGCCAACACCAGAATGGTCGAAGATGCGAAAAACGTCACTGTACGTTCGACGTTACCGATAAGTGATGCATCGGCAATTTGATTATCTTTGTGCATCACGTTACGCATCCAATCAATACGCAGCTCACACAAAATACTGGACAAACAGTGTGTGGTTTTAGCGCGCTTACGCGCGAACAGAGAATAACCTATCCAGCAAACAAAAAAGAACAACAAAACAATGATGTCGATCATTGATAGCAGCATAGCGTCCCCACACCTGATAATTGTGCCCACATTAATCGGCTTATGTTAACAGTTTATGACAACTTTGATGAGCGCAATTTAAATTTAAACCGTAATGCTACCTCAACCAGACACAAAAAAGCCGAGCACGGAGGCTCGGCCTTTTGCAGCGCATTAAATTAATAATCTTTTAATGCTTCTTCCGTAGTTTCTTCTTTGGGCTTAGGTGGTTTCGCCAAACCATACCAAGACAACATCGTTTGCGTGTTGCGTTTTGCATCATCCAAAATCAGGTAGAGACATGGAATCAGCAACAAGGTAATAATCGTTGCGAAAATAATACCAAATGCCAAGGATATCGCCATTGGAATAACGATCTTCGCCTGTAATGACTTCTCTAGCACGATTGGTAGTAAGCCGAAGAACGTCGTTAACGATGTCAGCGTAATCGCTCGGAAGCGTCGACAGCCCGCATCTAACACCGCATGACGCAATTGCGTACCCTCTTCACGCGCTCGGTTGACATAGTCGACCATTACCAAAGAGTCATTTACCACGACCCCGGCTAAAGCAATGATGCCGAACAAACTCAGGATGCTTACCGGCATACCCAAAATCCAGTGGCCAATAATCGCACCAATAATACCGAACGGAATTACTGACATTATGATAAGCGGCTGGCTGTATGAGCGCAGTGGCACAGCCATCAGCGCGTATACCGCAAACATAGCTAATACGCCACCAATGGCCAATGAACTAGTCGCTTCCGCCTCATCTTGAGTCGCGCCTTGCAAACCAAACCCAACACTTGGATGACCCTCCAAGATCTCAGGTAATTTCACGTTGCGGATCTCTTGCACGATACTAGAGGGCTCGACTTCATCCTTGTTCACGCGAGCTCTCACGTTTACTGAACGCTGACGATCGATACGCGTAATGGTGTCATAACCTTGCGAGTGTTCAATCTCAGCCAACTCGGTAAACGGAATCTCGCCGCCATCCGCTGTACGTAACTTCATATCTTGCAAGTTACCCACGGATTGACGTTGAGATTCAGGGTAGCGCACCATGACTTTAATTTCTTCGTCGCCACGCTGAATACGTTGCGCCTCAGCTCCATAGAAGGCATAACGCACTTGCGTAGCCAACTCGCCAAGATCAATACCCATGGCTTCTGCGAGTGGTTTGGTTTTGAGCAAAATCTCATCTTTGCCGTCACCGAATGTATCTTCGATATCAAACACACCATCGTAAGTCGACATGACTTGCTTCAGCTCGTCCGCTGCAGATTTAAGCTCATTGAGATTTTGTCCCGTCAACTGGAACTCGATATCGAAGCCACTGCCACCGCCAATACCACCTTGGAAGTTAACGGTACGTACACCGGCTAATTCTGGCACGTTTTCGCGCCATTTATTAACAATCGCATAGCCGTCGATCTCACGTTCTTCGCCTTTTTTCAACTCAGCAAAGATAGTGCCGCCGGTATTACCGTTCATCCAAATATTGGTATGACGAACAACACCAGAGCCTTCTTCTTCAGCGATAGTTTCATCGACCGACTTAAGCCCGTTCTCGACCGCTTTTAAGACTTCAATAGTGCGCTCTTCCGACGTTCCTGGCTGCATTTCAATGTTTGCCTGAATAAAGTCACTCGGGATATCTGGGAAAAAGACCCAGCGCACAATCCCACCATTGATTAAGCCAATCATCAAAATCAGCATCCCCACAAAAGTTGCGAGCGTGGTGTAACGATAATGCAAACACTTTTTAAGGAACGGCCGATAATAGCCAGTTACGAAGCGCTGAACAGCGTCGGCAAACCGGTTACGGAAGCGCTGAAAAGCATTCGGTTTATCTTTGCCATCTTTTGAGTACTTCATATGAGCGATATGCGCAGGCAATATCAACTTAGACTCAATTAACGAGAACATTAAGCAAAGGATGACGACCCAAGCAATAGACTCCCAAATCGCGCCCATACCGCCATCCACCATCAGCATAGGCACGAACGCCACCATGGTAGTCAGAACACCAAACGTCGCAGGCATCGCAACCCGCTTAGCGCCACGAACCACGTTGTCTATCGACTTTCCTTTTTCCTCAATCTCGGTATAGGCACTTTCACCTATCACAATGGCATCATCCACGACGATACCGAGCACTAATATGAAACCAAACAAGGAAATCATATTAATGGATACATCAAACATCGGTAGCGGCATTAGCGCTATGGTGCCTAAGAAACACACAGGAATACCGATCATGACCCAGAATGCCAATCGCAGTTGCAAGAACAACGACAGCATGAGGAAAACTAACAGTCCACCCATCCACATGTTGTTTAACATGAGATCGAGACGACCTTGCAAGTAATAAGATGAATCGCCCCAATAGGCAACTTTAACCTCATCAGGGAGTGAAGCATTTTTACGTTGCGCGTAGTTTTTCACGACTTCAGCAATCTTCAGGTCATTTTGATCACCGACTGAGTTGACCCGAACAAAGGTCGCTGGCTTACCATCGAAACGAGTGAATGCTTCCGTCTCAACAAATCCATCAGTAACTTGAGCGATATCACCTAAGGTTAATCGCGTACCATCAGGACGACTGATCAGAACGATTTTCTCAAACTCATCTCCGACATACGCCTGATTATTAGCTCGTAATAAAATATCGCCATTGGGCGTTTTGATAGAACCACCGGCGACATCAAGCGATGTACCACGCACTGCATTAACAATTTGCTGGAAGCTCAAGCCATAGCGTTCAAGGTCTTCTTGCGAGATTTCGACCGCAATTTCGTAGTTACGCGCACCGACCACTTCGACTTTGGTGATACCGCCCACTTGCTTAAGATCATCTCGGACTTCTTTAGCTAACTCTTTGCGTTGCCGCTCCGTCACATCACCGTAGACGGTCATCCAAATCACATTACGATTAGGTCGCACGCGGTAGATATTGGGCTTTTCAATCTGTTGCGGAAAATTGGGGATGGCATCCACCAACATTTTTACTTCGTCCATCACCACTTGCACATCGTAATCGGGTTCGACTTCGATAGTGACCGAGCCAAGACCCTCTTGAGATCTCGATGTCATCTCCTCAACACCATCGACATCTTCAAGCGCATCTTCGATTAACATGATGACGCCTTGCTCAACTTCCTGAGGCGCAGCACCTGGAAATGGCACCTGAATACTGATTACGTTCAGTGAAATTTCCGGAAACATTTGCTTGCGGACACTGAATATAGACATCGCGCCCGCAACTACAATTAGGAATAATAGCAGGTTAGCGGCAACCGAATTACGCGCGAACCATGCAATAATGCCCTTATTGGTATCTTCTGTACTCATTGTCATGACCTCTTAGCGGTTCGCGTTGCTCGCCGTTTGTTCGTTGCCGGCTTCGCCACTATCCGACTCTGCTGATGGCGGGTTATCGCCTTCTTGTTGTTCTTTTTGTGCAGTCGACTCCATCTGTGACGGGAGCGGATCACCCTCTAAACGAACAGGTGTGCCAGGCAACGGATTAGCTAACTGTGTTAACACGACCTTGTCACCACGCTCCAGTCCGCCACTGATGATTGAATCATTACTCTGGGTGCGAATGACTTGTACGGTACGATGCTTAAGAACACGTTCGTCATCGACAATCCAAACTGAGCTATCTTCGTTGATCGCATAAGTCGGTACACTCATGACATTCGATACCGATTGACCTTCAATCTTAGCATCGACAAAGCGGCCAAAGCGTAGCGGTGCATTGTGTGTGTTGCCATCAAGGTTGTATGGGTCTTTAACTTCCACAACACCATAAACAACGCGGCTATTTTCATCTAACACGCCTTCGGTACGCACCAAGCGCCCTTGCCAATCAGTACTGATACCGTTCACCATCGACTGAAGGTGTACCATCGGCTGTTTACCTTCGCTCGGCATGTCAAGATACGTCGTATCTAAGTCGCTCAGTGGCAGGCGAACTTCGGCGGTACCGGTGCCATATAACATAGCAACTTGACTGCCTGAGCCGACAAACTGACCTAAGTCAGCTTGCTTCGACCGCAAGATAGCATCAAAAGGCGCGCGTATTGTCGTACGCTCTAAGTTGCGTTTTGCCATTGCTAAATTAGCTTCAGCTGATTCAACCGCAGAAAGTGCGCTGGCAAGCTGAGGTTTGCGTAAACCTAATGCAGGCGCTTCACCGTCTTTAAACATCGCCCACTCTTCTTCAGCAACACGAGCGCGGGCTTTTTCTTCCTCAAGTGCAGACTGCGCTTGTAGCAACTGTGCTTTTGCTTGTTGGACAGCGACCTTGTAATCACTTGGGTCAATCTGCAACAACATGTCGCCTTTGCTGAAAAAGCCACCGGCATTAAAGTTATCAGCGATGTCGATGACCTGACCGCTTACCTCAGAAAGTAGCTGAGTGCTGTGCTTAGGTCTTACAGTTCCCTGTGAATCAACAATAAATGTCATATTCTCAGGCTGGACCTCTTTCACCTCGACCATTGGCGCCGGTTTTACGTTTTGTTTTTTCTCGGGAGGTTTACCCATCATACTCGCCAACACGGCGAGTCCGATAAATAGAAGTATAATAACG
>NZ_CH672404.1:0-7811 GCF_000152885.1 Idiomarina baltica OS145
CGGCTTCTGACTGTGCATCGTATTTATTTTCGAACACCTGCTCATACATTTCCCAGCCAAAATAGTGCGCAATTTGACCGCCTGGTAGTTCACCGATATTAAAACCCATACCGGCGTAATAGTGATCAAAAATGGTCTTGCCTTCGGTCAACGTAGTGATACCCAGCTTGTCAGAATTTTCCGGTGCAAATGGGTCGCGGCCTTCTGCAGCGAGCCAGTTCAGGGCTGATTTACTCAAATAATCACGCCCAACCGTTTTATAGTCCATTTCGGCACGCTGATAGTAGACTTCCCAGTCGATGTTATCTAAGGCAAAGCCACGGAATCCAACTACATAGTCTTGTTGGTAATCATCTACATAGCCATCGCGATTACCCGCTGGATACCAACGAAAATAACCTGTATCGAGCGTTTCATCATAAGGGTTGTGGGATGCATTCGCCGGGATATTTTCCCACTTCGCCGCGGCTGGCGCATATCGACCAAATGAACTGTTTTTAGCGAACATGCCGCGCATATATAGTTCAACGTCGTCGTTAATCTGGTAGTTTCCATTCACCATTAATGAGTTACGATCAGTCGAAGCCATGTTTGTCGATACACTGGAGTAGGCATACCCACATACCGTCCCCTGACCAATACCACCGTTTGCGGTACCTTGGTCGAGTACACCTACAAAGCCATCCACGTCTTCCGTCAGTTGACCACATAACGGCGATGCCTCATAGTTTCCCTCAGGATTAACAAGCGTTGCTCCATATTTTGAAATACCAATCGTTTCATCGTTTAACGAAATGACACCATCACCATTTTCGTCGAACATCTGTGGTGCTGTGTACGGACGATCACGGTCATAGATCGCGTCACGTGTTTGATGCTCGAACACCATAGTCAGATTACCACGATCTGACGACGTACCTGCAGTGATACTGAAACTCTCATTATCACCACCTTCAGCTTCCGGACGACCGACTTTGGTGTTAATTGCGACACCTTCGAAGTCGTCTTTTAGGATAATATTAACGACACCTGCGACGGCATCAGAACCATATACCGCTGAAGCACCATCTTTAAGCACCTCAATGCGCTCCACAGCCGCCATTGGAATCGTGCTTAAATTAGCCGAAGAGCCACCCAACGATGGTGAACCGGCTACGCGTTTACCATCGAGTAAAACTAGCGTACGACTTGCGCCGACACCAAGTAAGTTAACCGTAGACTGTGATTGTGCTGAGCTACCTGAGCTTGGTACAAATGAGCCAAACGAGTTCGAGGTAAGATTACGTAACGCATCGGCAACCGATAAGCGGCCTTGATCTGTCAGTTGATCTGCCGAAAGAACCTCTACAGGAGACGCACTTTCTAGGTCTGAACGCTTAATGCGTGAACCCGTAACTTGAATTTTTTCGATATTGCCTTGCGCTTCAACAGTATTGCTGTCCTGCGCGACAGCCAACGCTGGGGTTGCTAGACCACCCGCTACAGCGAGAGCAGTTAAACTCTTGCGGAAGGTACTATTCGTCATGTTTTTCTCCCTGGTGTATGTTCTTATTCTGTCGCTCATCAGAGGATAAGTGACGTGAATGAGCGGTCATCGCTCAATTGAGGTCTTTGCGATGCCGCACCGACTTTTAACGCCAGCTGAGGAGAAATTCAACTAAATGGACCTGTTAAACGAACTGTTTGACCACCTTTTAGTCGATATGCACAACTCATAGTCAAATGTATCACTTTAGGTTAACAAGTGTTCTTTGGATGTAAAAAAGGCAGCTGAAGCGCTGCCTTTTGCACATAACTCATTGAATTTAAAAGATTACATGAATTGATAGGAGATACTCGCGAACACGTAGCGTCCGAGTGCATCAAAATACCCTGGATAGGTATTACCATTACTACCTGGCGCACCGGTTAAGTACGGCGGATCATTTTCAAGCACGTTATTCACGCCCACACTAATCGTCGTGTTATCTCCCCAACGGTAACGAGCAGTTAAGTCAAGATAGTTTTCTGCATCGATATCTTGCGGCCCACTATCAAGTTGCTGAGTCTCACCCAGGTACCGCCAATTTGCAGAAACGGCTAAGCCGTCGTTGTTTTCCCATGTCGCTCGCAAGTTATGTTGCCACTCTGGATTCGGCGCACCACATACGCCTCCCCAATAGCCCGCACACTCATACACACGAAGACCGACAACCGGCTGAGTATCAAACTTGGTGAAATAAGTGCCCACTAGGTTGAATTTGAGCTTGCCAAAATCATTATCAAAGCGAATGGTATAACTTGAATTTAAGTCAAAACCAGACCGCTGCTCAAAACCAATATTCACATTAGTCGCAATGATATTATCTTGACCCAACCAAAGTGAACCTGTTTCCGGACCGCGATTAATGAGATCACAGAACTGCGCATCACCGGTATCCAAACACAAATCGAGCGTGGTTTCAGCTGCGACAATACCAATGGCATCCTCAACTTTTATATCGAAGTAATCTAAAGAAACATCGAAATCCCCTTCCATTGTGCGATAGACAAAACCAACAGATATTGTATCTGAGGTTTCAGGCTCTAGATCGGGGTTACCACCTGAAATCGAGTTGTATTGGTTAGCTGGACTTTGTGGAATATTGCCGTACTGCGCCGAAGTGACACCGGTGCGTTGACACTCCTCTAGAGTAGCTTCTGGATCAGCACCACCACACGGATCTGAATCCATATCGTACAAACCGATAGACTGAGCTTGGTACAATTCACGAATGTTGGCATGACGTGCCGAACGCTGGAAGCTACCACGTACCTTCCACATCTCGTTAATATCCCAACCTAAAGCTAACTTGTAGGTATCGGTTTCTTTGGCTGTTGAATATTCCGAATAGCGATAACCAAGATCCATTGTAAGAGTGTCCGCCCAGTCGGCTCCCTCAACCAAATAGATTTTTGCTTCCGAAAAGATTTCATCAACACTTAAGCTACCGGAAACTCCGATTGTAGGCCCGCCTTGACCAGCCCCATCACCTGATGTAAACCCACTATCGGGTTGGAAAACGAGCTCTTCGCTGCGTGTGGTCGCGCCCAGCAAAAGCTCGACTCCACCGACGGCATAAGGACTGCGGATACCATAGTCACCGAGGTTACCAATCACATACGCAGTATATTCACGCAAATTAGTTTCACCATTGGCATAGAGCGGTAGCGTTAGATAATCGAGGGCGTCTTGGGTAATATTTGGCGCAAAGATATTCCAAGGTACGCAATTTGGATCAACACCACTCAAAGCTGCGGTACAGACCGCCTCCCCAGTGTCGGGATCCGTTGTGACGTTGAGTGCTCGTCCAATGTTGGTAATACTGAAATCATTTAGATAGGTCGAACTTAGTGTCACGTTACCGAAATTAGCAGAAACATCATAACTCCACGTGTCGTTCAAATATCCTCGAATTCCGAACACGCCGCGATACGATAAATGCTGAATATCATTCTGACGCGGACCGCCTTCAACATTGCGCTTGCCTATGTAAACACCTTCCCACACATTCGGATCACCTGATACAGTGGCGGGACCACCCGGTCCACACAATACGCTTGCTTGTTGCGGCGATAGAAACGGGTTGTCACAACTCAAATCAACCTGTGGAAAAAAGGCACCTGATTCCGCGATCTGTGAAACACTTCGGTCTTTAACGAAGCCAACTTCACCGAAAAACTCCATGTTTTTGTTGATTTCGTAATGACCAAATGCACCGAGTGTGACACGCTCATCGGGACGCTGAAAATAATTGCGAGGACCAAAGTTGTATAAGCGCCCGTCATACTCTTGGAAAGTACCTTGATCGATGTAGTAGTCGTAGTCAACGAAATCAGTTAGGCGACCGTCTGGAATGGTGCCGGAGCCACCGCAGGAATAATCTCCAGGTCCACCTGCTAGTGAGCAAATACTATAGTCGCGATTATCTTATGTAACCGCTTTGATATCGCGATAAGTTACATAGCCGGTAATATTACCTTTGCCATTGTCCGCATTGACCCCCCAAATGATCGAGAAATCATTCATATGACCATCGCGACCAGAACCTGGCGCCAGATCGAAGTTAGCGTCACGGGCCGATTGCGCTACATCATTGCTGTTGGGGTTATTATACTGATAAAAGCTGTGCTGATAATCTAGCTTTACGCCCTCAAAATCATCTTTCATGATGAAGTTCACGACACCCGCGACAGCATCCGAACCGTAAGTTGCCGATGCACCGCCCGTGAGTAACTCAACATTTTCAACCAGTGCGCCTGGGATCTGATTTAAATCTGGCGCGATAGCGCCTTGTAATGGCGATCCCATGACCAACCGGCGGCCATTCATAAGCACTAATGTACGATTAGAGCCTAACCCCCGGAGTGAAATAGTTGCCGTGCCAGTTGCACCGTTTGAATCGGTAGATGTCTGACCTGGAAACACTTGTGGTAAATCGTTCACTAAATCCTCGGTCCGAACGTTACCCGAAAACTCGAACTCCTCTGAGGTTACTTGAGATATAGGACTAGAGCTCACTACGTTAGACGATTGCGGAATACGCGAACCTGTCACTTGAATGCGCTCAGCTACTTTTTCTGCTTGCTGATCGTCAGCAGTAGATTCTTGCTGATCTTGCGCCATAACGGGCATCGAAAAGACGCCTGCAATGGCTACTGCCAACAAATTTTTACGAAAAGTTGTGCTTTTCATGATTTGAAACTCCCCGGAACTTTATTGTTTTTTACCTCAAAATATGTTTGAGGTAATTTGAATTTAGCAATAAGTTAATTTTATGTAAACAACTTGTTACTAAATTATGATTAACTTTATTATTAAGTGTTTGACTTTAAAGAATTATTATGAAGTCAATAACAACTCAATTAAGTACGCGGAGAGCGGATTGGACAAAAAAAACCACCCCGAAGGGTGGTTTTGTATTCAGTATTAACTGAATGTTCTATTAGAACTTGATACCAGCGCTCAACTGAACGTAGCGAGGCGTTTGGTAAGAAGTTGGTGCCATGAAGTATTCATTTGCATCCCCTGGAACGTTCTCTTCTGCGAACTCGTTACGACGCTGAACTGCTGAAGAGTTCAATACGTTGTATACGTCTGCGCGGAATTCGATTTCAGTTCCAGACCACTCGGTTACGTAAGTCGCGTTAAGATCCAAGGTTGGAGTCCAGTCTGTACGACCGTAAGTACCACGAGTAATTTGATTGTACTCATTGGTAGCTTCGTTTTTGTCATCACAGTTTGCTGTACATACGTAGAAAGTATCACCGTATTGAGGCACACCGTTCGGGTGGCCGATACCGAATGCATTTAACGGACGACCTGAGCTCAACGTAAAGTTTGCACCTAAACGGAAGTTCTCAGTCAGCGCGTATGCACCGTATGCTTTGAAGGTATGGCGACGGTCGTTCGGCAAGTAACCGTAAGCACCATCCATCAGCTCTGCAAAGTCAAAGTCCTGAGTGATACCCGCATCGTCTTGAGCGATATCAGACTTAACCAAACCTTCGGTGTTACCGTAGCTTTGAGCCCAAGTGTAAGATGCGTTTAATGACCATTTGCCGTCCCACGCTTTTGCTAAGGTTAGCTCAACAGCGTTGTAAGAACGTTTACCTTCTGGGAAACCAAGCTCTGCCAAATCGATGTCGATTTTTTCAAGCGCAGTGTCTGCATTACAGTCGGTATCAGCAAAGATAGTTGCAACTTTACCTGGGTTACCCAATACATACGAGCTACCGCCATGGCAACCGTAGGTGTCATCAAGATAACCTTTAACGCTCATGTCATCGATAGCGCCGTTCAATTCACGACGGATACCACGAACGCCCCAGCTCCAGTTTTCAGCGAATGCTGCTTCATAACCGATGATGTATTCGTCTTGGTACATTGGGTCGATGTCTTGGTCAACGAATTCTTTGGTGTTCGGAACGGTACCATCCGCGTTTACACTGTCGTCACCGATCTTATCGCCTTTAGTGTAAGTCAGGTAATCGTTGCCATTGAACTGGTCAATTGAAGTACCTTCCAATACAAAGTATTGAGTTACATCGTACTCGTTACCAGACATACGTACGTTAGTGTTACTTGCTACTGGTAAGTAGTAACGACCTACGTTTGCAAACACTTTTGACTGACCGTCACCGTTGATGTCGTATGACAAGCCAAGACGTGGCGCATACATGTTATCAACTTTTACGAAGGTTTCGCCGTTACCGTTTTTGTTTTCGAACGAGTCATAACGAAGACCAATCGTTGCTGTCAGGTTATCAGTGATAGACCAGATATCCTCAACGTAAAGCGCTTGGTTTTCAGTTTCGAAGCTACCTTCAACGGTACGAACGCGCTCTTCAAGGTACTCAGTAACGCCATCCGGGATACTTGCACCGTTATCAAGCAGACCGCCGGGGGTTCCGTCACGTAAAGTCACGAACTTGCCGCCTGGACCAGAATAGCCTTCAAGCGCATTTGACGTATTTGTTTCAGTATCATAACCGAAGCGTAGCAAGTGGTCGCCAAGGTACCATTCGAAGTCCACACGCATCGCTTCACGTTTATCTTGACCTTCTTCAGTCAAGTAACCTGGGCTGCCGATACAACCTGCGAACGTGCCTAGAGGCGCTGCATCGCGACGATCGTATACAAAGTTACAGTTAGCTTGTACGTTGCTATATGAGGTCAAGTCATATTTGTTTTCACCGTACAATGCTGAAACCGTTAAGTCGTCAGTCAAGTAACCGGTATATTTTACAGACCAGTTGTCTCCACCAGTCTCTTCATACGAAGTTGACTGGTAGCTGAGGCCGTCAGTAGTTCGGCGGCTAATGTCTGTTTCAGTGGTAGCTGAATCCGAAAACGCTAACAGTTCAACTAGATGATTACTGGTGATTTGCCAGTCAATCTTACCACCGTAGAACGCATCATCGGCGACAGCTTCGTTGAAGAATTTACCTTCACCAGATGAGTAATTGTTATCGATATTACGCGGATTATAGATTGCGTAGAAGAACAACGTGTCTTTAATGATCGGACCAGACGCGTAGATATTACCTTCCATGTCTGAGCGTTCGTCTAACTCGTTGAGAACGTACGTAGAGCCATCAGACAAGATACTGTTTGGAGAGGTCTCACGCAAGCTCTCAGGTTGATAATAAACGTTTGCGCCGAACTCAAATTCGTTAGTACCGCTCTTCGTGATAGCGTTGATAACACCACCAGTAGAACGACCAAACTCTGCAGAGTAACCACCCGTCTTAACTTCGAACTCTTTGTAGAATTCAAATGGTACGTCTGAGAAGCCAGTACCTGTACGGAAGTTGGTTACGTTCAAGCCGTTGATATAAACAGCGTTTTCCGCAACTGATGAACCTCCGAAAGAAGCTAAGTTACCGAAACGGCCATCACCAGCAGTTGTGCTTGGAGCAAGCAATGCAACCGCTGTAGCGTTACGTGGAACTGGAATACGGTCGATTTGAGCTTCGCCGATGTTCAATGACGTACCAGAAGCACGTGTGTCGACCATTGAGATGCTAGTACCTGAAACATCGATAGTTTCAATACCGCTTGAAAGAGGTACAGTGATTTCACGCGAGCCACCTGCGCTGATTACAAACTCTTGAGTTTGGTTCGGCTCATAGCCGTTAGCGTTAGCAGTGACCGTGTAACGTCCTGTCGGTAATTGAGGGAAACGATATGAACCGTCTGACTCTACCTGAACAGTACGAGTGAAGCCTGTGTCAACGTTACGGATGGTAACAGTTGCACCAGTAACAGCAGCATCGCTAGAAGTCACAAC
>NZ_CH672404.1:9139-95272 GCF_000152885.1 Idiomarina baltica OS145
TTTGAAGCGAAGTCACCGATTGTCGATATTGGGTGCGGGAATGGCATTCTAATTGGCTGGCTGAACGAATATAAAAATGAAAAGAACAAATCAAAGTGGCAATTAATAGGCGTGGATAGCGCGGCATTGAGACCTACTAACCCCGAGCTGGATGTTCGTGAACTAACGCCATATCAAAGCTTTAAATTAACCGGCAACAAAAAATTGGGCACGGTGGTCTCGCACTACGGCTTAGAGTACGGCCCATTAATCGAGGGGTTGGCGCATTTGCATACGCAACTCAAGAAGGATGGTGCGCTTGTTGCTCTCGTGCATTCAAGTAACTCAACATTAGTGCGCAATAATAAAGCAATGTATGAATTAATGCCGTCACTGATTCGCCACTTAGAGAAACATGTATATAACTTGTATACCTCTATCCTTGAAGCGCGTGGAAAGCCGTTAGGCAAGCAAGCAGCGTTGTCGCAGCGTAAGCTCGATCAACTGGCTCATACGCATCGTAATAACCCAACATTTAAGCGTAGTAATTTTGTTCCGGCTGTACGGCATATTTTACAAGCTGCTTCAAATGGTAAGAAACTAGAGGCTCGGCAGGTATACAATGATTTTCTCAATAACATGAAATTTCATTATGCCCAAATGGACGACATGATACAGGCAGTAGAGCAAGTGAAATCAGCTGATCACCTCGCTCAAGCGGCTGAAAAGGCAGGCTTCAAACGAGTTATGGTACAAGACGTCGAGTTTCCAGAAACGGGTGAAGTCGGCTTCTGTTTACAGGCGATCAAGTAATGATCAGAAACTGTTAAAAGTGTTATAAAAAAGTTGCCTTTGTTGAAAAAATGTGTTTTTCTTCTTCCTGAGCGCAGTCTTGTAAAGGACTGCGTTGAATAACGATTCTATTAACAAGTTGTAGAGAATCGTCATAATAATAATTTTCGGGGAGACTGAACATGAACGAACAGTCATTATTGGCGCGTTCTATCAGAACGATTTTGATGGCGGGTGTTAGCTCTGCGTTTATCGCAGCACCTGCTTTAGCACAAGATGCTCAGCAAGACGATCAAGACGTGGTCGTTTCTGCTTCTGGGCAGGAAGTTGTACAAAGCGAAAACGCACAAGTTGAAGAACGTATTCAGGTTACTGGTTCGCGTATCGGCCGTATTGGTGCCGAAGCACCTAGTCCTGTTACCGTAATCAGCGGTGACGATCTCGTTGAAACCGGTGCAATGAACATCGGTGAAGTACTGAGTCGCTTACCTGCATTGGCAACAACATTCACATTGGCTAACTCAGGCCGTTTCATCGGTACGGCAGGTATCAGTACACTGAACCTACGTAACATGGGTACTGACCGTACGTTGGTATTGGTCAACGGTAAACGTCACGTGGCTTCAGCGCCAGGTTCTAGCTCGGTTGATACCAACACCATTCCAAGTGCTTGGATTGATCGCGTTGAGATCATCACCGGCGGCGCGTCTGCGGTATACGGTGCCGACGCTGTAACAGGTGTTGTCAACTTTATCCTTAAGAAGAACGTCGAAGGCTTAGACGTTACCGCCACTCGAGGTTACGCTGAAAACAGCGACTATTCAAACGAGAAGTATACTTTCTCATACGGTACTGCATTTGCCGGTGGTAAAGGTAACATCGCGGTATCAGCAGAATACAACGCACAAGACTCATTAAATGCGTTGGATAACCCGTGGACTGCAACGTCAACGGCTAGCATGCGTTATGAAGCGCTGTACGGCCCGCGTACCGAAGATCAACTCGACGATCCAGCATACCCAGACAACATCGTAGTGCCTAATGCAGGTTACTATGCGATTTCTAATCAAGGTACTGTATGGGACCCGTTCACCGGCGGTATCTTAGGTACATTTAACCCAGACGGTTCTTATCGCGATACCTATATCGGCGATGTAAACGATACGGCTAGATTGTACTGTCAAGACTGTGATTACATCAACTTACGTCGTTACAGCGAAGTACAGCCAGAATTCTCACGTGTAAACTATAACCTCAAAGGTAACTATGAGTTTACGCAAGACGTGAACATGTACTGGAACGCGAAGTACGTTAAGAGTGAAGGTCAAAATATCGGTCAGCCATTCTTCCGCTTCTTCTCAACGGGTGCCGCAGCGGATAACTACCCTTACTTGTTCAAACGTGACAACCCATTCTTGCCAGAAGCGTTGGCATCACAAATGGATGAGCTTGGCGTACCTTTCCTTGGTTTGAACCGTATGTACGATGATGCAGGTCGTCGTATCGAAGAAAACACGCGTGAAACAAAACGCGCAGTTATCGGCTTTGACGGTATGCTCAACCAAGATTGGAGCTATGACGTTTCATTGGTGTGGGGTAAATCAGACATCGAACGTGTCAATGGTGCTAACGTAATCCTCCAGAACATGGAGTGGGCACTGGACGCGGTTGAAGACGAAACCGGTAACATCGTATGTCGTAGCGAAGAAGCACGTGCTGATGGTTGTGTGCCTTTCAACCCATTCGGTTTGGGCATGGCAAGCCAAGCGTCGCAAGACTACGTTACTACGACTTCTGTCGGTACCTCTGAAATCGAACAAACTGTATTTAACGCAACCTTCTCAAATTCATTCTTGTATGAATTGCCAGCCGGTCACATCGGTTTTGCGGGTGGTGTTGAGTACCGTGATGAATCAAGTGTAACGGTCGAAGACCCCTTTGCAAAAACGGGTGCTACCTTCTTTAACGCACTGGGCGAAACGGACGGTCAATACGACGTTTCAGAAATCTTTGGTGAGATCAGCGTTCCATTGTTACGTGACATGTTCATGGTACAACACCTGAACTTTGATGCTGCAGTGCGTTACGCAGACTACTCAACCATCGGCGGCGCTACTGCGTGGAAAGTTGGTTTAGACTGGACTATCAGCGATGAATTACGTTCACGTTTCACATACTCTGAAGCGATCCGTGCGCCAAACATCGATGAATTGTTCTCAGGCCAAAGCCAGTCATTCGCAGGTGTTGACGATCCGTGTAAAGTGTCTAACTTAGCTCAGCTATCAGCAGACGGCCGTGCGCGTCGTGAAGCTAACTGTGCGGCGTTAGGTGTACCTGCGGACTTCGATTCGAACTATGACTCAGCAACACTTGAGACATTAGTGGGTGGTAACCCAGACTTGAGCGAAGAAACATCAGAATCAATCACTGCTGGTTTCGTTTATTCACCAGAATGGTTGGAAGGTTTCTCTGCAACAGTTGACTATTGGGAAATCGACATCGATGACACGATTAGTGGCATTGGTTTCCAAACTATCCTAAACCGTTGTGTGGATGCTGAGACTATCGATAACCAGTTCTGTAACCTGATCACACGTGACCCAGATACGTCTGAGATTACATTGATCCGTGGTTTCGCACTGAACATCGCGCGTTCATTGAACTCAGGTGTTGACTTCGAGTTCGCGTACGACTTTGATGCGTTAGGTGGTCAGTTCCGCACTAACTTAATCGGTACGTACACAATCGAAGCAAAAGACTACCCATTTGCTGACGAGCCTGATAACTACACTGATTACGCGGGCGTTTTGGGTGACCAAGACTTGCAAATGCAATTGTCTGTACAGTACGGCATCGACAACTGGACGTTTGGCACAACCACTCGTTACGTTGACCGTGTAAACTTGTACGATCCAACCAGTCTTGAGACGAACCCTAACCCAAGTAACGAAATGCAGTATGGCACTTATGTCATTACTGACGTAACAGCGGGTTACAAGTTCGATAATGGCCTAGGTCTTACTTTAGGTGTCGATAACTTCTTCAACCGTGAGTTACCAGGTTATACAACAGGTACTGGCGCAGGCTCTGCAATCTACGACAACATTGGTCGTTTCGCATACCTTCGCGCATCACTTAGTTTCTAAGTGTAAAAAACGCAATCAAAAAGCCCTCTTCGGAGGGCTTTTTTTATGTTTGTCTTACAGAGAGATAGAACAAAATACGGCATTATTAATCATGTTATTTGATGCGTTTAGGTTGAATGATGTCGTGTTAGTCACAAAATATCCCATCTTGAACTGGGTGCCATACCATCAGGTTCTAAACCTTTCTGAGCCTGATGGATGCTGGCGTAGTATGGATAACGTATTTCCCGTAAGGATGGTAGGTAAAATCGTTTTCATTCCTGTCGACGATATTATCTGTATTAAAGGGGCCGCCAATTATGTTGAAATTCACACTCCCGATGAACGACTCCTTCACCGCGATACTATGAAAAATGTGGCAGATACGCTTTGCGGTAATCGTTTTCACCGAGCGCACCGCAGTGTTATCGTCAATTTAAATCATGTGAGAGAACTCACGAGCGAATTAGGCAGACTGACGCTTCTCGTGTTAAGTAATAATGACGAGATACGTATCGGTCAGTCCTACCGCGAAGGTCTATTTAAACGACTAGGCATTAGTTAAGCGCACTAACCAACTAAATTATTTCGATTTCGAGCCGATACAACAACATCACTCTTAATTCAGAGATACCTTATGCGTGTATTGGTTATATTACTCAGCTTAATGGTGCTGCCAGCTAAAGCGCACTCAATTAGTCCGTATGACGAGATCGCTGATCGGTTAGCGCAACAACTGGTAACACAGTTAAATCAATCATCACCTCGCCAAGCGCATGCCCAAGTAGGGATTACACGTTGGGTGATGTCCGACACGCTTGAATTACCGACGTCTGAAAACGCATTGTATTCCGTCAGCCATGAAGTCAGTGAAGCACTGTATAGCCATCTGACAGAGCGAAATGTCAAGCTTATCGACTTTCGCGCTCAGAATGGTGTGACGCTGACATCTGCGGGGGCGACGATGCTAACCAATGATAAACAGCAGTTAAATCTTAATCCCAACTTAGACTGGGTATTAGTGGGGACCATGAGCCGAGAAGATGATGGTGTAATGCTCAGCATTCGGGTGCTCGATCGTCGCTCTCAATCGGTGCTGGCGGCTGCTAATCATTATGTACCCAAGCATTTATATTGGCCGAATAAAAGTGCCCAGATCATCGATGGTCATCTGCAAAGAAGTCGGTAGGAGAAAAGTATGCGATTACCTCTTTTGATAGCGGCGGCATTGAGTTTGAGCGCCTGTACAGTTTTACCTAAGCCGGAGCAAAAAGTCCGCTACGATGACAACGGCAAAAGCGCAATACCCGCGCCCATCAATAGCTACAGTACGCAGTTGGCGCAGCAATTGGTAGCAAACAGTCAAATCGATTTATCGCAGACACACGTCGGCGTCACGGACTTTGTCGGTGTAGAGTCATCTTATCAGCAAGCATCGATACTGGCGCAAGCGATGTCTGAGCAGTTGCGTGGTGAGCTCGCGAGCCGAGAAGTGCCCATTATTGATTACAAAACAACGGACTTTATTCGTGTTACGCCCAAAGGAGACTTTGCCTTAACACGCGACTACCTCGAAGTCGATGAAATCATGCCCATCACCCATGTTGTTGTCGGTACGTATAGCTATTATCGTGACGGAATCTTAGCAAACGCTCGCTTGGTCGATATTAACAGTCGACATGTTGTTAGTACGGGGAGCATTTATATTCCGCGCGTTGATGCGGCACGTCTTAACTCATCTGAAGGACAACCTATTATTCGTTGATCTGGCTTAACCACGCTTTCGTAGTCTAATATCTTATAAAACAATAATTTGTTCGGGACAGACTATGAAAGCGTTGCACTCCATCTTAATTTTTCTTGGGTTACTTTCTCTTATTTTAATCGGCTTGTCCGGCCCGCTTTATCAACTCGAATGGCTCACTTTAGGTGGTGCCTTCACGTTGTTGCGTTGGGCTGTGTACCTTGCCATCGGTGCGGGCATATTAAACATTATTGCGTTATTCGTGCGCCGACCTAAGGGCGCTCGCGCAGGGCTTAGCGTTTTAGCTATTATTGCTGCATTTATTGCGTTTTATTTACCTTATACGCAGTACCAAACGGCAACCTCGGTGCCGCCCATTCATGATATCTCAACGGATACGGTTAACCCGCCTGAATTTGTGGCTATTGCACCTTTGCGTGCTAACGCGCCTAATCCTGTGGAATACGCGGGTGAGGAAACAGCAAAGCAACAAAAAGAAGCGTATCCCGACATTACCACCTATGTTTCTTCTAAATCACCGGACGAGCTCTATCAGCAGGCATTGACGGTGGCTAAGAATATGGGCTGGGAAATTATCGATACGTCGGATGAGCAACATCGGATTGAGGCAACAGCCACAACAACATGGTTTGGTTTTAAAGACGACGTGGTGATCCGCATTCAGGCGCAAAATGACGAAACACTGCTCGACATTCGCAGTAAGTCACGCGTGGGTCGCAGTGATGTGGGTAAAAATGCAGAACGTATACGCTCTTTCTTAAGTCAGCTATAAAAAGGATTTCCCGATGAAGTACGCGTGGTTGGCACTGCTTCCGGTGTCGGTAATGGCACAAGAACCTATCGAAATTATCGAGGTCACCGGCGAAGGGGAAACTCTGGTATTGCCGAGTGAAGAACCGGTCGAAGGGGTGTTTGGCTTGTCCGATGCATTACAGGAAATCCCGCGCTCTGCCACCATGATATCGCGTTCGCTGATGGATCAAGCGGCGATTAATGATCTGCATGATATCGCTCGGTTTGCCCCCAACAGTTTTGCTGCGGCGGGTTTTGGCAATCCTTCACTCCCGAGTATGCGTGGACAGCTCGGTGAGTTATTCGAGGCGGGTATGCGGCGTCAAGCCGGTAACAACGGCTTGGGTGTGCCAATGTCGTTTAATAGTATCGAAGGGATTGCCGTAGTGAAAGGAGCGCCACCGGTGATGCTGGGTACGACTCAGCGCGTCGGTGGCTTTGTTAATTTATTGCCGAAAAAGGCACTGACAGATAAAGAGCGCTCACGGGTTCGCGGTGAATGGGGTCAGTGGAGTCAATACCGTCTGCAACTCGATCATAATGAAGTGCTCAAGCGTGACAAGCATGGGTTACGAGTTAGCGCTGAGTTTGTCGACCACGATAGCTTTTACGATTATACCTCGACTCGCAGTGATGACGTATTTGTCGCCTATCGCTTTACGCCGAACAGCCGCACTGAGTGGGATATCGGGCTTGAGTACTATGATGTCGAGTGGACCGATAACGCGGGTATCAACCGGCCCACCCAAGCGCTCATCGATGACAACCTTTATATTACCGGACAAGGTGTACAGCCTAATGGTTCTACCGTGCCAGGTGCTTACGCGGTTGTCAGCCCGACGGGCCAGGTGGAAATTGATCGCAGTCGCGTACTGACCGATCCAGCGGATATCAATAATGCCAAAACGACGTTGGTTCATTCGACGTTTCAGCAGCAATGGTCTGACGCACTTATTTTTGTAAACCGCACGTATTATCAGTATTTAGAGCGTGAGGGGATTAACCAAAACAGCTTTGTTGAGATTATTGATGGCGCACATACATTCGAAAACCGTGCTGAATTGCACATTAACGATCACACCATTGTAGGCATCAATTTACGTGTCAATGATGTATTGGGTTACAGCCAGTTCAGTACGGAAGCCGATTTACCAACTGACCTCACTGGCCCTATCTCAAATCGGCGTATTCCGCTGACAGCAGCGCAACAGGCACAATTAGTGGAGTTGCGTCCCGGTCTATTTGTTTCACCAGGCACTAACTATGACAACGATGGCGACGGCGTGGGTGATTATATCTTATCGGATACCACCGACTCGTTAAGCCAACAGTGGGGTCTGTTCGCACAGCATGAGCTGGCACTGACTGAGCGTTGGCAAGTCACCGCAGGGGCACGGCTTGATTACTACGATGTGACCGCGAAAGATCCGCTGCCACCCGCTGGATTTGAAGCAGCAGAGGACAGTTACAATGACTGGTTGAGTGCAGTTAGCCTGTCGTCTCAGTATCAACTTTCAACGGCGGTGATGGTTTACGCATCGGCGTACGAAAGCGATTCGACTTCGAATTCAATGGCGGGCGGTACGGTATTAAATGGGAATCAAGTCATTGATTCACAGAATTTCGCCACCGAAAATACACTGTATGAGATTGGTATCAAAATTGCGCCGGTCAACAGTCGTTGGTATACCGATGTGGTGGTATTTGACCAAACACGTAGCTTGCGCAACCGCGACGGTTCTAATAGCGGTATTGCCACACAGGGTGTTGAGGCGCAGTGGAACTATCGTAATGAAAACGGCTTTTGGGCGACACTGGCTGCCAGCTATTTAGATGCGCACTATGATAATTCGGCTGCGTTTCAAGATACGCGTCAAGTCGCGGACTTGTTTGATAATTCACGACCGGACATTATCAATGGTACCGGTGTGGGTGCGCCTAACTTTGCGGCCTTTGCAGCCTCGAACCAACGTTTGCAAGGCGTTCCTGAAGTGCAAGCTTCAGCCGTCGCAGGTTGGCAGCTAACGCCTCAGTGGTCGGTGGGTGGTGATTTGAGTTATACCCAGAGCTATCCGCTTGATTACCTGCAGACTGTGATCATTCGTGATCAGTATATGTTGAACTTAAACGCAACTTATCAAGTGACTGCTCAACTGAGTGCGCGTTTAGATGTGTTCAACGCAACCGATGAAGAAAATTGGTCACCGGTGTTTGAGGGCGGCTATTTCGGCTCCACACTCGCCTCTCCATCACTTCCGCGCCACGCGCAGCTGACTGTTGATTACCGCTTTTAGAAGGAGCTGTTGTGTCTGTAAAAAAAATTCTGCTGGCGCTGGTGATTATCGCGGCCATTGTCGCTGCGGTGATGTTCGATGTTACGCAGTATCTTAATCTTGATACGCTAAAAGCGCAGCAAACGCGTGTTAATGGCTGGTTTGAGACGGAACCGTTACTGACTTTTGCTATCTACTTTGTCGCTTATGTTTTGGTTACTGCGTTATCGATCCCGGGTGCCACGATCCTAACCTTAGGTGCCGGTGCCATTTTTGGACTTGGCTGGGGGGGGCTACTAGCCAGTTTTGCTAGCTCGGTCGGTGCTTTGCTGGCCTTTTTAAGTGCGCGCTTTTTATTAAAGGACTGGGTGCAAAGTAAGTTTGGTCAGCGGCTCGAGGCGATCAATCGCGGCGTAAAGCGGGACGGCGCCTTTTATCTGTTGAGTTTACGGCTGGTACCCATTTTTCCGTTTTTTGTGATTAATCTGGCTTTAGGTCTTACACAGATTAGAACATGGACATTCTATTGGGTGAGCCAAGTCGGCATGTTGTTGGGTACCGTTGTTTATGTCAACGCAGGTACTCAGCTCGCAGAAATTGAACAAGTGGGCGATGTGGTCTCGGCCGATCTCATTGGCGCGTTTGTGTTATTGGGTATCTTCCCTCTGATCGCCAAGTGGTTACTTACAGCTATCAAGCGTCGCCGGGCGTTTAAAGGTTTCACCCGCCCTCAACACTACGACAATAACCTTATCGTCATTGGTGCAGGCTCAGCGGGCTTAGTCAGTGCTTACATAGCGGCAACAGTGAAAGCCAAAGTGACCTTAATCGAACGCGACAAAATGGGGGGTGACTGCCTTAATACCGGATGTGTGCCTTCAAAAGCGTTATTGCACGTGGCTAATCAAGTGCATCACATGCGTCACAGCGAGCAGCTTGGCATTAAAGTTGACTCGGTATCTGTGGACTTTCAGCAAGTGCTTGCGCGAGTACAGCAAGTGATACAACGTATTGAGCCGCATGATTCGGTCGAGCGCTACCAAGGTTTGGGTGTCAACGTAGAGCTCGGTGAAGCGACCATCAAATCGCCGTGGGAAGTGGAACTCAAGCAAGACGGCGAGTCGCGTCGCTTAACTACCAAACATATCGTAGTGGCGACGGGCGCGCGGCCGCTCGTGCCGAACTTACCGGGCATCAACAACGTTGATTACCTGACATCGGATAACCTGTGGCAGCTCCGCGAGTTACCTAAACGCTTATTGATTTTAGGCGGTGGACCGATTGGTTGCGAAATGGCACAAGCCTTTCAAAGACTGGGCAGTGAGGTACATCTGGTCGAGATGAGTGAGCGGTTATTGACTAACGAAGACCCGGATACGTCGACTTATGTTGCACGCGCGCTTCAAGATGATGGCGTTACGTTGCATTTGGGCACCCGGGCGAAAGCCTTTAGCCAAACCGAGCAGGGCGTTGAGCTCACGGTCGAAAGTGAGCAAAGAGAGCAGTCATTGCATGCCGATCGGGTGCTGTTGGCGCTTGGCAGACAGGCGAATCTGGAAGGCTTTGGCTTAAAAGAACTGGGCATTGAGCAGGGTAAAACCATACAGGTCGATGAGTTTATGCAAACCAGCCTGCCGAATATTTATGCCTGTGGTGATGTTGTCGGCCCATATCAGTTTACTCACGTTGCTTCACACCAAGCGTGGTATGCCACGGTGAATGCGTTGTTTGGCCGTTTCAAGCGCTTTCGTGTTGATTACTCGGTGATCCCCTGGGTCACCTATACCTCACCGCAAGTCGCCAACGTGGGTTTGACAGAACAGCAAGCAAAGGCACAGCAGGTTGATTATGAAACCACGTGCTATGACATTGCCGAGCTGGATCGCGCGATAGCCGATGGCAATGCCAACGGACGTGTAAAAGTGCTGACTGAGCCGGGTAAAGACACGATCTTAGGGGTTAATATTGTCGGTCCCCAGGCAGGGGAGTTACTGGCCGAGTTTGTCTTAGCAATGAAGCATGGTATCGGACTGAATAAAATTCTTGGAACCATTCATAGTTACCCCACGTTGGCTGAGGCTAACAAGTATGCAGCGGGCGAGTGGAAGCGCGCGCATGCGCCCGAAAAACTGTTACAGTGGGTTGAGAAACTACACCGATGGTTACGTTCATGAAATATGTGTTTCTACTACTGACCGCGATATCAATAATGGGCTTTCCGACAAACAGTTCGGCACAAGGTAAGCCGAAGCCCGTTTATTTTTATGCGTGGGGCGGTAATCCCGCCGTTAATGATTACATTCGCTGGGCCGCCAAGGAACTGCGACCGCAAGGTATTCAGTTACAACACGTGAAGGTGGCTGATATCGCTGAGGTGGTTAAGCAACTGGTTGATGGTCAGAGCAACGCCGATTTAATATGGATTAATGGCGAGAACTTTCATGCGTTGAAACAGGCTGATCGCCTGATGCCGATACTCACCGAGCTGAATATTAAAGAGAGATTGAATGATCAACTGAGTTGGCAAAGCGACTTTGGTGAACCGGTCGCCGACCTCGAGGTACCGTGGGGCGTCGGACAGTTCTATCTCTTGACCTGTAACACATGCGTTGCCGGTGATCACATCAGTGCCGCGGAATTACTGGAGTATGCTGCTGAACATCCCGGTCGTATTACGTATCCTAAACCGCCGGAGTTTCATGGCACCACGTTTTTAAAATCATTATTGCTGTCGCTTTCTGAGCAAGATGAAGCATTTCTCAAGCCTGTCGATGCGGTCGACGCCGAAAAACTGACAGCACCTTTGTGGACCTACTTAGACGAGTTACAGCCGTTATTATGGCAAGGCGGCGAGAATTACCCGTCGAGTGCGGCACAACAACTAAATTGGTTCGCTAACAAGCAACTTGATGTCGCGCCGTCGTTTAATCCGAATGAGGTTAAAACACTCGTCAATCAGGGACGAGTGCCGGCGGGCACCAAACGCATCACCTTAGGCGACGCGGCTATCACCAATAGTCATTATTTAGCGATTCCAAAGAGCAGTGGTCATCCCCAGGCCGCGAAGCAGGTGATTACCTTTTTCCTATCAGAGGCCGCACAACGCAAAAAAGCTGACTTATCGGGCTGGGGTGACCCGACAGTATTGGATATAGCGCTACCCGATACGCCGGCGATGTTGCCAGTCGCGGCGGAGTTTCATGTCAGTTGGCAAGCCTATTTAGAGCAACAGTGGCAACAACGATATCCGCGCTAATGATAAGTCGTATGGTGCGCGTAGCAATAGCATTGCTGTGGTTAATACTGCCGTTGGGCGTTGTGCTCTGGCAAAGCACAACGGCGTCTTTTGAAGGGGCGTTGAGCGATGCATTCAGGGCGTTGAGCGGTAGTGCCTGGCTGACATTCGCGGTGACGTTGATAACCAGCCTGATAGTACTTTTTGGTGCCCTTGGCTTGGCTCGGGGTAAGCGCCTCAGTGCGACTTGGACGAGTTTTATTGCCGTCCCCCATGTTGCGTTCGCCATTGGTCTATTATGGCTAGTGAGTCCGTCGGGTTGGTTAGTGCGTATCGTCGACGCGTTATTACCCATGTGGCAAGGGCCCTTACAGTCCAGTTGGCTCAGTAGCAAAAGCGCCTTTACCCTGATGGTGGCGTTAGTGCTCAAAGAACTACCATTTTTAATACTAATGGCGCAGGCGAATGTTCAACAAATGCCCGTTCTACGCTGGCAACAGCAAGCACAGGCGTTAGGTTACAGTCGCCGCAGGTTTTGGTGGTTGATAGTCGTACCCGCTTTACTTAGACGAATCCGTTTGCCGCTTTACATCATTGCCATTTACACCGTGTCTGTGGTCGACATTCCATTGCTCGTTGGGCCTAACGCGCCCGCACTTTTGGCACAGGCAGTGTTTGAGCTTAACTGGCAGTTTAATAGCAATACGCAAGGATTAGTCCATTGGGGTTCGTTGCTTTTGGTGCTTGTGGCTATAGTCACCTTAGTCGTGCTACGTGTCGTCGAATGGGTACTGCAGCGTTGGCTTAGCTCCCTTGCTGCAAGCGGAAAGCGGACACCCGTCGCTCAAACCACAGGTAAACGTGCGGGTCTACCTTGGTTTTGGGCGGGATTGGCAGTCATTATTTTTATAAGTTTATTACTGCAGTCAGTTCAGCAGTCGTGGTTTTATCCGTCCTTGTGGCCGCAGGGTTGGCAATGGTCACGTTGGCTCGCCGAATGGCCCTATATCGCACCTTTGCTTTACAACACTTGGATACTCGCCGTACTAAGTGCCACGCTAGCTTGGTTGTCAGCCGTCGCACTATTGGAAGTGCAGGCGCAACGTCAGCAACATCAACTGCACGTTGGCTGGCTGGCAATGCTGATGGTGCCGCAATTAGTTTTGGTTTTGGGCTGGCAACAGACCATTGGGCCCGATAGCGGGTTGATTGGGTTGTTATGGTCTCATACTGTGTTTTGTTTTCCTTATGCGTACTTAACATTGCACGGGGCTTACCATGCGTATCCTAGACGGTGGCTCTGGCAGGCGCGCAGTCTGGGTTATGGTCCTTGGGCGGCATGGTTTAAAATATTAGTTCCCATGTTAAAGCGACCATTAGCTTTAGCTTGGGCGATGGCATTTTCGATCAGTGTAGCTCAGTATTTACCAACTCAATGGCTGGCACCGGTGACCCATCCTACATTGACGACTGAGGCTGTCAGCATTGCGTCGGGCGGGGATTGGCGACTCGGTAGTGTCTATGCCCTGGCACAATGGGCGAGTGTTTGGATCGTATTCATGTTGGCTTTATGGGGGACACGTGCTCGAAATTAATCATCTCACTATGGTGTTTAAATATCATCAGTTAGTGATTCCATCGCTGACTGTATCAGCCGGTGAAGTACTGACGCTGACAGGTGCCAGCGGTATTGGTAAATCAAGTTTATTACAGTGGATACTGGGTGTACCGCAACCTGACATCACGATTGAAGGTCAGATCAAGCTCAACGGCGAGGATGTAGGAGCGTTACCCATTGAACGCCGACAGATAGGGTTAGTGACACAGCAAGTGGATTTATTTCCGCACATGACCGTCGAGCAAAATCTATTGTTTGCACTCGCTGCTAAGCAGGGTGATGATGCAGCGCGGCACGACTGGGTAAAACAAGAGCTCGATTCGGTTGCACTCGCGGACTACGCCACGGCCTACCCAACGGAGCTCAGTGGTGGTCAAGCAGCCCGCATTGCCTTGTTACGCAGTCTTGCATCGGCACCCAAGAGTATACTGCTTGATGAACCCTTTTCAGCGCTCGACGTAAAACTAAGAAAGACCATACGCGATTTTACTTGGACAACGCTGACAGCAGCCAGCATGCCTGCCATCTTGGTGACGCATGACGTACAGGATGCCCCCGGCAACATCGTCAACTTAGAAGATTACTACTATGATTGATCGCTACTTGATTCCGCCATTGCATCGGTTGCTCAATAAGCCCGGACAATGGATCGCTGCGCGTTCTATAACGGCGAATCAAGTGACCCTAATAGGGTTTATTATAGGTATGTTGGCACTGCCACTACTCGCCGTGGGTGCGTTTGAGCTGGGGCTTATCGCTATTTTATTTAATCGTATTGCAGATGGGCTTGATGGTGCCGTTGCTCGGTGTACTGAAGCAACCGATGCGGGTGGTTTTTTAGATATCGTCTTGGACTTTATTTTCTATCAAGCGGTGGTGGTCGGGTTTATTTTAAATAGTCCACACGAGCACCTGTTACCTGGACTCTTCTTAATGTTGTCTTTCGTTGGCACTGGCACCAGCTTTTTAGCCTTTGCCGTGCAGGCGTCTAAACGGGGGGTGGACAACCCGCATTATCCGAACAAGTCGATGTATTACATGGGCGGACTTGCCGAAGGTTTTGAAACCTTCGCAGTTTTTATTGTGTTGTGTTTACTGCCGCAGCACTTTGGCATTATCGCTTGGTTGTTTGGCGGGGTGTGTTGGGTGACGACGACAACACGTATTTGGGCCGGCTTTAAAACGCTCAAGGCATACGAGTAAAACGATGGAAACATGGATTCGATTAAGCATTTTTCTCGCTGTACTGGCACTCATGCTTTTATGGGAAGCAAGACAGCCTAAACGTGTAGCGCGAGTGAGTCGCTGGCATCGTTGGCGCAGTCATCTTGCTCTGATCCTCACGTCCAGCGTGCTCATGCGCTTAGTTGCTCCAGTTGGCTTAACAGGGATTGCTTTATGGGTCACTGAAAACAACTGGGGCGTGTTTAATCAATTTGAGCGACCATTGTGGCTCGCCATTGCTTTGGGTCTAATTGCACTGGATGTTGTACTGTATTGGCAACATCGAGCGTTCCACCGTATACCATGGCTATGGCGTTTGCATCGGGTACATCACGCAGATCCAGACTTTGACGTGACTACTGGGGTGCGCTTTCACCCGATTGAGATGTTGCTCAGCTTGGCCATTAAAGCCGCCACGATCACCTTACTGGGTATACCGGCGAGTGCTGTACTGATATTCGAAATAACTTTAAACGCTTGCTCGTTGTTTAATCATGGTAATGTGCAGCTACCTCCAAAGCTCGAATCGATTGTACGTAAAATTCTTATTACTCAAGAATTACACCGTATTCATCACAGTAGTCTTAAACGCGAGACGAATAGTAATTATGGCTTCAGTGTAGTCTGGTGGGACTGGCTATTTGGTAGTTACACCGATCGAGCGAGCGCGGGGTCTGATCACGTCGATATTGGCTTACAAGCGTATCGCAACGAAAAACAGAACACACCTTATATCGAGTTAATAAAGCTCCCATTTTACAAAAATTAGCAACGCTTGCGTAAGCTTTCATAAACATGATACTCATAGCAAAACAAGGAAGGTTTAAAACACACGATACTCTAAGTAAAAAAACAACGTATGAGTATGATATTAAGACTAGCGTTGCCTATTACAAACAGTGCTACTATTAATTAAGAAACATTAAGCAAATAGTCGTGAGTCTCTTTTTAATTATGTGTAAAAAATGAGCTAAAGGAATAGTTTATGCACCAAACGTGTGAGCGTTATGAGATTTTTGATAATAGTCGCATCGCCATCGTCATTGTCGACAGCGACCGTATTGTCACGTTCGCAAACCAAGGTGCTCAAGATCTACTGGCAAATAAAGTCGATATTGGTAGGCAGCTTGGGGTGCACCTCCCAAATGATGATAAACAGTTTTTTTCAAGCTCCTTTCAGCCCAATGAAATAAGCGGACAGCCTATTTATTATTGCGCCATTGCCGTGGTCGATAACGGTGAGCAACACTTCTTGATTTATTTGCACCCGTTTAATATGAAGTTAAGCGGTACTGAGCATTTGCCGTTTTTGGCACAGCATGACCCATTAACCGGATTACCCAACCGTAATCAGTTTATAAAACGTCTTCAGCGGCACTGCTCATCAGACGCCTGTGAAAAAACACTGACCGCGGTTGTATTTATTGATTTAGATGGATTCAAAGCGATCAACGATAGCTTAGGTCACGAAATGGGCGATAAGCTATTACAAGTCGTGGCAGGGCGGATTCGGAATCAGTTGCGTAACTCCGATACGTTAACGCGATTAAGCGGTGATGAGTTTCTCATTATTCTTACCGGTTTAGAAGCGCGCCAAGATGCAGCAACGGTGACACAGCGTATCCTCGATGACCTTGCCCGACCGTACAAAATTGACAGTACTGATCTCTACATTACCGCAAGTGCTGGATTGACCTATTGTCAAGATCGCACGGCACGCGCAGAAATCATGATTCAGCAGGCCGACATTGCCATGTTTGAAGCTAAGCGCGCCGGCAGAAACACCTTCCAGTGGTTCGATAAAGCGCTCAATGATGAGGTGAACCGAGCACTATTAATTCGCAACACCGTGCAAAAAGGTCTCGATAAGCAACAATTTCATTTGGTCTATCAACCTCAAATTTGCCTTGAAGCAGAGACGGTCTGTGGCATCGAGGCACTAGTACGCTGGCGCCATCCCGATATTGACGGCTTATCGCCCGCCGAGTTTATCCCCATCCTCGAGAGTTCTGGCCAAATTATCCCGCTCAGTTATTGGATCATGCGCCAGGCTTTTAGTGATTGGCACAAAATAAAGCCTTACTTAGCTGAAGGAGCGCGTGTATCGGTGAATGTCTCAACGGTTCATATTTCACGTTCGGACTTCATCGAACAACTTGAGCGCGTCATGTTGGAGACAAACATCAAGCCCAGTGATATTAAGTTAGAAATCACCGAGTCAATGATGTTACGAAACGCGCAAACGGCTGTCGCGACGCTCGACAAATTAGCCGATAAAGGAATCGCGATCGCGCTGGATGATTTTGGTACAGGCTTCTCAAACTTGAGATACCTCACGCAAATGCCTATTTCGGACGTCAAGCTCGACCGTAGTTTTATCCGTGATATTGATACCCATAAAGCAAATCAAGCGATAGTGAGAGGTATCACCAGTATGTCTCATGAGCTAGGGCTTAAGATTGTTGCTGAAGGCGTGGAAACACTATCGGAAAAGGCAGAGGTCAAAAAACTTCAGGCAGACATTATGCAAGGTTATCTTGAAGCAACACCGCTGCGGTTTGAGCCGCTCATTGAGTTTTTAACAAAGCGTCATCAATAATTCAGTAAACCTGGCGTCCCCGGCAGGAGTCGAACCTGCGACCTGCCGCTTAGGAGGCGGCTGCTCTATCCTGCTGAGCTACGGGGACAACCGAGTGAGCTGGCAAAGTATGCCAGACTCAGATTAAGCTTTCCAGCCAACCACTATCTCGAACTCGTGTTTTTCGACACGGCGGGGATCACCCAATCGTTAATCTGCACATTGGTTAATACATCTGTATTGTCGAGAGAGGCGACTGCACTATCAGGCTGCACCTGTTCAACCGTAACGGTAAAACGACTGACCTGCCAGCGCTGACGAAAATGCCCCTGCGCGTCGACATAGTTGCTAGGATGAACCACCTTTAATGTGTCACCGACCTTCACCCCATGCGATGAGCCCAGGTTGACCTGGATCTTTTGCCGGTCATGCCAAACAACTCGACCACGCGTGGGTTTACACTGCACTTGCATCTGTATCCCTGTCGCCAGCTCTTCTAAGGATGAGGCAAGTGAGACACCAAATGGTGCGTTCCAAAACGTATTAGTCGCGACATCAACCTGAGCATTACGCGAGAACGTCCAAGGTTCAGCATCCTCGACGCGTGCGCGAGTAATGAGTTCGCCACTCATTGCGTCGAGCAAATACAGGGTGAGAGAAAAATGCCGTGTTGGTTGCTGATCGAATACGCCCAAGAATGCGTTGTTTTCGGTCACCGAAAGGTCGTCAAAAATACCTAAAATGACAAATTGACTGTCATTGGCGTACCCAATCTGGCGTCCGATACGACCGACTTCATTTAAGTTAAGTCCATCCAGTGCTGCCTGAAGTCCGGCATGACGTTTTAATGTATGAGTGACAAAAAGTTGCTCGCTTTGTCGAGCGATATCCCGTGCAAGATGCTGAGCCGCCACTTCACCCAAGTCCCACACCTGTCCGTACGCAGCATGTTCACGATTCGAAAATTCGAATGGGGCAATAGTGACACCGGCTTTGTAGCGTTGACCAGCACAACTGTCCTGATTAGACCAAATCTCGGTTTGAACGAGCACGAATACGCGACCATCTCGGGTTTCTTCACGCAAGACTTCAACTCGTTCAAGCTCTCCGGAAGCCGCGAGTTCAGTTTCTTGGTTTTGTATGACACCGTTAACAACCAGTTGATTCGAACGAATCGTACTTCCGGTCATCATCAACGCTTGCTGGAGTGCGTTCTCAATCGCCTGATCCCGAGCTGCCTGAGTATCTCCTCCCACAATGCGAGCACTACCTTCCACCTCAATGACACGGGCAAACACAGGGAGTGTCATAATTCCGACGATAATGCCAATAATCAACGTACGCAGCATAGAAAAACCTTTAATCAATGACCCTCAAGGGCTGTGTGATTAAAGTAAGCAAGAATTAGACCAGAATTAGTAGTAGACCACACGTTTAATGGTTTGCTTACGACTCGTACTCTCGTACAACTGATGCACCTTCGCAAAATCAAGACGCAGCTCAGTGGCATAATAATCGCCTACTGTGTAGGTTCGTACAACCTCAGCTCCGCGGATAACACCATCAACCGATGCTTGAAATTGGTCGTTGCCCAGCGACCAGTTTTGCACTGAGGTATTGCCGGAAATACGTTGACCATAAACTTGCTCGGCGAGCTCGCGATAGGCTTCGAGCTTGGATGCGCGCATTGCGGCGAGGTCTTTATGTTGAGGCGTTTCGCCAGGTTGCGCATCGATGGGGGCAAACCCCGTTGCCGTTAACACAGGAAAAGTATCGGGTGTTTTAGTTTCCCACTCAACGTATTGTTGGTCATGCACTAAACTACAACCGGATAGCGCCACCAACGTAGAAAATACGAACGCAATTGATGCTGACCGCTTCATACAAACCTCGTTAGAACCCATAAAGGATGATTACAAAGGTTAACGGCAACAGCGTAGAATTCTTTAGCGAATACGACCTTTAGAATCGTAAGTGACGGTATCGCCGCGGGCTTGGGAGGCATGACGAATAATCGTTTGCTTAAGCTGCTCGATATTAGAGAGTGTGCGGTTAACAACCTGCTCGTTAACATCGCTTTGCTGTTTTACACGCGCCAGTAAGTCATTAATGGTTCGCATTTGAGCAGCAAGCTCGTCGTCAGATTGAAGTAACGATTTATCAGGATGTTGCGCGATAAATGCGTCGTACTCTTGTAGTTGCTCAACAAGCGTCGCTTTGATGTCTGTCAATTCGGCTACGCGCGCATGCTCGCGCTCAACTACGGCGGTCAATTCATGGTGCTGACACTCGCGCAACTGTTCGAGCGTTTGTGTCATTAAATCGAGAACTTCAGTTAATGGGGTAGACATAAATGTATTACTGCGCCCTATGATTGTTTATCAGTATCAATGGAGTCGCCGAATAAGTCACCCTCAAACTGTGCCAGTTTTGACGCTAGGCGCTCAACGTCTACTTTATAGGAGCCGTTTTCGATTGCCGCTTTAATGCGGTCTACTTTCGCTTGATCGATGCCGCTACTGTTCATTGCTTTTTCCTGTAAAGCATTGATGTTTTTCGCTTCCGATGTCAACGACACCGACTCAGCACTTTTTTGCGTTGCGCTGTCGGTCTGACCATTACTGTTGCTAGACACTTGACGTTGTGTCTGTTTGGTGTCAATCGTATTGTTCTTAACACCGTTATTGTTGATATTAATTGCCATGATGAAACCTCATTAACTATACGTTCTCGATTTGCTATCGGCGTCGCGACACATAACTTTAGCTGAAAGTATAAAAAAACTACGTATATTTACCTACAAATTGACGGTAACTTCGTTTAAACCGGTCACTATCGCCTCTAACGACTTGTTTGAACGGACATTTTTCACGGCAACCGACTCACCTTGCAAGCCATCAGCAAGCGCTTCACCCGTCGCGGTAATTTTTAACGCTTTACTCTTAGCCACTATTGTAACCTGTTCTCCCTCGCATACAAGACATGTGTCACGCGCCTCAATGGCCTTACCCGCCGCAACTCGACGCTTAGTTCGCGAGCCAATCAGCAACTGATTATCTTCAAACAGGTTAGCACGCACTTGACTGACATCGACCTCCACTTGGGTTAAGTCGGAGGCGGCAATTAAGTGCCCCGGTTGCATCGGCGTCGCGGCTGCCCAAACGGTCTTGTAGCGATAAATACGGACGGGCACGTAAGTGCGCCACGCCGGTTGCGACTGGCATTTAATTTCTACCGTGGTATAACGTTCCAAAGAAGAGTTACGCGCGAAGTCAACTTGAGGTTCGTGGGCACACAGTTTGGGCGTCATACGTGGATCAAGTGAATTCGCTACAACTTCAACCCGACCGCTATCGGGTTGGACAATTTGTTGGTTTACAAAATTATCCGCCATGGCTTGTAACTGTTTATAGTTGTAAGTGTCGGAATCCGCCATGGCGACCGATGAGGTCAATATGAGAAAAATCGAACTGATTATCTGCAAGGTTCGTACTATCATACCAACTCCGTTTAAAGTTTTTGGTGACTCAGGCCGACAACAACCGTAATGGGTTGTTTTAGTCGTCAATCGATTGACACAGCCGCCTGAGAAAGACGCTTAACGGTATTGCAAGCAAAGAACATGCCAGCGCATGAAGCGCGGCAAACAGGAGCACACATGGCCAGTATCCTCGACTCGGTGAATCAACGTACACAAATGGTGGGTCAAAACCGCCTTGAACTGCTGCTATTTCGATTAGCAGGAAATCAACGGTTTGGCATCAACGTATTTAAAGTACGCGAAGTGTTACCCTGTCCACGCCTGACATCGATTCCTCGCCGTAATCGACTCGTGCGAGGTGTCGCGCATATTCGGGGACAAGCGATCTCCATCATTGATTTGAGTATGGCGACTGGCGGACCTGCAATTACCGATGTTGAAAATCGCTTTATTATCATTGCCGAGTACAACCGGACCGTACAGGGGTTCCTGGTCGGGGGCGTTGATCGCATTATCAATATCAACTGGGAAAACATCATGCCGCCGCCGAAGGGTACTGGGCGAGATGCTTATTTGACGGCCGTCACCGAGATAGAAGAAAAGCTCGTCGAGATTATTGACGTCGAACGGATTCTAGCCGACATCACGCCAGTCAATACGGATGTTAGTGACGAAGTTAAAAATCAACCGATTAATGTCTCGAAAGACAACCTGACGATTTTAATAACCGATGATTCCGCAGTGGCTCGTGGACAAATAAAGCGAGCGCTCGAATCATTGGAGATTCCACTGGAAGTTAAAAAGAACGGTAAAGAAGCGTTGGATTGGTTGAAAGAAAAAGCGCAAGAGGTGTCGGGTGATGTGCATCCACATGTTCCTGTTATCGTTTCCGATGTCGAAATGCCTGTTATGGATGGCTACACCTTAACCGCAGAAATAAAAGCCGATCCCCAATTGGCTGCGGTTCGTGTTATTCTACACACGTCGCTCAGTGGTGTGTTTAACCAAGCGATGGTTAAAAAAGTCGGTGCCGACGATTTCATCGCTAAATTTCATCCGGATGAACTCGCTTCGGCAGTTAAAAAGTGGCTCAATGAAGAGAATATTGTCGCTGATGTCGATTAATGGATTAATGCAGTAAATGACGAGTAATAAAGAACTCAACACAGCAGAGTATCAAGAGTTTAGACAATTTTTAGAGCATCAATGCGGGATCGTATTAGGTGACAACAAACTGTATCTAGTTAAAAGCCGGCTATCACCGTTGATGAGCCGCTTTAGTATCGACTCGCTGTCAGAACTCGTCAAACGCTCAATGAAAATCAGCGAACGCGCTTTACGATCCGCCGTGATTGATGCAATGACCACGAACGAAACGCTCTGGTTTCGAGACAGTTACCCATTTGAAATCCTCGCCAATCGCATTTTCGACGTGTATAAAAATGAAACCAGGCCGTTAAAAATTTGGTCGTCCGCTTGTTCAAGCGGCCAAGAGCCTTATTCTATCGCGATGACATACCTCGAATATAAAGCGCGCAACCCCGGTGCGCTAAAAGGCGGGATTAAAATCACTGCGACTGACATATCAAATAAGGTACTTGAACAATGTGCCAAAGCTGAATATGACAGTTTAGCTATCGTCCGAGGTTTATCTCCCGAACGACGTAAGCGATTTTTTGAAGACGGCGCTAAGCCCGGCGTTGCCGTACTTAAAAATGAAGTGAAGCAGTTTGTTCAGTTTCGTCATTTAAACTTGCTCGACAGCTATGCCTTGCTTGGCAAGTTTGATGTTATTTTTTGCCGAAATGTATTGATTTACTTTTCGGCGGCAATTAAACGGCAAATCATTGCCCAATTTAAGCAATCCCTCAATCCTAACGGCTACTTGTTTCTTGGTGCGTCTGAGTCGATATCTGGCTTAACTGACGACTTTGACATGATCCGCTGTAACCCCGGCATTATATACCAGCGCAAAAATTAAGCTTGGCATGAATCGTGCATTATGTTTCTCACCTAATACGTGGGAGACAAAATTATGGCACTCAGCATGGATAAGTTGCTCGGTATTCAGCAATACACGCTGGGTATTCGTACCCAGCGCGCCGAGCTTATTGCAAACAACATTGCCAACGCCGACACCCCAGGCTACAAAGCCAAGGGGCTCGACTTTCAACAAGCACTAGCACAAGCCCAACGTGGCATTCAGAGCCACTCACTCGCGCGTACCCACGAAAAGCATTTTTCGGTTGAAATCAGCCCACAAGGTCAAGAAAAGTTCCGCGTTCCCTCACAACCGGATACCGGTGATGGCAACACCGTCGATGTGCAAGTGGAACAAAACTTGTATGCCAAAAACGCATTGGAATACGAAATGACCATGAACTTCCTCAACGGCAAGATCAGTGGTGTCAAAAAAGCGTTAGGCAGTGGCCAAGCATAGGAACTAACCCATGAGTCTATTCAACATTTTTAACATCAGTGGATCGGCAATGAGCGCACAGTCCGTGCGCTTAAATACAACCGCCAGCAATTTAGCGAATGCTAACTCGGTAAGCAGCAGTATCGACGAAACCTACCGCGCGCGAAGCCCGATCTTTGCGGCAGCACTATCGGATGCAAGCGGCAAATACCACGGCACCGAGCTGACCAACCAAACTCAAGCCGGCCAGTCGGCAGGGGTCAAGGTCTTAGGCGTCGTGGAAAGCGATAAACCGCTGCAAATCGAATACGCCCCTAACCATCCGATGGCGGATAAAAACGGGTACATCTATCGCTCCAACGTCAACACGATGGAAGAAATGGCAAACATGATTTCCGCCTCACGCTCGTATCAAACGAACGTACAAGTTGCGGATACTGCAAAAACCATGACTCAGCGCTTGTTGCGCTTAGGTCAAGGCTAACAGGAGATAACCGATGGACGGTGTAAGCAATAACTCTTATATCGATAGCATGCGCTGGCGACGAGAAGAAGGGGCAGAAGCCGCGGACCCGTCGGAACAGCAAAAGCTCGAGCAGGAGGACTTTTTTAAGCTACTGACCGAACAGCTCAACATGCAAGACCCGACGAAGCCCGTCGACAATGATCAAATGATCTCACAGATGACGAGCTTCTCAATGGCCGAAGGCATTAGTCAGCTTTCCAGTCAGTTTACTCAGTTTACCCAAAACATGAGTTCAAATCAGGCGCTGCAGGCATCGACCATGGTGGGCCGCGATGTGCTGGTGCCATCCAACAAAACCTTTGTTGAGTCGGGCGGAACTGCGACCGGCGCCATTGCGCTTGAGCAATCCGGCTATGGGACGAAGGTCACCATCAAAGATAAAGTGGGTCAGGTGGTTGATGTCATTGACCTCGGCGATATGTCGCAAGGGCTTCATGACTTTAGCTGGGATGGCACTAACTCAGCAGGCGAACCGGTCCCCGAAGGCGTGTATAGCATGACAGCACAAAGCACGATGGGGGGTGAGCGGGTCGAAGTGCCATTACAAATGCGTGCCAAAGTTCAAAGCGTCAGCATGGGCAACGGCGAGGGAGTTGTACTTAACCTCAAAGGCCTAGGCGGCATCAAATTTAATCAAGTTTCAGAGATAAGCTAACAAGCGAGGTGACTTATGTCATTCAATATAGCACTTAGCGGGATTTCATCCGCTCAAAAAGATCTGGATGTCACCGCGAACAACGTGGCGAACGTTCGTACGACTGGCTTTAAAGGTTCGCGCGCAGAGTTCGCCGACGTCTTTGCCAACAATATTTTCAGTGGCTCCGACCAACAGACCGGTAACGGCTCTGCGACCGCCTCTGTTGCGCAACAGTTCAGCCAGGGCACGCTTAACTTTACCCAGAACTCACTGGATATGGCGATAAGCGGTAATGGCTTCTTCGCGACCACATCAGGTATCGCGCAGCAAGACTTTACCTACACTCGTGCCGGCGCATTTAAACTTAACGATGACAGCTACATCGTTAACAACCAAGGCCGGTTCTTGCATGGCTTCCCAGTCGATAGTGCCAGCGGTGCAACTCAATCAACGTCACTTGCCGCATCCGGACCGATCCGTATTCCCGATTCAGCCGGTGCACCGTCAGCGACCGAAAACCAATACCAATCATTTAACCTTGATGCGCGTGCACCAGGTATTGATGTTAGCAATGGGTTTAATCCAGAGGATCCGACGTCGTACACCTCGTCCACCTCAACCACAATTTATGACTCCTTAGGTGAGTCGCATGTGATGACAACCTACTATGTAAAACGTAACGCGGCAGATGTCGGCGGTCAGGAAAACGTGTGGGATGTTTACAATACAGTCGATGGTCAAATGGTCGACACCAATCCATCACAAGGTTATACCGGTGCACCAAGCTATGAGCCTTCACCGGGCGACGGTGTTGATAATACCGTATCGAGCCAGCGTATCGTATTTGACCAAAGCGGCTCACCGGTGGGCGTGCCAAATCCAGGCGGCTATAACCTCGACAGCGATACTTTCCCACCGGCAAGCATCTCGCTAGCCAATGTGTTAAGTAATGGCGCCGATACCTCGCAAAACGTACAGATCTTCTACCGCGATCGTCTCGATCAAGGCGGAGACACAGCGCCCACTCAGTTCGCTTCAGATTTTAGCGTCAACCTACTTGAACAAGATGGTACAACGGTTGGTCGTTTAACCAACATCGACATTGCGGAAGACGGCCTGATTTCAGCGAGCTACTCAAACGGTGACGTTCAATACTTAGGCAAAGTAGCGTTAGTGCGTTTTGCCAACGAACAGGGTTTGACCCAGCTCGGTGATGCGTCTTGGTCAGAAAGTCAGTCGTCAGGTATCGCGACCTCGGGTGAAGCAAACTCAGGCGTATTTGGCACCATCGAAGCTTCGGCACTGGAAAACTCAAACGTTGATTTGACCAAAGAATTGGTTGATCTGATTTCTGCACAGCGTAATTTCCAAGCCAACTCACGTTCGCTTGAAATCAATAACAGCTTGCAACAGAACATCTTACAGATTCGTTAATCAATGACGAAGGCTTGAGAGCATACAGTAAGGCTTGCTTCGGCAAGCCTTTTTTTATGTTGACCACCTATTTTGTAGGGAATGCCTCTATTTTGGCACGAACTCTGCATAGCTAGTACCCAGATGACAAATTTTTGGCTGGAGGTCAGCGATGGATAAAATGCTGTGGATTGCCATGAGTGGTGCCAACGAGAACATGAAAGCCGTCTCGGTACGCGCCAACAATTTGGCTAACACCAACACCACCGGATTTAAAGCAGATCTAGAGCAAGCTCGCTCAATGCAGGCCTTTGGTGAAGGACTGCCAACGCGGGTCTTTTCGATGACAGAAAGCCCGGGGCAAAATTTTGCCGAAGGCCCGATTCGCACTACCGGACGTAATCTTGACGTGGCTATCAACGGCCAAGGCTGGATAGCGGTCCAGGATGCCAATGGTAACGAGCGCTACACCCGCAACGGGAGTTTAGAAATTGACGCTGGCGGAATGTTGCGTACTTCATCAGGTGATCCTGTCATGGGCGACGCCGGTCCAGTGCTCATTCCAATGCCGATTGACTCGCTCACCATTGGTCGCAATGGCAATATCTCGATTCGCCCACAAGGTGCACCGGAAGACGCGAACGAAATTGTTGATCGAATTAAATTGGTTAACCCGCCGCTTAACAATGTTGAAAAGACCACGGATGGATACTTTGCATTAAAAGACGGTCAGCAAGCGCTGGCGGACGCTAACGTCAAACTTGAGGTGGGGGCGTTAGAGGGAAGCAACGTCAATGCAATTGGTGAAATGACGAGCATGATAGCGCTTCAGCGCCAATACGAAATGAACGTCAAAATGATGAAAACCGCTGATGAGAACGCTCAGCGTTCAGCAACATTGATGCGCATGAGCTAACGCGTGTCGAGGAGATAGATTATGAACCCCGCATTATGGATTAGTAAAACCGGACTCGACGCACAACAGCGCGACATTTCGGTGATTTCGAATAACTTAGCAAACGCCAGTACCGTGGGCTTTAAAAAAAGCCGCGCGATTTTCGAAGATCTACTCTATCAAAATATTAATCAACCAGGCGGCCAATCAGCGCAGGACGTAGAACTCCCCAATGGCTTGATGCTCGGTGCTGGTACTAAAGTCGTAGCAACCCAAAAATCCCATACGCAAGGTAATGTCCAGACGACCGATAACTCGCTCGACGTGATGATCAATGGCAAGGGGTTCTTCCAAGTATTGATGCCCGATGGAACCTTATCCTACACACGTAATGGTCAGTTCTCAGTAAACGAGGAGGGGACTCTGGTTACCTCGGGCAACGGTTATCCTATTGAACCTCAGATTCAGATCCCAGAAGACGCTATCTCACTGAGTATCTCACAGGAAGGGGAAGTCACCGTACGTCAGCCTGGTAATGCGCAAAACGCTGTTATCGGTCAGTTGAACCTAGCCAGCTTTATTAATCCCGCGGGCCTCGAGCCCATCGGACAAAACCTCTATAAAGAAACCGCAGTCAGCGGCGCACCACAAGAGTCCGTGCCCGGTGTCGATGGTGTCGGTAATGTGCGTCAGGGAATGCTAGAAACATCGAATGTGAACGTCACAGAAGAACTGGTTAATCTTATTGAAGCGCAACGGGGCTACGAGATGAATTCAAAAGTCATTTCATCGGTGGACCAAATGTTGAGCTACATTAATCAGCAGTTATAACGGTGGAGGTGAGTATGCGCCTGATTATCATGGCCGGGGTTTTAGTGACATTGGCTGCTTGCAGTAGCAACCAGCCAGCACCGATGCCGAATGACCCATACTACGCGCCCGTACTGCCCGAGGAACGTGCAGAACCGGTCGTACCGACGGGTTCACTGTATCAAGCGCAGTACTCCGATAATATGTATTCAGACATCAAAGCGCGTCGATTAGGCGACATTATTACGGTTACCCTTCAAGAGCGTACGACGGCGAGTAAATCGGCGAACGCACAGACCACGAAGGAGAGTAATGTTGACCTACCGGTACCTACGATCCTCGGGCAAGCGGCGACCATTAATGGCAACCCCATTTCTGCCAACTTAGGAGGAACGCGCGATTTTACCGGTGATGCAACCGCTGACCAGAGCAATAGACTATCGGGCGAGATTACCGTGACCGTGATTCGAACGCTGGCGAACGGTAACCTAATTGTGCGTGGCGAGAAATGGTTACGCATTAACACCGGTGACGAGTATATTCGGTTGACGGGTATTATTCGCCCACAAGATGTCAGCGCTGATAACACCATTCCGTCTACTCGCGTGGCGAACGCGCGTATCGAATACAGTGGCACCGGTAGTCTGGCTTCGACTCAAGAGCAAGGCTGGCTCACTCGTTTCTTTAACAGCAGTTATTGGCCGTTTTAACGGATAAGGAGACGCGCTGTGAACTTTCTTAAAGTGATGTTACTTGGACTTGCCATCATGGGTCAGTTAGTGCTGCCGGTGCAAGCATCACGCATCAAAGATATTGCCTCTGTCGCAGGCATTCGTTCAAACCAACTTATCGGCTATGGCTTAGTGGTGGGTCTACCCGGTACGGGTGAGCAAACACCTTTTACCGATCAGACGTTCCGAACCATGCTCGGCAACTTTGGTATCAACGTACCCCAAGGTCAGCGTCCAAAAATTAATAACGTGGCGGCGGTGGCTGTGCATGCCGAAATTCCCGCATTTGCCAAACCGGGTCAAAAAATCGACGTCACCGTATCCTCCGTGGGGAGCGCTGATAGCTTAACCGGCGGCACGCTATTGCAAACCTTTTTGAAAGGCGCCAACGGTGAAGTCTATGCTGTTGCGCAGGGTAGCCTTATTGTTGGCGGCTTGGGCGCAGAGGGCAGCGATGGTTCTAAAATTGTAATCAATACGCCTACCGTCGGCCGTATTCCGGGCGGCGCTATTGTCGAGCGTGAGATCCCCACCGCATTTGCGCAAGGCGACTACTTTACCTTTAATCTGCATGATTCCGATTTTACCACGGCCAAACGTGTCGCTAACACGATCAATGGTTTAGTGGGTGAGGGCATGGCGCAAGCCATTGATGCAACGTCGATTCGTGTTAAAGCACCGCGTGATTTAAGTCAACGAGTGAGCTACATGTCAACGCTTGAAAACTTGCAAGTTGAACAAGCGATGGCGGCGGCGAAAATTATTATCAACGCCCGCACGGGCACAATCGTAGTGGGTCAAAACGTTGAGTTACGTCCAGCCGCGGTGGCACATGGCAACATGCAAGTGACTATCACCGAGGACATGCAAGTCGACCAGCCCAATCCGTTTGGTCAAGGTGATACTGCGGTCACCCCACAGAGTGTGGTCGATATACAGCAGGAAGATGCGCGGATGTTTGTGTTTAATCCAGGCACCACATTGAACGATTTGGTGCGAGCGGTAAATCAAGTCGGCGCGGCCCCTGGCGATATCATCGCCGTACTGGAAGCCTTAAAGCAAGCAGGAGCTATTTCCGGTGAGCTCATCGTTATTTAATACCGACGCCACTCGCTTGTATGACCTTGCGCCCAAAGCGCAAGGTACTGGAGCCGTGCTTGATAACCACGCGCTCGACAACCTTCGTGAACAAGCCTTTGGTGACGACAAAGAGCAAGCCCTGCGCGAGGCGGCGAAACAGTTCGAAGCGATTTTCTTAAACATGGTCATGGGAAGCATGCGTAAAGCCAACGATGTGTTTGCGGAAGGCAACATGCTCAATAGCCGCTACACAAAGATGTACCGCGACATGTATGACCAACAACTCACGTCAGAATTATCAAATCAGGGGTCACTCGGACTCGCGGATCTGATGGTTCAGCAACTGAGCAAGCAAGGTGGATTTGATACGCAACAACGGGTTGGCGCAAAACTCGATGACCCAAGAGCTGCGGTCGTGAATAATCGATCCACTCGCTTAAGTGACCAAGGCGGGCGTCCTGTCGGGTTGTTTTACGGAGACACCCGCGTGAATACACTCAATATTGGTGATCAAGCACAACACATTTCCAGCCAAAATGACTTCATCGATGCTTTAAGACCACAAGCCGAAGCGGTTGCCAAAGAAACCGGCTTACCCGCCAAAGCATTGATCGCTCAAGCGGCGTTAGAAACAGGCTGGGGACAGCGCATGGTACCGGGACGGCATGGCGGCTCGAGTAATAATCTGTTTAATATTAAGGCTGATAGCCGTTGGCAAGGCGAACAGTCGCATGTAAACACTTTAGAGTTTGATGGCCACCAAGCCAACAAGCAACGCGCGGCATTTCGTAGTTACCAAAATATTGAGCAAAGTTTACACGATTATGCTAGTTTCATAACAGAACATCCGCGTTATCAACAAGCCGTCGCAGCGGCCGAGGATCCCGCCCAATATATCGAGCAATTACAGAGCGCGGGCTATGCAACGGATCCTAACTACGCCAACAAGGTTAAGTCCATTATGCAACGGTTATAAGCGGCAACTCATTGCCGCTTTACGTAATTTTACACTTAACTTTTTGCTGTTTCTGTCGATAACCGTAATAGACGAAGTATTAGGAGCGACCATTTATGGCGTCATTTGATTTATTGACCAAAGGACAAACTGCGGTTTTAGCGCATCAACGCGCACTCGCGATCACCGGGCAGAACATCAACAACATCAATAACCCGGACTACGTGCGTGAGCGAGCAGAGTATGTCAGTAATCCCTTTGGGGGCTTACGGGGTGTCGAATCGCGCCGCATGATCGACGAATACATTGTTGGTCAATTGAACCGCTCCCATATGGATGTCGCCTTTCAAAACGGTAAACTCGATCAAGCCGAGCCACTCGATTCACTGTTAGGAAACACTGAAAGCAGTATCAATAGTGCAGTGACCAGTTTCTTTAACAGTGTGCAAGATGCCAATAACGATCCCAGCTCATTGACCAATCGCCAAGTCGTGATCAGCGAAGCCGAGGGGTTAATGACACGCATGAGCGACTTTTCTCGTTACTTAAATGATCAAGAGAACATTGTGAACGAGCGTGTGCGTGACTCTGTTCAGCAGATTAACACCTTGTCGAAGAATATTGCCGAGCTCAATAATGAGCTCAAGTTCGGCTCATCTAACGTCAAAGGCTTTGATGCCAACTCACTGCGAAACCAACGCGACCAACAGCTAGAAGAGCTGTCTAAGTTAGTATCGTTTGACGTAGTCAAAAGCGATTCTGACGCGGTGCAAGTCAACTTAAAGAATGGCGTACCATTGGTATTAAAAGATGGTCGTTATAACATGATCACGGCGAACAGCCAGCCGGATACCGGTCGCGTTGAAATTCAAATTGAGTCGACGAATAGCTCCGATCCCACCAAGTTTTATCTCAAGCCAGATCAGCTAGGTTCTGCGCTTGGTGGTTACATGGATTACCGCGATAATCAGCTGCTTCCCGCGCAACGTCGCATCGGTCAAATGGCGTTACGTATCGCCGACACCATGAATTCGCAAAACCAAAAGGGCATGGATCTCGACAACCAACTCGGGCAAAAACTGTTTGACCTCAGTAGCACCCCCGTGCGCGCTCTGGATTTTGAAGAAAACACCGGCAATGCCAATATTAATGTGGGCCTGTTAGAAGGTAACAGTGCCAAACTGACATCAGACAACCTGCTGATCACAAAAACCGGTGCCGACACCTTTACGGTGCAAGCCGCCGATAACCAAGGGCGTGCCATCAAAAATGCACCTGAAGTGACCATAAGTACCGCCGGCAACCCCAGCGCCATCGCTGTTGAAGAATATGGCATTGAGCTGACGTCGGCGAATTTTAGCGCCGCAAGCGACGGCGATAAATTCCTCGCCAAACCGGTCGAAGACATCGCGGGCGATATTGCCGTGGCAATTAGCCGTCCAGAAGACCTAGCGCTTGCAAAGCCGGTACGTGTCAGCGATGACCTTGAAAACCAAGGCTCGGCTAACATTGAATTGGAGTCTATCAACGGCACCAGTAACTTCTTCGATGCCGCTGGCAAAACACTCGCCGACGGTGCCCCAACCGGCGTCGCGGTCGATGCCGTCAACAGTGATGGCACGTTCGATGTAACGCTGAGTCGCAAAAATGGCAGTGACATCACATTAACGGGTTTAAGTGACCTTAAAAACCTAGCGCAGCAAGCCAACGACCAAGCGGCGGCCAACGGCAACCCGGCACCCTTTGCAGGGTCACCGCTCGACTACGATATCAGTATCAATGGTCAGCCTGCTGCGGGCGATAGCTATTCAATTGAATACAATACCGATGGCTTTGATGACAATCGCAATGGCGAAGCCTTTACCGAGCTACAACAAAACGCGCAGCTACGTCGTTCGTCAGCCGACAGCGACGATGCCAACATGACCTTCGCAGAAGGCTACTCACGCGTGGTATCTGATATTGGTAGCTACGTTCAACAAACGCGCACACGCCGCGATGCAGCGCAAGCCATCGAAGCACAAACACAAGCGATGTATGAAGCAAAATCGGGCGTCAATCTAGAGGAAGAAGCCGCCAACTTGATTCAGTTCGAACGCGCGTATAACGCCGCCGCTCGAATCATCACCGTCGCACAACGTACGTTTGACAGCCTGTTAAACGCAGTGGGGTAATAAACGATGCGTATTAGCACTAACTTAATGTTTCAACGTGGACTCGACTCACTACAGCGCTCCGAGAGCGCGCTGTATAAAGTGCAGCAACAGCTCACTCGTCAGACCAAAATACTGTCACCATCAGATGACCCGATTGCTAACTCGCAAGTCATGAACCTCAACAATGCGCTGGCGCAGAACGAGCAATTCATGCGCAACAGTACCAGCCTCGAGGCCAACTTACGCCAATCAGAGGCCAACCTCGATGGCGTAAACAGTGGCCTGCAACGCGCGCGCGAACTCGCCGTTGGCGTCGTGAATGGCAGTTATAGCGCCGACGATCGCAAAGCCGTTGCAAAAGAGCTACGCGCTATCGAAAAGCAATTGGTTGACCAAGCCAACGCCCGCGATGCACAAGGCGAATACATGTTCGCCGGCTTTCAAAGCCGCAAAGAGCCCATGCAATACAACGCGAGCACCCAAAGCTACCAATACGTAAGCGACCAAGGGGCGCGTAACATACAGCTCACCCCCAACCTCAAACTCGCCGCCAACGAACCCGGTAGCAAACCGTTTGCCAACGTATCACAACGCGTCGACATCAACGTCGAAAGCGGCCAAAACCTCGTCGGCGAACTGCGCGTAAGCAACCGCGAGCAATTCACCGACTTTACCGAGCAACAACAAAGTAACGGCAACCCACGCGACTTTAACATCAGCTTTGACGGCGCCGGCAACTACAGTATCGACGACACCAGCGGTAATAACCTCGCCAGCGGCGCCATTACCGATGGCAAAATCAGCTTTAACGGCATGGACATCACCCTCGCTGAAGACGCAAGCCCCAGCGCAAGCGATACCATCCAAATCAGTAATGGAGAACCCATCGGCCGTAACCCCATCACGCTAGTGAGCGACCTCGCCGCCGCACTCGAAGGCAAAGGCACCAACGGCCAATGGGAAGACGAAGCCAGCTGGGCGCTCGACGATCTCAACAAAGCCATGGACAACGTCGTCGGCACCCAAGCCGACATCGGCGCCCGCATGAACGTCATGGAATCCGCACGCACCCAACTCCGCGATGCCGACGTCGTGAACCAAACCGCCCGCGCCGAACTCGCCGACGTCGACTACAACGAAGCCGTCACCGAACTAGTCAAGAACGAAACCCTATACCAAGCATCACAACAAGTGTTTTCGCGTATCAATCAACTGAGCTTGTTTGATTACGTCCAATAAACTTTGAGCTTGGATGCGGGCTGCGCCCGCAGGCTGTGATGGCGCTCGCTGCGCTTGCGCCAGGCCTTGCTTGCCTGTGCTTCGCACGGCAAGGCTGTGTAAGAGCAAAATAAATGCGGGCCCTCGCTCGTACACAGCCGCATGGCGCGAAGCGCACATGCGCAAAGCCTGCGGCAAGCGCAGCGAGCCGCATCCAAACCTGGCGGCGAAGCCGCCATCCCCACTAAAAACCCGCGCTAAAAAAAATTAAAATTTTTTCTAAAGGATCCCAACCCCCCGCCGATACCCCTTGTGAGAGGAAATTTTAACCAGGCAAAAAACAAGCCTACCCTTCCTCCAGCTTGGCGACACAATATTGGTAACACCAAGCTTTTGTATCAAACTAAGGGAGCATGAAAAATGGCTTTATACGTAAATACTAACGTCAGCTCGATCAATGCACAGAATCAGCTGGTAAAATCAGGCAACTCGCTTGACCAAGCTTTCCAACGTTTGTCGTCAGGCCTCCGTATTAACAGCGCGGCAGACGACGCAGCTGGTCTACAAATCTCAAACCGTCTGACCTCACAGGTCAACGGCCTAAACGTAGCCACCCGTAACGCAAACGACGGTATTTCACTTGCTCAGACCGCTGAAGGTTCATTACAAGAGTCTACTAACATCCTACAGCGCATGCGTGAATTGGCGTTGCAGTCTGCCAATGGATCGAATTCGTCAGCAGACCGACAAGCCCTTAATAAGGAAATTGGCGCTTTAAAAAGCGAGCTAACTAGAATCTCCGACAATACTGCATTCGGTGGTTCAAAAATCCTCGATGGAAGCTTTGGTACTAAGGAGTTTCAAATAGGCTCTGAAGCCAACGAGACTATTTCGTTGACTTTGGACGATTACGATGCTTCTAATCTTGGTGGTGTTGGGGCAAAAGGAAAGACTGTTACAGATGCTTTCGACGCAACTGTTTTAGGTGATGCCGCAGAGACATTAACATATGCAATCACTGACAGCGACGGAAATACTAATTCGTTTGAGGTCTCCATTGCAGCTGGTGACGGCAGTGATGCTTTAATCGAAAAGGTAAATGCTAAAGCTAATGAGTTTGGCGTTTACGCAGTTGACGATGGTTCTGGCGGGGTAGACTTAGAAGCTTCCAACAGCGTTACCGCCATAACAGTAGATTCAGATCTGGGTGCCAATAGCTCATATGGTGATGCATCCAGCGCACCTATAAGTTTAAGTATCGGAGCAGCGGACTCTTTAGCAAGCCCCAAAGCAGGAGGTGTAGAATCGATAGATGTCTTGAGTGTCGAAAATGCTCAGACAGCTGTTGGAGTAATAGATCAAGCCATCGCGGACATTGATTCTAAACGTGCAGATTTAGGTGCATTTCAGAACCGGATGCAGAGCACGATCTCTAACTTGAGCACAATCTCTGAAAACGTATCAGCTGCGCGTTCACGTGTTCGTGATGCAGATTTCGCGGCAGAGACAGCGAAGCTGACTCAGGCGCAGATCATTCAGCAGGCGTCTACTACTATCCTGGCGCAGGCGAACCAGCGTCCACAGGCTGCTTTGTCACTGTTGGGATAATCCTTTATTGGAGAACCAGCGACGACTTAAACAGTCTTACGCAATACAAGCGGCTCCTTCGGGGGCCGTTTTTTTTGCTCTGAGCTTGGATGCGGGCTGCGCCCGCAGGCTTTGATGTTACTCGCTACGCTCGTAACAGGCTTTGCTTGCCTGTGCTTCGCACGGCAAGGCTGTGTACGGGCAGCTTGTGCACAGCCGCATGGCGCGAAGCGCACATGCACACAGCCTGCGGCAAGCGAAGCGAGCCGCATCCCAGCCTGGCGGCGAAGCCGCCATCCACACTCAGAAGTCTCACACCACAATCATCCGCAAGTTCAAAAACCATCCCCTAAACTGCAATAACCCCTCACAACCCAACACAAATAATGAATTATCAAAAACTCTGGCTTTGGCAGCATTCCCTTGATATTGCCATCGATATAATGGAAACCTTCCAGCACAGCAAAAATTTCAGTTTTAAAGACCAGGTATTCCGCAGCGCCATTTCGATACCCAGCAACATTGCCGAAGCTATGACACGAGACACACCCGCTGATCGGCGAAGAATCCTCTATTACGCCATCGGTTCATGCGCAGAACTCGATACACAATTGCAGATAGCTTTACGATTAAAGTGGATTGAGACAAAGCAGCGAGAACAGTGGCGTCGGGCGCTACGACAGATTTATGTTGGACTTCACCGACTTCGCGGGAAACTGGAGCAAAGCCGGGATGCGAGCTCCGCCCGCAGGCTGTGATGTTACTCGCTCCGCTCGTAACAGGCTGTGCACGTGTCGCTACGCTCCACGTGGCCGTGCACAAGCGCTCGTGCACAGCCTCGCGCCGCGAAGCGGACGCGAACAAAGCCTGCGGCAAGCGCAGCGAGCCGCACCCCAGCCTGGCGGCGCAGCCGCCATCCAAACACAAAGATCGTACACAGCCGCATGGCGCGAAGCGCACATGCACACAGCCTGCGGCAAGCGCAGCGAGCCGCACCCCAGCCTGGCGGCGCAGCCGCCATCCAAGCTCAAAAAACATTCAAAAAAATCACTAAAGTTCATCCACCCCTTGCCGATAACCAACACGTACCAGTGTAATTTTTGCGCTGACACGCTATCATAACCATACTACAGAGAGGACACGGTTATGGGTGAATTTACCATCAGTTCCAGAGACATCACTCGCGCCAACAGCAGTAATGCCGCGGATCCCGTAACAGGCCGTGGGCAACTGCGTGAACAGGTGATGGGCGCTGTAAAGGCTATGCAGCAACAAAATAATGCGGCAATGCCAAGCGATGCAGTAAAGGAAGAGCAAGCGGCAATCAGTACGCCCGCGAGTGTGGCTGAAATGGCTGAACGTATTGCACAGCTTAATAAGTCTGAGGCAATTCGTAACACCAGTTTGCAATTTGTCATGCAGGAAAATAATGAACCGCCAGTGGTACAGGTGGTCGATAAAGACAGCGGCGATGTGATTCGACAAATTCCGTCGGAAGTGGCGGTGAAGATCGCTAAAGCTATTGATGAACTGGTCGATAACGAAGATAGTCGTAGCGGTTATCTGTTCGACAGCAGTATTTAAGGAGGCCTAACATGGCAGGTATTTCATCCCTCGGGGCACAATCAGGATTAGACTTAGAAGGCATCGTAAACGCAACGATTGAAGCGGAGCGCGTGCCTAAAGTCAATCGCCTGAATCGACAAGAAAGTCAATTGTCGGTTGAGCTCTCATTTATTGGGGAGCTGAAATCCGTCATGTCTGACTTTAAAGATGCTGCGGCTAAACTGGCTGATGTCGACCAGTACAATAAAAACAAAACCACGGTAACGCAACCCGAGTCGGGCGATATCATCTCGGTATCGAGTGATGGCGATGCGGCACCGGGTAGTTTTGAAGTTGAAGTGGTCAATATGGCAAAGGGCAGTCGTGCGACCTCTTCGGCAGGTGCATTTACGGATGCCGAACAAGTGATCAGTTCGCAATCTGGCAGCTTAACATTCAGTGCCGGCGATAAAAGCTTTACGGTGGATATCGCGGCCGACGCAACGTTGGATGACATTCGCAAACAGGTGAATGACGCGGACGATAACTTTGGTGTTACTTTCAATATTATCAATACCGGCTCAGAGGCGCGTTTGGTGGCAACGTCATCAGAAACGGGCGCGGGCAACGATATTGAAATTACCAATACCAATGCAGACTTTGATGCATTATCGACCGTCGCCAACGCTGGCGGCGCGGGTGGCATGAGTATTGCGGCTGAAGACCAATCCACGGATGCGTTAATTCGTGTCGATGGTATCGACGCGACCAGTCCTGACAATACCTTTGAGGACGTGATTCAAGGCTCAACGATTACTGTTGAGGGAGAGTCACAAAATGGCGAGACTGCGACTATGCGTATTGCCGAAGACAACAGTGCGGTGCGTAAAAACATCGACGGGTTTGTTAAGGCGTATAACAATGTCATGGGATTGTTAGGTCAAGCCGGTGCCGAAGGTGCGCAGTTCCAAGGTGATGCGACCGTACGTAGCATCGAGAATCAAATGCGTCGCTTCCTCAGTGAAGAAGCGGGTGGCTTGAGTATGTTCAACGCCGGCTTTGGTATCGATGACGAAAATAAGTTGCAGCAGGAAAACACGTTAACCAGTGTCAGTGAAGTCGCGAAGGAACGTTTTGGCGATTTTGAAAAGCTGTTTGCTGGCGAAAACGGATTAGCGTCGCGCATTGAAGACTATGTAAACACGTACACCAGTTTTGGTGGGTCACTGCAAACTCGAACAGATTCATTAAATAACCGCTTAGATCGTGTCGATGACCAGCGCGAACAATTAAACCAGCGTCTGGAGCAATTAGAAAATCGGCTGAGACAGAAATATTCGGGGCTAGACTCGTTATTGGGTCAGCTGCAGTCGACCAGTAACCGGTTAGATCAGCAATTGAGCGGTCTGCCAGGGTTTGGCGGCAATAAAGAATAATCAGCAACGATAGAGGTTCGTTATGAATAATAAGCTCAAGAATTACACCCGCGATAATGTGCGTAACCGTTTAGAAGACGCGGACCCGTACACCATTATTCAGATGTTAATGCAGGGTGTACTCGAGAATTGTAGCTATGCCAAAGGCGCGATTCAAAATAACAATATTGAGAAAAAAGCGCATCATATTGGTCGCGCGCAGGCGATTCTTGAGTCACTGATTGTGAGCTTAAACCCAGAAGCAGGCGCAGACGCAACCGATAATCTAATCGGTTTGTATGGCTACATGAGTGACCGCTTAATGACGGCATCGGTCGAGCGTAATGTTGAAATCATTGATGAAGTGATGGGCTTAATGTTGCAAATTAAAGGCGCTTGGGATCAAATTCCAGCGGATGCACGTCAAGAAGCTCATGAAGTGCTCAGTAAACTACATGCTGAAGAAGACGCTGCACATGAGCAAGAGGTGCAACGCATTGCGAGCAGTGCGTAAGCTATGAAAGAGGCATTGAAACAGCTACAAGCACTTACGCAGCATTTCGAACAGACGGTAGCCGCGGAGGATTATGCGGCCGCTGAATTGGCGCTTCTACAACTTGAAAAGCATTTCACCCAGTTACCGGATGGATGGCAAAACGACGATGCGATTAAAACTGAGCTGTTGCGGGTACAAGAGACCCTGACCACTTATCGTCAAGCTTTACAGCAAGCGAAAGATACAGCGAAGGATGACATTAGCAGGTTAGGAAAAAGCAAAAAGGGCGTTAAAGCCTACACCAAATAACGATTGAAATGTGGATAAAAAAGCCGCCAGATAATGCATCTGGCGGCTTTTTGTTATTCAATATTTGCTTTAACAAAGTTAATTACTCGGTCAAAAGCTTGTTTGCGATTAGGGTTGCTGTCTAATGAGTGGGTACCATTTTCAAGCAACAACAGCTCTACTGGGAGATTATACCCCTTAGCTGCCTTGTAAAAGGCCTCCGACTGGTCGTCTGGAACCACGACATCGCCTGTGCCATGAACAAGCAAAGTAGGGCGTTTGAGTTTACCAAAGCTGGCGATAGGTGAAATAGCCTCTAAATGCGCTTTGCCCTGCTCGCTATCACGATCACCGACCATGATATTGTCAACCATTTGAGCCGTTTCGCCGGCTCGGGTGTCCTCTAAAATAGCGTTAATATCGCTGACGCCAGCAATCGATACATAACAATTAAACTGTGTCGGCGTATTGGTCGCTGCGAATAGAGAAACATAGCCGCCGTATGACCAACCCACGACACAACTATCATCAACATCGGCGAGTTGCTGTTCTTTTACCCAAGCGACGCCATCAAGTACGTCTTGCTGCATACGCTGTCCCCATTCACCGTAACCACGCGCTTCGTAAGAAGAACCAAAGCCCGACGAGCCGCGAAAGTTAACTTGCAAGACAGCATAGCCTGCATTAACGAACATGTGCTCTAGCGGATGGAATACTTGGGTATCGCGTTGCCAAGGTCCGCCGTGTGGCATCACAACTAACGGTCGATCGGCATCACCGCCGTTGATCAAATAACCATTCAGCACCAGGCCGTCACTGGCCTCGAATTCGATAGGTTGTTTGGCGGGAAACTGCTTGTTTTCAAGTGCCGGTTGTAGCGCCATCCATAAACCGCCAGCTTTATTGGCGAGATCAATAAAGTAAAAGCGAGAAGGGCCCGACGCTGAGTAGGTCTTAACGAGCAATTTATTGACGCTTTTGTCAAAGTCTACCACGATAGGATTCATGCCTTTGAAGGTATTCTCGACAAGCGCTTGGCGCTGTTTAAATGCCGGAGCAATGAATTCCACTTCGGGCATATCAGCCGTGTAACCAAAGCCAATCACTTGACCGTTATGCTCCATTACGCTGGCGACGTCATAAGTTTCGTTCTGAAATAAAGGCTCCACCCATTCGTCAGTATCGAGCGAATAGCGCCAAACTTCTTGTTTATCACTCTTCTGATACGTCTTAACGATTAACGTATTGTTGGCAGGCTCATACAAGACCGGCGTAAAACCATCCTCTTCAAATGCTTCATAAGAGCCAATTTCTTTCCATTGACCGGCATCTTCCTGCCACAAATAGAAAGTACGGGTTAAGTCCTCAACCGCCACCGCGACAACCGAGCGACCGGTCGAGTCGCCAATAAAGTAACTCGGTTTTTGCAAGCTCGGTGCGAACTTCTCTGAGGAACCGCTATAGACATTAATCTTATAAACCGATGGGAAGTAATTATCGCGCTCGCTGACCTGTTGCAACAAAATATGTTCTGGATCGTGAGGAAGCATAGAGACAATTTGGTCACCGCTAACTAACCAAGACCAATCTTTAGTATCGGTGAGCTTGCGTAGTTTTATCTCTTTTAACTCGCTACCATCTTTGTTGACCGCAAACAACTGTCCAACGCGACGAGAACTACCGTACATATGCTCAGGATAATCGGCGCTGACAAGTAACCGCTCGTTATTCACCCAGCGTAGTTTAACGATACGTTCAGACTGATTGCGTAACTTAAGAATAGTCGTTAAATCCACTTTCCCGAACGGAGAAATTACCACTTGTTGAGTTGCGCCATCGGTATTATAGACGGCAGCAATGAGTTCACCATTGGGCGAAATGGTAGGTTGTTCAACGATGTTCAGTTGACTGAATGCAGAACTTGGAAGTGTTTCACTCTGTGCCAAACTGGGGGTCGAGATCGACAATAGCGCAGAGGCGATAATCGTTTTTATTATTTTCTTCATGAATAAATACATCTATTTTGTTAAAAATTTGATCTTATCAAATAAGTAGCCAATGAACGAGCACAGTTTGCTATCCAACGCTGGCATGCGAGGTTGACATCCTCGCTTGCCAAGCGAGGAAAAGGCTTACAAAGTACTTGCCTCACACCGTGTCTTTTGACGCGATGGCGTATTGACAACTTCTTGCGTGATGAGTTTTTTGGTGACCTTATTCGTTACCGCTTTTTGTGTCTCGGCATCAACGATCCAAACCTCAGCAGTGCCGTTCTCTTGATCACGATTGTATTTAAACTCATAGATCTTACCCGGTTCAAAGGTACCGTTGAGTTTGAAATAGTTTTCTAACGGACCGCCGGGAACGTATTTTTTGATAAATGCATACCGCGCGATGATGGTATGTTCGCCTGCATCAAAATCGCGAGCGGCGACATAGTCTGCTTCACGACCATAATAACAATAGTTGTAAATGACATGGCTACGTTGAATTGATGTGTCTTTGTAATTACGTAACTTGAACTGATTGTCTCCCGGTGGGGGGCTGCTACATGCTGTGGCGCCTAAGACGACTGCCGCGGCTACCAGGCCTTTTGTAAGGTTAAAAATGCGCATAAATTTCCCCTTTTTGTCGAAAATATGCACATTGACTATAAGTGATATCATATTAGAATGAAAACAAAGTGAGACAATAATTACATTTAATTGTTACAAAATTTGATCGTGTAGAGATTAAGGAAGGAATTTGGACACAAAAAAACCGGCATTAAAGCCGGTTTTTTGAACACGTTGAAAACGTGTCGATTAAAGCGCTTGGATCTTAGCGTTCAAACGGCTCTTATGACGTGCCGCTTTGTTTTTGCTGATCAAGCCTTTAGTTGCGTAACGGTCCAATAATGGGGTTACAGTTTGTAAAGCTGAGCTAGCAGCTTCTTTATCTTTGCTCTCAATGGCTGCGTTTACACGTTTAAGGTAAGTACGCATCATTGAACGGCGGCTTGCATTATGGCGGCGATTTTTCTCGGCTTGAATCGCACGCTTTTTAGCAGACTTAATGTTAGCCAAGGTGAACTCCTAAAATTCGTTAACAGAACGCTTCTTTATAAAGGTCGTGGATTATGCCTAATCTGGCGGAAATGTCAACACTTATTGTGTGGATGTCGCGCACAAATTGGGGTACGACGCTTTGTTTAAGGATAACCCGTATGTGGTTGATGCGCCACATATCCGTTTTTATGCCGGGGTCCCGTTACGACTGGATGACGTCACAGTCGGCACCGTATGTATTTTGGACACTGAACCGCACCAGTTGTCCGAGCGCGAACTTCAAAGCCTTGCCTATGTCAGTGAACATGTCAGTGAATATTTAGCGTTGTCGCTTAAACATCAACAGTTGATGCAGGAACACTCATTTATCGATGACACGCCTGCTGCACTCATAAAGTGGCGTTACAACATGGCGCTCGAATTACAGTACGTGTCCGCTAATATACAATCCTTATTCCACATCCCAACGCATGCCTTGCGTGAGGGAAGTAGAGCCTTTGAGGATTTTCTCGACGAACGCGGTCGCAAAGAACTTAACTTCTTGCTCAGTAATCATTTAGCAGGGGTCGCGAGTAGTGAAGCGCAATTCCGCATTTTACCGCCTAAAGGCCCGGAGCGCTGGGTGAAGTTATTATCAAAAAGCTTTTATGATCCCGAGGGTCGGCTCGAGAACATCCATGCCATGCTGATTGATAACACGGCTAATCGCTATTTTGAGAAGCGCTTGAACGAAGCCAATCAGCAGATGCGTTTGGTCTTGGAGGCCTCAGGACTCGGTACCTGAGATTGGAATGTGCCATCAGACACCAACAAGGTCAATCAACGCTGGTGTGAATTATTAGGTATCGATTACGCTAACTTTGACCCGTCGCTCTACTTTTGGGAGAGCCTTGTTCATCCGGCGGACTTAAAGCGTGTTGAGCGTGAACTGCAGCAGCACATGGCAGGCGAGACGCCGGCGTTTTCGACTATTTACCGCATGCGTCATAAAAACGGATACTGGGTATGGATAGAAACCTATGGCCGTGTTGTTGAGCGAAGTGAATCCGGTGAGGCAATACGTTTGACGGGTACGCATCGGGACATTACCGAAAAGAAAGAGGCCGAACTACTCGATGCGCTCGGCGCGCTCTTTTATGCGGTTCAACTAGATAAAGCGCGCATGGATGCTGAGACGCTGATGCGTCATATTCGCTCGGACGATATGGTTGCTCGTTTAGGCGGTGAAGAGTTTGCCTTGATTTTAAACGGCGGGACGCAAGCGGCTGCCGCGGCAATACTTGAGCAGATTAGGCAAGATATTCAGCAGTCAGTAGTACGTGTCGATGACCATGCGATCAACTTCACCATTAGTATCGGGGCTTTGTTCATCGACAATGAAACGGCTGCGTACGAGGATTTGGAACAAGCGGTACTCGATCACGCGGATAAAGCCTTGTACGAGGCTAAAAAGACCGGCCGAAATAAAATAGTTTGGGGTGAATAATCTGATACACTGACGCTTTTCATAGTCCGATCAGGAGAAGTCGTGTCTAAAGCCTTGCTACGTTCAGGATTCATCGTCAGCGCAATGACTCTGATTTCACGAGTGCTTGGCCTCGTACGTGATGTAGTGATTGCGAATCTCATGGGCGCAGGTGCCGCCGCGGACGTGTTTTTTTTCGCCAATAAAATTCCTAATTTTTTACGTCGGTTATTTGCCGAAGGTGCCTTTGCACAAGCCTTCGTGCCAGTGCTGACCGAGTACAAACAAGGGCAACCCCTTGACCAACAGCGACTTCTGATCGCACGGGTTTCGGGAACACTCGGAACCATTGTTACCATCGTGACACTCGTCGGCATGATCGCATCCCCGGTTGTGACTGCGCTGTTTGGCACCGGTTGGTTTTTAGATTGGTGGAACGATGGCCCACAAAGTGAGAAGTTTGTGCTGGCGAGCGATCTACTCCGTATCACCTTTCCCTATTTATGGTTTATCACCTTCACCGCGATGGCGGGCGCTATACTCAATACGCTGGGTAAGTTTGCTGTGGCCGCATTTACGCCTGTTTTCTTGAATATTGCGATTATTGCAGCCGCGATTTGGTTGGCGCCTAACCTTGAGCAGCCTGAGTTTGGTCTAGCCTGGGGGGTATTTTTTGGTGGCTTAATCCAGTTTCTATTTCAACTTCCCTTTCTAAAACGCGCAGGGCTGCTCACTCGACCGCGTTGGAGCTGGCACGATAGTGGTGTCACGCGCATTCGTAAGTTAATGTTACCGGCGATATTTGGTGTTTCCGTCAGTCAAATTAACCTATTACTCGATACGCTGATCGCCAGCTTTTTAATGACCGGCTCAATTAGTTGGCTTTATTACTCCGATCGCTTGCTTGAGTTTCCGCTCGGACTATTCGGCATTGCCATTGCCACCGTTATTCTGCCCGCGCTGTCCTCGCGCCATGTCGACCAATCAACGCAAAATTTCTCGGCGACACTTGACTGGGGGATCCGGATGGTACTCTTGCTCGGTTTACCGGCGATGGCGGGCCTTTTTTTTCTCGCCGAACCCATGCTAATGGTGTTATTTATGCACGGCGCATTTACGCCCAACGATGCCGAGATGGCATCCTACAGCCTGATGGCTTATTCGGCGGGGCTGTTGAGCTTTATGTTGGTCAAAGTCTTAGCGACCGGGTTTTATTCGCGTCAAGATACCAAACGACCCGTTAAATTTGGCATCATTGCGATGGTCGCAAACATGGGGCTGAATATCGCTTTTGCCATCCCGTTTAGCTATGTTGGCTTAGCCATGGCAACGGCAGCATCGGCGGCACTCAATGCCTTGTTGCTTGGCATAACACTCTATCGAGAACGTGTCCTTGTAGCACAGCCGGGAACTTGGTCTTTCATCATCCGCGTAGTGGCTGCTGTAGCGGTGATGGTCGGGGTGGTATTATGGTTGACCCCATCAACCCAGCAATGGCGTGAAATGTCGCTCGTTGCGCGGCCTTGGCAATTAGCGCAAATTATTGGCGTAGGTGCGGGGGTCTATTTGTTGGTGTTGATGCTCAGTGGATTAAGACCACGCCATTTGCGTGCGCAAGAATACTGATTCTGAACGCAGCATCGGTTATAATCTCACCCGAGTTATTTTTATACATTTAATTAGTGGTACTTTGTTCGGCTATGGAACTCATTCGCGGCATACACAACTTGCGCTCAGAACATCATGGATGCGTGCTTACCATTGGTAACTTTGATGGCGTACATCTTGGTCATCAAGCCGTGCTGGCGCAAGTAAAAGCGCAGGCGCGCGCACTGGGTGTGGCAGCCGCGGTGATGACATTCGAACCGCAGCCGCAAGAAATCTTCCAGCCCGAAAAAGCACCGGCGCGACTCACTAATTGGCGAGAAAAATATTTAGCGCTGCGCGATCAGCAGATCGACCGCCATTTAGTGATTGAGTTTAATCGTAAATTTGCCAGCCAACCGCCTATCGAATTTATTGAAAATGTATTAGTCGAAAAGTTGGGTGTGAAGTTTTTAGTGGTGGGTGACGATTTTCGCTTTGGTTACAAACGCGAAGGCGACTTCGCGCTATTACAACGCGAGGGTAAACGGCTGGGTTTTGAAGTCGTCGATACGCGTAGCTACCGTCAGCAACAACTGCGGGTCAGCAGTACTGCGATTCGCGCGGCACTTGCCGAGGGCGACTTTGAGCGTGCCGAAAGTATGCTGGGGCGTCCGTATCAAATGATGGGCAAGATCGTGCATGGTCGTAAAAATGGCCGTACCATTGGCTTCCCCACGGCTAATATTCCATTGAAGCGGTTAAAAAGCCCGCTGCACGGCGTATTCGCGGTTAAAATCAATGTAGGTCGCGCCTTGGGCGCGACGACAAACAGCCGCGCCGAAGGCACATACCACGGTGTCGCCAACCTAGGTACGCGACCTACGCTTAACGGCGATGAAGTCCAATTAGAAGTGCATTTATTTGATTTTTCAGGCAACCTGTACGGTCAGCACGCAACCGTGACACCGGTCGCCAAATTAAGATCCGAGCAGCGCTTTGCTTCGCTCGAACATTTAAAACAGCAAATAGAGAAAGATGCCGCTCGTGCCCGAGCGCTTTTAAGTTGAACGGCCACGATAGTCAGTAAATATGCGGAAAATGGAAACAGTGACCCATGAGTGATTATAAGCACACATTAAACTTGCCGGAAACGGCGTTCCCAATGCGCGGAAACCTCGCTAAACGCGAGCCGGGCATGCTCAAACAATGGTATCAAGACGATCTCTATGGCGAGATCCGTAAAGCCAAACAGGGCAAGCCAAGTTTTATTTTGCACGATGGACCTCCGTACGCAAACGGTCAGATCCACATTGGTCATGCGGTCAATAAAATTCTCAAAGACATTATCATTAAGTCGAAAACCCTAAGCGACTTTGATGCACCTTACACCCCAGGCTGGGACTGTCATGGCTTGCCTATCGAACTGCAAGTCGAGAAAAAGCACGGTAAACCGGGCCAAAAGCTCGACTTGGCGGAGTTCCGTAAACACTGTCGTGACTACGCGCAGACGCAAATTGACCAGCAGCGCGAAGACTTTAAACGGTTGGGTGTATTGGGTGACTGGGATAATCCTTATTTAACGATGAACTTTAAGCAAGAAGCGGATAGTGTGCGCGCGCTTGCTAAAATCATCGATAAAGGTCATTTGCATCAAGGCTTTAAGCCTGTGCATTGGTGTACAGATTGTGGTTCAGCATTAGCCGAAGCAGAAGTCGAGTATAAAGATAAAGAATCACCCGCTATCGATGTGCGCATGCCGCTCACGGATAGTGATAAAGCACTGGCGGCGTTCACGACGCCAGAAGGACATCAGGGTCAAGGCAAACTGAGCATGGTGATCTGGACCACCACGCCATGGACCATGCCGGCTAACCGTGCGGTAACGCTTGCCGAAGGACTTGAATACGCGTTAGTGCAAATCGAAGCAACTGACGACCAACAGGCTGAGCGTGTCATTCTTGCGAGTGACTTGGTAAATGATTGTATGGACCGTTGGGGCATTAATCACTATCACAAGTTAGGCTTCTGCAAAGGTAAAGCGCTTGAGCTGTTGAAGCTCGACCACCCATTATTTGATATCAAAGTGCCGGTGATCATGGGCGACCATGTTACCACCGAAAGCGGTACAGGTTGTGTGCATACCGCACCGGGCCACGGTGTAGATGACTTCTTGGTGGGCCAAAAATACGATCTAGAAGTCTATAATCCGGTGGGCGACAACGGTGTTTACAAAGAAGATACGCCGCGCTTTGCTGGACAGCACGTGTTCAAGGCGAATGAGCCTATTATCGATGCCTTACGTGATGCAGGTAACTTGATGCACGCTGAGCGTTATAAGCACTCGTATCCGCATTGCTGGCGCCATAAAACGCCGATTATTTTCCGTGCTACACCACAGTGGTTTATCAGCATGGATCAAAAAGGCTTACGTAGCCAAGCGCTTGAGCAAATCAAGCAAGTGCGTTGGGTACCCGAGTGGGGTCAAAGCCGCATCGAGTCAATGGTTGAAGGCCGTCCAGACTGGTGTATCTCCCGTCAACGGACGTGGGGGAACCCGATCGCGATTTTCGTCAATCGCGAAACCGAAGAGCTGCATCCCAACACCCTTGAGCTGATGGAACAGGTCGCTCAGCTTATCGAGAAAGACGGTGTTCAGGCATGGTTCGATCTTGATCCGGCGACCTTGTTAGGTGATGAAGCGGACAAATATCGTAAAGTGACCGACACATTAGATGTCTGGTTCGATTCGGGTGTGACTCACCATTGTGTATTACGTGAATTCCCGGGCTTAAGCTGGCCAGCAGATTTATACCTTGAAGGTTCTGACCAACACCGCGGCTGGTTCCAAAGTTCATTGGTAACGGGTGTCGCGATGTATGAACAAGCGCCATACCGTCAAGTGCTGACGCACGGCTTTACCGTAGACGCGCAAGGTCGCAAGATGTCGAAGTCAATCGGTAACGTAGTTGCGCCGCAGGACGTAATGAATAAACTCGGCGGCGATATCTTACGTTTGTGGGTCGCTTCGGCAGATTATTCAGGCGAGATGACCGTATCAGATGAGATCCTTAAGCGTTCAGCCGATGCGTATCGCCGTATCCGTAACACGTCGCGTTTCTTGTTAGCGAACTTGAGCGGTTATGATCCTAAGCAGCACCAAGTGCCGATGGACGAGATGGTCGAGTTGGACCGTTGGATTGTTGGCCGTGCAGCTGACTTACAGAAACAACTGGTGGATGCCTACGACAACTATCAGTTCTTGTCGGTGGTGCAAAAACTGATGCACTTCTGCTCGATTGAACTGGGTAGTTTCTATCTGGATATCATTAAAGACCGCCAGTATACCGCTAAAGCGGATAGCTTGGCGCGCCGTTCGTGTCAGACAGCATTGCATCATATTGCCGAAGCACTAGTACGTTGGATGGCGCCGATTTGTAGCTTTACCGCGCAAGAAATCTGGGATCTGTTGCCGGGTGAACGTGAGCAATACGTATTTACTCAAGCATGGTATGAAGGCTTTGAACAATTTGCCGGCGTAAGTAGCGAGGAAAATACCTTCTGGATTGAGCTACTGAATGTACGTGATGCGGTTAACCAAGCGCTTGAACAAGCGCGTCGTGATGATGTCATTGGTGGCTCGCTGCAAGCTGAAGTGACCTTATATGCGGATACGGCACTCGCGGAAAAACTGAAGCGCTTAGGTGCGGAGTTACGTTTTGCGCTACTGACCTCAGAAGCATCAGTCGCGGACCTTGCGGATGCACCAGAGAGCGCGGTAAAAGCCGAGCAATTGCCGCTTGCCGTGGCTGTGGTTGCAAGTGCTCACAAAAAATGTGAACGTTGCTGGCATCACCGTGAAGAAGTCGGTCAAATCAGCGAGCACCCCGATCTATGTCAGCGTTGCGTAAGCAATATTGACGGAGCAGGGGAGGAGCGTCACTTTGCCTAAAGCTCAATCAGTAAAGCCTAACAAACGTGCATCGGGCCTGCAGTATCTGTGGGTCACGGTGGCGATTTTCATCATCGATCAACTCACCAAATGGTGGGTGGCGAGCGATTTCGAGCTATACGAAAGTCGCATTATTATTGATGGTCTTTTTAACCTCACATACGTGCATAACTATGGTGCGGCATTTAGCTTCTTAAGCGACGGTGGCGGCTGGCAACGTTGGTTCTTTACCCTGATAGCGGTCGCCGTCAGCGTGGTATTGCTGATCTGGTTGCGTCGCAATGATGTGAGCTTTTGGCGTCAAAATTTGTCATTCTCGTTGATTTTGGCAGGCGCCATTGGCAATGTGACGGATCGCTTTCTATTTGGCTATGTTATTGATTTTCTCGACGTCCATTATCAAGGCTGGCACTGGCCAGCATTCAATGTGGCAGATTGTGCAATTACACTAGGCGCCATACTTATGCTACTAGAAGCGTTTATTGATAATCGCCGAGATCCAGAAGAGACTCAAGGTAAGGAGTAGTCGTGGGACGTTTACCTATTGAAGATGGCCGCGAAGTGGTCATGCATTTCACCATTAAGCTAAGTGATGGCTCAGTGGCTGATAGTACGCGGATGTCGGGCAAACCGGCTAAGTTTCGGATGGGCGACGGTAGCTTAACCGAAAACTTCGAAGCGTGTTTAATTGGCTTGCGTCCAGGCAGTGAACGAGAGTTTACCTTGCCACCTGAAGATGCGTTTGGTGAACCTAATCCCGACAATTACTATTATGTTGATTCGTCTAAATTCAGCGACGAGACCAAACCCGAAGTGGGCGCTATTCTCGCTTTTACCCAGCCGGACGGTACAGAATTACCAGGTATCGTGAGAAAAATCGAAGGACCCACCGTGACCATCGATTTTAATCACCCTTTGGCAGGCCAAACGGTGATTTTTGAAGTTGAAATTATTAGCGTGGAGCCGTAACGGGCACACGGAGGAATTATGCAAATACTACTCGCTAACCCACGAGGCTTTTGTGCCGGCGTCGATCGCGCCATTACCATCGTCGAGCGAGCGCTTGAGATATTTGAACCGCCCATTTATGTGCGGCATGAAGTCGTCCATAACAAATATGTGGTCAATAAGCTACGTGATGCGGGAGCCGTCTTTGTCGAAGAGCTCGATGAAGTGCCCGATGAAGCGATTGTCATTTTTAGCGCGCACGGCGTATCACAAGCGGTACGTCAAAATGCCAAGGATCGGGGATTAAAAGTCTTTGATGCGACGTGCCCGTTGGTGACCAAAGTACACATGGAAGTCACTCGAGCGAGTCGAAAAGGTCATGAGTGTGTTTTGATAGGCCATGCAGGGCACCCAGAAGTCGAAGGTACGATGGGGCAATACGCGAACCCGAAGGGCGGCATCTACTTGGTGGAGTCACCCGAGGATGTTGGTACGCTCGAGATAAAAGATCCAAATAATTTACATTACATGAGTCAAACGACGCTGTCGGTGGATGATACGGCGGATGTGATTGATGCTTTGCGTCAACGGTTTCCAAACATTAACGGACCGCGCAAAGATGATATCTGCTATGCCACACAAAATCGTCAGGATGCGGTACGTCAATTAGCTGAGGAAGCGCAATTAATGTTGGTGGTGGGTGCAAAAAACAGCTCAAACTCCAACCGGCTGCGCGAATTGTCAGAAAAAATGGGCACACCGGCTTATTTGATTGATGATGCCAATGGCATCCAACGCGAATGGCTTAACGATATTGACCGTGTGGCGGTGACCGCGGGAGCCTCGGCGCCCGAAGTCTTAGTACGTGAAGTGATCGAGCAATTAAAAACATGGGGCGGTAAAACCGTCAGTGAGCGCCAAGGGCGCGAGGAAAACATTACGTTTAGTATTCCGCCGGATCTTCGCTAGTCAGATCAATAAACACGGGTATTGCCCCATCAAGTTCAGTATGGGTAAGCCAAAACGTGGCTTGCCGTGCTGAGTGCCATACTTTCTCTACCCTAATTTTAGCAGCCTTTGCATGCCAACGTACTAAATCATCTTTGTTGACGATGTCCATCAGTGACTGTTGCGCGCGTTGCAACGCTAAAAGCGCGCGCTGACGCTGTGCCAATTGAGCGAGCTCCATCTGTGTAAGTTGTACTGTCGTGAGCCCGCTGGCGAGTGCGATACTCATGATCAAAGTCATGACCATCGCCTCCATAAGTGCCGAGCCTCTGTGCCTTGGTTTGCTCATAGGCGCGTTGTTGTAGGCTTTGATACTGTTGCCATTGCCAAATGAAGCGTTGTGAAAGCAGACTCAGCTGGTTGGTTGCAAAGAGCATGATCAACGCATGTATGCCAATCAATGACAGTAGGGGAGTCATAAAGCTGCTCATGGGCGGCACTCCTATCTATTCCATTAAAATGATTCAAGGGTAATTCGACGACGTAGTCGGGACTGGCGAGACGGATAAGATAACCGGCGTTCATTGAAATAACCTCAAATTGAGTGAGGGGCGCGCTCTGTGCCACAGAGAGTCCCTGCCAACCACGCCCATCACAATTAACTGCATTACCGTGATACTGCAAAACACCGTCGTTAAGCCGATAACCCACCTGATCTTCCGCTGCGGTTAAGATGATATAGCACGACTGACCGTTGGAACCCGAGTGTAAAGTAATCGACTGGCTGCCGAATATATCGCGGCCCAATTGCAACGCCAGACTGTGTATTTCAAGTGGCGTATGGGCTTGCTTTAGCGCCGATGTTACCGTCGTCAACTGCCAAAGAATAACTTGCACCGATGAGCTAGCGAGCAGCGCCATTAGCAGGCAAGCCACCATTAACTCTATCAGTGCCATGCCACGACAATAGTGAGCTACCGCACATCGGGCTAAACACATGTCGCAACCCCCGGAAGTTCGACAGTGCCCGCATTGCAATAGCGTACGCGACCTAAGGCACTAATCACCCAGCGTAAATGAAGCTCACCTTTGTGCATATTCAAACGACCGGCGCGGGCGTATCCTTGCGGCGCATAAAAAGTCAACGGCCGCGTCTCGTCATCATAATTACTCGAAAACTGCCACCCTCGTGTATCTAACGCATGCTTAATAAATGTCAGGGGCACTTTAATATGACGTTTTTGCGCTTGTGCGCGCGCTTGATACGCTTGCAACAAGTTGAGTCCGCGCAACGCCAGCGCTCGTGCCTCAAGTTGTGAGGTGGTATTTTGCATCGCGGGCACGCCTGCGCCCATTAATACTAAACTCAACAAAGAGCACACAGACCATTCGAGCAAGCTACTCGGCATCACTTCGTTCCTCTTACATCACACCTCGCACAAAGCTAAATCTAAACACCCGAAATACCTAGCCGAGTCATCCGATACGAGCGTAAGCGATAAGCTGATTGTGTTGGCATAAAACTTGTATCTGTTCGGCAGAGAATCATTTTTTTGACGCGCAGGAAACGAAGTATGGCAAGTGGTGCTGCAAAACTGAACAATTTAAAAGGGTTAGCACAGGCAAACTCACACTTAATTAAAGGGTTCGGTACCCCGCTCGCGGTCATGGCAATATTGGCGATGGTGGTACTACCGATTCCACCATTCTTGCTCGACGTGTTGTTTTCGTTTTCTATCACGCTCTCCCTCGTGGTGATGTTGGTCGCCGTTTATACCCAACGCCCGCTCGATTTTGCCGCGTTTCCTACGGTGCTGCTCATCGCCACGGTCTTGCGCCTGTCGCTGAACGTCGCCTCCACCCGTGTAGTGTTGCTGAATGGTCACGAAGGCCCCGGTGCCGCCGGTAGTGTCATTGAAGCGTTCGGTAGTGTGGTTATCGGTGGTAACTATACTGTCGGTTTGGTGGTGTTTGCGATTTTGGTCATTATCAACTTTATCGTTATCACTAAAGGCGCAGGGCGTATCTCAGAGGTGACTGCGCGCTTTACTTTGGACGCGATGCCCGGCAAACAAATGGCGATTGATGCTGACCTCAATGCCGGATTAATCAATCAAGAGGAAGCCAAAGCGCGCCGAAGTGATGTTACTCGTGAAGCCGACTTCTATGGCTCCATGGATGGTGCCAGTAAATTTGTTAAGGGCGATGCCATTGCCGGTATCTTAATATTGCTCATCAACGTGGTGGGTGGTTTCTTAATTGGCATGATCCAGCACAACCTGTCGTTTGGTCAAGCGATTGAGGTTTACACCTTGCTCACCATCGGTGATGGTTTGGTGGCACAGATCCCCGCACTTTTACTCTCTGTGGCTACAGCAATTATTATCACGCGCGAGAACGACACCAAAGATATGGGCGATGCGGTGGTGTTCCAGCTCATCAACAACCCTAAAGTGTTGGTCATCTCAAGTGCGGTGCTCTTTGCGATGGGCGTCATTCCAGGTATGCCGCACTTTGCTTTTTTATCCATGTCGGCTGTATTGGCCGGCGCGGCTTATTACAAAATGCGTCATGCCGAGAGCCAAGAAACTGAACAGGTTGAGCAACAGCAGCAAGAGCAACAACAGCAGCTGGCGCAAAAGGAACTCAGTTGGGACGACGTGCGTCACGTGGATACGCTCGGGTTAGAAGTCGGATATCGCTTAATTCCGTTGGTCGATCGAAGTCAGGGTGGCGAATTATTATCGCGCATCAAAGGGGTCCGTAAAAAGCAGTCGCAAGAATTTGGCTTCCTTGTGCCTGCCGTCCATATTCGCGACAACCTCGATCTCGGTCCTAACAGTTATCGCATCACGCTGATGGGGGTGACCATGGGCGAAGCCGAGATCCGTCATGATTGCGAACTCGCGATTAATCCGGGTCAAGTTTTTGGCGAGCTGGAAGGTGAAAAAACCACCGATCCTGCGTTTGGGCTCGAAGCGGTATGGATCCGACCTGAACAACGCGATAATGCGCAAACCATGGGCTACACCGTGGTCGATGCCGCAACCGTTGTGGCAACGCACCTCAGCCAAATTGTAACCAATCACGCATCCCAGCTACTCGGTCATGAAGAAGCACAAGAGTTACTCGATCGCCTCGGTCGCAGTCATCCGAAATTAGTCGAAGGTCTGGTACCCGATTTATTGTCACTGGGCAATTTTGTCAAAGTGCTACAAAACTTGCTGGATGAAGGCATCGCTATTCGCGATATGCGTACCATTGTACAAACATTAGTCGAGTACGCCGGACGCACTCAAGACACCGATGTGTTAACTGCGGCAGTGCGTATTTCGTTACGCCGACTGATCGTTCAAGATATCTCCGAAGGCCAACAAGAACTCCCTGTCATTACTTTGGCGCCAGAGTTGGAACAAATGTTGCATCAGTCTTTACAGGCAGCAGGCAATGAAGCCGAACAACAAGGCGCAGGCATTGAACCTGGCCTAGCAGAACGCCTGCAGCAGTCGTTGAAAGATGTTCATCAACAGCAAGAGATGAACGGCGAGCCATCCGTTTTACTGACATCTGGGCTCCTTCGTTCAACGATGGCGCGTTTTGCGCGACACGCAACAGACGGAATGCGGGTACTGAGTTACCAAGAAATTCCAGACGATAAACAGATTCGAATTGTGAGCTCGATTGGTGGACAACAACAACCAGCAGCTCAATGATAGGGGGATTGACCTGTGAAAATGAAGCGCTTTTTTGCTGAGGATATGCGTCGTGCGTTATTGCAAGTAAAGGAAACGCTCGGACCCGATGCCGTTATCATGTCGAACAAAAAGGTCAACGGCGGCGTTGAGATCGTCGCGGCAATCGATGGTGATGCCGAGTCACCTGCGGCGCCACAACCTGCACCGACGCCTGCACCTGAGACAGAGTCCACGCCAGCCAATTCGCTTGCCGAAATTTTAGCGCGCCAGGCGGAGTCGCAAGCTTCGCCATCACAGCCCCAGCAGGCATATAGCGAGCCGGAGCCTCAAGTGACCACCTCAGCGAATGATGAACCAAGTTGGCAAGAACCCGAGCCCGACAATCATATTCCAGATTATGTGGGCGGCGGCAGTGCAAGTGAAATCGCTGAACTAAAATCGCAAATCAAAGGTATTCAAAATCTGTTGCAACATCAGTTGAGCGGTTTGATGAAGCAAGAAATCGAACGCGAAGAGCCGATGCGCGCATTGCTTGTTAAGCGCCTAATGACAATGGGGATCAGTGAACGTATTGCCGATCAAATTGCATGCTTTATTCCCGAAGGCGATGATATCGAGGATAGTTGGGAGCAAGCGCTACAGCTTCTTGAAGGTCAGCTCAATACCACCCATGACGATATTTTGACTCGTGGCGGTGCGGTCGCTTTAGTCGGGCCAACGGGTGTTGGTAAAACCACCACCATCGCCAAGCTCGCTGCACGTTATGCCCAGCGTCATGGATCTGACTCGGTCGCTTTAATCACCACGGACACGTTCCGTATCGGCGCCAGTGAACAATTAAAAGTTTATGGTCGTATCATCGGCTGCCCTGTAAAAATCGCAAACGATGCCAAAGAACTGGCAGATGCGATGCTGAGCCTGCGTGATAAGCGTCTGATTCTTATCGATACGGCGGGTATGGGCCAACGCGATAAGCGCTTGAGCGAACAGCTTGGACAAATTCTGCAGAATAAACGTCTCAGAATTCGTCCTTATTTGGTATTATCTGCTACAGCGCAGACACAAGTGCTAAACGATACCGTCAAGCAATTCAAAACACTGCCGCTAGCAGGGTGCATCTTTACTAAGCTAGATGAGTGCTTAAGCTTAGGTGAGAGTATCAGTGTTGCTATCGAACAAGGTCTCGCCGTCGGTTACTTGACTCATGGTCAACAAGTACCCGAGGATATCCGTGTAGCTGATGAACATTATATGGTGACCGAGGCTGAGCGCTTGTATGATAAAAGCATTTGTTCGAATGTGTCAGACATGCCAAAATCAAGTTGGCAGGCGGTCCAGTGATGGGCCTTAACGAATCAAGCATCAACCAGCAGTAAGAGTTAGAGCGCATGGATCAAGCAAGTGGCTTAAGAAAGATGAAACAGAGCAAAGTCAAAGTCATTGCAGTAACCGGTGGTAAGGGCGGTGTGGGTAAAACTAACATCTCTTTAAACATGGCGATTGCGATGGCCGAACAAGGCAAACGCGTATTGGTATTGGATGCCGATTTAGGTCTCGCCAATGTCGACGTGATGCTTGGGCTGCGCGTGCAAAAAAATCTTTCACATGTGCTCAGTGGACAAGCCGAACTGAGAGATATTTTGATTGAAGGCCCCGCCGGTATCAAAATCGTGCCCGCCACCTCCGGAACGCGCTCAATGATAGAGCTGAACGAGACTCAGCACGCCGAACTTATCCGCGCTTTTAGCGACCTACAAGGTGATTTTGATGTCTTGGTTGTCGATACCGCCGCCGGTATCGGTAACACGGTCGTACGCTTCGCACGCGCCGCGCAAGATGTATTACTTGTGGTGTGTGATGAACCGACTTCAATCACCGATGCGTATGCATTGATGAAAGTGCTTAGTAAAGAGCAGGACGTATTCAAATTTAAAGTGGTTGCCAATATGGTGCGTAATTTGCGCGAAGGGCAACTGCTATTCAATAAGTTGACTAAAGTCACAGATCGGTTTTTAGATGTCGCGATAGAATTGGCCGCCATAATTCCGTTCGATGACAATATTCGTCTGGCGGTACGCAAACAAAAACCGTTGGTCTTAATGCAGCCTCGGTCTCCCGCGTCATTAGCAATTAAAGCCCTTGCGCAGCGTGCGCTCGACTGGCCAGTGCCGGCGCAGCCTGGCGGGCATCTCGAATTTTTCCTTGAACAATTAATAGGATCGGCCGATAACGGTAAGAAGCAGGATGTTGCCAATGAATAAAGCGGCTGTTTACAGTGCCCATGCCGATAATCGCCAAGCGATTATCGAACAACACACGGGGCTCGTGAAGCGCATAGCTCATCACATGATGGCGCGTCTTCCCGCGAGCGTTCAGGTCGATGATCTGATCCAATCCGGCATGATTGGCTTACTGGAAGCAGCACGAAACTTTGACAATAGCAAAGGCGCGAGCTTTGAAACCTTTGCGGGCATTCGTATTCGCGGCGCAATGTTAGACGAGATACGCCGTGGTGACTGGGCGCCGCGCTCAGTGCATCGCAATCATCGGCGTGTACTCGAAGCGATTCGACAGGTCGAAAACGAAACCGGGCGTGATGCCAAAGATGTCGAAGTTGCCGAAAAATTAGAAATGCCGCTCGAGGAATACCACGCTATTTTGCGCGATGTAAACTCGGGACGAATTATCGGAATTGAAGATCTAGGCGTCTCCGAAGATGCTATTATGCCTGAGCAAGTAACCGGTGCAAACTACGAGCCGCAGAAAGACGTTGAAAACGATGCCTTTCATCGCGCACTCGTCGAAACTATCTCGGGTTTACCCGAACGTGAAGCATTAGTGCTTTCGTTGTATTATGATGAGGAACTTAACCTGAAAGAAATCGGTGAAGTTCTCAGCGTGAGCGAATCACGCGTGAGCCAAATTCATAGCCAAGCAATGATGCGCCTAAAAACACGCATGCAGAGCTGGGTAGAGTAATTATCGTAGTAATCGAGAGCCCAAGTGGAGGGAGCTTTGGATAAAAACATGAAAATTCTTGTTGTTGATGACTTTTCAACAATGAGACGAATCATCAAAAATCTTCTTCGTGACCTTGGATTCACCAACATCCAAGAAGCTGACGATGGCAACACCGCATTACCGATGCTCCAACAAGGTGACTTTGATTTTGTCGTAACTGACTGGAACATGCCGGGGATGCAAGGTATCGACTTACTTAAGGAAATTCGTAAAGACGATGACCTCGCGCACTTACCCGTGTTAATGGTCACGGCCGAAGCCAAACGTGAGCAAATTATTCAAGCCGCACAAGCCGGTGTGAACGGCTACATTGTGAAGCCTTTCACCGCTGTAACGTTGAAAGAGAAGCTCGATAAAATCTTTGAACGTATCAGTTAGTGGGCACGGCTATGGTAAAACCATCAGCAAGCATATCGCTCAAGCAAGCGAAGCAATTGGTTGATTGGCTTGAAGCGGGAGAGCAGTCTAAAGCCGATCAATGGCTAGACGATTTCCATCAAGAGCATGATGATAAGTTGTTCACCTCTGTCGGGCAACTCACCCGAGACCTGCATGAAGCCTTGCAAGACTTCCAACTCGATCCGCGTATCATGCAACTGACACAAGACGATTTGCCCGATGCGCAGAATCGTCTGCAATATGTGATTGAAAAAACAGAAGACGCGGCTAACCGCACGATGGACGCCGTCGAAGCCTGTCTGCCCATGACAGATGAGATGCATCAGCGCGTAGAGCAGGTGATGCCTGCGTGGCAGCGCCTCATGAGCAACGATATTCAGTTAAATGAATTCAAAGAAATGTGTCATCAAGTCGATGCGTTAATGCGCGAATGTGGACAAAACATGCCGCAGATCCATGGTTTGATGACAGAAGTGCTCATGGCGCAGGACTATCAAGATATTACCGGTCAGATCATCCGTCGGGTGATTCAACTCGTAGAAGACGTTGAGAAAAATCTGATCGAGCTGCTCAAGTTGTTTGGTGAAGAGCAAAAATCTCAAGCTAAACAAAATGTAAAAGCAGTCGATAAGAATGCAGCAGAAGGACCGATCATAAACCCTGAGCAACGCGACGATGTTGTAGAAAATCAGGATGACGTGGACGACTTATTATCAAGCTTAGGTTTCTAGGAGAGAGCAGCGCATGAGCTTTGAGATGGACGAAGAGATCTTACAGGATTTCTTAATCGAGGCAGCAGAAATCCTCGAGCAGTTATCCGAGCAACTCGTTCAATTAGAAAACGACCCCGAAAACAAAGATCTTCTCAATGCGATTTTTAGAGGATTTCATACCGTAAAAGGGGGCGCCGGCTTTCTTGCCGTTTCGGCACTGGTCGATACCTGTCATGGTGCAGAAAACGTGTTCGATACCTTGCGTAACGGACAACGCACAGTCACGTCTGACCTCATGGACGTGATCCTGCAAGCGCTCGACACCATCAATGCCCAATTTGCTCAATTACAAGCGCGAGAGGAACCCGAAGCCGCTGACAGCGAGCTCCTCGAAACCCTCCACAAGCTCTCCCAACCCGAGTCTGAAGACGACACCGCCGACGCCGCCGCCGCCGACGACGACGCCGACGTACGTCGCGCCTCTGGCGCGACAAACGACGCCGAAAACACAGTCGACGACATCCAAGAAGACGAATTCGAAGCCCTGCTCGACGAACTCCACGGCAAAGGCCAAGGCCCCGGTGCCTCAAAAACAGCCAATAAAAAAGAAGCACCAAACACCCACACCGATAACGACGAGATCACAGACGACGAATTCGAAGCCTTGCTCGACGAACTCCACGGTTCGGGTAAAGCCCCAACCAGCGCAGAAAAACAGCAAGAAGAGCAAAAATCAGCCAGCAAAAGCGACAGCGACGAAATTACCGATGACGAGTTTGAAGCGCTGCTCGACGATCTGCACGGCAAAGGCAAGGCCCCTAAAGTCAACAAAGCCGCAGAAAAGCCAGCGCAACAACCCGCAGCAGCCAAAAAGCCCGAGCCTCAAAAAGCAGCGCCTAAACAGCCCGAGCCGAAAAAAGCTGAACCATCAAAAGAGCAAGCCAAGCAGCCGGCGAAGAAGCCCGCCGCGCCACCACCACCGCCCCCAGAAACCACTGTGCGAGTGGATACCAAACGTCTTGATGAGATCATGAACATGGTCGGTGAGCTCGTGTTAGTACGAAACCGCCTGTTAAGCCTCAGCAACAGCGACGATCAAAAGCACGAAGAAATGAGCAAAGCCATCGCCAACCTCGATGTCGTAACCGGCGACCTACAAGGCTCGGTGATGAAAACCCGGATGCAGCCTATCAAGAAAGTCTTTGGCCGCTTCCCGCGGGTCGTGCGTGATCTGGCACGTAGCCTGAAAAAAGAAATTAATCTCGAGATGCACGGCGAAGAAACCGACCTCGATAAAAATTTAGTCGAAGCACTCGCTGACCCATTGGTGCATTTGGTGCGCAACTCGGTCGATCACGGCATCGAAATGCCCGATGAGCGCCAAGCAAAAGGCAAGCCGCGCGAGGGAATGGTAACACTATCGGCGTCGCAAGAGGGTGACCACATTATGTTGTCTATTAAAGACGACGGTGCGGGGATGGATGCCGAAAAACTCAAACAAATCGCAATTAAACGGGGCGTTCTCGATGAAGATGCCGCCGCGCGTATGTCCAACGAAGATGCCTACAATCTGATTTTTGCCGCCGGTTTCTCAACCAAAGAGCAAGTGTCGGATATCTCGGGTCGTGGCGTCGGAATGGACGTGGTAAAAACCAAAATCAGTCAATTGAACGGTAGTATTAAAATTGAATCAGAGCTCGGTAAAGGCACTGAACTACTCATCAAAGTACCGCTCACGCTGGCAATCTTACCGACCTTAATGGTCGAGGTAAAAGATCAAACGTTTGCACTGCCGCTCGCCGTGGTCAGTGAAATTATCGACTTGGATATGGCAAAGACCAATACCGTCGATGGTCAGTTGACATTGATCGTGCGTAAACGAGCGATTCCTCTATTTTTCTTAGAGCATTGGCTGACGCGCCGTCCAGAGCGTAATAAGCGCAACGAAAACGGTCACGTAGTAGTAGTGCAGATCGGCAACCAACAAGTGGGTTTTGTGGTCGATGCGCTGATCGGTCAAGAAGAAGTCGTGATAAAACCACTTGATAAACTATTGCAAGGGACGCCAGGCATGGCGGGAGCGACCATTACCAGTGATGGTGGTATCGCGTTAATCATTGATGTGCCAAGTATGCTCAAGTACTACGCGAAACGATAACGGGTAACACTAAAAATGACAGTGAGTGTTTTAGTGGTCGATGACTCGGCGTTCTTCCGACGCCGAGTAACAGAGATTCTTGAAAGTAATAGTCAGATAAAAGTCATCGGTTCAGCAAACGATGGCCGTCAAGCCGTTGAGCAAGCAAAAAGCTTACGTCCCGATGTCATCACCATGGATATCGAGATGCCCGTGATGAACGGCATCGACGCAGTCCGTGAAATCATGCGTGATGCACCTTGTCCCATTTTGATGTTTAGCTCGTTGACGCATGAAGGCGCGACGGCAACACTGAACGCGCTAGAAGCAGGCGCGGCGGACTTTTTACCAAAGAAATTCGAAGACGTTGCACGCAATCGCGAAGAAGCAGTCAAAACCCTGCAGGATCGCGTCATTGCAATAGCTGCCAAACCGAGCATTCGTCGTCGGCCTCCAGCACGTACAACCAGCCCAACGCCACCCCCGCGTTCAATAACGCCGCGTGAAAGCACCCGCTCTCGGGCCTTTGGCGATCGTACATCGACGCGCTCGACAATCGCGCGTGAACCGGCGCCGCGTGAAGCACCGTCGACTGCCGCACCGGTTGCGACCGAACGGCTAACCATTAATCGAGCATACCAAGTACTCGCGATAGGAACCTCCACCGGAGGACCCGTCGCGCTACAAAAAATTTTGACGCAGCTGCCACAGAACTTTCCGTATCCGATCGTGATGGTACAGCACATGCCAGCGGCGTTTACCAAAGCGTTCTCGCAACGACTCGATGGCTTGTGCAAAATCCGCGTGCGAGAAGCGGAAGATGGCGATAACTTACAGCCTGGAGTTGCCTATTTAGCCCCCGGCGGTAAGCAAATGTTAGTGGAAGGGCGAGCCGGAGCAGCACGCTTACGAATTCGCGAAGATAACTCCGGGCGTATCACCTATAAACCCAGTGTCGACCTGACCTTTGCCAGCTTATCCAAAGCTTACGGCGGTAAAGTGCTGGGTGTTATTTTAACCGGGATGGGTGCGGATGGTCGCGAGGGCGCGCGCATGCTTAAAGAGCAGGGGGCAACCATCTGGGCACAGGATGAAGCCAGCTGTGTCGTGTACGGCATGCCGCAAGCGGTCGCAAGCGCGGGTATTTCAACCCGCAGTGTCAGTTTAAACCAAATGGCGAGTGCGTTACTGACCGAAGTCGGTTACGGAGATTAAGCCATGCATGTGTGGACCATCGCAAACCAAAAGGGCGGCGTAGGTAAAACGACTACAACAGTGGCGTTAGCCGGCTTATTGCAACAGCGAGGTCAACGCGTGTTGTGTATCGACATCGATCCGCATGCATCGCTTACTTTTTATTTCGGTATTGATGCAGAAGAGCTCGATGCGACTGCGTACGACGTGTTTGCGATGGGTAAAAACGTTGATAAAGAAACAACGAAAAGTGCGATTGTCGCGACCGAACATGAGCACCTCGATGTCATGCCCGCGAGTATGGCGCTCGCGACACTAGACCGTAAGCTCGGTACCCAAGGCGGTATGGGGCTGGTTCTGCAACGGGCGTTAGCGCACGTCGAGCATCGTTATGATTACGTACTAATTGATGTGCCACCCGTGCTGGGGGTACTGATGGTCAACGCCTTGGCATGTTGTGAGCGAGTATTAATTCCGGTACAAACCGAACCACTCGCGCTGAAAGGCTTAGAACGAATGATGCGAACGCTCGCTTTAATCCAAAAATCTCGCGGACAAGCGCATCAGTATACGATTATCCCGACCCTGTACGATAAACGGACGCGGGCTTCGTTAGATACCTATAAAAAGCTGGCACAGCGTTACGGTAAAAGCGTGTGGAATGGCATGATTCCAATTGATACAAAGTTCCGTGATGCGAGTAATGAACAGTTACCGCCTTCCATGTTTGCGCCTCAATCGCGCGGCGTATTGGCTTATCAAACCCTGCTGACTTATCTGCAGCAGTTGAACCTATAGGAGGTCATGTGAGTCGCTCAAACTACCAAAGTGAACAAGCCATGACCGAGTACCTCGATGCCCTATTGCTAGAGGAAGAGCCCGCCCCGGTTGATTTCGATGACTCGCCTGTGCGGGCATTACTTGAGCGCGCTACGCCTAAGATCCAGACGCTTAAGCCTGAGCCTGTGAGTGAACCAGAACCTGCGCTGAAAACCGAGCCAGCATTGACACCGGAACCAGAACGGGCACCGGAACCAGAGTCTGTGCCGGACGTGCCGGAGTCGGTAGCCGAACAGGATATCGCGCAGACGGAAGTCGCCAAAGCTACAGAAACTGCGGTTGACGCCGATATGCAAGATGACGGCGCAACGCCGCCAACCGACGCGATGATGGAATACCAAGAGAATGACTTCCAAGCGTTGTTTTTTAAAGTGGCAGGGCTGACACTCGCCGTGCCATTAAAGAGCTTAGGTGGCATTCACACGTTAGGTAAAATCAGTCCACTGTTTGGCAAACCGCATTGGTTTAAGGGCATCATGAACGAGCGTGGTAACAAGCTGCAGGCGGTTGATACCGCACGCTGGGTGATGCCCGAAAAGCTCACTGCAGAAGTCGAAGACGGTATTAAATACGAGTATATGATTACATTGAGTGATAGCCCATGGGGACTGTTGTGCGAGGAACTGGTCGATAGCGAACCCTTGCAGCCCGATGCGATTCAATGGCGTAACGGCCCCAATCAAAAGCGACCTTGGCTCGCGGGTGTCGTGCGCAATAGAATGTGCGCATTACTCGATGTAAACGAATTAATTAAACTGCTAGATAAAGGCTTGGGTCATACGCAAAATGGCCCACACAATGAATCGGAGTCATAGTATGGCAACTGAAAACCGCAAAACAAAACAACAAGCTGAAGTCGATAGCAATGATGAAGTGCTTCAGTGGGTGACCTTTCAGCTCGAAGAGGAAACCTACGGCATTAACGTCATGCAGGTGCAAGAAGTGTTGCGCTACAGCGAGATTGCGCCAGTGCCGGGTGCGCCGGATTATGTACTCGGTATCATTAATTTGCGTGGCAACGTGGTCACCGTTATTGATACACGTCTGCGCTTTGGTTTGCCAGAAAACGAAATCACCGATAACACACGTATCGTGATTATTGAGTCGGATAAGCAAGTCATCGGTATTCTCGTTGATAGCGTTGCTGAGGTGGTTTATCTGAAGAAATCTGAGATCGATAGCGCACCGAACGTGGGTACCGAAGAAAGCGCGCGGTTTATTCAAGGCGTCTCGAACCGAGATGGCGAGTTGTTGATCCTTGTCGACTTAGATAAAATGCTGACCGATGAAGAGTGGGATGAAATTTCGCGGTTAGGATAAAACTATTTGATGACTTCAATAACTGTTTGGCTAGCAGCAGCGGCGCTGATGCTAGCTATTGTTGCACTGATCGTAGCGGTAATGACGAGCCGCAAGCATACCGAATTATTAGAACGACAACAGCAACGCCTATTAATGCTGACCGAGGCGCTGGGCGCGTTACAAAATACGCCTTCAGAACCCGAAACAGAAGACAATCAGGCACAATTGCAACCGCTGCATGAGGCGCTTGAGCAATTGCGAGCTCAGCAACAAGCGCTCCATCAGCAGCAACAGCAATTTGCCAGCACGATAAAGCAGCTAGAGCAACAAGAGCCCGAGGTGAAGCTGTATCAGCGAGCCGCGAAACTGGTCGAGCAGGGCGCCAGTGTTGACGATCTCATGCAAGCCTGTGATTTACCCCGTGCCGAGGCAGAGTTGATGCTCGCCATGCATCAGCGTAGTTAGTACCAACTATCGGGAAATCGCCCATCCAGTAGATACGAAAACGCAATCAGTTCCGCGATAAGCACGTACAGCTCTCGCGGAATTTCTTCACCCACGTTAAGCCGCGCCAATGAATCAGATAACATGGGATCTTCGTGTACCATCACGCCGTGCGCTTTAGCCACTTCAATAATCTCTTCTGCAAGCTCATCAAACCCTTTGGCGATCACCTGAGGCGCATTTAAGCCATCGTAGGATAAGCCAATCGCTTGCTTCTGTTTACTATCGCTCATACCGTCACCCGAATGATGCCGCTGTGTTGTTGTGCGAGCGTGTCAGGCACTTTGCCTTGTTTAACCTGAAAGTCCACGCTAGCCACTTCTAATGTCGTTAAACGTTGCTCTAACTCTGGCAGTTGTTGCTGAAGATGCTGCTGCGCTGCCAACGATTCGGTATAAAATCGCACGCGCGTGCCGCCCACTTGATAACGCCCTTTAACTAACATCGGCCCCCACTGCTTGAGTTCAAAGCGCAAGTTAAATAGCCACACCGAACGGTCGGTATGTTCATCATTTTGTTCATCGGGCTCACGCTTAATCAGCAGCTCGGTACTGGTTTCACTGAGTGGGTTCTGCGATGGCAATAGCAAGTAGAATTCCGGTTGTTGACTGGGACTATCCTGAAGCCGCATCTGGCTGCTCTGTACCGAGTTCATTGTTTGCGATAACGTGCTTAACAAGCGTTGTAACTGCGCCATCGGCTGCTGTAACAGTTGCGTATTGAGTCGTTCCCGCACCTCTGCGGTCATTGGCGTGGCGGCATCTAAACGGCGCTCACTAGCGGGATTGCGCTCAGCCGGACCGCGCATGATTTGGTCTAACACGGCCTGGCTTAAGCCTTTAGCGGCTTGCGACGAGGCACCAGACTGTTGTGTCTGTAAACGAAGGCCAAGTAACGCCACAATCAGTTTGCCGACCACACCAAATTGATGAGTAGGCTGAGGGCTTACCGGCTTCGCCGCAAACCAATCATTCACATAGCGCGTGAGTTGTTGCGGCTGAGTTAATTGCTCGGCTTGAGGGAGCTGCGCCAATACCTGATTCAATAAATTTTTTACTTCGCCCTGCTGAGGTGGCGTGGCGGCGAGGCTTTGCTGCAAAAACTGCGTCAGTTGCGCCGGCGTCATTGTTTGCGTTTGTTTGACAAAACGCCCATCAACAGCCGTCGGTTCAGCCATTGCCGCTTGCATCAGCCCACTCCGGGGTTGTGCGAGTTGCGCCGGTTCACACGTGAGTTGTTGCAGTAACGAACGCAAAATAGCAGGGGGCATCTGCGCTATCGGTACGCGCACGTCGCTAACTACACGAGCACTGCTCTGCAACTGTAATATAAGCTGCGCTTGGTCTATCTTGACCGCGGTGAGTGTCATTGATAGTGGACTCAATGGAGTAGATGACACCGGGTTTTGCCTACTTGCGGCGACCTGCACCTGTTGGTTCAACTGTTGGCCGAGCGACTCGGTAAGCGCCTTTTGTAACGCAGGTGGTAAGTCGCGGAGCGCGATCGTGGCGCCGCTCGACGTTGTAGCCGGTGACTGAGTCGGGTTCGTCGAACTCGGCAGACGGAGGGTGGCATCGCTTTGCAGGATCCGCTCAACAAGTCGCATAACCGCAGTGTGTTGCGCCTTGGCTCCCAAAGGCGGTTGATTTTGACCGCTTGCACGAAGCGCCAGTTGCTCAACTTGCTGTTGTATCGTAGAGGCTGTCCCAGCAGGCAACTGTAACTGAGCGTTGACTTGAGCCGCGCCAAACGAGCGTGGCTGAGGAACCGAGCTACTGAGTTGCGAGGTGAGCGCATTAAAGAGACTTTGTCGGGCGTGTTGTTGGGCTTGGTCAACTTTGGCTAGCGGTGTGTGAGCTGACGTCTGGGCAGCCTTATCCGATGACGTCGTTAAAGACTGCATCGCTTGTTGTAATAACTGTTTAATTTGCATGACGCATTGCCCCTACCCAGATCATGAAAAGCGACCGTTTTACGTGGCTTTTTCGGCAAATATTGTGGTAAACTCGAGCCAATTTTCACATCATTTGCAGACACTATCGTAGCCTTGATGAAGCATAAAACAACAGAACCTCTGCCCCGACTGCGAGCGCACGAACTTTCATCAGTTCGCGGCGGGCGTACCCTGTTTGAACACGTTTCCTTCGAGGTCCACGCGGGCGAACTTTGGCAAATCACGGGCGCCAACGGTGCTGGCAAATCAACGCTACTCAGAATGCTGGCTGGACTGATGCCAAGCAGTAGCGGTCGTATCGAGTTTAACAACCAACCCATACAGTATGACCGTAGTGTCTATCATCAGCAACTGCTGTTTATCGGTCATAAGCCCGCAGTAAAAGCCGAGCTAACCGCCTTAGAAAACGTCTACTGGCAACGCCGCTTGAGTGGCGATAAAACAGCACAGCAAGACAGTTCCAGTGATTGGGATCTGCTCGAGACAATTGGCCTTCTGGGGCTCGAGGATGAAGTCACAGGTCGGCTTTCTGCGGGGCAACAGCGTCGTGTTGCGCTCACCCGCTTATGGCATAGCCAAGCCCCTTTATGGATACTGGACGAACCCTTTACCGCACTCGATGTAAAGGGGATCGCCATGCTACAACAGCGGTTTCAGACCCATTTAGGGCAAGGCGGCAGCATTGTAATGACCTCACATCAAGCATTATCGCTGGCGAGTTTAAATCCTAAGCAACGGCACCTGGGTGAGACCTACGCCAATGCCATGGGAGCACAGTCATGAGCGCATTGCAGTTGTGGCGTTCGGTGCTCAGCAAAGATTTACGTCTCGCCGCGCGTCGGCGCTCAGATGCGATTAATCCGCTCATTTTCTTGTTGATGGTGATCACGTTATTCCCGCTGGGGGTTGGACCCGGACCCGATATACTCAGTCGTATTGCACCGGGGATCATCTGGGTGGCGGCTTTACTCGCCACACTGCTGGGTGTCGATCGCATTTTTAAAGATGACTATGCCGACGGTTCGCTCGAACAACTGTGTTTGTTGCCACAACCCCTTGCCTTTACAGTCAGCGCAAAAATGGTTTCGCATTGGCTGTTGAGTGGATTGCCATTAGTGATACTCTCGCCGCTACTGGCATTACTGTTGAATTTACCAGGCTCAGCGTATGGCGCACTGAGTCTATCGCTGTTATTCGGTACGCCAGCACTTAGTGCCTTGGCGGCAACAGGGGCTTCGTTGACGTTGCCGTTGCAGCGCGGGAGTGCCTTAGTCAGTTTAATTTTATTGCCATTGTTTATTCCCATACTAATTTTTGCCACCTCGGCAGTCGAAAGTGCAGGAATGGGCATGGCTGTGCACGGACAGTTGGCTATTTTGGCAGCCATATCCGTATTAACGGTAACATTAGCACCGCTGGCTGTCGCCGCGGGCGTTAGAATGAGTGTGAATTAATATGTGGCGTTGGTTACACCCTTATGCAAAACCCGAAGCGACTTACCGTCTAGTCGATAAGTTACTCCCATGGTTCGCCGGTTTGACGGTCGTCAGTTTACTCGTGGGCATGGTCTGGGGGCTTGCCTTTGCACCGTCGGACTACCAACAGGGCGATAGCTACCGCATTATTTATATCCACGTGCCCGCCGCTATTTTCTCCATGGGTGCGTACTTTGGTATGGCAATCTGTGGTGCGATAGCGCTGATATGGCAAATTAAAACCGCTGAGTGGGCGTTACCCGCCATCGCGCCTGTCGGCGCGGCGATGACAGCGATCGCGTTGTTCACCGGTGCAATATGGGGCAAACCCATGTGGGGCACTTGGTGGGTGTGGGATGCGCGACTAACATCCGAACTTATTTTGCTGTTTTTATATGTCGGCGTCATGGCGCTGTATGCCGCTTTTGATGATGCCAGAACAGGAGCAAAAGCCGCTTCGATTCTCGCGATTGTCGGGGTCGTCAATCTGCCCATTATCCATTACTCGGTCGAGTGGTGGAACACCTTGCATCAAGGTGCCACGATTACCAAATTAGAGCGTCCGTCGATCGCTACAAGCATGTTGTGGCCGCTGCTTATTAGTTTATTAGGTTTTATGTTACTGACCGCGACCTTAGTGCTGATGCGTTACAAAAATCAGTTACTTAAGCACGAGCTCAATCGTCCGTGGGCACAAGCAGAGCTCGCACAAGACAGCAGCGCAGTCGTCGAGGAGGAACGCTAATGGCATTTTCTAGTTTTAGCGAATTTGTACACATGGGGGGCTACGGACTGTATGTGTGGTCGTCTTTTTTTCTGACTTTTTTAGTGATTGCAGGTGTTGCCTTAGAAACCAGTGTACAGCGGCGACGTTTGCAGAAGGAAAGCTTAAAAGTTCAACGTCGTAAACAGCGTCTTGCGCGTCGTTCGCTACAAGCGAGTGCTGAGGAGTAGAGGTATGAACCCGCGTCGTAAAAAACGGTTAACTTGGGTAGTAGTGCTAATTATTGGTGTTGGCACAGCCTTAGGTTTAATGCTGTATGCCATGAGCCACAGTATCAATTTATTCTATACACCGAGTGACTTTGAACAGGTCGAGGCGGGCAAGCAACCGCCCGAAGTCGGTCAACGTATGCGGATTGGCGGTATGGTCGTAGAAGGCTCCGTCAATCGTGATCCAGAAACACTCGAGGTGAGCTTTAAAGTCACCGATACCGGGCCCGAAGTGACCATTCTTTACCAAGGTATTTTGCCGGACTTATTCCGCGAGGGACAAGGTATCGTTGCTCAGGGCGAGCTTATCGCACCGCGCACGTTGCAGGCGAGTGAAGTATTGGCAAAGCATGACGAAGAGTACATGCCGCCCGACCTCGCCGAAAAAATGAAAGGCATTAAGCATGTTAATCCGAATCAACCAGCTGAGCAAAAGGAGACCCCATGATTGCTGAGCTTGGTCATCTAAGTATTGCTATCGCTTTAGCTTTTTCCGCCTTGTTGGCAGGCTATGCACTGATAGGTGCACAACGTGGTCACGGCGGCATGATGAGCCTGTCACGACCGCTGGCGATAGGGCAGTTTGTATTTACTGCAATCGCGTTCACCTTGCTAGTCACTGCCTTCGTACAAAATGATTTTAGCATTGCCTATGTTGCGGCAAACTCCAATACCCAACTCCCATGGTTTTACCGCATCACCGCAGTGTGGGGCTCGCATGAAGGCTCTTTCCTCCTTTGGATGCTGATGCAGGCGGGCTGGATTGCAGCCGTTGCTTTATTCTCGCGGTCAATGCCATTACCCATGGTCGCGCGCGTGTTGGGTATTTTAGGTCTTATCAGCATTGGTTTTTATTTGTTTATGCTGACAGTGTCGAACCCGTTCGACCGCAGTTTGCCGATTATTCCGGTCGACGGCAATGACCTCAACCCATTGTTGCAAGACCCCGGCATGATTATTCATCCGCCCTTGTTGTATATGGGCTATGTCGGTTTCTCAGTGGCGTTCGCCTTTGCTATCGCGGCATTGATGTCCGGCAAATTAGATGCGGCGTGGGCGCGTTGGTCGCGCCCTTGGACGCTCGCCGCGTGGATGTTCCTCACGGTGGGAATTGCCGTGGGTAGTTGGTGGGCGTATTACGAACTCGGCTGGGGTGGCTGGTGGTTCTGGGATCCCGTTGAAAACGCGAGCTTTATGCCATGGCTGGTAGGTACGGCACTGATCCACTCCTTAGCCGTAACCGAAAAACGCGGCAGCTTTAAATCCTGGACCGTATTACTGGCGATAGCCGCATTCAGCTTAAGCCTGCTCGGCACCTTCTTAGTACGATCGGGCGTTTTGGTATCGGTGCATGCTTTTGCCTCCGATCCAACGCGCGGCTTATTTATACTGGTGTTGTTGGCGATCGTGATTGGTGGCTCATTGGCACTCTATGGCTGGCGCGCTTCGCAAATGCAAGGTTACAGTCGCTATGAAGCCGCCTCGCGCGAAGTATTCTTATTAGCCAATAATGTCTTATTGATGGCGGCTATGGTGGTGGTGCTGTTAGGTACCTTGCTGCCGCTTGTTTATAAGCAACTCGGGTTAGGCTCAATCTCAATTGGCGAACCGTTCTTTAACGAACTGTATAGCTACCTTATTGTACCTTTCGCATTGATGCTTGGCGTCGGACCCTGGATGCGCTGGCGTCGACAACCCTTAGCGCCGCTATTAAAGCCATTGTTGCTGTGTTTAGCGCTGGCGGCGCTATTAGCCGTCGTGCTCCCCAAAATTTGGGCAAATCAGATGCATCTTTGGGCGGTGCTGGGTTTGTTCCTCGCGCTATGGGTCGCTTTAGCAACCGTCACCGACGTACTGCAAAGTGTGCAACAACGGGGTGGCGATGTCAGTGCCTTGCGTCGGATTCCCGCCAGCCAGTGGGGCATGGTGCTAGGTCATATTGGCTTTGCGGTCACACTGGTGGGTGTGGCGCTGGTGTCACACTATGAAACCGAGCGCGATATTTCGATTGAGCCAGGACAAACCGTGAATGTCGGTGAGTATGACCTGACCTTTGAGCATTTAAAACACAGAGAAGGCCCCAACTACGATTCCGATCACGGTGTGTTTACCGTGAGCGAAGACGGTGAGCGGGTCACACAGGTAGTGAGTGAAAAACGCTTTTATCGCGTGCAACGCATGAGTATGACCGAAGTCGGCCTCGATTCGGGCCTGCTGCGTGATCTCTATGTCGCAATGGGCGAGCCGTTAGAACAAGGTCAAGGAAACCAAACCAAGTGGGCGGTGCGTTTTTACACCAAGCCCTTCGTGCGGTGGATCTGGTTAGGCGCGTTAATTATGGCAGCGGGGGGGCTTATCGCAATGGCCGATAAGCGATATCGCAAGCGTAAGCAGGGAGTTCAGGCATGAGTACACAAGAGACGCATAGCGCAAGTAAAAAGTGGATCGTGCTGTTTGTGCCGTTGATTCTGTTTATTGTTTTGGTGGTATTTCTGCTTAAGGGGCTCGGTAAAGATCCCACGCATCTTGAGTCGGTGTTGATTAATAAACCGGTGCCCGAGTTCAGTGCCGAGGATTTGTTTGATCCCACCACGCAACACAGTGAACAGGTACTCAAAAAGGGACCCTTACTGTTTAACGTTTGGGCGACTTGGTGCCCCACCTGTCGCGCTGAGCATGAGTTTCTTAACGAACTTGCAGCGCAGGGCATACCTATTGTCGGGTTAAACTACAAAGACGACTCACGCGGTAAGGCAATGGACTGGCTCAATACTCTCGGCGACCCTTACATCGTCAACCTGTACGATCCAGAAGGTAAGGTCGCCTTCGAATTCGGCGTCTATGGAGCACCAGAAACTTATTTTATCGATGCCGACGGACGTGTCCGCTATCGCCATGTGGGTGATGTGAATCCTCGCAACTGGGAGAACCAGCTAAAAGCGATTTATCAGCAGATGGTGCAGGAGGCGAAACAATAATGCGAACCTTAACCAGCAGCGTCATCGGTGCGTTAGCATTAGTGGCGACATTATTTAGCCTGTATGCCACCGCGCAAGCATCGATTCGTGAGCATGAGTTTGAGACCGAAGCACAGCGCCAGTTGTATCAAACGCTCACGCAAGAACTCCGATGCCCTAAATGCCAAAACCAAAACATTGCCGATTCAAACGCGCCGCTTTCAGCTGATATGCGCGACCGCACTTACACCATGATCATGGAAGGTAAGAGTCGAGAGGAAATCATTGACTATATGGTCGCTCGTTACGGCAATTTCGTGCATTATCGTCCGCCGTTTAATTGGTACACCAGTATCCTCTGGTGGGGACCGTTGCTGATTATCGCGATCGGCATTGGCGTGGCGTGGGTAATGTCTCGCAAACGCAAGCAGCCGCTTGAGCTCTCGGCCGAAGAGCAAGAGCGACTCGAACAGTTAAGGAAGCCAGACCATGATTAAGTTGTATTTGGCGATGGCGGTATTGTTAATAATCGCAGTTATCATTGTTTTATTAGCGGGGCTTCGACAGCGTCGACAAAGTGTTGACCGCGAGAGTGAAAACCGTGATTGGTACGAACAACGTCTTGCCGAGCTAGAACAAGATAAAAACAAGCAACGTATCTCGCAAGAAACGTTCGAAGAGGCGAAGCTGGAGCTCGATAAAACCTTCATTAGTGACAGTCGTGATATCGAAGGCGAAGTCACGTGGAAACGCGCCAATCCATTTATTCCTATCGCGATTATTTTAGCGATAGCGGTTGGCTTTTACGCGATGTTTGGAAGTTGGTCTTTGCAAAAACAAGCGGATGATGCGCTTGCGCAGTTGCCCGAGTTAGGTCAACGCTTGTTGCAGGAGCAACAACAGGCCGATGTTGAATCCATGCAGACATTTGCCTTGGGCATGCGTCAAAAGCTAGCCGCAAAACCCGATGACCCGATGGCGTGGTGGTTATACGCTGGGATCATGTCAGATTTACGTCAATTTGACCAAGCCCAACAGGCGTTTGAAAAGTCGCTGGCGTTGGCACCGAACCGAACTGGCACCTTAATTAGCTACGCGCGCTTTTTAATGTCATCGCCGACCGAAGAACGTCTGCGTAAAGCCGCCGGTATGTTGGCGCGCGTATTACAGCAGCAACCGACGCACATCGAGGCATTGTCATTGACCGGTTTTGTCGCCTATGAGCGAGGCGACTGGAAACAAGCTATTGCGGCATGGCAGCAACTAATGCCATTGCTCGATAACGAGTCTCAGCGTAGCAATGCGGTTCAGCAGGCGATCGCCGACGCGCAGCAAAAACTGCAAGCCGCCGATCGCAGTGTCACGGTCACCGTTTCCTTAGGCGAACAAATGCGTGACCAATTACCGCAACAAGGCACCTTATTTATTTACGTCACGGCAACGCAAGGACCCCCCATGCCTGCGGCGGTTAAACGTCTCGCCGTTAATGATTGGCCGGTGACGGTCACCTTGACCGATGCTGACTCGATGTTGCCCGATTATCGCCTGAGCGGGTTAGATCAATGGCAAGTGAAGGCGATGGTATCGCAGGACGATAAAATTGACCGTGAAGCCGGTGATCTCTTTGCCGAGCCAATGACTATAAATGCACAGCGTTCGGTAGAAGTAGCGCTGACTCTTAATCAAAAAGTAACGGAAGTAGCGAATGACTAATTGGCTTAAAACCGCACCTAAGTGGGCCTTGCTCGCCAGTACATTGGCTTTGGGTGCATGTTCCTCACAACCAGACGACCCGTACGCCGACCCGCGTGACCCGTTTGAGGATACCAACCGTGCCGTATGGGACTTTAACCGTGAGTTAGATAAAGCGGTTATCAAGCCGGCCGCAGAAGTGTATGAAAATGTGCCTGAACCGGTGCGTAATTCACTTTATCGTGCGCTTGAGAACCTGCAAGAGCCTTGGTCATTCGTCAATAATCTGCTGCAAGGCCAGTTTACCGACGCCGGTGTCACGGCAGGGCGCTTCTTCTTTAACAGCACGATCGGCCTGCTCGGGTTACTCGATCCCGCTACCGAAATGGGATTAACCAAACGCGAAGAAAGCTTGGGTCAAACCCTTGCCGTGTGGGGTGTGCCAAATGGTCCGTTCCTCATGCTACCCGTGTTAGGTCCGACGGTGGTTATCGACCGAGGCACTGATTGGGTGGATAGTAACTACTTTCCATATACCGAGATCAGCGATGACTGGGATATCCCGCGTTATACGGTAAAAGGCTTGTCGTTACGTTTGCGATTACGCGACCAAGAGCAAGTGTTAGAGAACTCGCTCGACCCCTATACGTTTGTAAAAGAAGCCTATTACCAAAACTGGAACTACGAAGTTTACGACGGTAATCCGCCGCCAGACGTCGAAGCAGACGAGGCCGAGTTCACTGAGCAACCCTAGCTTCTCGCTATCTATCGAAAACCTCGTATTGACGCAACCCCCTCCTTGGACGATGCTTAAATGAATCGTCCGAGGATAGGTATACCTGAATGAGTCAAAAACATGTCTTACTGATTGAAGATGATCGTGTGTTTCAATCAGTGGTTGAGCAGTTTCTCATCCAGCAAAATTATGCAGTACACTGCGTAGAATATGGTGAGCAAGGCGTATCCTGGTGTCAGCAAAATACGCCGGATATCGTTCTGTGTGATCTCATGTTACCGGATATTAATGGCCTAGAGGTTATTGAGCGGCTACTCAGCCTTGCGCCTCATTTGCCGGTGATTGTTATCTCTGCCAGCGACGACATGGGTGATATTCGTGAAGCGGTGCGATTAGGTGCGTGGGATTACTTGGTCAAGCCTATCGACAGGCTAGATACCATTACGCAGGCGATCGAACATTGCCTACAGCGGCATCGCCTCGAAGAAACTTATGTGAGCGATATCTGGGAACTCGATAGCCACATTAACCAACTCTATCAAGACGACCATATCGTCGCACGCTTAGCCAACGATCTCCTTGCCAAGCAACCCTTAAACGTCGGTGACTATCACATCGAAAGCCAAGTAGCGGCGGGCGCAGAAGCGAATATTTGGATCGATTATCGACCCTTAACAGAGGGGCGCGTGCTCATTGTCATGGCAACGGCGCACAGTCAAACCGAGCAGAACTTAATCCCGTTACTGGTACTTAAAACGCTGATTGCTCCTTTGATTCGTCAACACTTAGCGGGCAGTGACGATACCATTTTGGATCCGCGCAGCTTAGTGCAACACATTAACTTTGAGTTGTGCCATTCACGCGTACGTACGGCATTTGATGGTGTTTTTGCTGTGCTCGACACCGAGCAGCACGCATTTCGTTGGACCCAAGTTGGTGATCGGCTGCGTATGCAACCCCAAGCAAAACCCGATTTAGCGTTGGGTATTTGGCGTCATGCAAGTTTCCACAACTATATTCAAACCAAGCTCAAGCGCGTCCATTGCCAGTTGCCCGAGGCGATTTTAAGTATTGAGCGTCAGTCGTCCTCATCCTCATCGTCTGAATGATCCACGCGTTGCGCTTCGAACTGACGCACTGCCTTATCCATATAAGGTAGTGACATATTGAGGGTGATAGGTTGAGTAAATAAAGGATAGCCAATACCCGCGGCGAGTAGACCAAGCGCTTTCCACCAGCCCGGTAGATCGACAATGGCAAAAAAGATAATGCAAATAGGTACTAATTTAGCTAGGTTACATATCATACGACGAGGGACCGGCATCGCTTGTTGCGCCATTGTTAAAATAAGCGCGCGTTCTGTAAACGGATATGATTTGAGTTGCGGAACCTGTCGTGAGGTTAAATAAAATCCCATGGCACCCTACCTAGACCGTTGTTAGCAAATAAATTGGATTTGCATTATAACAGTTCGGCAAGGTATAAACGTGCCCCAATAAAAAAATGTTCGAAAAAAGGAAGAATTCATGAGCACGAAACGGGTAAAAAAAGTTGTTATCCCAGTGGCTGGGCTTGGCACACGAATGCTACCGGCGACCAAGGCAATCCCAAAAGAGATGTTGCCGTTGGTTGATCGTCCATTAATTCAATACATTGTTGAAGAATGCTCCGCAGCGGGTTTAACCGATGTAATTTTGGTAACCCACTCCAGTAAGAACTCCATCGAGAACCACTTTGACACCAGTTTCGAGCTCGAAACCACGTTAGAGCGCCGGGTAAAACGTCAGTTGCTTGAAGAAGTACAAGCCATTTGTCCTAAAGGCACCACCATCATGCACGTGCGTCAAGGCGAGGCGAAAGGCCTAGGTCATGCGGTGCTGTGCGCGCGTCCGTTGGTCGGCGATGAGCCCTTTGCAGTGGTCCTGCCTGATGTACTCGTCGATTCGGCGAGCTGTGATTTACGTCAAGATAATATGGCTGAGATGGTGCGCAACTTTAAGGAAACCGGCGCGGCACAGGTAATGGTCGAGAAGGTTCCCCATGAGCAAGTCAGTAGCTATGGTATTGCTGATATCAACGGCGTTGATCTCGCCGAGGGCGAGCAAGCGCCTATTAAACAATTGGTAGAAAAACCCGAAGTGAGCAAGGCACCCTCGGATCTTGCCGTGGTAGGACGCTATGTGTTCCCGGAAACCTTATGGCCGCTGCTTGCTAAGACGCCCATTGGCGCAGGCAACGAAATCCAACTGACCGATGCGATGGCGATGTTACTCGAACAATCCCCAGTCAACGCCTACTACATGAAAGGTAAAAGCCACGATTGCGGCAATAAATTGGGTTATGCGCAGGCGTTCATCGAGCACGCAATGCGTCATCCTGCATTAGCGGATGATATGAAAAAGTACATCAAGCAATTGCAAGCGTAACGAGTCAGCTCGTTAAGCAAACGTAAAGCTTGAGGCCAGCGCTAGCCAGCGCTGGCTTCCATATCATCCGTTTGGCGCTTTGGGGTGTGTCGCAGGATCAGGTCAGCGAGTAAACGCGAACAGGGGCCTGTTTTCTCTCCTTTGGGTAACACTAAGTAAAGTGAGCCTTTGCGGCACGTACTGCCTTTGAGTTCAAGCTTACGTAACGAACCTTTCTGCATAGCGCGTTGCGCAATATAGGGCGGCAACCAGCAAAAACCTAAACCCGAGCGCACTAAGCGCAATGCTTCGTCAAAATGACTGACCGTCCAACGTTGCTCAGCTTTTAACCAACCGCCTTCTTCGGCAGGTTGCGTGGCCGTGTCGCGGATCACGATTTGCAAATGTTGAGCGAGTTCATCTTGAGAAATAGGGGAATCTTGTTGCGCAAGCGGGTGTGAAGGATGGCAAACCAAATCCATATAATAGTCGTGAATAGGCTCACCCAAAAAGCCTTTCGGAAGTTGATGCGTCACGACTAAATCGGCGGATTCATTACGAATATGCTCGAGCGTTCCGGTCAGGACCGTATCTTCAATGGTGAGACGCGAACCCCGGCCATGTTCTTGAAAGTCTTTTAATGCCGGGATCAGGTCATCGCGGTCAAATACCATTTCGAGTGCGAGTTTGATTTCTGGCTCCCAGCCTTGCTCCATGTTGCAAGCGAGCTGCTCCAGCTCATACACGGTTTGAGTCAGTTGTCGCGAGCGTCGCAGCATGACCTCACCGACATGCGTTAATTCGGCCTTACGTCCCTTTATTTCTAAAAGCTGGACGCCTAACACCTGCTGAAGCTTAGAAACCGCATGGTTTAATGAAGATTGGCTTTTGTTAAGTTTCTCTGCTGCATGTGCGTAACCACCACAGTCTACAACCGCCTGTAAAATGCGCCATTGTTCCAAAGTGGACTTAGCTCTGTAGTGTGGCATAGGATAATTGTCTAACCTCTTGTCTGACGATTAAATTGTCGCTTTAACAATCGCACGGATGGGTGCTTTATACCCCTCAATAGTCTTTTCTGGGTCTTTTGGATCAAGAAAATCTTTCAAAGATTCACCGGTCATCCATTCAGTTGATCGCTGTTCGTCAAGAGAGGTGGGGTTATGATCAACAATTTCAGTCTGTTTAAAACCTAATCGTTCGAGCCAAACACACAGCGCTTTGGCGCTGGGTAAAAACCAAACATTACGCATTTGGGCATAACGTTCACCGGGCATCATCACGGTCTGTTCGTCACCCTCAACGACGATTGTCTCCAATATCAACTGTCCACCTGGTTTTAATAAGTTTTTAAGTTGTTGTAAAAACTCAAGTGGTGAACGGCGATGATACAATACTCCCATGCTAAAAACCGTATTAAAACTTTGAAGTGAGGGCATATGCTCGATTCCGACCGGAAAGAAGTGCGCGCGCTCGGCAATAGCGCTCGGCATCATTTGCTTAATGGCTTGAAATTGAGTCATAAATAGTTCGCCTGGGTCAATCCCCCAAACCTCTGCTGCGCCTGCCTCTAACATTCGCCATAGGTGATAGCCACTGCCACAACCAACGTCTAAAACCTGATGACCTTTTAAATTATTTAAATGCGGTTGTACGCGCTGCCACTTCCAATCTGAGCGCCATTCGGTGTCAATCGACAATCCAAATAAATCGAAAGGTCCCTTACGCCAAGGCTGTAATTGCTTCAGTAGACCGTTCATACGGGCTCTATCGGAGTCGCTGGCTTGCTCGGGCAAGCCCACTTGCACGGTGTCACCCAGCGAAACATGATCAGTCGCCAACGAAGGCAGTTGTTTAAGCACCCGTTGCCACTTTTTAAACTCGCCATGGGGCGACTGCAAAAAGTCACTGAGTTGCTGGGGTAAAGTGGTAAGCCACTGGCGATGAGGACTTTGTGCAAGTGCGCTGAGGTCGTAAGCAAACATATCCATGCGCTATTCTCCTTTTACCGCAAGCATGGCGGCAAAATTAAAACACTGCAGCCATACCCCTGCATGAGCGAAGCCAGCTTGTTTGAAACGCGCGAAATGTGTATCGAGGGTGTCAATTTTCATGACATTTTCGATAGCGGCACGTTTTTGGCTAATCTCGAGTTCACTGTAGCCGTTAGCGCGTTTAAAATCATGATGCAGATCGACTAGCGTATCGTGGATGTGTGCATCAGGGTGCGCCACCTTCTCGGCGATTAATAAAACACCACCTGGGTTTAATCCTGAGTAAATTTTATCGATGAGCGCATTTCTGTCTTCTTTTGGCACAAATTGGAGTGTAAAATTAAGTACAACAATAGAAGCGTTATCGATAGGCGTTTGTTGCACGTCTTGGCAATTAAACTCAACGGCAATGTCACTCTTGAAGCCGTTAAGGTGAAGCTGTGCGCGGTCGATCATCGGTTGCGAATTATCCACCGCAATAATGTGATTACCCTGATGTTTCTCGCAGCCTTTGCGTAAGGCGAGTGTCGCGGCGCCGAGCGAGCAGCCCAGATCGTACACATTTGTATTATCTTGACTATAACGTTCGGCTAGTTGTGGTAATGTTTGTATGATCGTAGCGTAGCCCGGAACTGAGCGGTTTATCATATCTGGGAAAACTTCTACCACGTGTTCATCAAAACGGAAGTCGCCAACGCTCGGTAACGCTTTAGAATAAATGGTGTCTTGTTGACTCATGATCAATAACTATCATTGCAGTTTAAAACATGATGCTAGTTTAACGTTAATTCGCCGTAAGGCACAGATTTAAACGCGAATAAAAGCATATCGCATAGGGTTAACCAAAACATAGGCGAGAAAAAATGCCTTTTAGCAACTCGTGAGCAGGGAAGCATCTAAATCAATGAAAAACGTTAAATTCTGGTTGTCGACCATCGCCTGCTTTTGGTTATCGTTAGTGCATGCGGCGACACTGGATACGGATGAGTGGTTAGCACAGCACAACACGGTTAGAGTGGGGGTGCCGACTAACCTGATGCCACTGATAGGCATCGAGAGCGGTGACGGCATTGGTTTTGATGCCGATATGTTGCGCCTCATCACACAAAAGTTACCGCTCACCATTAAATGGCAAGACTGCGGCTCTTGGAGTCGTTGCCTCAAAGCACTCGAGCAACGTGAGATCGATATTTTACCGAGTATGTCGTACTCCGAAGACCGCTCGCGCTACACCAGTTTTACACAACGCTACTGGTCCATGCCGTGGGCGGTGTTGTACCGCAACAAAGAGACCTTAAACGCGCGTGGCAGTGTCAACGTGGGTGATTTGCGAGGCCAACGCTTAGGGATTATCCAAGATTACAGTGTTGTATCGCTGCTTCGTAATCAGCGCGGAACTGAAGTGATTGAGTATGACAATATCGAGCAAGCCACCAAAGCGCTCAAAGAAAACCAAATTAATGTCTATGTCGATAGCCTGCCTATTTTAGTGTACGAACTACAAAATCACCCTATCACTCATGCCAATCTCGAGGTGTTAGATGATGCGCCAGGCCAAGATCTGTTTTTTGGTGTTCGGAGTGATTGGCAACCGTTAGTGGTAACGCTTAATCGAGGCATCGATAATATCACGCAGAGTCAGCAAAACCAGTTACGCAATAAATGGTATGGTTATGAGTTGCAGACCGGCTGGAGCGATGAAGAACTGATTCAAGTCGCGTTGAAGGTCGGTTCGGGTGTCGTGTTAGTCTTTTTGTTTATCGCCTTCAGAAACAGTCGTTTACGCCGCGAAGTCAAATTACGTAAGGATGCCGAGAAACGTATCCGCTATGTCGCCACCCATGATGAGTTGACCGGCTTGCCTAACCGAAAACTACTGTCGGACCGTCTCGAACAAGCGATGTTACAGGCAGAACGTTCAAATAAAGCCTTCGCGATCATGTTTTTAGACTTAGATGGCTTTAAACAAATCAACGATAAATACGGACACGAAGTCGGCGATGAATTACTCATTCACGCGTCGCAACGCATGCAAAGTATGTTACGCCGTTCGGATACCGTGTGTCGCTATGGCGGTGACGAATTCGTCATACTCTTACCCACCACACCGACCACCAGTGCCGCTCTGGCGGTGGCACGTAAATTGGTGGTACACATAGCGCGACCTTATCAAATTGGTACACACATGCTCGAAGTCAGTACCAGTATCGGTGTGAGTCTATTTCCACAGCACGGCAGTGATGAAAATGCCTTATTGCGGGCCGCGGATAAAGCCATGTATGCGGCGAAAGATGCCGGTAAAAACGATGTGCGCTTAGCGGCACCTTAACTCGGATGACATTAGCGCCCAGTTCGCTATAATATGCGCTTTAAATCATTCAGCAGAATAAAAGGTGTGAAGGGCGCATGCGAACGCATTACTGTGGGCAGGTAACTGCCGAACTAGCCGAACAAGAAGTCACTTTATGTGGTTGGGTCAACAAACGTCGCGATTTAGGTGGTTTGATCTTTATCGATCTGCGTGACCGCGAAGGCTTGGTTCAAGTGGTCTTTGACCCCGACGAAAACGCGTTGTTCGAGCAGGCAAACCGCCTGCGCCAAGAGTTCTGCGTACAAATCCGCGGTAAAGTAAACCGTCGTCCAGATAGTCAAGTCAACGCCAACATGAAAACCGGCGAAGTTGAGATCTTAGCCAAAGAGCTGACTATCTTGAGTCGCTCTGAACCACTCCCTATCGATTTTAACTCGCAAGTGAGCGAAGAAGCTCGTTTGCGTTATCGCTACCTCGATTTGCGCCGTCCGCAAATGAATGAGAACTTGCAATTCCGTGCCAAGGTGGCGAGTGCGGTCCGTCGTTTCTTAGATGACAATGGCTTTTTGGACATCGAAACACCGATGTTGACCCGTGCTACGCCCGAAGGCGCGCGCGACTACTTAGTGCCAAGCCGCACCCATAAAGGGCGCTTCTTTGCATTGCCGCAGAGCCCACAGTTATTTAAACAATTACTGATGATGTCGGGCTTTGACCGTTATTATCAAATCGTCAAGTGCTTCCGTGATGAAGACTTACGTGCCGACCGTCAGCCTGAATTCACTCAGATTGATATCGAAACCTCGTTCATGAGTGCAGAGCAGGTGATGGAAGTCACCGAAACCATGACGCGTCAGTTGTTCCAACAGTTGCTCGATATCGACTTAGGCAAGTTCCCAACCATGACTTGGCACGAAGCCATGCGTCGTTTTGGTTCGGATAAGCCCGACTTGCGTAACCCGCTCGAACTGGTCGATGTGGCGGATTTACTGAAAGACGTTGAGTTTAAAGTCTTCTCCGGCCCCGCAAACGACGAAAAAGGTCGCGTAGCCGTGATCCGCTTGCCGGGTCAGGCAGATAACGTCTCGCGCAAAATGATCGACGAGTACACGCAATTTGTCGGTATTTACGGCGCTAAAGGCTTGGCGTGGATTAAAGTGAACGACCTCAGTCAAGGCCGTGAGGGCTTGCAGTCACCGATCCTTAAATTCTTGCCAGATGAAGCGCTTAACGCGATTCTTGAGCGTACCGAAGCGGCAACAGGCGATATTCTGTTCTTTGGTTCAGACAAAGCCAACGTGGTTGCCGAAGCGATGGGCGCGTTACGTCTTAAGTTAGGTGAAACCTTTGAATTGGTTAGCGATGAATGGCGTCCGCTGTGGGTCGTTGACTTCCCGATGTTCGAAGAAGACGACGATGGTCGCTTAGCAGCCATGCACCATCCGTTTACCGCGCCGGTTAACGTCACGCCCGAAGAGCTTAAAGCAAACCCTGCGCAAGCACTGTCCAATGCCTATGACATGGTACTGAACGGCGTTGAAGTGGGCGGCGGCTCAGTTCGTATTCACGATAACGCCATGCAACAAGCTGCGTTCGAGGTACTCGGCATTGGCGCAGAGGAAGCCAAAGAAAAATTCGGTTTCTTACTCGAGGCGCTCAAGTACGGTACACCACCACACGCCGGTTTAGCCTTTGGCTTAGACCGTTTAGTCATGTTAATGGTCGGTGCAAGCTCGATCCGTGATGTGATCGCGTTCCCGAAAACCACCACCGCAGCCTGTGTATTGACCGATGCACCTGGGCTAGCGAACCCCGATGCATTGCAAGAATTGGGTGTTAAGAGTACGGTGGAAGACAAAGACGAATAGCAACACAATGGAGTGAGACATGGCAGGTCATTCCAAATGGGCCAACATTAAACATCGTAAAGCCGCGCAAGATGCAAAGCGCGGCAAGATTTTTACCAAACTTATTCGAGAAATCACCGTCTCTGCACGTCAGGGCGGCGGTGATCCCGAGACGAACCCGCGCTTACGCGCGGCGATTGATAAAGCGCTTTCTAACAATATGAAGCGCGATACCATCGATACCGCTGTCAAGCGCGGCTCGGGTGAGCTCGAAGGTGAAAATGTCGAGGAGTTGACCTACGAAGGCTACGGTCCTAGTGGCGTCGCCATTTTACTTGAATGCATGACCGATAACCGCAATCGCACGGTGTCGGAAGTGCGTCACGCGTTTAATAAATTTAACGGTAATTTAGGTACCGATGGCTCGGTCGCTTACTTATTTAATAAGCGCGGCGTCATCAGTTACGGTAGCGAGACCAGCGAAGAAACCATTCTTGAACCGGCGATTGAAGCGGGTGCCGATGATGTACTGAATCATGGTGACGGTCACATTGATGTATTCACGAGCCCAGAGGTGTTTGGCGCAGTAAAGGACGCGTTAGATGCCACCGGTGCTGAGGCAACCAATGCCGAAGTCACCATGGTACCGGATACCAAAGTGGATTTAGATGAAGATGGCGCGCGCACTTTCCTCAAACTGCTCGACGCACTCGAGGATTTAGACGATGTGCAAAACGCTTATCATAACGCCGATATTTCGGATGACGTGTTGGCAAGCTTGGATGAGTAACCTCCGATGAGCGTGATCCTCGGTATCGATCCAGGCTCACGCTTAACGGGCTTCGGCATCATCCAGCAACAAGGTCGACACTTATCGTATATTGCCAGTGGCTGCATTCGCGTCACGGGTACCACCGCACAACCGCTCAGCCTTGCTGAGAAGCTCAAGCGGATCCACAACAGTGTGGTCGAGCTGATTACGCAGTACCAACCCGATGAATTTGCTATCGAACAAGTATTCATGGCACGTAACCCAGATTCTGCGTTAAAGTTAGGGCAAGCGCGCGGTGCTGCTATTGTAGCCGCTGCCTGTGCCGACTTGCCCGTCGCAGAATACAGCGCTCGACAAATAAAACAGGCGGTGGTGGGTAATGGCGGTGCTGATAAAACACAAGTGCAGCACATGGTCATGGCGTTACTGAACTTGAGCAAATCGCCGCAAGCAGACGCCGCGGACGCCTTAGCCGTCGCTTTGTGCCATGCGCACAGCGCACAAAGTTTAATAAAAATGTCAGGTGCAGCACGTAAAATCGTGCGTGGGCGTTTACGCCGTTAACACCGGCATACAGTAGAATAATAAAGAGGACATTCTGTGATCGGACAAATTCGTGGCACACTAGTCAGCAAGCAACCCCCCGAGGTGTTAGTGGATGTGCAAGGGGTCGGCTATGAGATCCAATTGCCAATGACGTGTTTTTATCAATTACCCGCCACGGGCGAGCCCGTCACTTTGGTGACTCATTTTGTAGTACGCGAAGATGCTCAATTGCTCTATGGCTTTAATTCGCTTGCGGAACGGAGCTTGTTTAGACTTTTAATAAAAACCCAGGGTGTGGGACCGAAATTGGCGCTAGCGATATTATCCGGCATGAACGCCGACGAGTTTGTCTGGGCGGTGAATCAGAATGATGTCAGTCGTTTGGTCAAACTGCCCGGCGTGGGTAAAAAGACAGCCGAGCGCCTCGTTATTGAAATGCGTGATCGCTTAAAAGATTGGCAAGGCTCGAGCACGCCAGCGACCGATGCCGCACCGCTCGATAATGTCAGCGGTGATGCGTTGGTGCACCCAGCCGATGCGCGCAACGATGCGTTAAGTGCATTATTGGCGCTCGGTTATAAACCGGTACAAGCCGAAAAAGCATTAAAAGCGGTATATCAGCAAGGCGAAAGCAGCGAAACGCTTATTCGTAGTGCGTTGAAACAGTTATCTTAATAGGCCAAAGGCCCTTTGGAACAGGTTATGATTGAAGCAGATCACATCCCCAGTCACCGCATTATAGAAGCCGATGTGCAAGGCGATGATGAAGCCATTGACCGTGCCATTCGGCCGAAAAAGCTTGCCGATTACACGGGCCAAAAGCACGTCGTCGAACAAATGGAAATTTTTATCGAGGCGGCGCGCAAGCGCGAAGAGGCGCTGGACCATTTGTTGATTTTTGGTCCTCCAGGTTTGGGTAAAACCACGTTGGCAAATATCGTCGCAAACGAGTTGGATGTGAACATCAAAACCACCTCGGGACCGGTGCTCGAGAAAGCCGGTGATCTCGCCGCGTTGCTGACCAATCTCGACGCCCATGATGTGTTGTTTATCGATGAGATCCATCGATTGAGTCCGGTGGTCGAAGAGATCCTTTATCCGGCCATGGAAGACTATCAGCTCGATATTATGATTGGCGAAGGGCCCGCCGCTCGTTCTATTAAGCTTGATTTGCCGCCGTTCACACTCATCGGGGCAACGACTCGGGCGGGAGCGCTGACATCGCCGCTACGCGATCGTTTTGGCATCGTGCAGCGCTTGGAGTTTTACCAAGTTGAAGAGCTCACCGAAATCATCAAGCGCTCAGCGCACTATATGAACGTCAATATGGATGTCGGCGGCGCACAAGAAATCGCCCGTCGCTCACGCGGCACGCCTCGTATTGCCAACCGCTTGTTACGCCGGGTACGCGACTACGCCGAAGTCAAAGCCGACGGTAAGGTCAACCAAGATGTTGCCAGTGCCGCACTGACCATGGTGGATGTCGACCAAGCGGGCTTTGATTACATGGATAGAAAGCTGTTGTTGGCGATTATGGAAAAGTTTCTAGGTGGACCGGTGGGGCTCGATAACCTCGCAGCAGCGATAGGCGAAGAAAAGGACACCATCGAGGATGTACTGGAACCCTATCTTATTCAGCAGGGATTCTTACAGCGCACACCGCGCGGAC
>NZ_CH672404.1:96440-97718 GCF_000152885.1 Idiomarina baltica OS145
TCGTTAGGGATTGAACAGGATAGCTGGTTAGATCACAATAGAGCCTTCGTAGTGCGGCATGTCGATCTCGACTTGCAAGCAGCAGCGCGTTTTAATGCTGAACTGACGGTCACGGTCGTGGTCGAACAGGTCAAGAAAGCATCGTTGGTGTTTACTCAGCAAGTCGTGGGCGCCGATGGCACATTACATTGTCAGGCGCGAGTGAAAGCCGCATGTGTCGACAAAGACGCGATGAAAGCTGTCGCAATACCCGATAGTATCTTACAAGCGATAAAAGCAGAGGTGAGTTAGCGTGGAAGCAGAATTGTCCTTTATTGATTTGTTTTTGCAGGCCAGTCTATTAGTTAAGTTGGTCATGCTGATGCTGTTAGCAATGTCCGTATGGGGCTGGGTACTGATTTTTCAGCGCAAGAAAGTCATCGGGCAAGCACACAGCGATGCGCTCAAATTTGAAGATCGCTTTTGGTCGGGTGTCGACCTCGCTCGCTTGTATCAGGAAATTTCTGCTCGTGCGAAGAACAGTCGTGGCATGGAGCTGCTGTTTCATGCCGGTTTTAAAGAATTCGCGCGGCTCAGTAATCACGACAACGCCGACTCACAAACACGCGTCGAAGGCGCTTTCCGTGCCATGCGCGTTGCCCACGCCCGTGAGTTGGAAAAACTCGACGCTAACCTCGGTATCCTCGCAACGATTGGTTCTATCAGTCCGTATATCGGCTTGTTCGGTACCGTATGGGGTATTATGAACGCGTTTATCGCACTCGGTGCCGTCAAACAAGCGACCCTCGCGATGGTTGCGCCGGGTATCGCCGAAGCGCTTATCGCAACAGCAATGGGTCTATTTGCCGCCATCCCAGCGGTAATTGCTTATAACCGGTTTACCAATCGTGTTGAGAAAGTCGATAACCAGTATATGAACTTTATCGATGAGTTTGTCGCAATTTTACAACGCCAGAGCTTGTCTAACGTTAAAACTGTAAAAGGTGACGCACTATGATGGTGATGCCACGTAAGCGCCGCAAGCCGGTCGCAGAAATCAACGTGGTGCCGTACATCGACGTGATGTTGGTGTTGCTGATCATTTTCATGGTGACGGCACCACTGATTACTCAAGGGGTTAAGGTTGAATTACCTAAAGCGACCGCCGAGCCATTAGCGAAAGATACCAACCCACCGTTGGTCGCTTCGGTCGATGCCGAAGGCAATTACTACTTGAATCAAGGCACCGATCCGGATGTGCCGATCAGCGCCGATGAAGTCGCCACCTTGGTCGCGGCG
>NZ_CH672404.1:99771-102226 GCF_000152885.1 Idiomarina baltica OS145
TTTTTGTCTGACTGCTTACAATTCGATCAGTTGTTGGACCGATGTTACAGGTTAGACAGGCGTTGCTTCGCCAAATTCGCTTCGGTACTGTCCGAATATTCGGTCAATACTTGTTGGTAGAACGTCTTGGCATCGGCGGTTTTGCCCTGCTCTGCTGCGATAACACCGAGCTTTAACAAGCAGTCTGCGCGCTTGTTGCTGTCGGGGTAGTTATCCACCACTTGTTTAAAGTGGTCATGCGCTTTTTGGTATTCTTGCTGCGCGTAAAGCAACTGACCTAACCAGTAATGTGCGTTGGGCACGTACGTTGAGTTTGGAAAGTTTTGCAAAAACGATTCGAATGCGGGTATAGCGGCATCGTAGCGTTTATCCTCAAGCACTAAGGCGATGGCTTTATCATACGCATCATTTTCGCTCATATTGGCGCTGTAGCCGTTACTTCCGCTACTTGATGCGTTACTTGCACCTTCGTTAGAGGTCGGCACGGTTTGCATATCATTCATGCTGTACGATGCTCCACCTCCTTGTTGCTTAAACTGGCTAAAGCGGCGATCGATCTCTTGATAGATTTCCCGCTGACGCTCAAGCAGTTGTTCGAGGCGATACTCATGCTCTTCGGTAATCCCCCGTAGCTCTGCAACGTCTTGTTGCAAAGATGAAAGAGTGTTGAGCATTTCGAGCTGAGCGCCTTGGCGTGCATCAAGCATGCGCTCGATGGTGGCTAGACGTTGCTCAAGTGAACTGGCTGATTGATTTAGGCTGGACACTGGTGCCTGCGCCATAGCGGCGGCAGGCATCAGTAGACAGATAGCCAACAATGATTTTTTCATGAACTATCCGTTATTTAGTTAAACGTCGAGTGGCGATTAGTAAACCAATACTGCGCGACGGTTTTTAGCGTACGCACGTTCGTTCGAAGCGTTAACTAACGGCTTCTCTTCGCCATAAGAAACAGTTGAGATTTGTGAATCTTGAACACCTAAGTTCACCAGGTAGTCTTCAACCGCTTTAGCACGACGCTCGCCCAATGCGATGTTGTACTCTGGCGTACCGCGCTCGTCGGCGTGACCTTCGATAACGATAGTAACGTTCGGATTCTTGACTAAGTAGTCAGCATGAGCGGCTAGCAACTCTGCGTACTCAGACTGAACGCTTGAACGGTCAAATGCAAAGTAGATAATGTGCTCTTTGCGCAGCGCTTCCATTTGCTCTTCACGCACTTCTTCAGGGGTTTTAGCACGGTCAGCAGCACCGACTTGAACGCCTGATTGAGAACCTGATTCAGTGGTTTGGCCGGTTTCTTGACCTGAACCCATGCCTGAGTCAGTTGTTGATGTAGAGCTACATGCGGCTAAAGTTGCCATTGGAACGGCAATCGCCAGAGCTTTTAATAATTTGTTGAGCTGCATCCTAATGATCCTTATCGTTATCCAGTTGATCAAACCGTTCGGTTTACTAAACTTTTTGGTTAATACGTTTTTGGTTAATACGTTGTCTTACTGAAAATTACGCAATTTTGCGCACCTTTTCATAACTTATATAGCACTTTTACAAGCACTTACATAAATGGCGACCACGATGGCGACTTCACTTCGCCGCTACTTGCCGGTAAACGCGCTTTAAAACGCCCGTCTGTCGACACTAACGCTAACACTTGTTTGTTATTGTGGGTAGTGCTGTAAATCACCATACTGCCATTTGGCGCCACGCTAGGCGACTCATCCAATGCGGTGCGAGTTAACACTTGCATTGTACCCCGCGGAAACTCCTGCCGCGCGATGTGATAGTTACCGTTGGTACGGTTCACTAAAATCATCGAATCACCCGATGGCATGACCGTGCCACCTAGGTTTTGCTCACCCTCAAAGGTTAAGCGGCGCACGTCACCTGACGATAAATTTACGCTATATAACTGCGGTCTTCCACCTCTTTCTGAAGTGAAGACAATAGAGCGACCATCAGGTGTCCAACTTGGCTCAGTGTCAATCGTACGATTACGCGTCAAACGTTGCAAGTTTTTGGTCTTAAGATCCATGACATACAACTCAGGATTGCCATCTTTTGACAACACCATGGCCATTTTGTCGCCTTTTGGAGAAAAAACCGGACTGCCGTTGATACCAGGGAACGAGGTGACTTTCTCGCGCCGCGTGGTGTAGATATCTTGCACAAAGATTTCTGGTCGTTTGTTCTCGAAGCTAACGTACGCCAACTTATTACCGTCTGGTGACCACGAAGGTGACATGAGCGGCTCAGGGCTACGCAGTAATACTTTCTCGTTCGCACCATCATAGTCGGCGACTAAGAGTTTGTAGGGATATTGGTCGTCTTGATTCACGGTGACATAGGCAATCCGTGTCATGAACGCGCCTTTCTCACCCGTTAACGCTTCGTACACCACATCCGAAATGCGATGCGAGTACTGACGGAATTGATTGCCATCGATCACGGAACT
>NZ_CH672404.1:102326-113556 GCF_000152885.1 Idiomarina baltica OS145
GAGCAGTTGACTTTTAATCAATTGGTCGCAGGTTCGAATCCTGCACAACCCACCACTTCTTCTGCCTCGCGCCTTCGGCGCTCATGCACCTTGCGCTTTTGGCGCACTGACGTAACTTGCGCATTCTGCGCAAGCACATGATGGGTTGTTAGCTCAGTTGGTAGAGCAGTTGACTTTTAATCAATTGGTCGCAGGTTCGAATCCTGCACAACCCACCACCTGTTTTACCTCGCGCCCTCGGCGCCGACGCACCATGCGCTTTCGCCGCACCGAAGTACCTTGCGCATTCTGCGCAAGCACATGACGGGTCGTACGCACCTTGCGCTTTCGCCGCGCCGACGTAACTTGCGCATCTTGCGCAAGAAAAGATCATCCCCGATACCCCAGAACACCCAACATATTAGCCGCCACCCTTGAAATCCGATATAATCACACATACGTAAATAAAACGAACATCCAAACGAAGTAACATCATGTCAGCTATTCAAACCGTCGATAACTTAGATTACGCATTTCCCCCTAAGCCCAAACCCTTAACGGATGAGCAAAAGGCGGAATACAAAGCGCGCATAAAACAATTACTGCAAGACAACAACGCAGTACTCGTCGCGCATTATTACACCGATCCCGAAATCCAGGCGCTTGCCGAGGAGACGGGTGGGTGTGTCGCGGACTCTTTAGAAATGGCGCGCTTTGGTCGTGACCACGATGCCGACACCTTGATTGTTGCCGGTGTACGCTTTATGGGTGAGACAGCAAAAATTCTCACACCCCACAAAACCGTCCTAATGCCGACACTCAAAGCCGAGTGTTCACTTGACTTAGGCTGTCCGCCGGATAAATTCGCCGAGTTCTGTGACCAGCACCCAGACCGCACCGTAGTGGTGTACGCCAACACGTCTGCGGCGGTTAAAGCACGCGCCGATTGGGTCGTCACCTCAAGTATGGCACTTGAGTTAGTCGAGCACCTCGATAGCCAAGGCGAGAAAATCCTGTGGGGACCAGACCGCCACCTTGGTAGCTATATCCAAAAGCAAACCGGTGCCGATATGGTGATGTGGCAGGGCGCCTGTGTAGTGCATGACGAATTTAAAGCCAAAGCACTGCGCGACATGAAAAAGCTTCATCCAGAAGCTGCGATCTTGGTTCACCCCGAATCACCGCAGAACATTGTTGAGATGGCGGACGCCGTTGGCTCAACCTCACAGTTGATTAAAGCCAGCCAAACCTTGCCAAACGAGACCTTTATCGTGGCAACCGACCGCGGCATCTTCTACAAAATGCAGCAGTTGCAACCTAACAAGACATTTTTAGAAGCGCCCACCGCGGGTAATGGCGCGACCTGTCGTAGTTGTGCACACTGTCCGTGGATGGCAATGAACGGCTTAGTCGCAATTGCCGAAGCCCTTGAGCACGGCGGCGAACAACATGAGATTCATGTCGATCCGCAGCTCGCGAAAGAGGCGATGATCCCGCTTGATAGAATGCTCGCATTCAAGAAGTAGCATAAAAAGCGAATATACAAGTTAAAACCTGCATGATAATGTAGTTCCACTGAATAACTATTCGTGGAGATGTCATGCGTCTGTATCACGCCGATGACGTCCGTGATAATTGCGGATTCGGCCTAATCGCGAGCATCGAAGTGATGCTCGCCATGATCTCATCAGCACCGCTGTACAAGGGCTTGACCGAATGCAGCACCGCGGCGGTATCGGTGCCGACGGCAAGACCGGAGACGGCTGTGGCTTGCTGCTACAAATCCCAGAACAGTTCTTTCGTGAGTACGCCGAACAACAAGGGTGGAATCTTGGCAAAAAGTTCGCTGTGGGCATGGTGTTTTTCTCACGTAACGCGGACAAACGCGAAGCCGCCCGTCATTTAATAGAGCAAGAACTACAAAAAGAGACGTTAAGTATCGTCGGTTGGCGTAAAGTCCCAGTAGATGACAGCGTATTGGGTGACGCCGCAAAAGCCGCCGAACCCAAAATCGAACAAGTGCTCATCAGCGCGCCAACCGGTTGGCGGAAAAAAGATATTGAACGACGCCTCTACATGGCACGTCGACGGGTCGAGCAAAAAGTAGAGCAAGGCGTATTCAGCGCCGATGAACTCTATATCTGCTCAATGTCGAGTCTGTTATTGGTCTACAAAGGTTTGATGATGGCGGGTGATTTACCGCGCTATTATCCCGATCTCGCCAACCCTGCATTAAAAACCGCCATTTGCGTATTCCATCAACGTTTCTCCACCAATACGCAACCGCGTTGGCGTTTAGCACAACCGTTTCGTTTTCTTGCCCATAACGGCGAAATTAATACCATTCGCGGCAATCGCCAATGGGCACAAGCGCGCTTATACAAATTTCACAGCCCGTTACTGCCCGATCTACAGCAAGCGGCACCCTTGGTGGGTCAAAGTGGTTCCGACAGCGCATCGCTCGATAATATGCTAGAACTGCTTTTGGCGGGCGGCATGGATCTATTTCGCGCCATGCGGCTGCTCATCCCACCAGCATGGCAGGGCGATAGCACCATGAGTGACGATATGCGTGCCTTTTACGAATTTAATGCGCTGCACATGGAGCCGTGGGATGGTCCGGCAGGTGTGGTCATGAGTAACGGACGTCATGTTGCCTGTAGCCTCGATCGTAACGGTTTACGCCCCGCGCGATACGTACTGACGAAGCACGGGATTCTCACGATCGCCTCAGAAGTCGGGATTTGGGATTACGACGAACAGGACGTACAAGAAAAAGGGCGCCTCGGTCCCGGCCAAATGATGGCGGTAGATACTTACACCGGCCGTATTTGGCATAACGGCGAAATCGAAGCTGATTTAAAGAGCCGCCATCCGTATCGTCAATGGCTGACTGAGCACCGACGTCGCTTGGTACCCTTTGACCGTTGCAGCGCCGATAAAATTGGTCAGCGGCTGTACGATGACCGCACCATGCAAGTGTTCCACAAAACCTTTTTATACACCCGAGAGGAGCTTCAGCAAGTCGTGGCGGTGCTGGCTAAAGACGGACAAGAAGCCGTTGGCTCCATGGGCGACGACACCCCAACCGCGGTATTATCGCAACAGCCGCGTTTGTTGTACGACTATTTTCGTCAGCAATTTGCGCAGGTGACGAATCCCGCTATCGACCCTATCCGAGAGCGCCATGTTATGTCGCTAGAGACCATCATTGGGCGCGAGCACAACGTATTTAGTGAAGCCTCGGGCGATGCCGACCGTGTGGTCTTTGAATCACCGATTTTAATGTACACCGATTTAAAACAACTGCGCGAGTTAGATGATAAGCACTACGGTCATGTCACCTTAAGTTTGGCATTTAAACCCACTGAAACCAGTTTGCAAACCGCATTACACAAGCTGGTCGAAGCCGCTATTGATGTGGTAAAAAACCAACAGCGCGTGATGGTCATACTCAGCGATCGGGAGTTCACCAAGGACCAGTTAGTGATCCCCGCCCCGATGGCGGTCGGGGCAGTGCAACAAGCCCTGGTAAAAGCCCAGTTACGTTGTGACTCCAATATTATTGTCGAGACAGGCTCCGCCCGTGACCCACACCACATGGCGGTGCTACTGGGGTTGGGGGCGACCGCGGTCTACCCGTTCCTTGCCTATGAGAGCGTTGAGCAACTGGTGCAGCAAGGCAAGCTCAGCATGGAAGTAAAGCAAGCAGTGATGAACTACCGCCAAGGTCTTAACAAAGGCCTGTTAAAAATTCTTTCGAAAATGGGCATCGCCAGTATTGCGGGCTATCGCGGCTCATCACTATTTGAAGCGGTCGGTCTTAACCAAGACGTGCTTGATGCATGCTTCGCCAATGCTCCCGCGCGTATCAATGGCAGCGGCTTTGAAGACATTCAAACCGATTTGCAACGCACCGCCCAACATGCGTGGTTACATCGCAAGCCACTGTCGCATGGCGGTCTACTGAAATACGTGCATGGCGGTGAGTATCACGCCTACAACCCGGATGTGGTGACATCCCTGCAAGCGGCGGTTAAAAGCGGCAAGCGCGAAGACTACGCGGTCTATCAACGCTACGTTAATGAACGTCCGGTCGCGCATATTCGTGACCTACTAAAGCTTAACCCGAACGCCGCAAAACCCATTGCGCTCGAGCAGGTTGAGCCTAAAGAAGCGTTGTTCCCACGATTTGATACCGCTGCGATGTCAATCGGCGCACTCAGTGCCGAAGCGCATGAGGCACTTGCCGAAGCCATGAACCAAATTGGTGGACACTCCAACTCGGGCGAAGGTGGTGAAGATCCGAAACGCTTCAACAGCCCCAAAAATTCACGCATCAAACAAGTGGCATCGGGAAGATTTGGCGTGACACCGCACTATCTGGTCAACGCCGACGTTATCCAAATAAAAGTCGCGCAAGGTGCCAAGCCCGGTGAGGGCGGCCAGTTGCCGGGCGAAAAAGTCACCGCCGAAATTGCTCAGCTGCGCTTTGCGGTGCCTGGGACTACACTGATATCACCGCCACCGCATCACGATATCTATTCCATTGAAGATCTGGCACAGCTGATCTTCGATCTTAAGCAAGTGAATCCAACAGCTTTGGTTTCGGTTAAACTCGTTTCCACACCGGGGATTGGCACCATCGCCACCGGCGTTGCTAAAGCCTATGCCGACCTCATTACCGTATCAGGTTATGACGGTGGCACCGGCGCGAGCCCACTCACGTCGGTCAAATACGCCGGTTCACCGTGGGAGCTGGGGCTAGCCGAAGTCCATCAAGCGCTGGTAGAAAATAACCTACGGCATAAAATTCGCCTGCAAGTCGATGGTGGTCTAAAAACCGGCCTCGACGTGGTCAAAGCCGCCATTCTCGGTGCCGAGAGCTTTGGCTTTGGGACCGCCCCCATGGTGGCGTTGGGGTGTAAGTACTTACGTATCTGTCACTTAAATAACTGCGCCACCGGTGTCGCGACGCAAGACGAAACCTTGCGTAAAGAATTCTTCCGCGGCTTACCCGAACGCGTGGTCACCTTGTTTGAGTTTATCGCCGAAGAGGTGCGCGAGTGGTTGGCCAAGCTTGGTCTAAACCGCATCACCGATGCGATTGGCCGCGTAGATTTGCTGGAGCGCTTGCCCGGTGACACGCAACGACAGCAGCATATCGACCTCGAACCGCTGCTCGCCGCCGCAGGAAGTCGTTCGGAACACCCCAAATACTGTGTTGAAAACAATCCACCCTATGACAAAGGCGAACTCAATCAACGTTTGATGGCACTCACCCAAACCGCGATCGATGAGCGGCAGGGCGGCAGCTGGTCGTTGGCTATTCGTAACGACGATCGCTCAGTTGGCGCAACCCTCAGCGGCTATATCGCTAAGCGCTATGGCAATCAGGGGATGGCAAGCCACCCGATTCAGCTCGACTTTTTAGGAACCGCGGGACAAAGCTTTGGTGCCTTTAACGCCGGTGGTCTTAAACTGAAGCTCACCGGCGATGCTAACGACTATGTGGGTAAAGGCATGGCAGGCGGACGCATTGTTGTTCGACCGCGGCCCGGAGTCAGTTTCGCCAGTCAAGACGCCACCATTATGGGTAACACTTGTCTTTACGGGGCGACCGGCGGACAACTCTATGCCGCGGGCTGTGCCGGTGAACGTTTTGCGGTACGTAACTCAGGCGCAACAGCCGTGGTTGAAGGTATTGGTGATCATGGTTGCGAATACATGACCGGCGGTATCGTGGTTGTGCTAGGTGAATGCGGGATTAACTTTGGTGCGGGCATGACCGGCGGCTTTGCGTATTTACGCGACAAACACGGTGATCTGCATCGCCGTCTAAACACCGAGCTGGTCGAAGCGGTTGCCGTGGATAAACCTATCATAAAAGAACATCTGCGCGGACTCATCCACGAACATCACGAAGCAACACAGAGTGAGTACTCACGTATGCTGTTGACCGAATTCGATACTCGGGTCAACGAGTTCGTCATCGTAAAACCTAAGTCCGCCGATATGGCTTCGATTTTAGGGCACCGCGCCCGCTCGACCGCCGAATTACGTGTGCAGGTGATGTAATGAATAAAAACGTATATCAATTTTTAGACGTACAGCGCATCGACCCACCCAAGCAACCGGTGGCATCGCGGCGTATCGAATTTAAAGAAATCTACGAACCCATGACCGATGTGCAATTGCAAGGTCAGGCCGATCGCTGTCTGGATTGCGGCAACCCCTATTGTGAATGGAAGTGTCCCGTGCACAATTACATTCCGCAATGGTTGCAGTTGGCAAATGAGGGGCGAGTATTTGAAGCCGCTGAGCTGATGCACAAAACCAACAGCTTACCCGAAGTGTGCGGACGCGTGTGCCCGCAAGATAGGCTATGTGAGGGCGCGTGTACTCTCAACGATGATTTTGGTGCGGTCACCATTGGCAGCATCGAGAAGCAGATGGTCGACCAAGCCTTTGCTCAGGGTTGGCGACCCGATTTAAGTGCGGTGGAAGCACGCACCGAAAAAGTCGCCATTATTGGTGCCGGTCCTGCCGGGCTTGCGTGTGCCGATGTGCTGGTGCGGAACGGCGTCAAACCCGTGGTATATGACCGTTATCCCGAAATTGGTGGCTTGCTCACTTATGGTATTCCACCATTTAAGCTCGATAAAAACGTACTGAAACTACGGCGCGAGATCTTCAGTGACATGGGCATCGAATTTAAACTCGGTGTTGATGTTGGAAAAGACGTTAGTTTTGACGACATCATGACACAAAATGACGCCGTATTTTTAGGTTTGGGGACCTATAAAGCGCTTGATGGGCGTCTTGAAGGTTTGGACACCCCCGGTGTCTATCCGGCATTACCGTTTTTGATTGGCAACACCCAACGACTCCTCGACAGCCCCATGCCCGACTATCCGTTAATTGACGTCAAAGATGAACAGGTCGTCGTGTTGGGCGGTGGCGATACCGCGATGGACTGCGTGCGCACCTCCATCCGGCAGGGCGCGGCTTCGGTCGTGTGTGCTTATCGGCGTGACGAGCACAATATGCCCGGCTCGCGCCGCGAAGTGCAAAATGCGCGTGAGGAAGGCGTGCAATTTGAATTTAACTTACAGCCGTTGGCGATAGTTTCGGACGAGGCGGGGCATGTCGCGGGCGTAAAAATGGTCAAAACTGAACTGGGTCAGCCCGATGAGCAAGGGCGTCGGCGTCCGCAACCCGTACCCGATTCAGAATTTATCATGCCTGCAACCGCTGTGCTGATTGCCTTTGGCTATCAACCGAATCCACCCGAGTGGCTCGACGCACACCAGGTCGAGTTGAGCGAGTGGGGCACCGTGCTTGCCACCGCAACGCCCGATGCCATGGGTCGTTTTGCCATGCAAACCAGTAATCCCAAGATTTTTTCCGGGGGCGACATGGTACGCGGTGCGGACCTGGTGGTCACAGCGATAGCCGAGGGCCGCACCGCAGCAGAAGGTATTCTCGATTATTTGGACAGCGTCGCAGATAATCTTTAAGATGAAGCCCATGAATATACTCTTATTAGGTTATGGCGATATCGCCCAACGCAGTGCCCGTCTCATGGTCGCCGAACAGCATCATGTGATTGGCGCGTGCCGACATCCCGACGACAAGCCACTGATCCCCGGTGTTGAGACCGTCAGTGCCGATGCCAGCAACGAGCAAGACCTGCGCGGTTTGTTTAACGCGCACGGTAAAATCGATCTCGTGGTCGTAACATTAACGCCCAGCGAATACTCCAAAGAAGGGTATCGTCAAGGCTATGTCGTGCCGTGTCGACACTTACAACAGATCATCAGTGAACTCGATTACTCACCCTACGTGATTTATGTGTCCAGTACCGGCGTGTACGGCCAGCACGAAGGTGAATGGGTAGATGAATCCTCACCCACCGCCCCCGACTCCGACTCCGGTAAAATGCTGTTGCAAGCCGAGTACTTAATTCGTGACTTACCCGTACCCTCGACGATATTGCGGTGTAGCGGTATTTATGGCGAGGGGCGTGACTTTATGCGCAAACAGCTGCAAGCGGGCAAAGCCACCTTGCGTGACAGTTGGACCAACCGCATTCATCAAGATGACGTGGCGAGCTTTATTTATCACTTGGTGCGCTTTCCGCAGCATCGACATCGGATGTTTTTAGTGTCGGACGATCAGCCCTCGAAGCAGTATCAAGTTTACCAATACCTAGCTGAACAAGCCGGTATCACGCTCAACGAGCCGGTGCAGCCCGGACCCGGACCGCGCGGCTCAAAACGCTGCAGTAACCGGTTATTACGCAGTACCGGCTACACGTTGATGTACCCGACTTACAAAGAAGGGTTGGCGCACACTGAATAGCCTATTCATGTAAAAAATGCGTAAAACGTGCCGTATGACTATCTTCATATTTGCAGAGCGGTTATTTTATATTCAAACAGTGTAAATGTAACAAATTTGTTGTTGCGTAAAGATTCGGCGTTTGGTCTAATACCGCTCTTCCTTGTAGGACATAACCTAACTATACTGTACTGTCGCGACGTAAAGTCGTGTCGACGCATGCCTGTTTTACGGCGTGTTAAAATTCGTAACTGAACAAATAACTGTAACGGTGATTGGGGACCGCAACTCATGGGCGGTAGCGTGTCCAATCGTCGGACCATCTAAACCAGTGCTTAATATTGTGTCAGTCTGTGATAAACTTTGCGCCACTGAGCGATTAAAATCACAACAAAATAACCTGTTGGAATCTAAATGAGACGTTTACTAGCCATTTTTGCAACCACCTTATTGGTATCGAGTTGTGCATGGGCGCCAGGCGCGCACCTAGACAGTGATGAAGACTACGCCAGCGGCGAACCGCTCTCGCAAGAGGAGCTGAACCAGCGCGTGGATATTCACCCCATCACTCCACAATTATTAAGCCAACTCCAACAGCAACAACCCCGCACCGAATTACTCCCCAATCCGCAGCTTGAGCAGCAACGACAAGATTACGATTACGTCGTCGGTCGTGGTGATATTTTAAATATTACCGTTTGGGACCATCCCGAGCTCACCATTCCGGCAGGCTCCATGCGCGGTCCGGCTGAGGCGGGTAACTGGGTACACAACGACGGCACTATTTTTTATCCTTACGTGGGTAAGCTACATGTGGCAGGTAAGCGCGTAACACAAATTCGCGACATGATTACCGAACGCCTCTCAACTTACATTGAAAAGCCACAAGTGGACGTCACCGTAGCCGCATTCCGCAGCCAACGGGTTTATGTCACTGGTGAAGTGAAAAAGCCGGGCACCTTGCCTATTAGCAATGTTCCCCTCACGCTGATTGAAGCAGTCTCGCAAAGTGGCGGTCTCACCGAAATGGCGGATTGGACCGACGTCACCCTTAAACGCGGCGATGATGAGATGCAGTACTCATTGCGCGAGCTCTACCAACAGGGCAACACCCAAGAGAACGTGATCCTGCAGGCGGGCGATATCGTCAACATTGCCCGCAACGACTTTCGTAAAGTGTTTGTTTTGGGTGAAGTGGGTAAACCCCAAAGCTACCCGATGGGCCGCTACGGTATGAGCCTTGCCGAGGCACTGAGCGATGCCGGTGGCCTATATAACACCACCGCCGATGCCTCGGGCATTTTCGTAATCCGCCAGCCTGAGCCGGATAGCGATAAACTGGCACAAGTGTTCCAACTCGATGCCAGCAACGCCACCGCATTGGTGATGGCGGAGCAGTTTGAGATGCAACCCCGGGATATCGTGTTTGTGACCGCGGCGCCGGTCACGCGTTGGAACCGTGTGATTGGACAAATCTTGCCGTCATTGACGGGAATTTACAGCATCACTCGCGCACGCAGTGACTTACAAGAATAATACGGGCCCGACGAGACGACTATGTTTGACCGAATTTTAGTGGTATGTACTGGTAATATTTGCCGCAGCCCCATTGGTGAACAGTTGCTACAGCAAGCGCTGCCGCACAAACACATTGCCAGTGCCGGCGTAGCAACGGAACGTTCGGGCTTAAATGGCCACGATATTGATACCGATGCGGCGCAGGTGGCACGTGACAGTGGCATGACCCTAGCGCCTCACCAAGCGCAACAACTCACCAGCGAGTTGGTCAATAACCACGACTTGATTCTGGTGATGGAACAGCGCCATAAAGAGATTATCAGCGAGCGCTACCCGCAAGCACGGGGCAAACTCATGCGCTATGGCGAGTGGTTAGCGCGCCCAGAGGGCGGCACCGGTAAGGATATTGCCGACCCCTATAAAAAGAGCTTAGAAAGCCATCAGCAAGTCTTTAATGAACTCAAGCAAGCCAGCGCAAGCTGGACTCAAAAATTAAATTAACCCGCGGTAGGACAGTTGAATGAGTGAGCGTAATCCACCTTCTAATACATCACATAACAACAACGAAGATGAGATTGATCTACGCCGGCTAGTCGGTGTGCTGCTAGATGCCAAATGGTTAATCATTGGTATTACGTTTTTATTTATGTTGGGCGGTGTCGCGTATGCCTTGCTCGCCACCCCAATATATAAAGCCGATGCACTGCTGCAAGTGGAGAAAAAGTCCTCGGGCATGCCGGCGCTGTCAGAGAATATGGCCGACATGTTCTCGCAAGAGAGTGAGGCGGACACCGAAATACAGATTATGACCTCGCGGATGGTCATTGGCGCCGTGGTGGACCAACTCGACTTAACCACCGTCAGCCAACCGGATTATATGCCGATTGTGGGTGAGTTTTTAGCCCGCCGCAGTGAGGGTAACGATGAGCTCACTATCAATACTTTTAAAGTGCCACAATATGCGGTAGGTAAAGGCACACAGCTGACATTACTCGATGCCAACCGCTATGAGCTCACTTTTGAGGATGAGGTGGTCCTGAAAGGTAAGATTGGCGAACTTGCTGAGCACGGCGACTGGCAACTTGAGGTTGCGCGCGCGGAGGCCAACAATACGAAGACGTTTAAACTAATAGAGTTAAGTAGACTTCAGGCTATCAATAGTTGGAAGCCTCGTTTAGCTGTTAAAGAACGCGGCAAGAAAACAGGCATTTTGTCTGCAAGTATGACTTACAAAGATGGAGAAAAGGCGGCGCGTATTTTAGATGCCATTACCAATGAATACATGTTGCAAAATATTCGTCGTAACGCTGCTGAGGCACAAAAAAGTCTGGATTTTGTGCAAGAGCAACTCCCTGAACTTAAAGCCGAACTAACGGCGGCGGAAGAAAAG
>NZ_CH672404.1:113626-203228 GCF_000152885.1 Idiomarina baltica OS145
CTACAAAACGAGAAGAAGGCACTCACCGAACAAATCAACGAGCTGCCCGAGACCCAACAAGAGGTACTGCGCTTAACTCGGGATGTTGAGGTGAACCAACAAATTTACCTGCAGTTGCTGAACCGCATGCAAGAGTTGAATGTGATGAAAGCGGGAACGGTAGGTAATGTTAGAATTTTAGATGAGGCCGTAGTTCAACCTGGTGTAGTCGAGCCGCAGAAAAAATTGATCGTATTGGCTGCAACTGTCTTCGGCTTTCTCATTTCAGTTGGTATTGTCGCGCTGAAGATTGTTTTCCATAGAGGAGTAGAGAATCCAGACGAGCTTGAGGAAGTAGGTATAAACGTCTACGCCAGTGTGCCTAAGTCGGATGTGCAGCTAAAACTTGAGGAACAAATTGCACGACAACGCAAAGGCCGTAGCAGTAAATCGGTGCCCAGCTATGTGCCGCTACTGGCAGTCGCCGAGCCGACCGATTTAGCGGTTGAAGCCTTGCGCGGCTTACGCACCAGCCTGCATTTTGCCATGCTCGAGGCGAAGAACAATATTTTAATGATCTCGGGCCCGAGCCCCGGGGTGGGTAAATCATTTATTACCGCGAACCTAGCCGTAGTATTGGCACAGTCTGGTAAAAAAGTGGTGGTGATTGATGTCGACTTACGTCGCGGGTATCTCCATGCGCTATTACACTCCGGTAATGAGGACGGGCTTTCTGACTATTTAGCCGGTGAAATCACTACCGAGCAGCTTATTAAAGGCACTGAGGTAGAGGGGCTGGATGCCATTAACCGTGGCACGGCACCGCCGAACCCGTCTGAGTTGCTCATGCATGAGCGATTTAAAAACCTACTCGACGAACTAAGTGCCAAGTATGATTACGTGCTCTGTGATACGCCACCGATTCTAGCAGTCACCGATGCAGCCATTGTTGGTCGCTACACGGGAACAAATCTACTGGTTACCGGCTTTGCACAAAACCCCGTAAAAGAAGTAGAGGCGACGATAAGCCGTTTTGACCAGAACGGTGTAACGATAAAAGGCACTATATTGAATAAAGTAGTTCGCAAAGCGAGTAGTTACTATAACTATGGTTATGGATATGGTTACTCATATAAGTCTATGACAGATTAGCTTTCCGTGAACTATTATCTTACTGTAAAAATCGCTGAATCGGGTATAGAATTCCGAACGTATTCTAAATTTCGTAATGTTGAGACTGGCACATGATATCGAATCAACTAAAAATCGCAGTAGTCGGACTAGGCTATGTCGGATTACCGCTCGCCGTGGAGTTTGGTAAAAAGTACGACACATTAGGCTTTGATATTAATAGCAAGCGAGTTGCGGAGCTCCAAGGTGGCACAGACCATACCAAGGAAGTGGAGCCAGAAGAACTAAAAAAGGCAGAACAACTAAAGTACAGTGCCGATGTAGTGGATCTTGACGAGGCAAACGTTTACATTGTCACAGTACCCACTCCGATAAATAAGTTTAAACAACCCGATCTAACCCCGTTAATTAAAGCGTCTGAGACCATTGGTCAGACGTTGAAAAAGGGCGACACGGTGATCTACGAATCAACGGTATACCCGGGGGCTACCGAGGAAGACTGTGTTCCTGTATTAGAACGGGTTTCAGGCTTAACCTTTAATCAAGACTTTTTTGTCGGCTATAGCCCGGAAAGGATCAACCCAGGTGATAAAGAACACCGCGTAACGACCATATTAAAAGTAACCTCCGGTTCAAATCCAGAAACCGCAGAATTTGTAGATGCCTTATACCGTTCGGTTATTACTGCCGGTACCCACAAAGCGGAAAATATAAAAGTCGCTGAGGCGGCGAAGGTTATCGAAAATACACAACGTGATGTGAACATTGCGTTGATAAACGAACTTGCCATGATTTTTAGCCGCATGGGAATCGATACTGAGGCGGTGTTAAAAGCCGCTGGCACCAAATGGAATTTTTTACCATTTAGACCAGGTCTTGTTGGCGGTCATTGCATCGGTGTTGATCCGTATTACTTAACGCATAAGGCGGAGTCCATCGGTTATCACCCAGAGATGATTCTCGCCGGTCGACGTATTAATGACAACATGAGTCGCTACGTAGCATCGGAGTTTGTAAAAGCACTTCTGCAAAAGGGGATTACTGTTAAGGGTGCGAATGTATTGCTTATGGGGTTAACCTTTAAAGAGAATTGCCCAGACATACGCAATACCAAAGTGGTTGATATCATCGACGAGCTCAAGCAGTACGGCGTTAATGTAGACGTTTATGATCCGTGGGTTAATAAGCAAGAAGCATTACATGAATATGGCGTTGAAGTGATCGAGCAACCAAACCAAGCGTCGTACGAAGGGGTTATCGTTGCAGTGGCTCATAACGAGTTTAAAACACTTGGAATAGATGGCATTCGGGCGTTAGCGATGCCGACTCATGTAATCTACGACCTGAAGTACATTATTGACGCTAACTCCGTCGATATCCGTCTGTAAAGAGTTCTCACACATCAATTGTTAAAATCACCGAGGGAAGTTACCTTATGTCACGGTACGAAGAAGTTAAGACACAACTTAAGTCTGAACCTAAGATTTGGTTAGTAACAGGCGTAGCGGGTTTTATTGGCTCAAACTTACTCGAAACCCTTCTAAAACTTAATCAAAAGGTAGTCGGGTTAGATAACTTCTCTACGGGATTTCAGCATAATTTAGACGAGGTTCAGTCACTGGTTACGGAAGAGCAGTGGGCAAATTTCGAGTTCGTTGAAGGCGATATTTGCGATCTCGAGACGTGCCGAAGCGTGATGACAACGGACAAAGGGCAAAAGATAAATTACGTTCTTCATCAAGCAGCACTGGGATCGGTACCGCGGTCCATCAACGATCCCATCACTAGCAACAAAAGTAATATCGACGGCTTTTTGAATATGCTAGTCGCTGCGAAAGATGCAGAAGTCGATAGCTTTACTTATGCAGCCAGCAGCTCGACCTACGGCGATCATCCTGCCTTACCAAAAGTCGAAGAAAATATAGGAAATCCGCTGTCACCCTATGCGGTAACGAAGTATGTAAATGAGCTATACGCCAGTGTGTTTGCAAAAGTATATGGCTTTAAAACGATTGGCCTACGCTATTTTAACGTATTCGGTCCTCGGCAAAATCCTGATGGCGCTTATGCAGCAGTTATTCCTAAATGGACTGCGGCTATGATTAAAAACGAAGAAGTGTCTATTAATGGTGATGGCGAAACCAGCCGTGACTTCTCTTACGTTGAGAATGCAATTCAACTAAATGTTTTAGCTGCCACCAGTGACGATTCAGTTAAGGATGAAATCTATAACATGGCTTTAGGAGACAGGACGACTCTAAACCAACTGTTTCGGAGTATAAAGTTGTCTCTCGAAAAATATGGTATAGCCTATAGTCGCGAACCTTTGTTTGAAAATTTTCGAAGAGGTGATGTGAAACACTCTCAGGCGGAAATACAAAAATCAAAACAAATGCTGTCTTACGAACCCCAGGTAAGGGTTGATAGAGGCATAGAGAAAACCTCACTTTGGTATATAGCGAAATCTAACTGAGGCAATCTGATAAGGCTATGTTCTCTGAAGTGCAAAAGAAGATTTCAATAGACAATGCTAAGAAAGTCCAAAAGAATATTTTGACACTTATAAGTGGCAATCTTGGCGCGAGGGCCTTAGGGTTCATATTTCTCCCTCTAATTACGCGAGTCTATTCCCCAGAGGATTTCGGCGTTTTTTCTCTCTTTACAGCCGTTTTATCGATATTACTTCCGATTGCCACGCTAAAATACGAAGTTACGGTACTTATTCCGAAAAGCAGTCGGCTAGCATTTAACCAACTCGTAGTTTCTGTACTCTTGACAATGGTAATGACCTTAATAGTCGCAGTTATATTGCTTCTATTCCGTGATTCTATTTTTAGGCTATTTGATTTAGAGCCTTTATTAGATTTTTGGTGGTTGCTGCCGTTAGGAATATTCACTGCTAGTTCATACTCTATTTTATCGATGTGGGGAACACGTCTTCAAAACTTTAAAATATTAGCTATAACTAGTGTCTACCAATCATTTATAGGTGGTGCTAGCAAGTTAATTCTAGCGTATTTATTAGTAAATCCTCTTGGCCTTTTAGTTGGGCATGTTATGCAACAGGGAGGAGGGATATATAAGCTAAAAAACAAGTTTTGGCCGGATTTTAAATGCCAATTCACTAAACTTAGGTTAAACCGAATTTGGTTTGGTGTTAAGCTTTTTAGAAATGTTCCTTTAACTAGGTTTCCATCGCAGTTAATTTTAGTGTTAACGTCTAACAGTCCTATTCTATACTCATCAGTTGCTTATGAATCCGAAGTGACAGGGTTTATTGGTTTAGCATTTACCACTTTAGCACTTCCTATGGCTCTCGTGGGTCAATCCGTGGGTAAAGCTTATTTCTCAGAAATAGCTAAGATTGGCCGCAAAAATATTGTTTCAATTGGTAAAGTAACCAAATTTATAGTCAAAAGACTTTTTATAATAGCTATCATACCAACGTTAGTTTTAATCTTTTTCGGACCTTTTCTGTTTTCGATTACGTTTGGTAGTAAATGGGCAATGTCGGGAGAATATGTAAGCATTCTTGCTTGGATGTTAATATTTCAATTCATAACTGCACCAATTATAAATCTTTTCACGGTGTTGAATAAGCATCAGGTGTTTTTGTATCTGAATTTACTACGCCTTTGTATAGTTGCTACTGTTTTTACCACTAGTTTTAGTTTGAAGTTTTCTCCAATCTCTTGGTTAACGCTATATTCAGTTGGGCTTTCAGCACACTACTGCTTTCTTGGGCTGTATGTATACTGGACCCTAAAATCTCAAAAATCGAAAGGTTGATAAAAAGAGAAGATTAAAATGAAGATTGTAGTTAGGATTATACGGAAGATCTACTTTTGGATTTTTTATCCAATACAAAGCCCACAATTAAAGCTACGTTGGAAGCTTCGGTTACTTAGCAAGGCTCAGAGGTTATCTAGCAAAAGACTAGCATGGATTGTTTGTAATAGAATACAAGCTACAACCGGATGCCACTTATCGCCACAACTTAAAATTCCCAGTACTGTCGCATTTCCCCATCCTACTGGAATCGTGATAGGCGGAGGGGTTTGTCTTGGGGAAAGAGTGAAAATTTTCCAAAATGTTACTTTAGGCGGGGCAAGAATAGGTGATGCAAAAGAAAGTAAATACCCTGAGATTGGAGAAGGAACCGTTATTTTTGCAGGGGCGGTAATAGTTGGCAAAATTAAAGTCGGCTCAAACTGTATTGTCGGCGCTAACTCTGTTGTTACTAGAGACCTTCCTAACAATTGCGTTGCCGTTGGGGCGCCAGCTAGAATTATTGAGGGTGGAGCTGAAAAATAGCCAAGGCACGTTAAACACATTTACGTAAACATAAAAAAAGTGAAAAATATGAATAAGCTTGAAATTAAGCCAAGTAGATTAAATGGAGTTGTTAAGGTAGACGGGGCTAAGAACTCTGCACTTAGATTGTTGGCTGCATCTATATTAACAGAGCAGCAAATAGTACTCACTAATTACCCCTCGAAGTTATTAGACACCCAGATTCATGTTGGCATGTTAGAAATGCTTGGTAAAGAATGTAACTTAACTTCAAGTAACTCTATACAAATAAGAGAACAAGGTCGCATTCAGACAAAACTTGAGTGGCAGGAACGCTCAATAAGAAACACTTTACTAATTCTTGGAGCGTTAGTTACAAGGTTTGGCGAAGGTGCGGTTCCGCTTCCTGGCGGATGTAAGCTAGGGGAAAGAAAATACGACATCCACGTCTCAGTTTTAAACGCCTTGGGAGCGGAAGTTTGGGAGGACGAGACATACCTATACGCAAAAGCAAAACAGCGCCTGAAAGGCTCTGACATCAAGTTGCCGCTTAGATCAACCGGGGCAACTGAAAATGCGATAATTACCGCAACGCTTGCATCTGGCACAACAAGAATATGGAATCCCCATGTACGCCCCGAGATACTAGATTTAATATCCATGCTAAGAAAAATGGGGGCTAAAATACGGGTGCACGGTCAAGAGCACATAGAGGTCTGCGGCGTCGGCTCACTTAGCGGCTGTGAGCATAGCGTAATTCCGGATAGCATGGAAGCCATTACTTGGCTAACTGCTGCGGTAACTAGTGATGGAGACGTCGAGATAGAAAACTTTCCAACGAAAGATTTAGAGGTTGTTCTCGCACATGTGAAGGCTGCCGGGGCACGTATATTCGAAGGCGAGAGCTCCGTAATCGTGAGAGGCGGACGCTGCTACCCTATTGAAATTAGCACTGGTCCACATCCAGGAATAAATTCGGATGTGCAACCGCTACTTGCTGCTTGGGCAACGAAAGCAAACGGTCAATCAAAAATAATTGATTTGAGGTTTCCAGGGCGTTACGGATACGCAGAAGAGATGGCTAAAATGGGTCTGAAATATCGAGTTGAGGGCGACCTTTTAGTAATAGATGGTGGGGCGTCATCAATGGTTGGAAGCGAAGTAAAAGCACTTGATTTGCGCGCTGGGGCTGCATTAGCTATTTGCGGACTGTTTGCTGAAGGAAAGACAGTTATAACTGACGCATGGCAAATATCGAGAGGCTATGTCGATTTCGTAGAGAAAGTACAAAGATTAGGAGGACATGCGACTTGGATAGAATAGTTACAAAAGACATGGTGCAATATGTTGAGTCAATCTGTCCGAATACGACGTTTGTTGATGAAGAATTATCAAAAATAAGCCGGTGGAAGACTGGCGGTAACGCTGATCTTATAATAAAACCCAAGAGTTTAAAAAATCTTTCAAATCTTGTAGCGGGTTTCAAAAAGCAACAAGTAGAATATATTATAATAGGTGAAACTAGCAACTTACTATTCGATGATAAAGGACTTCGAGTTCCGTGCATTCAAATTGATAGTGCCTTTAATAATATAAAACTTACGTCTACAGGAGTGATAGTTGAAAGCGGATATTGGGTTCCGAAGCTCTCACGATTTCTTATGCTAAATAACTTTACTGGCGCTGAGCATATATGTGGTATCCCCGGCACAATTGGCGGATTAGTCTATATGAACGGCGGAAGTATGAGACGCTCTATCGGTGACAATGTAATCAAGGTTACAAGCCTTACTAAGAATGGCGATATAGTTACTAGAAGCAAGAGTGAGTGCTTTTTTAACTATCGTGAATCTATTTTCCAAAATATATCTGAAATAATCGTTGAAGTAGAGTTTGAGTTCGACAAGATAGACGATAGAGCAGAAGTGCGGAGAAAAATGCTTCATATACTAAAGGATAGACGAAATAAATTTCCGAGAAAGCTTCCTAACTGCGGTTCGGTATTTAAAAGTAACCCCAAAATGTATGAAAAGTATGGCCCGCCAGGAAAGGTAATTGAAGACTTATGCTTTAAGGGGTTTTCGATTGGAAACTCAAGAGTCTCAGAACAACATGCAAACTTCATTACTCACAATGGAAAGGGCAAGTCCTCAGAAATTCGAGACTTGATTCGCTTGGTACATGTAACTGCATTTGAAAAACTAGGTCTAAAAATGGATATTGAAGTTTCCAGCTTGGATGAGTATGGTAGAAAAATCAATTTTGTTTGACTGTTTTTAATTTTTTCTCGGTAATGAATGAACAGTTACAAAGAATTTTTAACCAGGCTAATTCAAATTGAGTATGACTAGCATCAAATAAATATATTCTATTCCCCAAATTAATCGGATTATCTAAATTCAGGATTAATAGCCTACAATTTTTTAGTTGGGCTTTCATGTAGCAGTTAGATAATATGACCAGAAAAATGTTGGGGATTATAACAAAAACAAACTCACCTCTAGAATTTCTATTAAGAGTAGCAGAATGTTACTTGACAATTTTAGCTTAAATCTATTAATTGACTAAAGTGGCTTTATAAGACTTTAGGTACGACTGCCGGATAAAACTTCAAATTAAACTGTCTAAATTCAACTAGGTTTTGGTTGTAAAACGATAGAACAAAGAATTCCTAACCAAACCAGCAAGAAAGGATATTTTAAGTTTAAGTTAAAAGATTTTGAAATCGTTATTTTTAGAAAACCGATTAAGGAATAAAGCTTTGAAAGAAAGTACAAAGGTTACGGTAATATCAGTTTTTCATAATAGGAAAGATAACGTTGCTGAATCGGTAAGCAGCCTACTAAGCCAAACAATTTCTAACTATGCGATTGTATTAGTCGACGATGCTTCGACGGATGAGACATTTTTAGAACTAGAGAAAGTAACAAGTGGTTATGACAATGTAAGACTCATTAGAAATAACACCAACATCGGTTTTACTAACTCGTTAATTAAAACAATTAACGAAGTCAATTCTGATTATGTAGCAATCCATGGGGCAGGGGATATTTCTTTGCCAGAAAGGTTAAAAATGCAATCTGAATTTCTGGATTCAAATTGTGGCGTAGGTCTATGTTCAACGTCGATTACAAATGGTAATACAAGAAAAAAAATAACGGGGTTTGTAACATTAAATGATTTGTTAAAAAAAAATCAAATAACACATGGTTCTGTTATGTTCAGACGCGACCTGTACGAAAAGGTTGGTGGTTATAGATCCTTTTTCACGATGAGACAAGATAAGGACTTGTGGTTTAGACTATTGAGTATTTCGGAGGCTTATATTTTGCCTGACTGTTTATATACATTGAGAAAAATAAAAAACTCAGTATCCTCATCGGCAAGTAAAAATATTTTAAGTGTAAAGTTAAGCTGCTTTGCTACACAACTGGCAAGAGAACGCGCTAAAAGTGGCGTTGATAATTTGGAAAAGCATGGTGAACGAGCCGGTCTCTTCTGTAAAAAGAGATATTGCTATATGCAGATCTTTCGGTTGATGCATCATGCTGTGGTTAGAGCAAATTTAAAAGCGTTTTTTGACTACATTAGAATGCTGGGAAAAATATAATGATCAAGCATATGGTTTTAAGGGCATTAAATTTTTTTCTAAAAAAAGTAATGTCTCGAGAAAAATATGCCAGGCGTTTAGGAGTTACTATCGGAGCCAACTGTAACATAGCAACTCTTGAATTTGGCAGTGAACCTTACTTAATTACAATTGGAAATCGAGTACAAGTTACAAATAATGTTAAATTCATAACACATACCGGAGGATGGGTTTTTAGATCACGGAACCCAAAGTTCGATGCGTTTGGTAAGATACTGATTCACGACAACGTATATATAGGCAATAATTCAATTATACTTCCCGGAGTTGAGATTGGTCAAAATGTTATAGTGGGGGCGGGTTCGGTAGTAACCAAGTCGATTCCTCAGAATTCTGTCGTTGGCGGAAATCCAGCTAGAATAATTACTTCTGTAGACGAACTCGAAACTCGAATGCGTCGATATGATTTATCGACTAAACTTTTATCTCCTCAGGAAAAAAGACGGTATTTGTTACAATTGAGCGACGAACAATTTATTAGGAAGTGAAATGATATCTATTCCTGTCTATATCGCGTTGGCTACTGCCTTTAGTATTTTTTACAGCATTTCCAATCTTGATTTGGATAAGGCAACAGCATTATTAATAATTTTAGTCGCATTTTTTTGTTCTTTATCATACTTTAAAAGTTTATTATTTAAGAAAAATAGTAAAGGAGTAATAATAAATGCATCATTTATTTTTTTACTCTCTTATTTTATTGTTCATTTTCAATTTGCAATCGATTATTTGATTGGTTTTAAGGACCTTTCAAATTTGAGATTGTGGACTAGCCCCCAAATAGCTCTCAAAGCATTAATTCTATCTATTATTGGCTTGTTATCATTTTTGATTGGTTTTAAAATTATTAAACCTAGAACATACAATCAAGAAAAAAAACTGTCTCAAGTCGACACTAGACTTCTTTTAATTGGCTTTGCTATATTCTTCATACTATATTTTTTCACTGTGGATCGAAGTTATTTAGCCGGTAATTACGGTTCAGTTAGATTAAGTTCTGGCGCAGCGTATTCAGTCCTATTGCTAAAATGTTTCGCGTTCGCATTTCTAATACAAACAACAAGAAATGACATCAAGATAGGTGAAACTTATAGAAGCTTTTTTCGTTTTTTTATTAGTAAAGGATGGATTTTCAACGGCATAGCGTTTTTATACTTGTTATCAGTAATTGTTAGTGGAGATCGCGGACCTATAATCTATTGGTTAGCGGCGTATTACGCGAATTATATGTTTGTCGCTGAGAATAAGAGCGCAAAAGTCTTCGAATCTTTAGCGCTAATTTTAGTTGGCGTTACTGTCATTTGGGGGCTTGGACACGTCAGAAGTGTTGGTGGCGAGCTTTCTTTCATTGAAAAGGTAAAAGCGAGCGTGAGCACTGAAAGTAGGTTTGAGTCAAAGTCTATTGTGCCGATAACGCAAGATCTGGCTAGTTCGATTCGTACGGTCACGATGGCGATTGATGCGGTTCCAAACGAATATGACTACTTTTTGGGAAGATTACAGTTTCAGCAAGCAATAAGTATTATTCCATTCGTTTCGTCTTTTGATAGCGTTATATTCGACGATAATTCCTATCAATACGGTGGTTCTAGTCGCTTTTTAACTTGGCTGGAACAAGGGGATAATCGATATTCTGGTGTGGGGAGTTCGGCAGTTGCAGATTTTTATTTGGATTTCGGATTATTGGGTGTAGTAGTCGGACTTTTCGTAATAGGTTCAATTATGCGAAAAGTCGACTTTGTTTTGAATTCAAATTCTCCGCCATCTTACTTTTGGCACGTTACGGCGGTGTGTCTATTTAGTGTTGCTATCTACATCCCTCGCTCAACTTTCTTAATTGAATTCAAGTTAGTTGTATGGGTTTTTGTAATTCTTATTTTAAATAGGACGTTGATAAAATCACTTCGTTAGTTTATTAACTGAGCCCTTTAGGATCTTTTGAATGAAAGATTTAAATAATAAGTCAAAAAAGAAGGTTACACTGATTATTCCAACGCTTTTAGCTGGAGGCGCCGAGAGGGTAATAAGTGAAATAGCAAATGAACTAGCTAAAAATTATCAGGTTTCCGTTGAGTTAGTTGTGCTAGTGAATGAACCTAATTTTTATGACATCAATGAAAAAGTTGTTGTAAGACAGCTGGATTTTAAGACGAATAAGCGCGGTTTTAGTAAGTTCAAAGAGATTTTTAAAGTTTTATTTAGACTTCGAAGTGTCCTTAGAAATAATAATACTGACTCTATCGTTAGTTTCATGGACAAAACCAATTTAATAGTTTTGATTTCAACTTTAGGTTTGAAAAGCAACGTCTTCATTTCTGATAGATCAAATCCTTTTAGACCTCGACCGTTAGTTGTTCGTTTCCTTAAAAAGGCTATATATCCAAGTGCTAAGGGTATCATTGCACAAACGAAGCGTTCGGCATTAGCGATCCAAAATGAAACGGGCCATGGGAATGTAAGTATTATCCCAAATCCTGTTAGAAAATTCGAATCTAAAGAAAATCTAACTAAAAGTAAGGTGATAATTAGTATAGGTCGGCTTGTCCCAGAGAAGGGGCACAAGTATCTTTTGAGAGCTTTCTCTAAACTAAGTGCTACTGGCTGGAAGTTAATAATTTTAGGAGATGGCCCCCTTAAGGAGAGCCTTTTCAAAGAAGCGAGAGATTTGGGGCTTGATCCTAGCAGCATTTTTTTGGGAGTTCATAAAGACGTAGATAATTGGGTGAGGAGCTCGTCAATTTTCGTACTTCCTTCAATATCAGAAGGGTTTCCGAATGCGTTGTTAGAGGCAATGGTGTTAGGGACTGCTTGTATTAGTTTTAATTGTGATGTCGGACCGAGCGATATAATAAAACACCGCCAAAACGGTTTACTGGTAGATACGGGTGACGTCGAGGAATTAAGTAAAAGCATGCAGTTACTAATTAAAGATGAGGAGTACCGATCATTCCTTGCAGAAAACGCGTTACAGTCAGTTTCTCGTTTTAATATTAATAAAATAGTCGAAGAGTATCGCAAGTTTATATTGGACTGATATGAAAATATTATTGAATTTATTTGCAGTGAGTTCTGGAGGAGGTCAGCAGGTTGCATTAAACTTGCTGCGGAGTTTATCACTCGACTCCAGGAACCACAATTGGTATATCTTGGTTTCTGAGGGCAGTGAGTTGGAAAAAGTTGCATCAGAACTTTTTCCTAGTGATAGCCTGTGTGTTTATGGCTATTCATATTTTAATCGTCTATTGGTTATTCCAAAAATCAGGAAATTAATTCGTTTACATAATATAGGGTTAGTATATAACTTTGGTCCTTGTATACCTTTTATAAGATGTAAGCAAGTCGTACGTACTGTGTACAGCAATTTATATTACCCAGAGGTTGATTTTTGGAAAGATTATTCTTTTAGGAAAAGATGTGTAAAAAAGATAATTGACTTTTTTAGACTTAGAGGAACCTTGTCGGCCGATGCTTTAATATTCGAAAATGAGGATATGCTCTATCGTGCTAGTCGGCTACATGACTATCCATCAGAACGAGCGACTTATGTTGCGCCAAGCGTTACTCAGTTTGAACAAAGCTGGACCGATTCACGTTTTGAACAAGACGGTTCCGATGAAAGTTACAAAATACTATACCTTTCTTCTTGGCACTTAAATAAGCAAATACATATTCTTCCAGCAGTGGCTAGTAAATTGAAATCTAAGGGTGTTAAAGTCAAGTTTTTGCTGTCCCTTTCTGATGACTCAACCGAAGTTGAGAGATTTTTAACACCTAAAATAGAATATTACAAAGTCAATGATTATTTTAAATTTTTAGGAAAAGTTGAGGCTAAATACGTACATCAGGTGGTAAAAGGAGCTGATGCGATGATTTTGCTGAGCAAACTCGAGTGTTTTTCTAGCAATGTTATAGAAGCGTTTTTCTTTGGTAAACCTCTAATAATTTCTGATGAGGCGTGGGCAAGGAGTGCGTGTGACGATGCAGCTCTTTTTGTCGACAGAGATTCAGTTGAATCTATTGGTAAAGCCGTTGAGTCTCTAAATAGCGATATTGAATTGCAAGAGGACCTAAAAAGGCGGGGAAAAGCTAGATTATCGTCTTTTAACTCACCGGAGGAGAAGGTCGATGCTCAAATTGAGTTTTTAGAGAGATTTTTTTCTGAGAGTGCAAAATGAAAAACTTCTTGGTTTGTACATACGAGCTTGTAATGTCTTTAGTATTTCTTCTTCCTAGGCACCGTGTATTTGGCATATTAAAGGCCTTATTTATACGTTCTTTAGGGGGAAGTGTTGGGAGGCGAGTCACCTTATATCCCGGGATCAAGATAAACCCATGCAAAGGAATTTGTCTTGGAGATGACGTAGATTTGGCGTGGGGAGTTATTGTAACTACTACGGGGGGAGTAGAAATTGGCGCTCGAACCCTTGTGGGTTATGGAACTGTAATATCATCAGCGAATCATAAAATACCGGAAGGTCTGGGACAAATTTTTAACGCAGGACATGTAGCTAGACCTGTTGCAATTGGTGCTGATGTTTGGATTGGGGCAAATTGTGTTATTACAGCTGGAGTAACTATAGGGGAAGGAGCTGTGATCGCTGCGGGCAGCGTAGTAACGAAAGATGTAGAGGCTTTTACAATTGTTGGTGGAGTTCCAGCAAAGTTTATTAAAACAAGAGTTTAGGATGGCAACTCCCAGACTTTGCCTAATACTTTTATCAGTACAACGACAGTGAAACTGAAGTTGATTTTGAGTAAAGCGGCGTTAGTGTAGCAGGTATATAAATACTATATAAATACGAAGTAAGGCTAATGCGTGTTAATAAGGGTCTGTGTATTTTAAAGGAAGTCGTAAAGTATTTCGCAGGTGAGTCTCGGTGAATTACATGACCATCAGTACACATCGAAATCAGCTTGTTGTTTCCGCCATGTTCAGGATGTTGAAACTAAACCGTAGTGTTAGTTAAAAATTTTAGCTATCGAGCAATATAGGAGTCGCTATTTGTAAAGCGTTGCGCGTCATAGCACTATTCCGAATAAACTACATACAGAACTTCGAAAAAAGACGACCTCACTATTCAGGCGATGGCCAATAGCTGCCTATACTGATGGTCTATGATTTACCGGGGGCTATAAATTCTTGCAATTAACACATTGGGGAAATAACTAAATCGACTCCCGTTGCTGACTAGTTATACCTAAAACGGACCCAATCAGGTCTTTAGCGTGGACATCACTTATTGCCCCTCAAACGCCGAAAGCGTTTTCTGATACAAGTACTTAATATTCTATTTTTATAGCCGCAAAACTGATTGTTAGGAAGTCCTTTAAGCTCAGATCACAGGTGGTCAAACTGGGCATTTCGATATCCGATAGCCGGCCGCGAATGAGTTACGATACTATGTAATCAGATTAGTTGTTCCGTACTGTAAAATATCGTTCAAAATGATCACGTAACGGACATAATTTACTTAGCTATGTTTGTTACTAGAGGATGTGACCCCTTAAAATTTGCAATGAACAGCATCTACACAGCGATATTGCACTTGTTAGACTAGCCAGCATGTTTCGGAAGATAATGCGATAATGGCAGTATGTGTCTGATTATATTAATATAAAAAACGCAATCGCTCGGTGCGTTTGTCAGGCCATATTGGAGACTGGACACCTGTTGGTGAGGTTGCGTTGAATTCTTCAAACGTCAAGTAAATCAAGCGTAATACTGCAGTTGCTTAGAACAGATTTTTTGGGACAACTCGGTGTAAAAAAAACCATAGTGTATGTCTAAAATAATTCACGTAATATTTCGTCAGTCTTTGTTAGGCAGAAGGCTGATTTGATGTAGTCGCGATTTGATACAAAGAGAATAATTTTATGAAACAGGTATTGCAGGATCTATCTAGTGGAGCAACGATTCTAACTGAGGCTCCTAAGCCGTCCATATCAAGAAACTGTATATTAGTTAACTCTAAGGTCTCACTTATATCGGCTGGAACTGAGAGAAGTTTAGTAGCGTTCGGAAAAGGTTCACTAATTAAGAAGGCCAAACAGCAGCCAGACAAAGTAAAAATGGTTTTAGAAAAGCTAAGAACAGATGGTTTCGCTGCAACGTTCGATGCTGTCGCATCGAAATTATCGCAACCGCTTCAATTGGGCTACTGCAATGTAGGTGAAGTTGCTGAAACGACTGCAGGTTCCAATTTCAACGTTGGAGATAGAGTCGTTTCTAATGGTCCGCACGCAGATATTATTCGAGTCGCTGAAAATTTGTGTGCGAAAATACCAGATAATGTGTCAAATGAACAAGCGGCATTTACGGTAGTCGGAAGTATTGGCCTTCAAGGTATTCGCTTGGTTAAGCCTACTTTAGGTGAGTCGATTGTAGTGACTGGAGTAGGTTTAATCGGTCTCTTAGTCGTTCAGCTTCTGAGAGCTAATGGGTGTAGAGTGCTAGCAATTGATTTTGATGATACTAAGCTTGCTTTAGCTAGGGAGTTTGGCGCGCATACTTGTAATCCCAGTAGAGGCGAAGAGCCAATCGATTTTGGCCTCTCCTTTAGCAATGGACGAGGCGTGGACGCAGTGATTGTCACTGCTTCTACTCAGTCTTCAGATCCTATTACACAAGCTGCTCGAATGAGTAGGAAAAGAGGGCGTATCGTTCTGGTGGGAGTAACAGGCTTAGAGTTGAATCGAGCCGACTTTTACGAAAAAGAGCTAACATTTCAAGTTTCTTGCTCGTACGGACCAGGTCGCTATGATCCCCTTTACGAAGAAAAAGGCCAAGATTATCCATTAGGTTTCGTTAGATGGACCGAACAACGTAATTTTGAAGCGATCCTGGACATGATGTCATCTGGTTATTTAAATGTAGAGCCGCTTATTTCCCATCGTTACGCATTTTTAAACGCTGAGAAAGCCTATGAGACCCTTAATAATGATGAACGAGTCTTAGGTATACTACTTACATATGATCATGCTTTAGAGGAACGACATAAGCGCACTGTAAAATTAATTGACAAAGTCAGTTATGATGCTAAAGACCCAGTAGTAGGCTTTATAGGAGCAGGGAACTATGCTTCTAGGAGTTTAATTCCAGCTTTTAAACTTGCGAATGCAAGTCTATATTCTGTCGCAACCTCAAGCGGTATAAATGGAGTTATTCATGGTAAAAAAGCAGGCTTTAAAGAAACGACCACGGATACTGATGGATTAATTCAAAGTAATAAAATAAATACAGTTGCGATAGTTACTCGTCATAATAGTCATGCTCAATTTGTGTCGAAAGCTTTAAAAGCTGGAAAGCATACGTTTGTTGAAAAGCCGCTTGCGATAGATATTGATGAGCTTGAAGAGATCGAGTCAGTATATAGAGAAATCGAAAAGCCGCCTTTATTGATGGTAGGCTTTAATCGTAGGTTTTCTCCACATGTAAAAAAGATGAAGTCATTACTGGACTCCGTCAAGCAGCCCAAAACACTTATTTTGACTATGAATGCAGGTCGCATACCGGCTGATCATTGGACTCAAGATATCCGTGTAGGTGGAGGTCGTATAATTGGAGAAGCCTGTCACTTCATTGATTTAGCAAGATTTTTAGTCGACTCAAAGATAGTTTCAGTTCAATCGCGAAGAATAGGGGAAACTCGTAATGGTGATATTGCGGAAGATAAAGCATCCATCATGTTGGGATTCGCAGACGGGTCGCTAGCAACTGTACACTATTTTGCAAATGGTTCGAACAGCTTCCCGAAAGAAAGACTCGAAGTATTCACTGAGGGACGTGTTTTACAGTTAGATAACTTTAGAAAGTTAAAAGGTTATGGCTGGCCTGGGTTCCGTAAAATGAATCTATGGCGTCAAGACAAGGGGCAAAAAGCTTGCGCTAAAGCATTTCTTGATGCGGTTCGTAGCGGCACATTGAGTCCAATTGCTGTAAATGAACTATTCGAGGTTGCGCGAGTGTCAATAGAGGCGGGAGCGCAACTACGCTCTCAACAGACAAACCATATTGGAAACTAAGCCTAACGAAGCTTTTATGCGACTCTGTAATTTCTCGTTTGAATAAACTCTTACACTAACTTGGCTTACTAGAGCTATTTTGTTTGGCTAGGCTGGAAAAATAGCACGCAAAATTTTAATTGAATTCAGTCTTATCAGTACCCCTATAAGTTGAAAGTGATTGAAAATGCTGACTATTGCTTTGAGACTGGATGAACAGGAGACATACTATTTATGAAAGTTTTGGTCACAGGGACTGCCGGCTTCATTGGTCATTTTACGGCACTACGTTTAATTGACATGGGTCATGAAGTGGTAGGGCTGGATAGTATTAATGATTATTATGACATTAACCTCAAGTATGGGCGTCTGAGGGAAGCTGGATTTGATGTTGCGGAAATAAAGCGGCAAAGATTAATAAGGTCAAAAAAACACCCTAAATATCAATTTTGCCAAGCAAAGCTTGAGGAAGGTGATTATTTAAAGTCTTTATTCGAAAGTGAAAACTTTGATGCTGTTTGTAATCTTGCAGCGCAAGCCGGTGTGCGACATTCACTAGAAAAACCCCAAGCGTATGTTGAGTCAAATATTGTCGGCTTCGTGAATATTTTAGAGGCTTGCAGAGATAGTGGAGTTAAAAACTTAAGCTATGCTTCAAGTTCTTCGGTTTATGGTTTAAATGAATCAATGCCCTTTTGCACTTCAGATAGCGTAAATCACCCAGTAAGTCTTTATGCAGCCTCAAAAAAGTCAAATGAATTGTTGGCGCATACATATGCGCATTTATTTGGGATTAGCTGTACAGGGCTACGATTCTTTACGGTTTATGGTCCGTGGGGAAGACCGGATATGGCACCTTACATTTTCACAAAGGCAGCATTTAATGAAGAAACTATCAAAGTTTTCAATCATGGAAAAATGAAACGTGATTTTACTTACATTGATGATATTGTCGATGGGGTAGTTCGAGTAATAGAAAACCCATGTAAGGCTGATAAATCCTGGGATCCGCAATCACCAACTGCATCTACTTCGTCAGCTCCGTACAAGATATATAATATTGGAAATAATGAACCAGTTGAGTTACTTGACTTTATCAATGCAGTTGAGAGTGCCGTCGGAAAGAAAATAAGAAAGGAATATACTCCTATGCAACCCGGCGATGTCGTGGCAACTTATGCGGACGTGTCAGACATGATTACATGTTTGGGTTATAAGCCGTCCACATCAGTTAAGGATGGTATGGTTAAAACTGTAGAGTGGTATCGCAGTTTTTATAACGTATAAAAGTTTTTTTAGAGAAGTATTATGAGAATAGCTGTTGTGGGAATCGGATACGTCGGTTTAGCAAATGCTGCTTTATTAGCTCAACATAATGATGTTATCGCATTTGATCTGATAAAAAGTAAAGTTGATAAAATTAATAGTCGCGAATCTCCAATTGCAGACAGAGAGCTTTCAGAAATTTTGGCCCAAGGAAAGCTCAAGTTAACAGCGACTACCGACGCCATGAAAGCTTATAAGTCTGCAGACTATGTAATAGTTGCGACCCCAACTAATTACGATCCAAAGAGTAATTTTTTCGACACTAGTTCAGTGGAATCGGTTCTAAGTGATGTTCTAGAGATAAATCCCAGTGCTATAGTTGTGATCAAGTCGACCGTTCCGGTTGGATTTACTAAGCTGTTGCGGACTCGGTTTCCAGACTTAAATATTTTCTTTTCTCCAGAGTTTTTACGCGAGGGTAGTGCTTTGCATGATAACCTATACCCCTCGCGAATTATCGTTGGAGGAAAAGGAGAGCAAGCGTCTAAATTCGCTGAGCTACTTGTGCAAGGTGCTAGTAAAAAGGACGTGAACGTATTACTTACGGACTCTACGGAAGCTGAAGCGATAAAGTTATTTGCGAATACTTATTTAGCGATGCGTGTGGCGTATTTTAATGAGCTGGATACTTTTTCACAAACTCACGGTTTGGATGCTAGACAAATTATTGATGGCGTTTGCTTAGACCCCCGCATTGGAGACCATTATAATAACCCTTCGTTTGGCTATGGAGGCTATTGTTTACCAAAAGATACTAAGCAATTGTTAGCCAACTATAATGATGTACCTCAAACGCTGATATCAGCTATTGTAGAGGCAAACCGAACTCGCAAAGATTTTATATCAGAATGTATAATTCGACGGGCACCCAAAGTTGTTGGTGTATATCGCCTAGTAATGAAGCAAGGCTCTGATAACTTTCGAGCATCTGCCGTGCAGGGGGTAATGAAGCGAGTAAAAGCGAAAGGAATTGAGGTTATTATTTATGAACCTTCTTTATCGGAAGTTAAGTTTTTCAACTCACGAGTCATTCGTGATTTAAATGCCTTCAAAGCCGAAGCTGACCTAATTATTTCTAACCGCTTATGTGACAACCTAGAGGATGTTGCACATAAGGTTTTTACACGGGATCTGTTTGGGAATGATTAGCGATATGTACAGAGAATTTTGGTAACTAGAGAATGGAATTTAGAATGTCAAGAAGCATTTGCATACTGGGCCTAGGCTACATAGGCCTGCCGACTGCCGCACTTCTCGCTAACCAAGGCTATAAAGTATTGGGTATTGATGTCTCAGAGGACGTTGTTAATACCGTGAATAATGGCGAAATTCACATCGTTGAGCCGGAGCTTGATGCTTATGTGGCTAAAGCGGTTCAGAATAAGATGTTAACCGCTGCTCTTGAGCCTCAAGAAGCAGACGTGTTTGTCATTGCTGTACCGACACCTTTTCATGAGGGCCACGTCCCTAATATCGATTATGTCGAGTCGGCTACCCGTGCTATTGCTCCGGTCGTTAAAAGTGGCGATATGATTATTCTCGAATCTACGTCACCAGTTGGTACAACAGAACGAGTCGAAGCCGTATTAAAGGAAAGCGGTGTAAACACAGCCGATCTACATATTGCGCACTGTCCTGAGCGAGTGCTCCCGGGGCATATCATGCGTGAGCTCACGGAAAACGACCGCATTGTGGGTGGAATTACCGCCGAAGCGGGGGAGAAGGTCGCTGCGTTTTATCGCACTTTCGTTACGGGCGATGTGCTAGTGACTGACGCACGTACCGCAGAGATGGCTAAGTTGACAGAAAATAGCTTCCGTGATGTTAATATTGCGTTTGCTAATGAACTGTCTATTTTATGCGACAAGTTTAAGATTGACGTTTGGGAGCTCATTCGTTTAGCTAACCGTCACCCTCGTGTCAATATATTGCAACCCGGAACGGGTGTTGGCGGACATTGTATCGCTGTTGATCCTTGGTTTATTGTCCACGCAGGCGGCGAAGATGCCCGCATCATTCGTGCGGCACGTGAAATCAATGATTATAAAACCGAGTGGGTTACTCAACGTGTTGTCGAAGAAGTGGAAAAGTTCAAGGCGACCCATGATAGATTGCCTACTGTTGCGTGTATGGGCTTGGCATTTAAGCCAAACATCGATGACCTTCGCGAATCTCCAGCGCTTGAAGTCTTTCAGGCACTGATTGCAGCGGGCGTTGAGCCGATGGCCGTTGAACCGAATTTAAAGAGTCATAAAAGCATCACCCTAACTGATTATAATCAGGCGGCAACAGAGGCTGATCTCGTTGTGTATTTAGTTGCGCACAACGAGTTTAAAAATCTATCAGTGACTGGAGAAGTACTCGACTTCTGCGGCGTAACCGTTGCAAATAATAAATAGGCTTTACCCATGAAAGTTTTACTCGCATTTGGCACCCGTCCAGAAGCCATTAAAATGGCACCATTAGTTAAAGTGCTTGAAAGTGATCCTGCATTTAACGTTGTTGTTGCCGTTACTGCACAGCATCGAGAAATGCTGGATCAGGTGCTAGAGTTGTTTGAGATAACGCCTGACTACGATTTAAATATTATGAAGTCGGGACAAGACCTTTACGATGTATCCAGCGCAGTGCTTCTCGGCATGCGGGATGTATTAAAAGAGTCACAACCTGACATCGTATTAGTTCACGGTGATACGGCGACAACGTTTGCTGCATCCTTAGCCGCTTTCTATGCGCGTATTCCAGTGGGTCACGTTGAAGCAGGCTTGAGAACCCATGACCTCTATTCACCTTGGCCCGAAGAAGCTAACCGCCAATTAACAGGTCGTATTGCGCAATGGCACTTCGCACCGACGGCAAGAAATCGTCGCGATCTACTCGCCGAGCAAGTCAACGAAAATCAAATTTTAGAAACCGGTAACACCGTCATCGATGCATTGCAGTGGGTTACTCAAAAAATAGAAAGTTCTGATGAGCTTAAAGCGGCTATCAGTGAAAAACTGCAACAAGCGGGCCTTACAACCTCATTGTCTGATAAACGGTATGTGCTCATTACCGGACATCGACGCGAAAACTTTGGCCAAGGCTTTGACAACATCTGCTCAGCTCTTAAGCAACTAGCCGAAAGCTATCCGGATGTTCATTTTGTTTATCCAGTTCATTTGAACCCGAATGTACAGAAGCCCGTTCGTTCGCTACTCGCCGATCTCAGCAACGTTCATCTGATTGAACCACTCGGATATGAACCCTTCGTATGGCTGATGCAAAACTGTCAGTTAGTGCTCACCGATAGCGGTGGCGTTCAAGAAGAAGCGCCGGGTCTGGGTAAACCTGTATTGGTGATGCGCGATACGACAGAGCGCCCAGAAGCGGTTGAAGCTGGCACAGTGAAACTCGTCGGCACCGCGGCTGACACCATCGTTTCGGAAGTCTCACGCTTACTCAGTGACGATGACGCATACGCCGTCATGTCTCGCGCCCATAATCCTTATGGTGATGGGAAGGCGTGTGAGCGTATTGCTAAATTTCTAAAGTCTAAGATGTAAACTGACAATGAGCTTGGTCGCAACGCTGTTCAAATATTACTTCACACTGAAGCCGCTAAAGTTTGAACAAATATACTTTCGCTTAAAATATCGCTTTTTCCCGGTTCGCAAACTCTCTGTATCTAGCAGTAGATCGTTAGAAACCAATCAGTGGTTTATTGAAACACCCGTATTTCAACCACAGAGTTTTGTAGATAGACATAAAGTTAAGTTTCTTAATCAAGAAGCCCAAATTTCCACTCCCAATGACTGGAATTCATCGAAGCAAGAAAAGTTGTGGCTATACAATTTACATTATTTTGATGACTTAAACGGAGTCGGACACGAAGCTCGATTTGAATTACAAAAAGCTTTCGTTCATCGTTGGATAAACGAAAACCCTCCTGTTATGGGCAACGGCTGGGAGCCCTATCCAATTTCTCTTCGGCTAGTGAACTGGATTAAGTGGTACCAAAGACATCGGCTAGAAGATGAAGTCATAGTGAGCAGCATTTATGCGCAGGCTATAGCGCTTAAAAAGCAACTTGAATACCATATACTTGGTAATCATTTATTTGCTAACGCTAAGGCGCTTATTTTTGTTGGTGTTTTTTTTAAAGGAGCCACTGGAGAAGACTTTTTAAACCTTGGACTCAAAATCCTGAAAGAGCAGCTGAAAGAACAGTTCCTTGATGACGGAGGGCATTTCGAACTAAGCCCAATGTATCATAGTATCTTGCTCTGGGACCTCCTAGATTTAATTAATTTAGCGCAGAGCTCAAAGCACGAAGTGCTATTGGAAAAGGTCCTCGACTGGAAAATTTTGGCTTCAAAAGCATTAAGCTACTTAGTTGTAATGACTCATCCTGACGGCGAAATCAGTTTTTTCAATGATGCCGCCACTGGAATTGCTCCCTCTCCAGAAACTCTATTTCGGTATGCCGAGTATTTAGATTTAGACAGGACAGCTGGAAATAAGTCGAAACTAATAACTTTAAAGTCCTCGTCATACACTCGAGCAGAAGTTGGAGCTTTTGTTCTATTTTTTGACCACGCTGAGATCGGACCAAGTTATTTACCCGCCCATGGTCATGCTGACGCGTTAAGCATCGAAATGTCATTGGGGGAGTCTCGAATCTTAGTTAACTCTGGAACATCTGTTTACGGTACTGGGCCAGAAAGAGCAAGACAACGTTCCACAAATGCACACAATACTGTCGAAATTGATGGACAAGACTCATCTGAGGTTTGGGGAGGTTTTCGTGTTGCTCGAAGTGCGAAGATAATTTCATTCGAAGCAAGCGAAGAAGATGATAGCGTTTGTATCGCATCTTCGCATAATGGATATGCGAGATTAAGACGAGGCTTGATTCATTCAAGGAAGTGCCGTTTAACTGCTACTTATCTCGAATGCGAGGATACGATTAAGGGCTCCTTTGATGAAGCTAAAGTCCTGTATCATTTGCATCCGGAAACACATATACAGAGGCTTGCAACAAATGAGTTGCTAATAGAAGCGAAAGGTGGTCAACAGCTTATTTTTAAGTGTAGCCACCCATACAAAATTGAAGAGTCTACATGGCATCCCGAATTTGGGGTGACTATTTCCAATCAGCGAATTGTCATTACGACTTCGGACTCTATAATAACCTCTAGGTTTTGTTTAAGGTGATTTTTTGAAACTACTTGTTTTATCTTTTTATTTTTCTCCTGATCTAAGTGCGGGTTCTTTTCGATGCCGAGCTTTGGTCGATAAGTTAGTTGAAAAAGGAGTTGAAGTTGAGGTAGTTACCACTCTGCCTAATCGATATTCCAGTTATGAAACTGAAGCTCAAGAGTTCGAAAGTTCGGCGGGACTAACAGTTCGTCGTATTCCAATACCCCAGCATAAAAGTGGGATGATTGACCAAACGAAAGCTTTTTTTAGGTTTTACCGTAAGGCTAAAGAGCTAACTCGTCATCACAAGTACGATGCTGTTTTTGCTACTTCTTCTCGTTTATTTACTGCGTTTTTAGGGGCAAGAATCTCAAAGGCGAAAGCTATCCCCTTGTATTTAGATATTAGAGACATCTTCGTCGATACCTTAAATGACGTTTTGTCAGCTAAGCTATCGACAGTTATGCTGCCTGTTTTAAAGCAAATAGAGAGCTATACTTTCTCGCGCGCTCGCAGAATTAATTTAGTTTCAGAAGGCTTTAAAAGCTATTTTCAGTCAAGGTTCAGAAAAACCGAGTACCGTTATTTTACAAATGGTATCGATAGCGAATTCCTTGAGGCATCTCCCAAGACACGGGTTCCTTTCACGGGAAACACGAAATTAAAGGTAGTGTATGCTGGTAATATAGGGGAGGGACAAGGACTTCACAAAATCGTTCCGCAGCTAGCGAGTCAGCTTAAAGATCGGATAGACTTCACGATCATTGGTGCTGGAGGGCGGTTAGATGAATTAACCTCACGAGTTGCCGAACTAGATAATGTTGAAATAAAACCACCAGTCAAACGTACTGAGCTCCTATCCGAGTATAAAAAAGCAGATATTCTCTTTCTTCATTTGAATGATTATGAGGCCTTTAAAAAGGTACTACCCTCCAAAATCTTCGAGTATGCAGCTCTCGGCAAGCCATTGTGGGCTGGAGTCTCTGGGTATGCTGCTCAGTTTTTGAATGAAAATGTCGCAAACTGTGGCGTTTTTTATCCTGGTAATGTAAATGAAGGTATAAATGTACTGTCGTCGCTGCAGCTAGTAGAGGAACCTCGTGCTGAATTTATAGAACGATATTCTAGACAGAGAATAATGAGCGACATGGCTGTTGATGTAATAAGCTTTGTTAATGAGGAATGTAATGCTCAATAGCCCAGATACTATAGCAGTTACCGGAGTTACGGGGTTTGTAGGTGGCCAGTTAACTCAATACCTAATAGCAGAAAATTTAAAAGTTTTGTCTTTAGGCCGAACGCCGAGTGACTTAGAAGCAGAACACGTATACCTTGATTTTAATGATGACAATTTTGATGCATCTGAGGAGTTTTCTAAGTCATCTCAAGTAATCCATTGCGCTGCGAGAGCGCATGTTATGGATGAGTCAGAAGCGAACCCTTTAGATACGTATTTAAAGGCAAATACGTACTCAACATTAAGGCTGGCTGAGCAAGCGGCAGCCGCTGGAGTAAAACGCTTTATTTATCTGAGCTCAATAAAGGCATTGGGTGAGTCGACTAGTTTAGGCTCACCATTCTCTCATGAGTCGCCTTTAGCACCAGAAGATGACTATGGCGTTTCTAAAGCGCGAGCGGAGGAAGGACTGCAAGACATAGCTGAAAGAACGGGGATGGAAGTCACGATAATTCGACCTCCCTTAGTTTATGGAAAAGGAGTTAAGGCTAACTTTGCCGCCATGATGTCTTTAGCCAAAAAGAATCTTCCTTTGCCTCTCGGCTCAATAAAAAATAAGCGTAGTATGGTCGCGCTCGATAACCTAGTTGACTTGATCGTTACTTGCATTGATCACGAGAATGCGGGTAATCGAACTTTCATGGTGAGTGATGATAGAGATGTATCGACCACAGAGCTGTTACAAGCAATGACTCGTGCTCATGGGAAAACGCCTCGACTGATTCCTTGTCCGCCATCGTTGATTCGTTTGGCTGCCACTACGCTTGGTAAAAAGGCCGTTGCTGAACGTCTTCTTGGCTCATTACAAGTTGACATTGAATACACCAAGGAACAACTCAACTGGACACCCAAAGTAAAGATGGAAGATGTTTTGACGGAGATGGTCAATGATTAGGCTGCTGGATTTTTTGTTTTCATTATTTGGTTTAGTTGTTGGCTTTCCAATTTTGATTCTTTTGTTTGTTATTGGTCTTTTCGACACGGGCTCGCCCTTGTTCCGACAAACTCGCGTTGGACGTAATGAAAAAGCTTTTACGTTAGTAAAGTTTCGAACCATGAAAAAGGATACGGCTTCGGTGGCGAGTCACCTCGCTAGCTCTTCGTCAATCACCCGTTTTGGTCACTTTTTACGAAAAACTAAACTGGACGAGCTTCCGCAGCTCTGGAACGTGCTAAAAGGGGAAATGAGTTTGGTCGGACCAAGACCGTGCTTGTTTAATCAAGAAGAGCTTATTGCAGAGCGTAAAAAGCGCGGCGTGCTTAATTATCGTCCTGGTATCACCGGTTTAGCACAGGTTAAAGAAATCGATATGTCGACCCCTGAGTTGCTCGCGAAAACTGATGCAAAGATGCTTGAGTCGTTAACTATCAGTGACTATTTTAAATACATTCTTATGACAGTAACCGGTAGCGGTAGTGGCGACCGAGTTCGCTGACTTACAATTTGGGTGACGCTTAACCATGCAAACCTACGAATTTTCCCTCACCTTTAGTCTTGCGGGAGTCGATGATCCTAAGCGTGTGGTACAGCATCTGTACCACACCACTTGTCACGATGCGTTAATTTGTATCATTGACGAGGAGCACATTGAGGTGTGTTTTGAGCGCGAAGCACCGTCGTTATCGCTCGCGCAAGAGCACGCTATATCCGATGTGGTCGACTCTGTCTCTTATGCCAGCTTTATTGGTGCGGGTACGAAGCGTAAGCACGCTTAACGGATTTTTTGATTATGTCTCAACAAAACGCCACATTTATCGTTCAGTTTTGGGAAGTGATTTTCCGCTTTCTGTCGAAGTTATCGGTGTTTTTTGTTGTCCGTAAAGTGGTTAATCGCTTTTTAAGTAAACACCAACAGCATATATTTGTTGAGGGGTGGGCGCTGGGTCATTTGTTCTTGTCCATTTTGGCAATACCCGGTGTGCTGTATATCCCTTATGCGTGGGTCGGATGGGCGATAAGCTTGTACGGCTTAGTGCGCGTATTTGAAGTTGTGGTGTACCAAGTTAATGTTTTGCTGTTTGACCAGTTTCGACAGCCCAACCGAAGCCAACCCTATGAGGTATTAAGCTATCGTCGGTTGATTATTCTGCTCATCCAAAATTATTTTGAGATTATCTTTTGGTTTGCAGCACAGTATGTGTTCTTTGGACAACTGTTTAGCTTTTTAGTAGAAGGCACCGCCGATAGTGTATTGGGTGCTGTGTATACGTCATTTGTTGTGATGACAAGCTTCGGTGTCGAGAACATCTCTCCCTCAGGCGTCTTGGCGTATACCATCGTCATTGCTCAAGCGATGATAGGTCTGTTTATGACGCTACTCAGCCTCGCTCGTTTTATTGGACTTCTCCCCGCCCCAGGCACGATGACGAAAGAAGAGCAGTCGTAGCTATCTCCCAACTATAAAAAAGAGCCCCTCTGCGAGAGCGGCAACCATGGATTATGAAAGTTTGCAGAGGGGCTAAAGGCTTCAACGTTCATCCGTGAACATCGTGTTGAAGCTTCTTTATTAAAAGCCATCGTAGGTCATAAGTCTTTAGGTGTTCGTCGTATCGTGATGTAGGACGATGTCACTGTTTAGAGGGCTTTGATAAATGCCAGTAATGCTTGCCGCTCGGCGGGTGTGAGGTTAAAGGGTGTGAGCAACTGCGTGGTGGTTGGGTAGTATTGCTCTGCTGGGAGTGTTGCTGGTCGACGGGGTCGTGCGCCGCCGTGCTCGTACATCCGTATAATGCCTTCGAGTTGGGTAAACAAGCCATTGTGCATCCAGGGCTTGGTTGCCATTAAATGACGCAACGAGGGTGTTCTGAACGCGCCCATGTCTTGATTCTTACCTGTGATCTCGTAGCGTCCGAGATCTTCAAACTTCCTTCCAAAATAGTGCAACCCGGTATTATGAAAGCGTTGGTCCGACAGTAACGGTCCGTTATGACACTTGATGCAACCGGCTTTGGTACGAAACAAGTGTAAGCCTTGCAATTGCTGGTCTGTGAGTGCGTTTTTGGCTTTTTGCCAGTCACCTGCCTCTATCGCTAATAAAAAAGAATCGAGCGGTTGTGTCTTGGGGTCATCCATTAACGTGCGTTGGAACTCTGCTAACGATTCGGCAAGCAGTTCCCAACTTATGTCCTGAGGTGTGCGTGTCAACGGTGCGAGTAGGTCGCGATAGTCCGAGTATTGTGCGACTTGTCGTGCGATGGTGCGGGTATTATGTGCCATCTCGAGGGGGTCTTCGACCGGCATCGTGACACGAGGCACAACTGACTTCACCGGTCGCTGATAAGCGGGTATCGTGAAACAGCTTTTTACCGAGCGCCACACGATCGCGATTAAGCTGACCGCGCAGTGGCTTTGGATCGGGCAGCGGTGCGAGGTCATCGGTTGCTGCTCGTGCACGTGCTGGCCACTGGGATTGCGGCTTGAGATAGCGTTGCCAAAGTGTCTCGGGTGTGGGTGACTGCTGGGCTGCCTGAGCGGGGACGACGAGTCCGATAGCAACGACCAACGGATAGCCGATATGTGTTAAGCACTTCTTCACCATGTGTACTCCAGTCCTACCCAAAAACTTCTGCCTGTTTCCACGCCTTGCTGATTATTCGCCACTGCGTATGTGCGTTGGTCGAGTAGGTTATCGATTTCTAAGCTCAACTTAATGGCTTGGTTAAACGCACGCAGTTGATATTGCAGGTTCGCGTTGACTAATGTCCGTGCTGGCCGATGTATGTCCTGATAGACCGGATACGCGAGTTCTAGATCTTCACACTGTGTACAAAAGGTATTGCGCTCGGCAAAGTACCATTCGCCGGTATCCACCGCACTGGTGTAAGCGCCTTGATAACTGACGTTGAGACTGGTTTTAAACGCGTCTGTCCATTGGCTGTGTATGGATAAGTTCGCGGTAGCGGGGCGACTAAAGTCATCATTCAGCCGACCTAGATCATCGAGACTGATAAGGTCGATGCGGCTGTTGATACTCGCCCCGCTGACGTAGGCGACGATTTCATCCTCGGGTACGGCATCGACACTGCTGTCGTACGAGCGACTGGAGGTGAGGTTTTCACTATGACTGGTGTGTAACCAAAACTCGTGATCGCCCCAGCGATATTGATATGAAAGCGTGAGCCTTTGGTATTCGCCGCTTCCGGCATTGGTGGCGGTGATGTAAGTGATACCGTCGGCGGCACGGGTGTCGCCTCGCGACAATCGATGTCGCTCCGTGCGCACAATGCGCACGCTACGGTGGGGGTTGATACGACGTACGTCGCGCCTTTGGCGCGACAATCGATGCCGCTCCGTGCGCACAATGCGCACGCTACGGTGGGGGTTGATACGTCGTACGTCGCGCATTCTGCGCGACAATCGATGCCGCCCCGTGCGCACAATGCGCACGCTACGGTGGGGTTGATACGACGTACGTCGCGCCTTTGGCGCGACAATCGATGCCGCTCCGTGCGCACAATGCGCACGCTACGGTGGGGGTTGATACGTCGTACGTCGCGCCTTAGGCGCGACAATCGATGCCGCCCCGTGCGCACAATGCGCACGTTACGGTGGGGTTGATACGACGTACGTCGCGCCTTAGGCGCGACAATCGATATCTGATGACAACAAAAAATTGAACGATATCAGGATGATAATATTGTTAAATCTATGTTATAATCCTATTTTTTTTGAATGGGAAATTTAATATGTTTCGTTGGTTTTTAATCGTTTCGGTATTACTTATCACCCCTCGTGCATTCGCTGTCGACGAATATTCGACTGCGTCAGACGGTGAAAAGAAACTGATTAAGCAAATTGTAGAAGTACTTAAACTCGAACCGAGTACAGAGGTTGAGAAAAAAATATATGACCGTATCGACTTTGTATTTGATACAAAAAACTGGAACTCATATTGGTTAGGCTATAACGACCTAGAGTCATCAAAAATAAAAGATCCGGGCGTTACGTTTGTCGAACAATATATCAACACCAGCGATAGCGGCACATTTATCATCGGCTTTTTATACGATAAAGAAGCCAAACAAATTTTGGTGACCTCTAAGCAAATTCGCTATGCCTCAAAAGACATTGCATTAGATGCTTTCAAAACCACCAAAGCCGACGAAGAAAAATTTTCCGTGCTTCATGAAACCGCCAACTACGCCTTATTACAAGAAAAAGGAAAAGTCAGCTATTCTAATTTCCACATCGGCGGCAACGCCGGCATAGTCGTCTACATCGAACAAGGCATCATCGACCTGTAGGTCGCGTCTTTGGCGCGACGATCGACACCGCCCCGTGCGCCGGTGTGCGATACCACCACCACCCCGTACGTCGCGCCTTTGGCGCGACAATCGATGTTGGCACGATAAGGAGAGAACAAATGAATAAACATCAAGGTTCTTGTTTATGTGGGGCCGTGAAATTCGAGGTCCAAGGCGCGTTTGATAGCTTTTATCTGTGCCATTGCCAGCATTGTCAAAAGGATAGCGGCTCTGCCCACGCGGCTAATTTGTTCTCTCAATCGGCTCGTCTTTTTTGGCATTCTGGCGCCGACGCAGTCACCTCTTTCACATTAACCGGTACGCGGCATCATAAAAGCTTTTGTAAGCACTGCGGATCGGCCGTGCCGAACACACAAATCGCGGGTTTGCTCGTGGTTCCAGCCGGTAGCCTAGACACAGATCTCGACATCCGTCCGACCGCACATATTTTCTCATCCAGCCGCGCACATTGGGATAACCCCAACATCAAAACCCCCGTGTTCGACCGTTTACCCCGGTAGGTCGCGCCTTTGGCGCGACATCAAATATCGCCCGTGCGCATAATGCGCACGCTACGCGGGTGTTGTACGTCGCGCATTGTGCGCGACATCAAATATCGCCCCATGCGCACGCAACACGCGACGATCATGATGGAAACTTTTCAGTTTATTTACAGTCACACCTTTCTCAAAAAACATTTCTTCAACAATTTTTTATAATAATTTAGGATGCACTGTGAATAATTTAAAAACGTTCTTGCTTGTAGGTATGGTCTCGCTTGTTTCTGCTTGTAGCAGTATTCCGTTAAGCACCATGGTCAAATTGATGGATCTTAACCCTTTAGAGGCGGACCCGAACCAGATTATTGTGGCAGTGAAATCTCCGGATGGAGTCAGTGTTAACGACGGTGATGTAGTGCTAGATTTTAGTTTTAGAACAGGCGAACCTGAAAGCAGCTTTAAGCATACTTTTCCGGTTATAGTTGATTCAGATTACGCGTTATCCGCGGAGCTGAAAGACGAGCTTGAGAACGATGAGCAGTTTACCGTAATGCGTTTATCTGAGGCTGATGCTCAACGCATGAAGAGTGGACAAAAAGCAATTCGTGAGTATCGTAGTCAGCATGAGGAAGGCGGAGCTGGCAGCATAAATGTCAGATTAATCTCGGCATGTCAAAGCGGTGGTTCTGCTTGGAAGGATTCGGAGCTTGACGTTTATCTAAAAACCGACCAAAGCGATGAATTTTTATTGTTTTTAGACGACATAGATCTTAGCGAGTTGGACGTCAAAAACGGTTGTTAACCGTATTACGAGCCCGTGCGCATAATGCGCACGCTACGGTGATGTCGAACGTTTAACCCGACGTAGGTCGCGCCTTTGGCGCGACGCCAGCTTTCCCCCGTGCGCACAATGCGCACGCTACGGCGATGTCGAACGTTTAACCCGACGTAGGTCGCGCCTTTGGCGCGACGCCAGCTTCCCCCCGTGCGCATAATGCGCACGCTACGGTGATGTTGAACGTTTAACCCGACGTAGGTCGCGCCTTTGGCGCGACGCCAGCTTCCCCCCGTGCGCACAATGCGCACGTTACGTTGGTGCGTAGGTCGCGCATTTTGCGCGACATCAGATCTATTAAAAAATTCTAATAACAAATGGAAACAATAGTTTGAAACTAAAAATAATTTTATTAAGTCTCGTTGTGCTTGTGTTGTTAGGTATTGGTAACGCCTATTTTTTAGCGCCCCAAGTAAACGGCGACGGTCAAGTGGTTGCATATCGTGGCGGCGGTAGTCAGGTTGATTACGAAAAATTAAGTGATACGTCGTGCACAGCAAAATCGCTGTCGGAAGTGGGTCTGACAACGGTGGAAAATACCCTACAAGCGGCCTCGGCATCGGTTTCTGCTGGCGCGGATATTATTCATTTAAACGTTCACCTGATAAATGATAATGAATTGGTTGTATTTCACGATTGGAATCTTAGTTGTGCAACGAACGAGAATCGTCTTGTAAGTGATTTAAACGTTGATCAATTACAATCGATTGATGCGGGTTACGGCTATACGGCGGATTATGGTCGAACATTTCCCTTTCGTGGAAAAGGTTTTCGTATCGATCGGCTTGATGCGTTTTATGAACGGTTTCCTAACCAAACGTTTTGGTTGAATCTAAAGACTAATAACGAGGATGCGTTTCTAACGTTAAGTCGTTTTATAAGCGAAAAAAATAATAAAACAGTTGTCATTACGTCTGCCAAGGGCAATGAGTGGTTTGCTAACGAGACTCCGTCGCTGCAAACATTTTCAGTGAATACAGTGAAAAACTGTGGCATAGATTACTTGCTGGTTGGATGGGCTGGCGTTATCCCTGATTCATGTAAAAATACGGTTGTATTGGTGCCTCCTGACATGGCCAAGTTTATTTGGGGTTACCCCGATCGGCTTGCAGCTCGACTGGCCCAACATAACACACAGATTTACTTATGGAATAAGCACGACATTGTTCCGCCAGAACAGGCAAATATCATTAAACAGGGTGTTGGCGTTGTTACGGGTAATATCGATTTCATCGAATCAGTGAAGTAGGTCGCGCCTGTGGCGCGACCTCAGATGCCGCCCGTGCGCCCAAGGCGCACGCTACCACATGTCGTAATCGGCGAAACTGTCGTCCACCCATGCATCTGTGATGTATTGCCATGATTCTGGGTAACGACCTTGCTTTAAATACGTGTTAAGGGTTGAGTAAGGCCATTCTAAGGCATTCTTGACATAGCCGTGTTTGACAGGATTAAAGCAGCAATACAGCGTATACATGTAGAGCTCTTGCTCATTACGAATGATTCGGTCGTAGAATCTATTGTGCCAAAGGCTCCCTTGCCGTCGTCGGCGTTTTGAAAAATTAGATTGTGAGTTTTTATAGGAAAACTCGGGTAGGGCGCGCGTGGTGAGCGCTTTAATTTTTCTAATGCGCAGATCGACTTTTTGGTCGGCAACGCCAATCAACAAATGCATATGATCGGGCAAAACAACCCACGCCTGAATATCAAAAGGGTGCGATACCATGGTCGTGCGCACAGCATTGCGCAGCGCCTGAATAACCGGCTGGCGCGTTAGGTGAGGCTTGCGACCTTGAGTAGCGACGGTAATAAAAAAATAGTAACCGTCTTCGAAATAGCGACGAACATTTTTCATGCCGCTTATTTAAGACCAAAAACCACGTTACAGCATTTTAAAATCGTGTACGTAGGTCGCGCATTGTGCGCGACGATGGGTTTGTCCCCGTGCGCCAAAGGCGCACGTTACGTCGGAGGTTGATATCACCGCCATTCCGTAGGTCGCGCATTGTGCGCGACATTGCGTTTGCCCCGTGCGCCAAAGGCGCACGTTACGTCGGAGGTTGATATCACCGCCATTCCGTAGGTCGCGCCTTTGGCGCGACGATGGGTTTGTCCCCGTGCGCCAAAGGCGCACGTTACGCCGGTGGTTGATACCACCTCCGTGCTGTACGTCGCGCATTGTGCGCGACGATGGGTTTGTCCCCGTGCGCCCAAGGCGCACGCTACGTCGGTGTTGTACGTCGCGCATTGTGCGCGACATCAGATGCCGCCCGTGCGCCCAAGGCGCACGCTACGTCGGTGTTGTACGTCGCGCATTGTGCGCGACATCAGATGCCGCCCGTGCGCCCAAGGCGCACGCTACGTCGGTGTTGTACGTCGCGCATTTTGCGCGACATCAAATCCCGTTCCGTGCGCCCAAGGCGCACGCTACGCCTAAATTTTATATTGGTAATCGGTTGTTTCCATGTGTTTTGTGAAAATATCACGAGAGATGGCGATGATTTCGGCGCCTTTTTCATCGTTCGTTTCGTGTGGAGGCTTCATAACTACCGCGCCTAAGTCGCTGCCACATTCGTTGTCTTTGGTGTTATAGCTTACACCGAAGCCTGGACGGCCATCTGTTCTCAGCCGATATTCGCGAAGCATATCGTTTATTACTTTTGAACCTGCTGCGACGGCTGCTTGTTCAGTTGAATAACAATAGGTTGCTACATTATTTTCTTTAGTTGTTGTGCAAGCTACTAAATTGGTTAATAGTAAACAGATAATAAAAATATGAAGTTTCAATTGATTAATCATTATATTGAGTCACTTATATAACAAACATGATTTTTAACTTAGCAACTTTGTGCAGCTATTAAAAATAAATGGAGTGTATACATTGAAAAAATATTTATTTTTTTTGTTCTTGGTGAGTTGTTCAGCATGGAGTGATGTAATTCCAAATGATCCTCATATCTATGTTGAAGGGTATGCTGAACAACGTGTTAAGCCGGAAATAATCGTCATTAGCGCGTACTTGAGGCATACCGACAAGGACGCCTTCGTCGCCAAAAGTGAAGTTGATCGGCGGTCAGTTGAGCTGTTTGAAGTAGTCAAAAAAATGGGAATAGCTCAAGAAGATATTCGAGCGACGCCACTTAGAATTGCGCCGCATAATGAGTATAAGAACGGCGAGGAAATTAATTTAGGCACGCGCGTCGTGCGCAGTATCGATATTACGTTACGTGATCTTTCCTTATATAACGAACTCAATCAATCGCTGGTTGATGCGGGCGTGTCAGAGACATTAGATGCTGAAGTTAAGGTTGAGAATCCGCGAGAGATTAAGAAAAAAGTGCTGTTTGAGGCATTAAAAAACGCGCGTCAAAAAGCCGAACAACTTGCTGAGCTAAATGGTAAGAAGATAAAAGATGTGTATTCAATCTCAGAATTTAAAACACGTGATGAAAGTGTTTACGATTTGATACCCTCGCAAGAAATTTACGGTCAGTCTTCTAGCGAACTCGCTGGTGTATCGGTAAGGTTTCGTGCTCCGCCCCAGCAAAGCGGGCTTTTTGAAATAGGCGAAATGACCGCATCCGCCACCGTATATGTCGTGTTCACCATACAGTAGGTCGCGCCTTTGGCGCGACGTTGGGTTGTCCCCGTGCGCCCAAGGCGCACGTTACGTTGGTGATGTAGGTCGCGCATTGTGCGCGACGATGAGGTTGGCCCGTGCGCCCAAGGCTTGATATTGGTTCGTGTCTCATCATGGCTTGTGAAAATGGAGGCTTTTTATATGCGTTTAGTTTTGATTTTAATATCTTTGTTTCCGTTGCTTGTGGATGCTCAAAGCAATCCAAATTTACAAAGTGAGCTGGTTAATATGGCTAGAGTTGACCAGTCTATTCGTCAGGAAGTGGGAGAAGCGGGTTGGTCTAATGCGCCCCGAGCTTTGCTTGATAAACTTGCTAATGTCGATAAAAAAAATACAGAAAGACTGAAAGAGATCTTTGCAAAAAAAGGGTGGGTTAACTCAGAACAAGTGGGAAAAAAGGGTGTTAGTGCCGCTTTTTTAATTATTCAGCATTCACCTGATACAGAGTTTCAAAAAAGAATGTTGCCAAAAATAAAGCAATCTTATTTGGCTGATGAAGGTATTTCGGGTGAACAAGTGGCTTTGCTTACGGACCGTGTTTATGTACGCGATGGAAAACAGCAAATTTACGGTACACAGGCTAGAGTGGTTTCGGGAGAAATTATGTTTGAACCCATTAAAGACCCAGAAACCGTTGACGAGCGACGTGCTGAAATGAATATGTCGACCCTGAGCACATATAAAAAGCTACTCGAAGAAGCATACGGTATGTAGGTCGCGCCTTTGGCGCGACGACCCGTGACCGATATCACCGCCATCCCGTAGGTCGCGCATTGTGCGCGACATCGAATTCCGCCCGTGCGCCAAAGGCGCACGCTACGCCGGTGGTTGATACCGCCGCCATCGTAGGTCGCGCCTTTGGCGCGACGACCCGTGACCGATATCGCCGCCATCCCGTAGGTCGCGCATTGTGCGCGACATCCAATCCCGCCCGTGCGCCAAAGGCGCACGCTACGGGACCGATCCAATCGGCAGGTGATGCCGTAGGTATAGGTGAATGGAATTTAAAGGAAGGAGGAATAATGAGCAATACTGAGAATGCAAAAGTCGCTGGATTTACTGCTCCGGGTTTGAAAGAGGATGCTGCTCAAAAGGCTATCGCTCTGCTCGATGACCGCTTGGTTGCGCTTATCGACCTTCAACTGACTTTGAAACATGTTCACTGGAATGTGGTGGGTCCGAATTTCATCGGTGTGCATGAGATGCTTGATCCGCAGGTTGATGCGGTGCGTGAAATGACAGACACCATTGCAGAGCGAATCGCGACCTTAGGCGGTGTACCTGAAGGAACACCAGAGGCAGTTGTGAGAAAGCGCTCTTGGAAGGATTATTCAATCGGCAAAGGGCTTGTAGCTGAACATTTATCCGAACTGGATAAGGTTTACAATGGTGTTAATGGTGACCATCGCAAAGCCATTGATGAGCTGAGCGAGATTGATCCGGTGTCAGAGGATATGCTGACAGGTCAGCTCGGCGACTTAGAACAGTTCCAGTGGTTTGTCCGTGCGCACATTGAATCGTCTTCGGGCGAGTTGAAGCGGTAACGTAGCGTGCGCCTTTGGCGCACGAACGGGATCTGATGTCGCGCACAATGCGCGACTTACGGCATGGCGGTGATATCAACCACCGACGTGACGTGCGCATTTTGCGCACGGGCGGGATCTGATGTCGCGCACAATGCGCGACTTACGATATCGGCGGTATCAACCACCGAGGTACGTCGACGGGCGGGGCGGCCTAGCCGTAATATTGGACGCCGATTTCGATGCGTTTGCGGTCGTTTTTGACTCGCCATCGGTTGGTGTCGCGCAAGGAATAGATACATCCGCAGTATTCTTGCTGGTAAAACCGTTCGCGTTTTGCCAGCTCTACCATCCTGCTGGACCCCCCTTGCTTGCGCCAGTTGAATGTCCAGTATGTCACATCATCGTATCGAGCTGCTGCGCGTTCGCCACAGTCGTTGATTTGTTGCATGTTCTTCCAACGCGAGATTCCCAAACAGCTCGTAATGACGTCAAACCCGTGCTCATGAGCGTACAGGGCGGTGCGTTCAAACCGCATATCAAAGCAAACCGTGCAACGTTCGCCCCGTTCTGGTTCCCACTCTAAACCACGCACACGCTCAAACCAGTTTTGGCTGTCGTAATCGGCATCAATAAACGGAATGCCCAACTTCTCGGCAAAGCGAATGTTCTCTTCTTTGCGAATCAAATACTCCTTTTCGGGATGAATATTCGGATTGTAGAAGAAGATGGTGATATCGATACCGGCATCCACCATTCTTTGCATGACGTCGCCCGCGCAGGGGGCACAGCACGAGTGCAGTAAGACTTTATTTGATTCGGTGGGTGCTTCAAGCACGATGCTTTGTTGCTTTGCCATGGTGGATTCCAGTTATTTGAGCATAAGGTCAGTATTGTGCATTTTTCGGGGCAAAAATAAAGTCAGCGTGCGCATTTTGCGCACGGGCGGGATTTGATGTCGCGCACAATGCGCGACGTACGATGCCGGCGGTATCAACCACCGACGTAGCGTGCGCATTTTGCGCACGGGGCGATATTTGATGTCGCGCACAATGCGCGACGTACGATGCTCGCGGTATCAACCACCGACGTAGCGTGCGCATTTTGCGCACGGGGCGATATTTGATGTCGCGCCAAAGGCGCGACGTACGATGCTGGCGGTACCAACCACAGACGTAGCGTGCGCATTTTGCGCACGGGCGGGATTTGATGTCGCGCCAAAGGCGCGACGTACGATGCTGGCGGTATCAACCACCGACGTAGCGTGCGCATTTTGCGCACGGGGAGATATTTGATGTCGCGCACAATGCGCGACCTACGATGCTGGCGGTACCAACCACCGCGTAGCGTGCGCATTTTGCGCACGAGACTGTGATTTATGGGGTTTTTTGAGCCAGTTGATGCGTGAACCAAACCTGCGTTTCCTTGGAGGTCAGTGCCCCGATTTTATTAAGCAATTGTTCAGTTTGTGTTACCTCATGAGCCGTATACCACGCCAACAATTGCTCAAAATTATCAGCCCCCATGCGATCGGCAAGCCGCTTAAGCAGTAAAGGGCCTAACCCATAGTTGACGCGATGGGAGGCTCGTTTGGGGTCATCTGAACGCCATACAAACTCGACGCCTTTCGCTAAGTTTTGCCAACGTTTAACAGCATCGGCGTAGGCCTCTTTGCCAAAGCGTTGTTTGAGCTGTTGTGCGGAAATGTACTCAGCAAATGACTCCATCATCCAATAGTCATGAGACATGGCATCCGCAAAGGGGGTCCAGTTGTGTGCGAGTTCGTGGCAGATGTATTGATAGTCCGCCTCCCGAGAGGAAAGGCTACTTTTACTCATTGATATGTAGGGCCCCCGTGCAAAGCTGGGTCCGCTGCGGTCAAGAATGATTAAATCGGCATGATCGAGTGTATTTTCTGCACGCATTGTAGCGTTCAGAGAGGTGAGGCACTGAGTAGCGTCATCGGCTAGATGTTGTGCTTGTTTTGCTTCAATGCCTTGGTAAATCACCTCTACATGCTCGGTTGTTATGATTTGAGGAGATTGCTGAGCAAATAATACAACATCAATCGCAGGCATTTGGTTGCGGATCATGACGGTGTTTTGGGTCGGTCTCTCTTGCTGTCCAGGCGAGTAGACGCGCCAATTGGAGGGGACGGTGAGTGCAAGCGTCCCCGTCATTTTAGTCGCAAAATCAGCAATAAACGGATGCCATGCCGAATCGAGGCTCAAGTGCGCGCCTTGTGCGTTAATATAGTTGCCGTGCCCAGCTTCCTCATCGATCGCACCGCTGTATTTTAGCCTGACCTTATAATTGCTTTGATCGGTGTTTTTAAAGTTCAGTGTAATGCGGTTCCAAGGTGGCACGCGAGGTGATGACTCGATATTTGAGGATGCCAGTTGTGCACCGGATATTTCGGTCACTGACTGTTGTTTGCTGAGTAATAGGGCGATCGCTTGGTGCGTCAGTTTTTCTGCTGGGATCGTGAGTGTTGTGTCGGCCGTGAAGCGCGAATCGTTGGGTTGGAAGACAACGTTGGTATGGTATTTAATCGTGGTGTCGGCTTGTTGCTGGGTATTGGCTAAAAGTTGCGCCGGCATAACCAAAGCAAGCAATGCGGTCATTAAATAAATTTTCATTGTTGTCTCCGATAAATTTGATGTCGCGCACAATGCGCGACGTACGACGATGGTGATATCGTACACGGGCCGGCATCGGATGTCGCGCCAAAGGCGCGACGTACGATGGTTGCGGTATCAACCGCCGACGTAGCGTGCGCATTTTGCGCACGGGGCGATATTTGATGTCGCGCCAAAGGCGCGACGTACGATGGTTGCGGTATCAACCGCCGACGTAGCGTGCGCATTTTGCGCACGGGGCGATATTTGATGTCGCGCCAAAGGCGCGACGTACGATGGTTGCGGTATCAACCACCGACGTAGCGTGCGCATTTTGCGCACGGAACGATATTTGATGTCGCGCCAAAGGCGCGACGTACGATGGTTGCGGTATCAACCACAGACGTAGCGTGCGCATTTTGCGCACGGAACGATATTTGTTGTCGCGCCAAAGGCGCGACGTACGATGGTGGCGGTATCAACCACCGACGTAGCGTGCGCATTTTGCGCACGGGGCGATATTTGATGTCGCGCCAAAGGCGCGACGTACGATGGTGGCGGTACCAACCACCGACGTAGCGTGCGCATTTTGCGCACGGGGTAATCCGCGTGTCGCGCCAAAGGCGCGACGTACGACGATGATGATATCGTACACGGGCCGGCATCGGATGTCGCGCGCAAAGGCGCGGCGGATTAAATTAGGTATTTCTCCCAATGTTTAAATTTTAACCATGTGTCTATTATCTCGCCATCATTCGTGTGTGGGATAAGCTGGTGGAAAAAAATTCAATTTCTGTGTTGATACTAGATGACGAGCCACTGGTATGTCAGACGGTCGAAACCATGCTGAATGCCATTGGTTGTTTAGCACAATCAACGTGTAATCCGACTCAATTTATTGATCTTGCCTGCGCCGAGTCCTTTGACCTATTGATTGTTGATTTAATGATGCCGCTGTTGAGTGGCGAAGAGGTCGCCGCGTTATTGGCCGCGGAATCTGTCAACACTCCTTTAATCATCATGAGCGGGAGTGACTCTAATTTATTAAAGACTGCCGCGCTTTCCGCTAGAGAAAAAGGGCTACAAGTTATTGGTACGCTTCGAAAGCCATTCTTTGTTAATCAGCTACAAACCGTTTTACAACGTCTGACGTCATCTTTGAATAGCACTGTTCATCAGCCTGCTGCTCAGAGTTACACGCGTGATGATGTGCTAAAAGGTATTCGTGACCACGAATTTTTTTGTGTTTACCAACCCAAGGTTGGACTGCCGACTCACGAGCCTGAGGGGGTTGAGGTGCTTTTACGGTGGCAACACCCCATACTAGACGCCATTCCGCCGAGTGAATTCATTACTTTTGCGGAGCGTGAAGGACTGATTGACGACTTGACTCAATTCGCCATCGCTGAGTCACTCACGTGGTTCTCCGAGATAATTCAACGTGTTGCGTTAAATAGTTTATCGATCGCGATTAATATTTCGGCACTTGTATTTAGTAAAGACTGGTTGCTCGATTTTCTCATGGCGACGTGTCAGCAAAATGCCGTGCCACCGCAACGGATCATATTAGAAATTACTGAGAGCGCGGTGCTGGATGATCAGGCCGATGTGTTAAAGCGTGCACTTGATCTAAGGCTGCGTGGGTTTAGATTTTCGCTAGATGACTTTGGCACAGGTTACTCGTCGCTTAAACAGTTAGTCCGGTTACCGCTGAGTGAACTTAAAATTGATAAAAGCTTTGTGCTTTCCTATGAAGACAGCGACGAATCAAAACAGATTATGCGCGCGACCGTGGAGTTGGCGCAATCATTGGGCTTGAAGACGGTGGCTGAAGGGGTTGAGTGCGAAGAGACAGCCACTTATTTGCGTCAAATTGGCTGTGATACGTTACAAGGCTATTTGTTTGCAAAGCCCTTAGAGGGGAGCCGTGCCGAAGCGTGGTTAATGAAGCAAGCCGCCGCGACGAGTCAACGACGAAGCAGTTTAGCGCGCGCTATTGTTGGTCCTTGCGAGAAACGTAGTGTTAATTTTAGCTATATCACGCATTTTATTCAGTATTTTTTGCGATTTGATGTGGCATTTATATCGTTAGTCGAAGGCGATCATGTATTTGTGCGTTCCGCGGTGGGAGTCGAGGAAACGATTATTCCGCTTAACCAATCGCTCGTACAGTATGTTATGAAGAATAACCGTACCACGACGTTCGACAACTTTACCGCTTTGCCAGGAATGAAAGTCAACCTGTCGCCTTTGTTGAGTCATGGTCTCAACTTTTATGCCGGTTTTCCGTTGTACAATTCGAACGGTCTGTTTATTGGTTCTTTGTGCGCATTACACCGAAGCGCTCGACGTTTGAGTTTAAAAACAATTGAGGCCTTGGAAAAGCTGGCGCACTTGGTTGAATTCGAAATACATCATTTTATCGAGACTTCTAAACATGAGCATATGTTGGCGCGTCTTGATGAAGAGCGCTATAAGCGATTGCTTGCGATCGTGAAGGATACTGATTTGTCAGCGACACTGATTCGATTGACCCCTAAAGATAGTGCACTGTTTCCTGTCGCTCCGCTTAATGAGGCTTTGCGACAATCTGTGCAGGCATGGGATTACGTATGTTCTTTGGATAATGTATCAGCGTTGGTGTTATTGATTCATCCGACTGGTGAGTCACCCGTTGAATTCGTCTTGCAGCGCCTTGAAACACGTTTAGCCGATATGCATGACAACATCTCCATTGAAATAGCTTGGACCGAACAACAAACACAACAACCCCATTCATTACAATCATTATTCGGCCGCCTCGCCGACATCAACACCATCGCGTAGGTCGCGCCTTTGGCGCGACATGCGGATTTGCCCGTGCGCAAAATGCGCACGCTACGTTGCGATTTCGGTGCGGGCGCGGCCGGCGGCTTTGGCGCGGTAGAGGGCGTGGTCGGCGTGACGCATGATTTGGTTAATGTCTGGTGATTGTGTGTTGGTTGTGGCAATGCCGACGCTTGCGGTACAACTGAGGGTGGCATCGAAGTAATTTAATGTGATGTCTGAAATAAGCGCTTGCACCTGGTGGGCAACAGCGACGAGTGCATCTTGTGAAGCTCCGGTTACCGCGATGGTAAATTCCTCGCCCCCGGTTCGGGCAACAACGCTATTTTTATTATTTAGACTACGCAGCGCTTTACCAATTGCGGAAAGCAATTTATCGCCAGCTTCGTGACCAAAGCGATCGTTGATCAATTTAAAATGATCGATATCCAATAAGATAATCGCAAAATAAGCGGTTTGTACTCTTAACTTTATCAATTCATCGACATAGCGAAAAAATGCACGTCGATTATACAAGCCAGTCAGACTGTCTGTTTCGGCCAGGGTTGTCAGTTCTTTTTGAGCGCGCTGCAAAGCCTCTTCGGCTTTCTTACGTTCGCTAATATCGGTCGCCACCTCGAGTCTAACCAAGCGGCCGTCATGCCACTCAATTAATCTATCGCGGCACTGGTACCAGCATTGACTACGTGTGTTTTTAAACTCCCAGACTAGCACATCACCATTGGCGGGTAGCTTTGCGTTTGTGCAAAAATCGCACGGACGTGTCTGATTTTTTTGCAAGACCGCATAGCAGGGTAAATGAGCAATATCTGAGAAGTTATCGGCATGAGCGATATGACGCAGTGCGTAGGTGTTCATGAACAACAATTCGTGCGTATCCGTATCAGCCACGTATACGACAGCGTCTAAGTTGTTCAGTATATTTTCGAAATCGGCAGGTTTTATTTGCCGTTCTTCATGCATACCTGCTCCTATGGCCCCGTGCGTTTTGGGTGGATACCGCCACCATCGTAGGTCGCGCCTTTGGCGCGACATGTGGATCTTTCCGTGCGCCAAAGGCGCACGCTACGTCGGTGTGGTGGATACCACCGCCACCGTAGGTCGCGCATTATGCGCGACGTCAGATTTGCCCCGTGCGCCGATGGTGGATACCGCCACCATCGTAGGTCGCGCCTTTGGCGCGACATGTGGATCTTTCCGTGCGCAAAATGCGCACGCTACGCCGGTGTGGTGGATACCGCCGCCACCGTAGGTCGCGCATTATGCGCGACATCAGATTTGCCCCGTGCGCCGATGGTGGATACCGCCACCATCGTAGGTCGCGCCTTTGGCGCGACATGTGGATCTTTCCGTGCGCAAAATGCGCACGCTACGCCGGTGTGGGTGGATACCGCCGGCACCGTAGGTCGCGCCTTTGGCGCGACATCAAATTTGCCCCGTGCGCAAAATGCGCACGCTACGTCGTGTTTTTTATTTCATGGTACACTTCTTCGCGGTGAACGGGCACTTCTTTCGGTGCTTCGATGCCCAATGTGACCTGCCTTTCTGTCGCGTTAACCACAATAATTTTGATTTCGTCATTGATAATCAGTGATTCACCAATTTTTCGGCTTAATATCAGCATAGCCACCTAAAAGTTGAATGATTGTTTTATCACTATATGCAAGATCACGATATAAGTTTACGACTATATGAGTAAAAAGCGGTTAATGTGTCAACTGACGTCAAACAACGCCTAACAGTAAACTACGAGGTATGTTTCATCAAAGTCACACGACTAAATGTTGATTTAACCCGACAAAAACAGGTGCGAAAAATACGGTTTCGGTTTATAAAATAAAAATTAGGCACTGATGCCGTGTTTGTAATGAGATTTTTGAATTGAAGCCATACCAATTTACTCGCAGCGGGTTACGCACGCTTAAATCCTTTATCGATAAAGGTACTGGCAGCGGCTGAACTAGAGCAAGCACCGGTTAAGTCGGATCGATCTCAAGGTCGTTTGCTGGTGGTCGAAGATGAGGACTTGCTACTTGAAACAACGGCTAAAACATTAATGCGTTTCGGCCATGAAGTCGCGACTGCTCGGGATGGTCAAGAAGCACTGGCTATCCTCGCAGAGGACGATCAGTTCGATGTAGTGTTTTCCGACGTGGTGATGCCCGGTGGGGTCTCTGGTTTTGATTTGAAGCGCCATTGTGATACCCACTATCCGCACCTAATAGTGTTGTTAACCAGTGGCTATAACGACTTTTCGAACCGTGAAGCGGTCGATGTTCTGACCAAGCCTTACACCCATGATCAGCTCATTCAGCTGATTAATAGGCATTTACTAAGTTAATAGACCCGTGAGTGGTTGGGGTTTCAGTGCAAGCAGCATGGTCTGAATATGGGCGATACTGCTCGCATTAAAGGTCTCAGCCTCAACCTGTAGCAGTCCCGCTGAAGCACTGTTGAATGCAAAAACGCGCTGACAAATGTCGGCAATGTCTACATGTGACGCCCGATGTTGGAGTGTGAGTAAAACCGCTTTGTCCGATAAGCGCGTGAGCGTATCCCAAGGACGAATACGTTGACTTAACGCTTCCATGGAGCTGATTTCAGCGCCTGGGTGCGCAAACGTAACGCGAATCAGCGTCACGTTAAGATTCAGATCACGAGCGATATCCGTGATGCGATTAAGTCGTTTGAATGAAAATGCCAAGCTGGTTTGTTCACTTTCTCGCGGAATTAATGAGTGGGCTATGTCAAATTCTACAAGCCGAGCTAGCTGTGACAGGGTGCGGTACTCTCGCTGACTCAGTTGATGCGGTTGCGAATTCATCACGCAAACGGACCCAATAAATAGATTGTTGGCACTCCAAAAAGGAAAGCCAGCGTAAAAGCGTACCCGCTCACGCATGGATGATAGCATTCCTTTAGTCACCTCGGGGAGTTGCTTTAAGTCTTCAAATACAGTGATATCGTTATTGTTCATCACATGTAGACACAGACTATTTTCAACCGCAACGCACTCAACATTAAGGCCAATAGGGGCTTTTAAATAGACCGTGCTTTTCTCGAGTAACGACACGAGCACGATTTCAAACCCCAGAAATTCATGAATAAACTCGGTGACATAACCAAATCGCACTGAGTCATTGGCTGCGAGTGTATCAAACACACGGGTTCGCCGCGCTGTTTCATTGCTGAGTTTGCGCAGGTACCAATGCTCGGCTTGGGCGGCTGACATGGGTTTAGCGTGATAGAATCCCTGTACCTGTTGGCATCCGAGTGATTTCAGCTTATCAATGGTTTCATAGTCTTCTGCCCCTTCCGCGACGACTTGTAAATTGAGCGATTGTGCGAGCTCAATCGTTGTGCGCGTAATCTGGTGAGATTCATGGGACTGCGTTAGGGTATTGATAATACCGACAGATTAATCGCCATGGTGATCGACGAGTTACCACTGACTGACTGTAATCGAGCTAACCAAGCGAGTGATTCGCGTATCGTATAATAGGTCAGGGTATCGATGACACCCGTTGCTTCAGCTTTGGGTATAAACAGGTCCGGTGGTATTAATCCGTAATCGGGTCGCTCCCAACGCAATAGACACTCAAAACCGACCACTTCATCGGTGATGAGGTTCAACTTGGGTTGATATACACAGTAAAATTGATGTCGTGAGAGTGCGAACTTGATGTCGACGGCATCAAATTGAGCTGCGCGGTTGCCTGATGGGATTATCAGGTCGGTTTGACGACGCTTAAGCTCAAGCATCGCCAATAAAGACTTGGTCATCAAGAATCAATACGCGGTCCGTTAGTGCGTGAGACATAGCCACATAAACTCCCTATTCAGATAATCTGATAATAGAGCGGGCTTTGCCTTTACGGTATTCGTGAAAATACCGATTTTTAGTCGTGCGTTTCGGCTAGAGCGAAGTACTGGGCCAAGGTCGCCACTGAGTTAATGTCGAGTTTAGTAAAAATATTCGACTTATGGGCCTCTGCGGTACGCGGACTGATAAAAAGCGTGTCAGCGACTTTTTGTGCTGAGAACCCCTGGGCGGCCAGTTTGGCCACATCGCGTTCGCGTTTGGAGAGCTTACTTATCTGTTCTGTTGCCTCTTTGACACGTTGACGCTGTACTTGGGTCGCCGAAAAAGCATCAATGGCTTGTTGTACCGTCTTGATGAGGGTGGTTATAGATACCGGGTTTTGTAATAACGTATACGCGCCCTGGGTCAGTGCTTGTACGGTATGGGGAACATCTGCCGTGCCCGAATACACAATAATCGGCAAGCTCATACCGAGTTTGGCTAAACGGCTTTGTACTTCCAGCCCATGCATATCGGGTAGGCTTAAATCCAATACTAATGCCGAATGCTCTGCCAACGTGTGCTGCTCCAAGTGCGTAAGGTATTCGTTTGCCGTCGAAAAACATGCAACGGCATAATCTTGCTGTTCAAAAGCCAACATCAATGACTCTTGAATGAGCTCATCATCGTCCACGATGTACACGGTCTGCTGCATGATTAATTGCAGGTGTTCGACATATTTTTAGCAAGTATACAACATCGATGCAACATCCCCTAAAGATTTTAAAAAATAGGTATTTTCATGAGTAGGACAAGTACACTGTGCTATTGCCTAGCATACGAAATGGGGCAAATCCTATGATGATTAGACGCATTCTATTTTTAGTGGTTTTAAGTGGTGGTATCACTGCGGTGATTATTACTGCGCCGTTAACTTCGGCATTGGTTCTCATGCTGGCAGGGGTCGCGTTGGTGTCACTCTTTTGGCTGATGGAACAGGACAGTATCAACCGCTTGCAGCACGTTGAGCGAATAAAGCAACTGCAAGAAGAGAACCAGGCTTTAAGGGCGGTTCAAATCAGTGACGATGCACTTAAAGGTTATGAGACTGGATTGTCAGAAGCGTTGGGCTACATGCTGAGTACGCTCGAGGCCTGTCAGACGGATATTGACACTTCAGGTAACTCGTTAAGCGCAAACTTTGCACAAAAACATCAGCTTTTATCTGATGTTTCTGACTCTATTGATGAATCGTCGGTCAACGATAGGCATCAAACCATTACGCAAGTATTGCGCGGATTATCCAGTGCGTTTAGCGATCTTTGGCACAAGCTTGAACAGGCTTCACAGCACGAACATCAGGTCATTGACGCACTCGCGGGGATCGATAGTCGGCTTGCCTCTTTATCGAGCTCATCCTCCGAAGTGACCAAAATTGCTGAGCAAATTAATCTCTTGGCGCTTAATGTAGCCATTGAAGCGGCACGCGCGGGCGATGCCAGACGTGGCTTCTCGGTTGTCGCTGATGAAGTGCGCGTTTTGGCGAACCGCTCGGCACAAGTGGGTGAGAGTATCGACCACTCGGTATCTGAGTTTTCGAGCACGATATATAGCCTGAGCTCGATGGTGCGTGCTGAATTTGCCGCCGCGCGAGACAGTCGCGAACTGCTGAAAGCCAAATTGGAAGGGTTGTTGACGGATGTAAAAAGCGGCCTTACCAGCATGGATAATGACACACAGGTGTTATTGGATTGCCAGAGTCAAATCGATAGTACTATTGCCGATGTCACATACCACTTGCAGTTTCAGGATCGCGTGAGCCAGATCCTCGCTCATTTTAACCAGCTTTCAAGGGCTACGAGCGACAGACAGTATTAACAGCTCAATGACCCGTCTGGTTAATGGGCCGGCCGAGCAAGCGCGAAAGTCGGCGCGCCTAGAGCGGGATATGCAAGAGCTTGCGAGTCTTGCCAAAAGCTTTATTTTGGAACGCAACGCAACGGCGATGCAGCAGCTCAAAAGTGATATTTTGACCAAAGCCGCAAGTATGGAGCAGCGAGCTGCAAGTATAAAACCATTGTTGTCTGCAGAGGAGCTCAATGAATTCACTGTGATTGAGCAGAGTATCACTCGTTACCGCGCGATTGTCGATCAAGTCATGTCGCTTTCTCTGCTTAACTCGAACGTGCGTGCGCGCTCCATTTCCAATGAACAAATCAGTCCTTTAGTCGATGAGTTACAAGGTGGTATTAGCCAACTCAACCTCACACTTGAGCAACAACGGGTGCTGTTAGTGAAGCTGGGCGATATTCAGGCGCTTCAGAAAGAGGTGATCTTGGCACAACAACAATCGACCATGGTTCGTCTGCAAAACCGTATTGATGATAACTTGCAACAAATCATGATGTTGCTTCGCTCGCTCCCAGAGAGTGCGGCGGTCAAGCAATACTCGGATAAACTGAACGGCCTGGAAGCTCACTTACAACAGTTAGCCACAACTAGCCAAGAAAACGGCAATAACCGTGCCTTTGATTTATTGACAGGCGAGGGCGCGCAGATACTTGCTGAGGCACAGACTCAATTAGCACAGTTAGTAACCAGTAGTAACGATAAGATGACGCGTGCGGTAGCACAGACGGATGCTGATTATCAGCAAACCCGGGCGGTATTACTCACGTCGGTCATTATTGCCATTATTCTGGGTGTGATCGCGGCTGCAATTGTGGTTCTGCGTGTTAACGAGGTCAGCCGAATCGCACAAATTATTGGCAACGGTAACCTTAATCAGAACTTTTCTAATGCAGCGAGTGACTCCGACATTTATGGCGTGCTTCGTAATATGAACCACCGCTTGCGCGGTATTGTTGGTGAAGTGAAAGAGTCGGCGGGTAACGTGTCGTCGGGTTCGATTCAGTTATCAAGTACTAGCCAGCAAGTGGCGCAGGGGGCAACTGAGTAGGCTGCTTCACTGGAAGAGATATCGTCTTCGATGGAGCAAATGACCGCGAATATTGGTCATAGCGCCGACAATGCTAAGCAAACTGAGCAAATCGCGCGCCAAACAAATCTCTTGGCATTAAACGCGGCGATTGAAGCTGCACGTGCTGGCGAACACGGCAAAGGTTTTACGGTTGTGGCGGCCGAGGTGCGTAAGTTGGCCGAGCGGAGCCAGGTTGCGGCAGGTGAGATCGTGGAAGAATCACGCAATAGCTTGGAAGTGTCCGAACGTGCCGGTGAGATGTTAACTGCGTTAGTCCCTAATATCACTAAAACCTCGGATCTGATTCAAGACATTAGCGCTTCGGCACTCGAGCAAGACAAGGGCGCTAGCGAAATCAATAAAGCCCTGCAGCAGTTGGATGAAGTGGTACAACAGTCGGCGGCTGCGGCAGAAGAGCTGTCTGCGCAAGCTGAGCAAATGAACTCAGCGATGGAGTTCTTTGTTGTTGACGAACAAGCTCGTGGTCAACACGCGGTCGCAAAAAAGCAACCGAGCGCGAGTAAAAAGGCAAATTCGACGGGGAGTAAAAAGTCTGCTGCTGAGCCGCGTGCGAAGCAAGAGCCTGGGTTTGCCATTGACTTAAGCGACGACACCGAGTTTGTGCGTTATTAATGGGAGGCAATATGTCTGCAGTGAAACAGATTCTCTCATTTATCCTGCATGAAGAGCATTTTGGTTTGACGATAAGTCATATTCAGGAAGTACTGGAGTACCGTCGTGTTACGGCGGTACCGCGTACACCGGCGTTTTTATTGGGCGTTACCAATTTGCGTGGACAAGTGGTGCCGGTGGTTGATCTGCGCGCTTTGTTTGGTCTGGAGCAACAGCCGCTGACCATTGATAGTTGTATCATCATTGTGGATATCGCGTTGGGAGACGAGCAGGTGGCTGTTGGTCTACTCGCGGATCGGGTGTGTGAAGTCATGGAAATTGATGAGGCGTGTTTGAACAAGCCGCCGCGTTTAGGCAATCAGATTAATACGGATTATATCGAGGCGATCGCGCGGCAAGAGGATGACTTTATTATTCTTCTTGATTTAGCGCGCGTATTTTCGGGTGATGAGATTAGTGCGGTCACGCAAGCCGTGCAGTTGATGGGAGCGGGCGTGGATGAGTCTAGCGAAGTCGACAGCTGATACGTTGACACCGACCGCACATCAAAAGCTGGCGCGTTTTATTGATACACAGGTGGGTATTCAATTACCGGCCCATAAAAAGAGCTTGATCGAAGCGCGTCTTAGAAAACTTCAAGCACGCAGTGAGGCGCAGTCTGAGTGATTATATCGATTATGTGACTGAACGTGGCACACAGGATGACGTGCTGAGTATGATTGATGCATTGACCACCAATAAAACGGACTTTTTTCGTGAACCCGCGCACTTCAAAGTGCTGACGGATCAGCTTCCGCGACTGGTGCAAAAGGGACGACCCTTGCGTATTTGGAGTGCCGGCTGCTCCTCTGGCGAAGAGCCGTACACCATTGCAATGGTGATGGAGGAGTTTGCTCGCCAGCATGGTGATGTGGACTATCAAATTACCGCAACGGATATCTCGAAAGAGTGTTTGTTTAAAGCCCAGCGGGGGATTTATCCAAGTGCGCGAATAGAGCCCGTATCGGAGACATTACGCAAGCGTTACTTACTTCGCAGCAAAGATTCGAGCAAGCAACTTATTAAGGTGTCGGACGCGCTGCGACGTCGAGTTAGCTTTAGTGACTTTAACTTTATTACGGGTGATTTTAGTCAATTTAAACTCTTTGACGTGATTTTTTGTCGCAACGTGATGATTTACTTTGACGCGGCACAGCGCGCTCGGTTGCTCAACCTATTTCGTCAACAACTGGTCATGGGAGGCGTGTTCTTTCTTGGTTTATCGGAGGGGATATCCGCTGAGCGCAACCAATTTGAGCAGTTAAGCCCCAGTGCTTATAAGCGAGTTATTTAATGGCTGGATCGATTAAAGTACTTATCGTTGATGACTCGGCGCTGGTACGACGGACACTTAGCGAAATTTTAGCCGAACATGCGGATATCGACATTGTCGGGACGGCGACCGAACCTTTTGCTGCGGTTGATATTATTCGTCATTGTGTACCGGATGTGATCATTTTAGATGTTGAAATGCCGCGCATGGATGGTTTGACGTTTTTACGAAAAATCATGGCGCAACGGCCTATTCCGGTGGTGATCTGTTCGACGCTTGTAGGTGACAACAATGAGACACACATGCGAGCGCTTGAGTATGGTGCTGTCGAAATTATTCAGAAGCCAACGCTCAATACACAACAGTTTTTGCGTGATGCTAAAGTCCGCTTTATTGATGCGGTACGCGCAGCCGCTAATGCTGATTTACGAAAACTTAAGCGTCAAGCCGCTGCGCCAGCGGTCAAGGCCGCCTTTAGACCACGCAGTGCGGCAATGGCGAAAACCACGGAAAAAGTAATCGTGGTCGGGGCTTCAACCGGAGGCACTGAGGCGATTAAACGTTTCTTAGAGGCGATGCCGCTCGACTGTCCTGCTATCGTGATCGTGCAACACATGCCGGAAAACTTCACCCGTAGTTTTGCGCAGCGGATGAACCAATTGTGTGGCATTGCGGTTAAAGAGGCGGCCCATGGGGATTCGCTATTGCGCGGTCATGCACTCATTGCACCGGGAAACTTTCATATGACGGTGGCTCGAAGCGGTGCCCGTTATCATGTGGATGTAAAACAGGGACCGCTCGTATCGCGCCACCGCCCGTCGGTTGATGTGCTGTTTCGTTCCGCCGCGCAGTACTTGGGGTCGAACGGGATCGGGGTGATTCTAACCGGAATGGGTAATGATGGTGCTGCGGGACTTTTGGCGATGCGCCAAGCGGGCGCGATGACCTTTGGTCAGGATGAAGCCAGTAGTGTGGTCTATGGCATGCCCAAGGCCGCCAATGACTTAGGTGCTGTCACCAAAGAGTTACCGCTGATGCAGTTGCCGCAAGCGGTTTTGAATGTCTGTTAGTCAAGGAGTGCAAAGCCATGAACATAAAGCAAGAAGTGATACATAGCGGCGAGCTGGTTTTTGGTCGAGGTCCTCGCAAGATTGCTACTTTACTAGGTTCATGTGTGGCTATCGTGTTATGGCATCCGCAATCGGGGTACGGTGGCATGTGTCATTTTGTGCTGCCTACACAACCGACTAATGAACCAGACAACGTGCCGGCACGCTATTGCGATAAAGCAATGGCATTATTTGCTCAGTTGGCAGAGGAACGAAATTTAAAACTTAGTCAGTTCGACGGGCGCATTTTTGGCGGTGGTCAACTGACCGCAGGTGAGCGCATGCGTAGCGTTTTAGGCGAAGAACAACTACGCCCAGTGGGGCAAAAAAATGCTACGGCAGCCTTTCAGGCATTACTTGCGCATGGGGTCAATATTAAGGAAGCGGATGTAGGCGAGTTCGGTTATCGAAAAGTGCGTTTGAACTTACTGAATGGTGAGTGTGAAGTGCAGTTCGAGGCCTGTTAATGCCTCGAACTGAATAACGTTAACGAACAGTTACATTGCGTCGTGCTAAAAAGTCGAGTAACCAACCATGCCCCTCGACTGACTTCGAGATACGAATGACGGTGCCGTCGGCGAACTTCAAAATATAACGACCGGTTAATGATGAAAAACGCGCACTTTTAAGCTCACTCCATTGACCACTTTGCGGCTTACGCCAGGGGGTGGAGTAGCTTATGGTTCGCTCATCAAATGAACCTTTGACTAATATCGACTCAGCGATTAAATAACCGAGCAAGAGAACGGCCAATACTAAAAGACCAATACCGATACCGCTGTCGGTGACAAAGGCTTCAGTCACCGAGCTCATGTTCACGATCGCCAAAATGACCACGAGGATGAGTAAACCAAGAATAACGTTGGAAACGAGGCCTGAACGGAGCTCTCCATACTTAACGCTATAACGTCGTTGGTGCGCAATAGCATGGAGTAGTGGCGTGCAGGCTATTAGGAGCAACGCAGTAATTATTAGAATCATTGTAACATACCCAGTGTGCAAGCAACGAGAAAACGATCCAGTAGAGAAAAGCTCTACTAGTCACAGGGTGCGCTAATATACATAGCACACTTTAGTATAGCAAACATTAAAAAAAAGACTCGCTATATAATGTGTTATAAAACGAAGGTCGACGTCAAAGGTCGTCAAGTTCTTGAGTTTAGGTTCTGTAAACGCCTGCTCGTTGACTTGTCGCGTTATGGCAATGATGGTATTTTGTCACGCCTTAAAATTGCTGTCGGTGGCTAGAATGAATCAAGATGCACGGGAATTCGCCTTTGAATCGTAAACTGATCCTACTTGTAGCGATTGTGACGTTATTAGGTGTTTGGTTAGTTGATGACCCTCACCCGTCATTCCAATCCGCATCTATTCCCCAACCGATCACGCCTTTTTCTGCCGAGCTTGACGCCGAATATGGGCAAGCTCCCACCAATACGATCCGTGGCTCACGTTCGGGGACGCTAGTGACATTAGCCCCAGGTCAGAACCTCACAACCTTGTTAGGTAAGCAGGGTATTTCGCAACGGCAGGTTGCGTTGTTGGCGATGGCGGCTGAATCTGTGATTGACTTGGGACGACTACAGGTTGGCATCAATATTGCGGTCGCACAGCCCGCTCCGGGTCAACATCGTGTCCGGCTGGCGCGTGAGTACGGTGAGCTGGTGCAAGCCACTTATGTCGAGGGTCAATGGCATGTCGAGCTATTGCATGTGCCAACCGAGCAATTGGCTGAAGAGCATGACTTGGTGATCCACAATAGCTTGTATCAAGATGCTGAACAAAATGGAATACCCAATGCTGTGATCAACAGCTCAGTGATGGCGCTTTCGCATTTTGTTGATTTCCAACGCCAAGTGCAGCCCGGGGATCTGATGGAAGTGCGCTTTGAACGCACAGAGGTGGTGAGTTTTAAACCGCTTTTCAGCCATTTACAAAACCCGCTACTACTGACTTATTTGCGGTTTACTAATGCTGGAGAAGACTATCGTTTAATTCGCTATAAGGGCTCGTTTTATTTCCCCGATGGCCGTTTAGCACAGAGTTTCTTGTTGAAAACACCTCTTAATGGTGCGCGTCTATCATCGTATTATGGTAATCGTCATCATCCCGTATTGGGCTATGATCGCATGCATAAAGGAATTGATTTTAGCGCGCCGATAGGCACCCCCATCATGGCTGCGGGTCGCGGCGTGGTTAAGCGCGCGAATCGATACGGGAGTTTTGGTAATGCGGTGGTCATCGATCACGGTGATGGTTATGAGACTTTATACGCGCATCTGAATGGTTTTGCTGAAGGGCTCAAACCCGGTGACCACGTTCAACAAGGGGATGTGATTGGCTATTTAGGTAGAACCGGTCTCTCCGCGGGGCGTCATTTGCATTACGAAGTACATCGTCATGGCCGCGCTATAAATCCTCTCGATATCAAAGCGCCGGCTCAAGCGCGGTTACAAGGTTCCGCGCTTGAGGGCTTCAAGCAACAGCTGGCACAACTTAAATCTTCTGACAGTCAATTGGCCAGCTTGGCGCCTTAGTAAGCGCCATCGCTGTAGGTTAACCGAGTACTTCAGTATAAAACTCTACCGCTTTATCGAGATCGGGAACAGACAATCCAATATGTGAGAAAGCTTTGGGAAATACGTTGCTCATTATTACCTCATTCATCGATTACCACAGCCCGTGACTGAACCCATCTACTGTGTAACGCGCAAAGGTCCGCAGCTGCCTAGTCGTATTTCGCGCGTGGTGCGCCATATTGAAAGAAGTTTACAACGCTAAATAAGGGTGGTACCCGCATTCGTTTGGTTACCTGCGTTGCCCCTCTCGACCATTAAAGTCGCGAGCGGTATTATTGCTTGGGTGCCACGGTGCGTGCGAAAAATAATACTGCCACGGCGATATTAAAGCGTGCTGACGAAAATCTTTACAGCGTCAAGATGGCTGGACGTAACCGTGTTGTATTGCGCTAAACTTTTGCTCGGTGGATAATGCGACCTCGCTTTTCTAATAGGAGAATGTTGTGCAACTAACTGTAACGGCCCTGGTAACCACTTTAAGTCTAACTTTATTGAGTGCCTGTAGTACAAAGCCAAACCACGAGGTAAGTTCGGCATCGACCGTTTTGCCTCCGTCAGTAAAGTGGCAAACGCAAAGCAAAGAATACCCACTCATCACTCGAGCCATATACCGAGACGCAGCGTTACAGCTTATGCAGCGTGAGCTACCGACAAACTGGGTTGTGGTGATGGATGTCGACGAGACGGTGCTGGATAACAGCGGTTATCAAGCGATGCTGAGTCAATCGGGGCAATCGTACTCGACAGCAAGCTGGAATCAGTGGGTCAAAAGTAAACAGGCGAAACTGGTGCCAGGAGCGAGTGACTTTATTACGTCCGTGGTGAGCGCGGGAGGCAAAGTCGCGTTGGTTACCAATAGAAACAAGCAATTGGATAGTTATACTTGGCAAAATCTTGAAGCCATGGGCTTGCCGATTAACACTGACAATACGTGCCTGATGGGGCGTAGCCAAGCGGACAAGGACGCGGTCGATGGTCAGCAGATTGTGAATGACAAAGATCTGCGTCGCCAACAGCTAATGACCGGCGATGTTGATTGTTATAACCCTTCTGATGAGGCGGTCGCCGAATGGTCACAGCCGCATAACATCGTGATGCAAGTAGGCGACAATATTGAAGATATTGCGAAAACTACGCAAGCGTCTGCGGATCCGAGCGCCTTATTGCCTCGCTTTGGCAAGGATATCGTTATTTTACCTAATCCGATGTACGGCTCGTGGTAGGTCGCGCATTACGCGCGACTCCGTCGTTTAATCGATAACGCGCAGTGAACGATATTCATCATATGCAAACTGGTCGGTCATACCGCTAATATAATCTTGAATTAAGCGACAGCGATAGTAGCGTTCCCAAAGTGGCGAGACGTCGGCATCGGTTGCTTTGACATAAGCGCGCACGTGTTTACCTGATAGTTTATGACATAAACGGCTTGCTAGTGGGTAAGCGCGTTGTATTTTAGCCTCTTCACGCACCAGCCCTTGAAAGTCTTCCGTAGAGAGTTTGAGTAACGGGGCATAGATATCGAGTAAGCCGAGAATAATGGTATGACCGCGTAGCTCCTGTTGCTCGACTTCGGGTTGATTAAATACTCGTTTGAGGGCGAGGTTTTGCAGCGCTTCGCTAAGCCGGTGAGCAGGGCTGTCATCCTCCAGTAAAGCCTGATTAAAGTGACCATCAACTACAGCGTCAAAGTTGTCGATAAAGCGCTGCGCAGCGTGATTGACCAATATATTATGGATGTAGACGCGTAGCCAGATAAAAAACTGATTATCGGTATCAATGCTATCGTTTGCCGCGTATTGGTTGGCTTTTTTTAAAATGTCGTTTACTGAAATCGCTTTACCGTTGTACAAAAGTTCGGCTTGGTCGGGGTCGCCGCCTAAGCGGCTGAAGTGTTCTCGAATGCCTTCGGCAACTTGTTCGCGGTTAAGAACGTGTTTTTCGACGGCATCCTCAAGATCCGCGATGCCGTAAGAGATATCGTCGGCCGCCTCCATTATGTAGCTTAGGAAGTGACGGTGCCCTTGAGGAAGCTCGAGCACCTGATAGAGATCTTTAATAAGTTGTTGCTCTGCTAAGTAATAGCCGGGCTTTTTGCCCAAATAACTCAATGGGTCATTTTTACTGGGCTTCGGCTGGCTCGCTAAGCGTGTGTATTTTAAAACCGCCGCGATCTGGGTGTACGTCAGATTTAGACCCATGAGTGAGTGAATTAAACGAATCGCCTGGGCGTTACCTTCGAAACTCTGCAATTCATTTTTAATATCGGCGGCATCCGGTTCATCGAAATTGGCAAATAGTTCATCATTATGCGTCGCAAACCAGCTACTGATTGCTGCCTCGCCAAAGTGACCAAAAGGCGGATTGCCGATATCGTGCATGATACACGCCATTTCGACACAGCTCTCCATCACTCGAAATAGTTCATGGGGTGAAGAGCCTTGTTCTGTTAACGTCTCAAAGTGGCCACCTTGTTTGAGCCGCTCACCTATCTCGCGCGTAATATAACGCCCATTTTGTTGGACCTCGAGTGAGTGCGTTAAACGGCTACGTACCGCTGCGTTGCGTTCTAGCGGAAAAACTTGTGTTTTCTGTTGCAAACGGCGTACCGCCGCCGAATTAATAATCCGACCGCGATCACTTTCGGCTGCGATGACCCAGTTCCCCGCGTGGCGGGAGTAGGGGCGGTCGGCTTTCATTCGGGTGACGAGACGGGCTAAATTCACGGTGACTCCGCAGTTAAACGACTAAAGCCCCGTTTTATCAGCCCGCTTAACGCGAAGCAAGCATCGATGATTAGTTGCATACGTCCTCTACCAGCGCTTTTAGACGTTTGATACGTTTTGCATCACCTTCACTTTCCGCTTTGGCAAGGTCTATTTGTGCTTGTTGGCAGGCTTCAGATTTGTCTGTTTTCATCCGCTCGAGTTCATCTTTTTGGTACTGATCCATGCCTTCAAAACCGTTGTATTCATCTCGAGACTCGACCGAGCGGTCTTTTTGATATGGCTCAGCTTGATGGCTTTCGCAAGCTGATAGACTGGCGAGCAGTGCAAATACGAAGATGACTTTTTTCATTGGACGTCCTTGATTTTGTAATCTTGTTCCTACAATATGAATGATTGTTATTTTAATGTAAACACTATCTGGTTGCTCGTTCAACTATTTACTCGATGTTTACAATGGTGTGTGTAATTACAACAATAATAATGTCGTATGTTGAATTTAAAAATTTTAATGGTCGCGCTTAATGCGATAAAAGGCGAGCTGATGCTCGTTTCTGTAGCGCTGTGCTGCGTACTTACTTTGAGTGTCTACCCGTTACCACTGATTACTTTCATGATTTTGCTGCCTGTTTTAACGGCGGTCACCCTCGCTGCTTACATTTCTGTTAATATATTTTTGCTTCGACGTAAGTTGATTAAGCAAAACCTCTATCAATTGTTTTTAGCGCAAAGCGAACATGAACGAGGTGAAGAAATCGCGGGTTACTTTAAAGGCTATTAATTTAGGGCTGTTAGTGATGATGGCTTGTGGAGAGGTGGTATGGCTGACCAGGAAAAGGGTGCGTGGGTAAAACGTGCTTTGTTTGAACTATTTGTTGTTTGTTTTCCGTTGATTATTTTTGGCATGGTGGTGCTGGCCGATGGGTCTTTCCCAACGATGGCGGGCTACATGTTGGTGCAGTTGATAACGCTCATCGGCTATATTCTATTTAAAAATAAGTCGACTGCACGTGAACACGAGTAGGAGGCGAGTGAGTTAAAGTAACTTTAAAATAACCTTTTACTCATTGTAATAATTTTTGTAATAAAGGCATCAGTCGCAGTTTTAAACGTATGCTTCAAAATAATCGAAACTTGGGTGAGCATTTGGTGCCGGTGTGAAGAAACAGCAGTACATAGTTAGTATCATCATTTTTATTGTCTACATGCTCGCCGTGATACAAGCGACTGATATCATCGTCGGTTTGTTAAAAGAGCGCGAGCAGACCAAACAAAACGAGCGCCTACGCGAAGTGGTCTCGTTGGCAAAATCAAAGTTAGAAGCCGAACTTTTTCGCGATGTCTTCTTGGCCGATAGCCTCGCCACCGTTATCACCATTGACCCCCAGATTGCGATTGAAAATTGGACCTCGCTTGGAAAAAAATTAATGGGTAAGTCGACTCATGTTCGGAACGTGGGTATTGCGCCTAATGACGTCATTTTATTGAATTACCCACCCAAAGGTAACGAGAAAGCGATAGGGCTTGATTTTAGAACCGTACCTAAACAGTACCGAACGGTGCTTAAGGCGCGCCAATTACAAGACGTGTTTCTATCTGGGCCATTGGAGTTGGTGCAAGGTGGGATGGCGGTGATTGCTCGATTCCCCGTTTTCAACGACTATCCCCAAAATAAGGACTATTGGGGCAGTATCAGTGTTGTTATCGACTACCAATCGCTCATGCGCGTGTCGGGCTTTTCTGCGTTGTCTAACGCGCCTATTGCTATTCGAGGTGTTGATGCAGAGGGGGACAACGGCGAGGTGTTTTTTGGCGACAAGCAGATTTTTCAAAATGCCGACTTCACAACCTCGATTAATATCCCTAATGGTGAATGGATTGTCGGGGCCCAGTTTGATCGCGGTGTTCCTTTAAATCTCTCTCGACAGCTGTTGGCACTGCGTATTGGTTTGATTTCACTGGGTTTACTGATTTTCGCCGCCGTTTTTGCCTTATGGCGTTCATATCGCGTGGTGCGTCGATTTGCGCACGAGGATGAACTGACCGGCTTGTATAACCGTCGATATACGATGAACCACTTAAATCAGCTGACTGCAGGCAGTTATAAACGTCAGTCGTTTGCCGTATTGAATATCGATTTAAATGGTTTTAAAGCAGTCAATGATATCTACGGGCATGAAGCAGGCGATCAATTGCTTAAGTTGGTCGCTAACGAAATTTTGAATGGCGTGCGTATGACCGATGTAGTTGCAAGAGTTGGGGGCGATGAATTTATTGTAATTATGCATCGTGTAAAGCATGAGGATAGCGCACAACGTCTCGCTGATTGCTTGCGCCAAAAAATTGAACATCGCGTTTTACATTGGGGCACGGCGACGATTCAACCCTCACTGAGTATTGGCGTAGCTGTTTTTAATGCATCCGAACACACAGTTAAAGATGTTTTGATTCGCGCTGATGAAGCGATGTATCGGGACAAAGCTCAGCAACGAACCTCTTAGTCATTTTCATCTGATTTGAAGTTGCCCTGACTCTTGCCAAGCCCCGCGCTGATCGTTAATTGCAGTGCATCAGCCGGCTTCATATCGATCGATTGAACGCAATCTTTTGGCACCATAATCATATAGCCACCGACGTTGTAAGCCATTGGTAGGAATACGGCAACGTGGTCGTCTGGCATGATATTCACTAACTTATCGTTATTGTCCTTGGCTTTTTTATCACTGCGTTTGGTGACGATACCGATCAGTTGCATTTTACTGCCCGGCATCGTCACTAGCACGACCGACTCATCGGCAAAGTCTTTGCCCTGCATCATATCGAACACATCGTTAATGGTGCCGTATAAGTTGCGCAGGAGGGGTAACTTATTCATCAACTTGCCTGGTAATTGCCAAATAGACTGCAAAAACGACCACTGAGAGGTGAAACCGATGAGTACTGCAAGTAATAGAAAGCTAGCAAACGCGAGCCCCGGAAAGTAATAGCTCTCGCCTAATAATGCTTTCCAAATCGGGCTCAGCCAGGTCTCTACTGTGACGAGCAACCAACGCGCTAGCATGATGGTCACGATAATCGGTAGCAGAATGGCTAACCCTTTGAGGAGGAATTGGAAAATACGTTTCATAATTGGGTGACTTCCTTAATTTGTAGACCATTCGATACTAATGGCTAATCAAAATCGTTCGTTATACGTAGTACACTGACACTACTTAGCTCGTTTTGGCAAATATTAAGGTGTAAATATGACACAGATTGCATTTTTAGGCTTAGGTGCGATGGGTATTCGCATGGCGCAGCATCTGATTGATGCAGGACATTCACTGACGGTTTGGAACCGCACTGAATCCCGAGCTGAGCCGTTGCTTGAACAAGGCGCTCAATGGGCTGATACCCCGGCTGAGGCAGCACAAGGCGCCGAACTCGTGATTGCGATGGTGCGCGATGATGATGCCTCTGCAGCGGTTTGGTTGGATGAGCAAACTGGCGCTTTTAAAGGTATGAGCGACAATGCGATAGCGATTGAGAGCTCTACTTTGTCAGTGGACTGGGTAAAAGAGCTGGCGCAGCAGGCTCAACAACGCGGTAAACAATTGATTGAGGCGCCCGTGTCAGGTTCGCGTCCGCAAGCACAGAATGCAGAGTTGGTCTATTTAGTGGGCGGTGATGCCCATTTGGTAAACCGCGCCGAACCTGTCTTGTCGCTGATGGGTAAAAAAGTCAATCACACCGGTGAGATGGGCTCCGGCGCACTTGCCAAACTAGTCACTAACACCTTAATGGGTATTCAAGTAACGACGATTGCAGAGTTGATTGGCATGCTCAAGCGACAAGGGCAAGACCCGGATGCGATCCTCGAGGCGGTATCGACGACACCGGTATGGAGCAAAACCGCAGGTATCGTGCGCAAATCCATGGTAAGCGAAGCGTACGATCCTCAGTTTCCGGTTGATTTGATTGAAAAAGATCTGGGCTATTGTTTGCAAGCAGCCGACCAAGTCGCACCGATGACCTCAGCAGCACGCACGGTGTTTAATGAGGCGCAAGAGCAACAGTTGGGCGAATGGAACATGACGGTGGTCGCCAAGCTGTATGAATAGCAGCTGTACCAGCGACTTCGGTTAAGAAGTCGCTGGTTTTTTCTGTAACGCCCAGCTTTGCCATATCAGTGGTGCAACAATCATTGCTGAACCAATGTAGAAGTTTAGCCCTGGCTGTTCAGCGAAGAACACCATACCAATCGCAACGGCGCCAATCAGGCCTGTATATTCGGCGCTGGTGACTTTTGCGCTATCGACCGCCCGATAAGCGTAGATACAGGTAGCAGCATAAATCATGATAAACAGTGTTGAGCCGGTGGCAAATAACATACGTTGCCATTCAAACACTGCACCTTCCCAAATTGCCATCGCGATCCCGACTGGAAGCCCCAGCAGATTGGTTAGGAACAAGGTCTGTAAAATACCGTGCTCGCGCGGTAGCTTCTTGATCAGTAGGTTATTAACGGCCAAGCTCCCCGCCACTAGTAACGCCGCGACAGCAAATGGGTTAAATTCAGTGGGGTTCACAATGACCAACACGCCCAGCATGCCGAGCCCGACAGTGACGGTACTGTGCCACGTAACGCGCTCTTTAAATGCCATGCGTGCGATGATGACCGTCAGCATGGGCGCTGCGTAAAATAACGCATTGGCGGTAGCAAGCGGCAGAGTAGTGAGTGACAGGACCATCAAGGCGGTGCCGAACAGCCAAATGTGAGCGCGCGCTGCATGCCAACGCAAACCTTTGGGTGCCAAGCTTTCGCCACGCAGTTTGATAAATGGCAGAAGGATGAGTATCGCACTGACTTGCCGTAATAAGACAAATTGAAACGGCGCATCGAAGCTATCCAACATCTTAATCAGTGAGTCGGATAGAATCGCTACATTATTGCCTAACACCAACCATAACACTGCAGCAATTAACGCTTTATCCATGATGAACCCCCTGATGAGTTGTTGAAGATGGGGTTAGGATAAAGTGTGTTTGATATTATTAAAAATGATATTAAAATCTAGTAGCTATGAGTAATTTAGATATTAATGTATGAGTGTACCTTTTAGAGCGATCCATTATTTTGCCATGGTAGCTCGCCGTGGCAGCTTTTCTAAAGCCGCTGAAGAGTTATTCGTATCGCAAAGCGCCGTGAGCCACCAAATTAAACTGTTGGAGGAGCGGTTAGGGCAAGCTTTGTTTATTCGGAAAGGGCGACAACTGTTGCTCACCGCAGCGGGGGAAGCCTTTTACCAAAATATCGAGGAGCCGCTCGCGCAAATAGAGCGAGAGTTTTCGCAACTTCAGCACGGTGATGCAGGATTCGTGCGCCTTGCTTCTTATGGTTCACTGGCGGTTAAGTGGTTAATCCCAGCGGTTGATCGCTTCCGGCAACGCTACCCAAATGTGGATTTAACGCTAACCATGCTCACCGAAGATGGTGGGTTCGAACGCGCGTTAGCGGATTGCTTTATAACGACACAACCCCCTAAGAGCGGTTTTGAAGTGACCCACTTGTACGACGAATATTTATATCCGTATTGCTCTTACGACATTCGGGCGCGGCTAAACGATCTGCGCGACCCAAGTGCCTTACTCGCCTTTCCATTACTCTCAGCAACTTATACGTTTGCCCATGCAACGCCCGGCTATGATTGGAAAATGTGGTTCAAGCAGGGCAGTGTGCGATTACCCAGCAGTGCCAAGGTGCATCATTTTAGCCACTTATTGCTGGCAGCGGAGGCGGCTAAACATAGCCACGGTATCGCGCTATTGAATGAGTTTATGACGACCCAGCGGGAGCGTGAGCAAGAGTTAGTCAGGTTACCTATGCATGGACTTAAAACGGGGGACAGTTTTTATTTTGTGGTGCCGAGCACGCTTTCCAATCGCAGTTCTATTCAAGTTTTGAGAGACTGGCTTGTTGAACTGTGTCAGTCGCAACAAGCCATCAGTGCACCGTAATGCTTAACGACGCATTAGGTCGGGCTGTGACTCCCAATCGATCTCTTTACCGAGCTCGTTGGTTGGAATTGAGTCACGCACAGCGAAACGTTTAGGTAACTCATGCGGTTCAAGCTTATCGGCAAGCCACGTACGCACTTGTGCGATCAACGTTTCTGCCTGACCTGAGCGTTGCTCTGGGTCGGCTATCAGCAGTGCTTTGAGGGAGTGGCTCTCTTGAGCATGATTAAGCCGCACCCGTGCATCACTGATATTGGGATGTTGACGGATTACGTCAGCGATAGCTTCGGGATGGACTGACTTTCCGCAGATTGAAAGTACCTCATCGTTGCGCTTTAGCGGCTCAAATAAGCCGGGGCCATGCCATTGAATGCTGTCGGGTAAATCAATGAGTTCGCGCGAGAGATTATCCATTAATTGTTCTTTGCCTTGCTTGATCCAGCGCGACAACAATTGGTAAGGCTGATTAGGATCATTTCTAATGCCAACACCTGCGGTTTCGGTACTACCGTAGATCTCGAATACACTGTTGAGTCCATTCCGAGTCAGTGCGTTCAATACTGCAGGTGCGCAGGGCCCCGTTGAGCAGACTGCATTGGCGGCTGGGGGAAAGGTCGTGTCCATCTGTACAAACTGTTCAAAAGCAGCGGGAAACCCAATCAGCAGGTCATTGTTTGTAAGCTGCTGTGCTTGGGTCATTGAAAACGCCTTGAGGCCTCTTACGACCGGTATATCCAGGAGTTCGGGTATGAGTACTGAAAAGATAAAACCGTAGATATGGTGCGGTGGTACAAAACTAACGACGCGCTCAATTTCGACATCATGACGCTTAATAAAATCGACGAAAAATTGCGCTTCGGCAAGCAACGCCATCCAATCATGGCGGTGATGTGAAACCTGTGCTACCGAACCCGAGGAACAAAACGTAATATCGAGTCGATGATCTTCTCGACTCGTTTCTATTACCTCTGCCCATTGTTGTAACGTTGAAAAACGCAACAGGTAATCTTCTAATTCACTGCTGTCGAGCTGAAAAAACTCAACGACGCGGCTAGCAATGGACATCCATTCAAACGAGTCAACGATGACTTCTTGTGCATCGCCCGTTGCTTTGCTGGCAAAGACTATTTGGGTGTTAGATTGCCACTGTCGACCTTTCCAAAGTTGTTCATCACCCATGCGCAGACGTCCAAGTTCATCGGCGATAATGGCACCGAGAATATCTACGATAGAGGAAGAGGTTAGTTTTGCCATCTTGTTATACTCAGTTAAAGCGCTTCTTATTGTTCGATTTTTTTTTGAACAACTTTAAAAAAGCTTGTTGAACTTACGATTTTTAAGAACGATTGAGTAATAGTTTAGTGAGTACTACGTTTTTTAGATCACAGAAGTTAAGAAAAAATTAATGTTAGTTCCAACGGCAGCAGTTTCGACCGTCTGATTTGCTTTGATAAAGCGCCTTATCAGCCCGTTTATACGCAAGGTTAAAGCTGTCTTGCTCTTGTAATTTAGTCACACCAATCGATACCGTCGTCGTAATGATTTCGTCATCATGTTCTATTTTTAGGTTTTCTATATTCTTACGAAGGCGCTCAACGATATTTGCGATATCGACTTTGTCGTCAGCGTGGATAAGTAACATGAACTCCTCACCGCCAACGCGGGCGCATACATCATCACTTCGTAGACTATCGGTGAACTCAATGGCGACCGCTTGCAATACACTATCGCCGGCATCGTGACCAAACTGATCGTTGAGCTGTTTAAAGTGGTCAATATCGACTAATACGCAGTAGTAATGGTTAAGGCGTTCACGATTTTGATAGACCAAACGCTCAAAAAACTCATTAATGAATAAGCGGTTACTGAGTCCAGTGAGGAAGTCGGTATAGGCGAGGCGCTCTAACCTATCGGTTTTTGAGTTGTTGATAATCAACGTTTCGATGGCCGAGCAGAGGAGCCCCATGAGTTCTTTATCGAGATCGGTAAAGGGTGTGCCACGCGAGGTTTTGCTGGAAAAATTGAGCGTGCCCCACACTTTTCCGTTGATACGGATTGGTAAACCGAGATAGGTCTCTAATTGAAAAGCGGTATAGCAGGGGTGTCCGCTGAATTCCTTACTCGTTGAGGCGTGACGTGTGGCAATAACGTCACTCGCCGCCAAGGTGACTGAGCAGTAGGTATTACCGAGTTCAAACTGTGTTCCCGGGGGAATTGGATCACCGGTGGACCACGCGTATTTTACGGTGTACTCATTATCAATCACGCGGCTTACAATACCGATATCGGTATTTAAGTATTCACAGCCGAGCTTAAGTAACTTGTTAATACGCTCAGTGGGCAGCCCGACGGACTGTTTGTTCATTACGTCATGAACCGCTCGTAACACTTCGGAAGCCGATGCATAGTGGGTAACATCGTTAATAATTGCGAAGAAACCGTTTGTTTTTCCCGTACGTTGGTTTTGGTTGGGAACGTACTTGACCTCAAGTTGTAAAACGCGGCCATTACGTAGCGTGACTTTTTCTCGCAAGGATACATCCTCACCGGCCAAAACACGTGAGTGGATCTGCGAGATACGCTTGTAAGATCGCTCACCGAGCACTTCGGCGACCAACTTGCCTTTAAGCTCGTCGAGCTTGACGTCAAAAAACTGCTCATAGCGCTCGTTGACGAACTGATAGCGACGTTCGTTATCCACGAATGCCATCATAAAGGGGAGCGTATTCGCAAGCTTTCGGAACACACGGTCAATGCGCAACTGGATGACTCCACCAATAGGTTATATGCGCAGAGTAATCAAAACGAGCGACGTTGGCTAGTCCAATTTATATTTGTTCGCCTATCCATTGTGGCGGTAATGACCAGGACTGAACATGTTGACTACCATCCCAGTTCTGCAGCGTTAGCCAGACCTTGTCGGACGCCGAGAAGTTTGGCGATGCAATCGCGTGCACATGTTGTAAGCTTTCACTGCCATGCAAAATACCTACATCGTCTTGCTCGAGCTTGTTCAATGGCAATGGGCGTGGGCCAATATTGATATAGGCTTGGCGGATATTTTTGACGGCGCCATCATTGACCCAAACTGAAAAATCTTTCACCCAGTCTTCATGGTGCGCGTAGGGCGGTTCGTTGTTCATTGGCTGCAACGCCAGCTCGAGCTGTCCCACGGACTTTGATTCCCATATTTCGGGAAACTCAGGCGGCTGCAACGACTCATAGAGAAAATAAATGGGGAATATGAGCAGCAACCCCGATAACTTGAATTTATTACGGTGCCAAAATGTATTCTTCAAACGCGCCATATCAAGCTCCTTGCTCTGACAGTTTTTGCTCACGCTTAGCCGCTTTTTTAGCGCGCGCTGCCTGCACTATTTTTGAGCTCCAAATCATAAACCCAGTGATCGACATCCCTGATAAGATAAGACCAAATATAAACCAAATCGCTTTAGTCCAAAGTCCGCCGATCGTGCCGTAGTGGAGTGGATCGACGACATGCATGACGGTTTGTAGGGTCGACATGTTGGCAGGCGAGTCGGCCTGTGCGACTTCGCCCGTCCATGGGTTGATGGCTAAGCGATACGCATATTGGTCATAGAAAATGTAGTCACCACCCCCCATGATTTTATACATATCTCGATTGTGCTCGGGCATCATGACATAACTGGGTTGTAGGTCACTGAATTGTGTTTGGGCAATCTGCATAGCTTGGTCAAAGCTGACCTTGGGTTCTGTTGGCGCTTTACCTAAGGGAACGTCGTTGATATTCACGACGGGGGCATGGGGCTCAATATCAATATCGGCATGCCAAAGCACTTGCTGGGTAAAGTACCACAGGCCGGTTAAACTCATGATCATGATGAACCAGATAGACCATGCGCCTGCGTGTTTGTGTAAGTCGGAAAGGATCGACTTTTTGCCTTGTTTTACACGAATCTTAGGTTGAGTGTAGGCGCGCCAAAAACGTTTGTAGATAACCAAGCCGCTGACTAAGGCGCCCATCATCACGAATGACATCGCCGATACAAGGTAGTAGCCGACGCTGTAGCTACTCTGCCATGGGAATAGTAACCAACCGTGTAATGACCGCATAAAGTTAATAAAGGTTATGCCTTGGTTGATTTCCTGTACCTCGCCTGTGTATTGATTAACGTAGGCAATGCCTGCTGGAACGGAGTCGGCAGAGAACATCACCGCGTTGGTGAGGTAGGACTCGAACGTCATGACGGTGGTGATGTGTGCGGATGGATACAAGGCTTTAACCGCGGCGACGCGCTCGGACATGGCAATAGGGGCGAGGTCGTCCGGGTTTAAGGCGCGAGCGTTCTCGTTAAACAGCCAGGTTAATTCGTGGCTAAATACCGCAATGGTGCCCGTGATACAGATAAAGCAGAACAAAATCCATATCGGTAACGAGCACCACCCGTGAAGTTTAAACCATTGCCTTTGCGTCATAGGGCATTCCATTATTCATTAACATGGCCTGAATGATATTGCTAATAAGAACAATTATCAAATGTATTTGGCTATATTAATGAAAAATGAGGAATTCCTAGTGACCTGAATCGCACTTAAATTGTGCAACGGAATCGCCTAACTCGCGCGCGAAGCGGCTTAGTTGCTCGGCTGTCTCTGCATTGGTGCGTGCATCCGCCAAAATGTCATTGGTTGCGTCTTTGATGCGTACAACATTTTGCGAGGTGTCATCGACTACTTTTGACTGTTCCTCTACGGCGGTGGCAATGGATGCGGACCGATCGTTAACTTTCATTAATTGTGTGTTGATGTCGGTAAAGAGCTCACCTGAACGGGTTGCTTCTTGGCGACTGTCATCGCCGAGTTCGTTGCACTCTTCCAGAGACTTCACAATAACGGATGTTTGCTCTGTTAGTTGTGTTGCTATTTGCTCAATTTCGTTAATTGACTCTTGGGTACGTTGAGCCAAGCTACGCACTTCATCGGCGACTACGGCAAAGCCTCGCCCTTGCTCCCCAGCGCGTGCCGCTTCAATTGCGGCATTGAGTGCCAGCAGGTTGGTCTGCTCAGCGATACCATTGATGACCGCGACAATGTCTCTGATCCCTTGACTACGTTTCGCCAGTTCTGACGCGTGTTGGTTGCTGTTGGCAAGGCGCTCGGCCAAAAAGTTGACCTTTTCAACGGCTGAGTTAATCACACTGCGACCGGTTGAGGCTTGTTGCGCGATTTCATCGACTTGCTGAGCCGTACTCTCAGCATCCTCAGCGATGGTGTGTGCGGTTGAACCGACTTCATTGACGGCGGCTGCGACCTGTTCGATTTCGCTGTTTTGCTGTTCTGTTTTGTTTGATGAATGGGAGACGGTGGCTGATAATTGCTGCGAAAGCTCACCGACATTGCTGCTTGTTTGTCGGATGTTTGCTATGACCCGTCTGAAGTAAGCGAGCAATTGGTTGACATGATCAACGGCGGCTCCAAATTCGTCATCTTGGTGCTTATCGAGTTGCAGCGATAAATCATTCGTTGCTTGAATATGGCTGAGCTGTGACTTCAACGTTTGCAGTGGCTTATTGATTGACCGGGTCACCCAATACAACATGACTATCATCAGTGTGATAATCAATACAGTAATAGCGATAGGCAGCCATGTCGCCTGGCGTTGTTGTTGGAGTAGCTTTTTATTGAGATCGCGGCTTAACGCATTCAGTTCGCTATTTATTTCATCGCTTTGCGCGCTGAGCTTGCCTTTTAGCCCCTCGGTTAGCGTATAGCCTATTTTTCGTGATAAGTCAGCAAAGCGATTAAATTGTATTAAATAGCCTTCGACCTTGCTTTGGTCTGCCGTCGAGCCAGCCAATTGACTATTAAGCTGCTGAGCAATTCGCGTTACTTTTGCGACATAGTCATCCTCCCAACGCAGCATGAAGTCCTTTTCTGAGCGTCGAAGTTGAAGCAGGGTCACTAAGGTCTTGTTATCGTCGCGTTTGTCGAGCACCGCCTCGAGTTGGTGGGTCGCCTCGCGCAATGCGCCGTAAGCGCCGAGTTTTCTTGTTAAACCGCGTTCTATCATCGCCTGCTCAAGCGCTGAAAAACGCTGTTGGTACTCACTTACGGTCGTCTCGATGCGTTCTAGTCGGCTCAAGACCGTGGGATAATCAACGGTCTGTTTGAGTTGTTTCAGAGTCTCTTGAATATGGTTAATTTGTTGCTTGGCTGATTCGCTGTATTTGAGGTCGCTATCGAGCAAGAAATTTTTCTCGGCGATACGAAGCTCGCTGATGAGGTGACTGAGCTTTGCCTTTTGCTGCTCGGCGTTGTTGATGGTTTTGATTTGAGCTTGGGAGAAAAGAAATATTCCCATTAACACGAGTAGGGCAACGATAACCCCGGTGCCGAGTAGGTATAACTTCTGCTTAATCGACATTGAAATCCCATTATCTAAGAGTGAACGACGCATGGCGATAGGTCTAAGGGTTGAGTATTTTATAACTATCGACCGTTCATTATAAGGATTTAAATGAAACTTTTATGACAAAACCATGCTGTAGTTCAATTCTTCTAAGCTGACAGGGGGAGAAATTAAGTAACCTTGGATCAGATGACAGCCCAGTGCTTGCAGATGATCAGCTTGCTCTTGAGTCTCGACACCTTCTGCCACTACGTCGCGATTGAAGCGTCGTGACAGGTAAATGATACTCTCGACGATCGCCTCGTCATTGGTATTTGGCTTGAGGTTGGTAATAAAACTGCGATCGATTTTGATTTCATCCACCGGTAAGCGTCTAAAGTACGTCAGTGAGGAATAGTGCGTACCAAAGTCATCGAGCGCGGTGCGATAACCGCACTCATGGCAACGGTTCAGTATTTCTACTGCTTCATCAAGATCGTCGATGGTTGTGGTTTCTAGTATTTCCAGCGTGATGCCATTGTTTCGCCCAGTGTTGGATTCTGCCATTGCTTCGAGACGACGCTTAAATAATTCACTCGTAAAGTAATCACCGCCGATATTCACGCTGAGATTCAGGTCTCGACCGGAACGCCGCCAAACGGCCTGTAACTGATGCGCTTCGTTAAGTACATAATGATCGAGCGCGATAGCCGCTTGTGAGCCCTCAACTTGAGGAATGAAGGCGCCGGGCATCAGTAAGCCGCGTTTTTTGTGACGCCAGCGACTCAGTACCTCCACACCGACCACAGTATTTGTGTTCATATCAAACTTGGGCTGGTAGACACATTCAATTTGTCGATCATCAATGGCGTACATGAGCTCTTTGATAAGTTCGATCTTGTGCTCTCGCGCCGATGCCTTTTTCGCATCGTGTATACTGACTTGGTTTTTACCTTCGCTTTTTGCTTGATACATGGACTGATCGGCAAAACGGATGAGTTGGTCCGCATGCTGTGTATCATTGGGGTAAACCGCCACGCCCATGCTTGCTGACAAATTAATCATGATATCGTCGATGGCATAGGGTTGAGCAAGGGTATCGGTTATTTTTTGATAATCTGTGTCGTTCGCTGGCGCGTTAAGGACGATAACGAACTCATCTCCGCTGATCCGGGCAACAGAGTCTTGAGTGCCAATTAGGTGCTTGATACGTTTGGCAACTAACTTAAGTATTTTATCGCCGACTTCGTGACCGTAGTTGTCATTGATGGGCTTAAAACTATCCAAGTCGATGTAGCAGACTGAAAATTGACTGGGTTGTTGCCGGTGCGTCAGTGATTTGATTTCTTGATCGAGTTTGCGTCGATTGGGCAGTCCTGTGAGTTCATCGTGGTAGGCGGCATATTGCAAACTGACGGTAAATTGTTTGCGTTCCTGCACCATCCGATTGCGCTCAATTAATACCCCAACGACAGAGATGAGCGCATGCAGTGAATCAACGAAGGTGCTGGTGTACTCGTTGATACCGTTGGCAAGGCCGATTAAACCCACCATGGTCTCGCCCGAATAAACCGGAATCCCGACGTAGTTTTTGATTGGCGGATGGCCGTAAGGTGTTCCGCCTGAACGACTGTCCTCGATAGCGTTATCAGTAATGACGACATCACCGGTTACAAGCGGTTTACAGAGTAAGTTATCGAGGTTTCGAAACTCAAGTCCATCGGTTTTATTACGTTCAAACAGCGCATTTGTCTCGGCACTCCAGGCAATGTTGGTGAGGCTATGTACCTTTAAATAGGGTTGACTGTTATCCTCGTAGAGCACCTCCCCGATCAGCCCGAATGCGCTGGAGGTGAGTTTGAGTATGTCATCGAGCAGAATATCGAACGTCAGTTTGTCGTTGTGACTGGTCAACAACAGGTGTTGTGCCTTGATGATGACTTCGTTGAGGCGACTCGGTTGAACAGTACCTTGCACCGGGGCTTGTGAGCGGCGCATGATTTCATACTCGATCATGTGCACCAGATGGCGCTGGATCTTAAGCTCTTGGCTACTGATTGTGCGTGGCGCGCCATGAATGAGGCATAGTGTCCCGATGCGCTGACCATTGGGCGCGTGAAGTGCAATGCCACTATAGAAGCGAATGTATGGATAACCGGTAACCAACGGATTATTGACGAAGCGACTGTCAGTAAGCGCGTCATTAATAATAAAGGGTTCGTCGCTTTGAATGGTAAATTGGCAAATTGAGATATCAACGGGTGTTTCGCATAGTGAAAGCCCGATTTTGGCTTTGAACCACTGTTGGTCGTCATCGATGAGAGAAATTAAAACGATATCGGTGTTGAAGATAAGTTTGGCTAAGTAGGCGATATTATCGAAAGCGCGCTCCGAGACAGAGTTCATTAACCCGGTTTGATGTAACGTGAATGCACGCGACGATGACATAAATCACACCTCTAATACCTAGAATATAATAACTAGCGTATTTTTATATTTAGTGACTAACAAATATAAAACAAAATGTATAAATGTCTAGTCTAGTCGATTGTCGATTCAGCGACGCGGCGAAAGTTTTTGTAACTTACGTTGTAATGTGCGGCGGTGCATGCCCAATGTTTTGGCCGTGGCACTGATGTTACCTTGGTGAGCGAGGAGGGTTCGCTGAATGTGCTCCCATTCGAGCTGTGCCGGTGTCAGCGTGGTCTGTTCTTCAACGTCGCTGTGATACGTTTGCTCAGGCATCAACCGTTGAATAAGCGCATTAAGTTCGATGGGCTTGGCTAGATAATCAGTCGCTCCGCGCCGCATCGCCTCAACGGTTGTGGCAATGCTTGCGTAGCCTGTCAGCATGATTAAGTGAGCGGGCGAGAAGTGATGGTTAAGTCGAGTAATTGCATCCAGACCTGACTCATCTGACAGCATCATGTCGAGAATAATGCCGTGGCACGGCGTTGCCGTCTGCTCGGCGAGTGCCGCTTGCGTCGAGGCAAAGGCGAGTATCTCGAAACTCGTTTTTTGTGCCAGTCTGCGCTGTAACACACGACGATAACTCGCATCGTCGTCTATGATGATGACGGTAGCGTGATCCAAGTGATTACCTCATGGTTAACGTGTTCCCAGCGTAAAGTGCCGCCAAATTTCTCGAGCGTTGCATTGCTTATAATCGCGCCTGCGCCGTGCCCTTTACTGCTCGGTAGTAAACGTTGGCCGAGTTGCTCGAGGTTTTCTGTATGACCCGCATTACGGATTTCAATGAATACCGTGTTATTTTTATGGCTACACGAGACGCTAACGGGCTCATCATTGACACGTTTTTGAGCATCGCACGCGTTGACAATTACATTACTCAGCGCGGGTAACAACGTACGATCAGCATTGACTTTAAGTGTGTCAAGTTGCGCCTCGATATGCCAGTTGATTGCAACCTCGGGTCGCACCAACTGCATTAAATGTTGAATCTCTGACGCTAACTCACGCGCGTTCACCGCCACCGTGCGTTGGTGACGGACGTCATCAGTGACCTGCCGCCACTGTGTCAATTTGTGTGTTATGTGCGAGAGCTGTGCACTGAGATCGCTGAGCCATGCTGGCGTTGGTTGCGTTTTCTCTACCCCCTCCTCAAGTAACCATTGCGCCGCCTGTGTCGGGGTTGCCAGTTCATGGGTCAGTTGTGCTGCCGCTGTGCCTATGGCGAGTAGTTGCTCGTTTCGCAATTGTTTTTCGCGTAAAGCATGTAATTTTTCCTCTTGCTGGGCAAGACGATGGCGTAGATAAAACACCACCGTCATGATTAACACGCTGGTGATCGTAAAGCTGACTAACATGCCTTGCGCGTGAGCCAATAGCGCATGGTTCGTATCCATGTGAGTAAATTGCCACTGCGTCCATTGCGCGGCGATACTTAATCCGACGATGGCGACGGCACCTGCATGGGGCAGCCAAACACACGCCATGATGAGCGGAATTAATAACACCGCGCTGAATGGGTTGCTTGCGGCCCCGTTAAAGGCTATCAGTAAATTGAGCAGGACGATTTCAACGAGTAAGCACGCAAACATACCCAGCAATGATAGGCGGCGATTACGTAGCGCCGCCATATAGAGAAGCAAGATCATCAGTTATCTCGGTAACGCTTAGCGATGTATCAGCTTACTTAAAATGTATAACGAACGCCAAAGTTAATTGAGCGTCCTGCGCCAGCCACATTCTCGAAGCCTTGAGTTTGTCCGGCTTTTTGCGCTGCGATGCTCACGCCGCCTAATGGTTGTCGATAAAATTCATCAAGTAGGTTGGTGATACCGAGATTAAGTTGCCAGTTTGCTCGAGTGTAGTTCACTTGCCAATCGACAACCTGATAGGCGTCGGTACGATTTTCGAGGCGCTGCTGGTCGACACGATCTTTCTGCTCAACGTGTTCAACGCGGACTGTTTGGCGCCAATGGCCCCACTGTTGACTCAGCTCAACGCGGATGGTGAGTGGTTGAATCTGATACAGCTCACGACCCGAGGCTTGCTCACCGTGGGTGTATTTTGCGGACGAGCGTAACTGCCATTCATCGGCACCAAGTACCTGGGTCCAACGATAGGTGTAGTGTGCACTGATACCTTTTAAAGTGGCATCGACATTGGTCATTTGCAGAATATTGCGCGCCGTGCTGGGTTGGGTGCCGCGATTAAATGTATCGATAACGTTGGCATCGATGTAGTCATCAACGCGTGAGTAAAAAGGACTGACACTGAATTGCCAGGCGTTGTTGGCATCGTCACGTTGGTAGGTTGCTTTTAATGTTGTCGCCGTTTCAGGTTGCAAGTCGATACGACCCACATAACCGTTACCATCGCCAAACCAGCCGATCATTGTCGTGGCCATGATACCGCGACCCCAGCTGTAACGTTCATATAAATTAGGTGCACGATTCTTTCGAGCGATGCCCAACTCCAAACTTTGCTGCGGATCGATGGTATATTTTGTTGCCAGGGTCGCATCGACTAAGTTATCTGTTTGCTCTCGGTCTGCCTGATTAAAGGCGGTTGCCGCCGTAGCGTCGACATTCGGCATCCCCATCATTGGACTGTCGTTGTAGGGTTGAACTTCGTCGGCATCGGTACGTACATGTTCAATGCGAATACCGGCATTCAACACCCAGTTGTCGGTGATCTCCGTATCAGAATCGGCGAATACGGCGATGCGCTGCCGTTGTCCATTGTTGATATTGATGTACGGATTTGGACCCATCATCATTGACCCCGCCAATGCCGGCCAGTAATCATCTAACTGGTAATCGAACAGTTCATGACCCAGCGTGATTTGACTGCTATATGCGCCTATCTGTTGCGTTGGCAAGTGCCAATGAAGTTTGTAACTGCGATCGGTGGCATCGGTCACCATTGGCATCATGCCAGGTTTTTCTGGGCTGAAGAAGCCCATCTCGTGTTCAACTGACTGCCAGTTAACATAGCCGGTCAGTTGGCCGCCTGTGGCGAGTTCACGCTGATATTGAATATGTGCGCCCAGACTTTGATTATCTGTCATATCCATGTATTGGTTGGGAAAGCCTTGATACGGGATCATTTGCGCTGTGATTTTGGTGCTCAGTTGTTGCTGACTATCGCGCCATGCCATCGTCAACGCATGATTTTGTGACTCATAAAGCGTATCGAGTACTTTATCTCCGTTGCCATCATCGTAGCTTTTTGACTGCTCGTAAGCGCCTTGATAATCGATAGACCAAGTGTCACTCGCCCAATGCGCACCGATACCGGCAAGCCATTGGTCACCGTTACTTTGATACTCACCCGCGACGTAACCGCGTTGCCAAGAGAGGCTTTCGGTATCGGCAAACTGTGCCCGCATTTGTTGTAAGTTGATAACGCCAGCGATGTTGTCGCCACCGCTGCGGACGGGGGTGAGCCCCGCAATCACTTGGGTTGATTTGACTTGGTTGGCGGATACATAAGATAGAGGAGGGTTCATTTGGTTGGCACAAGCCGCAGTGAGCTCTGCTCCATCAATAATGACTTTGATGCGATCGCCCATCATGCCGTTCATCACCGGTAACGCCGAGACACCGCCTGCGGCCGAAAAGTCGACGCCTTGTTCGCTCAGTTGGCGCGATAAATTGCCTAGCGCATCGTGCGGCTCGTGACCTTTTATTTTTATGACTTCGGTGGGTGCGTCCGTTGTTTGCGCTGAACTGTTGAATATGGCGAGTGCCGAAATGAGATAAGCCGTTATGCGTGTCATTTTAAACGTCGATTGCATGATTAAGGTTTCCTAGCGTCACACGTAAATTTTCGACCTAGTTTACGTCTCGGATGGGATTTGACCATGCGACAAATTGTCGCACCTAGCCAATATGAGAGAGACGGTATGTTGGTAAGTACTCACCTTTACGAACCTTTTACGCGCAACCACCTTGTTGAATACCAATTCAAGACCTATTGTTGATACATCGCTGAACGGCTCGAGTGACCCCCCGAATAGCTCAGAGCCTTCGGCGAAATTCTTTAGGCTGAGGATAACGTGATGACTATCGATTGGACCTCAATAAACCGACAACTTGATGAGACATTAAAGGACAGAGCGCACATGCGTTATTGTCATTCTCCGAAGACGCGGAATATACAGCAACTATTGACCAAAGCTGAGTTGGAAGCGTTACGTCGTGAGTTTGTGCGTAATCGAACACGTTAATCAGTCATAGCGCGCCAACAGCCGACTGAGCCACGGATGTTGGAACGGTTGTTTAATGGTAATCGCATAAAACTGCTCGAATAGGTTGGGAAGCGTGACATAGCGTTGTAAGCGCTGACTATCAAGCTCGTCTTTCACCACAACATCAGGAATGACTGCAAGCGCACCACCATCGCGCGCTAATAATCGCAACATTGCCATATCGTCAGCCTCGGCTATCACGCGAGGTGCCCATTGATACTGAGTCGCTAGCATGTCGAACCCTGATCGCAACGGCGCACTCGTTGGCGGGAGTACCCAGGCGCGTTCCTTTAGTGCTGGATCGCTGAGTGATTGAATGGGTAAGCCTGGCACACCGATAATCGATACCGGCTGGCGCGCTAATAAACGGCTTTGCCAAATATCTTCATCATGACCCGCCACATCGGTATTTGCCAGTGCAATATCAATCCGATGTTCGGCAAGTTCGGTCAGCAACTGATGAGTCGACATTGAGTGTAAACGAAAGGGTTGCGGTGAAGGACTCATGAGCGACGCAATAAATTGTTCTACAAAGTTACGTGACATGGTCGATGCGTGTCCAATACGTACGACACTGGTTTGACTGGTCTTACCTTGTTTGAGTTGCTCGACCAAGCTTTGTCCTTCTGCGAAAATGCGATCGGCATATTGCTTAGCGATGTAGCCTGCTTGCGTCAGTTTTAATCGTCTCCCTTCGCGCTCAAATAGAGTTTGTCCGAGCCACTCCTCTAATTGCTTAATTTGACTGGATAGCGCCGATTGCGACACATGCAGTTGTTGCGCGGTGTGTGTCAAATGACCTGTTTTTGCGACCGACCAAAAGTAATACAGATGACGATAATTCATGGTGAGGGCAATCGTTCTTTTAAATAGAATAGTATAATAGTATATATCTATTTTACTTAATTATGACAAGTCGAGATACTACGGCGCAGTTAAATAGAACGAGGGGAGCAACCACGTTGAACTGGATTCAAGTCGATGAATTGCGTGTGACGTTATTGGTGATGGTGGCTTTGTTGAGTTGGGTGGTGTTGCGGTACACCTGGCGAAACTTTGCGCTTGAGCCGAGTCGACCGCGCGCGATGGGATGGATGATTGGCTGTTTAGCGAGCGTGACGGTCACCTTGATTGCCAACCATTTTATTCTGTTTTGGTTAAGCTGGGTGAGCATCAGCGTGTGTTTGCACCGCTTGTTGTTGTTCTATCCGGAGCGCTCGCGCGCTGTATTGGCAACCCATAAACGCATGATTACGGCGCGCATCGCTGAAGCGCTGTTGGCGGTCAGTTTTATTCAGTTATATCTATGGTCAGGCGATCCGACCCTTTCGGGCACGCTAGATTACTTCTCGGCAACGGGCGTGGTGCCACTGGGTGGCATGATAACCTTGGTCATTGCCGCGTTGCTGAGTTGTGCTCAGATGCCATTTCACGGCTGGTTGATGCAAGTTGTCGAGTCACCGACTTCGGTGTCGTCGTTATTGCACGCAGGCATCGTTAATTTGGGCGGCTTTTTGCTGCTGAGTTTTGCGCCCTTGCTGACCGAGGCAGAAGCGGCGCGTTGGTTACTTGGCGTATTGAGCGCGGTTTCGTGCGGATTAGCCATTTTAATCATGTCGACTCGAATCAGTATTAAAATTCGTTTGGCATGGTCTACCTGTGCGCAAATGGGATTGATGCTGTTAGAAATCGCGTTAGGTTACTATAGTCTGGCGCTCCTGCACTTGGTCGCACACTCCTTATATAAAGCTTACGCATTTTTATCATCGGGTACGGTACGTCCCATTCATAATGTGTTGGTTCGTAACAGTTGGGTGACGTTGGGCTGGTTCCTGGTCAGTTTAGTCATGATCAACTTAGCGTTGTGGTTTAGTTTTGGACATTTTAAGCCGACCGCGGCTGTTTTACTGAGCCTTTCTATTACTTTATTGATGTCACAAGCGCATAAATTTAGTTGGCCAAAGAGCATTCTGCTGGCGCTTGTTTGGGTGGCTATCTACACCGCATTGACACTGTCTGCCGCCCAAATTATGCAAGATGGACGGGTGCATATTGGACTGGATTTAGCTGTTGCTGCTTGGTTTATTATGCTGGTCGCGTTGTATTGGTGGTTAGAACAACATGTGGCTCATGCGGTGAGTCAGCGCTGGTTTATTCGTTTAAACGCGGGTCTTTATATCGATGAGTGGTTTACGCGCTTGGCTTTATGGCTGTGGCCACGACCCGAGGATCGGCATCGCTATGATTCAGTAGATGAGGAGAAGTCGGCATCATGAGTGAGTTTATCCAACTGGCCCGTCAGCAGTGTGCGCGCGTTGCGCCGATGTGGCCGCTCGCCGAATCGATTGCGGTAAATCCATGCTGGTTTTTTACCGACAAGCCCGTCGAGCGAGTGTCAGCGATTTGGAAGTATGTGTCAGATATCGATTTAGTGATGGACCGCGCATTTTATCGTCAGCAACTGTTGCAAGGTCATCTTGATGAGCAGATGCTGCCCATGGATGCGACAAAATGTTTATCTGAGCCACAACGATTGCCGCGCTGGTTTAATGTCACAGACATTGTCGATCAGCTACAAGCACGGCAGCGCAAAATGCTCTGGAAAGATGAGGTGGTACTGCAAATTAGTCAGTTTTGTGGTTTACACACCGAGTTTCCTGAGCGGTTTGTCGACGAATCACAGCCCGACAATGGTTTGTATCGTGGCTGGTTGACGGTTGTACGAGAGGATAAAGGCATCGCGACGTTGATGGCAGAAAGTCAGCTACCCGATTACTTCGATCCCTTACCGGATGATATCGATGCGCTTTTTCACATGCTGGCGGATGATTGGTTACGACATTACAGCGAAGATGCCCTGAATTATTACTTGTTTGCGCTATTGATCGATGTCCTCGGGTGGTCCTCGGCGCTGCGTTACCGTGATTGGGATCCTTCTGCACCGCACCATAATATTGAGCCGGTGCTGTCGCTGCTGGGCATTCGTTTGGCATGGGACTACGTTCTGTGGCAGTGGGCTAAGGACACCTCGACTGAGCTATTTAACCGACTCAGCCAACGCTTTGCTCAACAAGCGGCGCGTTGCCAACGCGATTGTGAGCGTGTTGAGCAATCGCAGAAAATACTTTGGCAATGTCAACGTGCTTATGAGCATAAACAGCTGCTCAATTATCGCTTGGCGTCTAAATCTGAGGGCGCGCAGCAAGCGTATCCTAAAATGCAGGCGGCTTTTTGTATTGATGTCCGATCTGAGCCGCTAAGACGCGCGCTTGATGGCCAACCTGGGGTTGCCAGTATCGGGGTTGCTGGCTTTTTTGGTCTACCGATTGGCTTTCGCTCGCAAGGACAGCGCCGTCCCCAGTTACCCGGGCTCTTAACTCCACAACTCTGGGTGACTGAGAAAGACGTGGCGACCCCCAGTGCAACGATTACAGCCATCGGTGAACTGTTGGACACGCCAACCTCAAGTCTCAATGCGGTTGAGGTGCTCGGTTTAGCGAAAGGCATTGGCTTATTTAGTGCTCATAATGAGGTGGAAGCGACTGACACGCCGCAGTCGGACTTGACTATCAATTTAGCCGACAATGAGCAACCGCTGCTTGATGCATTGGCGGGTACGTTAACCAGTTTGGGGATTACGCACTTTGCAGATCACTTTGTTTGGGTTGGACACAGTTCGCATCATGAAAATAATCCGCAACGCGCAGCGATGAATTGTGGTGCATGCGGGGGACAGAGTGGCGCCATAAATGCCCGACTCATGTGCCAGTTGTTGAATCAGCCGAACATCCGGCAAGCACTGTCGGCGCGAGGCATTGATATTCCTGAACGGACGCGATTCTATGCGGGGTTACATGAGACTGTGACGGATAGAATTTTGCCCCTCAGTGAGGCGTTTCCGGACGCTGTAAGACAAACCTTTGAACAGGCGAGTGCAGCGGTTCGGGACCGCAAGCAGTATCCGCAAACGCGCTCGGGTTTGAACCGCTTGGCTGGTCTGTTTAAGAAAACGCGTGATTGGGCCGAGGTTCGACCAGAATGGGGGCTGGCAGATAACTTTATGATGATTATCGCGTCACGGCAACGTACGGCTTCGATCGACTTAGACGGACGTGCGTTTTTGCACGATTACGATGCCCAGCAGGACCCTGATGCGAGTATTTTGGCCGCTTTAATCAGTGCTCCGGGTGTCGTGGCTCACTGGATAAACTGGCAATATCTCACGTCGGTGACTGCACCGACGCGGCTCGGTAGTGGTAATAAGTTATTACATAACCGTGTGGCGCAAAATGTCGGAGTTTTTGAGGGCAACAGTGGCGATCTGCGTATCGGCCTGTCATTGCAGTCGGTTTGGGATGGCACGCAATGGCGGCACCGGCCGTGTCGGCTTCAGGTGGTCGTTGAGGCAACAGAATCACAGATCAAGCAAGCGCTGGACGCGAGTCCGAGTTTTAAACCATTGGTTCAGAATCGATGGCTCTATTTGTATCGACTGGCGGAGGATGGTCAGCTGATTCAAATGTACGCTTGAACTTACAAATCAGTTCGCGTAAAAGGGGGGCATCACTGGACTATGGCGTTGTCCCATGCGTGTTGCCCCCATTATTATCATTTCACTGGCGTTATGGTTAACGAGTTATAGCTTTTTGGCGAGTGCACAGACGTCGGTGGACGATGTTGTTAAACAGTCCCAGTCTGGTATCTGTCATACGCCAAGTAGTCCCTACTATGATCGCACAAAGCGGTTTACCGCTTATCACAATTTAAAAGATTGCTTAGCCGATGGCGGACGATTGCCAAAAGGTTATAAGCCGGCAGCGTCTGCCAGCTCAAATGAATCAGAGGCTTATCAACGTAACGCGTTTGGCCGTTGGAACGACGATGATAACGACTGTATGAACACGCGTCATGAGTTACTCGCACGGTTATCGAGTGTCGCGGTTACCTTGAGTGAAGATGGCTGTCGTGTGGTACGAGGACACTGGCTGGACCCGTATACGGGACGCACATTCCTAAGTGCGGACGACTTAGATGTTGACCACTTAGTACCGCTCAAATGGGCCTGGACGCATGGAGCGGATCGGTGGGATCGCGCTCAACGCGAGCGTTTTGCCAATGATCCCATCAATCTGTTTGCCGTTGATGATAGTACCAACCGTCGAAAAGGTGCTCAGGGTCCGATGGACTGGCTGCCGCCTAATCAAGCATTTCAGTGCCAATATTTAACACGATTTCAACGTGTACTCAGGATCTATTCGTTTCAGGCTGCAGCGCGACAACGCATCGACGCACAGCGACAACGGGTGTGTGCGGAGACGACCGTTGCAGAGCGTTAATGATTGAAAATTTTTGTGTGCTAATAATGCAAAAATCAGACAATCAGATATACTATCCATAATACACGGTTTTATTATTTATTTTAGCCAAGTGTCGGCTTACAATAGCGTCTCGTTGCATAAAGGGATTTTTTGAGAATTGAGGATTAAGCGTAATATGCTGATTCAACTTTTGGCTCTGCCAAGAAATTTAAAGCGGGTGGTCGCTGCAACCGTTGATGTGCTTGGCATTATGCTGGCACTGTGGTTTGCCGTGAGTGTTGATGCTCGAGTGTTCTACTTGCCGAGCAATTGGAACGATGTTGCTTTTGCTTTTGTGCTCTCCGTAGCTTCAGTATTTTTGTTTTATAAATTAGGTCTTTATCGTTCAGTAACCCGCTATATCGGTTCGAAAGCATTTCGAGCGGTTGTATTTGGTATGCTCGCCTCTTCCTCGGCGTTGGTGCTTTTTAGTGCGCTGATGGATGCTCGCGTTAACCTCAACGTTGTTGTTATTTATAGTTTGTCAGCCTTTATTTTTATCGCCGCTTCGCGTTTTGGGGCGCGTTCTGTGTTTCGTCAGGTGCAGTCGCGACCGAAAGACAACGTCATTATTTATGGCGCGGGTGAGGCAGGGCGCCAACTGGCACATGCGCTGATACATGGGCGTGAATATCACGCGGTTGCCTTTGTCGACGACGATGAAACGTTGCAAGGCGCAATGATACAGAACTTGTCTGTATTTCCTGTCAGCAAAATTGGCGAACTGACGCACAAGCTTGACGTCAAACGGATACTGTTGGCATTTCCAAGTGCATCGCGTTCAACACGTCGGAACGCACTTGAAATGCTATCGCACTTACCCGTCACTGTACAAACCATTCCCGGTATGGCCGATATTATTGCCGGGGATGCAAAAATTGATGAGTTGCGCGAGGTGAATATTGAAGACCTGCTCGGACGAGATGCGGTCGCGCCGCAAATGGATCTGTTGACTCAGAACGTCCGCGGTAAAGCGGTGATGGTCACGGGCGCAGGAGGGTCGATTGGCTCAGAATTGTGTCGTCAAGTTGCTGCACAGAAGCCCAAGGCACTTATTTTATACGAGTGGTCAGAGCCTTCGCTGTATTATATTCATGAAGAGCTCACACAAACCTATCCAGACGTGGCTATTTTCCCATTTGTGGGTTCTGTGCAAGATGAGATTAACCTGAAATCGGTGATGAATTCGCATCGTATCGATACGATATATCATGCCGCTGCGTATAAACATGTCCCCATGGTGGAGATGAACATTATACAGGCAGCGAGAAATAATGTACTGGGTACTTTATACACTGCGCAAGCAGCGATTGACGCAGGTGTCGAGAAGTTTGTCTTGGTTTCTACCGACAAAGCCGTCCGTCCTACCAATGTGATGGGGGCGACAAAGCGTTTGGCTGAGCTGATCCTACAAGGACTCGCTAAAACGACCCATAAAACTGCGTTTTGTATGGTGCGGTTTGGGAATGTGCTGGGTTCTTCGGGTTCTGTTGTGCCTAAATTTAGAGAACAGATCAAGAAGGGCGGACCCATTACGCTCACTCACAAGGATATTACGCGTTACTTTATGATTATCCCTGAAGCCGCCCAGCTCGTTATTCAGGCAGGTGCTATGGGCGATCAAGGCGATGTGTTTGTTTTGGACATGGGCGAACCGATTAAAATCTATGACTTGGCGAAACAAATGATTCGGTTGTCGGGTTTAACTGTTAAAGATGAGCAAAACCCTCATGGTGACATCGAGATCAAAATCACCGGGCTGCGACCGGGCGAAAAGCTATACGAAGAGTTAATTATCGGCAATACCGATCGCCTCACTCCTCACCCTCGTATTCGTCGTGCATCTGAGCATTCGCTTGCTTGGACGGAGGTTGAGTCGCTATTAAATGATGTGATTGCGTGTTGTGCAGAAATGGATGGACAGCGCTTACGTGATATTTTAAAAGACGCTCCTTTGGACTACACGCCGGATAGTCGCTGTGTTGACCTGCACTACCCGGTACAGATCACAAAAAAGATTAAACATTCTTTGAGCCAGCCTCAACAGCCTCAGTAGTTTAAACTTATACAACTTGCAGTCTCGCGGAATCATCGCCGCGGGATTGCAAATCTATTTTTTCTCACCATAATCGTTAAATACAGTCCAAATATGGTGAAAACAATATGAAAAAACTTTCCTCCGTGACTATCGGTCTTGGTCTGCTATTGGCGGGTGGTGTTCAGGCTCAAGATGCTATCACATACAACGACCAGCAAAAATTACACGACATTGCCGATGCCGTAAGTGCTAAACGAATTGAACAGGATATTCGTAAGTTAGTGAGTTTTGGCACTCGTCATACCTTATCCGAAACGGAATCTGATACTCGTGGTATTGGTGCTGCAAGACGCTGGGTTTACCAAGAGTTTCAACGCATTTCCGCTGACTGTGGTGGTTGTCTTGAAGTGATGTACGTCTCGGATATTGTCGAGGGCGAAGATCGTATTCCTGATGCGACCGAAGTAAAAAGTGTGATTGCGATTCAGCGTGGCTCAACGGATCCCGACCGTTATGTGATGATGTCCGGTGATATTGACTCGCGGGTCAGCGATGTGATGGATGCGACTTCCGATGCGCCAGGGGCTAATGATAACGCTTCGGGTGTGGCGGGTACGCTCGAAGCCGCGCGAGTGCTCAGTCAGTATAACTTTGATGGCTCGATAGTTTATGCGGCGCTGTCTGGCGAGGAGCAAGGCTTGTTCGGTGGTAAAATTCTTGCGCGCAAGGCAAAGCAAAATAAATGGCGCATCATGGCCGTCCTGAATAACGACATGATTGGCAATATTGAAGGTATCAATGGGGTGATCAATAACACCACCGCCCGCATTTTTGCTGAGGGAACTCGAATGGATGAAACCGATCGCGAGGCGACCATGCGACGGTTTTATGGTGGCGAAAATGACTCGCCTTCACGTAATGTAGCGCGCTATATCGATACCATGGCTGACCGTTATATTGCCAACTTAGATACCATGATTGTTTACCGCTTGGATCGCTTTGGTCGTGGAGGTCATCACCGACCGTTTAATGACCTAGGGTATCCGGGTGTACGTATTATGGAAACTAACGAGAATTATAATCGTCAGCATCAGGACTTGCGCACGGAGAACGGGATTGAGTACGGTGACACTATTGAGGGCGTGGACTTTGATTACGCGGCTAAGTTAACGGCGTTGAATGCGGTTTCATTGGCCGGTATGAGCTGGGCGCCTGAACCGCCGCAGAACGTAGATATTCGCGGTGCCGTGCAACCGTCGACCACACTCAGCTGGAACGACGCGCGTGGCGAAGAAAATGTCATGGGTTACAAAGTGTACTGGCGTCTTACCTCTGAGCCACAATGGCAGTGGAGTCGCTACGTGGGTGATGTGAACGAATATACGCTTGAGAACGTAGTGATTGATAACTACATTTTTGGAGTTGCCAGTGTGAGCCCCGATGGATTCGAAAGTCCAGTGGTTTTCCCGGGGCCAGCAGGTGAGTTCTCAATCGAGTTCGAGGATGACACAGACGACAACTAATCAATTTAAACCGTTGCAGCGGCCAGAAACTGATTCTGGTCAGCTGCGCACCATTGGCTTCGAAATCGAATTCAGTGGTCTATCAGTACAGCAGACGCTCGAGGTACTGCAATCCCATCTCAAAGGTCAAGTCGATCATATATCCCTCGCCGAACGCAGTATCCAACATGAACAACTCGGTACCTTTCATATTGAGTTAGATTGGAGTTATTTAAAACGTATCGCCCGAGAGCAGCCAACCAGTGGTACAGCTGAACATATTTGGCTAGAAGAATTACACGCCTTGGCCGAGCGCATGGTTCCCATGGAAATTGTTTGCCCACCGATGACGTTGCAGCAATGTGAATGTTTGTTTCCGATTATTGAGGCACTCAGAGAGGCGGGTGCTAAAGGTACGGATGAATCTTGGATAGCTGCTTACGGAGTGCATATTAATCCTCAAGTAGCGAGTGAAGACAGCACCGATGTATTGCGTTATTTGCAGGCATTTTCGTTGCTACAGTGGTGGTTGTTTAAAGCGCTCAAGGTTGATACGACCCGTAAAATGAGCCCTTATATTGATAAGTATCCTGAGGCGTACATTCGGCATTTGTGTCAGCAATCTGAGGTCAGTGAAGGGCAATTAATTGATGACTACCTCAAATTTAATGCGTCCCGTAACCGCGCGTTAGATATGTTGCCACTTTTTGCGTATTGGCGGCCCGAGGTTGTAAGCAAAGCCGTGGGCGATGCCAAAGTGGGTGCACGGCCTACCTTTCATTTTCGTTTACCCAACTGTCATATTGAGCGAGCAGGCTGGCAACTTGACACGGCTTGGCGCAGCTGGTGGGTGGTCGAGCAATTAGCAAATGACACGGCTGCACTGACGTATTGGAAGGATGCCTTTTTGGCGGCAGATAGGCCGTTATTAGGTGTTGATGAATCCGCATGGATCGATAGGGTAGCATCATGGCTGAACGACCGCGCGTGGTGGTAACGGGCAATGCTCGCCGCTGGTCTCCTTCATGGTGGTGTACGCAGCTCACGTTGTGGTTGTTGGGCGCAAAAGCCATCCGCGTGAGTACTCGGCATCACGTATCGCGTAATACTGATGTTGATGCACTGGTTATTGGTGGGGGAGATGACATCAGCCCCAATCATTATGGTCAGAGCGCAAAGCCCGATGGTGACTATGATCCGGCTCGTGATGCATTAGAAATTGAGTGGATTCGGTGGGCGTTAAAGACCGATACGCCGATGCTTGGAATATGTCGTGGCGCACAATTAATTAATGTCGTGTTGGGTGGGGAACTGAACCAAAATATCCGCTCCTTGCGTAAACGAACCTACAACCGTCCGGGTCTATTGCCGACCAAGCAAGTTTGGTTAAAGCATCACTCGAAACTCCGTCAGGTAGTGGGGCAGCGTAAGTTGCGAGTGAATAGTTTGCACTATCAAGTGGTGACACGACCGGGCGACGGAATGCAGGCGGTTGGTTGGGACTTGGACGAGTTTATTCAAGCCACTGAGCATGCTGAGCGTCCTATTATCGGCGTGCAGTGGCATCCTGAGTATTTATTTTACTTATCCAGTGAACGGCGCATTTTTGCGTGGTTGCTTCGCTGTATTTCTGCACGATAGGAGCGTCTGTGAAAAAGGTGTTGATCGGTGTTTTGGCGTTAACGGCTGCGGCTTGCAGTAACAACGAAGACATACATATTAATAAACAAGTGCCGCCGCATCATACCGAGGATGGCTTTAAAAATTTGCACGGTCCTGAAAAGCAAAGTGGATTTTTTGATTATTGGTACATGCGTTGGTTTGGGGAAACGGAATGGGCCGATCAATCGGAGCAAGTTGATGCGATTCCTTTTATGCACGCCGATTTGAATACAATCTCTAACCCTAACCCCGAGGATCGGCAAGTTACGTGGATAGGGCATTCGACGTTTCTACTCCAATACCAGGGGATGGCAGTGCTTACCGATCCGATTTTTAGTGAGCGAGCATCGCCCGTAAGCTTTATGGGGCCCCAGCGTTTGACTGAACTGCCTGTGCAGTTATCAGACTTGCCTCCGATTGATGCGGTGATTATTTCTCATGATCATTATGATCATTTAGACGCTGATACGATTGAAACACTGGGTAACTCGACTCATTACTACGTTCCGCTTGCCTTGAAGCCGTGGTTTCTTGAGCTAGGCATCGCAGAAGAAAATGTTACCGAACTTGATTGGTGGCAAGGCGCTGCGAATAACGACCTGCTGCGTGTTCATGCAACCCCTAGTCAACATTGGTCTGGTCGAAGTCTTTGGGATCGTTTTGAGACCTTATGGGCGAGCTATGTGATTGATATTGGCGATTGGCGCGTATGGTTTGGCGGGGATACGGGCTATAACGCCATTCAGTTTAAAGAAATCGGCCATGTGTTTAATGATATTGACCTTGCGTTGATGCCTGTGGGTGCCTACTTACCCCGTTGGTTTATGAAAATGCCTCATGTTGATCCGGAGCAAGCTACGCTGATTCATCAAGATATTGGTGCTAAGCGAAGTATCACGATGCATTGGGGAGCATTTCAATTAGCGGCAGAGGGTATTTCGCAAACCATCGATGATATTAAGCAAGCGCGTGAAAAGGCGCAATTGTCGGAAAACGAGTTTCGCATTATGCCCGTGGGTGCGACTGAGATTTTAACGTCCGATAGCGTGAAGTAATTTTCGATAATGCTGATCTTAAAATCCCTTATATGTGTAATTCTATTCGAATATATTGAACAATCGTTTTTACAGGATTATTTATGACCATTGCGCAGCGGCTTTATGCGGGATTTGCCTTTATTATATTACTGATTATTGGGATTACCGTTGTTGGTACTTATCAAGTTGGCCAAATTGATCAAACGTTGAGACAGGTGAATGGAGTCGGTAGCGAAAAGCAACGCTATGCGATTAATTTCCGCGGTAGTGTGCATGACCGTGCGATAGCATTACGCGATTTTGTGTTGACTGAACAGGCATCGAAGCGACGCGAATATCGCGCGCTTATCGATAAACTTCAAGGCGATTATGCCGATGCGCAACAAGGACTGAATCAACTTATTGCTGATCCAAAATACGTTAATGACAAAGAAAAGCAGTTATTAGCGCGTATTAGTGAGATCCGTAAACAGGCTTTAGCCACTTCTGATCGTGTTTATCAACTGTTGGCGCAGGATCAGCGTCAGCAAGCTCAAGATTATGTTTTAAGCGATTTATCGCCAGCTTATGCGGAATGGTTGATAAGGATTAACGACTTTATCGATTATGAAGAGAAAATCATCGCCGACGGTGTTGATGGAGTGCTTGAACGTAGTAATGGATTTGCGGTGCTGATGTGGTGTGTGGCTGTGATTGCTGCACTTGTTGCGGCAGCCATCAGTTATTACATTGTACGTCGACTGACACATACCTTAGGTGGTGAGCCAGAGGCTGTTGTTGAGGTTCTGGAAACCATAGCCGCGGGTGACTTAACGGTTGAAACTCGTTCGAAATACGAGGGTAGCTTGATGGCGCAAGTCAACCGTATGGTGCGGCAGCTACGAGCGCTTGTAAAAGAGGTCGATGAAACGTCTGACCAATTGCTGAATGCCTCTGGTGAACTGAGCGAAACCAGTGATAACAACACGCAGATGGTGATTCGCCAGCAGGATGAAACGACACAAGGAGCCACTGCGATCAATGAAATGTCGCAAACGGTATCTGAGGTCGCTTCACATACAAATGAGGCGGCACAGTTAGCGGATGAGACTGATCGCGAAACGCAAACAGGCAGTCGTGAGGTGGCGGCGACAATTAGTTCAATTGAGCAGCTTGCCGATGAGGTTGAGCGTGCGGCCTCTGTGATTGTTGAGTTGAGCGATAATACGGCTGAGATCGACAAAGTGTTGGAAGTGATAGAGGGTATCGCCGACCAAACTAACTTGCTTGCGCTAAATGCCGCTATTGAAGCTGCACGGGCGGGTGAGCATGGGCGTGGATTCTCGGTTGTTGCTGACGAAGTTCGCGCGCTTGCGAATCGTACACAAGAGTCCACGCAGAGCATTCAAGATCTGATTGAGACGATGCGTAACAGTGCTTCTCAGGCGGTTGATGTGATGCAACGCGGTCAAGAGCAAGCAGGCAATAGTGTTGAGCAAGCGCGTCGAGCAGGCAAATCGTTAGATACTGTTAACCATGTGGTTAAGCAAATGACCGATATGAATGCGCAAATTGCCACAGCAGCCGAAGAACAAAGCTCGGTCGCGGAAGAAATCAATCAGAACTTCCACAAAATCACGGAAGCTACTGAAGAGACTGCGGCGGGCTCTGAGCAAGTCAGTGAGTCGAGTCGTCAGCTTAACGAACTTGCACGCAATTTAAGTGAGCGTGTTAAACGTTTTAAAACGGCGTAGATTTAGCCACTCGGTGTTTTGGCTCTTGATTTAACCGCCTAAAACACCTAGTATACGCGCCCTA
>NZ_CH672404.1:203259-232469 GCF_000152885.1 Idiomarina baltica OS145
CACGTATCGAGGGTTCGAATCCCTCTCTCTCCGCCATATCCAAAAAAACCGCCTTTACGGCGGTTTTTTTATGCCCGCGTAGCTTGCGCCTTTGGCGCAAGGGCGGTGGGTGTTGTCGCGCAAAATGCGCGACCTACACCAATACAATGGATTTGTTATCGATATGTAACTTGCGCCTTGGGCGCAAGTTGGTGAGCTGCTCGCTATGATCAATGACGATAGAAGGGCGATGTATTTCCGCTAACATTTGATTCAAAGTGGCGGCACTCGTCGAATCTAGGCCGTTAAACGGCTCGTCAAGTAATAGCCAGTGTCCGTTGCCTGAGAGCGCCAGTATCAATTTGAGCTTTTGCTGATTTCCTTGCGAAAGCTTGCCTACTGTTGCCGTTAAATAATCTGAGAACTGGAAAGCTTCAATCAATTGATTGCGTTGCGTTATGTCGCAACGTCGATACTTGTCGTATAGCGAAAACACTGTAGTTATGGTCATGTTGTCGGGGATTTGAATACTATCGGCCACGAGGTCAGGTCGATCGTCAACGTTCAACGAGCCCGAGCTGGGCATGATTAACCCGCTGAGAAGCTGTAAAAAGGTAGACTTTCCTGCTCCGTTTTTACCTGTTAGTTGATACTGCCCTTCAGGCAGCGCGAGCGTAACGGAATCTAAAATTAAGTTATCACCGAGTTTTAGGCTGACATTATTCAATTCAATGTTGGTCATTTATGTGCATCTTTTAAGCGGATATCTGCCGCCATGTTACGGTAGCTTGCGCCTTGGGCGCAAGATGCAATGGTTGATGTCGCGCAGGATGCGCGACCTACGTGGGGTGGGGTGTTCAATGTCGCGTAGCTTGCGCCTTTGGCGCAAGGGCGGTGGCTGTTGTCGCGCAAAATGCGCGACCTACGGTGGTGGGGGCCAATGTCGCGGTGGTTGATGTCGCGCAGGATGCGCGACGTACGGTGGTGGGATGTCCGATGTCGCGATGGTTGTTGTCGCGCAAAATGCGCGACCTACGGTGGTGGGGTGTCCGATGTCGCGATGGTTGTTGTCGCGCAAAATGCGCGACCTACGGCGGGTCGGATATGGCGTAGCTTGCGCCTTTGGCGCAAGGGCGGTATCTGTTGTCGCGCAGGATGCGCGACCTACGGTGGTGGGGGCCGATGTCGCGATGAATGATGTCGCGCAAGATGCGCGACGTACGGCGGTGGGGTGTTCGATGTCGCGATGGTTGTTGTCGCGCAGAATGCGCGACGTACGGTGGGGCGATGTTTGATGTGGCGCAAGATGCGTGGCGCACTTCGACCTAAGTCGAATGTTTAATTTTTATTGGCTTGCATATGCTTAAACCAAATCTATTTGGTTGCGGAGTATGTATATGCAGGCCTATCACCAACTTTATTCTGATGCTCAGCAAGATCCAGAGGGATTCTGGCTTGAGCAGGCGCATCGTTTACATTGGTTTAAAGCGCCCCAACAGGCGGCTAATTTAAAAACCAATGGCTTAGCCGATTGGTTCCCCGATGGCGAGTGCAATATTAGCTATCAAGCACTGGATGCACAGATAGAAGCGGGGCGAGGCGAACAAGTTGCCCTGTACTACGACTCTCCCGTTACGCAAACCAAACAGCAGTGGACATTTAACCAGTTGCGGGACGAAGTGGCGCGCTGCGCGGGTATGATCCAAGCGGCGGGTGTGAGTAAAGGCGACCGCGTGGTTATTTACATGCCGATGATCCCACAGGCAGCCATTGCGATGCTGGCTTGTGCGCGACTAGGCGCGATTCACTCCGTTGTGTTTGGTGGTTTTGCGGCACACGAACTTGCAATCCGTATTGATGATGCGGAACCTGCATTGCTGATTACCGCCTCATGCGGTATTGAGGGGCAGCGTGTGCTCGACTATAAACCCATTGTCGATAAAGCACTGCAAGAAGCTGAACACCCGCCACAACATGTGATTGTGTATCAACGCTCACAAAGCCACGCGTCGATGCAGTCACCTCGCGATATTGACTGGACAAGCGCGATAAAAGACGCACCTGCGATTGATGCGGTGCCGGTGAATGCCACTCATCCACTGTATATTCTGTACACGTCGGGAACCACGGGACGTCCGAAAGGGGTGGTACGCGACCATGGTGGCTATGCTGTGGCACTGAACTTCTCCATGAATTATGTTTACGGTATGCATCCCGGAGAGACCCTATTCACTGCCTCAGACGTGGGCTGGGTAGTCGGCCATTCATATATTGTATATGGTCCGTTGTTGTTCGGTTGCAGCTCTATACTCTATGAGGGAAAGCCGATTAATACACCCGACGCGGGAGCGTTTTGGCGAATTATCCAAGACTACCAAGCATCGGCTGTGTTTTCGGCACCTACGGCGTTTCGTGCCATTAAAAAGGAAGACCCTCATGGTGAGCATTTAGCCAAATACGATATTAGCGCGTTAAAGCGCATTTACATGGCCGGTGAGCGGCTCGACCCCGCTACGCTCGAGTGGACTGAGCGTCTGGCCGATCGTCCGGTGTATGACCACTGGTGGCAGACTGAAAGTGGTTGGCCGATGTGCGCTAACCCGGTGGGAGTGGGCGCAACCCCTGTCAAACCGGGCTCTTCAAGTTTGCCTGTGCCGGGTTATGAATTTGCCATACTCGATCCACAAGGTCAGCCATTAGGCGCTAATGAAGAGGGTTCCGTGTGCTTGCGTCTGCCACTGCCGCCGGGCTGTTTACCGACGGTGTGGGGCGATGAGCAACGTTTACAGGATAGCTACCTGAAGGCGTTTCCGGGTTATTACTGCAGTGGCGACGGGGGGTACATGGACGACGACGGCTATGTATTCATTATGGGCCGTACTGATGACGTGATTAATGTCGCAGGTCACCGCTTATCGACCGGCGAAATGGAAGAAGTCCTGGCGCAACATCCAGCCGTTGCCGAGTGTGCGGTTGTCGGTCAACCCGATGAACTCAAGGGCGAGTTACCGGTGGGGCTGGTGATTTTAAAAAATGATGCGCAGATCTCAACAGAGGAATTGCAGGCGGAACTCATTGCTCAAATTCGCGAGACGATCGGTGCGATTGCATGCTTAAAAACGCTCTACGTTGTGCCTAAGTTGCCCAAAACGCGCTCAGGGAAAATTCTGCGCCGGTTGATTCGACAAGTATTACAGGGCGACACCGTGGCGGTTCCTTCGACCATAGACGACCCGGATAGTGTTGAGATGATTCAAACCGTAGTAAAGCAGCAAAATGACGCTAGGAAAGTCAGTTGAAATACCGTTAGAATAGAGCCTTTGTAAGTCAATTTAACGGGTATTGAATGACACTTTCTATTGTCGCAGTTGTTTTGGGTTTAATTGTCTTAGTCTGGAGTGCTGATCGCTTTGTCGAAGGTGCTGCCGCAGTTGCCAAAAACTTAGGTATGGCGCCGCTTGTTATCGGCATGGTGATCATTGGCTTCGGTACTTCAGCGCCAGAGATGGTGGTCTCGGCGTTGGCATCATCACAAGGTAACCCTGCGCTCGCGCTGGGTAATGCATTTGGCTCAAATATCACGAACATTGCGCTGGTGTTGGGTGTCACGGCCGTGTTGGCACCGATTGCAGTGCAGTCGGGGGTGATTAAACGTGAGTTACCCGTGCTGATTGCGATTACTTTACTTACGGCTGCGTTCCTGTGGGACTACCAAATAACCACGATTGAAGCCTGGATCCTTTTAGCGATATTTGCGACCTACATGGGTTGGTCAATCTGGTTAGGTAAAAACAGCAGCGACGATAGCTTGGCCGCTGAGTTTACTCAGGAAGTCGACGCTAATCCGATGTCGATGAAGCCTGCGGTTATCTGGTTGATTATTGGTTTAGTGTTATTGGTTGTGAGCTCCAGAGCACTGGTTTGGGGGGCTGTAAACATTGCTACCGCGCTTGGTGTGAGTGACTTGGTGATTGGCTTGACTGTGGTCGCTATTGGTACATCGCTGCCAGAACTCGCCTCTGCCATTGCTGCGACGCGCAAAAACGAGCATGATTTGGCGTTGGGTAACGTGATTGGTTCGAACATGTTCAATACCCTTGCGGTCGTGGGTATTGCAGGTGCGATTCATCCGATTGATTTAGAACCGTTGGTGCTTTCGCGTGATTGGGTCGCAATGGCCGGTCTCACACTATTGTTGTTGCTGTTTTCTTTGCGGGTTAATCGTTTAGGTCGAATTAACCGTGTACATGGTGTGACGTTCTTAGTCCTTTACGTTGCTTACACGGTTTATCTGATAAGCACGGGGTTCACACCCGCGTTAACCAGTTAAATAGACTGACGATAGACATGAGCCGCGCGAGTCGCGGCTTTTTTATCCATTATTGTTGAAAATCGTTCGCATTAGCATTACACTCATTAATAGTTAATTACGAGGTGATGTTCAGTGTACGTTTGTTTATGCAAAGGCGTTTCGGATAAAACCATTGCTAAGTCAGTTGCTACTGGCGAGGTGTCTAGTATGCGAGAGCTCCGTCAGCAGTACGGTGTGGCTTCGCAGTGTGGTTGCTGTAAGCAATGCGCTAAGGAAGTCTTGAATGAGGCTTTAGAAAAACGTAACGATCATGTGCTGCCAGGCACTAAAATTCCTACTACGGTGTGCTACACTTAACTGAGTTTCTAATTTTAGAACCAGCTTAAGGAGCACATCCCGCATGAAAGGTGACGCAAAAGTCATTCAGCAGCTTAATAAGGTGCTGACGCTCAAATTGACCGCTATTAACCAGTACTTCTTACATGCGCGCATGTTTCGAGACTGGGGTTTTGAATCCCTCAACAATGTTGTTTATAAAGCGTCTATCGAAGAAATGAAGCACGCTGACGTGCTCATTGAACGGTTGCTGTTTTTAGAGGGCATGCCGAACTTACAAGAGCTTGGCAAGCTTTATATCGGTGAAGATCCACGCGAGATGTTAGAAATGGACCATAAGGTTCAGTTCAACGACATTAATGCTATTCGCGACGCCGTCAAAGTTTGTGAAAGCCACCAAGATTACGTCAGTCGAGATGCGCTGAATAAGATTCTTGATAAGCAAGAAGAGCATTTAGACTGGTTAGAAACACAAATCGATTTAATGTCGCGCCTAGGTACAGAAGTATACCTTCAGTCGATGTTAAAAGAGGAGGACTAGAATGAAAGCCGAGAACAAAGTCGTCGAGCAGTTAAACCGTTTACTCGCTTTCGAACTGACCTCTATTGACCAATACACATCCCATTCGCGCCAGTATGAAGATATGGGTTTGATGAAACTGTATGAACGTATCAATCATGAGATTGATGATGAGCGGGGTCATGCTGACCTATTGATTCGTCGTATTCTATTTTTGGAAGGTAAACCTAATATGTCCAACCGCGAGCCTCACAATATCGGCTCGGACGTGCGTGAAATGTTAGAAAATGACCTACAGCTGGAATACAACAACGCTAAAACCCTGCGTGAAGTGATCGACTATTGCGAGCAAGTGGATGACTATGTCACACGTGATATGTTGGTGGGCATTTTACGTGATACGGAAGAAGACCACGCCTATTGGCTGCGTATCCAATTGAACCTGATGGATCGCTTGGGTGAGGCGCTTTATTTGCAAGGCATGAAGTAAAATTAACCTCTTTCAATCATAGAAAACGCGGCAGAGTTAGCCGCGTTTTTTGTGTTGCTTGCTCTGGCAGGGTTTACCAAAACCGCAGACGTCTTAACAATAAAAACTCGACCACGGCGATCCCCAGTAGAATCCAGCAAAAAATCTCAAAGGCACTGGTATTCTCGACGCCTGGCATGCCACCAATGTTGATACCAAACACCCCAGTTAAAAAGCTCAATGGCAAAAATACGCCTGCAATGACTGACAGCCAGTAGGTATTTCGGTTCATCTTTTCGGCGACCGCTTGTTGTATTTGCTCGCGCTGCATCCACACTTGTTCAAGCATCAGGTCGATTTGCTCCAATAACCGCTGGGTGGTATCGCGCTCGTTCAGTAGCCATTGGTGCAACTCCGCATCAATCCATTTCTCGCTCTCACTGGTAAACTTATCAAGCGCGGCTAATTGCGGACGAATAAAGCGGTTTAAGCGTAGTAAGCGCCGGTGCATTACGGCTAGTTTCTTTTGCTGTTCAGCCGTATTGTCAAAGCCTTCTGCTTCCATTTGCTCGACGTTGAGCTCAATATCGTCAATGACATCTTCGATCTTTTGGTTTAACTGCTCGACAAGGTGCACCAAAAAGTCATTTAAGCTTTCAGGTCCTTGTTGGTTTTGCAGATCATCGCGTATATGAGCTACCGCTTTGAAATGATGCTTGCGAAACGTGTACACGGTCTCTTTATAATAGAGGATGCGTAAGCTCATCATATCTTCAGGTTGAGCCCCTTCATTGAGGTTTACGCCTCGCAATAACAGAACAAAGCCGTCTTTGAGTCGCTGAAAGCGTGGACGCGTATCTTCTTCAAGCATGGCGTCAATAATAGGCTCGGGAATATCAGCGGCTTTCAGCCATTCATTGATACCTTCCACGTCACGCTGAAAGTGAAACCAACAACCGGGGCGAGACTTAACAGTGTCGTCGTTGGTGATTGCTTGCGCAGGGTGCTGGTTAAAATCCCAAGCATCGATTAAAAAGTTCATAAAGCGCTCCAATAATAAGCGCCCAAATCACATAAGTGATTGATTGTTGAGCGCTTAGTCAGGTAATTGACATATATTGGAATCAAACACCACTAAATGGTCGAAGTCAACATTTATCCCTACCATTTGACCCGATGGCAAGGGTTGGTGTGAAGGACCGACTGCGAGTACATGTTCATGGTTGTCTAAGGCAAGCGTATACAGGTAATGCGATCCGCGAAAGCCACGCCCAACAACTTTAGCCTGCAGGCGGTGGGGTTGATCGGTTGAGACAATCAGCACATCGTCTGGGCGCACGAGGAACGTAACGTCGTGATCGTCTTGATCACAGAGAACCTCATGGTCGATAACGCCCAAAGCACTGTGCAGTTGATGCGATTTAATCTGGCCATTCAGTAACACCCCGCGACCAATAAAGTCGGCGACCAGTTCATGCTCGGGTTGATGGTAAAGCTCGTAGGGGGTATTCCACTGCAATAACTGACCGGCATACATGACGCCCGCTTTATCCGCCATAGCAAAGGCTTCTTGCTGATCATGGGTGACTAACAGTGCGGTAATACCTTCTTCTTTTAATAAGTTACGCACATCTTGAGCTAACAGTTCGCGCAGTTCTGCATCAAGACTCGAAAAAGGTTCGTCTAACAGCATGAGTTTTGGCTTGGGTGCCAATGCTCGGGCAAGCGCAATTCGTTGTTGTTGCCCACCGGATAGTTCGTGTGGGTAACGGCTTTGGTAGCCGGCGAGGTCGACCCTTTGTAATAATTGCTGAATGCGGTCTCTTTGCTCAGTTTTAGACCAGTGATTGATGCCAAAGGCGATGTTTTCTGCCACTGTTAAATGTGGAAATAAAGCAAAGTCTTGGAACATCATGCCGATTTGACGTTGCTCAGTGGGCATTTGCACTTTCGTTGAAGCGACTTCCTCACCATAGAGACGTATGGAACCACTGGTGACCTCAGAAAAACCGGCAATGGTGCGTAGCAGTGTTGTTTTACCACAACCGCTCGGTCCCAATAAGCAGCCGATATCGCCCTCATTCAGTGAGAACGAGAGTTGCTCAACAATACGCTCTTTACCTAACTCAATGGACACTGAATCAAGTTCTACTATCGGCTTCATTTAGTCTCCCGTTTTAATCGTTTGAGTGCGTAACGCACGTGACAACATCAATACTGGAATTAAGCCCACCAGGACAATCATCAGTGCAGGAGGTCCCGCATCCGCAAGTCGTTCATCCGATGCCATTTCGAAGGCTTTGACCGCTAAGGTATTAAAATTAAAGGGTCGCAACACCAAGGTCGCGGGTAGTTCTTTCATTACATCCACCAACACCAATATCAGTGCGGCTAGAATTGAGCTTTTAAGTAACGGCAAATGTATCCGGGTCATGATGCGACGTGAACTCGCGCCCAACGTGCGTGCGCTGTCATCCATTTGAGGTGTGATTTGCTCCAGCCCCGAGCTTATTGTCTGCAAGGAAATAGACAAAAAGCGCACCGTATAAGCAAATACTAAAGCAACAACGGTGCCGCTTAATAATAGACCCGGGTTCACGCCGAATAGCGATTTACTGAAATCGATAATGCGGTGATCAAGCCACGCGAGTGGAATCAAGATGCCAACGGCAATGACGATGCCTGGAATCGCATAGCCGAGCCCGGCGGTGGTTATTGCTGTGCGGATTGCTCGGGTGGGATGGCGACGGCGACCATAGGCGAGCCAGAGCGCTAACGCTACAGTTATAGTCGCGGCCAATAAACCTAACCAAAGCGTATTGAGTGTCAGTGTCCAGAAGGACGCCCGGGTCCAAATATCAGCACGTTCAATCGACCACATCAGTAACTGACTTGCGGGAATGGCGAAGCCGAGCACAATAGGAAGCCAACACACCGCCGACGCAAGCCACGCCGCTTTGCCACGTAACGGCTTTCTAAAGTTATTATTTTGGCTGCGGCGCTGATAAAACTTGGCCTGTCGCCTTGAATAACGCTCAATTAGGATAAGTACAATCACAAACAGCAGGAGAATCGACGCTAACTGCAACGCACCCTGAGCATCACCCATACCGTACCACGTGCGGAAAATACCCGTAGTAAATACCGTAACACCGAAGTATTCCATGGTGCCGTAGTCGGCGAGTGTCTCCATTAAAGCAAGCGTAACGCCCGTTGCGATGGCGGGTCTTGCTAATGGCAATGCAATACGGAAGAAACTGCGGACGGGACCGGCACCCAGTGTACGGGCGCTCTCAAAAGCAGCGGTTGATTGCTGCATGAAGGCCGCACGAGTAATTAGATAAACGTAAGGGTAAAGCACTAAGCTTAATACGAATATAGCGCCTTCGATGCTCCGAATACTGGGAAACCAATACTCACCAATGCTTAGGTCGAAGGTATCGCGTAATGCTTGCTGCACGGGACCGGCGTAATCGAGTAGGCCAGTATAAGTATAAGCGGAGATATAGGCGGGCATGGCTAAAGGAAGTAGTAGCCCCCAACTTACCCAGCGCCAACCTGGGAAATCGTATTGGCTTACGCACCATGCGGTGCTGACGCCGAGGATAGTCACGCCAAACCCCACCGATACCAATAGTATCAGTGAATGAGAAATGTACTCGGGTATCACCGTTTGCCAAAGGTGATTTAATATATCCCAATTAGGATTTAACAAAGATAAGGCCACCACAATAAGTGGTAGCCCTACCAGTGCCGCAACGCCGAACAGCACGAGCGGGCCGCGGGTCATAGCTGCTCCTTAACACCTAGTGAGGAATTAACGCCAGCCTGCCGAGTTCATTAAACGGACGGCTTCTGCGTTATTCTCACCTAAAATATCCATCGAAATATCGTCTTGTTTGAAGTCACCCCATTGCTTGAGGGTCTCACTCCACTCAACGCCTTCACGTACAGGGTACTCATAATTGGCTTCAGCATACCATTTTTGTGAGGCTTCTGAGAGTAGAAATTCGATTAATTGTGTGGCTTCATCGACATGTTTCGCATGTTTAGTGATGCCAATACCCGACACATTCACGTGGGTGCCATTGCCGTTTTGCGCCGGCCAGAAAATCTTAACTTTTTCGGCCGCTTCGCGTTCTTCAGCTTGGTCGGAATTCAGCATATGACCAAAATAGTAAGTGTTCGCTACGGCGATATCACACACGCCGTATGCGACGCCTTTAATTTGGTCACGATCGCCGCCGACCGGCGTACGGGCGAAATTGTCGACTAAATCCTTAGCCCAACCCATGATTTTTTGTTCGCCGTAGTGGTCGAGCAATGCCGCGACTAATGACTGGTTATAGATGTTATTCGACGAGCGAATACAAATACGGTCTTGCCATTGGTCGTCGGCTAGACTCATGTAATTTTCGAGTTGGCTTGGATCGACACGGTCAGGTGAATAAAAAATTGGGCGAGCACGCAGGCTCAAACCCACCCATTGGTCATCGCTGTCGCGAAAATGCGCTGGCACAGTTTTATGGGCGAACTCAGAATCGATCGCTTGAAACACGTCGGCGGTAACGGCACGATGCAGCGCGCCGGCGTCAACGGTTAAAAATAAGTCTGCGGGTGTGTTTTCGCCTTCAGCCTTTAACCGCGACAATAAGGCATCTGAGTTGCCCGTGAGCAAGTTGACCTCAATACCTGTTTGCTCAGTAAACTTATCGAGCAGAGGCTTGATCAATGCTTGCTTCCGCGATGAATAAATATTAACTTCAGCCGCTTGCGCAAAAGAACCTGCTAATGTGCTGGCACTGATAATGGCAGCCATTGCAAGCTTGAGGGGAGTAATTTTTATTGCCATATTCAAACCTCTTACTAATAATTCGCGTAGATTACATACTTAAGTGTATCAAAATTAAAATTTAATGATAGCCATTCTCATTTGAGTGGGTGTCAATGTCAAATAAAATAATAGAGCAGATGCTCATACTTTACTGGAGACCCTATGTCTGACTTATCCATGTTAGCGCTTATCGGTGTGCTATCGATTTGTTGCCAATGGTTAGCCTGGCGCATTAAACTGCCGGCGATTTTGCCGCTGCTGGTGTGTGGCCTCTTAGTGGGACCTACGTTAGGTTGGCTACAGCCCGATCAGTTATTCGATCATTTGTTATTCCCTGTGGTTTCCTTAGCTGTTGCGGTTATTCTTTTTGAAGGCAGTCTAACGCTTAAGTTTGATGAAATTCGTGGTCATGGTCGTATGGTGACCAACCTCGTCAGCATTGGGATGGTGGTTACTTGGATAACCATCAGTGTCGCGACGCACTTTATTATGGATTGGCGTTGGGAGATTGCATCGCTGTTTGGCGCATTGGTGGTGGTAACCGGACCGACGGTGATACAGCCAATGATCCGCTCAATTCGACCGATTAATAAGTTAGCCAATATTTTGCGCTGGGAAGGCATTATTATTGACCCACTGGGCGCCTTACTCGCAGTATTGGTCTATGAATTTATTATCGCCAGCCAAGATGTCGCAATGCTACACGCGTTGCAGGCTTTTGCGAAAACTATCGGGATCGGTTTCTTCTTTGGTTGGGCGGCGGCTAAGCTGCTAGGCCTCGCGCTAGGTCGAGGTTGGTTCCCGCATTACTTACAGAATGTCGCGACCCTGACCATCGTTTTGGGTGTTTTTGCATTGTCGAATGCCATTCAACATGAATCCGGTCTACTCACCGTCACCGTTATGGGGATGGCGATGGCGAATACCAAAAATCTTAATCTTGATGAGATTTTGGAGTTCAAAGAAACCCTCTCTGTGCTGTTGATATCGGCATTGTTTATTCTACTCGCTGCGCGATTGGATTTTGCTGATTTTGATGCCTTGGGTGTGCCGTCTATTATTTTACTCGCTGTCATTATGTTCCTTGTGCGTCCATTAAGCGTATGGCTGTCAGCTATCGGCACCGAGTTGCGCTTTAAGGATAAGTTGCTACTGTCGTGGATTGCTCCCAGAGGTATTGTTGCCGCAGCGGTATCGGCTTTGTTTGCGTTGAAGATGGAACAGTCGGGATGGACGGATGCATCGGCTATCGTGCCCTTGGTGTTCTTAGTCATCATGACAACGGTGGTGTTACAAAGCTTAACCGCTAAACCGCTAGCGCGACTGCTTGGATTAATTGAACCTCCGGCGCGTGGATTCTTGATTTTTGGTGCCAACCAGATGGCACGTGCGGTGGCATCGGTTCTGAAAGAACATGAAATCCCAGTCCGGTTGGCTGATACCAACTGGGAGAATATCCGTCTTGCGCGGATGGATAACTTACCTGTTTACTTTGGTAATCCCGCTTCGGAACATGCTTCGAATAATATCGACTTAACTGGTATTGGCCGCTTATTGGTGATGTCACCGTATAAGCAGCTCAACCCGCTGGTTTCTGTTTATTACCAGGACTGGTTTGGCAGTTCAAAAGTCCACGGCTTGAATAGTGGCGAGTCGGATTTCAGAGCTAGCCATCAGTTATCCGAAAACTATAAAAATACGCTCAATTTGTTTGGCGATAGCATTACTTACTCTAAATTGGCGAGTTTGCACTTCCAAGGTGCCAAAGTTAAGTCAACGCCGATTACTGAAAACTTTGGTTTTGAAGAGTATCAACAACAGTATGGTGCACGTGCGGTACCGATGTTTGCGTTGGATGATCAGAAAAAGATCCATATCTTTACGACTGAGCGCGAGCTTAAACCAGCACCGGGTTGGGTTGTTATTGCAATGATCACACCGGAGAAAAATACGGATGAGGGAGGCGAGTAACGCCGAGGATGTGCGAGTTTGTCCCGATTGCGATCAGATCAATTGGGTTAGTGGCCGCACATCCATTCGTTGTAAGCGTTGTGGCCACCTTCTTGGTGGTCACCCGCTGAGTGCTCAACACACGCTTGCGCTGATCATCGCTGCACTTATTTTACTCATCCCCGCGACAGAAATGACCTTTGTTGGTTACCGTGTTTCCGGTCAAGGTCAGCAAATCACGCTCCTTGACAGTAGCTTGACGTTATCTGCCTTTCATGAACAGTGGTTAGCGATTGTGGTGCTTCTTTCGGTGGTGATTCTACCGGCGCTTTTTTTGCTTGCTTCTGGCGTCATCCTTATTTGGCATAATCGAACTCACTATAAAATGGGACGCTGGCTGGTGCGAGCGGTTAAGTACATTCGCGTTTGGATGATGGCCGATGTGTTTTTGATTGGTGCGCTGATCAGTTTTATAAAATTAGCGGGCTATGCCACGATCGACTTTGGTTTTGGCGTGATTGCGTTCGCTGGCTTCGTGACGTTGTTGATGATGGTGGTTGATCGTATGAAGCGTCATCCATTATGGCCTGCGGATGAACGGGCGGTTAATTACCGTGCCATCGTCGGTGAAAGTGCGCGACAACATCAGGTGGTGGGATGTCCGGTCTGTTATGCGGCGAACCCAGCGCATCAGACGACATGCTGGCGTTGTAACGAACCCCTTTGGACTGTTCAATTTCGGCGCACCTCGCTGACGTTCGCGTTGTTGCTTGCGGCAGCATTAATGCTTATTCCTGCTCAGGTGTTGCCCATTATGGAGACCGTGGCGCTGGGTTCGACACAACCTCAAACCATCGTAGGAGGCGTATTATCGTTGTGGCAAAGCGGCGATATACCGATTGCGATTATTGTATTTGTCGCGAGCCTGGTCATTCCAATCGCTAAAATCCTTATTTTGGCGACACTCGCTATCTTGGCACGACAGGATACTTCAAAGCGCCCTAAAAGCGCGCTATGGTTGTACCGTATAACCGACTGGATCGGGCGTTGGTCGATGATCGATATCTTTGTTGTCGCAGTACTTGTTGCTTTAGTAAGAAACGGCGCCTTGATGTCGGTTTACCCGGGACATGCCGCAATCGCTTTCGCCAGTACAGTCATACTCACCATGCTGGCTGCGATGAGCTTTGATACCCGACAATTTTGGGTAAGGAAATCAACTGAATGACACATTGGACACGCAAACTTGCTTCACCGATTTGGCTAGTACCGATTCTGGCTGCGTTTATTGCCGGCTGGATGGTGTGGCAAGAGCGTGATCAGAGCGGGCCGGAAATTACTGTCCAGATAAAGGACGCAGAAGGCCTGCAAGCAGGAAAAACAGCGGTGCGAGTGCGTAATGTTGATGTCGGTCAGGTCACTCAGATCACATTATCGGACAATTTTGAGGCCGCTGAATTACATATTGAAATGAACGCCGGCACAGCGGACATGTTAGTCGAGGACTCCCAGTTCTGGGTGGTCAAACCGCGTATCGGGCGGCGTGGCATCTCTGGCCTTAACACCTTGCTGTCGGGCGCTTATGTTCAGCTCGAACCGGGCGAGTCGTCGCAGTCGCGCAATCAGTTTACCGCGCTTGAGCAACCGCCAGTAACGGATGCGGATACGGACGGTAAACGTATTGTATTAGAGAGTGATAGTGCCGCTAATATTGTGGTGGGAGATAGCGTTCAATATCGTGGTGTTACCGTCGGTATTGTTGAACAAGTTGACTTCTCGGTCGAGGCGCGAGCAACGACCTACCATGTGCTCATTAAGTCCCCTTACGATGAGCTGCTAACCGAAAATACCCGTTTTTGGCTACAGCGCGGCGTTTCGTTCCGTTGGAAGCCGGATGGCGTGGATGTCTCCGTGGGATCGATAGAGTCGTTATTGGGGGCCGGCATCAGTTTTGGCGTACCTAATGGTCAGCCGTTAGGAAAACCGTTGCAAGCGATGGCTGTTTTTGATCTGTTTGCGAGCGAGGAAGAAGCCGAACAACAAGGATACTCACGGGGTATTGATTACGTGTTGTTGTTGGATGAGTCTGTCGATGGTTTGGCGGTCGGCTCGCCGGTCATGTTCAAGGGCATTCGCGTGGGAACTGTGGTCGAAGTACCTTTTCGTTGGCAACCGGATGAGAACTCCGGTCAACCCTTACGTTTGATTCCCGTATTGATACGCTATGAGCCTGATCGTCTAGAGGGCTTGGTCGCTTCAACGGAATTAGAGCAATGGCGACAACATTTGCAGCACTTTTTCGAACAAGGTCTGCGCGCTTCGATTCGCGCCTCGAATATTTTGACCAATACGTTGTACGTGGACTTGCGCTTCTATCCCGATGAGGAAGCGATAAAGCAAGACACCTTCGCGGGTTACCCTGTGATGCCGACGATAGTAAGCAACTTTAGTAGGCTCGAAGAGAAGCTCAATTCGATTTTGGATACCTTAAATAGCTTACCTCTGAATCAAAGTGTTAATCAGTTTACTGAAGCGATGGCATCCACGGATGAAACCGCTGAAGAAATAAAAGTGCTCACCGGGCAATTGAAAAAGATTGTTGCGCAACCTGGTTGGGAAGCGCTACCGCAATCTTTAGCGCAGTCCGTTGAGCGGCTTAACAGTATCCTCGCTGATTTTGATGCCGGCTCAACAAACCGAGATCAGTTAGAGCGAACGCTGCAAAATCTCGAGCGTATGTCACGAGACCTCCAGCCATTAGTCGAAACGCTTCGACGTAAGCCCAATGCATTATTGTTTAATACGGAAACAGAAAATGATCCAGAGCCTAAAGCAAAAGATTAATGTGCTATGCATTGCCGTCAGCACGGTGCTGCTTGTCTGCGCTTGCAGTGCGGTACCTGCCGATCAGGTAAAACACTATCGACTGCCTCATTTAAATCAGTCAAGCAACGGCTATTGCGATGCTCAATCGCGTCGTGTGCGTATTGACGCTGGCATTGGACAAGATGGTGTGATGGTTCAAAAATCAGATTTACTGATGGTGGAAGCTAAGAATAATCGTTGGTTAGGTGGCTTGGATTCGCAGTTACAGAATAGTTTGCAGCGGCGATTAACGGAGCAATGTGGGCAGACGCTGCAACTATCGCTCATGCAATTTTACGGTAATAATCAGGGGGAAGCCGTGGTGGCTGGCTATTGGCATTACCGTGCTGAGTCGAACGATGTTTTGAGTGGTCACTTTGAACAAAGAATTCCGCTCTCGAGCGACGGCTACGATGGCTTAGTGCGTGCACTTGATCGAGCATGGTTAGCCAGTTTGGACGAAATCGAGCAAGCCATTAATAACCAGTAACCATTGATATCGGCATCAATGGAATACGGCTGAAGTATATAGGCGTAGTTGCTATACTCCTGTTAGACATATCTGATAGGAGTGTATCTGTGCATCCAGCATTGATTCGATTAGGGGTTCTCATTTTAGCTATGAACACGGTCGTGCTAACGGCCTGTAGTCCATCCTCTTCACGCACAATCGCGCAAAATAATCCAATTGCGCAACTCGATTTAAAACAGTTACCCAATGCTGAATGGCGTTTAAGTCGTGCCGTGATTGAGGTAAGCTTCTGCCGCGATCGCACCAATGAGGCGTTATTGGCAAGCGAGTCAGAACTTAATGGTTGGCGTTTAACGGGCGATATCAGTGCTTTTCCGCCTTACCGACAAGAAGGGTTAAACGCACTGAATGAAGTCATGGGTGAGCAACCCTTTATTCTGTATCAAATTGATGGTTCGGTGAGTGCCTCTCGCTATCGTTTAGCGATGCCTGCATCGAAATCCGCGGGGGCGGTGGCAGAGCAGGTGTTCCCTGCTGTTGCAACCTTAGCCGGATCCGAACGCGTGTGCTTAAGTGCAGTTGACGAAGGAGCGACGTACTAATGAGTCAAATTAAGCCAATGATTGAGAATGCGCTTAAAAGTGCATTTCGACCCAAGTTATTAGATGTTAAAGATGAGAGTTACATGCATGCAGCGGGTGCTGATGCACAGTCACACTTTAAAGTGACTATCGTAAGCGATGAATTTGAGGGTAAGCGACTGATTCAGCGTCATCGTTCAGTGAATCGCGTGTTGGCGGAGGTACTTGGGCAGATACATGCTTTGGCGTTGCATACGTACACCGAGAAAGAGTGGCAAGCGCAGGGGCAAGCACCTGATTCTCCTCATTGTATGGGCGGAGGCGGTTCAGTTTAAGCAGGTAAGATATGTTCTTGATAGCAGAACCCGTACAATAGCGAAAAATTTAAATTAGGGAATCACTATGATCATTAAACCAAAAATTCGTGGATTTATTTGCACCAACGCACACCCGGTAGGCTGTGCAGAAAACGTTCATCGTCAAGTGGAGTTTGTTAAGCAACAAGGCTCAGTTGCTGGCGGCCCGAAAAATGTTTTGGTCGTGGGTTGTTCAACAGGATATGGGTTGGCATCACGAATCACCGCCGCTTTTGGTAGCGGTGCACATACGTTAGGTGTGTGTTTTGAGAAGGAGCCTACCGAAAAGCGTACGGGTACTGCGGGTTGGTATAACACGGCGGCGTTTCATCAAGAGGCTGAAAACGCCGGCCTGCAATACCACAGTATTAATGGCGACGCGTTTTCTGATGAAATCAAGCAAGAAACAATCGATTACATCAAGCAAAACATGGGCAAAATTGACCTGGTTGTTTACAGTTTGGCGTCGCCAAAACGTAAAGACCCAGAATCAGGTGAGGTGTACAGTTCGACACTGAAACCCGTAGGACAGGCTTATACCACCAAGACTTATCATACCGACAAAGATGAGGTGCATGATATTTCGCTCGAGCCGGCTAACGACGAAGAAATCGCCAACACCGTTAAAGTCATGGGTGGCGAGGACTGGGAACGTTGGATTAAACAATTGCATGATGCCGGTGTACTCGCCGAGGGTTGTCAAACCACCGCTTATACCTATATTGGCAAGAAATTAACGTGGCCGATTTATGGTCATGCCACTATTGGTCGAGCTAAAGAAGATTTAGACCGTGCCGCAGCAGCGCTTCGTGAGCAATACAGTGATATAGACCTGTCTGCCTATGTGTCTTCTTTAAAAGCGTTAGTGACGCAAGCAAGTTCCGCTATCCCTGTGATGCCCCTTTATATTTCGCTTATTTATCGCGTAATGAAAGAAGAGGGGACTCATGAAGGCTGTATTGAGCAGATTTATCGTTTGTTCACCGAAGGCTTGTATCAGGACAACCCAACCTTAGATGAGGCGGGGCGACTGTATATGAATGGTTACGAAACCAACGAAAAGACCCAAGCCAAAGTGGAAGCCTTGTGGGATCAGGTGACACAAGACAACTTCCATGAGCTGGCTGACTATGCGGGCTATCACCAAGACTTCTTGCGCTTGTTTGGCTTTGGTTTTGACAACGTTGATTACGACGCAGATGTAAATCCCAAAGTAAACTGGTAAGCGGAGTGTAAAAAGTGTTAAAATCCAGACGATAAGTGTGGATTACGTTTTCTAGTCACTGATATCGGTTTTACTAGAAGTGAGCCCTTATCAGTAACTTATTGATTTCTCAGGTTTCCAGTTATTATAGCTGGTTGTGATGAATCTTCCCTAACGAGTAGTGCAAACGCATATGATTACGATCAAAAAAGGGCTGGATATCCCAATTAAGGGTGCTCCCCAGCAGCAACTATCCGACGGTAAGGCCGTGACGACGGTCGCTACCTTGGGTGAAGAGTATGTCGGTATGCGCCCGACCATGCACGTGAAAGTGGACGATCGTGTAAAAAAAGGTCAGGTGATTTTCGAAGATAAAAAGAATCCAGGCGTGAAATACACTGCCCCTGGCGCAGGTAAGGTGAAAGACATCCTTCGTGGTGCTCGCCGTGTGCTGCAGGCAGTTGTAGTTGAGCTTGATGGCGATGAGCAAGTGACCTTTGAGTCGTTTGACAGTGCCAAGCTTGATGGTTTGGGTCGCGAAAAAGTGCAAGAGATTCTAGTCGAATCGGGTCAATGGCCAGCATTGAGAACGCGCCCATTCAGCAAAGCACCTGCTTTAGACGCTGAAGCTACCGCAATCTTCATCAATGCAATGGACACGAATCCATTGTGTGGCGATCCGACTGTTTATATTAATGAGCATAAACAAGCATTCATCGATGGTTTGAAAGTGCTTTCAAACCTGACTGAAGGCAAATTGTTTGTGGTTAAAGCTGCCGATGCAGAAGTGGATATCGGCGACACTAACGCACAGTTAGAGTCGTTCAGTGGTCCACACCCAGCCGGATTGGTGGGTACTCATATGCATTTCTTGAATCCAGTTAGCTTGAAGCGTCCCGCTTGGCATATTGGTTATCAAGACGTGATTGCCTACGGTAAGCTATTTACAACGGGTGAAATTTTCACCGAGCGCTTCGTTGCGTTAGCGGGTGAAGGTGTTAAAGAACCTCGCTTGTTACGTACCCGTTTAGGTGCTGATATCGTTGAGCTAACAGACGGTGAGCTTGCCGGTGACAACAACCGCGTTATATCTGGTTCTGTATTGAACGGTCACACAGCAGATGATGCGCATCGTTGGTTGGGTCGTTTCCACAATCAGGTGAGCGTTATTCCAGAGGGCAATCATAAAGAATTGTTCGGCTGGATCCGCCCTGGTTCAGATTTACACTCGGTCACGCGTGCTTATGCGGGCCACTTCAATCCGAAGAAGCTATTCAGCATGACCACTTCATTGAATGGGTCTGCGCGCTCAATGGTACCGATTGGTAACTACGAACGCGTGATGCCGCTGGATATCGTACCAACGCTATTATTGCGTGACTTATTATCAGGCGATACTGATGAAGGTCAGCAACTTGGCTGCTTGGAGCTGGATGAGGAAGATCTGGCATTGTGTACCTACGTATGCCCTGGAAAGTATGAATACGGACCAGTGTTGCGAGACTGTCTCACTAAGATTGAGAAAGAAGGCTAACCATGAGCTTGAAAGATACACTCGAGCGTATTGAGCCGCAATTTGAAAAAGGCGGCAAATACGAGAAGTGGTACGCGCTTTACGAAGCGGTAGCCACTATTCTTTATACACCAGGTACGGTGACTAAGTCGACGACTCACATTCGTGATCGTATCGACTTAAAACGCATCATGATCTTGGTATGGATGATGACATTCCCAGCGATGTTCTGGGGTATGTATAACGTGGGTAACCAAGCCGCGATGGCGTTGGCTGAAGGTTATCAATTAGGTGACGCATGGCAGGTGGGCTTATTCCACTTGTTGGGTGGCGACTTTGGCGGCGATGCTGGCTGGGGCACTAAGATGTGGTACGGCGCGTGCTGGTACCTACCTATCTATGCTGTTACCTTTATTGTTGGTGGCTTCTGGGAAGTACTATTTGCTTCTGTGCGTAAGCACGAAGTAAACGAAGGCTTCTTCGTCACCTCGGTACTGTTCTCGTTGATCCTGCCTGCGACCACGCCACTTTGGCAAGTTGCACTGGGTATCACCTTTGGTGTTGTCATTGGTAAGGAAATCTTCGGCGGTACGGGCCGTAACTTCTTGAACCCTGCGTTAACAGGTCGTGCATTCTTGTACTTTGCTTATCCAGCAAGTATGTCGGGCGACTCTATCTGGACAGCTGTTGATGGCTTCTCTGGTGCCACTAACCTAGGTAAAGCTGCGATGGGTCAAATCGACTACAGCAACACCGCTCTTTGGTGGGACGCTTTCTTAGGTAACATCCAAGGTTCAGTGGGCGAAGTCTCAACTCTGATGATTTTGATTGGTGGTCTTGCACTGATTTATTTCCGTATCGCCTCTTGGCGCATCGTCTCAGGCGTGTTCCTCGGTATGGTCGTATTCTCAAGCCTGCTTAACCTGATTGGTAGCGATACCAACCCAATGTTTGCAATGCAGTGGTACTGGCACTTAGTACTGGGTGGTTTTGCCTTTGGTATGATGTTTATGGCAACCGATCCGGTTTCAGCGTCATTTACGAACAAAGGTAAGTTTGCCTACGGTTTCTTGATTGGTTTCATGACCGTGATGATTCGTGTCGTCAACCCGGCGTTCCCTGAAGGCATCATGCTGGCAATCTTGTTCTCGAACGTCTTTGCACCATTGTTTGACTACTTCGTAGCACAAGCCAACATTAAACGGAGGTTAGCACGTAATGTCTAAGAAGAATGAAAGTTTAGGCAAAACGGTCGGTGTAGTGCTGGCGCTGTGTTTGGTTTGTTCTATCGTTGTATCAGGTGCGGCGATTGGTCTTAAACCAATGCAAGAGCGCAACGCTGCGCTAGCTATGCAGGAAAACATCCTTGATGCAGCCGGTATTCTAGAAAAAGGTATGGATGTGCCAGCTGTTTATAAAGAGCGCATTCAACCACTGGTTGTGAGTCTAAAAGACTATCAAGTCATGCAGGATGTTAACCCATCAGACTTTGATAACCGTAAAGCGGCGGGCGACCCTGAGCGTAGCACTAAACTACCAAAATCAGATGACCCTGCTGGCTTGGGTACGCGCGAAAATATGACCGAAGTTTACCTTATCAAAGACGGCAACGGTGGCACTAATGGTGCCGTGTTACATATCCGTGGCCAAGGTCTTTGGGGTACTATGTACGGCTTAATCGCGCTTGAAGACGACTTTAATACAGTTAAAGGCGTTAAATTTTATGAGCACTCGGAAACACCTGGTCTCGGTGGTGAAATCACCAACCCTGCTTGGGTTAAAACTTGGCAAGGTAAAGAGCTCTATGGCGATGACGGTCAAGTCCAATTCGACTTGGTGAAGGGCGGCGCTTCAGGCGAACACGAAGTCGACGCGCTGTCGGGTGCAACGTTAACCAGTAACGGTGTAGACGCACTGATTCAATTTTGGATGGGCGACGACGCCTACGGTCCGTTACTCGACAAATTGCGCAAAGGAGAGCTGACCAATGGCTAATGCAAAAGAAGTGAAGTCCGTACTCTTTGGACCGATATTTGCAAACAACCCAATTGCGTTACAGATCTTAGGTATCTGTTCAGCATTGGCGGTCACATCAAAAATGAGCAATACACTGGTTATGTGTATTGCTTTGACCGCAGTTGTTGCGTTTTCAAACTTTTTTATCTCGATTATCCGAAACCACATCCCTTCGAGCGTACGTATCATCGTTCAGATGACCATCATCGCGAGTTTGGTTATCGTGGTTGACCAAGTGCTGCGTGCTTACGCATACGAAATCTCGCGCGAGCTTTCGGTATTTGTTGGCTTGATTATTACCAACTGTATCGTTATGGGTCGCGCCGAAGCGTATGCAATGAAAAGCAGTCCAGGCATGTCGTTCTTAGATGGTATCGGCAATGGCTTAGGCTATTCATTAGTATTGCTCGTCGTTGGTTTTGTGCGTGAACTATTTGGTTCAGGTAGCCTGTTTGATGTGCAGATCTTACCTTTGGTTTCAGAAGGCGGTTGGTATGAGCCTGTGGGCTTGTTGTTAATGCCACCGAGCGCGTTCTTTATCATTGGCGGATTTATCTGGGTACTGCGTACCTTCCGCACTGAACAAGTCGAACCTAAGGAGTAAGCACAATGGAACAGTATATTAACCTGTTTATTCGTGCCGTATTCATTGAGAACTTGGCACTGTCATTCTTCTTAGGTATGTGTACCTTTTTGGCGGTATCTAAGAAAGTTAAAACGGCTTTTGGTCTGGGTGTAGCGGTTATTGTTGTATTGGGTATTTCGGTACCTGCTAACAATCTCATCTATCACAACATTCTTGCACCTGGCGCGTTGGGCTGGGCAGGATTTCCTGATGCAGACCTAAGCTTCTTGCGTTTCTTGACCTTTATCGGTGTTATTGCAGCGATTGTTCAGATTCTTGAAATGGCGTTGGACAAATTTGTGCCTGCACTTTACAACGCGCTCGGTATTTTCTTGCCGCTGATCACCGTGAACTGTGCCATCTTTGGTGGCGTATCGTTCATGGTAGAGCGTGATTATAACTTCGGTGAATCGGTTGTTTACGGCATCGGAAGTGGCGTGGGCTGGGCACTTGCAATTGTTGCTTTGGCCGCAGTGCGTGAGAAACTGAAATACGCCGATGTGCCTGATGGCCTACGTGGTCTCGGTGCAACGTTTATGTCAGTGGGTCTGATTGGTTTGGGCTTTATGTCGTTTTCCGGCGTATCTCTATAACCAGTGTGTTGAATCGATAAAAGTTAAAGGTACGAATCGATGGATATTCAACTGATTTCACTCAGTGTAGCGATGTTCACCATCATCGTACTAATTTTGGTCGCGATTATTATGTTTGCGAAATCAAAATTGGTACCTCAGGGTGATGTGGAAATCCTGATTAACGACGACGAAGACAAGAAAATCGTGACCCAGCCTGGCACTAAATTGTTGGGCGCACTCGCCAATGCTGGCATCTTCGTTTCGTCTGCGTGTGGTGGTGGTGGTTCATGTGGCCAGTGTCGCGTAACCATTAAAGACGGCGGTGGCGATATTCTACCGACCGAGCTCGACCACATTACTAAGAAAGAAGCGCGTGAAGGCGTGCGCTTGTCTTGCCAAGTCAATGTTAAGCAAGACATGAAAATTGAATTGCCAGAAGAAGTCTTTGGTATTCGTAAATGGGACTGTGTTGTTAAATCAAATGATAACGTGGCGACCTTTATTAAAGAGTTCGTTGTACAGTTGCCAGAAGGCGAAGAAGTACCGTTCCGTGCCGGTGGTTATATTCAAATCGAATGCCCGCCGCACCACGTGAAGTATAAAGACTTTGATATCGGTCCAGAATACCGTGGCGATTGGGAACGCTTTGGCTTCTTAGATGTTGAGTCTAAAGTCGACGAAGAAGTGGTACGTGCATACTCCATGGCGAACTACCCTGACGAGAAGGGTATCATCATGCTGAACGTACGTTGCGCAACACCGCCACCGAACGATTTGAGCTTGCCAGCAGGTAAGATGTCTTCATACATCTTTAGCTTGAAGCCAGGTGATAAAGTGACAATTTCAGGACCGTTTGGTGAGTTCTTTGCGAAAGAAACTGAAGCGGAAATGGTTTTCGTTGGTGGTGGTGCAGGTATGGCGCCGATGCGTTCGCATATCTTTGACCAACTGCGTCGCTTGAACACCGATCGTAAGATCTCGTTCTGGTACGGTGCACGTTCTAAACGTGAGATGTTCTACACCGAAGACTTTGACATGCTACAAGAAGAAAATGACAACTTCGAATGGCACGTTGCATTGTCGGATCCGCAGCCTGAGGACGATTGGGATGGCGACACAGGCTTTATCCACAACGTTCTATATGAGCGCTATCTGAAAGATCATGATGCGCCAGAAGACTGTGAATTCTACATGTGTGGTCCACCAGTGATGAACGCTGCGGTCATCAACATGCTCAAAGAGTTGGGCGTCGAAGATGAAAACATTATGTTGGATGATTTCGGTGGCTAATTAATGAACGTTTCTACAGTGAAACATGCATTAGCAAGCAAACTGTGGCTAGCCCTTTTGGGGCTAGCCTTTTTGGTTTCTTGCTCTGATGCGCCGCGTGTTATCAAAATGCAGGGCGCGACCATGGGAACCAGCTATCACATTACTGTGTTTAGTAAGGATCCTCGCTATGGTAAAGAAGAGATTCAGCGTCGTGTGGATACGGTGTTGGAGCAGGTCAATGCTCAGATGTCGACTTATGATCATACATCAGAGTTGTCGCTATTTAACCAGCACCAGTCGACTGACCCTGTTGTGATTTCTCGCGCGCTGGAAAAAGTCGTTTCTCGCGCCATTGAGATTGCCGATGAAACGGGTGGAGTGCTTGATGTAACTGTCGGACCTTTGGTGAACCTGTGGGGGTTCGGTCCGCAGAATCGTCCCGAGCAAACGCCAACAGCGGCACAGCTGGAACAAATCGAAGCTTATGTGGGCTATAAAAAACTCGCGATTGAGAACCATCAGTTGAGTAAGTCGCATCCTAAGGTTTATGTCGACTTATCGACTATTGCCAAAGGCTACGGAGTTGATAGGGTCGCGAGTTTGCTAGAAGACCTTGGGATCAGTCAGTATCTGGTTGAAATCGGTGGCGAAATCGTCGCTTCGGGTGGTAAGTCTGATAATGAGCCTTGGCGCCTCGCAATAGAAAAACCGGTTTCTACGGAACGTGCGGTGCAAGAAGTTGTCTCATTTAAAGAGGGCGCGTTAGCTACCTCCGGTGACTACCGAAATTTTTATGTTGAAGATGGACGTCGGTACTCGCATATTATTGACCCAAGAACTGGCGAGCCGATTCAACATAAACTGGTTTCAGTGAGCGTTTATGCTGATGATTGTATGTCTGCAGACGCCTATGCGACCGCACTTATGGTCATGGGACCCGAGCGCGCCAAAGCGTTTGCTCAGCAACATAAGCTGGCGGTGATGCTCGTATTTAAAACCGATGACGGTTTTCAGGAGTTTGTCAGTCCACAGTTTGAGCCTTTGCTGCAAAAAACGCATTAAGGACTGAGAAGGAGTACTCATGCAAACATTTTTACTTGTATTTGTTCTATTTGTGGTTGTCGTATTGGCAATGGCAGTCGGTTATATCATGCAGAAGAAGTCCATTTCGGGAAGTTGTGGTGGTATCGGCGCACTCGGGATGGAGAAAGCCTGCGACTGTGACGAACCGTGCGATAAGCGAAAAGATCGTATGCGTAAAGAAGCGCAATGGAAAGAAAACGAAATTCGTTGACCCTCAACAGTTATATCGTTATAACATTATGTGATTAGGGGCGCGGCAAGCGCCCTTGTTGTTTCGAAGGAGGGCTCTCAGTGAAACCGTTTGCACTAAATAGCGACAGTAAAGAAATTTATCTCGATTGCAATGCCACCACTCCTGTACTTCCGCAAATTGCGGATGCGGTGTCGCATACGATGGAGACGATATTTGGCAACCCCAGCAGCAGCCATGTGACCGGCCTCAAAGCGCGCTATATCCTCGATACAACTCGTCAGCTTGCCCGTCGTGTCGTCGGCGCATCTTCTGGTAAACTGATTTTTACGAGTGGTGCAACAGAGGGTATTCAAACGGCCGTCGTATCGGCGATTCGAGCGGCTGTCGATAACCCACAATCGCCACGTAGTTACCTCCTGTATGGCGCTACCGAACATAAAGCCGTGCCGCAGGCGCTGCAACATTGGAACCAGTTGCTCGGTCTTAATGCCGAGCTGAAAGCGATACCTGTGAATGAGCAGGGTATTCTTGACCATGAATTTATTGCGGAACATGTTGGACAGGCTGCAATGATATGCACCATGGCGGCTAATAATGAAACCGGTGTAAAGCAGGATCTGAGCGCACTTGAGCAGACTATTCGAACTCATGCGCCCGAAGTTCCTTGGATGGTCGATTGCGTACAGGCGCTCGGTAAGTTACCCCTTGCGCTCGACGATATCTCGATAGACTATGCGCCATTTAGCGGACATAAACTGTATGGCCCTAAAGGTATCGGTTTCATGGCGGTGCGCGAAAGTGCGCCGTTTACACCGCTTATTATCGGTGGTGGTCAGGAGTCAGGTTATCGCTCGGGTACCGAAAACTTGCCTGGTATCGCGGCGCTTCATGCACTGTTTGAATTGATGCTGGACCCGACGCAAACCACGTTTGTTGATCCGACAACGCTGGAGCACTATCGAGAGCAATTAGCGCGTGCTTTGCGACGTGCTTTTCCGAGTATTGTATTTAACCATGACTTTTCGGTGTCGGTACCGACAACCCTTAATTTTTCGGTAAAAGGTGTGTCATCTAAAGATATTATGGATGTCTTGGATGCCAGTCATATCCGAGTAAGTTCTGGCTCCGCGTGTAGCTCGAAAGTGACGCGCAGTTTTGTGTTAGATGCGATGGGGTTAAGTGATTGGCAGAGTGAATCTGCGATTCGCATGTCATTTGGCCCAGCGACAACTCAAGCAACCGTTGATAAGGCGTGTGAGCGTATTCAATTGGTTGCTCAAGCGCTTCAACAGTCTTGTTTGATCGTGGCAGATACCAATAATGATCACGATGCGCAATTGGACGGTGTGGTTCAATTGAAGTATGACGATCATTGTTGTTATGTATTGATTGATCGGGAAGCCCGAGAAGTGGCTATTATTGATCCGCATCCCGCCTTAGCGGGCCGGTTAGAAAACCTTGTACGGTGTCAGAACTATGATGTACAAGGTGTATTGGTTAGCTCTGATGATAGCGATGTTCAACAAGCGGCATCGATGCTCCGGGCGATGTTGATCGGTGCTGAGCCGAACACCGATATGTGGGGTTGGCCTGAACATGCCATTGCAGGATGCGACGCGGTGCCGGCGGAGTGTGACTGCGGTGTTCAGGGTTGCTTGTCGGTCGGTCAACGACGTTTATTTAAACTCGGTGATGAATTGCCGACATTTTTACTGAGTGAGCCCGTCAAAGCCGCTGAGAGTTTGCGTGTTGATTTTGCGTTCTTAGGTGCACATCAAGCTATCCGTGATATTCAGCATTGTATTAGCGATACGACTTTGGTGTGTCCGCGCAAAGATGGCGAGCATCAATTGGTGTTAGCAAAGTCAATGCAAAGCGGTGCGGCGAGTATAGTAGAGGATACCCAAGCGTTATGGGAACGAGATGACATCACGATTATTGATGTACGTGAACGGCAAGAGCACGTTGTCGATGACTTACCGGCGCACGCGAGCGTCGTTAATGTTCCACTCACCGAAGCGATTCAGTTTATTCATGAGCATCCGCAGCTAAAATCGTCGCCTTTAGTGTGTGTTTGCCGCTCAGGTCAGCGCAGCGGCGTGATGGCCGATGCGCTTACGCGATTAGGTTTTACTAAGGTACAACATTTGTCGGGGGGGCTTGCGCTGGCTTCCACACCAGTTTAGCAATGTAGCCTTCTTTACCCGCGAGCCAACATGCGGCATCACCGTGACACTGGATGTTCCAAATGTTGGCATCGCTGAGTTTATGCCATGTTTTACTTTGTAGATGAAATGCGGCAGCGCCCGAGGGGTTTGATGTGAGTAACCACTCTCCGTTATGGTCGACCTTATCAAGGCTGTATAACGTCCCGTCTAACGGCGGCTCTGGTAAAGCAGTAAACTTTCCTGACTGATAATGCCACAAGCGAGGCTGGTCATTTTGCTCTGCTTGCAGATGCCCACCAGCGATATAAAAGTTATCTTTACTTTCGGGATATACTGCAAAAATGCCAGCGCCAGGTCCTGATTGCATCGGCGTCTCGATAACATCAAAACGAATACCAAAACGGGCTTTAATGAGCACTCTTGCCACATCGGCATTGCCCGTCCCGATCATCCAAGTATCGTTGTGATAACGCACACAACTGCCGCTTGAGGCAAAGCCACCCTCGTTACTTTGCGGTTTTGCGCTCACTGCGCTGTTGGTTTTGATCCAGTTGCGGCCACTTGGACTGCGTACCATCCGCCATTCATCTCCTACGCTGTCCCCGGTAACCCAAGCTTCGCCCTGCGGTGAAATAGCCATGCAGTTTAAAAATGTATCGTTAGCGGCACCATAACGTAGGCGCCAATCGGCACCACCATTTTCCGTGAAGTAGATACGCGACTGACCATTGTCACCGATGCTGAGCGCGTAAGCACGTCGGTCGTCGATGGCTTCAATATCACGAAACTGCAAATCGCCGGGGCCCGGTTGTGAGTAGTCCCAACTGAAGCCCGCATCAGTTGAACGGGCGACACGGCCATCGACTCCGGATACCCAAATCGTGTTGCGACTTATCGGGCTGATGCCTATCCATTGTTGCGATTCAATCGATGTGACGACTTCAACTTTGGGCGGCTCCGGCGCATTAGACTGCGCGAAAACGGTCGTAGTAACAAAGGCGAAGGGCAACATTGATTTCTTGGCTATCGAAGCAATCATACTAACCTCAGGTTGCATTACTGTGCGTCAAAGCACAGATTATTCTCATTTTTACTATCATCGCCCATGAGATACAAATAAGTTGGCATAATATCTAACGCTGTCTTTAACGTTTTTGGATCTTCAGCCGGATACGCTTTAGAGCGCATCTTTGTACGGGTCGCTCCGGGATTTATGACGTTGGTGCGTACCGATGTGGTTTCATATTCATCCGCTATCACCTGTGCTAAGCCTTCAGTCGCAAACTTTGATACCGCATAGCTGCCCCAATAAGCGCGACCTTTACGACCTACACCCGATGACGTAAATACCACTGACGCAAATGGTGCTTTTTCTAATACCGGCATTAACGCCTGAGTCATTAGCATTGGGCCGGTGACATTGATTTGCAGCGCGTCATTCCAATCGTTTTCGTCAATATGAGTAAAGGGTGACAGAATCGAAAGAATACCTGCGTTGTGCAACACGCCGTCGAGATGGCCAAACTGCTGTTCGATGGTAGACGCCATGTCTTTATAGTGCTGTGCGGTAGCTCCTTTCAAATCGAGCGGCACAATCGCGGCCTGCGCATAACCGGCGGCTTCAATTTCGTCATAGACAGCTTCAAGCTTGGCGGTGGTGCGGCCTAGTAGAATGACAGTCGCCCCATGTTGGGCAAAACTTAATGCGGCCTGGCGACCAATACCTTCACCTGCACCTGTGACCAATATCGTTTTGTTCGCCAGTAGATCAGCCGGCGCCTGATAGTCGTGTACCGTTTTGATTTGCATATTTACTTGATTCCATTGGACTGTTTGTAGATCGTTAAGCTATTGTACGTATATTCGAGTAACTTCTCAGCAAACGAA
>NZ_CH672404.1:233174-234296 GCF_000152885.1 Idiomarina baltica OS145
TTCATCGGTACCATCATTGTTCAAATCAAAGCCACGGTCACCATGTAACGGATGATCAATCGCTACCGTCGCGAAACCGGCAGCAGCTAGCGAACCGGCGATACCCGCTGCGTTCGACTTATTACCTGTAATACCGTGTTGGAAGATGACCACAGGCCAGCCGCCCGCTGGCACCCCATCAAGCGTTGGCATACCGCGTGCCTGACGAATTTGATTAACAACGGCGAGGTCTGGAATAGTCACAAATGCCGGTACATCAACATCATCCTGCTTTTCTGGTACGGGGTTAAACTTAGTTAAGTGGCGCTCTTCATCAACCCCAGGGAAATCAAAGCAAGCGTTGGGTGGCAACAACAAACTGGGATCTTCAATAGCGCCGGCTGGAATACCCGCACCAGCGGGGTCAATCACACCCTGTTGAATCGCACCTAAAATTGAAGCGGGGCTATCGCACTGCGCGCGCCAGCGTCCATTAACGGGTGCCTGAGGATTCGATTGAGAAGGCAGTGGCGAGTAGTAAGGTAATGTAACCTGACCACCGTAAACGCGCGCAGCTGCAGCAATTTGTAGGGTTTGCGGATCAGTCACACCGTTCCCTTGCAATACCTGAGCAAGCGAAACGCCCTGATTTTGCGCAACCAACGCAGGTGGATTCTGTGCTGCGATTTGTTGTGCAAGCAACTGTTTAGTGACGTTTAGCACGTCCCCAACGGATTGAGTGGTGAAGTTCGACGTATAAATAACGCCGTCGGTATCGACACCATATTGACCAAGCGCGCCTTCATAGCTATTGATCAGACGTTGCAGTGACACTGCCGACGCATCACCAGACACCGGGTTCTCGTCAGCATTACGCTTCATCAGCGTATAGGTCTGTGAGGCTTTTACATCACGACCTAAAGAATCTTGGATATTATTTGTTAACGCGACAATGTAACCGGTTTTAGGCTTCAGTGGACGCAATGGAACAATAGCCACGGTATTGCTATCAACGGCTTTTACGGTAAAGTCGGTGCCGTGTTCAAGCTCTCCAACAACGGCACATGCCGCCGCAGGGCTTTCCGCCGCACAAGCTTCTGATACTGCGCTTCCACCCTGCACCGTTTCAAAAATACGAATGGA
>NZ_CH672404.1:234396-237122 GCF_000152885.1 Idiomarina baltica OS145
GCTATTGGCATGGCTTAAACCTTATGAAGACTACACCTATCGTCTTGTAGGTGACTGGCGAGCACTGGCTGACCATAACAAACTCAATAAGCGTATGGTGCCAAAATCAGACCGTCCATACAGTCAGGAGTTGATCGACAAAATGGTCATGTTGATCAAGGAGGAGTTGCATCATTTTTACCAAGTATTGGAGATAGCACAGGAACTGGGTATCGAATACGACAAGCTTACTTCGAGTCGTTATGCGCGTGGCCTGCTGACACACGTACGGACATACGAACCTGCCGCACTGATCGATAAGTTAATTTGTGGTGCCTACATCGAAGCGCGTTCCTGCGAGCGCTTTGCCGCCATCGCACCCCACGTAGACGAGCGCTTAGGGCAGTTCTATATTTCACTGTTGCGTTCTGAAGCACGTCATTATCAAGACTATCTAACCTTGGCACAGCAAATTGCCGGTGAGGATATCAGTGAGCGAATTGCTTTCTTCGCAAATATTGAGGCGGAATTAATAAAGTCGCCGGATGGCGACTTTAAGTTTCATAGTGGTATGCCCGTTTAATCGATTCAAATGAACCGGATTGTCGCGCCTAAGGCGCGACCTACAGTTCTTCCAATTTTTTGCCAGCTTCTTTGTCGTAGAAGACTTCTTCGTCGAAGTCGCCTTCCGACTTAGCAACCACACAACTGACCATGGCATCGCCGGTCACATTGACTGCGGTACGAGTCATATCCAATAGGCGGTCAACACCGATAATTAAGCCGATCCCCTCGACGGGCAGACCCACCTGCTGTAAAACCATCGCGAGCATGATTAAGCCAACCCCAGGCACTCCCGCCGTACCCACCGATGCGAGTGTTGCGGTGAGAATCACCATGAGATAATCAGCGACTGACAGATCCAGTCCATACACTTGGGCGATGAATACCGTCGCCACGCCCTGCATGATGGCAGTGCCATCCATATTAATGGTTGCTCCAAGCGGCACGGTAAACGAACCGACAGAGTTACTCACGCCTAAACGCTTAGTCACGGTTTCAAGCGTAATCGGCATGGTTGCATTACTACTGGCAGTGCTAAAACCAAAGAGTTGTGCATCACGCATTTTCCGAATAAAGATGCCCGGTTTAACACGCGCCAGCACGCCTAATAAGAATGGATGAATAATAAACCCATGAATCAGTAGCACGATGAGCACTAAGAAGAAGTACTTCGCCAGACTGGATATCATGCCCAGTCCGGTTTCGGTGAAGAGCTTAGCCATCAAAGCGAAAACACCATAAGGCGCAATGCTCATCAAAATCACCACTAGCTTCATGATGACTTCATTAAAGTCCTCAAACAGTCCCTTGATGCGCTCCCCAGGCTTCCCTACCAATGCCATCGCGATACCCAGTAATAAGGCAAACACGATAATCTGCAGCATATTGCCTTCTGCCATCGCAGTAATTGGGTTATCCGGGAATAGATCAATAATCACTTGCGACAACGAAGGCGCCTCAGAGGGCTCAAAGGTCGCGTCACTTGCACGTTCGACACCACTACCGGGTTGAATCAAAATCGCCGAGAAAATAGCAATCGAAATCGCAATAGCGGTGGTTATTAAATACATACCGACCGCTTTACCGCCTAAACGTCCCAATTTGCTTGGATCACTTAACGAGCACGTGCCCACTACCAAGGACACCAACACAAGTGGTACCACTAGCATCTTCAATGATGTGATAAATATTTGACCAATGACATTAAACAAACCATTGGTCAAATAACTATCGACCCATGCCGAATCACCTGCAAAATAGCGTAGCGCCATACCCAGCACGATACCTGCCACCATACCGATGACAATGCGGGTCGTCAGACTTAATTTTTTATTATCGCTCATAAGCGTCCTTTTTGTTGTCTATCGGACTAAAAAAACCGCCATAGCCTAGCAGAAAAGCAAATCAAGGGGTAGTTGCCATGCGTTAAACGCACAGCAACTGCCGAGTGGTTACACGTCGCTGCGTGTAAACGAAGATTTCAGCGTATTGACCAACGTCGCGGCGCCTTTTGCAAAACGTTCGCTGAGAGGTTTCTTAATACTGTATTCCACTTTAAGAATACGGTGTGTGTCCAATTGCTTCAACATCCACGCATCGCTGGTAATCACTTCATCAACCAGACCCAATTCAAGCGCTTCAGTACCTGTCCAAACTTCTCCCGTGGCCACTTTTTCTATATCTAATTCAGGACGGTGACGCTGGACATGCTCTTTGAATTAGTGATGGATCGACTCCAAGTCTTGCTTGAATATACGACGTCCTTCTTCGGTGTTCTCACCCAATACCGTTAATGTTCGCTTATATTCACCAGCCGTGAAGTGCTCAATGTCGATATCATGATTTTTAAGCCACTTGTTAACATTCGGTAATTGCGCAACTACACCAATCGAACCGATGAAAGCAAACGGCGCCGATAGAATGTTATTGCCCACACAGGCCATCATATAACCACCGCTAGCAGCGACTTTATCAACCGCGATAGTCACCTTTAAACCATGGTCAATCAGTCGTTGTAGCTGTGCAGCCCCCAAACCGTAGCCGTGGACAACACCACCACCGCTCTATAAGCGAACAAGCACTTCATCCTGATCAGTCGCGATACTAACGATCGCATTTACTTCACGCTTGAGGCTATCAACTTCTTTGGCATCAACCGAGCCTTTAAAGTCAATAACAAACAG
>NZ_CH672404.1:238043-245997 GCF_000152885.1 Idiomarina baltica OS145
TATTCCGTTTAGAATTAGTACCTTGGTACCTAACAGTGCGAAAATGTCATACTCAGTTGATGGCGAAACCACTGAGTTCACTTTTGGTAAACAATTTATCACAGGTCCAAGTCACTATAGTCAACGTAGCGAAGTCACTGCACCCTTGGTCTTCGTTGGCTATGGCATGGAAGCGCCTGAATTTGGCTTAGACGATTATGCGGGCCTTGATGTTGAAGGCAAAATCGTGGTTATGCTAACAGGTCGTCCAGCTGATCTACCAAGTGAAGAAGGCGCTCACTTAGCTAACATTAAAGGCGATATCGCGCGTGAAAAAGGGGCTGTCGGTATTATTACCTTGCACACGCCAGAGCGCGAAAAAGTACGCAAGTTTGAAACCAGTGTCTACTACACTAAAACGCCTCGTATGACGTGGATTGGTCCAAACGGTCTGCCACAAGGTGAAGAACAGCAATTAATGGGTTCTGCCTACGTCAATATCGATGCCGCGAAAGCGATGTTTGAAGGTGCTGAGAAACCGCTGGAAGATATCTTTAAGCAGATCGAAGAAGATCCAAACGCTTCACCAAAAGGTTTTGCGCTTAACGGCTCAGTTTCTTTGGCGAAAGAATCTAACCACGAAGAAACCACCAGCCCTAACGTGGCAGCTGTCTTACCGGGGACCGATCCGAAGCTGAAAGACGAGTATGTGGTATACACCGCACACGCAGACCATATCGGCGTTGTTAAAGACTTGAGTAGCGATGACACCATCAATAACGGTTTGATGGATAACGCATCGGGTGTGTCCGTCATGCTAGAAACAGCACGTATGTTTGTCGACTCAGGTCTAGACAACAAACGTTCTATCATGTTCTTGGCAGTAACGGCAGAAGAAAAAGGCCTCTTGGGTGCTGATTACTTCGCTAACAACCCAACAGTTCCCCTTAATAGCATCGTCGCTAACGTGAACCTAGATATGCCGGTACTGCTGTATGATTTTGCAGACGTCATTGCGTTTGGTGCATCACACTCAACACTGGGTGATACTGTTTCGAAAGCAGCGGCTAAGTTCAATATTGAGCAAAGCCCTGATCCCATGCCAGAGCAGGCGATCTTTACTCGTTCAGATCACTACACGCTGGTTAAGAAAGGTATCCCTGCGGTATTCTTAATGACCGGATTTACGTCACGCACCGAAGGTGAAGATGGTGGCGAAGTGTGGGGTAAATTCTTCGCTGAAAACTATCACCGTCCAAGTGATGACCTTCACAACTTAGAAGTGAACTACGAATCAGCAACGCGCTTTACTGATATTAACTACGAAATCGGTAAAGAAATCGCTAACGATCCGCAGCGTCCACATTGGTTAAAAGACTCTTACTTCGGTAAGCAGTTTAAAGACTAAAATAGTCGCCTAAATGAAAAGGCCTCGCTAATGCGAGGCCTTTTTTGTGTCTAATAATCGACGAGTTATGCGCCCACGCCCAAATAGCGTTTACGTTTGCGCGCTTTTAAACGGTGGATGTCCACTAACACCAAACCGTCGATCGAATCGCTAAAGTCGGGATCCACACCAAACTCTAAGAACTGCACACCGCCAGGCTCGCATAAGTCAGAATACTGCTTATAGAGCGTCGGTACACTCGCCCCCAAGCTACCCAAATACGACTTTAACGCTTTAAAGTCGTCATCATAATGATCACCTTTGAGCTCAAAGCCCGGATGTTCGGTCACCCGAAACGCATGATTTGCAATGGCCAAGCGCTGCTGAGCCGGGAAATAATGACGGTAAAACGCCACCAATGCCTGCTTAGCTGGCTCGGGCAAGGTATTGCTAATACTGACCGAACCAAATAGATAACGGTACTCAGGGTGCTGGTTCAGTAGTGCTCCGATCCCCATCCAAAGATACTCCAGGCTCCGTTTCCCCCAATAACGCGGCTGCACAAACGAACGGCCCAACTCTAATCCCTCAGCAAATATGTCATCCATGCCCCGTTCAAATTGGTAAAAATGACGGCTATAAAGTCCCTTGGGACCCACTTTCTGAATGATTTTTGCACACTCACCGAGTCTATAAGCCCCAGCAATTTCAAGATCTTCTGGGTCCCAAACGATAAGGTGCATATAATACAAGTCATGGTCATCCAAATCGCGGCGCTGCCATGTACCCTCACCTACCGCACGAAACGCCACTTCTCGCAATCGCCCAATTTCGCGTAGTAATGGCGAGCTACCATCGAAGCGGTAGCAATAAATCGCTTTACCACAGGGCGTGTTACCTAAATGTTCACACGCCTCTATCGCTTGCTTGAGCGCTTGTCTAGGCTCAGGCCGCGCAATCGGTGTCAAGGTCGGCAAGATTGTCGGTTTAGCCGTACCCACACGATACAAGTGCTTCTTAAACAGCTTCACTTGCTGTTTCATGGCAAGGTGTTGATGTTGCGTAATGGTCTTATGAGGAATCAACTGACCAATACGACAACTGACCTGTTTGGTTTGCTGGCGAAACATCTCCTTCACCAACAATAGCGTCGCTAACGGCTTGTACACCATTGATGCCGTATAAAATAGTGCCGAGTTATGTGCTTCCAGGCGGATCGGCAAAATGTCAGATTGAGTCGCCTTAGCTAACTTTAAAAACCCCGCTTGCCACTGTGTATCGCGCACGCCTTGAGGGCGCAATCGAGACACCTCACCCGAAGGAAAGACAATCACTACCCCTTCGTCATGTAAGTGCTGATGAATGGCTTTAACATCGTCACGGCTCGTACGCCCGTTAAAAACCCGCACCGGCAACAACATACTCTGCAGTGGCGGCAGTTTCATCAGTAAGTCATTGGCAACGATTTTCACGTCACTACGCACTTCACTGACCATTTTTAATAAGGCGAGACCATCGAGCGAGCCAATCGGATGGTTGGCAATGATCACCACCCGTCCCGTGGTCGGAATATTATCGAGCTCTGCACTACGGTAAGAGTAAGTAAAGTTGAAGTAGTCGAGCACTTGCTCGACAAAATCAATGCCTTGTAGGTTGGGATAACGCTGACTGAAATCTTTGATATCGCTTTCGTGGAGTAAATTTTTAAGTAGCCAGGTGGTCGGCTTGTAGAGCCAAGGTTTGTTTTCTAGCTTGGGAAGTCGTTCTTTGACAACTTGTTCAACGTTTAACATTACAGGTGCCTCCATGTGCAACATGGTTAGAGGCTAACGTTGAATTGTGACGAATTGATGAATTAATGGACACAAAAAAGGTGGACCGTAGTCCACCTTAAAACGAGTCTATGAGGGCTACGTCACTAACGCTTCAAGTAATGCGCAGATAAGCAGGTCACAGGCGCGGCGGTAGGCTTACCATGCTGCCAGTCGCCTCCCTCAACACCGCTACCAGCGATATCAACATGCACATAGCTGAGCGGTTTATCGCTATCGACACCGTGTGCATCCAATCCCGACACACCGACTAAGAACGCCATTGGGAACTGGTGTCCGCGTGCAGTGGTCGCCGAAGGCCCATTGTTAGACGATAAAAGGTCATCGCACAGGGTGTGTCCCTTCACAAAATCAAAGTCTTCACGACGTGACCATGAAATCTCTGCTGGATCGCCGTAGACTTCGCCCACATCAAACAGTTGCTGCGCAAGTTGACCACGGCGCGCAGGACCATTCGGTACTAACGCTGTGTATGGCCCTTTTGCTAACGCAGCGTGGCCCGTTAACGTCGCTACAGTGTATAGCTCACTTGGTAAATCACTTGCCGCCGCTTCCTCACGCAAGTGCGAAAGTAAATCGGCCATCACTAGACGCCCTTCGGCATCGGTGTTACCAATGCGAACACGCTTACCGCTATGCCCAGTAATGATTTCGTCGGCTACAAAAGCATCTGAGCCGATGCTGTTACGGACCGCCCCAATTTCAGCGATCACATGTAAGTTAGCCGGTTCAAGTTCAGCGACGGTTTTCACAAACCCAGCGACTGCAGCCGCACCACCTTTATCACGACTCATGCCCGCCATGTGTCCACCGACTTTAAGGTCGGCGCCACCGGTATCGTAAACAATCCCTTTACCCGCGAACATCACTTGACGCTCTGGCTGGCTGCCTTTGTATTCTAAACGGATAACACACGGACGATGACGCTCAACACTCACCGATGCGCGCCCTACAGCGGCTGCAAGCGGATACTCGTGTTCGAGCTGCTGAAAATCATCGATCACAGTCACTTTAACCGCCGTGTGCGCAAAAGCATTGCGGCAGTACTCGGCAAAACGCGGTGGCGCCATGCGCTCGGGTTCAGTACCGGCTAAGTCACGAGCCACACGCTTGCCCGCTTCAATCGCCATTGCCCACTCGGCATCTAATGCGCCCACTAAAGTCACATCACGAGTTGGCTCGATTTCATCCTCACCATGATACTCACGCGCTTCGAGCGGTTGATAAAGCGCTTGGCAGAAGCCTAAATAAGCGGCGAGAAAAGCCTGCTGATAACGTTCGTCTTCAACGTTAACGCCGTTAAGCAAAATGACCGGATGACGTGCGCCTGCATCTTGCGCGATTTTTGCAGCTTTATGCGCTGCATCAAAGACTTGACGAACATCGTCATAGTCACGGTTTAAAGGTCCTGTTGGTGCAACTACCATGCGGTTGCCAGGCACATCATTTGCACTGATAAGCAGTGCCTCTTTGCCCACGCGTTGGTCTGTGCCCTGAGCAGCACGAATCGTTTCGCTCAACTGCGTGTTTTCAATATGTGCAAAATGACCGATAACAATCAGTGCATCGGTCTGTTCGTTATCAATGGCTTGCTGAAGTTCATCAACACAATGCAAGGTTGCAAATGCCATAATTTCCTCTCTTTTTTATGAACGTCGCCACTGCGTGCCGTTTGCACCATCTTCAAGCACAATCCCCATCTCAGTAAGACGGTCACGGGCTTCATCGGCAGCGGCCCAATCTTTCTCGGCTCTTGCTTTATTACGCTGGGCAATCAATGCCTCGATCAACGCAACTTCATCATCAGCGCCACCTTGCAGGAAACTCTCCGGTGACTGCTGTAAAAGTCCCAATACATCAGCAAGCTCAACCAGTACATGAGCCAGCTGTGCAGCACGCTCGGCATCATTATCACGCGCCTTGTTAATTTCACGCACCAATTCAAATAACACACTCATGGCTTCGGGGGCGTTGAAGTCATCATTCATCGCATCGGTAAACTGGTTCCAGTACGGTAAACGCAGATTCTCATCAGGCTGCTCTGGTGTAAGCCCGCGCAACGCAGTGTAGAGTCGTTCAAGTGCCGCATGCGCCTGCTCTAGGTTATCTTGCGTGTAGTTCAGTTGCGAACGATAGTGGCTTGATAGCAAGAAGTAGCGCACCGTTTCAGCATCGTACGCGTTTAATACATCACGTATGGTAAAGAAGTTGCCCAATGACTTCGACATCTTCACATCATCCACCTGTACCATACCGCTGTGCATCCAATAATTTACATAGTTGGTTTGATTCGCGCAGCAGCTTTGGGCGATTTCATTTTCATGGTGTGGGAACGTTAAATCCGACCCACCACCGTGGATATCAAAGGTTTCACCTAAGTGTGCCTTATTCATCGCTGAGCACTCAATGTGCCAACCTGGACGTCCCTCACCCCAAGGTGAATCCCAGCTCGGCTCGCCCGCCTTCGCCTTTTTCCATAACACAAAGTCCAGCGGGTCCAGTTTGCTGGCTTCCACGTCAACACGCGCGCCTGCCTGCAACTGTTCCAAGTTTTGGCGGCTTAAACGACCGTAATCGTCAAAGGTTGATACATCAAACAACACATCGCCATTGTCTGCTTGATAAGCGTAGCCTTGTGTTACCAACGATTCAATCATACGAATAATGTCATCCATATGTTGTGTAACGCGCGGCTCAACATCGGGTTCCAGCAAATTTAAGGCGGCAAAATCACGATGCATTTCATCAATATAACGTTGGGTCAATGCATCAAAAGGCTCACCGTTTTCAGCTGCTCGCTTAATAATTTTGTCATCCAAATCGGTAATATTGCGAACATAAGTCACGTCGTAACCAATTTTTCTTAAATAACGGACCACCACGTCAAATGCTACATAGGTGCGTGCATGACCAATATGACACAAATCGTATGTGGTCACGCCACACACGTACATACCCACACGGCCTGCTTCTCTTGGTGTAAAGGTTTCTTTCTCGCGGGTCAGGGTATTAAACAGTGTCAGTGCCATAGTATCTCCGTAATTTGGCTTTAATCGACAAAACGAACAAACCGATTCAGTTTTTATGATTCAACCACTAATGATACCACTGAACGGTCGGCTCTGGTACACTAGCGACCGATTAGTCGTAGTATTAAGGAACCCAAAATGCAGGTTGTTTTACATACCAATTATGGTGACATCACCTTAGCCATGCACACTGAGACCGCACCTAAAACGGTCGAAAACTTTCTTCAGTATGCACGCGACGGTTTTTATGAAAACACGCTATTTCATCGTGTTATCGATAACTTCATGGTGCAAGGTGGCGGTTTTGAGCCCGGCATGTCACAAAAAGACACCCGTGGCACTATCGAAAACGAAGCCAAAACAGCAAAGCCGAACCTGACTGGTACGGTCGCTATGGCACGCACCCCGGATCCACATTCAGCCTCGTCACAGTTCTTTATCAATGTGAACGACAACCACTTCCTTAATTTCCAAAACGAAACACCTAACGGCTTTGGTTATTGTGTATTTGCTGAAGTGGTTGAAGGCATGGACGTAGTTAACAATATCAAAGGTGTCAAAACTTCAACGGCTGGCTTCCACGCCGACGTTCCAGTTGAAGACGTCGTTATTACAAGCGTTACCGTCCAAGAGGACGCATGACCACAGCGTTTATTGCTGACCTTCATTTGAGCCCTGAACGCCCGGATATCACCGCGGCGTTCGAGGCTTTTTGTGAGCGCAATGCCTGTCTAGATAAGCTCTATATCCTCGGTGATCTGTTTGAGGCTTGGTTAGGTGACGACGACCCCAGTGAGTTTGCTGTACACATTAAGTCGTTACTCAAACAACTGGTAGACCACGGTGTGCAAGTGTATTTTATGCCCGGCAACCGCGATTTTATGCTGGGTAAAAAATTCGCACGGGAAGTGGGACTGACGCTGCTCAAAGATGAAACGGTTATCCAGCTCAATGGTGTACGCACGTTGTTGATGCACGGTGACACGCTCTGTACGGCGGATCAAAGCTACTTACGCTACCGCGCCGTCATTCAACACCCTATCACGCGATTTTTACTGGCACGTTTACCGCTTAAAACGCGCATGAGTATTGCCAAGAAACTGCGCGCCAATTCGGGGACTCAACGAGCGCTGTCCCATCAACGTTTGCAGCAGATGGATGCTCAGCACGCTGCTGTCGTTAAGGCGATGAATAATCACCAAGTTCAACAGCTTATTCATGGTCATACACACCGCGCGGCAATACACTGTTTTGAACTCGCACCCGAACGTCCTGCCAAACGTATTGTGCTGGGCGACTGGTACGACGCACAAAAAATTCAGCAACAAAACACGTACGTCGGTATTTATATGGCATAAAAAAAGAGCCCGCAGGCTCTTTTTTTATGATTCAACGCTTCCGTCGCATCGCCATCAAGACATAAAGCGAGGACCAAAGCCATTAGTCCAAAGAATCGCCGTTGCAACCATCAAAATGACCATTAAGATGAGACCGGCGGTTACAACCGAACTTGCGTATAGAAAGCCGCGTTCTTCAGGAATATGCATGAGAACGGGAATGCCCGCATACAAAAGATATACCGAATAGCCCACGCCCGCTAAAAAGACCAGCGAAACGAACCATAGCTCTGGATAAAGCGCGGCAACACCGGACATAATGACGGGTGTCGCCGTATACGCGGCGAGCTCAAGCGACTGCGTAAAGCTCGGATCCGCACCAAAGGTTTT
>NZ_CH672404.1:246209-258701 GCF_000152885.1 Idiomarina baltica OS145
TCTTCGTTGTTACATCAGCCACAGTGTACCCCACGTTATACAGAATCACTACCACGTCAACAAACAAGAGTGTTGCAAAACGTAAACCAGACATGTAATGTTATATTATCACATTAACCGGTTAGAGCTCTCCCTGAGTAACAATAAGAGTAGGTATAATTATGAAGTCGTTAAATGCAATCACCCTTGCTGTGTTAGCTGCTTTGCCAGCCAGTGCCCTCGCTCAAGCACAACAGCAATCGAAAGAAGATAGTCGCTCAAATAAGGTGGACGAAACTCTCGTGATCCAAGCGAGTCCGTTGAATAAGACACCGCTTGAAAGCGCTCAACCTGTGAATATTATTTCTGGTGACGAATTAAAACTTAAACAAGCACATAGTCTGGGTGAAACGCTCGCACTAGAGCCTGGTATTAATAACACGCATTTTGCCACCGTCGCTGGTAGTCCAATTATTCGGGGTCTCGGTGGACCGCGAGTGAAAGTGACACAGAATGGTTTGGATACCGGGGATGTATCTCGAGGTAGCCCCGATCATGCAGTAACGACCGAAACCAGCACCGCGGAACAAATTGAGGTCTTACGGGGGCCTGCGACTTTACTCTACGGTAGTGGTGCTATTGGTGGCGTGGTGAATGTAGTCGACGAACGTATCCCCTCGGCACCCGTCTATGGCCTTGAGGGCAGTGTTAATGTGAACTACGACAGTGTAAACAACGGCCGTGGCGGTTCATATGATATGACGGTGGGTAATGGCGACTGGGCGCTTTATGTCGATGCTCATCGCCGTTTGTCGGATAACTACGATACACCTGACTTTATCAATGATGAAGGCGAAGTATTAGACCACGTCGAAAATAGCTTTGTTGATTCGAAAGGCGGTACTGTAGGTGCTTCTTATCAGTTCGATAACGGTTATTTTGGTATCTCTTATCAAGGTCTTTATCAAGAATATGGAATTCCGGGCCATGAGCATCATCATCATGACGAAGCTGGGCAAGAAGAAGAGCCGGCGCACGCTGAGGCTGCAGGACCTTTTGCCGACTTAGAACAGAAACGTTGGCAAATTGCCGGTGAGCTCCGTGACCCCTTTAGCGGTTTCGAGGTGATTGAAATGCGCGCTGCGCTGACTGATTACCAACATAGCGAAATTGAGGGCGACACCGTAGGCACCCAATTTAAAAACCAACAAAAAGAAGTTCGACTGACCGCGCGTCATGCGCCTATTGCAGGCTGGAGTGGCGCTATTGGTTTTCAGTGGGACTCGGCCGATAAAACAGCGCGTGGTGAAGAAGCCTTTACGCCAGATGCCAAGCGTCGGAGCCAAGGTGTTTTCTGGGTGGTTGAGCGTGAAATAGACAATCATCATGTCGACTTGGGCATTCGCCAAGAGCGGACCGATCTGAGTAGCACCGAGCTGGCGCTTAATACGTTTAATGCCACCTCATTATCGGCGGGCTACATGTATCATATTGATGATGCAAGCTCATTTTCAGTGAATCTCTCTCATTCAGAGCGTGCGCCTAGCGCGACTGAGGTATTCTCCAACGGTGAACATTTCGCTACACGCACCTATGAACTGGGTACGCTTTACGAATTGCATGATGAAGGCAATGGTGAATACCATTTGCATCAAGAAAACACGGACATCAAACTCGAGACGTCCAACAATATTGATGTAGGTTATCACTTTGAAACAGACCGCGTTCACGTGCAAGCGAACGTCTTCTACAATCGTGTCGACGACTTTATTTACGAGCGTTTTACTGGAATTAACTCGACCGCGATTCACACCGATGAGCACCATGATGAGCATGCGGGCGAAGCCGACCATGATCATGCGCATGATGGCGATGGCTTGATGGTGGTGCAATTTTCTCAAGCCGATGTCAACCTCTACGGCTACGAGTTAGAGGCCGATTATCGATTAACGGATGCGTGGTCGGTCCATGGTTTCAGTGACTATACGCGTGCGGAATTGCGCGATGGTGGCGATTTGCCACGCATCCCCGCGCAACGTGTAGGTACTGAAGTGCGTTATCAAGCGACTCATTGGGACGGCGCGATTGGTTATACGCGTTATTTAACGCAGGATAAAATTGCCGCTAATGAGACAGAGACGGATGGTTTTGGTCTACTCAATGCACACGCGAGCTTTTATCCGAACTGGCTAGCACAATATGGTGCGACGGTTTATTTGAAGGGCGAGAATCTGACCAACCAATTGGGTCGTGTGCATAGTTCGTTCTTAAAAGATGATGCACCGATGGCAGGGCGTAACTTTAAAATTGGTGTGTCAGTGACCTTTTAACATTGTTTATTGAACGCATCGACTGAACATTACGCAGCATCTTTGGTATTCTCTCGCTGTTAAAAAAAACAGGGAACCCATGATGCTGCGTTTTTCATTATTATCAGCCAGTGTGATTCTGGCCTCAGTGGTGATGCAACCACAAGTTGAAAGCAAAGAACTATCTATTGAGCGAATTTTTAGCTCCCCATCACTTTCCGGCGACTCGATGCGAGCGCTGCGTTTCTCACCCGACGGTCAACGTTTGACCTACTTAAAAGGTCGTGCTGATGATGCCAGTCATTATGACCTTTGGTCTTACAATTTAGCCACCGAAAAGCATCAGCGTTTAGTGAATGCGGATGACGTGTTTGCCGGTGAGGAAGTCTTATCCGATGAGGAAAAGGCGCGTCGTGAACGCTTAAGGTTGAGTGGCTCCGGCATTGTGAGTTATCAGTGGTCAGCACAGTCCGATGCGTTGCTATTTCCGTTAGCCGGTGATGTTTATTACTATTCACTTGAAACTGGCAAGGCACGCCAAATTACTCATACCGAAGCGTTTGAAACCGACGCAAAGTTGTCGCCTCAAGGACATTATGTTTCTTATATCCGTGAGCAAAACCTGTATGTTTACTCTTTGGAAACGGGTACCGAACAGGCAATCACGCGCTCGGGCAAAGACACCATTAAATATGGTATGGCAGAGTTTGTCGCGCAAGAAGAAATCGATCGTATGACCGGATATTGGTGGTCACCGAACGAACGTAAAATTGCCTTAACACGGGTCGACGAGTCTCCCGTTGATATCGCGGTACGGAGTGAGATTTATGCTGATCACATTGATATGATCGAGCAGCGCTACCCGTTTGCTGGTACACCGAATGTTGATATTGACTTAGGTGTGGTGGATGTTGATTTCAGTGGTGCGGATAACCTTGAATCTGGAATCAAATGGCTTGGACTCGACGAATTAGGTGACGGCTACTTAGCACGTGTTAAATGGCTCAAAGACAGTCAACGTTTCAGTTATCAGTGGCAAAGTCGCGACCAGCAACGACTCGACCTGCATATGGTTGATGTGAATGATACGGCCGACAATGTGATTTTAACTGAAACGAGCGATAGCTGGGTTAATCTAAACGACGATCTCTATTTTCTTGATGACAACAAGCATTTTATTTGGGCATCAGAGCGCAGCGGTTACAAGCACCTTTACCTGTATCGTGTTGATGGTGGGTTGATTCGTCAATTAACCTCGGGGGACTGGCAGGTCGATGAACTTGCAGCCATTGATGAAAAAACCGGGGTGTTTTATTTTACTGGACGCGAGAAGTCACCGCTTGAGCTGCACTTGTATCGCAATCAGCTAAATACCACATCACCTGCAACGCCGAGTCGCATTACCGAGCAAGAGGGGATGCACCATATACAGTTTGCGGCCGACGGAAGCTCGTATGTGGATACTTTTGAGTCTTATAAACAGCCGCCGCAGATCAGTTTAAATGGTCCGACCGGTAAACGTCTGACTTGGCTAAAAGAAAACAAAATCGACGACCAACATCCGTTAAAGCCGTATTGGCGGGATTGGTTGTATCCCGAATTTGGGACCTTGGAAGCTGAAGATGGGCAAACACTCTATTACCAGCTCACCAAGCCTGCTAATTTTGATTCTAGCAAACAATACCCTGTCATGGTCTATGTTTACGGTGGACCGGGCGCTCAAGTCGTCACTAAAGGCTGGGGTAATTACTTAGTTCAATACATGGCTCAGCAAGGCTATGTCGTATTTAGTGTTGATAACCGAGGTTCGTTCAATCGGGGTAAGGCGTTTGAGGCACCGATCTATAAGAATATGGGGACGCCTGAAATCGCTGATCAAATTCGTGGTGTTGAGTTCTTACGCACGCTCGATTATGTCGATCCTGAACGTATCGGAATTCACGGTCACAGCTATGGTGGCTACATGACGTTAATGGCGATGTTTAAGGCGTCAGACTACTTTGCCGCCGGCGTTTCTGGTGCACCGGTAACCGATTGGCGCTTGTATGATACGCATTATACAGAGCGTTATATGGGGATGCCACAGCAGGGTGATGCGTATGAGAAAGCGTCGGTATTTCCTTATACGGACGGGTTAAGCGGTGACTTGATGATTTATCACGGTATGGCCGATGACAACGTGTTATTTACGCACAGTACGAAGCTCTATAAGCAGTTGCAGGATAATGCTCAGCCATTCCAAATGATGAATTACCCGGGTAAGAAGCACTCGCTTAATGGTAAGAATACGCGTATTCATCGTTACCAATTAATTGCCAACTTTTTTCAACAAACGTTGAAGCAATAATAGGTTATACTAGCGACTCTGAAACGAATTTAAACTGTTGAGGAGTCGCTATGCGCTTTTTATCTCGCCGTTTGGTCATGCCCAATGACCTCAATTTTGCAGGTTCTCTATTCGGTGGTCGTATCCTCGAGTGGATTGATGAAGAAGCCTATATTTTTGCGAGTTGCCAGCTTGGTGCTAAGAGTTTGGTGACCAAGCACATTGGCGCTATTACCTTCGAAACCTCAGCGTTTCAAGGCGATGTGGTTGAGTTTGGTTTACAGGTTAAGTCAGCCGGTCGTACTTCATTGAATATTACTTGTGTGGTTCGTAATAAGCATACTAAGCAAAATATTTGTACGGCTGATGATATTGTCTTTGTACACATTGATCCAGAGACCCGTCAACCGACGCCTCACGGCAAAACAAAAGAAGAGCTGGATGAATTTAACTTCGATAGTTAATAATGACTGAGTTTAAAAAACGGCGCATTTTCATGCGCCGTTTTTTTATGCTCATCCGTTTAGTGATTAAATTGGCGAACCAGGAGGCAGTGCCGCGGGCGCATAACCTGTAGGCCATTCTCCGTCGGTGAGGTAATTGTTGAGCTGTTCAGCAAGCGCTTCGACAACACTGTGACCTTTAAGCTTATTGGTGAGCCTTACGGTCGCTTTGCGTAACGCAAGGCGAACTTCGGGGGCGACAACTTCATCCTGCATGGTGTTCACGAGCGCATTAGCGGCGGTAACTAAGACACGTTGATTAACAGGATCCTCGGGTTGTGACTGCCAATCGTTAATCAATGTGCTGAACAGTTGATTGACCACCGCAACAGGTGATGGGACGTCAGAGTTCGAAGCATGTTGTTGACTCAGACGGTTAAGTCGTTCCGGATTTAAAATCAGTGACAAGCTAAAACCAGAGGCACTTGCAGCCATGCTTACCGGATCTGGAATGAGTCCTGTGCGCCCCTCAAAGCGCTCACGGTTGTCCTGGTGGCCATAAGCGAGCGGAACGAGTAATTGCTGAATGTGCTTCGGAACGCGAACTGTGCCAGCACGTGTCGTCTCGATAAGCAGATTCAGAGCACGTTTCTGTGATGCAGGACTCACCGCGGCAAAATCGTTAGGCGTATGGTCATTGATATAGTATCGATAATTGACTCCCCCTAACCATTTAGCCGCAGCTTCAGTTTGGTAGCGATGGAGTAAGTAAATAGGAACAAATACTTCTTGCAAGTCGCTGAGCGCCTCAGTCGCGGGGAGTTGGTGTTGACCAAACTGAGCAAGTACTTGCTTACGTACATTGAGGATCCGCTCGAGTTCAGTGACTGTATCACTGCCATTATCCCATAAATGAGCGGTAGGATGTGCGCCGCCAGTAGGGCGAGCGTCGCGGTCAGAGATAAACGTTAAGCCTAAGGATTGATTCTCTTTGAGAATTCGGTCGAGTTGCTCGCGCTCACTGGGCATGCCACCAAAATCGCTGTAACCATAGGCGATGACTTGCTTATCCCACTCGCCAATACCTGTATCATAAGCATCATTGAGACTGATTACGCCCTCGGTTGTCAGCGTAACAAGCGGGTGAGGGTAGTCCATTACAGACGCGCGATTTTCAGTGCTCGCGGCAAAATTATGGGCAATGCCGAGAGTGTGTCCGACTTCGTGGGCGCTTAATTGGCGAATACGTGCCAGTGCCATTTGCTCGATTTTTTCTTTTAGTTGTTCGCTATTTTCTTTATTGAAAGGACCTATTAGCCCTTCAGCGATTTTCATATCTTGACGCACACGTAACGAACCGAGCGTTACATGGCCTTTGATAATTTCGCCGGTGCGCGGATCGATAACCGATGAACCATAAGACCAACCGCGGGTCGCACGGTGGACCCACTGAATCACATTATAACGGACATCCATAGGATCTGCGTCGGCCGGTAACATTTTCACTTGAAACGCATTTTCATAGCCGGCCGCAGCAAATGCTTGCGCCCACCATGACGCGCCCTCAAGTAAGGCAGACTTAACGGGTTCTGGCGCCCCGGGGTCAAGGTAGTATGTGATGGGCTGTTGTGCCTCACTGCTCGAAGCAATGGGATCTTTTTTTGCTAGACGGTGGCGTGGGATAACGCGCTGAACAATGGGCTCACCTAAGGGCGCTGAATAGTCGTAATAGGTTTGCGCCCAAAAGCCACTGTTGGGCGAAAATTGACGAGGACGATAGTTATCATCCGGTAAACGAATAAACGAGTGGTGCAAATGTAAAGTGAGCGCATCAGCATTGGGTAAAATGGCATTAACGTAGCGTCCCTTGCCCTTGCCGACGAATGTCACCGTTGCCTCGAACTCGGTATTGTCCGGGAAGCTTTTAGTCCGAGCGGGATAAACAACTGAGCGGTCATTATCGATGCTGTATTGGCCTTGCCCCGTCTGTTGCAAGCGCTCACTCACACCATGAACATCGGTCATTAGAAAGGGTGTGTAATCAACGAGCACACCGCTCTCGTTTGCGGCAACCACATTAAAGCCAAACAGTGTGCTATCGGCGAATGCCTGTTGGACACTGGCGTGTTCGGCTGGATTTTTATCGTCGGCACGATATTGCGTATTTTCGGCAACCAGCAAAACCCGTTGACCTTGCACGGTAAAATGGGCAAGTTGTGTTTGTCCTAGCTGCCCTCGATCTAGGCCGACATCATTTGAACCGAGCCCCCAAGGTAAACTGGTCTGGAAGATAAATGAACCTTGGTTGCTGGGCACATACAAATAGTATTTACCGCGATTGGTATCATGATAGAAATCAAAAAAGCCCTCGGCTTTTTGCATTGATTGTGTGAACTCAGCAACACGGGGCATCGGTTCAGGCGCTGCGATTACAAGGCTGGTTTGCAGCAGCGCAATACTAATCCATACAACGCGAATTAAGTTTCGCATGTTGGCTTCCTTCTTGTTGTTATAGTTGTTCAGCTATTTCTTCGAGAATTTGTGTTGTCCATTGCTCGATGCGCTCTTCAGATAAGTCGTACTGAGTGTCCTCGTCAAGTGATAATCCGACGAAGTACTGCTGATCCTCGGTGAGCGCCTTAGACGCAGCAAATTCATAACCTTGGTTCGGCCAAAAGCCGATGCGCTTACAGTCTTTATCGGCAATGGCGTCGTGCAACATGCCGAGTGCATCCTGAAACCAATCAGTATAGCCTTGCTGGTCGCCCATGCCATAAAGAGCAACGATTTTGCCTTGTAAGTTGAGCGGCGTAATATCGTCCCAATGACTTTCCCAGTCTTCTTGAAGCTCGCCAAAGTCCCATGTCGATATACCCAAAATGAGGATATCAAACTGTTCAGCTTCTTTTAGCGGCGTGTCTTTAATATCAAATATCGAGACAATGTCTTCGCCAATGGCTTGCTGAATTTTTTCAGCGGCAATTTCGGTATAGCAGGTAGTTGAGCCATAAAACAGGCCGATTTGCAACGACATAACAACCTCGTTGGATAGTTTCGATGGGTGCATTGTAGCAAAAACCTCGTTAAAATAACGTCTCAGTAATATGAAAAAAGGTGATTAGATGTCGTTTAATGCGGTTATTGAGCAGTTAGAAAGTGTCTTCGATCAGGTTTACGTTGATGGTTCCGATGATGAGTTGTTTGCGAGCGGTTATCTCCGTGGCCATTTTGACCTAGTCGTTGCCCGCATGGAAATGAACGACGAAACGGATGCCCAAGCGATCATTCCCAACCTTAAAGCGGCGGTCGAGCAGGCAAAGCATGAACTTGCACCGGCCGACCAAACGCATGTGAATAACTTAGTTGAACAGCTCGACATCGTGGTTCGTAGCGTTTAACTCACTTAATCAGACGTTGTGGTTGCAAGCGCGATCGCGCGTCTTTGGTTAACGGAACCACACCGCCACTGAGTTGCTCGGCTAACAACTCTGCTAAGATGGGTGCTGCGGTTAAACCGCGTGAGCCAAGTCCGCTCAACAGCATAAGACCCGTGTCTAGGGCACCGGCTGCGGGCATGTGATCGGGTGTCGTGGCTCTTATACTGACACGATGCCCTGTGACCTCAAGGTGTTGGCTCCAAGTTTGCTGAGCGCAACGCGCAAGCGAATCGCAGTTCGCTGTATCGGCCTCGACTGAAGCATTTAGGTCGGTTTGGCCACGTTCAAAGGTCGCACCGATACAGTGTTCGCCATTTTGTGCCGGTACCATGTAACCCTTGTAGCAAAGCACCGTGTTCAATGCTTCTGTTTCCGCGGTCGCCCGAATAGTCGAGATCTGACCTTTTACGGGTATCATCTTCAGATTGGACTCAAAGAGTGTCGCTGAGGCGTGGCCGCATGCGATCACGACGCGCGCTGCCGAGTAACGGGCGCGAGTACCGACCAGTGTCCAGGCTAGTGTGGGGCTGTCTAAGTTACTTGGAAAAATGCGTTCAACGGTGTCGGTCATCCAGTCGGAATCCGACTCGTTGAACATGGCCCGAACCAGTTTTGATGGATTTAACCAGCCAGCATTAGGATAGTGTAAACTCGGTTGCTCGATGGGGAGTTGAGCAAGCGTCGAACTCTGCTCGCTGGCGAGCGCCGTGACCGTCGCGGACGAATAATCGCATGCGGTAATTTTCTCGATCCTATCGATGCGGCTGGCATTAAATGCCGGTTGAATCACACCAGAAACGAACCAATAGCGATCACGCCAAGGTGTGTAATAACTGATTGCGGTCGAGCTGGCTTGCAAATAGAACCGAGTTAACGGTGTGAGTTCAGCGTGCAGCAGCGGATAAACTGCGCCTTGAGGGTTACCCGATGCGCCGTCGGCTAAGCCCTGACTTATGACACGACAGGGGATTTGCCGTTGATGTAAAGCGCGCGCTAAGCAAGCGCTGGCAATGCCCCCACCGACCAAGGTCACGGGTGCACGACAGCGGCTACTTTTTACTATCTGACCCGGGAAGTGACCGCATAACATTTCGCGTTTACGACCAAAGCCTTTGACTTTATTGACCTGGAAACCGGCTTCATTAAGCCCGCGCTTAACCAAGCCCGCTGCGGTAAATGTCGCAAAAGTGGTATCTCGATGCGCCGAATTTGCCATGGTGTTGAATAGCGCCGACTGCCACATCGCTGGATTTTTTGCCGGCGCAAAGCCGTCGAGAAACCAAGCATCGACTCGATGAGCCAGACTTGTCTGCCACTCGGCTAGGGTTTCGATAATATCGCCAATCCACAAATCCAACACAACCCGCCCTTGATCAAAAACTAGACGGTGACAACCCGGTTCTGTTGCGGGATATTGTTCGAGTAAGGGTTCGACCACAGCAGCGACCGCGGGTAGTGTGGCTAATGCTTGTGCTAGCTGAGACTTGGAAAGAGGGTACTTTTCAACGCTGATAAAGTGTAAGCGTGTACAGGACCGAGCATGTTGACGATAGTTGAGCCATGTGAGCAAAAAGTTTAGCCCTGTCCCAAAGCCCGTTTCTGTCACAACAAAGTCATACTGAGCTGGCAAGCTGACCCAACGTTCGGGTAAACCATTGTGCTTAAGAAAAACGTATTGGCTTTCGTCAATACCGCTGTCTATAGAGAAATAGATATCATCAAATGTTTGTGAGATGGGCACGCCCGACTCGTTAAAATCGATTTTTGCATGATTTGACATGCTGAACACCATGAATTCTTGCGCAATGCTCGCTATAATAACAACTTTGTAAACAATAGTTGATGATTTTGTACTTGATGGTAAGACAACAGGCGGGGTAAAGAGAAAAAATTTTATACAAAGCAGACCACCTGTTGACCCGTTGTTCGTTACCATACAACATAAGAAAATTTTTAATTTATCGGCCCATCGCCAATACAGGAACAAGTAATGAGAAGAGCTGTGATTACCGGACTCGGTATTGTATCGAGTATCGGAACCAATCAAAAAGAAGTCCTTGAATCGCTACGTACCGGTAAGTCGGGCATAGAGCGTTCTGAATCCTTTGCTGAAATGGGGTTGCGTTGCCAAGTTTGGGGCCCGGTTCGGTTAGACGTCAAAGACCATATTGATCGTAAAGCCTTACGCTTCATGGGTGACTCAGCGGCCTATGCGTATATTGCGATGCAACAAGCGATTGAAGACGCTGGCTTAAGCGAAGAGGAAGTATCTAATCCGCGTACTGGTCTCGTAGTGGGTTCAGGCGGAGCGTCAGGTGAACATCAAGTGGCGGCTGCTGATATTCTTCGCGAGCGTGGTGTTAAGCGTGTAGGACCCTACATGGTTCCGCGATGCATGGCATCAACCACATCCGCTTGTTTGGCAACGCCATTTAAGATTAAAGGCATTAATTACTCAATTAGTTCTGCGTGTGCAACATCGGCACACTGCATTGGTCATGCATTAGAACTAATTCAATTTGGCAAGCAAGATCGCGTATTTGCTGGCGGTGGTGAAGAGTTGCACTGGACGCTCGGTATGGAATTTGACGCGATGGGCGCTCTAAGCACCAAATACAATGATACGCCAGAAAAAGCATCGCGTACCTATGACCGCGATCGTGATGGCTTTGTCCCTGCAGGTGGCGGCGGCATTTTGGTCATTGAAGAACTTGAGGCTGCGAAGGCTCGCGGTGCAACAATCTATGCCGAGATCGTTGGCTATGGTGCGACATCTGATGGCTACGATATGGTAGCGCCGTCGGGTGAAGGCGCAATTCGCTGCATGAAGATGGCGATGGAAACCGTTGACACGCCAATCGACTACTTAAACACGCACGGTACTAGTACGCCCGTGGGTGATGTTAAGGAATTAGAGGCGATTCGTGAGGTGTTCCCGGAGAAGACGCCATTTATCAGCGCAACTAAAGCAATGACAGGTCACGCGTTAGGGGCCGCAGGTGTACACGAGGCAATCTACTCGTTATTGATGATGAAAAATGGCTTTGTGACGCCGAGTATCAATATTGATAACTTAGATGAGGCTGCTGAGGGTATGAACATCGTGCGCGAACCCACGGAAGCTAAGTTACGCACTGTGATGTCTAACAGCTTTGGTTTTGGTGGCACCAATGCATCATTGGTACTGCGCGAATATCAAGACTAAGTTATTTTGAATCGGTCTAAACGTATTCACATCGTTGCCGACCAAAATATTCCTGCGTTGCCTGAGTTGTTAGGCAACGTAGGTCACCTCACATGTTATGTTGGTCGAACGCCCCCTCCCGAGCTACTCGAAACGGCCGACGCGTTGTTGGTTCGGTCAATTACGCAAGTCGACGCGGCGTTATTAAAGCAAGCGCCACAACTAAAATTTGTTGCGACGGCAACCATCGGTAAAGAACATTTAGCTATTGATGCGCTTGATGCGCGTGCGATTCAGTGGGCCAATGCACCGGGTTGCAATGCAGACTCCGTCGGTGAGTATGTGCTTACGGCGGTGCTTAAGGTACTGCAACAGCAACACCGGCTCGACGAGGTATTGGATTTGGACGTCGCTATTGTCGGAGCGGGCCATACCGGCACGGCTGCCGGTCAACGCTTAGCGGCGTTGGGCATGAACGTGCATTACTATGATCCGCCGCTCGCAGAACAAGGTGATAGCCGAGCTCATTCACATTGGCAGCGGGTGCTGACTTCGGACATTATTAGTTTACACGTGCCGTTAACGCGTAAGGGGTTGTACCCAACGCATCATCTCATTGATATTGAAGCGCTCCAGTCATTGCACTCTGGTCAACTACTCATTAATGCGTGTCGAGGTGCCGTGATCGATAACCATGCGGTTATTGCGCGGTGCGAGCAAGGCGAATGCCCGACATTGGTGTTTGATGTATTTGAGGGTGAGCCTGAGATTAACAAGGCTATTTTACCTTACCTTGCCATTGCGACGCCGCATA
>NZ_CH672404.1:259062-281114 GCF_000152885.1 Idiomarina baltica OS145
GCGCGTTCTGGCGCACCCGGCAGGATTCGAACCTGCGACCGACGGCTTAGAAGGCCGTTGCTCTATCCAGCTGAGCTACGGGCGCAATCGAACATTCCTGCTACCCTAATGTCAAAATGGTCGGCGAGACTGGATTCGAACCAGCGACCCCTTGGACCCAAACCAAGTGCGCTACCAAACTGCGCTACTCGCCGTTTTTGACATCTGGTGGTGACAAGCAATGCTGCCTGACAACGGGGGCGAATATTACCCATAAGTTTCCCGTCCGTCAAACTTTTTTTGGCAAACGGCGGTTGTTTGGCTACTTTTGCGCCAAGCTGACCATTATTCCGACAATCAGTGACAATGAACCTAAAATAGCGGTAAACTATGCAGCCATTCAAAGCTTTTTCAATTCCAATTTCATTGACAAGCAAGGGTCCCTATATGCCTGCACAGCTAATTGATGGTAAAGCAATCGCTGCAAACATCAGAGCATCGGTAAAAACACAAATTGACGAACGACTGAACGCGGGCAAGCGTGCGCCCGGTTTAGCTGTCGTTTTAGTCGGACAAGACCCCGCATCAGAAGTTTATGTGGGTAATAAAAGACGCGCCTGTGAACAAGTCGGTATTCGTTCGTTTGATTATGACATGCCCAGTGATACATCACAGACTGCACTCGAGCAACTAATTGATGAACTCAATGACAACCCCGATGTCGACGGTATTTTGTTACAACTACCCTTGCCTGCTGGCCTTGACGCAACGCCCATTCTCGAACGCATTCACCCGCACAAAGATGTGGATGGCTTTCATCCATACAATGTCGGTCGATTAGCACAACGAATACCCGCTTTGCGTCCGTGTACTCCAAAAGGCATCATCACTTTGCTAGACAGTACACAAATTGATTTACACGGACTCAATGCAGTGGTTGTCGGCGCATCCAATATCGTTGGTCGACCAATGAGCCTTGAACTTTTGTTAGCAGGCGCAACAACCACCGTATGTCATCGCTTCACCAATGACCTAGAAAAACATGTAAGACGTGCCGACATTGTTGTCGTCGCCGTGGGTAAGCCCGAATTTATTCCAGGTGAATGGATCAAAGAAGGCGCAATCGTTATTGATGTAGGCATGAACCGACTGAATGATGGTCGCTTAACAGGTGATGTCGAGTTTGACACGGCTGTACAAAGAGCCGGTTGGATCACACCGGTACCGGGTGGGGTGGGTCCTATGACCGTCGCTTCACTGATTGAAAATACCTTGCAAGCGTGCGTTGAATACCACGACCACACTGAGGCCTAATTAGACGAATTAACGATAACCGCTGAGCATCCGATGCTCGGCGGTTGCTGTTAACGGCCAAAACGGACTTCCTGTGATTTGTTGTGCTAGCTGACATCGTGAAACCTTTGGAGCCAACGCGGCTAACACTTTATCGGCAATCGGTATCTTCAATTCAATGCACCAAGTGACCTCAATTTTTAATGTCGTGGCACTAACGTACGCTTCTTCGTTCTCGGCCGACTGTCTTCTCGCCCAGTAGTGATCAACAGGAATTTCCTCAATCCAGTTCTGCGATTCATTACTATAGCGGCGCTCTTTAAATTGATTAACCATCGCCTCTGTGGGTTGGACGATGTCGATCTCTGAAAACTGCAAACCGTGTAATTGCTGCGCAGCAACTGACTTCAATATATTTTGCCAACTTTCTATGTCTTTATCTTTAGGCGTCAAACTCGCCATGGTGGCCGCCAAGATCACGCGCATCGGCCGCTTTTCGCCATGGTTGATAGCCCCGACCCGCGCAGCATACTGGCTTGCAACAAACAGTGTTTGCTGTGCCCACCAAAGATAAAGTACTTGCGCCAGCAGTAGCGCAAACAGCAGCATGATTGGCAACACTACAACCGCCTCGACAAGGCTCTGCCCGCGCTGATGACACAGTTTATTAGCGTGTTGCGATAACACGGATAACGACCTCGTTACCTTGCTGTTCAAATGGCAAGGAATGACCCAGTAAGAGTGATGGGTCAACGTTCTTTAATTGTGTTCTCATGAGTAATTGTTCGCTGTAAAAGGCATCTGGTAGGAATCGCCATTCAGTAGAAAACGGCCAAGCAGGCACCACGTAACGTCCCTGTCGGGCTAATTGCGCCTCGGTAAGTGCAAAAACACCATAACGTTGGTAGTGGTCACGTTGCGCTTGGATCAGCATGACCAGTTGCTGTTGCCACTGCAGGCGCTTCTGCGCCGTGTCTTGCCAGCGCCAGCCGACTAACGATACTTGCCAAAAACTAGCAAGTATCGCCGCCGCCAGCACGACCTCCCAAAGGCTAAATCCTCGTTGATTCATTAGCCTTGGAAAGTCACGGTAAAATCGCCATCTGCATAGGAAGTTAAAGCTGAGACGCTAGTATAATCGCGCACCAATCTTTGTCCTTCCTCTGCACTTCCAACATTCGTAAGCCTAATAATATACTTTGTTGCGTCGACGGTATCAGGACCTATCATAATATCACCACCCCATGGGTTTTTACCGATACCATCCCCCCAATCGGCAGGAACCGCTCCAATGCTGCTCAACTCGGTCATGCTGATACCGGTAAATTCGCCACTGGCCGGTTTCCACATTTGTGCCCCCGCTTGAAGTGTCGTTATCAGATTCTTCGCTTCCGATACGCGCGCATTTCCAACCGCCCAATCACGCAATACCAAAGTCCCCAATGAGGCTATGGCAATAATGCTCAGCACCGCCAAAACTTCGATAAACGTAAATCCTTGTTCCTTTGAACGCATCCTAATCACTCCTTGAAAAACACTAAATCGATGTCATCACCGCCATCATGGTGCTACCTACAGCACTTAAAAGCATCAGTATCAATGCCGTGATGAGCAAATAGCACAACACAATCCATACCCGTTGCTGATACGCAATACTGCGTTGTATATCAACATAGCTTCGCTGAGCGACACTAACGAGCGCCTCACGTTGCCCATTAAATTGCTGCCGATGGCTAATCCGGAACAGCTGTCTCGGTAACAGTAATCCCGTATCAAGCACTGTAGCTAGGCTCACACGACCTTGTGCTAACCGTTGTTGCATTCGCTTTAAGTGCCAACCTGCGTAAGGCGATGCAACGCGAATTAACACAGCAAAAATAGTATCGAGTGCAACGTGATGATGCATGAGAACAGCGACCAGTCGTGTCAGCCATAACGCATTGATGGCTCGGAATTGGGCAAATAGACCATAGCGTTCAGCCTGCAGACGCTGACGCCCTACCCAGTTACGTGCCAACCAGCGCCATGCCATGACTAAGCATGTCAATAAGCCAAGTAGCCACCACCAACCGCTGGCAATGATGTTGCCAATATTGATGACCCATTCCACGACTGCTTCTGAAGAGCGCGATTGACTATAACTGAGCAATCGCGGTAAATAATGTGTTGCGGCATAGGCATAAGCCAAAAGAACAGTAAATAAGACCGAAATAGGATAGGCTAATTGTCGATAAAACGCCCAACGTAACCGCTGTAGTTCGACGACAATGTCACGATAGTCATTCAATAGTGGTGTCAAACAGTTGTATTGCTGGCCGATAATAAAGAGCTCTAATAAATCTGGCTTGAGCTCCCCCTTTAACGCGTGCCCAATGGTTTGACCCCGCCGTAAGCCCGCCTGCAATCGTTCCGCTAATTTCTGCTCCGCACGTAGTTTAAAGTAGGCCGCTTGTGTGCGCATCGCCTCAGCCGCTTCTTGCGGTCCACTGCCATCCTCTAACCAGATGCAGTAGTCCTCAACCCACTGCCACTGCCGCTGTCGTCCAATTTTATTCATTTCGCGAGCGGCCCTTCTACCGAGTAATGGTATTCGCGAGGCGTCTCACCCAGTATCTGAGCTGCGCCTCGTTCGGCTAAGCCGCGCCAGCCGCAACGCGTAAGGTGCTCTCGCCAGCCCGCATAATCGTGACTGAGAGCAAATTGACGCGCGACTTGATCAAGCACTAAATATTCAGCGACGAGTGTTGCGGTGCCATCGCGATACAGTAGACGCTGTGCGATGAGCCCTCGCAACACGCCCGGCGTTAACAATTGCTCCATTGCTACCCCCAAATCGCGCAGACGTTCCAACGCAGCCAAAGTGTCAGTTGCGTGCAATGTCGCGGTCACCAAGTGACCCGTTAACGCAGCCGTTATAGCCGCAGCGGCGGTTGACCCATCGCGAATTTCACTCACAGAAATCACGTCTGGATCCTCTCGTAATGCCGTCTTGATGGCTGTCGCAAAACCTTCCTGATGGCGCGTTGAGTCGATCCAGCGTTGCTCAACATGAGGTTGTTTCAGTTCAACCGGATCTTCAAACGAAATTATTTTCGCCGACTCACTAAAGCGTTGATGAATAGCCGCCAAGGTCGTCGTTTTACCATGCCCCGTTGGACCGACGACGAGTAGCAGGCCACTGCGTTGTGCCAACATACAGTCGACACCTTTGATGATATCAGGCTCAAACCCGAGAGACTCAAGCGTGAGACTGGGCGCCATTGTAGTTGCCAGTAATCGTAAGGTGACCGCAAAGCCGTCGCTTAAAGGCGACTTTTGCAAACGTACTTTTATCTCAGATAGATGGTTGCCGTCTTGTCTGAGCGGCACTAACAGGCTCGCACTATCAGTGCTTTGTTCATTGAACACTTGATTGTAGTCATCACTGCGCGTATTCAACGCCGCGGCAATGGCCTCGGTCATTGCCTCACGATTACGCTGATGATGGTCCACTAAAACTCCTTTGACTCGATAACAGGTTCGACAGAAGTGTTTACTGAATCGCAAGTGGATATCTGAAGCTCCTTTTGCCAACCCCTCGGCGACGAGGTCGGACAGCAGTTGCTGGGCATGTGTTTGGTCCGTTGTCTCTGTTGGCTGTTCTTGCGGCGGCCGCCCCGTGCGATAAGTCAGTAACGCTGCTCGTATCACGCGAGCATCGGCAAGGGCTAATTGCACCGGTTGCTGCGTGTAATCCCGTAATAGCTTTTCCAGATTCTCTCGTTCCAATCTTGCTTCCTCAAACACTCGTGCCGAGCAGACTAACAACCCCGACTCTGTTGCTAGCATGGCTTTATCGTCGCAGCCCTCGTCGTGCCACTGGTTTAAAAGCATTTCACAGTATTGAAAGATAACAGGATGAATCGTACAGCCGTAAAGTGCCTTTGCATCTAAGTGCGGCATCGCGTCTAACATTAAAAGCAACTCCCTTGTTTTGCCCAGAACCACTCACCATCGGCATCGCGCAAGCGCCACTCAGACTGAGCAATACGAATACAGTTTTTAGGCGGACGAGGCGTTGCAACGGAGGTCGGTCGTAGCAGTTTTTGCTGCTGCGCAATCTCGACTTGCTTCTTCAACCAGTTCAGTTGTAATTCAGCAAAGGCTAAGTCTCGCTTCTTCTGTTCCATCGCCACTTGCCATGCCTGGTAGGCTTTTAATTCGGTTTTTAATTGTTCGCTCAATGCCAAGGGATCGGTCGTTTTACTCACGACTTGCTGAGCAGTCAGCGGCATTGATAACGGTAGGCAAAAACTAAATAAGCTCAGCCATTTGGGAGTCCAGCGTCCATTGCACAGACCAATAGCCATGTTGGTACCTCATTGATAATGAAGAAAGAACGAATTGCGGATGGCTGACAAGCCAATCGGCTAATCGTTGCAAGTGTCGATACGACATCATGGAATAGGCTAGGCGCCATTGTGTCGCACTCAACTGAGTCACTTGCGCATCATAAAAAGTAGTTTGATATGCCGCCCACAGTGCGTCAGCGGCGCCTCCAGTGGGAGCAGTTGCTTCACGCTTCTTGCTAGGGAGTATACGCGTTTCAACCTGCGTTTTACTTTGCTGAGAGCCGGTTAATTGGTCGGGTAATTGCCACGATAAACGCAGTGTAGTACCACTCAAATCAATCTGAACCAAGTGCTGCTTTGCAGCAAAAGGATGACTCATGAGGGACGCTATTTCTGCGATCGCACTGGCACTATCTAACTGAAAAGATGCCCTTTCTTCCGTCTCGATTGCCTCAGTGGTGGGGTGATTCAGCACGTAGTACATGCCACCAAGCAGGATGAGCAATAAGCCCAGACTTCCAACCCCTATCTTGATCGCAGTTTCTGAACGTCGTGTCAGTTGCTCGCCGGGGAGCAATTGTAAAAACGTATCCGACCGATACATATCACTACGCTTATCGCCGATCCAAGCCTCGGGCGCAGGCTGTTGAGAGTACCAGCACCAAACCGAGGGGGACGTTAAATCCTTGTGCTGTTCTCTCCATTCAACGACACGTCTCATCAAACCAGCGACGTCTCCTTGTTCAATCGCAACCAAGCGACCGCTTTGCCAAACAACCAGACGAGCAGGCTGAGTATCGGCAATAATCCATCCACAGGATGCGGTTTGTTGCCAGTCAGCACGAAGGCAGAATAAGGGATCGGCGCCCGGCTGTTGACTCATACTTAACCACCACTGCTGCATGAAAAATGCTATCCCGCAAAAGGGATAATTCCATTGCGCAATGATGCCGAGAAGCTGCTTCCGTGATGGCTTCTTGACACCCAGTCTTAATCGAAAGCTATGAGTAACCCACTCACTCATTGTTCACCCCGACAATTCGCGGCGTGATGAGTAAAAGCGTCTCGCTGTTTTCCCGCGATTTTTGCTGTCCGCCCCCCAGTAACCAGCTCACCCCTGAACGCGTCCGTCCCGCTTGGACAGTTTGATTACGAAAACCAGTCAAAAGAAGTGTTTCTTCGTGACCCACAAGCGCCTTCAGAAAAAAATGTTTGCGAGATGTGTGCGGTGTTTGAATCATATTATCGCCTGACTGAACGACGTTCATCCCCTGCAACGCGCTCATTTGCGAAGATAGATGCAAAAGTACATCGCGTTTTAAAATGTTGGGCAATACAAACATTCTAAAACCTGTTGTCAATTTGCCGGGCTTGAGGCGCTGTTGCTGTCCCACATAAGGTGTTGTGCTGACTTCTGATTCAGCCAAGTAAGCTTGCTCTTCCTCGACCAATAACTGCGCCACTTGATGATTTAATGTCAAAATACGCGGATGATGACTGACTTTGACCTGTCCTTGCTCTTGTAATGCTTGCACTAAAATGTCGATGGAATTTCGCGGTCCACTCAACGGGCTTAGAATAAAACGTCCTGCGGCTTGCTGTAACCAATTATCAGAACCACTTTGCGACGTTAACCAAGGCGTGCCTTGACTTGTACGTCGTACACTCGACCAATCCACGGTAAACTGCTCCGAGTCATCAAATCGAACCTCGATCACTTGTACATCGAGTGCTACCTGACGAGTCAGACTCTTGTTCAACTGGTTAATATAGCGATCGACCTGCTTAATCACGCTGGGCGTATCTTTCACAAGTAACGCGCTCGCATTGGCGTTAAGCGCCACATGCCCCTGATCCGACAGCATGAGTGTTATCGCTTGCTCTAATTCCTTCCACGCCAATGACTGACTTGAGCTGAACCCCAATTGTCCAGCCTGATCGCCCTGTGCTTGTTGGGCGGCCTGTTCATTCAAGGAAAACTGGGTCGTGCCAGCAAGAAAAGCTAAGTCATAACGCTTCACTTGGTAACGTTTCAAATGAACCGCATAGGGCTCATATTCAACAAATAATTGCTGCCCATTGCTAAGCCAAGCAAGCCACTCACCCACAGTGCCGGAAAATTCACTTGAAATAAGTCGTTGCGCATCGACTTCTGGGTCAACTAAAACAGTGACATTTAACGGCGTAAATACGGTCTGAAGCGCTTGCAGTAGCGGTACTTTTAATAGCTGTGTCTGCAAGGGTTGGCTATACCAAATAGGCTTATCAACCGTGCTTTTAGCAAGCTCTGGCACATAAAACTGCTCACTCTCGATCACCGTATGCGGAGTTTGAGGCGTGAGTTGGTAATCATATTGAGAGGCTAAGTGCTGATGCTGTTGCTCACTGAGTGCATCCGCCTTGGCGATAAGCGCAGCAGGGTCATAGCTACAGGCTACGCAGATCAAACAAACACCCCATGCCAATATCACTCGAGCACAAATCACAGTGGTGATTCCTGATAACGGACCACAGCGCCTTGATTAGCATACAAGACCAGTTGTAGACCAAAAGGCTTAAGTAAGCGGGTAAAAAAAGCCTGCCAAGAATCGGCTTCGAGCAAATAGTCTGTCGGCCATTGATGGTGATGGGACGCCTGCCAATCGACCACTTTAATCGCCAAGTGTTGTTTGAGTAAGCGAATGACTTGTGGTTCGAGTAATCCTGCGCGCACCATCGCTGAGACACCGCGGTTTTGCGATTGCCAATGTAAAGAGGGCTCTACTTGAGCCGGTCCTAGATCGAGTGATAAGCAATCTTGCGCCGAACTAAGGGGAATGATACCCACCGTTAACGTGACAACCAAGGCTTGATATAAACATAATTTTTGCAGGGTCATGACCTTTACTCAGCTAAGTTAAATCATTAACTCAAACTTTATAAAGCGCATAAAAAAGGGGCGATATACCATCGCCCCTTTATTGAGTAAGTCATGGATTATTTCTTATCAATAACCCATTTACCGCCCTTGTAATGAGCCTTCCAACCGGTCTGCTTTTTATTGACCTCGGTCACTACATATTGCTCTTTGTTTTTTCGCGAGAAGCGGACGATAGCCTCGTTACCATCGTCATCTTCCTGTGGCGCTTCAGCAAGATACTTAAACTTGTCAGGCAAACGGTCTTTAAACCGCGCAAGCTCTTTTACCTTAACCGCTCGTGTCTCACGCGACTTAGGAAAGGTGTTCGCTGATAAGAAAATACCTGAAGCGCCATCACGTAACACAAAGTACGCGTCCGAATCCTCACACGGAAGCTCCGGCAACGGTACAGGATCCTCTTTGGGTGGCGCGGGTTCTCCGTTGCGCAACAACTTACGCGTATTCTTGCACTCGTCATTTGTGCAATCAAAATACTTACCAAAACGCCCCGTCTTGAGCTGCATCTCCGAACCGCATTTATCACACTCAATGGTCGGTCCGTCATAACCTTTTATACGAAACTCACCCTTTTCAATGACATAACCGTCACAGGTCGGGTTATTACCGCACACATGGAGTTTACGCTTCTCATCAATGAGGTAGCTATCCATTGCGGTGCCGCATTTAGGACAACGTTTCTTAGCACGTAACGCCTCTGTCTCGCGTTCATCCTCATCGGTCACCTTAACCGCTTCTTCGCCTGGCGTTAAGTTAAGCGTTTGGGTACATCGCTCTTTAGGTGGCAAATTATAGCCTGAACAACCTAGGAATACGCCCGTTGATGCCGTACGAATACCCATCTCGCGTCCACACTTGGGACACTCGATGTCGGTCATAACCATTTGGTTGCCGCGCATTCCGCCTTCATTTGGGTCGCGCTCGGCTTGTTCTAGATTGGCTTTAAAGTCCTCGTAAAACTTATCGAGCGTTTCTTTCCAATTACGCTTGCCAGCGGCGATATCATCGAGCGCCTGCTCCATCTCCGCGGTAAAGTTATAATTCATTAACTCGGTAAAGTTCTCAATGAGTCGATCATTAACGATTTCACCCATTTTTTCGGCGAAAAAGCGGCGATTCTCCACTTTAACGTAGCCGCGATCCTGAATCGTTGAGATGATCGACGCGTATGTCGAAGGACGGCCGATACCGCGCTTTTCTAATTCTTTGACCAAGGACGCCTCGCTATATCGCGCCGGCGGCTTGGTGAAATGCTGTTGCGGCTCCAACTGTTGCAACGCTAATATTTCGCCCTTGCCAATATCAGGCAGACTCATGTCACCGTCTTTCTTCGACGATGACGGTGGCAGTACTTTGGTCCAACCCGCAAAACGCATCACGCGACCGCGCGCTTTGAGTTCGAAGTCTCCCGCCTGTGCAGTTAGCGTTGTGCTATCGTATTTTGCTGGCACCATTTGGCAAGCAACGAACTGACGCCAAATCAATTCATACAGCCGTTGCGCATCACGATCCATGCTGCCCAGTTTATCAGCCTTAACTTTAACGTCCGAAGGACGGATCGCTTCGTGGGCTTCTTGTGCGCCCTCTTTGGAACCGTAACGATTAGGTTGTTTCGGCAGATAATTAGCTCCGAAGCTCTGCTCAATGTAATCACGACACGCGCTGACTGCATCAGCACTCAAATTGGTTGAGTCGGTACGCATGTAGGTAATGTGACCCGCTTCATACAAGCGCTGTGCTAGGGTCATGGTTTTCTTCACACCAAAACCTAAACGGGTACTGGCTGACTGCTGCAGCGTCGACGTGATAAACGGCGCCGATGGCTTGCTTGACGTTGGTTTGTCTTCGCGAGAAATAATTTCATAGTCGGCATCTTTTAACTGTGCCAATGCCGCATCGGTCTGTTCTTTGTTCGCTGGCCTGAAGTTTTCACCGGCTTGCTTGACGACCTGCATACGCAAATCGTCTTTAGCCTGCGTGGCTAAATCAGCGTGCACATCCCAGTACTCTTCCGGAACAAACGCTTTAATCTCTCGTTCGCGTTCGACTACCAATCGGACAGCGACCGACTGCACACGACCGGCGGATAGCCCGCGGGCAATTTTCTTCCATAACAGAGGCGATACCATGAAGCCCACAACACGGTCTAAGAATCGACGCGTTTGTTGTGCGTTAACGCGGTCCAGATTGAGTTGGGCTGGATGCGAGAAAGCATCTTGGATCGCATTTTTGGTGATTTCGTTAAAGACCACCCGTTGATAACGGTCGTTGTCACCCCCCATCAGTTCGCGCAAGTGCCAGGCGATCGCTTCCCCTTCGCGGTCCAAATCCGTCGCGAGGATAACTATATCTGACTTTTTCGCCAGTTGGGTGAGTTCTTTGACTACTTTTTCCTTACCGGGCAATACCTCGTAGTGCGCATCCCAGTCATGCTCAGGGTCGACTCCCATCCGCGCAACCAAACGTTTAAAGTCACGTTGCTGTTGGTAAGCCGCCTTGTCCTCCGGCGACATTTTGCGGACTTCCGCCGCCGATTTACTGGGTACCTTTTCTACCGCCTTGGTAGGAAGGTCGCGCACGTGCCCTACACTGGACTTCACGATAAAATCGTTACCCAGGTATTTATTAATTGTTTTGGCTTTTGCCGGGGACTCGACAATAACGAGCGATTTCGCCATAGAGTTTAGCTTCTCTTTTCTTTAACTGTCAGACGATATAGGTTCATAACCACAAAAATACAAGTGGCAACCCGATGATTCTGCCTTTTTTAAGATATATCGGTTATTTTCTTAAGAAACAACCATAACCTGTGTATTTGATAAAAATTCGCACAATTTAGATAAACAGTCAGACTCGGCGAATTTTCGGTAAGCCCACGAAAATAAAGGCTTACAAGCCGTTATTAACAACGTATAATAATTCTAATTCGATCATATCAGGCTAAACAGTAGCCCCCCGAAAGGAGCGCGAATACGTGACTATGCAACACTTTGAAGTGAATTATGACGGCCTTGTCGGTCCGACTCACAATTACGCTGGTTTGTCATTCGGCAACGTTGCCTCGTTAGCCAACGCAAAAGCTACCTCTAGCCCTAAAAGCGCCGCCCTACAAGGGTTAATGAAGATGAAAGCGCTGCACGACATGGGCATGAAGCAAGGCGTTTTGGCGCCACAAGAACGTCCAGATATTTATGCGTTGCGACGCCTCGGCTTCACCGGCACCGATGGCGAAGTATTATATAAAGCGGCAACCGAAGCGCCAGCTATTTTCCAAGCCGTGTGCTCAGCATCAAGCATGTGGACCGCCAACGCGGCGACTGTATCACCCAGCGCCGATACGGCAAATGGCAAAGTGCATTTTACACCGGCTAACTTAACGAATAAGTTTCACCGCTCACTCGAGCCTGTGACCAGTGGCAATATTCTTAAAGCCATGTTTGCGCATGAACGTTATTTCGAGCACCACACTCACCTGCCTGATAACGAGCACTTTGGCGATGAAGGCGCAGCAAACCACACGCGTTTATGTGAACAATACGGTCATGCCGGTGTTGAGATCTTTACTTACGGCCGTTGTGCATTTGATAGTACACAACCTGCACCGCGGAAGTTCCCTGCACGACAAACTTTGGAAGCATCTCAAGCCATCGCTCGCTTGCATGGTCTTACTGACGACAACACCGTTTATCTGCAGCAAAACCCCGATGTTATCGACCAAGGCGTGTTTCATAACGACGTTATTGCAGTAGGTAATCAAAACGTATTGTTCTACCACGAACAGGCATTCCGTGATACCGAACAGAAATTCGCTGAAATTCAACAAAAGTTTGGTGATACCCCAGTGCACTTTATCGAAGTTAAAACCGATGAGGTGAGCGTACAGGACGCGGTATCAACCTATTTGTTTAATACCCAGCTAATTACTCCACCAGATGGCATCATGACTCTCATTGCACCAACTGAGTGTGAAGAGAACCCTCGTGTAAAAGCCTACCTTGAGTCATTGGTGCAGCGCGATAATCCTATCAAGCGCGTTGAGTTCTTTGACGTTAAACAAAGTATGCGAAATGGCGGCGGTCCCGCGTGTTTGCGTTTACGCGTAGCGCTTAACGACGAAGAGCTTAAAGCCGCTAACCCTAACTGTTTGATGAGCGACGACTTGTATCAACGCTTAACTCAGTGGGTTGATAAACACTATCGCGAAGAGCTTGCCGTTAACGACCTACGTGACCCTGCGCTACTCGAAGAATCGCGTTCAGCGCTTGATGAATTAACGCAAATTTTGAAGCTCGGTTCAGTTTATCCTTTCCAGCAGGACTAAGTTCAAAAAAGTATAAAAAAGGGGCGCTTTAAGCGCCCCTTGTCATTTGATAACGACATTAATCATTGTCGTTATGCAGTTCTAAATTAGCATCTTCGCCGCCATCGCGTTGCGCTTTTGCCATATCATTGCGCGCGGCATCAAGTTCGTCGAGGTAATCCTGATTAATATCCCCAGTAATATACTCACCACTAAATACTGACGTTTCAAAGCGCTGAACATTCGGATTCTCTTCACCGACCGCGCCTACAAGATCGTCTAAATCTTGATAAATGAGTCCATCGGCGCCAATCATGTCGCATATTTCGTTACTTTCGCGACCATGACCAATGAGCTCGTTGGCACTTGGCATATCGATACCATAAACGTTAGGGAAACGAATTTCAGGTGCAGCCGAAGCAAAATAGACGCGCTTAGCCCCTGCTTCTCGTGCCATTTCGATAATCTGCTCAGAGGTCGTTCCGCGAACTATCGAGTCATCGACCAATAACACGTTCTTGCCTTTGAATTCTGCGCTAATAGCGTTCAACTTACGGCGCACTGACTTACGGCGCTGCGTTTGTCCCGGCATGATAAAGGTACGGCCAATATAGCGGTTTTTAACAAAGCCTTGGCGATACGGAAGATCCAGCACGCTCGCAATTTCAAGTGCGATATCACAACTCGTCTCGGGGATTGGAATGACCACATCGATATCCAAGTCGGCATAATCGCGCTTGAGCTTCTCACCCAACTTACGCCCCATGTTGACGCGTGATGCATACACGGAAATACCATCAATAAACGAGTCAGGCCGTGCAAAGTAGACATACTCAAAAATACAAGGACAGTGCTTCGGCTTGTCTGCACATTGACGTGAAAACAGTTGACCGTCGTTGGTGATATAAATCGCCTCACCTGGCTCTACGTCGCGCACGTACTTAAAACCCGTACCATCGATCGCCACGCTTTCCGAAGCAACAATATATTCATCGCCTTCAGCCGTCTCACGCTTACCGAGCGCAAGCGGACGGATGCCCCACGGGTCACGGAATGCAACCAAACCATGACCAAGAATCATTGACACCACAGCATAAGCGCCGCGTACCTTACGATGCACCGCTGTGATGGTTCTAAACACATCATCAGCGTTAAGTTCTAAGCTGTCATTTTTGTCCAGTTCATTAGCGAAAACGTTCAGTAATATTTCCGAATCGGAGGTGGTATTAATATGACGACGCGCGGTTTTGAACAGGTGTGCATGAACATCGGCTGCGTTCGTTAGGTTCCCGTTGTGCGCCATCGCAATGCCAAACGGCGAATTGACATAAAATGGCTGAGCCTCAGCTGAACTTGAACTGCCCGCCGTAGGATAGCGTACGTGACCAATACCGACGTTTCCGGCAAGGCGATGCATATGACGCGTATGAAATACATCACGCACCAAGCCATTGGCTTTGCGTAAGCGCAACGTATTGTACTCATCCACCGTCATGATGCCGGCAGCATCCTGTCCACGATGTTGGAGCATGGTTAAGCCGTCATACAGCGCTTGATTAACCGGCTGTTTGCCGACGATACCAACAATACCACACATAACTTTACGACCCTCTTAAACTGATTGCGGGACTAAAAAACTTGAACTGCTTTCTAGATATTCAAAAAACCACTGAATAAATATACCGAAATGCGGTATCAATACCGACTCCCGCCACCACTCGCTGTTTGACAGGGTGGTAAACGAGTCCATAAAGAACAGCAAAGCGCTCACGATAAGCACACCACGCAGCGCACCAAACACTAATCCAAGTACACGGTCGGTCCCGGAGAGGCCCGTGTGCTGAACAAGTTTCGAGAGGATATAGTTGAGAATGGCGCCGATAATCAACGTGGCAACAAACAACGCAGCGATAGCAGCCGCATTTCGGACAAGCGGATCTTGGATTTCAGTAAAATATACGGCTAGATCTTTGTAGAACTGACTCGAGATAACAAAAGCGGCTACCCATATTACGAGTGATACCGCTTCTTTGACGAAGCCTCGAATCAAACTCACCAAGGTAGAAATGGTGATGATGATAATGATTGCGTAATCTATCCAGAGCATAAGCACTCAGTCGCACTGAAAAAGTGAGCAGATTTTAACAGAATCCAATTAAAAATGCGGCTTTTTTTATTTCTTTACGGTTTATAGTTTAATACTTTGCCCTGCAGCCCCGTGAGCTCTTTGAGCGCCGCTAGCTGTTGTTCTAATGCGTGCTTTGAAGTATCCGGACCGACCATTAACTTAGTTAGCTGTCCTTGGCTTCCACCTGACTCAATAAATACCGCAAAACCCTTCTCTTGCAATTGCTTTTGCAAAGCCAACACACTGTCACGATTGCTAAAGGCACCCAATTGAATAACGAAAGCCTCGCCCGTCACGGTCACCGACTTCATTTCCCGCTTCGGTGCTTGCACTTGCTTTTGTGCATCCATCGTTGGTGCTTCATCGGCGGTGACCTCATCGCTTTGCTCGGCAGCGACTTCCACCGGGGCTGGCTCAAACTCGGTCGGTGCCTGCAGCGAAGCACTCTGTTCGGGCTTCAGGGGGATCGTTTCGAAGTCTTCAACCGCTTCCGTTTTTTTACCATCCAGAACATCCGGTAAGATGATAACCGCGAGTGCAACCAGTATAAGGGAGCCAACAATTCTGTTTTGCAACCGACTTGCCACATTGAACTCCTATTCGTTACCCGAATTAATTTGTGCGTAAATGTGACCTACAGTGTAAAACGAGCCAAACGCGAACACCAGTGCGTTTTTTTGTTGTGCGCGCTCTACGGCAAAATCAAAAGCGGCTTCGACACCATCAAAACAACTGACCTGTGCACTATTGAGCGCTTCACAAGCAGCCAGTTGTTCAGCTGTATTACCGCGCGGTTCATGTAAGGTGCCTAGCGCCCATTCAGTAATGTGGGGGCTTAATGCTTCAAACACGGCGTTGGCATCTTTATCTTTTAGCATACCCACTACCGCGATAATTTCTTGATGTGGCATGCGCTTTAGTTGCTGGGCAACATACTGTGCCGCATGACCGTTATGCGCGACATCTAGTAATACCTCCACCTGCTGGTAGTGCAGTCGCTGCATACGCCCCATCAATGATGCCTTTACCAACCCTGCTTTTATGGCATCTTCGCTGACCGCCAATGGGAGACATTCAAGCGCCGCTAATGTGGTCACAGCATTCACTAATGGAAGCTGAGGCGACGGTAAATTAAACAAGTTCACGTTAAGCCCGTAATAATGCCAATAGTCATCATACCGTTTACTTGAAAAGTCACGTCCCACTTGTTTCAGATCGGCACCGATTGATGAAGCCTGGGCAGCAATACTCTTCGGCGGGTAGCTGTCGCCGCAGATGAGCGGACGGTTTCGACGCGCAATCCCAGCCTTTTCAAAGCCTATTTTTTCACGGTTATCACCAAGAAATTGAACATGATCAATTCCAATACTGGTGACTATTGCGACATCAGGATCAACCACATTCACAGCATCCAACCGACCACCTAAACCGACTTCCAAAATAGCGACATCGAGTTCAGCGCGTTGCATTAACCACAATGCAGCGAGCGTTCCCATTTCAAAATAGGTTAATGAAGTGTCTTGACGCGCGTCGTTGATAGCTGCAAAGGCCGCAGAATGCTCGGCTTCAGATAACAGGGCACCGTTGATTTGTACGCGCTCTCGGTAATCCACTAAATGCGGTGATGTATACACACCGACTTTGTAGCCCGCTTGTTGAAGTATTGACGACAACATCGCCACGGTGCTGCCTTTGCCGTTAGTACCCGCGACGGTAATAGTGAAACGAGCGGGCTGAGTAATTGCAGCGCGCTCACGCACTTGATGCGAGCGTTCTAACCCAAGGTCAATTTCTGTAGGATGGATTCGTTCAAGGTAAGTCAGCCAATCCGACAGCGAGCTAGTCGCTGTCGGCGTCATTATTTGCTCGTTCATCACAAGTCAGCGGCTTCCATTTCACTTTGTGCCGGGCTTTCTAGATTTTGGAATTTAGCTAACAGACGTGCCACAGTTGAGCGCATCTCGCGACGATCAACAATCATATCGATCGCGCCATGTTCGAGTAGGAACTCAGCACGCTGAAAACCTTCCGGTAAGGTTTGGCGTACCGTCTGTTCGATAACACGAGGCCCTGCAAAGCCTATCAATGCCTTAGGTTCAGCAATGTGGATGTCACCCAACATCGCCAAACTCGCACTCACACCACCCATCGTCGGATCGGTTAAAATCGAGATATAGGGCAGACCCGCTTCGCTCATCTTAGCCAACGCGGCAGAGGTTTTCGCCATTTGCATCAACGACATCAAAGCCTCTTGCATACGCGCTCCGCCAGATGCTGAGAAGCACACCAGTGGTAGGTTATGTTCTAAACAAAGCTCAGCAGCTTGTACGAACTTAGCGCCGACTACGGATGCCATCGAGCCACCCATAAAGTTAAAATCAAAGGCTACAGCGACCACGGGAACGCCTAATACCGTTCCACGCTGTGCAATCAAGGCATCTTTTTCGCCACTGCTTTTTTGAGCTGCGGCAATTCTATCTTTGTACTTCTTCGAGTCCTTAAACTTAAGGATATCTTTAGGTTCCAAATCCGCAGCAATTTCTGAGACGCCAGTCTCATCTAAAAAAATGCGTAATCGTTCGCGGCCTGTCAAACGCATGTGGTGCCCACATTTAGGACAAACATTTAAACTACGGTCTAAATCGTTACGATACAAAATGGCATCACACGCAGCACATTTGCTCCAAACGCCTTCTGGAACATTGCGACGTTTGTTGACTTTAGGTTTAGCAAGAATACGTTCAATCCAGCTCATAATGGTCCGCTTACTCAGCTTTAATAAAAAATTTTGATTAGATTACATGGTAGCACAAATGGGTCAAGCAAAGAGGTCGTAACAGTCGCGGTTTTTTATCACTCTGTAAACCAAAGCGGACCCGGTTCAGCTTTAGGTAGTTGCCAGTCTTTCGGGTAATCCACTTCGACTAAGTACAAACCGCCTGGCTTGGCGGTCGCCGCTGCTTTGGTGCGGTCTTTTCCTGCTAACAGCTCGCCGAGCCAACTGGGATCTTGCTGATGGCGACCGATAACAATGAGGCTACCAACAATATTACGCACCATATGATGCAAGAAAGCGTTGGCTTTGATATCGACAATAATAAAATCGCCACGGCGATGAACATTGAGGTGGGTTATCTCACGATGGGCAGAGTGCGATTGGCATTGCGCCGCGCGAAAAGCACTAAAATCATGTTCCCCTAATAAAGCCGGAGTCGCCGCCTGCATCGCATCAACATCGAGTGGGTGATGATAGTGACTGACGCCGTGACTATGAATACCCGGTCTTAGAGCGTGGTTAGCAATGATGTAACGATAGCGACGCGCAGTCGCACTAAACCGTGCGCTAAAACTATCATCAACCGGTTGTGCCCAGCGCACTGCGATATCAGGTGGTAGATGGCTATTAACCCCCAAGGTCCAGGCGGCTGCGCGTCGTTGCGTAGAGACATCAAAATGCACGACCTGGTTGGTTGCATGAACGCCCGCATCGGTTCTGCCGGCACACACGGTTTCTACCGCCTGATCGGCGACCTTACTTAAGGCGTTTTCCAGCCTTTGTTGAACTGAGTCCACTTCACGCTGGCGTTGCCAACCATAGTAAGCTCGACCATCATACTCAAGCCCTAGCGCAATTCGCATACAACTCCCTTACGAATTCAATTATTCCGACTGCAAACGTTGCAATAGTACGCGTGCTTCTTCGGCAACCTCATCCTCGCCTTCAGATAAAGTGACCAAAATGTCCTCGGCATCTTCCTTCTCATCCATATCGAGGTACGCACGAGCAAGATCAAGCTGACCGAGTCGCTCCTCATCCGCAGTATCCAACTCATCCTGCGGCGAACTCTCACTTTCTTCGTCACCCAGCACACGACCGACGTTATCCGACGTATAGTTGTCGGTCTCCTCTTCGCTATCGGCCTGTTCCATCAACTCGTCTATATCCACGTACTCATCTACCGAGGACGACGTGTCAGCGTCCCCCGCTTGGTCTGTTGATACGTGCTCTGTTTCCTTATCGGCTTCAGTATCACTGTCTTTTGTCAGCTCGGTCAGCGAACTTTCCACTTCAGCAGCTTCATTTAACAGGTCGTCCAACTGTTCATCAGACACTTCATCGGACGGCTCTTCTTCGTCGACTTCGTCAGTCTCTATTCCCAGTTGCGCCAGCGCATCATCCAACGGGTTATCATGCTCCCCATCATCAAACTCGGTATCTTCGGCGGAATCATCTGATGAAGGTGTCTGTTGCGCGTCCGCTTCTGACTCTTGATCCAGCGTTTCTTCTGCTTCTGGCTCTGGCTCTGGCTCTGGCTCTTGTTCTGCTTCTGGCTCTGGCTCTTGTTCCGGTTCGTCTTTCGATGCTTCAGCGGCCGCTTCTTCATCAAAAATATCATCACTGACTAATTCGTCATTGGAGTCTTCACTCTCCGCACTTGGCTGTTCAGCCGATTCGTTACTTTCCAGGTCTTCACCTGTAACGTCTGCATCCTCGCTCTCGTTTGCACCCTCATTTGCTTGCTCATCCAGATCTAGATCCAGTGCAGGCACTTCGTCATCTTCGGCTTCGCCAAATAGCTTGTCCAATTCATCTTGAGACAATTCAGAGGATTCATCGCTGTCTTCAGGCTCAGTCTTGTCAGTATCCGGTTCCGCCACCAACGACTCATCATCTTCTTCAGGAAGTACATGTTGATCGATATCATCAGCATCACTACCTTCGCTATCACCGTTATTGTTAGGGAACAACGGGTCTTCTTCATCATCATCACCATCAAGCTGAATACTAAAATCATCATCTTGATCAACAGGCGAGTTTTCTAATTCGGCTTCTAGGTCACTTAAATCGTTACCCTCTTCTTCTTCATCATCAAGTGCCGTATTACCATCAAAGTCGAATAGACCATCATCAGCGTGAGTTGAGGCGCCACCCATTAACTCACGGTCAAGTTGCTCAGCCGCTTGCTCTTCAGTAAGCTCTTGCTCTGACGCACCAGTCTGGCTCGACTCAGCGACCGTCTTATTGCGACGGAAGAAAAACCAATAAATTAATCCTAAAATGAGCAGTGCAGGTAAAATCGATAACAAAGCGATATTAAGCGGGCTTTGCAACCACGACAGTCCATCCGCACTTTGCTGTTGCTGCTGTTGATTAATGAGAGCTCTTTGTTGCTCTAATAGCTGATTGAACTGACCCTCTAGATCATCAGACTCTTTTAGCTGCTCGGATATAGTGGCGATCCGGTCGGCTAAATCATCGAGCCGCTTCTGAATTGACTCATTTTCCGCATAGACCTTTTTAACCGCGTTCATTGAATCATTGACTTGCGACTGTAACTCAGCAAAGTTCGACTGCTGACGTGATTCCACTTGTTGAATGGCTTCTTCGGCGCGCGCTTTGGCTTGCTCTAATAACTGCTGTTGCTCAGTGCGTGTTTGCTTTGCCTGCTGCTCAATTGCAGCGAGTTGCTGCTGTTTATCCTGTAAAGACTCATCGGCCAAGACCTGTCGCCGTGCAGCCTCTGGGTTAATCATCTTAATTTCTTGCAAGCTGGGTATACGCAAATAAAAACCATCAAGCATTCGGTTCATGTTGCCATCAACGAACGCGCGTGGATTTGCTTGCACAATAGCCGCCATCGTTTGGTAGACCGTTACACTCGAGTGAGGCCGATAGCGTGATGCGATAGACCACAGCGTATCAGACGACTTAATCGGGCCATAACGCTCTTCGCCAGAACGCACATCGGATGCCTCGGCACCTTTCGGCCCCTTGATAATCGTTCCGTCCTGGTAAAACGCGTGGGCAAAAAGTGGAATGCATAAGAATACAGCCATCGCTACTGATGTAACGACACTCATTGTTAAGTGTTTTATCAACTGCTTAATCCCTTTATTGTGATTTGATTGGGAATCACTCATGTTCGTTCTCTTGCCCACGATTTCCTATAATATTTAACGGCTATAAACATAAAAACTTTATTTTAAGCCACTTCGTTATTACCAGTATTCTTTAATCAACAACTCCGCGATTTGGATCGAGTTAGTTGCAGCGCCCTTACGGATATTATCTGAAACAACCCACAAATTTAGACCTTGCGGATGACTAATATCTTCTCGAATACGCCCTACAAAAACATCATCCTTACCCGCGGCATCGCCAACCTGAGTCGGAAAATCTTGGCGGTCTTCGCACAACGTGACACCCGGCGCTTCACGTAACAAGTCTTTAGCGTACTCAGCGGTTATCGGTTGCCGTGTCTCGATATGGATGGCTTCAGCATGCCCAAAGAAAACAGGCACGCGAACCGCCGTTGGGTTCACTCGAATGCTCTGGTCGTTAAGTATTTTTTGTGTTTCCCACACCATTTTCATTTCTTCTTTGGTGTAGTCATTATCCTGAAAAACATCAATTTGCGGAATGCAGTTAAAAGCGATTTGACGGCTAAACTGGCTAACGGTTGGCTCCTTGGCGTTCAATAGCTCAGCCGTTTGCTTAGCCAACTCTTCCATCGCCTCTTTTCCCGCGCCTGAAACAGACTGATACGTAGCGACATTAATCCGTTCTATACCGACCGCATCATGCAATGGCTTTAACGCGACCATCATTTGAATGGTTGAGCAATTGGGGTTAGCAATAATGTTACGGTTTCTAAAGTCTGCTAGCGCCCAACCATTAACCTCAGGCACAACCAGAGGAATATCCGGTTGATAACGAAACTCGGAGGTATTATCTATAACCACACAACCGGCCTCAGCAGCCTTTGGAGCAAATACTTTTGAAATCTCACCGCCGGCAGAAAAAAATCCGATATCAGCTTCGCTCCAGTCAAAAGTCTCCGCATCAATGACTTCTACATCTTCCCCTTTAAAGCTTACCGTCGCACCTACCGAACGCGCGCTGGCTAACGGATACAATTGCGCAACGGGAAAGTCACGTTGCTGTAAAATCTCGATCATTTGCTGACCAACAAGCCCTGTCGCACCCAATACCGCGACACGAAAACCTTCTGCCATAATCACTCCTAAAGCCTAACAAACTTGGTATGCATTAAAACCAAGCTGTTTGAATCGAATAACCTGTGCTGCATTATGACATGCAAT
>NZ_CH672404.1:281213-285379 GCF_000152885.1 Idiomarina baltica OS145
CAAACTCGTCTACGCCACCTTCGCTCTCGCCAAGCTCCTTCTGAATGGCTTTCATTTGCTCATTCAGATAGTACTCGCGCTGGCTTTTTTCCATCTGCTTTTTAACACGGCTACGGATGCGCTTTTCAACTTGCAGAATGTCGATCTCGCTTTCCATCAACGCCATCAGATACTCCAAGCGCTCACGGACATCGGTAATTTCTAAGATATGTTGTTTCTCGGCTAACTTGAGCGGCATATGTGCAGCCATGGTATCAGCCAAACGATCACATTCATCAATTCCAGACAAGGAGGTCAGTACCTCCGGCGGAATTTTTTTATTCAGCTTCACATAGCCTTCAAACTGGTTCATTGCCGAGCGGACCAGTACCTCTTCCTCTTTTTCAGGCAATGACTCAGATGCTAAGTAATGAATACTCGCCTGAAAATAGTCGTCACTGTCTTTGAGTTGATCAAGTTCAGCGCGTTGCTGACCTTCAACTAATACTTTGACGGTACCGTCGGGTAGTTTCAGCAATTGTAAAATACTCGCTACCGTGCCGACACGATAAATGTCCTCTTCCGTAGGCTCATCAACCGATGCATCTTTCTGGGCTGCTAAAAAGACACGTTTATCGCCATCCATTGCAGCCTCTAAACAACGGATAGATTTTTCGCGACCCACGAACAGTGGAATCACCATATGGGGGTAAACCACTACATCACGTAATGGGAGAACAGGCATATCTAGTTGCTCTGTACGTTCTTCGCTCATCAAATTCTCCTGACCTTAGTTCTTTCTTTAATATGTGGTCTATATGGCAAAGTTCAACGGTTTGCATAAAAAAAGGGCCGAAATGGCCCCTTTTGTCAACTTTGGGCAATACACACCCGCTTATTCGCCTGATGCGTGTTTTTCATCTGACTGATTTGAGTAGATTAAAATAGGGTCTGATTCGCCAGCTACCACTGATTCATCCACCACCACTTTAGATACGCCGTCAATCGAAGGAAGATCATACATGGTGCTCAATAATACACCCTCGACAATAGAGCGTAAGCCGCGTGCACCGGTCTTACGGTTCATCGCTTTCTTAGCAATCGCTCGCAAGGCGTCTTCACGAAACTCGAGCTCTACATCTTCCATTTCGAACAATGCGGAGTATTGTTTCGTAAGCGCATTTTTCGGCTCACGCAGAATTTCAACGAGTGCATCTTCATTGAGTTCATCGAGCGTTGCCACGACAGGTAAGCGACCAATAAACTCAGGGATCAAGCCGTAGCGAACTAGATCTTCTGGTTCAACCTGACTGATGATTTCACTTTGCGCCGCACTGTTGGGGCTTTTTACTTGAGCGCCAAAGCCAATGCCTGTTCCAGTCGCTAAACGTTGTTCGATCACGCGCTCAAGCCCAGCAAATGCACCACCGCAAACGAACAAGATTTTCGATGTATCAACTTGCAAAAATTCTTGTTGTGGATGCTTACGCCCGCCTTGTGGAGGTACAGAAGCGACCGTACCTTCAATTAATTTCAATAACGCTTGCTGTACCCCTTCACCACTCACATCACGTGTAATGGATGGATTTTCAGACTTACGCGAAATTTTATCAATTTCATCAATGTAGACGATACCACGCTCTGCTTTCTCAACGTCATAGTCGCATTTCTGCAGAAGTTTTTGGATAATGTTCTCTACATCTTCGCCCACATAACCTGCTTCCGTTAGCGTAGTCGCGTCCGCCATGGTAAACGGAACATCCAAGAATCGCGCCATTGTCTCAGCAAGGAACGTTTTACCTGAGCCAGTCGGACCAATCAGCAAAATATTACTTTTACCCAGCTCAACGTCATCTTTGCCTTTACCTGCGTTACGCAACCGTTTGTAGTGGTTATAAACCGCCACTGACAATACTTTCTTGGCGCGCTCTTGACCAATGACATAATCGTCCAAGTGCTTACGGATTTCTTTGGGCACAGGAAGCTTATCGTGTTCAGGTGCCGCAGCAATATTTTGAATTTCCTCCTTCAAAATATCGTTACATAAATCGACACACTCATCACAAATAAACACTGAAGGCCCAGCGATAAGCTTTTTCACCTCATGCTGACTTTTACCGCAGAATGTACAGTAGAGCGGCTTTTCACCGTCGCCTTGCGTTTTATCGGTCATTCGACTCTCCTACTACTCTTCGCCGCGCTTATTCAATATGCCGTCGACTAAGCCATAATCGACTGCTTCAGGCGCAGTCAAGAAATGGTCGCGATCCGTATCACGCGCCACTTTTTCGTAATCTTGCCCAGTATTCTCAGCTAACATACGGTTTAGACGCTCTTTAAGATCCAATATTTGCTTCGCATGGATCTCGAAATCTGAAGCTTGTCCTTGGAATCCACCAAGCGGTTGATGAATCATCACGCGTGAATTAGGCAAGCAATAGCGTTTACCCTGTGCGCCGCCTGCAAGCAAGAATGCGCCCATACTGGCTGCTTGACCCATACACACAGTACTCACATCCGGCTTGATAAACCGCATGGTATCATAAATCGCCATACCCGCAGTAACAACGCCGCCGGGAGAGTTAATATAAAGATAAATGTCTTTATCAGGATTGTCTGATTCCAAAAACAATAATTGGGCAACAATCAAATTAGCCATGTGGTCTTCGACCTGTCCACAGCAAAAAATGACACGCTCTTTCAACAGTCGCGAATAAATATCGTAGGAGCGCTCACCTTTAGAGGTTTGCTCTACAACCATCGGAACGAGCTGTGCCATGGGATCCTGAATATCGTTAGACATGAATGATAAAGCTCCTAATAAGAAAAAGGCTCGTATGAGTTACATACGAGCCATTAAACCAAGCAGTGACGGAGCTCGTCAAGGACTCCGTCGATTTATCCTCGCGGATAGATTATTGCTTAGGGTTCATGATGTCATCGAAGCTCGCTTCTTTCTCTGTCACTTTAGCTTTATCAAGTACAAACTCAACCGCTTGCTCTTCAAGCGCAACATTACGAATCTGTTGCATCATGTCGTTGTTAGACTTGTAATACTCAATGACTTCTTGCGGATCTTCGTAAGCTGAAGCAGCGTTAGCGATAATCGTATCAACACGCTCGTCTTCTGCTTTCATCTCGTTAGTGCGAATGACTTCGCCTAACAATAGACCCACTTTCACGCGCTCTTTTGCTTGTTCTTCAAACAATTCAGCAGGTAAATTAGGCATTTGCTCGGCGTTACCACCAAAGCGTTCTGCTGCTTGTTTACGCAATGCATCGATCTCCTGATCGATCATCGCTTTTGGCAATTCGACTTCATTGTGCTCAACGATGCCTTTCAATACTTGCTCTTTAACTTTGCTCTTAACCGTGTTGCTCAGCTCGCGTTCCATATTTTTGCGAACTTCCGCTTTTAATGCATCAACACCGCCTTCTTTCACGCCAAACAAAGCAACGAACTCATCGTTAAGCTCTGGCAGTTCGCGTTCTTCGATTTTCTTAGCCGTAACCGCAAACTGTGCATCTTTACCTTTAAGGTTTTCAGCGTGGTAGTCTTCAGGGAAGGTCACCTCGATGGTTTTCTCTTCACCTGCTTTAATGCCTTTGATCTGGTCTTCAAAACCTGGAATCATGCGGCCTTCACCCAGTTCAAGTGCAAAGTCAGACGCCTTACCGCCTTCAAACTCTTCACCATCAATTGAACCCACGAAATCCATGGTTACGCGATCGCCGTCTTTAGACTTACGCTTAACTTCTTTCCAACCCGCGTGTTGCTTGCGCAAAGTCTCTAACATGCTATCGACATCAGCATCAGTGACTTCAACGGTAGGTTTTTCAATTTCGATCTTGTCGAGGTTTTTAACCTCAACTTCTGGGTATACTTCAAAAGTTGCAGTGAACTCTAGGTCTTTACCTGGTTCGTTAACTTTAGGCTCGATCGCCGGCGCACCTGCAGGGTTAATTTTTTCCTGCATGATCGCTTCATAGTATTTGCTCTGCATTACGCCAGATGCGGCACGAGAGCGTGCTTCGCGACCAAATAGCTTCTGCAATACGTGTGGAGGAATCTTTCCCTTACGGAAACCATTCACACGGCGGTGACGGTATTCTTCTTTTAATAAACGTTTTACTTCGTTATCAATAACGTCCGCCGGTACCGTAATCGTCACACGACGTTCTAAACC
>NZ_CH672404.1:285900-287210 GCF_000152885.1 Idiomarina baltica OS145
TGTCGTCTGATATGCGCGGCGACCCGGCGTCGGCATTGCTTGAGGTGCTTGATCGTGAGCAAAACGTTAATTTCAACGACCACTACATGGAAGTCGATTACGACTTATCTGATGTTATGTTTGTGGCCACTTCTAACAGCATGAATATTCCAGCACCGTTGTTGGACCGTATGGAAGTGATACGACTGTCGGGTTACACCGAAGACGAGAAGTTGAATATTGCTAAGCGACATTTATTGCCTAAGCAAATCGATCGCAACGGCTTGAAGAAGAAAGAAATTGACGTTGAAGATAGCGCGATTCTAGGCATTATCCGGTATTACACGCGTGAAGCCGGTGTGCGTAACTTAGAGCGTGAACTTTCGCGGTTATGCCGTAAAGCGGTTAAAACGATCTTGTTGGATAAGTCGATTACGCAAGTCACTATCAACCAAGATAACTTAAGTGACTTCTTGGGTGTGCAGCGCTTTGACTATGGTAAGGCTGAAGAAGCGAACCAAATTGGTCAAGTAACAGGCTTAGCATGGACAGAAGTGGGTGGTGACTTGCTGACTATCGAGGCAACCAATGTTGCCGGTAAGGGCAAGATTACTTCAACCGGTTCGCTTGGCGATGTCATGCAAGAGTCGATTCAAACCGCACTTACGGTGGTTAGAAGCCGTGCTGATAAGCTAGGCATTGCAGAAGACTTTCATGAGAAGCGCGACATCCATGTTCACGTGCCTGAAGGGGCGACGCCTAAAGACGGTCCAAGTGCCGGTATTGCTATGGTGACCGCCTTAGTGTCATCGTTAACTAAGATACCAGTGCGCTCAGAAGTGGCTATGACGGGTGAGATTACACTGCGAGGCGAAGTGTTGGCGATTGGCGGTTTGAAAGAGAAGCTGCTAGCTGCTCATCGCGGTGGCATCAAGCATGTGTTAATTCCAAAAGATAACGAGCGTGACTTGAAGGAAATCGCTGATAACGTGAAGCAAGACTTGACGATTCAGCCTGTAAAATGGATTGATGAGGTACTTGAGGTCGCTTTAGAGCGAAATCCAACAAAGACTTAATTTTTTATTCAGTTTTTTGATATAGCAACGACAAAATGCGGTCTCGAGCGCTAGAAATGCTCTACAGACCGCATTTTTTCGTTAAAATTTTACTAAAAAAGGGTTTTCAATTGTTACGACTGTGGTAGCCTAAGGATTAAAGCTTATACGGGTGTTGTAACCAATTTCCGAGTAGCTTCTATCATCGCATCGTACTGAAAAGGGTGTTGAAGATATTGAATAAGCTTGATATAACAATTTCGGACCATCTTAATA
>NZ_CH672404.1:288143-329257 GCF_000152885.1 Idiomarina baltica OS145
ATGTTAGAGCGGATAAGAGAAGGGTCGCAGAGCTTTACTGCGAAAGCCGTTCTGGTCCTGATTATTTTGACCTTTGCCTTGGCGGGCGTAGGTAGCTATGTGACTGGTGGCGCCACAACCACGGTGGCTGAGGTCAACGATGCTGAGATTAGTCAGCAAGCGTTGGAACGCGCATACGAGAACGAACGTAATCGTTTGCAAGAACAGTTTGGCGACATGTTTGAAGCCGTTAGCTCGCAGCCGGGTTACATGCAATCGGTACGCGCTAATGTGCTGGAACAACTCATTCAACAAGAGTTGTTGGTTCAGTACGCGCGTGATCACGGCATGCGTGTTTCTGCTGCACGTGTGAAACAAGAAATTCGTGATATTCCAGCGTTCCGTTCTGCGGGTCAATTTGATAACGATATTTATTTGATGGCTCTGCGTAACGCGGGATATACCCCAGAGCAATTTGCGACGGTATTACGTGATGACTTGATCAGAAGTCAGATCGCTCAAGCCATTGGTGCGACCGAATTTGCGCTACCAGCAGAGGCACTTGCATTGCAGCGCTTGCAAAAGCAGACTCGCAGCGGCGCTTACATTATTGCTGAAAACGCCAATTTCGTTGACCAGGTTGAGTTGAGTGATAGCGATATCGAAAATTACTACAACGAAAACCAACAACAGTTTCAAACGCCTGAGCAACTCAAAGTCGCATTTGTCCAGTTATCTAAAGCTGAACTTTACAATGACGTTAAAGTGAGCGATGACGAAGTCAAAGCCTATTATCAGGGATCGATTGACCAGTATCGCACTGACGAAGAACGTCGTGTGGCTCATATTTTGATTGAAAGCGATAGCGACAATGCTCAGGAAAAAGCGCAAGAAGCGTTGGCTCAGCTCAATGACGGTGCTGACTTTGCCGCTATCGCAAAAGAGTATTCTGACGATACATTTTCTGCCGAGCAGGGCGGTGACCTAGACTGGATTACGAAAGGGTCTATGGATGAGGATTTCGATAATGCCGCATTCGCGCTCGAAAACGTCGGAGATGTTTCAGATATCGTCGAAACCTCATTCGGGTACCATATCATTAAGCTACTTGATGTTCGTCCAGGCGAAGTCACACCATTTGAGGACGTTGCCGGTGAAATTCGTCAAAAGCTAAAAGCACAACAGGTTGATGATAAATACTTTGAGTTACAACAAAAATTGGCGGAAGTAAGCTTTGAGCAACCAGATACGTTAGAGCCTGCGGCCGATGCCATTAACTCGACAGTGCGTACTTCTGATTTGTTTACCCGACAGAACGCGCCTACTGCGCTCAGTGACGAAGCGACACTTAATCGTATTTTCGATCCTCAACTGATTGATGAGAAATTAAACAGTGATGTCATTGAAACAGCAGATGATCGTTCGTTAGTTGTCAGGGTTTTAGCGCACGAACCTCAGGCGGTTAAGCCGTTGGACGACGTTCGCGAACAAATTGTTAGCCAGCTGCGTGTGCAAAAGGCACAAGCGCTTGCCTTGGAGCAAGCTGAAGCCTGGAAGAAGCAGTGGCGTGAGCAAGGTGAGCCAGACGCTGACTATATGACATTAGATGCCATTGGCATGGATAATCAAAACCATCCACGTGCAGTGTTACGTGCCTTGTTCTCTGAGGCACCGAGTGCAGGAGATGCGCCCGCATTGACGACGATTGAAATGCCGAACGGCGATGCTGCGGTTGTTGCGTTAACAAAAGTGAACGAAGCAGATATCGAGGGTGAAGAAGCGAATCAGCAAGTGGTTCAGCAGCTTCAAAACCGTCAATCGCAATTAATGCTTCAAGCATTTATTGAGACGTTAGTTGAGCAAGCCTCTATTTCACGCTCACAGTCAGATGACTAATAGCCTAAATCCTAAATAAGAGCGCAATAAAAAAACCTGGCATTGTAAATGCCAGGTTTTTTTTACCCTCAGCAACGGTGCCGGTTTACTTAATGGGGTATAACGGAGGCAATGGCGAGGAGGCTTTGGATGCTGTATCGCTACGCTGTTGCGCTGTTCTGACAGCTTGATAAAGCTGTTTTCCTCGTTGCCAACTATCTACCTTCTGAGCCGAATACAAAGCGGCTTGAAGCGAGTTGAGTTCATCCGATAGCTGGGTATTTGTGGGTTGCGCGAGCAGCTGTTCAACCTCTTGAAGGGTTGTTATGCTTTGCGCAAAGTTTTGTCTTGCCCATCGCTTCAACGACTGTTCGGCAAGTTTAGGTTGATTATTTGCACATGCTTGTTGGAATTGACGCCAAGCTTCACTCTGAGTGACTGGTTGCGACTGAGTTGATTCGCGAGAAACCGTATGAGCATGTTTTTCACGTTTTTTAAATAGCCAGACATTAACGGCTAAACTGGTCAATAAGGCAATGATCAACGCAATAACTAACCAAACCCAGTAGTGAGTTGAATCATCTTGCTCTTGTGCCGCCGCAGTGTCGCTTGCGATGACTTCATCAGGAGCAACTGCCTTCTCGGGTTGTTGGGCTGACGGCGTGTCAGGTGTTTGAGTGATCGGGGCGCCGGTGACTGTGAAGCTGAGGTCATTGGTCGAGGCGATTGAACGCCGTTGCGTTTTAGTATTAAACCAAGGCACTTCAATTCCCGGAACCGTGAGCTCGCCTGGCTGCTGTGGGACAATGGCGTAATTAACCGTCTTTTGAGCGATGTTAATGCCGTTTCTTACGAACTGATCCGTACTCTCGTTGTCTGGATAAACCCGCACGCTGTCAGGATAGTTGTAGTTAATGTCAGGAAGCTGTTCAGGCTTAACGCCAACCGCAGTGAGCATCAACGATACTGAAATCGGCTCGCCCACTTTATATTCCTCTTTTTCGGGCTTTACGGTTTGACTGATTGTCACTAAATCACTCGGAAGCCAGTGTCCTGTCCAATTTTTGGGGATAGGTTTAACTTGGACCTTTTTTGGCTCTGCAATGGCGCTGACAGGTTGCGTATTAGAGAAGGAAGAGAAAATAGATCGCTGACCCGAGGCGTATACTTCGCCGTCGAATCGTGCGCCCTCAATTGTAAACTCGCCCGATTGATTAGGAGTAATTTGATAGGTGCGCTGATAGACCCGATACCGGCGACCATGATTCATTTCACTGTATTCTTCGTCTTTACCAATTTGTCGGATATCTGCGTTTTCCATAGTCGGGGGGACTAAGTTACCTTTGTTAAGGTCAGCGGCGAGATAGAGGCGCACAATATAATGAATCGGCTGTTGTAGAAAAACCTGTTGAGTATCTAATGTCACATCGACAAATGCCACTTTGTCGCTGCGTTTCGCAGCGTCTGAGCCTGGCTCAACAACGGTCATGGTAATCGGATCTGAACTCGCCCCATCAAGGCTGATGCTCGGAATCTGATAGTCGCCCGGATCGTTTGCAACTAATACGGTGGTAAATTGCGTTAATTTTTTTAAGTCACCGTTCACAATCGAGGTTTGACGACTGACGCTCGTGCGGCCGACGACAAAATCGTTCAGTAGAATATCTGGCTGGAAGGCCGAGTTGGGTACGTCGTCATTAAAGGTCACCGTTAAAATGAACGACTCGTTTGCGATCACTGGGTTTTTGTCGACTGTACTCGTGATGTTCGTGACATCTGCGTGGGCGCTGAAAGAAACCAGAACCATGACACACGCAATACATAAGCGATACCAACGACTTACCATTTTTGTTCTACTCCTTCTGGGTCACCCACGCCTTGTTGCTGCCTGCGTTGACTCTCTAAATACATTTTCCTGCGTAACAGAATACTGGGATCATCGGGTACGCGATTCATCCATTGTTCTAACTGGCGAGCTCGCTCGGGATCAATATCGTCACTAAATTCAGTTTGTTGACTGCGCTGCTCGCGTTCAGGATCTGATGTCTTTTTCTGTTGCTGTGATTGTTGTTGCCGTTTCTGCTCTTCCTGTTGCGGTTGTTGGCTATCTTTTTGTTGCGACTGTTGGCGGTCTTTGCTTGTTGAGTTTTGCTCCTGTTCACCCTCAGGATTAGATTGCTCGCCTTGCTGGTCACCCTGTTGTTGGTCTTGTTGCTGCTCCGACTCATTTTGACCTTGTCCGCTTTGACGGTCGTCTTGATCTTGCTGACCTTTATTTTTATCGCCTGGTTTCTGACCCTGCTGTTGCTTTTGTTGCTGCAAAAGCTGCTGCATTAATTGTCGATTTGCTTGGGCCTCTTCCCAATTAGGTCGTTGAAGTAATGCTTCATCATACGCGTCGATAGCGGCTTGATACTGCTCCTGACGGGCTAAACTGTTACCTCGGTTATACCATCCCGTGGGCGTATCAAGCTGCGCGTATTGTTCTGCGGCGGCCGCATAGTCGCCCTGACGATAAAGGGCTGCACCTTTACGAAGCGGATCTCTACTCAGTTCAGCTGCCCGCCGCCATTGGTCAGACTCCAAAAGCTGCTGAGCCTGCTGCTCGTTATTTAACCACCAGCCTGGATCGGTTGTCGATTCCTGCGCAAAGGCGCTTTGCGGAACCGTCATGCAGGAGAGCCCAATAAAGCCAATAATATAGCTGCCCAGCGTACCGCCTCTCCGCCAACTAAATAGCACCATGGGAATCAGTAAGAGAGCCAGAAACGGACCCATATCGAGCCATTGATCGCCTTGCTGTTGTATATCACCCTGCTTGCCCTTTCTGGATAAGGGCTCAAGCGCCATAAATTGGTCGATATCTTGATTGGTCGACGTCGAGTTAACGTAAATTCCCCCCGTCAAATGAGCTAAATCGCGCAGCCTGTCAGGGTACAGTTTGGCAACCACTACTTGCCCGTATTTGTCTTTGGCTAAAGCCCCCTCCTTATCTCGAATAGGCGCTCCGTCCGTTGTACCGACACCTAGAATTGAAACACGGTGTTCCGTGGCACGAAGGTAATTACTCACATCGGCCATATCCTGACTATCGATACCATCGGTAATCCAGTATATATCGCCTTGTGAATAGCCTGCGTTAGTGAGTAATTGATCGGCGTGTTTGAGCGCGCTTAGTGGATTGTTACCGGGTACCGGCATAATTTCAGGTGACAGGGAGGGGATGAGGGTAAGCAGATTATTGTTATCCTCGGTCAGTGGGCTAATAGTAAAGGCGTCAGCCGCGTATGCTACTAAGCCGGTGTCGCCGTCGAGTCCGGAACGAACTAAATCCATCGCCTTAAAACGTACTCGCGTCAACCGGTTAGGATTGATATCTTCAGCGAGCAGCGAGGGCGACATATCCAACAACACGACCTGTCCGCTGTCTAACTTGTATACGGGCTGCGGGAGGCGCTCCCAGGTCGGGCCGCTGAGCGCTAAGGTTGCGACGATCCAGAAAAGCCCTAATCGATGGGCGGACCAAAATGTCATTTGCCCACCACTGTTAACCAAAACATTAGAAAGATGCTTTGGCAGCCACTGATGCCAGCCAGATTGATGCTTACCAATAAACAAAAGACGCGCATAAAGAAACGCCAAAGGTAGCAGAGCAAATAACCACGCGGGACGTATAAAGTGAAAATCAGCCATGTTCACCTCTCCATGGACGATAATGCATCACGCTCAAGAGTGTTAGTAAGATCAATGCGCCAGCAAGCGGCCAGAAAAACAACGCCTTTCGTGGACGTAACTGTTGTTCCGCGCCTTGTACCGGTTCTAACTCATCCAATAATTGATAAATGCGCTCGAGCTCCTCGGTGCTGCGCGCACGAAAATACTCGCCACCTGTTTCATCGGCAAGGTTTTGCATGAGAGGTACGTCTAGGTCTCGTGACGGATTGACTTTACGTCGACCAAAAACACTATCCACAACAACTTCCTCAGCACCGACAGCAATCGGGTAAATACGGACGTCATAAGCTTTTGCCAGTTCTAACGCTTGCTCTGGCGATAGATTACCTGCGGTATTCTGACCATCAGTTAAAAGCACTAATACTCGGTTAGTTTGTTGCTTACCTTTGAAGCGCTTAACAGCTAGGGCGATTGCATCACCGATGGCGGTGCGTTCGCCAACCAAGCCGAGCACCGATTCGTCGAGCATCTGTTGAACGGTGTTACGATCGTACGTAATCGGTGTTTGAAGAAATGCGGTATCGGCAAATAGGATCAGTCCTAAGCGATCACCTTTGCGGCGCTCAATGAAGTCACCAAGTACGGCTTTGACCATTTCTAGACGGTCGACATTACGGCCATCGAGCGTCATGTCGGCAATTTCCATTGAGCCAGATAGATCTACGGCTAGCATAATCTCACGTCCCTCATTGCGAACCGGTAGTGGCTCGCCGAGCCACTGTGGGCGTGCTACAGCGATAACAAGGAGTAGCCAGCATAGCCAAAGTAGTAGCCACATGAAGGGACGGGCTCGGGCATCACGATGACCGTCACTCAGTCCATGCAGATTAGGGATACGAATTGCTGAAGCTTGTTGCTGTGCTTTGGGTAGAAAATAGCGCACAAACAACGGCAACGGCAGCAATAAAAATAACCATGGCCAGGCAAACTCAAACATGACGTGTTAACCTCCGCGGTGATTGCCCAACCCAGTCTGCCACTAACTGACGGTATTGCTCGACCCAGTCACTGTGTCCCGGTTGAAACAACAAGCGATCGGCATTGGCGAGTAGTTCGGCATGCTGTTGTTCGTTTGCACCTAAAAACTCGAGCCACGTGCGACCACTGAGAGGTGCGATTTCTTGGCGGGGAAAATAAACTAAAGCTGCACGCTTAGCAATGAAAGTGATCTCTTTTACTGTGGGTTGTTCAAGCTGGTTGAGCGCCTGTTGTGCGTAACGTAATGGTTTACGACGTAAATGACTACGCCAACCGTAAATGACAGCCATACTCAAACCCACAATCAGCACAATCAAAATAATCCAGATCGGTGTTGCGAGAGGAAGAACTGAGGCACTTGGCGGCTCTACAATATCTTTTAACTGACTTATATCTGCTTGCTGTATTAGACCGGACATCTCATCACCGTAATTCAGGCCATTGTTGTTCTAAGGCGATCGCAGAACTTACACGTGTTAGCGGTAAGCGATACTGATTAAAGCGCTCAAACAGTTGCTCGAACTCACTCATCGCCCGTTGATGATAATCAAGCCGTTGACGCGCATTGTTTAAATTGACCATGGCTTGTCGTTCGCCATCATGAATGCTTAAAGGTTGACTGGAATAACCCGCGGGTAGTTGTTGCTCCATCGGATCAAAAAGTTTAAAACTTCTTACTGAACTTCGAGTATTTAAACGCGCCAATTGTTCCAGCGTCTTTGTTTCTATGTGTTCAAAATCACTGATCACGTTTATTAAGCTACCCGGTTTCACTAAATGTGTTAAATGTTCGATACTTTGATTCAGTGGTGCAGGGTGCGGTGGTGTTTGCTGTTGCCAACGTTGCAAACTATCTTGGTGAACTTCCGTGAGCCCGCGTAAAAAGTGCATCACTGATTTGTGTTGTAAACTAGGTTTGTATTCGTTTTGTAACCACCCATTGCTAATGATACCGCCGACTTTGTCTCCGCGTTGAAGTGTTTGCCAAGCAAGTGCAGAGGCAAGGTGGCACGCCTGTACTGACTTAAACAGGAGTTGACTGCCGAACAGTTGCGTTAGCGCTAAATCAACCACAATATATACGGGACGATCCTTTTCTTCACGGTAGAGCTTTGTATGTGCTTTACCCGTCCGTGCCGTGACACGCCAATCGATCGATCGCACATCGTCGCCTGGTTGATAATGACGGACCTCATCAAACTCCATACCGCGTCCGCGGGTTTTGCTCAGTAGCGCGCCAGACTGCGATGACGCAGGCAACTGACGCTGATGACGAGCAAAAGCGGGTAGCTTAGTGCGGTAGTACATCAATTCTTGCATGTTGGGCTGCAAACCATCGGTATGGAGCCTTTCCAGCCACTGCTCAGTTGTTAATTTTTGCATTGGCATTAGGGCGACGGAACTAGTTCGAGTATACGTTCAAGCACCGTGTCCGGGCTAATACCGTCGGCTTCTGCTTGATAGCTAATAATGATGCGATGACGCAAAGTGTTGAAAAACACTTCGCGGACATCATCTGGGGTGACAAAGTCACGATCATTGAGCCATGCGTTAGCACGAGCACAGCGCTCAAGTGCTATTGTAGCGCGAGGACTCGCACCATAGGTTAACCAACTGGCAAGTGTTTCATCGTAATTGGCCGGTGAGCGTGTCGCCATTACTAACTGCACGAGATAATGTTCAACGGCTTCATCCAAGAACAGTTGCATCACTTGGTTACGGGCTTCAAACAATTGGCGCTGAGTGAGTGGGGTCGGCATCACCGCCTGCCCATCAAGCGCTTCGCCACGTGTCAGGCGCAAAATTTTCAATTCAGTGTCGGCATCGGGATAGTCTAGGTTTAGATGCATGAGAAAACGGTCTAACTGTGCTTCAGGCAGTGGATATGTACCTTCTTGCTCGAGAGGGTTTTGGGTCGCCAAGACCATAAATAGATCAGATAGCGGATAGCTGCGTTGGCCTACGGTAATTTGCCGCTCAGCCATCGCCTCCAACAATGCAGATTGCACTTTAGCCGGTGCACGGTTGATCTCATCAGCAAGTATCAGGTTATGAAACAAAGGACCTTGTTGAAAATCAAAGGCACCTGTCTCGGGTCGGTATATATCCGTACCCGTTAAATCGGCAGGTAGGAGATCGGGGGTAAACTGTACGCGGTGAAAGTCACCCTCAATGCCTTTGGCAAGGGCTTGCACAGCACGTGTTTTGGCCAATCCAGGAGGACCCTCAACAAGTAGGTGACCGTCGGCGAGTACAGCGATTAACAAGTTCTTGGTGAACTCAGGCTGACCTAATACCTGACTATCTAAAAATGCTTGCAGTTGTTTGAATTGTTCAGCAGCCATGGTGCTCCCGCTTACTATCTTAGTTGCGAATGATTTGTGCTCAGCTGTATTGTTATGCAGCCTAAGCATGCTATTTTCAATGGTGTTCTCTACTTTAACGAAAACCAAGGTTTTAATCTGTAGATTAAACAGCTAGAATTTGTAACATCTTGTGTGGTCAGACCAGTATTTGACGCTTAATTTTTAATGGAGAAAACATATGTCTGCAACTGAACGGTTGCTAACACCGAAAGGGGACCGCATTGCTTTTGTTGCGGGGCTTAGAACACCTTTCGCACGCCAGGCAACAGACTTTCATGGCATTCCCGCTGTCGATCTCGGCAAAATGGTCGTCCAAGAGCTTATCAATCGTACGGGAATTGACGGTAAATTGGTACAGCAATTGGTATTTGGACAGGTGGTACAGATGCCAGCTGCACCCAATATTGCCCGTGAGATCGTGCTCGGCACGGAGCTTCCCGTGTCAACAGATGCTTACAGTGTAACCCGAGCCTGCGCGACGAGTTTCCAGTCAGCGGTTAATATCGCCGAAGCCATGATGGCAGGGCATGTCGATATCGGTATTGCTGGCGGCGCTGATTCATCGTCGGTGTTACCGATTGGTGTGAGCCGAAAACTAGGCCGCGCATTAGTCGACTTGAATAAAGCAAAAAGCTTAGGCCAACGGATCGCAATTTTACGTCGTCTGGGTCTAAAGGACTTACTCCCTGTGCCACCTGCCGTGGCAGAGTATTCAACAGGTTTGAGTATGGGGCAAACTGCGGAGCAAATGGCAAAAAGCCATCATATCTCACGCGAAGACCAAGACCAATTAACGGTGAACTCTCACCGCCGCGCGCACGAAGCGTGGGAAGCAGGCTACCTTGATGATGAGGTCATGACCGCTTATCCAGAGCCGTATAAAAAGCACATTGATAGAGATAACAACATTCGTGGTGATTCTTCTTTAGAGAAACTCGGTAAGCTCAAACCTGTATTTGACAAGAAACATGGCACAGTCACAGCCGCTAATTCAACACCGCTGACCGATGGTGCTTCGGCGGTGTTAATGATGACGGAAAGCCGTGCCAAAGCGCTGGGTTATCCGATTTTAGGTTACCTGCGTAGCTACGCATTTGCTGCGCTCGAAGTCGAGCAGGATATGTTGATGGGTCCAAGCTATGCCACGCCTATTGCCCTCGATCGTGCGGGAATGACGCTCAACGATTTAACGCTAATTGACATGCATGAGGCGTTTGCGGCACAAACGCTGACCAACCTCAAAATGTTTGCAAGTAAGAAATTTGCGCAAGAAAAATTAGGACGTGATGCGGCAATTGGCGAGGTTGACCCGGAGAAATTTAATGTCTTGGGTGGCTCTATTGCTTACGGGCACCCCTTTGCAGCGACCGGTACACGGATGATTACACAGATGTTGTATGAATTACGTCGTCGAGGTGGCGGAACCGCGTTGACAACGGCCTGTGCCGCTGGCGGCTTGGGCGCCGCGATGATTTTGGAGAGCGAATAATGACAGACAATAACGCATTTCACTTAGCTGTTCGAGATGATGGTATTGCGGTAATTACCATCGATGTTCCCGGCGAACGCATGAATACTTTAAAAGATAGCTTCGCTGATGAGGTGGGTCGTCTGATGAACCGCCTAGAAGATAATAGTGACCTGAAAGGGGTCGTATTTATTAGCGGTAAGCCCGATTCTTTTATCGCGGGTGCCGACATTAATATGATTAATGATTGTGAAACCGCGGCTGATACAGAGAGTTTAGCGCGCAAAGGTCAAGCCATGTTTGATCGTATCGAACAGCTGAATGTGCCAGTTGTTGCAGCCATTCATGGTGCCTGCTTAGGGGGTGGGCTTGAATTAGCGATGGCGTGCCACGTGCGTGTGTGTACCGACAGTGATAAAACGGCACTGGGGTTACCAGAGGTGCAACTTGGCTTATTGCCCGGTTCTGGTGGAACACAGCGTTTACCGGCATTGGTCGGCGTGCAGCAAGGTCTCACTATGATCCTGACCGGTAAGCAGTTACGCGCTAAGCAAGCACTCAAGGCGGGCTTAGTCGATGAGATTGTACCGCAATCAATCTTGCTAGAAGCTGCTGTTAAACAGGCTAAAAAGGCAAAAGCTAAGCCTTCAAAGGCGAACCTAAAAGGCATGAGCAAGTTGCTTGAGGCAACCGCTTATGGTCGTGGCATCATTTATAAAAAGGCAGGTGAGCAGGCGCAGGCTAAAGCGAAGGGCAATTATCCCGCCATCGATAAGATCATTAAGGCGGTCAAAACAGGCGTCGAAAACGGTCGCGATGCGGGTCTTGACTATGAGGCGCGGGCTTTTGGTGAACTGGCGATGACCCCTGAGTCTTACCAGCTTAGACAGATTTTCTTTGCCACAACGGAAATGAAAAAAGAGACCGGCGCGGATGGTGTTAAGCCAGCGGATATTAAGCGTGTGGGTGTTTTAGGCGGTGGTTTGATGGGCGGTGGTATTGCCTTTGTGACTGCGGCCAAAGCCGGTATCCCAGCGCGCATCAAGGATATTAGTCCTGAGGGTATTACTCACGCACTGCATTACAGCTACGAGCGTTTGAATAAAAAAGTTAAACGCCGTCATATGCGTCGTGCGGAGTTAGAGAAAACCATGCTCTCGCTGAGCGGTTCGCTTGATTATTCCGGGTTTGACCGAGTTGATGTAGTGATTGAAGCCGTGTTCGAAGATCTCGACCTGAAGAAAAAAATGGTCGCTGATGTCGAGAACAATGGTAAGGATGGCGTCATTTTCGCGACTAACACCAGCTCACTACCGATCACGCAGATTGCCGAAGGCGCTCAACACCCCGATCGCGTCATCGGTCTGCATTACTTTTCGCCGGTCGATAAAATGCCACTCGCGGAAATTATTACTCACGAAAATACGTCCAAGGAAACCATTGCCACTACGGTTGCGTTGACTAAAAAGCAAGGCAAAACACCTATCGTTGTTAAAGACGGCGCCGGTTTCTTTGTTAACCGTATCTTGGCGCCTTACATGAACGAAGCGGCGCGTTTGTTGATCGCGGGTGAACCTATTGAGCATATTGACAAGTCTTTGGTTAAATTTGGTTTTCCAGTCGGTCCGATTACGCTCTTAGATGAGGTAGGAATCGACGTCGCCGCTAAAGTTGCGCCGATTCTTGTCAAAGAGCTCGGTACGCGCTTTGAGGCGCCTGCGGCTTTCGACAAACTGATTGATGATGGTCGTAAGGGTAAGAAAAACAACAAAGGTTTCTATCAATATGGTAAAGGTGTGAAAGGCAAGCCGGTTGATAAATCAGTGTACGGTTTACTGAATATTGAACCACAGGCGAAGCATGAAGGTGATGAAATTGCTGAGCTGTGTGTTTTGCCAATGCTTAACGAAGCGGCTTATTGCCTGCAAGAGGGCATTATTCGCAGTGCGCGTGATGGCGACATTGGTTCGGTGTTTGGTATTGGTTTCCCACCATTCCGAGGCGGTCCATTCCGTTATATGGATGCCGAGGGTATTGGCAGTATTGTGAAGCGTATGGAACGCTTAGCAGAGCAACGCGGTGATCGTTATCAACCCGCGCCGCTGCTGAAGCAAATGGCTGAGCAGGGTAAGCGCTTTTATGAGTAAGCAGGCTGCTGTTTAGTAATGAATTCGATGAGCGCTTCGGCGCTCATCGGTTTTGCGAAGTAGAATCCTTGTATATATTCACATTGTAATTGTTCTAAAATATCCAATTGAGCTTTTTCTTCAACGCCTTCAGCAACCACCTTTAAACCTAAGTTATGCGCCATGCCAATAATGGATTCGACCATCTTACGGTCGCGTTCATCAAAGGTAATATCATCGACAAACTCTTTGTCGATTTTAAGGGTATGCATAGGGAAACGCTTGAGATAAGCGAGTGAAGAATAGCCCGTGCCAAAATCATCAAGTGCAAGTTGTACGCCCATATCTGCAAGGTTTTCCAGCATCGCAATCGCGCGCTCGGGATCGCTCATCACCATGCCTTCCGTAATCTCAAACTCGATATGGCGGGGATGCATTTCCTCTTCTTGTAACACTTGTTCGATAAACAACGCTAAGCTCGATTGAGTGAATTGCCTTGCCGACAGATTAATTGCAACACTGCGAGGCGCACCTTGTAGCGTCAGTAGCTGGCGCATGTCTCGACAAGCGGTACGTAATACTTGTTCACTAAGCGGAATAATCAGACCTGTTTCTTCGCACAGTGGAATAAACTGCGCGGGGCTGATGAACTGACCATATTCGTCGCGAATGCGGGCGAGTGCTTCAATCCCGGAAATATGTCCCGTCGCAATTTCCATTTTCGGTTGATAGTACACCTCGACTTGATGGGTGCGAATCGCGTGACGCACTTGACTCTCCAACACGAGACGCTGGATGGCATTTTCGTTCATCGACGCGTTAAAGAACTGATAGCAATTGCCGCCTCTTTGTTTAGCATGATACATCGCCGTATCTGCCTTTTGTAGAAGCTCTTGTGAGGTATGTGCATCGTGAGGATAAAGCACGATGCCAATTGAGCTACCTAAGGCGATCTCATGTCCTTTAATACGATAGGCTTTTGCTATTTCAGTATTCACCTGTTGGGCGATGGTGCTGATGACGTTAATATCTGTGTTATCTTCGATGAGAATGCCAAACTCGTCCCCGCCTAGGCGATAAAGCGTGTCTTGCCGGCGACCTAATTCAGCGAGTCGGTCGGCGACTCGGCATAAAAGTTCGTCGCCCACTTCATGACCAAGAGAATCATTGATACGCTTAAAGTCGTCTAAATCGAACAACAACAGTGCATGAGCGACTCGTTTGCGAACCAGATTTGAGTGACTTACCTGAAAGTATGAGCGATTTGGCAAACCGGTGAGGCTGTCGGTATTTGATAACCGGCGTAATTCATTCTCCGTATTACGACGTTCAGTAATATCAGAAAAGCTTGCGACAATTAATTTGATCTCGCCACTGTCATTGCGAACGGCATCTAACGTGAGCTCGAGGAGTAACTCGGCGCCATCCGCATTGAAGTCGGTGACTTCGCCGGACCAACTTCCTTCCCGAAGCACTGTGTGTTTGATTTGATCCGTAAAATCTCTATCGTAATGTGGCAGTGCGAACGCCTGACCAATGACTTGTTCTCGCTGATAACCGGTAATTCGTTCGTATGCCGTGTTGATTTCACGTTTTCTAAAGAACCGATCGAAGATACAGATGCCATCTGAAATATTTGTTAGCGAGGTTGCGAGCATATCAATGCGCTCGTCACTATTAATAATATCGGAAATATCGCTCAGCGTACCCTGTACTTTGATTGGCTTTCCTGACGTTTCGGCTGCAACAAGTTCGCCACGCTCAAGTACCCACAGCCATTGTTGGCCGTTCTTAATTCGATAAGTGCATTGATAATGAGAGATATGGCCCGATTTTACCTGCTCCAATGCCGCAGTTAGCTCACCTATGTCGTCTGGGTGAACGTTACTTTGGTCCGATTGGCCGAGTCCAAATCTTACACCATCAAGAGGAAAATGTGGGCAGTGTGACCATATGTGCACACGCTCAACTTCACTATTGACGAGGTTCCAATGCCAAACTTGTTGTTGGGTGCCATTGAGTAATTGATGCAACGACGTATGTGCTTCGGTGAGTTTATGGTAAGCACGGGCTTTTCGTTTAAGTAAAAGGAAGATGAATAAAATGGCAAGTGCAAGAAGCACGATAATCATCGATAGGTAGTGCATCGCTGTGAAGCCGTTCGCTTTAACTGTAAAGGACTGACTTGCGCTTACCCAGCTATCTTGCTCAGGTAGGTATGCTCTGACATCAAGCGTGTACTGTCCGTCCTCTAAATTTTTTAGGCTGAGTCTTTGTAAGGGCTGAAATGTCTTTTGCCAAGTTGTTTGTAGAGGTTCAATTCGGTATTCAAACATCTGCGGCTGTTCCAGATCGAATGACGCGATCGCATAGTCGATATTGACCTGACCGGATGGCGCCGCTTCGGCACTGACCCAGAGTGCATTGTCCGAGGTGGGGGGAGCGTGTAAAACCTCAATGTATCCTTTTGTATTGAGTAGGATCTCAAACTGGCCGCTTACGTAATGCTGCGACCATGGGCCTTTGATATGTTTGGTGCGAGCCGTTTGGGTCGCGCTGAATTGACCGCTTGGTGTTAATGAGAGTTCATATAACTTTGCTTGGGTGAGCAGTTTTAACTCCCCACTTGGCATTACATTTAATTGTAACGGCAGGTCGGCGATACCAAGGTTGGTTAGCGGTGTCTCATCAATGAGCCGATAGCGTTGGTCAAGTCGAACCAGTTTATCCGTGTAAAGCAGATAGAGAACATGATCAGTTTCGGCAATATCAACGAGCTGACCGGGTGGTAACTTTTCGGTCACTGGGTTGTCGATAGTTAATTTAAATAAGTTACTCCCCAGTCCATCCCAAACATAAACTTGTTTGCCGTCACCTAACCAAGTCCAATCGCCAACCGGCTTAACGAAATGAAGATTACGTATTGGCTCGTCGTCATATTGTAATGGTTGTGGGAGTAATTCGCCTTGATGCTCCACGAGTAGCGTGTGTTTATTGACTGCCAAAAGAGGTGTTGATTGAGGTATCGCAATCTGGTGAATACGCGCATCAAGTAAGTGTTCACTGCTCAAACGCATTGACGCTTCTAAAGCGCTAGATGCAAACGGTAGCTGATAAATACCCTTATCACTGCCAATCAATAGAGCGTCATTTTTTCTACGAGTAAGACAGTGCAATTGCGGTAAATCTTGTGGTTGTAGCACATTGCTAAATTGAACTTCGCGAAGGGTAGAACCATCAAACCGATAGAGCGCTTGCGATGTCGCAAGCCAAATAAATCCGCGTGGTCCTGTTTCTATATCAATAATGGGCGCGCTGATTTGCTGAGTCACATGAGGGTTATCATGAGCTTGACAGGTTGGATTAAACAGAGCCAAGCTAAACACGAGGCAAACTAAAGTGATGGTTAAAGCACGCAACTGAAGGACCCGATTGTTGGCTGCTACACAGCTCTTATTATTTGTTAACTCAGTGTTACAAGCTAACTTAAAGCGATTTGACTGTCAAAGCTATTATAATATCTCCTACTGGCATGACAACAGTACAATTTTACGAGGTTGTTTAATAACTAAACGCTTTACCTCACTTATCCAGTCGGACAGTTGTAGTCGCTCCAGAGCGGCGCTCATTTCAACGTTACGATCAAAATGAGTTTCGGCCATTTGAATCGCTCCCCAAAAGCGTTGGCTACGGGCGCGCAAACTGCGATCGTTTATCGTTAATTGCTCAGATAGGGTTTGTTTAGCATGCTTCCAGCGCTGTAATGTCAGCACGTTGTCGAGCTGTTCAATTTTATCGTGCAATACGGTGTGAATATGTTCCTGTAAGGCGGACGTGTTATGCGTCGGTGATTGCACAAACACCATGAAACCCGGTAGGCGTCGAACAGGGAAATACTGGCTCCCAACGACATAACCCAGTTGCCGCTGGGTTCTGAGTTCGTCGAATAAACTCGCATTAAGCAACTGTTGCGCTAACATCCACGTAATTTGCTGTTCAGCACTGTCGTTATCGCCCTGAAAGTATACCAATACGGCATTGTCGCCAGTCGCTTGCTCTACGGTTCGATGAATGTGCGTGTGAGGTTCAAGACGCTTAGGTTGTAATTGAGGAGGAGAGGCCGTTAACCGTCCTGAGGCGCTGTCACGTATCAGTTGATGTAATTCAAAAGCGGTTTTAGCTTGCCAATCGCCATGTATTAAAGCCGACACCCCCATGGAGTTAAAAAGCTCGCTACTTAATTGCGAAAAGCCTTTATAGTCTAATGAGTTCAAGCCTTCGGCCATATCGGAGAGCGAGAACAGGCACGGCTGTAGTGTCAAATTAAGCTCAGCAAACAGTCGATTGAGCGGCTGATTGTTGTGGGCGGACTGCCAGTTATGCTTAAGTTGCTGAGCGACAGAATTGAATCGACCACGCTTAAATTTTACTTTCCAAGCCTGCTTCATTAACTGTTGTAGTAGTGGCAATTGACCCGCTGATAACCCCATTGTATGAATCGTCATACCGGACTGGGTCGGGTAAATATTAAAGTGTAAGCCAGCGACCTCAGCGTCATAAAGTGCTTCATTCAGCGAATCGATTAATAGTTCCGACCAAAGACGTGCCGCAGCGAAGTGAGTCGCCGACTGATTGACCGCTGGCGATTCGAGATTTAAATAGATATGCCCTTTAGGCACTCTAAAATCAGGGTCTTGTAAATGCCAGATGGTGACATTGTCGCTTTTTATCAACGCCACGGGCTCTCTGAGCTCGCGCTCTAGCGGGTAAGGTTCAACATGAGAAGTGATATAAGGGTTTTGCGCTGGTAGTTGATAACTAAAAGTGCCCGCTGGGCTGTTAAGAGTGTTTAATTCCTCTTTTGTCAATGCACGGATACTAAAGGGTGTGTGATATAACTCTGTTTGTTGATCGGTCTCTACATCACCATGGATCAGCGTGATACGGGCACGTTCGGGCGCCATTAAAGACAGTGTTTGTTTAGCTCGAGCAACCGACAGTCCATCCATGCGGTAGTCTCCGTAAACCACATCGTGGATGGGATAGTGGTGTGCATTAACAGACAGTTGAGGAGCCAGTTCACCGGCGGGCGGTGTCTCTTGAAAGTGAAATGAAAGTTCGGAAGTGAGCCGTTTCTCCTCGTAGCGCCAAGCCTCGAGTCCAGAACTTGCAATCAACTGAATATAGTTGAACACCGCCTGCGCTACTTGTAGGGCGTGAACAACACCTGCCTCAGTAAGCTGAATATTTAAGTTGAAATCCTTGTAGCCGCTACCGCTCATACCGCCGCCCGCGGAGAGGCTATTAACCCATCCACGCGCCCGAAGCGTTGCATAGAGGCTATGAGGGCCTTCATAGCCAAGAATGTGAGCAATAAAGCTAGTTGTTTTATTCTTATAGTCGTCATCAATGCCAGGGAGGGGCAACGTGATGATCAGACGACGAGCCGGATTCACGGGCTTAACTTGAATGAATACGCCTAACTGGGAGGGTAAGTACAGTGGCAGCGCCTCGAGCGATTTAGGATCATTTTCTTGACCGCTGCTGATGTCCGAAAAGTAGTGTTGCGCCATCTCGGCGAGTTCATCAACCGGTTGCGCGCCAACGATGGTAAGCCGCATGTTGTTGGCATTGAAAAAAGCACGAAAGAACTCACTTAACTGGTCTTTTAACGAGTGGCTATCGCTTTCTGCCAGCGTATCCATGTTACCTACCGAAAACTTACTAAAGGGATGCTCGGGGTTACATGTTGTCTTGTGTACTTGATATAAACGCCGAAGTTCATCTTTCTCTTTTAAGCGGAATTCAGAGTCGATTGATTGACGTTCCTTATTGATTAAGGACTCGTCAAATAACGGCGCCATGAACATCGCGGAGAAATAATCTAATGCTCGCGAGAGAGCTCGGGTTTGACAGTCAAAGAAAAAATTACAGAATTCAGAGCCTGTCCAAGCGTTTTGTTGTCCACCGTAGGCACTCAAAAACTCGGGGAACTCGTTAGCATCCGGAAAGCGTTCGTTCCCTAAAAACAGCATGTGTTCTAGGAAGTGGGCGAGACCTTGGGTTTCAAGCGGGTCATTGAAATGACCCGCGCGCACAGCCAGCGATGCCGATGCCTTTTTACTGTGTGGGATCTGAACGCACACCACTGACAGTCCATTGGGCAGTTTTAGTGTACGGAAAGACCGCGGATCTTTTGGGCTCTTTATAACTTCACCGAGCTCTTCTATGAGCGGTTGCGTCATAGGAACTTATCCCATTAAGGTTCGAGCGGGGTATCGAAGTTTTCTGGTTTATCAAAATCACCCGACAAACGGGCGAGCTGACCGTCTTCAAAATCGAGTATCAATTCCTTATGGAAAGGTTCACCCTCATTTGGATTCATGTCATAAACATAGACCCAACGCTCGCTGTTAAAGCTGTTTTCAGCGACCGGACGCCCTAATACGTAAGCAACTTGTTCCTGTGACATACCTACGCGTAATTTGTCGACATCGCGTTGTTCAAGGTAATTACCTTGAGGAATATCAATTCGATATACCCAATCGTTTAACACTGAGCAACCTGAGAGACCTGCGACGACCGCAACAGCGGCCAAAGTTTTTCCGATTTGTTTCATTAACTACTCTTACCGTTAAATGTTGTCACCGATGATAAACAAACAAAACCGAGTTAGCTAGCATTGGCGCAGGAAAACTTAATGAATAAGTAACTCCCGGGCGTTGTCTTTAGTTTTTTCGGTAATGCTATCGCCACCCAATAAGCGAGCGAGCTCATCAATTCGCTGTTCTTCGTTAAGCTGCCAAACTTGCGTTTCTGTTTGTGCGCCATCGGTTTGTTTGAGTACCTGCATTTGATGATGTCCCTTAGCAGCCACTTGCGGTAAGTGAGTGACACAGATAATTTGGCACTGCTCGCCTAGACTCCGTAACATTGAACCCACAACCGCTGCGGTGGGTCCACTCACACCGACATCGACCTCGTCAAACATCATGGTCGGTACCGTATTTTGATTGGCACACATGACCTGTATGGCAAGACTGATGCGTGATAGTTCCCCGCCCGATGCAACTTTACTAAGCGCTTGTAGCGGCTGCCCAGGGTTGGTGGTCACGGTAAAGCAGATTTCGTCGGTGCCCCAGAGCGTTGCTGTGGCTTTGTCATCATGATCAACTTGGATGACAAATTCACCATGGGGCATGTTTAACTTATGCATGGCGCGGGAAATTTCGGCACTCAGTTTGTCCGCTGCTTTTTTCCGGCTTGTCGATAGCTTAAGCGCCGCTTGTCGATAAACGGTACGTAATGCTTGACGTTGCTCAGCGAGTTGTTCGTTATCTTCCTCAGCGCGTTCGAGTTCATCCAATTGTTGTTGCAACTGCTGATGATGTTGATAAAGGTCGAGTGGCGCGACATGATGTTTTTTAGCGAGCGCAATCGCTTGGCTCATCCGTTGTTCAGTGACTTCGAGTTGCTCAGGATCAATATCTAATTGGTCTTGATAATTACGCAGTTCTAATGCTGTTTCTTCGATATGAACTTTAGCTTGTTCAAGCAGTGCTAAAATAGGCTGGATTTGCTCATCAAGCTCGGCGGATTCTTCTAATCGGCCGTGGGCGGCTTGAATGAGTCCCGATACATTATTGTGCTCGCCGTCATAAAGCGCATTTAGAGCAAAGGCACTGTTTTCCGTTAAGGCGCGAACATGAGTCAACCGTTTGTGGTCACTCTCAAGTTGCTCAAATTCGCCCTCTCCGATATTAAATTCATTAAGCTCTTTAACCTGATAACTTATTAGTTGTTTCTGTGCTGCTAATTCTTCTTTGCGCTGCTGATGTTGGCGAAAACGCTTTTCGGTAGCCGCCCAGTTACGGTAGCTTTCTTGTACTTCTGTAATAAGTTCAGCATGCTGAGCGAACTGATCAAGTAATTCGCGCTGGTGCTCTTCTTTTACCAACAGCTGGTGTTCATGCTGACCATGAATATTGACCAATGTTGGCGCTAATGTGCGTTGCTGTGTGAGTGTCACTGGCGCGCCGTTAACCCAAGCCCGTGAACGACCATCTTTACTAATAGTACGGCGCAATACACACTCGAGGTCATCATCAAACTCGTTGTCGACGAGCCAGCGGTGAGCGGGACTGTCGTGAGTGATAGTGAAGCGCGCACTGATGTCCGTTTTGTCGCAGCCCGGTCTCACCCAGTTGGCATCGGCACGTCCACCCAGGCATAGCCCGAGCGCATCCAGTGCGATAGATTTACCCGCACCGGTCTCACCGGTAATGGCGGTCATCCCGTTTTTAAACTCGATATCTAACTGCTTGACGATTGCAAAATTGCGAATGTGTAACTCAGTCAACATGGCTGGGCTCCTCACAATAAAAAGAACAGTAATACTGTTTACCTATACAGTATATACAGTAGTTATACAGTATTATTGTGCAATTGCAATGCAAAGAGTGACTTTTTTTTAGTCAGTTAGAAAAGACGGCTGCCCCAACCCAATTTGTTACGTAATACATGGTAGTAGCTGTGTGTTGTCGGATGCACCATCGTCAAGGTATGCGGGTGTTTTTCGATAATGACCTCATCACCTGGCATGACATCAAGACGCCCATGACCGTCGCAACTGATTTGTAAATGATCGTTGTCCTTGGCTGCACGCAGTCGCACTCGGGAGTTTGCGTCGAGCACAATCGGACGACTACTCAGTGTATGCGGAAACATGGGGACCAAGGTAATAGCATTTAGGTTGGGATGCAGAATAGGACCACCGCCGGACAGAGAGTATGCCGTCGAGCCGGTGGGTGTCGCGATGATGACGCCATCGGAACGTTGCGAAAAGACAAATTGATCGTCGACATAAAGTTCAAACTCGATCATGTGAGCGACTTTGTCTGAATGAAGAACAATTTCGTTCACCGCCACACCTTGTTGTTTAATTGACTCGCCTTTAACCGAGGCCGAGAGCAAGAAGCGCTCTTCTCTTACATAGTCACCCGCTAGCACATCCATCAGCGCGCTCACTGCGTCCTCTGGCGCTAAATCGGTCAGAAAGCCAAGGTTACCTCGATTCACTCCAATAACCGCCACATCATGATCACACAGTGCGCGGGCAGCACCGAGCATATTGCCATCACCGCCGACGACTACCGCAATGTCGGCCCATTGTCCTAACTTCTCAAGTGAGCCCGTGTCGATGCAACTGCTTGGTTGTACCTGGGTGGCACAGCGTTCTTCCAAACAGACCTCATACTGACTTTCGCACAAGGCACTAATAAGTGCCTCAAGTGTGTGACGAGTGCCAGTATCATTAATTTTTCCTAAAAGCGCGACGCGCTTAAATGCGGGTTGTTTCATAGGGCTTACCGCTATCCTCTAGTCGTGAGTTAACGCTACGTGTTGCGTTAATTTTTATCAAGCGAAATAAAGGTCTTGAATCTTAATCGGACTATCCCCACATAACAACGCATACGTTCATTCGACATTTAAAGAGTATGGGTTATGAGTGATAAGCAACCAAATCAAACAACTGAGAACTTTGAGCAGCAAGCACAAGAAGCCGCTCAACAAGAGGCCGCAAAAGAGGCGGCTGAGCAGGCAGCTGAACAGGCGCTTGGTAGCGACGAACAACCAGAGACCCAGCAGCAAACAGCTGCGGCGGCAGACAATCAAGCGGACCGTATTGCGGAGCTTGAGCTCGCGTTAACTAAGGCCGAAGCCAAAGTTAACGAGCAAAAGGAGTCGGTATTGCGTAGTCAGGCGGAAATGGAAAACGTACGTCGTCGCGCGAGTCAAGATGTTGAGAAGGCGCATAAATTTGCGTTAGAGAAGTTTGCCAACGAGCTACTCACGAGTGTGGATAACCTTGAGCGCGCGATGCAAGCGGCTGATACCGAAAACCCAGAGTTAAAAAGCTTTTTAGAAGGTATTGAGCTGACGTATAAAAGTCTGACATCAACGCTGGATAAATTTGGCGTAAAAGCGGTCGGCGAAGAGGGCGAGGTCTTTAATCCAGACCTGCACCAAGCGATGTCGATGCAAGAATCGGCGGAGCATAAAAACAACACGATTATCGCCGTTATGCAGAAAGGGTATGAGCTCAACGGACGTTTACTGCGCCCAGCCATGGTGATGGTGGCACGTAATAGTAACGGCGGCGTGGATACAAAAGCATAATTTGTAAGAGAAATTATGTTTTAGGGCTTGTAATTTTAGATACAGCCCCCAAATAACAGTTATCGAAATCATTAACGCTCAAACCAGAGCGGTTTGAACAGAATAGAAGTAGTGGAGATTAATTATGGGTAAAATCATCGGCATTGACTTGGGTACAACAAACTCATGTGTCGCGGTTTTAGACGGCGGCAAACCTCGTGTTATTGAAAACGGTGAAGGGGATCGTACAACCCCATCTGTCGTCGCATTTACCGACGATGGCGAAACTTTGGTAGGCGCACCGGCGAAACGCCAAGCAGTCACCAACCCGAATAAAACCTTGTTTGCTATCAAGCGCCTGATCGGTCGTCGTTTCCAAGATGATGAAGTTCAGCGCGACATTGGTATTATGCCTTATAACATTGTCAAAGCAGACAATGGTGATGCTTGGGTAGAAATCGATGGCGATAAAAAAGCGCCACCGCAAATTTCTGCTGAAGTATTGAAGAAAATGAAGAAAACCGCAGAAGAGTTTTTAGGTGAGAAAGTCACCGAAGCGGTTATCACTGTACCTGCATACTTTAACGATGCTCAGCGTCAGGCAACAAAAGATGCTGGTAAAATCGCGGGCTTAGAAGTTAAGCGTATCATCAACGAGCCAACCGCAGCTGCACTGGCTTACGGCATGGATAAGAAGTCCGGCGACAACGTTATCGCTGTTTATGACTTAGGTGGTGGTACGTTCGATATCTCGATCATCGAAATCGACGAAGTTGAAGGCGAGCATACTTTCGAAGTATTAGCGACTAATGGTGATACACACTTGGGTGGTGAAGACTTTGATAACCGCTTGATCAACTATCTGGTTGAACAGTTTGAGAAAGATCAAGGTATCGATTTACGCAAAGATCCGTTAGCGATGCAGCGTCTGAAAGAAGCCGCTGAAAAAGCGAAAATCGAGTTGTCTTCTGCGCAACAAACGGAAGTCAACTTGCCATACATCACAGCTGATAACACTGGTCCTAAGCACTTAGCGATTAAAGTAACACGCGCTAAATTAGAATCGTTGGTTGAAGACTTGATTAAGAAGTCACTTGAGCCATTGAAGCAAGCACTGGCTGATGCTGATATGTCAGTGAGCGATGTTAAAGACATCATCATGGTCGGTGGTCAAACACGTATGCCTAAGGTTCAACAGGCCGTGACTGACTTCTTTGGCAAAGAGCCACGCCGTGACGTCAACCCAGATGAAGCCGTAGCACTAGGTGCAGCTGTTCAAGCCGGTGTTTTACAAGGCGATGTGAAAGACGTATTGCTGCTTGACGTTTGTCCGCTGTCATTAGGTATCGAAACCATGGGCGGCGTAATGACCAAGTTGATCGAGAAAAACACCACGATTCCAACAAAAGAATCGCAAACATTCTCGACCGCAGAAGACAATCAGTCAGCTGTAACGATTCATGTATTGCAGGGTGAACGTAAACGCTCAAGCGATAACAAATCGCTAGGTCAGTTTAACCTCGAAGGTATTCGTGCAGCGGCGCGCGGTGTACCGCAAATCGAAGTGACCTTTGACATTGACGCTGACGGTATCTTACATGTGTCGGCGAAAGATAAAGACACCGGTAAAGAGCAGAAGATCACCATCAAAGCTTCATCGGGTCTTGATGAGGATGAAGTCGAAAAAATGGTTAAAGACGCGGAAGCACACGCTGAAGACGACAAAAAGTTTGAAGAGTTAGTGCAAGCGCGTAACCAAGCGGACGGTTTAGTGCACGCAACGCGTAATCAGTTGAAAGAAGTCGGCGAAGCCTTGTCAGAAGATGATAAGAAAGCCATCGAAACCGCCTGCGACGAACTTGAGCAAGCTTCTAAAGACGGCGACAAAGACGCTATCGAAGCGAAGTCTCAAGCGTTGATGGAAGCTTCACAAAAACTGATGGAAGCTGCTCAGCAACAGCAAGCACAACAAGGTGGTGCAGAAGCCGGTGCAGAGCAAGCACAATCATCTAAAGATGATGACGTTGTTGACGCTGAATTTGAGGAAGTGAAAGACGACGATAAGAAGTAAGCTTAATTAGGCAACTTCGATATCAACACGGGTGTTGCCGAAAGGTAATGCCCGTGTATTTATTTTAGACAGGTGTAAAATCACAACAGAAGATTACGGTTATGGCGCAGGATTATTATCAGATTTTAGGTGTCGGCAAAGACGCCAATGAGAGAGATATTAAGAAAGCCTACAAGCGGATGGCGATGAAGTACCACCCAGACCGCACGAAAGGTGATAAAGAGTTAGAAGCCAAGTTTAAGGAAATTAAACAGGCCTACGAAGTGTTGTCGGATCCACAAAAACGCCAGATGTATGATCAATATGGGCACGAAGCGTTTCAACAAGCTCGCCAAGGTGGCGGAGCGGGCTCCGGTGGTTTCGGTGGCGGTGGTGCCGATTTTGCTGATATCTTTGGCGATGTATTCGGTGATATTTTTGGTGGCGGTCGTCGTCAGCAAGCGCGTCCTCAGCGCGGTGCGGACTTACGTTACAATCTAGAAATGTCGCTAGAAGACGCGGTGAAAGGTAAAGAAGTTGAATTGCAAATTCCGACCATGGTGGAATGTGAGGATTGCGACGGCTCAGGTGCGAAAAAAGGCACACGACCAGAAACCTGTAGTCACTGTCACGGTTCCGGTCAAATTCAAATGCGTCAGGGCTTCTTTGCTGTGCAGCAGGCATGTCCGCATTGCCGTGGTACGGGGTCTATCATCAAAGATCCATGTAATACTTGCCACGGTCAGGGCCGCGTTGAAAAAACCAAAAAACTATCGGTTAAAATTCCAGCAGGCGTAGATACCGGTGATCGTATTCGTTTAGCGAACGAAGGTGAGGCGGGAGAAAAAGGCGCGCCAGCAGGCGACTTGTATGTTCAGGTGCATGTGCGTGAACACCCTATCTTTGCGCGTGACGGCAACAATTTATACTGCGAAGTTCCAGTGAGCTTTACCAAGGCAGCGCTCGGTGGCGAAATTGAGGTACCGACGCTAGAAGGTAAAGTCAAATTGAAGGTGCCAAAAGAGACTCAAACGGGCAAACATTTCCGCTTACGTGGCAAAGGCGTTAAGTCAGTCCGTACGGGTGCTGTCGGCGACCTGATATGTAAAGTGGTCATCGAAACGCCGGTGAACTTATCATCGCGTCAACGCGAATTACTCGAGGAACTTGAGAGTTCGATGGGGCACGGCGACGAAGCGGCTAAGTTCAGACCCAAGGAAAAAGGCTTCTTTGACGGTGTTAAACAATTTTTTGATGACTTGCGTAGCTAAGACTAATATCGTTAGTACGAAGTCATTATTGTTTGCCTAAAGGAGGCATTATGCGGGCTTGGAAAATAGCGGCGTTGACGCTGGCGACTGTGACAGTAGTCAGTTGCTCAAAGTCGCCAACAGGACGTTCTCAGTTAGCTTTTTTACCCGAGGGTCAATTGAATCAAATGGGTGAGCAGTCTTATGAACAGATGAAAGCTGAAACGCCGATTAGTGACGATCCCGCGATTAATGCGTACGTCCAATGCGTAAGTCACGCACTGATTGACGTGTTACCTGAACCTTATAGCAAGGCGGATTGGGAAATCACTGTATTTGATCAAGACACGGTGAATGCTTTTGCCTTGCCAGGAAACAATATCGGTGTTTACCGCGGTTTACTGGATGTTGCAGAAAACCAACACCAGTTGGCTGCCGTGATTGGTCACGAGATTGGCCACGTGATCGCGCAACATAGCAATGAGCGTGTATCAAGCAACATGGCAGTCGGCGCGGGGCTTCAAATTGGTGCAATTTTTGCCAATAAGGAGCTAGAGAGCGATACTGCGGCGCTATTGATGAGTGCCTTAGGTGTGGGAGCGCAAGTCGGTATTTTGTTACCGTATAGTCGTACTCACGAGTCTGAAGCAGACCAGTTGGGTCTCGACTACATGGCTGATGCCGGGTTTAAGCCTATTGAAGCCGCTGACTTGTGGCGCAATATGGCGAAGCAGTCGAAAGGCGCTCCGCCAGAATTACTATCAACGCACCCATCACCGCAAACGCGTATTGATGCCATAGAAGACTACGCACCAAGCTTGAGTGCGCGAGTACAACAAGCCCATCAACAAGGACGCAATCCTTCTTGTGAGCGACCTTCCTCGTGATTAATAAGACCAAGCCAAATTTTCGTTGGCTTGGTCTTTTAGTTATATGCTAGTCAAAAATTTTCTTTCGGCGACCGATTGATTGACGCTAAATTATCCGCATTTTTCTCGATGTGGACATTCTATGTTTAGATTCTGGTTTAATATTCCCTTCTGGCAACGCGTACTGGGTGCATTTGTTTTAGGTGCGCTGGTAGGTGCTCTGTTCCCCGAAGCGGGACAAGCACTTAAGCCGTTGGGCGACCTGTTTATTCGCGCAATAAAAATGTTGGTGGCGCCGCTTATCTTTTGTGCCATTGTCAGTGCAATTACCGATTTAAACGATGGCCAAAAGCTAGGGCGCTTAGGAGCTAAAACGATTGGTATGTTCATGCTGACAGCCATTATCGCCAGTGCTATCGGCTTGACGCTGGGGACGCTTATCGATATGAGCCCGGCTCAGACTCTCACCGCAACAGAACAAACCGAAAAGGTCATTCCGAGCGTCTCACAAGTGCTACTTAACTTTGTGCCAACTAATCCATTCGCTGCGCTCAGTGAAGGCAATGTACTTCAAATAGTTGTCTTTGCCGCGATTATCGGTGTTGCTATACAGAAACTGGGCGAACCTGCTGAACCGGTACGTCGAGTGATTAAATCGGGCGCAGAGGTGATGTATCAGGTCACTCGCATGGTCTTGCAACTTACACCGCTTGGCGTTTTAGGCTTAATGGCATGGGTGATCGGTGAATACGGCATTGCAAGTTTATTGCCTTTGGCCAAATTCGTGGGCGTGATCTATTTAGCAGTGCTGATCCACATTGTGGTGGTTTACGGTGGCTTTGTCCGTACCATGGGGGGCATGAGTGCTTGGCAATTTTTCCGAGCCGTGTTTGATGCACAAGTCGTTGCCTTTACGACCTGCAGTTCATTTGGTTCCTTGCCAGCGGCACACCGTGCGGTCACTGAACGTTTGGGTGTATCGAAGGATTACGCGAGTTTTGTGTTGCCGCTTGGGGCGACTATCAATATGGACGGTTGTGGCGGAATTTATCCCGCCGTGGCAAGCATTTTTATTGCTAATCTGTACGGCATTCCACTCGATTGGATGGACTATGGCTTGATCATGATGACAGCGACCCTAGCGTCGGTTGGAACGGCAGGGGTGCCGGGTACTGCATTAGTGATGTTAACGGTGACGTTAAACGCTGTTGGCTTACCGCTCGAAGGAATCGCTTTTATTGCCGCAATTGACCGTATCATAGACATGGCGCGCACCATGACCAATGTCACTGGTGACATGATGGTGGCACGCGTAGTTGCGCGTAGCGAAAACTTATTGCAGGATAACAACCTTTATCAGGAAGCACGAGAAAGCGCATGAAATTAGGTGTATTGGGCGCCAGTGGGCGTATGGGCCAACAAATTATTGAGTATGCCGAGGCTTACGGCTTTGATGTGTCACATGCGTTCGTCAGTAAGCAGAGTCGTTCGCTCGGTAAGCCCATTGGGCAAACTCACTATCATCATGTGTCAGAGGTGAATGATGCACCCGATGTATTAATTGACTTTAGCTTACCCAACGCGCTGGAAGAAAACTTAGCTTATGCACAAAACCATCAGTGTCCGATTGTGGTCTGCACTACCGGGCTCGATGCCGCGCAACAGCAACTACTTCAGGACACGGCGCAAAAAGTAGCCACTCTACATGCGCGTAACACCAGCTTGGGTGTGGCACTGATGGAGCAGCTAACGCGCATCGCAGCAGGCGCGTTTAAAGACGCAGATATCGAAATTTTCGAAGCGCACCATCGACATAAAAAGGATGGGCCATCAGGCACTGCTTTAGCGCTCGGCGAGGCCGCTGCGATGGGCAGAAAGGTAACATTTGAGACCGTTAACGATGGTATTCGTGGCGATGGCTTACGTAGTGACGATGGCATTGGGTTTAGCGTATTGCGTGCCGCCGATATCGTCGGCGAGCATCAAGTTTGGCTGGCACAGGCCGGTGAGCGTATCGAACTCTCACATCGCGTGAGTGATCGTCGCATCTTTGCTGAAGGTGCATTGCGCGCGGCAAAATGGCTGACGGCTCAGGCGCCGGGTGAGTGCTATCAAATGGCCGATGTGCTGGACTTAAAAAAGCAACTGGCGCAACTATTGGATTAAAAACAGCGCTGGACGCTGCGTAAAAAAACACGTACAATACGGTCAATTTGCCTGATGTTAGTCATCTGCTAATTTCAGTGAGCAAAGAACGCGCGGTAAGGACCTTAAACGGGGAAGTCAACTTTGTATTGATTCACCCGTTTTTTTATGTACGGAGGTTGCCCTTGAGTATTTTAGCGAGTCAATCCGCTAACCGAGCCATACTGGTGTTAGCCGACGGCACCATCTTTCATGGCACAGCGATTGGAGCCGAAGGCTCCGCTGTTGGAGAAGTCGTCTTTAATACAGCCATGACAGGCTACCAAGAAATTCTAACTGACCCCTCATACACTGAACAACTCGTCACCCTGACATACCCCCACATTGGCAATACTGGCACCAACAACGAAGATGAAGAATCCCCCGAAGTTTGGGCGAAAGGCTTGATTATTCGTGATAACGCCTTGAAAGCGAGTAGCTTTCGCAAGCAAGAGACGTTGACAGAATATCTGCAACGTCAGAATGTGGTTGGAATCGCTGATATTGATACACGTAAGCTGACGCGGATTTTGCGCGAAAAAGGTGCGCAGAATGGGTGTATCATGGCGGGACCGATTGACGAAGACAAAGCACTTCAGTTAGCTCGCGAATTTCCTGGGCTGAAAGGAATGGATCTCGCTAAGGTTGTCTCCTGTGAGGAAACTCACGCTTGGAGCGAGGGCAGTTGGCAGCTTGGCGAAGGACATACCTCACCTGCGCAAGACAAATTCCATGTCGTTGCATACGACTATGGTTGCAAACAGAATATTCTGCGACTGCTCGCGGATCGCGGCTGCCGCATCACGGTGGTGCCAGCTCAAACTTCAGCCGATGAGGTGATGGCGTTAAATCCGGATGGCGTATTTTTATCTAACGGACCGGGTGATCCTGAGCCGTGCGATTACGCAATCGACGCTATTAAAGCGTTATTAGAAAAAGACATCCCTATCTTTGGTATCTGTTTGGGCCATCAGTTGTTAGGCATTGCCAGTGGCGCAAAATCGACCAAAATGAAATTTGGCCATCACGGTGCAAACCATCCAGTACAAGACGTTCGCACTAAACGTGTGATGATTACCAGTCAAAATCATGGTTTTGCGATAGACGAGACGAGCTTGCCGGATAATATTGAGGTGACTCACGTGTCATTGTTTGATGGCACCTTGCAAGGCATGCGCAGAACCGATAAGCCCGCATTTAGCTTTCAGGGCCACCCTGAAGCGAGTCCAGGTCCACATGACGCTGATGCGCTCTTTGATCACTTTATCGAATTAATGCAAGCTCGCGCTTAAACGGGTGCAGCAAAGGATAGAACGACACTATGCCAAAACGTACTGACATAAAAAGCATTCTGATTCTTGGTGCAGGTCCGATTGTCATTGGTCAAGCCTGTGAGTTTGACTACTCGGGTGCACAAGCATGTAAGGCGCTTCGCGAAGAGGGTTATCGAGTGATTTTGGTGAACTCGAACCCAGCGACTATCATGACTGACCCTGAAATGGCTGACGCCACCTATATTGAGCCTATTCACTGGGAAGTGGTCGAAAAAATTATCGAGCGCGAACGCCCCGATGCGATTTTGCCAACCATGGGCGGTCAAACTGCACTTAACTGTGCGCTTGATCTTGATCGTCATGGTGTATTAGACCGCTTTAAAGTCGAAATGATTGGCGCCAATGCCGATGCTATCGACAAGGCGGAAAACCGCGACCGCTTCGATAAAGCGATGAAAAAAATCGGTTTAGAGACGCCGAATGCTGAAATGGCACATAGCATGGAAGAAGCCTTTGACGTACTTGACCGTCTTGGCTTCCCATGCATTATCCGTCCCTCGTTTACCATGGGCGGCAGCGGCGGTGGTATCGCCTACAACCGTGAAGAGTTCGAGGAGATCTGTCGACGGGGTCTCGATTTGTCACCGACCAACGAGTTACTGATTGATGAATCGCTGTTAGGTTGGAAAGAATACGAAATGGAAGTGGTCCGTGATAAAAGCGACAACTGCATTATCGTATGTACCATTGAAAACTTTGATCCAATGGGTATCCATACCGGTGATTCGATCACCGTTGCACCGGCTCAAACATTGACTGACAAAGAGTTTCAGTTGATGCGTGATGCAGCAATGGCGGTATTGCGTGAGATCGGTGTTGAGACAGGTGGCTCAAACGTACAATTTGGCTTGAATCCTGATACCGGCCGCATGGTGATCATTGAAATGAATCCACGCGTGTCGCGTTCGTCAGCGCTCGCCTCGAAAGCAACAGGCTTCCCAATTGCGAAAGTTGCCGCCAAGCTTGCGGTGGGCTATACGCTGGATGAACTCGAGAACGAAATTACGGGCGGTGTGACGCCTGCATCGTTTGAACCGGCGTTAGATTACGTTGTGACTAAGATCCCTCGTTTTAACTTTGAGAAGTTCGCTAACTGTAACGATCGCTTAACCACTCAGATGAAATCGGTGGGTGAGGTGATGGCGATTGGTCGTAACTTCCAAGAATCGATGCAAAAAGCATTGCGCGGCCTCGAACTGGGCGCCAATGGCTTTGATAGTATGGTCGATTTAAGCAGCGATGAAGCGCGCGGCAAAGTGATTCGTGAGCTGAAAGAGCCGGGTGCGGAGCGAATTTGGTACATTGGTGATGCATTCCGCTTAGGCATGACCGTGCGCGAAGTGTTTGAATTAACGCGTATTGATGAATGGTATCTGATTCAGATTGAAGAGCTTATCAAGCTTGAAGAAGAACTGGATGCATTGGGACTCGCAGGCATGAATGAACATGTTATGCGGGCACTTAAACGTCGAGGCTTCTCTGATGAACGTATTGCTGATGTACTGCATGTCAGCGAGTCAGAAGTGCGTAAGCGTCGCCATAAGTTAGGGATTCATCCGGTTTATAAACGGGTTGACACCTGCGCTGCTGAGTTTGCCTCTAGCACTGCCTATATGTATTCAAGCTATGATGAAGAATGCGAAGCCGATGTGTCTGATCGCGACAAAATCATGGTGATTGGCGGCGGTCCGAATCGCATTGGTCAAGGTATCGAATTTGATTACTGCTGTGTTCATGCGGCCTTAGCATTACGTGAAGATGGTTACGAAACCATCATGGTTAACTGTAACCCAGAAACCGTATCAACTGATTATGACACTTCTGACCGGTTATACTTTGAGCCGATCACCTTAGAAGACGTGTTGGAGATCGTGCGTATCGAACAGCCTAAAGGTGTCATCGTGCAATATGGCGGTCAGACGCCGCTTAAACTCGCACGTGCGCTTGAGGCCAACGGCGTGCCTATTATTGGTACTTCACCGGATGCGATTGACCGCTCGGAAGACCGTGAGCGATTCCAGGCGGCGGTAAACCGTTTGAAGCTGAAGCAACCAGAAAACTCGACGGTTACCGGTATTTCAGAAGCGTTGACTGAAGCCAAACGTATTGGTTATCCGCTTGTTGTGCGCCCGTCGTACGTATTGGGTGGTCGAGCGATGGAAATTGTTTACGACGAGCAAGACTTGACGCGTTATTTAACGGATGCCGTAAAGGTATCGAATGATGCGCCTGTGTTACTCGATAGGTTCCTCGATAACGCCATCGAAGTGGACGTGGATGCAATTTGTGACGGTGAAGACGTGTTGATTGGTGGTATCATGCAACACATCGAGGAAGCCGGCGTGCATTCAGGCGATTCGGCGTGCTCGTTACCTCCGTACTCGTTAAGCGATATTATTCAAGCACAGTTACGCGAACAAATTCGTAAGCTTGCGTTTGAATTAAACGTTAAGGGCTTAATGAACGCCCAGTTTGCGGTAAAAGACGATGAAATTTACCTCATTGAAGTGAACCCTCGCGCAGCACGAACCGTACCTTTTGTTTCGAAGGCGACGGGTGTTCCGCTTGCCAAAGTCGCGGCTCGTGTAATGGTGGGTCAGTCGTTAAAAGAACAAGGTTACACAAGCGAAGTCATTCCACCTTATTATTCAGTAAAGGAAGTGGTCATTCCTTTTGCTAAGTTCCAAGGTGTTGACCCGATTCGTGGACCAGAAATGCGCTCTACCGGTGAGGTAATGGGGGTGGGTGAAAGCTTTGAAGAAGCTTATGCCAAAGCCAACCTCGGCGCCGGTGCTGCGCTCGCGAAAAAAGGAAAGGCACTTATTTCTGTTCGTGACAGCGACAAGCGTCGACTGATGGATCTTGCGCGTGGCTTGCTGGCGCTTGGGTTTAAATTGGAAGCGACCCGCGGTACTGCTAAAATGTTAGCAGAAGAGGGTATCGACTGCACGGTAGTTAACAAACTACAGGAAGGTCGTCCGAATATTGTGGATGCGATCAAAAACGGTGAGTATAGTTATATCATTAACACCGTAGAAGGTCGTCAAGCCATCGAAGATTCGGTTTATATCCGTCGCGAGGCATTGTTAAACAAAGTAATTTATACCACTACACTTAACGCGGCGTTTGCGACAGTGAAAGCCAATACGGCGGACGATCGCGCGCGCGTGAGCTCGGTGCAGGAATTACACAAAAGGGTTGCATTAGTATGAACCAGATTCCAATGACGGAACGTGGCGCAGAGCAACTGCGTCAAGAATTGAAACGATTAAAAACCGAAGATCGTCCTCGTATTGTTGAGGCGATCGCTGATGCGCGTGAGCATGGAGATCTCAAGGAAAATGCTGAGTATCATGCAGCGCGCGAACAACAGGGCTTTTGTGAAGGCCGTATTCAAGAAATCGAGTCGAAATTATCGAACGCACAAATTATCGATGTAACGAAAGTGCCTAATAACGGTAAAGTCATTTTTGGCTCCACTGTGACAGTGTATAACACTAAAACAGATGAGGAAGTGACCTACCAAATCGTCGGTGACGATGAGGCGGATATTAAGTCTAATCTGATTTCTGTCAACTCGCCGATAGCGCGTGCGCTGATTGGTAAAGAAATTGATGACATTGCGACGGTAACCACACCGAATGGTGAGGTTGAGTACGAGGTCGTGGAAGTTAAATATATTTAATCGCTTACATCGACCTCTAGCAAAAACCCAGTTTTTTAAAACTGGGTTTTTTTATGCTTAAAACTTGCAAAACAGTTTGTTTTTTTAGAAAGTATTACTGTTGTGTTAATAGCATGTAAAGGAGGTTTCATGGAAAGAAACGCAGTATTTGCCCCAAATTACGCGTGGGGTGAGCCTACCATCAGGGAGTTAATGGAACGTCTTAAACCGGTTGCCAAAGTGCAAACGATAAAAGGCGTCGTCGAGTGGCTCGGAGTCAGCTATCATGACTATAAAAATTGGCGTTACCGACAAGTCATTCCTTATAAATTACTCATTACCAAATTAATGAGTGAAGGGCTATCGGTCGATTGGCTTTTCGCGCCTGGTGTTAAGCTTATGTATCCTAAATCAACACCTGAACTTGCAGAGAGCTTAAGTTCCTTAACTTGTGAACAAGACTATCGCTTTTACTGGAAAGCGATGCAGATGGTTGAGCCGACTCTTAAGAAACATCAGTTGGACAACTCTGAAGCACATCGCAATGAACTGCTGAATGTTTACTTTTTAGCACAAGAGGGATGGATTAAGACTGAAGTAGCGATGGGCTGTGTGGCGCGGGCTATGAGACGTGTCTCAAACCCTATGACGCCACAATACAGCTGCGGTTAAGCTCTTGGTAATCGCATACGAGGTTCTTTAGCTGGACGGAACAAGATTTGTGTTTTACCGATGACCTGAACTTGTTCCGCACCTGTTTCACGCACAATGGCAGCCATCATTTGTTGGCGTAGCTCACGGTCTTCTTCTGGCACTTTTACCTTGATGAGCTCATGATCTTCCAACGCTTGCTCAATTTCGGCAATCACGCCTTCAGTAAGCCCATTTGCACCGAGTAAAACCACCGGTTTGAGCGGGTGCGCTTCGCCTTTTAAAAACTGTTTTTGCTTATTAGTTAACGACATACGATAATAATCCTGTAATTTGAGCTTGAATTACGGTTATTGTAACGCCATCTAATGGGTACACGCTAGTTTAATCAGACAGTCTGGATAGTATTAATGGGTAAAAAGCGCAGCGTCAGCAGCCAACGTTGGTTAAAAGAACATTTTGATGATCCGTTTGTGCAAAAAGCGCAAAAACGCGGATTGCGGTCACGTGCCGTATTTAAGATAGAAGAAATTCAACAGCGTGATAAATTAATAAAAAAAGGGCAAACTGTTGTTGATTTGGGCGCAGCGCCTGGAGGCTGGTCGCAATATGTTGCAGACTACTTCAATGGCGATGGTCAGGTAATCGCGTGCGATATTTTATCGATGGACCCAATCGCTGGCGTCGATTTTCTGCAGGGTGACTTTCGCGAACAGGCAGTTTTAGACGCGTTGTTGAGCCGAATTGGCGGTAAAAACGTAGATGTAGTGTTGTCCGATATGGCCCCTAATATGAGTGGTAATGACAACGTCGACCAGCCCCGTGCAATGTATCTTGTTGAGCTGGCGTTGGACATGTGTCACCAAGTACTGAAACCTGGCGGCAGCTTTGCTGTCAAAGTGTTTCATGGACAAGGGTTCGAAGAGTTTTTAAAAGATGTTAGAGCGGCATTTAAGACGGTAAAGACGCGAAAGCCAAGTTCGTCTCGATCACGTTCGCGAGAGGTATACTTGGTAGCGACAGACTACAAGTTGTAGTACCCTGACATCAACGATTGATTATTTAAATACACTAGAGGTAATAGGCTTTGAGCGATATGGCAAAAAATCTCATCTTGTGGCTCGTCATAGCCGTTGTGTTGATGAGCGTTTTTCAGAGCTTTAGCCCTGGCGAAAACGCTGGGTCTCGCATGGCGTATAGCGAGTTTCTAAAGCAAGTGGACAACGGCAATGTGCGACGCGCCGATTTTGGTGAAGATGGTCGCACCATCACGGTGATGACACGAAATGGCCAGTCGTATAAGACAGTCATTCCGACGCAATCCGATCCGAAGATCGTTGATCAATTGGCGAATAAAAATGTTGAGTTCTCGGGAACGCCACCGGAAGAACCTAGCATTCTCACGTCAATTTTCATTTCTTGGTTCCCGATGTTGCTCTTAATCGGTGTGTGGATATTCTTCATGCGACAAATGCAGGGCGGCGGTGGTCGCGGTGCAATGTCGTTTGGCAAGAGTAAAGCACGCTTAATGAGCGAAGATCAGACTAAAACCACGTTTCGCGATGTGGCGGGTTGTGATGAAGCTAAAGAGGAAGTCACCGAACTGGTCGACTATCTTAAGGATCCTTCTAAATTCCAACGCTTGGGCGGTAAAATACCAAAAGGCGTGTTAATGGTCGGTCCGCCGGGTACAGGTAAAACGTTGCTTGCTAAAGCTATTTCAGGCGAAGCAAAAGTGCCTTTCTTTAGCATTTCTGGCTCTGACTTTGTTGAAATGTTTGTCGGTGTCGGTGCTTCTCGTGTACGCGATATGTTTGAGCAAGCGAAAAAGTCTGCACCTTGTATTATCTTTATCGACGAGATAGACGCCGTGGGTCGCCAACGTGGCGCCGGTCTTGGCGGCGGTCATGATGAGCGCGAGCAAACGCTAAACCAAATGTTGGTGGAAATGGATGGATTTGAGGGTAACGAAGGTATTATCGTTATCGCTGCAACCAACCGCCCAGACGTACTTGATCCTGCGTTATTGCGTCCAGGTCGTTTTGACCGCCAAGTTGTGGTGGGCTTGCCGGACGTACGCGGACGTGAGCAGATTATAAAAGTACACATGCGTAAAGTTCCGTTGGGCGACGACGTGCGTGCCGATTTGATTGCGCGCGGTACACCTGGGTTCTCGGGCGCTGACCTCGCTAACTTAGTTAACGAAGCTGCGTTATTCGCAGCCCGAGGCAACAAACGTGTCGTCTCAATGGAAGAGTTCGATAAAGCGAAAGATAAGATCATGATGGGTGCCGAACGTCGTTCAATGGTAATGACCGACGATGAAAAGGCGATGACGGCTTATCATGAAGCGGGTCACGCGATCGTGGGTCGTTTAGTGCCTGAGCATGATCCGGTCTATAAGGTATCGATCATTCCAAGGGGCCGTGCATTAGGGGTTACCATGTACTTGCCAGAGCAAGATCGTGTGAGTCATTCTAAGCAACATTTAGAAAGCATGATCTCAAGCTTGTTTGGTGGTCGGTTAGCCGAGCAGATTATCTATGGCGTTGATAAGGTCACGACTGGCGCGTCAAATGATATTGAACGGGCAACAGAAATTGCTCGTAAGATGGTGACGCAGTGGGGCTTGTCAGAAAAAATGGGTCCTTTGCTCTACGCTGAAGACGAAAATGAAGTCTTTTTAGGGCGTCAAGTCACTCAGCATAAACACATGTCTGACGACACCGCGCGCGCGATTGATCAAGAAGTTAAGTCAGTGATTGATCAGAACTATCAACGTGCTAAAACGATATTGGAAGAGAATATTGATATTCTGCACGCTATGAAAGACGCGCTCGTAAAATACGAAACTATCGATGCGGGTCAGATTGACGACTTAATGAATCGTCGTGACGTTCGTCCCCCGAAAGGCTGGGATGATCGCGATGATAATGATAATGGTACCAATGGTGGTACTGCCGAAAAGGCAGGCGAAGAAGAGCGGCCAGATCGTCCTATTAACGTGGACAAACCCGGGTGACGCGACGTCGTAACCAACCATTACTGAAAAGCCACCGATTGGGTGGCTTTTTTTTGTCAAACGTTTGTGTAGTCATGATGTGAGGAACTAGACCATGAGTAAGCTTGCGCGACCGTTGAGTGTCATGGGGATTTTAAATATTACCCCGGATTCATTCAGCGATGGGGGAAACTATAATAATGTTGATGATGCGCTACGGCGTGCAGAAACCATGATACAAGCCGGTGCTACATGGTTAGATATCGGCGGTGAGTCGACTCGTCCCGGCGCGCAAGCTGTCGCTGAAGCAGAAGAACTTGATAGAGTGATTCCGGTGCTTGAGGCGATTAAGCAAAGATTGGACGTGAAGGTATCTGTAGACACCGTTAAACCCGCAGTGATGAGTGCGGCCATCGAAACTGGCGTTGACATGATTAATGACGTGAATGCCTTACGCGAACCTGGAGCGATTGAAGTTGTGGCTGCCAGTGATGTTGAGGTCTGCTTAATGCATATGCAAGGTGAGCCGCGTACCATGCAACATGATCCACGTTATGAAGACGTGATATGTGAAGTAAAAACCTTTCTCGAGGACCGCATACATCAATGCGCCAAGGGAGGTATTGATGGACACCGAATTTGGTTAGACCCAGGGTTTGGGTTTGGTAAGTCACAACGTCACAATTATCAAATGCTACAGCGCTTGCAAGCCTTTCATGAGTTGCGTTGTCCATTACTTATTGGAATGTCACGTAAGTCGATGATCGGACACGTAACGGGGAAAAATGTTAACGAGCGCTTGTCAGGAAGTATCGCAGCCGCCACAATAGCAGCTTATAAAGGCGCACGTATGATCCGTGTGCATGATGTAGCAGAAACCGTTGATGCGATGCGGATTGTGTCAGCGACCCTGGAAGGAGATTTTTTGTGACAGAAAGGAAATATTTTGGTACCGATGGTGTACGTGGGTTGGTTGGAGAACATCCTATTACACCTGAGTTTGCGGTTAAACTTGGTTGGGCTGCCGGTAAAGTGTTGGCGGCAAAGGGAACACGCAAGGTACTCGTGGGTAAGGATACTCGCATCAGCGGCTATATGCTCGAATCGGCACTTGAAGCCGGTTTGTCCGCTGCAGGGGTGAATGTTGACTTTTTAGGTCCCATGCCAACACCGGGTATTGCTTATCTGACCCGCACTTTCCGCGCGGCAGCAGGCATTGTTATCAGTGCATCGCACAATCCATACTATGACAATGGTATTAAATTCTTTGCCGATAACGGTCATAAGCTGCCCGATCAAGTTGAGTTAGATATCGAACATTTGATTGACCAACCCATGGATTGTGTCGCATCCGAACATTTAGGTCGCGCCAATCGTATCAACGACGCGGCGGGCCGATACATTGAGTTTTGTAAAAGTGCATTTCCGAGCCACTTGTCATTAACGGGGATGCACATTGTCGTCGATTGTGCCCACGGCGCGACTTATCATATCGCACCGAACGTGTTTAGAGAGCTTGGTGCCAAAGTCACTGAAGTCGGTACTCGACCCGACGGACTTAATATTAATAAAGAGTGTGGTGCAACTCATCTAGATGCACTACAGCAGGAAGTACTGAAACAGAAAGCACATGTAGGTATAGCGCTCGATGGTGACGGTGATCGTATTATGATGGTCAGCGACAAAGGGCGTATTCTGGATGGCGACGAAATACTCTACGTGCTCATGGTTAACGCACTTCGCTCAGGAACCCTGAAGGGGGGTGTTGTTGGTACTTTGATGAGTAACTTTGCCCTTGAACAGGCGTGCCAATCACTTGATGTTCCCTTTATTCGCGCAAAGGTCGGTGACCGCTACGTTATTGAGCAATTGAAGGCGAACGATTGGGCGTTGGGGGGAGAAAGCTCAGGGCATATTATCAATCGCGATTTCCATACGACAGGCGATGGTATACTCGCCGGCCTGCAAGTACTCGCGGCCATGGTCGCGGAAGACAGTGACATCGAAACATTACTGGACGGGTTTAAAAAGTTACCGCAGACATTAGTGAATGTTCGGTATCCGTCAGGTGCTGACCCGCTTAACAGTCCTCAGGTTAAAGCTGTTGTTGCTGAAGTAGAAACCGCGTTGGCTGGAAAAGGGCGTGTGTTGTTGCGGAAATCGGGCACGGAGCCAGTTATTCGGGTCATGGTGGAAGGCGCTGATACGCGTGCCGTGAAAACGTTTGCACAGCAGATTGCCCAAGAAGTCGAGGCGGCTACAAAATAGGCAGTCAGTGCGCGGGAATGAAATTGGTGCTTGTAACTTTGGTTTGCATCAGCTAATATTCCCGCGCCTTAAAGAGAGGAGCTTAAATGTCTAACGCGTCACTGGTTATTGCCAACTGGAAAATGAACGGTAACCGAGCACTCACTCGCAATATGAGTGAAGTTCTGCGTGACAACCAAGCTGACTTTAAAGGTGTAAATGTGGTCATATGTCCACCGTACACGCTGCTGTCTGAAATGGCAGGGCACATCTATTACGATGATGTCGCGTTAGGTGCGCAGAACGTGAGCGAGTATGAAAGCGGAGCGCATACTGGTGAAGTCTCTGTTGCGATGTTGCAAGAATTAGGCGTCGAGTATGTCTTGCTTGGGCATTCTGAACGTCGCGCCGAGCAACACGAAAGCGACCAATTGGTTGCTGCCAAAGCGGCCACTGTAACCCAAGCTGGGTTGACCGCAGTGATTTGTGTTGGCGAAGATAAAGCACAGCGCGAGGCTGACAATACATGGTCAGTCATCCAAGCTCAGCTCGAAAAGAGTCTGGCTGGATTAAGTGCAAAGCAAATGGCACGTGTTGTGGTAGCTTATGAGCCGATTTGGGCTATTGGTACCGGTGAGACAGCATCGCCCGCGCAGGCACAAGAAGTACATGCAAAAATTCGTGGTTGGTTAGTTGAAAACTACCAACAAGTTGGAGCCAAAACTCCACTTTTATACGGTGGCTCAGTAAAAGCGAATAATGCTGAGTCATTGTTTTCAGAAGCAGATATAAATGGTGGTTTGATTGGTGGCGCAAGCCTAAATGGCGAAGATTTCTGCGCTATCTGTCGAGCAGCCAAGGGATAAAGTTTATGTTTGAAGTATTGATGGTGATGTTTCTCATTGTAGCCATTGTTCTTATTGGCTTCATCATGATACAGCAGGGTAAAGGCGCAGATATGGGCGCCTCATTTGGCTCAGGCGCATCAAACACGGTGTTTGGTTCGTCAGGTTCTGGTAACTTCTTGAGTCGTACCACTGCCATTTTAGCTGTCATATTTTTTGTGTTGGCTCTAGTGCTTGGCAATTTATCAACGTCGGTTTCAGATTCGTCTGAAGATTCTCTGACTTGAGCGCACCTGAGCAGCAAACGCCACCTGTTGAAGACAGATGGCCAACA
>NZ_CH672404.1:329650-362747 GCF_000152885.1 Idiomarina baltica OS145
TTCGATCCCTGGTGCCCCAGCCAACGCGTTGCTTGAGTTCGTCCATATGTTGTTGGGGCATAGCCAAGCGGTAAGGCAGCGGGTTTTGATCCCGCGATTCCCAGGTTCGATCCCTGGTGCCCCAGCCAACATGACCACTTGCGGTGGTGGCGGAATTGGTAGACGCGCTAGCTTCAGGTGCTAGTGTCCGCAAGGACGTGAGGGTTCAAGTCCCTCCCTCCGCACCAAGTTGTTAGGACACTCGGCATTAAAAAACCACCTTTACGGTGGCTTTTTTGTTTCTGGCTCCTGATATGTTCTGTAGTACTAGCTCATTCCCATCGCTTGTTTAATAATTGCCTGCTTGATAACGCCCCTTTTCGCCAACTTCAAACTCGCTGCAACCATGCGCTGTTTCAAAGGATTGGCATCTTCAAAGTGCCAATGAATCATATCCATTGCCCGCATCATTTTGGCATTAGCTTTGCGACGCTGACGTTCATAACGCTGAGCATCACCCTGCTGTTCAATAAAACAGCGAATATCGGCAAAGCCCAAATTGACTCCCTGCCCCGCCAACGGGTGAATACTGTGAGCTGCATCCCCCATGAGTACTACAGGTCCAACGCAATAACGTAATGCATGTTTTCGCTGTAATGGAAATTGCCCCGATGCATAGGTATCAAAGGCACCAATGAACGGCGCAAATAGTTGCTTCAGATCGGTAGTGTGGTGCGTATTGCTGGGTCGGTAATTGATTAGACAGGCTTCATTACAACCCAGTGGGAGTAATGCAAACGGACCGCCTGGCTTGAATATTTCCCAGGTTGCAGAGGGTATAGGCTGATCGGTTATCACATTGACCAACTCACACGTTTGTCCGTAGTCCCAGCCGCGATATCCAATACCAGCGACCCGCGCAACTTGCGAATGAGCGCCATCACAACCAAGTAAGCGATTAAACTGGACTGACGCGCCACCCGCAAGGACCGCCTTGTGGTTAGCTAAGTCTATTTCAGTGATGGCATCGTTAGCCCGTATTTGCGCAGTTTCACAATGCTTTAAACAGCGCCACAACGCGCGCTGCAGTGCATTGTTTTCAACCATCACGCCCAATTGATCGCGATTCACCTCTTTTGCATCAAAGTCGGCGCGAGTGCCGTTGATCGACGCAACCGACAGTGTCGTGTAAGGCAGTACTCTATCTTTATCAATGCAATCCGCAACACCGAGCTGAGAAAGCCAATGCCAATGATGGTCATTGACTGACGAAATGCGTATATCCCAACGTTCCGCTTTTTTCGGCGCTTCAGTGTTATCTACAAGTAGCACGCGGTAACCCTGCTGAGCCAACGCTAAACCTGCCGCCGCCCCCACCATTCCAGCACCGTTGATTAGGTAATCTACCGAGATTGTCACCGCTGTAACTCCTGTCGCCACCATTGATTGTTTCGATTGCCGCTATTTTTAACATAAAAGCGCGCTGTTTTCCGTTACTATATGCATTATTGGATTATCAACTTGCGCTAGCTCAATGCATTCAAACGCCGTATCAACCCGAAATGTCGTCATCGCGTCTTGCTTTATTCTCTCAGCAGAAGCGAGTTTTGCTGGTGTGAGTGCATTAGTGAAGCACTTAAGCGACGATCAATCATTTGCGCAACTGGTGTTTTTTCGTAACGTCATGGCCTTTATTGTGTTGCTACCCTGGCTTTTACGTAAAGGTCCAAGTGCGTTACGAACTGAGAAACTAGGGTTGCACCTGTTGCGAGGTACCGCTGGTGTTGCCGCTATGTACCTGTTCTTTTTCGCTATAGCGACTATTCCACTCGCTCAAGCAACACTGGTATTGTTGTTGTCACCCTTTTTAATCCCAATTATTGGTCGGGTTTGGTTAAAAGAATATGTCGCACGACAAACCTGGTTAGCTATTTTATTAGGCTTTGTCGGTGTGTTCATTTTCTTGAGCCCCTGGCAAGCGAGTATATCGCCCATCGTCGGAGTTGCATTTATCGCGGCGGTGTTTGCTGCATTCACTAAAACCGTGATTAGAAAAATGTCGGTCACAGAATCGACCAGTAAGATTGTCTTTTATTTTTCTACCTATGCCACCATTGCCAGCGCTATCCCCTTAATTTGGTTATGGCAGCCGATGCCTTACGAAGACTGGCTAGGCGTTATTGCCATGGGCTCGCTTGCGGTCTATGGGCAACTCGCAATGACCAAAGCGTTTTCTATCGCTCCGCCTGCAAAAGTGGGTGTCTTCACGTATACTTCTGTGATGTTTGCCGCTTTGCTCGGCTATCTGTTCTTCGACGAGGTGGTCGCTTGGCATATGTTTTGGGGCGCTATCATCATTATTATTGCGGGCTACTTCGCAATACGCACCCGCCGTAAAAGTTAACGCGGTATGGTTGGCTTTTACCCAATATAACAGGTAAAATATGCGCCCGATTTGAAGTTTCCAAATTCCAGCAATTGATTGAGTCACCATGAGCAAAAAGTTATACGTAAAAACCTGGGGTTGTCAGATGAACGAGTACGATTCGACCAAGATGGCCGATCTACTCAACTCGACACACGGCTATGAACTGACCGAAGAAGCCGAACAGGCTGACCTTATCCTGCTAAACACGTGCTCGATCCGTGAAAAAGCTCAAGAGAAGGTGTTCCATCAGCTCGGACGCTGGAAGCATTTAAAACAAGCCAACCCCGACTTGTTAATTGGTGTGGGCGGTTGTGTCGCATCGCAAGAAGGTGACGCGATTCGCGCCCGTGCACCGTTCGTTGATATTGTGTTTGGTCCACAAACCTTGCACCGCTTACCTGAAATGGTGAAGCAGGTCGGTTCAGACCACCAACCCATGATCGACATCTCATTCCCAGAAATCGAGAAATTTGACCGCCTACCCGATCCAAAAGCCGAGGGCGCGAGTGCCTTTGTCTCTATCATGGAAGGTTGCTCAAAATATTGCTCGTTCTGCGTCGTGCCTTATACGCGTGGTGAAGAAGTCAGCCGCCCTGTCGATGACGTGATCTATGAAATCGCACAGCTGGCGGAGCAAGGCGTGCGTGAGGTCAACCTACTCGGTCAAAATGTTAATGCGTATCGTGGCGAGCATTTTGATGGTTCTGTATGCCGCTTCGCCGAGTTATTGCATCTTGTTGCTGCCATTGATGGTATTGATCGTATTCGTTACACCACCTCGCATCCGGTCGAATTTACGGACGATATTATCGAGGCTTACACAACGATTCCTGAGCTGGTCAGTCATTTACACTTACCGGTACAGAGTGGTTCGGATCGCGTGTTAACGATGATGAAACGCGGACATACCGCGTTAGAGTACAAATCAAAAATTCGCGCCTTAAAGAAAGCGCGTCCTGATATTGCGATGTCATCGGACTTTATTATCGGTTTCCCCGGTGAAACCGATGCAGATTTCCAAGCGACGATGGATCTTATTCAAGCCATCGACTTTGATATGAGCTTCAGTTTTATCTACAGTGCGCGTCCTGGTACACCTGCTGCCGATATACCTGACGACGTCACTGAAGCGACCAAGAAACAGCGTTTACAGTTGCTTCAACAACGACTTAACCAGCAATCAATGGCACATGCACGCCGGATGTTGGATACTGAACAACGTATCTTAGTGACTGGGCCATCGAAAAAGAATCCAATGGAGTTAACCGGTCGTACCGAAAATAACCGGGTTGTAAATTTCGTTGGGCAACCCCATATGATTGGTAAGTTTGTCGATGTCAAAATCACCGAAGTATTACCTAACTCACTGAGAGGTGAGTTAATTCGTGAAGAAGCCGATATGGGCCTTCGGATTGACACCGCGCCAGAAACGATTCTGCAACGCAACAAGGCGGAAGAACCCGATCCATTAGGTGTTGCTCGAGTCGTACCTTAGTACTAGCAAAGAAGAGGATTCGATTGAATCAACGTACCGAAACTATTGAATTTGAACTAGAGCCGACGGATTTACGTCGGCTCTCTAATCTCTGTGGTCCATTTGACGAGAACCTCAAACACATCGAGCGCCGCTTGGGTGTGGAAATTACCCATCGCGGTCATCACTTTCGTTTAATTGGACACGCGCACACCGTTGCTGCAGTGCAGAATATTCTGCGCGACCTCTATGTCGAGACTGCCACCGTCAAAGGTCAAGAGGGTCATGTCGAACCGCAGCAGGTTCATTTGGCTATTCAGCAAGCCAAAGTACTTGAGCAAGACGACACAGATCCGGCGGCGGAGAAAATGACGCATATCAAGACCAAACGAGGTCTTATCAAGCCACGCAATCATAACCAAGCGGGCTATGTGCGTTCGATTCTCGCGCACGACGTCAATTTTGGTATTGGACCGGCAGGTACAGGTAAAACCTATCTGGCTGTTGCCTGTGCCGTTGACGCGCTCGAACGCCAGGAGATCCGTCGTATTTTGCTGACACGTCCAGCGGTAGAAGCCGGCGAAAAACTGGGCTTTTTACCAGGAGACTTAGCTCAAAAGGTCGATCCTTATTTACGTCCTTTATACGATGCTTTGTTCGAAATGCTTGGCTTTGAGAAAGTCGAAAAGCTGATTGAACGTAATGTGATTGAGGTCGCACCGTTAGCATACATGCGCGGGCGCACGCTCAACGATGCCTTTATTATCTTAGATGAAAGCCAAAACACCACGATGGAACAGATGAAGATGTTCCTCACCCGTATTGGTTTTAATTCCAAGGCAGTAATCACTGGCGACATTACTCAAATCGACCTACCGCGAGGGCAACGGTCTGGTTTGCGCCACGCGATTGAAGTCCTTAGTAAAGTACCGGATATTAGTTTTACCTTCTTCCAAGCCGGCGATGTTGTGCGTCACCCGGTGGTGCAACGCATTGTGCAAGCTTACGAGGAGTTTGATACAGGACAGGAGCGCCGTGAAGGTTCAAGCTGATTATCAAGTCGCCTGCGAGACAGCGAGTGAACTCCCTCAACAAGCGGATATTGAGCTTTGGGTAGAGACTGCGTTAGCACTCGCTGGCTATGACAATACTGAAGCCGAATTAACGGTTCGTGTCGTTGATCCAGCTGAGGGACGCAGTCTGAATCATGAATTTCGTAGTAAGGACTATGCGACCAATGTCTTGTCTTTCCCGTTTGAAGCGCCTATCGAAATGCCAATTCCCCTACTCGGTGACTTGGTAATCTGCGCACAGGTGGTAGAGCGTGAGGCGGATGAGCAGCAGAAACCGCTCATGCATCACTGGACGCATATGGTGATACACGGTACTCTGCACCTTTTAGGGTACGATCACATAGAAGATGCCGAAGCCGAGCACATGGAACGCATCGAGAAAGATGCACTGGCACGGCTCGATATTCCTGATCCTTACCAAATTAATCATTAACACGGAGCAACACTCTGAATGAGCGACGACAATCCCCACTCAGCCAGCGGCTCTTCGCAAAAATCTTGGGCAGCCAAACTGTTACAGGTATTCGCTGGAGAGCCGAAAAGCCGAGAAGAACTTGTCGATTTAATTCAGGACGCTGAAGAGCGGGACCTGATCGATAACGATACGAAGGAAATGATCGAAGGTGTACTCGATGTCGCTGAACTTAAAGTGCGTGACATTATGATTCCTCGTTCGCAAATGGTGACCATTGATATTCACCAAAGCGTTGAGGAGTTCCTGCCTATCGTGATCGAATCACAACACAGCCGCTACCCCGTCGTCACCGACAACAAAGACCATGTCGAAGGGATTCTTCTAGCGAAAGATTTACTCAGTTACGGCTTTAATTTCACTGAAGACAGCTTCTCGTTATCCGAAGTCATGCGTCCAGCAGTCATTGTGCCAGAGAGCAAACGGGTTGATGTGTTGCTTAAAGAGTTTAGGTCTAACCGCTATCATATGGCGATCGTCGTCGACGAGTATGGTGGTGTATCGGGCTTGGTCACCATCGAGGATATCTTAGAAGAGATCGTGGGCGAGATAGAGGATGAAACCGATCACAATGATGACGATAAAGCCGATATTAAACGCTTAAGTGCATCTCGATACTCTGTTAAAGCACTCACTACCATTGAAGACTTTAATGACCATTTTAACAGCCAATTCGCTGACGATGAAATCGATACAGTGGGTGGTCTAGTGGCGCACGGCTTCGGTCACCTGCCACAACCCGGAGAGCAAATCACGCTATCTGGGTTCACATTTAAGGTCACCAGTGCGGACAAGCGTCGAATTCAACAATTACAGGTGACACCACCGACATCGGATACATATACCGAGGAATCGCAGGGGTGATCCACAAGCGGCTTGAAGCACTCAATCAGGTGGGTTGGTTGCGTCACATCGTACTGGTTTTACTGGGTACATCACTGACGTTTGCTTATTCACCTTACACGCTTACGTACTTGCCGCTGTTAGTACTGCCCTGCGTGGTGCTTCTTATAAAACCGCTCAAGCCTAAACAGGCGTTTAGAGCTGGCTTTTTCTTTGGTCTTGGTTGGTTAGGCGCCGGCTTAAGTTGGATTTTAGTCAGCATTGATACCTATGGTGGTATGCCGCTGATAGCAGATATCGCGGTACTCGGTTTGTTAATCGCTTATCTTGCGCTCTTCCCTGCGCTGGCTTTTTACAGCTGGCGTAAATTAAGTCTCAAAGTGCCTTACGCGTATTTTAGCTTGGTGTTGTTTTGGTTCTTATCCGAGTGGCTAAGAGGTTGGTTATTTACCGGCTTTCCGTGGTTACAGCTCGGGTATACGCAAACGGACGCTTGGCTGGGCGGTTTAGCATCGACTATCGGTCAGCGAGGCATTACTGCCGTACTGTGGTTTATAGCATTGTCTATCGCAGCGGCAGTCGTGGGGTCGTTACGGTGCCGAATTTACGCAGCACTGATGCTACTGGTATTTTTTACCGCAAGTTATATACTGCCTAAATTGCAACCGTTGCACCGTACTGACACCAAAACATCTGTGTTATTGGTACAAGGCAATATTTCACAAACGCTTAAATGGCAGGCTGATCAGCAGTGGCCTAATATATTGCGTTATTTAGATCTTACCCGTCCGAACTACCAACACGATATTATCGTATGGCCAGAGTCCGCCATCACAGCACTTGAACCCTACGCAGATGACGTACTGAGCACCATTGATCAATCGGCGGCAATGAACGGCGCTGCATTAATATCCGGTATTATTGATTATCAAAGTACCCGTGATCAGTTCTACAACACGATGATTGTGTTGGGCGATGAATCGGGTATTGATGGATTTGATACGCCTTATCAGTATGGCAGCAGCAACCGTTACCAAAAGCACCACCTATTACCGATTGGCGAGTTTGTCCCTTTTGAGAATCTGTTGCGCCCTATCGCTCCGTTATTTAATTTGCCGATGTCATCGTTTCAACGCGGTGAATATATTCAACCTAACTTATTAGCCAACGGTCACCGCTTGGCAGCTGCCATCTGCTATGAAATTGTCTTTGCCGATCAGGTACGTGCGAACGTAAGCGCCGATACTGACTACCTAATTACTGTCAGCAACGATACTTGGTTTGGTGACTCTCATGGTCCTTGGCAACATATGCAAATCGCACGCATGCGTGCAATGGAACTCGGTCGACCGTTAATCCGCTCGACCAATAACGGCGTGAGTGCGATGACTGATGAACAAGGTCGCATCATCGCTATCGCGCCCCAATTTAAAGCGACAACGGTTTCTGCAGAACTTCCCGTGGTACGCGGCACAACGTTATTTCAGCAATGGGGAAACTGGCCTGCTGACCTGCTTGCTGTATTGTCATTACTACCTTTAATCAGGCTATTTAATCGCACTGACCGTGGTCAGTCGCAGGAAAAATCAGTACAATAATCGTGTTAATTGGGTAAATAGGAAAAGTAGTCATGGAAAACATTCTCGATGCCATTCTCTTTGCAGTTCTGGTTGCCTCTGGTGGACTCGGCCTCACCAGCTTAGCCATGTTCTTTTTAGCAACGCCAACAGATGACACTGAAGTTCGCCAACGCCAACGTTTTGAATTTACATTCTTTGGTGTGGCTGGCTTAGTCATCATGTTTGTAATGTGGTACGCCATTAGCTAATTCGAAGGCGGCTTTGCCGCCTGACTATGCAGTAACCAATATCGGATATAAAACGACCTATGCAAGAACAATACAACCCGTCCGCGATAGAACAAGCCATTCAGCAACGTTGGCAAGAAGATAAAGTGTTCGAAGTCACTGAACAGCCAGAGAAAGAGAAATTCTACTGTCTCTCGATGTTCCCGTACCCAAGCGGCAAGCTCCACATGGGTCACGTGCGTAACTACACGCTGGGTGATGTGGTCTCTCGCTATCAACGGATGCAAGGCAAGAACGTGCTTCAGCCGATGGGTTGGGATGCATTTGGTCTACCGGCAGAAAATGCCGCCATTCAAAATAAAACCGCGCCAGCCAAGTGGACATACCAAAACATCGAATACATGCGCGAGCAACTTAAGCGCTTAGGTTTTGGCTATGACTGGCAACGCGAAGTCGCCACTTGCTCACCCGAGTACTACCGCTGGGAGCAATGGTTCTTTACAAAGTTATATGAAAAGGGCTTGGTTTATAAAAAGAACGCCACCGTTAACTGGGATCCTGTTGACCAAACCGTACTTGCTAACGAACAAGTAATCGATGGTCGCGGTTGGCGCAGCGGTGCTAAAGTTGAACAAAAAGAAATTCCGCAGTGGTTTATCAAAATTACCGATTATGCAGATGAGTTGCTTGACGATTTAGACCAATTGGATGGTTGGCCAGAACAAGTTAAGGCGATGCAGCGTAACTGGATTGGTCGTTCTGAAGGCTTAGAAATTGAATTCAAAGTGGCCAACAGCGACCAGTCGCTGAGTGTCTACACCACCCGCCCTGACACGATTTATGGTGTTACTTACATGGGGCTAGCCGCACAGCATCCGCTCGCGCGTGAAGCTGCAAAAAGTAACCCTGAACTCGCCGACTTTATCGAGCAGTGCAAAAATAGCAAAGTGGCTGAAGCAGATATCGCCACGATGGAAAAGCTCGGCATGGATACGGGGATCCGCGCGGTTCATCCAATGACCGGCGAAGAGATTCCCGTGTGGGTCGCTAACTTTGTTTTAATGGATTACGGTTCAGGTGCCGTTATGGCAGTGCCAGGTCACGATCAGCGTGATTGGGAGTTCGCGACCAAATATGAACTGCCTATCGTTCCTGTTATCGAGCCGTTTAGTGGCGAAGGTGATATTAAAGCCGCGGCGATTACCGAAAAAGGTAAAGTGATTAACTCAGGTGACTACAACGGCATGTCGTCACAGCAAGCCTTCGACGCGATTGCTGATTTGCTGGAGCAACGTGGCGTGGGTCAGCGTAGTGTGAATTACCGATTGCGCGACTGGGGTGTTTCTCGTCAACGGTACTGGGGGACACCTATCCCAATGCTGAATCTTGCCGATGGCGAATCAGTGCCCGTGCCAGAAGACCAACTACCGGTCCGCTTGCCTGAAGATGTCACAATGGACGGTGTTACATCGCCCATTAAAGCTGATCCTGAGTGGCGCAAAACAGAGTATCAAGGACAACCGGCAGAACATGAAACCGATACTTTCGACACCTTTATGGAGTCGTCATGGTACTACGCGCGCTATTGCAGCGCACAAACGGATGACGCCATGCTCGATCCAGAAAAAGCCAACTATTGGCTCCCAGTGGATCAGTATATCGGCGGCATTGAACACGCTATTTTACACCTGTTGTATGCGCGTTTCTTCCACAAATTGCTACGTGACACAGGTCTCGTTGAATCCGATGAGCCGTTTAAGCGCCTGCTATGCCAAGGTATGGTATTGGCTGACAGTTTCTACCGTGAGGATGACAAAGGCGGTAAACAGTGGATTTCTCCGCTCGACGTCGAACTCGATAAAGACGACAAAGGTGCCGTAGTCTCAGCACGCCACAAAGCAGATGGTCAACCTGTCGAAATCGCGGGTATGAGCAAAATGTCTAAGTCGAAAAATAACGGTATCGACCCACAAACTATGGTCGAGCGTTACGGCGCCGATACGGTTCGTTTATTTATGATGTTTGCCGCGCCACCTGAAATGACCTTGGAGTGGTCGGATTCAGGTGTCGAAGGTGCTCAACGTTTCTTGCGTCGTGTATGGAAATTAACCTATGACTTCATCGAGGCGGGGGGCTATCATCAGAATGATGTTGAGCTCAACAAAGATCAGAAGGCACTGCGCCGCGAGCTTCACAAGACCATAGCCAAAGTGAGTGATGACATGGGTCGTCGCCAACACTTTAACACCGCAATTGCGGCAATCATGGAGCTACTTAATCACCTACAAAAGGCGCCTGTTGAGACTGAAGCCGACCGCGTCGTGATGGGTGAAGCGATTGATGCCATGATTCGTATGTTGGCACCGATTACACCGCATATTTGCGAGCATTTATGGGAGCAACTCGGTCATCAAGATAGCCTGATCGCTGCAGACTGGCCGAGTGTCGATGACAGTGCGTTGGTCGAAGAAGAAAAGCTCATTGTTGTTCAGGTCAATGGAAAAGTACGTGCCAAGCTGACCGTCGCTGCTAACGCGAGCGAAGAAGAAGTACAATCGCTCGTATTAGCCGATGAATCTGTACAAAAATACACCGACGGTAAAACCATTCGCAAGAAGATCTATGTCCCAGGCAAAATCTTCAATATTGTGGTGAGTTAATATGGCGTACCTACGACCAGTAACCGCTGTGTTATTAAGCCTGCTTTTTTTAGGCGGGCTTAATAGCTGTAGCTTCCAACTAAGAGATAGCTATCAGCTTCCTGCTAATCTTCAGGCCGTTCGACTCGATAGTATTGACTCATTAGAACTCGAGGCGAGCTTGACGCAACGGTTACTTACTGCAGGTATTCAGGTAGTAGATGGGGGCACAAGCAACTCCACCACTATCGTGCGTATACTTTCCGATCAGCTTGAACGCCGTACACTCTCGTTATTTGAAAGTGGACAAGTCGCGGAATATGAACTGATATACCAAATCAATTATCAGGTCATCCGCGATGGCGAAACCGAGTATAACGGCCAAGTCGAAGTTGCTCGCGACTACCAAGATGATCCGAACTTTGCTCTCGCCAAAACGCGAGAGCGTGAACTCTTGGTATCAGAAATGCGAGATGAAGCGACTCGCCGTTTAGTGCGTCAACTGATCTCAGAGTTCTCGGACTAACCATGCAAGCCATTTTCCCTGAACAGCTCGCGAGCAGTTTGCAACAACGCATTCCGCCTGTCATTTTGCTGTTTGGGGACGAGCTTCTGTTGCAGCAAGATTGCGACGAAATAATCCGCCACAGCCTCAATCAACAATTATCAAGTACGCCAGAGTATCAGCGTTGGCGTGCCGATGCCGAATTTGATTGGGGTCAACTTTCCCTCCAGCAACAATCAATGAGCCTATTTGGTAGCTTCACAATACTCGATATTGAGTTGCCCGAAGCTAAACCCGGTAAACCGGGTTCAGATGCGTTAGTCGACTACGTTAAACAACCGAATCCTGACCAATTGCTTATCTTAAAGGGCCCTCGGCTCAAAAAGGAACAACTCAATAGTCGCTGGTTCAAAGCGCTTGCAGCACAGGCACTGCAAGTTAAAATTTTCACCCCCAAACGCAGTCAGTTACCGCGTTTTGTAATGCAACGCGCGCAGCGCCATCAACTGCAGTTATCACAAACAGCGGCTGAGGTTTTAAGTAACTGGTTTGAAGGCAATCTCTTTGCACTCGAACAAGAGTTTATCAAATGGTCATTGCTACCGAATCCACCACAAATAGACGAGAAGCAAATCTACGAGCGCGTCGCAGATAGCAGTCAATTTGATGTATTCGGATTACAAGAGAGCATTGCAGCACAGGATCTGAGTCAAGCAATTCATCGTTTGGAGCGGTTACTTGATAACGATATTGAACTGAATATTCTTAATTGGATGCTACAGCGCGAAGTGCAGATTATCAGCCAATTACATGTCAACGCGCAGCATGGATTGGATCACCAAGCCGTATTTAAACAATTTGCAGTATGGAGCTCGCAACAGTCTGCCTACTCAGCACGTGCTAGCACCCACAGTGATAATTCCATCAAGCAAATGATTGCATTGGCAGAGCGCATTGAGCGTGCAATAAAAGGAGACCGCGACGAGCCACTTGATGTTCTGCTTTATCATCTCGTTGTGTTATTGTCCTCGCCCCAATTACCTGCGTCCATCAGCCAACAATTAGGTGTGTATAGTCATGTTGAGAGCGATTTTTGGCGGTACTTTTGATCCTATCCATTGTGGCCATCTTAATGCTGCAAAGGCGCTAGTCGAAGAGCTTAATTACGTTACTATTCATTTGATGCCCAACGCGGTACCACCGCACAGGCCCCAACCGCGTGCTAATGGCGCGCACCGTTTGGCCATGATCGAATGCGCTATCAGATCTCATGCGCACATGTGTGCCGAACCTTTCGAGCTAAACCAAGACGGTCCGTCGTATACTGCCAAAACACTCGCCGCAATGCGTGAACACTACCCTAATGATACCCTAGCTTTTATTATGGGTATGGACTCGTTACTTACTTTTGACCAATGGTTTGATTGGCAGTCCATCCTCGCTTGTGCTCACCTGGTTGTCCTGCCTCGCCCCGGTTATCAGCTCAGGACGGCTAACTCAACGGTGACTCAATTACTGCATGACCGACAAGTATCTTCGCCCGATGAACTCTATCAGGATTCAAGTGGTCGTATTTATATTGCTAATACCACCCTGACTGATGTGTCATCAACTGCGGTTAGGGACGCTTTAGCCTCAGGTGACAGCGCAGAAATACCATCTCAGGTAATGACATACATTCGTCATCACGGATTGTATTCAAGCCCATTGTGATGCTGTTTATAGCGCGATAATCTGATACACTCTAACTTTTGTCAAAGTCGATGGGAGTAATAAAACTTGCAAGTTGAACAACTGCGCGAATTTGTCATTGATAAAGTCGATGATTTAAAAGGACGTGACATTCAGGTCCTTGATGTGCATGGTAAAACGGACGTTGCTGATTACATGGTTATTTGTTCTGGCAACTCTAAAACACATGTTAAAAGTATTGCTGAATATGTTGCGACCCAAGCTAAACACGCAGGTATCCCTCCATTAGGTATCGAAGGTGGTGAGCAAAGCGAGTGGGTACTGGTTGACTTAGGTGACGTGGTGCTACACGTGATGCAAGAGTCTATACGCGACTTTTACCAACTTGAGAAGCTCTGGAGCCAATAAGTGCACATTCAGATGCTCGCTGTTGGTAATAAAATGCCAACCTGGGTTAGCAGCGGCTTTGAAGAATATCAAAAACGATTTCCCCGTGACATGAGCTTGGATCTTGTCGAGATCACGCCTCAAAAGCGGGGAAAGAAGGCTGAGCTAGGTAAAATCAAAAGCCAAGAAGGTGAAGCCTTGCTAGCAGCGGTACCCAAAGGTCATCGTATCGTGACACTTGAGGTTCATGGCCGACCTTGGACCACACCACAATTAGCTCAGCAAATGGCGGGCTGGCAAATGGATGGTCGCAATGTGTCATTACTGATTGGTGGACCTGAGGGATTGTCAGATGCGTGCTTAGCAGCCGCCGAACAACGCTGGTCACTGTCACCGCTCACATTGCCTCACCCTATTGTACGCGTGATTGTCGCTGAAAGTTTGTACCGTGCATGGAGTCTTAATAATAATCACCCGTACCATCGGGAATAACGATATAAAGGTAATGAAGCTAAATGCGCACTCGTACGCCGATCAGAGACCATGATGCTGAATCCAGCCTGTTTGCTGGACGAGTGATTTTTGCGATTGTTGTTATTATCGGCTTATTCGCGGTTATTCTTGGTAACCTTTATCACTTACAAGTCGATGAATATAACGACTTGCAAACCCGTTCAAATGATAATCGTATCAAGCTCGTTCCAATCGCGCCGAATCGAGGCTTGATTTACGACCGTAATGGCACATTACTGGCTGAGAATTTACCCGTTTATAGCTTAGAAGTCATTCCTGAGGAAGTTACCGACCTCGAACAACAAGTTGCGCGTATTGCTAACTTACTGGAAATCCCACCTGAAGCGATTGAAGACTTTGAGCAGAATGTGAAAACTCAGCGTCGTTTCAATCATGTCACCGTACTCGATGATATGAACGAGCAACAAATTGCTCGCTTTGCTGCCAAACAACATAAGTTTCCCGGTTTTTCAATCGAAGCACGATTGGTACGCCACTACCCATTCGACGATCTGTTGACTCACGTCGTAGGTTATGTCGCTAAAATTAACCGTCGTGATGTGCAGCGCTTAGATGAGGAAGAACGTCTACCCAACTATGCGGCGAGTCGAACCATCGGTAAATTGGGTATCGAAAAATACTATGAAGAACAACTTCATGGTGAGGTGGGGTATCGTAGCGTTGAAGTGAACAATCGTGGACGTGTAGTGCGTACGCTGAACACTGAGCCGCCCACACCGGGCTCAGATATTGTGCTCGAGCTGGATATCGAACTACAACGTAAAGCAACTGAAATACTGGGAGAAAATCGCGGTTCGATCATTCTGATGGACGCGCAAACGGGGGGCATTCTCGCGATGGCGAGCACCCCTAGTTACAATCCCAATTGGTTTGTTAGCGGCATCTCAGTCGATCGCTATCGTTCATTACTGAATTCCCGACACAGTCCTTTGCTGAATCGTGCAACCCAGGGCGGCTATCCGCCCGCCTCTACTATTAAACCTCAACTCGGATTACTAGGCTTACAATCAGGTGAGATTACACCGACGACTCGCATTTGGGACCCCGGTTGGTTCGAAATTAAAGGGGTCGACCGGCGCTACCGCGACTGGCTTGCTTGGGGTCATGGTTGGGTCAACGTCAGTAAAGCTATCCGAGAGAGCTGCGATACATTTTATTATGATTTGGCTCTCAAACTCGGTGTCGATCAAATTTCTGACTTCATGCATCAGTTTGGCTTTGGCGAAAAAACCGGCATCGATATTGCTGAAGAAATTCCTGCGATTATGCCCAATAGCGGCTGGAAACGCGCCCGTTACGGTCAGCCATGGTATGCAGGCGAAACGCTATCGGTGGGTATTGGACAAAGTTATTGGACCGCTACACCAATGCAACTTGCGGCTGCAACGGGTGTGATGGCAAATAATGGTGAGTTCGTTATTCCGAGGTTGCTGCGAGGTTATGGAACGTTAGACGATATGCAAGTGGTAGAACCGAAATACAATCAGCCCGTACAAGTCGATAAACAAAGCTACTGGCAAGTGGTGCACGACGCCATGGTCGAAGTCACTTCCAGCATTCACGGAACCGCTCATTCAGCGTTTCGTCATGCGCCGTACACATCCGCAGGTAAAACCGGGACGGCACAAGTTGTTAACTTGGGTGAAGACGAGGAATATGTTGCAGAAGAGGTCGCCGAAAAATATCGCGATAATGCAATGTATATAGGCTACGCACCGGCTGAATCACCTGAAGTTGTCATCGCTGTTGCAATTGAAAACGTGGTTGGGGGTGGCGGTAGCATTGCCGCTCCAGCCGCTCGTCGACTATTAGATACATGGCATAAGCGCTATCACCCTGAGCAATATGAGGAGGTCGAAAGTGCTAACGACTGAAGAACGTCAGCGTCACCCGTTGCTCAAAAAGTTACACTTGGATGGCCCTTTACTACTCGGCTTACTGAGCCTCTGCATCGCCAGTCTGTTTATCGTCTACTCGGCAAGTGGGCAAAACATGGATATGGTCGTACGACAGGCTATTCGTATTGGTGCTGCGTTGGCCACCCTTTTCGTCGTCGCGCAACTGCCACCACGATTCTACGAACGTATCTCACCGTTAATTTATGGATTAGGCGTATTGTTGCTCATCGCCGTATTATTGGTTGGCGAAGTCGGCAAAGGCGCCCAACGTTGGCTCGATCTCGGTCCTGTGACGATTCAACCCTCAGAAATTATGAAGTTAGCGATGCCGCTGATGATTGCGTGGTTCATCAATCAACGCGCCCTGCCACCGCGCTTGTTAAGAATAGCCGCAGCGCTCGCATTGGTGTTGTTACCGACCCTTCTGATTGCTAAGCAGCCTGATTTAGGTACCTCGTTGTTAGTCGCAAGCGCCGGACTTTTCGTTATCTTCTTTGCCGGTTTGAGTTGGCGTTTAATTGTATTTGCCGTCATGCTCATACTAGCCTTCCTACCCGTTTTGTGGATCTACTTAATGCATGACTATCAGCGTCAGCGGGTACTCACTTTTCTAAATCCAGAGCTCGACCCCTTGGGTTCCGGATATCATATTATCCAATCCAAAATAGCCATTGGCTCCGGTGGCATTGATGGCAAAGGCTGGCTCCATGGCACTCAATCTCAACTTGAGTTTTTACCCGAGCGTCACACCGATTTCATCTTTTCCGTCATTAGTGAGGAATTCGGGCTCATCGGCGTCACCTTATTGCTGGCACTCTATACCTTTGTCATTATTCGTGGGTTAATCATCGCGTTAAGAACACAAGATATGTTCGCTAAACTCCTCGCAGCATCGCTGACTCTGACATTTTTTGTGTATGTTTTTGTAAATATTGGTATGGTTTCTGGATTACTTCCCGTTGTCGGGGTACCGTTGCCGCTAATCAGTTATGGTGGCACATCCATGGTAACCTTGATGGCTGGTTTTGGGATTATTATGTCAGCGGCAACCCATCATAGGCTTGTAATCCGCGATGGCTATCAATAGTAACGATTATGTAGGTGCAGTATGATTAAATCAGCGATAATAACCTCCTCCATCATGTTGGCCGCGCTTAGCGGACCATTCGCTAGCGCGCAAACGCAACGCACCGAAACTGAAGCACAACAACGAATCGATGCCTTTGTGAGCGAACAAAGTGAGGCACTAGGAATCGCGCCGGAAAAGCTACAGCAGTGGTTAGCTAAGGCGCGACGTAACGAGGATGTGCTCGCTGCCATCCAAAAGCCGTGGGAGGCTAAACCTTGGTATCAATACTACCCTATTTTCCTGACCGATAAGCGCCGTGCCGCGGGTGTCCGGTTCTGGCAAGCTCATCAGGATGAGCTAGAGCGTGCAGCACAGAAGTTTGGTGTACCCGAGCGCATTATTGTTGCCATTATCGGTATCGAGACTTTCTATGGTGAGTACTTAGGGAAATATTCCGTTTTAGATACCTTATATACCCTTGGCTTTTATTATCCGCCACGGAGTTCATTCTTTTCATCGGAACTCGCCGAATACTTTAGTTTAGCCGCCGAGCAAGGTTGGGATGTTACAGAGCCGGTGGGATCTTATGCCGGTGCCATGGGGTATGGTCAATTTATCTCATCCAGCTACCGACACTATGCTGTCGACTTCGATAATGACGGTAAGCGCGATTTAATTAACAACACCACCGATGCGATTGGCAGCGTGGCAAACTATTTTGCGGAACACCGCTGGCAAGCCGGCGCACCGGTCGCCTACCAACCTGAGCAAAATCAAGATTGGGCAGCGGTTGCCTCAAAAGGTATGAAACCTGATACCACGATTGGTCAGTTGCGCCGTCAAGGCTATCAAATCGACAGCCAATACGCTGATGACCTTGCCGTTAAAGTGCTGGCTTTTGAAACCGAAACAGGTCATGAATACTGGTTAGGCTTTGACAATTTTTACAGCATTACGCGCTACAACCACAGCCCACTATACGCTATGGTCGCTTATCAATTGAGCGAACAAATTGCCTCTGCTTATGAACATCAAAATGACTCATAAAATGGTGCGTTTAGGCGCTTCGCTGGTCAGTTGTGTAGTGCTATTGCACGGCTGCAGCTCGCAGCCCTCAGGTCGTTACCAACAAGCGCACGATAGTGCACCAACACGCATCCCTACCGCTACGGAATTGCAAAGTGCGACACCGGTACAGGAGCCTTTAAGTCGACAAGGTAACCAAGATTATCAAGTCAATGGCGTGTTTTACGATGTAATGGAAAGAGCTGAGGGTTATTCAGAGACAGGTATCGCTTCGTGGTATGGCAATAAGTTTCATGGTCACCTCACATCTAATGGCGAATACTATGATATGTACAGTATGACCGCCGCCCATACCCGGTTACCACTGCCAACCTACGTAAGAGTGACAAACTTGAATAACCAACGACAGGTGATCGTAAGAGTCAACGATCGTGGCCCATTTCACTCCGATCGACTCATCGATTTATCATTTGCGGCTGCCTATAAACTGGACATCGTAGGTCACGGCACAGCACCGGTTAAAGTTGAAGCCATTGAGTTTTTATCGCCCGCCGTTGAACATCGCTATTATGTCCAACTATTCGCCAGCGAAGATGCGCAAAAAATATCGACCTTACGCGACCAGTTACCAAAAAATTGGCAAGCACATGCAACTACTCAGTCAAACGAGAGTCTACATAAGCTACTTTTAGGACCTTTGCCACAAGTTGAAGCCAATAAATGGTTACAGCAAGTTAGGGCGAAGGGTTTTCCTAACGCATTTAGAGTTAAAATTACCGCGAATAGTGCGGAAGCAACTGACTCGAACAATCAAAATTGATATAATCCACACACATAAAAGATGTTAAAGCGATAACCATGAAGATAGTTAACAAGATGATAAAACCACTCGTCACACTCGTTGCTGTGTTTTCCTTTGGTGTTGCAAGTGCTCAGTCGCTTGTCCCGAATCCTCCTCAGGTCAACGCTAAGGCGTATATTCTGATTGACCACAAAACAGGTAAAGTACTCGCCGAAGGTAACGCAGATGAGAGCCTGCCGCCCGCGAGTCTGACCAAGATGATGACAAGCTATATTATCGGTAAAGAAATTCAAGCCGGTCGTATTAGTAATTCGGACATGGTCACTATCAGCGAAAATGCTTGGGCAAAAAATTTCCCCGAATCATCGAAGATGTTCATCGAAGTCGGTACTGAGGTCAGTGTATCGGACCTTAACCACGGTATTATCATTTCGTCTGGTAACGACGCCTGTGTCGCCATGGCAGAGTACATTGCCGGTAGCGAAGGTGCTTTCGCAGATTTAATGAATACGTACGCGCAAGAAGTCGGTATGACCAGCAGTCATTTTGCTAACAGTCATGGTTTACCCGATCCGGAACAGTATGTTTCGGCACGCGACATGAGTAAATTGGCGAGCGCACTTATCAATGAGACGCCCGAAGAGTATAAAATATACTCTCAAAAATCGTATACTTATAACAACATAAAGCAATACAACCGAAACGCGTTGTTGTGGGACCGAAGCATGAATGTGGATGGCATTAAGACGGGCCACACCAGCGAAGCTGGCTATAGTCTAGTGACGTCCGCAGTGGACGGCGATACTCGACTGATTTCAGTAGTCATCGGTACCGGTAGCGAACAAGCACGTAAAATTGAAAGCAAAAAATTACTTAACTACGGCTTCCGTTATTATGAAACGGTAACTGCGTATGAAGCCGGTGAGAGTTTCGTATCTCAACGAATTTGGGGTGGAGACAAAGACCAGGTCGAGTTAGGTATTAGCGAAGATGTTGTTATCACGCTGCCGCGTGGTCAACGCGACAAATTAAAAGCAAACTTTGAACTCAATCAAGAGTTAGAAGCACCATTGCAGAAAGGCGAACACGTCGGTACCGTTTACCTTCAACTTGAAGGTGAAGATGTCGCTTCTTTCCCACTCGTTACATTGCAAAGTGTCGAGGAAGGCGGTTTCTTTAAGCGCGCAATGGACTATATTAAACGTAAGTTCTCTGAGGAATAAGCAATCCGTATGCAAAAAACTCGTTTTGATCAGCTAGTCGACTTTCCATGTCACTTTACCTTTAAGGTGATGGGCGTAGCTACGGCCACGCTTCCTGATCAAGTCGTTGAAGTATTACAGCAGCATGCACCGGGGGACTACAGTCCCTCGGTCAAGCCGAGTAGCAAAGGCAACTACCATTCCGTTTCGGTTTCGGTTCGTGTCGAGAGTCAGGAACATATCGAAATTCTCTACCGCTCTCTAGCTGACATTGAAGATGTCCGCTATGTGCTATAACTGCTCGTAATAAAGCAACGCTAGCCGCCACAAGCGCATCTCGTTATAATAGGTCGATGATGGATAAAATTATTGTTCGTGACTTGGGTCGTCAGGCTTATGAGCCGATTTGGCGGGCCATGCAATCATTCACCGATACGCGTGACGATTCAACGCCCGATGAGCTATGGATAGTTGAGCATTCGCCAGTGTTTACCCAAGGACAGGCGGGTAAAGAAGAGCACTTACTCGCGCCGGGTGATATTCCCGTTGTTCCGGTCGATAGAGGTGGCCAAGTGACCTACCATGGTCCGGGGCAACTGGTGGTTTATTTTATGCTCAATATACGACGCCTCAGCCTCGGTGTTCGGCAGCTCGTGAACGAGATCGAGAATACCATCGTCGACGTATTAAACGATTACGGAATTGAAGCCGCACCGCGCCGCGACGCGCCGGGTGTTTATGTGGACGGAGATAAAGTCTGTTCACTCGGTTTACGCATCCGTAAAGGGTGTTCTTTTCATGGCTTGGCGTTAAACGTCAATATGGATATGGAACCCTTTAGCCGCATCAACCCGTGTGGGTTGACCGGTATAAAAATGATTCAAACGGCGGACTTAGGCGGTCCGCAGAGCTTCGAAGAAGCAGCAGAGAGGGTAACGCAACGCTTTATCGAACGTGTTGGCTACCGAAATACTCAATCGGAAACAGGACTTGCAGAAGCTTATGTCAAAGCCAGTTAGAGTGGAACCCGGCGTTAAAATGCGCGACGCCGACAAAATGGCACTTATTCCTGTTCAGATCGTTCCGACTGAACGTGACCAAATGTTACGCAAACCTTCATGGCTGAAGGTTAAGTTGCCGTCAAACACGCAACGTATTGATGAAATCAAACAAGCCATGCGTAGCCACGGCTTACATTCGGTATGTGAAGAGGCATCGTGCCCTAACCTACCCGAGTGTTTTAACCATGGTACAGCAAGCTTTATGATCCTAGGTGATATCTGTACACGTCGCTGTCCATTCTGTGATGTTGCGCACGGTCGTCCATTACCACCCGATCCTGAAGAGGCGGTAAAACTCGGTAAGACTATCCATGACATGGGCGTAAAGTACGTTGTAATTACGTCAGTTGATCGTGACGATCTGCGTGATGGTGGTGCCCAACACTTTGCCGACTGTGTCCGTGAAATTCGTAAGTACACCCCAGAAATTCAGGTCGAGATCTTGGTGCCTGACTTCCGTGGACGTATGAAAGTTGCGTTGGACATCTTGTCCGGCGAAGCGCCTGATGTATTTAACCATAACTTAGAGACGGTTCCGCGCTTATACAAAGCGGCGCGCCCCGGGGCAAACTATCAGTGGTCATTGGACTTGTTGAAGAAGTACAAGGAAGCACGTCCAGATGTGCGCACTAAATCGGGTCTCATGGTTGGCTTGGGTGAAACCAAAGAAGAGATCTTAGAGGTCATGCGTGACTTACGTGCTCATGACTGCGATATGCTGACAATTGGTCAATATCTGCAACCTAGCCGTCACCATATTCCGGTCGCTCGTTACGTACACCCTGACGAGTTTGAAGAACTCCGTGTTGCGGGCGTAGAAATGGGCTTTAGCCATATCGCCAGTGGACCTTTGGTACGTTCATCCTACCATGCTGACCTACAAGCAGCCGGTGAAACTGTACGATGAGCACACTGCTGTGGTGCTTGTTAATCGCAGGTGTCTTACCCGTATTGGCTAAGGCACCTGTGGTGTTTTTCCAAAATCGGGCGAACGGGTATGACAACCATCATCCGCGCGCCCAGCAATCTCGACTCACCGGCATTGGCGCCCGAGCTGTCGCCGCTCACTATAATGCTTACGAAGCGTTTCCGCTTTACGCAGCCGCTGTACTGGCTAATCTCGCCAGTGAACAAATCAGTCCCCACGCAACGGGGCTGGCAGTGAGCTTTATTGTGCTTCGTATTGCCTACAATATTCTTTACTTACTCAATTGGGACAAATTGCGTTCACTCGTTTGGTTTTTCGCCTTTTTGTGCCCCATTTTGATGTTGGCTCAACTCGCCATCATGCAGTAACGCCGGCTGCTGTAAAAGATTATATAAGTCAGGCCACACTCCTGACTGATGGCGTTCCATCAAAGTTTCCTGCGCTAAGGGTTTCCACGCGTAGCGTCCAGGAACTGCCGCACAGGTTTGCGCAGCATATAGACCAACTGCGTGTGCACTGCTCGAACCTAGCTGCCACTGATCCTCCCCCAACGGACGTGCTAATTTGCGCCAGTCACTTATGTGCGAAGACCAAGGTAAGCGACGCCATAACGCTTGCAGCTCAGAACTGCTCATTGTTGGCTTTTCAGTGACCACGATATTGACCGGTTGCTGAGCATAACGCCCCATACAAAAATTACGCGCATAAGGCATGCGCATCGCATATTCATCCGCAAAACCTAGCCAGTGCGCCCATTCATGTCGAATAACCTCAGGCGTTGCACTTTGTCCAAGCACCATTGTATTAGGACGAGTGTAGGAGCGACCCGCCTGAGCTAATAGTATTTTTCCGGTGTCTCCTGTCAAACCGGTCTCATCACATACTGCTTGTTGGCTATCAGTAACTGAGCAATGCTGTTTAGGTCTATGTTGCCAGGCGAAACATATCTGGCCTGCACTCGATTCATTCTGTATACCACTGATAGCTTCAAGCAAGGCCACATAACGCGCTTTACTGGCGTTAGAACGCGCGACTACGGGCACCACCCTGGTACACGAGGGTGCATTTTTAGAGGCAATAAGTGCGCTCGCTCCACCAGAAAGTTCAGACTGACCAAAGCGCGAATACCAATCTGGCCAAGATATCGTGGGATCATTTAATGCTAACTCAGCTAACTGCGCAGTAGCGTGCTCGTCGCCCTGCTCCGCAGCAATATTGAGCCAACGCTTAGAATGTTGCGGAAATTTGGACTGGAGGCGTTCAAGCGCCTTTTTCGAGCCATTTTGAGCCGCTCGTTGCCACCATATCAGTGCCGCACTGACACGTTGTTGCTGTTGATATACTTCGCCCACCTCAAACTGGGCATTGGCGTCTCCGTTAAGCGCTGCGGCCCAACGCAGTTGGGTTGATGTCGGTTGAGAATCTTTGGAGATTAGGGTCACCCCTAGGGCGACCCCTAGCAAAATACAGAGGGTTTTCATTGCAGTTGTCGGCGAGTTTGCTCCAACTCAATGTCGGCATAACGATGTTCAACAAATTCATGCACGTTAGTCGTTAATGCCAACTTGAAATAATTGGCCGCTTTAGTCCACTGCTGTTGCCGTTGACTGTATTTACCGAGATAGAAATAAGCCTCACACAGACGTTCTGCTAGGGTTTCATCACCCCGAAGCTGCACCGTGAGTTGTTGCAGAAACTCAGTTTCGCTCAGTTCTCCTAAATACAATTCAATAATTCGGTTAGCCCAGTCTTCTTCATCTATTCCCTTTTGGTTGCGTGCCAACGCATTCAACGCCTCATTGGGTGATTCGCGATACTGCGCCAGAAACAACCAAATCACGCGATAAGGATCGCTGGGGTCATTTTTAAGGTGTGCTTGGAAATCATTAACCGCAAATTTAACACGATTATCGTAATACTCTGCGATGCCTCGGTTAAGCAATGCATACGGATGGTCGGGGTCAAGCTCAAGTGCAGAATCAAGTGCCTCAAAAGCAAAGTCGAACTCGCCCAACTCAGTGTATTGTATGCCTAAATAATTGTAGGCATCTGCTAACCGTGGTTTGACTTCTATCGCCCGCATAAAGTCCATGCGCGACAACGTACGTAAGCCTAGCGCGTCATACAATGCACCACGACGATAAAAGGCAAATGCGAGTTCTTCATCAGATAACGATTCATCACTCACTAATTGACTAATACGCGCGATCTCTATTTCATAACGAAACTCAGCCTGTTCGGGCTCTGCTAACACAACATTAGGCGTGGGTGCTGCGAGTGCATCGGCTTGATTCGCGGGCGGAGTTGCACATCCTGTTAGGGTCATAGCAAGCAACGCTGCCAAAGAAAGTAATCGCATAGAATATACCCTTGAAAATTTATTCCATTAGAGCAAAAAAAGCCCCATTGAGCTAGCTCAACAGGGCTTTTACTGGGTAAAGATTAACGATTAATCTTCGCTTTTGTCTTCCGATTGCTCAGTCGATTGTTCGCTATTCGCTTCAGCTGGCTTTTCAGCCGCTTCTTTCATGCTTAAACGAACACGACCTTGACGGTCAATTTCAAGCACTTTAACAGGTACCGTGTCGCCTACTTTGAGGTAGTCATTGACATCGTTCACACGCTCTTCAGCGATCTGTGAAATGTGTACCAACCCGTCTTTACCCGGTAATACTGTAACGAACGCACCAAAGTCAACGATACGTGCTACTTTACCTTGATAAATTTTGCCTACTTCAATTTCAGCAGTTAGCTCTTTAATACGCTTGATGGCTGCATCGGCATCATTTTGATCGCTGGCAGCAATCTTAATCGTACCGTCATCGCCAATTTCAATGTTGGTATTCGTTGACTCAGTCAACTCACGGATAACAGCGCCACCTTTACCAATCACGTCTTTGATCTTATCTTGATCAATCTTAATGGTCGTGAAACGTGGTGCATACGTAGAGAGCTCATCGCGGTGTTCGCCGATTGCTTCGTCCATCACAGACAAGATGTGCAAACGGGCCGCTTTAGCTTGGCCTAGCGCACTTTCCATGATGTCGCGGGTGATACCATCGATCTTAATATCCATCTGCAGCGCAGTGATACCTTCGTTGTTACCCGCTACTTTAAAGTCCATATCACCTAAGTGATCTTCATCACCTAAAATGTCAGACAAGACGACGTGCTTATCGCCCTCTTTAACAAGTCCCATAGCGATACCCGCTACTGAAGACTTAATTGGAACGCCTGCATCCATCAATGCTAACGAAGAACCACACACTGATGCCATTGAACTAGAACCATTTGATTCTGTGATTTCAGACACCACACGAACGGTATATGGGAACTCTTCGTGGCTCGGCATAACCGCCTGGATACCACGCTTAGCAAGACGACCATGACCAATCTCACGGCGCTTAGGTGCACCGACCATACCGGTTTCACCCACACAGTATGGAGGGAAGTTATAGTGCAACAAGAAGCGGCTGGTCGAAGTACCGGTCAGTTCGTCAATCATCTGCGCATCGCGGTCAGTACCCAACGTCGCTGTAACTAACGCCTGAGTTTCTCCACGCGTAAACAAAGCTGAACCGTGGGTACGTGGCAACACGCCCGTTGCTACACTGATAGCACGCACCATGTCTGGGTCACGACCGTCAATACGCTTTTCGCCCGCTAAGATGCGGCTACGCACGATATCTTTTTCGACGTCGTGGAAGATTTTGCCCGCTTCATCGGTATCGGCTTCTTCATTTTCAGCAACGAGTTGCTCAATCATCGCTTGCTTAACTTCAGCGATCTTGCCGTAGCGCTCAGCTTTGTCAGTAATGCGATAGGCTTCGCCGATGCCGGCTTCGGCGAGTGACTTCACTTTCTCAACCAAAGTGGCGTCTTTTTGTGGCGCCTGCCAATCCCATTTTTCTTTGCCTGCTTCTTGAGCAAACTCATTGATCGCATCGATAACGACTTGCATCGACTCATGACCAAACATCACTGCACCCAACATGGTGTCTTCTGATAAAAGGTTGGCTTCTGATTCGACCATCAAGACCGCTTGCTGAGTACCAGCAACCACTAAGTCTAACTTAGATTCGGTAAGTTCATCTTGCGTTGGGTTAAGTACGTATTCATCGTTGATAACACCCACGCGAGCCGCACCGATTGGACCATTAAATGGCACACCAGAAATAGCCAGCGCCGCCGAGGTACCAATCATTGCAACGAGATCTGGGCTTACTTGTGGGTTGACCGACACAACAGTCGCAACCACTTGTACTTCGTTCATGAACCCTTCAGGGAATAATGGACGAATGGGGCGATCGATAAGACGTGATGTCAACGTTTCGTTTTCGCTAGGACGACCTTCACGCTTGAAAAAACCGCCTGGGATTTTACCCGCTGCGTAGGTTTTTTCTTGATAGTTGACCGTTAATGGAAAAAAGTCTTGTCCTTCCCGCGCTTCTTTCTTGGCAACTACGCTGACGAGTACGGTTGTATCATCCATGCTAGCCATCACAGCTGCAGTTGCTTGACGCGCTACAACGCCAGTTTCCAATGTAACTGTGTGTTGACCATACTGAAATTGTTTAGTTATTGGATTCACGTTTTGCTTTCCTTTACCTAACTGAATGTGAACACCCGGATTGGTGTTCGTTTTCTATCTATTTTCAATCGTCACATAGTATAAGGCATAGATGACAGAATTAAGACCCCTTATCAAAAAATAAGCATAAAAAAAGGGTCCCGAGGGACCCTTTTTTCGAAATTTTTGACTTAGCGACGGATGCCAAGCTTTTCTACAACCGCTACGTAACGGCTTTGGTCTTTCTTTTTGAGGTAATCTAGCAATTTACGACGCTGACTTACCATGCGCAACAAACCACGACGTGAGTGGTGATCTTTCTTGTGCGCTTTAAAGTGACCTTGCAATTCCGCCAAGTTTTTAGTCAACAAAGCGATTTGCACTTCAGGAGAACCTGTGTCGTTCTCGCCCTGACCAAATTCTTTTACGATTTCTGCTTTTTGCTCAACAGTTAGTGACATAATAACTCCTTAAGTTTTAAATGACCCGCTTCCGATCACTAATTCAGCAGCGGAAAGAGCGCGTATTATAAGGCGCTCAGTAAATATTTCAATGACTATTTCAAATCCGATAAATTGAAACCGCAATAATCCAACGCAAGTACTCGTTTTGGCCACAACTTACCGTCTTTACGCAAAACGACAACGCCAATAAACACACTATGACCTGCCGTGCTCTTGGCACATAATCGGCATTCGTCCCCCACCGCCTGTGTATCAAGGGTACGATTAAAGACCGGCTGACCGTGCATGACGTCGCGCGCCTCCGCCTGGCTGATAGTTTGCGTTGGCAATCCATTCAATAACGTATCGACAGGTTCGAGGCACGCTAAGCGCTGTTCATCATCGCACTGTTCCAACGCTTCGAGAGACCATTGCTGCGCATCCGTTAAATTGGCAACATGGGTGCGGCGTAACTCTCGCACATGGGCACCACAGCCGAGCGCTTGACCCATATCATCTACTAAAGTCCGGATATAAGTTCCCTTGGAACATGCGACTTGCAAGGTGACAAAATCACCATCACGGTGAAGAAGTTCAATCGCGCGAACACTGATAGTCCTTGTCTTGCGCGGTACATCAATGCCTCGACGCGCATAATAATAAAGCGGTTTGCCCTCGTACTTTAATGCCGAATAGATTGAAGGCGTTTGCGCTTGTTCACCGGTGAACTGAGCAATGATGTCGTTCAGCTGCGTATCCGAGACATCCACTGGATTTTGCTCAACGACCTCACCTTCGGCATCACTCGTAGTCGTGCGCACGCCCAATTGTGCTTCCACGCGATAGGCTTTATCCGCATCCAACAAATACTGGGAAAACTTGGTCGCTTCGCCTAGACACACGGGCAATAGCCCAGTAGCCAGCGGATCAAGGGCGCCCGTATGCCCTACTTTTTGCGCCTCATATAACCGTTTAACCACTTGAATGGCACGGTTAGATGTCATTTCCTTGGGTTTATCGAGTAACAGTACGCCGTTTATTGGCCGACCCTTACGCGGACGTGCCTGACCCATTTATTCACCCTCAGATTCGTTCTTATCCCGCTTACGCGCTTCGTCTACCAACCGACTCATACGAATACCTTCGTTAAGCGAGCCATCGTGCTGAAACTTAAGCTCTGGAACTACGCGCGCTTTGATACGTTTACCAAGCAACGAGCGAATAAAACCGGATGCCTGATTGAGTACCTTAAGGCCCGCCTTAACCTGGTCATCGTCATCGTGCAAAAACGTGACAAACACTTTGGCGTATGCCAGATCTCGAGAAACTTCAACATCAGAGACCGTTACCATACTCACGCGCGGATCTTTTACCTCACGCTGCAAAATCATCGCGATTTCTCGTTGTAGCTGATGGCGTACCCGCTCTGTACGACTAAATTCTTGTGCCATAACTCTTCCAAACTGAAACCGCGGACAGGATGCCCGCGGTTTTATCATAATCGAAAGCAAACTTTCGAGGTTTACAGTGTACGTTCAACCTGTACCGTCTCAAACACCTCGATTTGGTCGCCTTCTTTGACATCGTTGTAGTTCTTAACACCGATACCGCATTCCATACCATTACGGACTTCTTGTACGTCATCTTTAAAGCGGCGTAGTGACTCTAGCTCACCTTCATAGATAACAACATTATCACGCAATACGCGGATAGGTGCTGAACGCTTAACAATGCCTTCAGTAACCATACAACCTGCAATCGCGCCCAATTTCGGTGATTTAAACACATCACGGACTTCTGCAAGACCGATGATTTGTTGTTTAAATTCTGGGCGTAACATGCCGGTCATTGCTTGCTTAACTTCATCAATCAAGTCGTAGATAACGCTGTAGTAGCGTAGATCCACATTTTCTTGCTCGACCAGCTTCTTAGCCGCTGCCTCAGCACGTACGTTGAAGCCGACAACGATTGCGTTCGATGCACTTGCCAGTGAGATATCGGTTTCGGTGATACCACCAACTCCGCTGCCGATGATATTCACTTTGACTTCATCGGTTGATAACTTCACGAGCGCATCAGAGATAGCTTCCAAAGAACCTTGTACGTCTGATTTCAATACGATATTGAGTTCAGATACGTCACCCTCTGCCATGTTGGCAAACATGTTCTCAAGTTTCGCTTTCTGCTGCTTCGCCAGCTTAACTTCACGGTACTTGCCTTGGCGGTAGTTCGCAACTTCACGCGCTTTACGCTCGTCTTTAACGACAGTCGCTTCATCACCCGCTTGTGGAACACCTGACAGACCTAAAATCTCTACCGGAATCGAAGGACCTGCTTCTTTAATATCTTTACCGGTCTCGTCACGCATCGCACGAATACGACCGTATTCAAGACCACAAAGTACGATATCGCCCTGACGCAACAAGCCACGCTGTACCAATACTGTCGCAACGGGACCGCGACCACGGTCTAAGCGTGATTCGACCACGATACCCGACGCCATACCTGTTTTTTCTGCTTTCAAGTCGAGTACTTCTGACTGTAGCAAGATACCTTCAAGAAGCTCGTCAATTCCCATACCACTGTGCGCAGACACAGGAATGAACATCACGTCACCGCCCCAATCTTCCGGGATGACATCAAGTTGTGCTAATTCATTTTTAACACGGTCTGGATCAGCTTCTTCTTTATCCATTTTGTTAATAGCGACCACGATAGGTACGCCCGCCGCTTTCGCATGCTGCACAGCCTCTTTAGTCTGTGGCATCACACCATCATCCGCAGCAACTACAAGAATAACCACGTCCGTGGCACCAGCGCCACGTGCACGCATTGAGGTAAATGCGGCGTGTCCTGGTGTATCCAAGAAGGTAATCATGCCATGGTCAGTTTCAACGTGGTATGCACCAATATGCTGGGTGATACCACCCGCCTCACCTGAGGCCACTTTCGCTTTACGGATGTGGTCAAGTAATGAGGTTTTACCGTGGTCGACGTGACCCATGACCGTTACCACTGGCGCACGAGGCTCTTCCTCTCCACCTTCAGAACGGTCTGACAAGACTTCTTCTTCAAGCGCATTGTCTTTAACGACTACCGCTTTGTGGCCAAGCTCTTCAACCACTAACGCAGCAGTTTCCTGATCAAGAATCTGGTTAATGGTGACCATTTCACCCATCTTCATCATGGTTTTAATCAGGTCACTTGCTTTAACCGCCATGCGACTTGCCAATTCACCCACAGTGATGGTCTCGCCGATTTTAACGTCGCGTTCTACCGGCTGAGCTGGCTTATTGAAGCCTTGTTGCAAGCTTGAACCACGGCGTCCACCTTTACGACGCTTTTCACGACGCGGTGTACGCTCATCCGCCTCTTCATCCTTGCGGCGACGTTTCTTGTTACGACGACGCGACTTACGCTCCTCGTCATAATCCTGTGCGTCTTCTGCTTCTTGGGCTGTCGAAGAGGTTGTAAAATGCACTTCTTCTTGCTCGGCCTTTTTACGCTCTTTCTCTTCTTCTTCCCAACGCTTGGCATTTTCTTCAGCCAAACGACGAGCTTCTTCCGCTTGCTTTTCAGCCTCTTTCTCGGCTTTCTTGCGCGCTTCTTCTTCTTGCTGCATACGTAACTTGTCTGCTTCCTGCTTAGCTTTATCGGCAGCCTCACGCTCTTCTGGCGTCATTGCCGCACGCCGCTCGGCTTCCGCTTTCTGTTTCGCTTTTTCTTTCTCTTTACGAGCCGCTTTCTCTTTTTCTTCAGCTTCGCGTGCTGCTTTCGCTTTAGCTTCAGCCTCCGCTTGTTGGCGTTTTTCTTCTTCCGCCTTGGCTTTGGCTTCTTCTTCGCGACGCTTCGCCTCTTCCGCTTCCTTCTCTGCGGCAAGACGCTCTTGCTCTTCGCGCTCTTGCTCTTCAGCAGCTGAACGTTTTACATATGTACGCTTTTTGCGCACTTCGACTTGTACTGATTTGGCATCACGACCACCACCGACACTCAGCGTACTCTTAGTTTTACGCTTAAGGGTCATTTTGCTGGGCTCTGATGAGCCACCGCCGCCATGCTGCTTATTCAAATGTGCCAATAGTTTTTGTTTCTCATCTTCTGTCACGCCATCATCAGGCGTTTTTTTAATGCCCGCTTCAGCAAACTGCTGAATCAGACGATCAACTGTTGTACCGACATCTTTGGCCAGCTTTTCGAGCGTTACTTCTTCCATAGTCTGTTGTACCTCCGCTGATCGTGGTTATTCGCTGAACCAGCAAATATTGCGGGCTTTCATGATTAAGTCGCCAGCTTGCTGTTCATCCAGCTCTTCGATTCCGGCTAAGTCATCAATGCCTTGCTCCGCGAGCTCCTCCAATGAGGTCACACCGCGACTGGCAAGAACGTACGCCAAGTGGCGGTCCATTCCTTCAAGCCCAAGTAATGATTCGTCCGGCTCTGCTGACTCAAGAGACTCTTCGTCAGCCAATGCTTTCGTTGTTAAGTAGGCACGCGCGCGACCACGTAACTCTTCAACAATATCTTCATCCATCCCTTCAATTTCAAGGAACTCAGCTACAGGAACGTAAGCCACTTCCTCAAGTGAAGAAAATCCTTCGTCCACGAGTACCGACGCAAAATCTTCATCGATATCGAGACTGGTTATAAATAAGTTTAACAAGCGATTCGTTTCTGCTTCGTTTTTCTCGTTGAAGTCATCAACGGTCATGACGTTAAGCGTCCAACCACTGAGCTGACTGGCCAACCGAACATTCTGTCCACTTTTACCGATCGCTTGCGCTAGGTTATCGGCTGCAACAGCGATATCCATGGTATGAGCATCTTCATCGACTACAATTGAAGCCACTTCCGCAGGTGCCATTGCGTTAATAACAAATTGCGCGGGGTTATCGTCCCACAGCACAATATCAACACGCTCGCCACCGAGCTCCCCTGATACTGCTTGTACACGTGCACCACGCATACCCACACATGCACCCACCGGATCAATGCGGCGGTCATTGCTTTTAACCGCAATTTTAGCACGCGAACCAGGATCGCGAGCGGCGCCTTTGAGTTCAATCATCTCTTCACCGATTTCCGGCACTTCGATACGGAACAATTCCATTAAGAACTCGGGGCGCGAACGCGTGACAAACAACTGAGCTCCACGCGCTTCTGGACGCACATCGTAAAGCAAACCACGCACTCGGTCACCCGGACGAACTGATTCGCGCGGCAACATTTCTTCACGATAAATAATCGCTTCAGCATTATTGCCTAAATCTAAGATAACATGCTCGCGATTCGCTCGTTTAACCGTGCCTGTGACTAATTCACCCACTTGGTCACGGTATTCGTCAACCACTTGGGCACGCTCAGCTTCGCGTACTTTCTGTACGATAACTTGTTTTGCCGTCTGCGTTGTAATGCGGTCAAATTGAATCGACTCAATTTGTTCCTCGACGTAATCGCCTAATTGTAGCGATGGGTCTTCATACTGCGCGGCTGACAGGCTAATTTCACGATAAGGGTGCTCAAGACCCGTATCGGTATCTTCAACCACTAACCAACGGCGGAACGTATCAAATTCGCCCGTTGCACGATCAATATCAATACGCACATCAATATCGCCGTCATACTTTTTCTTGGTCGCGTGAGCTAATGCCGACTCTAACGCTTCAAAAATTTTCTCTCGAGGGACTGCCTTTTCGTTGGAAACAGCCTCTGCTACCAACAGGATTTCTTTACTCATGATTCTGCCTCACCAACGCAAATCGTTAATCAAATGACGGTACTAAGTGGGCTTTCTTGATTTCGTGCATACCCACCGTCAAAGACTCTTGACCAACGCTGAGTTGCAGTTGGTCATTTTCAATTCCTTCCAGAACCGCTTGGAACTTCCGCTTATTTTGTTTAGCTACGGTCAATTCGAACGCGACCGTTTCGCCGATATAAGGCTGCATTTGCGCAATAGAGAAGAACGGACGCTCCATACCGGGTGACGAAACCTCCAGGTTATACTCCGTATTGATCGGATCTTCTACGTCAAGTACAGAGCTCACTTGATAACTGACGTCAGCGCAATCATCAACGCTGATACCTTCTTCCTTATCAATGTAAATACGCAACGTTGAAAACTTGCCGGCACGGACAAACTCAATGCCCCACAATTCAAAACCCAAGGCCTCAACGGCTGGGCGAAGCATGTCCGATAAACGTTCCTCTATACGTGCCAAATTGCCTCCTAAAACAAAAAAAGGGCGCGAGCGCCCAGTGTTGTGAC
>NZ_CH672404.1:362847-373500 GCF_000152885.1 Idiomarina baltica OS145
ATCTCTGGGGTCAACCTTTTACTAAACAGCAATTGCTTACCATCGGTGCCGAACTTGGCGCTGACGTGCCAATTTTCATTCATGGGCACAGCGCTTTCGCCACAGGTATTGGTGATCAATTCACCGACGTTGAACCCGACCAAAGCTATTATTTAGTGGTCAAACCTCAAGTCAATATTTCAACCGCAGCGTTGTTCGCTGATGCGGGCTTAAAACGCGACTGCAAGCCTTTATCTCCCTCGCAATGGGACTGGCAAAACACCAACAATGTATTTGAATCCGTGGTGCTTAAGCAGTATCCCGCAGTTGCCAAGCTACACGCGCAGTTGCTAAACTATGGACCGACTCGGCTTACTGGCACAGGTGCTTGCTTATTTACTCGCTTTGCGAATCAGCAACAAGCTATTGCTGCACAAGCGCAACTTTCACTACCCGAAAGTTATGTTGTGCGGGGCCAGAACCGTTCATCGCTTATCCGGACATTAACCCAAATTTAGTCGAGGTTTGTTGTGCCTGACATGAAACTCTTCGCTGGTAACGCCACGCCAGAACTCGCGCAGAAAATCGCTGACCGCCTATATATTAAACTCGGAGACGCCTCTGTAGGTCGTTTTAGTGACGGTGAGATCAGTGTCGCCATCAATGAAAACGTCCGCGGTGCGGACGTTTTTTTATTGCAGTCAACTTGTGCGCCCACCAATGACAACCTGATGGAGCTTATCGTCATGGTTGATGCGCTGCGTCGCGCTTCTGCCGGTCGTATTACTGCTGTTATGCCCTATTTCGGCTATGCGCGCCAAGATCGCCGAGTGCGCTCAGCGCGAGTACCGATCACGGCAAAAGTTGTCGCCGACTTCTTATCGAGCGTCGGTGTTGATCGCGTGCTAACGGTTGATTTGCACGCTGAGCAAATCCAAGGCTTTTTCGACGTACCTGTCGATAATGTGTTTGGCACGCCCGTACTGCTCGAACATATGCGTAACCAGAAGTTCGATAACCCGGTCGTCGTATCACCCGACATTGGTGGCGTTGTGCGTGCCCGTGCATTCGCCAAATTAATGGACGATACCGATCTTGCGATTATCGACAAACGCCGCCCATCAGCGAACGTTTCGCAGGTCATGCATATTATTGGTGACATTAAAGATCGTGACTGCATCATCGTCGACGATATGATCGATACCGGTGGCACCTTATGTAAGGCTGCTGAGGCGCTTAAACAACACGGTGCGAAACGTGTGTTTGCGTATGCTACTCACCCTGTATTCTCTGGTAATGCTGTCAGCAATATCAAAGAGTCAGCCATTGATGAGCTCGTAGTCACTGACAGTATCCCACTGAGCGAAGAAATGAAAGCAACCGGCAAAGTACATCAACTCACGTTATCTGGCATGCTCTCAGAAGCATTGCGACGCGTTAGCAATGAAGAGTCGATTTCAGCCATGTTTGATTACTAGGTTGGCTTGGCTATAACGCTTGTTTTAACTTGGTAACAGTGGTACTATTCCGCGCCCTTGGAAACCGGCTTTTGAGTCGGTTTCCAAGTTTTGGGTCAAGACTTGGTCGCGAGTTTTGACATTTTTTACTTATAAACAGATGAGAGCCCAATCACATGGCTAAATTAGATTTTAATATCAAAGCTACCGTTCGTACGGACAAAGGGAAAGGTGCGAGCCGCCGCCTGCGTCATGCGGACAAAGTACCTGCTATTCTTTACGGTGGTAAAGATGAGCCAATCGCACTTGAATTAGACCACAACAAAGTGAATAACATGGCTGACTACGAAGCCTTTTATTCGCACATCTTGACGCTTGAGATTGATGGTAAAAAACACCAAGCAATCTTGAAAGACATGCAACGTCACCCGTACAAGCCTAAGTTAACTCACTTAGACTTCCAACGTGTTGAAAAAGGTCACAAGTTGCACACTCACGTGCCACTGCACTTCTTAAACGAAGAAACAGCTAAAGGCGTTAAAGATGAGGGCGGTGTTGTTGTTCACCACGTGAACGACGTAGAAATCATGGTCTTACCAAAAGACTTACCAGAGTACTTGGAAGTTGACATCGCTAACTTGTCAGTAGGCGACACTATTCACCTAACGGACCTTAACTTACCAGAAGGCGTTGAGTTGGTTGAGTTAACCAAAGGTGAAGATCACGACCAAGCTGTTGTTTCAATCACTGCGCCTCGCGTAGAGAAAGAAGAGTCTGAAGACGAAGCACCAGCAGCTGACGAAGTCCCTGCAGCGAACGAAAAAGACGCTGACGAGTAATAGCGTTAGGTAACCCTAATGGGAACAGACGTTAAATTGCTTGTGGGCCTGGGAAATCCAGGCCCCGAATACGAAAAAACCCGCCATAATGCGGGTTTTTGGTTAGTTGAGGCCTATTGCCGTCGTCACGGCGTAACCCTCACTGCCGATACAAAAACGAAAGCATTGATTGGTCGACATCAAACCGCCACTCGTGATCTCCGCATTGTATTACCACAGACCTTTATGAATAAAAGCGGCTATTCAATTGCAGCGATGGCGCGCTTTTATAAAATTGCTCCCGAACAGATCCTCGTCGCTTACGATGAACTTGATCTTGATCCCGGTGTAGCAAAATTCAAACGAGGGGGTGGCGCAGGCGGTCATAACGGTATTAAAGATACTATCGCCCAGTTGGGCACTCAGGACTTTATGCGTTTGAGAGTCGGTATTGGTCACCCCGGACACCGTTCACAAGTGACCGGGTTCGTATTGGGTAAGCCATCCGCGCCCGAACGCGCGCTCCTCGACGAGTGTATCGATGAAGCCAGTCGTGCTATTGATATTTTAATCGATGAAGGTTGGGGCCCTGCGTTACAGCAGTTGCACAGCTTTCGTGCCAGTAAATAGAGGTTTATCTCATGGGATTTCGCTGTGGTATTGTTGGTTTACCAAACGTCGGAAAATCCACGTTATTTAATGCTTTGACCAAAGCCGGTATCGAAGCGGCTAACTTTCCTTTCTGTACCATCGAACCTAATACCGGTGTTGTTGCGGTTCCCGACCCACGCCTCGATGTGCTCGAAAGTATTGTGAACCCACAAAAAGTGATTCCCACTACGATGGAATTTGTGGATATCGCGGGCTTAGTTAAGGGGGCATCAAAAGGCGAAGGTCTTGGCAACCAATTCTTGGCCAACATCCGCGAAACCGATGCGATTGGTCATGTGGTTCGTTGCTTTGAAGACGATAACATTGTACACGTCAGCGGTGGTATTAACCCTGCGGATGATATCGATACCATCAATACTGAATTAGCACTAGCAGATTTGGATTCAGTCGATAAGTCGCTTCACCGCTTGGGCAAAAAAGCAAAAGGCGGCGATGCGCAAGCGAAAGCAGAAATTGCTGTATTAGAGAAGCTCAAGCCAGCGTTAGATGAAGGCGAGATGGCGCGTTCTGTTCACTTAACAGACGACGAAAAGGCGGTAATTCGTTCATACAACCTATTAACGCTGAAGCCAACGATGTATATCGCTAACGTTAACGAGGATGGCTTCGAGAATAACCCTCACCTAGAAACTGTGCGTCAAATCGCAGCAAAAGAAAACGCTGTCGTCGTGCCCGTATGTGCGGCTATCGAATCAGAAATTGCTGAACTTGACGACGACGATAAAGCAGCCTTCTTAGAAGAGCTTGGCCAAGCAGAACCCGGACTCAATCGTGTGATTCGCGGTGGTTACCAGTTGCTTAATTTGCAAACCTATTTCACAGCGGGCGTTAAAGAAGTCCGCGCGTGGACGGTAAAAATTGGTGCCAGTGCGCCGCAAGCTGCAGGGCGCATTCATACTGACTTTGAAAAGGGCTTTATCCGCGCCGAAGTAGTCGGCTACGATGATTATGTTGAGTATAACGGTGAGCAAGGTGCGAAAGATGCCGGTAAATGGCGTCTTGAAGGTAAAGAATATATCGTTAAAGATGGTGATGTCATTCACTTCCGCTTCAACGTATAAACCTTTCTACGACAAAAAAACCGGCAATCATTGCCGGTTTTTTTTTATGCTTAACTTGATGTCTAACTATTCCACAATATCTTGGTGCATCGGTGCCAGTAATGCGAGCAACTCATTTTGCGCAGCAACGGGGACATTCTCCTGTTCCATTGCGGCAATTAAATGCTCCACTAGCGCATTAAAATCAGCGTTATTAATCCCTAAGTTGTTATGTGAAACGGCCATACTGTCGCCCGTATATTCGCACGGACCGCCGCTGACATTACACACTTGTTCGCTGATCAGCTTATGCAGACGTAGAATATCAACGTCAGCAAAATAATGCGCAATACGCTCATCATCAGCTACTCCAAGTAGCATTTCTTCGACGATCGTTTCGATGCCGCTTCGTTCGCCTAACTGTTGATATAGCTCTGACGATTGTGCCTGTACCGCCCCAGACATCATACTACCTAGCAACACTAGTGCTGCACTCACCCAAATTTTCATGTGAACTCCTTAAAAGCTTGCCTGAACCGAAAGGTACCAACCGGTTTGTGACTCTAATCCAGCGATAGACCCCAAATCTGCGTATGCACCAACCACGGACACATGCTTCGAGGGAAAATAAGCAACGAAAATATCTTTCCAATCGTCCTCTTTGGCAAAGCTCAGTAAATCCGGTTTTTGACGGTACTCAACACCTACCGCCCAGTAGCGATCGAGAAAAACGGCAACAGAAGCTTCTCCCACCCACTCGCGACTATCCTCCTTATCACCACCAAAGCCAAGTAACCCGAGTTGATTCGCTTCTGTATTACGTAACGTAACATTAGCCACCCACGTACGCGAAAACGGTCCCGCAAGCCAGGCTTTGGCGGCACTCACATAGTAATCCATTGAAGAGTCGTCAGTTGCACCCACCGCCTGAGGTAAGGCGAAGGTCTGATTGCTTTTGTGTTGGATGCCGGCACTGACCTGCGGCATCACCCCATAGACCAAATCACCGCTGAGTCGCGCTTTAACCCCCCAAATAGATTGTTCGAGTTCGCCACCAATCGTTTCTAAGTCGAACTGCTGGCGTGCATAGGAAACTTCAACTCGGTTATTCCAGTTAAAGCTAGCGCCTTGCACACTTAAACTAAAATCATCAACTTGTACTTCCGTCATCTGTACAGTCGCGCCCCACTCACCTTCATCGGCGTAACTGCTGAGGGTTGCCCATGGCACAATTCCACCGCCGCCACTCCCCTCGATAGTGCTTGCGCCGCCGGTCGCCAATAGACGCGATCCCGGTGCTTCAAATTGTTGCGCCAGCACAGGCTGAACAGCACTCAGCAAGAGTACGGATAAGCCATAAAAAATGCGTTTAGGCATGCTCTTTTTCCTTCAATAGTCGTAAATGTAATTCTTCAAATGAAATCGGCTTACTAAAATAATAGCCCTGCAGCACATCACAATGATTCGCTAACAGCCAATGCCAGCTGGCTTCGTCCTCAACTCCTTCGGCGACAACACGTAAGTTCAACTCATGCGCGAGTTGAATGGTCGAACGCACAATGGACTGATCGTCGGGTTGGGTCATTAAATACTGAATAAAGGCTCTGTCAATTTTTAACTCATTGATCGGTAAGCGACGTATCTGCGATAGCGACGAATACCCCGTACCATAGTCATCGATAGAAATCTCGTAGCCGAGCTCACTTAGCATTTTTAAGCAAGCAATCGACTTTTCAGGCTCATTCATCAACGCACTTTCCGTGACTTCCAATATCAAATAGCGTTGCATATTGCGTTGACTGAGCGCCACTAAATCATTGGCGAGCTTATCGTTGATCAAATCAACCGCTGAGATATTAATACTTAACTTAATATCATCCTCGAACGTTCGTAATTGATTCACCCATTGTTCGGCCTGCTCCACGACCCAGTGGGTTATTTCGGTGATCATGCCCGACTGCTCAGCCAGTGGAATAAATTCATCAGGCCCAACCCAACCCAGTTGCTCATCATGCCAGCGGATCAGCATTTCTGCGGCCACTGTACGGCCATCCGTAGCTCGGACTTTCGGTTGCGCAACAAGCGTGAAGCTACCTCGCGCAATCGCTTTTGGGAGTTGCTCAACAATCGCGAGTCGACGTAAATGCGCCTCATCAAATCCTTCTTGATAAAATGCATTAAACTGATTGTGCTCTTTAGCATGCTTTACCGAAACCTGAGCACGACGGATGAGGCTATCCAACTCAGTCGCATGATTGGGGAATTGTACTGCCCCACAGTTGAATTTAAGTTCAAACTGACTCCCCCCAACCACAAAAGGTACGTTAAGGCGAACGCTCAAATCTTCTAACCGACGAGCTATTCTTGATTCAGTCTCGCCCTCCGTGACCAGCGCAAATTCATCACCGCCGAAGCGAGCCAAGATATCATTCGATTGACATCCAGAAAGCAAGCGCCCTGCTAATTGTTTCAAGACGTCATCACCCATTCGCTGACCCACGCTATCATTTAAACGACGAAAATTGCGTATGTTGATAAGCAGCAACCACCCCGACGAGGCTGAGTCACCGAGCTTTTCATTCAATAGTCGTTGCAACTCCCGTCGATTAGGAAGTTCTGTTAACTGATCATGAGTGGCTTGGAACCTCACTTTACGCTCACGTAATGCGATAGCAGAACGCATCGACTCAAAGGTATCGGCCAATTGACCGAACTCATCTTTACGTGATTGTAAGTTAGTGGGTGAATAATCACCTGACTTTAGTTTACTTGCAGCCTGAGATAATAGCGCAACCGGCGTAGAAATGGTTTTTGCAACGAAGAGCGCGACAATTAAGGTGATAACAAGCGCTATGGCTCCAATCAGTAAAATCTGAACGAGCAACTCATCAAACTGCCGCATGGCTTCAGCGCGTGACGTTGTCAGAGAAACATGCACCACATCGCCTCCGACCGTCGTTAATGTGGTCTCTTGCAGCGCCAGCCCACTTTGTTGAAGCCAACCATCGTAACCCTGTTGCTCAGAGGATAATGCCTGTGCAAACCCCTCGCGCAATGAAGCGGGTAAACTCGAGGCCAGTAACAGGCTGGGTTGTTCAAGCCATAATGTAATATCTGCGTTGGCTAACTCTTTCAGTTGCTCGGTTAATGTGTTGTTGACCTCGAAACCCAGCGTCGCCCAAGCAATTAAGTTGGGGGCTGTAACGGGCACAGTGACCACCTGATAAAGCTGCCCTTCAGATACAAGTAGCGCCTTGCCACCCTGCTCACCACTAATCAACTGCTTTAAATCTAAATTATGGGTCGAAGCAATCTCTTGGCCATCTGGATTCTGCAACGCGATGAGATCGGTGCCAATACGGTCACCATGATTAACAAGCGCGGAAACAATGGTATCGCGGTCTTCAGTCGCAACCGCACGTTTGAAGCCAAAGTCGTCGGTAAGGACTTCAGCGGCGCGCCGCAGTTGCTCAGCTCGACTATCCATCAACTCGCGGAATAATCGTTCACTGACGGTTAATTCACGCTGCAAGGTACGTTCAACTTGATTAGAAGTTGTGAGCAGTACGGCCAATACCGCACCACTCAATGCAATAGCAATGAGGATACCAAAAATGACCGCGAGTCGGACTTTAAACTGTTTAAACATCAAGCTCCTAAGCGATTAAAGCGTTTTTCTAATCGCGACTTTTCTTCTTTCTTTGGCGCTGGTGGTGCCACATCCAGCTTTATATCGCTATTCTTGATTGGCATTTTTAGTTCGATGAGTTCGCCCGCATTGAGGTCATCCCCCATCCATGGATGCCAAACGCGGAGTGTTATCGCTTGCGATTGTTTACTGACCGCGTCATTGAACTCAATACTGACCTTTCCCGACGCATCGGACACGAATCCCTGCAACGCATTGTTAATCACAACGTAGCCGATCATATCGTCATGAATGTTACAGCCGAGCGTCACCACCCCCGGCTTGTCAAAAGTCACCTTGGGACGCTCTTGGTCTGAATAAAGTTTTAACTCAAAAGGCTTCGCTTTTGAGAAAGAGTACACATGATGACGTATATTATCACTATTTGGAAAGACCACCGTACTGCCCTCCTGAATCGAAGAGACTTTGGGTACAAACTGCTTATCAACTTGGTCAATAATAACGTTGTCTTGCGCGCCGTGGGGGCTTGCTAGCACCGACTTATTAATCAGAATAACTGCGTTATTAACGGGATTACCGTTTTTATCGAGAACCCGAATAGTTTGCGTATCCGCCCATGAGGTCGCAGAGAACACAATCATGATCAGGCTCAAAGCTAGCTGTTTAATCATGGTTCGCCTTATCATATAGCTGTTAGAGATAATGAAGCGCAAGCGCTCATGTTGCTAGCTTAATACAAGCGACGCTCGTTTAGAACTGATCTTTAGGAGTATAAGACCGTATTTCAAATTAACCCAATTCTTTGGCTTAGGAGGAACAGGTTATGAGCCGCGAGACAAGGACTGAATCAGATAGTATGGGGCAAGTTGAAGTCTTGAAGAGTGCACTTTATGGCGCCCAGACACAACGCGCTATTAATAACTTTCCCATCAGTGGACTTACACTGCCATCCGAACTCATCAAAGCCATCGCGCGCATAAAATGGTCAGCCGCGGCTGCGAATCAACAATGTGCAGACCTCGATAAAGACAAAGTAGTCGCCATTCAAGCAGCCGCTCAACAAATTATTGATGGCCAGCACGTCGACCAGTTCCCGATTGATGTTTTTCAAACAGGTTCAGGAACGAGTTCGAATATGAACGTCAATGAAGTCATTGCCCATATTGCCCAGCAGCAAGGGATTGATGTTCATCCAAATGATGATGTCAATCGCAGCCAATCAAGTAATGATACGATTCCAACGGCGATTCAAATCGCTAGTGTCGTGGCCGTCGAACAGCGATTACAGCCAGCACTCAAGCACCTGATTGACACCATCAGAAAAAAAGCAGTTGAATTACGTGATGTGGTAAAGACCGGTCGTACCCACTTAATGGATGCGATGCCATTAACTATGGCTCAGGAATTGAACGCATGGGCCGGACAGCTCGAGTTGACGGCTCAGCAGTTACCGCAACTGTGTGAGCACTCGCAAGTACTGCCGCAAGGCGGAACAGCGATTGGTACCGGTATTAACGCGCCCGAACAGTTCGCCGACTTGTTTGCGCAATCGCTCAGCAAGCAAACGGGCATTGCTTTTAAAGCATCACGTAACCCGTTTACTGGCATAGCAGGACAAGAGCTCAATGTGCAATTGCATGGGCAATTAAATACGCTTGCAACCACGCTATTAAAAATAAGCAATGACTTACGTTGGATGAACAGCGGCCCACTCGCCGGCTTAGGTGAAATACAACTGACCCCATTGCAACCGGGTAGTAGCATTATGCCCGGGAAAGTGAATCCGGTGATCCCCGAAGCGGTTGCGATGGTTGCAGCACAGGTTAATGGAAACCATACCACCATCACAACGGCCGCCCAACAAGGTAACTTTCAGCTTAACGTCATGCTACCTGTGATCGGCTATAATTTGATGCAGTCACTTGAGTTGCTCACGCAAAGCTGCCAAGTCTTAGCGGATAAAGCCATTATGGATTTTGAGGTGAATCACGATAATTTAGAGAAGGCCTTAGCTAAAAACCCTATTTTAGTAACTGCATTGAATCCAGTTATTGGATATAGCAAAGCCGCTGATATCGCTAAGCGCGCTTACAAAGAGAAGCGTCCTATTATCGATGTCGCTGAAGAGATGACCGATATGGACCGTAATCAACTCGAGCGCCTGCTCGACCCCAAAGATCTCACACAATCTGATTAAAGGACGTTAATATGTCGAATGTCGTCATTACCGGTGCCAACCGTGGCATCGGTTTTGAGTTAGCCAAACGGTACTCAGAGGCGGGCTATTCAGTCACTGCCGTGTGCCGTAACAACTCAAAACAACTTACCGAGCTTGATGTAGATATCATAGAAGGTATTGATGTTACGAAAACCGCTGACCTTTTACGTATGAAAGAAGGCTTAGGCAACACTCGTATCGATATACTTATCAATAACGCGGGTTTACTTAACCATGATGAGCTCGGTGACTTAGACGCGCGTATGTTACGTGCTCAATATGAAGTAAATGCGATAGCACCGCTACGGGTTACGGAAACTCTACTGGATAACCTCGAAAGCGAAAGCAAGGTCGCTTTAATTACCAGTCGAATGGGTTCCATAGCCGACAATGGTTCAGGTAGCCGCTATGGTTATCGGATGTCAAAAGCCGCACTCAATGCCGCCGGTAAATCTCTGGCATTGGATTTAAAGGATAAAGAAATAGCGGTCGTCTTACTGCACCCCGGTTACGTGCAAACGGATATGGTCGGTGGACGCGGTGATATTTCTCCAGCTACAGCGGCTGAACGACTCATGCAACGTATTGATGAGCTTACGATAGAAACCTCAGGCCGGTTCTTTCACAGTAATGGGGATGAACTACCCTGGTAAAGAGATGTTTTTGTGGCTTTTTCGTCTAGTTTTCACTCGAATCAGTGTTTTTTTAACCAATCGAACTCAATTAAGTGATTTTTTCTTAAAAAGAGGTTGACGGTAAGCCAAGCGATTTGCATAATACGCGCCGCACTCACAGAGAGGCGCAACACAAAGATTAGGCT
>NZ_CH672404.1:374290-474447 GCF_000152885.1 Idiomarina baltica OS145
GTCGGTTTCGGCATGTATTTGCTCAGGTAAAAGCTGCTGAGGTTGGTAAAACCATGTGAGTTGCCAATGATCACCTGCACTTGTTTTGTAATGTGCATTAATGAGCCGACCTTGTTTATCAAAGTGAAATTGCGTAAATCTCGGGTCGAGACGACCCAAGAGCCAATGGGGCAACTCATCTACCGGCAGCCGCATCCCAGTGTATTGATAAAGCAGGTCTCGCGCTGAGCGGCTTTGTACCTGTTCGCCATCGACTTTTATCGTTGCAACCTGAGCGCTTATATTCAAATGGGCTAGTTCCCCACGTAAGGGATGTGTAATCACAATATCTTGCTGTTGAGGCGACGAACGCCAACTGAGATAAGCACTGTCTTTACTGTTTGATTTGATTTCTGTCAAGGCAAAGCGACCCGATAGCTGCCATCTATTTATTCGTTGCAAGCGTGTTTGGTGCGCTTGAACTTGCTGATTGGTAATATTAGTACCAACACTTTGTTGCGGTGGTTCGGGTATGCTGCAGGCTGTTAAAACGAGGCTGCATAATAGCGTCAGCAATGTCCAACGAGAGATTTTTAACACCACAGGGGAATTCGCCTTTATCAATTAAAGAGGATAGAACATATCGTTTTGCGTAGTTGACCAGAATTGTCTGTGACTTTCAATAATCCCTCCGATCACGTACAATCCGCTCAGCGTTTTCAACCCTCTGTTAGAGTAAACCGCGACTCCCGATGACCATTTCAATTTTAGGCATAAACCATAGAACAGCACCTGTCGAGTTACGAGAGCGCGTAGCTTTTGGTCCGGTGCAATTAGAACAGGCGTTGACTGAGCTTAAGCAGTTACCTGGAATTGAAGAAGCCATCATTGTATCGACCTGCAATCGTACTGAACTTTATTGTCATGGTCATGCCGAACATCAGCCGATGCTGCATTGGTTGTCACAATTTCATGGCATCACGCCGAGTGAACTTGAGCAACATCACTATTATCATATTCAAGAAGATGCGGTTGCACATTTGATGAGTGTCGCTAGCGGTTTAGATTCATTGGTGCTTGGAGAGCCGCAGATACTAGGACAAGTGAAACAAGCATACCAGCAGGCGAAGCATTTTAATGTGGTGGGTGGTATTCTCGAGCGACTTTTTCAAAATACGTTCCGTGTTGCTAAAGCGGTTAGAAATGAAACCGAAGTTGGTCAAAATGCGGTGTCTGTCGCCTTTGCTGCTGTTAGTTTAGCTAAGCATATTTTCGGTGATTTAAAACATTCGAATGTACTTCTGGTGGGCGCTGGTGATACGTCTGAACTGGTTGCTCAACATCTTGTGCAGCAAGGTGTTAGCTCTTTAAACGTTGCCAACCGCACTTTGCAGCGTGCCACCGAACTGGCTCAACGTGTAGGCGCCGAGGCACACAGTCTGAGTCAGTTAGGTGAGTTATTACCGAATGCAGATATCGTAGTTAGCTCGACCGCCAGTACTTTACCGATTATTGGTAAAGGGCGTGTTGAAAAAGCATTAAAGCAGCGTCGCCATAAACCCATTTTACTCATCGACTTGGCGGTACCTCGCGATATTGAGGAGCAAGTGAATGAATTGGATGACGCGTACCTCTATACGGTTGATGATTTACAAAATATAATCAGCGAAAATATTAAGAACCGCGAGCAAGCCGCGCAGCAAGCTCGCAAAATTATTGCTCGGGAAGCCAACCAATTTTTAGATTGGTTACGCTCCCTAGATAGCGTTACGTTAATTAGGGACTATCGGCAACACACACAGAAAGTTGCGCAGCTCCAGCTAGAAAAGGCGTTGGCGATGTTGCAACAAGGCAAGCCAGCCGAGCAAGTCATGCAAGTTCTCAGTCACAAACTAACGCAACAACTCGCGCACCGACCCACGCAGCTGTTAAAACAAGCGGGCGAGCAGGGTGACCAAACGACTTTGTCAGTGCTTCAGCGATTGTGGCTTGAGGATGATAATCAGAATAAGGAAACCAATTAAGCATGAATCCATCGATAGAGCGCAAGCTTGAGGGATTAATTGAGCGTTATGAGGAAGTGCAAGCACTACTGGGCGAACCTGATATTATTTCAGAACAGGATAAGTTTCGTTCATTATCAAAGGAATACGCTCAGTTAGAAGAAGTAGTCAGTGCGTTTAATTCTTATCGACAGGCGCAATCTGATCTAACCGCTGCACACGAAATGGCTGATGACGATGATCCCGAAATGCGTGAAATGGCAAATGAAGAGATTGCCGATGCTAAACAGCGGGTGGAAAGCCTAGAAAACTCATTGCAAGTACTACTGCTGCCTAAAGATCCAAACGATGATCGCGCATGTTACCTAGAAATCCGTGCGGGCGCAGGGGGTGATGAAGCGGCGATTTTTGCCGGCGATTTGTTCCGCATGTACAGCCGTTATGCTGAACAACACGGATGGCGCGTAAGTACTGTCAGTGCTAACGAAGGCGAACATGGCGGTTATAAGGAAGTGATTGCGCAGTTAAGTGGCGATGGTGTCTATGGTCGTATGAAATTTGAATCCGGTGGGCATCGTGTTCAACGCGTACCTGAAACGGAATCTCAAGGGCGGATTCATACGTCGGCATGTACGGTGGCGGTGTTGCCCGAAATTCCAGAGGCAGAAGCCATTGAAATAAATCCAGCTGACTTGCGCGTTGACACCTTTCGAGCGTCGGGCGCAGGTGGACAACACGTTAACCGAACGGACTCTGCGATTCGTATTACTCACTTGCCGTCGGGGGTGGTCGTTGAGTGTCAGGAAGAGCGCTCACAGCACAAAAACCGTGCCAAGGCGATGTCGGTACTGCAATCACGATTACAGCGCATGGAAGATGAGAAGCGCGCGCAAGAAGAAGCCAGTACCCGACGCAGCTTGGTGGGAAGCGGTGATCGTTCAGAACGTATCCGTACCTACAATTACCCACAAAGCCGCGTCACAGATCATCGTATAAACCTCACTCTATATCGCTTAGATGAGGTACTTGAGGGCGGGCTTGACCTATTGTTGGACCCGATTATCACTGAACATCAAGCTGACCAGCTCGCTGCATTGTCGCAAGATAATTAATGAACTTAAGTATCGAAGACGCGCTCAAGTGGGCGCGTCAACAGCTTGCAACGGATTCAGACTCAGCCGATGCTCAGGTTGACAGCCGCGTATTGTTATCTTACCTCCTCGATAAGCCATTGAGCTATTTCATGACGTGGCCGGAACGTCGTTTAACGGATGCACAATTTCAACAATTGCAAAACTGGGTTGCGCGACGTTGCCGAGGTGAACCCGTTGCTTATATTGTTGGTGAGCGAGAATTTTGGTCACTCTCTCTTGCGGTAGACAAAAGCACACTGATCCCCCGACCGGATACCGAATGCCTTGTAGAAACAGCACTGTCACTATCCTTACCGGCAGATGCACGGGTTTTAGATTTAGGTACTGGAACGGGCGCGATCGCACTGGCGCTGAAAAGCGAGCGTCCAGATTGGCAGGTGACCGCAGTCGATTGGTCAGCATCGGCAGTGTCGCTTGCTCAACGTAATGCGCGACGTCTTGGGCTTGCTGTTGAAGTTTTGCACAGTCATTGGTTCGACAGTTTGGCAGATCGAAGCGTTTACGATCTAATCGTTAGTAATCCTCCCTACATTGCTGAGGATGATGCGCACTTAGCTCAAGGTGATGTGCGTTTTGAGCCCCGTTCGGCACTTGTCGCGGAACGCGCTGGGATCGCTGATCTTCATCACATCGCAGAACAAGGTCACGCGTACCTGAAACCGAACGGTTGGTTGCTAATGGAACATGGTTGGCAGCAAGCGCAAGCGGTTATAACTTTATTACGTGAATTCGGTTATAAAAACGTTAACATATGGCGAGATTATGGTAATGTCGAACGAATCACTGGCGGACAGAAAGTGAAATAAGAGAGAGACCATTATGAGCAATCAGTTCATGTTTGCTGATGAGCCGCAACACTCGCAACCTGCACTCCTAAAAGACACATGGAAGGTGCTTATTGTTGATGATGAACCCGAGGTTCATGCGGTGACAAAATTGGCATTAAGCGATTTTGAGTTCCTCGGTCGAGGTCTTGATTTTTTCAGTGCTTTTTCGGGTGAAGAAGCGCGTCAATTGGTGGATCAACATCCTGATGCTGCCATTCTATTACTCGACGTGGTGATGGAATCTGACGATGCGGGCTTGAAAGTCGCTCGTTATATTCGTGAAGAAGCGGATAACCACTACACTCGGATTATTCTTCGCACAGGTCAGCCAGGGCAAGCGCCCGAGCGTACAGTGATTGTCAATTATGATATCAACGACTACAAATCTAAAACTGAGCTTACTGCGCAGAAACTGTTTACTGCGGTGATGTCGTCGTTACGTTCGTACCGCGATATCATGTCGGTCGATCAAAGCCGTCAGGGCCTCGAGAAAATCATTGAAGCATCGGCCAACTTATATACATTGCAACCTATGCAACAGTTTGTTGACGGTATTGTCCAGCAGCTCAGTTGGGTGATCGGCGGAGCCAGGCAAACGTTGTATGCAACGGCGACCGACGATGGCCGTGCTTACCGTGTTGTTGCCGCCAATGGCGAGGATAGCGACGTTGCGATGGGGCAAACTTTGCGTGCTGTATTACCGGGCAAGGCGCTCTCCGAGCTCGATAACGTCATCCGTGATAATAGCCATTATTATGGAGATGATTTTGTACTGATGTATTGTCGGAGCCATTGTCGTCCTCAAGGCTCTGTGTTGTTTATCGGTGGTATGTCGCGTGCGCTCACCGATGATGATCATCATGTCTTAAAGCTATTTGCTGAAAACGTGCAGAAAGCGCAAGACAATGTCGTGTGTATCGAAGATACAGACGTTCTTATGGCGGGCATTGCTGACCAACTAGTGCGCCTGCAAGCAGTGCACTTTGATAGCAGCACCGTTGGCGGGTCTGAGGCTATTGCTTATCGCATCGGCACTACGTTATTCGATGAGACCACCGCCATCAATATAAGTTGTGCGTTGACGCTATATACACGCGCTAAACCTTTGTTGTCGTGTATTGAGCCTAACGCAGCCGCTCACGAAACCAGTTGCCAACAACGAATTGCGACGTCACTGCGAGGACTGAAAAATGGTCAAGAACAAGCAACACAATTTGCTTTTACGGCGTTAATGGATCGATTGGAGCGTTGGGATGGATTAGGTTTACCGGATGGCAAAAAGGGAAGCTCGATTGCTCAACCGACTCAAGTCATCTTGGTATCGGAACAAATCGCCGATTGGCGCGCGCAGGGATTGGCAGAAAGTGATATGATTACGCGTTTGCAAGACGAACGCGGGCGTTATTACTCTCCCGACTTTTTAGATAACGTCATTAAACACCTAAGCGGTGTCCTGGCGTAGTCATGATTAGCGCGTCTACTGTGCATTTTTTTGACGGCAAGGAGAATTAATTTTGTATATCGCATTTAAACATTTGCACGTGCTATTTGTCGTGATTTCCGTGGCTTTATTTATGCTGCGTTTTTTCTGGGTGTTGAAGTCCCCTCAACAGTTACAGAAGAAGTGGGTGAAAATTGTGCCGCATGTGAACGATACTTTTCTTCTGTTAAGTGCCATCGCGATGATTATTATCGTTGGTGGGGCGCCTATTGGCGCAGCATGGCTGTCTAATAAAATTATTGGCCTTGTCGGCTACATTATTTTTGGTCTAATTGCTTTTAAGGCGTCGAGTGCTGCTTGGCGTTGGGTTGGATTTTTAGGTGCTGTGGCTTGGTTATTGTTTCTTTTCCATGTCGCTTATTCAAAAATGCCCGTACTGTTTGCGTAAAATACGCAAAACGCATTCACACACTCAATTTTACTTAGGTGACCATGTCGTATTCTTTTCTTGAGTCCAGTGAACAAGAATGGCTACCAACAATTGATATTATTTGGGAAATCAGTCGTCAACTTGGCTATCGAAAGGTAGCCGATATTGATGAATTTTGGCAACAAGTGGACAACTTTGGAGGTTTCGAGGAAGACGCCTCCGCGGCAGATAAAATGGCTCAGTTGGGACGTCATTTTTATCGCCAATTGGGTTACAGCGATGCGCCTGAATCATGGGTTAAATCCCATCGAATTTTAATCCATGATGTGTGTATGCAACGCACGGGTGTGCCCTTGGTGTTAGCAATGTTATTACACGCAGCGGCGCACCGTCATGGCTTGCATGTTCAACTGATTGACTTTCCCGGTTATCCGCTACTTAAATATGAAGCGCACAACCAAGCGTACTTTTTTGATCCTCATACGGGCGAGTCAGTGCGCTACGAAGATATTGTTCATCGGTTCGATCACCTGATGGACGGAGATGCTGAATTCTGTTGGGAGTGGGCAGAAGCAACACCGCAGTCAGCGCTTATCGAAGCGTATCTGACTGAATTAAAACAATGCTTCATGGCTGAGGCTCGCTTCGAGAAAGCGTTGCGTTGTATTGAGATGTTGCTCGTTTTACGGCCCAACGATCCCTATGAGATTCGAGATCGTGGTTATTTGTACGAAGAATTAGGTTGTCAGCATATTGCAGCAGACGACTATCAATTTTTCGTTGAGCAATGTCCTGATGACCCCAGCGCTCAGTTGTTAAAGTTACAATTGGAAAATTATGCTGGACCGTCGCATATTGTTCATTGATAAAAACAGTTTAATAAGAATGATTAAAATTAAGGAGTATCCAGATGCTGGCAGCTGCACCTAAGGTTGCAGAGACGACCGCTTTGATCACCAATGATGGTGTGATTATTGGCTTGCTATTAGCCATTTTAGGGTTGGTTTTTTATACCCACTCGAGCAAACATCCTGCGTTTGAAAAGTTTTATAAATACGTTCCAGCATTGTTGCTGTGTTATTTCATTCCATCACTGCTGAACACATTTAATATTGTCGATGGCAATGCCACTGCTGTGACAGATATCACCATGGATTATCTCTTACCTGCGTGTATGGTGCTATTGACTCTGAGCTTAGATCTGAAAGCGGTTGTAGGTTTGGGATCAAAAGCGCTTATTCTATTTTTAACAGGTACGTTGGGTATTGTTATAGGGGGGCCCATAGCGTTGCTGTTGGTCTCCTTAGTCTTCCCAGAACTACTGGGTGGTGCAGGACCGGATGCGGTTTGGCGCGGCATGACTACGATTGCAGGTAGTTGGATAGGTGGTGGTGCAAACCAAGCGGCGATGAAAGAAGTTTACGAAGTCGGCGGCGGCATCTTCTCTGCAATGGTTACAGTCGATATCATTGTTGCCAACCTTTGGATGGCTGTACTGCTTTATATGGCGGCAAACGCGAAGAAAATTGATGCGCGCACGGGCGCGGATACCTCGGCGATTGACGCAATTCGCGCGAAAGTTGAAAAATACGAGGCTGAACACGTGCGTAATCCCAGTTTACGCGACTTGATGTTGATTTTAGCTGTTGGTTTTGGGGTAGCGGGCTTGGCTCATTTACTGGCCGATTGGATAGCACCCGCCATCGGAGAGCATGCGCCGTATTTAAGTCGTTTTAGCTTAGATAGTTTGTTTTTCTGGGTCATCGTATTAGCAACAGCAGGCGGGATCGCATTATCGTTCACGCGTGCCCGGTCTCTTGAAGCGGCTGGCGCCTCTAAAATTGGTTCAGTTTTCGTTTATATTCTAGTCGCCAGTATTGGTTTACATATGGACGTCACCGCAATCGTTGATGCCCCTAAATATTTCTTGATAGGTGCTATTTGGATGATGATTCATGCAGGCTTGATGCTACTTGTTGCTAAGCTGATAAAAGCCCCTGTCTTTTACATGGCTGTGGGAAGTCAAGCCAATGTTGGCGGTGCTGCGTCCGCGCCCGTGGTTGCATCCGCTTTTCATCCTTCGCTAGCTCCGGTTGGTGTATTATTGGCCGTGATGGGTTATGCATTGGGTACTTATATGGCTTATTTAGCCGGTCAAATCCTGCGTGTTGTCGGTAGTTAAGGAGCGTTAGTATGCAATCCGTTGAAATGGGTAATATTACGTTTGATAACCAGCGTCCGTTTGTTTTATTTGGCGGTCTCAATGTACTCGAATCTCAGGATCTCGCGCTCCGCACCGCTGAGCACTTTATGAAGGTGACCGAGGCATTAGGTATCCCTTATGTCTTTAAAGCATCTTTTGATAAAGCAAATCGCTCATCGATTCATTCGTTTCGAGGGCCCGGATTAGAGGAAGGCTTAAAAATATTTGAAGCTGTAAAACAGGCTTTTAATGTACCCATTATCACGGATGTACACGAACCTTATCAGGCCTCGCCGGTAGCTGAAGTCGCTGACATTATTCAGCTACCCGCCTTTTTGGCACGTCAAACCGACTTAGTTATGGCTATGGCAAAAACGGGCGCGGTGGTTAATGTTAAAAAACCGCAGTTTTTAGCGCCGCATGAGATGAAACATATCATCAAGAAGTTCAATGAAGCAGGCAACGAACGTATTTTGTTATGCGAGCGGGGGAGTTGCTTTGGCTATAATAATTTAATTGTTGATATGCTGGGCATGGATGACATGAAGTCAATGGCACCGGTCGTGTTTGATGCGACGCATGCTTTACAGCGGCCTGGAGGTCGGCTCGATTCGGCGGACGGTCGTCGGGCGCAAGCTGCCGAGTTAGCGCGTTCGGGAATGGCGCTGGGATTAGCCGGACTATTTATTGAGGCACACCCAAACCCAGATGAAGCAAAGTGTGACGGTCCTTGTGCGCTACCATTGGCAAAACTCGAACCCTATTTGCAGCAAATGAAAGCAGTTGACGACTTGGTCAAATCATTTGCCCCCCTCGATACTACGAACTAAACCGTTGCCATGTTAAAGCCGTCACATATGCAGGCGCCAACTAAACTTACTGGCGTTGATGCGGCAAAAATTTTGTCGCGAGCAGTCGGCGGCTTGTTAGCATTGTTATCCATCGCAATGCTATTACCGTTTGCGGTAGCCGTCGCAAACAGCGAAAAAGAACAATGGACCTACCTCACGTTAGCTGTTATCGGTGTGGTAGTCGGTACCGCGTTGTTTCTACAAAAATCGGGTGATGCCAAATTACGAGCTAGACAAGTGTTTTTGCTGACATCACTCTGTTGGTTATCTGCAAGCCTATTCTCGGCACTGCCATTTATTTTCGCGCAACCCTACTTGAGCTTCGCAGATGCTTGGTTCGAATCAATGTCCGCCATCACCACGACAGGGGCTACGGTGATTGTTGGGCTTGATAACCTCCCTCGCGCGGTGCTGCTTTGGCGTGGCATGCTGCAATGGTTAGGCGGCATCGGTATCATTGTTATGGCGATGGCGATATTACCGTTTTTGCAAGTCGGTGGTATGCGACTTTTCCAAGCTGAATCCTCAGATATCTCCGGTAAATTTATGCCTCGTTCGAGCAATATGGTATTTGCGATTGGGCGAGTCTATATTCTTTTAACGCTTCTGGTGATGTTGCTGTATTGGTTTGGCGGGATGCACACCTTTGACGCGATTGTGCACGGCATGACTACAATTGCGACGGCTGGCTTCTCCAATTATGATGCCTCGTTCGGACATTTTGCCGATAGCCCGTTTTTGATGATAACGGGAACACTCTTTATGGTCGCCGGTGCTTTGCCCTTTGTTTTATATATTCGTGCGCTGAAGGGGGATGTTGGTCCGCTGTATCAAGATTCCCAAGTACGTGCTTTTCTGATTTTTCTTGCCGTCGCAATTACCTTTATCACACTGGTGCACGGTACGCGTGGTCGAGATGTCTTTGATGCATTAATTCATACAGCCTTTAACGTGGTATCGGTCGTAACGACGACCGGCTACGCAAGCGAAGATTACGGACAGTGGGGAAACTGGGCATTAATGGTGTTTTTCTACTTGATGTTTGTCGGTGGTTGCACGGGCTCTACCGCTGGCGGTATGAAGATCTTTCGTTTTCAGCTCTCACAACTGCTACTCAAAAAGCAGTTTAGTCAGCTAATACACCCGAACTTAGTTAGGGTTCAAAGTTACCAAGATCGCCGTGTCAATGATGCCTTACTGGGTTCTATGGTCGCCTTTTGTTTTATGTATTTTCTCCTCGTTGCATTTATCGCGCTAGGACTATCTTTGTTTGATCTTGATTTCCTAACGGCGATCTCGGGTGCCGCTTCTGCCGTAAGTAACGTAGGTCCCGGTTTGGGTGAAGTAATCGGTCCCTCGGGTAGCTTCGCGAGTTTAGAGAGTGGTGCTAAATTATTACTGGTGTTTGCCATGTTAGCCGGGCGTCTAGAAATAATGACCGTGCTGATATTGTTTCATCGCCACTACTGGCGACACTGATACCTTTTTATCAAAACGTAGGACTAACTTATGGATCCTTGGTTGCTTGCCTTTTTTGTAAGCGGTGCTAGTGGCTTGATGACAGCACTAGGTTCCAGTGTTGTTCTTATTGGCTGGCAACCGAGTCAGCGTCATACCAATATTCTGCTTGGGTTTGCTGCTGGCGTGATGTTGGCTGCAGCGTTTTTCTCTTTGATTGTGCCGGCGCTAGAGATTGCCAGTAATCTCTATGGCGATGGGATCATTCCTCCGTTAATGGCGGTTACGGGTATCCTTGCTGGCGCTTTACTCATTGCGCTTATTGATAAGACCGTACCCCATGAGCATTTTATCAAAGGCACTGAAGGCCCCGTCAACTCACGTCTAAGTCGCTTGTGGCTATTCATTATCGCGATCACGATTCACAACATCCCAGAAGGCTTAGCGGTCGGTATAACGGCTGCTGGCGAGGACTGGGACGCAACAATAGCGATTGCCTCCGGTATTGGTTTACAAAATGTGCCAGAAGGGTTGGCCGTTTCTTTGGCCTTGTTAGCCCTTAACTATTCGCGCTTTAAGGCGTTTTTAATTGGTGCTTTGACAGGGTTAGTTGAGCCAATAGGTGGTTTGTTAGGTGGGATTTTTGTTGGCTTAACGGAGTGGCTGTTGCCTTGGGGGTTATTGCTTTCAGCCGGAGCGATGATTTACGTCATTAGCCATGAAATTATTCCTGAAACTCACCGCGAGGGTGAGCATTCTAAAGCCAGTGGCGGGTTGATGGTTGGATTGGTCATAATGCTGTTTCTAGACGTATGGTTAGGTTGAGTTCATTCTATAGAGGATAAAAAACCATGTTTAAACGTTCAGTTTTAACCTTAACGTTGGCTAGCACTTTGAGTTTCAGTGCGATTGCAAGCGCTCCTCAGCAAAAGACTTCGGCGCCGGGCTATTACCGTATGATGTTAGGTGATGTCGAGGTAACGGCTATATCTGATGGTACGACAGAGTTACCGGTGCATCAGCTGTTACAAATGGATGCGGACAAGGTGCGTGAAAAACTCGCCGAATTTTATCGTCAGTCACCGTTGGAAACCTCGGTCAATGCTTACCTTATTAATGACGGTGAGTCTCTCATTTTGATAGATACCGGTGCGGGCTCAATGTTCGGCGCATCTTTAGGTAATCTCGTCCGTAACATCGAGGCAGCAGGCTACAGTACCGATCAAATCGATGAGGTGTATATTACTCACATGCACTCAGACCATATCGGCGGGCTGATCGATGATGGAGAACGCGTGTTTAAAAATGCGACCGTTCGCGCGGATAAACACGACGCGGACTACTGGCTATCAAAGCAACAAATGCAACAAGTGCCTGAAGCACAACAGGGTGGTTTTAAAGCTGCGATGAAAGCCTTGGATGCTTACGCAGAAGCGGGTCAGTTTAAACCTTTTGTTGCGGGCGAAACGCTCGCCGGGAATATTAAAAGTGTGGAAGCCTACGGCCATACTCCTGGACATACGATGTATCGGTTGGATGCAGGTGACCAAACCTTAGTCTTTTGGGGCGATATTATGCACGTCGCGGAAGTGCAGTTTGATCAACCGCAAGTGACGATTGCGTTTGATAGTAATCAAGATGAGGCGCGAGAGCGACGCATCAAAGCCTATGCTGAGGCAGAGAAAGAGGGTTATTATGTCGCGGGCGCGCATTTACCATTTCCTGGTGTGGGCCAAGTAAAAAGCGATGGCGATGCCTATGACTGGGTACCTGTAAATTACTCGCCGATGTGGTAACTTGCCATAATATTTCAGCGAACACTTGATCGCTGAAACGACATCGATTAAATTAAACGCATGTTTAAAATGTGTGTTTCTAATCATGTCTAATCTTAAAAGTCATGCTAGCGACGCCCCGTCATCAGTGCGGGCGTCGTCTAACAAGCCCTCAACACAGAAGCGGATACTCGATACCGCCGAGCGATTGTTTGCGAAAGAGGGGTTTGAACAAACGTCTTTACGCCAAATTACCCAAGAAGCGGATGTTAATTTAGCATCCGTCAACTATCACTTTGGTTCTAAGAAAGCACTCATTCAGGCTGTGGTAGCACGCTACATGGATGTGTTCATGCCTGCGCTGGATGAGGAGTTACGTGGTCTTGATGATGAATCAGCGCTAACAACATTGCAGGTGTTTGAAGCCTTCAAGCTGCCATTATTTTCGTTGAACGGTATTCATAAACGCGGCACCGAGCGCTTTCTTCGGCTACTCGGTTTTGCTTACTCAGAAACTCAGGGTCATTTACGACGCTATACGCAATCGGCATTTGGCAATGTGTTACAGCACCTTTTGGCGCTGTTACACCGAGCCAACCCAAAGCTTTCTGATGAAGAAATGTTTTGGCGCTTACACTTTGTACTTGGTGCGACTGTGTTTGCGCAGGTATCTGGGCAGGCACTGATTGAAATCGCCCGAGCTGAGTTTAATTATGAAGTGAATATTAAAACCGTCATTGAACATTTGATCGTATTTATAGCAGGTGGACTTGAACGTCCTTAAAGGCAGACAGCTCTGCTAGGTTGTTCTAGACTGACTGTAATTCCCATTGTTTGGAGAGTTGAATGGAAATCTTGATATTAATTATCGTGCTGTTGGTCATTGTACTCGCAGTGGGTGATATTCGTCGCAGCTTAATTACTAAGCCGGTGTTCAAATTATTTAAACGCATTCTTCCGCCGTTGTCAGACACTGAACGTGAGGCAATGGAGGCAGGTGACATCTGGTGGGACGGCGAGTTGTTCAGTGGACGTCCAGATTGGCAGAAGCTACTGGAAACGCCTGAGCCGAAGTTGACCAGCGAAGAGCAAGCGTTCGTCGATAATCAGTTGGCTGAGTTATTGGATATGTTGGATGATTTTAAAATCGTTCAACAAGATAGAGATTTACCTAAACCTGTTTGGGACTTTTTACGCAAGGAGCATTTCTTTGCCATGATTATTGGTAAGGAATATGGTGGTTTAGATTTCTCTCCAGCGGCTAACTCTTACATTGTTTCGCGTATCGCGTCACGCTCTATCAGTGCTGCGGTATCGGTGATGGTGCCGAACTCTCTCGGTCCAGGCGAGCTGTTAACGCATTACGGTACGGATGAACAGAAAAACTATTGGCTTCCGCGTTTAGCGGACGGTACGGATATCCCATGTTTTGCATTAACGGGTCCTGAAGCAGGCTCTGATGCAGGTGCTATTCCCGATGAGGGCATTATTTGTAAAGGTGAACACGAGGGCAAAGAAGTCGTTGGTATTCGTCTAAATTGGTCAAAACGTTATATCACGCTGGCGCCCTCAGCAACGGTGCTGGGTTTGGCATTTAAGTTGTACGACCCTGAAAACTTATTAGGTGATAAGAAAGAGCTGGGTATTACCTGCGCTTTGATCCCGACATCACACAAGGGGGTGGTCACTGGGGATCGTCACTTCCCGCTGAATCAAGCGTTTTTAAATGGGACCACCTACGGTGAAGATGTTTTCATTCCTTTAGAGTGGATCATTGGCGGCGCGGATTATGCGGGTAAAGGCTGGCGCATGTTGGTTGAGTGTCTATCTGCTGGTCGTGGTATTTCATTGCCCGCATTGGCGGCAGCTTCAGGTCACGTCACACAACGTATGACAGGTGCGTACGCTTATGTGCGGCAACAGTTCGGTTTACCGATTGGTGTATTCGAAGGCGTGCAGAGCGCTATGGGTAAAATTGGTGGAACAAACTATACCTTAGAATCGATGCGCCGGCTCACCGTATCTGCGTTATGTCAGGGCAAATCACCTTCGGTTGTTACGGCTATGACCAAGTACCACATGACTGAGATGGGTCGTGAGGTCATCGAACATGCGATGGATATTCACGCAGGTAAAGGGATTCAGCTAGGTCCACACAACTACCTGGGTCATAATTATATGGCGACGCCGGTCTCGATTACGGTCGAGGGCGCGAACATTCTAACCCGTAACCTGATGATTTTTGGTCAGGGTGCAACACGCTGTCACCCGTATGTCCTAGAAGAAATGAAAGCCGCTTCGAACCCAGATGAAGAGCAAGGTTTAATGGCATTCGATGGCCTGCTGATGAAACATGTTGGCTTTGCCGTTAGTAATGTGTTCAGCAGCCTTTGGATGGGTTTAACAAGTTCGCGCTTTAATGAAACGCCGGTCAGTGGTGAAACGGGTCGTTATTATCAGCACTTAACGCGCTTTAGTCGTGGCTTAGCCATGGCAGCGGACGTGTCGATGCTAATGCTGGGTGGTGACTTAAAACGTAAAGAAATGATCTCTGCGCGTTTAGGTGATGTTTTGAGTCACTTGTATATGGCGTCAGCGGTGCTGAAGCGTTTCGAGGACGAAGGACGACAAGCGGCTGACTTACCTTATGTGCATTATGCAGTGCAGAGCCACCTACATAAGATTGGTTATGCATTTGATGGATTCTTCCGCAACTTCCCGAAACGTTCAGTGGCGGTACTCATGCGCGCAATGGTATTCCCATTGGGTAATCACTTTGCACAGCCGTCGGATGAGTTATTACAAGACATTAGTACTGACATGATGAAGCCGGGTATCACTCGCGATCGTCACACGTTCTTATGCTATTGGAAAGATGATGAGAACGATATGACAGGTCATATGGAGAAAGCATTCTTAGCGATGTTGGATATGAAAGACGTCTATAAGAAGCTTCGTAAGGCCGAAAAACGCGGTGAGCTATCGGGTAACTTGAATGGTCAGGCGTTAGCCGATAAGGCGAAAGAGCTTAATATTATCAGTGCAGAAGAAGCCGATAAGCTGGCTCATACCGAAAAACTTCGAATGACAGCGATTGGTGTCGATAGCTTTGCCCCCGGTATTATCGAAAACAATCAGTTCTATACCACGAAGGGTGATTTACGCAAACAAGCCGTGCGTGATTAACGCACGGCTCTGGACGTGGTATTTACTGTAATGTGGCGCGCTTATCTTTCATGGTAAAGATAGGCGCGTTTTTGTAAGCGGGTGTTGATACGTGCTCCATAGCTGCGGTACTCACTGGACACTGACCGTTAACAATGAAATCGCGAGCAGCACCGGTTAGCGGATCGGCAAACTCGCCCCAATCGGCGACAATTGCATCATTTACTGGGCAGTCAGGCGATAGACCATCATAGTACTGACCTTGTCCCTCCGAGTTCACGGTTTCAAAATTAATAGCGAAGGTGACCTTATCGCATAACTCTTGTGGTTGTTGACCCACAGGTTTACCACAACTGGTTTCACCGATCGTGATCACATCAACGTGCGGCCGTAATGAGTTAATTACCAACTCAGAGGACGAGCAACTCGCCCCTGTGGTGAGTACAATGACTTGATCCAGATCGAGCTGACGGATGCCATCAACCAAACTAAAGGGCACCGTCTCATTTTGCGCCGCGTTATTATCATTGAAGCGATATTGAATGAAGGTTTTGCCCTGTACTTGCGTACCTGCGGTCTGGGTGGCAAGTTGGTTAGCATAACGAATTAACCCTCCGCCGTTGTATCGCAGATCAATCACTAAACGGTCGATGTTGTTGGCATCCAGTTCATTGAATACTTGATTGAGGTCGTTACCTGTCCGATTGATAAACGCATCAAGGGTAAAATAACCCACACTTTGACCATCAAGCTGCCAAATCGTTTGACCCATTACTGTGTTCGTTGCCACTTCATCCTTGGTAATAGTCGCGCTTTGCTCGTCCCCGGTCGGAGTTCGCCAGGTAATATCCCTTGTGATGCCTGACTCAGCAGGTCCCAATGCATCGTTGTAGGTCCCATTCGCGAGGAGTTGTGAAACGGGAACGCCATCGATCGCAATAATTTCGTCTGCACGGCGCATGCCAGCGTCCCATGCGGGTGAGTCTTGGTAGACGAAACGTAGTTTCACACGTTCAGCACTAATCTGTTGCTGAGAAAAACCAAAGCCTGCGTATTCAGCTGAGACAAACAGGGCGTCATATTCATCTTGCGTCAAAATATAACTGTATCGATCTTCGGGGGCACGCAATTCCTCAAGTAGTTGATAAACATCGTCATAGGCCTCAGGTTCAATGGTTTGCGGTAGGCTGTCGTTCCAAAAATAATCTTCCTGCATGTACTCGAAGAAGCGTTGGTTTTGATCCGCGAACGAGCAACTGGCGAAGTTATTTCCTCCACCTGTGGTATTGCTGTTATCGGACGAAGAACCGCCACAAGCGATAAGCGCAGCGCACAACGAGCATGATAAGACTGAACGTAGAGGTTTCATTTTGGCCACTCTTGTTAACGACGTGTTAATGATCTTATTACATGCTTATTTTTTACAGGGGTCAAGCTGTACAATTCGGTCACCTCTGGCAAACTAACGGTTATCAACACGAACACATGAGACAATGACATGGCACAGGTAATGATCGATATCGCGGGTACTGAGTTAACCGCCGAAGATAAGCAATTATTAGCGCATCCGGATGTTAACGGACTGATATTGTTCACCCGCAACTTTGTCAGTATCGAACAAGTAGAAAGCCTCGTGGCGGCTGCTCGCGCCGCGTCTGAAACTCCCTTGTTAGTTGCTGTTGACCATGAGGGCGGGCGAGTACAACGGTTTCGCGATGGTTTCAGTGCTATCCCCGCAATGGCTCGTATCGCTGAGCTGCCGCACGATGAACAGCTAGCTGCAGCACAAGATTTGGGTTGGCTTATGGCACGCGAAGTAAGAGCCGTCGGTATTGATATTAGTTTTGCACCGGTATTAGACATTAATGGATGCAGCGAAGTGATTGGTGACCGTGCTTTTGCAAGCGACGTTCAGCAGGTCGCGCATATCGCGCAAGCATTTATTGAGGGCATGCATGAAGCAGGTATGGGTGCAACAGGTAAGCATTTTCCTGGACACGGCTCGGTAGCAGCGGATTCGCACTTTGCAGTGCCGGTTGACAGCCGCTCAAAAGAAGCCATTTTTAATACCGATCTCCCTGTTTTTGATATGTTGGCCGATCGACTTGCCGGCATGATGCCTGCGCATGTGATTTACGAGCAGGTCGATCCGCAGCCAGCGGGATTCTCTCATTATTGGTTACAAACCATACTGCGCGAACAACTGGGCTTTAACGGGCTGATTTTTAGCGATGATTTGTCGATGCAAGGAGCGACAGTGGTCGGCGATATGCGTCAGCGCGCTTTGGCAGCACTGCAAGCGGGTTGCGACATGGTACTGGTATGTAATGATCGCGATGCGGCCTTTGAACTACTGCAACAGCCGTTACCTGATACGTCGGCTCGCAGTCGTCAGCGCTTACAAGCGATGTTGGGCGCTGCTAATTACGAGCGTATGGATGAGCTACAACGCTCGAACCGTTGGCAGGAAGTGCAACGCTGGCTCGAGCGTATCAGCGGTTAATTAAGCTTCGTAGGGAAGGGGGTCGGTGACGCCATTGGCGGCAAAGGCCTCTAACCGCTCGACACAGGCACCGCATTTACCACAGGCTTTATCACGTCCGTTGTAGCAGGTCCACGTATCTGCGTAGTTCAGGTCCATACGCAAGCCGTCAGCGAGAATGGCATTTTTATCAACATCAAGGTACGGCGCAACCACTTCTACAGGTTCGTAGTTTGCCAACTGACTGACCACGTTCATTTGGCGTACAAATTCGGGGCGACAATCGGGATAAATTGCGTGGTCACCCGAGTGAGCGCCATAATAAACGGCACTTGCGCCCTCGGATACGGCGTAACCGATCGCTAGTGACAACAAAATCATATTGCGGTTGGGTACGACTGTCGACTTCATTGAGGATTCTTCGTAATGCCCCTCAGGGATCTCAATGTCGTCAGTTAAAGAACTGCCCGCTAGCAAGGTGTTAATTGCGGTTATATCAACGATTTTATGAGGAATATTGAGTGCTTCGCAAACTTTAGCGGCCACATCCAGCTCGCGCACATGGCGTTGACCATAATTAAAGGACAATGCCGATACTTCATGACCTTGCTCTAATGCTCTATTCAGTACTGTAAATGAATCCATTCCACCTGAATAAATGACAACCACCTTTTGCGACATTCGCTGACTCCCCGTATAATTAAGCTTCCAATCATTTTAGCGAAAATCATGACTTACCGCATTAACGAAATTTTTGAAACTCTGCAGGGTGAGGGGACCTTTACGGGTGTGCCTTCAATTTTTATCCGCTTACAGGGGTGTCCTGTTGGTTGCCCTTGGTGTGATACGCAACACACATGGGACGTGAAGCAAGAAGACCAAGTGTCAGTTGCAACGATGATGGCAAAGTCTGAGGCAACGTCCGAGTGGGCGGAGATGTCCAGTGCTGATATTGTCGAACTGATAAAGCAACGCGGCTATCGTGCTAAACATGTCGTGATTACCGGTGGCGAGCCTGCAATGTATGATTTGCGAGAACTGGGTGAGGTGCTGGAAGCCCAGGGTATGCGATTACAGATAGAGACAAGCGGTACTTATGAGTTGCTCATTACAGCCGGTACATGGGTGACAGTATCGCCTAAGCTCGATATGCCTGGGGGCTATTTAGTGCGCAGCGATTGCTTGAGTCGTGCCGATGAAATCAAGCACCCGATCGCGATGCAAAAACATATAGATGCTTTAGATAGATTGTTGCAAGGACAAAAGCTTAAATCGGATGTGGTTATTTGTTTGCAGCCTATTAGTCAACGTCCACGAGCCACCGAACTAGCGATGAAAACCTGTATTGAGCGCAACTGGCGTTTGTCGGTACAGATGCACAAATATCTGAATATCGAGTAAGTTAAAGTTAGATCGCCCTCGTTAGGTAGGGCGATACTCATATTTCCCTTCTATACTGCGGATTCCTTTCACAGCTCGAGGAATCAGTATGTGTCAATTTAATCACTTAACTCGAACCCATCACCGCCAACACGGTCAGGGAATGACAGAATACATCATTATTGTTGCCTTAATTGCGGTTGCTGCAATTGGTGTGTATTCCATGTTTGGGCAAAGCTTACGAAACCAAGTCGCGGGTCTGGCTAAAGAGATGACAGGTCAAAGTGCGTCTTCGGAAATCAATCAAGCAAGACAGTCAGCACGTACCGCATCAACGGTAGCGAAAAAGAATATTAACTTAGGCAATTACGACGAAGCTAACCAAACGGAAGAACAATGAACCGTCTTCTACGTAGCCGAGGTATGGCACTACCGCTTTACCTAGCCTTATCAACCTTACTTTGTTTAGCGTTGCTCTCAGTCACTCAGTTAGGTCAACATGCGCGTCGACAGTTTTATCTACAAAGTGTCGCCGATAATGCTGCTATGAGTGCAGGTGTATTAATGGCGCGGCAGCTTAATTTTGCCGCGTTATTAAACCGAGCCCTGATTGGTAATCAAGTTGCACTTGCACAGTGGGTGGGCTTGCATAGTTGGTTCAATATGATGGTGTCATTAATCAACAATAGCGCCACGGTATTGTCCTTTGTTCCCGTTCTTACCGGACCTATGGTTACACTCAAACGAGCGCTTAAAGGTATTAAATTGGGCACTGAGCGTGGTTTGTCTGCCGTGGTTATGCTTCACGTTGCTATTATTCAAGCGATCTCGGCACTGCAGACCGTATTACAGCACACCTTAATTGCCGAAATTCCATTTTCGATCGAGGACGTGGTAGCGGCACATGACGACCGTTTAGAGTGGGACGCCTTTCATGGCGGCGGTATTGTTCCTTTTCCAGCGCTTTGGTGGCGGTTGACCCAAGTCGAGTCAACACGTGACAAAGAGCAGTCAGCGTTTTTTAAAACGCTAGTGCTGAAGAGCCGAGATCCGTTTTCTAAAAAGCGAACCTACAATTGGCTCGATACTTATGCACTAAAAATTCGTCGAGCCGGAGGTAGTGACTTGGCAACGCGTTGGAATGGTGAATGGAATTGGCATGCTATCGATACAGTTTCAGCGCACTGGCGTAAATATTGGGCATTCGGCAGTATGAAAGAGCGTTTGCCGCTGGCGTGGGGGGCTTCGGCACAGTATGTTCGTGTAAAACGTTGGGCATCACTGTACGGTGAATCCGAGTGGATCAATCCATGGGCAACGTGGCTAGGTTGGCAGTCGATGCCGCGGCTCAAAGTGAAACAGCCTGCATTTCGCTTTGTTCGCTTACAACATAAAGCACGACTCGGTGCTGATAAAATTGTTATCAAAGTCACTGACCCTGAATCGGAGCAACAAGCCGTGGCAAAAGCCGAAGTGTTTTTTTCGCGTCCCAATAGTTTATTTCCGCGCTCCGACAGCAAACACGAGAAGGAAAATCTATTCAATGCGCTTTGGCAAACAAAATTGTCGCCCCTATCGCTGATTGAACAAACTGTATTAGGCATCCAAGCCTATGAAAAGTCGACTTAACCTACAATTAAATAGCGGTCACGTATTAGTCGAGTCGCTTATAGTGGCGGGACTTTGGGTGCTGTTGGTGCTGTCTATTGCTGATGAACTCTTACCCGCTGTCAAGACGAGCGAGACGACGTTAGCTCAACAGCGACACCGCATCTTTTCTGAGCCTGAAGATTCCGAGCTATTGCAACGCTCAAGTGATTATACCTCGGCTCAGGTCAGTCATCGCATTCTCGGACCGTTGGATAAACTCGTAAAGAATGAACTGGATATCGATAATTTCGTGCAGCCTGAACAAGAAACATCGCTATGGCCTATGGCGCAGATACGCAATGATTGGTCGGCGAGGGATGATGCGGCGTTACGCGACCGTCCTGCAGGTTGGGTGATTAATCGTGTGTTAGACATGGGGTGGTTGAATGCAGTGCGTGACATCATCGCTATTTTGCCTTTTGCCAGAGAGTTCTCAAGTGATTCATTAATTTGGGGCCATATTGATGACGAAATCGTCCCTGAGGAGGAAGAAACGTGCTCGCGGATATTCCAATGGCTTTGTTGATGTGGACATGGGCTGACCCCGCTCCAGTCCATGAGCTGATACGTTTAGTAGAGCCTGCACAGCCGGACTGGCATCAATTAGAAGAACAGTTCCCTGATTGCCCTGTCACCACTGAACTCAAGCTATGGGTTTGTGAAATTGAACAAAAAATCTGGCTATTACATCAAGGAGAAAACAAGCACTGGTGGTTATCATCGATAGACATGAATAAGCCAACAACGCAACCTCCGCCGATAAATATTGGTCTGAAACCATTCGGCTACGGGACGCAACAAGGCTATCAATATTGGCTGTTTATTGAGCCTGTTGGACGCGTTGCTATGCGACGACAACTTGAATTTCGGTTGAGTCAGTTAAAACGTCAACGATTATCCGTAAATAGCTCGCACGAACTCATTCATTTGCCTGCATTAAACAGCTTACTTAGCCTCTATAACTATAGCCAATGGACGGTATTGATATGGTTAAAGCATCAGCAGGACAAGCGCTGACAGAGTCACTGATATTGTTATTAATGTGCGCTGTATTTTTGTTTGGCACCGATTGGGGACAGTCGGTTGTAGAGCAACTCAGGCAACTGGGAAACTTATTGACACTGCATTTTAAAACCATGCTCAACTTGATTAGCTTTGTACCAGGGAGTGGAATGTGAAAGCGAAAAAGCAATGGGTCATTTTATTGCTCATGAGTATTGTGTTGACGGCTTTCACCTTGTGGTTATTGCGCTCATACCTTAACTACGAGACGGCTAAACGTTTGAAGGCTGAGACACCTCCTGAACAGGCTATCGTGGTATTTAACCAAGACTTAAAGGCCGGCACCTTGGTTGATGCTTCGATGCTATCGCTACGTCAGTATCCGACTCATTTAGTTAACCCAGGCTGGATGACAGAAGACTATGTCGGCACGATCTTAGATCTACCTATCAAACGCGCAGTAACCGCAGGTTCACCCGTTGAAGAGACTCAATTCGAGTTGAACTATCAAAAGCGGATGGCCGATCGCTTACCTGAAAACCACTGGGCGATTACCCTACCGGTCGACCTGATGCAATTACACGATGGACAGTTGCAACCCGATGATCGTGTTGACTTAGTCAGTAAAAAACCAATGCAAGATAGCTTAAGTGTGGTGGAGAATCTTCGCGTGCTCTCCGTAAATGGGACTGATCTTGGTCAAGGGATGTCGGTTACTTTGGCGGTCTCGGCAAAGCAACGGTTCCGGTTAGGGCAGATGATCGGTGATGGCATACAGTGGTGGGTTCGTTCCACCGGTAAGCGGCAACCATGGCAGACATACGAGCGTCGTTCAGCAATTTTAGATTGGTAGGAGCATTGATAGGATGGTAAAGCGAATACTTATTATACTCTTTGCTGCTTGGGTTCAAACCAGTAATGCGGTCACCACCGAAAACTTGACCTTAACGGTGGGCCAAAGCGAACTATTAACTATCACACCCAGCACACAAGTGATGATTGCTGATGAAGCGCTCGCACAAGCCAAATTGATCTCGCAAGATACGCTCTTAGTTCGTGGTTTATTGCCAGGTACTACCGATATGTGGTTGATCGGACCGAACGATAAACGTGTCGTTATCACCATTGTGCATGCGGTGCCGAAAACTATCGTTACGCGTTTAAAAACCTGGGCACGGGATTATCCGAATTTTAATGTGCATGAAGAGGGTCAGCACATCGAACTGAGCGGAAGTTTACCAGCGCTAGAAAGAACGGCACTCAAGAAACTTATCGAACCTTATCCGAACATAATTGACCGAACCGTGTCGACGCGTGTCGACCACCCAATGCTTAGACTCAAAGTCACTATTTTGGAGATAAAGCAACAGTTTGTGCAGCAGTTAGGTATTCAATGGGACTCGCAAATAGACGGCCCGAATTGGCAGTGGGGCCGTCAAGGGGGCGTGCAGTGGAGTCCTCTTCTGATGTCAAACATTCAACTACTCGAACAGCAAGGCGCTGCAAAATTGCTCGCTACCCCTGTTTTGACTACACAGAGTGGACAGCCCGCCTCATTTCTTGCCGGTGGTGAAATACCGATTCCACAAGTGGTAGGACAAGGTATGCAGGACGTGAGCTTTCGAGAGTACGGTGTACGCCTAACAATCGAGCCTACGGTGTCAGCTGAAAGTAAAATTACAGCCAAACTGAGTGCCGAGGTCTCAAATATCGATCCGGCGGTAGAAGTCAACGGTGTTCCAGGCATATTGACCCGTCGAACAGAGGCTGTACTAAGCTCGCGACACGGCGAAACTGTGGTTTTGTCAGGGTTGTTAAGTACGGATAGTAGTGAGTCAGAGGCGGGTCTACCTGGATTAAAGCAGTTACCTATCGCAGGAGAGGTATTTAAACATCGTGGTCAGCGAAACCAACATACCGAATTACTGATTTTTGTCACCAGCGAAATTGTTGCTTATGACCAACAGCGCCATCAACTGAAACAGCGCCATCAGCAACAAGCAAAGGAATGGTATTTACAAGCGGGTTGTATTGGACTCAAGGAGTGAGGATGAATAAGCAACAACTTAGACAAGCATTGAAAAATCATTTGCAGCAACGCCAAAGCGGGCTTCAAGATATGCCAGCAAATCAGTTACGAGAACACGCGAAACGCTATTTACTGGATTTGCACTCGCAACAAAGTGAAGTCTCGGAAGGAGCGGTGGCTGACGTGATTGACGAAGTTCTGGGCCTAGGTCCCATCGAGACTTTATTACGGGATGATAGCGTTTCTGAGATTATGGTTAATCGTCACGATCAAATTTTTATTGAGCGTTCAGGTAGGCTTGCAGATTCGGGCTTAACGTTTAGTGATGAGCCGAGCCTACGTCGCGTGATTGAGCGAATAGTGTTACCACTGGGGCGGCATATCGACGATTCCTCACCGATGGTCGATGCACGCCTACCGGATGGATCTCGTGTGAACGCGGTCTTACAACCTCTAGCCGTAAAAGGGAGCTGTATTACTATTCGGAAGTTTTCCGCAAAGCCCTTAACCATTGATGATTTAATTAACTATAAATCGCTATCACCTAAAGCTGCCGAATTTCTCAAACTGGCCGTTGAATGCCGACAGAATATTATTATTTCCGGAGGAACGGGGAGTGGTAAAACAACATTGCTCAATACGTTGTCTTCCTTCATTCCGAGTAATGAGCGAATCGTTACTATTGAGGATGCTGCGGAGCTTCGATTACAGCATCAAAACTTGGTCAGTCTTGAGGCTCGCCCGAAGAACCAAGAAGGCAAAGGGGCGATTCACATTCGCGATTTAGTTATTAACTCATTGCGTATGCGTCCTGATCGTATTGTGGTGGGTGAGTGTCGTGGTGCTGAGGCACTTGATATGTTACAGGCGATGAATACGGGGCATGCGGGGTCACTAAGCACCGTCCATGCAAACACCGCACGAGATGCCGTGCGGCGGTTGGAAATTATGGTTTTGATGGGGTCTATGGACTTGCCTGTGTTTGCCATTCGACAGCAGATTGCAAGTGCGGTTGACATCATCGTTCAAACCGCTCGTTTAAGTACAGGTGAACGCGTCGTAACCAGCATTGATGAAGTAACCGGAATAGATGGTGAAACATTGCAAATTGGTGCCTTATTTGCTCGTGAACGAGGAAAATCGGGCTTAGTTAGTCAGGGAATGCCCGCGCGATTCGCCGCGTCACAAGCGTCAGAAGTGAAAGAGAAAATTGCTCAAACGCTGATGGAGTAAGGTGATGTTAATCGCTGTCGTTGGCTGCGTTCTAATGACTACCGTCGTGTGGCTGGCGTGGATGCGTCAGCTCAACAAGAATCGAATTCAAGCATTCGAGGGGACGCTTGCTCAACATACGCAGCGCTCACTACAAGAGTTTTTTGTATTTTTACCCGTTAAGTGGCTGATTCGAGGCTACTTGTTTGCGTGCGCTAGTTTACCTTTATTAGCGGGTTTGGTGTGGGGAGGCAAGGCAGCGCTAGTGACCCTGCTGGTATGCGTAGTGTCGCCTCCAGTTCTCTATCGAAGAATGAGAAATAAGCGCTATCGTGCGTTGCAAAGACAGCTGCCCATGCTGCTAATGAATCTATCCAATCAACTTAAGTCTGGTATGAGTATGGTGAATGCGGTAACGAGTTTATTTGATGAATTTGAAGCGCCGTTGGGGCAAGAGGTCAACGAGCTTATACGTCAAGTCAGGTTGGGTGATGACTTACCAACCGCGCTGACTGACTGGCAACGTCGAGTACCAATTTTTAGCATCACGTTGGTCGTGCAAGCGCTCACGCTGGGTTATCGCAACGGTGGACAACAATCGCAAGTGCTTCGTCGGTTGGCTGAAAATTTGGGTCAGCAACAAAAGGTACGCGACCGGCAGCAAGCGCTATCGGCACAGGGACGGATGCAAGCTTGGGTGCTTATCTGTATGCCGCTGGCGTTATTCTTGCTGCTTAACTGGATGAAGCCGACACATACGGCTTATCTAACGAACACCTTGATAGGTCAGGTTGCACTCGGCGTGGCAATTGTGTTGACGCTCATAGGTGCGATGATGGTTAAGCGAATTTTAAATACCGATGATTTCTGATGCAGTTGATTGTCATTGTTGTTTGCCTATTTTTGTTGTGTTGTCTTACGAGTGCATTGCTAATTTGGCTAATGCGTAGACTTCGCCTTGGGCAATGGTGGGAATCGGTTTGCGACATGTTGTATCAAAAAATACCGGTGCGAACACGTGTGATGTTACGTCGCTGGTTTGATTTAGAGCAGCAAGCCGATAATTTTCAGGTGCGTGTGGTCACTTTTGCATGCGTCATCGCACTGCTCGCTTTAGTGAGTCTCGTTTTACAGTTGAGCTGGTTAATGATGATGTTAACTTTACTTACTGCATTCATCATACAACGTGGTCAGCGGCAATTTCGTAGTAAACAAGCCCGAATATATCGGGAACTACCCGACTTTAGCGATTTGCTCGCGATGATGTTGGCGTCTGGACTGCCTTTGATTCCAGCGTTAGACCGAGTGTCTAAAGCATCTAGTATGGGCTACCTGGCTAACGAAATCAGCTATGTGGGGCAGCAAATTAGACGTGGACGAGATCTAACCAGTGCGTTCACAGGTTTAGCTGATCTTTATCGCGTGAACGCGCTCAGTGAGTGGTGCAAGTTGCTAAACAGAGGTTACCAACAAGGCAACAGTTTAACAGAGGCGCTGCTGTTTTTCTCTGAGCAGCTAAGAGATGAACAGCTCAATTTAGCAGAGAAGAAAGCGCAGGAAGCGCCTGTAAAACTCTTGCTTCCATTACTCAGTTGCTTTTTTCCGGTCAATTTCTTGGTCATTTTGGGTCCCATATTTATTCAGTTATACCAAGGGGGTTACTAATGTTCAGTGAGCTATTGTGGCCGGATACTCACTATTTGACCGGCTTTAGAGAGCGCTTTCGTGGAGTAAAGGGAGTACGAGAACTGACGCCTTTAAGTGCCTTTTGGTTTCCCCGCTGTCAAACCGTGCATACTTTCGGTTTGCGCTTTCCTATCGATGTTGTCGCTTTGGATGCGCATGCTCGAGTTATCGCGATTAAACGAATGCTAGAGCCAAACCGAGTTTACTGGCAGCCACGGGCGCAAACACTCATTGAGGTCTGCGCGCTGTGTCCGTATCCGCTTGAGTCATGGATTGGCTTACAATTTCAGTTAGAAAGGAGACAAAATGAGAAGAATCGCTGGGCTATTCGCATTATCGTTGACGGCGTGCGCGAGCACTCCACAGTCCCCTCAGTACGCTCAGTACCAGCTAGGTAGTGCTAAATCGTGGTATGAGCAGGGCGACCTACTGTCCGCTGAACAACAGCTAAATGCGCTCCATCAGAATGGTGCAGGGAGTGCTGATAGCTGGCGATTAATGGGGAACATTCATTTGCGTCAGCATCGGCTTGAGGCCGCGAGAGAAGCTTACAAACAATCCGTGAAGCTCAATCCTCATGAGGCCGATGTCTGGCATAACTTGGCATTAACAGAGTTGCGACAAACTACAGCAACCTTGATGCGGGCGCGCACGGAACTACAACGTTTACCGGACGAGGATGAGCGACTGCTTACCCTGTTACTTAAGCTGCAACGCGTCAAACTAGAGCATGAAAAAATTTAGTCACGGCTATGCGGTGGGCTTAATGCTGCTTGCTATTACAACTTTGATGATACCCGCTGGCTTTTACATGATCACTTTGCAGCGCGGACATTGGCTTGCCGGCGCATTGTTACGGGAGCGAATTACCATGCTCAATGACGCCTGGCAGGTTTTGTCATCACGGCTGCAAAGAACACCTTCACCCAGTGAATTCAATAACTATTTAACACAGTCAGAGGTGCCTTGGCGAGCTGATGTGACACTCGATAACGGCACGTACTTTGCGAAGATTCCATCAGTGACTCAGACTCAGGCGCGTTACCTGACGGACTACTTTAAAGTGATTCCACTTGATAACGCGATTCGCGTAGAATTGCTGACCCGCCCCGACATTGTGCAGTATTAACGGACAGAGTGTTTAAGAATACGTGACTTCTGACGTTGCCAATCACGCTCTTTTACCGTATCGCGTTTGTCGTGAGACTTTTTGCCTTTGGCTAAGTAGCACTCCAGTTTTACCCAGCAATGCTTCCAATACATGGCAGTTGCTACGACAGCAAAGCCCTCGCGCTCTGAGGCACCGATAAGTTTATCAAGCTCTTTCTTCTTGAGCAGTAGTTTACGAGAGCGGTCGGGCTCACAGTAGACATGACTGGATGCTTGGGTCAGTGGTTGGATCTCTGCTCCCAATAAATAAGCCTCGCCATTTTTCATAATGACGTAGCTGTCGCGGATGTTGACCTTTCCTTCACGAATGCTTTTAACTTCCCAGCCTTGTAGACTGATTCCCGCCTCGAATTTTTCTTCAAGAAAGTATTCGTGACGTGCTTTCTTATTCAGTGCGATGGTCGAACTATTTGTCTGTGATTTTTTCTTACTCATGGCAACTATTATACCCATGAAAAACTAAAAGAAAATTCATTTTAAGGGCTTCAATGAATACGTGTTTGAGTTATCATTGCGCTAAACGAAGTAAGCGATAGAGGATTCATGCCTAGCATATCAAAAAGCGCGCTTGTCTCATACAGTGCTGAGCAGATGTTTAATTTAGTTAACGACATCGAATCATATCCTGAGTTTGTGCCGGGATGTGTTGGATCGCAAGTGCATGAGTCTGAGCCTGATTTTAAAATCGCAAGTCTTGATATTAGTAAGGCCGGCATTAAAAAAAGGTTCACTACGCGCAACCGTCTTTTCAAGCCAGAGCGGATAGATATGACGCTAGAAGATGGACCTTTTGAATCTCTGAGCGGTGGATGGCAATTCATTCCGCTTGCCGATGATGCCTGCAAAATTCAATTTGATTTAACGTTTGAGTTTTCAAACCGTTTATTGGGCATGGCATTTGGTAAGATATTCAGCGAAGTCACAGCGCGCATGGTCGATGCCTTTGCGAAACGTGCTAAGCAGGTTTATGGCTAATGATGGCGATGATGATGGTTGAAGTTGCTTATGCAACGCCAGAGCGACAAGCGATTGTTACGGTCACGGTTCCAGAAGGAACCGATGTGAAAACGTGTATTGAGCGGTCTGGAATACAGCAGCAATTTGTTGAAATCGATCTCGAACAACAAAAAGTGGGTATTTGGAGCAAGGCGACCAAACTAGATGCTCAGCCGCGTGATGGCGATCGCATCGAAATTTACCGTCCTCTAATAGCCGATCCAAAAGCGATACGTAAGAAGCGAGCGGAGCGGGCTAAACAAGAAGGACGCGCCGATAAGGTGACCGGTGGTCGTCCGGATACGAAACGTCGAACGAGCGAATAGGCGAAGTAGGAGTTGGGATGAAGCTTTATATCATGCGACATGGTCAAGCCGAACCAATGTCTGATGCGTGGCCAGACAGCGAACGCCGGCTTACGGACGAAGGTATTACTGAAGTCCAGCAGGCAAGTGAATGGCTGAGTCAGCAATGTGAAAGTTTGGAACAATGCTATGCCAGCCCTTATCGGCGTGCTCAAGAAACACAAAACGTGATGAATGAGCGGTTGAACTGCCAGCAACTTAAAACGTTATCTTGTTTAACACCAGAAAAGCGCGTTCATGAAACGGTGACTGAGCTTGCTGCTGAAATTTCGGTGGCGGGTGTGACCACCGCTTTGATTGTTACTCATATGCCCTTAGTGAGTTACTTGGTTGCTGAAATCGACAAAGCACAGCAACCACCGATCTTTGCAACGGCAGCAATCGCCGAAATTGAGTTTGATCCGCAGACGGGGACAGGACGCTTACAGCAACTGATGCAACCCGAGCATTGTTAGCACCTATTCTGGAGACTGCAAAAGAATAAGTATGGCTGCATCGCCGCCGTATGCTCGCGGCGCTTGATGGAAAGCTCGAACCGCGGGATGTTGAATAAGCCAATGAGGGAGTTGCTTTTTTAGAACCCCCGTCCCATGCCCATGCATTACTGAGCAGCACGTGATCAACTCGTTTTCGCAAGCTGTCAGCATTGCAGCAAGTTCTTGTTTGGCTTGCGCAACTGTCAGGCCATGTAAATCAAGTAACATCTCGGGGGCAAACTCGCCTCGCTTTAGTTGTTTCGTCAAGTAGCGACTTTCTCCAGGCGCTGTATAGTTGATTTTATCATCACCGAGATAGCCCTCGAAGTTGTCAGAGAAGGTATCGTTAACCACATCTTGAACTTGCTTTATCGCTTGTTTTTGCTGTTTGTGGCGCTTGCGGTTGACTTTTTGTCGCGCTGATAAAGGCTCAATCTCATCATTTTTTAACGGCTTGATACCCGCCATAGCTTGTCGAAATAGCTGATGTTCGTCAGCATCTGACCGGCTTTCTTGGTCGCCACTATTTTCCAGTTTTGCTTTGTATTTTGAAGCCATGATGGATGATTCCTAGCGCTGCTTAAGGTATCTTATACGGCAGTTAAGTATAACCGATTTACTAGCAGGGGATAAGTTTGGATTCAGAAGCTACTCAGCAAGCCGTGAATGAACTACACACCATTGACGATATTTTGCGTTGGAGTGTTAGTCAAATGGGCAAAGCAGGTACTTACTTTGGCCATGGGTATGCAAACGCAGTGGAAGAAGCGCGTGCGTTGCTTGGCTACGTTTTATCGCTCACACCGGATGAACTCATCGATATGAGGCATTGTCGTTTAACTCAGCAAGAAAAGACACAGTACGTCGAGTTGCTCGGAAAACGCATTGCTGATAGGAAACCAGCTGCTTATCTTTTGAATCAAGCGTGGTTTGCAGGTTTACCTTTCTACGTCGATGAGCGCGTGTTAGTGCCGCGTTCGCCATTCGCCGAGCTTATCGAGCAAGGTTTTCAGCCCTGGCTTACTCACGCGCCTGAGCGTGTCCTGGACATGTGTACGGGCAGTGGCTGTATAGCGGTCGCGTGTGCCTACGCGTTCCCAGAAGCCGAGATCGATGCGACAGATATTTCTGCCGATGCGTTGAGCGTGGCTGAATTCAACATCGGGGAACATGGGCTTGAAGAGCAAGTCTTTCCCATTCAGTCGGATATATTTACCGGCTTGCAGGGTCAACAATATGACTTAATTGTAACTAACCCGCCTTATGTTGACGCTGAGGATATGTCTGATCTGCCAGATGAGTTTCGGCATGAACCTGAACTAGGTTTGGCGGCTGGCGACGATGGCTTGAGCCTCGTGGATACGATGTTGTTAGAAGCGGCTGATCATTTAACAGATAACGGCTTATTATTTTGTGAGGTCGGTAATTCAATGGCAGCACTCGATGAGAAGTATCCTGAAACAGGCTTTATTTGGTTGGAATTTGAGCGCGGCGGGCACGGTGTCTTTGTGCTCAATAAAGCGCAACTCGAACACCATCGTGCTTGTTACGGAAAGGCGTAGGAGCGAGAAATGGCCGGGAACACCTGGGGCAAATTATTTACAGTAAGCACTTTTGGTGAGAGCCATGGTGTGGGGCTAGGTGCAGTAGTCGATGGCTGCCCAGCCGGAATCGAGCTTAGTTGCGAAGATATTCAGCAAGCACTTGACCGGCGTCGTCCAGGGACCAGTCGCTATACGACACAGCGACAAGAACCTGACCAAGTTGAGATCTTGTCGGGCGTGTTTGAAGGGCGCACCACGGGGACCCCGATCGGTTTACTTATTCGCAATCAAGACCAACGCAGCCAAGATTACAGCGCTATTAAGCAACAATTTCGCCCAGGGCATGCCGATTATACTTATCAAAAAAAATACGGTATTCGCGATTACCGCGGTGGCGGTCGTTCATCCGCACGAGAGACCGCGATGCGGGTTGCGGCTGGCGCGATCGCAGCTAAGGTATTGGCTCAGCAAGGTATTAGCATTCGTGCCGCATTAACACAAATGGGGTCGGTTGTTGCGCCAGTTAAAGATTGGTCTGCTGTTAATGGGAATGCGTTTTTCTGCGCCAATCCCGATGCGGTCGAGCCTATGGATGCGTTAATTCGCGAGCTTAAAAAGCAGGGGGACTCAGTAGGTGCACGCATTTACGTTGAGGCCTGCGGCGTACCAGTTGGTTGGGGCGAGCCTGTATTCGATAGGCTTGATGCGGATATTGCTAAGGCACTGATGAGCATTAATGCGGCTAAGGCGGTCGCTGTGGGTGATGGTTTTGATGTAGTCACCCAACGCGGCAGTGAACATCGCGACGAAATGACCATAGAAGGATTCCAATCTAATCATGCCGGCGGTGTGCTCGGCGGGATTTCAACAGGGCAGACGGTAAACGCAGAAGTGGCGTTTAAGCCCACCTCAAGTATTAGTATTCCCGGTAAAACGATTACGACTGAAGGTGAAGCCGTTGATATCGTTACCAAAGGGCGCCACGATCCGTGTGTTGGTATTCGTGCTGTTCCTATCGTTGAGGCGATGATGGCTTTGGTTTTAGTTGATCATTTTTTACGTGATAGAGGTCAGAATGCAGGCGTCCAGCGAAGTTAGCTGTGAGCACCAGTCACGTCACTACCAGCAATTAGTCGATATTTTTAATCAGTGTTTTGCAGATACTGAGCACACGATATTGGTGCGCGGTGACGATGAGCCCTATTATCGTCCAGCCGCCGAAGGTGAAACTTATCATCAAGTGGTATTCGCTCACGGCTTTTTTGCTTCAGCACTTCATGAGGTAGCGCACTGGTGTATTGCTGGGCGGGTGCGACGCCATATCTTCGATTACGGTTATTGGTATGTGCCTGACGGGCGTAATGCAATGCAGCAGCAACAGTTTGAAAAGGTCGAAGTGAAGCCACAAGCGCTCGAGAAATTATTTTCCGTTTGTGCCGGGGTGCCGTTTCAGGTCAGTGTCGATAACTTATCGGGTGTTGAGGTTAATCGACAAGCATTTAATAGCAAAGTAAGCGATCAACTTTTCGATTTTATGCGTACTTCATTACCGACAAGAGCGAAAGTTTTTGCTCAGGCATTATGTCGTTATTACCAACGACCTTGGCCTTCAGTCGAGTCGTTGGCACGTTAACAACGAGGAGGAATTATGAAACGCTATTTTGCGATGTTGATTGCGGTAATGGGTCTTGCAAGTTGTTCTACTATTGAGGGCATGGGACAAGATGTCGAAGATGCAGGCGAAGCTATCGAAGAGTCTGCGGATGAGAATGGAGCTTAGTTAATACATGCAGTACAGCCGTCGTTTCTCGATTGGATTAGTGATAAACCCTTTTGCAGGTATTGGTGGTGCTGTTGCACTGAAAGGAAGTGACGGCGAGCATACTCGCCAAACAGCACTCGCGTTAGGTGCAACGCCAAAAGCCAATCATCGAGTAACGACGGCGTTGCAGCAACTGCAGTATCTAGCCAACCAGATCCACTTTGTAACGGCAGCAGGGTCTATGGGAGCTGACGCCGTCGCAGGGTTGGGCTTTGATTATAACATTGCATATCAACCCCAAGCGCAACAAACAGAAGCGACTGATACACAGGCTGCGATCAGAGCCATTCAAGAACACAATCCCGATGTGATTGTATTTGCCGGCGGTGATGGAACTGCTCGTGATGTCTACACTGCGATTAAGCCGGAACAGTTGGTGCTCGGTATTCCTGCGGGGGTAAAAATTCACTCAGGTGTATACAGTATTAGTCCTAAAGCCGCATCTCGGGTTTTAGAAAATATGATAAGTGGTGGTCTATCCAGTGTCCGTTATGCAGATGTAATGGATATTGACGAAGATTTATTTCGTCAAGGTACGGTAAAAGCGAAACGTTTTGGCGAGATGTTAGTGCCTGACGAGTTGCAGTATATCCAAGCGGTGAAAATGGGCGGCAAAGAGAGCGATGAGCTGGTGTTGGCGGATATAGCCGCCGAAGTTGAAGAGCGCCTTGATGACGAACATTTAATTGTTGGTTCTGGTTCAACCATTAACGCCATTATGGAAGACATGGGATTGAATAATACGTTGCTCGGTGTTGACTGGGTCCACGATGGCGATGTTTTGGCACAGGATCTGACCGAATCAGAGCTCTATGAGCGTGTGAAGCAGGTTTCTTCAGGACAGGTTAAGCTGCTGCTCACTGTGATTGGTGGTCAAGGTCATGTGATTGGTCGCGGAAACCAGCAATTAAGTCCACGTGTTTTAGACGCGGTGGGGCGAGAAAATGTTTGGTTAGTCGCCACAAAAAGTAAATTAAAAGGTTTGGAAGGGCGTCCGCTGCGAATCGATTCAGGAGATGATGCGCTCGACCACGCTTGGTCCGGCATGATTTCCGTTATTACGGGTTATCATGACGAGGTAGTCGTGCGCATTGAAGCGGTCGATTAAAACTGACGCTTCGGTAGGTGGACAACGAGACCATCAAGCTCTTCAGTCATTTCTATCTGACAACTCAGGCGGCTGTTATCTTCCGGATCTATTGCCATATCGAGCATGTCTTCTTCTTGCTCAGAGGCCTGAGGTAATTTACTTAACCAAGCTTTGTCGACATAAACATGACAGGTGGCACATGAGAGAACGCCCCCACATTCACCGACGATCCCATCGATGAAATTTTCGGTAGCGGCTTCCATGACATTGGTGCCTACATCAACTTCGGCCTCGTGTTGACCACCCTCGGCATCAACAAAATATACGGTTGGCATGATTCATTCCTTATACTGCATTCATAATTATTGCCCGATAGGATAGAATACGCGGCTTTTAAGCTCAATCCAAAAATCGCATTTGTTGCACAAATAGGGTGGGAATTTCATGCAAGCAGTGGCGGCTTGGTTAGATAAGTGGTTTGGCTTTTACAGTCGCGGTAGTTCGGTGAAAAAGGAAGTGATTGGCGGCGCTACGACCTTCTTAACCATGGCTTATATTATTTTTGTGAACCCATCGATTCTGAGTGAAGCAGGGATGGATTACGGAGCCGTTTTTGTTGCCACATGTTTAGCTGCTGCAATAGGTTGTTTTGTGATGGGGTTTTGGGCGAACTATCCAGTCGCCTTAGCACCCGGCATGGGGCTCAATGCGTTTTTTACCTATTCGGTCGTTGGCGGCATGGGGTACGATTGGCAGACTGCCCTTGGTGCTGTGTTTTTCTCTGGTATTACTTTCTTTATATTATCGGTTTTTCGCGTGCGGGAATGGATCATCCAGTCCATTCCAATGACCTTGCGGCGAGCGATCGCTGCGGGAATTGGCGCGTTTTTAGCACTTATTGGATTAAAGAACGCGAATATTGTGGTGGCTAATGATGCCACCATCGTGACTTTAGGTCACTTAGGCGATCCATCGGTTATTCTCGCGGCGTTTGGTTTCTTTACGATTATTGGACTGGCAGCACGAGGTGTTCAAGGTGCTGCGTTGATGAGTATTCTTGCTATCACCTTAATCGCCTGGGTCCTAGGTTACGTAGATTTTACAGGTATAGCTTCGATGCCGCCTAGCTTGGCACCGACTTTTATGCAGATGAACATCGAGGCTGCATTTGACTTAGGTATGCTATCGGTCATTTTTGCGTTCTTGTTTGTCGACTTGTTCGACACCTCAGGTACGTTATTGGCGGTTGCTCAGAAGGCCGGACTGGCTAAAAGGGATGGTAGTCTTCCTCGTTTAGAGCGGGCTTTGATGGCCGACAGCACGGCTACAGTCGCTGGCTCAATGATGGGTACGTCGACTACCACCAGTTATGTCGAATCGGCCGCAGGTGTCGCCTCAGGCGGTAAAACGGGACTTGCAGCAGTGGTGGTCGGCGTTTTGTTTCTTTTAGCGATGTTTTTCTCGCCATTAGCCGGCATGATTCCACCGTATGCAACAGCCGGCGCAATTATTTATGTCGCAGTATTGATGTTGTTTACTTTGCAGGATGTTGATTGGAATGACATTACCGAAGCTGCACCGGTGATGGTGGTGCTACTCATGACACCACTCACGTTTTCTATCGCAGATGGTATTGCGCTTGGGTTTATCAGTTACGTCGTTATTAAGCTTCTGGCCGGTAAGACTAAAGAGTTAACCGTTAGCGTGGTATTATTGGCGTTATTATTTATTAGTAAATTTATTTGGTTGGGGTAACAGATTATGGGTTGGCACTCAAATAGAGAGTTTTTTGTTTCTTGGGAAGAACTACATCGCGCTACACGAGAGTTGGCACACCGCCAGTTACCCGCTGAACAATATAAAGGTGTAATCGCGGTGAGTCGTGGCGGTTTAGTTCCAGCTGCGATTATTGCACGTGAATTAAACTTACGTACTGTTGACTGTGTTGCGGTCAGTTCCTATGCACACGATCAGCAAAAAGATGAGTTGGCGCTATTGAAAGACGTATCAGCCACTGAAGATGGAGAGGGCTTCTTGGTTGTCGACGATCTTGTTGATACGGGCAATACCTTGAAGTTTTTACGTAAACGCTTGCCTAAGGCAAAGTTTATCACCGTTTACGCTAAGCCTGCGGGTATTGAATTAGTAGACGATTATGTCGCTGATCTTGAACAAGAAACTTGGATTCACTTTCCGTGGGACATGCATTTGCACTATGTCGAGCCATTGGCGGGACAGGAAAGTTAAGCTGATAAAAAACCCCGCATTTGCGGGGTTTTTAGTGTGATTATGCGTTGCGCAAGGTCTGATTCAAAAACTCAAGCACGCTGTTAATCGGCATTTTTTGTTTGTCACGGTCACTACGTGATTGATACTCGACCATTTCTTCATCGAGATTACGTTCACCAATGACGATTTGATGCGGCACACCGATCAATTCCATATCGGTAAACATAACACCTGGGCGTTCTTTGCGATCGTCGAATAGCACATCAAAACCGGCATCGCGAAGTTGCTGATAAAGTTCGTTAGCAACTTTTTGTACACGTGCCGACTTATGCATATTCATTGGTACAATGGCAACCTCAAACGGTGCTAACTCATTTGGCCAGTTGATACCGCGGTCATCGTGGAATTGTTCGATCGCAGCTGCGACAACGCGAGAAACACCGATTCCGTAACAACCCATGGTTAAGGTTTCGTGTTTACCCGTTTCCGACAATACACCCACCTTCATCGCATTGCTGTATTTCTTGCCTAATTGGAAAATATGACCAACTTCAATGCCGCGCGCAATCTGCAATGTGCCTTGACCACATGGACTCGGATCGCCTGCAACAACGTTACGAATGTCTTCTACAGCAGAGATTTCAGCATCGCGATCCCAGTTGACCCCAGTCAACCACTGACCCTGTTTATTTGCGCCACAAGCAAAGTCTGCTAGCACAGCGGCACTGCGATCAACGATGACCGGCATTGATGCATTAACAGGACCGATAAAGGAGCCGTGACAACCCATCAATTTATCGCTATCAAGCACCTCAATGGGCGCTGCGATCTGTGTTAGCTTTTCAGCTTTAATGGTATTCAGCTCGTGGTCCGCGCGCCAAACTAACATGACGGCGTCAGCCTCCACTTCATCGCTGGCTTTGACCAAAGTACATTGTACTGCTTGTTGTGCATCGACAGCTAATGGCTGCAGGAAAGCACTGACTTCATGACCTGTAACATCATGTACTTGTTTATCTTGACTGGGTTGTGAACGCTCTTTTTTCGGAGCGATTGCCTCTGCCATCTCCACGTTCGCCGCGTAGTCCGAACCATCAGAGAACGCGATGGCATCCTCTCCTGAGCCCGCTAGGACATGAAATTCGTGCGATGCGTGACCGCCAATCGAGCCTGTATCAGCAATAACTGGTCTAAAGTCTAGACCTAAGCGTTGGAAGATACGGCAATAGGCGTCGTACATTTCATCATAGGCTTGCTGCAGTGACTCATCCGTTAAGTGGAATGAGTATGCGTCTTTCATCATGAACTCGCGCGCACGCATCACCCCAAAACGAGGGCGAATCTCGTCACGAAACTTGGTTTGAATCTGGAATAGTGTCAAAGGCAACTGTTTATAGCTACTGACTTCTTTTCTTACCAACTCACTAATAATCTCTTCATGGGTCGGGCCTAACAAGAAATCACGCTCATGACGATCTTTAATACGCAACAGTTCAGGGCCATAGTCTTCCCAACGGCCAGACTCTTGCCACAAGTCAGCGGGTTGCACCATCGGCATTAAAATTTCTAAGGCGTTGATACGCTCCATTTCCTCGCGTACAACACGCTCAACTTTCTTCAATACACGAAGACCGGTCGGGGTCCATGTGTAGAGTCCCGATGCCACTTTTCGGATCATGCCGGCTCGCAGCATTAGCTGATGGCTGACAATCTCAGCATCAGAGGGCGTTTCTTTTAAAGTAGATAGTAAATATTGACTGCTGCGCATGGTCGAACAATCTCTATGTCAGTTGAACAAAATCGGAGGGAAGTTTAACAGCCTATCTGCAAGCGACAAAGCCTTTTACGGACAATAGCGGACAATTTTTTCTACGGTCACTCCGTTGTCCACAACTCGCCACTTTATATCTAAATCATATAGGCGACTTGCGTAGGTTTTATTGTCAGTTTTGTTCTTTTTGTAGGCGGGACGCACATCAAAGCTAAGCAATTCAACAATTAACGACTCAAGCTGCGGATAAATCTCTTTTTGCTGCTTTATGAAATGTGCCGCATCGCGAGCAAAAAAGACCGCTAAGCTGGCGCTAGGTGCTTCGGGTGCGAGTGAACTGCTGGCGTCGTCTATTTTGTCACAATACGGAATATAAGGCTTGATATCAATTAAGGGAGTGCCGTCAACTAAATCGGCACCGGCGACGACTAAATGAAAGTACGGTTCATTATTAACCGCTAATAATTTAACCGCCGACAAACCGATGTTGTTGGGTCTAAACGGTGAGCGGGTGGCAAATACGCCGACTTTTTGGTTTCCTCCAAGTCGCGGTGGTCTCACTTGTGCCTGCCACTGTGAGTCTTTGTTGTGATGAAACTGAAACACTAACCAAAGATGACTGTGTTGCTCGATTCCGCTGAACGCTGCGGGATAATCGTAATCACCGCAAGGCTTGATGATGCCCTGAACGTGGGTAGCGAGTCCTGGTTGGCGCGGTACAGAAAACTTTTCAGGAAAAGGTGTGTGTATATGAGCGATGGTTTGGGGCATTAGGTTGTTTGTCATTTATCTTAACTGTTAGCGGATTTAACTAAATTTTGGTGGTTGGAAAAAATAGAAGCATTGCACTAAAGCTATAAAAACTTATCTAAGTTTCTGTATTTAAAAGAAAAAATAACTTTGGCACACGCTTTGCTAAATCTTTACTACAACATAACTGTTTAGTTTGACCTGTTCACGATGTTTGGAACGTCAGCTACAAAAATAACATAGAAAGGAAAGCAACATGATGAAAAATAAAGTATGGCCCATAGCAATTTTTTTAGTCGGTGGTTTGACCGTGACTTCAGCAGCTTGTGCGCAAGACGTTGTAAAGCGTTCACATACATTCAACGTGTCTTCAGATACAGAGCTGAGTGTTGAAGCAGCCGTCGGAACAGTTGAATTCGTGAAAGGCGATATAAACTCACAGGTTGTCGAAGTTGAGCTCGTTATAGAGGCCAATGATGATAGTTTTTTCTATGGTGGTGGTGATATTAACAGCGTGCACTTAGAGGCCGATCAACACGGTAATGAATTAGAATTAAGTATTGAACCGGATGACGAAGAGGTTGAAGTTACTTGGCGTATTACCTTACCCAAAATGAAAGGCGTTGATGCAGAGCTTGGTGTGGGTGAGATGTCTGGTGAACTGTATACCACTAATGCCTCTTTTGAAGTGGGCGTGGGTGAGATTGACTTAGTATTGCACGGTAGTGACGTAGAGCGAGTAAAAGCCGAAGCCGGCATTGGTGACACCCGTATCCGCGGTTCGGTGCGTGGAAACTCGAATCGAGAGCGCGTATTAATGACCTCAGAGAGTGAGTTGACGAGTTCGGGTGAATATCGCATTAAAGCGGAAGTCGGAGTAGGCGATATTACCTTAGATTTTGTGGAATTGAATTAATGTATTGGCGTGGCGACAGTTACTGCTTTGGTACTGTCGCCTTGCCAACGCAACTGACTTGAGTGTAACACCGAGCGCTTGAATCTGTCGGAATATTAAAGCACTGTACAGCGAATACATCTGTCGCATTGAAACGTGCTGCATCGTTACGAAGTGCTTGTTGAGCATCTAGAGTTGAAGCGGGGGCGCCACGAAAGGTGGCTTGGCAACTATCTCCAGTAACAACACTCAAGATCTTATGGCGATTCGGGTTGAGCTGCTGGTCATGCAGCTCAACTTCGTTGGGGACGACATTGAGGGCTCTTAGAGCAGATTCTTGTGAACCATATTGGTTACCAGTTGAACATCCAGCCATCAATGCACTGCAAAACACACCTGCTAAGAGTATTCGAATCCCCAATGACATTCTCCAATTAAATACTTTTCACTACTTTATCAAAAACTCTTCAAGTGCACGACCGTTGTCCAACGCGTTTTGTAGTGCTTTAGGCATACGCCCCTGACCTGTCCAAGTTTTTAACTCGCCGTTTTCGTCTTTAAATTCATACTTAGGGGGTTTAGGTGCGCGCTTACGTTTTGGCGATACAAGTTTATCACCACCAATTTCATCTTCTAAAATGTCAGAAATATCAATGCCGGCTTCTTGCATGTTGCGCTTAAGTTCGGCGACTTTCTGACGTTTTTCTTCAAGTGCTTTTTCTTGTTCGAGTGCGTCTTCTTCACGCTTGCTGATTACATTTGAGAGTTTCTTTTGAATGTCATATAGCTCGTTTAAATCTAATTCTTTAAGGGCTGCGTTCAAACGACGTTCGTGTGAAATTATATTAATAAACTCGCTCATGGATTCATCTCCGATAATTAAGTAATGGGTGCAGTGTTTATAAAACAATTCTCACTGGTAATTCTATAAGTAAATGCTAAATACGAGATATATTACAATTGGATTAGCTGTTTATTTATAAACATAAAAAAAAGCGAGCTAAGCTCGCTTTTTTTCAATTGAATTACATATTGGGGTAAGTCGGGCCGCCACCCCCCTCAGGGACTACCCAAGTAATATTTTGACTCGGATCTTTTATATCGCAGGTTTTACAATGGATGCAGTTTTGTGCATTAATCTTAAACACATCTTTACCATCTTCTTCTACGACTTCGTAAACCCCCGCTGGGCAATAACGTTGTGCAGGCTCAGCGTATTCAGGTAAGTTGACAGTTAGGGGAATATCCGCATCTTTTAACTTCAAGTGGCACGGCTGATCTTCAGCATGGTTAGTATTGGATAAGAAAACCGACGACAAACGATCAAACGTCAATTTATTATCTGGCTTAGGATAATCTATCGGCTGATAATGACTTGCCTTTTCCGTGCATTTATAGTCGGGTGTCCACTCTTTAAATTTAAATGGTAATTTGCCACCAAAATAGTTTTGGTCAAGCGTATTGTAAGCACCACCTAGTACCGTGCCTAATTTGTGAACTGCGCCACCGAAATTACGTGAGCGGTACAACTCATCAAATACCCATGACTTCTCAAATGCGCTTTTATAGACTTCCAAGTCATCATGCTGCTTGCCCTCAGCGAGCGCGTTAAATACAGTTTCTGCCGCAAGCATGCCAGACTTCATCGCCGTGTGATTACCTTTTATCTTAGAAAAGTTCAGCGTGCCGGCATTACAACCTAATAGAATTCCGCCTGGGAAAGTCATCTTAGGTAATGAATAATAACCACCTTTAGCGATCGCTCGTGCGCCGTATGTCACACGCTTACCATTTTCTAATACCGCTTTAATCGCAGGGTGGGTTTTGAATCGCTGAAACTCTTGGAATGGGTTGAGATAAGGATTCTTATAGTTCAAGTCGATAATTAAACCGACATACACCTGACCATCATCGGCATGATATAAATACCCCCCTCCTGAACCGTTGTCATTAAGAGGCCAGCCTGCGGTATGTACAACTTTACCCGGTTTGTGTTGTTCAGCCGGAATATCCCAGATTTCTTTAAAGCCGATACCGAAATGTTGTGGAGTCGCGTCTTTATCGAGTTGAAATTGTTGCAATAATTGTTTGCCTAAATGACCACGACAGCCCTCAGCAAAAAGCGTGTATTTTGCACGCAACTCCATGCCTGGCATGTAGCCATCTTTTTCTGAGCCATCTTTTGCAACGCCCATATCGCCAGTGATAACACCGCCAATACTACCGTCTTCGTTTTTAATTAACTCACTTGCGGCAAATCCCGGAAAAATTTCGATACCTAGGCTTTCAGCTTGCTCCGCTAACCAACGGCAAATGTTACCCATGCTAACGATGTAATTACCTTCGTTATGGAAGGTTTTCGGTACTGCAATATGCGGTAATTTACGACTATTTTGCGCATCGTTTAATAGCAGTATTTCATCCTCTGTGACGGCTGTATTGAGCGGCGCACCGCGCTCCTTCCAATCTGGGAAGAGTTCGTTCATTGCGCGCGGCTCAAATACGGCGCCTGACAATATGTGAGCACCAATATCAGCACCTTTTTCAACCACACAAATCATCAGTTCTTGCTCATTCTCTTGAGCAAGTTGCCCTAGTCGACATGCTGCCGCCAGCCCAGATGGACCGGCGCCCACGATGACAACGTCAAAGTCCATACTTTCGCGTTCCACGTTAACCTCCATAATCATGAGCTGATATCAATCGGCATCAGGCCATGATAGTTTTGCAATAGCTGTGTAATTTCGTCTGCGGGGACTGGTCGGCTGAATAAGTAGCCTTGTCCTATGCCACAGTCTCTACTTAATAAAAACTCGACTTGCTCGCTGGTTTCAATACCCTCAGCGACTAATTGAATATTTAGGTTCTTCGCTAAATTTATAATGGTTTGAACGATAACTGCATCGTCTTCGTTGTCTGGCAGATCGCGTACGAATGAGCGATCAATCTTGAGCGAAGTCACTGGAAAGTTTTTCAGGTAAGACAACGACGAATAGCCGACGCCAAAATCATCGATAGCAAGCGACATACCATGTTCACGCACCGAGTGCATAAAGTTGGTGTGCGATTGTATATTTTCGATAAACACTTGTTCCGTGAGTTCTAACTCAATACATTTAGGTGATAGTCGTGCTTCGCTTACATTATCAACAATGGTGTCAACTAAGTCAGGCAGATGTAACTGCTTACCCGAGATATTGATTGCCATTGTGAGATCATTGAAGCCCATTTCGTGCCACCGTTTAAGTTGGTTACAGGCGGTCCGCATGACGTATTCGGATAGTGGTATAATTAAGCCTGTATCCTCGGCGATAGGAATAAATTGGTCAGGGCCAATCACTGTACCATCATCTTTTACCCAACGTACGAGCGCCTCAAGGCCTGTAATTCGGTGGCCAAGTAACTCTACTTTCGGCTGATAATAAACTTCTAAAGCCTCTTGCTCTACTGCATGACGTAGCTGTTTGACCATTTCTAATTTTTTTGCCAAATCGCGATGCACTGCTTGGCTATATATGTGATAGGTGTTGCGGCCATTATCTTTTGCTTGATAAAGAGCCGTATCAGCATTTCGAATTAAATACTCGGGATTATTGTCCGCATCTTCAGCGAATGCGATGCCAATGGATGCACTAATGAATAGCTCGTATTCATCGACATAGAAATGGGCGTCGAGTGCTTGCAATAATTGATCGGCAAGCGTCAAGATGTGCTCACGGGATGTCGAGTGAGGTACGGCTAATAGAAACTCGTCCCCGCCCGAACGAGCCAACACAGCTTCGTTGGGCGCAAGCTTTTTGATGCGGCGAGCTACCCGCTTGATCAGTTCATCGCCAACGGTATGACCGAGCGCGTCATTGACTTCTTTAAAGCGATCCAAATCAATAAATAATATTGCAGTAAGGCCGTTCTTGGCGTCATCAGCGAGCCATTCGGAAAGAATTCGCATTAACGCATTGCGGTTTATAAGACGCGTCAGTGCGTCGTGTTCAGCAAGATATGCGATTTCTTTTTCAACGCGCTCTCGCTCGTCGATTTCTGAATAAAGTTCGATGTTCGCATCTGCGAGTTGCTGGGCTTTGTATCGGCTTTGAGCAACAATATAGAACACCAAGGTCAGCATCGCCGTGATGAATAACCCGGTAAATAACAAGGTGAGGGCAAGCCCTTGTCGTTCCTCTGCAAGCCGTGCGGGCGTCATCCACACATGCAATTGCCATTGTGAGCCTAGCAGCTGAAGGGTACGGCTAACGGCCCATTGGTCTCGCAAGGTGACGTCACCGGCAAACTGATAGAGCGTCTGACCGTCGCGACTAATAGCTACTTGATAACCTTCAGAAATATTCTGCCGAATGACATTATTTAATAAATCTTGCAGACTAATGATCAATCCTAAAAAGCCTTGGCGCGAGGCATTTTCGATGCGCGAGAACATAACAATGTCGCTACCGATTCGCCCTAAGTTACCGGCACTACCTATCATCGCATGCTGATTACCCTCAGACTTAAGGAGTGTCGTTGTCAGTTCAGAACCTTTGAAAGGCGTGCCTAATAATTGAGCTTGACGATCGGGCGGATAGTATTTTTGAATGACTAAATCGGGGGATAACCACACCATAGCGGTGATACTTTGATAATAGAGTGAGATAATATTCGCATCGTCGTTCCATCTATCATCGAGCTCTTGTTTACTCTGCTTTAACTCACGCGCGAACAACTCAGTGGCGTATAAGTGCGCCACCAAGTTTTGTCGAACCTCGCGCTGAATATTATAAGCTTCGTTTTCAAGTGCCTCGCGTGCATCTATATTCTCTAGATAGCGTACATAGGAGAACGCGATGATTGAGATTAAGACCCCTGTTACTATGGTAATAACGGCTTGCTTGGCACCCGCAAAAAGCTTTAAACGCATGAATTAGACTCTCTTAACGACTGAGCTCTGGACGATCCTTAAACTCGTTCAAGGCATCGGGGTTCGCCAACGCATCGGTATTTTGCACAGGTTGTCCGTGCACAACATTACGAACCGCAAGTTCAACGATCTTACCACTAATGGTTCTTGGAATATCGTTCACTTGTAATATAACCGCAGGCACGTGTCTAGGGGTAGCGTTTGCACGAATCGTTTGCTTGATGGTTTTTACTAAGGCGTCGTCAAGTTGCACGCCCTCACGGAGACGCACGAATAGTACCACGCGCTCATCGTCATCCCATTGTTGACCGATAGCAATACTCTCTAGGACGACGTCCACCTTCTCAACTTGGCGGTAAATCTCCGCTGTGCCAATACGCACACCACCTGGGTTAAGTACTGCATCCGACCGACCGTAAATAATAACACCGTCATGTTCGGTTAACTCGGCAAAATCGCCGTGTGCCCAGATGTTATCGAAGCGTGCGAAGTAGGCGTTAAAATAGCGTTGGCCATCGTCATCACCCCAGAACCCAACGGGCATATTGGGAAATGAATTCTCGCACACCAACTCGCCTTTTTGTTGTTTAACAGCTTCGCCTTGATCATTGTACACATTGACCGCTAAACCGAGTCCTCGACATTGTAACTCACCGCGATAGACCGGCAGGATAGGGCAGCCTAGGGCGAAGCACGAAACAATGTCGGTCCCACCTGAAATTGATGATAAGCAGAGGTCAGTTTTGATATCGCGGTAGACGTAGTCAAAACTTTCTGGAGGCAAGACTGAGCCTGTGGTCAATATGCTCCGCAATGCTTTAAGTTCATGAGATTGACGCGGTTTGACATCGGCTTTTTCTAGCGCAGATAAATATTTTGCACTGGTACCGAACACGCTGATGCGCTCTTCATCGGCAATATCCCAAAGCACTTCCGGTTTAGGAGCGAATGGTGAACCATCAAACAAGACTAACTTAGCACCTAACGCGAGCCCGCTGACCAACCAGTTCCACATCATCCAGCCACAGGTTGTAAAGTAGAACAGCGTATCTTCACGACCTAAGTCAGTATGCAAGCCGTGTTCTTTGCAATGTTGCAATAACGTGCCGCCTGCACCGTGAACAATACATTTAGGCACGCCTGTGGTGCCTGAAGAAAACATAATATAGACCGGATGGTTGAACGGCTTTCTCACAAAATCAATATGGCTAGCATCATTGTCTAGGAAGTCCTCGTAACGCACCATGCGAGCGTCATCGACCACCTCTGACTGACCGCTAAAGTTAACAAGTACCAAATGCTCAACGGTCGGCAAGTTGTCTGCGATTTCGCTTACTTTATCCTTTATATTGAGATTCTTTTGGTTATAAAAATAGCCATCGACTGTCATCAGGACTTTCGGTTCAATCTGACCAAAACGGTCGAGTACACCTTGCACACCAAAATCCGGTGAACAGGATGACCAGATTGCACCTAAGCTGGTGGTGGCAAGCATCATTACGATGGTTTCAATGCAATTGGGCATCATTCCTGCGACACGATCGCCACTCGATACACCCTGCGTTTTTAGTGCATGTGCAGCACGAGCAACTTGCAAGTAGAGTGCTTCATAGCTGAGCTCTTGGCGCTCACCGTTCTCGCCGCGAAATACCAGTGCGCTGTGGTTATCTTTATGGCGCAGTAGGTTTTCCGCAAAGTTTAACTCAGCCTCTGGAAACCACTTGGCACCCGGAAGCTTGTCTTTATCTTGAACAATGACGTCGCCTTTTTCGCCAATCACATCAAAGTAATCCCAAATCAGCGACCAAAATGCTTCGTTGTTATCAATCGACCACTGATAGAGTTCGTGATAATTCGCAAGACCCGCGTCATTATGCACGTTTATCTGTTGCAGGAAATCGCTCATGCGCGCTTCAGCGATTTGATCCGCACTGGGTTGCCAAAGTCGTTCTGCTGCCATGTTAATTATCCTTTTTTTGCCAATTCTGCGAGTGCTACTTGAGAGCGAGGGCCATGCCCAAGGTGTTGACAAATATCAGCACCTGCACGGACGAGTGCATCAAGCTCGACGCCCGTCTTAATGCCCATTCCGTTTAACATGTATACCACATCTTCGGTCGCTACATTACCGCTGGCGCCTTTTGCATACGGGCAACCGCCTAAGCCTGCCACCGCACTATCAACGGTATTCACCCCGAGTTCCAAACAGGCAAGAATATTTGCTAAAGCCTGCCCGTAGGTATTGTGGAAGTGCAATGCCAACTGGTTGGCCGGCACCACCTCAAGTACAGCCTTGACCATTTCAGCCGCTTGTAGCGGTGTACCCACACCAATCGTGTCGCCAAGGGACACTTCGTAACAGCCCATTTCGATCAATTGCTGCGCTACATGTGCGACATCTTTGAGTGGTACATCGCCTTGGTAAGGACAGCCTAGAACACACGAGACGTAGCCGCGTACGCGTACATTCGCTTGTCGTGCTTGGCTGATTACCGGACGAAAGCGTTCCAGTGACTCGTCGATAGAACAGTTGATATTACGCTGACTAAATTGTTCTGATGCGGCACCAAAAACGGCAACCTCATCAGTATTCACCGAGAGCGCGTTCTCCAATCCTTTTAGATTGGGCGTCAGAGCGGAGTAAGTAATCCCAGAGTGACGTTCTATCTGTTCCATGATCTCGCCACTGTCGGCCATCTGTGGCACCCACTTCGGGCTGACAAAACTAGCGCTTTCTATATATTTTAGGCCCGTTTTAGACAGGGCATTAATCAGCTCTATTTTAGCGGCGGTCGGAACCGCCACTTCATTTTGTAAGCCATCGCGTGGACCGACTTCGACGATATTGACTTCATCCGGCATAGCGCTGCGTTTAAACATGCTTACTCCTTCTCGGCAATAGCAACGAGTTCGTCACCATCACTCACTAAGTCACCCGAGGCAAAAAATACGTCAGTGACTTCACCTGCGCAATGCGCTTTAATGGTGTACTCCATCTTCATTGCTTCCATGATGACGAGGGCTTGGTCTTTCTCAACGTGGTCGCCTTTGCTGACCAAAACATCTGTGATTGTGCCATTCATCGGCGCGACCAGGCCTCCACCGGCGTTGTCATCGACCAAGGTATCAGCCACCTTATGGCGATGCAGTGTCACTGGACCTTGTTCGGTAAATACAGTGAGTGTGTCATCACAGGTCGCAATGTAGCGCTGATAGCGATGACCGTTCACAACAACGTTGAGCTGATCATCTCGGATACTCGCTTGGATGGCAAAGCGCTCTTCGCCAATCGTCACGCTAAAGCCATTATCTGTTTGCTCGAGCTCAACATGATTCAGTTCTTCGCCGTCACTGAATTCAACCACGTGTACGGCGGCTTCGTTCAAGCGCAGTGCATCAGCACGATTCCACGGACTATTGTTGGTGTTGATTTGCGTTTGACGTTGTAATACATCAAATACTGCCGCTTCAGTGCGTACCCAATTAAGATCTTGGGTCGACTCTGGGAACAACGATTGTTCATACTGTTGGATAAATTCAGTCGTGAGATCCATGCGCATAAATGCTGGATGGCTTGCTAGCCGGTGTAAAAACTCAATATTTGTATGCAAGCCCGTCACACGGTACTGCTTCAAAGCGCGTTGTAACTTCAGTAAGGCGCGATCTCGGTCAGTATCCCAAACAATCAATTTGGCGATCATCGGATCGTAGAAGCTCGAGATTTCATCACCTTGCTCGACACCCGTATCGATACGCACGCCGTCATTGACTGCGGGGGTACGAAGGTGACGGATTGTGCCCGTGCTTGGTAGAAAGTCGTTGGCCGGATCTTCCGCATAAATACGCGCTTCGAAAGCATGACCGTTAACGGTGACGGCGTCTTGCGTCAACGGTAAGCTGTCCCCAGAGGCGACCATGAGCTGCCATTCGACTAAGTCTAAGCCGGTAATCATCTCTGTTACGGGGTGTTCGACTTGTAAGCGAGTATTCATTTCCATGAAGAAAAACTCGCCACTGGCGTCGTATAAAAACTCAACCGTGCCTGCACCCACGTAGTCAATAGCTTTTGCTGCTTTGACGGCAGCTTCACCCATCGCCTGACGGGTTGTTTCCGATAATGCCGGCGCAGGAGCCTCTTCAATGACTTTTTGGTGACGGCGTTGTACCGAACAATCTCGTTCTGCAAGGTATACCGCGTTGCCATGCTGGTCGCAGAATACTTGGATCTCTACGTGGCGTGGATTACGGATAAAGCGCTCAAACAAGACTTTGTCATTGCCAAACGATGATTTCGCTTCACGTTTTGCCGAACTCAGTGCAGATTTAAAATCCTGCTCCGATTCGACCACGCGCATACCTTTACCACCACCGCCATAAGCGGCTTTTAAAAGCAGTGGGAAGCCAACCTCTTTAGCTTTGGCAAATAGCGTGTCTTCGTCTTGTTCGCTACCATGATAACCCGGAACTAAAGGCACACCTGCTTCTTCCATAATGGCTTTAGCGGCACTTTTAGACCCCATTGCAGCAATCGCCGAAACCGGTGGCCCGACAAAAATAATATCATTCTGCTGACAGAGTTCAGCAAACGATTCATTCTCAGATAAAAAACCGTACCCTGGATGGATAGCATCGGCGCCGGCAGATTTTGCGACGTTGATAATCGTGTCTGCCTTTAAGTAACTTTCGTTGCTCGGTGCCGGACCAATGTAATAGGCTTCATCAGCAAGTTGCGTATGCCGTGCCTGTGCGTCCGCAGCCGAGTATACCGCAATGGTGCGGATACCCATTTGGCGTGCCGTTTCGATAACACGGCAAGCGATTTCACCACGGTTTGCAATAAGAAGTGATTGAATCATAAATAATCCCGTTAACTTTTGCTTTGCCACTGCGGCGCGCGTTTTTCTAGAAATGCAGTGAGGCCTTCTTGACCTTCATCTGATACGCGAATTTTTGCAATTTCTTCGATAGTAAATCGGCGCACCGGGTCACTCGTGGGTTGGTGTGCAACGCCACGAATAAGGCGTTTACACGCGCCCAAGGCTTGTGGTGAATTGTTTAATAGTGCCTCAAGAAGTGATGGCAAGGTGTCTTCAAATTCTTCAACAATTTCAGTGACTAATCCTGCTTGCAAGGCTTTTTCGGCAAAGAAACGTTCGGCGGTCAACATATAACGACGCGCTTGGCGTTCACCCATAACACGTACGACATAAGGGCTTATCACTGCGGGGATGAGGCCGATTTTGACTTCGCTCAGGCAAAAACTGCTTTTGGGTTGTGCTAAAACCATGTCGCAACAGGCGGCTAAGCCAACAGCGCCGCCAAACGCAGCGCCTTGCACGAGTGCGATGGTGGGTTTGCTTAACTGATCAAGTTGGCTCATTAAGCGATCGAGACCAGCGGCATCATCGATATTTTCTTGATAATCCTTATCCGCCATGGAGCGCATCCAGTTTAAGTCGGCGCCCGCGGAAAAGTTTTTGCCATTGGAACGCAATACTAAAACGCGCGCCTGTTCAGACTCCTCAACTTCAGTTAATGCGGCAACGAGCTCAGCGATCATTTTATCGTCGAAGGCATTGTGCACTTCTGGACGGTTCAAGGTAAGCCAAGCGACGCCACGAGAATCGATTGAAAATTCAGTGTATTCACTCATGATTGCTCTCCTTACATCCGGAATACGCCGAACTGGCTGTCTTCAATTGGTGCGTTAAGTGAAGCGGCGATACTAAGGCCGAGCACATCGCGCGTTTGTGCTGGATCGATAATACCGTCATCCCACAAACGGCCCGAGGCGTAGTAGGGGTGACCTTGTTTTTCGTATTGCTCAACAATCGGCTGCTTCAGCTTGGCTTCATCTTCCGCACTCAGTTGCTCGCCTTTACGTGCAAGGTTGTCCTTGGTGACTTGAGCCATTACACCGGCGGCCTGTTCACCACCCATTACCGAAATACGTGCGTTTGGCCACATAAACATCAGGGTCGGATCGTAGGCACGTCCGCACATGCCGTAGTTACCTGCACCATAGCTCCCGCCAATCAGCACGGTAAACTTAGGTACTTTGGCACAGGATACAGCCATGACCATCTTAGCCCCATGCTTAGCGATACCCTCGGCTTCATATTTTTTTCCGACCATAAAACCGGTGATGTTTTGCAAGAACACGAGAGGAATTTTACGCTGCGCGCACAACTCAATAAAATGTGCACCTTTTTGTGCACTTTCGGAGAATAAAATACCGTTATTTGCCACGATACCGACGGGGTACCCGTGAATACGCGCAAAGCCCGTCACCAGCGTGGTACCGTAGTTCGCTTTAAACTCATCAAAATCAGAGTCATCCACGACACGCGCAATCACTTCGTGAACATCGTAAGGCTTACGTAAATCGGTGCCAACGATGCCATAGAGTTCTTTTGCATCATAACGCGGCGGTTTGCTTTCGCGTTGATCTAACTGAGTCGGTGCAGGACGGTTTAATCGTGCCACTGAACGGCGCGCTAATGCCAAAGCATGCTCGTCGTTATGGGCAAAGTGATCGGCAACACCTGAAACCCGCGTGTGTACATCGGCACCACCGAGTTCTTCGGCGCTGACTTCCTCGCCCGTTGCCGCTTTAACTAATGGCGGACCGGCAAGAAAAATAGTGCCTTGCTCTTTTACAATCACGCTCTCGTCGGCCATAGCAGGCACATAAGCACCGCCAGCTGTACATAGACCCATGACAACCGCGATCTGTGGAATGCCCTTAGCTGACATGTTGGCTTGATTAAAAAAGATGCGACCAAAGTGATCTTTATCTGGGAATACATCATCCTGACGCGGTAGGTTGGCTCCGCCTGAGTCGACTAAGTAAATACACGGCAAATGGCATCGTTCGGCAATTTCTTGCGCGCGCAGATGCTTCTTAACGGTTAACGGATAATAAGTACCGCCTTTTACCGTTGCATCGTTAGCAACGATCATGCACTCAACGCCTTCGACGCGACCAATACCCGCGACGACACCGGCCGCCGGCACATAATCGTCATACACGTCCCATGCAGCGAACTGACCGATTTCTAAAAACGCTGAACCAGCGTCAAGCAGCTTATTAATACGTTGGCGCGGTAACAGTTTACCGCGCGACAAGTGACGCTCTTGATATTTAGGACCGCCGCCTTGTTTAATTTGTTCGACTTTAGCGTTCACGTCATCAACGACCGCTTGCATCGATTCATAGTTCGCTTTGAACTGCTCGTCGCGGGTGTTGACTTTGCTTGCAAGAATAGCCACAGCGTCTCCTTTTATTTGGACTCGTTGAACAACTCACGACCAATCAGCATACGGCGGATTTCTGACGTACCGGCACCAATTTCATAAAGTTTGGCATCACGTAACAGACGTCCAGTCGGGTATTCGTTAATGTAGCCGTTACCACCGAGCAATTGAATCGCATCAAGAGCAAGTTGAGTCGCTAGCTCGGCTGCATAAAGTATTGCACCCGCTGCGTCTTTGCGCGTGGTTTCACCACGGTCGCACGATTGCGCCACCGCGTAAACGTAAGCACGCGCTGCGTTAGTGCGCGTGTACATGTCCGCAACCTTACCCTGTACCAATTGGAACTCACCAATCGCTTTGCCGAATTGGTTACGATCATGGATGTACGGTACGACGGCATCTAGACACGCTTGCATGATGCCCAGTGGACCTGCCGCAAGTACCGCGCGCTCGTAATCCAAACCACTCATTAATACTTCAACGCCGCCATTGAGTTCGCCTAGAATGTTTTCAGCAGGCACTTCAGCATCTTCGAATACTAATTCGCAGGTATTTGAACCGCGCATTCCAAGTTTGTCGAGCTTTTGGGCTTGGCTAAATCCTGGGGTGTTTTTCTCAACGATAAATGCGGTGATACCACGCGAGGCTTTTTCGGCATCGGTTTTAGCATAAATCACAAAAACGTCGGCATCGGGACCATTCGTAATCCACATTTTGTTGCCGTTCAGTACGTACTTGTCGCCTTTTTTCTCGGCTTTCAGTTTCATGCTGACCACGTCCGAACCCGCATTAGGTTCGCTCATCGCGAGCGCGCCTACATGTTCACCGGTACAGAGCTTAGGTAAGTATTTTTGTTTCTGTTCTTCGTTGCCGTTGCGTGCGATTTGGTTAACGCACAGGTTTGAATGAGCGCCGTAACTTAAGCCGACAGAGGCTGATGCGCGACTTATTTCTTCCATCGCGATGACGTGTTCAAGGTAACCCATACCTGAGCCGCCATACTGTTCGTCAACTGTCAAACCGAGTAGACCCATATCCCCGAGTTTACGCCATAAATCACTTGGAAACTCATTGGCTTCATCAATTTCAGCTGCACGAGGTGCGATTTCATCGCGTGCAAATGCGTTGACTGCTTCACGCAGCATGTCCGCGGTTTCGCCTAAGCCAAAGTTAAAAGAATTAAATTGCGTAATCATAATGACTCCTGAGATGAGACTACTTTCTTGGTTGTCGTTCGCACTGACTCAAGTTCGTCTTGGCAACGTTGCTCAAGGCCCGAGAGCTCAGTCAGTAATACGTTGATATCTTCCATTTGTTGCTTGAGTGATGCCTTTTTCTCGGCGATTAACTCAAGTACCTTTTCTAACTGTGCAGCCGAACTATTGTCTGCGTCATACAACTCAAATAAACGTCGGGTTTCAGCTAACGAGAAACCTAACCGCTTGCCGCGTAAAATAAGTTTAAGGCGGACGCGATCTTTATTATTGTAAATTCGATGTTGACCTTGACGACGAGGCGATAGCAACCCTTCGTCTTCGTAGAAGCGGATAGAACGGGTCGTAATGTCAAATTGTTTTGCCAATTCGCCGATCGTATAAGTGATTTTGTTACTCATCAGACTTGCTTTTTAGTTGACCTAAGATCTAAGCTTAGAGGAAGTTTACGTTAACGTAAAGTGGTATTGGAGGAAAGATGTCAAACGATTCGGTCGTAATTGTTGCCGCAAACCGGACAGCAATGGGGGGCTTCCAAGGTAGCCTGAGTGAAGTCAGTGCGCCTAATTTAGGGGCTACTGCGATTAAAGCTGCGTTAGGAAATAGCGGCCTCAAAGAAACCGATGTTTCTGAGGTCATTATGGGTAACGTACTGCCGGCGGGTTTGGGCCAAGCGCCCGCACGTCAGGCGATGTTATATGCCGGTTTACCGCAAAGCACGGGTGCTACGACCATTAATAAAGTCTGTGGTTCGGGCTTAAAAGCAGCGATGTTTGCAACGGACTTAATTCGTGCAGGCTCAGCGGACGTCGTCGTCGCGGGCGGTATGGAAAGTATGTCGCGTGCGCCTTACTTACTTGACAAAGGCCGTAATGGGTACCGTATGGGACATGGTCAATTGTTTGACCACATGATGCTCGATGGTCTTGAAGATGCCTATGAAGGCAAGGCGATGGGTTGTTATGCGCAGGACACGGCTGACAAATACGGTCTTGACCGCGATGCAATGGATAACTTTGCGATTAACTCGCTAGAGAAAGCGCAGGCCGCTATTGAAAAAGGTTACTTCAAAGGTGAAATTACGCCGTTGACTTATTCAACGCGCAAGGGTGATGTTACCGTAGATACCGATGAGCAGCCGGGTAAAGCACGACTTGATAAGATCCCACAACTACGTCCAGCGTTTAAGAAAGACGGCACTATTACAGCTGCCAACTCAAGCTCAATCTCGGATGGGGCTGCGGCGCTTGTATTGATGCGCGAGAGTGAGGCTGCTAAGCGCGGTTTGAAACCGCTTGCTCGCGTTAAAGGGCATGCAACTCATTCTCAGGCGCCTGCTGAGTTTACTGTGGCGCCTATTGGCGCGATGGACGCGTTGTTGAACCAAGTCGGGTGGAGCAAAGAAGACGTCGATTTATGGGAAATCAACGAAGCGTTCGCCATGGTCACCATGTTAGCAATCAACGAAATGAAGCTTGATGCTAACCGCGTTAATGTCCACGGCGGTGCGTGTGCGTTGGGTCATCCGATTGGTGCCAGTGGCGCCCGTTTGCTGGTTACCTTGCTTCACGCATTGAAGCAACGCGGCGAGAAACGGGGTATTACCTCACTATGCATTGGTGGTGGTGAAGCCGTCGCACTTGCCGTTGAAATGATGTAGTCAACGGCTTAGGTTACGTTGCTGGCGCGAAGCCAAAATAACAGCAATAACAATTAAGCTCGCGCCCAGCAACCATCTTAACCAGTCGGTATCGTGTTGCCAAAACAACACGCTAACGAGAATCCCAGCGGGAATTAAGGCATTATTCATAGCCGCGAGCTGTCCGGTATTGACCCATTTGCTGGCTAGGTTCCAGCCGAGATAGCCAAGGCCGGAGGCGACAATGCCGAGCCACAACAAAATGCCCCATTGTAAGGGTGTAGTAGGTAGCATTTGGTGATTGCCAAACAGTAAAACACCTAAGCCAGAGACGAGGCTAGCACCGGCAAAAAATGCGGCGAATTGTTGAATTTGATTTTGCGTTGAGCCGAGGTCTAAGCGTTTGTATGCCACTTGGCCGGCAGCGAAGCATAAATTGGCGGCTTGAATCAAAGCAAAGCCAATAATGAAATCAGCGCTTAGCCCCTGGTAACGAATGATGGCAGCGCCTAAGACTGAGATGGCGGCTGCGAGCCACCAAGTGAATGGTAAGCGGCGGCGCCCTAAAATGATTTCGTCGATGAGTGTAATGTAAAGCGGGGTGAATATCGTGAACAATAGTACCTCGGCGACACTCAAATAAAGAAATGCGTGATACAAAAACAAGTACATCAAGCCGATTTGTACGGCACCAATTCCGGCAAGTTGGGTCAGTGTTTTAACCGAATAGGCTTTGAGCTGACGCCATTTGAATAATGGCAAGATAGTAAACAAAGCCAGTAGCATGCGGATAAACACGACCCAATAGCCATCAACTTGGCCGGCAAGGTATTCGCCAATGAGCGAGAAGCTTGCCGCCCAGAGTAACGTAATAAGAATTAAAAGTGGCACGGTATGCGTCTCTTTTAAGGATTATGAAAATTTGGTTTATAAAATAACACAACAAGAAGGTGAGTTATGTCTAAAAAAGTGCCTCTGTATATCGACGGAGAGTTTCGCGCTTCAAAAGCTGAGTCTTGGATTCCGGTAACCAATCCAGCGACCCAAGAAGTGATTGCTGAAGCTCCATGCGCGACTCAAGACGAGATGGAAGCTGCTGTTGCGAGTGCACGAGAAGCCTTTAAAACGTGGAAAGAAGTGCCTGTTTCTGAGCGTGCTCGTGTCATGATGCGCTATCAGGCATTGCTTAAAGAACACCAAGAAGAAATTGCAGAAATCTTAGCGCAAGAGACTGGAAAAACCTTTGAAGATGCCAAAGGTGATGTATGGCGCGGCATTGAAGTGGTTGAGCAAGCCGCGAACATTCCATCATTGATGATGGGTGAGACGGTCGAAAACGTAGCACGCTCTATCGACTCTTACAGCTACATTCAGCCGCTCGGTATTTGTGCGGGTATCACGCCGTTTAACTTTCCCGCGATGATCCCATTATGGATGTTCCCGATGGCTATTGCCTGCGGTAACACTTTCATCTTAAAGCCTTCAGAACAAGATCCATTGACGCCAACACGCTTAGTTGAGCTATTTGAGCAAGCGGGCGCGCCTAAAGGCGTACTGCAGGTGATTCACGGTGGTAAAGACCAAGTTGATTTCGTTTTAGACCATCCTGAAATTCATGCGTTATCATTTGTTGGGTCAGTACCTGTCGCCGAATACATTTATCGTCGTGGTACGGAGAACGGTAAACGCGTACAAGCGTTCGCGGGTGCTAAAAACCATTGTGTCATCATGCCTGATGCCAATAAGCAGCAAGTCATTAACAACCTCGTCGGTGCTTCTGTCGGAGCGGCAGGCCAACGTTGTATGGCAATTTCAGTCGCAGTATTTGTCGGCGCGGCGAAAGAGTGGATCCCTGAAGTCGCTGAAGCGATTGCAAAAGTTCGTCCAGGCGCTTGGAACGATGAGAACGCAGCGTACGGACCTGTCATTAGTCCACAAGCTAAAGAGCGTATTGAACAAATGATCACCGACGGTGAAAATGAAGGTGCCAAGCTACTTGTCGATGGTCGTGGTTGCACCGTGGAAGGCTTGCCGGACGGCAACTGGGTTGGCGCAACGGTATTCTCTGAAGTCACCGCTGATATGGATATCTATAAAAAGGAAGTCTTTGGTCCCGTGCTTAGTATGATGGAAGTCGAGGACCTAGACGATGCACTGACGTTGGTGAACAACAACCCGTACGGTAACGGCACGTCAATCTTCACTTCGAATGGTGCGGCAGCGCGCAAATACCAACACGAAGTCACTGTCGGTCAGGTCGGTATCAATATTCCTATCCCGGTGCCATTGCCATTCTTCTCGTTCACTGGCTGGAAACGTTCATTCTTTGGTGACTTGCATGCTTATGGTAAGCAAGCGATCCGCTTCTACACCGAAACCAAAACCGTGACTGCGCGTTGGTTTGAGAGTGATATTGAGGCGAGTGGACCTAATATGTCTATTCACCTGAAGTAATTGATAAGTTAAAGGTAGTTAGCATGAACTTTGAATTAACAGAAGACCAACAAGCCTTTGTCGATACTGCCAAAGCGTTTGCGGATAAAGAACTTGCACCTAACGCAGCGCGCTGGGATGAAGAAGCTCATTTCCCCATCGAGGTTTTCCGTAAGGCGGGTGAGATGGGCTTTATGGGAATGTATACCCCAGAAGAGGCGGGTGGTTTTGGCATGAGTCGTTTAGACTCAGCACTTATTTTCGAACAATTAGCGGGTGGTTGTACAGCCACCACCGCGATGATGACCATTCATAATATGGTGACCTGGATGATTGGCTCATTCGGTCAACAAGACGTCATCGATGAATGGGTGCCAGAATTAGTGACGGGTGAAAAGCTCGGCTCTTACTGTTTAACTGAGCCAGGCTCTGGTTCAGATGCCGCAAGTTTACGCACCAGCGCTAAAAAAGAAGGCGATGAGTACGTTCTCAACGGTTCTAAGATGTTTATTTCAGGTGCCGGTTCAACGGATGTGATGGTGGTCATGGCACGCACTGGAGAGGCGGGCCCTAAAGGTATTTCTGCCTTTGTTGTACCAGCCGATGCAAAGGGCATCAGCTATGGCAAAAAAGAAGATAAAATGGGTTGGAACGCTCAACCTACCCGTCTGGTAACCTTTGAGGATGTGCGTATCCCAGCCAAGAACTTGTTGGGTGATGAAGGAGAAGGCTTCAAGTTCGCGATGATGGGACTGGATGGCGGTCGTATCAATATTGCGGTCTGTTCCGTAGGTACTGCGCAGGCAGCATTAGAGACGGCGTCTGCGTATATGCACGAACGCAGTCAGTTTGGTAAACCGTTAGCAGCATTCCAAGCGCTTCAGTTTAAACTGGCGGACATGGCGACTGAGCTTGTTGCAGCACGTCAAATGGTTCGATTAGCTGCTTCGAAAGTGGATAACAATGATCCCGATAAGACAACCTATTGTGCGATGGCTAAACGCTTTGCCACGGATATCGGTTTCCAAGTGTGTAATGAAGCACTACAAATCCATGGTGGTTACGGCTATATCAAAGAATATCCGCTTGAGCGCCATGTTCGTGATGTGCGCGTTCATCAAATTCTTGAGGGAACCAACGAAGTGATGCGACTGATCATTGCACGTCGCATTCTAGCTGATAGCGACCGCCAAATTTTGTAAGGAGTCGGCATGCAAACTCCCGTAATTCTTGAAACAATCAACGCCGGTGACAAAGTCATCGGCGTTGCTACGCTAAACTCTGAAAAATCACTCAACGCGCTCAGCTTGGCAATGGCAGAAACACTGCTGCCCCAATTACAAGCCTGGGCTGATGATCCTCGGGTGGCTTGTGTTTGGCTGCAAGGCGCAGGTGAAAAAGCGTTTTGTGCCGGCGGCGACATCGTTGCTATGTACAAAGCGATGCAAGCACAGCCCGGCCAATTAGTTGAAGAAGTCGAGAACTTCTTCACTACGGAGTATCAATTAGATTATGCCATTCAGACCTATCCAAAGCCGATCATCTGCTGGGGTGATGGTATTGTGATGGGCGGTGGTATGGGTCTAATGAATGGCGCCAGTCACCGCATCGTAACAGAACGCTCATTGCTGGCGATGCCGGAAGTTACCATCGGTTTATACCCCGATGTGGGGGCAACGTATTTCTTGAACCGGATGCCGGAAGGTTGTGGTGCATTCTTAGGGATGACTGGCGCGACTATGAATGCGTCTGACGCTCTTTTCCTTAATCTTGCTGATCAGTTCGTCGGTCACGAACATAAAGCTCAAGTCATCGAAGCACTACAGGCTATTGAATGGGGGGATACGGGCGCACTGAATCATCAAAAAGTAACCGATACACTCGAGCGTCTTGCTGAACAGGATGATACTGCGCTACCCAGTCCTCAGGTTGAACCCCATCTTGAGACCATACAACAATGTATGTCTGCAAGTAGTGTGACTGAAGCGACCCAACGAGTTTTGGCCGAGCAACAAGACGATAAGTGGTTCCAGAAGGCGCAAAAAAATCTAAGTCATGGTTGCCCAATCACGCCTCACTTAGTGTGGCAACAAACTCATCATGGTGCGGATCTGTCATTAGCAGACTGCTTTAGATTCGAGCTTACATTATCGTGTAATTGCGCCGTGCGTGGTGATTTCGCCGAGGGTATTCGTGCATTACTCATCGACAAAGACAAACAGCCGCAGTGGCAGTTTGCAAGCGTAGGCGATGTGACGGAAGAGGCCATCGACGGGTTTTTCGACCCACCGTGGGGCGAGCGTACACATCCATTAGCAGCGCTTGAGCAAGTGTTGATGAAAAAATAATAACTATCGACAACAAGAAGGAGTCGAACATGGCGAATGTCGCATTTATCGGATTAGGCAACATGGGTGGACCGATGGCCATGAACTTGGCTAAAGCAGGTCACAATGTAAATGCGTTTGATTTATCGAAAGACGCCCTAGCACAGGTTGAAGCTGCGGGCGCCCGAGCCTGTGCAAGCCCTCGCGAGGCGGTTGAAGGCGTGGAGTTTGTCGTCAGCATGTTACCGGCCGACCATCATGTCGAGTCGGTCTACTTAGGTGATGAGGGACTTGTACACGTATTGACGGATAAGCAGTTGGTCATTGATTGCAGTACCATCTCTTCGGAAGCTGCGATCTATGTGGGTGAACAATTACAACAAGCGGGTATTGCCTTTATTGACGCACCGGTTTCAGGTGGTGTCGGTGGCGCCAAAGCGGGGACCTTAACGTTCATCTGCGGTGGCACTGAGGGCAATGTGGATCGTGCACGCACCGTACTCAATGACATGGGCAAAAATGTGTTCCGCGCGGGTGATGTCGGTGCGGGTCAAATCGCCAAAATATGCAATAATATGCTGCTTTCAGTACTGATGGTAGGTACTTCTGAGGCATTGCAACTTGGTAAAGCCAATGGTCTTGATCCGAAAGTATTGAGTGAAATCATGTTGCAAAGTTCAGGTCGCAACTGGACATTAGAAGTCTATAATCCGTGCCCTGACGTGATGGAAGGTGTACCATCGAGTAATGATTATCAGGGTGGCTTTATGGTTGATCTGATGAGTAAAGACTTGGGTCTCGCCCAGCAAACCGCATTAAAGTCGGGCGCTGCTACGCCGATGGGCGCTTTAACCCGTAACCTCTATCATGGATGGTCGCAGCAGGGCCATGGTCGACAAGACTTCTCGAGTATTTTTAACTATTTGACACCGATCTCGAAAAAATAAAGAGGCAGTTCATGCAAGTAAAAGATAGCGTAATTGTAATCACAGGTGGCGCACAAGGCTTAGGCTTGGCGATGGCAGAAGATTTTGCCAAGCAAGGCGCACAACTGGCGTTAATTGATATTAACGGTGATGTATTAGGTGATGCACAAGAAGTCTGTGAAAAGTTGGGTGCTAAAAAAGTGATCGGCTATGAAGTCGATATTACCGATGAGGAATCAGTCGAGACGGTATTTGAGCAAATTCAACAAGAGTTTGGTGGCATTGATGTCTTAGTTAATAACGCCGGTCTATTGCGTGACGGGTTATTGATTAAGTTCAAAGATGGCGAAATCAAGCAGAAGATGCCACTGCAACAATTCCAGTCGGTGTTGGATGTTAACCTTACCGGTACCTTCCTGTGTGGTCGTGAAGCGGCAGCGCAAATGGTTAAAGCCGGCAAGAAAGGTGTCATCATTAATATCTCGAGCGTCGCACGTGCGGGTAATATCGGTCAAACTAACTATGCTGCCACCAAAGCCGGTGTTGTGGCAATGACGGTTACTTGGGCGCGTGAACTCGGTCGTTATGGTATTCGTTGCGGTGCTATCGCGCCAGGCTTTATTGAAACACCGATGACTGCCCAAATGAAGCCAGAAGCGGTAGAACGTGCTTTATCCATGGTACCTCTAAAACGTTGGGGTCAGCCGACTGAGATCGCTCATAGCGCGCGTTATATCATTGAAAACGACTTCTTCAGTGGTCGCGTCGTGGAGATTGACGGTGGTGTGCGTTTATAATTAAACGCTAAACCGAACCCCATGTGGCTCATAGCTTAGCGTCTCTGTTATAGTATTCGTTGCTCGAGTGCTAACAGAGACGCTTAACTATGAAAATGACGTATCCCTTACTGTTTAAAACCATTCCGATCTGTGCGATTTGGCTCGCACTGTGCATTTTAGCGTTAGCCTATTTAGAGTGGCCAAACGATTTATTGTCGCAAATACTCACATCTATCGTTGCGCTCGCGAGCGTTGTTTTCGCGTTTAAGCTATCCGGCGAAATCTTCTTTAAACAAATTAATTTGAAGCAATCAGAGCTCAGTTACACGCAGGCATGGTCTCAACCTCGTACGAAACGCTGGGCTGATGTTACTGAGGTCGACTACTCACCTCTATGGCACTCATTTAAGCTGAAGTTCGATAACGGCGAGCAGTTAAATGTCAGCGTAATTTTGACCCACCTTACTGAATTTTTGGGCTTAATGGCACACGAACTGCCCCGCGATAAGTATATCGATGCGGTGAATAAGTTCAGTGGCGCGATGGGCGGGGATAAATGACATGCGAAAATTGCCGCCGCTGAACGCGCTTAAATCTTTCGAAGCTGCAGCACGCCATTTGAGCTTTACCAAAGCGGCAGAAGAACTATTCGTTACCCAAGCCGCGGTGAGTCATCAAGTCAAAGCGCTGGAAGAATTTTTGCAAATTAAGTTGTTTATTCGGCGTAATCGGACACTATTACTGACCGAAGAAGGCCAGGCGTATTATCTGCAGTTAAGAGATATTTTTGCGCAACTAATACAGGCGACTGACAAGTTAAGACTGGTCTCTGAAAAGGGGGCCTTGACCGTCTCAGTGCCACCGAGCTTTGCTATTTTGTGGTTCGTGCCCCGCTTGAGCAGTTTTCGGGAGGCGCACCCGGATATGGATATTCGTATTAAGGCCGTGGATGAAATTACCGGCTCACTCACCGACGACGTCGATGTCGCCATTTATTATGGTGATGGGCGCTGGCCAGGGGTAAAGAGTTACCGTTTGCACAAAGAGTATTTGTGGCCAGTGTGTTCACCTATTTTGGCTGAACGCATGAACGTCCAGACCCCGGCCGATTTGCTAAAGCATACGCTGTTGCATGATGAAACACGGAATGCCTGGAACGACTGGTTTGAAATGGTGGGCGAAAGAAAACCGATAAAAGATGGTGGGCCTGTATTTAGTCACTCAAGCCTCGCATTACAGGCAGCGGTGCATGGGCAGGGCATTGCCTTGGCGAATCACGTTTTGGCTAAACCAGAAATTGATAGCGGGCACTTGATACGTATTTTTCCTCAGGCGCTGCGCCGTAATAAGGCATTTTATCTTGTCTGCCGTGACAATCAGTCAGAAATCGGTAAGATCGCCACCTTTCGCAACTGGATCATGCAATTGGTGCACGAAGAAGAACGCGCCTTCGAGTTGAAATCAGAATGAAGCATCTAAAGGGAACGACCTATCAAGTCGTAGGTGAAAGCAACGCGCAACGTATCGTCTTTTTTCATGGCTCGGGGGGTGGCCCAGATACCCCTTTTATGGAGTTTTTTACCGACCAGTGGCAAGCACTCGGTTTTGAGATCGTACGCCCGGACTTTCCGTACTGGCAAAAAGTCCGAGCAACTGGAGTTAAGCGTCCGCCGGATAGGATGGAACGTCTAGTAGAGCAAATGCAGATGTGGTTATCTGCGTTGCAGCAAGACGGTAAACCTACTTGGTTTGCAGGGAAGTCACTGGGAAGTCGAGTCATGTTGCGACTGGCGGATGAATTTGAAGCGCAGGGTCAAATCGCGCTGGGATTTCCATTTAATCCACCGTCTAAACCCGAGCGCTCTCGCTTAGACGAGTTAGGGTATGCACGTAGTCCCGGATTAATTATCGAGGGGACGCGCGATCCATTTGCAAAACAGGTTCGCAATAGCGCGTTAATATTGCCGTCACATTGGCAGATTCAATGGCTTGAGGGCGGTGATCATGGGTTTGAACCGACTGCCGCTAAACGTCATTTACGTGAGCGCTTATGGCTTCAGGCGAGCCGACTTACTGAGGAGTTTTTAAAATGATGAGTCAGTTATTGATAATTATTGCAGCACTATATGGTGCGGTAGCGGTTGCACTCGGGGCATTCGCGGCACATGGGTTAAAGAGTCGATTGAGTGAACAGTTACTGACGGTATTTCAGACCGGTGTGACCTATCAGTTCTATCATACACTCGCGTTATTGCTGGCGGGATTATGGCTTCGGTTTGCCCCCTCACCATGGGTCGCTGCCGCGGGCATCTTCTGGGCGTTAGGTGTGGTATTATTTTCAGGTAGTTTATATGCGCTGGCGCTGACCAGCATCAAATGGTTTGGTCCGATAACACCGCTCGGTGGTTTGTTATTTATTTTGGGTTGGATTTGCTTATTAGTTGGAGCAGTTAAAGCATGAATGGATTGGTATTGCTGTGTCGTGCAGGTTTTGAAGGGGATTGTGCGGCAGAGATCCAAGAAAAAGCAGCCGCACTCGGTGTATATGGGTATTGCCAAACACAGGCCGATCAAGCCTATGTGGTTTATCATTGCCAAGCAGAAGAAGCGGATCATTTAGCCAAAAAATTACCATTAAAAGAACTCATCTTCACCCGCACGTTTTTTGTTCTTTTAGCAAGTGCTCAGCTTGCAGGTATTGAGGATCGTGTCAGTGTCGTTAAAGAAGCGTTAGAACCTCATAAAGAGTGGTTTGGGCTCGCGGGGGCGTTACGTGTAGAAACACCTGATAGCAATGAAGCGAACGCTATTGCTAAGTTTTGTCGTAAGTTTGCTGTACCGTTACGCCAGGGCTTACGCGCTGTCGACTTGCTAAGCAAGAAGCCACTCGCGAAGCGTCCGTTTTTACACGTGTTTTTTGTTAATAAGGCGTACGCTTTATTGGGGTATTCCTACAGCTTCAATCAGAGTCCTTATGAAGAAGGGATTTTGCGTTTACGCATGCCATCCAATGGACCGAGTCGCTCTACGTTGAAGTTAGACGAAGCATTTCATGTTTTCGTGCCAGAAGAGGAACGTGAGCAGCGAATTCAAGCCGGTATGCGTGCAGTCGACCTCGGTGCCGCACCGGGCGGTTGGACATATCAACTGGTACGTCGTGGCATGATGGTACAAGCCGTCGATAATGGTCCAATGGCGGATAGCCTAATGGAGACCGGTCAGGTAGAGCACATTCGTGAAGACGGTTTTAAATATCGTCCCAAGCGTCGCAATGTCACTTGGCTCGTGTGCGATATGGTCGAAAAGCCTGCGCGGGTAGGTGAGCTAATGACAGCCTGGCTGTTAGAAGAATACTGCAAAGAAGCAATATTTAACTTAAAGCTACCGATGCGTCAACGCTACGCCTCTGTAAAGCAGTATTTGGAACAAATAACCGAGCAGCTGCAAGAGCAGGGCGAACGGAGCTTCGAAATTCAAGCCAAACATTTGTATCATGACAGAGAAGAAATCACGGTACACCTACGCTGGCTATAACCCAAGCTGAAAAAATAGATGTTTTACGCGTACGTCGCGCACATTGCGCGACGTTTACGCTCATTGCTGCCTCTCAATTTCATCACCGTATGGCGTAAAACTACGTGCTTTTTTGATATTTCCCTGCTCATCGGACTCTGCAACGACCGAGCCCAGCGCATCAGTGTGGAAGTAGGTAACTGTCCGCGATGCTGATGCTGTGCTATCTGCGAGCGTTATTGGCGCGCTTGCAATTGACCAATCAGAGCATGTGGAATGAGTCGTCGAGTTGTATGTGCTAACAGGAAAGCGAGGCGGCTCGACGGGAGCAGGCTGCTCATTGATTTGCTGACAGGCTCGGATTTTAAATTGATATTGGTGGTTTAGGACGCCGGTGTACGACCACGGTGTAGAAGCCACTTGACTGGCTAAATTAACCCCATCCTCAAGTGGGCGGATCTCGTAAAAGTCAGCAAGAAAATGGTTCGTCCAAGACAGAGTTAATTGGGTGTCAGAGACCAATGTAACGGTAGGCTGAGCCGGAGTCGGAGTCGGTGGCAATATATATTGAGTCGCTGACGCACCAATCGATGCCGCAAGCGCGCAAAATGAAATTGATTGTTTTAACACGAGCTTTTCCATTCATATGTTGTTCTTCAATCCTAATTAATCATACCAAGCCCATTAAAACAACATTTATATATAAATAATTGCATAAAGTTATTAGCTGTATTAGTGTTGACTAAACACAAAAATAACAAAATAACCTACTTATCATGAAAATATCTTTTAGCGTCACCTCATTGGTTTTGTCTATTTTCGTAGGACTAGCGAGCTTTCCATCGTTAACTCACGCGCGAGTCGAAACCGATAAAACCAAATTGAATTCAATTCAGAGTGAGTATGATGGTGCGATCTTTACTCCTAATGCACCACCTTCTGTCTCTGTGCAAGCAGCCCCAGTTGACCCTTTACCAGGAGGGGGAGGGGGAGGAGACGGTGATGGTGGTGTTAGCGGCATTGATTTGATGCATGAAAACATCAATGCAAAACTCACGATACAAACAAAGCCAACCGAGCACACGACCGACTTATTGGGTGAGCAAGTAGATACAGATACGGGGGCACTGACTTTCACACAAGCTGATGTTTCGCTGCCCGGTAATTTTGCGTTACCTGTGGCATTCCAGCGGAGTTTCAAAGGGGCGCTATTCAGTTTTTACAATACCTTAGATGTTGGCGATTGGATGATTGATATCCCCCATATTCACACCACCCTGCTGAGAAATGGTACTCGTTACTCAGGCTCTTGGGGACAAGGGCTTGAATGCAGTGGACCCCTTAACCCGGGTGAAATTTGGTTTTATGGCTCGACTTATGCGAATTACGAGTATTGGAACGGGGATACGCTAAACGTACCTGGGCGTACGAGTGAGAAACTGATGGAAAACGTGGGGTATTTAACGGGGGCCGTTGTTTATCAAAAAGTGACAAAGTCAGGATGGCGTATTCGTTGTGAAAGCAACCCAAATTCTAGCGGGGAGCAGTTTATCGCACAGGCACCTAATGGAGATACCTATACCTTTTCAAGGCTCCGCTTGATAAAAGTCAAACCGATAGAAAAGGACTTTAAGGCTATCGCGCGTTACCAAGCTTATATGATGGCAACGCGAGTTGAGGATGTGCATGGTAATGTTGTTCGGTATCACTATGATAACCAAGGGCGAGTAATTAGAATCAGTGCATCCGATGGGCGCGAGTTAATCATTTCATATCAAGATAATCGAGTAGCGTCTGTTAGCGCGGGAGCGAGAACGTGGACCTATCATTACACAGGTAACTCACTGACGCGTGTAACGCGCCCCGACAATCGCTATTGGTCGTACAATATATCTGAGATGGGTTTGAGACAGGCTGAAACATTGCGGTCAAGTTATGATAGTCTAGGAGAATCACCCACTTGTAGACATAATGTGGGAACAAAGTCCTTTACTGTCAGTATCAAACATCCTGATGGTTTAACCGGTGAATTTACGCTGAAGCAACGACGGATATCAAAAGCAAATACACTGACCGTACTAAATTGGACGTCGACTCCGAATCCGGAATGCCGAACAGGGTATGCACTCGGGTCAAAACGCATCACAGGGCCGGGCCTTAGCACTGCGTTGGAGTGGCATTATTGGTATGATGATCCCGAGGGCTACTTTGATAACGTGACACCTGGGACGGATGCACGATTAGAGGGTACAGTGCCCAACGGTGTTAACCGTTATACGACGCGCAAAACACGGGTAAAGTCTCCCGGCGGGAGCATCACCGAGTATTTCTACAACCGCGACGCGTCATCTTATTTACAAGGCTCACTGATTGCAAAGCGCCAATTAGCCGCGAATGGTATTGATATATTGAAAACCTCGCTATTGAGTTACCGCCCGAGCGAGCGAATTGGCCTTGCTGAAATGCTATTCACTCACCTTGATAGTTATGAGAAGCGAGCCGATTTGAAGCAGCGTCGTGTAGACTGGCATCTCAGCAATCAAGATATTTACACAACGGCATATAGCGACTTTACACGGTTTGGCTCTCCCCGTGTTGAGGTGCAGTCGGGGAGCGCGGGTTCGCGTAGGATTGAGCGAGACTATCAAACGCTCACGGACCTTTGGTTGATAGATAGACCAACAGCAAAACGGGTTGACGATATTAGCGAAACAACATGGTCGTATGATAACTGGGGCAATGTCACATCCATTGTCAATAACGGCGTGAATCATACCTTCGCGTATAACAATGGGCAGTTAGTAAAGTACGTATCGCCGCGTGGATTCGAAACAACGTATGCCGATTACTATCGAGGTATTCCGCGTCAGATTGAGCGTCCAATGGGTACCGAAACACGCGCGGTAAATCGTTATGGTGAAATTACGGCGATGACCAACGCGCTGAATATCACGACCACATACGCCTATGATGCTTTAGGTCGGCTGGCTGAAGAGCGCCCGGCAATTGGCATTCCCACAACTTACGATTGGCGTGCAAACGCGTATACAGTGACTCAAGGCGCTCATGTTAATCAATACACATTGGATGGATTTCATCGTGTCATACGTGAGGCAGATAGTGATGTATCAACGAATGACACGCGGTATCGAGAGCGTGCTTACACGCCGGATGGCCAATTGGCCTTTGAATCCACATGGAGCCATCAGTTGGGTAATGGAGTGGGAAATTATTACACTTATGACGCGCTACAACGTAAGACTCGCGTACAGACCCCGTATGGTGACACACAATGGCGTTATTTGAGTAATAATCGGGTGGAGGAGACCGACCCGCGAGGGTTCATCACGACACGTTATTACAGCGGCTACGGTTCAGCCGGAGATGGCGAACTGGTTCGCATTGAGGCGCCTTCGTCAAGTGGTACGATTGTGACTTCATTAATCTATGATAGCGTGGGACGAGCGCAATCGATCCAGCAAGCGGGTCAAACGATTCGCTATCGTTATGACTCTGTTTATACCGATTATGTAGTGGCTGAACAATATCCTGCATTTACTCACCACTATGAGCGAGACGCAGCGGGTAATGCGATTAAACGTTGGGTCGGGAGTGAAGCCCCAACCGTCCGTACCTTTAACGCACAAGACCAAGTGACCCATATTAACTATCCGGGCGAAACGGCGGATGCGACCTACACGTATCGTGCCGACGGCGAGATGGTTAGCGCAAGTAATGGTGATAGTGCGTGGACTTATAGCTATAACGCACTGGGACAATTAACGGAAGAGCGCTTAGAGTATGAGGGCAACAGTTATGCGTTTACATACCGTTATAATGATGCCCATGCCCTCACCGAACGTCGTTATCCCGATGGTTATACGGTGAACTATGCCCCTGATGGTCGTGGTCAAGCGACCCAAGCGGGAGATATCGTGACACGTCTGACGCGCCACAGTGATGGGCGTATGCGAAGTATGCAACTGGGGAACGGACTGACCAGTTACCGGTTAATGGATGAGGAGGGCTTACGGTTAGCGCGTACACAGGTGGTACGTAGTGGCTCATCTGTCATCGATAAGAGCTACGATTATGACGCGGCTGGCAACCTAATATTGGTGTTTGATGCGGTGCATGGAGCGCAATCGATTGATAACTTGATGTATGACGGCGTTAACCGTTTGATAAGCGCGCACGCTGATGCATTTGGTACAATGAATTATGCGTATGACCGGCGGGGAAATCTGACGTCATTGGCGCAGGATGGGGTATCTCAAACCTATCACTACGATGCACAAGACCAGCTGATGAGTGTATCGGGTCGTACGCATCGACAGTTTAGCTACGACAGCGCTGGACGCGTCACCCATACGGGCATAGATAGTTTAAGCTATAACGGAGCGGGGCGTTTAACGCAATTAGGGGATACGCAGTACCAGTACGATGCGCACGGTCATCGCCTCACTGTAGAGCAGGGTGGACAAAAACGGCTAACGGTATACAGTCGAGAGGGTGCGCTGTTAATGAGCGCGCAGAACGGACATAGTAGCTATAAGATAATCCTTGATGGTGAAACAGTGGCTCAGGTGGGAGATGATTTAAGTCCAGCCAGCCAACAAGGGTACACGGGTCATGTTGGCGATAACACCGGGCTCGTTTATATGCAGGCACGATTCTATGATCCAGTGATCGGGCGGTTTTACAGCAATGATCCTGTTGGATTTACAGGTGAAATTGACACTTTCAATCGATATTCATATGTTGCTAACAACCCCTACAAATACACTGATCCAACAGGTGAGGAAAAACTATCCATTGGTGTAAGTGCCGAAATAGCGGTAATCGGGGGGGCTAAAGTTTCTCTGAAGACTTCGTTTGATACTGAGACATTGGAGTTATCTGTAACTGTCTCTGGCGGACCTAGAATGGGATTAGCTGCTGGTGTGGTTTATGAAGGAGGGATTTCCGAAAGTTCTTCGTCTCCAGCAAGAAATGGGACGTCGTCTGATGTTAAGGTAAATGCAGAGGCAAGCGCTGTTATTGTTTCAGTATCTAAAGATGTGATGTCTCAAAACGCAGATGGATCTATTACGCCTTCGGGTGGAGAAGAAGCAAGTATTGGGGTAGATGCTGTGAAAATCAAACCATCAGTAAAAGTAGGCGCTACAGTTGGCGTTGAGTTTTCTGGTATAGCGACAACTTCAATTGTGAAAGATACTGTCGATGCTATAAAAGATGTGTTTTAAGATGAAAGAAAATGAGCTGAACATCAATAACCCTGATATTAAATATTCAACCGCAAGGTTAAAATTCTGGGGGTTACTGAGTACCTGCTGGATATTGATTTATCCAGTAACAGCGGTTACAGATCCGTTACTTAGCTGGGTGTTTTTTATTATTTATGCTATCGGATGTATTGGTATTGCATTAATCCGGTGTGAAAATTGTGGAGTTTTACTATACAGGTATAATTCTACATCGCATGGCATGCCTGATATTAGGACTCTAAAACCAGTGCCTAAATGTCCAAACTGCGGCATAAAAAGGCTTTAAGTAGTTATTCTTTATTTCTACGTACTCCCATTCAAAGGTTGGATGACTCAAAAAGACTACATTGGCCCTATTAATAAAAATAATTATGAAGAAAATATATTTTTTAATTTTAATGACATTGACCATTACTTATTCTCATTTATCTATTTCAAGTGAGGATATATTAGAAAATGAGTCTGTGGCACTTGAGAGTTTGGCGTATCAACTTAGAATAGACCCTTGGTTTCTAAATAAATTGAAAGACACTAACTCAGGTGAATTGTTAAAAGTTTACAAAAGAATAATTAAAAAGTTCGAAAAAATAGGTAGTTTAGAAGACCTGTTAGTGCAAGTCGGCCACTATTGCCGTATTCAAGCTGGATACGGGGAATGCAATTTTAATGGGACTGGAAAATTCGGTGATTTTCTTTACATTTTGGAAGACGCTGTATGGAAAGCTAAAATGATTGTCGTAATTTCTCAGAGAAGCCCGGAAAGAACAAGAGTGTTTCAGTGGGGTAGTAATGAACCAGTATCCCTATTATATGATTCATTTAATGAAAAAAATAATATTTGCAAAATTTCTGCTGATATTTCTCCTTTAAGATTAGTGAAATCATTAAAATATGACGATATGCGATTGATTATTTTAGATGAAGATAATGCTGCTATAGAACCTAAAAGGATATTTCAACTCGATATTACGGACTCACAATGCGCTATTAAAAATCTGAAACCTGAATTCAGATAATAACCGCAGCACTCATGTAATGGAATAAGTCGGAAGGAGGTCAGCTACCCACATGTGGTAGTCTTACTTTTCGACCAAAAAAAGTGAGTTCCAACATGAGTTATCGGCAGCTGACCGAGGGACAACGATACCAGATTTCTGCGTTGCTCTCAGAAGAATTTTCACAACGAGAGATTGCGAGAAAGCTGAATATTGCGCCCTCGACCGTCCATCGAGAGTTGCGACGTAACAACAGTTTATGTGGGTCTTATGACCCTCAACTGGCTCAAAAGCGCACGTTAAAACGGCGTTCAAAGCCAAAGCCCAAAAGGGTTTGCGCGAATACCCGAAACGCCGTCGAGCTTATGCTCGAGATGGACTGGAGTCCGGAGCAGATATCAGCTATCTGTACGCGGATAGGTTATCCAGTCAGTCACGAGTGGATTTACAATTATGTACTGGCTGACTTTTATCGCGGTGGTGGTTTATTTACTCACCTTCGCCACCGGTTAAGACGCTATAAAAAACGCTTGCACAAGCAACGCGGTCATATTTTAGGTCGTCGCTCGATACACAATCGGCCTGCAATTATTGATGACCGAGAACGCTACGGCGACTGGGAAATAGATACCGTTATCGGCAAGCGCGGAACCGGAGCTATCGTTACACTTTTAGAGCGTAAAAGCCGATTTTATCTCGTGAAAAAAGTCACAAGTAAACACGCTGATGCCGTTGCTGACGCGACTATAGAAATGCTGCAGCCCTTTAAGGCTCTGGTTCACAGCATTACGGCCGACAACGGTTTAGAATTTGCAGGTCATGAACGAATTGCAAAAGAGCTCGAGACCGACTTTTATTTTGCTGACCCGTATGCTTCTTATCAGCGCGGCGCGAACGAAAATGCGAACGGCTTATTGCGTCAATACGTGCCAAAAGGTACTGATTTGAGCACTGTAACCAACGAGCTGATAGCTAAATATCAGCAGCGCTTGAATTTACGACCCAGGAAAACTCTTGGGTTTATTCAGCCAGACATAATTTTTAAAGAGCAATTGCAACAAGCTATGAGCGAGTGTTGCAGTTATTAGTTGAATCTAGGAAATAATGTTTTGAATCCAATGTCCCGCCCTTCGATGGTGGGGCTTTTTTTAGCCTTTGAATGCTGCTTGGGGTTTGTCACCAAAGCTGGAGAACGGGCTTCGTAAAATTGAATCCAACTCGACAGCCTCGCCCTCGCGGGGCTTTGTTTTTGGTGCTCAATTGGAGAGGCATCGAGAACTAGACTATACTGCTAACACATTGGATTAAAAGAAATTTTCTTACTATGCATTATTGATCGTACTGTCGACTAATGTATATGCAGGCACGATACTATGATCCGGTTATCGGGCGTTTTTACAGCAATGATCCTAATTGTACCAACGTGATTAAAAAAGGTGGTTCTTCTGGTAGAGAGAGTAGAGCTGGCGCAGTCAAACGGATTGTCTCTGAAGTTGAAGCTATAGGTGATTTCAAAAATAAAGGTGAAGCTGATTGGTTGTATGAGCTGATTGATGATAGAAACCTTGAAGTTACAGTTCAAGCTGGATTGATTACAGTTCGAGTGTTATTACCTTTGCGGTTAGCTCCTAATGGTCATGTTCAGGCTGATGCAATAATAGTAGGAGGGTATTCTGTTCATGGTCAAAGTACCATTAGACATAGACCAGATGGAACATATGGTATATACGATGGGAAATATGACTTTGAAATGCACTGGAATATGTCTCCACGAGAAATTTCAAGAGAAATGTTGCGGAATTTTGGTACTTTTTTTGGAGCGCCAATAAGTGGAACACCATTTCAAATACATTATCATGGAAATGTTGGTACAGTAATTCCCTACCGTCCTTAAAAATATATAGGTATTAAGGTAGCTAAATGAAATTTATAGACATAAAGACTAAGTATTTAAAAAAATTATTAATATTAGTAATTTCATTTTTAATTGTATCTTGTGAACAATATAAATTAATGAATTCTAATTTATCAGTGAGTGAAGACACAGATCACTTATATGTATATGATAAATCGAAAAATTTGATAATCATTGATCAGTTAGTTGTAGATTATGAAATCAAAGGTGATGAATTATTTGTTCTTCGAATGGTTTCTGACAGTATTGATTGTTATGACATCAATAATGTTCCAACCATAATCACTCATTATTCAGAAAAAAAAGAATACTGGATTATAAACTTAGGCAAAGATGAAATTGATGGGCCATTTGACGAAAATACATTTAAACTCAAATTGAAAAGTAAAGGGCTTTCGGATATAAATTTGAAAGTCCCAACAAATTACCGAGCCAATACTGAATATTTTATAAAAGAAAAGTCAGCTTGTTATAGAGTTGAGTAACACTTTTACACTTTGAACCCAAAGCCTCGCCCTCGCAGGGCTTTTTTCTTTGCTTACATCAAGACAAGTAGTAGCTGTTCAATATTCAGATGAGACGGTGCAGGGTCAGGGCATCAATAGTTGGTGGCGAGGGTGAGTAAATACACCATCGCCACCGTAAAAATTAGTGAGAACGTAACTGTAAATCCACTCGTGACTGATTGGATAATCTAGTCGCGTGTAGATAACCGATACCTGCTCCGGACTCCAGTCCATCTCTACACAAGCCCTATGATGTTTCGCTTATTCTCGTAAACTCTTTTGAGCTTTGGCTTGGGCGTAATGTTCTGCTATTTACACGAAGCCTTTTTCAGCTATCGACTTATAAAGATGGAATGCTATTTTTTCAATTCTAAGTTAGACAATGAAAATTAGCTCTGTTTATAAACGCTCAATGATGGCGTCTGTAAAGTCAGTAGTGCCATGACTACCACCTAAATCGCGCGTTGTACGATCACCTGATTCGATAACCTCAGCTAAAGCACGAGTAATTTTCTCTGCTGGCTCAGGCATTTCTAAATACTCAAGCATTTGCACAGCGGCTAAAATGACCGAGCTTGGGTTGGCTAAATTTTTACCTGCGATATCCGGTGCTGAACCGTGTACAGCCTCGAAAATTGCACAATCTTTGCCTATGTTTGCACCAGGCGCCATACCAAGACCGCCAACCAGGCCTGCACAAAGGTCAGATAGAATATCGCCGAATAAGTTGGTGGTGACTAATACGTCGAAGTCTTCTGGGTTCATCACCAAGCGCATGCATGCTGCATCAACAATCATCTCGGCTGATTCAATGTCGGGGTATTCATCAGCGATTTCGCGGGCGACTTTTAGGAACAGTCCAGAGGTTGATTTAAGGATATTTGCCTTGTGTACCGCTGTCACTTTCTTACGGCCTTCGCGGCGAGCAAGGTCATAGGCAAAACGCACGATACGTTCAGCTCCAGCGCGTGTGATTTTGCTCATTGCTTCCGCTTCTGAACCATCTTCACTGACTTTCTGACCCAAACCTGAGTACATACCCTCGGTATTCTCTCGCACCGTGATAATATCGATATTGTCATAACGTGCTTGAGTACCTTTGAATGACTTCACTGGGCGTAAATTCGCGTACAGACCAAAGCGCTTACGCAAACTGACGTTAATTGAAGTAAAGCCTTCTCCAACCGGAGTTGTTAATGGGCCTTTTAAGGTAACGCCGTTCTTAGCTATGGCGTCCAATGTAGCTTGTGGCAACAACTCACCCGTTTTCTCGAGCGCTGTGAGACCTGCGTCGACAAATTCGTAGTCGAATTCACAGCCCGCTTTTTCTAGAATAGCGAGGGCCGATTTGACGATATCGGGACCAATACCATCGCCTGGGATCACTGTGATTTTTCTGCTCATATTCGTTCCTTATGCCTAGCTACTACATTAAATTAGGAGTTTGCGGATTCCGAAAGTCTAGCACTACAACCGCCGATGGACTAGCGTGGATATTATTCGCTTGGGTGATTGTAATCATTCACTGCGCAAATGTGTGTGTTTAATGGCGTATAACTATGACAAAACGATATGGCCTCGTTTTTGATACGCAATAACTGCGTCGCATCTAAATTGAGGCGTTCGCAAAGTTTGGGCAGTAACGCGAGCCAGCGTTTAGGCGTTTGTTTTTCTCCTGCATAAAGCTGTTGTAAAAGGATGCAGCCGAGCAAGAAAACTGTTTGTTGTTTATTCGTCACTTCATGTTGAACCCTGATTAGGTGATTTACTTGTTCAGGTAGCCGCCAGCGATGAATTAGAATGGAGCTATATTTTTGCCTTTCAATTTCTACAACTGCGCCGATAATAGAGAATATACTGAGCGATGTATCATCGGGTACAGCGGGCCATCGAATGGCACTGGCAAGCGTAGGATGATGTATTAGGTCAGTTGCAATAATCTGCGCGATTAGCTTCTCTCGTACAGGCCATTTAATTTGAGCAGTTTGATTAAGTCGCCGCCAGAGTTCAATAAGTAAGGACAGTCGCTGCATCAGGCTCTCATGCAGCGGAATACGATGGCGGTCAAGGTGTTGCTGCAAACTGGCGGACGCCAGCACACGAGACGCCCGTTGCGCGCCAAGATAGAGGTACGCGTGTTTTGTTGATTTAAACGGGGCTACCTGCGCATGCTCACGCGCAGCTTGATGGAGCGCCTTTCTAAGACCCGGCTGTTGTTCAATTGCTGCGATGATTGGAGTTAATGAATCTGTTCCATCCGCAAATCGCTTGATTGCTTTAAGCAGTGTCTTGGGCGGTTTGACTGAGTTATTCAGATACGCTGGCGTCGCTCTCTTGTGCTGTAAAGCCGGTTCGAGGTGTTCGCTGGTTAGCTTTTCTACCCTGTACGGTCGACTTAGTTCAGCGTAGGGCCAATACTCTAGGTGATGTTCGCCGATTAAAAGTTGGTTTAGGGTTCCTTTGCCGTCTAAGGCGAGTTGGTATCGCGCCAAGTGCAACGACCAATCGACTAAATAGTACGCATAGTGGTGACGGCGTTCTTTTTTATGAAGACATGCATGTAAAACTTCAGATTTTAGACGATTCGTATTGCTTAAGTGGGTCGGCAAAGTACGAATTAATACTGCAGTCATTAATAGTCTTCGGAAAGGTGTAGCTAAACCTAGCTCATAACTCAACTTGAATACATTGATTGCGCTTTGAAGCGCAAGCGTGTGTGGCAGGTTTTGCGCTCGATGACCCAGTGCCCAGTGAGCAAAATAGTCAGGCCACTGATATTCACTTATCTCGTATTCAAGCTTCTTGGTTTGTGCGTATATTTCAACGGCAGTGGAGTGTACTAGTGCAGAGCGAAACGACGTTAAAAATTCATCTAAACGATTCATTGAGTGCCTTTATAGCTATCGTATGCGCCACTCCCCCAAGCCGTTAGTTGGTTATTTTCAAATAATAACGCAGTACACTCGTCCTTGGTTGTGATACCGTCGGAAGTCACATGATGTGTGCGATAAAATAGCACGTGGAGATCACCGCGTGAGGTTTCCTTTGCTTCATTTATATCAGGCGATCCGAGCATACGGATCACCTGATCCTTTGACATACCGAGTTCGAGCTGACCGATTTGCATTGCGTTGTAGGTTTCGCGCTCCTGCCACTTCATATCCGCTGGATCTGCTTGGTAAAATACTTTTACCAGTCCTAGAATGGCGATGTAGTCGACAATACCTACAAACAATACTAAGCCAAGCTTGCGCATTCGATTAGTCCGTAATGACTTTATAGCACGGGTTGTATACTGAACCCGGCAGCTTCATGCGACCTTGTTCAACAAACGCTCGTAATAGCTCATCAAGTCGCTTCATTAGACTTTGCTCACCATGAATCGTAAATACACCGTTTTTGCGTATCTGACGAATACCTTCATCTTTCACATTACCTGCCACGATTGCTGAGAATGCGCGACGTAAGTCCGCGGCTAAACGTTCTTTGGGTTGATCTGGATGAAGGTTGAGCGCAGCTACATTTTCATGGGTTGGACTGAAGGGACGCTGGAACTCTTCATTAATCTTTAATGTCCAGTTGAAGTAGTAAGCATCACCCGAGTCACGTCGATATTGTTTCACCGCTGCCATACCCGCATGCATGTGTTGAGCTACGGCTGCCGGATCATCAATGATTATTTTGTATAACTGGCGGGCTTCATCACCGATAGTCGCACCAATGAATTCATCTAAAGCTTCAAAATAGTCACGCGATGATGCAGGACCGGTTAAAATGACAGGTAAGCTTTGGCGCTGATTATCAGGGTGCATCAAAATTCCCAATAAATAAAGTAGCTCCTCAGCAGTTCCTGCACCACCTGGGAATATGACAATTCCGTGTGCGCACCGCACAAACGCCTCAAGACGTTTTTCAATGTCAGGTAAAATCACCAACTCGTTGACAATTGGATTAGGTGGCTCAGCAGCAATAATGCCTGGCTCTGTTAAGCCCAAATAGCGACCACCTTCAACACGCTGTTTTGCATGACCAATTGTTGCGCCTTTCATCGGACCTTTCATGGCTCCTGGCCCACAGCCAGTGCAGATATTGAGTCCACGCAAACCGATATGATAGCCGACATCTTTCGTGTATTTATACTCAATCTCATTAATTGAGTGTCCACCCCAACAAACCACCATATTGGGCTCTTCTTGAGGGCGTAATGTACGTGCATTTCGTAAAATATCAAAAACAACGTGAGTCAAGGTCGCGCTGTCAGCGTGCTCTAAGTCAGTTTCTGAATAACGCTCACCCGTAAACAAGATGTCACGCAAGACTGATTCAAGTAGCTCTCGGATGCCGACAATAACCTCACCATCTACGAAGGCTTCTTCTGGTGGTTCGATAAGCTCGAGTTTGATCCCGCGCTCACGGCGAATGATATTGACTTCAAAGTCTTTATAACTGTCGTAGATATCCGCTGAGCTATCGGTGTGGCTACCTGCGTTAAGAACTGCTAAGCAGCAGTTACGAAAGAGCTTATAAAGTTGACTATTTGATGATGCTTTTAATCGTTCGATTTCTAATTGTGATAGCAGGGACATGCTTCCCTGAGGTGAAATACTTGCTTTCATTACTTATTTCTTACTCCTAAACAGTGTTCCTCAATTCGATACAGCGCTTGCTAATACAATTTTATTTCTGCCTGTCTTCTTGGCTTCGTACAGTGCGTTATCAGCTGTTTCGAATAGTGAGGTTAACGATTGGTTGACCTGCTGTAACTCAGCAATACCAACCGATACGGTAATCCTAATATCTTCTGATCTAAATTTGAATGGGATATTACGGATACGTTCACACGCCTTTTCTAAGCGTGCTTGAGCATCTGCGATCGGTGTGTTGGGGAACAGTACGACAAACTCCTCTCCACCATATCGACAGACAAAATCTGATTCATTAACTGCCTTTCTTAACATACTTGCAATGACTTGTAACGTTTTATCGCCCGCGCTGTGACCGAAATTGTCGTTGATACGCTTAAAAAAGTCGATATCTAAGACGGCGATGCTGACAGGTTCTTTCGTTCGTTTGAAGCGTTGTTCTTCGACCCGCATACGTTCTTCGAGTGCGGCACGGTTAGGTAGCTTCGTTAGACTGTCTTGTAAGCTTTTAAATTTTTGCTCAGCCAACTTTTGTTTGTAATGATGCACCTGTTGTTCAAAATGTGTCAGTTTGCTGTTCAGTTTTGCCGTGGTGCGCTCGAAGTGCTGTCGCTCATGCTCTTCTAGTGCCAATTTTTCTTTCAATGTTTCATTTAACTGACACAGGTGGCTTGCTACTTCTTGCTTAAGTGTCTCTAAATGTTGTGCGCTCTGCACCGATGCATTTAATCGATCAACGTTAGATTGGAGTTGTTCATTGAGGCTTGAATTTTCACTCTCATAATGACCTCGCTCATTTACACTTTGATTGAGTGTGCCTTGAACAACACCTAGGGTTTGCGAAATTTCTAACAGAAAATTCTGCGCCGATTGGCGCTCGAGACTGACGCCATGAATGATGGTTTCTAGTAAATTGACTAACACTGAGAGTAATTCGGTGTTGTCGAGTTTCCCTTTAAGTTTTCTCGCGATTAAGTTGAGCTGTTGCTCTGTCGAGCCATTAAACTCCAATTGCGTGATAAGCTTAAGCACTATTTTTTGATGCGCTTGGCTTTGCTGTTCTGGTGCACTTACGATGTCACTGCCAAGCCGCTGACAATAGTTGAGCAGTGTAATCATCAACGGCATATAATGCATGATTGAGACGTGTTGTGATTGACTCAATTCAATGATGCGTTGTAACTCCGAACGCGCGCTCTTTGATAGGTTGGGTTGCTTGAGTAACCAGTTGAGTGTTGCAAAGGTGACTTCGTGAGCATCTTTTAGATTGCGCTGAACTTGGTTGGCAACAGATTGGATATGAGCTTCTGACTCTGTCATAACAGGTTTCAAAAGTTCCATTCCACTGTTTCTTTGTAATAAACCGCGCAGCTTGGTTAACGCGTTATCAAGGTTTTGGTCTAAGCCTCCGCAAGCATATGAAAGCTGCGTTAGCATGTTGGAAAAATGAGTCCAGTCGTGTTGGTATTCGTCCTCGAGCTGTTTTCGCGACTGAATCGTTTGGTTGAGTCGCTTTTCTAATATAGCTAGTTTTTCTTCGGTCGAATTCGATTGATTCAAAACTCAGTCTCACAGCGTTTTCTTATGTTCATGCTCATAGTGTATACCATTCAATTATAAATGTTCGATGAAAGCACGTAAAAATTTGCCTGAAACCCGCTCATTAGACGGTAAAAATATGCGTCTAATCGCACAGACTCCCGCTCTTTGTTTCATCATGCTACTCTACGTCGGCATACTTACTTATAAAAATTAAAACCAGCGAGCTCATCACAAGGAGTTAACGTGTTTAAGAAATCTTTATTAGCACTTGCAGTCGCTGCATCAACGCCCGCTTGGGCCGATGTTGATTACCACCTTAATTTAACGAAGCCGACCCATCACACTGGCCAAGTTGATATTGTGTTCCCTGACGTTGAAAACGATTATATAGACGTCCAAATGCCAGCGTGGCGAACCGGTTATTATCGTATTTTAAATCTTGCCAATGGCGTACGTGAATTTAAAGCAACGTCAGAAGATGGTGAGTCACTGACTTGGGAAAAAATTGATAAAAGCACATGGCGCATTCACTTACCGAAGTCGGCGCAAGGTGATGACGTTAAGGTCAACTATCAAATTTATGCGAATCAACTCGGACGACGTAGTCGCCACATTGATGACTCTCACGCCTATTTAGACGCGTCAGCAGTGTTTATGTATGCCGACGAGTACCGCTCAGAGCCAGTGACGGTCAGCCTTGATGTGCAAGACGGTTGGCGCAGCGTATCAGGCATGGAGAAAGAGGCAGAGCATACGTTTGTGGCGGATAATTGGGATATCTTAGTTGACTCACCCATTGAGACAGGTATCAACGAACTGTATAAATTCAGTGTTGACGATCGTGACTACGAAGTGGTTTTTTGGGGTGAAGGCAATTACGATGCAGAACAAACCGTTAAGGACTTAGAAAAGCTTGTTCAGCAGTCGCAGAATATTTGGCAAGGTCATCCCTATGAACGTTATGTATTTATGATCCATGCGACTTCGGGAGCAGGTGGCGCAACCGAACATCGCAACTCGACGATCATTCAGCGTCCACGCTATAGCTACGCAAGCAGAGACGACTATCTAAGCTTCTTATCAACAGCTTCTCACGAACTGATTCATACTTGGAACGTAAAAGCCTATCGTCCGGAAGCCTTAGTGCCATACGATTATCAGAAGGAAAATTACACTGACCTATTCTGGTTAGCTGAGGGCTCAACAAGTTATTTCCAAAATCATTTGCTGATGCAAGCAGATATCATGACGACTGATGAGTATTTCGAACGCGTTGCTTCTGGGATCGAGCGTTTTTACGGCAAACCGGGGCGTGAAATCATGTCTGTGTCAGAAGCATCGTTTGAAGCTTGGAGTGACCAGTATGGCGATCGCGCTCACAACTTCTCAGTTAATATCTACTCAGAAGGTGCGATGGTTTCTTGGTTGTTAGATCTAGCGTTAATTGAGCGCACTGATGGCGAGGTGACTTATCGCGATGTTCATAATGCACTTTATCAGCGTTTTGATGCCGATGAGGAAGGCTTTAATAGTGATGATGTCGTCGCTATCTTAGATGAGCTGACAGGTCAGTCGTGGCAGCAGTGGTGGGATGAGCATGTTAATGCGCCCGTCGCTGAGATCAATTTTGATGAGTTGCTGAATACCGTTGGTATGAAGCTGACATTTGCTTCAGCTGATGAGCAAAAACCTTGGGCCGGTTGGCGTGGTAAAGCAGCCGCTGAGGGTGTTGAATTGGTTCAGGTAGAGCGAGGCTCACCTGCTTGGGACGCCGGTTTTACTCCAGGCGACGTGATTGTTGCTTATGATGGGCAGCGTGCGGCCGATGGACGTTTCGAAGAAGCTCTGCAAGAGCGTGAAGTCGGTGATACGGTTGAAGTCACATTCTTCCGTCGTGACCAACTTCATACTGCTGAACTAGTACTGGGCGAAGAGCAACATACAGGTGCGAAAATTGAGCCGATAGAAGCACCTTCTGCTAAACAGAAGGCACGCTTCTTACAATGGTTACAAATTCCTCACCCGAATGCGAGTTAATCCTACTGCCGTGCAAGGCGCTGCCCACTCGGTGGCGCCTTTTCAAAGTTCGAACGAAACGGATTGATATCTAATCCACCTCGACGCGTGTAGCGGGCGTAGACAGTCAGTTGCGTGAAGCCCAAGCGCTGCAGGTCGATAAAAATACGTTCCACACACTGTTCGTGAAATTCGTTGTGTCGTCGAAAACTAATCAGATAGCGTAGTAAGCTTGCGCGATCGAGACGTGGTCCAACGCCATGTATGTAAACTGATCCCCAATCAGGTTGATTAGTAATTAGGCAGTTTGATTTAAGTAAGTGGCTATGCACTGAAATTGATTCAATGATCGAGGTATCGACTGTTAATAGGTCTGGTTGGTAATCGTAGGTGCTTACTTCAATATCTTGTTCGTCAATACACGCCCCTGGTAAGCCACTTATCGGCGTGCCACTTAATTCATCTAAAGAACTTAAGCTGACTAAGACATTAGCACCGGCGCAGGTCGACAAATCGTGCTGCATGATATCCGCAACGGTTTGCCAGTCTTCGAACCGACTCTCGTTAAAGCTATTTAAATAGAGTTTAAATGACTTTGATTCAATTAAATGAGGGCTATCACAGGGCACAGAAAATTCAGCAATAGCCACTTGCGGTAAGCCTCTATTATTCAGCCATGAGACTTCATATCCCGTCCAGTCGTCTTGACCATCAAACGGTAGTTTTTGAGTTATCCCAATGGGTGTGCGATTAAGTTCGCGAGCTACAGCATGCAACTGGCTCGGGTCGTATGTGGTTGGGTAATCAGTGGCTTTACCCAAGTTTAGGTGAGCGAGTGGGTCGTTTTTTTGCATTGATGCGCTCCATGGTAAACTAAATTAGTTAAATCTATTTTACGCTGTTAAAAGGAAATGCACCAGATGAACCCCGTATCAACTGAACACGCCGTTAGCGTTTTGTTAGAGCGCTACCTCGAAGTGATCCCTGAACCCAAAACCGAATGGGTTGAAGAGTGGGATGCTAAGATATATCAGCAACGAATAGGTGAAGAGCAGGTTATTTGGCGGCCTGTAAAGCGTGATGAAGTGCAAGACTTTAGTAAGTTAGAGTCAGCATTAGACATGCGATTTCATGACAGTGTAAAACGATTATTTGGCGATTGGTTCAGCGGTGATCTCAGTCTCGCTTTTGCAACTGGTGAGACAACCCCGTCAATGGGCTTTGAATTGTTGATGCCGCAATGCCAAGAGGATGCTGAACGGCTGCTGCAAAATCTGACGGGGCACATTTTGATGAAGCGCAAGTTGAAGCAGCCTGTCACGATTTTTATCGGTATTTTACATGAACATGATGATTGCTTGGTCTCGATAGATAACTCCACAGGAGAGGTCGCACTTGAGTGGTTAGGGAAGCTACAGCACCAAACCTTAGCGGTCGATCTCGCTACATTTTTATTGCAATGTCAGCCACATAGTGGTGAAAATGACTAAGCAATGCGAGCTTAAAGTAAAGTGAGACATCATTAAATGCATTAAAAACAATGGGTTATTATTTTGGTGCGATTTTTGCTTAATTTGTCGTGAGTGCGCGAATGAGCACAATTCTTAAAATAACTAAAAATCGGAGATTGAAGATGGAATTCAGAAAGCTTGCATTGACTGGACTTGCGGGAATGATGACGCTCTCACTGTCGGGATGTATTGTTGTGAGTGAGCCTAGCTGGGATAAAGACGATCCACAGTATGATCAAATTCACGACGAGCGGGGCAATCGTCAGACAATTGCTCAATTAAATTTAAATGCTGATTTTGAGTCTGTCCGTAATAAGCTCGGTACACCTGATTTTACTGAACGATGGACCGAGGATGGCGACCAGTATCAAGTGCTTTTTTACCGGACGCAACGTGTTCACGCAGACGGTATGACCACTAAAGATGAGTGTACCCCGATTGTATTTAAGAATGGGTCACTGATTGGGACAGGTCAATTGGCTCTCGACAAGGTGATGTAATCAGAGTAGGTTGGTGATAGCGTACTATGTAATAGGAGAGTTGCTATGCCAACCGAAGTTGCCGTATCAACACAGGACGTTGAGCTTGTAGAGCTGGACGTATGTCAGCTCAATAGCGTAGCGTCCTTATTGTTTCAAACCTACCAAAATGATGCGCTGATGCAGCGTATCTTTCAAGCCGACAAAGCGGACTATGAAAAGCGTTTACGCGCAGCGATACGCGAGGAATTGATTGCTCAGTGGGACAATGGGCAACCCATTATCGCGGCGATGCATGATGAAGCGCTGTTAGGTGTCGTATGTCTATCAAAGGTTGAACATCAATTCGGACCTACCAGCCGATGGAACTGGTACATTTCGATGTTATTGACAGCAGGTTGGGTAAGTACGCGTTACGTACTTGATAAAGAGCGCCAAATAAAGTCATTACTCAAAGATCAACCCTGCTATCTGATTTCTTTCATTGGTGTCGCCGAGCAGTATCAACACCAAGGTATTGGGCAGTTACTGTGCCAAGCGGCGTTACAGGAGAGTGTTGAACGCGGTGGCGTTAAACAGTTGGCGGTATTTACTTCTGATCAGCAACAACAAACGTTTTTCAACCGTTGTGGCTTTACGCAGCAGCACGCTGTTGACGTTCATGACGTACCCGGCGCACTGCTCACCCTGAACGTCGATTAGTTGGGTTCACGAAAAGGCGGGAGATCGACGGCAATTAACTGACTATTATGCAAGGTTAACGTGCCTTCATAACGTGAAGTGCCGTCACTACTAAAGCCCATCACAAAGCGGCTTCGCCAGCCCGGATGACGACCTTTAAAAGACCAACGCGTGCTGACTTTCTCTAAATCTAGCATTTGCAGTCTCTGTTGCTTGCAATACCAAAGCGCGTGTTGGTAGGCATGCTCCGTTTGACGTCGGTGTTGCCAGAACAACCAAATCACACACAACAATAGTAAGAATAATAGTACATCAAATAGAGTGATCATGAGGCTTGTTGCGTCTTAAGTTTTAGGAGCTGCTGCTTGACCTCGATAGAAATATCATTTTGGGCTATTTTACGCAGTACCAAAGGGCGCAATTCTGGCAGTGAAACAGCGTCCTCGAATAACGCCTGAAACCATGTCTGTTGAAGCTCAGCAATGCGCTCAAGGTACAATCGGAGTAGCTCTTCATTTTGTAGTGTGGGCCATAAACGAGCGCCCACGACCGTTAATATATTGGCGTCGATTGGCTGCTTTAATAGGGTCATTACTGCTTTTTGCACACGTTTATCGTTGCTCATGCTCGCTAACGCCCGCAGAGCGTATAACGCACGTGTCTCATTCGCTTCGGTCAACTCGTTCAGATAGAAGTCGCGCAACTTTGCGGGTATTGAGTGTTGTTCTAGCGCCTCCGCTAAATAACGTTGTACCGTGGGCGCATAGTTTGTGTAATGCTCAGTAATCGCGGTTGCCAATTCGGGCAGATTCATTAAACGAGCAGCACAATCATGTAAGCCCTGTACGCCGATATGTTGCCAATCGTCGTGTTTGCCCATCAAGTAGTCAAACGTAGTATCAAAGTACTGGCTCGGTGCAGCTTGACGCTGAGTTGAAATATGTGCATGTAGTGCGGCACGCTGGGTTTGGCTCGGAGTAAATAAATACGGATTATGCTTGAGCTGCTCTTCTTGTTCTTTAGTCAGGGCATCAGTGAGTTGCTGGCCTAATGCGGATACAACATACTCAAGATATTGGTCACGCGCAGCAACATTCAGAAGTCCCCGTTCGTCCAGAGGAAATTTTAAGAACCACAGATAGTCCTGTTGCGGACTACTCTTGTGGCGAAATAGAATGGCCAGGTGCGCGTGATGAGCAAGCGGAAACGGATGAGGTTGCTGTTGGTGTTCAATAGCGGCAAAGGTCTCTACTGAAATTTGACTGAGTCGCCGACCCAAATCAAATACCTGAAATTCAGTGTTGCCTGCTGCCAAAAACTCGCCAATGGTTGCTATCTTATCAGTCACTCAACGTCTCCAAGCTTGAATTTAATTCGGTTTTCAATCAGTATTGTCGCCATTATATCGGTTATCAAACCTAAAGTGGTAATGGAGTCTCCGATGGAGCAGTATCAAAAAGCGGCCCGGCTACTCGATCGTATCGAACGAGAGTTAAATAGCTTGGGCCTCTGGCAATCTCATCAACCGCCTGTTGAAGCGTTGGATAGCCAACAGCCATTCGCTATGGATACCCTCGAGTTTCATCAATGGCTACAATTCATAATGATACCGCGAATGTGGTCATTGATCGATGCGAAACAGCCTCTTCCCGATTCAATCGCCGTCAGTCCGATGGCAGCGCATTCCTATCGAAATGCGATTGAGCAACACGAACAACTGATTGAGTTAATCCGTGAATTTGATGTCTTATTAAGTGGCTCTGATCCGTTGCAAGACGATGTCTGAACCCGACTTATTACAGGTCGTCTATAAAGACGAGTATCTCGTGGTGATAGATAAGCCTAGCGGCTTATTGGTTCACCGTAGTTGGCTCGCTTCGGATGCTAAGCGATTTGCAATGCAAATGCTCCGAGACCAGCTCGGTCAACGGGTTTACCCTGTTCATCGGCTTGATAGACCTACATCGGGTCTACTGATTTTTGCACTTTCGTCCGAGATTGCACGTGCGCTCAATGAACAGTTTGCCGAACGAGATATCAAGAAAGTCTATCATGCCGTTGTACGAGGCTATGTGGATGATGCTGGCATTATCGATTATGCGCTAAAAGAAGAGCACGACAAGATAGCTGATAAGCAGGCGCAGGCGGATAAACCGGCTCAGGAAGCCGTTACGGAATATCAATGTGTTGCTCGCGTCGAGTTGCCATTTAAGGTCAGTAAGAAACATGATACGAGCCGCTACTCGTTGGTCAAGTTAATGCCTCTAACAGGGCGTAAGCATCAGTTACGTCGGCATATGTCGCACATAAGACACCCAATTATTGGCGATACTCGGCACGGGGAAGGGCGGCACAATCGTTTTTTTCGTGAGCATTTTGATTGTCATCGCTTGCTACTAGCATCTACCGCGATCGAATTTCAACACCCCAAGACAGGCAAACTGTTGAGCGTTGAGATTGAAGTTCCAGAAATATTATCACGCCCGTTCGTCAGGTAACGGGCGTGATAATATCATAAGTACTGATTTATTCTGCGCTGCGTAGTAACGCATTAATACCGACTTTTGCACGCGTTTTAGCATCAACACGTTTAACAATAATTGCGGCATAAAGGCTGTGCGTACCATCGGCAGAGGGGAGTGCGCCAGGCACAACGACGGCTCCTGCAGGAACACGACCGTAGATGATTTTGTCGTTTTCACGATCGTAAATGCGTGTGCTTTGGCCTATATAGACGCCCATTGAAATGACTGCGCCTTCTTCAACGATCACTCCCTCGACGATTTCAGAACGTGCGCCAATAAAGCAGTTATCTTCAATAATCGTTGGATTGGCTTGTAGTGGTTCGAGAACTCCGCCAATACCCACGCCACCAGACAGGTGAACATTTTTACCAATTTGTGCACACGAACCGACGGTCGCCCAGGTATCCACCATACTTCCATCGCCAACGTATGCGCCGATGTTTACATAGCTCGGCATGACCACTACATTACGACCAATGAAGGCGCCTTTGCGAACCATCGCAGGCGGAACGACACGCATGCCCTCCGCACGAAAACGAGCACTGTCATAGTCGGCAAATTTAGCGGGGACTTTATCCCAAAAACGCGTTTCGCCGCCTTCGATGAGGTCGTTATCGTTCAGTCTGAAAGATAATAGTACCGCCTTCTTCAGCCATTGATGAACGATCCACTCCCCAGATACTTTTTCTGCGACACGTAATTCACCACGATCGATTTCATCAATGATATAGCGGACGACTTCACGTAGCTCATCATCATCGGTACGGGGAGAAATTTGATCACGCTGCTCAAAAGCTTCATTGATTAACTTTTTATACTTTTCAAACGACATGTTTGCCTCATTATCCATCTAAATCACTGGTAATTTGCTGTTTAAGTGCCAGCTTTTGTTCATCTGAGAGCGCTTCACCACGGTGTGAAGATACAATGAATAGATCCTCAGCTTGCTCTCCTATAGTGGTTATTTTTGCGGCTAAAAGACTGACATCAAGACGTTGCAAAATGGCTGCTATACGTGCGACAAGTCCCGGCCTATCAAGTGCTACGAGCTCGAACGTCGTACGTCCGCGATGTTTTACTGGTAAAAAATTCACTTGCGTTTTAACACTAAAGTTCTTTAATCGACGCGAGAGTGGCCGGTTATTCTTAGGTACTTTTCGGCGCCTATGTAAGACATCAAGCAGGTGCTGCTTCACTTCCTCAATGCGACGCGTTTCAGTAAGTGGTTTTCCGTTCCGCTGCAGTAAAACAAAAGTATCCATCACGAAGCCGTCACGAGTTGCCAATATTTGAGCGTCTAAGATAGTCAACTGCTGGCTATCTAACACACCTGCGACGGCAGCAAAAAGGTGTCCCTCATCATGGTGATAAACAAACAACTCAGTAGTACCATAGTTGTTTTCGTCACCAATTAGAATCAATGGCAGTTCGTCATCTTTTAGTTGCAATATATGCTGGGAGTGCCAACTAATCTGCTCCGCCGTGTGACGAAAAAAGTAGTCCGCTGTAAAGCGCCCCCAAAGCGCAAGAATGGCCTCTTTTTCATAACCGCCACTCAGTAACAAAGCCATTGCATTGGCTTTATTTTGCTGGATTTTATCACGCACGTCGAGCGTTGGTTTACTACTGTTTTGTTCTAATAAATAACGAGTCGCGTTATACAATTCTTCGAGTAAGGTTGCTTTCCAGTTATTCCAAAGCGAATGGTTAGTCGCGCGAATATCCGCTACGGTGAGACAATAAAGAAAGTCGAGTCGTTCAACCGTATCCACAATATTGGCGAACTCTTGAATCACGTCAGGGTCATGAATATCGCGTTTTTGTGCAGTCACCGACATGGTTAAATGGTGTTCTACCAGCCAACTAATTAAATCGCTGTCTGCTTGACTGTAGCGATGTTGCAAACAAAAATTACTGGCATCCATCGCACCGAGTTCAGAGTGGTCTCCTCCACGACCTTTGGCGATATCGTGGAAAATGCCCGCCAAGTAGAGGCAATGTCGACGCGTCATTTGAGCTACGCGTTCTTCGCATAAAGGAAATTGCCCGACATACTCTGGATCTGAAAAACGATAAAGGTTGCGTACTAAACGAAAGGTGTGTTCATCGACCGTGTAGGCGTGGAAGAGGTCAAACTGCATTTGACCTACAATCTGCTGCCATTGGGGCAAGTAGCTTGCTATGACGCCATGATGATGCATTAAGGCAAAAGCACGACCACAGCCTGATGGATGTTCGATAAGTCGCTTAAACCAGAAACGACAGTCGGGATCATAGCTTAATGGTTCGTTGAGCTGAGCACGCGCGTTACGTAATTGACGAATCGTGTGTGAATGGATGCCTTCAATTTCTGGGTGTTCAGCAATAATTACAAATGCTCGAATCAGCTGGCTATGGTCTTCGAATACTTCATCGTGGCGTGCACTGAGCAGGTGTTGATTGATCGCAAAGTGTTCATCGATATCAATGGTATGATGCAGGTCTTGCGGGTTAAGGATAGCTTGCTGAAAAAACTGCAGTAGCATCTGATTCAGCTCACTGACACGAAGTACGACCTTAAAGTAGTCTTTCATCATCAGTTCTACTGATTGCTTGCCTTCATTCCCGTAACCAAGACGCACTGCAACGCCGGGTTGAAAATCAAATAGTAATCTATCCTCGCGTTTGCCTACTTCAAGGTGAAGTGCGAAACGAATACGCCAGAGCCAGTTCATACATTCACGTAGTTCAACAAATTCATCGGCCGTCATGTAACCGAACTCGACTAGGCTTTCGTCCGAGTGGGTTTGGAAATGACGTTTGGCAATCCAACCAATGGTTTGAATATCGCGAAGTCCGCCAGGGCTGGATTTAATATTAGGTTCAAGGTTATACGATGTACCGTGATATTGCTGATGTCGTTGCCTTTGTTCGTCAAGCTTCGCTTGATAGAAGTCTCGGCTTGACCAGGGGAAGTCGGATAATAATCGCTGCTCATAGTCGCGAATGAGCGTTTCATCACCCACTACGGGTCGGCTCTCAATTAGGTTGGTTGCCGTGGTGATATCTTCAGAAGCGGCACTTAAGCACTGGGAAACTGTGCGTACCGAGTGACCTACATCGAGGTGCAAGTCCCATAGAAAAGTGACAAATTCTGACACTGCACAACGTGATAATGTATCCTCGCAATCAACTAAAATGAGTAGATCTATATCGGATCCGGGATGTAAGGTATGACGACCATAGCCGCCTACCGCAATCAACGCCATAGATTCATTGGAAAAGTCAAAGCGATGCCAGAGTTCTGTTAACAATTGATCGAAAAATTGAGCCCTATGGTGAATGAGCTCGTCAATATCGGCAGTGACAAAGTGGCCTTCTGACCAACGATGATAGTGAGCAATGAGTTCGCGGTAGGCTCCGGCCTCAAGCGCAAGGTTTGAGGCGGGCCAATGTGCATAAAAATCTGCTTGCTCGGTATCCATCGTGTTATTCGCTATGCTGAATGACACGGGGCAGGTCAGTTTCTTCCTCTCGCAGTGTGAGTACTTCAACACCGTTGTCGGTGACCAATAAGGTGTGCTCCCACTGTGCGCTCAGGCTGCGGTCTTTTGTAAGTACGGTCCAACCGTCTTTCATCAACTTAGTGTGGCGTTTACCTGCATTGAGCATCGGCTCAATCGTGAAGCACATACCCGGCTCTAACACTTCACCCGTACCGGCCTTACCATAGTGGAGCACTTGTGGTTCCTCATGGAATACCGCACCAATTCCGTGACCGCAGTATTCGCGAACAATCGAATAATTATGTTGTTCAGCAAATTTTTGGATGACCTCTGCGAAATCACCTAAGCGAATACCTGGCTTCACCATTTTTATCGCTTTGTAGAGCGATTCTTGCGTGGTTCTTATTAAGCGCTCGGCGAGGATAGAAGGTTTACCGACGACGAACATTTTTGAAGTGTCGCCATGATAGCCGTCTAACTTGACGGTGACATCAATGTTCATGATATCACCCTCTTTCAACTTTTTAGGTCCAGGAATGCCGTGACATACGCAGTGATTTACCGATGTACAAATCGATTTTGGAAAACCATGGTAATTGAGCGGAGCAGGGTATGCGCCGTGATCAACGATATAATCGTGACAGATTTTGTCTAACTCTTCGGTGGTCACACCAGGTTTGACGTGCTCACCAATCATCTCTAAAACACTGGCCGCTAAGCGACCCGCAGCGCGCATTTTTTCGATTTCTTCAGGCGTTTTGATCGATATACTCATTAAATACGGTCTCTTAAATTGGGCTACTTTTTTGCTTGTACATGCAGTCTACCAATTTAAACCCCGCTTAGCCATGCTCGGATGAGGATCGACGGCGGCATTTTTGTCGCTTTATGATTGCAGGACAACAGTGGATATGGTATAAAATGCGCGCTTTTTAAAAGCGAAAATTCACTTTAAATTTAAACCACACATATATCGACACATACCACGGGGTGCCCAATCGGGTCGTGCTATGGGGTATATGGAGGCTTAACCCCTACAAAAGGAAAAGTATTATGGCAAACGTGTCAATGCGTGACATGCTGAAAGCAGGTGTCCACTTCGGTCACCAAACCCGCTTCTGGAACCCAAAAATGAAGCCGTTCATTTTTGGCGCTCGCAACAAGATCCACATCATTAACCTTGAAAAAACTGTGCCTATGTTCAACGACGCGTTGAGCTACATGCAGCACGTTGCTTCAAATAAAGGTAAAATCTTGTTCGTAGGTACTAAGCGCGCAGCCGCTGAGCCTGTCAAGGAAGCAGCGTTGAACTGTGGTCAGTACTACGTAAACCACCGCTGGTTAGGTGGTATGTTGACTAACTGGAAAACCGTTCGTCAATCAATCAAGCGTTTGAAAGATCTTGAAACCATGAGCCAAGACGGTACTTTCGACAAGCTGACCAAGAAAGAAGCGTTGGTTAACACCCGCGAAATGGAAAAGCTTGAAAAAGGCCTTGGCGGTATCAAAAACATGGGCGGCTTGCCTGACGTATTGTTCGTAATCGACGCTGATCACGAGCACATTGCGATTAAAGAAGCCAACAACTTAGGTATTCCAGTTGTTTCTGTTGTTGATACCAACTCAGATCCAGATGGCGTTGACTACGTTATCCCAGGTAACGACGACGCAATCCGCGCAGTACAATTGTATTTGAATGCTGCAGCAGACGCGATCAAAGAAGCTAAATCAGCGCCAGTAGAAGCAAAAGACGCTGACGATTTTGTTGAAGCTACCGAATAATTGAGGATCTAACCATGGCAATTACTGCTGCTCAGGTAAAAGAACTTCGCGAGCGCACAGGCGCTGGTATGATGGACTGCAAGAAAGCATTGCAAGAAGTTGACGGCGACATGGAAGCTGCAATCGAGCTAATGCGTAAAAGCGGTCAAGCAAAAGCGGCTAAGAAAGCCGGTCGTGTTGCGGCTGAAGGCGTTATCTTGGTTAAGTCTGAAGGCAACCAAGCGACACTCGTTGAGCTTAACTGCGAAACTGACTTCGTTGCACGCGATGATAGCTTCTTGGCATTTGGCGAGAAAGTTATCAACGCAGCGTTCGCTAGCAAAGAAAACGATGTTGAACAATTGAAAGCAACTGATATCGGCGGCGAAACTGTTGAAAAAACCCGTGAAGACCTTGTTGCTAAAATCGGCGAAAACATGAACGTACGTCGTGTTAAGACGATTGAAGAAGGCAACACTGTTGCTACATACACTCACGGTGCACGGATTGGTGTAGCTGTTGCATTAAATGGTGGTGATGAAGACTTAGCGCGCGACTTGTGTATGCATGTTGCTGCGAGCAGTCCTCAGTTTGTTAAGCCCGAAGATGTTGACGCTGAAGTCGTTGAAAAAGAACGTGCTATTCAGGTTGATATCGCAATGCAAAGCGGTAAACCAAAAGAAATCGCTGAGAAAATGGTCGAAGGTCGTATGCGTAAATTTACTGGCGAGATCAGCTTAACTGGTCAGCCGTTCGTAAAAGACCCTTCTATGACTGTTGGCGAATTGCTTAAGCAAGCGGGTGCAGACGTAGTTACATTCGTACGCTTTGAAGTGGGCGAAGGTATTGAGCGTAAAGAAGAAGACTTTGCTTCTGAAGTACAAGCTCAAGTGGCGGCGGCAAGCAAAGGTTAATTCTTTGTGCCAGGGTCCACAACCCCAATGTGAGTAATAGAAACCGCGTCTTGAGCGTTCAGGACGCGGTTTTTTTTAGAAAAATGGATATTGAGAGGCAAGCATGAGTACCCACCCAAAACCAACATATCGACGTATTCTTTTAAAACTTAGCGGTGAAGCATTAATGGGCGATGAGCCTTTTGGCATCGACGCAAAAGTGCTGGATCGCATGGCTCAAGAGATCAAAGAGCTGGTTGAGCTCGGGGTCCAGGTTGGACTTGTCATCGGTGGTGGTAATTTATTCCGTGGCGAAGGCCTGGCAAAAGCCGGAATGAATCGTGTAGTCGGTGACCACATGGGGATGCTTGCAACGGTTATGAATGGGTTAGCAATGCGAGATGCGTTGCATCGCGCATTCGTGAATGCCCGCTTAATGTCTGCTATCGAGTTGACAGGTGTCTGTGACAGTTATAACTGGGCAGAGGCAATCAGCCTACTTAAGTCTGGGCGTGTCGTTATTTTCTCAGCCGGAACCGGCAACCCATTTTTTACGACAGACTCAGCTGCGTGTTTGCGTGGCATCGAAATCGAAGCAGACATAGTGCTAAAAGGCACCAAAGTCGATGGCGTGTATTCAGACGATCCTGTTAGTAATCCAGACGCCACGCTATATCGCCATATCAATTATCAAGATGTACTTCAACAACAGCTGAAAGTGATGGATTTAGCCGCCTTTACGCTGGCTCGCGATCATGAATTACCGATTCGTGTATTCAATATGAATAAGCCAGGTGCGTTACGATCCGTGATTCTGGGCGAAGAAGAAGGTACACTAATCAGTAAAGACGCTGAATAAACGAAATCGAGAAGGTAAAAACAGTGATTAACGATATTATTAAAGACGCAAAAGAGCGCATGGAAAAGAGCGTAGAGTCGCTCCGTAGTCAAATGTCAAAAGTGCGTACAGGACGCGCGCATCCGAGTATTCTTGATAGTGTGATGGTGAACTACTATGGGGTTGATACACCACTTAAGCAGCTCGCTAACATCACTACAGAAGATTCTCGTACATTGGCATTGACCGTATTTGACAAATCGTCCGCTCAAGCTGTCGAGAAGGCTATTTTAACCTCTGATTTGGGTTTAAACCCAGCATCTGCAGGTGCAGTCATTCGTATTCCTCTACCACCGTTGACCGAAGAACGCCGCCGTGACTTGGTAAAAATTGTTCGTGCAGAAGCCGAACAAGCGCGTGTAGCGGTGCGTAACATTCGTCGTGATGCGAATAACGATTTAAAAGAGTTGTTAAAGGAAAAGGAAATCACTGAGGATGAGGAACACTCGGCAGAGGACGATGTCCAAAAGCTAACCGACACGTACGTGAAAAAAATCGACGAGTCATTGAAAGCTAAAGAACAGGATTTAATGGAAGTTTAATTCCATTCCGTGCTCTAGACGGCGCCGTGTAGTCTCTATGCGGCGTTTTAATTATTGGCGGACAGCATGAAGCAATCTCCAACAATACAGCAAGTGATGCCCAAGCATGTCGCTATTATTATGGATGGGAATGGGCGTTGGGCTAAGCAACAAGGCAAACGAAGAACGTTTGGTCACAAAAAGGGAGCCGAGGCGGTTAGGAGAGCGGTTAGCTTTGCACGTCGAAACGGGATCCAGTCGCTTACGCTATTTGCCTTTAGTAGTGAAAATTGGAATAGACCGGCCGCGGAAGTATCGCTACTGATGGAGTTATTCATCAATGTACTTAAAAAGGAAGCGGATAAACTCAAACAAAATGATATCAAGCTTCAAGTTATTGGTGATAAGACACAGTTTTCAAGTCGCTTACGAAAGCATATTGAACAGACTGAAGAGATGACTGCCGAGTGTCGCGGTATGACACTTAATATCGCCGCAAATTACGGTGGTCAGTGGGATATTACCCAGGCGACGCGTAAAGTGGCAACGGCGGTGGCCAATAATGAATTAGCGGCATCAGACATTACTGAACGTACTTTCGAGCGCTATTTATGTTTAGCTGATCAGGCAAAACCTGACTTGCTCATTCGTACGGGTGGCGAACAGAGGGTGAGTAATTTCTTGCTATGGCAAATAGCGTATGCAGAATTTTACTTCAGCCCGATACTATGGCCTGACTTTGACGATCAAGCATTCGCAAGTGCTGTTGCAGAATTCGCGCAACGGGAACGCCGTTATGGGCTTACCAGTGAGCAAATCACTGAGCTCTTTGAAACAATGAATGCGCGTGTAGAGGACTGAATTTTTGCTTAAACAACGAATTTTGACAGCTGTCATTTTGATACCCGTCGCCCTCTATGCGGTCTTTTTACTGCCGCTGTGGGGCTTTTCCTTATTTATCCAAGCTGTATTGATGTTAGGCGCGTGGGAATGGGCACCGCTCATGGGGCTCACCAAAGTCCGTTCACGTATTGCGTATACACTCGGCATTGGAATAATAATTGGCGCATTAAGCCTTGCTGTGCCATTTGAACACTTGTGGAAAGCAGGCACGCTTAATCAAATTATTTATGCCACGATCGCTGCCGGCGGTATTTGGTGGGTCTGTGCATTAGCGTTGGTGGTCAACTATCCGTCGAGTCGACGTATGTGGTCCCGGACACGTTCGATCGTTGGTATTTTTGGCATGTTGATTTTTGTTCCAACTTGGGCAGCCTTGGTCACCGTGCGTTCAATCAATATTGATATACAACCCTATTTTGGCGGATGGGTGGTATTGTTTATTCTATTGTTAGTATGGGCCGCGGATGTTGGCGCCTACTTTGCCGGTGTCCGTTACGGACGTAATAAAATGATGCCTGCGGTAAGCCCGGGTAAGACAATGGAAGGTCTCTGCGGTGGATTAACGCTGGCATTTATCGTCATGATGGTGGTTTCACACTGGACTCAAATACCGGCTGACCAATTTACCGGCTACTATTTGACAGGATTATTTACTGTCGTGGCGTCTGTGTTTGGTGACTTGAATGAGAGTATGTTTAAACGCAGTGCCGGCGTAAAAGATAGCGGCTCAATTCTGCCAGGACATGGCGGCATATTAGATCGCATAGATAGTCTAACCGCGGCAGTGCCTGTGTTTACATTGGCTTACTTGGAGTTTTTACGTTAAGTATGAGTCAATCGATTACCATCTTAGGCGCGACGGGTTCTATTGGTCAGAATACGTTAGATGTCGTTGCTCGTCACCCTGATACTTATTCACTATTTGCCGTCACAGCTCATGGTAACGTGAGTGCCATGCTCGATATCGTGTGCCGTTATCAACCTCAGTATGCCGTGATGGTGGACGAACACGCAGCATCACAACTGCGTGCACAATTGCCGATGGATACGCGGACCGAAGTATTGGGTGGTGCGAGTGCATTATCCGACGTGAGTGCGTGTGCAGAAGTCGATGTCATTATGGCCGCGATAGTAGGTGCTGCTGGCCTGGCACCGACACTAGCGGCTATCAATTGCGGTAAACGTGTTTTGCTCGCTAATAAAGAAGCGTTAGTGGTGAGCGGTGAGTTATTTATTAATGCCGCGCGTGAAAGTGGCGCTCAAATTCTTCCTGTTGATTCAGAGCATAATGCAATATTTCAATGTTTACCGGATAGCGCACAACAGCAAGTCGGCTACATGCAACTGAATAATCATGGCATTGATAAACTGCTGCTAACGGGGTCGGGCGGGCCCTTTCGTCATACTCCTATCGATGAGCTTGTTAACCAAACACCTCAACAGGCCTGCAATCACCCCAATTGGTCAATGGGACAGAAAATTTCTGTCGATTCTGCAACCATGCTCAATAAGGGTCTGGAATACATTGAGGCACGGTGGCTATTCAATTGTCGTCGGGAACAGCTTGATATTGTAATACATCCGCAGAGCGTTATTCACTCAATGGTACAATATGTTGATGGTTCAGTGATGGCGCAGATGGGAGAGCCTGACATGCGCACGCCTATTGCTCATGTATTAGGTTTCCCTGAGCGAATTTGCAGTGGTGTGAAGGGACTCGATTTCATGACGCTTGGTGAACTCAGTTTTATGCCAGTGGATTTTGCACGTTATCCTTGTCTGAAACTGGCGATAGATAGTTGTTGGCATGGACAGTCGGCAACGACCACTTTAAACGCTGCCAATGAGGTGGCGGTTGCAGCGTTTTTGAAAGGACAAATTCGCTTCACTGATATTGCTGAAGTGTGTGACTCAGCATTGCAAAACTTGGTGTCAGCGCACGTGGATTCGGTAGACGCACTTATGGCTATTGATGCACAAGCGCGACGTGCAGCATCACGACGTGTGGAGCAAGTTGTTTATGCTTGATTGGTTATGGTACGCCGGTTCGTTTGTAGTGACCTTAGGTATTTTGGTCGCTTTTCATGAGTTCGGACATTTTTGGGTGGCTCGACGCTGTGGCGTCAAGGTACTGACCTATTCGGTGGGGTTCGGTAAAGCGATATGGTCACGGGTGGCACGCGATGGTACGCGCTATCAAGTCGGTATTATTCCGCTAGGTGGCTATGTTCGTATGCTCGATGAACGTGTTGATGAGGTCAGTGAGCAAGACAAACATGTATCCTTTAATGCCCAGTCAGTGTATAAGCGCTTTGCCATTGTGGCGGCTGGACCGATTGCTAATTTCATTCTCGCCGTCGCTGTACTATGGCTTATGTTTGGTATTGGGGTCCCTACGGTTAAGCCCATTATAGGCGATGTTGCGCCCGGGTCTATTGCAGCACAAGCAGACTTTGTAGAGGGCAGTGAGATTGTAAAAGTCGACAACGTAGAAGCATACGATTGGCAGCAGGTACAACTCGGTTTGATGAGTGCCATTGGTAACGATGAACTCTCAATTACCGTAAGTAGCCCCGACGGCACGATACAGAAAAAAACCTTAAATATTTCGCAGTGGCAGTTTGATCCTGAAACGGAAACAACCTTTGGTAGCTTGGGGATTCAAGTTTACCGACCTAATGTTTCCACTACATTAGCGCAGGTTGTTGATGACTCTCCGGCGCAACAAGCGGGTCTAGAAGCGGGCGATAAAGTGACCGAGCTCAATGGTCAGCCGCTAGAAAGCTGGCAACAATTGACTGGAACTATCGCCGAGTCCGCAGGAGTTGCCTTGACCTTGACTATCGAGCGCCAAGGAGCCGAACAAAAAATAACTGTTATTCCTGGTGAACGCGAACGAGGTTCTGATGTCATAGGTTACCTAGGCATCGCCCCTGAGGTAGGAGAGTTGCCCGAGGGCTATGTGTTCAACCATCAATATGGTATTGTCGGTGGTTTAATGAAAGGCGCTGAGCAGACATGGGAACTCATGGTTGTAAGCGTCAAAATGATTGGAAAGCTAATCACGGGCGATGTGTCCGTAAAAAATCTCGCTGGCCCTTTGAGTATTGCTGAAGGCGCTGGCGTTAGCGCGAGTAGTGGATTTGTTTATTTTCTCAGCTTTCTCGCGCTATTAAGTGTAAATTTAGGGATAATCAATCTGGTGCCTTTACCCATGCTTGACGGGGGACATTTAGCATTTTTCGTTGCTGAATGGGTGAGAGGGAAGCCGGTGTCAGAAAAAGTTCAAGACATCTGTTACCGGATTGGTGGTGCGTTAGTCTTTGCATTGATGATAATCGCCATAAGTAATGACATCATGCGCTTCGCATTCTAATTCAAAGTCAACAATAAGTAGCTAGTTATAATGACGTTTAAAAAGCTGTTAGTGAGTGCCATGGTTGCGGCGGCTGTTTCGCCCGCAGCGCAAGCACAAGATGAATTTGTTGTCCAAGATATCGAAGTTAAAGGTTTACAACGTGTGGCACTCGGTGCTGCGTTGACATATATTCCTGTTCGAGTGGGTGATGAAGTGTCAGAGCTGCAAATTCGCAGTGCGATCAAATCACTCTATTCGTCTACTCACTTCGATTACATCGAAGCAGTACGTGACAATGACACGTTGATTTTCCGTGTCAGTGAGCGTCCAACAATTGCTGAAATTACCTTCGAGGGTAATAATGATATTAAGGACGAGCAGTTAGAGCAGAGCCTCCAAGATAACAACATTATTCAAGGAGAGCCGCTTGATCGAACGACGATCTCAGGTATCGAGAAAGGGTTAGAAGACTTTTATCAAAGTGTCGGTAAGTATAACGCTCAGGTTGACCTTGAGGTGGTTGAATTACCGCGTAATCGTGTCGAGCTTCGCATGAACTTTGAAGAAGGCGATGCCGCTGAAATTGCACAAATCAACATTGTCGGTAACAAGGCATTTCCAGACGAACTGCTTTTAGATACTTTTGAGTTGCGCGATAAATTACCGTGGTGGAATATCATCGGCGAAAAACGCTACCAGAAAGAGCAATTAAGTGGCGACTTAGAAACACTCGAATCTTATTATCGCGATCGCGGCTATCTTCAGTTCCAAGTTGAATCGGTACAGGTTTCTGTCACGCCTGATAAGTCGGGTGTCTACATCACGGTCAATGTGAATGAGGGCGAGAAATATTACGTAAGCGAAACTGATGTAATTGGTGATTTGAAAGGTCATGAGGACATCGTTAATCGCTTAACTACGATTAAAGAGGGGACGCTATATAATGCGGCTCAAGTCACTTATATTGAAGACCTCGTTGGTCGTTTCTTCGGTGGCTATGGGTATGCCTACCCAGAAGTAAAGGCGATTCCTGAGCGTAATGACGAAGACAAAACCGTTAAACTGACGTTCTCAGTCAATCCAGGTAATCGCGTTTACGTTCGTCGCATTGCGTTTGAGGGTAATTCAACGACCGAAGACCAAGTCTTGCGTCGTGAAATGCGTCAGCTTGAAGGTGCATGGCTATCAGATAACAAGGTCGAGCAAGGTAAAGTGCGCCTAGAGCGACTCGGCTTTTTCGAAACGGTTGAGACTTCGACGGAAAAAGTGGAAGGACAACCTGATCAAGTGGATGTCACGTATAAGGTAAAAGAGCAACCTTCAGGTTCATTTACGGCGGGTATTGGTTACGGTGACTATTCAGGCCTGCAACTCAACGCCGGTATTCAGCAAAGTAACTTTTTGGGTACGGGTAATCGCGCAG
>NZ_CH672403.1:0-1668 GCF_000152885.1 Idiomarina baltica OS145
TTGGGCTGCGGCGCATTAAGAAATATCTTAATTTTCGTGATTTTACCCATGACGCAGGCATCAAAAGACGAGATAATGCGCGCTTTGTTTTAGCAATCAGGTCGAAGCGCTATGGAAATCAAAGTTAATTTTTTAGAAAATCTCAAACTCGAAGCTAAGTTTGACGATTTCACCGTTATTGCCGATCAGCCTATTCGTTATAAAGGTGACGGCTCTGCGCCTAGCCCATTCGACTATTTTCTCGCATCATCAGCCTTGTGCGCGGCATACTTCATTCGCTTGTACTGTAATGCGCGCGATATTCCAACGGAGAATATTCGGTTATCGCAAAACAATATCGTCGATCCCGAAGACCGCTATAACCAGATCTTTAAAATTCAGGTCGAACTCCCAGAGGATATTTCGGACAAAGACCGCCAAGGTATTCTCAGAGCCGTCGAGCGCTGTACAGTCAAACGTGTGGTGCAAACTGAACCTGATTTTCAGATTGAGACCGTCGATAGCCTCGACGACAGCGCTCAAGCTCTCTTGATGGAGGCGCCAGACGGCGATCACACGACCTTTATTAAAGGCAAAGATTTACCTCTAGAGCAAACCATCGCCAACATGACTCAAATACTGGCTGACTTGGGCATGAAAATCGAGATCGCTTCTTGGCGCAATATCGTGCCAAACGTGTGGTCTCTGCATGTGCGTGATGCCGCATCGCCGATGTGCTTTACCAACGGCAAAGGCGCGACAAAAGAAGCCGCCTTATGCTCTGCATTAGGTGAGTTCATTGAACGCCTCAACTGTAATTTCTTTTATAACGACCAGTACTTTGGTCAAGAGATTGCGCAAAGCGAGTTTGTCCACTATCCCAACGAACGTTGGTTTGAGCTCACCGAAGACGACAGCCTACCTAGCGGCATTTTAGACGACTATACACGTGCTATTTATGACCCTGAAAACGAGTTAGCTGGCTCGAATTTAATCGACACCAACTCCGGTAATATCCAGCGCGGTATCTGTGCGCTACCGTTTCAACGCCACTCGGATGGTGAAACGGTGTACTTTCCTTCTAACTTAATCGAAAACCTGTACTTAAGTAACGGTATGAGCGCCGGTAATACGCTCGACGAAGCGGTTGTCCAATGCCTATCTGAAATATTCGAACGCGCCGTCAAGCGCGAAATTATCGAAAATGAAATCGCATTGCCTGACGTACCGGACATCGTTCTTGAGCGCTTTCCCAAACTCGTAGAAGGCATCAAGGGACTAGAAGAGCAAGGCTATCCCGTATTAGTAAAAGACGCCTCGCTAGGCGGTCAATTTCCTGTAGCCTGTGTCACTCTGATGAACCCTCGCAGCGGTGGTGTGTTTGCCTCGTTTGGTGCGCACCCCAGCTTAGAAGTTGCTCTTGAGCGCAGTCTCACTGAGCTTTTACAAGGGCGCAGCTTTGAAGGATTAAACGACTTACCTGCGCCGACTTTTAACCAAATGGCTGTTACCGAGCCCAATAACTTTGTTGAACACTTTATCGACTCATCAGGTGTAGTGTCGTGGCGTTTCTTCAGCGCACGTTCAGAATATGAATTCGTCGATTGGGACTTTTCTGGCTCAAATCATGAGGAAGTGAGTACCTTGTTTGGGATCCTTTCTGATTTAGGCAAAGAGGCCTATGTCGCC
>NZ_CH672403.1:3353-119846 GCF_000152885.1 Idiomarina baltica OS145
TCACAACAGGCACGCCAAATATGGCTTCTATTCTTCCCTGAAGAGACATCCCATCAACGCGATGTTTAGAAGCCTTGTCGAGCAACTTGTTCCAGCGCATGTAATTATCCTTATAGAGCTTTATTGATTGATCCGATGAAGCGCCCGAACCATTCCAAGCTCTACTGTTTTCTAAAGCCACACCTACCGAGGCCATACTGACGGCAACAGTTCCTTCTAATACATTTTCAGGAATTACAATACCGAGACCAGCAGAGCCAATCGAAAGCATTGCCGGTAAGCAAGAGCGTCCCATATCAAGTAAGTTATCACGCCATGAACCTTGCCGAGCGTTGATTGCTGAAAACGTATCTCCAAACAAGCTACTGTGAATATCTTCGAACTCCTCAGCACTCCATTCATGTACAAATCGCTTACCGCTATTGTGGTCGCGTGCCTGCGCTCGAATCACCGTTTCATCTCTTACTTTAAAGAGTAAATCCAATAGCTGAGTAGGTGTAGTGACCTTCTTCTGCATTAACAAAGCGTAAGCATAAGGAAAACTTTGTAACGCCTCTGACTCTGTTTGAGAGATGGTCTGTAGTTGATTAATCGTAGAATTCTGTTGTAACTGACGACCCAAATAGCGCCACAAAAGAGCGCTCTGTTGCGACTTAAGATCTTCGATTGCAGGGGCTGCCACGTAAACCGCGCGATGCTGTGCCGCCAATTCGTTAACAAAATTAACGCGAAAGCGATCGATCAAACCAGAGATCAACTTCCCCTCACCCTCTGCTTGGGATGCGGCTTGAGAAAATGCCTTATTAAAGTCATCAACGCTCGGTTGGTCAATGGCGGCGACATCAGCGATACTAACCAACAAGCCAGCTACACACTTCGACCCCCGAAAGTCGTTTCGTTCTAACGTTTCCTTTGCCAAACGCTTACGTTCAGTAAAGTTAAGAGCCAATCCCTCAAGCAAACATTGCTTAAAGAGCTCCGCATCATTTTTATCAACTGCCTTTTGTTGTACCCATTTTGACGGACTTTCAAGCCACTCCTTAATCAATAACGAGGATTGAGCAATAGCTTCCTGACAGCAATTGAGCCATTGGTCAGTAACAACTAACGAAGTTTCACGCAGAAGCGAGTGATACAAATTGTTGTGATTTTTTAAAATGGCCTTGTCTTCATCTTGAATTGAGCCATCAAACCACACCTCCGACGACATCGCCAAAGATTCAATCACATTGAGCAGTTGCATGACTTGCTGTCGATTTAACTGCTTTGGACGTGAGTCTGCCCCTAACATCAAACTCATCGATAGATTCAGTTGGCGCGCATTCAACAACGAGCCACCCGTATAGTTCTGAATAGATAACGTCTTCATAATTAACGTTTTTGCTCTTTAAACCCTGTCCAACTAACACTTTATCAATTACTAGTTTGATAGCAAGTTATACCGATTGAAAAGCACAGCCAAGGCGGCGGTTAATTATGTTTAAGGAGCCAAATGCTTCAAAATGTGGTGTCCCCTCGCAGATTTGAACTGCGGACCAACCGATTATGAGTCCTGTATTGGTGGTTTTTCTAACATTCAGCTTCGGTTAAAAAACTAGTTTTTTCAGTTTCTTACGTGTTTCATCGATGTTTTTGATCCGACGCCGGTTTTAACGGTTTTGATCTTAACTTCCGTTGTAACTACCGCTGCAACTGAGTTGCTGGTATACACTATTCACTAATATCATAAGTCAAATCACGGAAACAAACTTTCTACATGTGTGAATCGCCAATACTACAACCTTACTCCCGCCAGAAACCGTGCAAATACCCTTAGGGTGCCCCTGCAAATCGACAGAAACCAGCTTTTTGCTCACTTCCACCTTTCTATCCCCATGCCAATACTGACAACATGCACAGTTTACGTTTCCCTTGCGCATAACCCTTTGCTTAGCTCTAATTGCGGTTTGTGTTGGTTTTTTCGATGTCGCCGAGTTTCTTGCCGGCTGTCTGTTATTACCCTGTGATGGCATAACACTCTCTTTTATTAATAAGCCAGCTATTGATATACCCAGCGCAGCAGTAGCCGCAACCCCCTTGCCTACGGTCTTCAAAACCCCTCCCGCAACTTCAAACTTGCGTTTACGAGCGGCATTACTAGTCGCAATATTTAACTTCTCTGCAAGTTCATCAAATTTTGGAATTGTAATAGTTAAAGATTGAGCAACGTCATATATTAAAGAGTACTCTGCCTTGTCGAGCGTTCCATCAGCTGAAGCGATGTGTATTAAACACTTCAATAATTTTACTTTCTCTTCACTTGTTTCAAAAACACTGACCAAATTCATCACTTCTGACAGTTTGACCGCTTTCTGTGCTACATCTCTCGTACCTTTTCTATAGCTATCAACCTCCGCTCGAGTAGTAACTAGCCCAGAACGATCAACGGCAGGAACGATAGCGGACTTCTCAGTGTCATCTATGCTGCCATCAACCTTAGCCAGAAAGTAATTTAATGCCGCAAGCACATAGCTCATAACTTCTTTACGAGAACGGATTTCGGGATGTCTGTTTGCCAAACCTTTGGCTGATTTAATATCCATATAATTTCCAAAAGAGTTATCTAAAAAATATGAGTCTGGTGAGCTCTTAATTACTCATTTCTAGCTCACTGTTGACGGTTAAAGGTTAAGTAATCTTATTTAACTTTGCTTCAATAAGCTAGCCCACCATCGCCGAGAGAATTTCTTCCTTGTAACTTCTGAAGAAATCACGTTTATAGCTCCGATTCACGTACCCTGGGTGGTAAAACTTATTATCTGAGAATTGTTCTTTATACGGCTTTTTGACGTCGCCAGAGGAGCCATCGAAAATCTCTTTAGCTACTCGATTCAACTCTTTGTTACCTAAAACAGCACTACTAAAACCAAAATATGTTCGGCAATTATTGAAATACTGGTGACAAGCCGGTGAGAACATATGTTCAGAACCACTCTCGATTAATCCAACTGCCTTTCTCAAGTTCTGATTTACAACATTAAAAGTATTAAAAAGTTGAATTACACCATTCAGTTCTCTATCTTCCCCGAGGTACCACCCGCTAAATATCTTTTCCACTTGTCTCATCGTAGAGTCTGAAGAAAACTCATACCAATTGGCTGTCTTAGCGGACGCCCCGTGTCGATAGTAATTAAAGAATTCGCCAACGCTCTGTATAGTCCCGCTTCCCAGTTTAGATATTGGTCTTGAACTACCTGGATTTGCAAGAACTGCGTTGCCAATCAATTTCCAGCTACTACCGAACTGAAGAAGCGTATTCTTGCGGTACGTCAAATCAGCTTCTTCTATATACTCAGCAAAAACTCTCATCTGTTTTTTAGGCTCCATTATAACGTGCCGGTGCAAGTACTTCTGAGTACTTTCCCCTAATGAGCATTCAACATCAACTGCCGTAACCGAACAATTTGCTCTTTAGTTGTATTATCAATGACAGGCTTCGGAAATAGCCCCCGATAAGACTCTCGCCGAGTTTCTCGCCCCGACAACTGAGGGTGCAGCTGGTTTTTGCAGTAAGTTGCCGTAGCACCATTTGGCACTTGCTGCTCAAGAACGCGCAGCAACATCCCTTCTAAGCAAACTGGGGTGGAAATAATTAACTCAATGTTAGCCTTGCGAGCCTTTGCAATGTCAGGTTCTAGAATAGATACATCTTCGTCCAATACCAACACGCGCCGGTCATAGTCTGCATGCCGATGTTTTCTAATAACATTACGAATCATAGTCGCTGGCGAACCACCATCCTCTGCTTCGACAGTCACTCGCTAACCTGTATTTTTACTATATAGATCTTTCAGATGGTTAATAAAGGCTTTGTCCGCAGGTCCCTCGCCTACCGCCAGTAAAGTTGCAAGCTGAGCTTTGCGCTGTTTCTTTCCTCGTCTAGCCACCTCGACCCTCCGTGTCTAAAAGTTAGGAATTGCCTCGAGGGCCCCAGCCATATATTTTGCATACAGGTTGTCATCAGCACGCAAACCAACAACATCATCCAAACGCCAAGCGTCACTTTTTAGTTCTTCTTTTTCCACCAAATAGACCTGGTGTTTCTGCAGCAAGTTTAAGACTTCAGGAGTGTGACAGCTAAATACAATTTGCGCGCTATGTGGATTCGTTTCCTCATACTTGAATAAATCCAGCAAGTGCGGAAGCATATGCGGGTGCAAGTCGTTATCAATTTCGTCAATAACGGCAACACCACCATTTGCAAGTACAGGAAGCAACCGGGCCAACAAAACAAATGCAGACTTGGTACCGCTCGACTCTTCCATAAAGCGAAGCTCAAACTGGCCCTGTTGGCTTTTGTGGATCCCATACGGAATTGCAATCTGCTTCTCTTCTCCGGAATCTCTTTCGAAGACAGTTTCTTGCCGCACTTCAACACTCTGTAACCCAAGGTCTAATTCAGATAGACATTCGGCTAACTGAACTCGAAGCTTGTCGTTTTCAGCTAATTCTTCCGCGGCTTGCAACAAAGCACCATCATCGTAATTATGACGCCCGAACACATTCAGGTTATGATTAATACCGTGTGCAAACTGCACAAACATATCGGCTTCGGGCACATCGTAACTGTATGCCGCGGCCAGCAATGACGCATTTCGACGAATCTCTTTCGCTTTTTTAGGCGAAAATGAGAAGTTTTGTTGCTTATAGCTCACGTCACTCTTGCCAGCTTTGTTTTCTTTAAACTCACGCACGAACAAATAGCTATAGAGATGGCTTGTCTTATGATAAAGCGCCTCCGAAACGACTAGTCTGTCTTTGAGAATCAGCGAGTACTTATACTGCTCACCATCCAAGACAAAACGCAACTCAAAGGTGGTTGGCTGCTCTTCATAAAGCGCATGCGCTCGATAAGGTAGTTTGACATCTGGGTCGGCGTGCAGAAATGATGAGGACAAAAACCAACTCAAAAAAGCCAATGGCTTTATAAACTGCGTTTTTCCTGAGCCATTAGGACCAATAACCGCTAGCGCCTTGTTTAGGCGCTCTCCACTATCCAGCGGGATATCGTAGTTCGAACTAGCCGGCTTTTTCCCCATTTCAAACGAAAGATAAACTTCGTCTGAGAAGCTGTAGAAGTTTGAAAATGCTAAATCAACTATCATAATAAACCGATTTCAACGAAATTTTGTTGATTATTGTTCATAGCTCTAATTTATGCAAGATTAATTGAAGTTCTTCGTGTTATGAGGAATTGTAGTTACTATATGTCTACAACTATCACCGTTTCGCCTCCGTATTTATGCAGTTGTTCTGGTATGCTTCACTAATCCGCCTCAATAAATTCGATAACAACAAAGGATCACGTTATGGATAACATCACTATCTTTATTGTATTACTCCCAGCCCTAGTCTCAGGTGCCGCTTCCGCAATAATCGCATCCCAAAAAGGCCGGGATGGTCTTGGCTGGTTCTTTGTCGGTGTCTTTTTTGTGCCAATAGCTATCCCGTTTGCTCTTGTGGCTAGCCCAATGCGGAGCAATATCGAGTCTTTAAAAACCTGCAACTACTGCAAGGAGCTAGTTAACCATAAGGCAGTGAAATGCCCACATTGCCAATCGGAACTCAAAAGCTATTCAGAAAAGTATTCAGAGCCTGAGAAAGACCAAGCAGAAAAAAGCGAAAATCAAACTTCAGCCAGGGATAAGGTTCTAGCTAAGGCAGAAGAACTTGGCTTTGACGTTGATGCTCCTGAGGGCTCGAGCCGCATAGTATTTAAAAAGAACGGTAAAAAGCATGAGTTCCTAATTCTAAAACGCGCGCAAGATTTCCTGGAGCGTCAATAACAAAGACTAAAAGAGTCATTAAACTGTCGAGTGGCCGGGTAACACCGGCCGCACTTTAACTTACTCATCTGTCTTGGTTATCAATTTTTCTTTCAACTCTCGATACAACCGATAAGATTTGACCTAAGGCAAAAAACACGACGGCACACACCACACCGTTTACCATTGCCCCAATAGAAGCCGCAGGGAAGGGAGCCTCACCTCCGTATCTCGACGTTTCAGGCCAAGCTACAAATGCCACAACGACTCCACATACAAGCGATAACACTGCTAAAACCCATAACACACCAGATAAGAATGGTTCTGACTCATTAGTTTCTACAGTCGCCTTTTTATTTTGCGCCGACTTTATCTCGCCTGACTTCTTTTTAGCTATGTATTCTGCCGACCTTTCGGTTTGATAGCATTGCTTACAATGAATTGTGTCAAACTCATATCTGACATCTAGCCTTTTCTCAATCGGGCAGCCACAAATTTCACATGAATATTTCGCCATAACTTCGTCCTTGATAATTGATTGTCTCTTACATGGTATCGACTATTTTCATTCTGGCCAATTTGCCATCTTACCGCTTCACTAACTTTGAACCTACGTTAAATTCTGCAATTCAAAGTTTGAGTTTATATCCAGTTCTCGCATTACGATTTTGCAGCATATCTCTGCGAGTAATATAAGAAAATTGGAGTTGATATTTAAATCTTGCGTCGTTTCGTGAGCATACCGCCAATCAACGAATGCTTTGTCACAATTTTCTAGTTGCTCTTCAAAGTCTGGCCACTTTTTACCTAGACCATCTCTGATCTCATTCTGAATTTCAGGCGATAGCTTTCGCATTAATTTCAAAAGATGATGGCCCTTGCTTTCAACCCCATTCTTATAAAGAAGCGACTTCATCGATAGTTCAACAGAAAATGCTCCACAGATAACACTCGGTGTTCCTAAAGGAATCATGCCTTTGAGGCTACAGCGTTTCGCAGCAGCATAAAATGACATCGCATTCGACGCAGCAACAAAAGTTTGTTCTTCGGTCATATTAATTACCTAGCGCCCGCTTCAGTTGAGACAAAATAGGAGCGTTTTTGTATTAATATTTGAGTTGTCAAAGATAATCTAATTTTGCCTCCCCCCTTTAGCGGCTTAGGTATCAGACTGAAAGAGTCTGTCAGGCTCTGTTATTTTTGTTTGATTCAATACCATATATCTCTACGCTCACATTCAAATGTTCGTAAATTGCCTTAGCCTTCAGTTTCATGCGCTTATCATTGCAATAAAATCTTTTGCAAATCAAGGCATAGCCGACATGAGTCATATCACTAAAAGAAGCTCTCATACGACGGGCTCTAGACAGGCCTTCATCACGTTGGTAGCCGAATATATTTCCTGAATTCAGATAATAACCGCAACACTCATGTAATGGGATAGGTCGGAAGGAGGTCAGCTACCCACATGTGGTAGTCTTACTTTTCGACCAAAAAAAGTGAGCTCTAACATGAGTTATCGGCAGCTGACCGAGGGACAACGATACCAGATTTCTGCGTTGCTCTCAGAAGAATTTTCACAACGAGAGATTGCAAGAAAGCTGAATATTGCGCCCTCGACCGTCCATCGAGAGTTGCGACGTAACAACAGTTTATGTGGGTCTTATGACCCTCAACTGGCTCAAGAGCGCACGCTAAAACGGCGTTTAAAGCCAAAGCCCAAAAGGGTTTGCGAGAATACGCGAAACGCTGTAGAGCTGATGCTCGTTATGGACTGGAGCCCGGAGCAAATATCGGCTATCTGCACCCGAATAGGCTATCCAGTCAGTCACGAGTGGATTTACAATTATGTATTGGCTGACTTTTATGGCGGAGGTGGTTTATTTACTCACCTTCGCCACCGGTTAAGACGCTATAGAAAACGCCTGCACAAGCAGCGTGGTCGCATTTTAGGCCGCCGCTCGATACACGATCGGCCTGCAATTATTGATGACCGAGAACGCTACGGCGACTGGGAAATTGATACTGTTATCGGCAAGCGCGGAACCGGAGCTATCGTTACGCTTTTAGAGCGTAAAAGCCGATTTTATCTCGTGAAAAAAGTCACAAGTAAACACGCTGATGCCGTTGCTGACGCGACTATAGAAATGCTGCAGCCCTTTAAAGCTCTGGTTCACAGCATTACGGCCGACAACGGTTTAGAATTCGCGGGTCATGAACGAATTGCAAAAGAGCTCGAGACCGACGTTTATTTTGCTGACCCGTATGCTTCTTATCAGCGCGGCGCGAACGAAAATGCGAACGGCTTATTGCGTCAATACGTGCCAAAAGGTACTGATTTGAGCACTGTAACCAACGAGCTGATGGCTAAATATCAGCAACGCCTGAATTTACGTCCCAGGAAAACACTGGGCTTTATTCAGCCAGACATAATTTTTAAAGAGCAATTGCAACACGCTAAGAGCGAGTGTTGCAGTTATTAGTTGAATCTAGGTTTAATAGATTGTATATGCCATTGGCTCTGCTTACGATTTCTGGCAATGTACGCAGTCCATTCGAGTTAAATGATTCAACCCTTATCAGAAAGTCATCTATACTTAAATCATTTGGCCCGTAGTGAGGGCCAACCATAGACCAAATCTTTCGAATCACGCCCGGCCCCGTTATATTATTTAGCTGGAGCGGTCCAATACCTATATCTTCTTGGGCTTGTTCAGTTAATGAGCCAAGCTTCGCTCTTTCATCCAGCTCTCGATAAGCTTCAACAATCTCCCCTTTTAAACTTTCAATTTGTCTTAACCCTTCCTGAGCCTGCTTTTTGAAATAAGAAATTCCGAGAAAGTCTAAATCAGGATTTTTTAATTGCTCCAGAAGAATTTTTTCAGCTTCTTGTATACCTTCAAGGGCAATTTCACTTGGTAATTTACCTCCGCCGCCACCATAAAATAAACTCAAGAAATCAAGATTCGTTTTTCCTACGTTTTCATATCCCTTTCGAGCTTCGTTCAATTCAGTTAGGCGGTCATGTGGACTTTTTTTCGAGACCACAAACTGCTCAATTGTTGTAAAACTAGAATCAACAGGCACGTGCAAATGCCACGCCCCTAACCTTGCGTAAAGATCTAAAAATTGTTCTTTTCGATTAACAGAGATAGATATTTCATCTAAGTTTTCGTCTGAGAATACTGGCAATAAGTTTTCACGCTTAATATCTTCGGCTATTTTGCTCTCACCGCCCCGCACCATCGCGTTCAATATGTTGTGATCAAAATATACAAGGCTTTTCATTCTCTTCAAACTTCTAGTTAATATGGCGAGCGCTTATTGCGGCAGCCAGCGGCGCACTGCGTGTGATTTGTTAAGCTGCGAACACCTCGGCAGCATGACGTTGGGGCGAGGGAGAGGACTCGAACCTCTCTACGTTTCTCCTGGCTGGGATTAAAAATGTCCCACCATGGCCTCGCAGAAACACCACCCCTCAGCATACGCATGATTCTACGAATGAATTTTTCATAAGAACCCCCTTAACAAATTGAAGTGTCGCGAAGACCCAAACTTCCAATCCAAACGAGATACTCACAGTTAGTTCTATACCTCCCCTTTTTACCAAGCCTTTTATCTATTTCCTTAATTGCGACACAGCAGCTTCCGCTTACCAAGTTACTCTGGTAGTATTACTTAATCGCTAGCCTCTCACACTTGGCAATCGGAGCCGCAATGTCATGCTAAGCGATACTCAGTAGCCACCTTCACAGGTGGCTTTTTTGCTTTTAACGCTTGAGTGTCTATAGATGCTTCCTAATGAATGTTTTTAGGATCTCTAACTGCTCGTCAGTGACATCAAATTCCTGGTTCCCGACCTGACCAGATAAGTTACTAGCCTCTCCCAGTCTCTTTATAAAACCTTTCGAAACCACGTAGCTCATACTTTCTGTAATGTAAGGGTATCCGGAGCTGGTGGAGTTAACATCGCCTTCATGCGTTCCCGGGCCGGCATCGAGGCTTTTCCCATCAGCCAGAAAGTAAAGGTGATGATGCTTTAAGAACTTCCATTCGGAACCAGGGCTATCGTGGGTTCTACCCCGTTTCTACGGACGGTTTAAAACGTTTGTAAACTTCCTGTCTTGATTCGCTACTCTACGTCGCATTCTTGGATTATGAAACCGCTCGATGTAAAAAAATATATCGGCACGAGCTTCGTCTCTGGTTCGGTATTTCCGGTGGTTCACGCGCTCGCGTTTGAGCATACCGAAAAAGCCTTCACAAGCCGCATTATCGGCACAATGTCCGACAGCACTCATGCTCCCCAATAAGTCGTTGTTTTTTAAGTACCGTTGATAATCGCCGCTGGTAAATTGCGTTCCACGATCCGAATGCAGTATTGCCTGTGTCGCCTCAGGACGTTGCCAGACTGCCATCTCCACCGCTCGCAGAACCATTTTTCTATCCTGCCGGTGGTGCATTGACCAGCCGACAACGACATGGTTAAACAGATCCAGCACAACACACAGATAAAGTTTTCCTTCGTCCGTTTTCACTTCGGTTATGTCAGTTACCCACTTGGTATTCGGCTCAAGGGCTTTGAAGTCTCGTCCCAGGTGGTTTTTAATACCATCCGGGCGCTGAGATGGTGTTTTGCGACCACGCCCTTTTTTGCGCGGCCAACCTTGTAACCCATGCAATGCCATTAATCGCGCAACGCGATTAAGACTGACCGTTTCCTTTTCTTCTTTAAGATCTTCATGCATGCGCGGCGCACCAATAATACCGCCGCTATCTTCATGGATCTCTTTAATACGCGTCAGCAATCGTTCATTATCAACGGCACGACGCGACGGTTGGCGATTTACCCAGTCATAATAGCCGCTGGCTGAGACTTTCATACAACGGCACATTAAGCGTATCGGAAACTGTTCGCGACAACGTTCGATCGCCTGATATCTCAGGACGACTCTTTTGCGAAGAACGTTGCCGCTTCGCGCAAAAAATCACGCTCCTTTTTTATCCGGGCCAACTCGCGCTTAAGCCGAGCAACCTCTTCGTCGCGTGGCGTGCCTGAGCCTTTGTGAGCACTACCAGGAGCCTCTTCTAACTCGCGTTTCCATCGGGACAGCATATTTGGGTTAACACCAATTTCCAGTGCAACCTGTCGACAACTGACTCCGGGCTGTCGAGTCTGCTCAACGGCTTCTCGTTTAAATTCAGTACTGTATTTTCTTCGTTTGGTCATGAACACTCCTTATGGGCACATTATGCCTCTTTATGGATGTGTCCGTAAAATCTGGGTAGAACCCCGTAAGCTCCGTTACGTTGAAAATATACTAGGTAGCTAGTTTCGCCTTCAGATGTGCCTTTGCTAATATCCCATTTGAGTCCCGGCGCTATCTCAAACGAGCCGACACTGACCATTTTCACCTCAGAATAAGGGTCGTACTTTGATTCAATGGTAGGTTTGGTGGACGTTTGGGCGCAGCCTGTCAGAAAAAGTGTTAACGTGAAACCCAAAAGCGAAAGTAACTTCATAGCTCCTCCATTAGCTTAGCGATTGTGTAAAGCGTTATAAAAATCAATATAGCTGATAACCAAGCCTAACGCATCCTCAAACTCTTACCTGCTTTGAACTAAACTAACAGTTGCCCTTCGGGTTTACTGGACCAAAGCACCTAATTTCACTTACGAGAACCACACCACGAAACAAGCATAAGCCTATAATAGCCAAAAGCAGCATTATTATGTTGCCTTGACACTTCAATAGTCACATTAACCGGTGATTTTTTCTTTCTGTTTTAGCGAAAATTCTTTCATCGCATCCAGCCCTGGAACCTTATCAAATACACTAATTCCGTTGTTTTCAAAGTATTCTATGTAAGGATCGGGTTTGAGGATGACTTCATCACCATTATGCACAATTGTAATAAGAGAGGCGGAAGCTAACTCTTTTAATACCTTCATTCCAACCCGCCATTCCTCGTCGTTGACCCCAAAAGGTTCATCGCTGCCCTTATTGAGCATTTGCAGAGTAGCATTTACCTCAGTGTTATCTCCGACAGAACGAATTGCTTGGTTAGCAAGCTCACTACAGACAAATGTGTAGCGAGCCCAAATGTCATCAAATAGGTCTGGATTGATTTTTACTATCCAAAACTTTTCCATTTTGGCCACATTCACTAGAAGTCCGTTTTGATACATATCCCTTGCAAAATCATGCGTATCCGCAAAACCGAAATAATTAAGTCGCCCCGAAGGGATAAATTCGAATAGTTTGTCTATATCAGCTTTTCCAAGCTCGTTAATGAGCGCTTTTTGTTGGTTGATTTTCTGTTTTTGCTTTTGCTTTTTTGCTCGTTTATTACGCCAAAGTTCAGGAATAGGAGCTAGCCATGATTGATAAGTGGAGGCCGCCAAGAATCCCAAGCCGACAGATAAAGAGAACAGAGCAAACCCATCAAATGGTAGAAAAAGCCACGCAGTTCCGATAACAATGAAAAGAACACCGATTGCTGCAGGGTTTAAAGTGATTTGTTTAATAAGGCTTAGGAAATTCATGGCGTAAAGTTTCTTGCTTACAAAGTGAGCACTTTAAGAGAAAAAACAAACAAGCACAAACAGATGGCGCACACCAGACCATATGTACGGAACTTTGTCTTATAAGTAAGACCCTATTTCTGCCGCATAGTCGCTGTAAATCCAACAGAAAATGCTATTCTAAGTACTTGGTAACCTGGTTGGAGTATTTGATGGGCTACGAGTCATTATTAATTTGGGTGGCGGTGATGCCGGTCGTTATGCTGGGTGTTCACTTGCTTATCACGTTTGTTCAAAGCAAGAAAAAAGGCACTGACTGAGCTTTCGCTCTTAGGTACTCAGATGCACCACGAATACTACATCCCAAAACCTGCACAACAGCCTTTAAAACTAACGTTAAAGGAAAGGCTTGGGTTGCCTGAAGACTACCCTGCGATGGGCGATGCCATAGAACAAGGTTTCAAGTTTGACGTCGTCGCTTCTCTTGCGCACGAAACGGAGCTGTCAGAACCTGAGATATTGAATACGCTTAACCTTCCTGACCGGAATAAAGTACAGAGACGAAAGCACAGACGCTTTACCAGGGTAGAAAGCAATCGTGTTTATGCGTTAGTTGAAGCCATAGAGGCCTCTGAGGCACTTTTTGAGGGCGAGACATGCGCCGCTATTAATTGGCTCAAAAAGCCTTGTGGTGGTCTCAGTAGGCGCGCACCTATAGAGAACCTGAACTCATTCATAGAGCTTCAGCAGGTACTCGACCTAATTTATCGCCTGGAGCGCGGCGTTTTCAACTAGCGACAAGCGTTAAGGTTGCGGACTAACATCATGCCAGCCCGCAATAATGTTTAAGCGGAACAATTAAGACTGACTATTCCTCTTCCTCGGCTTCCCAGCCTCCACCGTACTCGTCGTGATTTGGGTTCAACTGGTTAGCATGGTTGTCCAAACTATCCCAGTAGGCGTCATTGTTTGGGTTCATTGAATCTGAACGGTCATCATTTGATGTTCTGGCCATTTTTTTGTCCTCTAAGTCTTAAGTTAGTTAATTTGCTGAAACAGCAAAGAGGATGTTTTCATGGCAACTCGTCGATGAGGAGGACATCTGAATGGAATTTTAAAATTTCGCTGAATCAGTCAGTGAATTGCTCATAAATTCTGGGGTAAACGGCAAACACTTTTTCAATATCCGTGGGCGTGCCATTGTCATTGAGCATCGCCACTTGCTTTTTCGTCATCACTTCACAGAATATAGCAACCAACTCAACCGGCTGCATGGGGGCTTGTCTTAATTCGGTATCCAGGACGCGGAAATTATTCGCATAGTTTTTTCTGTTTAACCGAGTCTTACCAGCGCGAATTCTTTTTACTGATTTTTCGACAGCAGCTTTCGGGTCATCACCTTCTTTCGAATAAAAAGTGCATTTCGCTTCCGTTATTTTTTCATAAAACGAACCCCAACTGCCTTTAGTGCCAACGCATTTTTGTTTTATCGCTGCTACATATCGCTCATTACTCAATATCAATTTATTGTTTTCGGCAACAGGCAAAAACATTTTCATCATGGCTGGCTCTGGAAAGCGTTTATCAAAACCCTCCGTGGTCACACGAAGAAACTTTTCAAAAAAGGCGAGCCACAAAAGTATTTTTCTGGTTTCGAATTCAGCACTGCTTCCCCAATCGCCACCAATCCATTTTTCGATATGAGGCAAAACGCTACTCGAATCTTTTTGTTGCAGATAAACCGCAACCGCCTTTTTCTCATCGGCTAAAAAGTCATTAAGTTTCTCAAATTGCAGCGCTGGCTGTTTCGATAAAAATATATTCAGAACAATTTCTAAAAGCCACCAGGCACCTGAAGTTTCCTTTTTATCAGGCGTTTCAGAATCAATCCACGTACTTTCAAGTTCCGGCGCATACTTCAAACTCAACGTTTTAAATTTTTCAGGCGTTACCGATTCTCGATTCGAGCTAAGCAATTTAAATAATTGCAGATCAGAAGTAATTGCCGCAGCATTACTTTCGTTTTGCGTTCGCAGAAACTGCATCACCAAATCGCTGAAACTTTCAAACCAACCTGATTCAAACAGAAGTTCACCTGCCATACCCGCCAGTAAGACACCTCTATTGGCAACTGAGTTAATATCCATTTCAACCCTCCTTCGTCACAATCACCCTTGCCTAAGCGCGGCAAAGCAATGCTCACGTTAACGGTATTCTGTACTAAATACCATCTGGTGTACGGCACATTGTGATGGTTCGCAAAACACCTCCGACTTATATGGCCAGCGCAACTTGGCGTACACCAGACTATTAGTACTGCACTTGTTCTCGGTTGTTTGCGTGTTTGCGACTCCCAAAGCGGCACGAGCCTGTCATTGCAAGTCGGTATCAATGACTATGTTTAGTAATAAATACTATCTGTTGTACGGAACCTAGTATGTGGTGGCAAAAAACCTGGTTACCGTAATTTGCCAATGCAACCATCTGTACAACAAAGTGGTGACTGTTCCTGTTTTTGGACACGTTGATGCCAGAGGAGGTGTTCGAAATCCAGCTTCTGTCACCACTCTGTTGTACAAATCCCTGCACTGATACATTTTTAGACTCTACCGCCAACCACTTTACATGCACACCAAAATGAACCACACTAAGCCGAAAATAACGATAAAAAGTGGCCATGGATGATGCTGGAAAAACTCGCCTTCTCGCAAAAACAGCGCTTAGCGTACATTGATTTTTGTTTGCTTTTTAAAGGCTCGATTTACCGCCAGGACTTAATTAAACGATTCGAAGTTGGGTTATCGGCGGGCTCCCGTGACTTTAATCTCTACAAAGAATTAGCACCGCAAAATCTTGAATACGACGTTAAGCAAAAACGTTATTTCCAGACCAGTGAATTCAAACCGCTTTTCGACCATGACGCCAAACGCAGTTTAATTAAATTAGCGAATGATATTTCCGATGGTTTTGACGCCATTGGCGATTTACATTTCCCCGTTGAAGCACCTTCTAGTTTGAACGTTCCGGACATTTCCGTTGTTGCTAAAACAGTGCAAGCCATACTTAATGAACGCGCACTCGAAATTAATTACACATCGCTTAGCAGTGGCTCCGGCAAACGAGAAATAGTACCGCACTCAATTGTTGATAACGGCATGCGCTGGCATGTTCGCGCGTTTGATCGAAAAACCGAAAGTTTTCGCGATTTCGTGTTAACCCGAATCAGTAATGTAAAGCTCATTGGTAATTACGAATTTGGTGAAGACAGCAATTCCGATACCGAATGGCAACGGATGATTTCTTTACAATTGGTTCCTCACCCCAACAACGTTAAATTTCCCAAAGCTATTGAGATGGACTACGACATGAAAAACGGTTTACTGACCATTGATGTTCGCGCTGCCATGGCCGGTTATTTATTGCGCCGTTGGAATGTCGATTGCACCGAAGAGGCCACATTAAATGGTCCCGAATATCAATTGTGGTTGCGTAACCGCACAAGTTTAATGAACACCAGTAATTTAGCGATAGCGCCGGGCTATGAAAACAATTCGCCCGCCCGCTAAAATTCATTTAAAAGGACGCCGTAAAACATGGACAACACCGAGCAAAAATTCTTAAAACAACTCGATGACAAACTCTGGAAAGCCGCCGATAAATTACGAGCTAACTTGGATGCCGCCAACTATAAACACGTCGTGCTGGGGCTTATTTTCTTAAAGTACGTATCGGATGCCTTCGAAGAGCGTCAGGAGCAATTACTCGAGCTTTTCAAAACCGACGACGAAGACAACCTTTACTACCTGCCGCGCGATGACTTTGACAGTAACGAAGAGTACCAGGAAGCCTTAACCGAAGAGCTGGAAGTGCTCGATTATTACCGTGAAGCGAACGTGTTTTGGGTCCCCAAAGCGGCCCGCTGGAGCACATTAAAAGAAAAAGCCGTACTGCCCATTGGTAGCGTTTTATGGAAAGACGATGCCGGTAACGACGTGAAATTGCGCTCTGTGTCCTGGCTTATAGACAATGCCTTAGAAGAAATCGAGAAAAGTAACAGCAAGCTAAAAGGCATTCTTAACCGCATCAGCCAATACCAGTTAGAAAACGAAAAGCTCATTGGCCTCATTAACGCCTTCTCGGACACCTCATTCACAAAGCCTGTGCTTGGTGGAGAGCGGCTTAACTTGCAAAGCAAGGATATTCTCGGTCATGTTTACGAATATTTCCTGGGCCAATTCGCATTGGCTGAAGGCAAGCAAGGCGGTCAGTACTATACGCCGAAAAGCATCGTTACGCTGATTGTAGAAATGCTGCAGCCCTATTCAGGTCGTGTGTATGACCCTGCGATGGGCTCTGGCGGTTTTTTTGTATCCAGCGATAAGTTCATTGAAGAGCACGCCAAAGAGCAGCACTACGACGCCTCCGAGCAGCGAAAGCATATTTCCGTTTACGGCCAGGAGTCTAACCCGACCACTTGGCGTTTAGCGGCTATGAACATGGCCATACGAGGTATCGACTTTAACTTTGGTAAGAAAAACGCCGACAGTTTTTTAAATGATCAACACGCTGATCTTCGCGCCGACTTTGTCATGGCGAACCCGCCGTTCAATATAAAAGACTGGTGGAACGAATCGCTGGCCGATGATGTGCGCTGGAAATATGGCACTCCACCCAAAGGCAACGCCAACTTTGCCTGGGTACAACATATGCTGCATCACCTGGCACCAACCGGCAGCATGGGTATTTTGCTGGCCAATGGCTCAATGAGCTCGAACACCAACAACGAAGGCGAAATTCGTAAGCGGCTCATTGAAGAAGACTTAGTGGAATGCATGGTTGCCCTGCCCGGCCAACTATTTACCAATACCCAAATACCGGCGTGTATCTGGTTTTTAACCAAGGACAAAGCCAACGGCATGGTTCGCAACGAGAAAAAGCGCGACCGCCGCGGCGAATTTTTGTTTATTGACGCACGCGAACTCGGCTACATGAAAGACCGCGTATTACGCGACTTTACCAATGACGACATCGCTAAAGTTGCCGACACTTTTCACATGTGGCAGCAAGGTGAAAGCTACGAAGACATCGCCGGTTTCTGCAAATCCGTTAACTTAGACGAGATTAAAAAGCATGACTTTGTGCTTACTCCAGGCCGCTACGTCGGCGCAAAAGAGCAGGAAGACGACGGCGAACCCTTCAACAAAAAAATGGCACGTCTAACCGCACAATTAAGCGAGCAGTTTGCTGAAAGCGAGCGATTAGAGGCGGAGATTAAGCGTAACCTTGGGGGGCTTGGGTATGAGCTCTAATTGGCCGAAAGTTAGACTTGGCGATTACTGCATAAAAATCGGCAGTGGAGCCACTCCCAAAGGAGGAAAAAAAGTCTATTTAGATGAAGGAGAAATATCCTTAATAAGAAGCCAAAATGTTTATAACGAAGGTTTCTCGTCATCTGGGCTTGTTTATATCACCAATAGTGCAGCCGACAAACTAAGAAATGTTGAAGTACAAGAACGTGATATCCTAATAAACATCACAGGGGATTCCGTTGCCCGTGTTTGTATGGCACCTAGAGAGTATCTACCCGCCAGAGTAAATCAACATGTCGCAATCATTAGAGTTGACCCAACGGAATTTAACCCTAATTTCGTAAGATATTTTTTAAGTACATCAGAGCAACAGAGACTACTTTTAACTATCGCAAGTGCCGGAGCTACCCGAAATGCACTCACGAAATCTCAAATCGAAAATTTGGAAATAATTAAACCCAACTTAGAAAAGCAAGCCGCTATAGCGCAACAACTAAGCTCTCTAGAAGATAAGATAAAAGTTAACAATCAGGTTAACCAAACCCTAGAACAAATTGCCCAAGCCATCTTCAAAAGCTGGTTTGTCGATTTCGAGCCCGTTAAAGCCAAAATAAACGCACTAGCAGCCGGCGGCAGCCAAGAAGATGCCCTACTCGCCGCCATGCAAGCCATATCCGGCAAAGACAAAGCACAGTTAACCCAGCTCCAAACCGACAGCCCGGAGCACTACAACCAACTCCGCACCACCGCCGAACTCTTCCCCTCCGCCATGCAAGACAGCGAACTCGGTGAGATCCCGGAGGGGTGGTTTTTAGAGCCATTCTCTAACATCGCAAGATTAGACACTACATCAGTCAAGCCAGCAAAAGAGCCGGAAAAAATTTGGGAACACTACAGTATTCCCGCATTTGACGACGGTATGAGCCCTGCATTTGATTTAGGTGTAGATATTAAAAGTAACAAGTATCGAGTTTTTCCTGCATCGATTTTAGTATCAAAGTTAAACCCCCATTTTCCTCGAACTTGGTTACCTGATGTTTTTGATTCGAACGCAGCAATTTGCTCAACAGAGTTCATGCAGTTTGTACCAATAAAGCCCAATCAAAGGGCATTTGTAGCGGGAGTTGTTAAATCTGAAAGCTTCCAAAATGGAATTATGATGCGTGTTACAGGATCGACGGGCAGTAGACAGAGAGCCCAGCCCAAACAAGTGGCAGAAATGGAAGTATTACTTCCAAGTGAAGAACTACGAAATATTTATTCAGTTCTCATAGCCCCTCAACTTGAATCTCAAGCATCAAACATTAGAGAAGCTCTTAATCTAGCCGATGTGCGTGACACCCTACTCCCCAAGTTGCTGTCAGGCGAACTGCAAGTCAATTCGACTGACCGAGTCCATACAAAATTACCTAATGACAAGGATGAGCATGATTTAAATGCACTGATTAGTGAAATAGAGAACGAACTCCCACCAAAGTCTCATTTTGTAGTGCATGAATCATCCCGCAAGCAACGACACAAACTCGGGATGATTGGTTACTCCACAACGATAACCGGAGATTTAGGTCAAGGCGGTGCGGAATACTTTAAGCTGCCAGCATTTTTAAGTGAGCTTCGTAGTAACAAAATTTTGCAGGGGGTCTTTTCCACGGTCGTTGATAGCGCTACCGGAGTGCCTTTTCTTATGGTTGGCATTACAACGGTTTTGAATAAGTTTTTAGGCGAAAAAATTAAGCTTGACCAAAGAACCGCTATAGTCTTGCTCTCTTTCCCAGAAAACCGTACCTGCAAAATTTCTCAACTTTTATGTGAGTCAAAAAAATTAATCTTGAATGCAGGTTTGCCTCCTTTAGACGAGGACAGTCTGTCCGGCATTTTAAAACAGTTGAAAGGACTTGGGTTAGTTACACCTCGAGACCATGCTTTTACGGAATGGACACTCGTCGAAAAGTTTGAACATAAAGGTGCTCGCCGCCCTTAATTAGTAAGAGCAGATTGATTACATGATAAAACTCCACGCCACCCGCAAACTTTTCGACAAACTAACGCTTACCAGCAAGGGTACACTACCGGTTACTCCAATGAGCAAGTGGCTGTATGAAAAGCCCACTCTTGATATTAATCCTTTGAGCGGATGGCATGGTCACCTGGTTACGCTGCAACGCAGAAACTGCGTATTAATGGCGCATGACAGCACACGCTTTCCGCTGGTGTTGCCGGCGCTGACTAAGCCGGACTTCGCTGAGCTGAACGACCGCTTTGTCGATACCTTTATGAATACCCTGCTTAAATGCGGCGCTAATGAGGTTCACTTTGAAACTGCGGATAAATACCTGCGCCCATTACAAATCGATAGTGACTGTAGCCGATCCGTTCAGGGCACGCTAAACCGCATGAAAGACGAGTTTGAACATCAACTTTATTACGACCGACTGAATATAGCCGACATGACCGGCTATAACGCCGGTGCCTGGCTCGCCGACACGCCACGCTCAGTAAAAGGTCAAAAGACGGTGCTATGGCCAAAAGATGCTATGCTGACTCTGCTGGAGCGATTGGCTAAGTCCCCCCGCAGATAATCAGGACATTCGGTAATTATGCACACTCGCAATCAACCATCCGGAAATTCCGGATGGTTAGTAAAAGCGCGTTGAAGCAGTCATTGGATATAATGAACTCAAGAGATAATTAATATGCCTCGGCAACAAAAACCCTGGATATCATTAGGTCAGCAGTTAGAATTGCTAACCGACCGTGGTATGACAATTGATGAACCTGAAATAGCAAGAAGTTACTTGGAAAAGCTGGGTTACTACCGGCTAAGTGGATATTGGTACCCCTTTCGCAAAATATCAACGCACTTCAACCAAGAATTGGATATACCTATCCGTTATGATGAGTTTATTAATGGCTCGCACTTTCGGGATATTGTTGATTTATATATTTTCGATAAGCGACTCCGGCTTCATGCGCTAGATGCCTTAGAACGAATAGAAATGGCAGTACGAGTCGGCATTGCTCACTTACTAGGCGAAATAGACTGTTATGCGCATGAGAACCCAAAATGCTTGCATGGCCGCTTTAGTAAACAGGCTAAAAAGAAAGGGCCTGCAAAAGGTAAAACGGAGCACCAAGTCTGGTTAGAAAAGTACGAAAGAGCCATATGGCGAGCTAGACGAGAGCCATTTATTGAACACTACAAAAAGAACTATGAAGGAATACCAATTTGGGTTGCTATTGAAGTGTGGGACTTCGGCATGATGTCGATGCTTTACTCAGGCATGAAGGTACAGCATCAAGATAAAATAGCTGAGAAGTATGGTGCTCCCAGTGGCCATGATTTTAGTAAATGGTTAAGAAGTTTAAACTTTATACGTAATGTTTGCGCTCACCACAGTAGGCTTTGGAACATCAACGTTCTCGAGCGAGCTCCCGTTCCTCATTACGAACATTGGCAAAAGATAAATAACTCACGCCCATTCTTCTACTTTTGCCTTATGCAAAAATTACTCGCAGTAATAAGTCCTAATTCGACATGGAATAAGCGATTTGACACTATTGTTGAAAGCTTCCCCGAACCGGAAAATAACGCAATAAAAATTAGCGAGTTTGGGGTGGTTGATAACTGGGAGTCTTGGCCAGTGTGGGGCCTGAAATGAGAGCCGACGCGTACACAACAAAGTTGCGAAGAGGCGCCGGGCGTATTACGGGTTAGTATAAACAAGATGTTTTACCTGTCAATTACTTTAAGGTAATTTAGGCAAAGTACAATTAAAGGACTAATGGAATGACCGAAGACCAGTTAGAACAACAATGCCTGGAATGGTTTGCCGAGGATGGCTGGGAAATTGCCCATGGTCCCGACATTGCCCATGACGGCCCCTACCCGGAACGGGTCGATTATAAGCAAATTCTGTTGTTCGCTGATCTTGAAGCCGCTTTATGCCGCATTAACCCGCACCTACCCGAAAGTGCCATCGAGCAAGTTGTTGCAGTTGTCCGCAAGCCCGACAGTCTAGACTGTGTTGTTAACAACCGTGAGTTTCATCGCTTGCTTATTGACGGCGTACCGGTTGAATACAAGAAGCAGGATAAAGTCATTCATGACCGCGCGTTTTTAATGGATTTTGGCGATATCGACGCCAACCGCTTTCGTGCAATTAACCAATTTACTATTGAAGGCTCTAAACAACTGCGTCGGCCGGACATTATCTGTTTTATTAATGGCTTACCGGTCGCTGTTATCGAGCTTAAAAGCCCGAGCGCCGAAAACGTCAGTATTTGGGACGCTTTTAACCAGATACAAACCTATAAAGACGAGATCCCAGACTTATTTGCCTACAACGAAGCCTTGGTTATCAGTGATGGCTACAATGCCAGAGTCGGCTCGTTAACCGCTAATCAAGAGCGCTTTATGCCCTGGCGCACCGTCAACCACGAAGACGACAAACCTTTGCTGGAATGGCGAATGGAAACCATGGTTCGCGGCTTTTTTAAGCGCGAACTGTTGCTAGATTACATCCGCTATTTTGTTATTTTCGAAAATGACGCCGACAACCTCATTAAGAAAATAGCAGGCTACCACCAGTTTCATGCTGTGCGCGAAGCGGTTCGTGCCACCGTTGTTGCAGCAGAGCAGCAAAATCTGGATGAAGTTGCAGAGAAGCGCGCAACCTACGCGGATGAAGTAGTTCCCGGCAGTAAAAAAGCCGGTGTTGTCTGGCACACACAAGGCTCAGGCAAAAGCATTTCTATGTGTTGTTACGCCGGAAAACTACTTCAACAACCGCAAATGAATAACCCCACTCTTATTGTCGTTACCGACCGCAATGACTTAGACGGTCAGTTGTTTGCAACGTTCAGCGCCGCTAAAGATTTGCTCAAACAAGAGCCGGTGCAGGCAGATAATCGGGACAAACTTCGACAGTTGTTAGCCGAGCGTGAGTCCGGTGGGATTATTTTCACCACGGTACAAAAGTTCGCGTTACTGGAAGATGAAAACGGCCATCCTATTTTAAATGACCGCCACAACATTGTTGTGATTTCGGACGAGGCACATCGCAGCCAATACGGTTTAAAAGCTACGTTGAAGAAGGACGGAAAATATAAGTTTGGCTACGCAAAGCACATGCGTGACGCGTTGCCCAACGCCTCGTTCATTGGCTTTACCGGCACACCCATTGCCAGTGAAGATAAAGACACCCGCGCCGTTTTCGGTAGCTATGTGTCTATTTATGACATTCAGGACGCGGTGGACGATGGCGCTACGGTCCCCATTTATTACGAATCACGCCTTGCCAAGTTGGACATCAACCAGGATGTTATCGAAGAGCTTTCTAATCAGGTCGATGAGGTGGTTGAAGACGAAGAAGATGTTGGCGCTCGAGAGAAAACCAAAAGCGAATGGAGTCGTCTTGAAAAACTGGTAGGCTCTGGCCCTCGTTTAGCGCAAGTCGCAGAAGACCTGATTAACCACTACGAAACCCGCGCAAAAAGCATTGAAGGTAAAGCCATGATTGTGGCGATGAGCCGCGATATTTGTGCGCATCTGTACAATGAAATTGTGAAATTACGCCCTGACTGGCACGACCCGGATCCTGAGAAAGGCGCGATTAAAATCGTCATGACCGGCTCTGCGTCAGACAAGCCGTTGTTGCAGCCACACATCTACAATAAGCAAACCAAGAAGCGACTGGAAAAGCGCTTTAAAGACATCAACGATCCGCTAAAACTGGTTATTGTACGAGATATGTGGCTGACCGGATTCGATGCGCCTTGTTGCCATACAATGTATGTCGATAAGCCAATGAAAGGGCACAACCTGATGCAGGCCATTGCCCGGGTAAACCGCGTGTTTAAGAACAAACCCGGTGGCCTGGTTGTTGATTACATCGGTATTGCTAACGAGCTGAAACAAGCGCTTAAAACCTACACCGATTCGCAAGGTAAAGGGCAACCCACACACAGCGCCGAGGAAGCTTTTGCACTGCTACTGGAAAAGCTGGATGTCATTCATGGCATGTTTGCCAAAGGTCCGAACGCGGACGGTTTTGATTACACCAATTATAACGGTAAGAGCTACGAAGACGACCCAAACCAATTGCTGCTGGCAACGGCAAACTATGTACTCAGTCTGGAAGATGGCAAAAAACGCTTTCTGGACACGGTGCTGGCCATGAACAAGGCATTTTCATTGTGTAGCACACTGGACGAAGCGCAGAAATATCAAAAAGAAGTGGCGTTTTTAACGTCGGTAAAAACCGCCATTACTAAGTTCACCAGTGTCGATAAAAAACTCACGCAAGAAGAGAAGAACTCAGCGTTGAAACAAATTTTAGACAATGCCGTTCGCGCGGAAGGTGTGTCTGATGTCTTTGCGTTGTGCGGACTGGATAAGCCTAACATCGGTCTATTGTCTGACGAGTTTCTGGAAGATGTGCGCCAGATGCCCTACAAGAACTTTGCTGTTGAGTTACTAGAAAAGCTGCTGAAAGACGACATCAAAGCCAAGACACGTAACAACGTGGTACAAGAGAAAAAGTACGCTGAGCGCCTGCAAGAGACATTGCGAAAGTACAACAACCGAGGCATTGAAACAGCTCAGGTCATCGAAGAGCTAATCGCCATGGCCAAGCAATTTCAGGAAGAGCTGGCTCGTGATGAAGCCTTGGGTCTTAACCCTGATGAAATTGCCTTCTACGACGCCCTCGCCGAAAACGAAAGTGCCGTGCGCGAACTTGGCGACGACACACTGAAGAAGATTGCCGTCGAAATTACGGACAAACTACGAAAATCCACCACTGTAGACTGGCAAGTCAGGGAAAGTGTTCGGGCAAAACTTCGAATTCTGGTACGCAGAACCTTGCGCCGATACAAGTACCCACCCGACCGCGCACCAGCCGCAGTGGAGCTGATTTTAAAGCAGGCAGAAGTGCTGTCTAGTAGTTGGACTATTTGAGTTCAAGACTTAGTGAGAGCCCTAGCCTACAAAAACATTAGCTCTGTGCCACGATAGGTACTTTAAATGCTTTTCTTCTATACGCTTTAATCGCATAGTCTCATTAATGCCAAGGGCCCCTAATTGCGATTCAACAGTTTTTCCGTGGAGGACTCCACCATCGTTAGAAAAAGTTATCAATCCCTTGTCAAATAGGGCATCAAGAGTAGGATTTAAAAGTAGGCCATTATAAAGGTCTAATCTCTCAGTATCATTCGATTCACTCCAAGGCTTAATATGTGAGGCTTTTAATATTCCGGTCAAAGAAATATCACTTACTGAACAGGTCTGTTGCCAGTATTTTAGTAATTTCTCCCTAAAGACACCTTGTCCCCTTCTGGCTTGATATAAAGCTTCAATCTCCGTCTCGTGTGAAGCGTTTGCTTCACTTCCAACTGGTAGGCTGTTGGCTTGAAGCGAAGATATAATCCACCGTAACATCTCGTGATCCACTACATCTAACGCAAGCCCATAGTGCTGAAATTTTCCATTCTTATTAACTGCTTTGGGAAACTCCACTAAATTCGAGTTGTTCCAATTACTATTAAAGTTCACTTTATCTCTGACCAGTGGAAGCACACTGCCCTGGAGAGCAGGATGTAAAACCAATGGCATCTTATACATTGGCTTTCCCCGCTGTGATGCGGTTTTAACGTAGACCGGGTGAGTAAGATCATGACGAGTAAATTTTTGAGCTCGAACATTATCTTTGGCTAATGTGAATCCGAGCTGCACTAAACCTTTTGCGATAGAAATAGAATCGAGCATACTCAACTTTAATAAAACCTAAAATTTCTATAAAAAACAATATCTTTAGTTTGATTATGTTACTAGCTAGTTTCAACTATGCGGAATAAAAATTTTTCCCTTTATGACTTTAGAGAAGTAAATTCATTCCCTGAATACCTAGAGTCTAGAAAAGACAAAAACGCCTTAATCAACTGCCGTTGAAAAAAGAAAAATCGGCAATTTTCCACCGACTTGGTCCATTTTGATCCGAAGTTCTTGTCCACCCCTTGCAAAGTTTTATATATCTCGCTCCGTGTTCGGTTTATCGCGGTTAGAGTAAATGAAGTACGCTCAATTCACAGTTAAGCACCTCAAAGGACTGGAGCCTCGCTCAAAGAAGTATGAGGAGTGGGAAACATCGTCGCAACGTAACACCGGGCGACTGGGGGTTGTTGTCTACCCCTCCGGAACCAAAACGTTTGTATTTCGCTACTATGTTAATAGCAAGCGCAGCTATATCACGCTTGGTACATTCCCTGACCTTTCACTAACAAAGGCTCGTGAAAAGGCTAACCTGCTATCTCAGTCGGTAGCAAACGGGGTTGATCCTAAAACCTTGGGACCAACAGCCATTTCGGCAAAAGTGCAAAGTGTCACTACCGGGAGTTTTGGTGAATTAATTGAATACTATGTAAGCGACATGCGACGCAAAGGACGACGCACAGCGGATGAAGTAAAAGCGGATCTTGAGCGCAATGCCCTGCCAATTATTCCTGCTGGCCAGCCTGCGAACCAGGTATCGTCAGAGCAAATAAAGCGAGTATTAGCGGTAATGATACGCCGTGGCGCTGTCGCTCACTCCAACCGAGTTAGAGCTTATCTACATGCCGCATTTTCTGCGGGTTTGAAGCACGACAACAACCCTGCAGATCAGAGTTCATCGTTTTTATTTCGTTTAGAGAAGAACCCCGTGGCAGTAATTCCTACCCAACGCCATGCGGAAATACCCAGAGACAGGCTATTAGCCGAAAGTGAGCTCGAAAAAATTTTCGAGGCGCTTAACGACTCGCAGAAAAACGGTGTCAGTGCAGACTTCAGACTGCTAATCAAGGTTCACCTTTATTCCGGGGGGCAGCGTCCTTTTGAGATTATGAACTCTAAGTGGAGTGACATCGATTTTGAAACTGGCGATTGGTTAATGCATGGTGATATTACGAAAAATGGCAGGGACCACATTATTCCACTTACTCCGCAACTAACAAATTACTTAGAGCAGCTCAAAAGCTTTGCTGGGATCAGTGATTTGGTTATGCCGAAACGAAATATTTTTACCGAAGCAGCACCTTCCAGCAGCTTGGCGCACGCTTACAAAAAAATTCAGAAGCGTTACGGCATTGCAGACTTCCAGCCTCGCGATCTTCGGCGTACCGCAAAAACATTAATGCTACGCCACAAAATGGGAACCGAAAATCACCTTAACCGGCTCCACAACCACGCTTTTTCGGACGTATCCAACCGGCACTATAACCGCTACGACTACCGCGACGAAAAGCTCGAGATCTTAGAGCGTTGGTCAAAGCTCCTTGACGAGTTGGGAGGTGCCCGATGAGCGGGATCATTGCAGTAACACAACCTGGAAAAATCAAGTTTCTAAGACTTGGCGATATTACTCACATTACTGCCTGCGGTAACTATGTCGAGTTTCATCTTGTTACTGGCAAGCGCTTTTTAAGCAGAATGACATTAAGCGGAGTTGAGCAGGCAAATCTCAGTTCTTTTATTCGAATTTCCCGTCGCACTATCGTCAATGTGGTGTTTATAGATTACGCGCATAGTGAACTTGGTCGGTTTAACAATATCGTTCTCATCAACGGTGCAGAGCTTCGTACTTCAAAAGCATACCTGCCTAATTTGCTCAGTATTTGCGAGATACGAAGTGCGAAAAACACTCGACCTGAGGTGCGTAAACATGTTTACGGAGAATAAATTTAATTATTTTGGTCGTTTTGATCCGACATCGGATCAATACGGATCAAGTCGGTTACTCAGACTATTGACTCTCAAGATCCTCACTGATCAAATTTACAGTGTTTTGTTATTACACGGTAAAGAGAGAGAAACATGCCAGTTATTAACTTTGAGATTAAAAACCGCCGACTTATTTCAGCGTTATTGGTTAAGTCGCGCATTATTCAATATATGTTTAACGACAAGTCAATTAATGCAGTTGCGTTCGCACAAGGCTGGTGGCAGGCACAGCTTGCACAGCAAAGCGAAGTGCGTTCCACGCTGGAATTTCCCTCAATGGCTATTGATTTGTACAAACATTTTAAGCGTAGCTATGAATTCGATACAGCCAAGTACGAGCTGTCAGAAGCTGGCATTTTCCACCGCTTACGTTACCCGAGATCTTTCCCGGGTACCATCACACCAGAAATTTACGAGGAATTTTGTATGAAACCACGACTTGAAGAAGCTTACGTTTTTAAACGCCACCAAATTGTTCTGAGCGATGATGAACAAGTGATGGCAGATAAGATTGCCCGCTGTTTGTGTAAAACATACATGGAGTTAGACAGTGACGATGCAGTGATGCTGGTCGGGGACGGGCATGAGAAGAACAACCGCGAAGCAATAAAAACCTGGGTACGTAAAGCGTTATTTTTCTATGGCCTCCCATTCAACTCGTCTTCAACTGAATTTCTTCAAAAAAAGTTAGATGAAGTTTGGGTTACTTGGGAGAACCCACTTTGGTCATTTGAAAATAAGGAGTTCGCACAATGAACCTGCACAAATTTTTAGCATCTACTGATAACGACCTTGACGTCAACGACTTGAGTTTTCTGAACAATATTGGGAATTCTAGTCGCTACTCGGCGCTTTTTCATAAGGCAATCGAACTACGGCAGGTGCACCAAAATGAGCTAGCGAAGCGAAAAAATAAGGCTGTAACCAAGTACTCGTTTGATATCTTACCTTTTTCGACCAAGGCCGGTAAAGCGTTGTTCACACTGCTCGTTAGAGAAATTATTGCTGCGCGTGATCCCGAAAGAGACGTTAAAAACTTTAAAGTCGTTTTCGCTGATGATGTTATTGATGCTGACCGAGAAGTCTTTAAAAACTACTTCAGGCAGTATGATCGTTACCCGATCGTTGTGGTTTTTCTAACCACTGTTGTTACTACGACAATTCGGCATTTGCGCAATATTAAAAACATCACCGACATTATTCCGGCATACACTCGCAAGTTGGCTCTCGCCATGTCAGAGGTGCAAGTATATCCTCTCGAGGAACCCTCTTTTGTCAGCTTAGAGCGCGTTGAGAGTGGGGTGCGAGAAGATGGTAGCGCTAAAATACGATTCAATGTTACCTCCGAATTCTCGGATGGCAGCGTTATCGTAAATCGCTACGTTCATAGAAACGTAAAAAGCCCATTTCCGAAGAAATTTTCGGTACGAACCTTAACGGCCGAGCGTTACCAAGAGTTTGGCGTAGTCTACGTATATCGCGTGATGTTTGAATCGTCGAGCGGTCCACGGTTTGTCTATAAAACAGGCAAAACGAAGGTCGCATTAAATTGTCGAGATCAAGAATCAGTGAACAATGCACTGAAACGCGCGGCTCGCAAACGAGCATTAAGCTACAGCCATAACGTCATTCACAGAGCGAGCAGTGTCGATCTGGTCTTCTATTATATATGTTCATCGGAAGATGCTGCGTTTCGACTAGAGCAGCGGATCCTGAGCCGTACTGTTGCTTTGGGTATCGAACACTATTCAGAGTACGAGCAGTTTATACATACCAAGCGTCGCCTTCGCGAATACCGAGTGCCCGAGGGCAATGCGCGCTTTGATTTTTTTACCTACATTCGAGATGCGGAGCATGAGTCTGAAGTAGAACAATTCGAAGATTTAACATCCAGTCCACTTCGCTTAATCTCGTCACCATCGGCAAGCGCCTAATTTTTCTATAGCTATGTCACAAAGTTTTTGTGACATAGCTCCCCGTATTTCTCCTAGCAGCACAAACTAAGGCTAACCAGCTGATACTTAAAATACTTCGCTAAGAATTTTGTTGATAACAAACGAATCCGGTCAAAAATTAATGAAGTGTGCTGAACAGACATGCCGAATTCGAGGGGTCTGTTCAAAATCTCATGCTTTTTTGCAGCGATAATTGTTCCCGAACGATACCGGTTCAAACCTTAATTTTTTAAATTATTCAGAGGTTATCTAAAATGAAGAAAACTAACGAGATTCTAGAGCACCCAGTCCTTGCTCACACGTTACTAACTACCGTTTTGATCAGCAAAAAACAAATCGTCACCACATTTAATGTTCCGAGCTCCACATGGTACGACTGGTACCGAACGGGCTTCGCCCCAGCCCCAGTATTGCAACGAGACGGGTGTCACCGCAAATGGCGACTGATTGATGTGATCAATTTTTTTGCGTCATTACACAATTCAGATAACAAGCGCAAAGGTTACGGTAACTGCAAATAGGAGATAGCAATGTATAAAGCATTCTTAACGATTGAGGATCTTTGCGGCCTGTTTAACCGTGAAGAACGTGTTATTCGCAAATGGATAGCTGCAAACGCTTTTCCTAAGGGAGTGAAAGTCCCTATGACAGAAGGAGAGTTTTGGCATGTCGATACGATAAACAATTATTTAAGATTTCCTGTGTATCGCCATCCTACTCTGGCAGAACATCGCCCCAAGAGGAAATTAGCTTGATAATAAAACTTACGAAAAGCCATCCGCCGGGGTGGCTTTTTGCTATTACGGCTCTTAAATAATTTTTGATCTTAAATAACGGGGCTGATCACTCGTCAGAACTAACTACCGCTCTAACTACCGCTTTTTGAAATGACACCATCCTTTTCACGACTTAAATATTCGCTAAGTCTTTGAAAAATATGGTGGCCCCTCGCAGATTTGAACTGCGGACCAACCGATTATGAGTCGGGTGCTCTAACCACTGAGCTAAGGGGCCATTTTAGAAGTGAGTCGCTTAGAAAGCGGCGCAAATTATACGAACTTTTTGCTAGCTTGTCATCGGTATCTTTAAGATAAATCGAGAGATTTCGCCGTTTGATTGAAATTCGACCGACCCTTTTAAGCTGCTGACAAGGTCCTTCACCAAACGTAAGCCATCTCCGTAACGTTCAGGCTTTACATCATCAAACCTAAATAAGTTCTGCTCGACATCTCGGCGTACACTCGGATTTTCGTCGACAACTTCCAAAACTACGTTGTCGTCCTGTTTGCATACACGGATAAATATCTCGCCCGCCTGCGGACCAAATTTTAATGAATGTAAAATAATGATATCGAGCGTAAAGCGAAGCAGTAGCGGGTTCGTTATCACATGCACATCGTCATCACATACCGCTGCAATTGTTTGGCGGTCGTTCGCATGACGTTGTTGATGAAAGTCTGCCAATGCTCGTGTCCAACGATTCATCGCTACTTCCGCAACGGGTCCCTGCTTTTTGTGACGAACATCAATTTGTGCTAACGCTTGGCAAAGATATTCGGCAGCATCGAGTTCTCGCTGCAATTTCTCGAACTGGTGAGTCGACGTATCCGAAACCACCGTTGTAACATCCCGCTGCAGTTGTTCAATACGTCCGCGCAGTTCCTCAGCAAAGGCGAGTGCTGCGCGTCCGATAATCGACAACTCATTAATCTGTCCGAGTTTCGCTTCTAACGAGTTAATCGCACGCTCTGCATTGTGTCGTTTTTGCCGTGCCTGATACAACAATAGTAAAAATGGCTGCACGTCGTTAATGGCTGATGTGGTCGGCACGGGCGCAGCTTCGTCATGAAGTTGTTCTGTAAGCTTCTCTCGCTCGGTCAGCCAGCCTCTCTCAAAGTTACGGTTACGTACCAGCATCATGGTGCCAATCACAGCAAGTAAGCCGAAAATGCCGAATAGCACACCGACTAAACTTGCAGGGACCAATGACGTCCGCTTCATTAACCAAGCAGCTAAACCCCGGTGAGTGGTGACCGGGCAGGAGACGGTAATCACCGCAGCATCCACCGACTGTCTGACAGACGTAAGTATGTTGGATTCATCGACGGCTTGCCGTGACAAGGCACTGAGCAGTGCCATTTCGGACTGAGGCACGTCGGTTTTAATACTTGACCCTACATAGGTAGGAAAGGCATAGCCAAAGAATTCGCTGGCGACATCCCAATACCCCCCCTCGACTCCCTGAAGTTTACTCGTTTCGCGGTACATAACCTGCTGCAACAAGTCGGGGTTAGTGACCTGATAGTGAGGCTCTGCGTTGGTGGGGTAGAGTTGGGTGATTTCTGTACGCACTTGCTCACAACTCGACGCAAGTCCTTCAGTTGAACGACTGATCAGCTGTGATGGCGAATACCAAAATGTGAGACCAATACCGAAAATAGCGATGGCGATGATTGTCATCGCCATCCAACGGTTCTGGTTACTTATTGAGGAGAGCGAATACACGCGCCACCTTATCTAGAAATTAAACACCTTAGGGTAGTTTATAAAACTCTTTGGCGTTTTGGTAGAACACTTTATCCGCGGCATCAGAGTCATCAAGTGCTTCAACAATGGTGTCAATATCACTCGGCTCAAACCCGCGATTACTACGCGTACCCGGTAAGTCTGTGCCAAACATTAGACAATCAGGGTTCGTCTTATAGAGCGTCTTAATTGCTTCTGTAATATTCACTTCGGTACGCCCAAAGCCGCTTGCTTTGATATTCACACCGCCCTCAGCTAATCGGCGCACTTGAGAAAGGCCTGACTTAGCCATACCCAAGTGGTCCACGCTCAGTTTAGGCAACTTCAACAATGTAGGCACCATATCGTCAAGTTCACGACTATCGACATAAATTTCCAAGTGCCACCCTGCTAAATCCCAGATACGACGCCCGAATTCGACAATCCCTTCGATATCTCTATGTACACCACGCTTTAAGTTAACGCGGACACCACGGATACGATGCTCATTAAGTTGCTGAATTTTCTCATCACTGACACTACCCGGTAACTGAGTAACGCCGACATAATTATCCCCCAGGTTTCCAAGCGCTGCTTTCAAATAGCGTTGCTCGAAGCCCTGAAAGGAACCTGAAACAATGACGCCACCTTCGATAGGCATTCCTGTCACAAGGCGGTTGTAGTCGTCAATGTAAAAAGGCTTTGGGATGTGACCTTGGTTTTCTATCAACGGAAACGCTTCATCATAGATATGAAGATGCGAGTCTATAATCCGTTTTGGCCAATGTTCACGATTAATTCCCATACTGCCTCCTTTCTTAGTAACAGAATCACTCAAGTAGAGCTTGAGCAATTACATACGGTTACTCATCCAAAAACGATTTAAGTTGCTCTGAACGGCTTGGATGACGCAATTTGCGCAGTGCTTTTGCTTCAATCTGACGGATACGTTCACGCGTTACATCAAACTGTTTACCCACTTCTTCGAGCGTGTGGTCAGTATTCATATCAATACCAAAACGCATACGCAACACTTTCGCTTCACGAGCAGTCAATCCGCCGAGTACGTCGCGCACAGAGTTACGCAAGCTCTCTGAGGTAGCCGAATCAATCGGTAAATCCAGAGTGTTGTCCTCGATAAAGTCACCTAAATGCGAGTCTTCATCATCACCGATTGGGGTTTCCATCGAGATCGGCTCTTTTGCAATCTTGAGGACCTTACGGATTTTATCTTCCGGCATCGCCATCCGCTCAGCCAATTCTTCTGGCAGCGGCTCACGGCCCATTTCTTGTAGCATTTGACGCGAAATACGATTGAGTTTATTAATGGTCTCAATCATGTGCACCGGAATACGAATTGTACGTGCTTGGTCAGCGATCGAGCGCGTGATCGCCTGACGTATCCACCATGTCGCATACGTCGAGAACTTATAACCACGGCGATATTCAAATTTATCGACCGCTTTCATCAAGCCGATATTACCTTCTTGAATCAAATCAAGGAACTGCAGACCACGATTGGTATATTTCTTAGCGATTGAAATAACCAAACGAAGGTTCGCCTCCACCATTTCCTTCTTGGCTCGGCGCGCTTTTGCCTCACCAATCGACATCCGGCGGTTAATATCCTTAACCTTGGCAATAGTAAGGCCTGTTTCTTTTTCTATTTCATTTAACTTCGTCACACAGCGTTCGATTTCAACGCGTGCTTCTTGTAATGTGGTTGCATAGTCAACGCCCGCAGAAATCTGCTCATCAACCCATGCTAAACTATTTTCGTTACCCGCAAACGCTTTCATGAATGCACGCTTAGGCATACCGGCTTGTTCAACCGCCGCTTTCATGACCAAGCGCTCTTGAACCCGCACACGCTGCATCATGGCACGCATGTCTTGAACAAGACGGTCAAACTGCTTAGGAACTAAGCGGAACTGCTTAAACAGATCGCTAAGCTTGTCAATTTCAACGCGTGCGTCTGGATGTTCACGACCAAACTGAGTTATCGCTTGGCGAGTTGCCTCGTATTGCTCGCGCAGTTCGGTGAATTTCTGACGAGCAAACTCTGGGTCAATGCCGCTATCATTTTCTTCCTCGTCATCATCATCTTCGTCATCGTCGTCCTCATCCTCAAGCTCATCTTCAGAGAGCTCAGAACCAACGTGAGTTGCACTTACGGGCGCTTCATCAACCTCATCAGGGTCAATAAAGCCTACAATGATTTCGGTCAGGCGTAACTCTTCGGCCTCATAAGAGTCCCATTGCTCTAGCAAGAAATTAATTGCTTCGGGGTACTCCGCAACAGAACACTGAACTTGGTTGATACCGTCTTCGATACGCTTAGCGATATCGATCTCGCCCTCACGCGTTAACAGCTCAACAGTACCCATTTCACGCATGTACATGCGAACAGGGTCGGTGGTACGGCCTATTTCACCATCCACAGTAGCAAGTGCTTGTGCAGCTTCTTCAGCTGCGTCCTCGTCCGCCGCACTTTCGGACATCATCAAATCATCTGCATCAGGCGCACTTTCAAAGACACGGATACCCATGTCATTTATCATGCGAATGATGTCTTCTATTTGATCGGAATCAACGATTTCCTGCGGTAAGTGGTCGTTCACTTCCGCAAACGTAAGAAAACCTTGCTCTTTGCCTTTCGCAATGAGAACTTTTAACTGTGATTGCCGATTCTGCTGCATACAGAGATTCCACCTGTCACTTTCTACGAGAGTACCCAAAATGACCTAAAACTATAGCATAATGGCTAATTTTAAGCTACCAAAACGCTGATTATAGCCTAGTCAGTTACGTGTTCTTAAATGCTTAACCAGCATTAAATATTCTTGCTTTTCCGCTTTATTCAAGGGCGTTTGTTGCCCCTTTTTGAGCAGTTCGTCGGCTCTTTGTTCCACATATTGGTCAATTAAATAAACAAAGATATCCTTAAACTCCTGCTCCATATTGTGTTCATCAAGTCCATGTTGCCACACGGCAAGTTTTTCTAGTGCTTTTTGATACGGCGTATCGCGCCAATACTCTAGCACCTGGGCTGTCGTCATATCACGCTCATTACACTGTTGATGAAGCGCGATAAATAAATCCATACCTGGCAACTTAAGTTCGCCTAACTCTGCTTTAACGGGCACCTCTTTCGCCAACTGCGGATACTGCACGATAAGAGCAACGGCACGGCGCAACGGCGTCATTTTTACCGCATCTGGTTTTGCCTTGCGTTGCTGTGGCGTGTCAACATAGCGTTCCAGTTGCGACGTTTCCCTTCTTAAGAGCTGTGCCAGTTTTTGCATTAGCGACTCACGATAAAAGTCACTGGCAATCCGCTCGATACGCGGTTTCGCCTCACTTAATAAAGCTGAGCGTCCAGACTCTGTATTTACATCAACGTCTTCCGACAAATGCTCGAAAAAGTAATCGACAAAGGATTTAGCCTGATTTAAGTAACGCTCAAACCCTTCTTTACCACTACTTTGAACCACCGAGTCAGGATCTTCACCCTCAGGTAGAAATAGGAAGCTTAAGTCGATACCATCTTTTAGCAACGGCAGTGCATTTTCTAACGCCCGCCACGCCGCATCTCTTCCGGCTCGATCACCGTCATAACAACACACCACTCTATTAGATGTACGGAATAAACGCTGTAATTGTTCAGTAGTCGTTGCTGTCCCGAGAGAAGCGACCGCGTAGTCGATGCCGGCTTGCGCTAACGCGACAACATCCATGTAACCCTCAACAATACAAATTTGCTCGGGTCGGCGTAGACGCTGCTGCATATTCCAAAAGCCATATAGCTCTTGGCCCTTATGAAACAAGCGTGTTTCGGGTGAGTTCAAGTATTTAGGACCGTCACTATCAATCACACGTCCACCAAAGCCAACGACACGGCCTCGACGATCGTGGATAGGAAACATCACGCGATCACGAAAGAAATCGAACTTTCGACCCTGGTCATTAACATTGACCAACTTCAAATCGATGAGCTGTTGACGCGCACGTGGCTCAACGCCCATGGTGGTCAACAAACTATCCCAGGCATCGGGGGCATAACCGATTTGAAACCGTTTGACAATGTCACCCGATAAGCCGCGTTGCTTTAAATAAGTAATTACTTTTTCTGAGTTCGCGTGATGCTTGAGCTGATGCTGAAAAAATCGCGTACATTGCGCCATCAATTCAGTGTCATTTTTTAGCTGTGCCTGCTGTTGGTGTTGTTTTTGTGGATCGTGACCCTCTTCACGAGGCACCTGCACACCTAAACTTGAGGCCAACTCTTCGACGGCATCGGGAAAGTTTAGGCCATCAAACTCCATAATGAAATCGATTGCATTACCGTGTGCACCGCACCCAAAACAGTGGTAAAACTGCTTATCGGCACTGACCGTAAACGAAGGCGTTTTTTCATTATGGAATGGACAACAGGCCTGATGGTTTTTCCCTGCTTTTTTTAAAGGTACACGGCTATCCACTACTTCGACGATATCAGCTCGCTCAAGTAGGTCGTGGATGAAGCTTTTCGGAATGAGTCCTGCCATGCCCTCAACTTATCTTTTATCTTCGTCTACAAACACGAAAGCCGCGTCGCTTAGGACACGGCTTCCAACACGTAACTTAACGAATTAAGTCTAAGTGCAAGCTGCGAAAAGTGAATATCGCTGTCTGCTACTCGTGTATCTTAGTACAAACGAGTGCGACGCGCGTTCTCGCGAGCCAATTTCTTGGCGTGACGCTTAACTGCTGCAGCTTTTTTGCGCTTACGTTCTGCTGTAGGTTTTTCATAATGTTCGCGACGACGAACTTCAGACAGAACACCTGCTTTTTCACAAGAGCGCTTAAAGCGACGCAGTGCTACGTCAAACGGCTCGTTTTCTTTCACTTTAACGACTGGCATTAAAACATCACCTCGGAAAAAATTATCTATGTTGTTTAAAAAATAACCGCAAGGGTTTAATTGGTGGTGAATTGTACCGAGTGAAACTAGACTTGTAAAGTGTTATTCGAATATGAATCATTGGATTGATCATTATTGATCAAACGATCGATCGCATTTTGATGGCTCACTAAATGGTATAAAACCTCCTCACACTCCGCCACGCTCAATTCGCACTTTATTCCAACGTGCCATACATTCGGTCGGTGCTCTTGAAGTAAACGGAGTCGACCGCTTAACGACCAACGCTGCTGATCGTCCTGACCAATATGCAGTTTTACATCGCGATCACAGAGATCGCTCATCATGCTAGGCAATTGCTGAGTAGTTTCGAAGCCCACACCTCCGCGCCCAATATCAACAATGCTTCCATTAATATAGGGAAAATGGTTCGCAACCTGCAGTTGCGCAGGGTAATCAAGACCCACTCGCGGGGACTGGCGTAAAGAACGAGCAATACCTTGCTCAGGATAACTCATAAACAACAGTTTTTCCGGGAAATGAGTCGCGTGTATTAAGCTGACATGCGCTGCGATCATTTCGCCCTCATCTGAAATCAACTTAAGGCGTAAATTCTCGCTTTCCTTAATGGCGGGTAGCACTTTCTCCCAACGTGCTTGGTAACCCAGTCCTAAAATCAGGTACTGAGGGTATTGTTGACCTAACAACGTGACAGAGAAAACAAAAGGTTCACCGGCAAACGTACCACTTAACTCAACCTTTTGATTAAAAGTTGGTACAATTTTATGACTGATCTTATCTAGCATTTTTATAGTTAATTTTTATTGTTATGAGATCAGCATAGCGTAAAGTTGACAATTGTTAAGCTAAACACACATAAATTTTTTATGACGTCAATTAACGCCAAACTACCATAACATACGTCAAGTCAACGTCTCTGATTGCCCGGCTGATAACTCTGTCTGTACACTCAAAACAGGTAAAACCTAATAGATTAAGGATTTTTGATTTGGACGAAGCTTCGACCAATACAAAAAATGGCCTACAATTTCCGTACTCAATTCCCGAGCGTTTTCGTTGTCGTGATTTTTTGGGTAGCGGAGGTAGTGGCGTTGTTTTTAAAGCGTGGGACGAGCTACTCCAACGAATGGTTGCCATCAAGTTCATCAAGAATCCAACTTTTCTTTCTCGGCAACGACTTGTCGCAGAAGCCCGAGCCTTAGCCAAGTTGAACCACCCATCGCTATGCGGTGTTTATGATGTGGGCGAACCTTCTGAAGACCACTCTTCTCTTTATATGGTCATGGAGCTGATTGAGGGTCCCCGAGTGACCGAGCTTGCTGGTCAGCTGAGTATTAACGATGCGGTCAAACTGGTATTGCAGTTGGCTGAGGGGGTCAGCCATATGCACAGCGAGGGCCTTGTTCATAACGACATAAACCCCACTAATGTCATTGTTAAATACGACTCGAGTGACGAATCGATTCCGACACTAATTGACCTTAGTATTGCAGGACGCGCATCATCCAACCGTCACAAAGGCTTTGGTGTCAGCCCGCTATTTTCAGCTCCGGAACAACGCGGAAGTGAACCCAATACTAGCGGGCGTTCAAAAGCAGTAGATATTTATGGGTTGGGTGCGCTGCTGTTTTTCCTAGTCACGGGTCAAGCCCCCTCTGACGAACCCCAGCGCCAGCTCAAACAATACGCTGATCGCTGCCCGACTCGCCTGCGCAATATTATACTTAACTGTTTGCACCGCGATCCAAACGAGCGCACCAGCAGCGTACAACTATTAGCACAACAATTAACTGATTACCGATACCGCCGTTTTCCATGGCTGGTGCCGGCATCAGTCACCTTACTCGTATCCTCACTCGTCGCAACGATCGCGATCAGTATCATGCACTATCATTTCGCTGATAGTGCAACGGCTGAGCGCACCGAAGTGGTCGAAGCAGGTAGTCATATTGAACAGGCGCTTGCCCACAGTCACTACGCTCGAGAACTGATCGAGAGCAATCAACTGGAACGGGCAAAGCAACAGTCGTTACTCGCCTTAAACTACTTTAAGAGCTCTTTTAAAGAGCAACAACATAGCACATCGGTTGCTGCTGAGATGACAGAGTTGCTCGTCGCCATTGCACCTTTGCTCAGTCGTTCGGAAATGAATGCCTTATTACTCGAGACCACGACTTACTTAGAGAGTGAAAAGCCCGAGGAACGCACTGCAAAATATCATTTAGCTCTGGCACGACTCTATCATCAGCTTACGCTATTGCAGCAAGACAAACCGAAACAAGCCGAGCAGTGGGAGCGCGAATCATTGCGAGCCGCGGCGCGCGCGCTCGCAATGAAACCTAATTCGCAGGAGATCAGAAGCTTTTTCACCCAACTGGATGCTCAGTCAAGCGAAGGAACCGATTGACCGCGAGCGGCATAAAATGCATTTACATAATCGTCAAACGTTCCTGCATCAAGCGCATCTCGCATGCCTTGCATCACGCGTTGGTAAAAATGCAGGTTATGAATTGTGTTCAGACGCGCACCTAGCATTTCATTGGTACGATCCAAATGATGTAGATAAGCGCGTGAGTAGTTTTTACAGGTATAGCAATCGCACTGCTCATCGAGTGGTGAGGTGTCATTGCGGTGCACCGCATTACGGATTTTAATGACACCCGTTGACACAAACAGATGACCATTACGTGCGTTACGCGTTGGCATCACACAATCAAACATATCAATACCACGGCGCACTGATTCAACCAGATCCTCCGGCTTACCAACGCCCATCAAATAACGAGGCTTATGTTCAGGCATTTTTGGCGCAGTGTGCTCAAGAATACGCATCATATCTTCTTTAGGCTCGCCAACGGAAAGACCACCGACAGCATAACCATCAAAACCGATATCGGTGAGTCCTTCCAACGAGATATCACGCAGTTCTTCGTACATTCCGCCTTGGATAATACCAAATAATGCAGCATCGTTGCCTTCATGCGCAGCTTTTGAACGTTGAGCCCAACGCAAAGACAGCTCCATTGATTTACGCGCCTCTGCTTGAGTCGCTGGATACGGCGTACACTCATCAAAAATCATGACAATATCAGAACCCAACTCACGCTGAACTTGCATGGATTTTTCCGGCGTTAGCAAAATTTTCTCGCCGTTGATAGGCGAACGGAAAGTCACACCCTCTTCATCGATTTTGCGCAGTTCACCTAGACTAAAGACCTGAAAACCACCGGAATCCGTTAAAATCGGCTTATCCCAGTTCATAAAATCGTGGAGGTCACCGTGTTGCTGAATCACTGACGTACCTGGACGGAGCATTAAGTGGAACGTGTTACCCAAACAAATCTGAGCGCCAGTCGCCTCGACCTCTTCCGGTGTCATACCCTTGATGGTGCCCAGCGTACCTACCGGCATAAATGCAGGCGTCTCAACGGTACCGCGCTCAAACACCATACGCCCTCGACGCGCGCGCCCTTGAGTTTTATCTAGTTCAAATTTCATCATTACTACAGTCTCAATTCTTATCGTAAAATTAGCATCGAATCGCCATAACTAAAAAAGCGATATTTTTCATCAATCGCCTGTTGATAGGCGTTCATAATCAATTCTTTACCGGCAAATGCGGATACCAACATAATCAAGGTGGATTCAGGTAGATGAAAGTTTGTTACCAAGCCATCAATGACCTTAAATTCATAACCGGGATAAATAAAGATATCCGTATCATCAAAAAATGGAGCAATAAGTTCGTCAGTAGCCTGCGCCGCCGACTCAAGTGAACGCACCGACGTGGTTCCTACAGCAATTACACGTTTGCCCGCTTGCTTCACCTTTTTAATTTGCTCGCATACCTTCGTATCGACTTTGGCATATTCGCTATGCATAACGTGTTCTTCAATCGAATCGACACGCACAGGTTGGAACGTTCCGGCTCCAACATGCAAAGTTACATAACCGAATTCGACGCCTTTATCCTTAAGCTGCTGCAAAATGGCGTCATCGAAGTGCAGTCCAGCCGTTGGAGCAGCCACTGCACCTGGCTCTCGGTTATAAACGGTTTGATAACGCTCTTTGTCAGATTCTTCGTCCGGACGATCGATATAGGGTGGGAGGGGCATATGGCCATGTGCTTCGAGTAACTCAAGAACGGTCTCCTGATGATTAAACTCAAGCTCAAACAACGCATCATGGCGTGCCAACATCGTTGCTTTTACCGCTCCTTCGAGTAAAAACTCGGCACCTGGCTTAGGTGCGCGATTGGCTCTTACATGCGCTAAAACCCGACTGTCATCTAACATGCGCTCAACAAGCACTTCAACTTTGCCACCCGATGTCTTCTCTCCCAATAAACGGGCAGGGATGACGCGAGTGTCGTTGAATACGAGTAAATCACCCGCTTCCAGTTGATCCACAATATCCGTGAATTGACCGTGTTCAATACGGTTTTGTTGAGCTAAAACTCGCAACATACGACTTGCTGTACGTTGTTGCTGAGGATATCGAGCAATAAGTTCGTCGGGTAAGTCAAAGCTAAAGTCGCTGACTTTTAAACCCTCTGACGCATATGACATGTTCCGTAAAATCCGCTGTTTCTATCAAGTGCGCGAATTTTACTCGAAACAGGGCAGCCTGTCACGGCTGCCGCATAGGAGAATAGAACACAGAGCCGACTAAAATTTATATTTCTGTGCCTGTTCTAGTAAATCAGCAGGCTCACTTTCACATGCATTGATCGCTGATTTTTCAAAAACATAAATATTGTCTAAACGCTTTTTGTCACTAACAGACGCATCACGAATGACCAAACTCACCTGTTCGCTGTCTGGTAGAGACTTCAGTGTAATACCGTAATCACATAAAACGCGAGTGAAAACCTGCTCGATAGCTTCAATACTTTTCTCTTGCGTGAGCAGTCTCTCTTTTTGCACCTTTTCTTGCTTTGCTTTTAGCGTTTTTTTCATTTCGTTCAGCTCGATATCAAGCTGCTTTTGTTGAGCTTTGAGCTCAGCTAAGCGCGCCTCAAGTTCCTCCTTGTGCGTCTTCATCTCAGCTTTTGACGCTTTATCCTGCACGTCACGCTGAAACTCAATGTCTCGAAGCTCTCGATTCAAGTCGCGCACTTCCCAAGCAAGTTCTCGCTTTTGTTCAACGAGCTCAAACCACTCATCTGAATATTCGCCACTAAACTGACTTAATACGCGGTGTGCCGTGCGTAGACCTTCTTCAACGACCCGATCCAGCTGGAGATCCTTAGCAAAACCACTCATCTCCGGCATTTCCGGCGGCATAGGTGGTTCTGGTACGTCCGGGGCTACAATACGCCATGGCATGCGTGCTGAACGAACAAAAAACACCACACCCTGGCCTCTAAGATAAGTGAACTCGACATCGTCCAGTCGTGAACTCTCTCTGCCGTCTTGTTGCTTAGCCGCCGTCGTCAAAATATCTTTGAAAATTTCAATTTGATTCTTCAGTCCTTGATGATCAGCTTCTTGTGCAATGCTCGCGGTCGCAGGCAACATCAGTGCACTGGCGATACTGAGCGATAATAACCAACGTTTCATCATTGATTCTCCTCTTTTAATAGAATCGGTTGCTGCGCAACTTGGCGCAATTGCGCGGTATAAAAATTTAAATCCTCACTGCGCGTTTCATTCATGTACTCAACTAATTGACTCATATCGTCTTTTCGCTCGGCACGATTCGTTGCCATTATATAAGTTGCGAGCTGGGCGGTTGACGTTGATAATTGCTCTCTAAAATTAGCTCGCAGCGCCTTTTCCTGCTTAGCTAATGCAATATTCTGTTGCTGTTCAAATACACTGAGCTTTTGCTCCACCACAGCAGCTACGCGTTCATCAAACTGTGCCGTTAATTGCTGTTTAACCACAAGCACAGACACCATCGCAAGTGCAGCACAGGAGAACGCAAACGCGGCAAAGCTCCACGGGTTCGCCCAGCGGTTTACTCTTGGCTGTGGACCTGTTCCCTGGCGATTCCAATCAGGCACGCGTTCACCTTGGTAGCCGTCGGCTTGCTGTTGCATCCAGCGTATCGACTGCATGCGTTTATGTAATTCGGGTGCATGAGCAGCTAACTGCTCCGCTAGCTCTAGTTCAGCCGACTTTGATAGGTGCCCATCTAGCCATTGCTCGAACTGTAATTCGTAATTCGATTCGTAGTTAGCCATTAATTACCTCCAGCTCACGCTTTAACTTCTCGACTCCGCTATACAGCCGTGACTTAATCGTATTTTCTGACTCTTGCAACTGCGTTGCGATAGCGCGTGTCGTAAGATGTTGAAAAAACTTCAATTCAACTACCATGCGTTGCGCTAATGGCAGCGCTCTAATCGCTTTGACCAACGCAGCTTCTTGTTGTTGGTCACTCAGCTCCGGTTCTGGCTGACCAAAAGTAGACTCGTCTATCAGATCCGTTTGTAGTTCATTGTCTAGCACATCAATGTGCCTACGGCGGTAGAACTCAACGCATCGACGATGAGCAATGGTCATTAACCACGGCTTAAATTTATCATCTTGATTCCAGTCTTTAAGACTTCGAAAAACGCTACTAAAGGTGTCTTGAAGTAAATCAAATGCGTCATCGGGACTCGGCAACATGCGTACGCCGTAGTGATAGACCAGCTTCTCGTATCGCTTTACCAAGTCGACCCACGCGGATTGATTACCTTTGAGCGCTTGACTGACGAGCTTTTTATCGCTTTTTTTAAACACTCGTGCTTCCATTGCTTTTGGTTTAGTAATTAAGTCGATAGTGGCTGGAAAAAAGTTTTAATGAAAGCAAAAAAAAAGCTCGCGGCTAAGCGAGCTTCTTCTCAGGAACACGAGGAGTTAAGCGGCAAAGATGCCTTTTAACATGTAGAAGAACATGATGGACATAATCGCTCCGGCGGGTAAAGTCACCACCCAAGAAACCACGATGTTACGTACAACACCTAGGTTCAACGCAGCGATACCACGCGCCATACCTACACCCAACACGGCACCGACGAGGGTTTGGGTCGTCGAAATTGGTAAGCCTGTGCCTGATGCCAGCACGACCGTCGAAGCCGCCGCCAATTCTGCAGCAAAACCGCGACTTGGCGTGAGGTGTGTAATGCCTTTACCGATGGTCGCAATTACACGTTTACCCAGCATCGCAAGACCTGCAACAATACCGAATGCACCAAGTGGCAAGATCCACCATGCAAGCTGTGCTTTGCTCGCAATTTCACCACCACTTGAGACAACACTTACAACCGCTGCAAGAGGTCCAATGGCGTTAGCAACATCGTTTGAACCATGAGCAAATGCCATCGCACAGGCTGTTACGACCATAAGCACCGCAAACACTTTCTCCACATTGGTGTAGTGCATATCTTTATCGGCCGACTCTTTAAATTTCAGGCGTCCAATCGCAACTTTACCAATGAAGAAGACTACGATCGCTATACCAATCGCCCATGCAAAACCTTCAGCCGTACCCATACCGAGTCCAACGTGCTTAAGACCCTTTTTGATGGTTACCAGTGATAAGACAAACCCAGCTAAAGCCATGTAAAAAGGTACATATCGTTTAGCGCGCTTGAGGGGATCCTCTTGGTCAAAAATAAGCTTCTGCGCACTCATAAAGATCAAATACGCAATAAAGCCGGATATCGCGGGTGTAATAACCCAACTACCGACAATCCCTCCAACTTTACCCCAAGAAACAGCATCAACACTGACGCCAACGGCAGCAAAACCAACGATAGCACCAACGATTGAGTGGGTTGTCGATACTGGCCAGCCAAGAAACGAGGCAATTAGGAGCCAAACACCGGCGGCTAATAGCGCCGAGATCATACCGAACACAAGGAGCTCGGGCTGGTCGACAAAGTAAGCTGAGTCAATAATACCTTTACGTATCGTTGAGGTTACTTCGCCACCGGCTAGGTAGGCACCTGCGAACTCGAAAATCATCGCGATGAGGATAGCTTGTTTTATCGTAAGCGCTTTAGAACCGACTGAAGTTCCCATTGCGTTTGCAACGTCATTAGCGCCCACACCCCATGCCATGAAAAAACCGAACACGCCGGCCATGACAATCAGAATTAAGCCGTAAGAACTGATAATATCCATTGATAGCTCCCGTTTAGACTCGCGCTAACATCAATTCGAAGCGTGCGCCTACACGTTCAGACAGGTCGGCTAAATCACCTACCCAATCGAGAATACGATACAAAAACATTGCATCGAGCGGGTTCATGTCGTTTTCAACTTGACGGAATTGCTGACGTAACTTGACCTGCAACTCATCAGTATCCGCTTCAATTTCGTCGAGCTCTTTAATGAAATTATCAACTAAAGTACGCTCACGTCCGCGGAAACCAGTTTCCAAAAGGTCATCGAATTCACCAATGGTGTCACGTGCTTTTGCAACTGCATCAATACACCGGTTTAGATAGCTGTTAAAGCCCTCAACCAAATGTGCAGGAATTTGTAATTGGCGCCCTGTGATAAGGCCAGAGATATCTTTCGCTTTGTTAGCGATACGATCTTGCTGAGAGACTAACTCTAGTAGGTCAGTCCGCTCAACGGGCATGAAAAGTCCGCCGGGGAGGTTCAAACGGATATCACGTTTTAGCTTATCCGCCGCTTGTTCAAGCGTTACAATACGTTTACGCTGTTCTTCAGCAGCGTCCCAGTCGCCCTTATAAACCGCTTGAAAGAAGTCTTTCAATGACTCCGCACAACGATGTACTTCATCGATATGTTCAATCATCGGTTTAATAGGTGACTTTGCGAATACACCTAAAAACGAATTTACAGACATAACAGGTCCTTGGATTTTAGCCGATGTTAGCTGGCGCGAATAGTAACTAAATCGCCCCCTAAATAAAACCGCTAACAACCGATATAACCTTGATTTAAGCAGACGTTGAATAGAGAACTATTCAATCGCCCGATTATGCTGAGCAACGATACTGTCTACTCACCTAGTCTCCAAAGTAGACTAATTATCGTTATGTGGAAAATATACTACAAAAATATGACACAAATATGACAAAGCCTCTTCCAGTAAAACTGAAAGAGGCTTTTTTTATATTAATCGGCTGAACGAGTTTAGAACGTATAAACAACAGTTACCGCGGTCTCAGTGTCGAGGTTTTCAATGTCTTCATTCGCAACTTCAGAGTTGTGAGTGCCCGATACCGACACTTTTAACGCCAACGATGAGTTGATATTGGAAGAAATTGATACTTCAGCTCGGCTTTTCGTGTTTTCTTCACCAATTTCAGAGGAAACTAATGCATTAAAACGCGAGTTTTCTGAAATATCCCACGTCATACTGCCCGCTAAACGTAAGATTGCTGAACCTTCAGCTTCTAGCGGGTTTCGGTTTTCATCAACCGGCTTCACACGAGAATAACCCGGACCGACTTCATAGTCAGCATACAGATTTTCGCTGTAGCGATAGCGTGCTCCGTAACCGATAGCTAATGTGCTCTGATACTCATAGCCACTGTATACATCCTCTTCATAGGAGCCGAATATGAACAATGATGACTTACTGTTTGGCTCAAACTTATAGTTTGATTGCGCCGATAAAAACAAGCGATCTGCTGTCTCGGTTGTTTCACCTGTGTCTTGGTTTTCTTGTTCTGCCGTGTAGTAATCCAAAACACCTTTATGGCGCCAGTTCCTGATATCCTTTGCGACATTTAGTTTGGCCTTTAAGCTTTCCGTTTCGGTATTACCCGTCGTGAATAACAGACCAAACTCGGCACTTGCTTCCCAAGCCTCTTCCGTTGTCGTATCCATATCCTCGGCATCGTCAAACATAAACGTTTGAGCCTGCACACCAAATGGTAGAAGTATACTTGCTACTAATACTGATAAACGCACATTAACCCCACTTTGCATGCGAGCCGGCACGCCGGCTCGTTCATGAGCATCCGCTCTACTTTACGTTACTTAATGACAGCCTTCAAACTGCCCGCCTCGTACAATTGAAACATTTTTTCCAATGTAATGGGCTTGATTTTGTCTGCTTGACCTTCACAACCAAACGCTAAGTACCGATCTTCACAGATCTTTTGCATCGCGTCGGTAGCCGCTTGCAAATACTTGCGCGGGTCAAAATTACTTGGATTTTCAGCCAAGTGACGACGCACTGCGCCTGTTGAAGCTAAGCGAAGATCCGTATCAATGTTGACCTTACGAACACCGTTTTTGATACCTTCTTTAATTTGCTCAACCGGCACACCATAGGTTTCTGGTATTTCGCCACCAAATTCATTGATGATTTTCAGCCAGTCCTGCGGTACAGAAGATGAACCGTGCATTACAAGGTGCGTATTAGGAATACGACGGTGAATCTCTTTAATACGGTCAATCGATAAGATGTCACCCGTAGGCGGGCGGGTAAACTTATATGCGCCGTGTGACGTTCCACATGCGATAGCTAACGCGTCAACATCGGTCGCAGCAACAAAAGCCGCCGCCTCTTCAGGATCAGTCAACAATTGGTCATGTGACAGTTTACCTTCAGCGCCGACACCATCTTCTTCGCCAGCCTCTCCTGTTTCAAGCGAACCGAGGCAACCCAATTCACCTTCGACTGATACCCCACACGCATGCGCCATCTCAACGGTTTGCTTAGTAACACGTACGTTATAATCGTAATCCGCTGGTGTTTTACCATCGTCAAGCAATGAGCCGTCCATCATGACCGAGCTGAAACCCAACTGAATTGAACGCTGACACACCGCCGGTGACGTACCGTGGTCTTGGTGGACAACCACTGGAATATGAGGCCACTCTTCAACAGCCGATTCTATTAAGTGACGCAAAAAAGGAGCACCGGCATACTTCCGAGCCCCTGCTGAGGCTTGCACAATGACCGGGCTATTGGTTTTATCAGCTGCCTGCATGATCGCGCGCATTTGTTCTAGGTTGTTTACGTTAAAAGCAGGAACGCCGTATCCATTCTCTGCTGCGTGATCAAGTACTTGTCTTAGTGACACAATGGCCATGTAATTCTCCTTAGTTTTCGGCGTGCATTTATGCGTCTTGTGCGCGCTGTTCTAAAATTTCTACCGCGGGTAACTTTTTGCCTTCTAAAAATTCAAGAAATGCGCCACCACCCGTTGATATATAACTTATCTTATCAGCGATATTAAACTGATCAATCGCAGCGAGCGTATCTCCGCCGCCAGCAATTGAAAAAGCCTCACTGCTGGCTATTGCATTCGCCATTGATTCGGTGCCTTTACTAAATGCCTCAAATTCAAAGACCCCAACCGGACCGTTCCATACGATAGTACCAGCTGCTTTCAGTTTCTCTGCCAGCATTTCTGATGTTTTAGGCCCAACATCAAATACCATATCTGAATCCTTGATCGATTCAACGGCTTTGGTCTCTGCTACTGTATCGGCGCTGAACGCCTGTCCCGTCACAACATCAACAGGCAACGGAATTTCTGCATTCTTTGCTTTGGCAGCCGCCATCAGACGTTGCGCCTCAGGCACTAAGTCTTTCTCGTACAAAGACTTTCCGACATTGTGCCCTTGGGCTGCGATAAAGGTGTTTGCAATACCGCCACCGACGATGAGTTGATCGACAACCGTCGAAAGCGATTCCAACACAGTAAGCTTTGTCGAAACCTTAGAACCGCCAACAATCGCGACCAACGGGCGTTTAGGGTTATCAAGTGCTTTACCGAGCGCATCAAGCTCTGCGGCAAGCAGCGGTCCGGCGCACGCCACAGGCGCATATTTTGCGACGCCATGTGTTGAGGCCTGGGCACGGTGTGCTGTACCGAAGGCATCCATTACAAACACATCACATAAGTTTGCCAATTGCTGAGCTAAAGCATCATCATTCTTTTTCTCGCCCTTGTTGAACCGCACATTCTCAAATACCACCACTTGCCCCTGCGCGACATCGATGCCATCAAGGTATTCCTTCGCTAAAGAAACCGGTTGCTCGAGTGCGTCGTTCAAGTAATCTGCTACAGGTGCCATCGAATATTGTTCTTCATACTCGCCCTCTGTCGGACGCCCGAGGTGCGACATCACCATCACTTTAGCACCCTTTTCGAGTGCCAATTTAATCGTGGGTAGTGCTGCTCTTAAGCGCGCATCCGAGGTGATCTTTCCATCTTTTACCGGAACATTTAAATCTTCCCGTATCAATACGCGCTTGTTTTGTAAGTCCAAATCAGTCATCGCTATGACAGACATTGAATCCCCTTACTCAGTTGAGTTTTATATAATTATTGCTGTGTCATTAATTCAGTCGTTTCTAACAAACGGTTAGCGAAACCCCATTCGTTATCGCACCAACATAAAAGTTTTACCAATCGACGATGACTCACACGCGTCTGAGTTCCATCAACAATGCACGAGTGCGGGTCATGGTTAAAATCAATCGACACCAAAGGCTCTTCAGTATAGTCGAGTATTGCTCGTAACCCTTTGGAAGCTGCATTTTTTATCAATCGGTTAACTTGTTCACCATCGACATCGGTTTGTAGCGTGACGCTTAAATCCATCGCTGTCACATTTGTAGTTGGAACACGTACCGCGATCGCCTCAAAGCGACCGTGTAAATGAGGTAATATGCGTTCAATCCCGCGTGCTAGCTTTGTATCGACAGGGATAATTGACCGTCCCGCCGCTCGTGTGCGCCTTAAATCAGGATGATAAGCATCGATGACTTGCTGATCATGCATTGCCGAGTGGATCGTAGTGACCGCACCTGATTCAATGCCAAAAGCGTCGTCGAGTAATTTGATCACCGGTACAATGCAGTTCGTTGTACAAGAGCCATTCGATACGATGCGATGCTCAGGCAATAATACATCTTGGTTGACCCCAAAAATGATAGTCGCATCCATATCAGGCGTGCCGGGTTGCGAGAACAACACCCGGCTCACACCCGCGTTTAAGTAGCGCTCTCCGTCTGCATGGCTGCCAAACACACCCGTACAGTCAACAACGATATCGACGCCACGCGCTTGCCAGTCAACGCGCTCAATTTCGGTTTCGTGGCTCAACTTAATCGTATCGCCGGCAACGGTAAGATCGTCATCAGACAAAGTGACTGGAAATTGAAATCGACCGTGAGACGAATCGTACTTCAACAAGTGCGCCATCGACTCCGATGGCGCGGGCTCGTTCACCAAGACAATACTAAAGCGTTGCTGCCAGCCGCGCTCATAGAACGAGCGTAGAAAACTACGCCCGATCCTGCCGAAACCGTTTATTGCGATTCTCTTCGTCAATTCAAACCTCGTTTAGCTCGCCGCGCGAACAACCGCTTCCACGGTAATATCAAAGTGCTCAAAAAGTGCTTTAGCCGGAGCTGACTCACCAAACGAGTTCATACCAATCACAGTGCCGTCTAAGCCAACGTATTTACGCCAATAATCAGCAATACCGGCTTCAACTGCAACGCGCTTACGCACAGCTGAAGGTAATACGTGCTCGCGGTATTCGGCGTCCTGGTCATCAAATACATCCGTGGATGGCATCGAAACAACACGGACATTCATACCTTTTGCAGCCAATTGCTCACGTGCTGCAACCGCTAAGTCGACCTCGGAACCCGTCGCAATCAAAATAGAGTCTGGTGTGCCATCACAATCTTTCAGGATATAACCACCGCGGCTAATGTTATTAAGTTGCTCGGCATCGCGTGTTTGCTGCTGCATCCCCTGACGGCTAAACACCAACGCTGTTGGTTTATCGTTGCTTTGCAACGCACTGCGCCAAGCGACCGCGGTTTCGACTGCATCGCACGGGCGCCAGCAATTGAGGTTAGGTGTTAAGCGTAGGTTAGCCAATTGCTCAACAGGCTGGTGAGTCGGCCCGTCTTCACCTAAACCAATTGAGTCGTGGGTGTAAACGAAAATCGAGGGCTGCTTCATTAAGGCGGCCATACGCACTGCGTTGCGCGCATATTCCATAAACATTAAGAAGGTTGCACCGTAAGGCTTGAAGCCACCATGCAGCGTCACTCCATTCATTATCGCCGACATCGCAAACTCACGCACACCATAGAACACATAGTTTCCGCTCGCGTCGTCAGCTGTTACGCCTTTAGCACCCTGCCATAAGGTTAGATTAGACCCTGCTAAGTCAGCCGAACCACCCAGCAGTTCAGGTAGTTTCGGACCCACCTCATTCAATACATTTAACGACGCTTTGCGTGTTGCGAGGTTTTCAGGGTTAGCTTGCAATTGCTCAATGTAAGCCTGTAACTCGCTTTCAAAGTCGCCAGGCAACTCACCCGCTAAGCGACGTTTAAGCTCTGCTGCAAGTTCTGGGTAAGCCTGTTCATAAGCGGTCCAATGCTTATTCCACGAGGCCTCAATCGCATCACCCTTGTCTTTAGCGTCCCACGCTTGGTAAACATCCTGAGGCACTTCAAAGCGATCATACGACCAATTCAATTGCTTGCGCGCGAGTGCAATTTCGTCATCACCTAATGGCGCACCGTGGCAACTCTCTTGTCCTTGCTTATTAGGCGAGCCAAAACCAATTACGGTTTTACAAATAATCAATGTAGGGCGCTGCGTTTCGCTGCGTGCGCTTTCAATCGCCTGTTTAATGGCATCGGCATCATGTCCATCAACATCACGAATCACATGCCAGTTATATGATTCAAAGCGTTGTGCAGTATCGTCTGTAAACCAGCCTTCGACTTCACCATCAATCGAGATACCGTTATCGTCGTAAAATGCGATGAGCTTGCCTAAGCCAAGTGTACCTGCCAATGAGCAAGCCTCATGAGAAATGCCTTCCATCAAGCAACCATCGCCCAAAAAGGTATAGGTGAAGTGGTCAACTACATTATGTTCATCACGGTTAAACTGTGCCGCCAGAGTTTTTTCCGCTAACGCCATGCCGACAGCATTTGCGATGCCTTGACCTAAAGGCCCTGTCGTAGTCTCGATACCCGGCGTATAACCATACTCTGGATGGCCAGGGGTTTTCGAATGTAACTGACGGAATTGCTTAATGTCGTCAATGCTAAGGTCGTAACCTGTTAAATGAAGCAACGAGTAGATGAGCATCGAGCCATGACCGTTTGACAGCACAAAGCGGTCGCGGTCGGCCCAACTGGGGCTATTTGGGTTGTGCTTTAAATAATCTCGCCATAATACTTCAGCGATATCGGCCATGCCCATTGGCGCCCCAGGGTGACCTGAGTTGGCTTGTTGGACGGCATCCATACTTAGAGCACGGATAGCGTTGGCGAGATGACGACGTTCAGACATGAAAAACCCCCGATTGGTGACACGCAATTAGATGAACCATAGTTGGTGCGCGTATTGTCCACAATTCGGGGGCTTCAAGCAAATTTATGGGCGAAAAATTCAACACCCGTAAACTAGATATCCTGCTTTAATGCATCGGCTTTATCAGTTTTTTCCCATGGAAATTCCTCTCGCCCAAAGTGCCCGTAGGTCGACGTAGCACGATAAATAGGCCGTTCCAGATCAAGCATCTGAATTAAACCGTAAGGACGCAAGTCAAAATGACGGCGTACTAGCGCTATCAACTTCTCTTCACTGTGTTGCGAAGTACCAAAGGTATCAATACTGATTGATGTTGGCTCAGCAACGCCAATTGCATATGACACCTGAATTTCGCAGCGTTCCGCCAAGCCTGCGGCAACGAGGTTTTTCGCCACGTAACGTGCCGCGTATGCGGCGCTGCGGTCAACCTTCGATGGATCTTTGCCCGAGAACGCGCCGCCACCGTGACGCGCCATGCCACCGTAGGTATCCACAATAATTTTGCGCCCCGTCAAACCGCAGTCACCCATCGGGCCGCCAATCACGAATCGACCGGTTGGGTTAATGTGGAACTTAGTATCACGGCTAACCCATTGTTCGGGTAGCACTGGCTTAATGATCTCTTCCATCACGGCTTCACGCAATGTGGCTTGGTCAATATCTTCACGGTGTTGGGTCGAAAGCACTACAGTATCAATTGCCACCGGTTTACCATTCTCGTAAACAAACGTCAGCTGGCTTTTGGCATCAGGACGTAACCAATCGAGCGTGCCATTTTTACGCATCTCTGACTGACGCTGAACAATGCGGTGCGCATAGGTAATGGGGGCTGGCATTAATACCGAGGTTTCATTAGATGCATAGCCAAACATCAAACCCTGGTCACCGGCGCCTTGCGCTTCAGGCGATTCACGATCTACGCCTTGATTAATATCTTGGCTCTGCTTACCAATCGCGTTTAGTACCGCGCAAGAGTTGGCATCAAAACCCATGTCCGAATGTGTGTAACCGACATCACGGATGGCTTGACGGGTTAAATCTTCAATATCGACCCAAGCTGAAGTGGATATTTCCCCGCCCACTAATACCATGCCAGTTTTGACATAGGTTTCACACGCCACACGGGCGCGGATATCTTTTGCTAAAATTGCATCCAGTACGGCATCAGAAATCTGGTCCGCAATTTTATCAGGATGGCCCTCTGAAACCGATTCAGAAGTAAATAGGTGACGTGACATATGCCTACCATTCCTTTATTTTGATTAAAATAACTAGTACTGACGGCGTAATTTAACCGATCAATAAAAAAATTTCTACTTCTAGACGTCCAAAAGTCTGTTTATAGATAAGGATTCAATTAAGTCGTATGAGAGTTCCACGCATTTTTCATCCCGAGCCACTCACGGTCAACAGCACCGTATCGCTCAGTGATGACGCCTTTCAACACACCATCAAAGTGCTTCGCATGCAAGAAGGTCAGGCGCTTGAGTTGTTTTGTAACGATGATTTTAATTACGCAGCGGTACTCACTTCAGTCGCCAAGAAAAGCGCGCAAGTTGAAATTACTGGTGCCCAACTCAACAGCACCGAGTCTCCTTTATTCGTTCACCTAGGTCAGGTCGTTTCACGCGGAGACAGGATGGATTTCGCCCTACAGAAATCAGTGGAACTCGGTGTTAATGCCATCACTCCGCTGTTCAGCGAGCGCTGCGGTGTAAAATTAAACGGTGATCGACTTGAGAAGAAACAACAACAATGGCAGAAAATTGTCATTTCTGCTTGTGAGCAGTCGGGTCGCAGTCATGTCCCTATCGTACTTCCTGCAATATTAGTCGATGACTTTGTAAAGACGCCGTTTGACGGTTTGCGGTTAACCTTAGATCCCTATGCGCGCGTGCCGCTCAATCAGATTGAGGGCGCTAACTTGGCCCAGCGCATTCAGTTAATGATTGGTCCAGAGGGTGGTTTCACGGATATTGAAGTTGAACACGCTCGCCACCATCACTTTAAACCGATTCGTTTAGGACCACGTATTCTGCGAACAGAAACCGCTGCGATGACAGCTTTAGCAGCCATCCAGTATGAATTTGGTGATCTCAACGCCAGCAACGAATAAGGAAAATACCCATGAAGTTAGCCATGATTATGGATCCCATTGCGCAGGTAAAAACGGAAAAAGATACCAGTTTCCGACTGTTGCTCGAAGCACAGGCGCGCGGTTACCAAAGTTATTATATTGAAATGGCCGATCTACTTATTGATTCAGGTCGCCCCTATGCGATGGCACGTAAGGTCACCGTCAAAGATCAAAAGACAGACTTTTATCAGTTAGGTGATGTTGAGAAGCTACCGCTCGGTGACTTTGATGTAATCATGATGCGCAAAGACCCGCCGTTTGATAGTCAGTTCCTCTATGCAACGCACATATTTGATTTGGCGCAAGCTGAAGGTGCGCTGGTAGTGAATAACCCGCAAAGCTTGCGAGATTGTAATGAAAAGCTTTATACCAGTTGGTTTCCTGAATTTATTACCGATAGTTTGGTGTCCGCCAATGCTGAGCAACTTAAGGCGTTTCATAAGAAGCACGGTACCGTCATACTTAAACCGCTAGACGGGATGGGTGGCGCATCGATATTTAAAGTTAACGAAGACGGTGCAAATTTAGGTGTCATCATCGAAACACTCACCGAAAAAGGTCAGCGTTATGCCATGGCACAAAAATATCTGCCAGAGATTAAAGACGGCGATAAGCGGATTCTAATTATTAATGGCGAACCGGTACCTTACGCATTGGCACGAATTCCTTCTGCTGGTGAGACACGCGGCAACCTTGCGGCTGGCGGCAGTGGGCGTCCGCAACCATTGAGCGAAAGTGACGAACGCATTGCGCGTGCTATCGGTCCCACACTTAAACAAAAAGGTTTATATCTTGTTGGTCTCGATGTCATTGGTGAACGTATTACAGAAATCAATGTGACGAGTCCAACTTGTATGCGAGAGATCGAAAACGCCTATGACATCAATATAGCAGCGCAACTCTTCGCAGCTATTGAGCACGATCTGCAGCAGCGTCGTTGAAATTGCTGAATAAACCCCGATATAAGTCTTATCGTGAGTGAGGAGTGCTTTATGGAAAGCTTACAAAATCATTTTTTAATTGCTACACCCAGTATGAATGATCCGCTATTTCGTCGTAGCGTGACTTATATCTGCGAACACAACGAAGACGGTGCGATGGGACTGATCATTAATCAACCTGCAGAGCTAACGGTTAACTCGTTGCTCGACAAACTTGAAATTGTTTATCCGGACAGTGCGGACAGCCTTAAAGGTCCAGTCTATCAAGGCGGACCTGTGGGTCAGGAGCGAGGCTTTGTGATTCACCCGCCACAACAAAACTGGCGTAGCAGTCTCAAGTTGAGTGATGAGATTATGGTCACCACTTCGCGTGACATTTTAGAGGCCTTGGGTTCCTCCGCGGCGCCGTTACAGTTTCTGCTAACGCTCGGATATGCGGGTTGGGAAGCTGGCCAGCTAGAGCAAGAGCTGGCTGAAAATTCGTGGTTAGCTATCCCTGCGGATCCTGAGATATTGTTTAACACACCGACTAATCAACGTTGGGAAAAAGCCACCGAGCAACTCGGTTTTGATATTTGGAAGCTCGGACCGGATGTAGGTCACGCATGACAGTTGTCGGGTTTGATTTTGGCACCAAAAGTATTGGCGTTGCAGTGGGTCAGTCGATAACGGGCACCGCCTCTATTTTAAAAGCACTCAAAGCTCAGGACGGTATTCCAAACTGGAGTACTGTCGAACAACTGCTCAAAGAGTGGCAGCCTGAACGTGTCGTCGTTGGCCTACCACTTAATATGGATGGCACGGAGCAACCGCTCACGCAACGCGCGAAAAAGTTTGGCAATCGTATTCACGGTCGTTTTAATGTCCCCGTTGTCTTTCAAGACGAACGTTTAACGTCCACCGCCGCTCGAGAAGCGTTGTTTGAACGCGATGGCTATCGCGGCTTGGAAAAAGGCAAAGTCGACAGTGCTGCGGCATTGCTCATTGTTGAAGATTATCTTCGTGCATTGTAGTCATGTTGCCAAATCAGGATAATTCGTTATAGTGATGATTAAAAAGTAGAATGCTTGGGAGAAGGCTGTGCTAGGCAACGAAGAACCATTTTCTGTCACCGGTAACACCATTTTATTGCGCAACGAAAATAAAAAGTTGCTACTGGTAACTGGTGACCGTTATAAAAACATTTTAGTTTCGCGCACAGGCGTGGAGATGAGCGACTGGAACGCTGAACGCCGTCCTGGCGTGCGCGTCGTTTCACTTCATGAACTATTCAAACGCGACAAAACGTATTTCTTTATTAGAGCGGGCGGCGTTGAGTATCAAGTCGACTTAAAGTTTGAAGAAAGTCCAATTACCGAAATGAAGTTCTAATGAAAAAGCTATCTGATGAGAGAACATACCTGTCCGCTTGGGGTGCAGTCATTGTTCTCTCAACAGTTCTGCTTGTTAGCAGTGTCCCCAAAGCTTTTGCTCAACAAACAGCTTTCGAGAAAACATCCCGTGACGGCGATATTTTACTTTCCTACCAATGGAATCTTCCCAACGGGAAGCTCACGCAGCTTAGTTTCAGTGTTAATCAGCGCGACTTCTTAAAGCCGTTTGCAACATTTCGGAGTTACGACCGAAAGCGCGCACTTCGTGAGCTTAATTATCAAGTTAATCAGTATATACAGCGCCAACGTTGGTATGGTGTTGAAGCGACGCTGTCCCCCCGACAAGAGAAATTAACCTTATCAATACGCAAAGCACGAACGGAACCGTTACAACAACGTTACCAACAGCAACTGAGAAAGGTACAACAATTTTTTAATCAGCAATGGCAAGACTATTTATCGGCAAATTACTATCGCAAATTGTCGCTTCCATTGGGGGAAACGGGCATCGTTCCAGATGCAGTTACTATTGCCGAGAAAACTCAATCACTTCTCAGAACGCTGGTTGTCGCTATCGGGAACGAACTTAAAGATAACAGTCGACGCAGCTACACCAACTACGTTGGCCATTTTGTTCAGTCGATTCCTTATGACAGTCTCAGTAGCAAGCTATCAAGTCGTGGAGATGGCTTCACGCCACCTAATTACCTTCTTCTCAACAATCGAGGTGACTGTGACAGTAAAGTCAGCCTCACGCTAGCCTTACTAAAAGAGATTATTCCTGAAGCAAGAATGATCATTGTTTATTTCCCAAAACATGCGATTTTTGGCATTCAAATGGCAAAGCAAGCAAACGATATAACCTTGATGCACAACGGAACTGAATTCGTTCTCATGGATGTCGCAGGGCCCGCCGTTTTACCAGCGGGCCAACTCTCCAGTGATGTGCAGTTTCTTGTCAACACTGGGCAGTATACGGTTATCAAAGGCAACTAAGCTATAGATGCTCCTCTGCATACTCTGCCAGACTACTTCTTACCACACCGTTTAGATTAATGGTCGCACTGCCTGGATAATCTTTAAAACGCTCTACGATAAAGGTGAGTCCTGAGGTGACAGCAGTTAAGTAATAACTATCAATCTGCGCCAAGTTGCCCGACACGACCAGTTTCGTATTCTCACCACAACGGGTAATTATTGTTTTTAGCTGTGATGCGGTTAAGTTTTGTGCTTCATCAAGTATAACCACCGCATTTTGAATACTGCGACCACGCATGAAGTTTAATGACTTGAACTGGATATTCGCTTTCGTCATGATGTAATTGAGACTCGAGTCCATGCTCTCATCATTCTTATGCAATACTTCAAGAGAATCCGTTATAGCTGATAACCAAGGCGCCATTTTCTCCTCTTCTGTCCCCGGTAAAAAGCCAATAGACTCAGCGATCTCTGGCGTGTTTCGGGTAACAATAATTTTCTCGTAGATCCCCTTTTCGACCACCATTTCTAATGCCGCAGCAAGCGCTAATAGCGTCTTACCACTACCCGCCGGCCCCGTCAGAATGACCATGTCCAAGCTTGTGTCAAGCAGTGCGTGCATCGCCATCGCTTGATATATATTCTTAGGGTGAATCCCCCACGCGCTGTAACCCATTAAGCGCTCATGTCCCAAATCCATCAGCGTTACAGAGGTATCGTCAAAAGTGTCCACCCGAGCTGCGAAATGTTCTGTTTCATCGATAAAATATTCGTTATAGAAAATTTGCGGCATGTGTTCGCGCGAAACCGTGTGATAGGCATCTCGCCCCTCTTGCAACGTACTGACATCACCCACTTGTTGCCAAAAGTCCCCTTCAAACTGATAGAAACCTTTCGTCAATAAACGAATATCATCAATTAATTGGTCTGTGCGATAATCCTCAACATGTTTTACGCCCGCACCTTTGGCTTTTAGGCGCATATTGATATCTTTTGTCACCAAAGTGACCGTGCTACCCGCAAACTTAATTTGCAGTTCTAACGCCACTTGAATAATACGGTGGTCATTTTCATTGAGCGCCAAAGCAGACGCACTTTGCTTCAACTCGTAGTCAGGGAAAATAGCTAACGTGCCGCTCGCTTGGTGGTCGCCACTTAACTGCGTCAAAGGGACACCTTTAACTATCTGCTCAGGTGTTGCATCCTTTAACACCTCCTCCAATGAACGAATCGCAACACGCGCATCTCGGCTCACGTCCTTATTGCGATCCTTAATATTATCTAACTCTTCTAACACGACCATAGGAATAACGACGTTATGCTCATCGAAGCTGAGAAAAGCGAGAGGATCATGCAATAGAATATTGGTATCTAAAACGAAGTACTTAGTAGCTTGGGAGGTTTGACTAACATTTGCGGTCATAGCGTACACCTTTTGTTATCGTTTGATTAAAGCTTAGACCAAAATTCGTGACACAGGGATGACAGTCGCATTGTTTTTTTCTAATCTCCCCATTACTATTGCCGACCTTTAAAGTTAGCGCATAGGAAGGACGAAGTGAGCGAGTTTAGTTTAGGGCAACGTTGGTTAAGCGAAACTGAAACAGATTTAGGCCTTGGCGTAGTCACTGCCGTGGATGGACGCCAGGTATCGGTGATGTTCCCTAGCACAGGGGAAACACGAATGTACGCTAAATCCGACGCACCTCTCGCTCGATTTGTGCTGAATGAAGGACAAGAAGCAACACATGCTGATCAATGGCGTTTTATCGTCACCGAAGCAAAAGAGCATCAAGGGTTAGCCATCTATTTCGGTGAACGCGAAGACTCAGGCGAAGAGGTGATGGTGCCAGAGTCCCAGTTAGCTCATCAAATTGATACCAATCCAGCATTAACGCGCTTTATTGCAGGGCAAGCCGATCGCCACGATCTGTATCTTCTGCGCATGCAAGGCCAACAACAATTAGCGCGCTGGCAACAAAGCCCTGTCGCGGGTCTCCTAGGCGCACGTGTGAATCTGTTAGCGCACCAGTGTTACGTCGCATCAACCGTGGCGAACCGCTACCACCCTCGAGTTATGCTCGCTGACGAGGTCGGCTTAGGAAAAACCATCGAAGCGGGCATGATTATCAAGCGCCAGCATGTCACGGGGCGTAGCCAACGTATACTAATTGCCGTACCCGATAGCCTCCGTCACCAATGGCTTGTTGAGATGAAGCGCCGATTTGCGCTTGATTTCAGTGTGTTTGATGAAGCCAGAATCCGAGAAGCGCAACTCGATAGTGATAATCCATTTTCTACTGAACAATTAGTGATTATCAACAACAAAATCCTACACGATGAACAGTGGCATGACGCACTCATGGGTGCCGAATTTGACATGTTGGTGGTCGACGAAGCCCATCACCTTAATGACAGTACACGGGGCTATGAACACTTTGCTCAGCTAGCGAAAGCCATCCCAGGCTTATTGTTATTAACCGCAACACCTGAGCAAGAAGGTAACGAGGGACACTTTAAGCGTTTGCAGTTACTTGACCCAGACCGCTTTAACGATTTTAGCGCGTTTGAGGAGGAGCAAACTCATTATCGCGAACTGGCAGATAAAGCGACGGAGCTTAAAGGAGAGGAACTCGACGAACTCCTTGATGAACACGGCACAGGCCGGGTTATGTTTAGAAACCGCCGTCAAAATGTCGGTGGATTCCCAGCGCGTCAATTTCACTCGGTTAAACTACCTGAGCCCGAGGATGACATGCGTGAACCTTGGTGGCTGGGCGACCCCCGTGTGACTTGGCTTATTGACCATATAAAAGGTAACCGGGATGACAAAACGTTGCTTATTTGCCACAGCGCGAAAACGGTAAATGAGCTCGCCGAAGCATTGCGTGTGCTTGAAGGGATAAACGCTGCCGTTTTCCACGAAGGTATGTCATTACTTGAACGCGACCGCGCTGCCGAGTTCTTTGCCGACGATGATAATGGCAGCCCGATTTTATTGTGCTCAGAGATAGGTAGCGAGGGGCGGAACTTTCAGTTTGTGCATCAACTCGTACTATTCGACTTACCTGAAAACCCAGACTTACTTGAGCAACGGATAGGACGACTTGACCGTATCGGGCAAACCCATGATATCGCGATCTACCTGCCCTACACCGAAGACTCCGACGAGGGCATTTTACTGCCTTGGTATCACACGATGAATGCATTCGAACAATGTAATCCCGTCGGACGCCGCATGTATGACGACTTTTCTCAGCAGATTAAAAAGGCTTTGCTAAGCTGCCAGCCGCTTCCGAAAGAAGTGCTGCAGCAGAGCGCAGAGTTACATCAGCAACTGATGGCCGAGGTTGAAGCGGGTCGCGATAAACTACAAGAGTTAAATGCATGCCGTCCAGAACAGGCTAAGTCGGTAATCTTGGCTATAGAAGAAAGCAGCGACGTATCAACTCTGGATGAGTTTATGACCACATTCTGGGAGCGCTTTGGTATCGATATCGAAGAACTCGACGAAAACCGAGTGTTCGTTAAACCGAGCGAGCATATGCGCGTCGAGGCTATTCCAGGCCTGCAAGAAGAAGGGATGACCATCACCTTTGACCGCACCACGGCACTTAATTACGAGGATATCGAATTCTTAAGTTGGGACCACCCTCACGTGCAAGAGGCCTTGGATATAGTGACCCAGCAAGACTTCGGTAGCGTCTGCGTTACTAAGCTAAATAACAAAGCGCTGCCTGAGGGCGCCTGGTTCATGGAGGTTGACTTTAGTGCACAGATTAACGCCCCCCAAAGCGCGGTAGCTCAGGAGTTCTTTCCGCTTCAGAACCATCGTATATTGCTTGATAGCCAAGGGCGGGAACTGACGAGCAAAGTGCCACGCGATGCATTAACCAAGCAAGCCGACTTTATGGATAAAAAAACCTCACGGCAAATTTTAAAGCAGTTGCGTGATATCACTAAGTCGCACTTAGAAGTAGCGCGTAGCTCTGCTGAAGCTTGGTTAGAGCAACAAAGCGCTGCTATCGGTTCGCGTATCAGTGAAAACTTAGGAAAGGAACTTGAACGTCTGACCAAACTAAAGCAGCGCAATCCTTCCGTACGCGAATCTGAAATTGAAGCTATCAAAATGCGCCAGCAAACCTTATTAGAATCGCTAAAACAACCGCAGCTTTCGTTGTTTGCCGTGCGTATTTTGGTCAATCATCACTAATGGCACTGCTTCACTATCAACCACCAACCAACCCTTATCTCAAGATAATACATCGAGATAATGCGTTGGTTGTGGTCGACAAGCCCGCAGGACTGCTTAGCGTACCAGGGAAATTACTCGAACATCGAGATTCCGTTTACACTCGCCTCGCTCGCATATTTCCTGATATCAAGTTAGTACACCGGCTAGATATGGCCACGTCGGGTGTGATGGTGTTTGCGCTTGGTAAAGCCGCGCAAAGCCACCTAAGTAGACAGTTTCAACAACGAACTCCAAAGAAAACCTACTTGGCAAAAGTGTGGGGAGCATTGCCCGCTGACAATGGCTGTATCGATTTACCACTTAGCTGCGACTGGCCTAATCGACCGAAGCAACAAGTCGACTTTTTCAATGGCAAGCCCAGTCAAACCTTTTACCGAGTGCTAAAACGTCAAGCTCAGGGATGCACTGTCAAACTATCACCCTACACAGGTCGTTCACATCAGCTACGGGTGCACATGTTGGCATTAAACTGTCCTATTTTAGGTGATAAGTTTTATGCACACTCAGCCGCTTTTGAGGCGGCTGAACGACTGCTCTTACATGCATTTGAACTGCGTATTACACACCCTCAGACCGAGCAAACGCTAACCTTCACCAGCCCCTGCCCGTTTTAGCTAAAGTTTAAAGAATTTCAGTCTTATGACGATAACAAAGCATGAATATTATGCGCGTTGCCATCCTGTTGTTTGTCATCTGCTGGTCTGTTATTTCACACGGACAGGATGATCGTGCTCGTTTCGTCCCCCCTGACGAGATCGTCTGGCTCAAAGACGCGACAGAGAAAGACGTACAGTATTTAGCACTGCAACTTGAGCCATTAAGAAGCTTCGAACGAGGGCAGTTTGTTGCCTTGCCGGACTGGGGTCTACACCCCTTGCAATCTTCGCTCATTAAATCCAGTTATCATGAAGCGTCGAAGATGGGTTGGCGTAGTTGGGGATTGACACCACCGAGTATGCTTATCCAACCCACCTCGTTAGCGCATCACACCCCTGACTCTGAGTTTACTCAACCCGATGATAACGCACTGGAGCCTTATAGAGCCGCGTTATTTAAGCGCCTTGAAGCACTGAATGAAAAAGTGAGTCAACACCCCGGTTTCGTTGTGTGGCTTGTTGAGGGAATCAGTGGTGCGCTCTGGATTGATTGGATCAATAAAAATCCTTCAGCCGCGCCCGATGCGGTCATCTTGTTGGATGTGTATCTGCCGCAGCCAGCACTTAATCGAGTCCTAGGCACCAAAATCGCTAAGCTCACCTTCCCGGTACTCGATATTAAATCAGCTTCAGCCAACCGATGGGTCGCTAAGCAATGGTCTATGCATGAAACACTTAGCCAAAAATATCAACAATTAAGCTATCGACCGCGTAGCTTATTGACCCGTCCCCCAGAAGCCGCCAACGAACTAAAGAGTGTCATTCAAGGTTGGTTTAAATTCCATGGCTTTTAATAGCTACCGTATGTCACGGTGTTTTTTGATTGCTTCATAGGCTGATTGGATATCCTGGGCGCGTTTTTGTGCTTCTTTCATCACATGCTCCGGCAACCCTTTTGACGCAAGCTTGTCAGGATGATGGCGCGCCATCAGCTTGCGATACGCTTTTTTAATCTCCGCATCTGACTGTTCTGGCTTCACTCCTAACACTTCATATGCATCTTGAAGTTCATTACGCGACGGCTTAGCCTGTTGGCTCCCCGCGTTTCCTTGCGAACGGTGTTGATGAAACCTAAATGCGGCTTTCTGCATCGCAAGCCACTGATCAATCTGAAACCGCCTGAAACCCAGCGCTTTACCAACATTAACAAGGACTTCATGCTCACCTCGATCAAGTACACCGTCATTAAGAGCCAAAGCCATCAACTGTTCCATAAAGACCTGAAATACCTCACGGTTGCCATAAAATGACTCCCTAAACCGCTTCATCGTATCTTCCAGTGGAAAAGTCGCCTGCTTCCCTTCTCGAAACGCCTCTTGCGCCTCTCCTCTCGCTTCAGAATCGAGTCGGAATCGGTCCATCAGTTCCGATGCTTGTGCAATATCTCGCTCGGTCACGCGTCCTTTTGCTTTAGCAAGATGTCCCATCACTGCAAACAGGGTATATAAAAATAATGCATCTTTATCGGCATCACGTTTGCCACTCATAAACTGCCCAAAACCACCACGGCTGGCAAAGTCCTGAGCCATTCCTCGGTCAAACCAGTGTCCGATTAATACGCCGATGATAGCTCCGGGCAATCGCAAAAACAGATAGCCCGCTAGCGCACCAATCACCTTTCCCCAAATCATTATGTTTCCTCTACTTCTTGATTTAACTGACTCAAACGCGTTGGCGTTCCCACATCCGTCCAAGCACCTTTTAGTAGACTCCCCGCCACTTTTCTCTGATTAATTGCATCGAGCAGCAAGGGCTTCAATGGCCTATACCCATCGCCGTAACCGGCAAAAAATGCTGGGTCATATAAGCCAATGCCGGCGAACGTAAATCCAGTCTGCTCGAGAGACTGGGCTACTACCCGGCCATCTTGCAAGGCAAAGTCGCCGCTGAGGTTATGTTCAGGGTTATCGACGAGTAATAGGTGAGCCAAGTCGTTCGTCTCAAGTTGAGTTGGCAAGTCTGTTAAGTCGGATGAGATAAAAATATCGCCATTAATGACCCAAAAAGGCGCTGTTCCCAGCATTGGTAGAGCATTAATGATGCCGCCCGCTGTTTCTAACCCACCGTCAGGTTCGGGAGAATAAATAATCTTCACTCCCCAACGTGAACCATCGCCAAGCTGAGACTCGATTTGATCCCCTAACCAAGCATGATTAATCACAATTTGCGAGACCCCGGCCCCCACCAACTTCTCAATGATGTACTCGATCAAAGGTTTGCCCGCAACGGTTAAAAGTGGTTTTGGGGTCAAGTTAGTCAGAGGTTGCATACGCTTTCCGCGACCTGCGGCCAGTATCATCGCTCTCATGAGTTTTCCCATTTGGGTATAATACGTTGGGTCAGCCATTGGTGGTAGTTACTTAATTCCGGATAACGTGCACTGACTTTACTCAGATAGCCTAATGTACGAGGCACGTCTTTCAAGTAACCGGTTTTATCATCACGGTGCGCTAGTCGGGCAAAAATGCCTGCGGCTTTCGTATGCCGCTGAAGTCCCATCCAGTCGAACCAGCGTTGCCACTGTTCTGGCTCAATATCTGCACTTAGTAGCCCATCCTCCTGCAGTTGGCTCCGTAACCGTTGAGATAGCTCATCGACTAACTCATCAGGCCACTCAATGTAACAATCTCTCAGTAGCGAGACCGCGTCATAGGTAATCGGCCCGATAACCGCATCTTGAAAGTCGATAACACCAAGCCCTTTAGGCGTCACCATCAAGTTGCGGGAGTGATAATCTCGGTGCACACCAACCTGTGGCTGAGCAAATGCATTACTCACTATCAGCTCGCAGAATTCAGACCATAGTTCGTCGTCGCGATCATCCCAGTCAAGATCGAGGTGCTGCATCAACAACCAATCTTTAAACAATGCCAGTTCGCGATCTAACAATGCTCGATCAAAGCGTGGTAAATCGCCTTCCGCTGTTGCCGTCACCCCCATAACTCGTGGCAAAATCGAAAGCGCTTGATCATAGTATTGGCGTGCGTTTTGCGCTTGGAGTTTCGACAATAGTACCGTGTGGCCCAAGTCTGTCTGCAACATGTATCCCTGCTTCAAATCAACGTTCAATACCAGCGGCACGGGAATATTTGCCGCTTGATAAGCGTCCGCTACGAGAAGAAAAGGGCGCATATCTTCTTTATCGGGTGGGCAATCAACAGCAATTAAGCTACGTTGACCATCTGAAGCTCGAAAGTAGCGTCTAAAACTCGCGTCACCAGAAACCACTTCCAGTTGCGTTTGAGGATACCCCGTCTGCGCCTCACACCATGCTGCCAGACCAATCTCACGAGAATCTTCCAAAATGCCCCCTCTGTGTGCCATTATTTGGCAAATTTAATCTCTATTTATGCGTACTAAAATAGCAGAATACGCAGATTTGCTTTATTATACCAAGCTTGTCTCTAATCATTAATTAACAACTCAAAACGGATTAGTATCTTGCCATTGCGTTACAAAGTTGCCAAAGCGTCCGCTGTCTTATTTACCTTACTCAGCGCGTCAGTTTCTGCTCAGCAGGAGCTTACTAATGTGTGCTCAGCCCGCTATAATCAGTGGCGTTTCGAAGAACCCGACTTCGACGTTTCTGCACAACTCCCTGGTAGCATATTAGTCCACTCTGATAACTCCAATGTCAGCAACAATGGCGAAGCGTTATTCTCTGGTAACGTGAGTATCCGTCAGGATGGTCAATGGCTTCTCACTGAGTCTGCACGGATCAATCAAGAAAAACAAACCATCGATGCGAATCAAGGCGTTCTGTTTTCTGACGGTTATATTCAAGTCAAAGGTCAATCGTTTAATTATAATGGCGTTTCAGCAACCGCCGAATTACGCGATACTGAATATCGAATGAAAACCACACAAGCGCGTGGCGAAGCCCAGCTACTGCGTTTATCTGAGCAGCACGTCAATCTGTTTTCTTCAAGTTTCACGACCTGTCCAACGACAGATCCGGCTTGGAAACTGACTGCTGATCGAATCGAAATCAGTCAATCAGAAGACTTTGGTGAGGCATGGGGCGCTAAAGTTGAGTTGTTCGATATCCCCGTTATTTATTTACCGTATTTTACGTTTCCAGTTAACGATAAACGTAAAACAGGGTTTCTTTATCCGACCATTGATACCTCATCTGTCAGTGGCCTTGAGGTAGAAGTCCCTTATTACTTTAATATTGCGCCGAATATGGATGCAACGCTTGCTCCCGTATACATTAGTAAGCGCGGGACAATGTTAAAAACAGAGTACCGCTTTCTAACCGATAGCTATGGTGGTCAAATCAATCTTGAGTACCTTCAAAGCGACTCACTTCGACTCGATAACGCCGATCGCTATTTATGGCATATTGATCAGCAAGCGCAACTCGGCGAGCACTGGCGCGCCTATGTGGATGCAACGCAAATCAGTGATGACAACTATCTCAATGATTTTGGTAGTGATTTTGCGGGGCGAGCAGACACCCACTTGTACCGTGTGGCGCAAGTTGATTATTTAAAGGATAACTTTTTTGCACGCATCCGTGCTGAAGACTACGAACTACTAGGGCAATATCAAAGCCCGTTTAGAACACTGCCACAAATTTCAATGCGTTACGATGAAGGTGCATACACGGGCTTTAACTGGGCGATCGAAAGCGAACTCACCTACTTTCAAAGCCAAGACGACTCAAACGTATACGCGACACGCGCCCACCTTCAACCCAGCTTAAGTTACGCGCTCGAAGCGCCTGCTTACGATGGTGAAGCTGAAATCACTTATTTATATACGCACTATCGTCAACAAGGGACAAGCCCTGAGCTCGACGAGTCCGTGTCGCGCGCGTTGCCAAGAGCTCGCTTAAGAGGTCGCCTGCACCTAGAGCGCTTTTTTGACGGCGACGGCGTTGACGCATACCGCCAAACATTGGTACCACAACTTCAATACCTCTACGTCCCGTACAAAGACCAGTCTAATATCGGCATCTATGATACATCGCTGATGCAAGACGATTATTACGGCCTGTTCCGCGCCCAGCGCTATTCCGGTTTAGACCGCATTGCAGAAGCGAATCAAATAACCTATGGTGCCACAACAAGCATTTTTGATAAGCGCGAGCGTGAACTGTTGCGCTTTGCGTTTGGCCAAATTTATTATTTTGATAAAAGTCGGACCGAGCTATTGCAGCAAAATACGTCGCGGACATCCAGCAATACAGAATGGGTTGCCGACTTAACATGGGCGATTACCCCTCATTGGAGTATCAAGAGCGCGTTACAATACGATACGGAACTAAATCAAACACGAAAGAGTCAGACCGCTTTAGAATATCGCTTTGACAATAAAAACTTGCTTCAAGTGAATCATCGTAAAGCAACCAATATTTTAAATAGCGATATTGAACAAGTCGGCGCGCAAGCGGTTTGGGAAATTAATAACCAATGGCAGGTCGCTGCTAACATTTACTATGATTTGGTAAATCGCCGCACCAATGATGCCATTCTTGGGGTGCAGTACAGCAGTTGTTGTTGGGCGCTACGTGTAAGTGCGTACCGTCGAATCAACCTGAATTTAGAGCCTGCTATGGCTGGAGCGGCAAACGCTGGTATGATGCAAAGCACGTTTGCGGCACCCGAATTTGACAACGGTGTTAGCTTACAGTTTATCATCAGCGGCCTTTCAAGCGACGGAAGCAGTCTGATCGAAATGTTAGAGAAAAGCATTTACGGCTACAGACGACCTTTTTACTTAAGTAACTAGTGGTACAAATAATGAAACAGTTAGTTAAATTCAGCACATCAGTCAGTATCGCGTTGATGATGTGCATAACCGCAACGGTGGCGCATGCACAACAAGTGCTGGACCGCGTGGCAGTTATTGTCGACGATGGCGTTATTTTAGAAAGCCAAATTGAGCAGCTTATAAAACAAGTAAAACAATCCGAAAACTTCTCATCGGCTAATGCACCATCAGACAAGGTGCTACGCACGCAAGCGACCGAACGCTTGATCCAGCAGGAGCTTCAGCTGCAGATGGCGGAACGCATGGGTATTGAGGTATCGGAAGCTCAGCTTGACCAAGCCATCTCGAGGATAGCGCAGGATCGCGGCATGAGTGTCGACGAGCTGCGCGAGAATACAATTAACTCTGGGCAAAGCTGGCCGGCATTTCGCGAGCAGATTAAAACTGAGATAATCACGAGCCAAGTTGAGCGAGCCGCTGTTCAGAGACGTGTTTCTGTCACGCCACAAGAAGTAGAGAATTTAGTCAACTTGATTGAGCAAAATGACGCTTCACCTACAGAGTACCGTTTACGCCAAATTTTGATTGGTGTTGACTCTGACGCACCGAATGAAAAGCAGGAAGCGGCCAAACGTCGCGCGCAAGCCGTCATCGATCGCCTCGAGGAAGGTGAAGACTTTTCGCAACTTGCTATTCGTTCATCGTCAGGCTCAAATGCGCTAGACGGCGGTGATCTTGGCTGGATGACTGAGAATTCCATGCCGACATTGTTCGCAGAGGTCGTAAAAGGTAAATCAAAAGGTGAAATTATTGGCCCTATCCGCAGCGGCGTGGGCTTTCATATTTTACAAGTCGCAGATAAGCGAGGCGAGCAAGTCGTCGAAGTACAGGAAGTCAAAGCGCGACATATTCTTATTAAGCCATCAGTGATTTTATCGGATAACAAAGCCAAAGAAATGCTTGCTCAGTTTCGTGAGCAAATCTTAAGTGGTGAAAAAACATTTGCCGAATTGGCGAAAGAGCACTCCGCTGATCCAGGGTCCGCATCACGCGGAGGGGACTTAGGTTGGTCACGTCCAGATCGGTATGCCGAAGAATTCAAACAACGCGTCAGTACGTTGGAAAAAGGTGTGATCAGCGAACCTTTCCGCACCCAATTTGGCTGGCATATTGTAGAGGTGACTGACCGCCGCACGCTCGATGCCACGCAGGAAAGTAAACGCGACAAGGCATACCAAATGCTATTCTCGCGCAAGTATCGAGAAGAAGTGGACACGTGGCGACAAGAAATGCGCGATCGTGCTTATGTTCGCGTCGTAGCCAAGTAAAATGCGACCATTACTCGCTTTTACCCCCGGCGAGCCCGCCGGGGTAGGTCCCGATTTAGCCGTTATGATGGCACAACAGCATTGGCAAGCAGATATTGTTGCCATTGCGGATGCAGGCTTACTCAAACAACGAGCCACGGAACTCAACCTGCCACTTGAACTCATTCCCTATGAAGGTGCCCGCCCTCAGTCGCCAATGCAACCAGGTCAGTTGCTTATAAAACACGTTCCCCTTGCTGAAACCGCAATTGCTGGAGCGCTGAACGTCGCTAACGGTCAATACGTTGTGGAGACCCTATCCATTGCCTCGGATGGTAATTTAAGCGGAGAGTTTGACGCTATCGTTACCGGGCCTGTACACAAAGGTATTATTAACGAAGCAGGTGTCGCTTTTTCTGGTCATACCGAGTTTTTTGCGAATAAAGCAGACTGTTCTGATGTTGTAATGATGCTGGCAACAGAAGGGTTACGCGTTGCGTTAGTAACCACTCACATTCCGCTTGCTTACGTATCAAAAGCGATTACACCTGAACGTCTAGAGAAGATTATCACAATCTTGGACGCGGATTTGCGACAAAAATTTGGAGAGGAGCAACCCAACATATTAGTGTGCGGATTGAATCCGCATGCCGGCGAGGGAGGTCATCTCGGGCATGAGGAAGAAACAATTATTGCGCCCGTAATAAGGTCATTACAAACTAGGGGAATGACGGTGTCTGGCCCTTACCCTGCTGATACAGTCTTTCAGCCCAAGTACTTGGAGTCGGCGTCAGCTGTCGTTGCGATGTACCACGATCAAGGTCTACCTGTGTTAAAATATAAAGGCTTTGGCAAAGCGGTGAATATTACACTCGGATTACCTTATATTCGAACATCAGTCGACCATGGTACGGCATTGGATATGGCAGGCAGTCCAGCGATTAACTCAGGTAGCTGTCAACTCGCCATAAAGACAGCAATTGATATGGTAAATAACTCAAAATTATGAGCAAAACTCACTTAGGTCACCGAGCGCGAAAGCGATTTGGTCAAAACTTTCTAAATGATGAACACATTATCGAATCAATTGTCGATGCGATTCATCCACAGCCAGGTGAAAATTTAGTTGAGATAGGACCAGGCCTAGCTGCATTAACCGAGCCAGTGGCAGAAAGGTGCCAGCAACTTCGCGTTGTAGAGTTAGACAGAGATCTCGCCGACCGTTTAGAGACCCATCCGTTTTTGAGTCAGCATTTGGACGTCATTCGTGGCGATGCCATGAAAATCGACTTTAAAGCGTTCGCCTCTCCTGAGCAAAAACTACGCGTGTTTGGTAATTTACCTTATAATATTTCGACACCTCTAATTTTTCATTTGTTAAAGTTCAGCGATTATGTCGAGGATATGCACTTCATGTTACAAAAAGAAGTGGTTGATCGATTAACAGCTGAGCCTGGCAGTAAAACATATGGTCGTATCACCGTGAGTGTGCAACAACGCTGCGAGGTTCAAAAAGTATTGGATGTGCCACCTGAAGCATTTACTCCACCGCCTAAAGTTGAATCAGCTGTTGTGCGTTTGCGACCCTACGTGAAGAGCCCAACGCCTGTAAAGGATGTTCAACAATTGCAGTCGTTATGTTTGACAGCTTTTAATCAAAGACGTAAAACAATTAAAAACAACCTTAAAAAGCTCATTGATGATACGCAATTAGAGGCACTAGGCATTAACCCGAGTGCTCGCCCAGAAACACTCACAGTTGCTGACTATTGTAGAATATCGGATTGGCTGACGGATAATCAGAAGTCCTTATGACGGTAAAAACACAAGTCCATATCGAAGTTTCTACGCAATATATTGCGGCTCAATCTAACCCTAATCAGGGTCAATATGTGTTTTCGTATACCATAAAGATTAGTAATAACGCTGCCCAAGACGTGACACTTAAAAGTCGCGAGTGGCGTATTACTGATGCTGAAGGAAAAATCACCCGCGTCGCTGGCGAAGGGGTCATTGGCCAGCAGCCAACGATTGCGCCAGGAAAGTCATTTAGTTATACCAGCGGTACTGTTATTGCGACTCCAGTCGGCATGATGGAGGGTCATTACTTAATGTTTTCTGAGCAAGGTGAACAGTTTAAGGTGCCAATTCCCTCATTTCGTTTAGCCATTCCCAATATTATTCATTAGATCGATGGCGACATATATAGTTGGTGATATCCAAGGCTGTTATTCCGAACTTATGGAGCTACTGAATCAGGTAGGCTTTTCCCATAAATCGGACTCACTGTGGTGCGTTGGTGATATCGTTGCGCGAGGGCCTGACTCAAAAGCTTCGATAGATTTCTTCCTTAATAGCGGCTCTTCTGTAAACACGGTACTTGGCAATCATGATCTGAACTTATTAGCTATCCTGTTGGGTGCGCGCGAAGTGAATCCAAAGGACAAATTAGAGGCTGTTATTTCATCGTCTAGACGACTTGATTATATCGACTGGATCCGTCAGCAACCATTACTACATCATTTCAAGCACCACAACACGTTGTTATGCCATGCTGGCGTCTATCCGCTTTGGTCAACTCAGCAGGCGGCTGAGCATGCAAACGAAGTTGAACAGTTACTAACCAGTGATGACATGCCGCGGTTAGTAAACCATATGTTTTCTAATCAACCTAGCAATTGGCGCTCAAGTCTTAGTGGATTTGACCGATACCGATTTATAATCAATGCGTTTACGCGCATGCGTTTTTGTAGCAAAACCGGTGAGCTGGACTTTCACCGAAAAAACCATCCACGAATAGACACGGACGCTCAGTGGAAACCCTGGTTTGAATTGTCCCATAGTAATGACCGCATTGTTTTCGGACACTGGGCGGCACTCATGGGAGAAACTCAAAATACGAAATATATTGGTTTAGACACAGGTTGTGTTTGGGGTCAACACATGACGCTTTTTCATTTAGAGGAAGCGAAATACTTTACACAGCCTGCTCTGTCCCAACTGTAGTTGTAGCGATGCTGAGGACTATCTTATGAAAATGACTGTTGCAATGCGAGTTATTGGTGGCTTCGCACTGATTACTTTGCTTTTGCTTGTGATCAGTTTGAGCTCACTGTTTAACATTAACAGTATAGGCTCATCGGTTGAACGTTTAAATGATAAGGCAGTTCCTGCCCTAGAAAGCGTAGCGGGTCTTAAAGTCGACGTATTGCAGCTCGGCGCTCTGCAAAGTGAAACGTATTACGATGAGTCATTAGATCAGCTCCAAAGCCACACTCAAAGCTTCTCCAGCACAAGACAACAGTTTTCGAATTCGCTTGATCAAACCATGAACTTAATTCGAGGCGAAGGTTATTCGAAGCTCGTTGAGCGACTGGAAACCGATGCTAATAAGTATGTCGACTCGATAGACAATCTATTCGCACAGCAACGCAAATATTTAGAGCTAGAGCAAACGGCAAAAGCTCAGTTAGACGACATCGCATTTAATATTGATGACGCATCAATCATGATGCTTGATACCTCAGACATGTCAGACGTGCCTGAGGTTAAACAGCTAGCACGCTCCATAGAATCATCTTTATCGTCGTTAGTAACACTGATGTACGATTTAAGTAAAGCAGATGCAATTGATCGCGCAGAAGTAATTCAGAGCGAGATCGGGATCAATATCGATTCACTGCGCCCACGTTTAGACAGCTTGGAGTCTGCGGTAACGAGTGATAACGAAAAATTGGTCAATGACGGACTTACTCTTATTCGCGGTGCTCTGAGCAATTTGCAAGGCGCGGGGTCTTACCCAGATAACATTGTCGCGCGTTTGAAAACACGTGATGTCGAACAACAAACGTTAGCTCAATCGAAACAAGAATTGGATGGGTTGATTGAGTTAGCAAATGAACTACAAGCTGCTGTGCGTAGCATCGCTGACGAAACACGCACTAATGTTGAGTCATCCATCTCGACCTCAAGCTGGATAAATAGCATTTTAACTATTGTATCTATTGCGCTTGCCGTCGTGATATCGTGGGTAACCGTCCGAAGCATCAGCAACCCGCTCGGCAAAGTAAACCACATGCTCAATATTATGGCCGAGGGAAATCTCACTGAGCGTGTTGCATATGATTCGCAAGATGAGTTTGGTACGCTCGCTGAGAATACCAATAAGCTAACCGACAACCTGCGTAAACTGATCGAAGGTATTGCGAATCGAGCAACACAGTTGGCAACGGCAGCGGAAGAGTCCTCAAGCGTCTCGGATCAAACCACACACGCGATTGAAGAACAACGCAGTCAAATCGAGCAAGTTGCAACAGCAACTCAAGAAATGAATAGCACGGCGAGTGAAATGGCAAGTGGCGCCGACCAAGCGTTAGCTGAAATCCAACATTCCGACCAAGAAGCTAAACGAGTACGCGGTATTTCAGAACAGAACCGCGCTACAATTGAACAGCTTGCAAAAGAAATAGAAGGTGCCTCTTCGGTCATCAATCAGCTTTCTGAAAACAGTAAAAATATCGGCGGTATTTTGGATGTGATCCGCGGTATTGCCGACCAAACCAACCTATTGGCGCTCAACGCGGCTATTGAAGCAGCGCGTGCGGGTGAGCAAGGACGCGGATTTGCAGTCGTTGCCGACGAGGTGCGCACGTTGGCGAGTCGAACTCAAGAGTCGACTGAAGAAATTCAAAGTATGATCGAATCTCTGCAAACCGACTCTCAACGTGCTGTCGAAGTGATGGAGCGCGGTCGGGCACAGGCGGAGCAAAGTGTACAGCAGACCGACGAGGCCGCTTCAGCACTCAATGCAATCACCGAGTCAGTACATCAAGCGGCGGATAGCAGCACTCACATTGCCAGTGCAGCGCAAGAGCAAAGCCGTACGGCGCATGATATCAGTGAGCGTCTGGAAGCCATCGTATCCATTGCAGAACAAACCGCGTCGGGTTCGAAACAAACAGCGCAGGCATCCAATGAAGTTGCCAAGTTGGCAGATGAATTACAAGACTCAATTAAGAGCTTCACCGTTTAAATTAGGTGATTATCCAAAAAAGGCTTGCCCAGTGGGCAAGCCTTTTTTTATCGCCATCGCGAATTAAACAAAGATAATTTTAGCAAATTTGCGCTTGCCGACTTGATATACGCCTGAATCTTCTTTTGTGCACATCAGTTTCGTGTCAGTGATTTTCTCACCATCCCGCTTGACGGCTGACTGTTTAATCATACGCATCGCATCAGATGTTGACGATACCAACCCCGCCTCCTTCAAGGCGTTGCCAATGGCGATACCGTCGTCTCCAACTTTGACTTCAACTTCTTTGATATCATCCGGTATCGCATTTTTCTGGAACCGCTGGATAAAGTCTTGTTCCGCCTTATCTGCTGCTGCTTCATCATGGAAGCGCGCAATGATTTCCTTAGCTAGAAGAACTTTGATATTACGCGGGTTTTCACCATCAGCGACTTGCTGTTTAAAGTCTTCGACTTGTTCCAACGGACGGAAGCTCAATAACTCAAAGTAACGCCACATCAGTTCATCTGATATCGACATGACCTTGCCGAACATCTCGTTAGCGGGCTCAGTAATACCAATATAGTTATTCAATGACTTCGACATTTTTTGAACGCCGTCGAGCCCTTCGAGTAAAGGCATCATGATGACCGTTTGAGGGCGCTGCCCTTCTTCTTTCTGAAGCTCGCGTCCCATCAACAAGTTAAAACGCTGGTCGGTACCCCCCATTTCAACATCGGCCTTGAGTTCGACAGAATCCCAGCCTTGCACAAGAGGATACAAAAACTCATGAATCGCGATAGACTGATTGGCCTGATAGCGCTTCTTGAAATCATCTCGCTCTAACATGCGAGCCACAGTTTGGCGCGCTGCTAGTTTAATCATGCCATCCGCGCCGAGATTATTCATCCACTCTGAATTAAAGCGAATTTCTGTTTTCGTCGGATCGAGAATTTTAAAAACTTGCTCTTTGTAAGTTTCCGCGTTTGCCAGAACATCCTCTCGCGTTAACGGTTTACGCGTAACGTTTTTGCCCGTCGGATCACCAATCATCCCGGTGAAGTCACCAATGAGGAAAACCACCTTATGGCCATAATCCTGAAATACACGCAGCTTATTAATTAAGACCGTGTGGCCTAAATGAAGATCCGGTGCGGTCGGATCAAAGCCTGCCTTGATAATCAGAGGTTTACCCTGCTCTAGCTTGTCAGCAAGTTCACTCTCGATAAGGACTTCATCGGCACCGCGTGTAATTTCTGCTATTGCTTCGGCCACCTGAGGGGTCATTGAGCCAATCTCCTACGTCGTGAATAAAGTGTAAAAGTGTTAGTTTACGCCATTTATAGCCCTGTTTTAACCTCTTTAATACTGGTATTCTTGAATTTTTCATATTATCCTCAAGAAAATCGCCTTGAGCGAAGTTTAAACAAATAACGAAGTGCGCAACCAAATGAATGTCCAAGCAGTACATAAAATCAAACAGTTTATCGTTGATTTACCTCGCTCCCATAGAGTGCTAATCAGCTCTGTGAGTGCGCTGTTATTCTTGTTGCTGTTCGTGCCAACCGAACAAGCAACCGCCTCTAAAAATAGCACAAAGCCAGAGCAGCTTTTGCCGGGTCAACGCTATCAGCTTGATCTCGTTTTTGAGCCCGAGCAACAAGTCGATAATCAACAGCCTGAACTTTTCTGGCAAACCTACGTGGTTAAAAGTGGCGATAGTTTAGCTAAGATATTTGATACGCTGGGCTTTTCCGCACAGCAACTTTATCGGGTAACGCATTCGGGTAGCGAGGCGAAAAAATTACGCAATATGCATCCCGGCGATGAGCTCCGCATTGCAACCGATAGCAACGACGAGCTCGTGCAACTGGTTCATCATATTAGCGGTTTGCAAACCTTAATTATCACACGACAGAACGAAGACTTTGTATCTGAAATCGAAACGCGCGAAGTAGAGACGCGTACGGAGTTTGCTCATGCTGTCATCGATAGCAGCTTTTGGAGCGCTGCGATGAACGCGGGAATGACCGATAACCAGATCATGAGCGTCGCAAATATTTTTGGTTGGGATATCGACTTTGCACTCGATCTGCGTAAAGGAGATGAGTTTAGCGTATTATTCGAGCGCGAGTTCGTCGACGGTGAGTTTGTTGGTTACGGCAAAATTCTAGCGGCCGAGTTTGTTAATCAGGGCGAAGTTTTTCAAGCTGTATTGAACGCGGAAAACGGTCGTTATTACACACCGGAAGGTCGTGCGATGCGCAAAACTTTCTTGCGTTCACCGGTCAACTTCACATACGTTAGCTCAAACTTTAATCCGCGTCGACTGCATCCGGTCACGGGTCGAGTACGTCCTCACAATGGGACCGACTATGTCGCGGCGGTTGGTACGCCGGTCATGTCCGCCGGTGACGGTCGCGTAATTAAGGCAAGTTATAATTCACTCAATGGTAACTATGTGTTTATTCAGCATGGTGAGCGTTACGTTACTAAGTATCTTCACTTGAGTCGTAAACATGTCAAAACGGGCGACCGCGTTTCACAGGGGCAGATTATAGGTCGAGTGGGTTCTACAGGTCGTGTGACGGGTGCTCATTTACATTATGAATTCTTAGTTAATGGCGTACACCGTAACCCACGTACCGTGGAGTTGCCAAAAGCTAAATCGCTTTCAGAGTCGGAGCTGCCAGCATTTAGAGCACATGCCCAGCAACTCGTTGCGGTACTCAACGACAACAAGCGAATCTATCTGGCAATGCGCTGATGAGCTTGTATATTGGTTTGATGTCCGGCACCAGCATGGACGCTGTTGATGCGGTGCTATGTGACATCAAACCCGATAGAGTTCAATTTATTGATGCACACGCAGTTTCCATTCCAAACGAGCTAAAGCAACGGCTCGAACACGCCTGTCGTCCTGATCTATCCGTTACCGATTATCAATACCTTGCTCGCGAATACGCAGCGTTATGTGCTGACGCTACGTTGCAACTGATCGAGAAGGCTAAAGTCGAAAAACAAGCAATTTCAGCCGTTGCCAGCCATGGTCAAACGCTTTGGCACGCTCCTCCAAAGCACAGCGGACAGGTCGGCTATAGCATTCAGCTCAATGATGCCGATTGGCTATCAGTTCAAGTAGGCCTACCGGTTATTTTTGATTTTCGTGCTCGTGATCTCGCACTTGGCGGTCAAGGTGCACCGTTGGTACCGGCTTTTCATCAGTTTATTTTTACAAACACTCATCGAACCCCTATTGCAATACTGAACCTTGGTGGTATTGCTAATATCAGCTATTTAGATACTCAAAAGGGCATCGCGCTTGGTTTTGATACGGGCCCAGCCAACACCCTGCTCGATCAGTGGATCGAGCGTCACCAAGGGAAACGGTTTGATCAGCAAGGTCGATGGGCGCAACAAGGCATATTACAGGTCAAGCTGTTAGAAGATCTACTCAATGATCCATTCTTTCAGAACCCTCCCCCTAAGAGCAGTGGTCGGGAGCATTTCAATTTAGCTTGGTTGGAGCGCTTTATAGATCAGCCATATCGCCCACAAGATGTGCAACGCACGTTACTAGAATTAACCGCTAAAAGTGCTGTGGATAGCTTTCAATGGTTACCCGAGATTCCTACTCAGCTCATTGTATGCGGTGGCGGTGCGTTTAATTCGTTTTTACTGGAGCGCATTGCTCAGTACCTGCCCGACAAGGTGACATTGGCAGACAGTGCCCAATACGGTGTCGCGCCTCAACACGTTGAGGCAATGGCATTTGCTTGGCTAGGATGGTGTTTTGACAATAACAAACCAGCCAACCTGCCCGCAGTGACGGGCGCCAGTCGGCTGGGTACTTTAGGTAAACGCGTTAACGCATAGTATTATTCAGCGCCGAGCTCTTTAAACGCATCACGCGTTAAATTTTCATTCTCGGTTTCGCCCACCACAATACTATCCTCAATACGCACGCCGCCGTATGGACGAAGTTCATCCACGCGTTGCCAATTGATATCTGAGCTACCTTCGAACTCCTCAAGCAACTGGTCAACAACGTATAAGCCTGGCTCAATCGTGAACACTTGTCCTACTTCCACATCGCGTAACAAGCGTAAGAATGGGTGGCGTTCATTACGTGGGTAACTATCACCTTTATCATTCTTTAAGAAGCCCCCTACATCGTGCACTTGTAGTCCAATGAAGTGACCTAAACCATGCGGCATAAAGGCACTGGTGATACCTTTTTCATACGCTGACGCTGCGTCAATCGTGATAAAGTCGAACTGCTCTAAGATAGCCGCAATTTTATGGTGCATCGACACGTGTAAGTCGTAATAGCTCACCCCCGGCTTGATTTCAGTCAGGAGCTCTTGTTGTGCAGCATCGACGGCGCTAATCAAATCGGCGTAAAAACCTTCTTCTTTCGCGTAAGTGCGTGTGATATCAGCGCAATAGCCCTTATATAATGAACCCGCGTCAATCAGAAACGACCGGCTCACAGCAGGTGCTTCAGTGTCGTACACATCATAGTGCAGAATCGCAGGGTGTTCATTTAACGCGACGATACTATTGTAAGGAACCTGAGACTCGCGGAAGTTCATCGCAGCTAAGTAGTCCGCATGAATTTCGAGCTCACTTTTGCCTGCATAGAAGGCTTCTTTAGCTGCGACATGCGCTTTTGCTGCAAGCTTATTGGCTTCGCGTAAGTTATTTACTTCCCATTCAGTTTTAACCGCTCGATGAAAGTGCAAGTGGTCAATTAAGCCCTGTGGGTTACGCGCTTTCACGTTCCAGCTACAGACCGGTTCGGCAAAGTCTTCGCCAATAAATGCTGAGTTCTCAAGCTCACTCCCCAGATCGGCAACCATCGCATCTAAACTATCGATGATTTTTAAATCAACGTGTTGCTGCCAATCTTCTTCTGGGATTTTCGCTTGCGAGTGCCAAAAATCGCGTGCTTGAAACAAATAAACAATTGGCTTACCGGCACCTTTTTTGTAGAACACAGCACTTTTGGGGCTTTCAAGTACAGGTACCCAATATTTAAACAGAGGGTTTACTTTATATGGTGCGGGGTTGTCATCTAGAAACGCAACGCGTGGTTGACCTGCGTAGACCAACACAGACTCAAACTGATTGTCCTCTAGCGCCTTGTCAAAACGCTGCGTAACCGTTTCTAAATGCTTTGCGTATAAACTCATAATACTCCCTCAAATCGGAATGGATAGGAGTATTCTACCTAAACGCTGAAATGAATTCAGCCTATTGGCTAAATTGAGAAGCTCGACCCGCAACCACAGGTCGTTGTCGCATTTGGATTGTTCACAAAAAAGCGCGAACCTTGAAGGCCTTCTTCGTAATCGACAACGCCACCCACTAAGTATTGTAAACTCATAGGGTCAACAACGAGCGTAACGCCATCCTTATCGATCTGCATATCACCCGCGTTTATCTGCTCTTCGAAGGTAAAGCCATATTGAAATCCCGAGCAACCGCCTCCCGTGACATACACACGAAGCTTTAGGTTTGGATTCTCTTCTTCGGAAATTAACTTTTTAACTTGGGCCGCCGCATGTTCTGAGAACTCGATCGGCATTGCTTGCTCTACTGCCATAACATCACCTTGGTGAGCGTATTCAATACGCAATTTTCGCTTATATCGGGCGTTAAGGTCAAGATTGCTGGTTACTTTCTAACTCAAGTGAGCGGTTCTTACGTATACTTTGTGTCCAGTAAAACCGACGTTCCAATTGTCCTTGTCCACCCTGAGTGAGCGTCACCCTAACATCGACGTGCTCAGGAAGTACGCCTTCTGGTAAAATAAAGTCACCTTCGAGCAAACTAAAATAGCGCATTGAAAATGCGTGAGGTCGTGGTTCAATATTCGCTAGCTCAAGTAAGTTGTAGCGTTTCACCGTTTTTTCACCGGTTCGTGCCTGCAATTCGATGGTGATATTACCTTCGACAAATTGTCGCCGCTGCTCAATCTGTAAGAGAGCGAGAGAGAAATGGAAGTGTCGCTTATTGGCATTTGGTGTTAACGCAAATGACTCAATCACCACCCCACCTTGCTCGAGCTCAGGCGCCATAATCTTCTGATAAAAAGCGACATCTCGTCGTAGCGCATAGTTGTCATTTTGCAGCTCTGTCAGCTCTGCCTGCAACTCTTCATTTGCTGAGCGCTCAATATCAAGTTCAACACTCAACACATTGGTTTGATATTCTAAACCTTCAATTTGTTGGTAAAGTTGATCGAGACGCTCGCTTTGTTGCGCTACGGTTTTTTCGTCAACGTCAGCCAAACGTCCACCTAACCAGTAAGCAAAGTAAATACTTACACACAGCAGTGATATGATGCCGAGATAGAAAGCCAGCGGACCTATACGCTGTTTGAGTTTTTTAGGCAGATTTGTAAACTTCATCATTTGTTAACGTCTGTTTATTCTCGGTATTCATGGTATGTTAGTGCGTATTAATGACCCACTCACCTGCGAGCTGCGTGTAGGACAAAAAACATGCAATTTTCCCGGCAAGCGATAATTAAACGAGCGCGTAAACAACTCGCCGCCCCGACAACAACGGTTGCTATCTGTTTATTAGGGCTACTCGGTGGCATTGTCGCGGCTCTTTTTATTGTCGTATTCCGGTTCGCTATTGACCAAAGTGCCTATCTTGTCGGTAATGTGACTCACTGGCAACAGCCTTTACCGACTTTTTCTCGGTTTGCTCTACCAGTTGGTGCCGCGCTGGCTTTGTTCGTTTTATTTAAGCTATCCAGAGCTAAGCGCGTTCGTCTCGGTATCCCTTACGTAATCCATCGTATGAAACAGCAATATGGCATGCTTCCCTGGCGTAGTACGGTGAATCAATTTTTTGGTGGTATTATTGCATTGGCGGCAGGGTTTAGTGTCGGAAGAGAGGGACCGGCTGTGCATTTAGGCGCGGCAGCCAGCACTTGGTTAGGTTATCACATTGATACACCCAAAAACGCAGTACGTACACTTGCTGCATGCGGAATCGCAGCGGCAATAGCAGCATCTTTCAATACACCATTGGCGGCAATGGTGTTGGTGATGGAAGTCGTGCTGCGCGAATATAAAGTTCATATCTTTATTCCCGTCATGCTAGCAGCCGTTGCAGGGTCTATTATCACTGACCAAATTTTTGGTCCCGCCACCGAGTTAACGTTGTTGAAAGGGCAAGAATTGCCAGAGTCTCAGTTTGGCTTTGTCATACTGCTTGGTATATCGGTTGGTATTATCGGCGTGCTATTTAAAAAGCTCATGCTAGACGTCATGAACACGGTAAAAGACACCGCAATGCTTACGCGGTTGCTATTCGCAGGACTCATTACCGCTTTTCTCGCTGTCATAATCCCAACCAGTCTTGGCCCGGGTCTATCGACGATTCAACAAGTCGTTCAGTTCCAAGATCAACAAGCCGTACTCTTAACATTACTACTTGCTAAGCTCGTCGCGAGCGCTATTGCCTTGGGCATGGGAACACCCGGTGGCTTAATCGGCGCCGCCTTTGGCGTGGGTGCAGCGGTCGCCGCGTTATTCGTCAATATCCTCGTGCAATATCAGTTAATTGGCGCGGAGCACTTAGACTCCTATATATTATTAGGCATGGCTGGAATACTGGCTGCGTGTATTCACGCGCCTATGGCCGCTCTACTCGCCATTGTAGAGCTCTCAGGCAGTGTCGAAATCATTGTACCCGCAATGCTGGTTATCGTTCCTGCCTATTTGATTTCGTCCCAACTGTTTAGGTCAAAGTCTGTCTTTATCGCACAGCTAGAATTACAAGACCTGCCCTATCAAATTCCTCCTGTCGCCGTCGCGTTGCAAAAAACAGGAGTTGAACATGTCATGGAGACACAATTTAAATTGTTGCTGGAGCCGACCCAAAACGAGCTCTTAGATGTATTAGAAAAAGCGAGTAACCAAACCGTTATTGTCATGAATGTCGACGACAACAACCTTCCGCAGTATCGAATTGTTACTTACGATATAGGCGCTGGCGACAGTCCTTCACTTAATTACATGCCCATTAAGGGCCTCAAGGTCACTTCGACCTTGTCTGAAGTGTGGGATGAACTGAGTGGTCAGCGTCGAGGCGCTGTCTACATTTTTGATCAAGACAATGGCGAACCCTGCGGTATTGTGACCTGGGAAATCGTACGTCGCGCACTACAACGAGAACTTGCCTAAGAGGAGCTGTACCCACGATGTCCACTTTGCTTTGGATTAAAGCCTTGCATGTCATATTTATGGTGGCATGGTTTGCCGGGATATTCTATCTACCCCGTTTGTTTGTCTATCACGCCATGTCCAATCAACCAGCCGTTGATGAACAATTTAAAATAATGGAACGAAAATTACTCTATTTTGTAACGCCGTTTGCCGTTCTAACTTTAATTTTTGGTGTAACTTTAATGGCTATGTACGGTAGTGCTTGGATTGCAGCTTCTGGCTGGCTGCACGTAAAGCTGGTCCTGGTCGCTTTACTGTATGGGTATCACGGCTACTGCTTTAAATTACTAAGTGACTTTAAAAACAACCGTAATAAGCGCAGCCATCGTTTTTATCGCGTTTTTAACGAATTCCCCGTGTTATTGTTATTTGCCATTGTCATTTTAGCGATAGTGAAGCCGTTCTGATTTTTTTGCAGACAATATCTGATATACTGAGCGTCCAGTGACATCCGCTGGCAAAGGGCTTTATACGTTATGAATTTCACCGGCTCCAACATCCTCTCGGTCAACCAATTTGATCGCGACAGTGTCGAATACATTTTCTCCGTTGCGGATAAAATGCAACCCTACGCGCGACGTCAAAAGCGCACAAAAGTGCTCGAAGGCGCCATTCTCGGGAACTTGTTTTTTGAGCCCTCCACCCGCACACGGGTCAGCTTTGGCACTGCTTTCAACCTACTCGGTGGTGAGGTGCGCGAAACAACCGGTATGGAAAGTTCTGCGATTGCTAAAGGTGAATCACTTTATGACACGGCTCGTGTGTTGAGTAGCTATAGCGATGTTATCGCAATGCGACACCCGAAATCGGGTTCAGTCGCTGAGTTTTCTGAAGGTAGCCGCGTTCCAGTGATTAATGGAGGCGATGGTGCCAATGAACACCCAACACAAGCCTTACTCGATTTGTATACCATTGAAAAAGAGCTTGCCTACCACGGCCAGACTATTGATAACATGCATATTTGCATGATCGGCGACCTCAAGTATGGACGCACTGTACACTCGTTGTCGAAGTTGCTGACCATGTATAAAAATGTTCGCTTTACTTTAATTTCGCCGCGCGAACTATCAATGCCGAGCTCAGTGCTCGATGCACTCGATACCGCGGGTCATGCCTTCCATATCACAGAAACGATGGAGGGTATCGTCGATGCGGATATCGTCTACCAAACGCGTATCCAGCAAGAACGTTTTGCATCTCCTCAAGATGCTGACCAATACCGCGGACGTTTTCGGTTAAACCAAGATATCTACACCAAGCATTACAAACCTAATACCGTCATCATGCACCCGTTACCGCGTGATTCGCGCTCAGAAGCAAACGAATTAGATAACGATCTGAACCAAAATCCGAATTTAGCGATATTCAGACAAGCCGATAATGGCGTCTTAATTCGGATGGCACTGTTCGCGCTCACCTTGGGTGTTGTCGATCAGGTCGACCAATATGAGTGCCCGGTAAACTGGTACAGCGATAAGCGTTAAATCTGTCAAACAAGTTTAAGGAACTGTTCATGAGTCGTTCAGAACAATTATTTACGCAAGCACAAATTAGTATTCCAGGCGGCGTAAATTCGCCGGTACGTGCATTTAACGGTGTGGGCGGCAGCCCTATTTTTATTGAGCGCGCCGATGGTGCATACATGTTTGATGCCGATGGTCAGCGCTACATTGATTACGTGGGTTCTTGGGGTCCGATGATCCTAGGTCATAATAATCAAGTCGTTTTAGACGCCACCATCACAGCAGCGCAGCGGGGTTTAAGCTTTGGTACACCGACCGAAGTCGAAATCACCATGGCAGAGAAGATCCGTGAGTTGGTACCGTCTATTGAAAAAGTACGCATGGTGAACTCTGGCACCGAGGCGACCATGACAGCGATTCGTTTAGCGCGTGGCTATACCGGTCGCGATAAGATCCTTAAGTTTGAGGGTAACTATCACGGTCACGCCGACGCACTCTTGGTTAAGGCTGGCTCCGGTGCTCTGACCCTTGGCGTACCCAATTCACCGGGTATCCCAGAAGATTTTGCAAAGCACACGTTGACAGTTGAGTACAACAATATTGACTCTGTTAAAGATATTTTTGCTCAGTATGGCGACCAAATCGCCTGTATTATTGTTGAACCCGTTGCTGGCAATATGAACTGTATCCCTCCCGTACCTGGCTTCCTAGAAGGCTTACGCACGATTTGTGACGACTACAGTTCAGTACTTATTTTTGATGAAGTCATGAGTGGCTTCCGTGCGGCCCCAGGTGGCGCACAAGAGCGTTACAACGTAACTCCCGATCTAACCACCTTGGGTAAAGTCATTGGTGGCGGTATGCCTGTGGGTGCCTTCGGAGGTAAAAAGGAAGTCATGGACCATATCGCGCCAACGGGTCCGGTCTACCAAGCAGGTACCTTATCCGGCAACCCAGTAGCCATGTCGGCAGGACTTGCCGCACTGTCACAATTAAGTCAGGAAGGACTTTACGAGCAGTTATACGCGCGTGTCGATCAATTACTCGACGGCATGCAACAACTCGCGGACGAGGCGGGTATCCCGTTTACCACTAATCGCGCCGGTTCGATGTTTGGTTTCTTCTTCACTAAAGAGAAACAAGTGACTTCATATAAACAAGCTACCGAGTGCAATATGGAGCACTTTAAAGCGTTTTATCACAGCATGCTCAAGCAAGGTGTCTATTTAGCACCTTCTGCCTTCGAAGGTGGATTTATGTCTGCTGCTCACTCCGAACAAGACATTGAAGACACTTTGGCGGCTGCTAAGATCGCGTTTAGCGAACTCTCAGCTTAACCACCAAATAGACGCTCAAGCCAGCTTTTCTCCTCCACTTGGGCGTCACAATTCATATTTTCAGCAAGCGGTTTAGGTATAGCAGGTAAAACAATCGCTTGCTGACAATTATCCGGAATCCTCGTGCCTTGTTTTTGGTGAAAGCTCTGGAACGTCAATCCTTCGACAGGAACGAGCGATAGCGGCTCTGGCTTAACTTGCTGATAAAAGCGTGACACCATTGGTAAGGCGCCCGAACTGCCGCTTAACCAAGTGGTTTTGTTATCATCTGTACCGAGCCAAGCAGTCACCACATAGCGTCCATCGATAGATACAAACCAGCTGTCTTTGTAGTCATTTGTAGTCCCTGTTTTGCCAGCCATCGGTGTCCCCGGAAACGCCTCGCCTAACGCATGTGCCGTCCCTTTACTGACTACCCCTGCCATCGCATAGCGAGTTAAGTACGCGACTTTAGAACTTAATACACGTTTTTTAACCTCTTTTGCATTTTCGTACACCGGTAGCCCGTCGTGCGTAGTAATCGCATTGATCGCTTTCAATGGTTGAAATACACCGTCATTTGCAATGCTAGAAAATACCCGGGAAACCGCTAGGGGTGACATTTCGACAGCACCCAGTGTAAGGGATGGATAGTCACGAATCGGTGTTACTACACCCATTTTTCTTAATTGGGTAATCAGCCTCTCAACACCTACTTGCAAACCAATACGGACTGCTGGCAGATTGCGCGAATAAACGAGCGCGTCATAAATTGTCATGTCTCCCCAAAACTCGTCATCGTAGTTTTGGGGCTTCCACGGCTTACCACGCTCATCCGTTAACGTAACGGCCTCATCAACAACGTGACTATTCAGACCCATTGTCTCGGACTCGCTCATTGCGGTGGCATAAATAATGGGTTTAATGAGTGAGCCTATCGGTCTCAACGCCTTAATCGCACGGTTAAAGCCAACTTGATTCGCATTGCGACCACCGACCAAGGCGACAATATTTCCATGTTGGTAATCACTGACGACGAAAGCACCTTCTAAGTCTTGAATCTCCCGACCAGGAATACCATCAGCCATGACGCGTTCAGCGCGATGCTGTGCTTCGATATCCAGTGCTGTGAAGATTTTGAGACCATTTTCTTGCCAATTTGGTGGTAGCTTGATGCGACTAAGCTCATCTTTTACACGCTCAAGATAGTGAGGAAAGCTATCCTCTACTAGTCGACGCGAAGCACGTACTTTGATGTCAGTCTCGATCGCTGCGATAAAATCCGGTTTACTCAATAAATCGTTTTCATACATTAGCCTTAACACGAGATCTCGGCGCTGACGTACGCGTTCAGGATAACGTCTCGGGTCATAGTAAGAAGGTCCTTTAACCATCGCAATCAGCATTGCCACCTGATCAGCGGTTAGTTCCTGCACCTGACGCCCAAAGTAATAATGACTTGCAAGCCCTACCCCATGAATCGCATGGCGTCCGTCTTGACCAAAATAAACTTCATTAAAGTAAGTTTCGAGGATCGTGTTTTTGTCGAACCGATAATCGATGACTAATGACATCATCGCTTCGTGGAACTTACGCCACAATGTTTGTTCGCGTGTCAGATAGAGGTTCTTAACGAGCTGTTGAGTCAGCGTGCTACCACCTTGCACCGTTCGACCCGCGCGGATATTTGCAGCGAGTGCACGCAGCACTGAGAGAGGTGAAACGCCAGAGTGATGGTAGAAATTTTTGTCTTCAACCAATATTAGTGTCTCAGTCATCAGGCTCGGGATCATCTCTAATCCCACTAACAAGCGATCTTCATTGCTCAGCGAGTTAATGCGACCAATGAGCTGAGGCTCCAGTTGAATGTGCTGTAGCTGACGTCCGTCTGGCCAACTCACAATGGTTGCAATTTTTCCACGATGAAAGTTTAGCTCAACGCGTTGCGACATCTTGGGCCCGTCAGCAAAGTCAAACGGCCTTCGATGCACCATGAGTCTATCGCCAGCAACCGAAAAGTATCCTGTTGCTTCGGTTGAACTACTGCGCTGGTAACTTAAACGCTCAAGTACATCAATCACTTGCGCCTGACTTATCGAATCACCCACACGAAGTGTTTTTTCCGCCGCATAGACCAGTGCAGGCGCCTGATAGCGTTGATTGGCAAAAACTCGCGTGAGGGTGGCGTCCAAATAGATTAGATAGAAAGCCGAAATAACGACCACAATCAGCCCGAGTTTTAGGCCTGTTTTAATAATGTAGTTTAACCAGGGTTTACTTGTCATTCAGTTGTCGCTTCGTTTTTACTGTAGCAATTGCGTGTGTCGGATCATCGGGCCATGGATGCTTCGGATACCGTCCGCGCATCTCCTTTTTAACTTCCTGATAGCCTGAACGCCAAAAAGAAGCCAAATCATGCGTTCGTTGCAATAACCGACCTGCCGGTGAGAGCAAATCTATTGCAATGGCGACTTGTCCGTTTAGCACGGTAGGTGATGCGACTTCACCAAAAGCTTCTTGCAACTTTATTGCAACCTTTGGTGAGCGCTCAGACTCTGTGCCACTCGGATAATCAATGATGACGCGTCGACCACTGGGCGCCAACCAATGCGTCGGGCACCACTTATCCAACAGTTGCTGCCCCTCGTAAGTCAGCGTATTGAGTAACGCCTCATTTGGTTGCCATCCCCTCAACTGTCTTAAGCTCGTCATACCATGCCAATAAGGCAATGCCCAATCGGCCAAGTGCTCAAGTAAGTCCGTTTCATACGGGGCGATATTAAACAGTTCAGGTCGTGCGCGATATAGAAATTGTAGCCTGGCTAATAACCCCGCGGTACCGCTGTTCCAGCCGATGGCGCTAAGGCCTTCAGCCCGCAACCAATGAGTCAAAGCATCATTAAGTGCGTCTCTTGTTAATGCGGCGGGCTCCTGATGCCTATCCAAGACAAGTGCGCCACACATCTGCTCACTGGTTTTTATGAGCCGCTCGCCGTCTTTAGTCCAATTGTAAACCTCTCGTTCGACCAAACCTACTGCGGGATGACTCAGCAGCCTGTGTTTGTCGATCGATAAATATCCGATCAGCCGGTTATGACGTTGCTTTTCGCTCAAGCTCAGTTGCGTAGCGATAAAGTAGGATGAGTTGTTTCGATTACCAAATGAGTTCTGCAAATCGTAAATACGCGCCCCACTTGCAAGTTGTGCCTCATCAGTCCTATCCTGATAAGCAATGCGGTCAGCAAAGCCAAATAATACGGCCTCTTCGATATCTTCAAACTGTGTAGCGCCTTGCCGTTCGATTGAAAATACCTGACACCAATACGCAAACCGCTTCCACCATATCGAACCGCGTGTTGCGTTACGAAAATGTTGCTGAGCGGAAATCACGCTATCACTATTTGTGAAGCGTTTATCGGGCTGCTCATAAGTCGCTAGCCACTGCGCTAGTGCGCGCTGCTTTCCTTCAGGAAGTTTACCCCGGGCGTGTAATGCTATACACGACAGTCTAATATCGGTTCCAAAGCCAGCGACTTCTTGTCCCGCAAGCGTTAGTCGTTGCTCTTTTAACAACCCCATATCAGTCAGCGTGTCTTTAGCGGCTTCGACTAACGCGCTATCCGGTGGAGTAAACCAGTTAAGCTCCTCTACTTCTGTTCCCCACGCTTTGACTTGAACGATCAAATCCGTTAGCTCTTGAGTGGCTACATCGGGTGGGCTATACGCGGCTAAGCGCTGTTGAGTATCTTCACTCCATAATCGGTAGGCTCTACCAGGCTGCTGTCTCGCTGCACGACCTGCCCGTTGCTCACTATTGGATTTAGCGATCATTGCCGTTGTGAGACGACTGTCTCGATATTGAGGCAAATATACGGATTGTCGTTCTCGCCCCGTATCAACTACCGTATCAATACCTTCAATGGTGAGTGAGGTCTCAGCGATATTAGTAGCCAAAACCACCCGTTTACTAGCGCCCGCACGAATCACCTGCTGTTGCACATCGGCGGTTAGGCTACCATGCAAAATAGACACATCCTCACCTATTAACGTCTCCTGTAGACGTTGCTCAACATACTTGATCTCGCGCATCCCAGGCAAGAATACTAACACTCCTTTACGTGCGTGTTGAAAAGCTTCCACAATAACCGGTACGCTCTCTTCTAACCATCGTTCTAGGCGAGAGGGGGGTCGATAATGAACATCAAGATCAAACCGTTTCACGTCTACTGAGAGCAACTCAAAGCGTTGTTCTGTCGCGTTCGTGAGCCAGGTCGTTAGCGCTTCCCCCGGTAAGGTAGCCGACATGATTATCAAATTTAGCTCGGGCCGTAATGGCAGCAAGTCTAGCACCAAGCCAAGGCTCAAGTCGCTGTGTATGTTACGTTCGTGAAATTCGTCAAAAATGACAGTGGTAATCTCATGTAACTCGGGATCTTGTTGCAACCAGCGAGTGAATATACCCTCTGTAATAACCATTAGCCGTGTATCTTGGCTGCGTTTTGAATCGCCGCGAATACTGTAGCCGATGGTTTTACCGACAGATTCATTGAGTTGTTCTGCTAGAAAATTCGCTATTGATAGGGCAGCGACTCGCCGCGGTTGTAATAAAACAATGAGCCCTTCATTGTCACCGTGAAGAGCACTTGAAGCCAGTAAATGTAAGGGTAGAGCGGTCGATTTACCTGCCCCGGGAGGGGCTTCTATAACAACTCGAGCGCCTGGGCAGCGCTCGAGTAAAGATAGCTTAATCGCATCAATCGGTAGGTTTAACACGTCAGCCTACTCGTCATACATTAATCAGCCAATAAGGTTGCAGCGATTGTGCGTGCGCCCATCGCTGTCGCGCCCGCAGCCCACATTGGCGTTGATGACTTCTGATACGCACCGGCCAAATCAAAGTGCAACCAACCTTGTCCATCATTCGGTGCAAAACGCAGTAAAAAGCCAGCCGCGTTGCTTGCACCACCTGCACCGCCACCTTTCTGTGGACGACTATTCGCACAGTCTGCAAAAGGTGAAGGTGTATTTTCCATATGCCATGTTGCCAACGGCAAGCGCCATAAAAGCTCGTTCTCTTGTGCAGCGCAGTTCAGCGCAAGCGCCGCTGCCTGTTCATCAATACTGAACACCGCATTAAACTCATTGCCCACAGCCATTTGCGCGGCACCGGTCAGCGTCGCAGCATCGATCACCTGCTTAGCCCCCGCTTCACCTGCAGCCATTAAGCCATCGGCTAGCACGAGTCGCCCTTCAGCATCGGTATTGACCACTTCCACGCGAAGCCCATTTTTATAAGTAATGATATCGCCCAGCTTGTAGGCTTTGCCACTGATCATGTTCTCTGCGCAGCACAAGAATAGCTTCACGCGTTTATTCAGGCCTCGACGAATGGCCGTTGAAAGTGCACCGGCGAGCGTCGCGGCGCCACCCATATCGCACTTCATGCTCAACATACCTTCACTTGGCTTGATACTATAACCGCCCGAGTCATACGTAATACCTTTACCCACGAGCGCGTAATCAACAGGCGCGTTTTCATCGCCCGTCGGGTTGTAATCGATGACAGCCAGCACAGGCGCATGTTGGCTCGCGCGACCGACAGTATAAATACCCATCCAACCTTCGTTTTTGAGTTCATCGCCGACAATAAAACGTGCACTGACATTCTCTGGCGCAATACTCTTTAAATGCTCACTGACGCGCTCAGCTAAGCTTAACGGATAGATTTCTTCGGCCGACAAGTTCACCAGTTCGCGAGTAAATTGATTAGCCGCTCGCATATCATCAAGCTGTGAGGCGACTCCTTCATCGGTTTCGTTCCATGCCACTGTATTGTCTGACATGGTTGAATTAAAACCTTGATAGAATGCCCACTGACTTTCCATATCCCAACCCGCGCCAGCGAGTTGAACTGAAGCATAACCCTGTCCATCAAGATGACGGCCTGCTTTTTGGATTTTCCGTAAGTTTTCAACGCTGTCCGATCCAACATGAACGTTAACGCCTTGGTCGGAGTGACTCACTAAAGCCGACTGCTTTAAGAACGCCGCAGGTTTATCTAAAGTTAGAAAAACATTTACTGAACTAGACATCAGAATCATCTCCCATTAATTTGTCGATGCGTTTACTTTAGGGTTATAAGGACAGTCATGCAATTTAACAAGCCACTCGAAGTGGGTATCTTACACCAACGATATAAACGATTTTTAGCGGATATCGAGTTTGCTGCACAACCCCAAAGTATCGAAACAGTTCATTGCCCTAACACCGGCGCCATGACAGGCTGCGCGGAACCAGGCTACAAAGTATGGTGTAGTGTATCAGATAATCCCAAGCGCAAATATGCAAAGACTTGGGAGTTAGCACAAAACTTTGCCAGTGATTGGATTGTTATCAATACCCAGCGGGCAAACCAAGTTGCCGGTGAGGCATTACAGCAGGGGCTTATCACCGAGCTCGCTGAGTTCAACGAGTGGCTTGCTGAACAACGCTACGGCGAGCAAAACAGTCGTATTGATTGGCTCGGTGAAAGTAATACGGGCGCAAAGTGTTACGTAGAGGTCAAAAGCGTCACCCTGGTTGAGCAACAATGCGGCTACTTCCCCGACACCGTGAGCGCTCGAGCAATAAAGCACGTGCAAGAGCTCGAACACATGCGTGAGCAAGGTCACCGAGCGGTAATGCTATACGTCTGCATGCACTCTGGCGCAGACCACGTAAAACCTGCCGCCCACATCGATCCAAAATATGCAAACGCCTGTATTAATGCAGCGCAAAAAGGCGTCGAGTTTTATGCATTAAGCACCGATATAAATGAGCAAGGTATACGAGCTACCGGTGTGTTACCTGTCATGCTGAGTCACGAATAATACAGGCTGTATGAGTGTTCAAAAAGTACGAAAAGACGTTGCCTTAGGATGGCCTTTCTGCTATATGTAGCGTCCTTTTTTTCAGCTTGTTTAATTTAAGAGCAGCGAATTAACTGTAGGAGAACCATGATGCCAGAGGGCAAGAAGAAAACGCATGGCATCCTGGCGCTTGCCGGGCTAGAGCCGTATCAAGAGAAGCCGGGCGAAGAATACATGAATGATGAGCAATTAGCTCACTTTCGCAAAATTCTAGAAGAGTGGCGCCGCCAATTACGCCAGGAAGTGGACCGTACGGTTCACCACATGAAAGATGAAGCTGCAAACTTCCCTGATCCGGTCGATAGAGCCGCTCAAGAGGAAGAGTTCAGTATTGAGTTGCGCACGCGTGATCGCGAACGCAAACTTATCAAAAAGATCGAGAAAACTCTGCAAAAAATCGAGGAAGATGACTTCGGTTTCTGCGATTCATGTGGCATCGAAATTGGCATCCGCCGGTTAGAGGCACGCCCAACAGCCGACCTTTGTGTCGACTGCAAAACGCTTGCAGAGATTAAAGAAAAACAGATGACCGGTGCTTAAACCGATTCAACCTCAGTCTTCTGATAGCTATCGGGGTCGGTTTGCACCGACCCCGTCGGGTCCTTTGCACTTTGGCTCACTTGTTGCCGCATTGGGCAGCTTCTTGGATGCACGCGCGCACCACGGTCAATGGCTCGTGCGCATCGAAGATGTTGATAAAACCCGTGCCGTCCCCGATGCCGACACGCAGATACTCAAACAACTGGAAGCCCACAATTTACATTGGGACGAAACAGTTATTTACCAAAGCCAGCGCGACGACGTCTATGCGCGCGTGCTCGCTGATATCAGCGCGCAAACTTATCAATGTGATTGTAGCCGAAAACAAATACGTGCCCAGGGCGAGTATTACACTGGTTACTGCAGAACACGCCAACCACGCCCGACTCCTTATGCTATCCGCTTCAAAAACGACAACGCGAAAACTCACTTATTTGACCGTCGTCACCAGTACGTCGAGGCAGAGGTCCAGTTTGCCCAAGAAGATTTTATTCTACGCCGCCGTGATGGTTTGTTTGCCTACCAATTAGCTGTCGTGGTCGATGATCTAGCACAAGGCATCACCGATATTGTGCGCGGTTCGGACTTGTTAATTCCTAGCTTCTGGCAAGCAACACTGTGGCAAACATTAGGCGGAAGAACCCCTCGCTGGTTGCACCTGCCCTTAGTTACTGACCCTAACGGACGCAAACTGAGCAAGCAAAATCACGCGCCAGCGATTGATGCAACGCATCCAATAGCGAACCTCATCGCAGCCGCCAAGGTGTTATCACTCTCCCTAGGGGATGCCAACGATTATGATAGTGTCGATGCAGTGTTGACTGCAGCGATTCTACAATGGCAATCACAGTGGCAAATGATCGTATAATAAAGGTACAATATGCGCGCCCATCAATGAGCGTGCAGACTAAAAGCGGAGAACAGTCATTATCAAGCAATTCAAAAAGCTAGCTGAACGAGCAATGTCAAGCTTTAAAAAATCATCGAATAGCCGTTTACCACAGCTAACTAAGCTGACTCGCGATCAGCATCCAATATCTCGCAAAAATATAAGCGATAACGCGCTTAAAGTTTTATATCGCCTCCATAACTCAGGCTTTGAAGCCTATTTAGTGGGCGGGTGTGTACGCGATCTGCTTCTAGGTATTCAACCGAAAGACTTCGATGTCACTACCAACGCAACGCCTGAGCAGGTAAAAAAATTATTTCGCAACTGTCGCCTTGTCGGTAGACGTTTTCGCTTAGCACATATCGTATTCGGGAAAGATATTATTGAAGTCGCGACCTTCCGCGGGCATCACAAAGAAGACGATAGTGAAGCAGCATCACAAACACGTAAACAACCGACAGCCAAAACCGATGAGCAAGGTTTTTTAGTGCGCGACAATGTTTATGGCTCAATCGAAGAAGATGCTGAGCGACGCGACTTTACTGTTAATGCGATGTACTACAATATTGCTGATTTCTGCATTTACGACTTTGCGGGTGGCAAAAAAGACTTAGACGCCGGTGTCATACGACTGATTGGCGATGCTGAACAACGCTACCGTGAAGACCCAGTGCGTATGTTGCGAGCCATTCGCTTTGCCACAAAGCTTAACATGCAGATGGATAAGCATGTCCAAGAGCCTATTGTCGAAATGGCATCGCTTCTCAGGAACATCCCACCCGCACGGTTGTTTGACGAATTCCTGAAAATGTTTATGGCAGGTAAAGCCAGCGCGAACTTTGAAATGATGGTGCAGCACAACTTGTTCCAACAGATGTTCCCGGTGCTTAAAACCTATTTAAAAGATGAGCAGTCACCCGCGATAGCTCTTATCCAACGTGCACTCTCGGACACTGATAAACGAGTCAATAACGAGCAGCGCGTCACACCCGCTTATTTGTTAGCGGTAATGCTCTGGTATCCAATGGAAGCACGTCGCTCACAATTGGAGGTTGAGTCAGGACTGCCACCGATGGATGCGCTCAATATTGCCTCTGCCGACGTGATCGATAGGCAAAACCAAACGGTTGCTGTACCAAAACGTTTTTCGCTCCCCGTCCGTGATATGTGGCAATTACAGCTGCGCTTACAAAGTACCCGTGGTGGAAAGGCGATGAAGGTGCTTGAACATAAAAAGTTTCGCGCGGCATACGACTTCCTCATGCTGCGCGCCGAAGTTGAAGGTTCTAATGAGTTGATTGAGCTGAGTCAGTTTTGGACTAAGGCACAGAAAGCGCCTAATAAGGTCATTGGCAAAAAGCCAGGCCGCTCAGGACCTAAACGCCGTCGGCGACCTCGATCACGCAAAAAACCGAAGGGCTCTGAGAGTAATGAGTAATGCCTTTATTGCGTTGGGCGCTAATTTGGGTGACCCAGCGCAACAGCTCAAACAGGCGTTGTTGCACCTGAGCCAATCAGCGCATCTCAACTTGATCAATGTATCGTCGCTTTACCATTCCAAACCTATGGGACCACAAGACCAGCCCGACTACGTCAATGCCGTTTGCCAAGTCGAATGTCATGATTTAACGGCTGAGCAACTGTTAGCGCTTCTCCATCACGTCGAAGACGAATTTGGACGACAAAGAATTCGTCACTGGGGCGAAAGGACACTCGATCTCGATTTACTGCTATTTGATGACGTTCGTTCCGATACTGAAGTGCTTAAACTACCGCATCCAGGTATTTATGAGCGTCGCTTCGTATTACAGCCGCTAGCTGAGTTTGCCCCACAGCTCAAATTACCCAATAATAATACGGTAGCACAGCAACTTGCCATGCTTACTGATGAACCGCTTGCCGTGTTATGCTCACATTCTGAACTCATGACTTTGCTCAGTTAAGGATAGTCCTATGGTTGCGATGACCATTGCCAAACTACAAAAAAAGAAACAACAAGGCGAGAAAATTGCTTCTCTTACGGCATACGATGCAAGCTTTGCAAAACTAATGGTTGAGCAAGGCGTTGATTGCATTTTGGTAGGCGACTCACTCGGCAATGTTGTGCAAGGCCGTTCGTCGACTGTGCCGGTCACAATGACGGACATGGTTTATCACACTGAATGCGTTCGTCGTGGCGCACCAGAAGCCTTTATCATGAGCGACTTGCCGTTTATGAGCTACGGCACGCTAACCGATACTTTAAAAAACGCGGCTCAGCTTATGCAGGCAGGGGCCAATATGGTGAAGCTCGAAGGGGGTGACTGGCTCGTTGATTCGGTTAAAGCACTCACCCAACGCGGCATCCCGGTCTGTGCACACCTTGGTTTACTTCCCCAGTCCGTCAATGTGCTAGGTGGTTACCGTGTACAAGGTAAACAAGAGGCGCAAGCAGTGCAGCTGATTGAACAAGCAAGACAGCTCGAAGCTGCCGGCGCACAATTACTCGTACTCGAGTGTATTCCCAATTCTTTAGGCAAACGCGTCACCGAAGCACTCACCATTCCTACTATTGGCATTGGCGCGGGTCCTGACACCGATGGCCAGATCTTAGTGATGCATGACATGCTCGGTATGAACAGTGAGTACTTACCAAAGTTCGCTAAAAACTTTTTGGAAGAAGGTGATGGGATAGCCGGTGCTTTTCGTCAGTTTAGCGAACAAGTGAAGTCGGGTGACTTTCCTGAATTAAAGCATAGCTACGAGGGCTAGTTATGTTAGTACTAAAAAACTTAAAAAGTATGCGTCAGTGGCGCTCGGAACAAACCACTTCGGTTGCTTTAGTGCCTACCATGGGCAATTTACATGAAGGTCACTTGAGCCTAGTTAAAAAGGCACAAACACTGGCAGATAAAGTTGTCGTCAGCATCTTTGTGAATCCCATGCAATTTGGAGCAGGCGAAGACCTTGATAGTTACCCACGAACGTTGGAGCAAGACTGCCGTCTGTTAAGTGATGCCGGTGCGCACGCAGTCTTCACACCTACTGTCGATGAGGTTTACCCACGCGGACTCGAGCAACAAACCCGCGTCGAGGTTCCCGGCATCAGCGACATACTATGCGGTGCGAGCCGCCCAGGCCACTTTACCGGCGTGGCGACTATCGTATGTAAGCTGTTTAACATGGCACAACCCGACGTTGCGGTGTTTGGTGAGAAGGATTTTCAGCAACTGCAAGTCATTCGTTTAATGGCGAGCGACCTCTCATTACCCGTTCAGGTTATCGGTGCACCGATACAACGTGAAAGCTCGGGTTTAGCGATGAGTTCAAGGAATGGATACTTATCAACTTCGCAACGAGAGCAGGCAAGTCTTATTTATCAGCAGCTGTGTTGGGTCAAGCAACACTTGAGTAGCGCCTCTAAAGCCACTTCGTTATGCCGACAAGCAAGCCAACAGCTTTCGCAACATGGTTTTGCAGTCGATTATTTTGAAGTCCGAAATGCTAAGGACCTGACACCTGCCTCGAACGATGCCACTGAATGGGTAGTTTTGGCGGCTGCCAAACTCGGCAGCACGCGCTTGATTGATAACTTACGCGTCGCGAATCAAACCTAACTCGCGCATTTCAGTGTGTAACGCCCCTCTTAGGCTCGTTGCTTTCTCAGCAATTTCGCGTTGTTCCGCGATAATTTCACGTAGCATGTCATGGGTCGTGAGCGGATTCGCTAATACGACCCTAAAAACTACAGTCGGCACACGGTAGTAATGCTCAGGTGTCAGCTTTGTACGCGACACGAATGAGCGACCACTTTCACGCTGCCGCTTCTGAATGTAGCGCGTGAGTGCATTAAGATGCGGAGTTAGGCGCTCCACTTGCTCAACATTGGCTGCTTCCAGCGCTAGCTTCACGCGCTTAGGTACAAAGCGATAGGTTAATAAACACAACTCGGGCTCTGTGATAACCTCAAAGTCATCTTGTTCGGCGATCAAACTAGAGAAGTAGCGTGCCTTTTCAAGACTGTTATTTATCAGCAGTTCGTAACCACGACGTCCGATTACATGCATAGCGGAAAAGACCATCATTGCCATACCCGGTCGTGAACCTTCCATGGTATGAGAGCCTAAGTCTTTAGAGCCCTGACGGATAATATATTCGGCATGATGTTCAATCGCCTTAACCATCGCGGGGTCCTTGAACAGCACCAAGCCCGCGCCCATGGGCACATACATTTGCTTATGCGCATCAATGGTGACACTATCAGCGCGCTCTATGCCACTTAATAAATGTCGATAATCGTTGGACAATAACGTCGCACCACCCCACGCCGCATCAACATGAAAGTGAATACCTAATTGCTCAGCAATATCAGCCATGTCAGCCAATGGGTCTATATGCCCAGTCTCTGTGGTTCCCGCGACGCCTACTATCGACAGCACTTCGCCGCCTTGTTCACGTACGTCCTGACAGGCCTGTCGCAACGCATCAATCTTAATTCGATTATTAGCATCGGTAGCGACGGCCACTAAATTCTTACGACCAATGCCCAGCACATCAGCGGCCTTGCTCAACGAGTAATGTCCGCGTTCCGAAACTAATACCACCAAGCGCTTGTAATTATAATGCGCCAGTCCCGCAGCTAAGCCTTCTGCGGCTATCCCCGCAAAGTCACCGTCTGGCTTCAACAGTTGGTTGCGCGCTACCCAAAGTGCGGTCATATTCGCCACGGTCCCGCCCGAACAAAATGCGCCAAGTGAATGTTGTGCACTATGCATCCAGCGGTTGTAAAACGATGACTCGCGTTGGTAAACCAAGTGATGCAGCATACCAATGACATTACGCTCAAGCGGCGTAAATGCTTTGGAGGTTTCAATTTTGACAAGGTTTTGATTGAGACCAACCATCAATTTCGCGAGCGGCATCAAAAAGTAGGGTAGTGCCGACGTCATATGGCCGATAAACTTCGGTGAAGCTGTATGTACTGAGTGCGCAACTAATTTCTCAAGTAAAAACTCAGTATGGTCTGAGACAAACTGCGGATTTTCTGGAATCGACGCTTTCTCAAAGTCGCGCTCGATATCTTGTAGTGGCTTTTCTTTTGCCACGATATGATCGCCCAAGAATCCTAAAAGGTTTTCAGACAGATCTTTCTCGATTCGGCTTAGCGTTGAGTCGGGCGCCTCGGGCAACGTAAAAATCCGATACAAAGACTCTTGGTTTACTTCCGCGTATGACTTATCGTCAACGTCATTCATATGCTTACCTGTCCACATTCTCAACTGCAGTAACTGCAGCCGTTAAATCAGCGGTTAACCGCCATAGTGCCTGTCCACTGGCTAAATATTTACGCTCAAAAGGTGTCATCGCCTGCTCAGGATCCATCGCAAGGTAACCCACCGAAGCATCCACCTGATTGAGACTTAACGCTTGCGCGACCTCGAGCAAGTAGGTACTCCAATTAGAACGCATCTGTAACTGGCCACCTATTTGAACCACCGCAGGCCACACGGGTGAGCCATGCCAGCGTCGAGATAAATGCGCCTGCTTGGGCCATGGATTCGGGTATAAAATTGTATGCAATTCAACGGGCCACTCAGCTGCCGCAACCAAACGCCAGAAATCGAGTAAATCTGCTCTCACCAGATAGTAACGCTGTCCTCGCGATGAGCCCTCGTAAAAGTCATGTTTATCTAATCGATGACTCGACTTATCGACCCCCACGACTAAGGCGTCAGGATATTGTTCTGCCAACTTAGCGGTACTCTCACCGACACCGCAGCACGAGTCTAAAATAATCGGTCCCTGCCATGATTGCACAGGCTCATTCACCGCATCAAATGCTGCTTGGTTATGAGCCTGTATGGGCTTTAAAAACTCCGACCCCCAGTGCCGACGAGCGACACTCAGGGTATCTTCATGAGGACCTGTTTGGTTCGAGTGTACTGGGCGTGCTTCTTGGTTCACGAACGAATTCCCTTACCTTTTTCTAGCAAGTAATAGGCACCTGAGAAAAACACCACGTTAAAAGCAATTAAAACCCACATGGCAGTCGCAATACCCACATCTGACTGACCTAAAAAGCCATAGCGGAATCCATTTACCATATATAAGATTGGGTTTGCCATCGACACGTTCTGCCAGAACTCAGGTAGCAATGACACCGAGTAAAACACACCACCGAGATAAGTTAGCGGTGTTAAAACGAAAGTCGGTACGATAGATATGTCGTCAAATGTCTTACCGAATACACCATTCAGTAAACCACCTAGAGCAAATAGCGTTGAGGTTAATACCACGGTCAGAATGACATAGCCAATGTGCGCGATGCTAATATCGACAAACATAAAGGAGACGAATGTCACAATGACCGCCACGATCATTGCACGTGCCATACCACCACCAACATAACCAAGAATAATGGCCCACGTCGGTACCGGCGAGACCAGCATCTCTTCAATGTTGCGTTGAAACTTTGCGCTAAAAAACGACGAAGCCACGTTGGAGTAGGAGTTAGTAATCACCGACATCATGATAAGGCCCGGTACGATGAACTCCATATAAGTCACACCACTCATGGTGCCGATACGCTCACCCACAATGCTACCGAAAATGACAAAATAGAGTGTCATGGTAATTGCAGGCGGCACTAAAGTTTGCACCCAAATACGCAGAAAACGCGTGCACTCTTTTATCCAAATTGTTTTTAGCGCTATGATATTGGCCGATGCGTTACTCATTGACTACTCTCCTCTTGTTTTCGGCCGTTCTCAACCATATGAACAAATAACTCTTCGAGACGGTTGGCCTTGTTTCTCATCGATAAGACCTTCGCGCCTTGCCCGCTCAGCTGCTCAAATACGTTATTCAAGCCAGCGTCTTTCTCGACATCAACTTCGAGGGTGTTATCGTCGCTCCAGCGACTGTCGAAACCATCGATTGAGATGTCTTTATGACCTTCTGCCAAATCTAGAATAAAGGTTTCACGGCTTAATTGAGTAAGCAGCTTCTTGATAGAAGTATTCTCCACAATACGACCCGCATCGATAATGCCAATATTACGACATAACATCTCAGCTTCCTCTAGATAGTGAGTCGTTAAAATGATGGTGATGCCTTCTTTATTAATTTGTGTGAGGTAATCCCACATCGAACGGCGTAGCTCGATATCAACCCCAGCAGTCGGTTCATCTAAAATCAGTAATTTGGGCTCGTGCAACAAGGCGCGTGCGATCATGAGCCGACGCTTCATGCCGCCTGAGAGCGCGCGTGCAGGCTGGTCACGTTTGTCCCATAACCCCAATTGCTTTAGATATTTCTCTGAACGTTGATGCGCCAACTTTCGTGGTACGCCATAATAACCCGCTTGGTTAACGACGATCTGACGTACTGTTTCAAACTGGTTAAAGTTAAACTCTTGTGGTACGAGGCCAATTTGTCTTTTTAAATCGGCAAGCTGCGTATCAAGGTCATACCCAAACACCGTTACCTTGCCTTCGGTCTTATTGACAAGGCTTGAGATAACGCCAATGGTTGTAGACTTACCTGCGCCATTAGGACCTAGTAACGCATAAAAGTCACCTTCTTGAACTGTTAAATCGATCCCTTTAAGTGCTTCAAAGCCACCCTTATAGACTTTTCTTAACCCTTTGATTTCTAGTGCATTAGTCATTACTAAAGTTTACTCCTTTCCATAGCCCCAACGGTGCATCAACGACTGTTCAAGACCTAAGTGATCTAGCATCCGAGCGACCATGAAGTCGATTAAATCGTCGATCGTCTCCGGTTGGTGGTAAAAACCCGGTGCAGCGGGCATAACCGTGACTCCCTGCTCACTCAACTGCAACATATGACGCAAGTGTATTGCCGAAAGTGGGGTTTCGCGTGGAACTAGTATCAATTGCCCGCGTTCCTTGAGAACGACATCGGCAGCTCGCTCGATCAAGGTATTACTGCTACCTAACGCCACTGATGACAAAGTACTTGTCGAGCAGGGACAAATAATCATTCGCTTAGGCGCGGCGGAGCCCGAAGCAACCGGTGAAAACCACTCTTCTTTACCGAATACTTGTAGCTGGTTTGAGACAACTTCAACGCCGCGTTTTTCAAGCAACTCGACCCATTGCTGCTGCATCTTTTCAGGGGCCGCAGATAAGCTTACGTTATGTTCAGTTGCCATCACCACACGAGCCGCACTCGAGACAAGTAAATAAACCTGTTGCTTCTGCTGCAGAAGACATTCTATCAAACGAATAGCGTAAGGGGCACCCGATGCTCCAGTAATTGCGACCGTGATGCGGTTATCTTCAGATCTCATTATTAACTACCCAACTCATGATTTATGTTGCTTGTAGAGCTTTGACTAAGCGATTTTGCATACCCTCGAACCCACCGTTACTCATAATAACCACCGTATCACCCGGTACTAGATCGTCGATAGCATGTTGCAACATTGCTTCTGTGTCACCAAATACACGCGCATTAGGCACTGCGCTGGCAATGTCCCACTCGATCGATTCAGGTGCGAATATATTAATACTATCCGCATCGGCAAGTGCGTTTGCCAAAGCGTCTTTATGGACACCGCTTTTCATCGTATTTGAACGAGGTTCAAGCAATACCACTAGTCGTCCTGTTTCGCTCTTTTTAAGCGCATCCACCGTGGTTTTAATGGCGGTAGGATGATGTGCAAAGTCATCGAACACTTTTATCCCGCGGTACTCAAGCAATAACTCCAATCGCCGCTTAGGGGCCTTAAATGTTGCTAACGCTTCAGCCGCCTGTTGCGGTAATACGCCAACATGGAAAGCCGCGATCATTGCCATCACAGCATTGTGCATATTATGAGTACCCACTAGAGGCAACTTAACAGCGACTTCGTTATCGTCTCGACGAAGATTAAATAACGACGCATCCGCTGAGTTAGCATGGTAATGCCAGTCTTTGCCAACCCTTACCACGTCACTCCAACAACCCTTTGTGATCACCTGTTCGATGGCATCAACCTGGTCGGGAATGATGACTTGCCCATTTCCAGGAACAATTCGTAATAAATGGGCAAACTGCTTTTGAATATCAGCTAACGTGTCGAAAATGTCAGCGTGATCAAACTCAAGATTGTTGATAACTAGAGTATTCGGTGAATAATGAACAAATTTAGATCGCTTATCAAAGAATGCAGTATCGTATTCATCCGCCTCGATAATAAAAAAATCGCTTTCACCCAGTGCTGCACTCACATTAAAGTTACCGGGTACGCCTCCAATCAAAAAGCCAGGCTGATAGCCATTCGCTTGCAGAATCCAAGTAAGCATACTGGCAGTTGTGGTTTTACCGTGCGTTCCAGAAACAGCAAGCACCCAACGCTGACCCAAAACATTGTCATGCAACCACTGGGCTCCTGAGCAATAACTGAGCTTCTGGTTCAGTACCGCCTCAACTTCAGGGTTGCCGCGACTCAGAGCGTTGCCAATGATGACAAGTTCGACCGTTTTATCGATATTCTCCGCACGGTAGCCCTCGATGAGATCAATACCCAAAGCTCGCAACTGATCACTCATCGGCGGGTAAACCTGTTGGTCGGAGCCTGTAACCTGATGACCCAGTTCGGTTGCTAAACGGGCGATACCGCCCATAAATGTGCCACAGATGCCAATAATATGAATATGCATAGTCAATTTTCGAGCTAAAATAAAACGCTAAGTGTATCACTCACGCGCACAATCAACAGGATTTTTGCGCAGAATTAATGTACGATACGCGTCCATACACCTGTCACGAAAAAAAGGGAATGGAACGACATGAAACGCCTGCTTCCAACGCTCCGTGCTGATAATGCACCTGAAGGACTGATTTCAGTTCTTAATACCATACAAATTGCCGCCAAAGAGATCTCTTTTCGGCTGCATCAAGGCGCCCTCGCCGGGGTATTGGGCTCAACACTGGACGAAAATATCCAGGGTGAAACGCAGAAAAAGCTCGACGTAGTCGCAAACCAATTGCTCAAAACCTTATTGCTTGAGTCTCCTCGTGTACACGCAATTGCCTCGGAAGAAGAGGACAGCATTGTATTGAGCCCGAATTCAGGCGAGTACTTAGTTGCTTTTGATCCGCTTGATGGCAGCTCAAACATCGATATCAATGGTACAGTGGGTACTATTTTTTCGGTTTTACCCAAGCCAGAAAATAGCGCCAATGACGAATCTATGTTTCTGCAAAAAGGGCGTAACCAAGTTGCGGCCGGATACGTACTTTATGGTCCCTCGACTATGTTGGTAATGACAACAGGATCGCATGTCCGCACCTACACGCTTGACCAAACAGTAGGTGAGTTTTTATTGACTAAGGACACTGCGTCTATCCCAGCGGACACGCAAGAATTTGCAATAAATATGTCTAATCAACGCCACTGGGGTACTGCGGTGCGCGAGTACGTCGAACACCTGCTTTTAGGTGAGGATGGCCCTCGACAAAAGAATTTTAATATGCGTTGGAACGCGGCAATGGTTTCTGATGTCCACCGTTTAGTCACTCGTGGCGGCTTATTTACATATCCGTGGGATGCTCGTAACCCTGACAAGCCGTATAAACTGCGCTTAATGTACGAGGCTGCACCAATGGCTATGATTGTAGAGAAGGCGGGCGGCTCGGCAAGTAATGGCTATGTGCCCATTTTAGATATTGAGCCTGAGCAGATTCACCAACGTGTAGCTGTTGTCATGGGCTCGACAAATGAAGTACAAAAATGCGTTGAATATCATGAGAAGCATGGGTAAGACCTTAGCTTAATCCCTTGCCCCGATAGCGACAAACGATATAATTTAGTGGTTAACAATTAACTGATGTAGGAAACATTATGAGTTTAGGTAACGTACCTGCGGGTAACAATCTTCCCGATGAAGTGAACGTAATCATTGAGATTCCAGCAAATGCTGACCCGATTAAATATGAAGTCGACAAAGACACTGGCACCCTTTGGGTTGATCGTTTCATGGCGACGCCAATGTTCTACCCATGCAATTATGGTTTTGTGAACCATACCTTGTCTCTCGACGGTGACCCCGTTGACGTGCTTGTTCCTACACCTTATCCATTGCAAGCCGGCTCGGTCATTAAATGCCGCCCTGTCGGCGTGCTTAAAATGAGCGACGAATCAGGCGAAGATGCGAAAGTCGTTGCTGTCCCGGTGAGTAAGCTGACTAAAGAATACGACCATGTTCAGGACATTGATGACCTTCCTGAATTACTTCGTGCACAAATCACGCACTTCTTTGAGCGTTACAAAGAACTCGAAAAAGGCAAGTGGGTCAAAGTCGAAGGCTGGGGTAACGCAGCAGACGCGAAAGAGGAAATCGAGTCCTCTTACAAACGCGCTCAGAAGTAATTATGGCTTATGCCATAGAAATCGACCACCTTGCCTTTGCGTGGCAAGGTGGTCAACTCACTTTAGATATTCCCCACTGGCAAGTAGAAACGGGTGAATCTGTTTTGCTCCGCGGACCGAGTGGCAGTGGTAAGTCGACGTTATTATCGTTGCTTGCGGGTGTCAACTTAGCTCAACAGGGGAATGTGAGTTTACTCGACCAGTCCTTATCTAACCTCAGTGGCCGCAAGCGCGATAGATTTCGTGCCGATCACATTGGCTATATTTTTCAGCAATTCAATTTACTCCCATACTTAAGCGCGCTCGACAACGTGCTCCTGGCAACTCAATTTTCTCCTAAACGCCGCCAGCGCGTAGCCGAAAGTGGCCAGTCGGCGGAACAGCTCGCTATTCAATACTTACAACGGCTCGGTCTTAGTGCCTCGCAGCAACAACAAGCGGCGGCTAACTTGAGTGTGGGTCAACAGCAACGCGTGGCAGCTGCAAGAGCATTGCTCGGTGCACCCGAGTTACTGATCGCGGACGAACCGACTTCAGCGCTCGATAGCGATCGCAGAGATGATTTTATAAAACTTTTGCTCGAACTCAGCGAACAGAATAATACAACCGTATTATTTGTGACGCACGATGCGAGTCTCGGGCAGTATTTTAATCGTCATGTTGAGTTAAGCGACATCAATCGAGCAGCGGGAGGTTCACCCCATGCTTAAACTTGCTATTAAAAGCTTGGCTAATCGCAAAACCAGTGCGCTACTGACGGTTATTGCAATCGCTGTCAGCGTCGCGCTGTTACTCGCCGTTGAACGCGTAAAAGAACAAGTGCAGGCAAATTTTGCCAATACCGTATCGGGCACCGATCTCATCGTCGGCCCCAGAAGCGGCGACGTACAGCTGCTACTCGCATCCGTTTTTCATATCGGAGCACTCAACAATAGCATGAGCTGGCAAAGCTATGAGAGGCTAAGCCAAAATCGACAGGTCGAATGGTCGGTACCCATCTCTCTAGGAGATAGCGTTAGTGGCATGCCGGTTGTTGCGACAACCGCCGGTTATTTCCAGCATTTTAAGTATGCCAACCAACAGCCACTTAAATTGCAGCACGGCGAGTGGTTTAATCATTCTGAGCAAGCCGTATTAGGTGCTGATGCCGCAGAAAAGTTGGCCTTTAATGTTGGTGACCAACTCATTATCGCACATGGCACAGGCGGCATAAGCTTTAGCCAACACAGTGGACATCCAATTGATGTTGTTGGCGTTTTGAAACGCACAGGCACCCCTGTTGATCAATCAGTATATGTCGACTTAGAAACCCTAGAAGACATTCACAGTGGTACACCAGATGCCAACGCCGACGATAAGTCTCATCATAGCCATGATGAGCATGCGGATCATCATCATCCAACCAACGCGATTAGTGCCGCTTTGATTGGACTAAAATCTCGCCAGATGGCGTTGTTTATGCAGCGAGATATTAATACCGCAGACGGCGAGCCTCTAACTGCTTTGATGCCTGGTCAAACACTGCAACAGTTGTGGAAAACACTGCGTGTTTTTCAACAAGCACTTAATGGTATCTCTGCAATAGTCGTTATTATTGGACTCCTCGGTATGCTGACCATTTTGCTCGCAAGTTTACGCGAACGCAGTCGAGAGATGGCTGTGTTAAGAGCGGTAGGTGCGGGTCCTGGCACGCTGTTCACGTTGTTGGTCACTGAGGCAGTATTATTAACGATCATTGCTACGGCGTCGGGGCTGGCGTTGTTATATATCCTGCAAATTTCCCTTGCCGGCGTGATTCAGCAGCAAACGGGATTATTGTTTGCTCTGCAGTGGCCTACCGCTGCAGAATGGTGGAGAATGTTATTTGTGGTTGTTGCAGGCTTCTTAATGAGTCTTGTACCTGCTTGGCGCGCTTACCGCCAATCACTTGCAGACGGTTTAACGGTGAAAGTATGAAGTATAGTTTGAAAGTAATGATGAGCACGGCGTTGCTATTTCTGGCGAGTCAGAACATGGCGTTCGCAAGCGAAAAAATTGGTTGGAAAGATTTAGTACCTGAAGGCTTTACCCCTCCCCCCGTAAAGCCTCAGTCGTATTACGACCAAAACCCTGAAGAAGCAGAGCAAAAGTTTCTTGATGCACCTGTTGTACAGGCGCTAGATGGCAAGAAAGTCAAAATTCCTGGCTATGTCGTACAACTGGAAGGCAACGCGGATGCGGTTACAGAGTTCTTATTAGTCCCGTATTTTGGTGCTTGTATCCATGTGCCACCACCGCCTCCTAACCAGATTATCCACGTTAAGTTCGAAGAAGGTGTTCCTTACGAGAACACCTACGATGCGGTTTGGGTCGAAGGAACTATCTCAACTCAACGGACAGACAGTGATCTAGCGGTTACGGGCTATTCAATGAAAGCTGATAGCGTCACGGTTTATCAGTAACGATATTATTCTATGTTGGCGGATTGTTTAGCAAGCAGCTCCGCCAACCGTTGTGCTGGCATGGGTTTCGCGAAATGAAACCCCTGTGCCTCCGCCACCTGTAAGTTTTTGAAATAACTCACTTGCTCTTCAAGCTCAATACCCTCTGCTAACACACTCATTCCCAGTCGATGAGCCATATTCACAATAGTCTCAATAATGATACGGCCACTGTCTTCATTTGAGTTGTGTACAAATGTCTTGTCGATTTTAATACGATCGAGTGGAAGTTTCTGAAGATAACTCAACGATGAGAAGCCGACGCCAAAATCATCAATAGCCACATGAATACCTTGCCGTTTTAGACGGTAAAGTATATCGGCCACAAGATCAGGGTCTTCCATCACAATACTCTCAGTGATTTCCAGTTCAAGTCGGTCTGGGCTGACATTATGGTTTTGTAACTGCTGTTCGACTAACTCAGGAAAATCACGCATTCTAAATTGCGGCACTGATACGTTGACAGCAACGCGAAGTTCGGGCAAACCTAGCTCGTCAAACTGGCGGATCTGCTGGCACGCCTCTTCAATGACCCAAGCACCGATATCAACGATTAATCCTGAATATTCTGCCAGCGGAATGAACTCGCCAGGAGAGATAAAACTACCATCGCGCTGCGGCCACCGCAGTAAGCTCTCAACCCCAATAATCCGTTTTGAAGCTAAACAGACTTGCGGCTGATACCACACCTCTAACCGTCTTTCTGCGAAATCCGCCCGCAGCATGCGTACAATATGTAATCGACGCTGAGTTTCCTGCTCCATATAAGGCAGATAGTAATTATGACGCTCAAAGGAATTCTTCTTCGCATTTTTAAGTGCAATATAGGCCTGCTTAAGCAAGCTCTTACCGCTCTCATGCTCGCTATTCGATGCAGCAGTAAAGCCACAGGTAATGCTCAATGGAATATGATGCTCTCCCGCTCTATACGGAAGTCTAAATAACTCATTCAGATTACGGGGCGAGATAATTTCTTCGGGACCAATTAAACCAAAGACATCAGCGGCAATGCGTGAAATAAAAACCTCTGGCCCCAGTTGCTCACTCAAGCGCAAAGCGACCGACCGAAGTAATAAGTTGCCAACATCCTGGCCTAGCCCATCATTCACATCAGAAAAATGGTCGATATCCATAATTGAAACGACAATATGTTCATCTTTCTGCTTTGCGAGGTCTGATAGGCGTTTAGAAAACTCGCTTCGATTTGCGACACCTGTCAATGGATCACGATAAGCCGCGGCACGCAACTCCTCAAACAAGTTCGCGTTTTCAAATCCCACGGCAATATTGGCGAGAAACACCTCGAGTAACTCTTGGTCATAATTCTCCAGCAACTCTTCTGTTTCTATGTAAGCAGCGGCTTGATGAACTTGTCCATCGATGAAAAATACGGAAGCGCCCTGTAATTGAATATGACGCTTTTCCCGCAAGCACTGTTTCACCGCTTCTTCTATAAATGCCGAATTAAGACTCGAAATTGAGCGATTAATACTTCCAGCGAAATGCCCTGCTGCCCCAAGTACAAGAATGTCATCATCTTTATGTGGCGCTCGCGCTCCTACGATACCCTCGGCTGACAACCCCAATAGCGAAGCTAACTGAGTCACCACGCCCTCAGAAAAATTCACAATAGAGTGCTTTTCCATCAGATTCGATGCAGAGTGAATAATTTTTCGTAACCCGCGGCGGTTTTCGTTGATAGTACGTAGTTGTTGGTATGAACGGATGGCAGCAAAAACAGTGGTTAACAAGCGACTTCGGGTCAGTTCCGTTTTTGTTTTGTAGTCGTTTATATCATAATCTTTGATAACACTTTCTTCTGGCGCGTAACCGGGTTGACCGGTGCGTAGCACAATTCGAACTTCTTCGTTACGTAATTCATTACGTATGGCTCGTGCAACCTTGAGTCCAGCATCATCGGATTCCATGACAACATCCAACAACACCATTGCGATGTCGTCATGGTCAGCCAGCATATCCATTGCTTGCTGACCATTATAAGCATGAATGAACTCAAGCGACTTGTCAGCAATCAGCACATCCGAAAGCGCCATTTTAGTCACGGCATGAATCTCTTGATCATCGTCGACGATCAAGATTTTCCAACTCTCTAATGCACTAACAGCCCTCGTTTCCTCCTCATCGTCGATAAGAAACAGCGGCTCTTCATTTTTACTGCTCATTCTTGCCTGCAATTTGTTAATTCCGATATAACAATCTAGCCATATCGAACTTTAACTGCAAGTATTTATAACAGGCTATCTAGAAATGAACGTCAACTGACACGAACGGACCCGAGAACCGAATATCACTGTACGTATCGTCGATATCATCGAGCTTAATTTCCATATCGCGATACCCTAAACGCACGCTCGCGTCTATCGCCGCATTATCTAAGAACTGATACTCGACTGATGCACTAACATCGCGGATATCGCTATCGTCAAAACTTAATGCGCTCGCCTCAGCATTGATCCACCAAGAAGTGAATGGTAGTCCGATTTTTGTTGATGCGTAAGCCATCGGTACCGTACCAGAGAAATCAACGGGAGTAACAGCGGCATCTGCGACGATATAACGAGTGTTTCCATCAAAGCGTTTTGCATTGACACCTAAGTCAATCGAGACGATATCGTTGTCAAAGATTTCATAATAAAGAATATAATCAACGTGACTAAAATCGCTTTTTGGATTTATGCCATCTCCGTCGACCGTCATGTCATTCCAACGTGCTTTAAAATTCGGAATTAAGGGTATTGGATGTTCAAGTGCAACATAGTAGCTGGAGAACGTCTCACCTTGATCATCATAATTGCCTAACTGTACTAACGGATCAAAAGCTGAAATCGAACCATCGACATTTCCATCCCAATACTGCCCACCAGCAAACACACCTAATACGGTGTCGGCACTCGCTGCCATAGGAGCTAGCGCTAAACCAGCAAGTGGTAATACCTTCGCAAAGTGCTTCATAGTGTTATCCTATTTAAGTTGTTCAGCCTTGTGCTAATAAGCTACGTAATTCAATAAGCGCAGCGTTTGCACGAGAAATATAATTAGCCATGACTAATGAATGATTTGCCATCAATCCAAATCCAGAACCATTAAGGACCATTGGGCTCCATAACGTCTTCTGCGTTGACTCTAATTCACTAATTATCTGTTGCAAGCTAATTAACGCATTTTTATCTTCTAGGATATCCCTGAAATCGATTTCAACGGCTTTTAAATAGTGGAGTAAAGCCCAAGAAGCGCCGCGGGCCTCGTAAAAGACATCGTCAATTTTCCACCAGCTCGTTTGCTCACGGACGATACGAGGCGTTGGCGTTGACTGTCGTGCATTCGCATCACCCGCCAAGGTGACATCGGGCTCTACTCGCGCAACACTGGCACTCAAGCGGCGAGATAGAGAACCTAAACGCTTCTCTACTTCTGCAACCCACGCACGCAAATTATCGGCTCGAGAGTAAAATTGAGCTGAGTGATCGTTAGGATCTGCAAGTGCCAAACGATACTGCTTAAGTTGACTTATCACTTCACTGAATTCACTTTCGGGTGATGGCGCAAACCAACTGGTATGATCAATATTCATTGCCGGCTGAGCTACGACAAGAAAAGTGTTCTCAGCTGATTGGGACTGTGAGCGGCTATACTCGTTACGCATAACTAACAGCAAATCACGGGTCATTTGGACAACCCCATATTCCCAGGCAGGAATATCGTCGACCCAGGCAAACGGTGGCAGAAGGTCATTACTCATATAACCGCCGCGCTTATTTAGCAGCGTATCCAACACATCAATGGCCGCCGTTGAAGTTGCGAAACCGTTTACGGGCTCTAGATTGAGACGCTTAGCTTCGGCTTCAACACGTTGTTCAACGTCAAACGTGTCTGGCTCTTCAGAAAACCACCACGCAACTATCCACAGTAAGATTAGAAAGGATACTAATGAAATGAGTAACCACTTTACACTTAACTTTAATTTGCCTATTCGCATAGCCTGTTATCGACCCTCAATCGGAATTAAAATAGTTTGTGTCTGATTATTATCGTACGAAATGGTCAGATTAAAAGTTTCCCCCTGAGACAAAGGCTGTTTCAACCCCATCAACATGAAGTGATAACCTCCACTTTGAAATACAACTTGCTCGTTGGGAGCAATCGCAAGTTCAGGAACATGCATCATCGACATCATGCCATCTTTCATTTTATGCGTATGGATCTGAGTCATTTTACTGACATTTGAAGATACGCTTTTAATCACTATGGTGGCAGCCGAGTTGTTTTTTATTGTTGCGAACGCGACGCCATTATTTGAGCCTGGGATTGACTCTTTCGCGCGCGCATCAGTAATAGTCAGCGCATCTTGCGCTATAGCTCCGCTAGAAACCATGAGCGCAAGACCAAAGAAGAGTTTTAACATGATATTCACCTCAATTATTGATCATTGAGATGATGTTACACGGTTTTGCGTCGATCCCGAAATACAAAGTAAAGAATCAGCAAACAAATGATAAGCGGCCAAAACATACCAATCCCGGTAAATATCAAGGCAAGAAAACCTGCACCAAGTCCTAGTAGGACGCTACCAAACACAGTCATCACGACAAAAAATACTAATCCAACAATGGCGAAACCGATCAATAGACTGATTGTAAATTCAATGACTGAGCCGACCGCAAAACCCAACCCCGAAAGTATCTCTGGGGCGAAAAATAGCGCGCCCACAATCACTAATGCAATGAGCCAACCTTTACCGGCACTTCGTTTATACGTGGACATATTGTTCTCCTCAACTATTCACTTCAGTGAATATAATTCAAATGTCATGCCAATATATAAGTGATTGTTTATTAGAACATTTTTATATTTACGGTGTTTATTTTCAAAGTTATTAAGCGTTAAATATAAAAAAACCGCCACTTTGTGGCGGTTTTGACTAACTCGATTTTATTAGAAACGGTATTCAACTTCTGTATAAACATAGCCGCCATTAAATCCAATTGGCGAGTTAGTAAGTGGATATTTGAAGATACCATTAAATTGATTACCTTCACCCCGTTCGTCTGGGTATTCGTTGAACAGGTTTTGCGCTCCGACCGTGATATCAAACTGATCATTTAGCGCGTAACTCACTGTAATGTCAGTAATCCAATTCGGTCCGTAAGTCTCTTTGCCACTGGAATAATTGATACTATAAGTACCAAAGTAACTCAATTGAACGTTGCTAGTCCAACGACCTAATTGGTGAGTCAAACCAAGTGAAGCACTACTTGAGGGAACCGACTCTGTCATTCTCACTCGTTCGTCTTCATCAAAAAGAACTTGCTCTAAACCATCAAGTAGCGGCGGTAAGTTTACAGAGTCAATCTCGGTATCATTGTAGCCATATGCAAGTTGCGCTTTGAGTGACCCATAATTATTAAGTTCGAAATCTTTGCTCACAACAAGGTCAATACCCTGAGTGGTGGTATCCACTGCGTTCACAAAGAATCGAGCGTTATCGGCGTTAGTTTGCGCTAAAGCATCAGCCACGGCCTGCGAATCAGTAGGCGAGACGTCACCTGATAGAATGATACGATCATCTATCGCTATCTGATACGCATCCAATGTCACCGCGAGACCATTATAACCTTTCCACACTAAGCCTAAACTGTAACTCTGTGACTCTTCTGGCTGCAAACGACCGATGTTGAGTGCGTTAGCTACGTCGCTCAGATTGTTAAAAGTTCCTGATTGTTCTGGTACTAAACCGTCACCTCTATCAACAAACAAAGTCGATACATTGGTAAAGTAAAGTTGCTGAACACTCGGAGCTCGAAAGCCAGTATTCACTGCACCACGAATAGCCAACCTGTCTGTAATGTCGTAACGACCTGATAGCTTCCAGCTTGTATTATCACCAAAGTCAGAGTAGTCCTCGTACCGAACGGCTGCGCCCCACATAAAATCAGTGGTCAGCTGGTTCTCTGCTTCTAAATAAATACCGACGTTATCGCGACTTTGATCGACTTCCGAATCCGGAGTGAAGCCACTGAAACCCTGACTACCGGACGGACGATCTTGATAACCTCCATCAATATAAGAGGCCTCTTCACCCGCTGTAATTTGATAAGTGTTTTTTCTATAGCTAATTCCCGTCGCTATTGATAAGTCGGAATTATTAAAAAACGGCAAAAATCGCTGAGCGTCAATGGTGACGTTTGTCTCTTTATTTTCCAACGTGCCTGCTTCAAATGACGTCGGTGTTTGAGTCGGCCCTAAAGAGGCATTCAAAGAGTTTTCAACGTTATATTGAAACTCGCTAACGCCATGACCCGCACTGACATCAATCGTCCACTCCCCCTGCAACCATTCGTAGCCTAAATATGCAGAGTAGTCTTTAACGTCTGGTGCAAGGATTGGCAAAAAACCATCTGGATAGATTTCAGTCAGCGTATTAGATTGCAATGCACGACGATAAAACGCACCCGATTCCGATGAGCGGTCACTTACGCCAGCAAAGGCATACAAAGTGCCGCCTTCAACCACTTCTTGCTCATAGTTTGCGAATAAGGCAGCGTTCTCATATTCTGCATCACCCACGTGAAAGCTGTAGCGATCGAATGTTTCTTCTCTTGGATCAGGCTCTCCGTTAGGCAATTCTGGATACTGCTGACGAGGATCAGGACCCGCGCGATTGGTACGGTTCTTATGATGAAATTCGCCGGATAGCGTTAGTGAGCCGTTGTCACCGACCTTAAACCCACCACTAGCAGATAGCTTATACTGCTCCCCGTCGCCTTCGTAGGTTTGACCGACTTGTGCATTAGCTGTGCCGCCAGAATCGTTGTCTTTAAGCACGATATTGATCACCCCAGCAATTGCGTCCGAACCGTAAAGTGCTGCAGCACCGTCGCGTAACACTTCGATTCGCTTAATCGCTGAAATAGGAATCGCATTCAAGTCTACATTGGAACTACCGCGGCCAGTTGTGCCACTTAAGTGTACTAGGGCCGACTTATGACGACGTTTGCCATTCACCAATACTAAGGTGTGATCTGGGGATAATCCCCGTAGAGACGCTGGGCGCACCGCATCAGTTCCGTCAGTAACCGATGAAGACGGGAAATTAAAACTCGGTACTGCGTATTGAAGCGCTTTCGCCGTCTCGGTAATACCCGTAGCTGCTAAATCGTCAGCTGAAATAATATCGACAGGTGCAGCACCATCGGTAGCAGTTCGGTAAGAAAGACGTGAACCTACAACCTGTATTACCTCTTCAACATCCGCCTCAGCTTGATCTTGCTGCTGAGCTAATACGGGTAAGCTACCCAACGACGTTGCCGTAGCAACGGCGAGCGTGATTGCATTATATTTATTCATTACTGCTCTCCATGGGCCATAACACAAAGAATTTATGCAAGGCAATATACCAGTAGTTAGCAATACGAAGATAATACAGTTTACGATTATATATAAACAAAAATTATAGGTAGCGTGCGCATTCTGCGCACGGGCCGGTGTGAATGGTCGCGCACAATGCGCGACGTACAGGGAGCGGTCGTAGCGTGCGCCTTGGGCGCACGGGGCGGTGTGGATTGTCGCGCACAATGCGCGACGTACGTGACGCGGGCGTAGCGTGCGCCTTGGGCGCACGGGGCGGTGTGGATTGTCGCGCACAATGCGCGACCTACGTGGCACGGTCGTAGCGTGCGCATTCTGCGCACGGCGCGATGTGGATTGTCGCGCACAATGCGCGACTTACGTGGCGCGGTCGTAGCGTGCGCCTTGGGCGCACGGGCCGGTGTGGATTGTCGCGCAGGATGCGCGACGTACGTGGCGCGGTCGTAGCGTGCGCATTCTGCGCACGGGGCGATATGGATTGTCGCGCAGGATGCGCGACGTACGCGGTGCGGTGGTAGCGTGCGCCTTGGGCGCACGGTGCGATGTGGGTTGTCGCGCAGGATGCGCGACGTACGTGGTGCGGGGGCGACGTGCGTCTAGCGAGCAGGCATAAAAAAATCCCCCGTGCTTGCGCACGAGGGATTGTTTATTTGAAGTCTGGCGGTGTCCTACTCTCACATGGGGAGACCCCACACTACCATCGGCGCTGGTATGTTTCACTTCTGGGTTCGGAATGGAGCCAGGTGGTGCCATACCGCTATGGCCGCCAGACATAAACTGTCACAACATGGATTCGGCTGATTGTTTCGCCACTCTCTTATTCAATTCGATAAAGCGTCTTACGTGCTCAACAAGCAAACACCTTGGGTGTTGTATGGTTAAGTCTCACGGGCAATTAGTACGGGTTAGCTCAACGCCTTACAACGCTTCCACACCCCGCCTATCAACGTCGTCGTCTGCAACGACCCTTCAGAGCACTTAATGTGCTAGTGAGAGCTTATCTCGAGGCTCGCTTCCCGCTTAGATGCTTTCAGCGGTTATCGATTCCGAACTTAGCTACCCGGCAGTGCCACTGGCGTGACAACCGGAACACCAGAGGTTCGTCCACTCCGGTCCTCTCGTACTAGGAGCAGCTCCTCTCAACTCTCAAACGCCCACGGCAGATAGGGACCGAACTGTCTCACGACGTTCTAAACCCAGCTCGCGTACCACTTTAAATGGCGAACAGCCATACCCTTGGGACCGACTTCAGCCCCAGGATGTGATGAGCCGACATCGAGGTGCCAAACACCGCCGTCGATATGAACTCTTGGGCGGTATCAGCCTGTTATCCCCGGAGTACCTTTTATCCGTTGAGCGATGGCCCTTCCATTCAGAACCACCGGATCACTATGACCTACTTTCGTATCTGCTCGACGTGTCTGTCTCGCAGTTAAGCTGGCTTCTGCCATTACACTAACCGTAC
>NZ_CH672403.1:124509-238723 GCF_000152885.1 Idiomarina baltica OS145
CTTCACACACGCGGCATGGCTGCATCAGGCTTGCGCCATTGTGCAATATTCCCCACTGCTGCCTCCATAGGAGTCTGGGCCGTGTCTCAGTCCCAGTGTGGCTGATCATCCTCTCAGAACAGCTAGGGATCGTCGCCTTGGTGAGCCTTTACCTCACCAACTAGCTAATCCCGCTTGGGCCCATCTCTAGGTGTGAGGCCCGAAGGTCCCCCACTTTGGTCCGTAGACATTATGCGGTATTAGCCACCGTTTCCAGTGGTTGTCCCCCGCCTAGAGGCAAGTTCCCAAGTATTACTCACCCGTCCGCCGCTCGTCAGCAAAGAAGCAAGCTTCTCTCTGTTACCGCTCGACTTGCATGTGTTAGGCCTGCCGCCAGCGTTCAATCTGAGCCATGATCAAACTCTTCAATTAAAAAGTTCAATCAACTCAATGAATTACGTGTGCTTGCTACCTCAGTAGCTAGACACTCATTCAAAAGTTGCAATATTTTTTGTTGCTTACTTTTGCAAGTGCCCACACAGTTTGCTTGGCTTGATATATTGTTAAAGAGCGTTTCTCAGCAGCCTTGCTGCGAGAGGTGCGTATTCTACACACCGTCAGTTTTCTGTCAACACTTTTTTGAAAAAGATTTTTTAGAAAACTTATGTTTTCGGCGACTTCGTTGTCTGCCTCAAACGTGGAGCGTATTTTAGACATTTATCTCCGTGGGTCAAGGGCTATTTTCAATGTTTTTATTCGTTTGTACAGATTCCCGTCAAATGTAAATAAACACAACACAATTAAGCCCAAATTCGTTTAATAAGTCACCAAATCGGCACTAAGCCGACAAAAATGATAAACTAAAAGCTACTAACTTAAAGCAACGCCTATTAATCATGACCTACAAAACAATCGATCCGTCCGAATACCCGCTGCAATTTGCCGAGAAGGCAAAACACTTACAGCAATTGTTGTCTCCTTACTATAAAGGAGAACTTGAACTACACGAGTCGCCACGCACTCACTACCGTATGCGTGCTGAGTTTCGAGTTTGGCATGAGCAAAACGACTTATACTACATAATGTTTAATCCCGAAACGCGGGAGAAAATCAGAATGGATGAGTTTGTTCCAGGCTCTGGGCTTATTAATACCCTGATGAAAGCGGTCAGAGACTATGTCATTGATAAGCCAATCTTGAGAAATAAGCTGTTTCAGGTAGATTTTCTTACGACTACAACCAATGAAGCAGTTATCTCCTGCTTATACCACAAACAATTAGATGCGGAATGGGAAGAGTCCGCAAAGCAAATGCATGAAACACTATCTCCAATAACTGACAAGCTTGGACTCATCGGTCGTGCAAGAAAGCAAAAGCATGTCATCGGAACCGATGAAGTAGTCGAGTGCTTGAATATTGGTAACCGTCATTGGAAAACCGTACAAACTGAAAATGCATTCACCCAACCGAATGCCGAGATCAACAAGCAAATGATAACTTGGGCAATAAATAGTGTGGGAACACCGAAACATGACTTGCTCGAGCTATATTGCGGTAACGGTAACTTCACTCTGCCACTCTCAACACAATTCGAACACGTGCTGGCTACGGAGATCAGTAAACGGTCGGTGGCTTCTGCTCAAGTGGCGACAGAAATGAACGGAATCAATAATGTTGAGTTCGTGCGCATGTCGTCAGAAGAGTTCAGTGAAGCACTCAAAGGTGACGTAGAAAAGCGAAGATTACAGAATATCGACCTGACGAGCTATGATTTTGGAACCGTACTTGTCGATCCGCCTCGCGCAGGCCTTGATGCTCTTACACTTAATGTAGTCAGTCAGTATCAAAGGATACTCTACATATCCTGTAACCCAGACACACTCATACAGAATATAAACGACCTGAGTGATAAGTTTACCGTTACAAAAGCGGCCTTATTCGACCAATTTCCTTATACACACCATATCGAAGCCGGTGTCTTGTTAGAACGAAAAACTGGCTAAACATTTTTGGCTTCAGCGAGTGGGGCATTTGCTGAAGCCATTATTTTACGTGAGCGACGTAAGTTACTGATGTGCGCGTAAATGATCAGTCCAGCGCCAACGGCAATAATAACCGGTTCTCCCCACGGACCAAGAATGTCTCGTTGCGAATATATTAATGCACCTGCGAGCAGCGGGATTAATAGAGACCACTTCCCATGCTGTTTAGCGCCGCCAATGAGCGCAGTTAGACCCACAATAACGCTGATACCTAAAATTGTGTTTTCGAGTAAATCCTCGCCTAAAAACGAGAAACCTACCAATGCAAGTAATGGGAGAATTAGAGGTAACAGCAAACAATGGATAGCACAGACCGTGGTGATCCATATACCCGCTCGATCCAGCTTTTGTTGTTTTGAATGAGTCATTTGCCCCCCTTACCTCAATGAGCCTGTTATATTATAACATACGTACATTGGTCGCAAGAGCGATCACAATTTAATCGTTAAGCTGAGGTGTATGAAAACGGAATCACGCGCTCAATTGAAGTTTCCTTTGTCTTAATCATCAGCAAACGATCAAATCCCATTGCGACACCTGCGCATGGAGGTAGCCCGTGTTCTAGCGCCGCTATTAAAAAACAATCCGCCGCGCGGTAGGGCAATTGAGCACGCTCACGTGCTGCAATATCTTTGTTGAAACGCAATGACTGCTCTACTGAATCGCTCAGTTCGTAATAACCATTGGCAAGTTCAATCCCCTCCCAATAAATTTCGAAACGTCGCGCTACGCTAGGATTTTTACTATCAATTTGGGCTAAGGCTGCCTGACTTGCAGGAAAGTGAGTAATAGCCGTTGGTTGCGATAACGATAATTGTGGCTCTACGTAAAGATTGAAAGCGACCTGCAAAATTGTATCCACATCCGACTCACTTGCCATCCAATCTTTCGTTCGCTCATCATCTTTCAAACGCTGATGAATTGCCTTTATTCCAGCCGGTGTTAGAGGGTCACACTGCATGTGTTGCAGAAAAGCATCTTGATACGTCAATTTTACTAAGGGCGGAGCGTCAGCAACTGTCATTAACAACTCACCAATCTCAGCTATCAGTTGGTCATCGTCAAAACCCACTCGATACCACTCCAGCATCATAAACTCAGGGTTATGGTGACGGCCAACCGGATCATCGCGTACCACATGGCTTAACTGATAGAGACTATGCCCATATTGCGCTAGCAAACGCTTCATCGCATATTCCGGGGAGGTTTGAAGATAACGTAAGTTGTGCTGACTATCGCGCGTACTGAGGTTTTCAATATGCCGATCGGTGACACCGTGTTGGCACAATAGTGGGGTATCGACTTCTAACACATCGCGCTCGAAAAAAAACGAACGAAGTTGCCGCAACAACTCCGCTCGTTTCTTTAATACGTTTAACGTGGCTTTTGAACGCCAGTCAGACATAGTATTTACTTCTGCACGCGTGAAACATATTCGCCTGAGCGAGTATCCACTTTAATAACTTCACCAATTTGCACGAACAACGGGACACGCACTACTGCGCCGGTGCTTAGTGTTGCAGGTTTACCACCTGTACCGGCAGTATCACCTTTTAGCCCTGGATCGGTTTCAGTAATCTCCAGCTCAACGAAATTAGGTGGTTGTACGTTAATCGGGTTACCTTCCCACAGAGTAAGCGTACATACGTCTTGCTCAACTAACCACTTTTCAGCTTCACCGACGGCTTTTGCATCCGCGGCAACTTGCTCAAAGGTTTCATTGTTCATGAAGTGCCAGAACTCACCGTCGTTATAAAGGTATGCCAACTCCAGTTCAATTACATCGGCGCCTTCCACAGACTCGCCTGATTTAAACGTTTTCTCAACGACTTTGCCACTGATGAGTTTACGGATTTTAACACGGTTAAATGCCTGACCTTTACCCGGCTTAACCATCTCGTTTTCAACGATGGAGCATGGCTCACCGTCTTGCATGATCTTTAAGCCACCTTTGAATTCGTTGGTGCTGTAATTCGCCATAAATTTTGTATCCTTGTTTCTCAATACAACTTGATTGCCGCAATAATAAACCAATCCAAGCGGTTTTTCAGGTAAAATAATGACATTAATTGTTAAATAGGGAGTCGTGCAGTGCAAACTCTTGAAGTATCAACGCGCGATGAATGGCAGCTCGAGTTGGCTAAAAGCTATAAAGATCCGCGCCAGCTGCTTACAACATTAGGGCTCGATCCCAATGCATTCAACGAGCACCTCGAAGCAAAAAAGTTGTTTTCGTTCCGTGTGCCGCGGCCCTTTGTCGAGTTGATGGAAGCTGGAAACCCACAGGACCCTCTCCTGCGACAAGTGCTACCCCTCGCTGATGAATTCACAGTAACGCCAGGGTACAGCACTGACCCACTTAATGAAGTGACCGACAAACGTGAGCATGCAGTTCCCCAAGGTCTACTTCATAAGTATGCATCGCGTGTACTACTTCTGGTTCAGGGGGCGTGCGCTATAAACTGTCGCTATTGCTTTCGTCGCCATTATCCCTATGCGGATGATGTATTACCGCGTAAACAGTTTGACGAGTGTGTCGAGTACGTTCGTCAGAATCAAGAAGTGAACGAAGTCATTTTAAGTGGCGGCGACCCGCTGTTTGCCAATGATGGATACCTCATCGAACTCGCCGATAAATTGGCCGAACTAAAACAAATAAAACGGTTGCGCATTCACTCTCGCCTGCCGGTGGTATTGCCACAACGTTTAACCGAACGTCTTGCGACGCATTTAACCCAGCGCTTCGAGCAAGTGATATTGGTGATACACGCCAACCACGCTAATGAGATCGGAAGTTCGCTTAAACAGCACCTAGCAACATGGCGACAACGTGGTGTCACATTACTGAATCAAAGCGTCTTATTAAAAGCAATCAATGACGACGCAGACTCACTCTCACAACTCAGCGAAAGGCTTTTCGATGCGTCTGTGTTACCCTATTACCTACACCAACTCGACCCGGTTCAAGGAGCTGCGCATTTTGCAATTAGCGACGCGCGCGCACGTGAACTTTGGCAACAAATTAACGCCAGACTGCCTGGGTTTTTAGTCCCCAAGCTCGTTCGCGAAATTCCTAACCGAGACAGTAAAACACCCATCATGCCAAGCGAATGAGGAAAACCAAAGATGAGTGAAGCAATTGATCGCGTTGACAAACAGTTACAAGAACACCTGCGCGTACTCTATCGACAAGTTGTCGACGCGGACCAGTATTTAGATGATTTAAGAGAACAGGGCAAAGCTAAATTTGACAGTATCTTTGTTGAACAAACAGCTTTCGAAACCAAAGGCAATCGCTTTCAGCCTTATCTCCAAGAAGTGACAAAAAATGTAGAAGCCTGGCAACTGGAGCGTGACAATGAAGCGTTGTTGAAAACCATTGTCGAACAACTCCAGCTACTAACAGAGACGTTGGCACGCCTTAAGCAGATCCGCCAGGCTGGTTAGCCTTAATTTGCTCGGAGAAGGTTTCTCTGAACCACTCTTCGAGCATCTTATGTTCATAGTAGTTAATATCTCGATTACGTTTAATCGAGGCCATACTATCCATATCAAAACCCATATCTTTTACAACAACAGAGTTCTCTTTAATAACCTGCCCTTGCGCGTCAGTTAGCTTGTAAGTCAAGTTAATACGCGGAAAATCAATAGGTCGTACAACACGAATATAAGATGTTGCGCTTTGACCAAAGGTCGGCTCGATCCGACCGGTTAAATCCACATCCGTAACCGTTACCTCAAGCGTTTGCTTTTCTGGCAATAAACTCGCTAATTCATTAAACTTCTCAGTGAAATCTTCTTTTGTCTTCTCTTGGAAACGCGACTCAATGCCTGTAGCCGGCGAAAAGTCGGTGTACTTCTCAACATCCTTGAACGTTACTTTAGCCTCGCCCGCAAACACAGACGTTGCAATAAGTGATAACGGAATCAACGATGTAACCCATATCCTTTTCATAATCACCTCCATAGGTAATTGACTCACAAGATTTGACTACAATATAACCAAAAGATTCCCTGATTACATAAACAAACAAAAAAAGAGCCCCGAAGGGCTCTTTATTAAGTGTTCATGGGGTGAACGACAGATTACATCATGCCGCCCATACCGCCCATGCCACCCATGTCGCCCATACCACCCGCAGACTCATCGTCTTTAGGGATTTCGGCAACCATTGCTTCGGTCGTGATCATCAATGAACCAACCGATGCAGCAAATTGCAGTGCAGAGCGAGTAACTTTAGTTGGGTCAAGGATACCCATCTCTAGCATGTCACCGTAGGTGTCATTACCTGCGTTGTAGCCGAAGTTACCTTCACCTTCACGTACGCGGTTTGCAACAACAGACGCTTCAGCACCTGCGTTATATGCGATTTGACGCAGTGGTGCTTCCATCGCACGTAGCATCATGCGAATACCTACGTTTTGCTCTTCATTGTCGCCGGTTAATTCCGCTAGCTTGCTTGCAGCGCGAACCAAGGCAACGCCACCACCCGGTACAACACCTTCTTCAACCGCAGCACGAGTTGCGTGCAACGCGTCTTCCACTCGAGCTTTCTTCTCTTTCATCTCAACTTCAGTTGCTGCGCCAACTTTAATTACCGCAACACCGCCAGCGAGTTTCGCAAGACGCTCTTGTAGTTTCTCACGGTCGTAATCAGATGAAGTTTCTTCCATCTGTTGTTTGATTTGCGTGACACGACCTTCAATCGCAGCGTCATCACCATTACCATCAACAACAGTGGTGTTGTCTTTAGTAATAACAACACGTTTAGCAGTACCCAAGTCTTCGAGCTGAGTTTTTTCAAGCTCCATGCCGATTTCTTCAGAAACGACGGTACCACCGGTCAATACCGCGATGTCTTGAAGCATAGCTTTACGACGATCGCCGAAACCAGGTGCCTTAACAGCCGCAACTTTTACAATGCCGCGCATGTTGTTAACAACCAAGGTCGCCAACGCTTCGCCTTCAACGTCCTCAGCGATAATAAGCAATGGCTTACCTGCTTTCGATACGCCTTCAAGTACAGGCAGTAATTCACGAATGTTCGATACTTTCTTATCAACCAACAAGATGAATGGGTTGTCGAGTTCAACAGAGCCGCTTTCTTGGTTATTGATGAAGTAAGGAGACAAGTAACCACGGTCGAACTGCATACCTTCGACAACATCAAGCTCGTCTTGCAGCGCTTGACCTTCTTCAACGGTAATAACGCCTTCCTGACCGACTTTATCCATCGCCTTAGCAATGATTTCTCCAATGGTGCTATCAGAGTTAGCTGAGATAGTACCTACTTGTGCAATGGCTTTGCTGTCAGCACAAGGTTGAGAGATCTTCTTCAGTTCTTCGACAGCGGCAGTAACTGCTTTATCGATACCGCGCTTCAGATCCATTGGGTTCATACCCGCTGCAACTGCTTTCACGCCTTCGTTTACGATAGCTTGTGCTAAAACCGTTGCAGTGGTTGTACCGTCGCCTGCTTCGTCGTTAGCTTTAGAGGCAACCTCTTTAACCATCTGCGCGCCCATGTTTTCGAACTTGTCTTCAAGCTCGATTTCTTTCGCTACAGAAACACCATCTTTAGTGATGGTTGGTGCGCCGAATGATTTATCTAGAACAACGTTACGGCCTTTAGGACCTAAGGTCACTTTAACCGCGTCTGCAAGGGTGTTTACACCTTTCAACATTCTTTGACGCGCGTTATTGCCAAATTTTACTTCTTTTGCTGCCATTTTTTGATTCCTCTTAACTGTACTCTTAGAGACTGTTTAGATTCGGCTTACTCTTGGATAGCCAAGATGTCGCTTTCGCTCATGATCAGGTATTCTTCGCCGTCAATTTTTTCAGTCTTAACGCCGTACCCTTCATTGAAAAGCACTTTGTCACCCACTTTCACGTCAAGTGGACGTACTTCACCGCTCTCTAAGATGCGTCCGTTGCCAACGGCAACGACTTCACCACGCGTTGATTTTTCTGCTGCTGAGCCAGTTAGAACGATACCGCCTGCCGATTTAGCCTCGACTTCGATACGCTTGATAATGACTCGGTCGTGTAAAGGACGAAGTTTCATTTCTCGATAACTCCTTAACCTATTGTTGTTGATAAAACCCACTGAGTGGGCGTTTAAATTTAGTCGTGACCTTTAAATGGGGTATGATTTTCTGTTATCAAGGTTTGCAAGAAAATTTTTTTCATCATATTCGAGGTGAACATGACTACCCCCATCCGCATGGTTTACACCACTACCGACGATGGCGAAGTTGCTGATAGACTAGCCAAAACAATGATTGAGCGACGTCTAGCCGCCTGCGTAAAAATCGTGCCCAAGGTGAGTTCTTACTATCGCTGGGAGGATAAAGTTCAGTGCGACAGCGAATACTGGTTGGTGATTAAAACCCATCATTGGCAGGTCGCAAACCTTAAGCAGTTTATCAGCGAACAGCACAACTATGATTCACCCGAGTTTATCGTTACAGAAATCGTTGATGGACTTGAGTCATACTTGGACTGGGTTGAGGTACAAACCAAACCATGAAAAAAATATGTTCGACTTTCCTATTTGCGCTAATCAGTTGGAACCTACTCACGGCCAATGCCGTCGCCCAAAGTAGTAATATCTTTGACCAGCAGCCGGAGTTTTTAACGGTCGATCAAGCCTTTAATGTTCAGGTACTTAGTGAAAAGCCACTCACTGTTGGCATTGAGATCCAGCCTGGCTATTACTTGTATCAGCACGCGTTTAAACTCACACCTGCATCGGCTCTTAATCGACCTATCGAGTACCCTCCTGCGGAATCACACGTCGATGAGTTCTTTGGTGAGAGTCAGGTTTACCGAAACTATGTCGAACTGACTTACTCACTCAATGCAGGTGTCAACGAGGTGACCTTTCACTACCAGGGTTGCGCCGACGCCGGCTTATGCTATCCGCCCGAAACACGCACTATTGGTGTTCAAAGTGATACCAATGAGCCCATTAAGGCGGCATCTAATCCTACGGAAAACAACCAGGTTGAACAGGTCGACCTCGCCACCTTAGGTTTATTTTTTCTATTAGGTATCGGACTCGCCTTTACTCCGTGCGTATTCCCAATGTATCCAATCATCTCCGCGACAGTTGTTGGAGACAAACCAAAAACACTTAAAAACCTCGTCTTTCTTGCCTTCATTTATGTGCAGGGAATGGCTATCACCTATTCGTTGCTAGGACTTATCGTTGCTTCAATGGGGATGCAATTTCAGGCTTATTTCCAACACCCAGCCATCATTGCCACCTTAGCAATTGCCTTCGCGATTTTTGCCATGAGCATGTTGGATATTATCAACCTACAACTACCGTCGGGTTGGCAATCACGACTAGACCAAATCAGTAGAAACCAAAGCGGCGGTCGAATTGCCGGTGTATTTTCCATCGGCGTGATTTCCGGGTTAGTCGCTTCACCCTGCACGACCGCGCCATTGAGTGGGGCATTGCTGTTCGTTGCACAAACTGGCGAATGGCTCTCTGGCGCTATACTATTGTACGCCCTGAGTTTAGGCATGGGCTTACCACTAATCGTTTTCGCCGCATCCGGTGGAAGGTTACTACCGAAAGCCGGCGCTTGGATGAATATCATCAAGCACTTGCTCGGCTGGTTGCTATTAGCTGCTGTGGTTTTCTTATTAGAGCGCCTGTTTAACGACACAGTAAGCTTCTTTTTATGGCTTACTTACTTTGTCGGTTTAGCGGTGTATATGGGACGACATATTAACGATTTGAAGCATTCGTTAAGCCGCGCTTTACTCTACCTACTGGTAACGGCGACAGCCGTCGCTGGTGGCTATTGGCAAGTCGATAAGTATTACTCTGTTAAACAAACTCACGGTTTTTTCACTCAGGTTGAAACGCGAGCAGCGCTTGAGCAACAGCTGAATAACGCACGCCAATCTCAGCAGTGGGTGATGGTCGATCTTTATGCAGATTGGTGCGTTGCGTGCAAGGAGTTTGAGCAATATACCTTTTCACGCCGTTCAGTACAGAGTGCACTCAGCGAATTCAAAAAATTGCAAATAGACGTCACGGCAAATACCGCGGAACACAAGCAACTACTCAGCGACTATCAAGTACTGGGATTACCAACGCTTTTATTCTTCTCCCCAAATGGCGAGGAGCTCAAGCAGTGGCGTGTAACCGGCTTTTTGGATGAAGATGCGTTCAATGAACATTTACAAAAGATGAAAGACACTGCAAACTAGAGTTTGCGGCGAAAATCGCTGATAAGACCAGTATTTTACTGCAAACTAGCATAACTCAACTATAATGCAGAAAGTTTTGTCAAAATGGCGGTTAAATTGTACTGAACCGTCATTAATCTTTGACTTTTAACATGTTCGTAACTTTTGGCGGCAATATGCAAAACACTTCTCGACAAAAAAAGCATATTTTGGTTTTAAACGGCCCTAACTTGAACTTATTAGGAAGCCGTGAGCCCAATATATACGGACATGAAACGCTTAAAGATGTTGAACAGTTACTTCAAACACAAGCGAATACGCTCGATGTAACGCTCGAGTGCAAGCAAAGCAATCGCGAATATGAACTGATCGAATGGGTACACGCAGCGGCTAACAAATCCCAGATGATCATCATTAATCCGGGCGCATTCGCGCATACCAGCGTAGCGCTAAGAGATGCATTGCTTGGCGTGGGAATACCTTTTTACGAAGTACACATCTCCAATATTTATCGTCGCGAAGCGTTTCGACATCACTCATATTTGGCAGATATAGCCGAGGGTGTCATTAGCGGCTTCGGGATTTACGGTTACGAGCTGGCGTTAGCTGCGGCTAATCGGCTCATCGATTCAACTCTAGAAAAATAAATTAGAGGTTAAACAGCACCATGGATATCCGCAAGATTAAGAAGCTCATTGAGTTAGTTGAAGAATCGGGCATTTCGGAATTAGAAATTACAGAAGGCGAAGAGTCTGTTCGCATTAACCGCTACAGCCCGCAACCAGCGCAAGCACCTATCCAATACAGTGCCGCGCCTCAACAAGCAGCTCCTGCACCGGCAGCACCGCAAAGTTCTGACAGCGCGCCGGCTGAGTCAGAGGAAATCTCAGGACATATCGTTCGCTCACCAATGGTAGGCACCTTCTATGAAGCACCCTCACCAGACGCAAGTCCATTCGTGACTGTCGGCTCACGTGTTAATGCAGGTGACACGCTGTGTATCGTTGAAGCGATGAAAATGATGAACCAAATCGAAGCCGATAAGAGTGGCGTTATTAAGCAAATCTTGGTCGAAAACGAAGAACCCGTTGAATTTGACCAACCTCTGTTCGTCATTGAATAAGATTAAACCGGGAACGCATCATGTTAGATAAAGTGGTCATAGCAAACCGCGGTGAGATTGCACTTCGCATTCTGCGCGCGTGTAAAGAGCTAGGCATCAAAACGGTCGCTGTTCATTCAACGGTCGACCGTAACTTAAAGCACGTCTTATTAGCGGATGAAGCGATATGTATCGGTAAAGCGCCCGCAGCTGAGAGTTATCTCGATATTCCGAGAATTATCAGTGCCGCTGAAATTACCGACGCCGCCGCTATTCACCCAGGCTACGGCTTTCTTGCTGAAAATGCTGATTTTGCTGAGCAGGTGGAAAAATCAGGTTTTGTTTTCGTAGGTCCTACGGCAGACGTGATTCGCTTAATGGGCGATAAAGTATCAGCCATTAAAGCCATGAAAAAGGCGGGAGTACCTTGTGTACCGGGTTCAGACGGCCCGTTGGACGACGACGATGAGCGCAACATTAAATTAGCAAAACGCATCGGTTATCCAATCATCATCAAAGCAGCTGGCGGTGGTGGCGGTCGTGGTATGCGTGTTGTCCGTCAAGAGAGTGAACTACTCAGTGCTATTCGCATGACTCAAAACGAGGCGCGCGCGGCCTTTGGCAACCCAGTTGTCTACATGGAGAAATTCCTTGAAAACCCGCGTCACGTTGAGGTGCAGGTATTGGCCGATGGCCAAGGTAATGCGGTCCACTTAGGTGAGCGCGATTGCTCCATGCAGCGTCGCCACCAAAAAGTAGTCGAAGAAGCGCCTGCCCCAGGTATTACGCCAGAAATGCGTAAGTTCATCGGCGAGCGTTGTGCCAAAGCGTGTATCGAAATCGGCTACCGCGGCGCTGGTACCTTCGAGTTCTTGTACGAAAACGGTGAGTTTTACTTCATCGAAATGAACACACGGATTCAGGTGGAGCACCCCGTTACCGAAATGGTCACAGGTATCGATTTGATCAAAGAACAACTGCGTATTGCCGCGGGTCGTCAACTATCTTTCAATCAGGAAGATGTGGTGATTCGAGGTCACGCAGTTGAGTGCCGTATCAATGCGGAGGACCCTGAGACCTTTGTGCCTTCGCCGGGCCAAATTACTCGCTTCCACTCACCGGGTGGGTTTGGTGTGCGTTGGGATTCACACGTATATGCAGAATATAAAGTGCCTCCTAACTATGATTCGATGATCGGCAAACTAATAACATACGGTGAAAACCGTGACATCGCTATCGCTCGTATGCGTAATGCGTTGAACGAGCTGATTATCGAAAACATTAAAACCAATATTCCATTGCAAAAGTCGATCATGGCTGACGAAAACTTCCAACACGGTGGTACCAATATTCACTACCTTGAGAAGAAACTTGGCCTTGGGGGTCACTAAACAGTGCCCTGGATTCAACTGACATTATCAAGTTCAGAAGAGCATGCCCCCCAAGTGGGTGACATGCTCATGGCCAACGGTGCACAAGCGGTGACTTATCGCGATGGTGCTGACACGCCAATTTTCGAGCCGCCACTGGGCGAGGTCTTACTATGGCAACATACCTTAGTGACTGGCTTATTCGATGCCGATATCGATATGAAGCCTGTCGTAGCTAACTTAGAGAAAGCTAAAGTTCTACCCAAACCACTGCAGTACAAACTCGATGGACTTGAAGACAAAGACTGGGAACTCGAATGGATGGATAACTTTCATCCCATTCAGTTTGGTAGACGGCTATGGATCTGCCCAAGTTGGCGCGATATTCCAGAGCCCGATGCCGTCAATATATTGCTTGATCCCGGCATGGCATTTGGTACAGGGACTCACCCGACGACGGCGATGTGTCTCGAATGGCTTGATGCTCATGTAAAAGGTAACGAGCAGATAGTGGACTTTGGTTGCGGTTCTGGAATCTTGGGTATTGCCGCGCTTAAACTGGGTTCTGCTCATGCGCTAGGCATTGATATCGATAAGCAAGCACTTATATCGACACAAGAAAATGCTGAGCGCAATCATGTCGCCGATAAATTTGACGTCTACTTGCCTGAACAGCACCCAAACCTTCAAGCTGATATTGTATTAGCTAATGTACTTGCTGGTCCGTTGCGTGAATTAGCTCATGTTATCAAAGAGTTCGTGAAACCAGGTGGGCGTCTCGTGCTATCAGGCATACTCGCACGCCAAGCGCAATCAGTCATGGATGCTTATGCGCCGGAAATCAAATTTGAAACACCAACTCAACAAGATGAATGGATCATGTTGGCAGGATACCGCGCAGAGTGACTCTGCGCGACTTTTGTCAATAGTAAAAAATTAAAAAAAGACCAAATTTGCATACTTTTTAGCCTTTCCTTTATCCCATAAATTCCATAAAATTCTCTCCCTTTTCGCTGAGTAGTTTTTGACCGATGCGGATTGGACCATATTCTTTACCTAATAACCTGATTTTAGCGCCAATGGCCGGGGTCACTGACCAGCCGTTCCGACAGCTTTGCTATAAGCTCGGTGCTGGCATGACAGTGTCAGAGATGCTGTCGAGTAACCCGAAGGTATGGCAAACAGACAAATCGATGCAACGCATGGATCACTCTGGTGAATTAGGTATCCGGTCGGTACAAATTGCAGGTTCTGAGCCTGAGTTGATGGCACAGGCAGCGAAAATAAATGTCAGCCAAGGCGCTCAGATTATTGATATCAATATGGGCTGCCCGGCAAAAAAAGTAAATAAAAAGCTCGCGGGGTCGGCATTAATGCAGCACCCCGCGCTTGTAGAAAGCATTTTAACAGCAGTGGTTGAGGCGGTTGATGTACCCGTGACTTTAAAAACAAGGACGGGTTGGAACCTAGACCACAAAAATGGAATTGAAATCGCTCAAATAGCCGAACGTTGCGGTATTCAGGCGTTAGCCGTACATGGACGCACACGCGCCTGCATGTATAAAGGTGAAGCAGAATACAACACCATTCGTGCGATTAAAGAGACAATATCAATTCCTGTCATTGCTAACGGAGATATTACGTCGCCCGAGCAAGCAGCACACGTGCTTAGATACACGGGAGCCGACGCCATCATGATTGGACGTGGTGCGCAAGGTAACCCTTGGATATTTAAGCAAATACAGTACTTCCTTGAGTACGGAGAGCACTTACAAGCACCTCCGCTCGACGAAGTCGCCCACACTGTCGTAGAGCATGTGAAAGCCTTACATCAGTTTTACGGCGAATACAAAGGTGTGCGAATCGCTCGTAAGCACGTTGGCTGGTATCTCAATGAGCGTCCCAATGGGCGCGAGTTTCGCCAAGCGTTTAACGGTATTGAAGAAGCTGAACAGCAGATTAATACCTTGGAACATTATTTTTTGTCACTGTAGGAAAGAGATAAGCGCATTATGTTTGATCAAAACCCAAATCGTGAGAACACGTCTCCTTTAACCACTATTGGAAATAACTCACAACCTAAGCCGTTACGTGACTCAGTCAAACAAGCTATCAACAGCTTCTTACGTCAACTCGACGGTCAAGATCCAGAAGAGCTGTATGAGCTTGTTTTATCCGAAGTGGAAGCACCACTGCTCGAAGAAGTCATGACCTATACTCGAGGGAATCAAACGCGCGCGGCCACCATGCTTGGCATCAATCGTGGAACTTTACGCAAAAAGTTGAAGAAATACGGCATGAATTAATTGCCTATTCTCTAAGAGCGCCTTCTGGCGCTCTTTTTTTTACTACACTGTCCATTAATTGTAATTAAAATTAAGGCTCTATAATGACGACCCCAGCTATCAAACGTGCTCTTTTAAGTGTTTCAGATAAAACCGGTATCGTGGAGTTTGCCAAGCAGTTAGCATCACGTGGTGTAGAACTCCTATCTACAGGCGGTACCGCAAAACTGTTACGAGACTCTGGCCTTACTGTTACCGATGTCTCTGATCACACCGGACACCCTGAAATTATGGATGGTCGTGTAAAAACGCTTCACCCAAAGGTTCATGGTGGAATCTTAGGTCGTCGCGATGTCGATCAGGCGGTCATGGATACTCACGGTATCGCACCTATCGACATGGTTGTTGTTAACTTATATCCATTCGCTAAAACTGTCGCAAAAACGGATTGCAGTTTTGAGGATGCGATCGAAAATATCGATATTGGCGGTCCTACCATGGTTCGTGCGGCAGCAAAAAACCATAAAGATGTGACGATAGTGGTTAACAGTGATGACTATGAACTTGTTATCGCTGACATGGAGCAAAACAACGGCGCAGTATCCGCAAAGAAACGCTTTGAACTCGCCGTATCAGCCTTTGAGCATACAGCCCAATACGATGGCATGATCGCAAACTACTTAGGTGGTCGTCTACGTGATGAAGCAGCATTTCCGCGCACCTATAACCTCCAGTTCAATCACAAGCAAAGCCTACGCTACGGCGAGAATAGCCACCAACAGGCCGCATTTTATACCGAACAAGATGCCCCTGAAGGAACTGTCTCGAGCGCAACCCAACTACAAGGCAAAGCGTTGTCATTTAACAACATCGCGGACACCGACGCCGCACTCGAATGCGTAAAAAGCTTTGTTGAGCCAGCTTGCGTCATCGTCAAACATGCTAATCCTTGTGGCGTTGCTGTCGCAGACACCATTGAACAGGCTTATCAACGCGCCTTTAAAACCGACCCCACATCCGCTTTTGGCGGCATTATCGCGTTTAACCGCCCGCTTGACGAAGCCACCGCTAAAGCAATCATCGACCAACAGTTTGTCGAAGTGATTATTGCGCCTTCGGTCAGTGAGGCTGCACAGAACGTTATCGAATCGAAGAAAAATGTCCGTTTATTGGCGTGTGGAGAGTGGTCGCAGTCAACCGAGCAATGGGACTACAAACGTGTTGCTGGCGGCCTATTAGTTCAAGAAGCAGACGCGCAAGACGTGGATGAGTCACAGTTACGCGTCGTTTCAAAAGTTGCGCCAACCGATGAGCAAATGGCCGATCTGCGTTTCTGTTGGAAAGTGGCTAAATTTGTAAAATCTAACGCGATTGTCTATGCCAAAGACGGCGCGACAATCGGTGTTGGCGCAGGTCAAATGAGCCGCGTTTATAGTGCAAAAATAGCGGGCATAAAAGCCAACGACGAAGGTCTCAATGTGCCAGGCTCTGTTATGGCTTCTGACGCGTTCTTTCCATTCCGCGATGGTATCGATGCCGCTGCGGAAGCGGGCATTAAAGCGATTATTCAGCCAGGTGGCTCTATTCGTGACGAAGAAATTATTGCGGCTGCCGATGAACATGGCATTGCAATGGTATTTACGGGAATGCGCCATTTCCGTCATTAATCCGTAGGTAATAGTTAGACAGATTTGCAGCCCTGCCTTAGCAGGCCTAATCTATCTTCAACAACTACGGAGGAAGCAAAATGAAAACAAAATTGATGTTATCAATTGCCACGGCACTGACTTTAAGTGCTTGCGGGCAAGCGTCGAACGAGGGTTCAGTCGGCTCTAGCATGACGTTAGAAAAGGCCGTTCAAGACGACAGCCGCACGGAACGCTATGTAAAGCGTGACGAAGCTCGTCATCCTGTTGAAACCCTCGAGTTTTTTGAGCTCGCTCCAACCATGACAGTGGTTGAGATCTGGCCAGGCGGTGGCTACTACACAGAAATTCTGGCGCCTTACTTAAGCGAAAGCGGTCAGCTCTACGCTGCGCACTTTCCGCAAAACTCGGGTAGCGACTATTACCAACGATCATTAGAAAAGTTTACGGATCGTATCCAAACCGAAGCGGTGTTCGGTAATGTCGAAATCACCGAGTTTGCACCACTGACTGATTTGGAAAGCGACATTGCGCCGCCTAACAGCGCTGACCGCGTACTGACATTCCGTAACTTACATAACTGGTACATGAGCGGCGGTGAAGAAGCAGTACGTGACGCATTCAAGCAGTTTTGGCGTGCGTTGAAGCCAGACGGTATTTTAGGTGTTGTTGATCATCGCCTACCAAAGGATGCGAGCGCTGATGCGATGGCAGAATCGGGATATATTCATCAACAATGGGTTATTGATATCGCTGAACAAGCAGGTTTTGAGCTTGTTGAAGCCAGTGAAATTAATGCCAACCCCAAAGATACGGCAGACCATCCTAATGGTGTCTGGAACCTACCACCTACATTAAATGTTAATGAAGGTGATGATGCCGAGATATACAAAGCGATTGGCGAGAGCGATCGCTTCACACTGAAGTTTAGAAAACCAACAACACAAAGGTAACACATGAAGATATTGGTAGTTGGTGGCGGTGGTCGCGAGCATGCGCTCGCATGGAAAGCCGCCCAGTCAAAACAAGTCACTGAGGTTTTTGTTGCACCGGGCAACGCGGGAACAGCCGATGAAGCGAACCTTAAAAATGTCAGCATCAGTGCTGAAGACATCGAAGGGTTAGCTGACTTTGCCCAAAAGAATGCGGTCGATCTCACCATTGTTGGTCCTGAGGCGCCGTTGGTAAAAGGTATCGTTGACCTGTTCCAGTCGCGTAAACTTGCGATTTTTGGTCCCTCTGCTGCAGCCGCACAACTCGAGGGCTCAAAATCGTTCAGTAAGGACTTTTTGGCACGTCACAACATTCCTACAGCCGCATACGATACCTTTACGGATATTGCGGCGGCTAAAAGCTATGTACGTGACAACCAACTACCTATCGTCATAAAGGCAGACGGCTTAGCAGCAGGCAAAGGTGTCATTATTGCTGAAACTCTTGAGCAAGCAGACGCAGCAATCGACGATATGTTAGCTGGCAATAAATTCGGTGAAGCGGGCAGCCGTGTGGTCATCGAAGAATTCCTCACAGGCGAAGAGGCTTCATTTATCGTTATCGCCGATGGTAAAACAGCAGTCGCTTTTGCATCGAGTCAAGATCATAAAGCGCGCGATGACGGTGATAAGGGTCCTAATACCGGTGGTATGGGGGCTTATTCTCCCGCTCCTGTTGTCACCGATGAAGTCCACGAATGGGTTATGCAGCACGTCATTCAGCCCACCATCGACGGTATGGCAGCGGAAGGTACACCTTATGTTGGTTTCCTTTATGCTGGTTTAATGGTTGCTCCAGATGGTTCTGCCAAAGTGTTAGAGTACAACTGTCGCTTTGGTGATCCCGAAACACAGCCCATCATGATGCGCATGCGCTCAGATCTGGTTGAACTTTGCGAAAAGGCAATTACAGGTCAATTGGCGGGTGCTTCAGCTCGCTTTGATGAACGCACCGCAGTAGGCGTAGTGATGGCGGCTGGTGGTTACCCTGAATCCTATCACAAGGGTGATGAAATTAAGGGGATTCCCGAAGCTACGGAATCGTACAAAGTTTTTCATGCTGGCACAAAATATGAGCAAGGCCGTTTGTTAACAAATGGCGGTCGTGTGTTGTGTTGTGTTGCGCTTGGCGATGACGTCCAGCAAGCACAGCTTGAAGCATATCAATTAGTTAAACATATTCATTGGGATAATGTTTATTACCGCAATGATATTGCACATCACGCTATTAAACGTCTCGGTTAATAGCCATTTTAAAAGGCGGCTGCCTCAGCCGCTTTTTAAACCTTCTGTCACAAATTCGTCACTCAAATGAGATAAATTAACGCCATCGTTAATCAGTCAGCTCACAATGCATGTCGAATCGGGACGTCTTATTAGAACTCATTGAACATGATCGTTTATCACCACTCTTTCAACCAATTTTTGACAATGCATCACAAACGATCCTCGGGTATGAAGCACTTATTCGCGGCCCTGCTGGCCACTTGCTTGAGTTTCCTGACCAGTTATTTAAGGTTGCACAAGAAGAAGAGCTTCTATCAGAGCTCGAATTAGCCTGCCGCAACGCAGCCATTCAACGCTTTGTCCAACTTGAGACAGACGCCAAGTTATTTCTCAATGTAAATCCCAACGTACTTAAAGATGAGAGTCACCCAACAGGCAGCACCCTGCGACTTTCAGAACTGCATGGGTTAGCACCGGAGCGCATCATTATTGAGCTATCCGAACGTTACCCTATCGATGATACCGACTTACTATCTGAAGCTATTACACATTATCGGGCGCTTGGGTTGCGTGTGGCTATCGATGATCTGGGCGCGGGCTATTCGGGGCTGAAATTATGGTCAGAGCTACAACCTGATTTCGTTAAAATCGATCGCTACTTTATAAAAGAACTCCAACATGATGCGACTAAAAAGGAATTCGTTCAGTCAATTATCAACCTTGCTCGTAACCTAAACGCAAAAGTCATTGCCGAGGGGATCGAAACTCACGCCGAATTAAAGCAGTTGAATGAGATGGGTATCCATTTGTATCAAGGTTTTTATCTCTGTCGGCCCGTTCAAAGCCCGCCCATACACCCGGATTCGCAACTGATAGAGCGTATTGCCAGCTCTCACCGACCTAATGGCGATACCATTGCTCAGTTAGCTAAAGATGCTCCTAGCATTCCATCGACGACAAAAGCGCACGTGGCGCTTGACCTATTCACTAATGACAAGCAACTCACCGCAATCCCCGTTGTCGACAACAGTAAGCCGGTAGGCATGTTGCGCCGCGAAGCCATCATGGAATTATTCTCGGGGTCTTACGGGCGTGCACTATACGCCAATAAAGATGTCAGTCGAGTGATGGATAAAAACCCCATGATAGTGGACTGGCTGACGCCTATTGACTTGGTTAGTAACAAAGTGACCGATGATTTTGATGTTGATATCTACAAACAATTTATCGTTACGCAAAATGGTCGATTTCAGGGCATTGCCTCTATCCGCGACCTTTTGCGACGCATCACCGAAGTAAAAGTTCAGAATGCACGCTACGCCAACCCGCTGACACTATTACCCGGAAATGTGCCGATACACCGCACTATCTCCCAGTACCTCGATGAAAACAAAGCTTTTGAAGTCGCCTACTTTGACCTAAACAACTTCAAACCCTATAACGACGTGTACGGCTATTCGAAAGGCGACCGCGTGATATCTTGGGTAGGCGATTTATTACGCGAACTATTCGCTGAGAGTCATCACTTTATCGGACATATCGGTGGCGACGATTTCGTCACGATTTCGCCCGCGAATATCGCCAATAAGAATAAATACCATGGGGTAATCGAGCGCTTCGAGGAAAAAGTCAATGATTTTTATGCGACAGCTGACCAGAAACGACAATACATTTTGGCCAATGATAGAACGGGCGAGCGAGTGCAGTTTCCACTATTAGGCATCGCTATTGGTATCGTACAACCCGATTGCTCTCGCTGTAACTCGTATCACGACGTTTCTGATTTAGCGGCAGAAGCAAAGAAGCGTGCAAAACAACAACAAAAAAGCGCCTGCTTTTTTAGTCACAGACGCTTTCCTCAATTAATCCTCGACGATTAAGTCATCTTCACTGTCAGTGGAATAACCGAAATCTTCATCGGATAATTTACCTTTACCATACATACTGGCCACCTTAGGGCGGTGTATGCGTGCTTGGTATTTTGCCCAAGCCTTTTCAACAACGGTTACGGGCGCTTGTTCACCACGAGCCGATGCGAGCAACGAAATATCTTCATCGCAGCCAGGCGTTAATTCACCCTGCAATAAAGCAGTGATTAAACAGCCATATTGAGTCAGTGCGTCACTTTCTCGGATGGAAAAATCCCCAGAGCGAGAGAAACCATAGGGATAATTGCGGAAATCGTTAAACGGTTTTCTCAATAAAAATTCACGTGTAATTGCGGTCATGGCAAGCCCTTCCTACAGACTAAAACCTAACAAAAAGTCTGTCGCCTATAACGACAATGACGATATAGATGTAGAAAGAAAGTTTGTCAACGAAAAATTTATTTTTAACCGCAATTATCTATAACTAACTTGTGATGGACAGCCAGACATGATGCAAACTTTTCCAGCTCAGCAAGATACTGGTTAACATGATGATGGCTGCGAATGCATTACCCACGACACTGTTTTTCATGCGCCCCATCGTCGACTGGTTACATAGCCACCAAATAAAGCCGACGATAACCGGAAGTAAAATACCGTTAGCAACTTGAGCAAACCAGATCACTTTAATCGGCGATAGATCGAGGCTACTAATGACAACACCTAGCACTAGAATCGTTGCCCAAATGGCACGAAACGCAAAGCCTGTTAATGATTGCTTCCACCCCATGATGCCACATAGCGCATAAGCAGATGCGAGTGGCGCAGTGGTGGCTGATGAAATACCCGCGGCACATAAGCCAAGCGCCATTAAGTACTTCGCTGAGTCGCCGAACAGTGGCGCTAAGGCAACAGCAAGATCGCCGGCGGACTCAATAACGATACCTTGGGCAAAAAAGGCGCTCGCCGCCGTGGCTAATATCGCCATGGAAATTAAACCGCCTAATGGAATCGAGATAAACGTATCGATCCGAGCCTGTTTTACTCCGTCATCACCGGACCATTTATTTGCCACCGACGCGCTATGAAGAAACAAGTTGTAAGGCACCACGGTAGTTCCGACCAGCGCGATAACGGTGATAATACTGTCCGAAGGCCAGCGCCAGCGCAGCAGACTATCGGCAACACCGAGCCAGTTTGGGTCGGTCAGCAAAAAAGTGCCGATAAACGCGAGGCTCATTAACAAAACCAGCGTAATCAGCGCATATTCGATAAACTTGGCTTTGCCTTGCCAAAGAATAGCGGCTGCTAATACGCCAAAAACTAACGGCCCCCCCTGAGCAAACCAATCCGACAATAACGGTACTTGCCCTAGCACTTCCTGTGCACCGAGTGTAGCGCCCGATAAGTTACCGCCTTGGTAAACACTGTTACCAACCACGATGGCGGCAATAATAAGTGTGAAGAAAAGAATACGAAGCCAAGGCGAGGTCATTTGGGAACGGATATTTTCACCGAGCCCTTTGCCCGTAATAACGCCAATACGCGACGCCATCTCTTGCAGAACAGCGCAAATGACAGTGGAAAGCATCAATGCCCATAACAGCGCATAGCCAAATTCCGCGCCAGCAAGTGAAGCGGTGACAACCGTTCCAGGACCAATAAAAGCAGCCGCAACAAGCGCGCCTGGCCCAAACTGCGACAACTTCACTCAGCGTCCTCGAGAAACTCTAAAACTAACCAGTTTTCCTCTATCGCTGCATCCGAATTGTTAATTAAGTCGTCCATATGAGCATGTCCTCGCTCTGTTAAACCCATTACACCAACAGCGCAATGACGACCACGTGCTTTGCCCGAGTAGAGTGCGAGGTCAGCCAGTTTCAATGCACTTTCCCAATCAAGTTCAGACTCACTAAAATGACTGAATGGCAGCACTATGAACCCTACCGTCGCACTGACCTCGATCGATTGCTTCGACGTTTGTACGGGCTCCGCTGACACTGCGTGTTGAATACGCTGAACCAGGGTCACCAGTTGTTGCTGCGTGACTCTATTAAAACAAAATAAGAACTCCTCACCTCCCCAACGCACGAGACTATCATCTTCACGACAAAGCTCGCGTAGGCGTTGACTCATCTCCACCAGGACCTCGTCTCCAGTGTGATGCCCGAAGGTGTCATTTATCTTTTTAAAGTTATCAATATCGAGCAAAACCAAACCCATCGAGGTCGCGACATTTTTAGTCTTTCGGGCTTCCATTGTTAGTTGCATGGAACGGCGGTTTTCGAGTCCTGTCAGTGGATCTCGTTTGGTTTGTTCCGATAGCGCAACATTGGCTTGTTGTAGCTTACGATTGGATTCCTTAACTTTTCTATAAAGCAGTAAAAGCGTAAAAAATACAAATCCACCCAGCACGATAGCTAGCCATGTAATAACGGTTTGCTGACGGTTATTTTCTATGATTTGCTCACTTAACTTATTTCGTTGCTCCAGTAAGTCGATGCGTTGCGCCTTGTCGCGATTATCGTATAGCGCCTGCATCTCGGCTAATGCCTTGCTTTGCGAGTTTTGTAGAATTTTTTCTCGGATCGACTGGCGCTCTTTTAATGCTGCTGCTTGCTCTTTATAACGCCCCATAAGCTCGTATGCTTGCGCCAACTCTTTTAATGTTTGCTCGAGCGCACTGGATTGTTCGGTATCACGAAAATAGTCAACAACACGCTTCATCTGCTGCAGACCTAGGCTATCTCCTTGCTTCACAGCAATAAAACCTAAGTTAAACTCAACGGTGCGAATCATATCGCCGTAGTCAAGCGACTGCGCTAATTCTAATGCTTCTTGTAAGTGGGACTTAGCCTTATCAAGTTGCTGTAAACGCATGTACGAGTCACCAAAATTATTCAGCACGATCGCTCTTTGATAAGGAAAGTTTTCAGTGTAAGCATAAGCCTTTTTCAAGGCGTTTAGACCTTTCTCGTGATCACCTAAACTGATGTACGCATAATATTGTGTAAACCAGAGCTCATAAGAAAGCGCAGGAAATGCATTCCCCTCCATCTCAACGAGTGCTTCCTGTGAGGTTTTTAAGGCGAGATCCCATTGCTCCAATCGTATCTGAATATCAGCAATGGAAGATTTCAAATAAAGCCGACGACGAAGTTGATTAATGCCCTGCATATGATCGAGTGCCGACTGGGCTTTAATTAAGTAAGCAAGCGCCACCTCATAGCGACTCCACTGCGTATATAGACTAGAAAGCAAGTTATAGGCGTAGTAATTAATACGCGGACTGGTGACTTTAGGCATTATTGCTTCAAGGTCCGGAACCTTAACAAACGCTTCATCGACCTTATCTGCAATGACTAAAAGATCGATTCTATTCGCAAGTAGTTCGGCTTGAAGGTTTGCATCATGACTCTTTTTCACCTCATCCGCCAGGCTATCAAGAATTGAGTTCGCCTCATCATAGCGCTCAGCATAGGCAAACTCAGAGGCCCAATAACTTAACGCGCGCAACCGTGTAGCGAGTGGAGTTGCGGGAGACAAACTATCAACAATCGGCTTCAAATAAGCTTTGCCATCAAAATCGTCAGCCTGAGACTGATTAAGATAGTCGTCCAGCTTCGACTGTACCGATTTATTCGACTCGGCTTCAGCGGTCTGAGCTTCGACTAAAGACGCATAGCCGATGAGGGCAAAGCTCAGTAACAATAGACAAAGTGCTTGCGAGAATGACTGTTGAGTTTTGGCAAATTTCACGGATATGCGTCCAACTTTTTGTTATATTTTTGTGTAAGCGGCGACATTGTATACGATTTTGCAACATCCTGTAACAGTTTAGCCTATTTAGCGCACAATCTAAATAATGACGGTTCCCTCTAAGGTGGTAACTATGAGCAAACTTGATTGGTCCAAGCTATTAAAATCAGGGCAACGCATTTTTATCGGCTCCCATGCTGCCGTTCCTACAGCATTGATTGATGATCTCATCGAAAATGCAAAACACCTACACGACATTGAAATAGTGCAGTTGATGACGCTCTCTGATAATAAGTGGGCACTTCCTGAGCATCAGCAACTATTTAAAGTGAATACCTTTTTTATCGGCGGCGATAACGTACGTAGCGCCGTTAATGAGGGGCGCGCCGACTACACGCCTTGCTTTATTTCTGATATTCCCAACTTATTCAATAATGGCATATTACCCTTAGACGCCGCCCTGATCATGGTTAGTCCAGCCGATCAATATGGCTATCACTCAATGGGGGTCTCCGTTGATGTGGTGGCTGCCGCTGCCAAATCCGCTAATACTGTAATCGCACAAGTCAACGAGCATATGCCTGTTACCTTTGGTCAATCTTTCTTACACAAAAATCAGATTGATTACTTTTGGTACCACGATCAGCCGCTACCTGAATTACCACAGCCCGATACCGTAGATAATAAAATTATTGAGCGTATTGGACAGTATATTGCTTTATTGGTGCGGGACGGTTGTACTTTACAAATTGGCTTAGGTCGTATTTGTGCCGCAGCGCTGCATTACTTAGGCAACCATAAAGATCTGGGAGTCCACAGCGAACTTATTACCGACGATATCATGAACCTGATGTTACAAGGCGTGATTAATAATCGTAAAAAAACGTTCCATCCCAATAAAATTGTCACTAGCTTTTGTATGGGCAGCCAAGCACTCTATGATTTCGTCGACAGAAATCCCCATATCGGCTTTTATCCAAGCGAATATGTCAACTCACCAACGAATGTGGCACGCAATGACAACTTAATTGCCATCAACAGCGCAATTGAAGTCGACTTGACCGGACAAGTGGTATCTGACTCGATAGGACATCAATTCTACTCAGGGATTGGCGGTCAAGTTGATTTCAGTCGAGGAGCGTCATTGAGTCAAGGAGGAAAGCCGGTCATCGCCCTTCCTTCAACAACACAAGACGGCAAGACCTCACGTATCGTCGCGCACATTCGAGAAGGCGCCGGCGTAGTGACCTCGCGTGGCCATGTGCACTATGTAGTAACAGAGTTCGGTGTCGCATCACTCCGTGGTAAAAGCATCCGCGAACGTGCTTTAGAACTTATTCGCGTTGCGCATCCAAAATTTCGCCAGCAACTATTGCAGCAAGTAAGGCAACATTATTGGGTCCCCAATTATCATCAACTAACGCCAAGCGATGTGCCGGAGCTAGGAGACATTGGATTTAAAAAAATCACCTTCGCCGGTGAGGAATTTGATTTGCGACCATTGTATCCGTCTGACGAACGCCGTCTGCAAGAGTTTTTCTATTCGCATACCAAGGAAACGCTTCAACTACGCTACAACGCCGTTCCTACACAAATGAGTCGAGAAAAGTCATGTACCTTAGTGAGCATTGACCAATCGGTTGATCTTGCACTGTGTATTGTGCGTCAAAAAGGCTCGGCGGCCAAAATCATGGCCGTGGGGCGCTATTACTATATTGAGTCTCATAACAGTTGCGAGGTGGCGTTTGTCACTCGTGAGCATTATCAAGGTCAGGGAATGGCCAGTGTGTTGCTACAAGAAATGATACGAATCGCCCAATTACGTGGACTCGACTCAATGCAGGCAGTGGTACTCGTGAATAATAAGCCCATGCTCAACGTATTTGAAAAGTCCGGATTTGTGCGTCAAGCGAGTGATGAGCCGGGTGAAGTCATGCTCAAACTCGAACTTAAGCAAAACGAAACCCAAGAAGAGTCGTCCTCATGAGTATTTACCTTTACTCTCATCCTCACTGTCTACTGCATAACCCTGATAAAGAACATCCGGAGTGTCCTGATCGAATAGACGCGGTGAATGACCAGATTATTCGTTCAGGACTCGATTTTGTGTTGACTCGCGAGCAGGCGAGTCCAGCAACATTAGAGCATATAAAACTAGCGCATAGCGATAAGTACATTAGTGAACTGTACCGTAAGCAGCCACACGAAGGTCATGTTTGGCTCGATCCAGACACCCCAATGACGCCCGATACGCTTGACTCTGCACTGCATGCGGTCGGCGCAAACGTGGCCGCAGTAGATAAAGTATTAGCCGACCAAAACAAACAGGCATTCTGCCTTGTGAGACCTCCGGGACATCATGCGACAAAGAATCAAGCAATGGGTTTTTGCGTATTTAACAATATAGCCATCGCAGCGCTCTACGCTCAGCAGGCATATGGCTTATCACGGGTAGCGATTGTCGATTTTGATGTGCACCACGGCAACGGCACGGAAGATATAGTTCAAGCGCATCCTAATATCCTGTTCTGTTCAACTTTTCAGTCACAGCTCTACCCTTATGTTGACGAGAACAACAACGATGATCACATTCTTTCTATCGCACTACCGCCAGGCTGCAAAAGCTTAGATTGGCGAGAGGCTGTTTACTACCAAATTTTGCCTAAACTCGATGCTTTTAAACCTCAATTAATTCTTATCTCAGCGGGTTTTGATGGTCATATTGAGGATGAAATGTCGCAGTTCCTACTGAAAGAAGATGATTACTTTTGGATTACGCAAAAACTCAAGTTAATTGCCGACAAACATTGCTCCGGACGCATCGTGTCCAGTTTAGAAGGCGGCTATGATCACAGCGCATTAGGACGCAGTGTTGTGGCGCATTTAAAAGGAATGTTGGGTAGCGAATACTAAGATAAATGAGATTTGGAGCGGGAAACGAGACTCGAACTCGCGACCCCAACCTTGGCAAGGTTGTGCTCTACCAACTGAGCTATTCCCGCATTTCGATATAAATAATTAGGAGAGTCTGACTTGGAGCGGGAAACGAGACTCGAACTCGCGACCCCAACCTTGGCAAGGTTGTGCTCTACCAACTGAGCTATTCCCGCATCGTCAGTGCGGCGTGTATTCTACTGAAACCGCCGCCCACGTCAACCGCTTTTTCACCGCTGGCCGTTTAAATGGCGAAAAAATGCGCTCTGTAATGCTTGAGCTCATCAATTGACTCACGAATATCAGCAAGCGCTTCATGTGCACCTTTCTTTTTAAAGCCGTTCATGGCTTCGGGCTTCCAGCGCTTGGCCAGTTCTTTTATTGTGCTTACATCGAGGTTTCGATAATGGAAAAAAGCCTCAAGCTCTGGCATGTGTTGGGCTAAAAATCGGCGATCCTGACAAATTGAATTACCACACATAGGCGATGTATTGGGCTCGACATAGTGTGATAAAAATTCAATGGTTTCGCGCACCGCATCCTGTTCGCTGTACTGACTCTTTTTTACTCGATCGACGAGACCTGAGCCAGTATGAGTTTTAACATTCCAGTCATCCATTTTATCGAGATTTGACTGCGGCTGATGAATCGCTATTGTTGGACCCTCAGCAAGGATATTCAAATCTGCATCAGTGACGATGGTTGCCACCTCAATAACGTGGTCGTATTCAGGGTTTAAACCTGTCATTTCTAAATCGATCCAAATTAACCGCTGACTTTTTTGTTCTTCACTCATTCGAACTCTCTTAACTCGACTCATTTTGGGTTATGATAGCGTTAAACTGTAAGTGGCAACAAGGTAAAGCGATTGGCAAAGCAAAAACGGCTGAATAAAGGACAAAAACGTCGAATTCAACAGAACCGCGAGAAACGTCTTGCGCGAGAAATCGACGTGCCCAGCGACCAGCTAGGCGCCAGCGAGACAGGCGTCATCGTCAGTCGTTACGGACAACACGCCGACTTGCTGACCACCGGTAATGAAATCATTCGTTGCCATATACGGCGTACAGTCGATTCATTGGTAACGGGCGATAAAGTGCAATGGCGTCCAATGATTCAGGCGCAAGATGGTATGCGGGGCATTATCGAAGCAGTGCACGAACGTCAGTCGTTGCTCTCTCGACCCGATTATTACGATGGTGTTAAACCAGTTGCCGCAAATATCGATCAGATATTTGTTATTTCGAGCGTACTCCCGAGCTTTACGACACAGATTATCGATCGCTACATCGTTGCTTGTGAAGCGATCGATATTGAGCCGATTATCGTTCTTAATAAAGCCGATCTATTAAAGCAAATTAATACCGAAGAGCGACAATTTATTGAGCAGCGGTTATCCGACTACCAAGCGATTGGCTACCGAGTACTTCTTGTGAGTAGTCACACTGCAGAGGGCATGACTGAACTTAACAACATGTTGAGTGAACATATCTCTATTGTTGTCGGTCAAAGTGGTGTCGGAAAGTCATCCATCGTGAATCGGCTTCTTCCCGACGTCGCAACTGAAACCAAAGAAGTCTCGTCGAACTCTGGTTTAGGTCAGCATACGACGACCGTGGCAACTTGGTATCCACTAAACAGTGGTGGCGCCTTAATCGATTCTCCAGGGATACGTGAGTTTGCCTTGTGGCACCTTGAACCGGAGCAAGTCGCCAGTGGCTATGTTGATTTTCAGCCTTATCTTGGGACCTGTAAGTTTAAAGATTGCAAACACAAAAATGATCCGGGCTGTGCATTGCAAGAAGCCGTGGAAAAAGGTGAAATACACCCATGGCGATTAGAAAATTATCATCGGATTATCGAGTCTATGTTGGCTAATAAGCCATCTCGAGTTTCAGCAAAAGGAAAACTGTAAGTGAGCAGCAGCGAACGATTCAAAATTGGTCTTCAATACGTACTCCCAAAGCACCTACTATCGCGTTTAGTGGGTCGATTTGCAGCGGCGAAGGCGGGAATATTTACTCAGGCTTTTATTCGCTGGTTTATCAAACAGTACAAAATTGATATGTCCGAAGCGATTCAAGAGGATCCGCGCGACTACGCCACGTTTAACCAGTTTTTTACTCGTCGCCTAAAACCTGAATTACGTCCAATCGTTGATGAGCCGGACCTTCTAGCTCATCCGGTTGATGGTGCCGTAAGTCAGCTCGGAGATATTGAGGAAGGCCGTATTTTTCAGGCCAAAGGGCACGATTATTCGTTACTTGAGCTACTAGGTGGCAAAGACGAGGACGCGGCACCGTTCCGAGAGGGTTCGTTTGCCACCATTTATCTCGCACCAAAAGATTATCATCGAATCCATATGCCGGTCGATGGTGTGTTACGTAAGATGGTTTATATTCCAGGTGACCTGTTTTCGGTCAATCCACTCACCGCACAAAACGTACCGAATCTCTTTGCCCGCAATGAGCGAGTCGTTGCAATATTTGATACCGAAGTCGGTCCAATGTCGATGGTACTCGTTGGCGCTACCATTGTTGCGAGTATTGGCACAGTTTGGTCGGGGACCGTCACACCTCCAACGGGCGCACGGATACAACATTGGTCCTACCCGACATCTGGACCTGAAGCCATTCGTCTCAATAAAGGTGAAGAGATGGGCCACTTTAAACTCGGCTCCACAGTAGTGATGACCTTCGCTAAAGGAGCAATAGAGTTTGATGAAGCACTGCAACCCGGTTCTGTGACTCGAATGGGTTCAGCAATGGCTAAGGTTCGGTCATGAAAGTCTGGGCGCATCGGGGTGCAAGCTTCGAAGCGCCCGAGAACACCCTTGCGGCATTCAGTCGAGCGATTGACAGCCATGCCTTTGGTATTGAGCTTGACGTTTATGCCGTCGACGATGAGCGATTTGTATTCCACGACCGATACTTAGAACGCTTAACCGCTTCACCCGGGCGTTTGCTCGATTTAACTCAAGCTCAAGTTAGAGCGCTTAAGGTATTCGGTCAACAACCTATCCCCACTTTACGTGAAGCACTTGAGCATATCGCGGGGCATTGTCACGTCAATATAGAGTTAAAAGGGGATATCCCGAGCCAGTCGCTGCTTCTCGACATCGATTATGTTTTGCAACGGAAGCTGTTCAAACCTGAACAGATCCTCGTCTCTTCGTTTAATCACCATTGGTTACAGCGCTTAAAACACCGTCGGCCAAATATCAACGTAGGTGCCTTAACCACTTGTTGCCCACTAGACTACTGTGATTTTGCATCGCGCCTTAACGCCTACTCTGTTCATGTTGACGTTGATTTTGTCACACAGGAGTTAGTTGATGACGCACACCGACGCGCATTGGAAGTCTACGTATTTACCGTAGATGAAGGGCATGATATCGAAGAATTACATGACATGGGTGTGGACGGCATTTTTACCAACCACCCGAGTTTTGCTCAGAAAATTATTGAGGGGCTTCCCGGTATCAACCGTTCGCCCCTCTGGCATTACTGACCCACGGTCTAGTGACGGTGGTCAGGGTATTCCTCTTGCAATGACTCCAAACGACGTGTAATCGCCATCGGTGATTGTGTCTTCTGTGCCATCAGCATATACAGTGCCGGTATCACAAACAGCGTTAAGAACGCCGATAACGCCACACCTGCGAAGATAACCGTACCAATCACCATGCGGCTCTCTGAGCCCGGCCCGGTTCCCAGAATAAGCGGAACTGAACTCATTAGCGTGGTAAATGCCGTCATCACAATCGGTCGCAAACGTTGTCGCGATGCCGTAATCACTGCATCACGGAAGGACAGCCCTGCATCCCTTAATTGGTTGGCAAATTCCACGATCAGAATACCGTTCTTCGCCGCCAAGCCAATAAGCATGACAATACCAATTTGGCTATAAATATTAATGCTGTTCCCGCTCAAATACAGGCCAATAAAAGCGCCTACAATGGCGATTGGAACAGCCAACATGATGACCAGTGGATGAATAAAACTCTCAAACTGCGCCGCAAGTACCAAGAAGGTAATAATTAATGCGAGCCCAAAGACAAATACTATCGAGCTGCCACTCTCCTTATAAAGTTGCGACTCACCTTTGTAATCAATAGAAACATCTTCTGGAAGTTTTTTGTCGACGACGCCCTCTAGGTAGCTCAACGCTTCGCCGAGCGAATAACCGTCGGCGAGGTTGGCTTCAATAGTGACACTACGCATACGGTTATAACGATTCAACTGAGATGAAGTCGCCCGCTCGCTCACTTTCACCACATTAGATAGTGGGATCAGTTCGCCGCTTTTGCCTGACCGAACATAAATGTTGTCGATAGCACTTGGGCTGCGATAGTCAGCTTTTTCACCCTCGAGCATGACATAGTATTCTTCGCCACGGTCAAGATAAGTCGTTACCCGACGTTGACCTAAAATCGATTGCAACGTGATACCGATATCTTCAACCGAGACACCGAGATCGGCAGCTCTCACTTCATCAACTTCGATTAATAGTTGTGGCAAAGTCTCTTTATAATCACTATCAACCTCAACTAAACCCGGGTTCTTAGCGGCTTCCTCAATCACAATATCGCGATACTCAGCCAGCTTTTCGTAGGTATTACCTTGCAGTACAAACTGCACGGGACGACCACCGCCACCGCTAATACCACTGCGCATAAAGGCAAACGCCTGTACGCCGACGACTTGGTTGAGCTTTTTACGCATCTCTTCCATGAGTTCAAAAGTCGACCAGTCACGTTCCTCAAAAGGAATTGCGCCAACAATCGCGATCCCCGCTGAGTTCCCCCAGCCCGGCGCCCTGACGATGACGCGATCAATTTTGTTCTGATCGATATAGGGTAGAAGGATTTGTTCGATTTCATCCATATGTCGCGAATTAGATTCAAAGCTAGCGCCCTCGGCACCTTTGATACTAATGTAGAAAGTACCGCGATCCTCCGGTGGTGCGAATTCTTGTGGTACAAATTGCATTGCGCCGTAACTCACCACGCCACTTAAAACGACCAGTATCAATGCCAAACTCGGGCGTTTGATGCTACCTTCTAAGACTGTTGTATATTTCGCTTCAAGCCATTTGAAAAAGCGGTCAAATGCTATACCAAACTTACTGGTCCGTTCTTTCTTATGTAAGATTTTCGAGCCTAGCATGGGCGTCAGAGTAAGCGCTGCAATACTCGAGAACGCCACAGCCGCCGCAATGGCTAGAGCAAATTCGGTGAACAACTTACCTATATTGCCTTCCAAGAACGCCAAGGGTACGAATACTGAAATCAGCACAAGCGTTGTCGCAATGACCGCAAAGCCGACTTCTCGAGCACCTCGATAAGCTGCCAGTAAGGGGGGCTCTCCTTCTTCGACCCGACGATAGATATTCTCTAGCACCACGATCGAGTCATCAACCACAAGCCCGATTGCGAGCACGAGTGCCAGCAAGGTCAATAAGTTAATCGAGAATCCGAGTGAAAACAGCACAATATACGAAGCAATAATAGCCACAGGGACCGTTAACGCGGGGATAATGGTCGCTCGTATATTGCCTAAGAATAGATAAATAACCACTACAACCAATGCCATCGCGATGAGTAGTGTGTTATACACTTCATCAATCGAGCCTTTAATGAAAATAGACGAGTCGTAACTTGTGGCTAAGTACATGGTTTCTGGTAGTGTTTTTTCTAACACTTCCATTTCCTCGCGCACATTCTCTACGACACTCAGGGTGTTGGCTTTGGATTGTTTAATGATGCCGATACCGACCATATTGACGCCATTACCACGGAAATCAGTTTTGTCGTCCTCAGCGCCAAGCTCAACACGCGCAACCTCACCCAACCTCACTAAATAACCGTCATCACCCTGACGAATCACTAAGTTTCGGAAGTCGTCCTCAGATAAATAGGCACGTGCCATACGCACAGAAAATTCGCGCTCGGTCGATTCAACTTCGCCCGCCGGTAACTCAATATTTTCCTCACGTAGGCGGCTGACGATATCCGTCACGGTGATTTGACGTGCAGCCATCGCGTCGCGATCAAGCCAAACCCGCATTGCATAGCGACGGTCACCACCGATGCGCACGCGCGCAACGCCATCGACAACAGCGAGACGATCCACAATATAACGCTCTGCATAATCGGTCAGTTCGAGTATCGACATACTCTCACTACGCAAGTTATACCAAACCACTGTTGTTTCATCCGAAGACGCTTTTGAAACCTCGGGGGGATCGGACTCCTCAGGCAAATTATCAAGTGCGCGTGATACCCGTTCACGCACATCATTGGAGGCTGCATCAATATCACGTGAAAGCGTGAATTCAATACTAATCGACGAGTTCCCTGGACGACTGCGTGACGAGATATTTTTTATTCCCTCAATGCCACTGATGCGTTCTTCGATAAGTTGCGTGACTTGCGTCTCTACAACTTCAGCACTCGCGCCTGGGTAGTCTGTGCTGATGGTTACCACAGGCGCATCAATATCCGGAAACTCTCGTAACGGAAGCATTGTGAAAGCAACAATACCGAAAATAATTAACAGTACATTGACGACGGTGGCAAAGACTGGGCGTTTTACTGATACATCAGATAACAACATGCCCTAGTCCTCCCTTACATCGACAGGAATACCATCACGCAGGCGCACTAAACCTTCAACGATGACCTCGTCACCAGGCTTCAGTCCTTGTGTGATCTCGACTACGCCCGGCTTACGGCGACCGATGCTGACTTCCACCTGTTTAGCGCGATTATCCGGTGTTAGAACAAACACATATTGACGGTTCTGAATCGGCAGTAACGCTTTTTCAGGGAGTATTAAAGCCTCATCAATGCTACGTAACAAGGTAATTTGCAACAACATACCTGGGCGTAAGCGTTCATCATCATTGGCTAGTTTGGCACGAACACGCACTGACCGAGTGACAGGATCGATGCGTGAATCAATACTGGTAATGCGTCCGCGGAACTGCTCGCCGGGATACGCTCGGTTTCGAGCGATCACTTCCTGGTCAACGGCGAGGCTAGCGAAATACCGTTCTGGAACACTGAAGTCCACTTTAATGGGCGAGATGTCATCTAAAGTTGTAAAGGTATCTCCAGGCGCAACTAGAGCACCTGGACTCACTTCACGAATTCCCACACGACCTGTAAACGGCGCATAGATCTTCATTTCCGCTAAGGTAGCTTCGGCTACTTCAAGTTCTGCCTGTAAGCGATTAACTTCAACATGTTGCTCCTCGACCTGCTGTTGTGACGCTGCATTTTGACGACGCAGAGAGGTTAAACGGTCAAGTTGACGCTGGGCTTCGTTGAGACTGAACTGTAGCTGCTGTACGCGAGCCACTTCTTTACGCGCATTAAGCTCAGCCAGTAGTTGACCTTTCTCGACACGATCACCGCTATCAAAATAAATTGCATCCACGATATCTTGTGTTTGCGAAGTGATTTCAACGGTCTCATTAGCTTGGGCTGTACCCAAGGCCTCAATCACATCGCGGTACTCACTCATCGAGACAACTTGTGTCTTTACGGGAACACTCGGTTGCGATTGTTCCTCCACTTGCTTCGCGGGTGGAAATGCAAAAAAATAAATCGCCAGTGCAATTAAGGCGATAACAACAAGGGTAATTGGATTAATCCAATTGCGGCGCGCCATACAATAACCTCGAGAAAAACAACATCATAATAAGGTCTATTGTATGAAAAACACCGCCCATTGGGCGGTGCATCTAACGAGTTTGAACGTGAGTTAATCGCAAATGTTTCAAAACATGTTCGATTTAGCGGTGATATTTGGGGCTGTGCTTATGAACCGCTTCTATAAATGCCCCCGCGTGGTCCGGGTTCACTTCTGGATGAATCCCATGACCCAAGTTAAATACGTGACCACTTCCTTCACCATAACTCTCTAAAATCAACTGAACTTCTTCTTCGATACGTTGTGGAGAAGCATATAACACGGATGGATCCATATTACCTTGCAAAGCAACCTGATCGCCAACGCGCGCACGAGCATCCGACAAATCAGTGGTCCAGTCTACGCCTAAACCATCAGCGCCCGCTTGTGCCATCGCCTCTAGCCACTGCCCACCGTTTTTAGTAAATAGGGTGACAGGTACATGGTTTCCATCCTGCTCACGAATCAAACCAGCGACGATTTTTTCCATGTATGCCAGTGAAAATTGCTTATAGTCCCGTGGTGATAACACGCCACCCCAGGTATCAAAAATCATCACTGCTTGTGCGCCCGCGTTAATCTGCGCATTGAGGTAGTCAATAACCGAGTCGGCCAAAACGTTGAGTACATGATGCATGAGCTCAGGTTCAGCAAACAGCATCTGCTTAACTTTAGAGAAGTTTTTAGTGCTGCCGCCCTCAACCATATAGGTCGCTAACGTCCAAGGACTGCCAGAGAAACCGATTAAGGGTACTTTTCCATCCAGTTCCTGACGAATGAGACTCACTGCATCGGTCACATAACGCAGTTCATCACTCATATCCGGTACAGTAAGTCCCTTTACGTCTGCCTCAGTGCGCAACGGACGCGAGAATTTGGGACCTTCACCTTTTTCAAAGTAAAGACCAAGCCCCATCGCGTCTGGAATCGTTAAGATATCACTAAACAGGATAGCCGCATCGAGATCAAAGCGCCGCAGTGGCTGCAATGTCACCTCGCAGGCGAGCTCGGTATTTTTGCACAGCGACATAAAGTCACCCGCTTCAGCCCGAGTTGCTTTATATTCAGGCAAGTAACGGCCCGCTTGGCGCATCATCCAAATCGGTGTTCTATCAACCGGCTGTTTCTGCAATGCTCTCAGATAACGATCATTTTTTAACTCGGGCTTTCTCATAACGTCTTCCAACATCCAATTTATTGGTTATTTTATCACTCTTGCTGTGCCTTGCCGATAGCGATTTCAATCAAACGATGCGCAATCGTGCCTTCGGGTGGCGTGTCGGGTAAGTCATCAATAGCAAACCAGTCACCCGCTTCGAGTTCCACAGGGTCAATGTGTAAATCGCCCGACTGCCATTGTGCAGTGAATCCCATCATCAATGAGTGTGGAAACGGCCACGGCTGGCTCAGTTGGTACTCGATATCACAGACTTCAATACCTGCTTCCTCGTGCACCTCTCGCGCTAATGCTTGTTCGAGCGACTCGCCTGGCTCCACAAAGCCCGCCAAAACAGAATAAACGCCTTGTTTATGCCGCTTACCTCGGGCTAGTAACAACGCATTCTCTTTTCTTATCGCTACAATGATGCACGGCGAAACGCGCGGATAACACCGGTGGTTACACTGCTGACAATGCATGGCGAGTTCCCAGTCCACCGCTTGCATGCGCGCCCCACAACGACCGCAAAACCGATGCTGGTTGAGAAAGTCCATTACCTGACGCGCCCGACCCGCCATCGCAAACTGCTCTTCATCATGCACAGAAAGTAAGCTACGTAGTGGCACAAACTCACCGCCTACAAAAGCAGGATCATTAAGGTCAGCCACAATAAGGTAACATGGTCGCTCTCTCAACTCGCCTAAATAGACCACTGTATATTGAGACAGATCAGGAAAGTTCAGTGATGCCATCGCTCCCGATGGAACGTTGCCATTCTCAGTTACGAAAACATCACCAGCCGAGCAAATAAACCAACGTGCGGGTTCGTCTTTCGATGGTTTTACATAAGGCTTAACCACGTTACACTCCTTAGAGTAAAGATCGCCAATTTTGATTGAGAAAAGCATTCGACACCTTTACAGTATGTCGAAGATCTCATTTCGGAGAACCCCATGTTAAAGAAAAGTGAGGAAGCACGCCAGCGTTGGGGCGGAGCTCATGACAGCATTGACCAATGGTTAACTGAACGACAAGACCTTCTCGTTAACTATTTTAAGCTAGCCGCCCTTCCTCCCTATGAAGGTGTACGCAACGGCTTACCTGATGTCACTGACATTCGTGATTTCTGTGGTCAATTAGTCGACTACGTATCGAGTGGTCATTTTGAAATATATGAACAATTGATGAAGCAAGCGAGAGAGAATAAGCAACCCCTCGAAGCCTTGTTAGAACAAGTATTTCCACTCATCAGCGATACCACCGAAATCGCTTTAGACTTTAATGATAATTACGGTGAAATTGATTCAAATAATCATCTAAATCAATTTGATCGTGATCTATCAGCACTTGGTGAAGCCATTGAATTGCGAATGGAATTTGAAGACCAGTTACTACATCACTTAGAAAAACACGAAGCGCTATAAATGATCGATGAACAATAAAAAACGGCCGCAATTGCGGCCGTTTTTGTATGTAAGTGACAACTTACTGTTGAGTCTCAGATTTATCAGACTCTGGCTTATCTTTCACGTCCAATAGTTCAACAGTGAAGATTAACGTTGAATTAGGTGGAATTTGACCACCCACTTCGCGATCACCGTAAGCTAGCTCTGCCGGAATAACAAAGCGATATTTTGCACCCTCTTTCATCAATTGCAGGCCTTCAGTCCAGCCTGGGATCACACGATTAAGTGGAAAGACTGTCGGTTCGCCACGCTCATACGAGCTATCAAATACTTCGCCATTGACTAAAGTGCCTTCATAGTGGACTTCTACAATGTCGTCTTCACTAGGGCTATCACCTTCACCCGCTTCAATCACTTCGTATTGAAGACCCGATTCGGTTACCTTAACGCCATCTTTTTTAGCATTTTCTTCTTGGAACGCTTTGCCTTCTTTCGCCGCTTTGCTACCTAATACATTCTTGCGTTGTTCCATCACTTTTGAACGTAAGTCATTCAGTAGTTTGTCAGCTTCTTCGTCAGATAATTTATTTTCACCTTTGACGGCATCAACAAAACCCGCAATCACGAGTTGACGGTCAAGCATCACTTCTGCTTTTTCCTGATCATCAAGGTTACGAGCAACAAAACTACCCACTGACGAACCTAGCGCATAAGCTTGCTTTTCTTGTTCTGATTCGAGTTTCTTCTGGCTAACAGGATACGGTTCTTGCTGCGAACATGCAGTAATAGCCAGCGCAATAGCCGATAGCGCTAGAGGTTTCATCATTCGGTTCATCTTTTTCTCCAATTAACATCCCGTAAAGTAATTGACTATGCCATAATCAAATTGTTCGGTCAGCCCCATACTACACAACACCATAAGGCTTGCCCATGAATATTAAACAAAACGTCGTATTCAGTCTTGGTCTTGTAATCAGCATGCTGCTATTTGGATGCACGCCAGCACCCGAGCAGATACATAAAAAAGCCCATTCCGAAGCTGGCACATACGTGGCAGACATCGCCGATGATGGCTCCTTTAGTGTCGTCGCGACTGACAGTAACGGCGTCTTATTATGGCCACGCTACGCGAATGATGCCAAGTATCAATGGCGCCAAGATGATGCTGATGTGTCACAAATAATTGCCGTCGATATTAGCGCCGATGGCGCAACTGTAGCCGCGGCAAGTCGTAAGGCATTTAGCCTTTGGGACGTTGATAAAGGAACTAACATAGGTTATTGGCAATCAAGCGGAGCGGACATTAACAATATTGCCGTCTCTAATAACGGCTCCACCATCGTACTTGGGCTAAACAACGGTACTCAGATCGCATTTAATCCGCAGTCGGGTCGACGTCTTGAGTTTTACGGTCATCAAAGCTCAATCACTGACTTGGTCATTACACCCAATGGTCGCTATGCCTTGAGCGGAAGTACCGATCAAACAGCCATTCTGTGGTCAACTGAGTCTGGACAACCCATACATCAATGGCAGCATGAGACTCGCTTAACAAAGGTGGCATTAGACAGCGGTGGACGCTATGCCCTCACCGCTGGGAGTTTAGATAAAGCCTATATCTGGGATGTAAACTCCGGTGAGCAAGTAAAGCAACTCGATATCATCGAGCGTGTTAGAATATTTAGTAGTGCACGTTTCAGTCAGTCAGGTAAATTTTTAATTACCGGCTCGCCGTCTCGTCAAATCACACTTTGGCGTACTAAAACCGGCGAAGAACTTAGGACGTGGAACGTTGAGTTACGCGATAGCCATCGACCTAATAATGCCGTGGTATTATCAACCTGGCTTAACGAGAGTACCGGCATGGTCATGAGTGAGAGCTCCGCAGGCTATGGCGAATGGTGGCAACTAGAACCTAACTGGCAGCAGTAATATGAGTGAAGAAGAACGCTTACAAAGTAGAATTGATAATTTGGAATCACAATTAGCATTCCAAGAAGATGTCATTGACGCGCTGAATCAGCGCGTCACTGATCACAACCGCGAGCTTGCAGAGGTAGCGCGGCGCATGAAGTATTTAGGCGAACGATTAAGACAAGTGCAAGACAGTCAATCATCACCTGATGCGGATCCGAGTGTTGAGCCTCCACCGCCACATTATTGATCGTGACGCGGTTATCCGCTATAACAGATGTTCACTCATTGTTAATAGGTTTTTATGTCTTCGAAGCATCCTATCATTGCGGTAACGGGTTCATCAGGTTCGGGAACTACCACGACAGGTCAAGCACTACGTCATATATTTCGGTCCCTCGATGTATCAGCTGCTTTCGTAGAAGGTGATAGTTTTCACCGTTATTCTCGACCAGAAATGGATGTCGCAATTCGTAAGGCGCAAGAGCAAGGGCGTCATATTAGTTACTTTGGTCCTGAAGCAAATGACTTTGAACGGCTTGAGTCGCTGTTCGAAGAATATGGTCGCACAGGTAATGGGCAAATCCGACGTTACTTACACACCTTTGATGACGCGGTACCCTACAATCAAATGCCCGGTACGTTTACGCCATGGGAAGACATGCCAGAAAACACCGACGCATTGTTCTATGAGGGGTTACATGGAGGCGTTTGCGGCGACGGTTATGATGTCGCTAAACACGTTGACTTATTGATTGGCATGGTACCCATCGTCAACTTAGAGTGGATCCAAAAGCTCGTTCGCGATACGCAGGACCGGGGGCATTCACGCGAGGCCGTCACGACCAGTATTATTCGTAGTATGGAAGATTACATTTACCATATTGTCCCTCAGTTCTCACGCACTCATATAAACTTTCAGCGCGTTCCGACCGTTGATACCTCCAACCCGTTTAGCGCCAAAGAAATACCGTCTCATGACGAGAGCTTTGTCGTTATTCGTTTTCGTGGAATGAAAAACGTCGACTTCCCGTACTATCTGCAAATGATCGACGGTTCGTTTATGTCACGTACCAACACGCTTGTCGTGCCCGGTGGTAAACAAGCACTCGCAATGGAGTTAATACTAACACCTTTAATTGAACAAATTATCGAGCGCAAAACGCAGTTGCGTACCCAAGTGGATTGGCTCGATAATTAAGTCGTTACTCTTCAACAAGCCAAAAAGTACGCGAATGAGCTGACTCATCTTGAGCAAGAACACGTTGCAGGTAGTTCATCACATCAGGTAACTGTTGCTGTATTCCATAAGGTGGGTTAACCCAAACGTAACCGCACCCATAAAGACCGGCACTGGGGTCAGGCTCTTTTACCATCAGCTCAATCGCCAAGGTTTTTGGTAAGCCCTCTAGCTCACTGAGTTGACCGTAAAAGTCAGCCACTTTCGCATCGTCTTTGAGCGGAAACCAAACGGCAAAACTTCCCGCCGCCCAACGCTTAATACCCTGTTGGATAGCCGCTACAATATCATCAAACTCGTTAACCGATTCGAATGGTGGATCGATTAACACGAGTCCTCGCTTCTCATTGGGAGGCATTTTAGCTTTTAGTACTTCATAACCATCAAATGGCGCAAGTACCTCTAAGCGACTCGTTTGCTGCCCTTCAAGATTAGCCTTTAACGCCTCGGCATCTTCTATATGCAGCTCGCTCACAATATGTCTATCGTTCGCTCTCAATAATTGTTGCACTACCCAAGGCGAACCTGGATATGACTTCAACTCACCTTGCTCATTTAAACCTTCAACAATATCTAAGTAAGGCTTAACAAAAGCTGGCGCATCGGCATCGTTCCACAGCCTGCCAATACCCTCTGGATACTCATTCGTTTTACCGGCTTGCTCAGAGGTCAGATCGTATAGCCCAATCCCGCCGTGGGTATCGAGCACACAAATAGGCTTGTCTTTCTGCTTGTAATAGTCAATCGCCATGACCAACAGAAGATGTTTGAATACGTCAGCAAAGTTGCCAGCGTGATAAATATGTCGATAATTCACGCTTCGATAATCTTATAACTGTGAGTCATCTCAACACTGGCTTCCAGCATTTTAGCGACCGAGCAATATTTATCGGCTGACAGCTTAACAGCTCTGTCCACATGCGTTTCGGCGACATTTTGTCCTGTTACCACGAATTCCAAATGCACCTTTTTAAACACTTTCGGGGTGTCACTCACTCGTTCACCGGTCACACGACATTCACAGTGCATGACCTTTTGTCGTGCCTTTTGTAGTATGCTCACCACATCCACTGAAGCACAACTTCCGGCAGCCATTAGTACCGCTTCCATGGGACTGGCAGATGTTTTAGCATGCCCATCAAGTACCATTTGATGGCCACTCCCAGACTCGGCAACGAACGTCAAATCATCAAGCCACTTGACGGTCGCATTCAGGGTATTATCAGACATAAAAGCAATTAACCTTTAATATTGAGACGCTGATCGAAGAGGTTTTTTACTAAACTTACGAATTCAATAATGCAGGCCTCTTGTTGTTCGGAGGGATGATTGTTTAGAACAGAGGAAAGGATTTCTTCTAAATCGTACATGATAGCGTCAGCTTCTCTTACCATATCGAGCCGAGTATCTTGGTCGATATCATTTTGCTCGAACAACGCCATCATATGCTGAGAGAGCTGCTCCTCAAGCACATCACGTAGAGTGTAGTTAGCACTACCCGCTGGCAACTTCCGCTGTTCAAACAACGGAAGCTGCTCAGTCAAGTAGTGAATAAGTTCGACGTAACCGTCTGTCTCAGTAATCATTGAGATAACTTATTAAAATTTAAGCCCCGGCGCTAGTGTTTCTGGCAAACTTTGTGTATCAGCTTCGACGGAAGCCACAGGGTAAGAGCAGTAATCTGCTGCATAATAAGCACTTGCGCGGTGGTTACCGCTCGCACCAATGCCACCAAAAGGAGCTGCACTGCTTGCACCTGTGATCGGTTTGTTCCAATTAACAATGCCAGCACGAATGTGCTTAAAGAAATGACGATAAGTCGCTTCGTCATCACACAGAATGCCTGCTGACAACCCATAGCGCGTATCGTTTGCTTTAGCAATCGCATCGTCTAGATCGTTAAAGCGGTAAACTTTAAGCATTGGACCAAAGTACTCTTCATCAGGCGCATGTTCGACACCCGACATATCAATTATACCCGGCGTAACAAAGCCTAAGTTACTGTCTTTCTGCTTAAGCTTAACCAATGGTTTACCACCGAGTTGAACGAGCTCATTCTGCGCATCCACCATTTGACTCGCGGCTTTTGCAGAAATCATTGCGCCCATGAACGGCTGAGGGTCAGCATCGTAGTCATCAACGAGAATGTTTTCGGTCACTTCCACCAGACGGTCGAGTACTTTGCCGCCCATTTCGGTGTTTTCGATAAACAGTTTACGCGCACAAGTACAACGTTGACCGGAAGTGATAAACGCTGACTGGACAATGTTATGTACAGCGGCATCGACATCAGTAATGTTGGTAACGATTAACGGGTTATTGCCGCCCATTTCCAACGCTAAGATTTTATCAGGACGTCCACCAAATTGTTTATGTAACAAGTGCCCGGTATTCGAAGATCCCGTAAAGTATAGGCCGTCGATCTGTGGATGGACTGACAGCGCTTTACCGGTTTCGACTTCACCCTGAACCAAGTTCAGCACGCCCGCTGGCAGGCCGGCTTCTTGCCACAACTCGACCGTAACCTGAGCCACATGAGGCGTCAGTTCAGACGGCTTAAACACCACCGTGTTGCCAGCGATCAAAGCAGGGACAATGTGACCGTTCGGTAAGTGCCCTGGGAAGTTATAAGGACCATAAACAGCGACTACGCCATGAGGCTTGTGACGAATAAACGCCTTCGCGCCTGGCATCTCGTTTTCTACTGTCCCTGTGCGCTCTTGATATGCACGCTCAGAGATACCGACTTTACCGATCATCGCACCCACTTCAGTGCGTGTTTCCCAAACCGGTTTGCCTGTTTCGGCCGCCATCACGCGTGCTAAACGTTCTTTGTTTTGCTCAAGTAATTCCGAAAACTTTTTACAAATAGCTAAGCGATCTTCAAATGAAGTGTGAGACCACTCAGGAAATGCCGCACGAGCAGCCATAACCGCTGTATCAACTTGTTGCTCGGATGCACTTTCACCGCTCCAAACAACTTCATTACGTGCAGGATCAATCGACTTAAAGGTTTTACCTTCGCCCGCGAGCCATTGATCGTTAATAAACTGTACATTAGAACTCATCATTGTTCTCCTGTTACAGAGCCACGATACGCACCGTATCGCCCTCAGAAAGATTCAATTTATCCGCTTGCTCAGCGCTCAATTGCACTTTTTCAGAGCCTTCAACGTGACGAACCTGAGCTGCTCTAAATGATTCAATTTGTGTGTTGCATATAATATGAGGTGTTGCACTCTCAGCATCTACTGGCGTATCGACCAGCACCACCTCTTTTAAAACACTATTACGTACACTACGTAAGTTCTGGACTTCTGCCTCAACCGTTGGTCCTGCGTCGAAAATATCGACAAAGCCACGGAACCTAAAGCCTTCAGACTCGAGTAGTTTTAACGCCGGTCGCGTATTATCGTGCACTTTGCCGATCACTTCTCTTGCCTTCTCTGGCAACAGTGATGTGTAAATCGGGTAGCGCGGCATGAGTTCAGCAATAAAGGTTTTATCGCCAATACCACTCAAGTAATCTGCTTTGGGGAAGTCCATCGAGAAAAAATGTTGTTCCAACCAATCCCAGAAAGGGGATGCGCCATCGTCGTCACACACGCCACGCATTTCGGCAATCACCCAATCGCTAAAGCGTTGTTTGAATTGCGCTAAAAACAGCATCCGAAAACGTGAAAGCGTGCGGCCATTTAGGTTGTGACGATACGGTTCACGTAAGAACAACGTGCATAGCTCTGAAACACCTGTGTAGTCATTACATAATGACAATGTCTCGAGCGTGTTATGAATGTTTAGCTTCTCAGAATGGTGCACGACCTTACCTAAGCGGTAATGCCAAAACGCTTCCGTCAACCCAACGGCTGCCTCAATACCACTGACACCGGCAATTTCGCCCGTTTCGGTATCTTCCATGACGAACAGATAACTTTCATCGCCTGGGGTCGCTACATCTTGCTTGGCAAAAGCAGCTTGCGCTCGAGCGATTCTTCGCTCGAGCAAACCTTGATCAATTGGCAACGATGTAAATCCATGCCCAGACTCTACCGCACAACTATATAGCGCTTCGTAATCTGCTGCCTCTATCGGTCGAATAACCAACATACAGGGTCCTCAATTAACCAACGACTTGAGCAACGGCGTGCTCAAAACGTTTGAGACCTTCCTTGATATCCTCTTCTGGGATAATAAGCGAAGGTGTGAATCGAATAACGCTGGCGCCAGCAACTAAAACCATAACGCCGTGCTCTTGACCCGCGAGCAAGAAATCGCGTGCGCGACCTTCAAATTGCTCAGTAAGCTCCGCGCCAATCAGACAGCCCATGCCACGTACTTCTTTAAACACATTGTATTTGTCGTTAATTGCAGCGAGGTGCTCTTTAATCATTGTTTCGCGCTGCTTAACACCTTCAAGCACGGTCTCTGTATTTACTACCTCCAGAACCGCTTCTGATACGGCACATGCCAACGGGTTACCGCCATAAGTACTACCATGCGTGCCTGGTTTTAAATGCTCTGCAATTGCCGCAGTCGTCAACATTGCACCGATTGGGAAACCACCACCCAATGACTTAGCAGAGGTTAGAATATCTGGCGTCACGCCAAGTTGCTCATACGCATACAACGTACCGGTACGACCAAAGCCAGTCTGGACTTCATCAAAAATCAATAACGCATTGTGTTTATCACACAATTCACGCACTTGTTTTACGAAGTCCTGCTCTGGAGGGACAACGCCACCCTCACCTTGCAATGGCTCCATCATCACCGCACAGGTCTCGTCATCGATAAGTTTCGCCAATGCATCAGCATCATTGTAAGGTACGTGTTCAATCGCACCTGGCTTTGGACCAAAGCCATCAGAATAAGCAGGCTGACCACCAACCGTGACAGTGAAGAAGGTACGACCGTGGAAGCCTTTGTTAAAGGCAATAATTTTTTGTTTCTGTTCGCCGTGCACATCAATCGCCCAACGACGCGCCAGCTTTAACGCAGCTTCGTTTGCCTCAGCGCCCGAGTTGGCGTAGTAAACACGGTCAGCGAAAGTCGCGTCAGTTAACTTCTTAGCTAAACGAATCGCCGGTTCGTTAGTAAACACGTTACTTAAGTGCCAAAGCTTTTGGCTTTGCTCATGAAGCGCGTTTACCATTGCCGGGTGACAATGACCTAGACAGTTAACGGCAATACCACCAGCAAAATCAATGTACTCTTTTCCCGCTTGGTCCCAAACACGTGAACCTTCACCTTTCACAGGCACCATTTGAGCGGGGTTATAGTTTGGCACCATCACGTCACTAAACATCTCACGCGTAACGGCCATTTTTGCTGAATTATCTGTCATTGCTCACTTCCTTATCGCTTACAGCGAATTAGTTAACTTAACAATCACGAATGATTTTAAAGGATATATTATGCCAAAAATTGAGCAATTTGTCTGCGTAAATCAGGTATGAATGGGGCGAAAGCCGTGATATGCAGTAGTTTTGCAAAGAATGCGAATAACTATCCACAAACGCGGCTTAAAGTAGAATGAATACGCACAATTTTTTCTAAAGTTTAAAAACAGCGCGGTCGGTTACTTTGGCACGTTAAATTTTGGACGCTTCAAATTGAGCGTATTTAGTTCGGCAACAAGACCGGCGTCAACGTCATAGCGCCGCAGTAGATGTGAGCCCTCTTCAACACTGGCGAGCTCGACCTCACGTAACATACGAAACTCACAAAACGCATTCGCTTGGGACAAGACTTTCGCATAATCAGAGTCAAAGTCATCCACATCGTGCGCTTGGTGAAAGTTTTGCAAATGTTGACTGATCGGCACTCGCTGCAGACCCCACCCCTCAGAGACAATGTAACTTACACGCTTATCTTGCTCGAGCATCAAATTACGTAAAAATCGCTCGTCTGGTGTGATGCTGATGAGTGCGCTGTGGCGCTCTGGACTACTGTCGTTAATCGAAGCGATTGCCATTTCACGTTGGATCTCATCAAATACACGTAAGTACAATTTAGTCAGCGCCACTTTTCCTAATTCATGAAACATACCGAGCGTAAACGCCAAGACAGGATCCTTGAGTTGTTGCCGTTCGGCGATTGCTTGCGCGATGATCGCTGTTCCCAATGAATGTTCCCACACTTTCCTGCGAAACAATGTAAAGGGTTGCGTGGAAGGCGGCAGCCAATTCTGCATGATGTAAGCAGGCGCCAATAAACGGAGGTTTTCCGTACCCATGAAGCTCATCGCTGTTCGCAGATTCTCTAGTTTTACCTTTTTACTCTGCTTACGTTGGTCAATAAATGGGGGCTGATTAACCGTTTTTAAGACCCCATTATGAAACCAATCCATGCCTTGCACGATATCTTCGATACGTCTCATCGACGCCGCTTTAGTGCTCAGAATATCAAGTAGATCCGGCAGTTTTTCAGGAAGCGGGATCAGCTTTTCACGGATATAATCTCTATCGTCAAGTTGAGCTAAAATACGACGATAGATATTTTCATGAAGCTCATCCGAAACCCGATCTTGGTAGCGTTGACGAGCACGCGCTAAACGTTCACGTTCATCATAGTTAATTTGTTCGACTTGCAATAACCGACGCTTTTGCTCTTGAACTTCACTTTCTACTCCATCCGCTTTATCTTTACTTTTACGGGCAAATGGAAAGCTAATCAGATAGTTAATAAAACGCTTCTCAAGACGAAATGCGGGGTCCTTGCTTCCACCTTCGGTCGATACAGCAAAAAAATCAAACATTTAACAGTATACTCTTGTTAACAATAGCTGGCTCAAATACACATAGAATGGCGCAAGACTATAGCATGCTAGGAGTTTAGCTCTGCTAAAAAGTTGCCAATAATCCTATGCCCCATTTTCGTAAGTACCGATTCTGGATGAAACTGCACGCCAAAAATTGGTAATCGCCTGTGCCTCATCCCCATCACCTCGACACCAAAATTGTCCGTTTCTACCCAGGCATCTACAACAAAGTCGTCCGGGATAGTATGTTGCTCAACAATCAGTGAGTGATATCGAGTTACTTCAATTGGCGACGGCAGCCCCATATAAAGTCCTTTTCCACTATGGGTTACCTCCGACACTTTTCCGTGCATGACACGCGGCGCTCTCACCACTTGCGCCCCCCACACCTGAGCGATTGCCTGATGACCAAGACATACTCCGAGGATTGGCATATGGCCCGCACAAGCCTCTATCGCAGCCAACGACAGCCCGGACTCATTAGGACTACAAGGCCCTGGCGAAATAACTAAGGCGCGAGGTTGCCGTGCCAGCAGCTCTGACAGCGAAATGGCGTCGTTACGCACGACCCATACCGACTCGCCTAGCTCCTCAAAGTAACGGGCTAAGTTGTAAGTGAATGAATCGTAGTTGTCGATTAACGCGATCACGCGTGGTGACCTCACTGACCAGGATATTGTACAAAGCCAACCGCTTTGTAGACATCTGACAGCGTTTGATGAGCAGCTTCCCGCGCCTTGTCAGCACCTTTCTTCATGACTTGATTTAAAAACTCACGGTCGTTTCGCATGTCGTGATAGCGTTGTTGAATCGGTTCCAGCATGGCGACGACAGCCTCTGCAACGTCTTTTTTCAAATGACCGTACATCTTATCTTCATACTCAGGGACAAGCTCATCAATACCACGACCTGTCGCTGCTGACATAATACTCAACAAATTGGACACACCCGGCTTCTCTTGTTGGTCAAAGTAAATGCGCGCTTTCTCATCCGAGTCAGTAACCGCTTTTTTGATTTTTTTGAGGATTTTTTTAGGTTCCTCTAATAAACCCACATAGTTGTTCGGGTTGTCATCTGACTTTGACATTTTCTTAGTTGGGTCTTGTAGCGACATCACTCGAGCACCGACTTTAGGAATCATCGGCTCAGGAATTTTGAACACCTCTCCATACAAATTATTAAAGCGTTCAGCGACGTTTCGCGCGAGTTCCAAATGTTGTTTTTGATCATCACCCACCGGCACCTCGTTGGCTTGGTAGAGCAAAATATCAGCCGCCATCAGTGCTGGGTATGTGAATAGTCCCGCATTGATATTGTTGGCATGACGCTGCGACTTATCTTTAAACTGCGTCATTCGATTCAGTTCACCCATTTGCGTGTAGCAATTTAAAATCCACGCCAACTGGGCATGTTCTGGTACATGTGACTGAATAAATACTGTGCTTTGTTCGGGATCAAGACCGCAGGCGAGATACAATGCCAAACCATCAAGGGTCGCCTCTTGCAGTTTTTCAGGCTCCTGGCGCACAGTAATCGCATGCAGATCGACCAACATAAATTTGCAGTCATGGGTCGCTTGCATATTCACCCACTGACGCAATGCGCCGATGTAATTACCAATTGATAGTTGTCCTGAAGGTTGGCAGCCACTTAATACAATAGGTTTCGACATCTTAATTTGCTTCCTAACTGAATAATTTAATTTGCGTTAATCGCTTGCTTCATCGTACGGATAACCTCGGCATAATCGTCGGCATTAAAAATCGCCGAACCTGCAACAAACATGTCGGCACCCGCCTGCGCAATTTCACCGATATTGTCGCAATTTACTCCGCCGTCGACCTCTAAACGAATATCACGCCCACTTGCGTCAATCCGTTCGCGCACTTGACGAAGCTTATCTAACGTTCCCGGGATGAACTTCTGCCCCCCAAAACCAGGGTTAACTGACATCAAGAGGATCAAATCGATTTTATCCATCACATAATCGAGATAATGCAATGGCGTCGCCGGATTAAATACGAGACCCGCCTGACACCCGTGTTCCTTTATTGTCTGAATCGTACGATCGACATGTTCAGATGCTTCAGGGTGAAAAGAAATAATAGAAGCCCCAGCCGCAGCAAAATCGGGCACGATTCGATCAACCGGCTTAACCATAAGGTGGACATCGATAGGTGCTGTGACGCCATAGTCCCGCAACGCCTTACACACCATTGGACCAATGGTTAGATTGGGCACATAGTGATTGTCCATGACATCAAAGTGGATAACGTCAGCGCCCGCGGCTAACACATTATTCACTTCCTCGCCCAGACGCGCGAAGTCGGCAGATAAAATCGAGGGTGCAATTAACGGCTGCATGGGTCATCTCCGTTTTTAAAAGTGCGCGCATTATAGCACCGAAAAGATGACAAAAAAATTCGTAATATCGACTAGCATTTTCAGCAATTCGCTGATAAATTAATCAGAATTGTTAATGATAAAGGTGCTGACCATGAAAACATCCGCTAAATATGCAGCGCTCGCTGTCGGCGTGATTCTCACGGCTTCAGGCGTTTTTGCCCTGAGCCAAGGTCCTGCTTTTGTCTCTAAACAAGCTGCTAACTCAACACAACGTTGCGAAGTGTTACTCAACGCCTCCGAAATTAAGCAGTCAAGTGCACAGTGCCAAGCACCTAGCACGAAAGTGACTTGGTCCAACTGGTTTAAAGGTGAGAGTCGCTCTACCCAGTTTCACTTCTTCGATTTAATCGAACTCCTTTTCAGCTCATCCGAAGAGCATACGCCCCAGTCGACCTCTAGCTATAATAGTCAGACAGCCTTATAACCGAATATTATGCAGATTGCGCGAATGAGCCAAGGCTCCATTTTGCAAACACTCTTGAGTGTTATTGCGGCTTTTTTTGGCGTACAAACAGATAAAAACCGCCAACGTGACTTCAATAAAAAAAGTCCTGTGCCTTTTATCGTCGTTGGCATCATTTTGGCGGTCTTAATGGTGATAGGCATTATGCTCATCGTCAAATGGGTGTTAGCCACCCATTCTTAATCGTTATTAATTGGCAATACCACTGTGACGGAGCAGTGCATTTATATCGGGTTCACGCCCTCTAAATTCGCTAAACAGTTCAGCGGCAGGTTGACTGCCTCCTCGCTCGAGAATTGCGTGTAAAAATTCGCGACCCGTTGCTCGATCAAAAATGCCATTTTCTTCAAATTTGGCAAACGCATCCGCTGACAACACTTCAGCCCATTTGTAGCTATAGTAGCCCGCAGCGTACCCCCCAGCAAAGATATGACCGAAGCTATGTTGAAAGCGATTATATTCTGGTGGGATACGCACAGCTACGTGCTCTCGAATACGTTGTAAGACGCCCGCAATATCTGCACCTTGCGCCGCATCAAACTCATAATGCAACTTCATATCAAATAGTGAAAACTCTAGTTGCCTCACCATTTGCATCGCCGACTGGAAATTACGCGCCGCCAGCATGTTATCAAGTAAGTTTTGCGGGAGCGGTTCACCCGTCTCGTAGTGACCCGAAATATCGGCCAACGCCTCTGGTTCCCAACACCAGTTTTCAAGAAATTGGCTTGGTAACTCCACCGCATCCCATTCGACGCCATCAATACCTGACACGCCGCCCGTGTCTACTTGGGTAAGCATGTGGTGTAATCCATGCCCAAACTCGTGAAACAGAGTCAGAACTTCATCATGAGTAAACAGAGCCGGCTTATCTCCCACTGGCTTACTAAAGTTACACGTTAAAAATGCAACGGGATACTGTAACTCACCCTTACTATCACGATTGCGGCCAACAAAGTCAGCCATCCAAGCGCCACCACGTTTGCCAGCTCGCGCATATAAATCCATATAAAAGAAACCGCGTGTTTCACCATTGGCATCCGTAATCTCGTAAAAACGTACGGTTGGATGATAGGTGTCAATCTCCTTATGCTCCTTGATATGTATACCGAATAATCGGTTAACAACACTGAACAACCCATCCACTACCTTGTGCTCTGGAAAGTAAGGCTTAAGTTGCTCATCTGAAATCGCATATTCAGACTGTTTTAATTGCTCGCTATAATATGGAACATCCCACGCATCTAGGGTTTGTACTGACTGCGCTTTAGCAAAGTTTTCAATGGCTTGATAATCTGCTTTAGCCTGACCTAACGAACGCTCAGCCAAATCGTTTAGAAACGAAAGCACTTGATTAGGCGACTCGGCCATTTTGGTTGCCAGAGACATTTCAGCGTAATTATCAAACCCGAGTAAGTTAGCAAGCTCATGACGAAGGGCTAACGTTTCATTCATCACGTCGGAGTTATCATACTCACCTGCATTCGGACCGACATCCGATGCTCGTGTCACAAAAGCCTGATACATCGCCTTACGGAATTCGACATTATCGGCATACAACATGACGGGTAGATAGCTCGGAATATCAAGGGTAAACAACCAACCCTCCTTTTCCGCTTCCTGTGCCGCCTCTTTCGCAGCCTCAATCGCGCTATCGGGTAGCCCGCTCAGTTGCGTTTCATCGGTTATATGATAATGCCAGGCGTGGGTGGCATCTAACAGATTGTTACTAAACTGAGACGATAATTCAGACAAGCGACTAGTGATTTCCGCGTAACGCTTCTTCTCGTTCTCAGGTAGGTCCACGCCCGACAGTTTGAAGTCGCGCAAGGTATCATTAATTAGCTTCTGCTGAGCCCGATTCAGCGTAGAATATTCGTCACCATTAGCAAGTGCTTGATAGCCTGCAAACAGCCCTTGATGCTGACCTACGTAAGTCGCATACTCAGACAGCAAAGCTAAGCATGCGTCGTGCGCGTTACGGAGCTCAGGCTCACTCATCACCGAATTTAAGTGTGACACCGGTGCCCACACTTTTTGGATACGTTCATCCGCACGTTGCAACGGCTCAACAAACCCTTGCCAAGTAAATTGTTTGGTATCAAGCACCTTATCAACCGTGCTTTTCGCATCGTTAATAACTTGTTCAATCGCGGGTTCTATGTGCGTTGGCTTAATCGCCGCAAATTTTGGCAACGCATTATGATTGTTAGCGACTTCAAGTAGTGGGTTCGACATCTTTACCCTTCCTTATAAAACCGATTAATTTAACTCTTATATTGGGCAGTTTGTCCAATCTTCAACCATAAACACTGATTTTCTGGCGCGCATCGGGTATCCTTTTTATGTTTTAAATAACAAGATGGAAACCGACTATGAATTTTAAAGCGTCAACCTTTAGCGCATTGAAGCCGCTAAAGCGGGGGCTAACACTGGTAAGTTTTGCGACGCTCGTTGCTCTTTCTGGTTGTAGCTCTATGTCGAATCAGTCTGTGGATAAAAATGACTCGGTAGCAGCTCAATCCACTGAGGGTCAGCTCTCTTTACAAGACATTTTTGCGAGTGATAAATTTCGTGTAAAGCGTCCTGCACCAACACGCTGGCTAGAAGATGGTTCGGGCTATACGACCCTTGAGTCATCAAAACAGGTAAAAGGTCGCGATATTGTCCGTTACCACCCCGAAACCAATGCGCGCGATATTATGGTATCAGCGCAAGCACTCACACCAGAAGGCTGGGATCACGCGCTTAATATTGCAGATTACCAATGGTCTAACGACGGCGATAAAGTATTAATTTTCACTAATACTAAACGCAGTTGGCGTACGCATACACTGGGCGACTATTGGGTCCTGAATCGCACAACCGGTGAATTGCGTCAGTTGGGCGGTGATGCGCCTGAATCAACGCTTCAGTTTGCAAAATTTAATCCACAAGGCACTAAAGTCGCTTACGTGATGCAGAACAACATTTACGTACAAGACTTGGATACGTTTAACATTCAAACGTTAACTAATGACGGTAGCAACACCATTGTTAACGGTACCTTTGACTGGGTTAACGAAGAAGAATTCTTCTTGCGTGATGGTTTCCGCTGGAGTCCTGATGGTCAGCACATTGCTTACTGGCAGTTAGATACGGAAGGCACACCGACCTTTACGATGATCAATAACACCGACTCGCTTTATCCAACGTTAAAGCAGTTCCCTTACCCTAAAGTGGGTGAAACCAACGCTGCCATGCGTATTGGCGTGATGCCAGCAGACGGGGGCGACACCACGTGGATGCAACTGCCTGGCGACCCACGCATGCACTACCTCGTACGCATGAATTGGGCGGGTAATTCAAGCCAACTGTTAATTCAACAACTCACGCGTAAACAAGACGTCAATCGCGTTTACCTGAGTGACATCAGCAACGGACGTAGTCAAAAATTATTAAGTGAAACAACCGACTCGTGGGCCGAATACGTTGATGACGTCAAGTTCCTCGATAATGGCAAGTCATTCACTTGGCTGAGCGAGCGCTCTGGATACCGTCATATTTACCGTGTTGAACGTGATACCGGCAAGATGACGACGATTACTCGCGGTAACTGGGACGTGGTTGAAGTCTTGCGTATTAACGAAAACGACGGCTGGGTTTACTTTATTGCATCACCTGAAACGCCACTCGAGCGCTATTTATTCCGTGCCAAACTCGATGGTAGTGGTGTATTAGAGCGTTTAACGCCTGATCAACCAGGCACTCACAGTTATAGTGTTTCACAAGATGCAAAGTACGCCGAGCACACCTATAGCGACGTCAACCATGTTCCCGTGACTGATATGGTCAGTTTGCCCGACCACAAAGTTATTCGTACGGTTGTCGCTAACGATGATGCACAAAAGGCCGTCGAGAAGATCAACCACAAGCCGCTAGAGTTTTTCCGAGTATCCGCCCGCGATGGGTTAGCGCTTGATGGCTATATCATGCGTCCGACTGACTTTGACCCTAATAAAAAGTATCCCATTTTATTCTATGTTTATGGTGAACCATGGGGTCAAACGGTTGCTAATCGCTGGGGTGGTTGGTTGTATCTTTGGCATACCATGCTAACCCAACAAGGCTATATCGTAGCTTCAATTGATAACCGCGGAACTAAATCTCCACGGGGCTTCGATTGGCGTCGTTCGATTTACAAAAATCTCGGTGTTGTGACTGTTCGTGATCAGTACGATGCACTGCAAGAAATGGCAAAACGTTGGGATTACATCGATACCGATCGTGTCGGCATCTGGGGTCACAGTGGCGGCGGTTCACAAACACTGAACGCCCTATTCCGTTATCCTGAAGCCTACGATATGGGTATGGCACTCGCCCCCGTACCAGACTTAACGCTATACGACACAATTTACCAAGAGCGTTACTCAGGTCTGTTGCCGGAATCAGCTGAACGTTATAAAGAAACTTCAGCTATCACTCACGCCAAAAATCTCGAGGGTGATTTGCTACTGATCCACGGTACCGGCGACGATAACGTCCACTTCCAGGGCAGTGAACGCTTAGTCAACGAATTGATTAAATACAATAAGCAGTTTGAATTTTTTGCTTATCCCAATCGTTCACACGGTCTTTATGAGGGCGAGGGTACCACGCTACACCTTCGGACCATGATGACTGAGTTCTTGAAGGAGAACCTGCCAGCAGGTGCTCGCTAACTGATCTTCCGATTAAGTTAATCGGTATTAACCACTGATAAACCCCGTATCTTCGTTGCATGATACGGGGTTTTTACTCATCATATGCGCATCTTAGATTTGAGGAGTCGATTTTCATGAGCAGACATTATGACTATTTAGCTATCGGTGCAGGAAGCGGCGGCATCGCTTCAGCTAACCGCGCGGCCATTCGCGGCGCAAAAGCCGCTGTTATAGAAGCCAATGCGGTGGGTGGCACCTGCGTTAACGTCGGTTGTGTACCGAAAAAAGTCATGTGGTATGGCGCTCATATTGCCGAAGCAGTGAAATACTCATCCGCATATGGCTTTGATCTCGATCAGAAAGGTTTTGATTGGGCAACGATGGTTAAAAACCGTGAGGCTTACATTGAACGTATTCACGGCGGTTACCATCGTGGGTTCCAAGGCAATGGTGTTGAATTTATCGAAGGCTTTGCCAAATTCGTTGACCACCGCACCGTCGAAGTTAACGGTGAGAAAATTACTGCCGACCACATTACCATCGCTACTGGCGGTCGACCGATGATACCTGACGTACCGGGTGCCGAACACGGTATCGATTCAGATGGTTTTTTTGCGTTAAAAGAACAACCTAAAAAGGCTGCTGTAGTAGGTGCAGGCTACATTGCCGTTGAGATTGCCGGCGTTTTTCAGGCGCTAGGAACAGACACACACTTACTCGTGCGTCGCGATCGTCCACTGCGCTCGTTCGACCGTTACATCACCGATGGTCTTTTAGAGCGTATGGAGCAAGACGGGCCTACCTTGCATACAGAAACCGTGGTTAAAGAGGTAGTTAAAGAGCAAAACGGTACGCTCACCTTGCACTTTGAAAACGGCGAAACAATGAAGGATGTCGACTGCCTTGTGTGGGCAATTGGCCGTGTCCCTGCAACCGATAAGATCAACCTCGAAACAACAGGTGTTGAGCTTGACGCGCAAGGCTTTATTAAAGTCGATAAGTTCCAAAACACCAGCGTGCAAGGCATTTACGCCGTAGGCGACAATACCGGTGCTACTGCTCTCACGCCCGTCGCCATTAAAGCGGGTCGCCAGCTGGCTGAGCGTTTGTTTAATGATATGCCGAACGCTCATATGGATTATGAGAATATCCCGACCGTGGTTTTCAGCCATCCAACCATTGGTACTGTCGGCTTAAGCGAAGAAGATGCCATCGTTAAATACGGTAAGAGCAATATCAAAGTGTATACCTCTTCTTTTGCTGCGATGTATAACGCCGTCACGCCACACCGCGCACTCAGCTACTTCAAAATTGTGTGCTACGGAAAAGAAGAACGCGTCGTCGGTATTCACGGCATTGGTGAAGGTATGGATGAAATCCTACAAGGCTTCGCGACTGCGATGAAGATGGGCGCAACTAAAGCTGATCTCGATTCAACCGTGGCTCTGCACCCGACCAGCGCGGAAGAGTTTGTGACGATGCGCTAACCACTTACTGACAGTCGCTTAGTCTGCAAAGACAAGCGGCTGTCAAATTCTGTTACAAATTGCTTTGTGCCGTTGCATTTCTTTACTGCAAGAAACGCCGTATTTCTGTTTATTATAAAGTACACCCTTAACAGGAATATGACGCTTATGAAGAATCTATTTATGCTGTCTGCACTCACTTCAGCCCTTATTTTGGCTGGTTGCAGCAGTTCAGAAACTCAATCTAATAATGCGCAAGTAGCAGCGCAGTCACAACAAGCACTCGCTGAACAAGTGGTAAAGAGTCCGAACGACGAACGCCAATATAGAGTCGTCACACTGCCCAATCAACTCGAAGTCATGCTCATTTCCGATCCAAACACGGAGAAATCGGCAGCTGCTTTGAGTGTTGGTGTGGGCTTACTCAAAGATCCCATGACCCAGCAAGGTATGGCACATTATCTTGAGCACATGTTGTTTCTTGGAACCGATAAGTATCCCGACACCAATGGTTACAGCGAGTTCATGAGTAATAACGGTGGTAGCCAAAACGCATCAACTTGGCTTGATATCACGAACTACATGTTCAAAGTGAACAATAGTGCCTACGATGAAGCACTCGACCGCTTCTCAGATTTCTTCAAATCACCCAAGCTATATGCCGAATACGCCGACAAAGAAAAAAATGCTGTCAACGCCGAGTGGTCTATGCGCCGCGAGATGGACTTCTTTGGTCAATTTAAGCTCGCTCGCATGCTTTTAGGTGAACACCCGGCAAACCGCTTTTTAATTGGTAACAATGATTCACTCGGTGATAAAGACAACAGCAAGCTGCACGAAGAGCTTGTGAACTTTTATAACCGGTATTACTCAGCGAACATCATGAAAGTTGCAATGATTAGCAACGAATCGCTCGACAAAATGGAATCATTAGCGAAAAAACATTTCGCCAGCATCGAAAATGATGACATTGAGCCACCAGAAACCACTGATAAAGTCGACTTTGCGAAAGCGGGTAAAAAGCGTATCCACTACGTACCCAATGAAGATGTTAAGCAATTGCGCCTTGAGTTTATTATCAACGATAACCAAGACCAGTTTGCGGTCAAACCGAATCGCTTTGTGACCTATCTGTTGGGCTCAGAAATGCCAGGCACACCGACTGAGCGCCTCAAGGCAATGGGCTTGATTTCTAGCTTAAATGCGTCAGCGTCCCCGACTGAATATGGTAATTACGGCGCATTGACCGTCGATATTAACCTGACTGATGCAGGCATGAAACATCGTGAAGATATCACCGCCTTAATCATGCAATATATCAACATGATTAAAGAGCAGGGCGTTGATAAAAAATACTTTAAAGAAATTCAAACCAGTTTAGCTAACAGCTTCCGCTTCTTAGAAAAAGGAGACGAGTTTGGTTACGTTGCTTCACTTGCTTCCGCGATGCAGAATTATCCTGCTCAGTACGTGATCAGCGCACCTTACGAATACAAAGAATTTGATGCCGATGCGATTAATAACGTACTTAATCAGTTAACGCCTGAACACCTGCGCGTTTGGTACATTTCTAAAGATGAACCACACGACAAAGAGCTGAGTTTTTACGATGGTAAATACCAAGTCGAAGATATTGCAGCTTCAGAGGTTGCCACTTGGTCAGCCGAGCCACAGCTCGCAATTAACTTACCTAAAGTTAATACGTTGCTTCCTGAAAACTTCGATTTAAAGAAAAATGCTGACTTTGACCAGCCGAAAGTCGTTATTGAAGAGCCCGGTATTGAGGTATGGCAGTACCCAAGCCAAGTATTTGCCGACCAACCACGGGGCGTACTGACCACCATCATCAACAACCCCGATCCGATTACTGATGTTAAGAAATCAGTACTGCTTGCTTTATGGCAAGACCTTTACAACTTGCGTGTCAGTGCCTTATCGACTGAGGCAAGCATTGCGGGTATGAGCTTAAACCTAAACGACAATCGAGGTCTTACCTTTAATATTTCGGGCTTTACCGACAAACAGCCAGAACTCATGCAACGTGCACTAGAGGAGCTCACGTTTGATATCGAACCGCAAGCATTTGCACAAGCTGTTGATCGTTTAGTTCGCGGCATCAAAAACAAAGGTCAGCAATTCCCGTTATATCAATCCTTTGATGCGTACGGACAAATTATTCGCGAAGGTCAGTTTGCCGATGACAGCCTTATCCAAGCAGCCCAGAACGTAAAACCGGCTGATTTAGCAAGTTACATGGATGAGCTATTAGCGAATAACTCAATTAAAATGTTTGCCTTTGGTAACTACGACAAAGCTGATTTACAGTTAGCAGTCAATGAAATCAAAGATCTATTGCCCGCCAACAGAAGCGTCACCGAATACCGCACTGCACGCTTCTGGAAGCCGCAAGCTGACACTTCTTTAGTGTTACGTAAGGACTTATCTGTTGCAGACGTGGGAATTGTTGATGCACATATCAACGGCACACCGAGCTTCGCTACACAGGCAGCAGCGACCGTATTGCAAGGCCACTTCCGTACCGAGGCGTTTGATACCTTACGTACCGAAGAGCAGCTTGCCTATGCGGTAGGTACTTTTGCACCACAACTGGACCGCTACACCGGCTTTGGGCTTTATATTCAGACTCCGGTGAAAAATGTTGCCGATATGCAGGCGCGTTTCGAATCCTTCAAAAAAGAGTACTGGGAAACATTGCAGAACTTAAAGCCTGAGACGTTTGAACAGTTGAAATCAAGCACCTTAGTCACGCTTAACGAACCGCCGAAGAACCTGTCTGAAGAGTTACAGCCGGTGTTGAGCGATTGGTATTTACATCGTTATGACTTTGATACCAAGCAACAGCTGATTAATGCGGTTGAGCAAGTGACTCTGGAAGACGCGAAACAGTTCTACAAGGATACGGTATTAAACGAAGATAGTGCCCGGATCTCTGTACAACTACGCGGTGAGAAGTTCCAAGATGCTAGCTTTGCTGACCTTCCAAATCAGCAAGTGATTGAAGACTTAGCAGAGTTCCATCAAGAGATGCCTAAGCAATAGGCGATGATATGAAGAAAAGTAAAAGGCGCCGCTAGGCGCCTTTATTATAACTGCCGAATCAACTCGACAGTGGTTGGGAACAAGGTACAACTATTTGTCAGCGCGGAGCTTTAGTGCACTCGGAAATCCGGTTGCCGCAACGCTGCTCGTCCGAAACTGCTCACGAACTTGAGATACGACGGTTTGAGCATCATTCGCTAACATCGCTTGGTTACTTAACATCAGGTCATACATCATGCGCTGCTGAGTCAGACGCACACTGCCACGAATGGTTTCATGATAACCCGTTTGTCCTGGTGTCACTGTGTAGTGTTGCATGACACTTGATGACGCAGGTGCCTGTTCTATATTCATTTCTGCACTTGCCATTACGTTCGCTGATACGACTAAGCCAGCGACTATCGAAATTAAACGTTTCATAATCTTGACTCCTAATCTTGAGGCTTACTTAATGAGTCGTACTCGCGTAAGCAAAGGTTGCATCACCGTGAAATTATTTTTGTTATGAGCTAACTATAGCGAGTTATCTATGTATTTGGGTTTCAAAAAGTTGTCCATTTGTAAATGATTGGATCAAATCACGCAGATTAGGCTGGCTTTGATGAAATTTTTCGAACACAGCATCCAAACTGGTTATTTTTTCGTCTAATAGGTGATTGCCCTAATCTAGAGGAACTTATCATGGCTAACAGCAACCACTCGCAATGGGATTCACACCCCGATATTGGACCACAACCCGCCTGTACTGGAGCAGACTTGGATAACGAAACAGGCTTTTGGGAGCGGAGTCGACCTATCGACCCCTTTATCGAACAGAAAGAGTTAGACAGTATCGATGATCAACAGGAATAAAAAAAGGGAGTGCGTGCACTCCCTTTTTTAATGATGCCATCGTCAGATTAAACGACACCCTGCTCAATCATCGCATCAGCGACCTTTTTGAAGCCCGCGATATTGGCCCCCAAAACGAGGTTATTAGGTGAGCCAAATTGTTCAGCCGTGCGCTTACAGTCAGAGTAGATAGTTTTCATAATCTCTTGTAACTTACGATCCACCTCATCAAACGACCACTGCTGCATACCCGCATTCTGGGCCATTTCTAGCTGACTGGTTGCCACACCACCCGCATTCGCTGCTTTACCGGGACCATAACCGATTTTTTGTTCAACAAAGAAGTCGACCGCAGCTTGCGTCGATGGCATATTCGCTCCTTCAAGCACCGCTAAACAGCCATTTTCAGCGAGTGCTTGAGCATCCTGCTCAGTCAGTTCATTCTGCGTTGCACACGGAAACGCGATATCCCCCTCATAACGCCAGACACTATGCCCGTCTTCAGGGTAATCTTCACGAGCGATATATTCGGCGTCGTCGTGGGTGTCTAAATATGTTTTTAGGCGTTCATGGTTTTCTTCTTTAATCTGTTTAACTAGGTCTAAGTCAATACCTGATTTATGATAAACCATACCGTTTGAATCGCTGCATGTGACCGGTGTAGCACCGAGCTCGTAGAGCTTTTCCATCGCGTATATGGCGACATTACCGGATCCAGATACAAGGCACCGCTTGTCACTGAGCTTTTCGCCACGATCACCTAAAAGGCATTGAGCAAAGTAAACAGCCCCGTAGCCAGTGGCCTGTTTGCGTGCGTGCGAACCTCCCCAACGCAAACTTTTACCAGTCAGTACACCCTCGAATCGATTTTTTAGCCGCTTATACTGACCAAAGAGATAGCCAATCTCGCGGGTTCCCACACCAATATCGCCTGCCGGAACATCGGTGTGAGGACCAATGTGGCGATGCAACTCGGTCATAAACGATTGACAAAAACGCATGATCTCCGCGTCAGACTTGCCCTTGGGATCAAAGTTTGAGCCGCCTTTACCGCCCCCAATTGGGAGTCCAGTCAACGCGTTTTTAAATATCTGCTCGAAACCAAGAAACTTAATGATGCCAGCGTTCACTGATGGATGGAATCGCAACCCACCTTTATAAGGACCTAGGGCTGAATTGAATTCAATCCGATAGCCCTTATTCACATGAACCTGACCTTTATCATCTTGCCATGGCACGCGAAACATGATCTGTCTCTCGGGTTCTACGAGTCGCTCAATGATCGCCTGTTGACGATATTTGGGGTGCTCCTCCAACAACGGTTCGATAGACTCCAATACCTCTTCCACCGCTTGATAAAACTCATTTTGCGCCGGAGAGGTGCGTTTCAACATATCAATAGTTTCTTTTACGTAGCTCATGCGTTCCTTCTCGTTTCTAAAAGATACTTAATAAATAAACCTTCCATGGTGTTTTGGATCGTTTATTTGGCTTCAAACGCCGAATATTCATCCAAATAATCTTGTTGCCGCAAAATTTTCGACTCTGGATCGAGTACAATGTGTACGTCGTTAGACGGGAGTGTAATTGTCTTCGCCTCCTTCGATACGACAACGGTTCTTAGCTCACCACCGACGCGTATTTCGACGGGCATCGTAAAAGGAGCCTTTGCTGCCGATTTAAAGTGCAACGTAAGTTGGTCGCCGTCGCGTTCGGAGACTAACTCGGGTAGAGCCGCTTGATAAATATAATGCTCAAAAAACCATGTCATGTCTTTTCCCGTTTCGGCATTAACGGCATCGATGAAGTCTTGGGTATCGGCAAAATGTGGCTTGAAGTTACCTGGCTTGGGATCGTCCGTACCGTAGACAAGCTGTTGGGTTGCGTTAAAAAAGGCTTCATCGCCAATCAGGTAACGCAGCGTGTGCAAGACCCAAGCGCCTTTTTGATAAATATCGCTACCCGGTCCACGATCGGCTTTGTAGACGTCATCCTCGGACATTGGTTTATTTGAAACAATGGGATGCTCGTTACGAATCCCAATACGCTGGTCATACATCATTGTATGGTATAGGGCATCACCATGTAGATACTGGCCGTAGAGTGGTTGCATATAGGTACCAAATCCCTCATGTAGCCACATATGGTCCCAGTCCGTATTCGTGACTTGGTTGCCAAACCACTCATGCGCCAGCTCATGTTGTAGTAGCCAGTCAAAGTCGTACTTCCCTGGTTTATAATCCTGCCCATAGGCATTAATGGTCTGGTGCTCCATCCCTAAATGAGGTGTTTGTACAACCCCCATTTTTTCAGCATAAAAGGGGTATGGCCCTATGACCCGTTCGTAAAATTCAAGTTGCTTAGGAAACTCCGCAAAGAGTTTTTGTGCTTTTTCCTTCTCGCCTCGCAAGTAATAGAATACAAGCGGGTATTCATGCCCGTAACGACTGTGATAGGTCGTCTCGAGCTTATCGTAAGGACCGATATTTAACGCGATGCCATAATTATTTTGTGACTGTTCGCTACGCCAATGATATTCGCTCCAATCATCGCCCTCAGTGGTTTCGATAAGTCGACCATTGCTTGCCGCGACGAGTCCCTTTGGCACACGAATGCGAATATCTGTTTGCTGCGGCTCAAACGTTGGGTGATCGAGGCAGGGCCAAATTAAATCACATCCCTCACCTTGCACTGCGGTCGCGATCCACGGTTGACCTGACTCAGTTTTAGACCACACATAGCCGCCATCCCAGGGCGCTCGTTCAGCCACATGAGGCTGGCCCTCATAATTGATAGTTACCTCGAACGGCTGGTTGACGGTGACACTATCAGGTAGGGTAAAACGGATCTCGCCCTTTTCGTGACTAAAGTCACTCACCGGATGCCCTGCGGCGGTAATTGATGAGATACGATAGTTGTTGTCCAAGTCTAACAATAGCTGCTTCTGTTCAGCCGTTACGGTGAGTGTCAATGTCGTTGTGCCAATTACCGACTTTGTCTCAGGGTGAATATCAAAAAATAAGTCCGCCTGATCGAGTTCAATGTTTTTTTGTAAAGGCTTAAGCGCACCTCCAGTTTCAAGCGTTTGCGCTAGTGTTGGTTGCTCTTGAATTGGTGTGCTGCATCCTGACAATGCAGTAGCAGATAAGATCCCCAGCACGAGAGCCGAGTTTATAGCGTTAGAACCCATGTTTTCACCTCGTTTGTTTTTGTACTTATACACTAGCGCGTCTCCCACTTGGCATACAGTTCGTTAGTCGCTTCAAATACGGTGTTGATAGAAAGTTACATGACATTGATCAAAAATATATGTGCTCAGCGACATAATCTGTTACCTTGCAAATATACAAATATCAATAATAAAAATAACCTAATTAGAGAGAGCCGCTTTGTTAAAAGCATTACTCAAACATGCATCAACTTCCGTTGTTCATACTGCCGCGTTTACGTGCGTGTTGTTTGGAATGTTAGGCTTTGCAAACTATCTTTTTATCGAACCATCAAGCCGTATTAATTCTGCAAGTCTGTCATTAAGCGCCGCAGCGCTATGTATTGGCGTCGCACTTTACGGTCAGCAAGCTCATCGATACTGGCTTGCACGTATTGGCGGGATTGGTTTATTCGCCACTGGCCTCTACGCACTTAAAGCCACTGATCTACAATTGCCCCTATTCCTGCCCACCTGTTGTTTCATATTAGCAGCGGTCTACATCACCACGGGTAAGACTCAATTACATCGCATTATTTGGAAAGCCGTCGGTAGTATTTTTATCTTCATTGCGCTGATTAGCTTCGCTATTACTTGGCTCGATATTAATACCTACCCACTGATTCAAAACCCGATCGCATTTTCAGCAGCCACCATCATTGGCCTCATTGCCGGTTTAGGCATGCTATTTTATTGCTTTAATCAATCGCCCCCAAAGCAATCTATTCTTTCTCTAACAGGCTTAGTCTTAACCTTGAGTGCCACAATCGCAATTTGGTTCGCTCAATCGAATGCCGACATTAATGAAATACGCAGTCGCGGCGAAGTAAACCTGACTCAGTCAGCGGATGTGATTGGCCAAAGGCTCAGCTCTCAATTCAGCGCGCTTCAGCGCCTCTATCGACGTTGGAGCGAATTACCAGCAGAATCTGTCGATCAAATTATCAATATTGATACTGAGGACTACACGCGCGATTTTTCATTGATTGAGTGGATGGGAGTCTACGATGATAGTCAACAGCTGATGTTTAGCCCTATCCCGATATCGGATATTGATAAAGAGATTTTAGAACAGCCTTCAATCAAGGCATGGCGCGCCAATAATGTGCATAATGAAAGCCGCGTTATTTCCGCCTATTCATTACAACAAGGCGCTCCACGATTAATTCTTAGTTACCCGATCACTAACCCAGACATCGAAGCCGATCAGTTAATCGCCAATTTAAATATCAAAGACCTCATGCGGATCGATCGCATACCTTATTTAGATATCTTCGACAGTTACGTCGAACTATCAGAAAGTTACCTATTACCGATAAGTAGTGATTCATTTGATGTTATTTCACTGTCCGAACTCACGGACATCCACGCCTACAAGGTATCGACCATGTCTTCGATTCTTGGGCAACCCATTAAGCTACACGCTGTTATTGCCGACGCTCATGTATTCTGGCAAGCGGCTCGCGTTAATCAAACCATACTCATCGCCGGAATCCTTCTTGCCTTTTTGTTGTTGGAGTCGATAGAGAGTAACCGCAAACTAACCGAACAACAGGGTCGCTTGATTCAAATGGCCAATTTTGACTCGGTGACTCAGCTAATGCGTCGCGATGTCTTAGAGACGAATATCAACCAGTGGCTATCGGTCAATCCAACTGACGCGCATATTTTGTTTATTGATTTAGATGGGTTTAAGCCCATTAATGATAGTTTAGGGCTTCATACAGGTAATGAGTTACTCAAGCGTATTGCGACACGCTTAGCAGAGGTCAGCCCTGCAACGGCGCAGTTATCAAGATTTAGTAGCGATGAGTTTATCGTCTTTCTACCCGGAGCCGATAAAACATCGTCGACGGAGGTGGCGCGTTCTTTGTTAACTGCCCTACGCGACAAGTTTGAAATCGACTATATCGATCTGTACCTCACTGCAAGTATCGGTATTGCGTCGCGTGAGTTTCAAGTGTCTTCTGCCGAAGCCTTTATTCAAAATGCTGACGTCGCGATGACTAAAGCGAAAGAGAGTGGGGGAAATACCTTCGCTTTCTTCACACAAGCGATGAGGCTGAAGTATCAGACAGATTTAACGCTACGTAATCAACTTCAAGTGGCGATTGAAAACCAACAACTGGAAGTCTTCTATCAACCATTCGTCGACCTCAAAAGCGAGCAGATAATCGGCGTTGAGGCGCTCGCTCGCTGGCGTGATAAGCAAGGCAACTGGATACCTCCCGACGTTTTTATACCGCTAGCTGAGCATACTGGACAGATTATGCCGCTTTCCGATTTGATCCTAGAAATGTCAATTCGTGAGGTAGCTCAGTATGTTGCTCAGCCGAACTTTATATTGTCGATAAATTTGTCACCCAAACAGTTGCAAAATGGCCAGTTGGTCAGTCAAGTGACACAGTTGGCTCACAAGTACAAGATACCGTTCAGTACACTACAGTTTGAGTTGACAGAGACTATGCTAGTCGATGATGCAAAGGCTGCATTTAAACAACTCGCCGAGCTCAGAACACTGGGCTGCAAAATCGCTATTGATGACTTTGGCACCGGTTACTCATCGCTTTCTTATTTGAATGATTTACCCGCCGATATTATTAAAATTGACCGAAGCTTCACACGGCGAGTACTTACCGATAGCTCATCGCATCCCATCACTGAGGCAGTGATTTCGATGGCGTTGGGTCTGAATAAGTCAATTACTGTTGAGGGAATTGAAAATGCCGAAGAAGCAGCTTACTTTGCTCGGCGTAGCTGCCAAGCGGCACAAGGTTTCTATTTCTACCGCCCTATGCCGCTCGAGCAACTCATAGAGGTGATTAATCCTGCGACTACTTAATGCGTTCGATTTTCATGCGTTTATTGACCTCTTTGCGTGACAGAAAATACGCATTAAACATGCCTCGCGTAATGGTATAGTTGCCCTCATCGTGCCAAGGAAAATAGTCTTCTGAGCCCTTTTGCTTCCAAACTTGACCGTTATCGAAAGTAAGTAGCCATTTACCGTAAGCATCCTTGTCGCGACTTGTCAGTTTAACTGACATGCTTTCATCTTGTTTCAGCTTTTTATGCTCTAAACCAAAGTCAGCATTGTTGTCACGCTTCTGCTCGACTTTCTCTTTCATTTTGGCAGCAGGGACCGGCTTTTTATCTTGCTCATTCAATCGGTCGTAGCACATCAACCGCTCTTGGTCATCCTGAATGAGCGCACAATCACGATATGATTGCTGCGCCATGGCCGCTGACGCTACAACGCCAGACGCGAGTACTAACGAAATCGTCACAATATTAACTCTCATACCACCTCTTAATATTTAATGGTTAATGTATCGCCCTTTTGTACCAACTCCATTTGTTTTAACGCGCTCATGCCCAGCAAGATCACATCATCCTCCAAACCTGGGGTAATTGATGCATCAACATTATTCAGTGTAATTCCACCCAGCGTTAAGGTATTCAGATGAGTCCGATAGGTCACAATGCGTCCGTTCGCGGTCGCCGAAATACCCTTGCGTCCTTTTACCAAACCGAGCCGGTCAGCCACCTGCTGAGGAATCGCTACTAACGTTGCACCGGTATCTAAAAGAAATGTGACGGGTTGTTGGTTTATCTTGCCAGATACCACATAGTGGCCCATACGATTTTGCGTCAGTTCGACCACGGTTTGCCCGCCCAGTCGCTGAGAAACAACGTCTTGGTTGGGATTAAATTGCTGCTCGAGCTTGTCTTGGAAGAACCAAACCAATAGCGCGAGGGCAAGTCCCCACGCTATAAAACTAAATGTTTTACCAAATCCTTGAGTGCTACTCATGCTTGACTCAACTCGCCGTGTTTCGCTCTACCTTATCAGCTTCACGTTGTCTTGTCGCTAACGCTTCGGCCTGCTGCTCGGGCACAGTCCAGCCTGCGAGGTTATCTTTAATTAAGCTAACAAGTGCTGAGATATGCTCCTCATCAGCATTGAGTGCGCTAATATATTCATAGCGCTCACCCCCGTTCTCGATAAAGTACTCACGATTCTCTTCACCTATCTCTTCAATAGTCTCCAAACAGTCGGATGAGAAGCCTGGGCACATCACTTGAACTGATTTGACTGACTGCTTCGGCAACGCCTTTAACGTCTCATCGGTGTATGGCTTTAACCATTCCTCACGACCAAAGCGCGATTGAAAAGTTGTCATATACTCGTGCTCACTGAGGCCGAGACGTTCAGCCACTAGGCGCGTGGTCTTATAGCACTCACAATGATAAGGGTCACCGTTTTTCAGGTAGCGCAAAGGTACGCCGTGATAAGAAAAAATCAGCTTATCGGCACGTCCGTGCGTTTCCCAATGGCGCTCTATCTTATTAACTAAAGCACTGATAAATGGGTCATAGTCGTGATAATGCGAAATAAAACGAAACTCGGGTAACCAACGTCGCTGAGTAAAGTCATTCGCTATTGCATCGAAGGTTGAGCCCACGGTCGATGCCGAATATTGAGGATAGAGCGGTAACACTAGTAGTTTGCGTGCACCCGCACGCATCATTCTGTCCAGCGCATCTTGGATCGATGGCTTTCCGTAACGCATCGCGTAATCCACTACCACATGTTCACCTAAATCCTCCGTCAACGCGTGTTGCACCGCAGCGGCTTGGTCCTCTGTGTGATAAAGCAAGGGCGAGCCCCGATCCGTCCATACGGTTTTGTAAGCTTCCGCAGAACGCTTAGGCCTGATATTTAGAATGATACCGTTAAGAATAATTTTCCAAAGCCAACGTGGAAACTCAACAACCCTCGGATCAGATAAGAATTCCTTTAGATAGGGCTTGAGTGCTGCTTTAGTGGGCGCGTCGGGCGTACCTAGGTTAGTGAGCAAAACACCGACTTTATCAGCTTGTTGATGCGAGAACGCGCTATTACCACGATAATTCATTGAGGAAACACCTTATTAACTTCATTCTGGGTTTAGTTTACGAAATTTTTCGACTTTACGATCCACTAAATTCCAATTTATGCAGTATAACGATACGATTAACTTAATCGAGTAAAAAGGATACCTAAAGTGAGTAACGAGCCTACTTCAGCGCAGAAAATTGAACCGGATGATAAAAAAGCGAACAAGTGGTTCCAGAAACTCATTGACTCGCCTCATGCACTGGTACTTTTATTTTTCTTCTCAGCGCTGGAAGCCACCATTATACCTATTCCTTTAGAACTCATATTAGTGCCTTACATGCTTGTTGAGCGCCAGCGTATTTGGCTCATTGCTTCTGTCGCGCTAGCAGGTTGTCTAACAGGTGCGACCGCAGGCTATTTTGTGGGTCAAGCATTCATGGATACGGCAGGCGTTTGGGCAATAAACTATTTTGGTATTGAAGATTCTTTTGAACAATTTAAAAGCACACTCGAAGCTCAAGGTTTCTGGGCCGTATTTTTAGTCGGCGTAACACCCGTCCCCTTTCAAACAGCGATGTTAGCTGCCGGCGCTGTTGACTACTCCTTTGCTATGTTCATGCTGGCATCCGCGCTATCCCGCGGTATTCGCTATTACGGACTGGCGTTACTCGCTCTCTGGTTAGGTCCTTATGCACAAAAATGGTGGCAAAAGCACGCTGTTAAGCTTGGTTGGGGGGTTGTACTTATAGCCGCAATGGTTATTATCGGCGTTCAACTCGTATAGGTACTCATTCATGTTTTTGCTGATTGTATTTGCGTTTATAGCTATTGGTATATCGTTTTTGTGCTCCATGCTTGAAGCGTCGTTGCTGTCGATTACACCAAGCTACATTGCTGGTCTCAAAGAACAGCGCCCCAAGCTGCACAAACAGCTATCAAAATTGAAACAGACAATTGATCGCCCACTCGCCGCTATCTTAACCCTCAATACGATCGCGCATACGGCCGGTGCAGCAGGTGTAGGCGCCCAAGTTGGTGTTGTATTCGGAGATGGTTATCTCGGTGCCGCGAGTGCAGTCATGACTTTACTGATTTTGATTCTGTCAGAAATCATTCCGAAAACCATCGGTGCAAAATTTTGGCGTTCGCTCGCGCCTCTACTACCAGGTATTTTGAACTTCTTAATCACCAGTCTTAAACCTTTTATCTGGCTGTCCGATCAAATCACCAAACGTATTGGCGCCAACGAGGCGGATATCGATGTGCGCTCAGAAATCAAAGCGATGGCGACTATGGGACTTGAGCAAAATGCCCTCGATGAGGACGAGCGCCGAGTTATCTGGAACATTCTAGACCTACACGATATTCGCGTAAAACAAGTCATGACGCCACGCACAGTATGCGAGACAGTGCGCCCAGATATGACCATTGGCGAGTTCTACAAGCACACTAAACAACTACCCTTTTCTCGATTTCCAGTCATCGATGCTGACGAGGAGCCGCATGGAATCTTGTTTCGCAGTGACGCGCTAGAAGCCGATCAGGAAACAACCCTTGCTGAGCTCACACGCCCAGTTGAAATTGTCACGGAAACGGTGAGTGTTGAAGCCTTAATGGCGCATCTGCTACAAGAGCGCCAGCATATGTGTTTGGTCTACGATGAGCATGGAAGTTGGCTTGGGTTAATTACTTTAGAAGATATCATCGAGACCATTTTAGGTACGCCGATCATGGACGAAACCGATAATATCGCAAGCCTGCGTCGTTATGCTCGGCAGCGCTGGGATAAACGTCTAAAAGGCAGTCCAAAGCAACCGCAGAGCGAGTAAGGTAATGACCCATTTAAAGAGTTGGTCAAAGTGCTGGTTAGTCATTCTCTTTAACCAGCGAACCCCCATGTAGGTTCCTAAAAAACCGGCGGCTATCATACACATGATAAGTAACCACCACTGCTCAAAGACAAAACCTTGTGCGCCAAAGACAATTGCTTTCGGCGCATGTTGCATTGTCATAATAGCGGCAAATGTCGCCACCACCGTATGCCTATGATCAAAGCGTGCTTTTACGAAACTGGCGACCACGGGCCCTGAAGCACCAACAAACAGTGAAATAAAGCCACATAATGCCGCGCCCAGCGCTAAACCAACACGTCCCAAAATTAATTTAGGTAACTGCGGCCCCCAAGTTAAAAACAACAGGAACCCAGCAATACTCAACTGCAACCAATGTTGCGGTAATTGCAGCAATACGAGGCTACCCAGCAGCGTTCCGACCAATCCAAAGGGCACAAACCAAATGACGGTCCGCCAATCAATATGCCGCCACGTCAATGCTGAACGCCCTACATTCGATCCCATTTGCACAAAACCGTGTACCGGGATGATTGCATGCGCCGGCAATACCGAAGCTAGGACGGCAATAAGCACAGCGCCACCGCCAGCACCCGCGACAGCACTCAATAGTGATGTCAAAAACGAAAGACCCACCAATAAACTAAACCAGATATCCTGAACGCCCAACTCGCCCCCTACACACAACGCTCTAATTTGGTTATAATCCGCTCGATTTTAACGCCCCGGATTTGCGATCCGACCTGCTGAAAAAGGAAGTAAACATGTATATCTGTGCAGCCCTCTATAAGTTCGTTGAACTCAACGACTTTGAATCCCTCCGTGAACCACTCTACCAAGTGATGTTAGAGAATGATGTCAAAGGCACATTATTGCTCGCACGTGAGGGCATTAACGGTACTATCTGTGGCACCCGCCAAGGCATTGACAATGTACTAGCACACATCAACGCGGATGAACGCCTCGCTGGTATTGAGCATAAAGAGTCACCGAGCGATGAACAAGCGTTCTATCGCACTAAAGTGAAGCTTAAAAAAGAGATTGTCACCATGGGTGTTGATTGGGTGGATCCAAAGAACACTGTGGGCACTTATGTCGAGCCCGAAAAGTGGAACGACCTCATCTCAGATCCCGAAGTGCTTTTAATTGATACACGTAATGAGTACGAATACGCCGTAGGCACGTTCAAAGGCTCGGTCAACCCCAAAACAGAAACCTTCCGTGAGTTCCCTGAATACGTCAAGGAGCACTTAGATCCGTCTAAACACAAAAAAGTAGCCATGTTTTGTACCGGCGGTATTCGTTGTGAAAAGTCGACGGCTTACTTGAAAGAGCAAGGATTTGATGAGGTCTATCATTTAAAGGGCGGCATCTTAAAATACCTAGAAATGGTGCCAGAGGAAACCAGCCTTTGGGATGGTGAGTGCTTTGTTTTTGACCAGCGTGTAACGGTAAAACACGGTTTAGCGCAAGGTGCGTACGACCAGTGCTATGCTTGCCGCATGCCTATCACTAATGAAGAGAAGCAATCGGAACATTATGTGAAAGGGGTCAGTTGTCCACACTGCTACGACAAGACAACCGAAGAGCAAAAGGCGCGCTATGCCGAACGCGAACGCCAAATCCAACTTGCTAAACAGCGAGGCGAAGCACATATTCGCGATGGTAAACGCGATGCCACACTACAAAACTGATCGGAATTGCGCTAGATTCGTATCAGTTCAACAGCATCGATTTACTGGAGAAAGGTAATGAAGCAATTAAAAGTGATTGGTTTAGATGAGAAAAAAGCTGAGCAATTAGCCGACAAACTCAACGAATTGTTGTCTAACTATCAGATTTTTTACATGAACGTTCGTGGCTTTCACTGGAATATTAAAGGTGAGCGTTTTTTTGAGCTACATGCCAAGTTCGAAGAAACTTACGACGATTTATTGTTGAAGATTGATGAAATTGCCGAGCGTATTTTGACATTAGGTCAACGCCCGATGCATGCCTATTCGACTTACATCAAGACCAGTGACATCGAAGAAGTCAAAGACGTTCATGATGGTCGTGCGTGTGTGGCTAACATCTTAGATAGCTATCAAACGACAATTCGCCTACAACGCGAAATTCAAGATCTGGCGAATGACGCAAATGACGAAGGCACCTCAGCACTGATGAGTGATTATATTCGCGAGCAAGAGAAAACTGCGTGGATGCTCACCTCATACCTAAACGACTAAAGTTACGAAGCTAGAAAATGAAAGCCCACCCTGCGGTGGGCTTTTTTGTGAGCGATTAAAAGCTGTACTTCGCTTTTACGTAGTAGTAGCCGCCGTTGATACCAAAAGGTAGTGTTTCCCAGCCATATTTAAAACCTGCTTGAGAGAACGGAACGCCTGCACTCCCCCATTCATCCGGATAAGTATCAAACAGGTTGTTTGCACCCACGACCAGTTTAAAATCATCAGTCAGGTCGTAACCGACCGACAAGTCAGTAAGCCACTTTCCATCCCACTTATGTTTGATACCGGTGAAAGCCTGACCTTCTACGGCGCCAAAGTAGTTAAATGCAAGATTAACGCTCCAACGATCACGCTCCCAGTCGGCCATAATCGATGCTTTCTCACTCGGTTGACCTTCTTCGATGCGTAATACTTGAGTTTCGTTAAATATCTGCTCGGCAGGGATAAGTGATGAGACTGAGTTAACGCGTTCGACATCGGTATTAACAAAGCTCAACGCCGTAGTTAATACAAGATCGCCACTCAAAACTTCTGTCGGATATGACGCGATAATATCGACACCCTGCGTTTTGGTATCCACAGAGTTAGTGAAGAACTGCGCCGCGCCGAGATTGTTATTATCGAGTATAGTTGCGAACTCGGTACCAATATCTGCCGTTAGCGGCTCTGAGATAACGATGCGATCATCAATATTTATTTGATACAAATCGATGGTTAGGTCGAGTCCGTTTCGCCAACGTTTGATGATACCGATACTCGCGCTCTCAGATGTTTCTTCTTCGAGTCGGTTAATGCCAAATTGACGGGCAACTTCATCGTCATTCGACACAGTACCCGTTTGTACCAAAGTACCATTTACGATATTAGTAAGCACTTGTGAGTAATATATCTGTTGCACACCGGGCGCTCTAAAACCGGTCGCCAAAGTGCCACGGACCGAGAAATCATTGGTAATATCGTACCGCGTTGAGATTTTACCGGAGATGTTGTCACCGGCGATATCGTAATCTTCGTAACGCAACGCACCAGCAAGTAGCCAATCCGGTGTTACGTAGTACTCGGCATCAACGTATGCGCCGTAGCTATCACGTGAGGCATCTACTTCTTGTCCTGGACTAAAGCCAGGAAAGCCTTGGATACCGGCTTCTGCGGGCGCACCGGAAGGCGTTAGAATGGTTATTGAAGGGTCATTGCTACGACCATAAGCCCAAGACACCGGATCACCTGCATTGATCTCATAACCATCGGTTCTAAACTCAACGCCCAAAGCGAGATAGAGTAATTCGTTATTGACGTCGATGGTGCCATTAAAATCGAGGTTGAAGGTGGTTTGGTCAAACACTAATTCACCATCGAAAGCCTCGGTCGGCGTGTCTGCGTAGATTCCACCGCCGGGTGCCGGCTCATAATACCAACTGACGTTTGCTGAGTTGGCAGAGTTAAAACCGAATTCATTTTTGCCATACACAATACTCGCGTCCCACAACCATGCATTGGGTAAGTCCCCCCGCAACCCAACCGCTATCGACTGATCATCCGCTTCGGTTTTAAGTTGTGGCAAAAAGCCATCTGGATAGATTGTCTCAATTGTACGAGGGTGTCCGCGACCACGGAAAAAGCCCGCTGAGCCACCATCGCGTGACGAAATACCACCAAAAGCATAGAGCTCGGTCGAGCCCGTCAATGTGTAGGCTGAGTTAAACCAAGCGTAATAGTTTTCTGAATCTGCATCCCCCACATGTAAACGTACAACAGGATCGCCATTACGATCCCACCAGTCACCGATTAATTGTCCACCGGTCGCTTCTAAGGTCGCTGGTGCAGCGCGATTAGTCATACCGCGGTCACGATATTCTAGAGTAAAATTAAAGTAGCCTTTATCGTTCGTAGTGCCCAAGTTGAGGCCAACTTGATTAACCTCACCATCACCTTCATAAGTTTGCCCGATTTCCGCACTCACGCTTCCACCGTCTCCTGATTTAAGCGTGATGTTGATAACACCTGCAATAGCATCCGATCCATATTGTGCGGCTGCACCATCCCGCAAGATTTCTACGCGCTCAACCGCAGTGATTGGAATCGCATTGATATCGTAGCCTGCTGAACCTTTGCCGATGGTTTCTTGAACGTTAACAAGCGCTTGTTGATGACGACGCTTACCATTGACGAGTACAAGTACTTGGTCAGGTCCTAGACCACGTAACGTCGCTGGTCGAATGATATCCGAGCCATCTGAAATGGTGGTGGAAGAAAAGTTAAACGAAGGCGCACTCATTTGAATAGCTTTACCGAGTTCAGAAGCGCCTGTCTCAGCCAGTTGCTCACTTGAGATAATGTCCACAGGTGACGCCGACTCGGTGGCCGTTCGCCCGTTTACTCGTGAACCCAAAGTAACAATACGCTCGATATTTTCAGGCACTTCTTCAGCTTGCTGTTGCTGTGCCAAAACCGGTGAGGCACTGCAAACGGCTGATACAGCAAGCGCGATGACACTCAATTTTATTGTTTTTTCTTTCATGCTCGCTCTTCCTTCACCATTTTGTAATAGTTCATTTACAGTGTTTACTTATATTGGTGAAGAATATATATATGACATTTGACGTAACGTTGACGTCAAACTAAAAAATACATGCTATGGTAGTCATTGTAGTTAAATTATTTAATATACATAACAACAACTTAGGAAGATTCAGATGAACAAAATCGTAGGTCTTATTCTTTTAGTGGTCGGAGCAATTTTATTGTACTTTTCTTATGAGGCGTCTCAGTCGCTTGCTTCTGAAGCTTCACAAATGGTCACCAATGAGCCAACGGATAACACCATGTGGTATTTAATCGGTGGTGTGGTCGCCGTGATTATTGGGTTATACGCGGTATTTAAAGGAAAGTAAGTAAATTAGACTAGAAAGCAGTGTGTCTGGCTAACTGCCAGACACATTTTTAAGTGAAAGCGATGACAGTGTGGCAAGCACCCCAATGCCGACAAGTAGCCATAATACCGCCGCCACACCGTAAGAAGCATCGAGCCAACCAAGCAAGATACCAGCCAGTAGAATAACGCCCATCACCGTATTAGATACTGCAGTCAATTGCGCTCGATTATCTTGATTCGCCATGTCCACCAGATAAGTTTTACGGCCGACACGCGCGCCATGATGCGCCACTGCAGATAGGAACATTAAACCGCCCGCCGCCCAAATTGAACTTAGCGCTTGTGGGAGCCAATAATAAATCGCCAAGGCTACTAACATCACAAGCGTCGACATTACCGACGCCGCCGCCATCACATGATGGCTAGCCGAATCTGACCAACGTCCCCAAAATCGTCCGGCCAATAAGCCGGCTAAGCCACTAGCCAATAGTAAACTCCCTAGGCTGGTATAGCCTGCATCGCCTTCGCGCTGAATAAGAACAACGATATAGGGAATCGCAAAAGCCGCCGCAACTAATAAAGCTCGGGTAAGAACAAAGTGACCAAAAAGTGCATTACGCCACAATAATGACAGTGACTTTAACGCTTCGCTGATAGCGTTACCGCCGCCCTCTGTTGCGCCAGCAACTTCGGGTATACCCGCGTAGGTGATTGCCGCACAGGTCCAAAGCAGCACGCCACCACCGAGCAATACAAGAAAGAGACTGCGTTGCCCCTCAACATCGGGAAACATCACAATGACTAACGCTGTCACTAAGGTCAGTAATCCCGCAGCCGAAGCGGCGACACCCGACAGTCGCCCACGCCGCGTTTTCGAGACGGTTTTGCCCGTCACATCTTTATTGGCTACGGAACAAACCCCACGCGACAGTGAAAAAGTGATGAGGAATAAAATGACGGTCCAACCCAACGCGGTACCGTCCAAAGTCGCGACAGCCACAAGCATTAGCGCCAATGACACGGCTTGCCCAACGCTACCGGCGACCCAAAACCACTTTCGTACAGGTTGCTCGCGTAACTTCTGGGCGACAAAAAGTTGCGGCAATAAAGCCAAAGATTCTCGAATGGGCACTAAGGCGCTAATGAATACCGGTGGCGCGCCCAATGCGCTAAGCATCCACGCCAATACTAAACGTGCGCTCACCAGTGAATCCCCGAGCTTGGTCAGCATTAGAGAAATAAGCATCAATACGAATGAACGCGGTTGTTCATTGCATGCATTTTCGGGGATATCTTTACATACGCGTGCATCTTCGTCTTCAGCAAGGTAGCCGTAGACACGATTCATCAATTGCTTATCAGCCATCACATTTCCCTAATCGTCAGCTAATTGATACCAAATGTCATTGACCCATTGCATCAATTGCAGCGCAGCTAGCACATCATCCCACTTTAAAGGTACCGGCGACCGGCGACGGTACTCACAAAAGCAGTCATGCTGTTCAGCCACTGAGCAGCGATTAATTAACATAGCACTGGCAAAATCAACGGCGGGGTTACCAAAACTGGCGTACTCCCAGTCCAACGCCACAGGTCGTTCTGTTAGTACGATATTATCGAAAGAAAGATCGAAATGGCAAAGACAAGATTGCGCTGCATCAATCGTTAACTGTTCTTGCAGCGCATGTATGCGTGCTAACTGTTGCTCAGAAGCGCACGCAAAATAGCCCTCAAGGCGTTGCCAGAAAGAAGGACCCAGGTAATCAACGCGCGTTTGATGCAGCGTAGCCATGAGACCAACCATGATAGTTAGCTTTTCGGTTCGCGGTAACTGACTTTGCGCTAGGGTAGGTCCTTCAACGAACGCTTGCAGCACCCAACGACTGTAATCGCTATCAATAATTTGAGGGGCCAAACCTTGCACCGCCAGAGCACTTTGCAACTTCAGCTCATCCTCGCGATTAAGTAATAGACCCTCTGCCGCATTGAGCCACTTAAACAAGTAGCTTTCCTGAGCGCAGGTAATGCGCCAAACATCGTTCACTTGTCCAGTCGATATGCGTTCAACATGTTGAGGGGCCGGCAGTCTCATGTCGTCTGAACCGCAGGTCCATCATCCACTCGCCAGCGGTACATGGCATACACCACAAGTACCAGGTAGAGCACAAATAACATGGCTGTAGCGACGAATCCTTTACTTAAATAGAGATAAACATAGACCGAATCGATTACAAGCCAATACCACCAGGTTTCCATCGCCTTTTTGGTAACCAAGTAGGTCGCTAGTAGACTAAATGCGGTCGTAAAGGTATCGAGCCAAACCGCATCTGCATCGGTATAGTTTTGTAAAAGCAAGGCGGTAACCACCGCAACCACGGATACCCAAACCCATTGCTTGAAATGCCACTTAAAGGAATAGTGATGACCGCGTTGATTTTCCTCAATTGCAGTCCCCTGCTGTCGCCATTGCCACCAGCCATAACCTGCCATAATGACGTATATCACTTGCAGTAGCGATTCCATATACAGCTTTGCACCCCAAAAGATACTCGCATAAACACAACAGCTTACCGCCGCAGCGAGCCAGCACCCTTGCCTTTGATGCGCGGCAAGCACTAAGTAAGCAAGCGCCAGTAGCAAAGCGCCGAGCTCCCAAAAGGAGCTCAGCATAAGTTGATCCATTAACTCACTTAACATGGTCAGGGGTCAGGTCTTTATTGATAAACTTACAAACAAGAACTTGCGATGGCACCCGATCGTATAACCAGTTGAGCTCCTTTGTTAGGGCGCCCATGACCACCTCAAGGTCACCAAATACTTGTGTACTCATCGTGTTAGTGAGCACCGTTAAATCAGGATACTCATTCAGCCTATCGATAAACGCTTGAATCACCTCTAAGTAATTATTTGCAAGCGGATAGAGCGAGAGTTCTGCAGAAAATGGCATACAACCTCCTTAAAATGTGTAACGTGCGGTAAGGCCAAATCGACGCGGCTCACCATATTGGACGTAGGTTTCCGTCACGTATTCATCGCGCGGGTCGTTACCAAAATAGAAACCTCGAATTTCGTAGTCTTCATCGGTTAAGTTACGTCCCCAAAGGGTAAAACGCCACTGGTTCCAATCGTAATTAAGTTGCGCGTGCAGCAAGGCCATACTATCCGCTTGTTGATTGTGTGAGTTAGAGAAGTAAAAGCCATCTTTTAGATCGGTTTGAACGCTCCAGCTCAACGCATTCGTCAGTTGTCCCTCTAAGCCAATGTTGGCTTGGTAGTTAGGTGCGTGAGCTTGATCGCGTCCACTCATATCCCTTCCATCTTCGGTGACGAAGCCATCGATTTCCGTATCCAACCAGCCCAGTGATGCAAACGCACTGATGGAATCACTCAAACGGTATCTTAGCTCGGCTTCTAACCCATAGTTACTGCCTTGTGCGGCGTTCTCAATGTAACCTACGAACGACTGATTGCGATTTACCCAGCTCTTGAGCTGCACATCATCACGCCAGTTGTAAAACGCCGCCACCCGATAACTCCAATCGCTGCGTGTGGCCTTCATACCCACTTCCGCATTCCACAATATTTCAGGGGCAAAAGTCGCACGATCGAGTAAATAGGCTTCAAGTTCGTCAAGTTGTTGGTCTTTCGCGCGCCCTAACGCCTCACCATTAACACCACCCGCTTTATAACCGCGTGCGAGCGTGGCATAAGCATAACTTTGCGGTGCATATTGATACCGTAAACTCAGATTTCCACCAACCATGGTATCGCTAGGCTCTGCAACCACTCCGTTACTATCAACATAGTCATTGTCGTAACGTTCGATACGCAAACCACCAATCCAGCTCCAGTTATCGTTGACTTGTTGGACAAGCTCGCCATAGATCGCTTGGTTTTGAGTTTCGTAACTACTGCCGAAAATACTTGGTGAACCAATGTCCCAATTATAGTAATCACGGGTCAGGTTCACGTCTTTGCTGTAATAGTAAACACCGACCGTCCAGTCTGTTGGCAAGCCCCACAGGTTAATGGGTGCATCCGATGTAAAACGAACTTCAGCAGTTACATCGTCTCGCTCACGATAATACGCGTCAAAAGAAGAGTACTCCCAACCTGGAGCGATGCCGACATAAGTCCAGTCTTCATCAAATGCGTAGTCTTTGTCAGCGCTGAGCACGTTAACCGCGGTTTCAATCGTGAATTTTTCAAAGCCGCTGTAATCCAGCTGTAATCGCCCTGCCGTTGAATCCAAACGATCAAACCCAGGTTCATCAGATAAGGTGGTGCGGTCGTTCTCTAAACTAAAGGCATCGTAGCCATTATCAATATCCATTTTATGGATACGCGTTTTTAAAAGCCAATCTTGCCCGAGCTGGGTATCGATGCTTAAGCGCGCAGTAAATTCATCACGTTGCTCAGTATCATCGCGGTTTAGAAAGGTATTTTCGGTGTAGCCATCTTGGTCGAATTGCATGAGGGATAAGCGTGCATTGCCCAACGCGCCCAAGGAACCACCCACAGCACCGGCCAATGTGCTTTCAGAGTAGTTACCCACACCGATTAGCCACTCTCCACTCGTAACCTCGGTGGGCTGATTAGACTCGAGCAACACCATACCCGCCAGCCCGTTAACGCCAAAGCGCCCACTTTGTGGACCACGGTAGACTTCCACTTGTCCGACATCGAATAATGTCGCTGCAGAACCCAACCCAGAATAGTCGATGCCATCAATGACTAAGCCGACCGATGGATTAATTGCATCAACGAATTGCGAACGTTCGCCGATACCGCGGATCTGGATGAAACGTGCCGTACTGGAGCCACCCGAAAAATTGACGTTAGCAACCGAGTTCAACACGTCCTGCAAGTGACGTGATGCGCGTTGCTGCATTGAGTTTTCATCAACAATGGCAATGCTGCGAGTGGTCTGTGTGATGGTCTGCTTTTGAAAGTCACCGACCACCTCAATGGATTCATCAATAGTGGTTTCGTTGGTATCTTGTGCCCAAACAGAAGTGCTGCTCAGTACACTAACCAGAAGCGCAGATAGTTTAAATCTGTTGTTATGCATGGATCATTTCCCTTATTGACTGCAAAGAAACGACCCGGTTGGATCAGTCAGAGACTGATACTGAAGGAGGTTATTCACTCATTGTATGCGAGACTTTACCATCCCTACGCCAGTATTAACCGGATCAGGTAAAAAGGGTTCGCTTTCGCATCTCAGCCTAAAAAGGCACCCCTTGGTACTCGGGCGCTAGTATAACGCCTTGTTTAAAATTGGCAAACCTAGATGAATGCCAATGCGTCACCGTGCATATTTTCCATTGGCACATCACGTGCCGTAAAATCATCACGAATGACACGGACCATTTCAAAACGTCCAGCCATATAGATCTGGCATTCGGACAAATTCGGTTGCTGAGCCATGACTTCGTGATGGACTAAACCAACGCCATAAGCCCAACCCTGCGGCGCCTCTTCGACCACAGGATGGTAAGTAAATAATGGATGTTGAGTTGCTAATGCCTGCAGCTCCTCATGCAAATAGAGGTCATCCGCCGACTTTGCGCCCCAATAGAAATAAACAGGTTTATCTAAGCCATCTGTCAGCAATTTTTGCAAAATAGAATATGTGTAAGAGAAGCCCGTACCTCCGGCAATCAACACCGTATCGCCAGTACGATCGGACTTAAATACAGCCTCCCCCGCCGGGGCTTCAATCGTAAGTTCGCCTTTATCTTTTACAACATCTAATACTTCTGTCGCGTAGCTGTTATCCGGTGGCGCGCCAATATGAAGTAACCATTCTTTATGCGCAGTCGGTGCCGACGCAATGCTAAACGGGCGCTTATCTCGCTCGCCCATCACCACCATTAAGTACTGACCCGCTTCAAATTTCGTCGCCTCAGGTAAGGTCACACTGACTTCCCAGACGTGCTCTGCTAACTGACGGCTCACATGCGCTTTACAGTGCATCACTTGCGACATTTACTTCTCCAAAATATTTAGTTCATCCCACAGCGAATCAACGCGCTGCTTGACTGCTTCGCTCATCACGATGGGTTCACCCCACTCACGGTTAGTCTCGCCAGGCCACTTATTCGTGGCATCGAGACCCATTTTTGAGCCTAGACCCGAAACCGGTGAAGCAAAGTCTAAATAGTCGATTGGCGTATGCTCAACCATCGTCGTATCTCGCGCTGGATCCATACGCGTTGTCATCGCCCAAATCACGTCTTTCCAATCGCGCGCGTTGACATCATCGTCACACACGATGACAAACTTGGTATACATAAATTGTCGTAAAAAAGACCAAACCCCCATCATCACACGCTTTGCATGACCGGGGTATTGCTTCTTCATGGTCACAACAGCCAATCGATACGAGCAACCTTCGGGCGGTAAATAAAAGTCGACTATTTCTGGGAATTGCTTTTGTAAAAGCGGAATAAACACTTCGTTCAATGCAACACCCAATACGGCAGGTTCATCCGGCGGACGCCCAGTATAGGTGCTGTGGTAGATAGGGTCTTTACGATGTGTAATATGAGTCACTGTAAATACAGGGAACTCATCCACCTCGTTGTAATAACCTGTATGGTCGCCGTAAGGTCCTTCCGGCGCCATTTCTCCCGGCTCAATATAGCCTTCTAAGATCATCTCAGCGTGAGCCGGCACTTGTAAGTCGTTGCTTACACTCTGAGTCACTTGCGTACGACTATCGCGTAACAAGCCAGCAAAAGCATACTCCGATAAACTGTCTGGAACCGGCGTGACCGCCCCCAAAATTGTTGCAGGATCAGCGCCCAAAGCGACCGACACAGGAAACCGTTCACCCGGATTTTGCTGACACCACTCTTGAAAGTCTAAGGCACCGCCACGGTGCGACAACCAACGCATGATGAGCTTATTTTTGCCAAGTACCTGTTGGCGGTAAATACCCAAGTTCTGACGCTCTTTGTGCGGACCTCGGGTAATCGTTAAACCCCACGTAATTAAAGGTGCGGCATCACCTGGCCAACAATATTGAATAGGCAACTGGGTCAAGTCAACGTCATCACCCTCTACAACCACTTCTTGGCACGGCGCCTTTTTAATCGACTTAGGTGCCATGCTTAGCACTTTTTTGTACGTGGGTAATAGATTAAGCGCGTCTTTGAAACCTTTAGGAGGTTCAGGCTCTTTCAAAAAAGCCAGTAGCTTACCGACATCACGCAGTGCAGTGACCGATGTTTGTCCCATACCCATAGCGACACGGTCGGGAGTACCAAACAAATTGGCGAGCACAGGAATCGAGTGACCTTTCACATTCTCAAATAACAAGGCCGGCCCGCCCGCTTTTAGCGTGCGGTCGGCAATTTCTGTCATTTCTAAGTATGGATCGATCTCGTGTTGAATACGCTTGAGTTCACCTTTCGCCTCAAGCTGCTGAATAAAATCACGCAGATCTTGATATTTCATAGGTTAACTATTGCGTTGACGTTTCATTGACTCAAAGAACTCGTCATTGGTTTTGGTCATTTGCAAACGGTCGATTAAGAACTCCATCGCCTCAACTTCACCCATCGGGTTCATGATCTTACGTAGGATCCACATCTTCTGCAGTTCATCTTGCGAAGTTAGGAGCTCCTCGCGGCGAGTACCCGAGCGATTAAAGTCAATCGCTGGGAATACACGACGTTCCGCTAGCTTGCGGTTCAAGTGCAACTCCATGTTACCGGTGCCTTTAAACTCTTCGTAGATGACTTCATCCATCTTCGAGCCAGTATCAATCAGTGCCGTCGCAATAATGGTTAAGCTACCACCTTCCTCGACATTACGCGCAGCGCCAAAGAAGCGCTTCGGCTTATGTAACGCATTGGCATCAACACCACCGGTCAGTACTTTACCTGAACTAGGAATCACGGTGTTATAAGCACGCGCTAAACGCGTGATTGAGTCGAGCAAGATAACCACATCTTTTTTGTGTTCAACTAGACGCTTAGCCTTCTCAATCACCATCTCCGCAACCTGGACGTGACGGTTTGCCGGTTCATCAAACGTCGACGCAACCACTTCGCCTTTAACCAAGCGATGCATTTCGGTCACTTCTTCTGGACGTTCATCAATCAACAATACGATGAGTTCAGCTTCAGGGTGATTGGCTGCTAACGACGTTGCAATGTTTTGCAGCAACATGGTTTTACCCGCCTTAGGCGGCGCAACGATAAGACCACGCTGACCTTTACCGATAGGAGCCGATAAATCGAGCACACGTGCAGTGATGTCTTCAGTACTGCCGTTACCACGTTCAAGGTGGAAGCGCTCATTCGCATGCAGAGGCGTTAGGTTTTCGAATAGGATCTTATTACGTGAGTTCTCTGGTTTATCAAAGTTTACTTCACGAATTTTTAGTAGAGCAAAGTAGCGTTCGCTGTCTTTCGGAGGGCGAATCTTACCGCCAATCGTATCACCGGTACGCAAGTTAAAGCGTCGGATCTGACTCGGCGAGACATAAATGTCATCGGGTCCTGCGAGATATGAAGAATCGGCTGAGCGTAAAAAGCCAAAGCCATCTTGCAATATTTCTAGGACACCACCGCCGTATATATCCTCACCACTTTTGGCGTGCGCCTTTAAAATCGCGAAGATAATGTCTTGTTTACGCAGACGAGCCATGTTTTCAAGGCCCATGCTATCGGCTAGTTCTACTAATTCATTTACAGGTTTATTTTTAAGTTCAGTCAGATTCATAGGAGGGTTTCGAATTATCGATTCATCACAAAGTCGGTAAGGACTCGCTTAGGTTATAAGTTAGGGTTACATTAAAATTTGAAATTTGGATTCCGAGCGGTTGGAAATCGAGTCAAGAAAGACTTATTTTGCGTGCAATGACTAGCGCACATTGCCTCGATGCTCAGTTAATGAGCAAAACCTAACACCAAACTTCGGATTCGTCCAGTTTTTAGGCCATAAAAATTAAAAAACGGCGTCATGGACGCCGTTTTTTACGATCAATTAGATGTGTTGATCAAGAAACTCAGTTAATTGAGCTCGAGACAACGCACCTACTTTGGTTGCAACCACTTCACCGTTTTTGAACAACAGCAACGTGGGAATACCACGAATACCATATTTTGGTGGAGTCTGATCGTTATGGTCTACGTTCAGCTTGCCGATGGTCAAACGACCTTCGTAGTCTTTAGAGATGTCGTCCAAAATAGGCGCAATCATTTTACAAGGACCGCACCATTCTGCCCAAAAGTCTACTAAAACAGGTTTATCAGAATTGATGACATCTGCTTCAAAGCTGTCATCGCTAAGCTGAACAATTACTTCACTCATGTTAATCTCCGCTACTCTTTTCGCGACTAATGTGTGTATGATGATATTATTTCTGTTTTTGATTACAAGCGCAAACTGATATGCTTATAACCTATGAATAAAACACATTTAACTGAAACTCGATTCGAAACGCTGGGTTTGCATGACAAAATCCAACAGGCTCTCACGTCTGCAGGATTTGAAAATTGCACGCCTATTCAAGCACTTAGCCTACCAGTGGCGCTCTCTAATCAGGATGTAGCAGGCCAAGCCCAAACAGGTACCGGCAAAACCTTGGCATTTTTGTTAGCAACTTTCAACCGATTAATGCAATCGCAAAAATCGTCTGAGGCGGGTCCCCGCGCTATCATTATGGCACCGACGCGTGAACTTGCGATACAAATTGCCAATGATGCGAAAATTCTTACACAAACATGCGAGCTGAAAACGGCCGTTATTTATGGTGGTGAGGGTTATGAGGCGCAGCAGCAGCAATTAGCAGATAAGCCCGACATCATCATTGGCACAACGGGTCGGATTATTGACTTCTATAAGCAAAGCTTATTCCCTCTCGATAACATCGAGGTAGTCGTACTTGATGAAGCCGATAGGATGTTCGACTTAGGCTTTATCAACGACATTCGTTATTTGCTTAAAGCAATGCCTGACCCTAGTGAGCGACTCAATTTGTTGTTCTCAGCGACTTTATCTTATCGCGTACAGGAACTGGCGTATGAGCATATGAATGCGCCTACCAAAGTCGAGGTGGAGCCTCAACAGAAAACCGGCGTACGTATTTCGGAGGAGCTATTTTATCCGTCTAAGTACGACAAGATGCCGCTGTTGCTGACGTTGATTGAGGAAGACTGGCCTGATCGCGCTATTGTGTTTGCAAACACCAAGCATGGATGTGACAAGGTTCACCAATGGCTCGAAATTAACGGACATCGAGTGGGCTTGTTAACCGGCGACGTACCGCAGAAGAAGCGCCTGAAAATTTTAGATGATTTTGCCGAAGGTCATCTCGATATTTTAGTAGCCACAGATGTGGCAGCGCGTGGACTTCATATCCCAGAGGTAACCCACGTTTATAATTTCGACTTACCAGACGACTGCGAAGACTATGTACACCGTATTGGTCGAACAGGTCGTGCGGGAGCGAGTGGCGCAGCTGTTAGTCTTGCATGCGAAGAGTATGTCTATAACTTGCCTGCGATTGAAGACTATATCGGTCATACGATTCCGGTTACGAAATACGACGAGACCGCGATTCTGACGGATTTAAAACGTCCTCGAAACCAAAATCGTCGCCGCCGTGGGCCACATCCTAATAACCGTAATCGTAACCGTAATAACAAGCACCGAGGTCCTAAGAACTAACATGACCTCAAATAACCGCCGCATTGCTGCCATTGATTTAGGTTCCAACAGTTTTCACTTACTCTTGGCTGAAATGGTAACGCGCGGCGGTGTTGATTTTCCTCGTATCATCAAACGCGTAAAGCAAAAAGTGCGTTTAGCCGATGGCTTTGATGCCTCTCGAAACATCAGCCAACAAGGTATAGATCGAGCTAAGGCGTGCTTGAGTCTGTTTCATGATGAGATCGTTCAGTTCGGCGCAGGTACCATTAAAGCCGTTGCAACAGCCGCGATGCGCCAAGCGAATAACCAATCGGATGTCCTGCTCGCGCTCGAAACTGCGTTGAAATTTCCTATCGAGATAATTAGTGGGTTACGCGAGGCAGAACTGATATACGCAGGTGTGACCTCAACAGCGCGCAGTCGCGGTGATACGTTGGTCATCGATATTGGTGGTGCGAGTACGGAAATCATTGCGGGCCACGATAAAACCCCCAAACTATTGCACAGCTTTGATATGGGTTGTGTCGTATTTCAAAATAATTATTTTCCTGAAGGTATTATCACTCGGAGTCGTATCGAGTCCGCGCAAGCACAAGTGCGTAATCAACTCAGTCACTATCAACACGCATTTAAGCGTCTTGGCTGGAAACGCGTCATTGGTGCATCAGGCACCTTCAGAGCAGTGCACGAAATCGCTCAGGCGAATCAGCAAGATACTATCGACAGCGACTATCTAACCTCTTTGGTTTCAAGATGTATTCAATCAGGCGCAGTAAAAAACCTAACATTATTGGGTCTACGCGAGGATCGTAAACCCATTTTCTTAGGTGGCCTGGTGATTTTGGCTACCCTCGTCGAACAATTGGGGATAAACGCCATTGAGATCACCAATGGCGCTTTACGTGAAGGGCTACTCGCTGAAATCTCTCAGCCCAATGAGCAATTAGCGCTACGCTAACTCGCGCGCAACCTGTTTCGCAAAATAGGTGAGAATACCGTCTGCACCGGCACGCTTAAATGCGAGCAAACTTTCCTGCACGACATCGTTCGCTAGCCAACCGTTCTCAATTGCTGCCTGAAGCATCGCGTATTCGCCACTCACTTGATAAGCAAACGTCGGCACTTTAAATTGATCTTTGACTTCGCGGACAATATCTAAGTACGGCATACCGGGTTTGACCATCACCATATCGGCACCTTCTTCGATATCCAGCGCAATCTCATGTAACGCTTCGAGACGGTTAGCCGGGTCCATTTGATAGGTTTTCTTGTCGCCGCCTTTAAGGTTACCTGCTGATCCCACTGCATCTCGGAAAGGCCCATAAAATGCACTGGCGTATTTCGCTGAATAAGCCATGATTTGTGTGTTCGAGAAACCCTCACGTTCTAGAGCGTCGCGGATGGCGCCAATACGTCCATCCATCATGTCTGAAGGCGCGACCATATCTGCACCTGCTCGTGCATGGGACAACGCTTGTTTAACCAATACCTCTGTGGTTATATCATTCAATACGTAACCCGACTCGTCGATAATGCCATCTTGCCCGTGGGTGGTAAACGGATCGAGAGCGACATCGGTCATCACACCTAACTGCGGGAATTTGGCTTTAATTGCACGCACTGCACGTTGGGCAAGACCATCGTCGTCATATGCAGCTTCAGCCATTTCTGACTTTACTGACGCGGGCGTAACGGGAAATAACGCCACCAGCGGAACCCCAAGCTCTACCAATTCAGCGCATTCATCGAGCAACAAGTCAATGGACTTACGTTCCACACCGGGCATCGAGGGAACTGCTTCGCGTTGCTGCTCTCCCTCTAAAACAAACACGGGATAAATTAAATCATTTACCGTGAGCGAGCTCTCTGCGACCAACCGGCGTCTAAAATCAGATACGCGATTGCGACGCATACGCGTGCGTGGAAAATTGCCATTCGTCGACATGACGGTTACTCCTCAATGGACGTTGTTACAACTTGATCACGGCCCTCGCGCTTGGCTTTGTACAGCGCCGAGTCTGCCGCAGTAAATAAATCGTGCACACTATGATCGCGCGTATTGTCTATCGCTGCAACTCCCGCACTGATAGTTATTGAGTGCTCGCCGTCACGTGTCGAAAACACACATTGCCTAATGTGCTTAACCAACCGCTCAGCGAACACCAAACCGTTCTGAAGGTCTGTTTCCGCTAAAATGAAAGCAAATTCTTCACCACCATAGCGGCAGACTGCATCGGTAGGGCGACGTGCTTGCTTACGCAGTTCCGTACTCACAGCCTGCAAGATATCGTCGCCGACGCCATGACCGTAGGTATCATTCACTGCCTTAAATTTATCAATATCGATCATCAATAGGCACATCGGCCTTTGATTACGGCGGCTACGACGATACTCTCGTTCAATTTGCTGAGTAAAATAACGACGATTATGTAGACCTGTCAAAGGGTCTTCTAAGTTACGTTGCTCTAACTCATTATTCGCTTCTTGTAGCTCTCGTAACGTGATTTCTAACTCAAATGTTCGCTCCTCTACACGTGTTTCAAGCTCCTCATTGTAACGCTGTTGTGCAATCAAACGTTCTCGCCGTTGCTCGTTATAACGCACCGCCAAAACCCACGAGAGCAACAAAATTTCTAAACCAGAGCCCAGCATGATAGCGTGACGCTGGATAAACATACTGTCGATAATGCCAAGGTAGCCAAGTGAGTTAACCATCACGGAGAGAAGTAATGCGCCCCATGCAATGGTGAACATGCGCGCGTAAATTAGACCTTTTTTCCATAAGTAGACGCCAATAATCAATAAATAAAGGCAGCCGGGTACGGCTAATGCGAGTAGCGCATGGATACCGACTTTATAGCTACTGAAAGCACCAACAGCCAGACTAACCAAGGCCAAACCCGCCATGATAAAAAGACCACGTGCTAACGTTTGTCGATAGTTCTTAAGTCGTAATAATTGATAGGCAAATAACGCAGCCGTTAACAGCGTCAAACTCCCAAATATCGGTATACCTTTGTCTTGCAGATACAGCCAGTTGGGCCATAAATACCGGAAACCAAGCCCATCAAGACTCAGCATTAAACCACCGAAGAAGATCGTATATAAAGAATAGATGCCAAATTCGGGTTCACGTGAAGCGATGAACCCAAATAAGTTATACACGGTCATACAAAAAAGCACGCCAAAATAGAGACCTTCTACAAGCCGTCGCTGTAGCTTGGCATCAAAAAAGTCGGCTTCCGACATCAGCGAAACAGGAACACGCATTGAACTTGATGTCACAACTTCGATGAAAACCTCGCCGGTTTGATTCGCCGGTACTGGAATCGCGAAATCAGAAATTAATATCGGTCGTTGAAAAAACGGTTGCTTATCACCTAGGTTGTATTCAATTAAACCGTCATTGGAAAACCAGTGGATGTGAATTGAATCAAGCAATGGATACGCCATATATAGCACGCGATCGTAATCGACGTCGCTTATGTTAAAGGTTAACCAGTAGTGATCATCGGTATAGCCGAATGAGCCGCGTGATCCATTGAGCACATGCCAATTTTCATCTGGGCGTGCCTTCACCGCTTCGATACTTAACGATTCCGGCGTACTAAAGTACTCAATATTTAAGGCTTCTGAGCTCCGACGTTGGTCCATAGTGAGCGATGAAAACACAAACCACAAAACAGTTGCGGCAATCACCACCAAAAATAGAACGATCGAGGACCATCGCGTCATATTCAACTCGAATAGTTATCAAGTGCGAACAAACGTAAGGCGTTAGCGGTCGTCAATTGTGCAACCTCTGTTACGCTCATACACCAGCTTTCAGCCAGTGCCTCGCCGACGTAGGGCAGATAAGCGGGCTCATTATCTCGCGGTCGCGGACGAATATTTCGCGGCAGTAAAAAAGGTGCGTCGGTTTCAAGAACCGTTCGTTGTTTTGGCAACACAGGCAATACTGACAATAATTCATGATTTCTGCGTTCATCACACAACCAGCCCGTTAGACCAAACCAATGTCCACGTTCGTTATAGGCATCTAAGGCCTTATGCCCGCCTGTAAAGCAATGAGTCAGTCGTAGCAACCTGGGCTTCGCGTAGCGGTCGAGTAGACTAATTTGTTCTTCCAGCGCATCACGCTCATGGAGATAAAGTGGCAAAGATAATTCATTGGCCACCTCGATCTGTTGAATAAATACACGTTTTTGGTTTGCTGAGCTTGCGAAGTTGCGATTAAAGTCTAAGCCACATTCGCCAATGGCTTTGACAAACGGAGATTGGGCTAATTCAAAGAGCTGAGACTGAAGGTCTGTTGGCGCGTTATCAGCTTCATGCGGGTGAACACCCACGGTCGTATACAATGAATCAGGAAAGCGTTCACACAGCCCAATCGCTGCATGCGCCTCAGCCATATTGGTTGCAATAACAAGTTGATGACCCACGCCGGCCGCTCGTGCTCGCGTGATAACGGACTCAAGTTGGCGATGAAGCCGAGTGTGTGTCAAATTTACGCCCGCATCGAACCATTCCATAACGCCTACTTATTTTTAATTGTCGCTCATTTTAGGTTTATACCAGCTTCCAATAATAAGTCCAAACTCAAACAACAGCCACATTGGAATCGCCATCAACGTTTGTGAGATCACATCAGGAGGAGTCAACAGCATACCGATAGTGAAGGCCGCGACAATAACGTATGGCCTTTTTTTACGTAAACTAGCCGGTGACGCGACGCCCGACAAAATAAGTAAAAAGATAGCGACAGGAGTCTCAAATGCGATACCGAAAGCGACAAAAATCGCCAAAACGAAATCGAGATAGTTGGAAATATCTGTAGCAACCTGAATGTCATCGGGTGCCGCTGCCATAAAGAAGCTCATGGCGAGCGGCAACACAACGAAGTACGCAAACGCGACCCCCAGATAGAACAGCAAGGTGCTACTGGCTAAGAGCGGCACAACAAAGCGCTTTTCTTTTTTGTATAAACCCGGCGCAATAAAAGCCCATATTTGCCATAAAATGACAGGGATAGCTAAAGCAAAGGCAACCACAAAGGTCAGCTTGAAAGGCGTGAAAAAGGGTGCTGCTACATTCGTTGCTATCATTTGCGACCCTTCCGGCAAATAGCGGATAAGCGGGTCAGCAAGAAGGCGATAAAGATCCTTCGCGAAATACGCCAATCCAGCAAATACAACAACGACCGCGATGACAGCTCTGAGCAAGCGTTTACGAAGCTCGATAAGGTGACTAAGGAGAGGCGAATCAGTCATGCTTTTTAGGCTCAGTATCAGATTCTTTTGCCGCTTGGTAGGGGCGCTGAACGTCAGCTGCGGCATTTTGTAACTCAACGATTGAACGCTGTAACTCAGGACTTAATTCGTGAAAATCTTTGCCTTCTTGCTCGAACTTACGTAAATGCTCGTGTAGCTCTTTAACTCTGAGTTCATGATCAAGCTCATTTTGTACGTTTTGAGAGAACGACTTTACTTTCGCTATACCTCGCTGAACGCCACGCAAAGCAGACGGCAAGCGCTCGGGCCCTAGCACTAATAGACCGACCACGATAATGACCAGCAACTCCCAAAATCCAATATCGAACATAAAAAATTAGGCGTTCTTATCTTTCTCGGATTCGCTGGTTGTGCTTTCCGTTTGTTGGTTTTGCTTCAGGTTTTTGGTTGGCTCACCGTCTTCGTTAGCGTCGTCATCCTTTTTAGGTTCGTCACTCACTGACTTTTTAAAGCCGCGTACAGCACTGCCAACGTCTGAACCGAGGTTTCGTAGGCGCTTACTACCAAAAAGTAGCACGATAATGAGTAATAAAATCAGTAATTGCCAAGGACCTGGACTCATAATTCACCTATTCCTTTATCTTAATTTGAGGGCGCGCGCGCCACGCTTTTAATCCAACCATTACGGTAAGTATACCAGAACCCAGCGCCCACGCAGCAGTGCCCTGGCTAATTAACCATACCGAGCTGACAACTCCGCTTGCCGTCAAAATAGTCCAAAACTGACTAGTGGCCGCTTGCTGTTGCGTCATCAACTGCTCTATGCGGTGCCGCTCTAGCTGCGCTTGAATACGTTGTTGCGAACGCAGTCCATCGTACAATAGATTCGGGAGCTCTGGCAGCTTTTCGGCCCAATAAGGTGCGTTTTCCTTCACTGAACGCACCACCGCTCGCCATCCTAGTTGCTCATTCATCCAACGCTCTAAAAACGGTTTAGCGGTCTTCCATAAATCCAATTCAGGATACAACTGGCGACCTAACCCCTCGATATACAGTAAGGTCTTTTGTAAAAGTACCAACTGCGGTTGTACTTCCATCTGAAACCGACGGGCGGTATTAAAAAGATTGACTAGCACATGCCCGAATGAAATCTCCGCGAGAGGTTTTTCGAATATGGGTTCGCACACCGTTCGGATCGCTGATTCAAATTCTTCGATATTTGTTTCTCGTGGCACCCACCCCGAATCCACATGAAGCTCAGCCACTTTACGGTAATCGCGATTAAAAAAGGCGAGGAAGTTTTCAGCTAAGTAACGTTTATCTTCACGATTGAGGGTGCCGACGATACCAAAATCAATACCGATGTACCGAGGGTACGTCGGGTCATCCTTGGCGACAAAAATATTGCCTGGATGCATATCCGCGTGAAAGAAGCTATCGCGAAACACTTGTGTGAAGAACACTTCGACTCCACGCTCCGCTAACTTTTTCATATCCACGCCACGTGCCTTCAACATATCGACTTCGCTGACAGGGATCCCGTCGATACGCTCCATTACCATCACGTTTTTACGACTTAAATCGCTGTAAACCGTGGGGATATAAAGTAACTCAGAGTCCTCAAAGTTGCGCTTTAACTGAATAGCGTTGGCGGCTTCACGCAACAAATCTAATTCATCCAATAACGTCTTACGATATTCTCGTACCACTTCTTTCGGTTTTAATCGACGTCCATCGGGCAAATGCCGCGCTAATACGGCAGCAAGCGATTCCATCAGCTCTAAGTCAGCATTAATCGTCTCACGTATGTCTGGACGAATCACCTTAATGACGATGTCTTTAAGCTCGCCATCTTTTTGTTTTAGCTTGGCTGTATGTACTTGAGCGATCGATGCAGAGGCTAATGGCTTAACAGCGAAGTCTTGAAACAACTCACCGATATGCTCAATATCTAACGACTTTTCAATGATGCGTTGTGCTGCATGACCATCGAATGGCGCCACGCGATCTTGCAAATAGGCCAGTTCCAATGCGATGTCTGGGGGCAGTAAGTCACGCCGCGTCGACAACATTTGGCCGAACTTGACCCAGACAGGACCCAGCGACTCCAGCGCTAAACGCAAACGCTCTCCAGCGGGCTTTTCTTTATGCTTATTAGGCCACCAAAACATCATATGGCGCCCAAAACGCAGATACCACGGTAGCCAACGTGCCGGAATCAAGTCATCCAAACCATAATTTAAAAAGGTTTTTGCAATGCGATATATACGTTTACTGCGCATGCTGGGTCTCTACTTTAATTTTCGCTGAAGTCGCTCAATTTGCGCACGCAAAGCCTGCACATCGTCTTTAAATAACTCGAATTCCAAACGGTTAGGAAGCACTTGCTTTTCTTCTGTGAGTACACCTTTTAGCCAACGTTGACGCATTTCACTTTGTTGCTGAAAGCGCTCGCGACTCTGTTTAAACAAGGTACTGATACGGTGCGCCATACCGTCACCGAGTTTTTCGGCTAGTTTGGCTTCCCAATCAATATCCAGCGCTTTAACCAAATTCACCAATTGCTGCGCTAGCATGGGGTCGCCATCAATATCCAGTTTATCGGCTTTAATAAGGCGCGTAAGATTAGCCGTATCGCTTAACTCTGGTAACACGCCAAGTTCCGTTTTTACATGGCAATCCAGTTCACCGCCATCATCAACAGAGCTTAAGTTGAGTCCGTCGGTGTGCACAGCGATATTGATATCAAAGTGTAGCTCTTTGAAGCTAAATCGAAAATGCTTACCCGCCAACTGATTTAATCGCTCGGTTGAATTCGGGTCCTGCTGCAACAGTGCATTGATAGTGCGCTCAAGCACCATCCACGGAATCAATTGCCAAATCATTAAAATTTGTATCCTCGATGAAGTGCGACAATACCGCCCGTCAAGTTTTGATAGTCGGCGTTCTCGTAACCCGCTTCCGACATCATCTGTTTCAGTGTCTCTTGATCAGGATGCATACGAATCGACTCAGCTAAATACTGGTAACTGTCTGCATCATTGGCAACCAGTTGCCCCATTTTGGGCAGAATATTAAATGAGTAAAAGTCGTAAAGCTGATTCAGCGTCGCTGTTGTTGGCTTGGAAAACTCTAAGATCAGTAAACGACCGCCTGGCTTCAATACCCGTAACATTGATCGTAAAGCAGCTGGCTTATCGGTCACATTTCGCAAACCAAAAGCAATAGTCACAATATCAAAACTATTATCAGCAAAGGGCAGGTTTTCCGCATCGGCTTGTACACAATTAACATTTCCCACGATGCCCTTGTCGCGCAATTTATCGCGACCCACTTTAAGCATGGCATCATTGATATCAGCTAAAACAACTTCGCCTGTCTCGCCAACGCGGCGTGAAAACTGTGCCGTTAAGTCGCCCGTGCCACCGGCAATATCGAGCACTTTCATGCCTTTACGTACACCACTGCAGTCAATGGTATAGCGCTTCCAAACACGGTGGATCCCCATCGACATGAGGTCATTCATAACATCATATTTGGCTGCCACTGAGTTGAATACATTGGCAACGAGGCCCTTTTTCGCATCCTTTGGCACGCGCTGGTAGCCAAAGTCGATTCCATCTTCGTGTTTATCTGACATAATTTTTCCTAACGACTTTTTACCCTATTGTACGGGCGTCACTGCTGTAATACTACACCTGAGCGTAATGATCTCGCCGTGGTAACCACCGCGCAATCAACGCATTGACAGTGTTGGGGTACTTGCGAATAAGCTCCTCGGCAACCGTCTGAGCCTCGGGTATTAATACCTCATCACGTTCAATATCCGCCACTTTCATCTGTGTTAGACCGGTTTGTCGTTGTCCGAGAAGTTCACCGTACCCTCTGATCTCCATATCTCGTTGCGCGATCACAAAACCATCATTACTATCCCTTAATACGGACAAACGCTCGGTCGCGGTTCTTGATAAGGGCGTTTTGTAGAGCAAAACACAATGACTCGCTACCGAGCCTCGACCCACACGTCCTCGCAACTGATGAAGCTGCGCTAAGCCTAACCGTTCTGGGTTCTCGATAATCATTAAAGATGAATTAGGTACATCGACACCCACCTCGATCACAGTGGTCGCCACCAGCAAGTCAATTTCGCCGCTTTTAAAACGCGACATTACCGCTTCCTTTTGGTCGGCTTTCATACGCCCATGCACGAGCCCGACCGTCAACCCATCCAGTTGTTCTTGTAACTCCGTTGCGGTGTCTTCAGCCGCCTGACATTCCAACACCTCAGATTCTTCAATCAAAGTACAGACCCAATAAGCTTGTCGACCTTCGTGAGTACACACTTCGCGCACACGCTCGATCACTTGGTCACGTCGTGTATCCGGGATGACAACGGTTGTGATCGGTGTACGCCCCGGCGGTAGCTCGTCAATTACTGACGTCGCTAAGTCCGCATAGGCGGTCATCGCTAACGTTCGCGGAATCGGTGTGGCTGTCATAATTAATTGGTGCGGTTGAAAGCCCGCTTGTACACCTTTTTCTCGCAATTGTAACCGCTGGTGCACACCAAAACGGTGCTGTTCATCAATAATAACTAACGCGAGTGAGTGATAGTGCACGTCGGCTTGAAATAATGCATGGGTGCCTACAATTAGCTGAACTCTACCGCTCGCAAGCTGCTCCAACGTGCGCTGACGCGCCTTGCCCTTGCTGCGCCCACTGAGCCAAGCAACTTCAATACCCAAGGGTGCGAACCATTGCTCGAACGTCAGCGCATGCTGTTCTGACAGAATTTCGGTGGGCGCCATAATCGCCACTTGATGACCTTGTTCGATAGCAGCCAATGCGGCCAGGGCCGCCACGAGCGTTTTCCCCGAGCCCACGTCACCTTGCACCAAACGCATCATCGGCTGTTCGCGCGCGAGATCCGCATGGATTTCACTTAATACGCGCTGCTGTGCAGCCGTTGGCTTAAACGGGAGTTGCTTTAAGAATTCACTTTGTAAGTGCGGATCCGCATTCAGCGCATGTGCACGCTCTTGCTGACGTTTTTCACGTAACTGCAATAAACTGACCTGATGTGCAATCAATTCTTCCATTGCTAACCGCTGTTGTGCAGGATGTGACCCCTGTTCAAGTTGCGCAAGACCAACATCCTTGGGCGGGTTATGCAGTGTTTTGAGTGCCTCGACCAAAGATAGATCGTGGGGCTGAAGAGGTTCTGGCAATAACTCGGGCAACGCTCGCTCGGTCACATAAGAGAGAGCTTGGTCGATAATCTTACGTAGAGAAGCCTGATAGACGCCCTCGGTCGTGGGATAGATAGGCGTCAAGGTATCGGGTAACTCAATCGCGTCGGATGAAGAAAGTACACGATATTCGGGATGAATCACTTCTAGACCGCTAAGCCCCGCACGCACTTCACCAAAGACTAATAACGAGGTGCCAGCGCTGAACTGTTTTAGTTGCGCAGCGCTAAATTGGAAAAAGCGCAATGTCATAGTGCCGGTTTCGTCACGCACTCGGCACACCAACATACGCTTGCGACCATATTTAATGTCCGCATTATCGACAGTTACCTGAAAGTGACCCGCCACCCCAGGACGCGCATAAGCAATTCGGTAAACCTGTGTGCGATCCTCATACCGCGCAGGTAGATGAAAGATCGCATCATTTACCGTCACTAAGCCCAGCTTTTCCAACTTCTTAGCGACTTTATCGCCGACTCCTTTGAGCGTGGTCAGTGGAATTTTGCTGAGAGGCTGCATTGATTAGGCTCGCTTTTTAGCGGCGCGCATGGCTAACCACCACTCGTTATCCGCGACAATTTGTCCGTGTTCATCTAGCGGAGGATACGGTAGTCCCTTGCGTTTACAGGCTTTGGCATAAATTGGGTGGCCACCTTCAAACAATACCCGATGCTGTTCGGTATCACTTAAACGCATAGCGTCATACATACCCGCTTGCTCTCGCTGACGCTGCGCCTCATAAAGCATCACCGCACCTGCCACTGAGACATTCAGCGACTGCACCATACCCACCATCGGAATCTTGACGTGATGATCGGCAATTTTCAGCGCCTCTTCGGTCGCACCATGCTTTTCCTGACCTAACAAGATTGCAGTAGGCTGGGTGTAATCGATTTCACGAAAATCCACCGCTTGATCAGACAAGTGAGTCACTACCACTTGCATACCCTGTTGCTTTATTTGCTCTACCGCAGGGCTTAACTGGCTATGATGATGCACGTTAACCCAGTTTTGACTTCCCAAAGCAGTGCCGCCGGATACACGCATTTTACTGCTAAGCCAAATGGCATGCATTTCATGGACGCCGACAGCATCCGCAGTACGCACCACCGCAGATAAATTATGATGCTTATGCACCCCTTCCATGACGACGGTTAAGTCGGGCTGGCGAAACGCCAGCATCTCGGTAATGCGTTGATAACGTTCTGGACTCATTGATAGCCTTTAACTTCTATGCTTTCTTACTACATCGTAAATATCAGTACGACGATCTTTCTTATTAGTCACTGAACCTTCGTGATGCAGATAACGCAGTTCATCTAAATTCAAATCAGAGAACATTAACATTTCTGTATTCGGAGTCGTCTCTGACATCACCGCATCGTGTGGGAAGGCAAAGTCTGACGGCGAAAATACAGCAGACTGCGCGTATTGTACGTCTAAGCTTTCGACTTCAGGTAAGTTACCAACACTGCCACAAATCACTACGTAACACTCGTTTTCAACGGCACGTGCCTGTGCACAGTGGCGAACTCGCAGATACGCGTTCCGTGTATCGGTCCAAAAGGGCACAAACAAGATCTCAAGTCCCTCTTCAGCCATAATACGACCCAACTCAGGAAATTCGACGTCGTAACAAATCAAAATACCGACACGCCCCGCATCGGTGTCAAATACGCGCACATCATCGCCGCCTTCAATGACCCAGTCACGCTTCTCGTGCGGAGTGATATGCAGTTTACGCTGCTCTTCAACTGAGCCATCGCGACGACACAGGTAAGACACGTTGTAAATACTCTCGCCTTCTTGTAATGGCATTGAGCCCGTGATGATATTGACGTTGTAACTGACCGCCATTTGCGACATTTCGCGTTTAAATCGCTCGGTGAAACCGGCGAGAAAGCGAATAGCATTCATCTGTTGACTCTGATCGGTTAACCCCATCAGCGGCGCATTAAAGAATTCAGGTAGCACAGCAAAGTCACTCTGATAGCTTGAAAGCGCATCAACAAAGTACTCGACTTGCTGCAGAAGCTCATCGACAGACTCGACTGACCGCATTTGCCACTGCACCGCACCAACACGCACATTCTGAACCCGCGTATTCAACATGTTTGTCGAAGGATCGTAGAGGAAATTATTCCACTCCAACAACGTGGCGAAACCACGCGAACGTTCGTCCTCAGGCAAATATTTTCCGAGCAAACGCTTCACACTAAAGTCGTTCGCTAACTGGAACGTGAGAATCGGATCATAAATTTCACGACGTTGAACTTTGTCTAAGTACTGTGACGGAGACAGATCGTTTGAGTACTTGTGATAATTAACGATACGTCCACCGGCAAGAATAGCGCGCAGGTTTTTCTGTCGGCATAGCTCTTTGCGTGCATCGTATAAACGACGGCCTAAACGATAACCGCGATAATCCGGATGAATCAGCACATCAAGGCCATACAATGCATCGCCTTTCTTATCATTAAGAATGGCTTCGCGATGCCCAATCAAATCATCGTAAGTGTGCGGGTTCGAAAATTTGTTATAGGCAACTTTCACGGTCAACGCGACACCAATAATACGACCATTATCTTCGAGGCAAAACTGTCCTTCGGCGAAGTCTTTGATTAACTTCTCGATGGTAAAACTGCTCCACGCACCACCGATATCGGTGTAGATGGCATCCATTAACTCTTTTAACTGCTCGTAATCATCTAATCGAAGATTACGAATCTGAAGATGCAATTCTTCTGGGCTCATACTTGCCTCTTTACGTCAATTACTATACGAGTAGTGTACACGGTTTTTAATAAAGGTTGCATCACAACAGTTAGCTATATAAACTTCTGGACGTCTAAATATAATAATGAATTAACCATAAAGGTCACCTATGTCGTCACAAATTCCTGCGCAACCCGCCAGCGCTAAGGCGCTGTTGCCACTCGCCTTGTTCCTCGCGCTGTTTTTAGGAACAGGCATTTATTTTCAGTCAGAGGGTGTGGAATACGCTTTTTATCAACTGCCAAGTCCCGTCGCTATTTTACCTGCGATTGCGTTAGGTATTTTGCTCAGCAAACAAGCGTTCGAGGAACGCATCGCCACCTTTGTCGCGGGCGTGGGTGACAGCAACATTGTCACCATGTGCATGATCTATTTATTAGCCGGCGCATTTTCTACGGTCGCCGAAGCAACCGGTGGTGTTGATGCCATGGTAGCTCTGGGGTTAGGTATTATCCCGGCGTCATTTCTCCTGCCTGGCCTGTTTATTATTGCTGGTGTGATCTCGACCGCAATGGGGACTTCAATGGGTACCTTGGCTGCCCTCGCTCCCGTCGCGTTGGGCATTGGCGAAGCAACAGATATCAGTCTGCCTTTGCTCGCAGGGGTCTTGGTCAGTGGTGCCATGTTCGGTGATAACTTATCCATCATTTCAGACACAACAATTGCAGCCACACGCACACAAGGCTGCAGTATGCGAGACAAGTTTAAAGCAAACTTAAAAATCTCGATTCCCGCAGCGATCATCACCTTGCTGTGGTTAGTCAGTTACGACACCAGTAACGCGCCTTTGAACATTCCTGAAGCCAACCTATGGTTATGTATTCCCTACTTCGCCATCATTGTGCTAGCAGTAATGGGCTTGAATGTATTTGCGGTGTTAGGTCTCGGTATCGTATTGGCTGCTGCATTTGGCATGGTTGCGGTAGATTACCAGTGGGTGAAATTTAGTCAGGATATCTACGATGGCTTTTCATCGATGCAAGAAATCTTCTTGCTGTCGTTGCTGATAGGTGGGCTTTCGGGCTTGATCCGTCAGCAGGGCGGTTTGGCTTTCCTTGCCAAAGCCGTTGAAGCGGTCACCAGCCGCTTAAGTAAGCACAAACAACGGTCTTCTGCGCTTGGCGTCGCTGGCCTTACATCACTTACAAATCTCTGTGTTGCGAATAACACGGTGAGTATTCTGCTTGCGGGAGAAGTCAGTGCACGCTTAGCTAAAAAAGGTAATTTAGCAGCGCGCCAAAGCGCCAGCTTATTGGATATTTTTGCCTGTGTTGTGCAAGGCGTCTTGCCTTATGGCGCGCAGGCATTACTCATGGGGGCGAGTTTCGGTATTTCGCCATTGTCGGTGAGTATCCATACCGGCTATTGCTTTATCTTAGGTGCAGTCGCTTTGGTGATTATCGTATGGCGCAAGCCACTTGAAGATCGTATACCGGAGCAAACAGAAGCGGTCACTTAGACCGCTTCTATCAAAAATTAATTGGTACTTGGTAATTCGAGAATACCGTCGATTTCAATCTGAGCACCTTTGGGCAGCTGCTTCACACCAATAGCCGCGCGCGCTGGATAAGGTTTGCTGAAGTGGCGAGCCATGACCTCATTGACGATGGCAAACTCACCTAAATCAGTTAAGTAGATTTGTACTTTCACCATATCCTGAAGTTCGCCACCGGCGGCTTCACACACCGCTGCTAGGTTCTTAAATACCTGCTCGGCTTGCTGTTGAAAGTCCTCAGAGACCAACTCCATGGTTTCGGGATCAAGCGGGATCTGACCCGAAAGGTAGACAGTAGTGCCAATTTTTACCGCTTGCGAATAAGTGCCGATCGCCGCAGGCGCTTTATCTGTTGCAATGATTACTTTAGACATTTTACTTCCTTAAGCGCGTCACGCGCTGAACATCGGGCATCTTACGGATATGACGGATCACGTCAGCAAGATGCTTTCTATTTTTAATAGTCAGTGCCACATCAATAAAATAAATGTTGGCATCGATTTCTTCAGTTTTAAGACCATCGATATTACAACCCGTCGTCGCAATAGCTGACGTGAGTTTAGCGAGCGCACCTTGATGGTTAATAATCTCGATTCTAATCTCTGAAATAAATTCCGCTTCAGGGTTATTATCCCACTCCACTGGAAAGTAGCGGCCTGGCTCTTCCTCATGACCGCGAACGTTTTTACACTCACGACGGTGAATGACCAGACCTTTCCCTGGACTCACATGAGCAATAATGTCGTCACCAGGAATGGGTCGACAGCATTTCGCAAAACTCACCAATAGCCCTTCGGCACCCTTAATGGATAAACTCTTGCGACTCAAACTTTCGTCCTTGAAAGGCTGTAGCTCACCCAGTAAGCGCTTTGCAACTGCCAATGACATGAGGTTACCCAGGCCAATTTGTTTTAATAACTCGCCACGTGTTTCTATTTTAAGCTCCGCGATTACCCGCTCAAACTCAGCGTTCGGAATCTCATCATAGCTCAGCGAACCTAAAGCAGATCGCAATAGACGCTCGCCTAAATGCTCAGCTTCGGATGCTTGCTGTCCTTTCAAAAACTGTCTAATTTTCGCACGAGCCTTGCCCGTTACAACGAAGTTGAGCCATGCGATATTAGGCCGTGAACCTGGAACGGTTTTAATTTCTACCGTTTGTCCCGTTTCCAATGGTTTACTCAATGAGTAAGTACGATGATTAACACGAGCACCGACGCATGTATTGCCCACATCGGTATGTACTGCATAAGCGAAGTCGACAGCAGTAGCGCCTTGAGGTAACTCGACGATGCGCCCATCTGGCGTAAATACGTATATTTCGTCGGGGAACAAATCCGATTTCACGTTTTCAATAAACTCGAACGAACTACCCGCGCTTTGTTGCAGCTCCAACAGGCTTTGCATCCATTTACGCGCTCTTACCTGAGCCGTGGTGCCCGAGTCATCATTATTTTTATAAAGCCAGTGTGCAGCCACCCCGCGATCGGCCATCAAGTCCATTTCTTCCGTACGAATTTGAATCTCGACAGGAACGCCGTGGGGCCCTTTGAGGGACGTATGTAGCGACTGATAACCGTTCGATTTCGGAATCGCAATGTAGTCTTTAAAACGTGTTTCAATCGGTTTATATAAGTTATGCAGCGCACCCAACACGCGATAACACGTATCCACTGAATCAACGATGACACGAAAAGCATAAATGTCCATCACCTGATTAAAGCGCAACTCTTTGTTCAGCATCTTGCGATAAATACTATGCAAATGCTTCTCGCGTCCCATCACTCGCGCGCTGATGTGGTTACCTTCAAGTCGAGCCTGAATTTCATGCTGAACACGCTCCATAAACTCACGCCGATTGCCGCGCGCTTTTTTGACCTCCGACTCTAGAAGTTTCGCGCGCCATGGAAACAGCGCCCAAAAGCCGAGTCGCTCGAGTTCATTTTTAACATCGTGAATACCCAATCGATGCGCAAGCGGCGCATAAATTTCTAGTGTCTCTCGGGCAATCCTGCGACGTTTATCGGGTCTTAAGTGCTGTATTGTTCGCATGTTATGCGTACGGTCAGCTAGCTTGATCAAAATGACACGAATATCCTGCGTCATCGCCATGATCATTTTACGATAGTTTTCGGCTTGCGCTTCTTCTTTGGAATTAAACTGCAATTTATCAAGCTTTGATACACCCTCGACCAACGAGGCAACCGTTGACCCAAACATCTCAGCGAGTTCTTCTTCTTTGATCTCGGTATCTTCGATCACATCGTGTAGTAAAGCCGCCATCAACGTTTCATGGTCAAGGCGCATATCGGCAAGCAAACTAGCCACAGCGACTGGGTGGGTTATATAAGGCTCACCGCTGCTGCGTTTCTGACTACTGTGTGCATCCTTGGCCACTTTAAAGGCATGTTCAACACGATCAATTTGATCGCTTGGTAAATACTCACTTATTTGATTTTTCAGGCCTTCAAATAAATACACCGAAAGACTCCATTTATGGGCGATAAGGCAAAGTTTCTTCTGCGGTTAATACCGACACTAACTGACAGCATAAGAGCAAAAGACAAAAAAGCCAACGGAATACACCGTTGGCTTTTAGTATGAGTGCGAACTCATTGTGCTAAAGGGCTAGCCTCTAGCTAATAATTAGCTTATTCAACGCGACGCAACGCATCAACGGCGCGCATCTCTTCTGCGTCTGCTTCTTGCTGCGCTGCACGTTCTTCAGCATCTAAACGATCTGCGTCGATTTTACCCTGCTCGATCTCGCGTAAAGCGATAACCGTGGGCTTCTCGTTTTTAGTTTCAACCAATGGATCTTTGCCTTGGACTGACAGCTGACGCGCTCGGCGTGCAGCAAGCAAGATCAAATCAAAACGGTTACCTACGCGGTCAACAGCGTCTTCTACAGTTACGCGAGCCATGCTCTACTCTCCATCCAACCTGAGTGAAATTCTTCGAAAGGCTAATAATTATACGGAAATAAGCGCAATTAGCCAAGTAATTCGTTAATCACCGCTTTATGGCGCTCTTGCTGCACTGCCATTGCATTGCGTTGCGCTAAAACAATATGCTCGAGCTGTGCCAGTGAGTCATCAAAATGGTCATTCACCAACAAATAATCAAACTCATGATAGTGCGACATTTCTGCTTGCGCTTTTGCCATCCGCTTACTGATGACTTCATCACTGTCTTGTCCGCGGCGCCGAAGTCGCTGTTCTAAAGTTGCCAAACAAGGCGGCATAATAAAAATAGAGCAGGTGTCAGGATGATGTTCGCGTACTTGTTGCGCGCCTTGCCAGTCAATATCCAGAAAAATGTCAATGCCGGCGGCTAAGCCTTCTTCAATAACCTTTTTAGAAGTGCCGTAGTAGTTATCAAACACTTTCGCCCACTCGTAAAATTCACCTTTCTCGATACGCTCTTCAAAGCTTTCAGCCGATAAAAAGTGATAGTGTATGCCATCATGCTCTCCGGGACGTGGAGCACGTGTTGTGCAAGAGACAGAGACCTGCATCGAGCCATCATTATGTTTGTTTAAAAGAGCACCGATAAGGCTCGACTTGCCCGCTCCGCTTGGAGCCGCGATGATAAATAGATTGCCAGTGTGATTTGCCATAGAAAACACAGTACCTTGCTTTATATGGCGAAGAAGAATAACACGAGCAACGAGATTTGGAAAAAGTTAACATTCACTCTTCGTGACTAAATCAGTATTATTAATGCTTTTAACGTGCGCTAGGGAAGCTATGAGCAATACACACCAAGGCAAAACATCGGTCGGCTTTGCGATTTTATTATTAATACTGCTAGGCTTAAACCTACGCCCGTTATTGACATCAATCGGGCCATTGACGCAAGCCCTACAAGCAGCTACAAGCATGCCTTACAGTAGTTTCTCGCTGCTCACCACTATTCCTATCATGATGATTGGTGTGCTCGCTTTGTTTGCCGGTCGAATGACCCGAGCGCTAGGCTATCAACGGGGAATTGCCACAGGTTTATTGGTACTGATTGCCGGCTTAGTCATTCGGGCATGGCCTGCCTCCGCCGCAATATTGGTGGTCAGCGCGGTTATTGGCGGTTTTGGCATTGCTTTACTGCATATCATTATTCCCGAACTGACTAAACAGCAATTTCGTCATCGTCTCGGAGCCATGACCGGTCTTTGGTCCGCAGCACTGATGGGCGGCGCGGCGCTTGGCGCAGTAGTGACACCATGGCTTGACGCTCACTTTAGTTCCCACTCAGTTGCTCTCGCCAGTTGGGCATTACTGGCACTTATAACGCTAATACTATGGCTGAGCCCAGCGAACCGTGTGCCTAAAGCCGATATCCCGCCACGCCATGAATTACTTAAAGCCTTTAAATATCCTCGAAGCTGGCTATTAGGTGCCTATTTTGCCCTAGTTAATGCAGGTTACGCCGGGTTTATAGCCTGGATAGCGCCTTTTTATGGTGAATTCGGTTGGACCACTCAACAGGCAGGTAATCTTCTCGCGCTGTTTTCGTTAGTGCAGGTGATGGGTGCTCTGATTCTTCCGACCCTATCACGTAGCATGGATCGCCGTCCGTGGCTGGCATTGGCGGTGATCACACAAATGGTTGGGTTTGCTGGGCTCTGTTGGCTACCTGAGCAGGCGCCTTGGCTGTGGTCAGCACTTTGTGGTTTCGGCTTAGGAGGTGCATTCCCATTGTGTATTGTCATGGCACTCGATCACATCGACGATCCGGTGCAGTCGGGCAGACTCGTCTCGTTTATGCAAGGTATCGGATTTATTTTTGCCAGCATAATGCCATTAGTGACCGGCGCATTTCGTGATATTAGCGGTAACTATCAGTTAGGATGGGGATTTCACATTCTAGTTGGCGTCGTCATCTTGTTAATGACGACGCGGTTTAGACCTTCAGGGTATAAAGCAGCTTTTTCAGTTACGCGGTAATACGCGCTCGAGAGCGTCTTCAACTAGCTGATTTAATGCTGTTTTTTCTAGCCCTCGGTGAGCGTATGTGGTCACGCCAATGAGTGTAGCTTGATAGAGCACCGCAAGACGCTCTGGATCTTCATCTGGACCCAATTGACCGCGCTCTTTAGCAAGCAAAAATGCTTCTTTGAAGATGTTCTCGAATCGATCAATATAACTAATTGCGGTTGATGCATCCGCATCATCGAGCGTGTGTAACTCGAGAAGGCTTTTTACAACCATACACGCCATGCTTGGCTTTTGCTGACCACACTCATCCACCATGGTAATTAAGACTTTGCGGAAGCCTTCAATGGTGTCGGAACCCTCAAATAAAAAACCGGTGTACTGCTCTATAAGCTGTTCACCATACGTTCTCAGTGCTTCATTAAATAGTGATTCTTTATTGCCGAAGGCCGCATAGATTGACCCAGGGCGCATATCCAATGCATATTCAATATCTTTCATTGACGTTGCGTGGTAGCCCTGTTTCCAAAACAAAAGCATCGCGTTGTTGAGTGCAATATCCCTATCAAATTGCGGTGTTCTAGCCATTTTCCTTCCCTAAGAATGATTTCTTTACCTTAAAACAGTAATGACCAATTGTGAGCTTTTTCCATAAAGACACAGTAGGCTATATGTAAATGAACAACAATTATAGAGAACAGGAGCAATTTATGTCCAACGCCAAAGGTAATTGGCGGAATGCCATTTTGGTTCCCGTCTTTCTCCCTGCAGTCATCGTTATAGCCTTATTGGTAATAGGCACTTTAAGCGCACCGGAGCTAGCTGGCAACCTTTTTAGTGCAACTCTTGCGGGAATCACCGAACACTTCGGATGGTTTTACATGCTGGCCGTCGCATTATTCTTGATTTTTATAGTCGGTGTAGCATTGTCACGCTGGGGACGCATCAAATTGGGTCCTGATCATTGCGAGCCGGAATACAGCTTCACCTCTTGGTTCGCCATGCTATTTTCCGCAGGTTACGGAATTGCACTACTGTTCTTTGGTGTCGCCGAGCCTGTATTGCACTACGCCGAACCGCCCGTTGGGGCCGCAGAGACGGTAGATGCCGCCAAACAAGCGATGCAAATCGCCTATTTCCATTGGGGCTTTCATATCTGGGCTATTTACGGTCTCGTCGGCTTGGTTTTGGCATACTTCTCCTTTCGGCATGGCTTACCGCTATCCATGCGATCAACCTTATACCCTCTAATTGGTGACAAAATACACGGTCCGGCAGGACATACGATCGACACCTTTGCCATCCTGAGCACCCTATTTGGTATTGCAACCACGCTGGGGCTCTCCGTTATCCAGATTAATACCGGGTTAAATTATCTTTGGGAGGACATCCCCGTTGATACCACGGTACAAGTGATTGCCATTGCCGTGATTACGCTTGCCGCCATTGCATCGGTCGTTGCCGGTATGGATAAAGGAATTAAACGACTGTCTTTATTGAACATGGCGCTGGTGATGTTCTTGCTGATATTCGTTTTTGCCGTCGGTCCGACTATCCACATCTTAGAAACTTATCTACAGAATACAGGCGCATATCTGAGCGGTATCGTCGAACGAACCTTTAACCTGCAGGCCTATACTCGCAGTGACTGGATAGGCAACTGGACACTCTTTATCTTTGGTTGGACCATCGCTTGGGCACCATTTGTCGGGCTATTTATTGCCAAAATCAGTCGGGGGCGCACGATTCGTCAGTTCGTATTGGGTGTCATGTTAGTGCCAACCTTCTTCACTTTCTTTTGGTTCGCAGTATTTGGAGATACAGCGCTTAACATGATTATGAACGAGGGCTATACCTCGTTAATCTCTGAGGTGCAAAACAACCAGGCTATCGCGTTGTTCAAGCTATTTGAAAACTTGCCACTTACTAATGTGCTCAGTTTCGCAACCGTGCTATTGATAATCACTTTCTTCGTTACCTCGTCTGATTCAGGCTCGCTCGTTGTCGACTCATTAGCCTCTGGCGGTGTGGGTGAAACGCCTGTATGGCAACGTGTATTTTGGGCATCGACCGAAGGCGTTGTTGCTGCGGTGCTACTTGTCGCAGGAGGCTTAAATGCGTTACAAACCGCGGCCATCACAAGCGCCTTTCCGTTTGCAATTATTATATTAATTGCTGCCGTCGGCATGTGGCGCGCGCTAGTTATTGAGGGTCACCAGTATTCAAGCCTGAAGAGCCACCGTCAGTCTCATCGCCGTGGCGTTAATGAAGGACCCGACTATTGGAAGAAACGTCTACGTGGCTTGGTCAAGTTCCCACAACAAAGCGAAGTAAAAGAGTTTATTTATGGTCGTGCGAGCGAAGCTTTAGAAAAGGTAAAAGCCGAGCTCGAAACACAAGATTGGCCCGCTCGATTCACTAAAGACGAGGAGCATGAGCGTATTATGCTGACGGTCGAACGCGAAGGCGACCTCGACTTCGCCTACGAGATTCGTTTACGCGAGTATTCGATGCCACAATTCGTGCTACGTCCGAGTCACAAGAATGAGCACTACTATCGTGCCGAATTATTCTTGCGCCAGGGCGGTCAGTCATACGACCTCTATGGTTACGAAATGACAGATATTATTAATGATGTCATTAACCAGTTTGAAAATTACTTGCACTTCAGACATCACAGCCCAGGCGTGTTGCCATGGGAGATGGAAAAACACGATGAGGATTTACAAGACATCGAAACCAATAAGTAGACAATTTAAGCCCTCAGCGATGGGGGCTTTTTTTATCTGATATACTGACTTTTTTGTTTGGCGTTCAGTTAATCATCATGAAGATTTTGCACACCTCAGACTGGCATCTAGGTCGCCTGTTTCACCAGCAGTCGTTACTAGAGCAGCAAATTGAATTACTCCAACAAATAGTGGAGATTATTGACCAGCAAGCGGTCGACGCCGTCATCATTGCAGGCGATATTTATGACCGTTCTGTGCCTCCTTCAGCGGCGATTAGCGCATTTAACGACTTTATTGAAGAAGTCGCAGTCTCGCGTCAGAAAACGATTATTGCGATATCAGGAAATCACGATGGCGCAGAGCGATTAGGATTCGCAACCTCCTTACTAAAACAATCCAACCTCCATTTAGTCACCGAATTACCGCAAGCTTTGGAGCCCATCGTACTGAATGATTCGGCAACCACGATCGATATTTGGTGCGTCCCCTTTCACGACCCTCTACAAGTGAATAACTGGCTAGATACTGATTGTAAAGAATTTAATACGGCTCACCAAATGATCGTTGACCGAATCAATGCAGAACGAAACCCCGCTCATCTGAATATGATTGTAAGTCACTGTTATTTAGATGGCGCCTCAGAATCAGAATCGGAGCGTCCTCTATCGATAGGCGGTGCCGATCGCGTTGATTGGCAATTGTTTAAAGACTTTGATTATGCCGCGTTGGGTCATTTGCACCAACCTCAGCATAAAGGCATGGAACATATTCGTTACAGTGGATCGCTAATGAAATATAGTTTTTCGGAGGTCAACCAAAGCAAGTCCATTACGTTGCTCGATGTTAACGAGAAAGGTGTACAAAACATTCAACAGATTTCTCTGAAGCCGAGTCGGGATATGCGAGTGCTCAAAGGCACACTAGCAGAGCTAATTGCTCAAGCGGAACACGATCCTCAGCGCAACGACTTTATCCAGGCAATATTGACCGATAAGCAAGCAATCTTATATCCGATGGCAAAGCTACGCGCCCATTATCCGAACTTAATGCAACTGCGCAAAGAGCAACTTGAGCACATCCGTAAAGCATCAGACACAAGTGGCCAGGAGCAACTAAAAAAGGCGGATAGCGAACTCATCCATGACTTTTTTACTGAAGTCTATGGTACCCCCCTAAATGCGGACCAAAAAGCCAGCATTAATCAGGTGATCCAACAGATTGAACAAGAGGAGTCAGAATCTTGAAACCACTCGTTCTTAAAATGCAGGCATTTGGTCCCTTCCCTACGCAGCAGTCGATAAACTTTACATTACTGGGTGAACACCCACTCTTTTTAATCAACGGAGCCACCGGTGCCGGGAAGACAACATTGCTCGACGCCATCAGCTTTGCACTTTACGGAGAAACTACAGGGCAAGATCGTATCGGCAAACAAATGCGGTGCGACCACGCAGCGGACGACTGTGCCACTGAAGTTGAGTTTATCTTTGCCGTAGGTGAAAAGACCTATCGCGTGATGCGTCAGCCTACACAGCATATACTCGGCCAGCGTGGGAACAGCAAAGTGGAGCGACGTACCACGGCATCGCTGTATCAGTTGCAAGGGGAGTGGTCAAACGATCAGTTGCCGAACGCGATGGATTGGCAGCCGCTCGAGACGCGCAAAGTTACCGAAGTGAATAAACACATTGAAACGTTGCTAGGTTTGCGAGCTGAACAGTTCCGTCAGGTCGTTGTATTACCACAAGGCAAGTTTCGCGAACTACTTAATGCCGATGCGAATGAGCGCGAAACGATTCTGTCGCAACTGTTCCAAACTCAACGATTCAAGCGCTACGAAGAATTATTTAAGCAGCAAGCAAGCGAACTCAAAAAGAGCTTTGAGCAACTCGAACAGCAAAAGGCGCATATCCTCGACGGCTCCGAGTGTGAAGATCTAACACAGCTTGAGCAACACATCGCTGATCTAAAGCCGCAGTTAGAAGCTAAGCAAACTGTTCTAAACCAGCTTCAACAACAGATCAACGACACCGATTACCAACTTAAGCAACAACACACGCGCAACGCCAAATACAAAGATTTACAACACGCTAAACACCAACAGGATGCATTAAAAGCCAAACAAGCGGATATCGATTATAAACAGCAGCAAATCAAAGCCGCTCAAGCTGCCATTCGCTTGTTGCCGACATATAACGAATGGCAGCAAAACGAGAAGCACGTCAAGACCAGTCAAGAAAAGCAACTACAGCTCGAAACTAGACAACAACAGCAAGCTAAGACGCTAAAGGTTGCTCAGACGAGTCTCCAAGAGGCTAAGACGAAACTTGAACAGAATCATTCGCTTAGAACGACTCTCCAGCGATTAGAAGAGCTATTACCAACCGTTGAACAATTAGAAGGTTTGACAAAGCAAGTCGAGCAACATCAATCTAAGCTTGCGTTGCAAGAAAAAGAGGGGAAACAACTAAGAGCTTCGTATGATGCCGTTCAGTTAGATATTAAGCGGCTACGATCAGAGCAACTGCAGGTGCAATCAAAAATTGATGAGTTACCTGAGTTAGAAGTTCGTGTGCAGGCATTGTCTGAGCAACGCAAGCAACTGCTAAAAAAGCAACAGCTCACTGAGCAAGCGACGACAGTTAAAAATGACCAAGCTAAATTGCAGCACGCGTTAGAGAAAAGGCTGGACGACAAACAAAAGGCTTATAACCGCGCCAACGAGCTCGAGCAACGCTGGCTGGCAAGCCAAGCTCCCTTGCTTGCCAGTCAGCTTAAGCCGCAACAACCTTGTCCTGTCTGTGGCAGCAAACAGCATCCGGCCCCCGCTCAATCAGACACAACAGCATTAGTTTCGCAGCATGAGCTTGAGCACGCACGAGCAACCTATAGAGCTGCCGAGCAGGCGTTTTATGATGAACAAACAGCACTCACGAAAGCAAATGAACATGAACGTCAGTTAAATCAGCAGTTATCTGAATTCACCGATTTATCGGAAGCATTGATTGAGCAACAAGAAGTCCAATTAAATGAAGAACGAAGAACACGCGCAGAACTATTAACTCGCCGCCAAACCCTTCAAAGCAAACTCGATCAGGCGGAACAACAGCGCAGTGAATTGGAACACCAACTTGAACAGTGTCGCGCTAAGTACACTGAAGTTAAAGCTCAGCATGCTCGCGTAAATGCTGACCTGGAACACTTAAATCAACGTTGGCAACAAAGTGATATCAATGTTGCGGAAGTTAAACCACGGATAGATCAAATTAAGCAGCAGCTGCGTCAGCTTGAAAAGCAATTCGAGCAAGCACAGCATGCAATGCAACAGCAGTCTGAGCAATACCATGCGACACACACTCAATTAAAGGCCGAAGTAGAAGAAAACAAACGACTCGCGCAAGCGCTCGAAGCGGCTGAAAAAGCATGGCAAGCACAGCTCGCCAGTAGCCCCTTTGCCACATACAACGAATTTCAGTCGGCGCACGTCAGTGAACCGGAACTTGAGCAACTTAATTCAGCGGTGGCGGAGCATAATCAACGTATGGTCGAGCTACGTTCAATGATCGCAGAGCTACAACGCTATGTCGATGACATTCAACCCGCTGATACCGAGCAATTAACCTTACGACTCGAAAAGTTACGTAAAGATTTCGAGTCGGAACAGACTCAATTTAACCAGCAACAAAGCGCATTATTTAACAACGAAAAGGCAGCGCAGCGGTTACGTCAGTTGGCAACACAGAACAAAGAGCTAGAAGCTAAGTATGCCAATATTGGTACACTTGCAAACCTGACAAATGGACAAAACGACCAACGTTTAAGTTTGCACCGATTTATATTAAGTGTTCTACTAGATGATATACTAATTGTTGCATCGCAGCATTTAGCTCAAATGACGCACCATCGGTATCTATTAGTGCGCGAAAACGAAGTCAATGACGCTCGCTCCGCAAGCGGTTTGAACCTCGCGGTGACGGACGCTTACACGGGCATCCAACGCTCCACTAAGACACTTTCCGGTGGCGAGAGCTTCCAAGCCGCACTCGCATTGGCGCTCGGACTCTCCGAAGTGGTTCAGCAGTATTCGGGGGGAATTAAACTCGATATGTTGTTTGTTGATGAGGGCTTCGGCAGTCTTGATGAGCAAGCATTAGATGCCGCTATCGATGTGCTCGCCAATCTAAGAGCCAGTGGTCGGAGTGTCGGAATCATCTCCCATGTGCGAGAATTAAAAGAACGTATTGATATGCGCATCGATGTTCATAAAGGTCAATATGGTAGCCACATCACGACGAGGGTAAATAACTAATATGGATGGTGTCATGCATTCACCAACAACGCTCCCAGCAATGCCCGGCATGCTCGCACGTTCGTTACTCACCTTGCTACGTAACGACAATAGCGAAGCAGAAGCGGATAAAATCGAGCATGAGTATAGTTTAGAAGCCCTCTCTACCAAGCGAATAAGCGCCTATAAAACTATGTTTGGTGGCTTTGTCAGTGATATACCGCTATCGCTTTTCTATTGCTTAGCGCAAAGAACCCATTTAGCCCAGATGCTCGATAAACGGTTTCCTTGGCCAGCCCCGGGTTTGGTGCATTTAAACAATCGATTAGAGCAGTTAGGCAACATAAAGACCGATCAACCTTTTTATATCAAAGCATCCGTCAACGTTCCGGCTCGTGGTCCGCAAGTATCTCCGCGTCGGTTACGTCCTAAATTTGAAGTCAGCTTCTTTCAAGATGGTCAAGAAGTTGTGCGGTGCGAGAGTACGTACCAGGTCATGAAAGCACAAGGCAAAGAAGCTCCTCGCGCTAAGAAGCCTGAGACGAAGATCGAAAAGCCAGATTGGACCTATTTACATCACTGGCAATTAGGCTCGGGCCTCGGCCGACGCTATGCTCGTGTTTCAGGTGACTTTAACCCCATCCATCTACACCCATTTACATCGCGTTGGTTTGGTTTTAATAAGCCCATCATTCACGGGATGTATATGATGGCAAGAGCACAAGCCGACCTTGAACGCATCGAAGGGAAAAGCGCTAATTATATTGATGTGACATTTAAACGCCCTGTCATTCTACCTGCGCGTATACGTTTATGGCGCAACACTGAATCATCGGAAGGTTACGAAGTCCGAAACAACGATAATACGCAAGTACAACTCGAAGGGAAGATCCGTTTCCCTTCGTAATCAGCCGTTCTATTGTTTGTGAATTTCACCATCCTTCATAACAAAGGTCACTCGCTGTAGCTCCGTAATGTCTTCAAGCGGATTACCATCCACGGCAATGATATCCGCGTATGAACCGCTTTTAATACGACCTAAACGCGGGTCTCTTAGAATATCTGAGGCGGCAATTGTCGCCGCTTGAATGGCTTGATTCGCAGGCATTCCCGCCTCAACCATGTACTCAAATTCTTTAGCATTATCGCCGTGCGCTGATACACCGCTGTCAGTGCCAAAACCAATTTTCACACCGGCTTTATAAGCTTTGGCAAAGGTATCTTGAATTTTAGGTCCAATTGCAAGTGCTTTGGGTTTAACCACAGCCGGGAAGTAGCCGTCGATCTTAGCTTTTCAGCAAC
>NZ_CH672403.1:239179-240966 GCF_000152885.1 Idiomarina baltica OS145
CATCTTTGTAATGCTGACGAATCGCTTCCTTTATATCCGATGGACTATTTACAACCCCCTGCTTAGGACCGGGTTCTCCCATCAAATCGGGTCTCACACCGTTGGTGGGATCAGCATGACCGCCAGTGGTCGCAAGTGATTTTCCAGCACTATAGATACGTGGCCCTTTAACCTTGCCCGCCTTGATCGCATCTCGTAAAGCGAGCGTCACATTATAGGAGTCGCCTGGATTACGCACCGTAGTAAAACCCGCTAGCAAGGTCTTCATACCGTAATTTTGAGCAGTGTACGCAAGATCGGCGGGCCCTTCGGTAAAACGATTCAGATAGGCGCCCGGCCCCGACTGGCCATCCAAATGAACGTGCAAATCAGTTAACCCTGGGAGACAGGTTTTATCACTGAGATCAACACTGTCTGCCGCAGGTTTATCAGACGTCACGGCAAGGATTTTATTTGCATTAAAGTGAACATAGCGTTCGCCAACCAACTTACCTTGTTCGCTATCAAATAGGTTACCGCAATGTAACCAGCCATCTGCCTGCGCAGCAGAACTACAGACTGCTAACACCAACCCAAGCGCTATTCTATGATTCATCGTTCAACTCCTGAGTGTCTATGTGCCAACGCACTTTTATTTCCTCGGGTCTTTCAACCAACGAAGCAATGGTGTATTTAGCAAGGTAACTATAGAACTGCTCTTTACCTGCGTGGATAATTCCCTTCAAATCACATACTGAGTAAATCTTACAAGTTGGGTTCAGACAATCAATCCAGTCTTCGTCCCCTTCAAGCTGGCGGATAACCGTATCCAAACGTGTGTGACGGGCATCTACTGCGAGTGAAAAGCCGCCCCCTTTGCCTCGCCACGTCTTTATCAGGCCAAGCTTACCCAAATGGTGAACCACTTTATTTAAATGATTTTTAGATACCGAGAATACGCTACTTAAATCGTTTATCGTTGCTCTCTCATCGGGCTCTGCTGCCGCCAAGTAAATCAGTACCCGTAATCCATAATCTGTGTATTTCTTTAGTTGCACGCGATTTCCTAAGGCTTCTCATTTTTTAGCTTTAATTGGGTCCCGTTACGACTTTCTATAATGAGCCGATTATCTTCAAAGCTAATTGACCGCACATTATTAACAGCTTCGGCAAAGGTGGTTGCATCCTGCATAATGGATTCCGAACAAGCACGACGTGTACTGCCTACCCACTTTAAATGAATCATTTCGCTACCAAACTGATATTGTCCAAAACGACGGTTACACCCGTCCGAGCCCACTAACTTGCCATCGGCTAAGAACTGAATATACATATTAGACGAAGGCGTCATTGATGCATTGGTTTCGGTCAAAATCCACTTAGGTCCTTGTAATAAGCTCAGTGTCTCACCACCACACCCGGCACCGTCAAACTGTCCGGAGTAACTCACAGAAAAAGGATAGACCATACCGCTCATCGTGTCCCGACACACCTCGGACCGAATATCTACTTGATCACCGTTCGCGGTCGCGAGTCGCCACTGTGATACGATCCCGTCTTCGAGCAAAGGCTGAATAGATGTCACTGTAGCAATCCACTCTTTTTCTGGCGTACTTACTTCGAGCTCTTGCCCCTCTAGCGATAATGCCCAAAATGGTTCATTGCCGGATGCTGAAAACGCTTTGGGAAGGGAGTCAGCAGCTCGGCACTCAGGAAGTGACTCGCCCCGCCAGATAAATGTGGCCATATTGCCTTTATTCCAGAAGCTACTTTCACCATCATCAGAAACAAATTTAGCGCCCGATGCC
>NZ_CH672403.1:241066-408815 GCF_000152885.1 Idiomarina baltica OS145
CTCGTTGCGAAGAAGACGAGCACCCCGCGACAATGACACTAGTCAGAAAAATAACGACTGCAAACCGCAACATAATCAACCCAATAAAATTAATATAAAACGTTGATCGTCAGCATACCGCGCCAGGTTAAAAGCTCAAGCAATTAACTGCGTGTTTACATTAAATGCACCTTTGCTAAATAAAGAGTTAATAAATTCTTAATTTTTAATTGCGAATTATTCGTATTTTAATTACTATCTGCCGCATCAAAATAACGTGTGGAGATAAACCATGAATAAAGCCCCGATCGCATTAGCTATCGCAAGCTTGCTAAGTAGCCCGCTGGTAATCGCGGAAGAGAATACTGAGATCGAAACAATAAAAATTATTGGCTCAACCGAACAAGCGCGTCAGATCGCAGGCTCATCAGCCGTGATAGATGAAGAACAAATGCGCGTTGAAGTACCCACCGATATTAACCAGTTAATGAAAACCCTTCCGGGCGTTTACGTGTTAGAGGAAGACGGCTTCGGGCTACGTCCAAACATCGGTATTCGCGCGGCAAATGCGGGTCGGGTAAGCAAAGTCACGCTATTAGAAGATGGTGTGATGATGGCACCAGCCCCTTATTCAAACCCAGCAGCGTATTATTTTCCAACCACCATGCGCATGGCCTCTGTTGAAGTACTGAAAGGGGCACCGTTACTGCGTTACGGCCCTCAAACAACGGGCGGCGTGCTTAACCTGGTATCTACCCCCATTCCTGAGCAAGCTATTTCAGGTCAAGTATTAGCACAATGGGGTGAGTTCAGCAGTAACGATATTCATGCTTATGTCGGCGGAACGCAAGGCGCTTGGGGCTTCTTACTTGAGACAGTGCAACGCGAGAGTAACGGTTTTAAAGCCATTGATCGCAGTCATGGCGACAGCGGCTATGATATTCAAGACTACACCGCAAAGCTGAGCTTTGATCAAGGACCACACCACCTGCTTTTCAAGGCGCAGTACTCAGAAGAAATCTCTAACGAGACCTATCTTGGTCTAACCGATGCCGATTTCGCTGAGACACCAAACCGTCGTTACGGCATCTCATCGATTGACCAAATGGACAACAGCCATAAAGGCTTTAACTTGGCTTACGGCTTTGATGTAAACAGTGATGTTACGCTCAATGCTGTCGCATATCGTAACGAATTCAAACGTGACTGGTTTAAGCTCAACGGTGGTGGGTCGTATGTTAGTGCCGCGAACCAAGGCGACATGCTAGCACAAGGTATTCTTGACGGTACCGAAGATGCCTTCGACCTTGAATACAAACATAATAACCGCGCTTATGAAAGCTATGGCATTGAGCTCAATGCACAGTGGCAACTTGGCGCGCATGCACTTGAAGTCGGTGGGCGCGACCACACGGATGAAATGGATCGCTTTCAACCTGTGGAGATCTTCGACCAAATCAACGGCAGCTTAGTCTATCAATCCACGGTCAGCCCTTCCGGTAGCAATAACCGTATTGAAGGTGCCGATGCAACCAGCCTCTGGGTGACCGATAGTTGGCAAGTTAACCAAGCGCTAAAAGTTAATTTAGCCTTGCGTTACGAAGATGTATCATCATTCCGTAACCAGTACGATGAGGCTGCACGTACTACTGCGCCAGCATTCCGTTCCAACTCAAGCGATGAGTGGCTACCCGGCGCATCGTTTACCTACGACTTAAGCGACTCATGGCAGGTGCTTGCGGGCATCCACAAAGGCTTTTCACCACTCGGTGGCGGTGCAACAGAAAACCAAGAGCCAGAAACGAGTATCAACTACGAAGCCGGCCTACGCTATCAACAACAAAATACTTTTGTCGAAGCCATTGCATTCTATAGCGACTTTAGCGACACCACCCAGTTGTGCTCTATCGCTACACCATGTGATAACGGTGCTGAATCAGGTACTTATGTACTTGGCGAATCGGTTGTGCAAGGTTTAGAGTTCCAAGCGCAACACACCTTTGCTGCGGGCAAGTTTTTGATTCCGGTTGATATTGCTTACACCTACACTCAAGGTGAGATCAGTAAAGATAATGCAGTCTCGGGGCTGATGGACGGCGATCGGCTAAACGACATTCCAGAGCACACGGCAAACGTTCGTATTAGCCTTGATAACAATACCGGTTGGGTTAACTACCTCAACTTTAAATATATTGATTCTATGTGTGTCAGCGTAGGCTGTAACAACAGCACTGCGGCGTTTAACGAAACAGAGTCTCTATTCGTTACCGATGCAGTCAGCCGCTACGAACTTAACACGCAGACATCCGTCTATGTAAAAGTCGAAAATATCTTCGATCAGCAAGCGATCGTTGCACGTACACCTGATGGTGCTCGCCCGAACAAACCACAGACCGTTTGGATGGGTATCGACTATAAATTTTAGTGGTAAAGAACAAGCGACCGGGCTCATCAAGAGCTCGGTCATTTTTCTATCCGGCTAATGCGATTAAATAATCCGCCAACGCACCCATGCCAGTTTTAGCAACGTGCGCACGCTGCTCGGCGTCTTGGTTATAATTTGTATTGGTATTGACATCATAAACAAACAGCTCACCCTGACTGTTTTCAATAAACTCAATGCCTGCTACGTCAATGTCATTACTACGTAAGAACGTTTCCAATTGGTGAATAACCGAATGCTCATTAAAACGTGTGGTAATTTTGAATTTTTCAGCAATCTCACAAGCATCCGCTGGGCACAATTCGAAACCCTGTTCAGTATTAACCTGCACCGCGTAAACGAACTTCTGACCGACGAATTCAGCCCGCGTAATAACCGGTGATTTAGCTTTTATGTATTGTTGCACTAACCAGGTGCCATCGAGCGGCTCCTCATAGTCGGCACTCTCTATATGAGCAACCAACTCATCAAGCTGATTGAACTTTTGTACGCCGAGCCCTTTCCCCCCGCGGTTAGGCTTAACGATTAACGGCCAGTCATTAAATTGCTTCGCAGCTTCCACCAGTTGTGCTTTACCTACCGCTGCAAAAGTACGCGGTACCGACAAGCCTGAACGTTGCAATGCAGCATACTGTGAAAGTTTACACACCTCTAGCGCTAACACTTGCGAACCATTAACGACGGTACGATTCTGGCTTTCTAACCAAGTTAACACCAATTTTGTCAGCTCGGGGGCGAAGCGATGTCCCCGCGTATGTGACGACGCACTCATTCGATTGTAGTAAACCGCATCGTCAGGCTGATTGTGAAACGGCACAACACCTTCATCTAAAAACCAACTTTTAGGTGTAACGCCACGTTCTTTGAACGCTTCGTATAGAGGCTTCAACCATTCTTCATTTTCGTGCAAGATTACGATATCGCGCATGCTACACTTCCTTACAATAAAAAGAACACGCCTACAGGTCGCTCATGTCCCATAAAATTATCGGCCCTATTGCCGCCCTATTAAGTGTCATAGTAACACGAAGTTTAGACATGCCGCTTGATGCGGCGCTGACCCTAGCAATCGTCATATGGGTGGCTTGGTGGTGGGTTTCTGAATGTATTCCACTGGCGATAACAGCGTTGCTACCTTTTATTTTACTACCCGTTATTGGTGTTCTCGACCCTAAAGAGGCGGCGACAGCCTTAGGCGATAACATTATTCTGCTATTCATGGCGGCGTTCATGATGGCAAAAGCCATTGAAGCCAGCGGTGTACATAAGCGTCTCGCACTGTCATTAATTGCGCTCATTGGACCCGACAGTGGCCGTCGCATCGTCGTTGCATTTATGTGTGCAACCGCCTTCCTTTCGATGTGGATCTCTAACACCGCGAGTGTATTAGCTTTGCTCCCCGTGGCATTGGCACTTGCAGATGCCACCGACAACAAGCCATTCCAAAAAGCCCTATTATTAGGTCTTGCCTATTCAGGGTCGGTGGGCGGCATTGCCACGTTAGTCGGTACCCCACCTAATCTTATTTTTGCCTCAATATATGAAAATATCTCAGGACAAAGCTTCGACTTCACGCGTTGGCTAGGTATTGGCATACCCATGATGGTTATCAGCATCCCATTAATGGCTTGGTATCTCACTCGTAACATTCATTTGAGCATGCCATTACAATTACCCAAACAAGATAAAATGTCAGCTTATGAGAGACGCGTGCTGACTGTGTTTGGTGTCGTGGTATTACTGTGGGTGATGCGCACCACCCCGTTTGGCGGCTGGACAGGTCTGTTGGGGCTACCCGCACTGAACGATGCGACTGTCGCTTTAGCGGGTGCGTTAGCCATGTTCATTATTCCAACGGGAGAAAAGCAACAACCCACCTTACTCGATTGGTCGCTAGCGAAAGATATCCCATGGGGTATTTTATTATTATTCGCGGGCGGCATTTGTCTCGCTAAAGGCGTCATGGCAAGTGGTCTCGGTACGTTAATGGGCGAATCATTAACAGTACTAGGAGAATGGCCACTGTGGTTGTTGATACTGGTGCTCACGCTGGCGGTTTCATTGATGACCGAGTTTACCTCTAACACAGCCACAGCAACGCTATTAATGCCCATTTTAGCGGCAACCGCACAGGCCATTAATCAGCCTATCGAGATACTCATGATTCCAGCGGTTATTGCTTGCAGCTGCGCGTTTTGCATGCCCGTGGCAACGCCACCTAACTCAATTGTATTTGCGTCTAATCGCATCAGCATCCGCGATATGGCACGCACAGGCATTGTGTTGAACATTCTTTTAGCCTTTGTAACGACCGCAATTGTCATGGTTTTGGTCTAAATCAAATGTTCTATTAAGCAAACTCAGGTAAACTGAGCGCTTTTTTAAGATGGAGTCTCTCGATGGATCAATTGCCTGCTTGCCCACAATGCGCTTCTGAATACGCATACGAAGACGGTAACGTATTAGTCTGCCCGGAATGCGGACACGAATGGTCACCGCATGACGAGAGCAATGAAGACAGTAAAGTGATTCGTGATGCCAATGGCAATGAGCTTAATGATGGCGACACCGTCACCGTTATTAAAGACCTTAAAGTCAAAGGTTCATCATTAGTTGTTAAGGTTGGCACCAAGGTTAAAAACATTCGTTTGGTCGATGGCGATCATGATATCGATTGCAAGATTGACGGTGTAGGTGCAATGAAATTGAAATCTGAGTTTGTTAAAAAGGTTTAATAGACCGAATCAGGGAATCTGCCATGCAACGTTTTCTTACCTCACTACTGTTGGTTTGTAGTAGTTTATTGGCCGCAACGTCAGCCTTTGCAAAAACTGACCAACAGACTATTGTGCTTATTTCTATTGATGGCTTTCGCTATAACTATATCGAGCAACATCACGCCGAGCATCTTAGTCATTTAGCCGAGCAAGGTGTTCGCGCCAAGGGGCTCATGCCGGTTTATCCATCTAAGACGTTTCCAAACCATCTTTCCATAGTCACCGGTCAGTATCCATCACACCACGGTATCGTTGATAATAATTTTTATGATACTGAGCGCAAACAACGCTACAAAATGGCCGACGGTGCAAAGGATGGTACTTGGTTACATACCGTACCAATTTGGAATTTGGCTGAGTTCCAAGGCGTGAAATCAGCGACTTTTTTCTGGCCTGAATCGGGCGCTCGTATCAACGGACGCACACCCACTTATTACTATCCCTACAGCAATTTCACGCCTAACCAGCAGCGAGTTGATCAAATCATTCAATGGTTACAACTGCCCGAACAAAGCCGCCCTCGGATGATTACAGGCTACTTTTCAATCGTTGATTCGATGGGTCACAAGTTCGGTCCCGACTCGAAGCAAACGAAAGGCGCAGTTCAAGCAGTCGATAAGCTGATAGGACAACTGTGGCAGCGTATTCAGAACGAAACCGAAGGTTCAGTTAACTTAATTGTGGTTTCCGATCACGGCATGGCGCCGATCAAAGCAGATGCCATGATCGACCCAGATGACTTAGCTATTGATGAAGAAAAGTTTACCACCGTCAATTCGCAAACACGCTATCTCATTTATGCTAACGAAGACACCAGCGCTGATGATATTGCGGCACTTCGAGCACAACTAGAGGACAGTAGCGATCTTGGCTATCGCGTTGAAACCGATAACAAGCTTAAACAATTACATGTCAGTGATGGCCCACGTAAACCCGCCATTGTACTTTCAACTGATGCACCTGTGAGTTTCGCAACTCGACCTGTCGAAGAGCGCTCTGACGGTGGCACGCATGGTTATTACAACAATCGTGACATGGATGGCTTATTTGTCGCAGTGGGTCCAGCGTTTAAAAACGGGGTGACTATCGATCGGTTTGAAAATATTCACATATATCCATTAATGGCGGATATTTTAGACCTTAAATTAATGACCCAAATTGATGGCGAAATAGCTGTTTTAAAACCTATTTTAAATAATTAATTCGCCTTCGAGTGATCTGTTTTAAATAGCCGAGCGAATTGTAAAGATTACTAAAATACTTGGTATTTTTCTTTGCAGTTCGCTAAATATATACATGCACGTTCGTATGTATATTCATAACCTAAAAGGCTATTTAAATTATGGCAGAGACACTCTCGTCACAGTATTGGGCCGAGGGATATTGGATGAACGATATTCCCACCCTGCTCGGAATTGTCGCTGCGATCTGGCTTTTACTGGTTATTGCTGCGGCGTTTGAAGCGTTCCGGCACAAATTACTGGTCGATAAAATTCCAGTACGAGTGCATGTTAATGGAACCCGCGGCAAAACCAGTGTCACCCGGCTTATCGCAGCGGGCTTAAGATCAGGTGGCAAGCGTATTTGCGCTAAAACCACCGGCTCTGCAGCCGCTATCACTGACCCTCAAGGAAGAGAGTTTCCCATCTACCGCATTAGCGGTGCCAACATTATTGAGCAAATGCGTACGCTCAAACGCATGGCCTCACTTAAACCCGAAATTGTAGTGATGGAATGTATGGCACTGCAGCCGCATTACCAATCGCTCAGCGAACTGCGTATGGTGCGCTCCAACGTGGGCGTCATCACCAATGCGCGCGCCGACCACCTTGATGTCATGGGTCCGGGCGAAGAGGACGTTGCCTTAGCATTAGCGGGCAGCACACCCGTCAAAGGTAATCTCTTTACGGCAGAGCGCGATCTATTAGGTGTTTTCGAGCACTCGACTAAAGACCGCAACAGCCAGCTACACGGCGTCACTGAACAAGAGGTCGACGCCATCGGCGACGATATTCTCAAGCAATTTAAATATTCCGAACATGCTGAGAATGTGGCGTTGGCATTAAAAGTCTGCGAGCACCTCGGTGTTGAGCGAGAGCAGGCATTGCAAGGCATGATTGGACTCGAACCCGAAGCCGGCGCTATGCAAGTACTTCACGTAAATTATTTCCGCCGCGAAATTGTTTTCGTTAATGCATTTGCTGCAAACGATCCCGAGTCGACCGGTAAGATTTGGGAAAACATGTTAGAAAAACACGGCAAGGAGCGCAAACGCATTGTATTGATCAACTGCCGAGCCGACCGTCCGCACCGTTCTCAGCAAATGGCTGAGGCTGCTGTTGAGTGGACCCAAGCGGATCGCTATATCCTGATGGGTTCAGGCACCTTTATTTTTGTTCGCGCCGCAGTGAAATACGGACTCGACCCAGAAAAAATTCTCGTAATGGAGAACGCTGCCATTACTGATATTACCGAAACCTTGCTGGAAGAAGCTGGCAACAGTGCACTCGTTGTCGGCATGTGTAACATTCATGGTGGCGGCGAAGAAGTCGCTCGGTTCTTCCAAAACCGTTCCTTGAAGGAGGAAGACCTGTGATCGCATTAAATATTTTAGCCGTTGCCATCGGCATCGGATTATTCTTTACGTTATTGCTCACACAAACGCTCGGACTCGCCGCAGGGGGCCTCGTTGTTCCTGGTTATGTTGCCCTGCAACTGACCGAACCCATGAGTCTGGTAATTACGCTCGTAGCGGCCTTGCTAACGTTCTTGATCGTGCGCGTAATATCTAGTTTTGCCATTATCTACGGCCGTCGACAAACGATCATTATGATCCTCACCGGCTATCTCATCGCAGGCTTGATGGATTTGTTCCTCGGTAGCTTAGTGAACTGGGTCGACTTACAAATGGTCGCGGGTGGTGACGATGCGCAAGCACAAGTCGCGACACTGGAGTCATCCTTTATGATGGCCGTCATGTCGAGCAATATTATCGGCTATATTATTCCCGGTCTGATAGCGATCTGGTTTGAACGCCAAGGTGTTCTGCAGACGCTGTGCGGCCTGGCCGTCACCGCCGTATTAGTGCGCCTAGCACTGATTGTCATCATGCCTGAAGCGTTGCAGATGTATGAAGCAAGCAGCGCCTTCCACATGCCTGGCTGGTAAGGAGAATCCCAAATGAGTAGTTTTACTAAGATTTATTGGCGTTCTTCAGGTGTGCCAGCCTGGGGACTCATCGTATTAATGATCGCGGCATTAATTGCTTTACTCGCCGTCGAAAACGTTAAAGAAACCGATCCAATCGTGGACGAAAACTATGCCACCATGGTAACGGCTGCAAAAATTATGCGCCAAGGAATGGAAGTTATCCGTCCCTTGCGCGCTGAAAAGGAGCCGATTAACCCAGAGTTCGATCCTCAACGCTCGGGCTTTGTCGGTCTCGATAACAGCATCGTCACGACCAACCACGGTGGACGCGAGTCTAAACAGACCACAGTGAACCCCAACTGGGCAGCCGTGGCGGTTAAACTATTAGCTAAAGCAGGCGTTAAAAAAGGTGACTTAGTCGCGGTGACTGTATCTGGCTCTTTCCCTGCTCTAAACCTTGCCGTGTATTCTGCAATCGAAGCCATGGAAGCGGAGCCGGTTATTATCGCTTCGGCATCGTCATCGCAGTGGGGAGCTAACGTACCCGGTTTCTTGTGGTTGGACATGGCACGTGAACTCAACAAAGCCGGCGTGATCTCGTTCGAGCCGAAATATGCCTCGATTGGCGGCATCGAAGACCGCGGCATTGGTATCCCACAAGCCGGTATTCAATCGATTCGTCAAACGATTGAACGCGCTGGCTTGCCGATTATTGAACCGGCGAACTATCAAGAAGCGGTGGCCGACCGTATCGCGATTTTCCGTGAATACTCATCCGATCGTAACTACAAAGCGTTCGTCAACGTCGGCGGTGGTGCGACTATCGTAGGTCCCCCAGGTATCGATGATATGTTTAAATCAGGACTACAGTACGACGCACCGGCTCGCGCGTACGCGGTGGATACGGTGATGGGCTACTTCTTACAAGAAAACATTCCAGGCATTCATTTTATCGGCATTAAGAAAATGGCAGAACGCTACGGACTTCCACTCATGCCCCCTGAGCCTGTGCCCGTCGGTAATGGCGGTATCTATTCCTCAAGCACATACAGTCGGTTACTCGCTTTCGGGCTCGCTGTGGCATTGTTTGGGCTCACTTGGCTCATCGTACGCTCAGCGCGGATCACCAGCCTCTGGCGTCGCGATAGTAGTAGCGGTAAAGGCACTAAACCGATGGTATAAACACCTCGGTCTTATAGAAAAGGAGCCAACTGGCTCCTTTTTTGTTACCAGAAATTAAACCGTGACCATTGTTCGCTCAATTGCCCCTCTGCATCAGCAACATAATACTTATCGAACTGAGAGGCTGTGGCACAAGCATGATTCGGAAGGATGCGTAATTTATCGCCGATCTGAACATCGCTGGGTATTTCGCTCGAGCCTGCACGCTGTTTAATGACCCCATGCTCTTGGCTAGTGCTCTCTACAATCCAGTCGGTAAGCGGTCGTCCGGCACCATCTAGCACCATACCGTAGCCATAATCGACCGCTTGCGATGCTGTACCGCGGTCGCGCGATAACGCCATCCAGCCCGCATCAATGAGGATCCAACCTTTCTCCGGCTTCACCCCTATGACAGTGGTCACCACAGATAACGCGATATCATCTAGTGAGCACACATTGATATTCGCCATCACTAAATCAAAAAATGTATAAACACCGGCACGCACCTCCGTCACGCCCGTGAGATCTTGAGCAAAGTGTGCGGTAGGCGTAGAACCGATACTGACCATCGGACAGTCAATTCCTGCCAATTCAAGCCGCTCCTTCACATAAACCGCAGTGGCACGTTCGTTCTCAGCCGCCGCGACTTTGTCTGAACGTGTCATACAACCGTACGAGCCACCTGCATGCAACAGAATACCCTTAAAAAGTTCGGCTTGCGCTAGGATTTTGCTGACATCCATCAGCGTAGGACTCTCAGCAGTTAATCCTGCACGGCTGCCATCGCAGTCAATTTCAATAAGCACAGGAATAACGATGTCATGCATACGACAAAACTCGACCACCTGAAGCGCCTGTGTCTCACTCTCTAAGATGATTTTTAAATCAACGCCTTGTTCGATCAACCGCTTAACGTGAGGCAGTTTGTTCTGCACAATCCCCACCGCATAAATTTGGTCAAGAAAGCCGTGTTCTGCAAAAAAGTCAGCTTCTTTTAGCGTCGATACGGTAATCGGTCCCGTGCCACCATTAAAGATAGCCTTAACCGCAGGCAGCGATTTGAGCGTTTTTACGTGGGGCCGTAAGGGCGTCTTTAATGCGCTAAGATGGCAGTTCAAACGCTTGATATTGGCATCAAACCGCGGACGATCAACACGTAAATAAGGCGTTTCAAGCGCATCCCATGTCATTTATTTACTCCCCTCACTGAGTTCATAGCATCGGCAGATATGCGCCCACGCTTCTTCCGCCGTATTCACTAACGTAAACAACTTCACGTCATCGGGCGCTATTAAACCTTCTTCAATTAATAAGTCGAAATTAATTAACTTCGACCAAAAACCTTTGCCTATCAGTACAATAGGCACTGGATCGATTTTCTTTGTTTGAATTAAGGTGAGCGTCTCGAACAACTCATCTAAGGTGCCGTAGCCGCCCGGGAGCGCAACCAGAGCGCGTGCCCGCATCAAGAAATGCATTTTTCGAATGGCAAAATAGTGAAATTGGAAGCAAAACTCGGGCGTGATGTAAGGGTTCGGATATTGCTCCTTGGGTAACACAATATTAAGACCGATACTCTCACCACCAGCCTCAGTCGCACCGCGATTAGCCGCCTCCATCACACCTGGACCACCGCCTGAAATTACCACAACCCGATGCTCAGGGTAATTCTGGCTGTGCTCAGTAACTAAATGCGCAAATTTCTGCGACTCCGAGTAATAGCGGCTGTTCTTTAAATCCCGCTTTGCTTTAATCCAGTGTGCTTTAGTGGTCGCATCGTTGGGGGTTTTATCAAGCTCAGCTTGCGCAATATCGAGGTTATATTGCGCCTGTTCCGGTGATAAAAAACGCGCGCTACCAAACACGACTACCGTCGCATCAATCTGATGCTTATCGAGCACGCGCTCAGGCTTTAGGTACTCTAATTGCAATCGAACATGGCGAAGATCGTCTTCCAGTAGAAAGTCGTTATCAGCAAATGCCAGTTTATAGCTGTCATTATTCTGCAGTCGCGCGATGGCTTCTTCCGACTGCTTAGCCGAAGCATGGTGTCGTTGATGCAGGGGGTGTTTGTCCGCCATTCGAAAATCCTACGGTAGAGGGTGGTAGCCCATCCAATCGGGCTTTAACGGCTGTCGCACGCCATCGTATTCAAGTTTAATGGCATAGCCATCGAGTAAATCAATCTTGAGGCAGTCATCGACTTCAAGCAAGTCGTCTTTATGCAGTTGTTCGGCCCCCGCAAGCCCTGTGGCAGAAACGTGCTCTCGCGCCCGTTGTTTAGCATCCGCGGCTGACTTCGCCACCACTACAGTAAAATCATGGAATTCCGCCAAACGACCCGGGAAATAGCCACCAAAATTCACAAAGTATAAGGATACCCCCTGATTGTCGGCGGGCTCTTTGGTGAGTGAAATGCGATAGCCATCGACATGATGTAAGGCAACGTAGCTATCCATATGGAGACCCTTCTGCGAACCGAACCACTGCTGTCGTAATGCCGGAAAAGTGGCTTCAATCACTGGTGCGACGACAAACCGTACATCATGGAGCTCAATATGCGCACTCGGCGCGCTACCGCCGATATAAATCATAAAAAGTTGGTTAACTTCAGTGCTCTCTGCAGACACGTTGGAGTACCTCTTGTATTGTGTTTCTTAACCATCGACGCATCGGATCAGCATCCTCCGTTCATGCCAAATCTGCCACTTTTGGTCCACCAACCCTTTTAAATCGCCGGTTTCCAACTCTTGGCGTGGGAGATGTATAAATTCATTCGCTATTCATTTTTTCGATGGGTCAAATAGATTTTTTCTTGTTATCGAATGATAGTACACACGCTACTATACGCGCATCAAAATTTACGCCTTTATTGGAGGCTTTATGACAACCGGTTTTATCAAGTCACTCTTCCTCACTGCCACTTTAGGTGCAGTATTGCTGTTTTGCCAAGCAGCGGTGGCGAGCAAAGGCAAGGTGCTCGTTTTACTCTCCAGTGAAACACAATTGGAACTTGCTGATGGCAGCCAATATCCAACGGGATACTACCTGAACGAATTTGGTGTACCGGCTGATGCGCTTCAGCAAGCGGGCTACGAGCTCGTTTTGGTCACTCCAAAAGGTAACGCACCGCGGGTCGACCAACGTTCTGTCGATACACAATATTTCGGCGGCGATGAGCAAGAAATGCAGCGCATTCAAAAAGTCATCGCTAACCTTGATGGTATTAACGATACCCACAAACTCGCCGACGTACTCAAAAGTGATTTGAGCCAATTTGATGGTCTATTCATACCTGGCGGTCATGCACCTCTGATTGACTTGGTCGGTAATCCTGAAGTCGGTAAGCTACTGACTTATTTCCACAACCAACAAAAGCCTACCGCCGCAATTTGCCACGGCCCTATTGCGCTGCTGTCACCACAGCAAATGCCGACACAGTTTATTGACCAATTTGCGAAAGGTAGTCAATCACAAGCGCAAGATTGGATCTACGAGGGCTATAACATGACTATCTTCTCGACCCCAGAAGAACAAGTTTTCGAGCGCTCACTTAATGGCAAACAAATCCGTTATTACCCAGCCGCTGCGATGCAAGCCGCAGGCGCGAATCTCAAACAAGCCGAAGCGTGGCAGCCCAACGTCGTTATCGACCGCGAACTGATTACCGGTCAGAACCCTTTTTCCGACAAAGTTCTAGCAGAAGCATTAATTAAGCAACTAGAACAAGCGCAGTAATCAACAAGGAGTACTTAGCGTGTCAGCTTTATTTCAACCATTTGAGTTAAAAGATGTTCGTTTGCGTAACCGTATTGCCGTACCTCCGATGTGCCAGTACATGGCAGAAGAAGGCGTGGTCAACGATTGGCACCTCAGTCACTACACCAGCTTAGCGCGCGGTGGTGCGGGCTTAGTTATTGTTGAGGCGACCGCAGTTTCTCCTGAAGGACGTATCACCCCGAACTGCACCGGGTTGTGGAATGACGAGCAGGCACAAGCGATGCAGCCGATTGTCGACAACATAAAAGCCGCCGGTGCGGTAGCGGGTATTCAAATTGGTCATGCGGGACGGAAGGCAAGTGCCAACCGTCCATGGGACGGCGACGACCATATTGCTGAAGAGGACGTCCGAGGCTGGGAAACGCTCTCGCCCTCACCAATCGCTTTTGGTGCGAACCTGCCTCGCCAACCCAAAGAAATGACGTTAGAAGATATCAAGCGTGTGCAAAATGACTTTGTTGCTGCCGCAGAGCGTGCTCGCGACTTAGGGTTCGAGTGGTTAGAACTGCACTTTGCTCATGGGTACCTTGGTCAAAGCTTTTTCTCGCCACACGCTAACCAGCGTACTGACGAGTATGGCGGGTCATTTGAGAACCGCGCACGCTTCTTAGTCGAAACTGTCCGGGCGGTCAAAGCCGTATGGCCCGATAACTTCCCGCTAACTGCACGTTTTGGTGTTATCGAATTTGATGGCAATGACGAGGAGCAGTTGCAAGAGTCGATTGAGTTAACTGAGTTACTCAAAGCAGAAGGGTTGGATTTTTTAAACGTCAGTATCAGTTTCTCAACGCCGCACGCCAATATTCCATGGGGACCGGGCTTTATGGCGCCGATTGCTGAACGCATCAGAAACGCCGCGGATATTCCCGTTGCATCGGCGTGGGGAATCGATTTACCACAGCTGGCAGAACACACCGTCGCACAAGGTCAGTTAGACTTGGTGATGGTTGGCCGTGCACATTTATCGAACCCACACTGGCCTTACGATACTGCTAAAGCATTGCGTGTTGAGAAGCCGTCTTGGGTATTACCCGCCCCTTATGCGCATTGGTTAGAACGGTATTAAGCTCACTTTCAAAGCTTAAACACCTTGTACAGTGAGCACCAGTTTTCGACTGCTGGCGCGGTCACGGTGCTCACACAAGTAGATACCCTGCCATGTGCCCATATTAAGACGCCCGTGTGTTAATGGTACAGTCACACTCGCGCCCAGAATACTCGACTTCAAGTGAGCTGGCATATCGTCAGGTCCCTCGTAGGTATGCTCATAGTAGGGCGCATTCTCAGGCACCATCTCGTTGAAATGGCGTTCAAAGTCACCCCGCACGGTCGCATCGGCATTTTCATTGATCGTCAATGAAGCCGAGGTATGTTGAATGAACACATGCACGAGGCCAGTCGATAATTGGCACTTTTCCGCTAATAACCGCTCTACGCGATCAGTGATTAAGTGAAAGCCTCGATTAAAGGCAGGCAGCGTTAACTCAAATTGTTGTACGTGCATAGAACTCTCAAAAATAAGCGTGTACTAGCGCATTAAACGCATAGGCACCATCTGTGGATCGCTATTGGTCTGCTCTACAAACCCTAAACTGCGATATAGATTCAATGCGCGATGATTTTCTGGCAATACGTTTAATGTAACATGCTCAACGTCAGGATGTTGCCAAGCGTAATCAAGTAACTCCTGCACGAATAGGCGCCCTAACCCTTTACCTCGCTCCTGTGGGTTTACAATCAAACATGCAATGTGTCTTGCACCCTCGTGCTTTTCATAACATTGTGCAAAACCAACTAACTTATTGTCGTACCAAAATCCCAGAGACGGTCGTTCGTCACATTTTAAGCGCGCCCAAACATCATCTATGGGACTATTTGCATCAACATTTGGACCCAACCAAAAGAGACGATCGTTCGAGGTTGTTGGCCACGAAAATATGTCATGAAATTGAGTAAGTGTAACGGGCTGAAGCATCATAAATTCCTTTTCGTTGTTTAGAAAAACTATAAGGGAAAAATAAACAATGCCAATAAGCGCATCCTCAGACTGAACACATCATGAACTGAAATCGCCCATTTACGCGTTGAAAAGACCTCAATTTGCGCCGAGCAACCTTAAATATTATTAACACTAGGTTGAAATAAAATGTTACATTCAGCATGCTGTAACATTACACTACGCTTTTTTACATAGGGATCTGGCTACGACATGGAATTGTCAGCGTTCAGTGCGCTCTCACCTAAGCGCCCGCAGTTTTGGCAAGTTGCGAAACGGTGTTGCATTATCGCTGCATCAATCGATGTCGCGTTTTTCTTCATTTTTTTGATACTTAATTCGCCCATCCTTGCCTGGGTCAATTTACTCAGTATTGCAATGTATCTTACTGCATATTGGGCATTCGGTCAGCGCAAAAATATGCTAGCCATATCGCTTATTTGGTTAGAAGTGCTCTACCACTCGGCACTCGGTACGCTCATGATCGGATGGGACAGTGGCTTCCACTATTTTTTATTAATGTTTGTTCCCGCCATATTTGTCAGCATGAGCCTCAAGCCCGCAGTGTTAACGCTATTAGGGTTGTGGGTATATTATCTTAGCCTTGATTTATTCAGTTGGTACTATCCTGCTATGCAGCCAATCAATGCTACCGCTGTCGTCGGGGTTCATATTTTTAATCTGACGGTAGTGTTTATAATGTTTGGTTACTTAGCACTGTATTACCTAAATAAGGTCAATTTAACTCATGACCAACTCAGGTTCTACGCAACCACCGATCCATTAACCAAATTAAGAAATCGCCGACATATGTCGGAGTTATTAAAACGAGCCTTACAGAATAAACACGCCGAACAACGCAACGTTTCTGTTTTGTTGCTCGACCTTGACCATTTTAAATCAGTCAATGATACACATGGGCACGAAGTCGGCGATAAGGTACTTCGCATTACTGCTGATATTTTACGCGACACCGTACGCGATCATGACAAAGTTTCTCGTTGGGGGGGTGAGGAGTTTTTGGTGTTTTTACCACGAACAAACTTAAATCACGCCGCGCAAGTTGCTGAGCGCATTCGCAAAGCAATTGCAAAATATCCCTGGCACACAGTTATAAATGAGAACATTCAATTGACTACTAGCATCGGAGTGAGTGAACTCAAACCCGATGACTCGGTCAATACATTAGTAAAGCGTGCGGATGACGCGCTATATCGCGGCAAGGAAGCTGGTAGAAATTGGGTCGAACTCGAATCGGAGGCTTCATGTCGCAAACCAAAAACAGCATCATCATCGCCATCGGACTGATCGTCAGTTGTGGGGTACTTGGTACATTTTTTTCAAAAGGCTTAACCGACTTTCGATCAATGGATCGCAGTGTCACTGTGAAAGGGCTCTCTGAACGCGAGTATGTTGCCGACACCGTCATTTGGCCGATTCAATTTACCGCTGCCAGCAATCAGCTTTCGGATATTTATCAAACTATTGAACAAGGCAAGCAGCAAGTCACCGAATTTCTAAAGGGTAAAGGGGTTAAAGCCGATGAGATTTCCGTCGCAGCTCCCTCGATCACCGATAAGTCGGCACAACGTTATGGCTCAGGTCAACCGGCTGAGTTTCGCTATACCGCCACCCAAACCATTACCGTGTATTCAACGCGCGTCGAAACAATACGCGACATGATGAGTTCGCTATCGGAATTAGGTAAACAAGGTATGGTGCTATCTACCGACGATTACCAAGCGCAACCCGAATACCTATTCACCCGATTAAACGATGTGAAACCCGAAATGATAGAAGAAGCCACTAAGAACGCACGCGAAGTGGCAGAGAAGTTCGCCGAAGATAGCAATAGCGAGCTCGGCAAGATAAAAGATGCCCGCCAAGGCCTATTCAGTATTCAAGAACGAGATCGTCATAATCCACACCTTAAAAAAGTACGTGTCGTCTCAACGGTTGAATATTACCTATCCGACTAGTCAGCCGTTTCATCATTTTTAGGTCGAGGGCATTGTCCCTCGACATTCACTTCAACATAATTCATATCGAAGCATCGCAGATAAGATTCAACAATAGTTAAGTTAGGTGGCCACGGCACTTCAATCGGATTACCTTCAGCATCGCGTGGATCAAACCCCTCGGGGCGCGGAACGGCTTTTAGACGCGCTATTGCATCAACCAGTTTCGGTTTGTCCTTTTTAATAAATGCAATGGTCGCATCCATATAGGGGTTCCACCCGCTACGGTCCTGCTCGTCCGGCTTATAACTCTGTCTAAATAAAGCAATCGCCGCCTCATTGTGACCCAACTCCGCATGCAGCTGAGCTTGATGTAAACGGAGCGTGTGCTTCATACCGTCCGATAAGTCAGTTCGTTGTTGTTGATACGCCTCAATCAGTTTAACCGCTTCTGGCTTACAACCAGGTGTATCGGCAACGGCGCGCCAGCCCCCTTCAAAGTCTTGGTCAAAACTCATAAAATCTAACTCAAGCAGCGCTGCCTTGTCTTCAATGCATGTGGCTTGCGCCGCTTTCGCACCAATAGGTACCAACATAACACTAACCAATAAGAACTGAACGAAACGACTCATTACAAATAACCAAAGTTTATTTATTTTGTTTATCATTAGCACTCTTTCGACCCCATCTCAAGCGCCTCACATCGGCAGTTTATTGATTCACATCAACGCGTGATAAGGCATTTAGCAGTAACCTGCGAGCATTTAGCTCCGCACGTAACTGGATCAGCACCTTAAACTATGTCGATGTATAAAAGCCCCGAACTACTCGCGCCAGCCGGTAACCCCACCGCCATGAAAATCGCCTTTGCCTACGGTGCAGATGCGGTTTATGCGGGCGAGCCACGCTACAGCTTACGGGTAAGAAACAACAGCTTTACGTTGGCAAATTTAGGTGAGTCTATCGACTACGCCCACAAACTAGGTAAACGCTTCTACGTCGTGGTCAACATCGCTCCGCATAACGCAAAACTGACGCAGTTTGTTGAACACATGGCTCAGGTGGTTGCTCTACAACCTGATGCATTAATCGTCTCAGATCCGGGTATCGTGATGTTGCTGCGTCAGCACTTCCCTGAACAAGCACTGCACTTATCTGTGCAAGCGAATACAGTGAACTGGGCGGCACTCAAGTTCTGGCAACAACAGGGCATCGAGCGGGTGATCCTATCACGCGAACTGTCTTTGCAAGAGATCAAAGAAATGCGCGAACACGTGCCTAATATGGAGCTTGAGGTGTTCGTCCACGGCGCTCTATGTATGGCTTATTCGGGTCGCTGTTTACTCTCCGGTTACACCAATAAACGTGATCCCAACCAAGGCGCATGCACCAACGCATGCCGTTGGAAGTACCACACGCAACCTGCACAGCAAGACGAAGTCGGCCAATATATACCGGACCCCATCTTAGTCGCCGATCCTCAACGTCCCGATGAGCCCATGCTACTGGATGAAGATATTCATGGCAGTTATCTGATGAACTCCAAAGATCTTCGTGCCGTTGATTTAGTCGAACCGCTGACGCAAATGGGTGTTCACTCACTGAAGATTGAAGGCCGGACCAAGTCCGACTATTACGTCGCACGTACAACCCAAGTCTACCGACGTGCCATTGATGATGCCGTAGCGGGCAAGCCATTCAACCCGCACCTGCTCAATGCGCTTGATGGCATGGCGAACCGTGGTTTTACTCATGGCTTCTTACAACGTCACAGCGCACAGTCACTGCAGAACTACGAACGCGCTCATAGTGAAGGAAAAGAGCAACTTGTCGGTCAGTTACTCGCAAGCGACAACCAAGATGCCTACCTTATTGATGTAAAAAATGCATTCTCGGTGGGCGATGAACTTTTACTCATCACGCCCAAAGGTAACTATCCACTTAAAGTCACTGAGCTTGTGGATAACAAGGGAACGCCTCTTTTACGTGCACCGGGCTCGGGTTATCAAGTCTATGTTCCTGCTGAAGTCGCTATCGACTCAGGAGATAGAGCCATGTGTTTTCTGATAAAAAGGAGCGAGCATGATCACCATTAACGAAGACTGCATCAACTGCGATATGTGTGTACCTGAGTGCCCGGTCGAAGCGATCGAGATGGGTGACGAGCATTACGAAATTAAGCAGTCGTTATGTGTCGAATGCGAAGGTTTCTATCCTGAGCCCAGCTGTTATGCAGTGTGTCCGGTCGATGCAGTGGACATCGGCAAGTAAAAAACAGCGAAATTTGCTATGCTTTGCCGCCAAGAACATGAATAAAGGGGCATCGCCATGGGATTACAGGTCATTAAGCATCCGCTTGTACAGCATAAGCTTGGATTAATGCGTAAACACGGGATCTCGACCAAGAGCTTCCGCGAACTTGCTAATGAAATCAGTACGTTACTCACCTACGAGGCGACCAGTGACTTTATGCTGGAGCCACATACCATTGAGGGCTGGAACGAAACACCTATTGAGGTCGAGCAACTTAAAGGTAAAAAAGTCACGGTAGTCCCTATTCTACGCGCGGGTATGGGGATGCTGGATGGCGTTACCACACTCATCCCCAGCGCAAAAGTTAGTGTTGTCGGCTTATACCGTAATGAGGAAACGTTAGAGCCCGTCAGCTATTTCGATAAATTCGTTAACGACATCGGCCAGCGCATCGCCCTCGTTATCGACCCGATGCTCGCTACCGGCGGCAGTATGATTGCCACCCTCGACATGCTCAAGCAACAAGGCTGTAAGGACATTCGCGTACTCGTGTTGGTGGCGGCACCGGAAGGCGTTGAAGCCGTATTAGCCAAACATCCCGATGTACGAATTTTTACTGCATCACTCGATGAAAAGCTCAATGAACAGGGCTATATCATCCCGGGGCTGGGCGATGCCGGGGATAAAATTTTTGGTACCCGTTAACCGAGCTAAACAAAGAGACTGCTAAAGCACTGACACTTTAGCAGTCATCAATTAAGTAATGCATCGATCAGCCACGCTGATAAATTATTGCGACCACTCAAACCAGACTTCGCATAGATGGCGGATGCCTGTTGTCGCACGGTTTTTTCCTTCGTACTCCTGACTTCCGCAATTTCGTTAAATGTCAGCCCTTTGATCATCAATACAGCGACCTCTTGCTCACTCGGCGAAAGCTTCCATTCATTAAACCAAGTTTTTACCGTTGAGTAGGAGGCCTCCTCTCTCGCATCTGCACTTTCTTGATGCTTTATCAACGCAGTGCGTAAATGCGCCAGTTCATTGTTTCTGCGAATAACACGACGCCAGAGCACGATGAAAGCGATAATAGAAATGACGACGGTAATCCCCTCAACGATCAAATGCCAAACTGCCACTTCCATTTTATAGTCAGCTACAACATCCGACACATTGGCCCCTGCAATCAACAAAAAAACGACCATCAACAATCGGTCAATTGTCATAAATCCCCCTGCTATAGCTGTTATAGGACATGTGTCCGATGTCTTTTCATCATAAAAACCCTAGATTATGTGTTGATATTAACCGATGGAGTTGATGATGTCTTTTACCCGCATCAAAGCACCGAAAATTTTTGTTTCGCTGAGTGCGTTATTTTTTCTGAACAATGCTTTTGCGAATGACCTCGTAGATTACGCTCGGTCGAATATTCTCGAACATGATCCTACGACCTTACAAACCTTCAACACACGGAGTTGGTTAGCAGAACCCATCACCGCCTCTATTATGCGCTGGCAGACCCAAGATAATGCGATAGGTAGTGATGAAACTGAACTATTATTTGAATTTGCGTTTCTCACACCCAAGCAACATGAACTTCTTCAGTCATCAAAACAATTGAGTCATCAATACCATGTTGTTCAACAGCAACAAATCGACTTGTGGATATCTGGCACAATTCGTCAACTGTTTTGGGAAACTCAACAAGCTGAGGTCGAGCAACGCTTTATAAAGCACACTATCGATGCACTCAATAAAATGCTGGCGACTGTCGAGCTTCAAGTTCAGCAAAAGCAATCGCCTAAGTATGCGCAACTCATTATTGAGCAGCGCCTTAATAGCTATAACGTTGAGCTCAATAAAAAGCAGGTCGAGTTACAGCATTTCTATCGGCTATGGCAGCAATACACGGGTCAAGCTCAGTTGCCCGACACCCTAGAAGAACCTAATTCGGACTCGTCGAATCTGACGCACCCGAGCGTTCAAGCGATTGAATTACAATGGCAACTTGCGCTATTAAACGCCGAAAATAATGCCGCGAGTCAAAGTAACTGGCGCGTAACGGCCGGTGTTAAAGATATTCGTTCAGTCGCAGGAACAGAAACACAGCTCGGGGTCGGACTCGCGATACCCTTAACATTTTCTCGGACACTTTCGTCGCTCGACCTTGATGCGTTGCAGCGCGAGCAATCTGATATCAATACCCGCTTAAAAACGACCGTGATCGACATTCAAACCCGAATCGCCCAGCGCCGAAGTCAGTATCAACAATTACAACAACAAGTTGAGCTGGCGAAACAAAATGCTTCTATCAGTTCGCAAGCACTCGATGAGCTCGACGCGCTATATCGACAACACCAAATTGATACAAAAATGTACATCGAGCGGCTGATAGAACAACTCAACTATCAGAAGTTCTTCCAACTCACGCAAGTACAGCTTCAGATGGCCAAAGCACAACTCAATCAAGCTCAGGGAGTCTCTTTATGAACCGTCGTACCCTTGGTTATTCATTTCTTTTAATACTAGTGGCGTTGAGTTCAACGCAAGTATCTGCACAAACAGCAGTCTCTATCGAAGCACTTAAGAACTATGAGCTTGGGCTACAGCAGCCGGAAGTTGCTGATATGGTACCAGGAGCACCGCTATTGGCGACTTACCAACCGATGACCCAGAAGCATTTAGTGATTGCGAATCCGTTCGAGAACGCACATGTCCAATTTGCAGTGACGGATGGTACTCGCGTTAATTTAGGTCAACGCATTGCAACCATCACGGGCCCGTCTGTCGAACACTTTTTTCACCGTCTCGAGACGGTAAAAGCACAATACGACGTTGCTCAACAACAGCATAAAAGTAAGTACAGTTTATACCAACGCAATGCCTTGTCAGCTGATGATTGGCAAAACTTTTTAGACCAATACCTCCGTCTGTCGGATCAAATGCATGAAATTAAAATTCTTTTATCGCGCTTCCATCAACTCGCCGATGATAGCGCAGAACTAAAGGCACCCATCGACGGCGTATGGCAATCAGACGCCGATGACATGCGAATTGGTTACGTCATTGATAGGTCTGAAATACGCCTTGCCGTTCAAGCGCCCAATGAACTTGCATCGTCGGTGCACCACATCAGCGTTCAAGGCGAACGATTCACTATTGACTATCGAGAGCAATCGACACGAAATGGCTTTACCACACTGTGGTCATCGCCGCTAACAGAGAGCACATTTACACTCTACCAACGAATGAGTGTAGTTCCGCTCCGTAACATCGCAAACGCATTCAAAGTACCTGGCTCAGCGGTGTCATCATTAAACGGCGAACCTGTCGTTTTTAGTGTTGATAAACAAACCATTCATCCGATTCCAGTTAGCGTAAGCGCCGTTGAAGGTGAAGATTACTATGTAGCCGCTTCCACATCGCTCGATAATCCCATCGTGACTCATTCTGTCGCTGCGCTTAAAGGTATAATCGATAGTCGCGAGGAGGCGCAGCAATGATTGCTAAATTGCTCAGTTTCTCATTAAAAAACCGACTATTCGTTTTTATCACCTTTTTGCTCATCATAGCGGCGGGAATACAATCATTTCGGCAACTCCCGGTGGATGCCTTTCCAGAGATATCACCGACACAAGTTAAAATTATCTTGCGAGCTCCCGGAATGGCCGCAGAACGGGTAGAAAATCAAGTCACGCACCCAATCGAAACCGAATTGCTGGGGATTCCTAACCAGACCATCTTACGTTCGACAACTAAATACGGTATCACTTCAATTACATTAGATTTTGAGGAAGGCACTGACATTTATTGGGCGCGCCAACAAGTGGCAGAGAAGCTTGCCGCCGTGCGCGATGCGCTGCCCGCAGGTATACAAGGTGGACTTGCGCCCATGAGTACACCATTAAGTGAAATGTTTATGTTCACTGTTGAAAACCCCGACCTCACGCTCAGTGAAAAGCGACACTTACTCGACTGGGTCATTCGCCCTGCGTTGCGTACAGTAGAGGGCGTAGCGGATGTGACTAATTTAGGCGGCAAGGTAAGGACTTTTCAGTTCAGTCCCGATCCCATCAAACTGAGCGAAGCTAAGGTGTCATTAGATACCATCAAGACACGTTTGGAGGAAGCCAATCAAGTCGGTAACTTAGGACGCGTCACACTGGGCACCGAAACCTTTAGTGCTCGCGTCTCTGGCCGTATCGTTGAATTAAACGATTTAGCCGCACTGAGCGTGGAAAATACCAATGGCGATGTCTACCGACTCGAACAGCTTGGCGAAGTCTCATTGAGTTATTTACCGCGATTTGGCGCCATCACCAAAGACGGTCAAGAGGCGGTAGAAGGCTTAGTGGTTGGCTTAAAAGGCGCTAATGCAGCGGCTGTAGTCGCGTCTGTTAAAGATAAGCTCACACAACTACAAAGCAGCTTGCCGCAACACACTGACATCAATGTTTTCTATAACCGTAAAGGCCTGATCGATACAGCGATTGCCGGAATTTCTGATGCGTTGATGGAATCTATTGTATTGGTCATCGCGGTATTGGTGTTCTTTTTACGAAATATACGCGCGTCTATCTTAGTCTCGCTGTCCATTCCTATCGCAGCGCTCATTACATTCATCTGCTTGCGTCAGATTGGCTTATCAGCCAACTTGATGAGCTTGGGCGGGTTAGTTATTGCCATCGGTATGATTGTCGATTCATCCGTCGTCATTACCGAGAAAGTTGAAACCGAACTCAACTCAGAGAAAAACTTGCCGATCCTGCATAAAATTTATCGAGCAAGCTTATCGGTTGCGCCCTCAGTAGTCAGTGGAACCATTATTATCGTACTCGTGTTTCTACCCCTATTGACGCTGACAGGCCTTGAAGGCAAATTGTTTTCGCCAGTCGCGCTCACAATTGTCATCGCTATTGCAGCATCACTTGTTACCGCATTGACCTTGATACCCGCACTCGCCTCATTGATGATGCGTCCTAATAAACGCCGCAATAAGATGTTAGAACGATTGCAGGCAAGCTACCGTGTAATACTCAATAGCGCATTAACTCACAAACCTTTGTTGATCACGGGTTTTTTAGTCCTGTTTGGTCTGAGCGCCTTAAGTTTCATCATGGTCGGTAAGACATTTATGCCGACCATGGATGAAGGCGATATTATCGTACAATTTGAAAAGGCGCCCACTTTGTCACTCAGCGAGTCGATAGCCATTGATACGCAAGTCGAAAACGCACTACTAGAACAAGTCCCTGAAATTAAGCAAATTGTCGCACGTACAGGGTCTGATGAACTGGGTCTTGATCCCATGGGATTAAATGAGACCGATGTGTTTATGGAGCTGAAACCACGAGATGAGTGGCGTTTTGACAATAAACAAGCCTTAATTGATGCCATCCGTGAAGTTGTATCAGGTTACCCTGGCATGAATGTGAACGTGACGCAGCCGATTCAAATGCGTATTTCGGAAATGCTAACGGGCAGCACCGGTGCAGTTTCAATTAAAGTGTTCGGCGATGAGATGGACACATTGGCAGGTTTGACCGATGAAATTGTTGCGTCGGCACGCGATGTTGAGGGTGCCGTCGATGTGCAGGCAAGCGTAATAACCGGTGCGCAGTTTCTAAGTATCGTTCCTGATATGCAAAAGCTGAATTACTATGGCATTTCAAAGCGTGCCTTTAGCGAATTTATCCACTCACAATTAAGTGGCTACTCGGTCAGCGAAGCGGTGAATGGAAGAATTCGCACACCTATTGTGTTCGGCTCACAGAGTGAACGTTCCGGATACCAAGCTGTGACACGACTCAACTCGCTCACAATTATTGCCGAACAAGGTAAAGCCGTGCCACTTAACGAGGTCGCTACTATCAGTTTCGAGCAAGGTCCAGCCATTATCGAGCGCGAAAATAGTCACCGTTATGCACTTATTACAACGAACGTTGAAAATCGTGACGTCGTTGGGTTTGTAAATGAACTACAAAGCCTTATTGAGCAGCAGGTTGAGCTACCTGCCGGTTACTTTGTCGAATATGGCGGTGAGTTCGAGAACCAAGCGCGTGCCAGCGCCAATCTACTGATGGTAATACCTGTTGCACTGTTGCTGATTGTCATACTTTTGTTTACTTCGATGGGCTCACTTGGGTTAACCGCGATCGTGCTCACGAATATACCGTTCGCATTAAGTGGCGGTGCTATTTCACTATGGATTAGCGGTCAATATATGTCTGTGCCTGCATCCGTAGGTTTCATCGCATTGATGGGAGTGGCGATTCTTAACGGGATCGTTATGGTCAGCCACTTTGAGCAAACCAAAATACACTTCTCGCACCTGTCCTCGCTCGTGATCGCTGGCGCAACCGACCGTTTAAGGCCGGTATTAATTACAGCCATCACGGCGATATTTGGGCTTATTCCCCTTTTGATCTCTACCGGTCCAGGTTCCGAGATTCAACGTCCGCTCGCCGCCGTGGTCATCGGTGGACTAGTGACCGCGACGCTGGCGACCTTGTTGTTATTACCGGCGCTCTATCAAATCACAAATAGGAAGCACTACCATGAACAGTAAACTGCTAAAGTTGTATTTTAGTCGTGAGCAAAAAGCAGATGTGGTCGACTGCCTATTACAAATAGACGCTCTTTCGGGCTTTAGCCTATATGAGATTGATGGCTTCAGTCGTCGCCACGAACGCTACGATATTGCCGAACAAATCCGCGGCGCCCGACGGATGTTAGCGGCCGAGGTCGTGTGTAACGAACACGACCTCACCGAAATAAGAGCCGCCTTGCAAAGACTCAACTTTAAAGAGCCCATTCGGTTCACCCTGCACCCTATTGAGGCAATGGGGCACTTAATTTGAGCACTCACAATTATGGGCTACACTTAGATGCCATGGTTGCTTAGGAGCCAAGAATGAGTACCACTAAAATTAATTATATTGAAATGCCTGCAAGCGATATCGCCGCAACTAAGCAGTTTTTCAATGACGCCTTCGGTTGGGAGTATATCGACTATGGTCCCGATTACGCGGCTATCAAAAATGCCGGCATTGATGGTGGCTTTTACAGTGCGCCTCTAAAAGCACAAACGGCACAAGGCAGCGTATTAGTGGTACTGTACAGCCCCGACTTACAAAAGAGTCTACATGCCGTCGAACAAGCAGGCGGTGAAATCATTAAGCCCATTTTCAGCTTTCCAGGCGGTCATCGATTTCACTTCACCTGCCCCAGCGGCAATGAATATGCGGTTTGGTCGGAGTAGTCCGTACAAGCTGTGATAAACTGATGAAAGTATCAGTAAAGGAGAAATCTCATGGCACGTGCGCATGCATTACACATTTTGGTTAAAACCAAGCCCGAAGCCGAAGAGCTAAAAAAGCAGCTCGCTAACGGCGCAAAATTTGCCGACTTAGCGCGTAAACATTCACTCTGTCCGTCAGGCAAACAGGGTGGCGACTTAGGCGAGTTCCGTCGCGGTGAAATGGTACCTGCCTTTGACAAGGTGGTATTCGGTCAACCGACACTAGAAGTACATGGTCCCGTTAAAACCGCATTTGGTTACCATCTTATTAAAACACTCTCGCGCGGCTAAACCGCACTATATGAGTAATTACCCAGGGCGGCCATCCGCTCTGGGGCTTCGCAAGATGTTCTGATACACACCAACAAAACAACCATAGCTCAACATCCATCCCAGTGCCGCAACCAATAACCAACTGAACGTAGCCTCGGGCATCACCACAATACCCACAACACGGGCTAACGCAGCCAGTACTATTAGCAAGAGCGCAACAGACATCACGGGTTTAGATTTTAAAGGGCGTCCGCTATGGCCGAGTGAGATACGTGCCATCATCGCCAAAATCAAGCTACCCATTGCACCGACGGTTAACGCATGCAGTGCTGTACTTTTGGCAAGCTGAATATGAGTTGCTAATAAACCTGCACTTTGCGCGTAATAGATAGCAAGCAAGCCCAACCCAACAGGAATAAACGCATAAGCGCCATGCAGGGACCATACTAACGGCACGCGCCAAGTTATCCATGGGCGCCAGCGCAACCAGCGGATAGTGTGGAACACACAGGCGAACGCAAACAATAAGGCAAGCACAGCGCCCGATACCACTCTATCTAGGCTGAACAAAAACATCGCCGCGATCAGCCACGAGCAACCCAAAGCAGCACGTTCTAACCAAGCCCAAGCGCTTACCCGAGCAGTACCGGTACCATTTGCAGTAAACATGGGTATGACACGCCCACCGATCACACTCATCAACAGGGTAATTAGAAAGACCGCAGCATAAGCGCCCTGTACCTGCCACGCATACTGCTCAAACCAAAGTCCTGCGTGCATCATCGCATTTGTCGCGGTGAGTAACAGTAAAATAGGCACAAAGAATAAGTTACGGGTTTGATTCACATTAAGCAACAGACGCGCAAACAACAGCGCCGCTATTGGCATTACGCTTAAATCAATAAGGACGACGGCAAGTGCAGGCAAATAGGCACCAAACAGCAACGCCAACCTTGCTAAGCTCCAAAGCATGACGAGAACAAACAATGTCTTACCATGAGTAGCGCGCTGCCCGGTCCAGTTTTGTACTGCGGTTAGTAAAAAACCGAGAATAATTGCAGTAACAAACCCAAATAGCATTTCGTGAGCGTGCCAAAACAGTATATTGCCGTAGACAGGTAGTGAGACCCAGCCGCCAAGCATCGCTATCCACAGACCAACCGCAACAATGCTAAAGCTAGCGCCGAATAAAAAGAAAGGTCGAAATGCCTGGCGCAGTAGCGGCGTCAGGCGCATTTCCTGTTCCATTTGTGTCACTTGCATGGATTACTCCTTGTTTGGCTATTTTAGCCCTATAGAGTAATCATACATTTAAAATGTATTTTAAAGCCAGTCGAAATAGATTAGCGAGTGAGCTGTGTCAAAATCCGGTCGAGTTGGTTCGCAAACGCCATTTTATCGCGGGCATGCAAAGGGGGAGGACCTCCGGTATGTTCACCGCTGCTGCGCATGGTATCCATAAAATCGCGCATATTAAGACGCCCACCAATATTTTCTTTGGTGTACAGTTCGCCTCTTGGGCTCAGCGCTTGCCCCCCTTTTTTGATCACATCCGCCGCCAACGGGATATCTGCGGTGATCACTAAATCACCTGCCTCGCAGCGTTCAGCAATTTCGTTATCCGCCACATCAAACCCCGACTCCACGCGCACTGAGCGAATGAACTTAGAGGGCGGCACGCGCAACGCTTGGTTAGCGACCAAAATAAGCGGCACCTGCTTGCGCTCAGCGGCGCGATACAAAATCTCTTTTATGACCGCCGGACACGCATCGGCGTCCACCCAAATATTCATATCCGTTCATCACTCACTAATAAAAGATGGAAAGCATAGACAGACGGGCTAATCTAAGCAAACATAAGGTTTTAGAACAATCATACTAACAAAATCTAAGGCGGCTTATGAATAAACCTGCATTTGCAGCCCTTGCAGAATATATGGATCTGCTCCTTGATGCCATTTGCGTTGTGGATCCAGACCACCGCTTTAGTTACCTCAGCCCAGGCGCCAAACGCGTATTTGGTTATGAGCCTGAAGAAATGATTGGCCGTTCAATGTTTGACTTTATGCACCCGGATCATCATGCCGAGACGCTGTTGCGTGCCGAGCAGGTCAATAATGGAGGGGACGTGCTACATTTTGAAAATCGCTACATACACAAAGACGGCTCTGTAATTTATTTGCACTGGACAGCACGCTGGTCCGAAAAAGACCAAATGCGTATTGGTGTGGCACGCGATGTCACTGCACAGCGAGCGTTGGAACACGAACGCGAAGCACTGATCGAGCGGCTAGAGCACATGGCGCTCACCGACTCCCTGACTCAACTCCCTAACCGGGCGTTATTTTATGACCGCGTGCGTACCGCACAAGCGCGTGCAGAGCGTGATGCCGGCGGGCTAGGTATACTCTACCTCGATCTCGATAAGTTCAAAGCGGTTAACGACCATTACGGTCATGCTACGGGCGATGAACTATTAAAAGCAGTCGCCACTCGGATTCAATCCGCGATCCGTAATACCGATACCGCAGCACGCTTGGGTGGAGACGAGTTTGTGGTGTTGGTGGATGCTTCGCATACCCGACAACTCGATAGTGCGATTGATAAGGTGGTTAATAAGATCCAGGCTGCATTAAAGCCACCCCACATCATGAAGCATGGATCGTTAGCCATTACTACCAGCATTGGCGTGGCCATGTGGCCGGAACACGGTCATAGCATTGAGCAACTACTACATCACGCCGATCAAGCCATGTATAACGCCAAACGGCGAGGAGGAAACTCGGCAAGCATCATCTGCTAATGCATCGTGTGTTCGTAGCGCGCCTCAATCTGACGTGCAGGCAAATCACCACCCACAATCGGCTTCAACGCGCGCTGCACTTCGGGCACTAACGCGGCCAAAGCCGCTAGCATAGATGACTCACTGACATACTCATCAAACACCAAGGTCACCACTAATCTCTGTGGAAAACGCTGATAGTTCACCTCGTGCGTGAGCCACACGAAGCCCTCATGCTCAACCTTGGCATCCTCGCAGACCTCGGTCAGCGCTCGAATAATGTCACGTTCGGTGTGTTTGTGTTTTGGGGGCATGGTTGGTCGCTATGCAAAAATGATGAGTTCATTCTAACCATCTTGCCCAAGCCCGACAAACCTGGCATCTTGAGATGCTTAAGTATTGGGCTCAAAGGACCATGGTAATGAAAAAGGGATTTTACGAGCTACTCAAAAGCGAAGAGCTACAGGAAGCTATTGATCAGTCGGGCTATACAGAGGTAAGCGAGGAGCTTGACCTCACCACCAGCAGTCGCCATTTAGCAGAAGTTCTAACTGAACAAATCGCCCAAGCGCTCTCTGAGCTCACTACCCAAACTCAAGAAAATGAGTCTGCTAACGATGCCAGGTTAAGACGGCAAATCGAAGTTCTTAATGAAGTGTTACTCACTGCTCGACAGCTCAGCCAAACTGAGACGAACACACCGACTTACTTAAATCCACCTTCAGTCTTGCGTGCTCTGCATTCTCCTGATCAGCCATTAAGTTTACCGCAAATAGGTATGTCGCAACCTTGGTTGTTTACATCAGGAAAAGACTCGCCAGGATTACTCAATGAGTTACAAGCGGAGCTTTCGCACTGCAATCACGTTGATATTTTGATGAGTTTTATCACCATGTCAGGTATACGAAAAATCATTAATATCCTCAAGGAAATTACCGCAGTAGACGCCGAACAACGTTCGCAGACCAGCATAAGAATTATAACCACGACGTACATCGGCGCGACTGAACAGTCCGCAGTCGATATGTTAGCTCAACTACCCAATTGCCAGGTTAAAGTGTCTTTGGATGGACGCCGTACTCGTTTACACGCAAAAGCATGGATATTTGAGCGAGACACAGGGTTTGGTTCCGCTTACGTCGGTAGTGCAAACCTCTCTAAAGCGGCACTGATGGGGGGCTTAGAGTGGACGGTTAAGTTCACCGAACAGGGTCAGAAGCAATTATATCAACGCGCCCGTGCGCACTTCGAAACACTTTGGCAGGATGAAGAGTTTCAACTTTACGATCCTAATAATGAAACACACAAAGCTGAACTCAAAAAAGCACTGACGCGCGAGAGCGGCAAGCCAGAATACAATGCCGATATCATTACCACTTTCTTTGACATTCGGCCTAAACCATTCCAACAGATTATCCTCGATCAACTACAAAATGAGCGAGACCACGGACGTTACAAAAACTTGTTAGTCTCAGCGACCGGTACGGGTAAAACCGTTATGGCCGCTTTAGATTATCGGCGGATCTGCTCACAAGAAGGCGGACAGCCTCGATTATTGTTTGTTGCTCATCGAGAACAGATTTTACAGCAGTCTCTACAAGTATTTCGTCACGTTTTACGAGACTCTAATTTTGGTGAGTTACTCTCGGGAAACCACCAACCTGACTCTGACTCGCATCTGTTTGCCACGATACAAACACTGAATTCGCGCGATTACACAACACGACACGATGAAAACTATTGGAATATGGTCATTATCGATGAGTGTCATCATATTGAAGCGGCCTCATTCCAGCGCATCACAGAAGCACTAACGCCTAAATACCTACTCGGTTTAACTGCAACGCCAGAGCGTGCGGACGGATTGAATATCATGCGTCATTTCGATCCCCGACCTGATGGTTCACCTGCTGTACAGTTGCGTTTATGGCATGCGCTAGAACAGCAACTGTTAGCGCCATTTGAATATTATGCATGCGACGACGGAGTTAACTATCGAGGTATAAATTGGCGCTCAGCTAATGAACGCTCACAGCTTGATAACCTATTATCTGAAAGTGATATAAGAGCACTTGCAGTCCTTCGAGCTTGGCAAGAACACGTGAACAACATCAGCGACTGTCGAGCGCTGGCATTCTGTGTTTCAGTGCAGCATGCCCAGTTCATGACTCACTACTTCTGTGATAAGGGCGTTAAAGCCAAGCTACTCACCGGCGAAACCCCACAAAGTCAACGCGAACAAATCAAAAGAGAGCTAGAGCAGCGAGACATTAATATCATCGTAACCGTTGACCTCTTTAATGAGGGAGTCGATTTACCCTATGTCGATACGCTCCTTTTACTGCGACCAACACAAAGTGTGTCGCTATTCCAACAGCAAATTGGGCGAGGATTACGATTATTCGAGGGTAAAGAGAGTTGTCTCATCCTCGACTTTGTAGGTCAATACGATACTCATTTCCGGTTCGATATTTTATACAGTGCGATTACAGGATTAAGTAAAAAAGAAGTTCTCGACGGTGTGGAAAATGGATTTTCGCGCTTACCGCCCGGTTGTTATTTGCAAATGAATCGGCAAGCGCGTCAGCAAATCCTGACCAATTTACGGCAAACAATCAATCTAAGCTGGAATCGCCTAAGGCAAGAACTTGTCCAATATCAACTGCGCCACCCACAAGACGAAATAAAATTAACGGATTTCGTTAATGATCAAGCGATTGAGTTAACTGACATTTACCGTAAAGGTAGCGGGCAAACCGCATCGGGCTGGACACGCCTCAAGCGTGATGCAGAAATTATCTCACCCGCATTTACTGCACAAGAAACGTCAATCAATCGACGCTTTAAAGATGTACTGCATCTCGATGACCCTGACTATATTGATGTTATTAGAAAGCTTGGACAACACGTCAGTATTTCACCAACCTCACCCCAATATAAAAGAGCGTTGATGTTTACATATCAGGTAAAAGGCGGTCGCTCTACACAGTCTGTTGCCGAGCTACAAACAGAACTCAATGAATGTCCTGAACTTGCAAAAGAGCTCATCGAGCTCAGTGATGCCTTGGACGCACGGACTAATCAAAGCTTTTATGAAATACCGGGCATTAAGTGGACCGGCTTGAAGCTACACAGTAGCTACAAAATTAGAGAGATATTAACCGCATTTGAATACTATACTGAGACCCGCTACAGCCCTTTCCAAGCTGGCGTGTGGCGCGACTTCGAACGGAAAATTGAAGCTTTGTTCGTAACCTTAGATAAATCAAATGCATTGCATGAAGGCGTCGAGTACAACGACTACGCAATAAGCCCCGAGCTATTTCATTGGCAATCTCAAAATACGACAGGGCCAGCAACAGCAGCGGGACTCCGCTATATACAAGGAGCTGAAGAAGGCTGGCAGTTTCAACTGTTCGTGCGTTTGAACAAGGACTCTCCTTATAGACCTTGTGGGCCTGTGGAATTTGTTAAACACGAAGGCGCTGCCCCAATGAGCATCACATGGCGCCTTGCACACCCTTTACCTGCTCATCTATTTCAAGAATTTTCGGTAGTTAGGTGATGGTGTGGTTGGTGAGTTTGGGCGGAGTCGCGCCAAAGGCGCGACAAATCAAACCAACCGCAAGTCCGGTCCTTGTTTATGCGGATTGGGAAAGTCACCTTCTTTGGTTCCCGGGATAGGACCGTCGCAGAGTCCTTTCGCATACCGGTACAGGTTGTCGTATAAGAATCGTTCAAGAGGTACAAACTCCGCACTTTTACGGCGTTGTTTGTTCACTCGTTTTGCTTCTTGATTAAGCATTTCACAAAAGTGCCAGGCGTGTTCGCTATCGAATAGGCGTGGTTTAACATCGCGTTTATAAGCTTCTAGCCAAAGCTTTGCATCGGCTAGATGGCCGTTAATGCTCATATCTAAGTTGCGATGGTATTCTGCTACCGGTTTCGTGTTAAATTGCCGCACGACTTCAGCAATTTGTGGATCTGTTCGCACAAAATCACCCATACGAAACCACGCCAAAATATGCTCTAACCATAACGCATCAAAATCCCGCGCAATTTCAGTCCAGACCGGTTTTAATACGTAGGGCATGACAATGCTATAGCGGCTATAAGATTCCATCGCAAACACCAACCAACAAAGCTCATCGCGCACGACATGAAATTGCCAGCCACATTGCACGCTGTTTGTTACCACTGGCTGTACACCAGGGTTTTCTCCGTTCACATCAGTAAGCCGGGGCAATTCCAGTTTACATAGCTTGGTGAGTTGATTTGAGATACTGAATTTGAGCTTCATCTGCTTTACTGATAGCTTGAAGAAAAGAAAAACCGCCAAGGTTTCGCGTTACCCTCTCGAGCACTAAGCGTGGCGGCTATGTTGCGTTCTATTTTACGCTCAAGTTGCGAATATGCAATGTACTGTCAAAGGCTCGACAAATGCATATACATAGATTTTAGTCATTGAAACTTGCATTAACCGGCCTATATGCAAGATTTGACCTATGAAACTTGTATATAGATTTGCTTATCCAAGATTGGCAGGATTTGCACTTCGTTTCACATTCACTCTTGCCAAGCAAGTCATCTACTATGGTATACTTCACACTGAAAGTGTTAGCCCCTCGTATATCTGTATCCGATCTGTCAATAGAAAATCAACTGGTCATACCACATAAGCATCCCAAATGTTTTATCATTACTTATAGTAAGAGCAGGATCGTTCGGATTGCGAAGTTTTACACTTCTAAAAACCCTGCCTCCCGCTGGATAACTGTACTGATGAGTCAACTGACGATTCAGGTGCCAGCGCTCTGCAAGACAGAGATAACTGGGTAATCCAGAAATAGGGATCTCGGAAAAACTATTGGAAACCTCGCCTTTTTGGCGAGGTTTTTTCATTTTTGGCGTTTCTTTTTTGCTTTTTTATAGCTTTTCTTGGCTCGCTTTTTTGCCTTCCCTTCAAACGGCTTTCGGTTAGCGAATACATTATTTGCAATAACGAAAAACGGTTTTCCTTTGTCCTTGGAGTTTAACAAGTGCACGCGAAAGTCATCTCCATCTATCAAAAATGCGGTTTCTATAACCATTGACAGCTGACGAGCACTTAGCTTATGTAATTTGAAAATGACTACGAAGCACTCTTTTTGTTGCGGCCCGTGCTCGAACTCAAATAACGCTGTTAAACAACTTCTGTCATCGTCTCGGTTAGCTAAAACGCATAGCTTGGCTGGACCGGCTTCAAGTGCATCGACAAAATCAGGTATGTTGAGACTCGACTGATATTTCTCTTCGCAAAAAGCGCGTACATCTGATGACACAACTGGATTACCATCATCGCCTTTTTTGATCTTATTTGGTGCATCCTCATGATGCTCATATCTAATTATTAATCGTCCGGTCTGTCTTAGGATGTTACGGTCTTCCTCCGGTTTTAGGGCACGACTGTATACATGGTTGGTTGGTCGGACAAAAACTTCAACAGTATCCGTTCTTCCATCCTCGAAGTGAAAATTCGGAATAGTGACGACGAGATCCCACAGGTGTTCAAGCGAATAAGACGCCTCTCTACCATCTTCGACAATCTTTATATCACTGACTCCATCATGGATCGTCACAATAGCTTCCCTACCTTCATGTATTCCAATGATCTTATGCGGCTATAGTTTACCATCAAACCCTACCCAAACCAGCGGCTCAATTACATCAGCAATCCTCTGATGCGCCTGCCGCCGTTCTTCGTAGTAATCATAACGGTCATAAATACCTTCCACGCCTTTCAGACTATGGTTTATGGCCCGCTCACCAACAGCACCACTGAAACCTAATGCTGACACTTGGCTGCGGAAAGTGCGTCGTAAATCGTGCACGGTAAAATGCGCGATATCACCCATCAAATTAGGGCCGGGTCGTTTGCGGCCTTGTTCGTTGCCACACATTTTGTTGATTACACGATTAATGCCGTCGTCGTGGACGAATCATTAAACCGCTAGGAGATGGTTGGGATAGGCGGAGTCGCGCCAAAGGCGCGACCTACTCGATGTTTTGGATCTGAATATTTATAAACTACTTATGTATATGATAGTTATGACGAATGATTGAAATAGGCGTTGCATTGTCACCATTTTAGTCACCAATCAAACAGCTTCAGATGAAGTCTTCGCCATGATATTCAACTTGGTCTTCGTTCAAGACTGCATGTCTGTAATGCAAGAGGCTGTTAGGTACCGGGTGGGTTGGCTCGGGACATAAGTATCGCATCGACTGAACGCTTTCTAAAGCATGCAAATTCAATCTGTCTACTATCCAAACGCCTGAAACACCTCTTTTACTTAGCTGCTGCTCTCTCAACTGCCAAAAACCATCATTTGCCCGGTAAACACTACTATCCCAAGCCCTCATCGTCGAAGTTCCGTAGAGAGCATCTACATTATCGTCCTCTATTCTGCCTGGGAGATCTATCGTTTGCACAGCAATAATAAACGGTTTATCGAGTTCACCATATCGCTTTGATTTTTTGCCTAGCTTTCTTATTAATGATGTCTTTCTGTCTAAAACGCCACCTTGTATCGAACCCATGCCGATTAAGCGATTCTCTCTAATATCTTCTTGATTCTGACGTATTGGGAGGGCCTCAACCTTTATGGTCAGGCCGCGATCCTCCCACTCTGTTCTGGGCAGGCTTTCTGGAGCAGTTCTTAAAGTTTTCTCACACACTTCAAAATCGAGATTATCAAGCCAACGATGAATATGATTAGCGGCCTGAACAGCACTAGGCGGAACAGCAGGCTCTCCCTCATATGAGATACCAATCATAAAATTGGGGTGTGGTCGTTGATCCAGTTCTAAAAGAAAATCTTCGATTTGTCGATTCGTTGGTAACCCACTGGCATTCATAACTACTGACGCTTCAATATAAAACTGTTCACCATTCTGGTCAGTAACTAAAAAGTCTGGTCGACGACCATTGTCGTTAGGCAAGACTGGATGTATCTCGAGATGAAAGCCGCGCTCAAGCATCTGAGATGCTAGATATAGTTCAAAAATGACGGAGTAAAAATGTTCGCTTTCACCACTTTGAAATTTAGCCTTTAACTCTTCACGCTCACACTCATCGGGAAAGTTCCTGAACCACCGCTCTATAAGCGACCGCGATGCGGCTATTTCCTCACTAGCACTTCGATTGTAAAGCGCGTATAGAGACTCTCGCGGAAGCAACGGACGACTATCAGTGCGTTCATAATCATCAAATAACATGTTACCGACTCCTTTCGATCCGACTTGAATTATCCGAGCGGCCCTCGCACTACTTTTATGCCATCCTCTGGTTTCAAGCCAAGGCACTCACAATACTGAATAAACTCAACTAAGTCTAACCGTCGCTCTCCCTGCTCGACCTTGCCCACAAAGGAGTGAGGAACTCCCAGCTTTACTGCCAGATCACGCATAGTGAGGCCTTGGTCGCATCTGGCTTTTTTGAGCCAGGCAACTAAGCGCTGATGTTGTGGGCTATGAAGTGTCTTGTGCATTGTCCCATTCTTAGGTACAAGTAGCGTTGTACCCAATTCGGGAACAAGGCTGAGCTAAGGAGGGAAACATCAATGAGCTATGGGTATGAGCCTGCGGTTTGGAAAGAACAAGCAAGAGAGCATTGGGCTGAGTTTCAACCAACACGGTTTCGTGAATTACATGAAGCGGGCAAGCTGGAAGATGCGCTTGATTATGCAGTGGAACAAACTTGGCGGGAAATGAAGAGCCTCATAGACTCGGGAGTCCCTGCGCACGAAGCATGGGTAATGGTGCGGGAAAACTATTTATTCTTACCGGAAGAGCCTGGTTTATGTGACGATGAGTACGAAAATACACCATTCGATGACATTATGAATGAGGTTCACCAGATATTGAATGAGGACTATCAGCGCCAACGTGAAGAGTGGCAAAAGGAATTTAAACAAAAAGCCGCTCAAACCGAAGAAGCAATTCAAATGATACCCGGTACTAACCAAGTCTCTTCACCAATAGACTGGCTGAATTTAGCTCGTTGGATACTGATGCTTCCGGTGGCGGTGACAGCTGCATATCTTGCTAGCCAACTAGCGCTGATATTGACAAGCATTGGAATGGCTAGCGATGGCTATTCTACTGCATCCTTTTGGGGACAGTTTTATCGCGTAACGACTGAGAATATAGCGTTAGGCGCAGTACTTATACTCGCTGGATCTGCAATCGCACCAACACACAAACACATGGTCGCAATTTCATTAGCAGTAGCTTCCTTGCTACTTACAGGATTTCTAGTATACCCAATGCTAGCCTTACGTGATTATTGGGCGTTGTGGGGTACTTTCTGTTTATTAGCTGCATTATTGTTAAGCACCGTTTCAGTTTATCGACGTCATCACTAACTTGCAGATGAATACGTAACAGGGGTATTTTATTGATTAATTGTTAGCGATAAGACAAGGTGATCACCCTAATAACCGAAAGGACTATGATGAGCAGCGGAGCGCACAATAAATTAATCGGCCAAATTGGTGAAAATCTCGTGGCCGCCAAACTTGGCACGTTGGGTTACTACGCATCACCTTATGCTGGGAGTGTGCCCGGCTTCGATCTTACCGCAGTCGATAGCAAAACCTTATCGTCATTTCCCGTGCAAGTTAAATGCAGCACTGGCAACACACTGGTTCACTCTCAAATAGACCGTTGGGTTGAAACGCATATCGATTCAACAGGCAAATACTCTTTCGGTGAATTAATTCGGCTCGACCACCCGAATATGCTTTGGATCATGGTTAATCTACCCCATGGTCAGATTGAGAATGCCCGCTACTTTATTTGCCGTGAATCTGATATTCAGAAGCTGGCTGTCGAACGCTTTATTGCCTTTATTAAGCGTCATAATTACCGGCGCCCCAACGGCGGCAACTCAAAACAAGCCATACTAACTCTCAAAGAACTTGGTAGATATGAAGATAATTGGTCGCTCATTGCGCCAGCTAGCAAGACTGTAACAACTCATGATGGAAGGGAATCAAATGACTTATAGCTCAAATGGATTCAAAACCTTTCTCCGCAATGAGCGGAAATCCAATGGCGAGGCATATTCAAATAATACGGTTAGCCAGTATGTCTCAGCTGTAAATAGAGCCGCACACCATGCAGGTTTTGATTTGTGGTCCTCTCAAAGCGAAGAAGTCGATAACTTTGTGCAAAAGTTTGAACCGGGTCATGAATTTGAAGAGTTCGGCGCGCAAGGTAACAACACGGTCATATCTGCTTTGCGATTATTAAAAAGATACTTTGCCAGTAGCAACAGTTATTTACTCACGTGGAATCCCGAAAAATATCACGTTGGCGGTAATTCAGGCGTTGAACTGGGGAACGAACAACAGTGGAGTTGCAATAGCACCAAACCACAAGTGGGAGATCGTGTTTACCTCATGCAAGTAGGTGTTGAACCAAGGGGAATTATTGCAGCTGGTATCGTTACTCAGGAGTCTTTTGAAGACAAAGATTGGGGTGATGAAACCAAAACAAGAAAATATATAAAGTTCAAACCAGTAGCCGTACGGAACACCCCTGAAGCTGGTCAACAGATCTTGAACCAGCTGAATCAACTATCCCAAGAAACCGGCATTAATTATAGCTGGAGCCCCCAAAGTTCTGGCATCAGCATTCCAAATAAAATATCCGATAAATTGGCGAGTTATTGGTTTATTGAAGATAGCTTGGTTGAGGAGATATCAATGACCAACAACAGCACCACACAAGTATCTCAGCCTCTCAATCAAATCCTATTCGGCCCACCTGGCACCGGGAAAACGTTCACAACCATTGAGCGCGCGGTGCGAGCTGCAGAGCCAAATTTCAGTTGGGCCAACCGAGATGAGCTAAAAGCAAAGTACCAAGAACTCATTCGCGAAGGGCGCATTCGGTTCGTCACCTTTCACCAAAGCTTTAGTTACGAAGACTTTGTGGAGGGGCTTACCGCACATACTGATGATGAAAAGTTAGTCTATGAAAAGCGACTCGGGATTTTCCGTCAAATCGTCAGAGATGCGAAGGAGCACCAGAACACAGAAGTGAAGAACCCTACTAATTCATTTAGTGATTGTTGGGATGCTTTTTTAACGGAATTTGAAGATCATCCAGAGGGTGTTCAAATCTCGATGAAGCGGTCCAAATTCATCATCACAGAAGTAGACGGAAATACTATTAGGTTTGATAAAAACCAAGGTGATTCTGTTAATACCTTATCTGTCAGCACCCTGGAGGCGATATTTAATGGTGAACGCAGGTTTAATGGGGGGTTAAAACCTTACTATCAATCGCTCATATCGCATCTTGAGTCTCTGGGTGAGCAACTGGACAAGAAAGCTGTTAAGCGCCAGAACTACGTGCTCATCATCGATGAAATCAATCGCGGTAACATCTCACGGATTTTTGGTGAGTTGATCACACTAATCGAACCCTCTAAGCGCTCTGGTACTACCGAAGCGCTAGAGGTCACGCTTCCACTGACTGGCGATCGGTTCTCTGTGCCCGATAACCTTTACATCATCGGTACAATGAACACTGCCGACCGCTCACTTGCTGGGCTCGATTTGGCTTTGCGTCGTCGCTTCGATTTCATTGAGATGCCTCCCCTTCCTGAAGAGCTAAAAGGGGTTAGCGTTGACGGCATTAATGTTGAAAAGATGCTCGACGTTATCAACCGCCGAATTACGGCACTACTCGATAAAGACCACTGTATTGGCCATGCCTATTTTATTCACTTGAAAGATAGATCAGACGTTGCCTTAACCGACCTCGCTGAGATTTTTAAGCAGAAGATCATTCCGCTGCTTCAGGAATACTTCTTTGAAGATTGGCAGCGCATCCGTTGGGTATTGAATGACCAAAGCAAAGCCTCAGCAAATGCATTTATCGTAAAAGATGATGCGATTAATTTTGATGAGCTGTTCCCCGGCGATGTGCAGCTAAACTCGCGTGACCGGTGGCGATTGAATGAGTCTGCTTTTGAACAGGCGACATCTTACAAACGGATATATGAAGTAGGTAGTGCTGAGTAATGACGTCAACGGTTGTCGTTCGCGAATACGCCTATTTGACCACTGCATCGGTAGCGGCGAACACTCTTGATCGCGCACATATTAGCGAGTCGGCGTTTCGCTGGCTCGTTGAACTTGGGCAGCAGTTTCGACGCAATGGCCTCCCGTTATTTGAACTTGATAGTCAGAAGCTTCTTCGTTTGGATAATTACGTCGGCGTACTTGAGTCACCCTGCGGAACAGTGATTGAGGTGCTACCGAAGCACACCACAGAACAAACTTCGGCGGCCGAGGCTCGCGCTTTGCTTAAACGGCTAATCAAAACCTCGACGCAGCTCTCAGTGCGTGAGGCCGACTTTGCCGATGTTGAGCGATTTGAAATACCGATTCGCGAATGGCTTATCACTTGTTTTTTGGGCGAGCTGGAAGTTCTGCTCAAGCGAGGTCTGCAGTTCGATTACCAAGTTCGAGAGGAAGAAGCACGCTTCTTACGCGGCCAGCTGGATATCGCAAAACAACTGCGCCAGCCCCCCGGAAAAGCGCATGTATTTAATATCCGCCATGACTTGTTTTTACCGGATAGACCAGAGAACCGCCTTATTAAATCTGCACTTGTTACTGTGTGCTCAGCCACTCAAGACAACGACAACTGGCGGTTAGCACACGAGATAATCTCACAGCTCCTTCAGTTGCCCGAATCATCGGATATTAGGGCTGACTTCAAGTCTTGGTCAACAGACCGCTTACTGACGCATTACCGCCCGATTAAGCCTTGGTGTGAGTTTATCCTCAACCAACATGTTCCACTTTCTGTCTCTGGTGGCTGGCGCGGAATAAGCATGCTCTTCCCAATGGAAAAGCTGTTTGAGAACTATGTTGCTGAACAGCTTCGACGAGCGATTGGCAGCAAGGGTACAGTTAGGACGCAACTTGCTACTGAGTACCTTTGCCAACATAAGGGTAAAGGAGTTTTCAAATTACGACCGGATATTGAGGTTGTTATTGGTGACCAGCGATGGATCATGGATACCAAGTGGAAGCTGCTTGATGTAGATAACGGTGGTCAGACCTATGGGTTGAGTGAGAAAGATTTTTATCAGATGTTGGCCTATGGATCTAAATTATTACATTCTCAAGGAGACTTGGTGTTGATATACCCTGCATGGAAAAATTTTCCAAGCAACGAGAACATTTCACCATTTGAGTTTGATAATCAGACGACACTTTTGGTAACCAGCTTCAACTTAAACGATAATACTCGAACTAATGATTGTCGGTGGAACCTGACGTTGGCGGAATCATTTGCACAGGTGCACAATTGAGTAGACCATCTGCCATACGAGGCATCAATTTACTGACGGTTAGAACCATACTCAGTCAGTAAGCCTAGAATTTGAAACTCGGATCATCTTGACCGGATATGAGCGTGCAAATAATTTCATTAGAATATAGTTACAATTAATAGAATGACTTTTTGATATTATCGTAGATTGAAAAGCTGAAAGCTTATCAATAATCAGCTTTTATTTAGGGGTATATAGTGGTTAAAGGAAATGCAGCAAAGCGCTTATGGGCAGCAGCTGACCAGTTATGGGCGAATACCGGTCTTAAACCGGCTGAGTTCTCGGCACCTGTGCTGGGGCTCATCTTCCTGAAGTACGCCGACAAGAAGTACTCAGCCGCCGAGGAGAAGCTCGGGCCGGTGGGCTCCGGTGGCCGACGCAAGGTGAGCAAGGATGACTATCTTGCCGAGGGAGTGATCTTCCTCCCTGAGACCGCCCGCTTCTCGCACCTGCTGTCGCTCACCGAGGGCGACAATATCGGCAAGGCTATCAACGATGCCATGAAGGCCATCGAGGACGAAAACCCCGACCTCAAAGGTGCCCTGCCGCGCACCTACACGCGCCTGGAGAACTGGGTGCTGCAGGAACTGCTCAAGCAGCTCGCTCCGGTTGATCTGTCAGGAGACGCCTTCGGCAAGGTCTACGAGTACTTCCTGGGCAACTTCGCCCTGAAGGAAGGTCAGAAAGGCGGTGTCTTCTACACGCCCGAGTCCATCGTCAAGCTGATCGTTGAGATCATCGAGCCCTATCACGGTCGCATCTTCGATCCGGCTTGTGGGTCAGGTGGCATGTTCGTCCACTCGGCGGACTTCGTGGAGCGCCACCACAAGACGGCCATGGACGAAATCTCGATTTTCGGCACCGAGAAGGATCAGACCACCGTCAACCTCAACAAGATGAACCTCGCGGTGCATGGCCTCTCCGGCGATGTGCGGGTGTCCAACACCTACTATGAGGATCCTCACGGGGCGGTCTACAAGAACGGTGACGGCTTCTTCGACTTTGTGATGGCTAATCCCCCGTTCAACGTCTCGGGAGTGGATAAGGAGCGCTTGGAAGGCGACCCACGGTTCCCGTTCGGTGTGCCAAAGACCGATAACGCCAACTACCTCTGGATCCAGCTCTTCTACGCCTCGCTCAAGCCGACCGGGCGAGCTGGCTTTGTCATGGCCAACTCAGCGGGTGATGCCCGAGGCAGCGAGCAGGTGGTCCGTCAGAAGCTGATTGAGTCGGGTGCCGTAGATGTGATCGTCTCGGTGGGACCGAACTTCTTTTACACCGTCACGCTGCCCTGCACCTTGTGGTTTTTCGACCGGGCCAAGAGTGAGACCGAGCGCCGCGACAAAGTGTTGTTCATAGATGCTCGCCACATCTACAACCAGATCGACCGGGCGCACCGCGACTGGTTGCCGGAGCAGGTCGAGTTCCTAGCCAATATCGTCCGCCTTTACCGTGGCGAAGACGTCGAGCTGGATCAGGGCAGTGAGCCGCTGCTGGCCGAGAAGGGGCTAGCCGAGGGCTATGCCGATGTGCCTGGGCTCTGCAAGTTGGCGACTCGGGAAGAGATCGAAGCGCAGGGGTGGTCATTGAATCCTGGGCGCTATGTCGGGGCAGCTGCAAGAGACGCAGAGAATGTGGACTTTGCTGAGCGGCTGGAAGAGCTGGCTGAAGAACTAGAAGTGCTAAACGCTGAAGCAAGAGAGCTTGAAGACAAGATCTCAATGAACATCAGCGGAGTTCTGGGCGGAGGAGCTGCTTGATGACTTGGAACGAGTCGACGCTAGGTGACATCTGCGATGCTGGCCAAGGGATCATCAAAACGGGGCCTTTTGGATCTCAACTTCATCAGAGCGACTATTCCGATGCCGGAACCCCTGTGGTCATGCCAAAAGACATAGTCGGAGGACGGGTTTCTGAGTCTTCAATAGCTCGGGTTGCGGAGGAGCATGTGGAGCGCCTCTCTCACCACCAGCTTTACCCCGGCGATATTGTTTATGGCCGTAGGGGGGATATCGGGAGATGTGCTTTAGTAACACCCAGAGAAAGTGGCTGGCTATGTGGAACAGGCTGCTTGAGAATTCATCTTGGTAATGGCGAAGTCTCCCCCAAGTTCTTATTTTACTTCCTTAACAACCCGAGCACGGTAGATTGGATATACAACCAAGCCGTGGGCGCGACAATGCCGAATCTGAATACAAGCATACTCAGGTCGATTCCTGTCCGCTATCCTACTCGTGAAACGCAGGAGAGAATTGCCGCGTTCCTCTCCGCCTACGACGACCTCATCGAGAACAACACGCGCCGCATCGAGATCCTTGAGGAGATGGCTCGTCGGCTGTACGAGGAGTGGTTCGTCCACTTCCGCTTCCCGGGGCATGAGGGGGTGAGCTTCAAGGAGAGTGAGCTTGGGGATATACCTGAGGGGTGGGAGGTTCGACGCCTTGAGGATGCCGTCGCTCTGAACCCACGCACAAAGGTTCCCAAGGAAGGAGAAAAGTTGTTTGTACCGATGGGCGCGTTATCAGAATCGAGCATGATTGTAGGTAGCTTGGAGAGGAAAACAGGTAACAGTGGTGCAAAATTCCAGAATGGTGACACCTTGTTTGCTCGGATTACGCCTTGTCTTGAGAACGGAAAGACTGGATTTGTTGATTTCCTTCCTGAAGACCAGCCGACAGCATGTGGTTCTACTGAGTTCATCGTATTGCGTTCAGTCAGCTTGTGCCCAGAAATGGTTTACTTACTCGCGAGAAGTGACCGATTCCGTGATGTCGCGATTAAAAGCATGTCAGGGGCTACTGGAAGGCAGCGGGTGCGGGTCGAGAGCTTGGTAGAGTTTCCGGTGGTTCAACCTGACAACGCGACCTTGGAAGCCTTCCAGCGTTTTGTATCGCCGTGTTTCAAACAAGCACGCACATTGGCGCTAAAGAACGCGAACCTACGCGCCCAACGTGACTTGCTGCTCCCCAAGCTGGTCTCCGGTGAGATCGACGTATCAGACATTCCCATGCCCGACGATAGGGAGTACGAAGCCGCATGACGCCCCCGCCATCCCCCGCTTATGCCTACTCCGAGGATGCCCTGGTCGAGCAGCCCGCTATCGAGCTGTTCGCAGACTTGGGCTGGGACACCGCCAATCTCTATGGGGAGTGGTCGGGTACGGTATCGAGCGAGGGACGGCAGACACAACAGGATGTGGTGCTGGTGCCTCGGCTGCAGGTGGCTTTGGAGAAGCTCAACCCCGAGCTACCCGCCGATGCCGTGGAGAAGGCCATCGAGGAGCTGACCCGCGACCGCTCCAAGCTGCTCCCGGTGAACGCCAACCTGGAGGTTTACCGGCTGCTCAAGGATGGCGTAAAGGTCGAGGTGTCGGGCGATGATGGTGGCACCGCTATCGAGACGGTGCGGGTGATCAACTGGAGCAAGCCCGAGGAGAACGACTTCCTGCTGACCTCGCAGTTCTGGGTAAGGGGTGAGCTGCATACCCGACGTACCGATCTTGTCGGCTTCGTGAATGGGCTACCGTTGCTATTCGTGGAGCTGAAGGCCAGCCACAAGACCCTCAAGGCTGCCTATGACGGCAACCTGAGAGATTACCGCTCGGTGATCCCTCAGTTGTTCACCTATAACGCCGTGGTGATGCTCTCCAACGGCTCCGAGACCCTGGTGGGCAGCACCTTCTCCCCCTGGGAGCATCTCTTCGAGTGGAAGCGGATCAACGACGAGGGTGAGAAAGGCGTGGTGTCGCTGGAAACTGCCATCCGAGGGATCGCTGAGCGGACACGGCTTCTGGATATCGTGGAGAACTTCACGGTGTTCGAGGAGGCCCAGGGTGGCACCATCAAGAAAATCGCCAAGAACCACCAGTACCTCGGGGTGAATAAGGCCATCGCCGAGCTGCAGCGCATCAAGAATCGCCCTCCCGGTGAGGCGGGTCGGCTTGGGGTCTTCTGGCATACCCAGGGTTCGGGCAAGTCCCTCTCCATGGTGTTCTTCACTCAGAAGATCCACCGCACCATCCCCGGCAACTGGACGTTTGTGGTCGTCACCGACCGCAACGAGCTGGACGAGCAGATCTACAAGACCTTTGCTGCCACCAGGGCAATCAACGAGGTAGAGGCCCACGCCGAGAGCGGTGCTCACCTCAAGCAGCTCCTCAGCGAGGATCACCGCTACGTCTTCACGCTGATCCAGAAGTTCGGAACTAAGCAAGGTGAGACATATCCCAAGCTCTCCGACCGCCAAGACATCATCGTTATCACCGACGAAGCTCACCGCTCCCAATACGACACTTTGGCCATGAACATGCGGACGGCGCTGCCCCATGCTGCCTTCCTGGGCTTCACTGGGACACCACTTATGGCTGGTGAGGAGAAGACCAAGGAGGTGTTCGGGGACTACATCTCGGTCTACGACTTCGGACAGTCCATCGCCGATGGGGCCACGGTGCCGCTGTACTACGAGAACCGGATCCCCGAACTGCAGTTGATCAATGAGAACCTCAACGACGATCTGACTCGGTTGCTGGAAGATGCCGAGCTGGACGAGGATCAGGAGAAGAAGGTCGAGCGCGTGTTCGCCCGTGAATACCACCTGATCACCCGTGATGACCGCCTGGAAGCCATCGCCGAGGATCTGGTGCAGCACTTCGTCGGCAGGGGCCACCAAGGCAAGGCGATGATGGTCTGTATCGACAAGGCCACCGCCGTGAAGATGTACAACAAGGTTCAGGCCCACTGGAAAGACTACCTGGCCCGACTTCAGGCTGACCTGGCGTCTGCCCCCGAGGAGCAGCTGGAGGCGCTAAAGCACAAGATCAAGGTGCTGGAGACGACCGATATGGCAGTGGTGGTTTCCCAGGGCCAGAACGAGGTAAAGGAGCTGGCGGACAAGGGGCTCGACATCCTGCCTCACCGCAAGCGCATGGTAGAGGAAGACCTAGACGAGCAGTTCAAAGATCCTGATGGACCGCTGCGGTTGGTGTTTGTCTGCGCCATGTGGATCACCGGCTTCGATGTGCCGTCCTGCTCGACCATCTACCTAGACAAGCCGATGAAGAATCACACCCTGATGCAGACCATTGCCAGGGCAAACCGCAAGTACCCCGGCAAGGAAGCGGGCCTGATCGTGGACTACGCGGGTGTCTTCAGGAAGCTGCAGGAGGCGCTGGCCATCTACGGTGGAGCTTCATCCAAGGTCGCTGAACCGAGACCTGGATATGGGGATGAGCCACCCCAAGACGGTGATACACCGATCCACCAGAAGGCCGAACTGGTGGAGTACCTCAAGCATCTGCTGGCCAAGGGGATCACTTTCCTGACCGAGAAGCAGGTAGACACAGAGGCTATCAAAACGGCTGGAGGCTTCGATAAGGTTGCCCTGCTGGATGATGCCGTTGAGAAGCTACTTGAGAGTGAAGAGACCAAGAAGGCCTTCTTGAACCTAGCCAGGGCCACCTCCCGAGTCTACCGAACCATCCTCCCCGACCCCTCAGCCAATGATCTGGCCCCCGATGCGGTACTGCTCTCCGTACTGGCCCAGAAGATCAAAGCCCTTGAGCCCGAGGTGGATATCTCTCAGGTGATGAAGGACGTGGACGACCTGCTGGATCAGTCGGTCGCTCCAGTGCCCTACGTCATCGAGGATGAGGATGACAAGCCCCTATTCGACCTCAGCCAGATCGACTTCGAGAAGCTCAAGGAGCGGTTCAATAAGGGCAAGAAGCGCACCGAGGCAGAGAAGCTACGGGCGCTGCTGAACCAGAAACTGGAGAGCATGGTGGCCAAGAACCCCAGCCGCACCGACTTCATGGAGAAGCTGCAGAAGCTGATCGAGAAGTACAACTCGGGAAGCCTGAACATCGAGGCGTTCTTCCAGCAGCTGATGAAGTTCACCGAAGAGCTGCAGGAGGAAGACCAGCGGGCAATCCGTGAGGGGCTGACCGAAGAGGAGCTGGCGCTGTTCGACATCATCACCAAGCCAGCCCCGGAGATGACCGACAAAGAGGTAGCCCAGGTGAAGGCAATGTGTCGGGAGCTACTGGAGACCCTCAAGGAGGAGAAACTGGTACTGGACTGGCGGAAGAAGGCCCAGGCTAAGGGCGATGTCCGCCGTACCCTGGAAATCGTCTTCGACCGGGGACTACCGGAGAGCTTCGATGAGGCGGTCTACAACGAGAAGTGCGAGGCAGCGTTCCATCACCTGATGACCAGCTACTACGGTGGTGGGCAGAGCGTCTATTCAGCCAGGTGTTAATTACCTCCAATACGTTGCTTTAGGAGGGATAAAATTCTGTCTGCTCATGAAGCTACTCAATTTAATTTTGTTTACTGAATAATAATCGGCAATGTTGCTTGGCAAAAGCTCATCTCAATTTTTAACTAGTCCACCAAGCCCATACCAATGCAATCATGCCAACGAGCGCCAGCGAAATTTTTAACAAAATACGAGAACCCCGTATATCATAGAGCTTTACCAAAAACTGAGCATTAGACACTCTCGAATAGTACTCTTTCGTGGCTAGATAAAGAATGAAGGCAAAAATAACAATCAGAAGAGGCCAAAACCATGATAAGTTGCCAGCCAATTCCACTTTAGGAGACCTTTGAAAATTAAAATTTGTAAATCCCCAAATGGAAATGAGTGCAAACCCCAACCATACTTTTGATTTTGCTTTTATAGTTTCAACTTTTTGTTCAGCTCTCGTAATTGTATATTCTTGAGATTCAAAGGAAGTTTCTACATTTTCTAAATATTTTTGCTCTCTATCGCGCTCCGACTCATCTATCAGGTTTTCTCTATACAACGCAATTACTAATGACTTAGCGTAGCCGATTATACCTTTAGCATTGTTAGACTCGTGCAGCCTGTTATCAATTCTTTGGGTTCTGCTAAGTGAGGTTAGTTCACGCTTAAGTTGACCAAGTAATCGAAGACCACACCCTGATGTTTCAAGCGTGATAGTGGTCAAAGAATCTTGTTCATCAACGTGGTGCCGATGACTATGGATTGAATACTTTAAATAATAAAATGCCTGTCGGGCTAACAGGTACAAACTCTCATCATCGAGTTCATCACCACCTTCGTTTTGCTCAATTCTAATCAAGCCAGTAGGCGTTACATTGAACTTAAACGAAGCTTTAAAACAGTCACTGTGAAGACCTGTAATAGAGCGAGGGTCATTGATTTGGCTATCAAGCTTATCAAACTCTGAACTAATATTACTTTTAGTTAGCTCATGAGAAATTTGATGGACCGAAACGTCATGAACTTCGTTTTTATCCGCTGGTTCAGCTTCCTTCGGATATAGCAGAATATTACCGCTTAAACTTCTACAGTCCATATGATCGGAGACCGAAACTTTAGCTGTAACAAAGACTCGAAAAGCTCCTAATGATTCTTCATGCTCATCAGTGTCTCGCCAATTAACTCTTGATTGAAGAACGATTAGTCTGTCGTGCTTGCTCGACACTCCCGATGCAGAATGATTTAGCTCAATAATTCGCTCATCACTGATTTTCTTGTCTGTAAATCCACCTTTAATACCGACCTTCATTAGCCCGAAATCAAGGTTACCGTTTACGCAAGGAATCCATCCTATATATTTATGTTTATGCATAAAAAATCCCGTCTAGTTGACGGGATCTTATTGTAATAATTAGGTGCCAGCAAGCAAACTTTATGCTAAGCGTTTAAACCACGAATCGCTGGGCTTTTCATCATGCACTACACGCCGCTTGTTAGTTTTATCAATGACGATTCCATGACATAAACCAGAACCAGACGGGGTGACGCCATTTTCGCGCAGTTCAACCTCTCGGCGCTTCATAGCCCGAGATTTCTTATATAGCGCTACTTGGAAGCCCACATACACTGCGAGACAGCCAACTACAAAAACTATTAATGCGTCAAACATGATCCTTCTCCCTTGCCTAACCCGTCAAAACGGGTGCCCGAATTTATCACAAATTAGGTCATTAGTCGAGCGAGTATGCTCTTAAGATGGTTTGTAAACTTTTCGTTGTCAAGCATTTTACGGTGAATGGTGAGAAGACTCCCGACGTCTTGATATGAATTAGTTGCTACGGATCCGGGTCACTCCACTCAACGCGATCAGGGTCTATTCTTCGGATGGGTTTAGCGGTCAGCATACCGTTTTTTCTCTCAACACGATAAGACCATCCCAATTGCATCATATGCCCTGACGCGTCAATAAATCGAAAAATGCGATACTGTTTGCGAACGCCGCTAAAATCCACCATCAAGGTAGATGCCCAACCAAGGGGGCGAGTCGGCTTATCGATTGACTCCACGATGCCGTATTTTCCCGCCATCTCGATGGCTCCGTAATAATGGTCGGCTGCAAAATCAGAACGCATTAATACTTGGCTACCCACCTCAATAGCTATCGTTTCTGGTTCTTCATCAAAAGCTCGTTCTGACCCGCAAAATTTCTTGTAGTCGATTTGAGATACGACCTTACCACCGATCTTTCTTGTCTTATCTCGCCCTTGTATTCTTATGTGTGACATTTTACACGGTCCAAAATTCTGCAATCTTAAAGCGAATCTCGACTCACTATCTCCAACGATCACCAAGTAATGCGTTCCCGGTATTAATGCAACTCCGTTAGGGTCACGAACTTTGTGAACAGCCATGTAACGAATCACACTATTGCGCTTTACTCGAACTCTAATCTCGTGCTGGAAGCTAAACCCTTCAACTTTCCACTTTGTCAAGTCTGAGAGCGTAACAATGTCGCCAGCTTGTACTCTGAATTGCTTGTCGTGTGAGCTACGTTTCATTTCAAATCCTTTTGCTCAACTAAAGGTTGTTCTTGAGATTTATAGATTAGGTCGAATCACCGCGATTAAGTTCAGTATAATTTCGTCAATGAGGTGCTAAACCGCCGCACATTGCTCAACTTGACTTCTTTTCCTCTAAGTTTCGCTAGATAACTTAAATGCCACACCACTTGGAATAATTGATCAATGTCAGGCCTATTTAGATTGTAGTATCTGATCGCTGTGTATCGCCCATAATTTCGCCAATATCGTTCAATCCATTCCGTCAAACGGTAGGACGAGTTAACTCTGCTGCCATCTAATGCAATTGCTATATGGTAATGTGGGGTCTTAGCAGAGTGAATTTCACGAGCCCAACATATTGCTACTCTTCTCGAGTAGTGCTCTCTACAGATTTTAGTTTTGATCCGACACAAAAATAGACTTAGTTGCTTATTATTCGGTTGCGATGTGTTACAGGATAGGTCGAACCGGAAAAGAAACACCTTTCTATGATGGGTCAGCATCCATAACGGTACATCAATAACTTTGCGAAGGATTTGAGGATCTAACGCACTCCCACGGGTATTAACTTGCCAGTCGACCCCTCTGTGATGAAACCAAGTTTCCTTATTAGGGAAAGCCATAAGATACCCATAAATTAGATATTATTAATTACCCAGTAAATTCCCCATGGACTGTGCTCCTCCATGAGCCATGTTGATTGGGCTAGGTATAAATAGTTGCACGCTCAAAAAGTTGGGTTGACGCTCTTAACAGTCCGAGAAAGACACCTGTGGATCAAGTCAGTCCATTTTCGGACACTTCATCAATCCACTTTTCAAGATCGCTCAAGCGCCATGCAACGGATCGCGTACCGAGGTGAACACGCTTAGGAAACTTGCCTTGCTTCTCAAGTTCCCAGCGTCGCTGACGTGCTAACCCGGTAATCGCTCTGCATTCCCGTTCACGAACTAAACGATCTTTAGGCTTTCTCTGCACAGGTATGAAGGTTGTGGTTTGTATTTTCATGTCGTTGCCTCTAACAGGTTGTGAATGTCAGAGGCAAATTAACTGATAGGAATCGGCGACATGCGCGCAACATTTGCGCTGTCCGTGGGGTTGCGCGCATGTTTCACGATAAATTTTGAATTGCTTTATAGAAGAAGTTTTTTGTCGGCTTAAATTTACGTTCGATCGGTGGCTCTGGACTTCCATGAAGGTTGCCCATCGTTGCGTCAATCGGCTTACCATCGGTTTCGGTTTCACTTTCAAATTTCCGATCTTCCCAATAAAGTTTTAAAAGCCATTCGTCGGCACTATTTGGAGCATCTTTCTTCGGCCGCATAACCTTCTCGTTATCGCGCCGCCATTGCTTTTCTTGCAGATATTTTTGTAACGCCCACTCTCGTAATTCGAATTTGTAATCATCTAATGAACGATGGCGAGCCAAGGCGGCATTTTTAGGCTGCTTTCTCCACTTCACATTAGCCTTGAAAACCGGTTCTACCGAATCATAAACAGCCCCAGCTTTCTGCCGCAGCATTTCAATCTCACTCCTAAGCAATTCCGCCTCGCGCTCAAATCCAGCATCTTTAATCCTCTGCAAGCTTTGCTCTATTTGCGCCAGCCTGAGTGCATTAGGACCTTTGATAAATTCATCACGTTGACTCATCACTACCTCCCTGTATTAATGGTTCAAGGAAATCAGCTACTTTGGCATTTGCTTCTCTACGCTCTTCCAGGTAATCGTATTGATTGTAGACCTTTAGGACGCCTCGCAGTTCATGGTTCAAGCATCTCTCGGCAATGGCATCTGGGACTTTCAACTTAGCAAGCAATGTTCGATAGGTTCTGCGTAGGTCATGCACCGTAAAGTGGTCGACTCCGGCTGAACCAAGAACATTGGGGTAGGGTTGTTTCTTGCTATCAACTTTCTGTCCGAATAGTTTGGCTAACGCATGATTCAACGTATCGTCAGAAATATACCCTCGTCTTTTGCTTCTTCTGCGCGAAGGAAACACATATTCAGAACCTGCACAGCGCACTTTTAGCTCTTCGATCACGGGTAGCATTTGATTTGGGATCGGCACCGTAATTGGTTTACTGGTTTTGTTCTCGGGAAAGAACCAGGTCTGGTCCTCTAAATCAATTTGTTCCCACCGCGACGATATGATTTCAGATTTTCGACAGCCTAGGTGCAAGAGCAAAAGGCATGCAAGATAGTTGTCACGAGTGAAAATGTCTTGCTGCTTTCGGAAAACAGAGAATGCAGTTTTTATTTCATCCGCCGACAACGACCGCTCTCGAGGCGAATAGTCTTGGCCAACATCGACTCCGGTAAAATAGATCGCTGGATTACTGCTGACCAAATTTAGTTTGATGCCGTGATTAAACATACGCTTCATTATGCTTAGCGCTCGCGATGAGGTCGTCTTATTACCTGTCTGCTGCAGCTCATCAAGAACATTGCGAACATCAATCGGTGTAATGTCTTTTAGTGAATATTTGCCCAAGCGACTTTTGAGGTAGTTACGATATACGCGCTCGTCATTACCTGGATGCTTAACGCGGTTCTTTACTGCGCGGTCAAACCAATCATTAAAAAGATCGTGAACTGTGTGAATAGCACCACCAGTTTCTCGACGACGTTCAAGCTGAGGGTCAATGCCATTCTTAACTTTTGAGCGAATTGCAGCAGCTTGGATCTTAGCGTCAGCCAACGAGCAGTTAGGATACCCTTCCGACAAGGTTATCGTCTTGCGCTTACCGGCGTAGGTATATCGCACAAACCATGACGCAGTACCCTGTTCAATTCTGAAATAAAGCCCATCACCGACACTTTTCCGAACGTCCTCTCCAGCTCTAACAAGTGCTTTGATCTGACTGCTGTTCATGACTATCTCCAAATGGTGACAAAACCTAAAGATGGAGACCCTATAAATTATTTGTCACCACCCTTGTCACCACAATATAGCGGACAATCACGAACATTGCATTACCATTAAATACAAAAAAGGCCGCAATGCCGCGACCTTATCCAAACTTAGTATACTTAACAAAACTTAACATGACCCTATTCAATATTCTGGATCTGCTCACGCATCTGTTCGATCAACACCTTTAGCTCGACTGCGGCGGCGGTGATTTCGGCGTTGATGGATTTCGAGGCGAGGGTGTTCGCTTCGCGGTTGAACTCTTGCATCATAAAGTCGAGGCGTCGGCCGCAGGCGCCGCCCTTTTTCAGGATCTTGCGGGCTTCGGCGACGTGAGCGTCGAGGCGATCGAGTTCTTCGGCGACGTCGACTTTTTGCGCCAGCATGACCATTTCGGCTTCGAGGCGTTGTGGTTCGAGTTCGACTCTGGCTTCTTCAAAGCGGGTTAGTAAGCGCTCACGTTGCCATTTAACGACTTCTGGCATGCGTTCGCGTACAAAGGCGACGTGTTCGATGATGCCGTCTAAGCGTTGCTGAAGCATGGTGTTAATGGCTTCGCCTTCACTGGCTCGGTTTTCGATAAATTCGTTGAGCGCGGGTTTTACGGCGTCGAACAGTTCTTTTTGAAGCTCGTCGATATTTTGGTCGTCACTGCTGACGACGCCAGGCCATTTCAACACGTCGAGTGCGTTAATTTGTGCGTTGTGAACTTGGCGGTTAACCCATTTGGCTTGGTTGATCACGCTCTCGGCGAGTGCTTCGTTAATCACTAACTCGCTTTGCTTGCTCTCATCCATGTGCAGGTGCAAGCGACATTCGACTTTGCCGCGCTGGAGTTGCTTGCGGAAGAGCTCACGCAGGTTGTTCTCGAGGGCGCGCACGCTCTCGGGCAGTCGAAAGTAGGTCTCTAAATAGCGTTGGTTAACCGAGCGGATTTCCCACACGGCGCTGCCCCATTCTGCTTTGTGCTCGTAACGAGCGTAACCGGTCATACTTTGAATCATGGCGTATCCTACTTTTTTGTCGGGAGGTCTTTCCTTCAACCTGCCGAAAACAATGTGTGCGTTAAGCGTATAAGCCAAATATTACCTGTGCAAAGAGGCAATATGAAGTAATAGTACAAAAAAGATGTCACACTTTTCTGTGCGAGTCTGACCTTATTGAGCAACCTTTATTAAAAGTGACTCAATAGGAACGTATTATGTCTTTGAAAAACCAATTTTTTACCTTGTTATTAGGCGTGTCGTTGGGCGCTTTCAGCCTGCCCTCGCATTCGCAAGACACCGTGCTACATGCGCAGATTTCGGGTCAGGGTCAGCCGGTGGTGCTTATCCCGGGTTTAATGTCCGATGAGCGTGTTTGGCAGCAAACGGAAGCGGCGTTAGCTCAGCATTATGAGGTGCACACGCTGGCATTTGCTGGCTTTGGGGCGCATCCAAGCAATCCTCAATTACGTGAGGCATTTACTGAAAACGCAGGTGCTGCGCTAGAAAGTTATTTGCAGGAAAACAGTGCTGGCGATGCGGTGGTTATTGGGCATAGTTTGGGCGCGTTCTTAGGCTATCAACTGGCAAGCCAGCAACCTCAGGCGTTGGAATGTCTTATCGCGGTTGATGGTGTGCCGTTTTTCTCGGCGCTGCTCAGTGGTAACTCGGCGTTGACTGCTCAAGCGGTTAAACCTCAAGCACAGCAAATGCTGACGGTATATCAACAGCTCACCCCCGAACAAATGGCGATGCAGGTGCAAATGGGGGTATCACGGCAAACCTCATCTGAGGAGAATCAAGCGCGCGTGGTCGCGATGGCAAAAACATCGGATCCTGCCACGGTGGGCCGCGCGATGTATGAGTTGATGACCACGGATTTACGCGCTGAGGTCGCGGACCTCAACGTGCCGACGTTACAAATGGCGGCGACTGGTGGCTTCTCAACTGCCGAGCAAAAGCAGACAGCGCTTAATGCCTATCAACAGCAGATCGCTGGTGATAATGCCATCAACTTGCTAGAGTTTGCTGAGTCACGCCATTTTATTATGTGGGATCAACCCGAGGCCTTTTTGTCGGCCGTTAATCACTTCATCGAGGAGCGCTGCCATGACTAATCAAACTGCACCGTATGCGGCGCTTAACGCTTCGATTGAGCAAGCGCGCCAAGGGAATTCGCAGGCGTTCGCCGAGGTGGTCACACATACACAAAACTTAGTGGCGAGTATTGCCTTGGCCATTGTTAAAGATATCCGAGCCTCAGAAGAGGTGGCGCAAGAGGCTTATCTCATTGTCTGGCAAAAAATGAATACACTGCGTAAGACGCGTAGCTTTTTGCCCTGGCTACGACAAATCACGCGGCATTGTGCTTATCAGTGGTTAAGCAAAGAGCATGTGCGTCGTACCGACTATAGGGATAATCTCGATGAGGAGCTGGGTGCGGTACTGAGCGATGAATCACCCGAGGCGTCGCTCAGTGAGCAACAGCAGCAGGCGATTATTTATCATGCGTTGGATAAGTTGCCAGAGCAAAGCCGCGATGTCGTACTGCTGTATTACCGCGAACAGCAGTCGGCTGAGCATGTAGCGGACTTGCTAGGGATCACACCCGAGGCGGTGCGCCAGCGTTTGTCTCGCGCTCGCAAGCAGTTAGCTCAACAATTACTAAGCCGTGTGGGTAAAGCGGCGTTGCTTTCGGCGCCATCCATCAGTATTTCGACGTTACTGACAACAGGCGCGATGGTGGGTAGTGCACCTGCCGCTGCGGCGGGCTTTTCGTTGACCTCTGGTGTTGCCACAAGCGTGAAGTGGTTAGCATTATTAGGTGCCATGGCGGTCACTATTCTCGGTGGTTTGGCGGGTTTGTTTATCGGCTCTCACCGCGCGCAGAAGATGGCAGCTAACGACGCTATTCGCCAACAGTTGGTGCGAATGCGTAATCAGGCTGCAGTATTCATGATCGTTGTCGGTAGCTTGTTTATTCTAAGTTACGAGGTTGATCCCGGCTGGTTACTGCCGACACTCAGTTATCTAGTGCTATTGCTGGGCATTCTAACCTATCAACGCCGAGTGCAGCGTTTGGTATGCTCCGGTGGTCGGTCACTGAGCTGCTATTTGGGGCTAGCGCTTGGGCTTGGTGGCGGTCTAACTGGCTTCTTTGCGGGATTAATACTGAGTGGTCGTCTCTAACGACCACTCGTTTTACGGTTATTTTTTCGCGTGTTTTTCGCGGTTCTTTTGTTTTTGTTCCGCGTTCTTCTTCATCATGATATACACCGCGCCGCGTCCACCATGGTGGCGCTGTGCGCTATGAAACGCGAGTACTGGCGGCATTTCACGCAGCCATTTATTCACATAGCTTTTTATCAGCGCGGGATGCGGTTTACTGTGTTTACCTTGTCCGTGAATAATCAGTGCCGTGCGTATACCGGCGTTATGGCAATCCTGAATAAAGTTAAATACTGCGGTACGCGCCTCGCGCAGCGTATGCTGGTGCAAATTGAGACTCGCTTCCATGGTGTAACGGCCTTGTTTAAGCCGTTTGTACACGCCTTCTTGCACGCCATCGCGCCGAAATTCGATGCATTCCTCTGGCTCCACCAACTCAACATACTCGGTCGATAAAAAGTTAACGTTTTCTTGTTCTTCGGCTTCAGCCGCACGGCGCCGCTCCTTTTGTGCCAATGTTGGCTCAAAAGCAGTGCGAATGTCTGCAACTTCCTCACCCACCAAGGGTGTTACGTCGTTCATTTCTTGGCGGAACAATTCAAATTCTTCGTCTTTTGAACGCGACATACGGCCTCCCGTTCAGTGATTACCACGTGTTTTCAGCTTGCGTTAGTTTAATACGTTACAGAACGATTCGCGATCCATTCAACGGTCAAATTTGCTACACTAACGGCTAATTCGTTTTACTTATCCCCGTTTACTATCAAATAAAGGAGATGCCATGCGTCCAAGTGGTCGTACTGCCCAACAAATTCGCCCGGTCACCATCACGCGTAACTTCACCAAACATGCCGAGGGTTCAGTTCTGATTGAATTCGGCGATACTAAGGTGTTGTGTAATGCCACGGTTGAAGCCGGTGTGCCACGCTTTTTAAAAGGTCAGGGACAAGGTTGGGTGACCGCTGAATACAGCATGCTCCCACGCTCTACCCACACTCGCTCGCAGCGCGAAGCTGCGCGTGGCAAGCAAGGTGGTCGCACGATGGAAATCCAGCGGTTAATCGCGCGTTCTTTGCGTGCTTGCATCGACCTTAAGGCGCTCGGCGAAAACACCATTACGCTCGACTGCGACGTATTGCAGGCTGACGGTGGTACACGTACCGCCTCAATTACCGGTGCTTGCGTGGCGTTGGTTGATGCGCTGAACTACATGCGCGCTAGCAAAATGGTTAAGGTCAATCCGTTAAAAGAAATGGTTGCGGCGATTTCTGTCGGCATTGTTGATGGCGATGCCGTGAGCGACTTAGAGTACATTGAAGATTCTCAAGCCGAGACTGACATGAACGTTGTGATGACGGAAGCCGGTAAGTTCATTGAAATCCAAGGCACCGCTGAGGGTGAGGCATTTAGTTACGACGAGATGCAAAGCCTAGTCGACATTGCGCGTGTCAGCATTAAAGAATTGATCGATATCCAAAAAGCAGCATTGGCATAAGGGATCAGCATGAAAACCTATCAAAAAGAGTTTATCGAGTTTGCGATTGAGCGCGGTGTACTAAAATTTGGTGAGTTTACGCTGAAATCCGGTCGCACCAGTCCTTACTTTTTTAATGCAGGCTTGTTTAACAAAGGTTCTGACTTGGCGAAGTTAGGGCGCTTTTACGCAGCGGCGTTAAAAGACTCAGGCATCGACTTTGATGTGTTGTTTGGTCCAGCCTACAAGGGTATTCCTATCGCCAGCGCGACGGCCGTAGCCTTGTTTGATCATTTTCAGACCGATACCCCTTACTGCTTTAATCGTAAAGAGAAAAAGGACCACGGCGAAGGGGGTAACTTAGTCGGTTCACCCCTTGAGGGTCGCGTGATGTTGGTCGATGATGTGATCACCGCGGGCACGGCAATTCGTGAATCCATGGATATTGTTGAGCAAAACGGTGCGCAGCTCGCGGGTGTGTTGATTGCCTTAGATCGTCAAGAAAAAGGCAAAGGCGAGCTATCCGCGATTCAGGAAGTTGAACGTGACTTTAATGCGCAAGTGATTGCGATTGTCTCACTGAACGATGTGATTGAGTATCTTAAGGACGACGAGCAGTTTAAAGCGCACTTACCTGCGGTTGAAGCGTATCGCGCTCAATACGGTGTAGCATAACGCGCTACGCCACTAAAAGGCAGCGCATAAAAAAGCTCGCCTCCGTGCCAACGGGGCGAGCTTTTTAGTAACTAGGTGCTACTTACAGTTTTTCTTCAGGCTGATAAGCAATACCGATTTTACCGTTAATCACTTGGCATTCACCACCGGCTTCAGCGGTACGGCTTGCGTCGTTGATACGCGCGATCAAGCGATAGTCTTTATTCAGAAGCGTTACTTCGTTGCGTTCTTCACCACACAACACGCGAATCGAATCAACTAAACCGCGATCGGTTAAGAAATTGGTGGTTGGGTTCTCTTTTACAATACCTGACTGGTCCGAGAATTCCGCAGTTTGTAAGCCATACGGATTCATCATACCGGACGCACCAGCGACTAAATAATGGAAGGTGCTTGCGACCGCCGTAGGCACCGATTGTGCGTTTTCTACAAAGAACACGCCTCGCTCGCCGACAATATCAAATAGACCTTTCTCAAGGTTCACTTTCATGGCGGTATTCTCATCAATCCCTAGCGAGAGCGGTGTACCACTATCGCCCGCGAGACGGATCAAGCGACCATAACGACCTTTATCAGAGAAGTCGCTATCCAAAATACCAAAGTGAAACAGCCCTAAACCGCCCAATGGATGAAACGTCAGCGTGTCTGGGTTGGTATTGGTTGGACAGGTTGCATCCAAATCACAACCGAACGGTGGTGGCTCAGAAGCAAAGGCGCCGTCTTTTATCGCTGATTCGGTGGTGCCGTTAGAAATCATCGGTTTAGATGTCAGCGCAACAGCACCCGCGCCGTTACCACCTACCACTAGACGCTTCGATTGCACGAAGCTAACGATGTCGCGTAACAAATCAGACGGCTGGTTATCTTCATTAATAAAGGTTGAGCGGGTAAGGTTCGCATCACCATCATTGATAAAAATCGCATTGGCTTGGCGCACCATCTTTAAGGCTTCTTTGGGCGCTTTACAAAACTCAACCTGTTGCTGATAGCGGTCGCGATACACACGGTCTCGCGCATATGCACCGAGCACTTCCTCTTGCACGTCAGCCAATTCGTCACAACGACCCTCTTGTTGCGCTTTAATTAAAGCCGCATCAACCGGGAACCAATGCGGCTCAGCTCCCAACTGACTGAACAAGTCCATGTAGTAATCGACTTCGTTGTAAGGATCGCGCGATGACGACGTCGTGAAGAAGACCACGGGCTTCTTGCTGTCATCAAAGCGAGTGGTCTTCGCCATATCAACGAACTGACGATAGATATCGATCGCAGGTTTATTCTGCGACTCATTTAAATTAATCTTTTCATCGAGCTCAGCAGGGACTGGCATTTCGAGTAAGTCGACCAGCTTGTTCCACTCAGCTTCAGATAATGAATTGTACGTTTTTAATGTGGCACGACGAGTAAATTCACGCATGAACACGCGTTCTGTGATGATTTCCTCGTTCATACGGTCATAAATGAGCTTTAACGCTTCGTCGACCTTCTTTCGAGCCTCTTCACGAAAGCCGGTCCAGTATTCATCTGAAACAGCCGTCTTGATTGACTTCTCCGACAAGTCGATATACCGATTAGTACGCATTGTCTTGCTATCAATCCAGTCGGTTTCGTTACAGCTATCGGACGCCATGCTCGTGCAGAGCGTTAAACCGCCCCCGGCCAACATTAAGTGGCGGTAACCATCATCTTTGATGGTTGGCTGTTCTTGTGCGGATACCGCACTGGTCATCAGTCCTGCAAGCACGATGCTGAGGCTTGATGCGATCCATCCTTTATTCATGAGACACCCTTCTGATTACTGCAAAGTTGCGGGTTAATGAATCCTAGTATAACGGGTCAATGGATAAAAATCGCTCTCAGTTTTATCAACATCGACCCCATCTGCTCTGACCTCAATAAGAAGAATAAATTCAATCACCCTGCGGGTGTTGGATTTTTGTAAATGCTGTGCATAATACCCTGCAATTGATATACTTCTGAGGTCAAATTGACCAAGGTTCTGTGTTCTGGTGATTAACTTATTTCGCGCTATCGTTTTTTCTACGCTTTTTTTTGTAAGTGGGCAGCCTCATGCGCAGCAATCATCAAGCAACCTATCGACTGACTTAAAATTAGACGATGAGCAAACAACCCAAACGCTCGTCTTTCGAGCGCCGCAAGACGGTCCATTGCCGGAGCTCGTTCAGTCGATATTAGAAGAAGCCTATGCTGAACTTAATATTAAACTACGCTATGAGTCTTTGCCGCGCCTACGCGGCGAACAGCTGGCTTCCGAGGGGATCATTGCTGGTGAGTTAGGGCGCATTCCTGGCCTATCTGAGCAACTCACCAATCTCATTCGTGTCGATTTTCCGATCTATGAGTTTTCCTTGCTTCTTATCGCCGACCCTTCACAGTGTGGTGTCTGTACGCCCGATAAGTTAAGTAATTTGGCTTACTTAAGTGGTTTACGCGCCGGTGATGAAGTGGTTGATTCTTACCAACTGGATATTCCGATTGCAAAGCCCATCAAATTAGAGCAGGTAATCAAGCTAATGGATGCGGGCCGCGTTGAAGCAGCGCTGATGGCTGACTTTCAGTATCGTGGTTCCGCGCTACATGACCGCGATGATTTGATTGTTTACGAAATTAAGCGCTATCAAGGCTATCACTATTTACATAAGAAGCACGCAGATCTCATTCCTGATTTATTAAGCACTCTAAAACTAATGCAAGCGACCGGTAGGATCACGGCATTGCGAGAAACGTATCAATCAAAAATCGCGCGTCCCATCACGCCCGTTCGTATTCCAAATCCATTAATTGGTGCCAGTGCGTTAATGCCCCGGCAAACCGAGATGGACGGTGAAGGAAGCTTGTGGCAACGGTTCATTGAACTAACTGCCGATTGGGCTGAACAGGTTGAAACCGAAACTTCGAACTGGCCGCGTGCTAAACAACTCGTTGACTCCGGGAAAGCACAAGTTCTCGTTGGAATCCGAGAAGAACAGATTGATCAACGCTTTATCAAAACAGAACATGCCTTCGCTCGCAGTGCGCCTGTATATCTATTTAGCAAAACTCAAGCAGCGATAGACGATACGCTTGACCACAAGAATGTAAGTTTGTGCGTTGCGGGTGGCGACTATCAACACTCATTGCTACCCTCAAATGCCAATATTTACACCGCGAATACGTCATTAGACTGCTTTGCACTATTGGATATGGGTCGAGTTGCAGGTGTTGTCGATTACGCGGCCAACTTACCAGACTGGATGGAGACGCCGTATGAACGTTACGCGTTGAGTGACGAAGTGCCACTCTATTTAGCATTCAAAGACAACGCACAAGGTCAGCTACTGCGCAGTCTGTTTGATAAAGCAATTAAAAACGCTATACCGCGCCCTTAAAACCCAACTGACGCCAGGCTTCATACGTAAAAATCGCGACTGAATTTGATAAGTTTAAGCTCCGGCTATCTGGCACCATTGGTAGACGTAACCAATTTTCCTGCGGAAATGTCTGTAAAACGTCCATCGGCAACCCGCGCGTTTCGGGACCAAACAACAGTACATCATTTTCCTCGTACGCGACCTCGGTGTAACGTGTTGAGCCTTTCGTCGTGCACGCAAAAATGCGGTTATAATCCACGTTTTCTAGAAAGTCCGACCAATTTTTATGGATTTTCACTTGGGTAAGGGCGTGGTAGTCCAAGCCAGCACGGCGCACCTTCTTCTCATCTAAGTCGAAACCCAGAGGTTCGATAAGATGCAATTGCATGCCCGTATTCGCCGCCAAGCGAATAACATTACCCGTGTTCGGTGGTATTTCCGGTTCAAATAAGACCAAATGCAACATAGTGATTTTATCAGCTACTTAAAAAACGCTAGAATACCATTATCTTAATACGAGGTGTGTATCGAATTGAATTCTCCAACGAGTTATAAGCATCAATACGCTTTTTGGGTAAAGCTCGCCAGTGCTTCATCGGTCACTACGGCCGCTTTGCTGATAGCCATGAAACTCTACGCTTGGTTTGATACTGAGTCGGCGAGTATGCTCGCCTCGTTAACTGATTCGTTGCTCGATAGTGGTGCCTCGATTTTTAGTTTTTTCGCCATCCGTTACTCTTTGCAACCCGCAGATGATGAGCACCGATTCGGCCACGGTAAAGCCGAATCCCTTGCCGCGTTAGCGCAAAGTGCTTTTGTCGCTGGCTCAGGCATGCTACTTATTTTTCACAGTGCGCAACAATGGATGGACGATTCACAACTACCTAACTTAGAAACGGGTATTTGGGTCAGTGTGGCAGCCATCGTCATCACCATGGTATTACTGGTGATTCAACGGATAGCCATCCGCGTCACCGACTCGCAAGCAGTTAAAGCCGATCATTTGCATTATCAGTCTGATATCTTACTCAACGCGGCGGTTTTAGTTGCGCTGGTACTGAGCCAGTTTGGCATGCACTGGGCGGATGGCGTGTTTGCCATTTTAATTGCGTTGTATCTAATCTGGGGGGCGATTCGCATCGGCACTGAGGCATTTAACTCGTTGATGGATCGCGAACTACCCGAACACTTACAAAAGAAAGTGGTGGATACGGCGCTAGCCATTGACGGTGTTTTAGGGATCCACGGCCTGCGTACTCGTGAGGCAGGCTCCACACGCTTTATTCAGTTACACATCGAACTCGACAATCATTTGTCTCTGCTCAAAGCCCACGCGATTTCTGATGAAGTCGAAAGTGCATTGATGAAGGTGTTCCCAAGCGCCGATATCATTGTCCACATGGATCCCGAAATAATCGCCTATGTTGAGGGTTCAATTACTGAGCGTCACTCGACTTGAGCCTGGCATAGATCGAGTCCATGATGGGCTGTCGATAAACGTCGCTCTCCATCATTAATTCGTGTTTCGCTCCTTTGATCGAGCGAAACTCAACGTTGGCACCCGCATTGTTAGCAAAACGCTGTTGCGCTTTTTTACTCACCACCACATCGGCTCCCGCATTGAACAATGTCGCCGTTACTTTGAGTTGGCTCCCCATGCCCTGCAATTGTTTACAAGTCGTCAGTGCTTCATGTAACCAAGCAAACGTCGGTCCGCCGAGTTTAACCCGGGGCTCGCTTTCATAGGCTTCGCGAAATACTTGGTAACGTTGCTCACTGTGGGTCAACACATTCTCAGCAAAAGGAATCGCAATATAGTCCTTCATACCTAAGAAGTACCACGGGTTATCCGGTGCAACAGTCTCGTTTAACCAGCGTCCTGCGCCAGCAATCGCACGCGCAATCGCTGCTGGAATACCGGCTGTTCTGATGCCGAACATCGGTGCCGTCAAAAACAAATGCTTAAATTTGAAATCCTGCTCGCAACACGCCCAGGATAAAATCGCTCCGCCCATCGAGTGCCCAAGTGCATAACGAGACGCTTTAGGAAAGCGCTCGTCGATGTGATTCATGAATACACTAAAGTCATCAATAAAATCGCGGAAGTTTGCGACATGGCCCTGATGGCTATTCTTCGTCATGCGCTCTGATAAACCTTGCCCGCGATGATCGATGACAGCACAGGAAATACCTTGTTGCGCCAGTTCCCAAATCACTTCTTGGTATTTAATCGCCGCCTCAATACGACCCGTTGAAATCACCAGTAGTGGCGCTGTATCGCTGACTTTATGATAGGCATAAAAAAGGCGCAGGCCATCCGCTGCGTCTAAATAAATGTGCTCAACTGAATCCGCCCAGAAAGGGGCGATATGTTGGTGATAAAATTCGAGCCATTGGGGCTCATTATCCGCCGGTCGGATCATCCGCTTTGATTCCAGTCGCTATGATTAAGCCCTAGTCTAACGGTAAATCCAAGATAACTTCTAGTCCTCCTTGTGGATGATTGCGTGCACGCAGTTGACCGCCTAGAACCAACGCTGAGCGCTGACTTAACGCTAAACCTAAACCGACACCTGCCTGATGCTTACGCGACGGGTCGCCGCGGTAAAACGGCTCAAATAGCTTCTCAATGGTTTCTTCATCAACGCCAGGCCCATGGTCACGCACATAAAGCTGCAACCACTTGCCATGCTTTTCGCAACCAAACTCGACCGCTTTGTCGGTGTAGTGCAGGGCATTACGCATAATATTTTCTAACACTAACCGGATCAGCTCATCATCGCTCTCAAGTTCGCGCCAATCGCCCTCGCGAATAACGAGCCGATCTTTATATTCAGGATGACTGTACAAGGTGTCGTCGACAAGCCGTTGCACCAACTTGCGCAGATCAACGGTATGCGTATTTAAGCTGATTAAGCCGTTCTCAAGTTTCGAGAGTGACAAGATACGTTCAATGATTTGATTCAAGCGCTCACTATCGCGACGCAACTGTTGCCAATGTGCATCCTCTTGATGCTCATCTTCGCTGAGATCGAGGGCGACTTGCATCCGTGCCATCGGCGAACGCAATTCGTGTGACACATCACTTAATAAGCGCCGTTGCGCATCACGAGAAATAGCAAGATCGCGCGCTGTCTGCGCTAGGGCTCGCGCCAGCTCGCCCACTTCATCTTTACGTCGAGGCAACTGGCCTAACTCAGGCTCAGCACTACCTTGAGCAACCTCACGGGTAGCTCGGATCATGCGCTTTATCGGTCGAATCAGCCAGATACCCAACAAAATCGCAATCGCTAAACTACCGCCCACCAACGTCCAACTGCGCGCCCGCATCAACTCTTGCTCTGCTTCTTCACGATCAGTCCACTCCGACGCTTTTAGTGGACGAGTGATTAGAAGCTTATTGCCTTTAAACTCGAAAGGACCTATCAACAAACGATCTTCGAGTGGCATTTGCATCGGCTCATCGTAGTTTAAAAAGCGCAACATGGTTTGCCGATAACGTTGCGATAAGAACTCATCCATCATCAACTTTTGCTGACCTTGCGCGAGTACTCGGGCTGCAACGCGATAATCACCTGTCAATAAACGTCCAGGCTGCAAAGAAAGATAGGTCAGCTCATTTTCGAGCAACGGCGCTAAGGTACGCCGAATGGGTTCCGCGATAGGTTTAACTTCGGGTGTGACTTTATTCCAGACCGCAAGCAAGTAACCGCTGCTGGCGGTTAAAAACAGTAACGCCCAAAACAGCAGGAGCAACCGCAGCGTAAGCGATTGGTACCAGCGGATCGGGCGTTTACGGTGCGGCTTCATTATTCGTTGACGAGACGATATCCCCGACCACGAACGGTTTGAATGCGCTCAGGATTAGCCGGTAATTTTTTACGAATATTGCTGATATGTACGTCGAGACTACGATCAAACGGCCCCATCTTACGGCCCAGCGCAGCCACCGAGAGTTGGTCTTTACTCACCATTTGTCCCGCTTGCTGCATCAAACAACGCAGAATATCGAACTCTGTCGGTGTCATAACCAACGGCTGGCGGTCGCAGGTGACTTCTGCCTTACTCGGATCGAGTGTAAAGCCACTCACCGTTAATACCTCGTTTTGCATCATGGTATTAGCCGTTCGGCGTAGTAGCGCTCGTACGCGTGCTATTAACTCACGCGGATTAAATGGTTTGGGTAAATAGTCGTCTGCGCCGAGCTCGAGCCCCATTACACGGTCATCATCATCTCCGCGCGCGGTTAACATCAGTACTGCGGTATCACGATGTTGCTGACGTAAGCGTTGTAATAACTGCATACCATCAATACCGGGCAGCATGACGTCTAACAAGATCAGCTCGAAGTCCCCGTTTAAAGCGGCATCCAGTCCTTTAACGCCATCATCAACTACGGTCAGCTCGACCGCCTCTCGTTTAAAGAGCTCGGTCAGCATCGCTGACATTTCATGGTCGTCATCAATGAGTAGAACAGAATGTGTCATGGTCAATTGAGTCCCGTTTAAAGTGTAAAGACCATCTTCTAAAATAGCACAGCGTAACGCGACTCTCTTTACAAAGATTTACTTGCTCAATAACTTGAGCTTGCGCGTTAGCGTATTGCGCCCCCAGCCAAGCCAATGTGCGGCTTTTTGCTTGTGTCCGTCGCACTTCTCCAGTGCAATGCGCAAGGCGATGCGCTCAACATCCTGTATAATAGGTGTCATATTATCATAGTTATGGGTTTGTGTGCGCAACTCGTGTGCCAGTAGCTCGCGCCAATTCCCTGTCGATTGACCGTTTTCCAGCTGTTCGCTCTGTTCTAGAAGCTCATGGGGCAGTTCATCGGGGCTGACTTGTTGTGCGGGCGCCATCACCGTAAGCCAACGACACACATTTTCGAGCTGCCTTACATTACCCGGCCACCCGTATGCTTCAAGTTGCGCCAACGCTGCGTCTGATAACTGTTTCTCGCTCACTTCGAGCTCAATAGCTGACTGCTTTAAAAAGTACCTTGCCAGCAAAGGTATATCCTGCTTGCGTTCACGCAAGGCAGGCAACCGCAACTGAATAACATTGAGTCGATGATATAAGTCCTCACGGAATTCGTTGTTTGCAACAGCCTCTTTTAAATCTCGGTGGGTAGCGGCGATGACCCGCACATTAACCTGTACCGGCTGATGCGCACCGACTGGATAAAACTGGCCTTCGGCTAACACACGCAATAAGCGGGTTTGCACCGAAAGTGGCATATCGCCAATTTCATCTAAAAATAGCGTCCCACCATCGGCTTGTAAAAACCGTCCATCGCGCTTTTTATCAGCCCCAGTAAATGCGCCTCGCTCGTGACCGAACAGCTCGGATTCAACCAAGTCGGCTGGAATGGCTGCCATATTCAATGCAATAAACGGCTTATCTGATCGTGGACTATGTTTGTGCAATGCACGCGCAACGCGCTCTTTACCCGTGCCCGTCTCACCCGTAATCAATACGCTTACGCTCGAAGCCGACAGCCGACCAATGGCACGAAATACATCTTGCATGGGGGCTGACTCGCCAATAATATCATTATTCGCTTGCTGCGCACTGACCCTCACCTCAGGCTTACTGCGATGCGCCATTGCTTTCGCAACCACGTTGCGAGCTTCCTCAATATCAAAGGGCTTAGCCAAATACTCGAAGGCACCGCCTTTGAAAGCACTCACCGCGGTATCCAGATCCGAATGAGCGGTCATAATCACGATGGGTAAATCAGGGTCTCGCTGTTTTATTTGCTTTAGCAAGGCTAAGCCATCGGTGCCCGGCATACGAATATCACTAATGATGGTATCGGGAACTTTCGAATCAAGCGCTCGCGTGAGTTCATCGGCACGCTCAAAGACTTGCACTTGATAACCCGAGCGTTCAAATGCTTTATGAAGTACCCATCGAATAGAGGGGTCATCGTCTAGAATCCATAGGTGTTGCGCTTGGCTCATAGATTCGCCTCCTCAGTAACTTGTCGTTGATACGGGAGGTATATCCTAAACACCGTGTTTCCCGGCTCGGAGTCGACCTCGATTTTGCCTTGGTGTTGATGAACTAAACTATGCGCCATGGATAACCCCAAACCCGTGCCTTCGGCTCGACCGCTCACCATTGGATAAAATAAACTCGCCTTAATTGCATCATCGATACCCGGGCCATCATCGATAATACTGATCACTGCACATTGACGATAACGACGCCCCAATAACGTCAATTGATGCTCAATGCGCGATTTAAAAGTAATTTGTCCCTCACCATTCAGTGCTTGAGCCGCATTTTGCGCGATATTTAAGAAAACTTGTTCACAGGATTCAGCCATTGCCCACAGTTCAGGCAATGAAGGATCATAGTCACGTTTTATGCTAAGACGTTCGCCGTATTCGTAACGCACGGTTTTGGCCACGCGTTCGAGTAGCTCATGCAGGTTAGTTTCACGTTTTTGCTCGGCTTGTACCGGGCCCATCATGCGATCAATCAAAGTACGTAACCTATCGGCTTGCGTCACAATAAGGTCGGTATACTCTTTTAATTCCTCATCTGGCAATTCGAGTGCCAGCAATTGCGCAGCGCCCCGCAGGCCCCCTAATGGGTTTTTAATTTCATGCGCCATCCCACGTAACAATGACTGTGTAGCAAATAGCTGCTGTTGTTGCTGTGTTTCACGTGAAATCTGGCGTTGTAAGTCGACTTGTTTGAGCTCGATAAGCCAGTGCTTTTTTGCATCATCATGCAATGACTGAATACTGACTTCAGTAGTCACCCTTTGCCCCGAATGAAGAAAGAAGCTGGCTTCGGAGTTCACCACGGTTTGGTCTTCGGACAAACAATTCTGCAGTGTACTTAATGGTAGGTCGCTCTCGTAGTATGCCTCAGCAAAAGGCTCACCAATAAGACGCTTGGCGCTATGGTCAAAAATCGATTCAGCTGCAGCGTTGACGTAACGCACGATCCATTGATCGTCGACAATAACCACACCGGTCAGTAGCTGATTCAATATGGACGCCAGATTCACTCAAATACACTCCACAATAGCCTGCACTAATTTGGTGCATATACACGGCTTAAAAAGGGAGGCTTTGCCTCCCTTCTTGCAACCGTCTTAATTTAAACGCTGTAGTACATATCGAATTCAACAGGGTGTGTTGTTTTCTTCAATGTTTCTACTTCGTTGTACTTGAGGCCGATGTATGCGTCGATCATGTCGTCATCCATCACACCGCCTTGCTTGAGGAAGTCACGGTCTTTATCCAGTGCATCCAGTGCCATTTCAAGTGAATGACATACTGTTGGGATGTCTTTCGCTTCTTCCGGTGGCAGGTTGTACAAGTCTTTGTCCATCGCATCGCCAGGGTGGATCTTGTTACGGATACCGTCCAAGCCCGCCATTAATAGTGCGGTGAAGCACAAGTATGGGTTCGCGCTTGGGTCAGGGAAGCGCACTTCGATACGACGCGCTTTAGCACTCGATACCAATGGAATACGAATCGATGCAGAACGGTTACGCGCTGAGTAAGCCAACATAACAGGCGCCTCAAACCCAGGTACCAAACGTTTGTACGAGTTAGTCGATGGGTTAGTAAACGCGTTGATAGCGCGTGCGTGCTTAATGATACCGCCAATGTAATATAACGCGGTTTCGCTCAAGCCTGCGTACTGGTCGCCGGCAAACAGGTTTTGACCATCTTTCGCCAGTGACATATGAACGTGCATACCCGAGCCGTTATCACCGACCAATGGCTTAGGCATAAAGGTCGCGGTCATACCATAGGAGTGCGCTACGTTGTGCACAACATATTTGTAGATTTGAATTTCGTCGGCTTTCTTAGTCAGGCTGTTGAACTGAGTTGCCACTTCGTTCTGACCCGCTGTCGCCACTTCGTGGTGGTGAGCTTCAACAACCAAGCCCATGTCTTCCATCACCAAGCTCATGGTGCCACGAATATCATGCGCAGAGTCAACCGGAGGCACTGGGAAGTAACCGCCTTTTACGCCCGGACGGTGCGCCAAGTTACCTTCTGAGTATTCACGACCCGAGTTCCACTTTGCTTCCTCGGCATCGATCTTGTAGAACGAACCGCTCATGTCGGTGTGGAAACGCACATCATTAAATAAGAAGAACTCTGGTTCAGGACCAAAGAATGCACTGTCAGCCACGCCTGATGCTTGCAAGAACTCTTCTGCGCGTTTCGCGATAGAACGAGGATCGCGGCTGTAGCCTTGCATGGTATCAGGTTCTAAAATGTCACACCGTACGTTCAGTGTCATTTCGTCGGTAAACGGGTCGAGTACCAACGACTCTGCGTCTGGCATCAACACCATGTCTGACTCGTTAATACCTTTCCAGCCAGCGATTGAAGAACCGTCGAACATTTTACCTTCTTCGAAGAAATCGTCGTCGATTTGCGACACCGGGATTGTGACGTGCTGTTCTTTACCTTTGGTATCGGTAAAGCGTAAGTCGACGAATTTGACGTCATGCTCTTTAATGGCGTCGAAAATCTTACTTGCTGACATGTTTTCCTCCAGCGGAATCTTGAATATCAAAAGTCAAAATAAACATATATCAATAACTGATTAAATCCAGTTTTATACAGCTATTGTTGTGTACCTCTTAGGATGCATATTGGATTGCAATCCACGTGCCAAATATATAACTCATTGTTTTTAAAGTTTTTTAATAAATTAGAGTTCCGTTGAAACGTTGAAAACAACTAAAATTTGCACCAATTTGGTTCATTGTAGACCATTTTGGTGCAAATAAGCATTAATTCCTATTGATTCATGTCATTCTGATGAAAAATTCAACAGCCCCTTTTTATATCGTTAGCAAACAGGTAGAATACGCCGCTATTTTCATCAACCCCTTGTCGGTTTAGACAACGTTGTTCACTTTCCGACATCAATAGGCTGTTCTTAATGACAACTCAGGCATTTGATATTAATAAACTTCGCAACATTGCGATTATTGCGCACGTTGACCATGGTAAAACGACATTGGTCGACAAGCTGCTTCAACAATCTGGCACGTTAGAGAGCCGTGGTGAGCTTGAAGAGCGCATCATGGACTCAAACGATCTAGAAAAAGAGCGCGGTATTACCATCCTCGCTAAAAACACAGCGATCAACTGGCAAGACTACCGCATCAACATTCTAGATACCCCTGGGCACGCCGATTTCGGTGGTGAGGTTGAGCGTGTCATGTCAATGGCTGACTCAGTTTTGCTACTCGTTGACGCTGTTGATGGTCCAATGCCGCAAACACGCTTTGTAACGCAAAAAGCGTTTGCTCACGGGCTTAATCCAATCGTCGTTATTAATAAAATTGACCGTCCGGGCGCGCGTCCTGACTGGGTCATGGATCAAGTGTTTGATTTGTTCGACAACCTTGGCGCGACCGATGAGCAGTTGGACTTCCCTGTTATCTATGCATCAGCATTAAATGGCTGGGCAAGTCTGGATGCGGAACAATCAGGCGGCGACATGACGCCATTGTTCGAAACTATCGTTGACCAAGTCAGTCATCCCGACGCGGATCCTGAAGGCGACCTGCAAATGCAGATTTCTCAGTTGGACTATTCAAGCTATTTAGGTGTCATCGGTATCGGCCGTGTCACTCAGGGTAGCGTTAAAGTGAACCAACAAGTGACTATCGTGGGTGCTGACGGCACAACCCGCAATGGTAAAGTCGGTCAAGTGTTTAATTACCTTGGCTTGGATCGCATCGATGCACAAGCTGCGCACGCTGGCGATATCTGTGCAATTACAGGTTTAGGTGAATTAAAAATCTCTGACACAGTGTGCGCTGTGGGTAAACCAAACCCGCTTAAGCCACTGACGGTTGACGAGCCAACGGTAACAATGACCTTCCAGGTCAACACCTCTCCGTTCGCAGGTAAAGAAGGTAAATTCGTTACTTCTCGTCAGATCCTTGAACGTTTGCAGCAAGAGTTGGTTCACAACGTTGCGCTGCGTGTTGAAGAGACTGATAACCCGGATAAATTCCGTGTATCGGGTCGTGGTGAATTACACTTGGGTGTTTTAATCGAGAACATGCGTCGTGAAGGCTTCGAGCTCGCAGTATCGCGTCCAGAAGTTATCATCAAGCATGAAGAAGGTCAGAAGATGGAACCGTACGAAACACTGACGGTTGATATCGAAGATCAACACCAAGGTGCTGTCATGGAAAAACTTGGCTTACGTAAAGCCGAGATGACTGACATGAATCCAGATGGTAAAGGTCGTGTACGTATCGACTTTGAAGTACCTAGCCGTGGCTTGATTGGCTTCCAAACCGAGTTCATGACCCTGACTTCAGGTACCGGTTTGATGTACCACACCTTTGATCACTACGGTCCGCATAAAGGCGGTACTATCGGTCAACGTGTGAACGGCGTGTTGATTTCAAACGCCCAGGGTAAAGCACTGACTTACGCACTGTTTAACCTGCAAGAACGTGGTAAGTTGTTCGCATCACACGGTGACGAAGTATACGAAGGTCAAATCATCGGTATTCATAACCGTTCAAATGACCTGACTGTTAACTGTTTGAAAGGTAAGCAGCTGACTAACGTACGTGCTTCAGGTACTGATGATGCACAAACCTTGAGCCCACCGATCCGTTATACACTTGAGCAAGCGCTTGAGTTCATTAACGATGACGAGCTGGTCGAGGTAACGCCGGTATCTATCCGTATTCGTAAACGCGCGCTCACAGAGAACGAGCGTAAGCGTGCGAGTCGCGAACCGAAAAGCTAAGTGTCTATGTGATGACACACAAAAAACCCGCCAACCGGCGGGTTTTTTTATGGGTGATATAAAAGTCATTGTGCTGCTATTAATTCGGGCTGCGGCAACACATAATAAAAAATCGAGAAGAAATGTAGGATGCTTCCGGCCAGCACAAATAAGTGCCAAATCGCATGGTGGTAAGGCATCTGCTTACGTACGTAAAATATCACGCCTAAGGTGTAGGCAAGCCCCCCTGCAAGTAGCAATAGTAAGCCGCCCGTATCAACGTTATCGAGCATCGGCTTAATGGCGACCAACGCCATCCAGCCGAGTCCAAGATACAACGTCAAAGACAACCACTTAGGTGGATTCTTCACAACCAACTCTAGAATCACGCCGAATAATGCGATTCCCCAAACCACACCGAGTAGTGACCAACCCCAAGGTCCACGCAGGTTAATTAGCGCAAAGGGTGTGTAGGTGCCCGCAATAAGTACAAATATAGCGGCGTGGTCTAACTGTTGGAATACAGCCTTAATACGCGGCCAAGGAAAGGCGTGATAAAGCGTTGAGGCGGTATAGAGCAAAATGAGGCTAGCCCCATAGATACTCGCTGCCACCACGTGCCAAGTATCGCCATAGGCGACAGACCACACCAGCATCACCACGAGCCCAACGATGCTCAGCACCGCCCCTATGCCATGCGTTAGCGCATGAGCGACTTCTTCTAAAACTGTATACGACTTATTACTCATCCACGCTCCAAACCTGGGGTTTCGTAGCCTTCACTGATATTTTTAAGCGCACGAATGAATTGGTCGAACTGCTTGCCATTGTCGTAATCTAACCGGTATTTGTTATGAAACTCTAGCGTCAGTTTTACGCCGTGGCCTTCCAAAAATACCGTGTAGCCATCATGGTCAGTATACGCAGTAATACCATCAAGGACGTGCTTGCCTTGCTTTGCCTCGCCATGCTCATGGATCTTCTCATAAGCATCTAAAATAAGACGAAAATCGATCTCGTTTTTCATGCACTGTCTCCTTGCTTGTCCATTAATGTATACACAGTAATTATACGTAACAACGCCACTACTAGACTTGTTCTGCTCCAAATGCCCTTTCAGAGTCTATCGAAATGACTCAGTTGTCAAATATGAACATGTACACAAAATATACATACAATAATGCATGATAAGCAGAAAATCGCTATAATCAGACTGTATTCTAATTTGATGAGGTGTAATTTGGTTAGGCGTACAAAAGAAGATGCGCTCGCGACTCGCTCACAGCTGCTTGATGCGGCCGAGCGTGTATTTAGTGAGCGAGGTGTCACCCATACGTCAATGGCACAGGTCGCCGAAGCTGCAGGTGTCACTCGAGGCGCTATTTACCACCATTTTAGTAATAAGATGGCGTTGATTGAGTCGTTAATGGAGCGTGTGCGTTTGCCCATTGATGAGATGCGCGAGCAAATTGCACAACAACCTGAGTTCGATGCGCTCGTCGAAATACAGGAACGCACCAATGAGTTTTTAAACCGTGTTGCCACCGATCCGCGCGTGCAAGCACTCGCAAATATTTTAATGCATAAATGTGAATACATTGATGAGGTCAATCCGATCAAGTTACGCCATTTGAGTGGCCGCAATGACTGTATCTGTGATGTCGAAGCGTTATTCGAGAAAGCGGTTAACGAGGGTCAGTTGCCACCCCAAGTGAGCCCACGCATTGCGGTTATCGGATTATTTGGCTTAGTCGATGGGCTGATTTACAACTGGTTAATGGATGATGGCTACTTCCCTCTTGTCGAGTATGGTGAAGCAGCCATAAATACGTATATGAACGGACTAAAAGCCTAAGGCTCGTTGCTATCTGCGCGGCGCTTGCGCCAGCCATCGTACTTTTGATGAACGCCGCGCGTAAGCGACTGAAAACTCTCTTCTAACAAGTCAACGCCCACTAATACCACCACAACGATCAGTGCTAAAGCGAAAGCTGTAGGATATAACCCTAAACCGGCAACAACGCCGATTGCTGCGAGCATCCAAATGGTGGCCGCCGATGTAACGCCGACTACCACTCCGTCTTTGGCAAGCATCACGCCCGCACCAAGAAAGCCAATACCCGTGATCACTTGCCCGATGATGCGCGAAGCGTCGGTGTGATCATTCATAACTAGTTTGGCACTCACTAAGAAGACGTAGGTGCCGAGTGTGATCAGTGCTGAAGTTCGAATACCGACAGGTTTGCCACGAATTTGCCGCTCAAGCCCTACAATGGCACCGCTGGCAATCGCGGTGGCAATGCCCTTCCAAGTGAAGGGCGCCATGTGCTCAAACACCAAAATATCCGAGAGGCTCATTAGTCACCCTGACTAAGGAAAGTCGATAGGAAATCTTCGTCCATTGCCGCGATGGTCTCATCATTAGCATTAGGACAGCAGGCAAAAAGAGGAGCTGTCCATGCCTGTACGTTACCCAAGATGTCACGCAAATGGCTGAGACCACGGATACCACCCAGCCCACCGGGTGAGGCAGCTGCCAGTAACACTTTTTTGCCTTTCCAGACCTGACCGTCAACGCGCGACGTCCAATCAATCGCATTTTTAATCAGTGGCGAAACAGAGGCGTTATATTCTGGGCTGACAAGCACAACTTTATCAGCCGCCGCAACAGCCTTTGCCAACTGTTGCATTGCCTTAGGAACACCTTCTGCCTGCTCGTGGTCGCCGTGATAGATCGGCGCGTCTAATGCGTCAGCATCGAGTAACTCAAAATCAAACGTGTGCTTTTCGGCAACCTGCACCAAGCGATGCTTTAATTTTGCATTAATTGACTCTTTACGACGACTGCCGCCGATAAACAAAATACTCATGAAAACTCCTGTAAAAGTGGGTTAAGCACCGCTGTTCATGCTTTCAATAAAGCGATTAGACTCATCAATGGCAGACTCCATCTCATCAATTAGGTCTGAGATATCGGTCTGTAAACGACTAAATTCACCGCGAATTGCGTCGATAGCACGCGCGTTCAGGTTGTGTTTGAGATACAACACGTTGTCTTGCATCTTTTGTAACACAGGGTCCATTTTTCCAGCCGCTCGTTCCATCACGCGAATGAGTTCACCATAATGACGTTCTGTCTCACGCAGACGTCGCTCACTCTCGCGGCGCATGGCATCATTACTGTAGAGCTCTAGCTCTTCGCTCCATTCATCAAACAAATCTTGAGCCACGTCGTCGACTTCTTCGATACGTTCGTTGACACGCTCAGCCGCAGACTTACTTGCCTCATAATCGTCACGCAGTGCGTTGTAGCGTTCTTCGAGTTCACCACCGTCAAATTGCAGCAGCGCATCCAAGCGCTCAAGAGCCGATTTGAACTCTTCTTGAGCATCGCTTTGTGCCTCTTTGGCGTCGTCAACACGATCGACCAAAATATCGCGCTTCTCGATGCCCAATTTCTCCATCGCTCCATAGTAGGCGCTTTGACAACCCACTAAGAACAACAACGTAAAAATACTTAACGCCAGCTTTTTCATTAGTCTCCCCTTACAGCGCGAACCAGTCGTTCATCTCGTTTATCTTGGTTGTAACTACGTACGACCAAAATCGCGTGAATGATCGCAAGGATATAAACTAAACCTAGAGCACCAAATGAAAAAACAAATAGCACAATGCCTAAAGCTGTGAGTATCACGTTAAATAGGAATTGAAAGATCCGTCCTGTCGTCAACACCGCGAGCGGTGGAATCAAAACAGCTAAAATGTAACGCATAAAACCCCCTGTCGAGATAAATGAAATCCCCCCGTACGACCTCATATTAATGCATTGGTTGCACAATGAATACAAGTCTTAATAGGGCAGTCGTTTGCCATCCCAATGAAATAAGCCACCGGAATCTTCAGCGGTGAGCCCCTGAATCACCTTAACAATGCGATCCGCCGAAAGTTCAGGCGAATAAAGTTTGTCTTCGGGCACACGCTTTTGAAATGGTTTCGAGAGATCGGTATCTGTCGTGCCTGGGTGGATTGCGGCAACCACAAAGGATTTATGTGAGCGTTTAAGTTCAATTGATGCAGTTTTGAGTAACATGTTTAAAGCCGCTTTACTGGCCCGGTAGCTGTACCAACCGCCCAAATAATTATCCTCGATGCTACCAACTTTCGCTGACAGTTGAATGAAAAAACGACTCTTCTTCTTGTCCAACAGCGGTTTGCACGCTTTAAGAATCATTAACGGCATGACAGCATTAACGCTAAAGAGCTTACTCAAGTTTGCTTCATTTAAATCGTCGAGCTGCTTTTCTGGGAACGTATCATCGTCATGCAGCATGCCTACCGTCGAAACAACGCCCTCAAGCACTTCACCGCGCTGATTAAATTCAGTGACCCACTGCTCTAAGGGTTCAGCGGTGTAATCCTCTATCGTCGTGTAATGTACACCGGCGACGCGTTGGTTAATTGGCTGACGCGATACTGCGATAATGGTGCTATCGTTGAACTTTTGCTTCAAAGCTTTCGTTAATGAAAGCCCGAGACCACCTGCGGCACCAAAGACTACAATTGCCATCTTGTGCGTTCTCCATCAATATAAGACTCATTCATCGTACGCAGAGATATGTAATTTTGACCAATATGAACTGGAAACTTTGGCTTAAACACGGTTTTAAATTTTCTCGGCATGTCGCACTTCGCAGTCAGTCCGACTCAATTAACGTGACCGCCGGCCATCTCACCTATGTCAGTTTATTGTCCCTAGTGCCATTGCTAGTGGTCACATTCACTGTATTTTCCGCCTTTCCAGTCTTCGATGATCTCAAAAACAACATAGAGAGTGCGCTGTTTGCTAACCTGCTGCCCACTTCGGGTGAGCAGCTAAAAGAATATATCGATGAGTTTGTTGGTAATGCATCACAGATGACCGCCGTCGGTATCGCATTTTTATTTTTTGTGGCTGTCGCCCTTATTTCGGCGATAGATTCTGCGTTAAATAATATCTGGCGCGATACCAGCAGCCGACGTTGGACAGTATCTTTTGCCATTTATTGGATGATTTTGACACTCGGCCCTGTTCTTATTGGTACGGGATTGGCGGCAACGTCTTACTTAGTCTCGCTGTCTCAGTTTGCAGAAACTTATGTTTCGGGGATTCGTAGCTTTTTGCTGTCCGCAGTACCGGTCGTGACTAGCTTCATCGCCTTTGTATTGCTCTACCAACTCGTGCCTAATCGCCCCGTTAAATTCCGCTATGCGGCTTTTGGTGCCGCCTTTTCAGCCATTCTATTCGAGGTCAGTAAACAATTATTCTCGCTGTACATCACCCACTTCCCAACCTATCAGGCGATTTATGGTGCGCTTGCCACGGTGCCTATACTCATCGTTTGGATCTATTTGTCATGGTTGATTGTCTTAGCAGGTGCAGAGATGACAGTGAGTCTGGAGGAATACCGTTTAATCCATAAAAAGCGTACGCAGTCAGATTGATCTGTGCGATAGAATCGACAACCATATACTTTTTCACAAGCAAGAGTAGATAGCATGATAGGTTTAATTCAGCGCGTAAGCCGTGCTCAGGTAGATGTCAATAACAACAAGGTTGGCGGAATCGACGCTGGGTTATTGATATTACTGGGTGTTGAGCAGGGTGATAACGAGCAAAAAGCCAAACGTCTTGCCGAGCGTATTATCCACTACCGCGTGTTTACCGATGCTGAAGGCAAAATGAATCAAAGCCTCGTCGACAAGGGCTATCCGACTCTAGTTGTGTCGCAATTTACGCTCGCTGCCGATACTCGTAAAGGGCGCCGTCCCAGTTTTTCGAGCGCAGCTCACCCATCCGAAGCACAGACGTTGTACCATGTATTTTGCGACCATATCCAAGCACAGGGTGTGCATGTAGAAACCGGTCAATTTGGTGCCGATATGCAAGTCAGTTTGGTAAATGACGGACCTGTCACCTTTGAACTACGAGTAGATTAATATGTATAAAGTGATAACCCCGACTACCGACACCGACTTTGAAAAATACTTTCATCTCCGATGGCGCGTATTGCGTGAACCCTTTCAGCGCCCGCTAGGTTCTGAGCAAGATGAGTACGATCAGGTCGGTTTGCACCGCATGGTCGTCAACGAAGCAGGTGAGCCGGTTGCGGTCGGACGTTTACATTTTAATAGCCCAGAGGAAGCGCAAATTCGCTTCATGGCCACCGCGCCTGAATATCGAGGCGAAGGTCATGGTGTTGCGATTATTTTTGCACTCGAAAGCGCAGCTCGCGCCGAAGGTGCCACTCACGTCATTATTAATTCACGTGATACGACCATTGGTTTTTATAAAAGATGTGGTTACCAGGTGGTGGAGGAAGCGGATACCGTCAAAAATCCGATGGCAGAACACCAACTGAAGAAGTCGTTCAGTGAACAAAACCGTATTATCTATCGCCCTGAATGGTGTGAAGAACTACAAAATACATGGACAAAAGAGATTCCTATATCTGACGCGATGGGGATCAAAATTCATCAATACACCGGACGCATGTTCGAAACGCGTGCTCAACTGTCACGTAACATCAACGTACACGGTACGATGTTTGCTGGTAGCATCTACTCGCTCGGCACATTAACGTGTTGGGGGCTGTTGCATCTGCAACTTTTAGAGAGAGAACTCGAAGGATCGGTTGTACTAGGAGATGGTAATATTCACTATCATAAACCGGTCACACGAGAGCCTCGAGCGGTCGCTTATTTGAGTGACGTAACAGGCGATTTTTCAGCCCTAAAAGAGGGTAAGAACGCGCGTATGATGATGAAAGCCCAGATCATGGATGATGAACGGCCTGTGGCTGAGTTTACAGGCCGTTTTGTGGTACTCGCTAAACGTGATTAGGCGGGCGTTATGTCCGCTAGCGTCTCACCTAGGCGGCCCGACTTAATCAAATCACTCGCTGCTTTGATATCCGGTGCAAAATAGCGATCTTCCGCGTAGTAGTCGACCTGTTCGCGTAAAATAGCGAACACTTCTTCTAATTTTGCACTGGCTTTTAGCGGACGTCTAAAGTTTAACCCTTGCGCAGCCTCTAACCACTCAATCGCAACAATGTCAGCAATGTTATCAGCAATATCGGTGATTTTACGCGCTGCAAAGGTTGCCATCGAAACGTGATCTTCTTGATTCGCTGAGGTTGGCAAACTGTCAATCGACGCTGGATGAGCTAAGGTTTTGTTTTCTGAGGCAAGCGCTGCCGCAGTCACTTGCACCATCATAAAGCCCGAGTTCACACCACCTTCCTCGACTAGGAACGCAGGCAAGTTGCTCAGATGTTTGTCAATCAATAGCGCGCCGCGGCGTTCTGACATTGCACCGATCTCACTCGCCGCGATAGAGATAATATCTGCCGCCATAGCAACAGGCTCAGCATGGAAGTTACCACCCGAGATAATATCTTCTTGTTCACTAAACACGAGCGGATTATCGGTTACACCGTTCGCTTCACGTTCTAGAATTGTCGCCGCGTGCTTCAATTGATCATAAACCGCACCCATCACCTGAGGTTGGCAACGCAAAGAGTAAGGGTCTTGAACCTTCTCACAATTTTCATGATCTTTGGCAATCTCAGAGCTATCAGTCAGGATATCACGGAATGCAGCCGCCACTTGTTGCTGTCCGACTTGTCCGCGGACTTGGTGAATACGCGCGTCAAACGGTGCGCGTGACCCCATCGCCGCTTCCACTGACAATGCGCCTACAAGAATAGAGCTATGGAACACACGCTCCACTTTAAATAAGCCCGCTAATGCCAATGCGGTGGATGCCTGCGTGCCGTTCAACAACGCGAGGCCTTCTTTTGGTGCCAGCTCGAACGGTTCTAAACCAGCTTTTGCCAAGCCTTCTGTGGCGGGCATACGTTCACCATTAACGCGCACCTCACCCTCACCTAATAACGGCAGCACCATGTGTGCTAAAGGCGCGAGATCACCGGATGCCCCAACCGAACCTTTGCTCGGAATACACGGATAGACCTGATGGTTCAGTAGCGCAGTAAGCGCATTGATAACTTTTAGGCGAATACCCGAGAAGCCGCGCGCCAGCGAGTTTATTTTTAGCAATAGCATTAGACGGACGACTTCATCGTCCATAAGCTCACCCGTACCGACCGAATGTGACAGCACAATACGGCGCTGTAAGTCGGTTAACTTTTCGGGTGGAATGCGTGTATTGGCGAGTAAGCCGAAGCCGGTATTAATACCGTAAACAACGCGCCCCTTATCCAATACTTTTTGTACAGTCGCTGCCGATCGCTCAATATCTTCGATAGCGGATTCCGCGAGCTCAAGCTGCTGTGGTTCGAAGTACCACGCACGGAGGTCAGCCAATGTAAGCTGACCAGGATTTAATGGAAATTGGCTCATTGTTACTCCTTATTTCTCGAGCATGGGCAAATCAAGCCCCTGTTCTTGCGCACAGTTCTTCGCGATATCGTAGCCAGCATCAGCATGGCGCATCACCCCGGTGCCCGGGTCATTCCACAACACACGGCCCAAACGTTGCTCAGCTTCGTCGGTGCCATCGGCAACGATAACCACACCCGCGTGCTGGGAATAACCCATTCCCACGCCGCCGCCGTGGTGTAAGCTGACCCAAGTCGCGCCGCCTGCGGTGTTCAAGAGTGCGTTCAGTAGCGGCCAATCAGATACAGCATCGGAGCCGTCCGCCATACTTTCAGTTTCACGGTTAGGGCTCGCAACCGAGCCGCTGTCGAGATGGTCACGACCAATGACGATAGGCGCTTTTAATTCACCGTTACGCACCATTTCGTTAAACGCTTTCGCAATACGCGCACGGTCCTTCAGACCAATCCAGCAAATACGTGAAGGCAAGCCTTGGAAACTAATGCGTTCTTTCGCCATATCCAGCCAGTTATGCAGATGTGGGTTATCAGGAATCAGCTCTTTGACCTTAGCGTCGGTTTTGTAAATGTCTTCTGGATCGCCTGAAAGCGCAACCCAACGGAACGGACCAATACCCTCGCAGAATAACGGACGAATATAGGCTGGTACGAAGCCTGGGAAATCAAAGGCGTTAGCAACACCCTCATCTTGAGCCATCTGACGAATATTGTTGCCGTAATCCAATACCGCAGCGCCTTGTTGCTGGAAGTGCAGCATCGCTTTGACTTGCACCGCCATTGAGCGTTTGGCTGCAAGCACAGTCGCCTGTGGATCGTTATCTTGCTCAGCCTGATATTTTTCGAGTGTCCATCCCTGCGGCAGATAACCATGCAACGGATCATGCGCTGAGGTTTGGTCGGTCACCACATCGGGCGTTACGTTACGTTGCTTTAGTTCTTCGTACACGTCAGCTGCGTTACCGAGTAATCCAACAGAAATGGCCTTACCTTCCGCCATAGCGTTGTTCATTAATTCCAGCGCTTCATCCAAACTGGTCGCTTTGTGGTCCACGTAACGTGTGCGAAGTCTAAAGTCGATGCGGCTTTCATCACACTCAACCGCGAGCATACAAAAGCCCGCCATCGTTGCGGCCAGTGGTTGAGCACCACCCATGCCGCCGAGGCCACCGGTTAGAATCCATTTCCCGGTTGCATCACCCTCAAAGTGTTTGCGCGCTACCGCACCAAAGGTTTCATAGGTGCCTTGAACAATGCCTTGTGAACCTATATAGATCCAAGAACCAGCGGTCATCTGACCGTACATCATCAGACCTTTTTTATCGAGTTCGTTAAAGTGCTCCCAATTCGCCCATTCGGGTACCAAATTAGAGTTAGCAATCAGCACACGCGGCGCGTTCTCATGAGTCGGAAATACACCGACTGGTTTGCCAGATTGGACTAATAGTGACTCGTTCGGTTTTAAACGTTCTAGCGTTTCAACGATTTTGTCAAAACACTCCCAGCTGCGTGCTGCACGACCAATACCTCCGTATACGACGAGCGCTTGCGGGTGCTCTGCCACCTCTTCATCGAGGTTATTCATTAACATGCGCTTGGCAGCTTCAATTTGCCAATTTGCGCAGGTTAATTCTGCGCCGCGATCAGCGCGGATAACGCGCGACTTATCTAAACGGGTAAATGACATTATTAACTCCTTTTTTAATCTGGTTTTGGCGCATCAAAGTTCATATGTCCGCCCAATTTGAATCGCGAGCCTGGGTGAGTCAGGATGGCGTAGCTCACGACGCCGCCGGAACTCCATGTCCGACGTATAATTCTTAAACACGGTTCGTCACGACTCACTTGCAGCAACTGACATACTGACGAAATCGGATGAATCGCTTCAATCTGGTGACTCGCTTCAGTCAGCGGCGTAACCACGCATAAATATTCGTGGGGCGTCACTTTGGTGTAATCCTGCTTTAAGTAGTCGGGCACCAGTTTGGGATTTACATAGCGCTCCTCTAACTGCACCGGTAAGTCGTTTTCCAAGTGCGTAATAGTGGAGTGCAAGACTTCGCTGCCCGGTTCAATTTGTAACGCCTCGGCGACTTGGCTCGACGCATCCTGAATTCGTAAATGATGGACCTTAGCGCGGTATTCGTGACCTCGGTCGCGCACTTCATCAGCAATGTTTTTAATCGCCATGAACGATGTTTGCGATTTAATCGGTGCCACAAACGTGCCAGCGCCTTGCGTTCGAATCACAAGTCCCTCATCTGCTAATTCCTGCAAGGCGCGACGAGCGGTCATGCGGCTGACAGAAAACTGTTCGGCAAGAACGTTTTCAGAACTAACGGGGTGATTCTCCGGCCACTCGCCGGTCTCGATTTTGTCGTAAATGAATTGCTTTATATTGGAAAACTTGGCCATAGGACACCCAGCGGCATAAGCGTTGAACATAACAAAAAGTTTAGATCAGATCATTTGTCTATACAACCTGTATTTGCTAATCTAACGAGTATCATCTAGCTAAACAGAATCCTAAGAGCCTTACATCATGCAACGAATCGAGAATATTCAACTAGTTACTTTAGATGCTGAACTGTCCGACTATGGACTGATTGAAGATGCCATCGTGATTGTTAACGGCACCCACATCGAGTGGGCAGGACCGGCGTTTGATGCCCCGTCCACACCCACCGCGGAAGTGATTGACGGTCAAGGTGGTTTAATGACGCCGGGGTTAGTTGATTGCCATACTCACTTGATCTGGGCTGGCTCGCGCGCTAACGAGTTTGCTCAGCGGCTGCATGGCGCTACTTACGCTGAGATAGCAAAAGCCGGTGGAGGTATAGCCGCGACCGTGCGAGCAACCCGAGAGGCAAGCTATGATGAGCTATTACAACTGGCACTAAAGCGCGCTAAAGCACTTATCGCACAGGGTGTAACAACTCTTGAGATTAAATCGGGCTATGGCCTTGACCTCGAGACCGAGCGTAAGCAATTACAAGTGGCGCGCGCAGTCGGCGAACAATTACCCGTACGAGTGAAAACCACGTTGCTAGCGGCTCACGCGATTCCACCCGAATTCAAAAATAACGCCGACGGCTATATCGACGAAATAGTAGAACGTATTCTCCCAACCCTTGCTGATGAGGGACTGGTGGATGCCGTTGATGCGTTCTGTGAATCAATTGGTTTCTCACCCGCGCAAACACAACGCGTATTTGAAGCGGCTCAATCCTTAGGTTTGCCCGTCAAATTACACGCCGAGCAAATCACGAATCAACAGGGTGCTCAGCTCGCAGCACAGTTTGAAGCGCTTTCGGCCGATCATTTAGAGCAACTCGACGAAGAAGGTGTTCAAGCCATGGCAGCGTCCGGTACCGTCGCAGTGCTGCTGCCTGGAGCGTTTTACTTTCTCCGAGATGACCAAGTGCCGCCGATTGAACTGCTGCGTAAGCACCGAGTGCCGATGGCGATTGCTACCGATGCTAATCCTGGATCGTCGCCGATTCACAACTTGCAACTGATGCTACAAATGGCGGCGACTTTCTTTAAGTTAACACCAGAAGAGTGTTTGCGGGGCGTCACGGTTAATGCAGCCAAAGCCCTCGGTATGTATGGGCAGGTCGGTGAAATCAAAGCAGGTATGAAAGCTGATCTAGCTTTATGGGACATTCAGGATGCCGCCGAACTGACTTATCAGTTCGGCGTCAATCCACTGATTAAGCGTTGGTACGACGGCGTCGTTCACGTCCCAGCATATAAGCAATAACGAGCTCAGTTAACACTTGCCCCGTTTGCTTTTGACCCTCGTCAAAACCGGTGGGGCATAATGAAGGTGCTGCTTCAGCAAGGTGCAGGTAGGCAGCATCTTCGAGCTCGGCCAAACGTTTCACGAAACTAAATCCTTGCGCAAGGCTCAAGCCACTATAATTAACTGCGCTGGCGGGAACGCCTGTTAAACAATCAACATCGACCTCGATACCCAGTGGACGTTGCCAGCTGACTGACTTAGCTGCGACTTCATCCATGACCTCCGCAAAAGGACGCCCGATAATACTGTGGATCGCATGATAGCGCATACCGGCATCAGCCATTTGTCGCAGGCTTGAGGCTGAATTTTTGGCTTGGTGTAAGCCCACAACATGATAGTGCGATAAAGCCCCATCGACATAGGCGTAACTGAAACCATTACCACTGTGCCGACCCTCACGAGCTCTAAAGTCCGCATGGGGATCGAGGTTAATAGCCCCACAAGGCTGCTGCTTAGCAGTCGAGAGACTTTTAAGTAACGGGTACGCGTTATTGTGTCCACCACCGACTAAAACAACTTCAAATCCGCGTACGAATAACGGCTCAACCACTTCGCGAACGCGCGCATCAACACGTTCAACAAGCTGTCGAATCGTTTGTAAGTCATGTTCATTATTGGCGTCTAAGGGTTCTGCCTGACTCATAAGATCGCTGCAGTCGACGGATCCGACAAGTAGCAATTCGTGCGTGGAAAGTAAGCCCGTATGTTGCAGGTTCGCAAAACTACCTAGGAAAGCCTGCCAGCCACCCTCTGCACCGGGGCGACCGAGGTTTCCTTTAACACCGATACTCTCAGGAACACCAACAAGGGCAACGCGTTGTCCTAATTCCCACGCTTTGTCTAACGCCTCAGAGTAAGACCCCGAAGGCAGACCATTCATGGCCTGCCCGACTTTTGTTTCATGTGGCCGAAGTTTAACGTAGCGGCTTAAATCGTCGGTAATTAAAAACTCAGGCTTTTGCATTATTCGATATCAAGTGGCTCAGGAGATAAAATAACGCCGGTGCTATCCACGTAAATATGATCTTCTGGTAGAAACGTTACTCCGCCAAAATTGACTGGAATATCTATTTCACCAATTCCTTCGCTTGAGGCACCTACAGGAATCGAGGCAACACCCAAAATTCCCATATCCAGTTCTTCAAGTGAGTCAACATCACGCACTGAGCCATAACAAATGATACCTTCCCAGTCATTATCCAACGCTTGCTCTGCAATGGCGAGGTCGATCAAAGCGCGGCGCACAGATCCACCGCCATCAATCAATAACACTTTGCCCCCACCATCTTGGTTCAGGGTCTCTTCAATCAGCCCTTTGTCTTCATGGCATTTAACGATGACGAGTTGTCCGCCAAATGAAGAGCGCCCGCCATAGGATTCAAACATCGGTTCAACGACATCGACCATATCGGGGTATAAATCACAAAGTTCTGAGGTATTGTATTCCATGACTGTATCCTGCGTTAGACAGTGCGAATTCAGGTAAGTATAACGGTAATTGGTGGTTTTAAAAATGCTCAATAGCCGCTTTGTTAAAATCTTTGAACGGTTATACTTGAATTACCCCACCAATGGCGCGTAATCTAATATAAATATAACAATAATTATTACTGTTTTCTGATGCCTGATCTCGATTTGGTCACCTCTTTGGCGATCGAAACATTAACTCATGTCATTCAAACCCTGATGTTGCTGGGATTCGCTGGCTTACTGCGGTTTTATCTTAAATCGTATCAGCAAGCATACCTCGGGGATTGGTCGGTCGCATGCTTGAGCTATGGTGCAAGCGAGCTTATTCGCGCTGTTCTAACATCGAGCGCACTCATCGGGACAAACTATCCTGAGTGGATTACACAGAGTCTTTATACAGGCTCAATTTTTCTTCACTACTTGGCACTCACCTATATTGCTCTCGGCGCCTACAACGCCATTAAGGAACGTCACCTAAGCCAAACAACTCGGCATTTACTCCTCCTTATAACTACGTTAGCTGCCTCAGCCACAATTGCCTGGATGTTCTCAAATCAAACCGGTGAGTTGTCATTATTTGAATCTGAATTGCCACGCTTTATCGTGCCGGCCCTATTGTTCTTAGGTATTGCGCTCTTCATGTTTTTGCGCATCCCACCTGGCTTAGGTCCCAAAATTGTCGCCTCCGCATTTACATTTTTAGCAATCAAGAATCTTATTTTGTCGGCGGTGTTGTTATTCACTAATACCATTTATTTAGATTGGGTTATCAGCACTCAGGGCTTATTTACCATTGTATTCCTGACTATCATAATGGTCGGTATCGTAATCTGGCTGTTGGAATCGGAGCGTTCGACCTCGTTTTATGCTGTGCAGCGCGCCGAATATTTACACACACACGACGCCTTAACCGGTGTCGCTAACCGTCATCAATTAGTCAGTAAAATCCCCGTTTTAGTCGACTACTGCCGTTCAAATAACCGTCACCTATCCGTGATGTTACTTGGCGTTTCACGGTTTAAGTCCGTCAACGAACGGTTGGGTATTCGGGGGGGCGATCAAGTATTAAAAGAAATTGCCCGACGCTTACAACAATTTAAGCGTAAACCCGTTACCGTAGCTCGAATTAGTGGCGACGTATTTGCAGTCATCTTCGATCACTTAAAAAGTCGTCGTCATATCATTGAACTTGCCACAGAGCTCCAGCACGAGTTGTCTCGTCCTATCGAGGTGAATCAGCGACAGATCACGCTGTCGGTTGGCGTGGGAATTTCACGCTACCCTCAACACGGTGTAAATGCTGAAATTTTGCTGAACAAAGCAACGCTAGCCCTAACCGATGCGAAGCGCCAAAACGCCTCCAATATTACTTTTTATGAACGCGGGATGGATGACGCGTTCTCTCAACTTATTGATATGGAGCCGATTCTAAGAAAGGCGTTTAAAAATAACGAATTTGTGATTTATCTTCAGCCTCAGTTTGATTTCGACTACCAGCAATTATGTGGCTTTGAGGCACTAATCCGTTGGCAGCACCCCGAACGAGGCTTGCTCTCGCCAGCTGAGTTTATTCCGCACATCGAACAGTTAGGCCTAACCGAGTTGCTTGATAATTGGGTACTTGAACGCGCTGCCGAAATACTCGCAGATTGGAACAAACGTTTTAGTCACGTGTGGCCTATCGCGGTGAACTTATCGGCACAACAATTCCAACAGTCTAAACTCGTCGAACACCTCACTCGATTAGTCGACAATTACCAATTAGATGCCAGTTATCTCGAGTTAGAAATTACCGAGACTGTCGCAATGTCCGATTTAAGTAATGGCATGGATGTCATTCGTCGACTTAGAGACCTCGGCTTTAAAGTCGCTATAGATGACTTCGGCACAGGTCATAGCTCACTTGCCTACTTGCGCTCTTTACCCATTAATAAGATTAAAATTGATCGAAGTTTTGTCAGCGAGCTGCAGGTTAATCGCACCGATGCGACAATATTAAAAGCAATGATTCGCTTGGCTCATGGTCTTGGTAAACGTGTCATAGCAGAAGGTATCGAAACACAAGACCAACAAGATATTCTGCAACAGCTTGGGTGCGACATGATGCAGGGCTATTTCTACTCACCGCCCATTAAGCTTGAGTTGGCAGAGCAGCTCATCGAGAACGAGCTCAAACTAGGAAGAGAGCCGTTGCCAGCATCTTTGGCAACGGCATAAAGGCACCACTTATAGAATAAAGCGGCTTAGGTCTTCGTCTTGCGATAACTCACCAATGTGTTTATCGACATACGAAGCGTCAACGCTAATGCTTTCACCGCTATGATCAGTAGCATTAAAGGAGATTTCCTCCATCAGACGCTCTAGCACTGTGTGTAATCGACGCGCGCCGATGTTTTCGGTGGTCTCATTCACATGGAAGGCGATTTCTGCGATCCGTTGAATGCCATCGTCTGTAAAGCCAATTTCAACACCCTCGGTATTCAACAAGGCCTTATACTGAGTCGTTAGTGAAGCATTCGGCTCTGTCAAAATGCGTACAAAGTCACCACTGGTCAGTGCATCCAACTCAACACGAATTGGTAGACGACCTTGTAGCTCTGGAATTAGATCCGATGGCTTGCTCATCTGGAAGGCGCCTGATGCAATGAATAGGATATGATCAGTACGGATCATGCCATGCTTGGTATTGACCGTCGTACCTTCCACCAACGGCAACAGGTCGCGTTGTACGCCTTCTCTCGAAACATCAGGGCCACTACTGTCACCACGCTTACAGATCTTGTCGATCTCATCGAGGAAGACAATACCGTTCTGCTCGACAGATTCAATTGCCGCTTCCTTGACCTCGTCCGGATTAAGCAACTTGGCTGCTTCTTCATCGATTAATTGCTTAAACGCATCTTTGATCTTTATTTTGCGCTTCTTGGTCTTGTCATTGCCCATGTTCTGGAACATGTTTTGTAGCTGTGACGTCATTTCTTCCATGCCTGGCGGCGCCATGATCTCAACGCCCATTTGCGGCATCGCCAAATCAATTTCGATCTCTTTATCGTCTAAGCTACCTTCGCGCAACTTTTTACGGAACACTTGCCGTGAGTGACGTTGCTCATCATTGCCTTTATCTTCTTCTGCACCCCAGCCTCCTGAGGTACGCGCAGGCGGTAGTAGCACATCTAAAATGCGGTCTTCGGCAGCTTCCTCTGCGCGATAACGCACTTTTTGCATCATTTCTTCGCGCTTTTGCTTCACTGCTACATCGGTCAAATCCTTGATAATGGATTCAATTTCTTTACCAACGTAGCCCACCTCAGTAAATTTGGTTGCTTCTACTTTAATAAAAGGTGCACGTGCGAGCTTAGCCAAGCGACGTGCAATCTCAGTTTTACCCACGCCCGTTGGGCCAATCATTAGAATATTTTTAGGCGTTACTTCATTACGCAAATCATCATCTAACTGCATCCGGCGCCAGCGATTTCTAAGCGCTACGGCTACCGCTCGTTTAGCTTTATCTTGACCGATGATGTGACGATTGAGTTCGTCTACAATTTCTCTTGGGGTCATATCTGACATCTTTTATCCCCTACTTATTTTTTGAGGCAGCGATTGACTGCTGTTCTTCGATGGTCTGGTAGCCATTCGTGTAAACACAAATGTCGCCTGCAATGGTGAGTGCCTTTTCTACGATATCGCGCGCCGATAACTCGGTCGTCTCCAACATGGCCGTTGCCGCTGCTTGAGCATACGGCCCACCGGAACCGATAGCAATCAGGTCGTTTTCGGGCTGAACTACGTCACCATTACCGGTAATGATGAGCGACGTTTCTTTATCGGCAACCGCGAGCAATGCCTCTAAGCGTCGTAGTGCGCGGTCTGTTCGCCAATCTTTCGCGAGTTCTACAGCAGCTCGCATCAAGTTACCCTGATGTTGCTCTAGCTTTGATTCAAAGCGCTCAAATAGTGTAAATGCATCTGCGGTTCCGCCAGCAAAACCGGCTAATACTTGATCGTGGTAAAGGCGGCGTACTTTTTTAGCGTTACCTTTCATGACGGTGTTACCAAGCGAGACTTGGCCATCACCACCAATAGCGACTTTGTCGCCGCGTCTTACGGATACTATCGTGGTCAAAACAAAACCCTCTCTAGCTAATACGGTGAACTGCAAGCGATGTTGCAATGCGATTATTAGCTATTTGAGGGTGTATTGATAAGATTTCAAGGCATCCAACGATGCCTTTGCAGTTTTAACGAGTTTAGTCGAGGTTCCAGTTCCAAATCGCGCAACCGTAAATCTTAGCTCGTTGCAATTTATGCCGCTCTCTTTCAGCCGCGCGCTTGGTCTCGTAAGGCCCAAGAATCACGCGATACCAAAGACCGTTTTTACCCTCAGAGCTTCGTACTTGACTCTCTAAGCCGGCCATTGCAATTTCAGCCCTAAGACGTTCGGCGTCAGATTGCTTTCTAAATGACCCACACTGCATCAGTTTAGGAGGTCCGAGTTCGCGCTCAGGCACATCGACTTCAACCTGTTTACTTTCTAGTTCCTGAATATACTGCCACTTTTCCTTTGGCTTTGGGGGTAACTCATCAGTCGCCTGTTGGTCTGTCGGTTTCGCTGGCAACTTATCACCATCACCATTAATACTCAGCAAACCGTAAATAAATGCGGCCATTAGAGCCAAGACAAGCACAATTGCAACCCACGGAACTTGTTTGGGTTGCTTAGCGGCAGCACCGCGAGCCGACGGTTTACCCCGTTGACCGGACGATTTGCCAGACTTCTTTTTAGGTTTGGGTTTACGATTAGCGTAATCCATGACTTACATCTTTTCTAACGTCGGTATACCCAATAATGCTAAGCCTTTTTCAAGCGTATTAGCCGTTAAACGGGCTAGTTTAAGACGACTATTACGCACCGCCTCATCCTCTTGGTTCAGGATAGGGCAGGCTTCATAGAAGCTCGAGAAGTAACCTGCGAGTTCAAACAAGTAACCACATAAGAAGTGCGGCATGGCTTTATCGAATACACGGTTCACCACTTCCTCAAACCGAATCAGTTGATTTGCGAGCGCAAGCTCACGCTCATCTTCGAGCAGCCAGTCAGCGTCCATATCAAACGAACGCTCACCTAACTTATCGAAAATACTATTCACGCGAGTAAATGCATAAAGTAGATAAGGCGCTGTATTGCCCTCAAACGTGAGCATTAAATCCCAATCGAAAATATAATCCGATGTTCTGTTTTTTGACAAGTCGGCATACTTAACCGAGCTAATACCGACCACTTTCGCGACCGCCTCTTGTTGCTCAGCAGTCAGGTCAGAGTTCTTCTGCTGTAACAGTTCGAGTGCTCTGCGCTCAGCTTCATCCAATAAATCAGCAAGTTTTGTCACACCACCGTCGCGACTCTTATAAGGGCGCCCGTCCTTACCCATAACAGTGCCGAATCCATAATGCTGAGTTTTAATATCACCCTCAATGAATTTGGCTTTACGCGCTAAGGTAAAGATCTGTTCGAAGTGCAAAGATTGACGCGCATCGACAAAATACATCAGATAGTCGCCACCGAGTTCTTTTTGACGATACTGGATTGCAGCGAGGTCAGTGGTCGCATACAAATAACCACCGCCCTTTTTCTGCACAATAATTGGAAGGGGTTCACCCTCTTTACCTTTAAACTCGTCTAAAAATACGCACTGCGCACCTTGGTCTTCTACTAACAGCCCTTGCTGTTTAAGATGTTCGATAACACCGGGCAGACGGTCGTTATAAGCACTTTCGGCCATCACATCATCACGGGTTAACTTCACACCCAAACGGTCATACACTTCCTGACAGTGAGCCAGCGATACATCAATAAACTGATTCCACAGCTTCAAACAGTAGTCATCGCCTGACTGGAGCTTGACGACTAATTCACGTGCCCGCTCAGCAAAATCTTCGCTCTCGTCGAAGCGCTTTTTGGCAGCTTTATAAAAAGTTTCTAAATTACTAAGCTCATAGTTAGCCGCTTCGCTATCCAGCTCTTCCATGTGCGCCAGCAACATCCCGAACTGAGTGCCCCAATCACCTACGTGGTTTTGGCGAATCACCTTATGGCCCAACATTTCGGCTGTACGCGATACCGCATCGCCAATAATCGCTGAGCGCAAATGACCTACGTGCATTTCTTTCGCTAAGTTAGGTGATGAATAATCAATGACAATGGTCATTGGCTTTTCAGCAGGCTGAATACCGAGATCAGCGCTACTCAGCATAGTAGTTAACTGACTCTTTAACTGGTCCTGTGCGATCGTAAAGTTAATAAAACCAGGTCCAGCGATATCGGTTTTGGCAATCAGCGTATTCGCCGGAATCGCTTCAATAACCTTTTCCGCTAATTGACGCGGATTCATTTTTGCAGGCTTTGCCAGCATCAACGCCAGATTGGACGCAAAGTCGCCGTGTGACTTATCTCGTGGTCGGTCCAACTGAATCTTCACGGTTAGATCCGTAGGAAGAATACCGTCAGCTTTTAATTGGCCCACAGCATCAGTAATTAACTGTTCAAGTTGCTCTTTCATCGACACGACTACCTGTATTAACGTTAAAAAGGAAAGAAAAAGTGATTCACAATAAGAGGGGTAGTTTACCTGTTTTTGCGCGTTTATGTGAAGTCTTGTGGATCAATGTCCAACGACCATCGTATACGGTTGAGAATACTGAGGTTTTCCCACTGGCTAAGTAAATATTTAACGACTTGATAGCGTTGTTTACGCGATGTCGTCTGCAGTATCCATTGATAACGATAACGACCTGCGCGTTTTTCCATTAACGCGGGAATCGGACCGACGCCCATGACGCCCGCAACCTCGGGTAAGCAAGCAGCCATATGATTCAATGCCTCGACAACTTGCGCTTTGTCGGTACTTTCGGCCCGCACCAGCGCCCAATGCTTGAACGGGGGAAGCGCTGTCGCCTGCCGTTCAGCCAGAGCCGTTAGCGCAAAGTGTTGGTATCCATTATTTAGCAAATCTTGCACTAAGTCGTGCTCGGGATGATGCGTTTGTAGCACGACTCGGCCGCGTTTGTGAGCTCGACCCGCACGACCCGATACTTGTGTAAACAGCTGAGCCAACCGCTCTGGCGCGCGAAAATCAGCGCTATACAAAGCGCCATCGACATCCAACAGCGCGACTAAAGTCACATTGGGGAAATGGTGCCCTTTAGCGAGCATCTGGGTACCCACCAAAATGTGATGTTTATGCTCGGAGGCCGATTTTAAGTGTGCGTCTAACTCGCCTTTGCGTCGTGTAGAGTCCCGGTCTATCCGCAAAACGCTGTGCTCAGGAAAGCGTTGATTAAGAAAATCTTCGAGTTGTTCGGTACCCACGCCATGCGATATTAAATGCGTTGAGCCACATTGCTCACACTGCTTTGGGACAGGCCGTTGGCTATCGCAATGGTGACAATGTAGGCGCCGTTGTGCTTGATGCAGGGTGTAATACGCATCGCAACGTTTACACTGCGCAATCCAGCCACACTCATGGCACATCAGCGCCGGCGCGAAGCCACGCCGATTTAAAAACAAGAGCACTTGGTTGTGCTTACTTAGCTCCTGTTCTATTTGTTGCAGCAAGGGTTCTGACAAGCCCGCCTGCATCGGTAGACCTTTCAAGTCTATAAGTTCATGCTCAACGCTTTCTGCAACACCGGCGCGTTGAGTTAGTTGCAACCAGTGAAAGCGCTGATTAACGGCATTATTAAGGGTCTCGAGCGCAGGCGTAGCACTGCCTAGAATGATCGGAATATCAAGTAATTGCGCACGTTTAATCGCAATATCGCGAGCGTGATAACGAAATCCATCCTGCTGCTTATAGGACAAGTCGTGCTCTTCATCGACGACGATCATGCCTAAATCAGCGAACGGAGTGAAAATGGCTGAGCGTGTGCCAATGACAATGCCTGCCCGATTCGATCGACTGTTGAGCCAAGCATGAAGACGTTCTGTATCATTAAGGTTAGAGTGTAAGACCTCGACTGGAACATCAAAACGTTGCCGAAAGCGCTTAATCGTTTGCATCGTCAAGCCAATTTCAGGTACTAAGACTAGCACTTGACGACCTGCTGCTAAGACATGCTCGATAGCTTGTAAATACACCTCGGTTTTGCCACTCCCGGTTACACCCTCGAGTAGAAAGCTTGCATGACCAGATATTTGCTTAATTGCGCTAAGCGCAACCGCTTGTTCTTGGTTAACCGCGAGTGGTTCTTCGCTGAGCGCCATCTGCCAATGTTGTTCTGCATTAAGCTCAGGCCTTTCTTCAATGCGTCTAACCCAGCCTTTATCGCAAGCAGCGCTACTGACTGTGGTACTAATCTGAGCCTGCTTAAGTTGCGCTGCGCTGACTCGACCTTGTCTTAATAGCCCGAGTAATTGCTTCTGCTTGGGCGCTCGGTCTAGCGCAGTATCACTCGCACTCGGTGCATCCTGCGCCAACTCATAATAAGTAACGGGCGCATAGCCGATGGGTTTCCCCTGTCTCAACAATATGGGTAAAGCATTAGCAAATACATCACCCAGACTATGCTGATAGTAATCTGACGCCCAATTTAAAAGTTGCCACAGCTCGGCTTTCCATACCGCGGTGGTATCTAGTTGTGCCAGCACTGACTTGGCTTCAAACGTGCTCGGCGCTGCAACATTAAGTTGCGTTATAATGCCGACCAATTGCCGTTGACCAAAAGGCACCCGTACACGCGCACCGAGCACTGCCGGTTCGGACAAATCATATTGGTAAGTGAAGCTGCGCCGCAACGGCAACGGTAACGCCACTTCAATGTAGTGAGGGCTGTCTATCATAGCGCTATTCTGAAACGCAATGAGCGATAAAACAAGCGTAATAAGCCTCTTGAATGATCAGTGAAGATCGCATAAAATGCCGCGCTCTTAAACATTGTTGTTTTTTTACACATGGTGTCCTGCGCAGACGAGGCGACTGGATAGCGATGTGGCCTAACTCGAGGTATTCCCATGAAACAAGGTATTCATCCTAAGTACGAAGCAATCAAAGTAACTTGCTCGTGCGGTAACGAATTTGAAACTCGCTCTACTCGCGTAGAAGATCTACACATCGACGTATGTTCAGAGTGCCACCCATTCTACACTGGTAAGCAACGTGTAATGGACACAGGTGGTCGTGTCGACAAATTCAAGAAACGTTTTGGTACTTTGGGCAAAAAATAATTGCCGGTACGCAAAACGTATAAAAATGAGCTTTTCAGCCCATTTTTACAAAAAAGGCGCCAAATGGCGCCTTTTTTCATATCTACTCTGCTCAGAGACACCATTGTTAAAGAAAAGTTGACTGGTGTGTTTTTAAACACATCAAAAGTTAGCATGATCTGAGTGACTCCACATAAGCAGGTAAGATTTGTTATTTTCCTAATTGCCTTTATCCTAATACATCATCCTTTATTCATTTTTTCAGGTTGCCTAAATGTCAGATTTCCGCCAAAAAGCGTTGGATTATCACCAATACCCCACACCAGGTAAGATTTCAGTTGAACTCACCAAGCCAGCTGACTCTGCGAAAGACTTAGCGCTTGCCTACAGTCCGGGTGTTGCGGAACCCGTAAGAGCCATAGCTGAAGATCCCGACAATGCCTATAAATATACGGCGAAAGGCAATATGGTCGCTGTTATTTCTAACGGTACCGCGATTCTTGGTTTAGGTAACTTGGGGCCGCTGGCATCAAAGCCCGTGATGGAAGGGAAAGCACTGTTATTTAAGCGGTTTGCAGGATTAGACTCCATCGATATTGAAGTCTCCCATCGCACTACTCAAGACTTCATTAATACAGTGGCGAATATAGCCGACACATTTGGTGGTATTAATCTTGAGGATATCAAGGCGCCTGAGTGTTTCGAAATCGAGCAAGCGCTTATTGAAAAATGTAACGTACCTGTGTTTCATGATGACCAACACGGCACGGCTATTGTGACCGCTGCAGGCATGTTGAATGCACTTGAAATCCAGGGTAAGTCCCTTAGAGATGCCCATATTGTTTGCATGGGTGCGGGGGCCGCCGCCATCGCCTGTATGGAGCTACTTATCAAATGTGGTGCGCAACGCGAACATATTTACATGTTGGATTCCAAAGGTGTCATCCATACTCGCCGCGAGGATCTCAACGAATATAAAGCGCTCTTCGCAAACAACACTGACAAACGGACGCTCGAAGAAGTCATTGAAGGGGCCGACCTGTTTCTCGGTGTTTCGGGACCTGACCTACTCTCGCCAGAAACGCTTAAACTTATGGCTGATAAGCCGATCGTGTTCGCTTGCTCTAACCCGGATCCAGAAATTAAACCCGAATTAGCTCAGCAAACTCGCGACGACATTATTATCGGCACAGGTCGTTCTGACTACCCTAACCAAGTCAACAATGTGTTGTGCTTTCCGTTCATGTTTCGCGGCGCTTTAGATGTGCGTGCAACCGCAATTAACGATGAGATGAAAATTGCAGCGGTTGAAGCCATCCGCCAACTCGCAAAAGAGGAAGTGCCTGATGAGGTCAAAAAAGCAGCCGGTATTGATGAACTCACTTTCGGCGCTGATTACATCATTCCTAAACCCATGGACCCTCGCTTGTGTCAGCGCGTAGCTAAGGCAGTGGCAGAGGCAGCGGTCGAGTCTGGTGTTGCCAAAATCCCGCTACCTGAAAATTATATGCAAGATTAAGGCGTATCGAGTTCATCATCTGCAGGAATTGGAAGCCCTCGTGCTTCTAATTCTTCGCGTACTGCCTTAGGTATTTTATTTGGATTGGTCTTTTCTAAATCGGTATCCGTCGGCAACGGTTGGCCCGTAAAAGCGTGTAAAAAGGCTTCGCAGAGTAGTTCGCTGTTCGTAGCATGACGTAAGTTCTTAACTTGACGGCGAGTTCGCTCATCGGTGAGCACTTTAAGCACGCGAGTCGGTATTGATACGGTTACCTTTTTTACCTGTTCGCTTTTACGCCCGTGCTCTGCATAGGGGTAGATATAATCACCATTCCACTTCATCGTGAGAGTCCTGCCTTAGTCAAAAACCATATAAGTTATATTGAATTTTACTCAATCCCAGATGAAGGTCAAATTTTATCCGTCTAGATGGCTAAAATTTGCTGACATTTGGCGTTTGATGTTTTAGCCTTAGTCATTACATCAGTTAATTCATTTATTTGAGAGGTATCGCCAATGACCGCAGAGCCGAGCTTAGATCAGATTCGGACGGTAGCCGATAACGTTCAAGTGCATAAGTTTGGCGGCAGTAGTTTGGCTGACGCTTTTTGTTATCGTCGCGTGGCACGCATTGTAACCGAATATGCAGGCGCAAGCGATGTTGTGGTGGTCTCGGCGGCGGGTGATACCACTAACCGTATTTTAGCAATTATTAAAGCTCAAAAGGAGTCTGGCGATACGGCTGATATTTTACTCGACCAACTGGAGCGGTTCCAACAAGGATTAATCCACGAACTTCTCGGTAGCGAGTTTGCGGCACCTATCCTTGAGCAGTCGACTGTGGATTTTCAACGCTTCCGCGACTTCGTTGCGGGTAAAGAAATTATCGAACACGAAGCAGAACTGCTGTCTTACGGTGAACTTTGGTCAGCTCGACTCCTTGCGGCATTATTAAGGAAACAAGGTACTAAAGCAGACCATATTGATGCACGTGATTTCCTAAAGGCTGAAGACGCCCCTGAACCCGTTATTCAGGAGTTAGAGTCGCGCCATAATTTATTAAATCGCGTAGCACCTTTTCCCGGCACACGATTTATTGTTACGGGCTTTATTGCACGCGGTTTAAACGGTGAGAGCCTCACACTAGGTCGTAACGGCAGTGACTATTCTGCGACTTTGGTTGGTAGCTTACTTAATTCAAAGCAAGTCACTATTTGGAAAGACGTCGCCGGTGTTTATTCAGCCGATCCGCGTAAGATAGAACGTGTCGTCAGTTTGTCGACCTTAGATTGGAGCGAAGCAGAAGAGCTGGCTCGATTAGGCAGCCCGGTGCTACACCCTCGCACATTCCAACCTGTTGACCGCGATCGTATGGTCATTTCGGTGCGCTCAAGCCTAAAAGTTGAAAATCAGCAGACCCGTATTGGCAATTTCGAACATACAGAACCTAAGGGTAAGGTATTCACATCTTTGTCCGAAGTTGTATTGTTTAAGGTCGAACTCAACGACCGCGAGCTCGTCAAACAACTTGAGGCGCTGGATTTAACGCCATTGGTAAGCTGGACCGAACCCGAAAAACATCAGCAATACTTGGTTTTCCACCAAAACCACTTGAACTACATCAGCCACTGGCTCGACCGCATCAATGCGGGTAATGCGGTCACGCAAATCCACGGCTATTCAATGGTGGCACTGGTTGGTAATCGCATTCAAGAGACGGATCAATACAATACCTTCAAACTACAGTTAGGCGAACAGAAGGTGCGTCGCTTTGCGGTCAGCGAAGATGGGTGCTCTGCGGTCGCAATATTAGAACAAAAACTCGATAACCGTTTACTCAATCGTCTTCATAGCCAGTTATTTAACTATCGCCGTAGCTTAGGCGTGTTAGTCATTGGTCGCGGGAACATTGGTACTGCTTGGTTGGACTTATTCCGCCAGCAACGCGACCGCATTAATCAGGTGATGGATGTACGTGTTATCGGTATCGCTAACTCTAAGAAGCTCTGGCTTGACTATAGCGGCGTCGAATTGAGTGAATGGCAAGCAGGGTTTGACCGTTTATCACGTCCTTACGTGCTAACCGAGTTACTACGCGAATTACCTAATGCCCCTTATGATGAACTGGTCATGATTGATTTAACCGACGCGAAGCCGGTCGCTCAACTGTACCCAAGCTTGTTTGCTAATGGTTTACATATTATCAGCGCAAATAAACGAGCAGGGTCGGCCGAGGAGGCACTGTATCGCGAAATTCGCACGATTCAACATGAGTATAAACGCGAGTGGCTATATAACACTACGGTCGGTGCTGGCCTGCCGCTTAATTATGCCATCAACGATCTGCGTGGTTCCGGTGACGAGATTCGCAGTATTTCAGGGATTTTTTCGGGCACCATGTCTTGGCTATTCGAGAACTTCACAGACGGTGTTAAATTCAGTGATTTAGTATTAGAAGCTAAAAAGCGCGGCTATTCAGAGCCCGACCCACGTGAGGATTTATCCTGTCAGGATCTGGTACGTAAGCTATTAATCTTAGCTCGCGAAATTGGTCTTAAACTTGATTGGGAAGATATCAGCGTGAGCAGTTTGGTGCCTGAAAGTCTTCGCGATATCTCTGCCAGTGAGTTTTTACAACGAGCTCACGAGTTAGACGAGCCAATGGATACCATGCTTAAGGAAGCAGCCAAAGACGGTAATGTGCCGCGCTTACTCGCTAGCTTCTCGGTCTCTGAAGAAGGGCGGGTCAGTGCGAAAATAGGTGTCGAATATATTCCAGCAGGCGATATGCTGGCCAACCTGATCCCTGGCGAGAATATCTTTGTGATATACACCGATTGGTATTCAGAAATGCCACTGGTTATTAGCGGCCCAGGCGCAGGTAAGCACGTCACAGCCGGCGGCGTACAATCTGATCTCAACCAATTACTGGCAAAACTAACGGTGACGGGTTAGAACAACCCGTCTTCGTTATTAAAGATATCTTTGTTATCGCGCTCATCTTGAGCATATTCAGTTGGCTCGGTGCCACTGATAAAATACTCGAAGCGGCTCGTGTAGTCGTTTCGATGCGATAACTTACCCGTTTCCATATCAATTCTCACACTCACCACGTTGGGTGGAATGGTAAAGTCATCGGCTGGAAATTTGCCGACCGCTTTTTCCATGAATAAGATCCACCCTGGCAATGCGGTTTTCGCACCCGCTTCACCTCCTGAGATTGGTTGTTCTTTACTACTCAGCAACGGGTTCATCGTAGTCCGACCCAACTCGCGTGATACATCGTCAAAGCCCACCCATGTGGTGGTCACTAACCCCGTCGTAAAGCCAGAGAACCAGGTGTCTTTAACATCATTGGTGGTACCGGTTTTACCTGTAATCGATCGTCCCGTGACATTAACGATAGGTTTAGAACGTTGGATGCGCCATGAAGTACCATTCCAGCCTGTTTTATGAGCCCAACTGCCTCCACCCCATACCGCTGAATTCATCGCTTGGGCAACCAAAAAAGCGTTCTGCTCAGAAATTATACGGGGCGCTGCATTCTCACAGTCTTCGCAAGCTAGCTTCGGCTGTGCTTCGTAGACCACCTCTCCTTCGCCGTCTTCTATTCGCTCGATAATGTAGGGGTTGATCAAGAAGCCGCCATTAGCGAAAGTCGCATAGGCACGCGCAACTTCCATCGGTGTCATAGATAACGAGCCCAGCGAGATGGATTCATTTTCTGGAATCGTATCGCGTGGAATACCAAACTTCGCGATATGATCGGCGGCGGTTTTAACGCCAAGTTCCCGTATTAGGCGAACAGAGACCACGTTTTTTGACTTAGCTAATGCCTTGCGAAGGCGAATAGGGCCTTCATAGACGTCCGGAGAGTTTTTAGGACGCCAGGCGATACCCGCGCCCGGATTCCACTGATTAATAGGTGCGTCATTCACCAAGGTAGCCAAGGTGAAACCTTGCTCGAAGGCTGCCGAGTAAATCAGGGGCTTGATATTTGAGCCTACTTGTCGCGCTGCTTGCAAGGCGCGATTATATTGGCTGAGATTAAAGCTATAGCCTCCAACTACTGCCTCTACGGCACCATCTTGCGGCTTTAAGGAAACAATCGCAGAACTTGGTTCCGGCACTTGTGCTAATCGGAGTTGATGCTCCTCACCCACCGAACGCACATAGATAACGTGTCCCGGCTGCATAATATCTGTAGCAGACTTAGGCGCCTCACCTTGGCGCTCTTCATTAAGATACGGACGCGCCCATTTCATCGCATCCCAGTTTAAGGTCGTTGCTTGTTCATCACCTTTGATTAGGATTTGCGCTGATTGTTCATCAACGCCCATAACTACTGCGGGAACGACAGCGCCAATGCGATCGACACGCGCTAAATAGTCAATAACCTCGGCCTGCGATAATGCCGGTTTACCCTCTTTTTCGTTCCAAAGTACGCTGACAGGTCCCCGATAGCCATGACGCTCATCATAACCATGTAGGTTATTCCAAATAGCCTGTTGAGCGGCTTGCTGGACATCGCTACGGACAGTGGTATAAACGTTGTAGCCGCCATTGTAGGCTTCCTCTTCACCAAACCGCTCGACCATATCTTGGCGCACAATTTCAGCAAGGTAAGGAGCGTTCACTGTTACTTCAGCACCATGACGACGCGCGGTTACAGGTGCGTTCACAGCATCATCAAATTGTGCTTGGGTGATTTTCTTCTCATCCAGCATCCGCAGTAATACTACACGACGGCGTGCTTTAGAAGCTTGTGGATTACTAATCGGGTTTAAATTCGATGGCGCTTTGGGCAATCCTGCGATAGTTGCGATCTGTGCTAAACTCAACTCATTTAAAGGTTTACCGTAATAAACTTGGGCAGCGGCACCCACGCCATAAGCGCGATGACCAAAGGCGATTTTATTTAGGTAAAGCTCTAGAATTTCGTCTTTTGTCAGTAGCTGCTCGATATGCAAAGCAATAAATGTTTCTTTTATCTTACGCATCCAAGCTCGGTCAAAACTTAGGAAAAAGTTTCGCGCCAACTGCATGGTGATGGTGCTGGCACCTTCTTTCACTTCACCCGTCGTAATAAGGACACCAAAAGCTCTCACGACACCGATAGGATCAACGCCAAAGTGTTGGTAGAAACGGCTATCCTCAGTTGCGAGAAAAGCATCAACCATGGTCTGTGGGACATCCTCAAGCTTAACTGGAATTCGGCGTTTTTCACCAAACTGCGAGATCATCTGCCCATCTTTGGTGAATACCTGCATTGGCGTTTGTAACTTGACATCCCTTAGCGTTTCAACACTCGGGAGCTCGGGCTTAACATAAAGATAGAGCCCTCCCACGGTCAAGATCCCCAATACGCCCAAAGCGGCGACTATCCACGCGAATCGCTTTAAAAACCTCAAAAACCTACCCCACTTCTGTGACGTTGTTGAATATCTGACACCTTTGTATAACTAACTATTATGGCTGATTTTCAAACTAAACACTACGCTTGCAACCCTCAACCCAAGACAAAATTTTATAACCCAAGATGGTGTAAATAAATGAAGCCTTATTTATCCGCTGCAATGATTGAAAACAATGACATAAGGCTATTGACGCTAGAAATAAAAAAGGGACAACTCGCGACCAAACATTACCTAACTGACGCAATTGATCAAATGAACTGGCGATACTATAAGTCCCGTTTAAGCCTCTTAATCCCGTGTCAGTTTGTATACTTGCAGACAGAAATCAGCTCACAGCCAAGCAACCTCTATCAAGACAGTCACATCGTCCCGATGCTCGGTAGCCAACAAATCAATGGTCATGAGGACGCTATCGAGCGACTGACCGAAAAGCTACCACTGAAACCCCGCGTATTGGAGCCTGCACCTCAGGCATGGGTACGCTGTACTAACTACTTCCTTCCGGGCCTGCCCGCCTACGCGAGACTCGCAAAACCGGCAACACAGTGGACCATCATTTTTCGCGAACAACATCTGTATATTGTGCTACGAGTGACACGAGGTGTTCTAGTGTCTTTACACTCAATTTCACTCCTTGAGGCCATCAACATCGAAGAGCTTGATTCAGTGGTGATGAGTTACCTAAGTACCGAAGAGGATGACATTTTAAAAGCACGATTATTTAATTTCTCGGGACTTTGGCAGAACCTGTGCTCAGCGACACAGTCATTTGCAGGCGAGGCGTCACCCGCTTTAATCGGTGCCGCTCTGAGAGGCTTTTTCCCATGGCGTGGTTAAACCTCAGTGACTGGCGCACGGCTAAAAGGCACAGAAATCAGCGACAACGTCTTATCGCCGTTGTTCTTTTAAGCCTATTTAGCCTACTTAATATCACCGCCGTGGTGGACCCCTTATACAGTCAGTTTACCCTTCACAACTTAGATGTAGTCCATTCACGCGTGACTCAATGGCAAACAGCCCAACAAAATCAGTTATCAGCGGCAACACGTTACCAGCAAGATTCATCCGCTATCCAACAACAAGTCAACCAAGTTAGCCAGATATTAACTTTAGAGTTGAGTAATTTGACGGGGTTAAACATCGACCGCGCTCATTGGACATCTTCCCAACTATCATTAAGTGGTACATACCATAGCCCCGCTGAGCTGACACAATTGAGTGAGCGTTTGCGGCACGATGGAACGCAGAGCGTACAACTGCAATTAAAAGCTCATAACCATGCACAACTCGATGTTTATAAACCATAGTAGAAGTGCCGATGAAAAGTACATTAGGTTTCTATTTAGCGCTATGTTTAACATTGGTACCTGCACCAGCAAGCTTTATCTTAGCTTCATGGTATTTCGAATCTAACCAACGGGAGACTCGCCATGAAACTCAGATACTTTGGCAACAGACAGAGAAAAGTAAACTCACCTTCACCGCTCATCAACAGTCAGTAGAGCGACGCCCAATAGCGCGTTGGCTGACCCTCGCCTTAGCGGCAGCTCAACGTTATTCGCTAACCCAGCAGATCCCCATAGCATCGGATGTAAAACTGCGGATTAAGTTACGCGGTCAGTCGAAAAAATTAATTGAGTGGTGGGCTGATGTATCTACCTCATGGCCAAGCCAAGATAAGCATCCATTTGTACTAGACAGTCTCATTATGACTCGGCACACAGATGATAAGAATGAGCTGATACTTAGCTTTGTTGAAAATGGCCTACCCATGCTTGCACTCTCTATCGCACCGCGAGGCCAAAAGCCATGTGACTTATCGCCTCCGGGCAAATTACTCGGTGACTGGCACGATTACCAACTTCTTGCCACCCTCGCCACTGAAGGCAACTTCTCAGCTTACTTTCAAGGTAGTGATAAGCAATGGCTAACGGCCAAGGTTGGCGACTACTTTAGCTCACCAACCACGATGATTACGGCGATTTCTCGCGAGTCCGTCACCTTCAAACAATTGGAGTCATTTCCGTGCGTTGTTACAACACTTCAAAACAAGGTCAAACACACAAATGCAATCGCTTTCTGACACCTGCGAGCGTGTTGTTTTTTTACATGTTATGGCAACTCAATGTGACCAGCGCTGTGGCAGATGAATTGCCTAAAATCACGTTGAGCCTAAAAAATGTCGATTTAGTGACCGCCTTCGAAATTATTGCTGATAAAGTCGACTTAAACCTGATCGCTGATAAGGCAATTGACGAGACGGTCAGCTTATCCGTCAGTCATGTTGATGCACTCAAATTAATGCGAGAGCTTGCCGACAGCTATGGTTTAACGCTACGGATGACGGATAACCTCATTCGGGTGACACGATCTCAATCTTCTCCAACTGACGAACAGGCAAATACATCTGTCACATTGCCACTTTTAATTCCGCTCAATCATGCCAAAGCCGAAGATATAGCGGCATTATTGTCACAAAGCGAGCAGCGCTTGCTCTCAGATCAGGGGGCGGTATCTATCGATGCTCGAACCAACACTCTTATTCTAAAAGAAACACCACACAACGTCAGCGGGATAAAGCAACTCATCACACAACTTGATATACCTGTTAAACAAGTAATGATCGAAGCGCGAATGGTGACCATGAAAAGTAACGCCATTGAACAGTTCGGAGTGCGCTGGGGCGATCTGACCCCACGCAACGACGATCAAGTCATTGCAGATGTAATAGACGGTATGCGAGTTGAGTTGCCGGCCGTGCCAGCCGCAGGACGCTTGAAAGCAAACGTCGGTAAACTCTCGGAAGGCCTACTATTGGATTTGGAGTTGTCCGCGATGGAGCAAGATAACGAGGCTGAAATTATCGCGCGCCCAAAAATATTTACCTCTAATCAACAGCCTGCTTATATAGAGCAAGGAACTGAGTTCCCCTACGTAGAGAGTGCCGCATCGGGGGCGACTGCGGTCAAATTTAAAAAGGCAGTCATGGGTTTACGCGTAACACCACAAATTACGTCTAACGACTATGTCATGCTAGATTTAACTATTACACAGAATACGCGTGGCGATACGGTATCAACACCGACAGGACCTGCTGTGGCCATTGATACTCAAGAAATGGCCACACGCGTTTTGGTAAAAAGTGGAGAAACTATAGTTTTAGGTGGAATTTTTCAGCAATATGAGTTGAAGGACGATACAGGCGTCCCCATATTGTCGTCGTTGCCGTTTGTCGGTAATCTTTTTAAAAATCAGCGTGAACAATCAGAAAAACGTGAACTGGTTATTTTCGTTACACCCACGCTGTTAAGTGAATCGGAATAAATTTGCTAAAATGCAATCTAATTGAGATAATCCCGCTTCTTTTCGTTGAGTTGGGGGACGTCTCCAGACACTCCGGATTCGTGATTTACAGCTAATTTAACAGTGATGTAAGCAGGATATGGCTGAGAAACGTAATATTTTTCTTGTCGGCCAATGGGCGCCGGCAAAGTACGATTGGTCGTCAATTGCAGAACTTCATTTAGATTTCTACGATTCAGATACAGAAATTGAACGACGCACCGGCGCTGACATCAGCTGGGTTTTTGAGCTGGAAGGTGAAGAAGGCTTTCGTGCGCGTGAAGAAAAAGTTATCGAAGAGTTGACTGAGCATATGGGGATCGTTTTGGCGACAGGTGGAGGCTCGGTAATGAGCAAAGAGAGCCGTAACCGTCTCTCCGCTCGTGGCGTTGTGGTTTACCTCGAAACGACTATCGATAAACAATTAGCGCGCACACAACGTGATAAGCGTCGTCCTCTCATTGCTGAGGCAGACGATCCACGGAAGGTGCTCGAGGATTTAGCAGAAGTACGCAATCCGCTATATGAAGAAATAGCGGACATTGTTGTACGCACTGACGAACAAAGCGCCAAAGTCGTGGTCAATGAAATCATTGATAAACTCGGGGTTAACGGTCTAGGTTAATCTCTCTAGGGAGCTGTGTTATGGCCAATATACATGTCGAATTGGGCGAACGCAGCTACCTTATTCATGTCGCCTCAAATAACTTACAATGCTTGACCAGCCTATTGCCTGATTTAAAGCAGAGTATACTTGTGGTCAGCAACCCTACCGTATCAGAACTCTATTTCTCACAACTAAGAGAGTCGCTTTCAGGTCACCGTGTTGTCCTGTTTAATATGGAAGATGGCGAACAGTACAAAAGTCTCAAATCATTCGAATCTGTTACGAATAGACTGATTGAAGAAGGGTTTAGTCGGGATTGTGCAATTATTGCTCTCGGCGGTGGTGTAGTCGGTGATCTAGCAGGTTTTGTCGCCGCAACCTATCATCGCGGAGTTGATTTCTATCAGATTCCAACGACTTTGCTTGCACAAGTTGACTCTTCAGTTGGCGGAAAAACCGCGATCAATCATCCACAAGGCAAAAACCTTATCGGCGCCTTCTATCAACCCAAAGCCGTCGTCATTGATCTCAACTGTTTAATGACGCTGAACGAACGTGACTATCGCAGTGGCTTAGCCGAGATTGTTAAATACGGCATCATTTATGACGCTGAATTTTTTTGCTGGCTAGAGAAACATACCGACAAACTGTCGCAACGAGACGAGCAAACGCTTCAGTATGCTATTCAAAAGAGCTGTCAAATAAAAGCCGAAATTGTTGCTCAAGATGAACGCGAATCAGGCATTCGTGCATGGTTAAATTTAGGTCACACATTCGGTCATGCGATTGAAGCAGCGACTGAATACGGCACATGGACTCATGGTGAGGCGGTGGCAGCTGGCACTATTATTGCATCAAAGCTTTCAGAGAAAACACAGCGGATGTCCTCGTCAGATTTCCGTCGCGTTCTGAATCTTTTGTCAGCATTGAAGTTGCCGATAAAAGCGCCACATATGCCTTTGGCAAACTGGTTGAGTTACATGCAACGCGATAAGAAAGTCAAAGACAATCGGATTAACTTCGTATTACCCGTCGGCATTGGCCGAGCGGAAGTAACGAACGCAACAACTGATGAGGAAATTGCCGCTGTGCTGACTGAATGTTGCTAACACGCATCACATAGGAAGCAAATTATGCCGGCTCACGCCTACTCAACACATATTGTCGCAGCACCTGTAAAATCAAAACCCTCTCAGCAGGCCGTTATTGATCGGTTGCATGAGCACTGTCAACACAGTGACACGCTGGTCTTACTTCACGGTCCACAGGGTAGCGGGAAATCGACCATTAGTGAGCTATTTATTGAGCAAGCCTCTAATTATGCAGAGTGTGCATGGGTGCAAGTCTCTGAGCGGTCATCGGTCGAGCGATTACGGGCACAAATTCTCAACCAATTATTTGGTACCATTAGTTTAAATGACGATACGTTAAGTCGCGAAATACAGCGTCAACGCCCCTTAAATCATGCCGTTATTGTTATCGACAATGGCGAACTGATGCCTGACAGTTTTTTGGCTGAATGCGTTAATACTGTCAATCAACTATGTGCATTAGGGCAACGTGTTAGCATTATCATTTCGGCAGAATCGCGTTGGGTGTTTCAACAAACCCCGCCACCACAATTACGTGTTAAACGTCCCGAGTTAGTGGAAGTACCGCCGCTCGGCAAAGAGGAGCAGATGCGCTTTGTTCAAGCACTTTTGCCCGAACGTCAGCGCCCGCTGTGGAGTCTCGATAAAGTCCAACAGTTTTTAGCCACCATCAATGGTTATCCAGGTGAAATTCAGCAACGCCTGCAGCTCAAACTCATGACGCAAGCTCAACGTTATGTGGAGCCAGAAACGCAAGAAGAAGAGACCTTCTCAGCCTCTTTAGAACACGCCGAAAGCAACCTTGAATCTTTAAAAGCGAAATCGAGCACGCCACTCTTTAAGATTCTATTAGCCAGTACCATACTCGCTTTATTGGGTCTTGCAGCACTAAAACATGAAGCTATTATGACTGCATTTGGGCCAACCAGTTCGGCAGAGTCATCAATTACTGAAGCTGAAGCTAAAACCAATGAACAAGCAACACCTGAGGCTTACACCGATATCAATGCAGCCAACGCGACGGTAGAATTTGAACCTATTGAGGTCAATCAGTTTGATTTTGTTCCGGCTGAGCTAGCTGCATCCTATCGTGCTGCACTGCATTCACTTAATCGTGTCGCGGCCGCGGACGCCGACCCACGTGAGGTCGAGATCGCATTATTTAACGATAAGCGCGTCCCTGTTGCAGTTGCGGACTCCGACACGGCCTCTGGCAGTGAACCCAGTCAATTAACCGATAGTCAGTGGATTCGTCAGCAGCCTGCAACAAATTACGCAGTACAAATAACTATCGCCAGCAATAAGCCCACACTGACCGAATTTATCAAGCGTCACGATCTTGAACAAACCGCACGCGTATATCAACGTCAAAAGGACAACAGCTATGTCGTCATCATTGGCAGCTATGACACTATCGCGGCGGCACGCGCTTATGCAGAATCACTCCCCGAGGCATTAAAAGCCGGCGGTCCTTGGCCTAAGTCATTTGCGGCAGTCCAACGAGAACAGGTTTCCGTTGGTGGAGAGTAATTTTCATATCTTTAGCTTTCGGGTACACTAGCCGTTCAATCCACTAAAGGCCGGCTAATGAAACGAAATCGGGCATTTTTAAAATGGGCAGGAGGCAAGTACGGCCTTGTCGAGCCCATAAAAGCTTGTTTGCCCGAGGGGCGTAAGTTAATTGAACCTTTTGTGGGTGCAGGATCAGTGTTCCTAAATACTGATTATGACCGCTATTTGCTGAACGATATCAACCCCGATCTCATCACCTTGTATCAATTTGTAAAGCGCCGTCCTAAGACGTTTATTGCCGATGCGCGTAGACTTTTTACCGCACGTAATAATCAATCAGACGCATACTACGCGCTCCGTAAGTCGTTTAACGAGAGCAATGATCCTTACTACCGTTCACTACTCTTTTTATATCTCAACCGGCATGGTTATAACGGTCTTTGTCGTTACAATAGTCGCGGTATTTTTAATGTCCCATTTGGCGATTATCGTAAGCCCTATTTTCCAGAGGCGGAAATCGAAGTTTTTGCAGAAAAGGCAAAGCGTGCTAAATTCGTCTGCAGCTCTTTTGAACAAGTGTTCAGGAGAGCCCGAAAAGGCGATGTGATCTACTGCGATCCTCCTTATGCACCGCTTGTACAAGCAAGCAATTTCACAAGTTATGCGACGGGTGGCTTTAGTTTAGATGAGCAAAGTGAACTCGCTCGGCATGCCATACGGGCCGCTTGCAAACGTCATATTCCTGTACTAATTAGTAATCATGATACGCCGCTTACACGCGCATTGTACGAGCGAGCAAAAATTAGTAGTCTTAAAGTAGCTCGCAATATTAGCCAAAAAGGTGATGCACGAAAACCCGTCGCCGAATTATTGGCATTGTTCTCCCATGAACATCAGCAAAATGTGATTCCGATGAAACGTGACATTAAAAAAGTAGGGACATGAACTGGTTTTTAAGAACTTTTGAAGAATTAAACACCCATCAGCTATATGAAATTCTGCGTATTCGCCAAGACGTTTTTGTTGTAGAACAAAACTGTCCATATTTAGATGCTGACGGAACTGACTTTGATGCCGAGCATCTTTTTGCTCGCAACAATCAAGGCAAAATGCTTGCTTACGCGCGCATTTTTAAAGCGTCTGACATAAATCCAATATCAAAAGTCGGTCGCGTTCTCACGACCGCAGACGCGCGACAGTTGGGCTTAGGACGAGAGCTCATGCAACGGGCAATTCAATATCTTGATTCGCGAGCACCGAACGCGCCTATTCAAGTCCAAGCTCAGACATACTTACGGGCGTTTTATCAGTCGTTTGGTTTTGAGGCCGTTAGCGAGGACTATCTTGAAGATAATATTCCACACGTCGATATGCAACGCTCTGCTAAAAATCAATGAGCTCTGAATTCGAACTACAACAAACCGCAGACGGCGTGCAATTAGTTTGGACAGCAGGGCCTAAAGGGATCAAACCGCTTCATCTTGACTTCCGGGCGGGAAAGTCAGGGTACCGCGCGGTGAACTCGAGCTTGAAATCAGAATCACTGATAAAGGCTCTCGGTATTACTGGCAAACGCAAACCATCCGTACTCGACGCAACGGCCGGTTTAGCGCGCGACGCACTCATGGTTGCTGCGTTCGGATCATCGGTTGATTTAATTGAGCGTCACCCGATGGTTCGTATTCTACTCCAGGATGCGCTTGAACGTGGTCGTAATGGCACCGATAAAATCGCGGACTGCTGCCGCCGTATGCAACTACTTGAGGTCGAGCACGTTAAACAGGTTTCTTCAGAACAATACGATGTGGTATACCTCGATCCCATGTATCCAAAGTCGGGTAAACAGCGCGCTCAAGTAAAAAAAGACATGCAGATGTTTCAGCAGTTGGTCGGCGGCGATGAAGATGCGAACGACCTAATTGCTCCAGCGCTAGATGCGGCTAAATTTCGTGTGGTCGTAAAACGACCCGATCATGCCGACTTTTTAGGGCAAAGAGAACCGAACACGCAAATCAAGAGTAAAAAGCATCGATTTGATGTTTATATAAAGCAAGGATTCGAACAGCTATGATTAAAGAAAACGATTTATTACCTGCTGGGTCACTCACTTCAAAAGGCGAACTCGGCATTCAACATTACGACCCGCAAGAGCTATTTGCAAAAGGCACACACATCCTGTTCGCTGTCCCGGGGGCTTTTACTCCGACCTGTTCGGAGAAACACTTGCCAGGCTATGTGTCACTCGCAAACGAGCTGGCTGAACAAGGGGTGCAGAGTATTAATTGCGTTTCAGTCAATGATGCATTTGTAATGAAAGCTTGGGGTGACCACCTAGGGATCGGAGATGAGGTTCGGTTATTGTCAGATGGTAACGGTGAATATAGCCAAACCCTAGGGCTCGCTAATGACACTGGCGCGTTTGGTGGCATTCGCTCAAAACGTTACGCCATGATTATCGTTGATGGCATCGTGGAACATCTATTCGTGGAAGATGAGAAGCAATTCGAAGTGAGTGCAGCAAAATACGTGCTTAATGTATTGAAATCTGAGCAGTAATGGCGTTATTTGATGTAGTGATTATTGGTGCGGGAGCTGCCGGTTTACACTGTGCAGCTCATGCCGCGCGAAACGGCCACAAGGTTATCGTGGTAGACCATGCCAAACAGGCTGGTAAAAAGATCCTCATTTCGGGGGGCGGTCGATGTAACTTCACTAACATGTATGCCAGTCCCGAAAACTACCTTTCCAGTAACCCTCACTTTTGTAAATCGGCGCTTAGTCGTTACACCCAGTGGGACTTTATTGGTTTAGTCTCAGAATACCAAATCCCGTATCATGAAAAGACCTTGGGACAGTTATTCTGTGATGAATCAGCGAAGGACATCGTTCGCATGCTACTCGACGAGTGCGCTCGCTACGGTGCCAAAGTACAACTGAGAACCGAAGTGCTGGATGTCGAATACGAGCATGACACTTATCGTATTAATACCTCGCAGGGTCAACTGAGCGGTCATCAACTAGTCGTCGCCTGTGGTGGACTCTCAATGCCCAAGCTAGGGGCGACACCGTTGGGCTACCAAATTGCAGAGCAATTCGGTCATTCGATCATACCGGTGCGTGCGGGCTTAGTGCCTTTCACTTTGCATCCAACCGAAAAGGACGCTTTTGCTGAGCTAGCGGGCGTTTCAATGAACGTAGCCGCCAGCGCCAATGATGGTCACTTTAGTGAGGCGATGTTGTTTACTCACCGCGGCTTATCGGGTCCGGCGATGCTGCAGGTGTCCTCTTATTGGCAACCTGGTGAGGCGATTACCGTTGACTGCCTGCCCAGTACCGATGCGTTTGAATGGCTACAAGAGAACCAAACTAAACAACCAAAGGCTCAGCTGAATACCGTATTACAGCAGCTGTTCGCGAAACGCGTCGTTACTCAACTCGGTGCGTATCATCAATGGCCGTTGACTCAACGCCTCGCCGATATCAGCAAAAAGACGTTTAAAGCAATCGCTGAGCAACTTAATCAATGGCAAATCAAGCCCAATGGCACCGAAGGCTATCGCACCGCCGAGGTCACCTTGGGTGGCGTTAATGTTGATGAAGTCAGCTCCCAAACCATGCAAAGTAAGCGACAGCCTGGACTATTTTTCATTGGCGAAGTACTTGATGTCACCGGTTGGCTTGGCGGCTACAACTTCCAGTGGGCATGGTCAAGCGCCTATGCGTGTGCGGAAGGGTTGGTTAAAATCAAGTGAGAATAAACTCATTTAAACGCCTTTTTACAGAGAAGTAGAAGACTCTTTAAGTTGTCTTAAAGGTAAAAAATTATGTCTAGTAATGAAAAAACGTTTTCGTTTAATGTAGCAAATATAATTTGGATTTTGTTTTTTGTTGGTGTCCTCGTACTTTTTACAAATACTTTTTCTTTCCACGATATAATTGTATTAGATAAAGATATTGAATACGGAAGTGTCTTATCTATATTAACTCTTCCGACGTATATATATTTTGTTTTTCACTCAATTAAAAAAATTAAAGAAAACAAGAACGATTACATTAAGATAGATGATAACCAACTAATTTACAGAACCTCTGAGGGTACAACGCGGGTGGCGATGAAAGAAATAACGAAGTCACATCTGATTCACAACCTCATGAATAAAGAAATATTTATTGAAACTAATGGCTCAAATTTTTTAATAGACGCTTTTGGATTTCCGAGAGAGGTACTCAAACTCCCTGAAATGATCGAACAAAACAAAAACTCGAAAGTGGGCATTGATAAATCCTGATGCTATAGAAGTCACAACTCTTTATCATTTTCATGTAAAGGACGCACTAAAAGCCGATAAATTACGTATACTCAATCAATAGGGACTTGTTTGGAGTGTATTATGCGTAACACTTTTTCTCGAATTTCGGCCTTGCTGACAACAACTGTTATTCTGTTAGGAATGGTGGCTTGTTCCTCGAAACCCTCTACCGTTATGGTTGGCGAGGCACGTCCTGCAATCAACGTCAACGCTGTCAAACTCTACCTAAAAGAACCCACGCAATATGAAACGGTCGCGCTCTTATCTGTTTCAAGTGACGGTAGTTGGAGCTTCGGTGATCAAGCCCAAATGGATGCTGTTGTCCAACGACTTAAGGAACAAGCGGCAAAGTTAGGCGCCAATGGTGTTCTGTTACAAGCGACGGGCGAAAAACGCGATAGCTCGGTCTATGTTGGCACCGGGTTGGGCAGCTATTCGGGTAATTTAGGCTTGAGTGTCCAACTTGGACGCATGTTTGGTTTAACCGATAAAACCGCCGAAGGTGTGGCGATATACGTGCCGGCGGAAGAATCCAAGAACCCATAGTAGCGTGCGCCTTAGCCGGACGCACGCCATGCAATTGGTCTAGATCGCCTTAACAGCAGCCTCTACACCTTGATCGCCTGTCAGCACATCGAAGTGCTTGCCAATCGTATTATCTGCATCAAGACAACGGATTAGAATACGTGCCACATCTTCTCTTGCAATAGTGCCACGCCCTAAGTTCTCGGCAAGCTCCACCTTCTCTGTACCTGACTCGTCTGTTAAGCCGCCAGGACGCACAATAGTCCAGTCAAGCTCGCTACGCATTAACTCTTTGTCGGCGTAATGTTTTGCGACATAGTAGGGCAGTAAATCTTCGTTCCAATGCTCGCGGTTATGTGCCTGCAACGCACTGACCAAGATAAAACGATCCGCAGCTACCGCATGCGCTGCTTCCATCGTTTTAACGGCTCCGTCTAGATCAACCATGAGCGTTTTATCATCACCTGTCGCGCCTCCAGAGCCGGCCGTAAAAATCACCGCATCGATGTCTTCAAACGCTTTCTCAATATCGCTTACAGGACCTTCAAGATCTAACAAACGCGCGTCAACACCTTGATCTTTCCAGCCATCCACTTGTGCTTGCTTCCGCACCATCGCAACAACCGGGTGAGTCTTTGCATGTTGCAACTGCTCGACCACATGCGTACCTATCTTCCCGTTTGCACCAATCACGGCAACTTTCATAACGCCTCCAGATTTTAATAAATTGTCTATGTATATTTCACTTACGAAAAATTATCGTTAAGAGTTCATGAACTAGAGGGATCTGAGTAGACATTTAGATACGTATTAGTCATGATTTATTACATTCAATTATATGGAATTTTTTATCATGCCGCATCGTACCTTACTCCCTTTATTCTGCTTATTCTTTGTTGCTATGCCTTCACTTAAAGCGCAGGAGTTATCAGCAATGCAAGAGTGCCTCCTTGATGCAATGAATAAGGAAAAGGCCTCGTTAACGATTGCAGAAGTGCGTCAGCAATGCATGGAGAAGCTACGTCAAGAAGAGTCAGAAGACGTGGTTAAGATTGATAAAGTCGAAGATCCTGGCGCATTGACCAAACGCTTACAAAGCGAAAAAGTAACCGAGTTTGATCCATACGTGCTCACGCCTCACCGCCGTAATTACATCTTACCCGTTTGGGGAACAACCGACATTAACACGGCGCCCTACCAAAACTTCCAAGGCTATGAGGACAATCTTGAAGAGTACGAAGCAAAGCTTCAGCTAAGCTTTAAAGTGCCTGTCAATAAAGAGAGCTTGCTCGTTGAAGGCGACAAGCTTTTCTTCGGCTTTACAATGCAGTCTTGGTGGCAAGTATACGCGAGTAATATCTCAAAGCCGTTTAGAGAGACCAATTACCAACCTGAGGTATTTTATACAACACCGACAGGCTGGCATCCATTTGGTACTAATACGGGCTTAGCTGTTGGTGTTGAGCACTTGTCAAACGGACGTAGCCAAGAACTTTCGCGCAGCTGGAACCGTGCTTACGTGCAGTTAGTCGCAGAAAAGGGGCCCTTTGTGTTCAGCCTAAAACCATGGATTCGCTTCCAAGAGGATGAAAAGTCCGATCCGATGCAGTCTTCAGGCGACGACAACCCTGATATTACCGACTACGTTGGCGACTATGAATTCACCATCGCTGCTAATATCGATGACTTTGAATATACATTAAACTTGCGACATGCCATCGAAACAGGTCGAGGCTCAGCGGAATTCAACTTCACTTTCCCACTTTGGGGCAAATTCATTGGCTATACCAGTTTGTTTACTGGGTACGGCGAGAGCTTAATTGACTACAACCACAAACAAACACGTTTTGGTGTGGGGATCGCGCTCAATAATGTTCTCTAACGCTTACCGGCCGTAATCGTCGCCAGCTGTTGAGCAAAATACTCAGCACCTCGGCGGCGGCAATATTCTATATTACGCTCGGGAATCTTCTCGGGGTGCTCGAATTGCTCTAATGCCTCTTCCATCATAGCCTCTCGAAGTAGGTGCAGTACCGGATAAGGAGAGCGATTGGTATAGTTCTCTGGGTCACTTTGCTTGGCATCCGCAAAACAGTAGTCGGGATGAAAGTGTGCCAGTTGGAATTCGCCATCAAAGCCTTGCATCACTATGAGTTCATTGGCTTGGTCTACCAAATCCAAGAAATCGTAAAACCCCTCCACGCCTCTAGGAACAATAAGAAGTGTAGTCGCAATAGCGTCGTTCTGTTGCAAGTTTAACAACTCATGATTCAGCGCTGCGAGCTGAGTCTGTCGGTCTTGCTCAGCTACAACGCAGTACCGGATACGCTTAGCGTCGACCTCCGGTCGTGCAAATGGGCAAAAGTTGAACTTAACCACAACCTCTTGTACCCAGCGTTGGGTTTGGTCAATAATGGTTTGCTGGCTCATCGTTAATCATCCTAAATTATGAAAGCACTTGAACTCAAAGTTCCACCGCTATTACTCATTTTTTTAATCGCCCTACTTATGTATGGTTGCGCGGTCCTGTTCCCTTCTGTTCGCTTCGGGTGGGTGCCGATGTGGATACGCATTATTTTATTAGCACTGGGTATTCTATTACCTCTATTGGGATGGATTGAGTTTCGTAAAGCAAACACCACCGTTGATCCCCGCATACCCGATAAGTCGAGCACATTGGTGACGCGCGGTATTTACCGCTGGACACGTAACCCAATGTATCTAGGCTTTCTAATTATTCTTTTTGCTTGGGGTTTATCACTACACAACATGGCAGCCTTGTTGGGCTTACCCCTCTATATGTTCTACATGAACCTATTTCAAATCAAACCAGAAGAGCGCCAGCTCGAAAGCTACTTTGGTGATACCTACCGTGACTATAAAAAACGCGTGGGACGCTGGTGGTGATTAAACCACTAGCTCCACCAGTTCGCTTAAATGACGGATAGTATGATTCGGTTTAACTTCTTCGGGACAAGTGGCTTGGTGTTCATTCAACCAGCAAGTATGCCAGCCTGCACGTTGTCCCCCCAATATATCCGAATACGGATTATCCCCGACCATTAAGATGCGACTGGTCGGAACCTCCTCCGAGATATGCTGACGATGCGTATGCTGGAAAATCTCAGGGTGTGGTTTTGCCACACCAAGCGCTTCAGAAACCACCACAAACTGAAAAAACTGTTCAAACTGATGCGTTGCGAGTCGCTCCTGCTGAAGCTCGACGAAGCCATTGGTGATAATGCCCATGCGAACTTTATCGTCGAGTGCAGTGAGCATTGACCCTGCCCCATCAAGCGTTGAGGAAATAGTACCCATCTGCGCCATAAATTGACGGTTGAGCTCTGTAGATGAAACCCCCAAACGATCTTCCCAATCCACAAAGCGTCGTGCTTTAATATCTGCGGCAGAAATTTCACCGCGTTGGAACGCCTCCCATAAGGGTGCATTCACTTCTTTAAACCGTTTAAAGTGCGTTTCGGTAAAGTCAACGTCGTAAGACTGTAATAGCTGGGTTAGACCGCGCTTAGCATCGAACCTAAATAGTGTTTCATCGGCATCAAATACAACCCAATCATACGCCATTGCATACTCCTAGTTAGCGACTGTCCTGCGTTTTCTGAGCGGCCATAATAACAAGCTCAACAACAGATCGGCTAGCAAACTAATAAATAAGCCGACTACGACAGCCATAACGAGAGCCTCAGGTGTCAGGCGTACCGCATAGTCATAACGCGCCCAAGCTTCTCTACGAATATCAGTAATCGGAGACAAAAATGTCGTTTGGTAACGTTGCCAATAGCCCTGTTGGTATTGGTTCCAAGCGGACTGAAGCATCTGGTAGCGCTGATAAATGGTCTCGATGCTATCTCCGCCATCAATAAATACCGGATCATCTGAAGCGCGGTAATAGTCAATAAGACGCTCAATAGAGCCATCAAAATAGCGGTCGGCTTCCTGTTGAAACTCCGCTACGCTCGCTTTCGCCTCGTTAAGATGTGCGTAGACGGCATCACCGTATTGGTCGACAAATTGCGGTATTTGAACACCTATCATAGCCGCCACAAAAAAACATATTAAGCGTCCATACGCTGCTAATCTTTTCATTTTTGAGAGCCTCGCCATCGCGCGATCTGCGCTTTCAACTCGGGTAACACCTCATCTTCGAACCATGGATTTTTAGCAAGCCAGCGGTTATTGCGAGGGCTCGGATGGGGTAATGGCAGTATGCCCTGTTCTAACCACGCCTGCCAATTCTTTACGCGCTCTGTGAGTGTTCGCTGGAGCTTGATACCGGTAAGTTGCTGAGCATGCCATTGCTGAGCATATTGTCCGATTGCGAGCGTGAGTTGTAAGTGGGGTAGTTGTTCAAGTAATTGCTCGCGCCAAGCGTCGGCGCATTCAGGTCGTGGGGGCGCATCTCCAGAGCTCGTAGTACCCGGGTAGCAAAAGCCCATCGGTAGGATGGCAAACTGCCGTGCGTCGTAAAAATCTGACTTATCGACACCAAGCCACGCTCTCAAGCGCTCACCGCTCGGATCATCAAACGGTTTGCCCGAACGATGTACGCGAATACCTGGCGCTTGGCCCGCTATGAGTATCCTGGCGTGCGGATGAAATTGAATAACAGGGCGAGCCCCTAAAGGTAATTTGGGCTCACATAGAGAGCAATTACGTACATGTTGTACAGTGGTTTGCCACGCGCTCATTACAAGCTCCTTAATATAAGACGCTTAAATAGCGTGGCAAACTTACTCGCTCAATTCAATTGGTTTACTTTTCGATGAACGCTTGCTCGATAACGTAACTGCCTTGTTTACGCGAGGTCGCTTTACTAAAGCCGCGTTCGTTCAAGATAACCATTAAATCTTGTAGCATGGCATCATTGCCACATAACATGAAACGATCGTGCTCAGGGTCGATATCAGGTAAATTCAGCTTACGCGTAAGCGTGTTCGACTCGAGCAACTCGGTGATACGTTTCTGATGATCTTCATCACGGAAGGGCTCACGCGTCACTGTTGGGTAGTAGCGTAGCTTTTCCTTGACCCAATCACCGAAAAATTCATTGTTGGGCAAATCCTCGCCGATTTCTTTCTGATAGGCGAGTTCAGAAACATAACGCACACCATGCACCAACACCACTTGTTCGTACTGCTCGTAGATATCGGGATCTTTAATCACACTCATAAACGGCGCTAGACCAGTCCCCGTCGAGAGCAAATACAAGCGCTTACCAGGTAGGAGGTGTCCTGGTACCAAGGTACCTGTTGGCCGTGTTGACATGATCACTTCATCGCCTACTTCGATATGTTGAAGACGCGAGGTCAGTGCGCCATCCGGTACTTTAATACTGAAAAACTCGAGCTCTTCTTCATAGTTTGCGCTTGCAATACTGTAAGCGCGCAGCAGAGGTTTATCGTCGACCTCTAAGCCAATCATCACGAATTGTCCGTTTTCGAATGTGAACGAACGTTGTCGTGTGGTTTTAAAACTAAAGAGGGTATCGTTCCAATGACGTACTTGAGTGACTTTTTCTGCAATGGTACTGCGCATAGCGACTCCTAGATCACTGTTTAAATCTCGAACAGTTTAACATACGAAAATCTAAATGAGAATTTTTTTCATTTAGTATTGAAAATGAGAATAAATCGCATATAATTAAATTGCACTTCACGTTAGTTAGCTGTGTGAGCAGTTGTCGTACGGTGATTCGAATTACAGGCGCGAAGCACCGTACGGCTCACATTTTTAGAGTGCGCCATGGCACACTCTGTTCTTACCTAAAGACTTGGCACGGTAGAGTGCTCTATCAGCACGATTCAGAATCGATTCAAATTCATCGTCTTGCGTCTCGAATAATGAAATCCCAATACTCACTGTATAATCCACTTCCTCGCCGCTGTGCACAATAGAGTCGAGCTCTATCGCTTGTCTTAATCGTTCTGCAATTGCCAACACCTGTGGCATATCTGCATCGCGGATTAACAAAGCGAATTCTTCGCCACCAATGCGGGCTGCAATATCGTTCATGCGTACAGCGTGATTAAACTGTTTTGCTAACGCCTTTAGCACCTCGTCCCCCGCACTATGGCCGTAGCGGTCATTGATGACCTTAAAAGAATCGATATCCATCATAACGACAGCGGCTTGATGACCCTTTCGTTTGAATAAATCATGGCTTTGCTGCAGTTCACTCATAAAAAAGCGACGGTTGGGTAATTGCGTTAACGCGTCGGTATTAGCAAGATGCTGTAACTGTTTTGTTACTTTGTCATGGGAAGCCATCTCAGCATCCGCGAATCGCATGCGCATTTCTGCTTCCGCTCTTGCCTCGCCCTCTCGCGCCAGCGCACGCATCAGATCTAAATTACGGATGGAAATTGCCGCCTGTGCAGCAATAAATTCCACAATGGGCATCTGCCTGTCGTTAAAAGCATATCGGTTGCGGCTATGCTCCAAATACAACACACCGACCAAGTCACCCAAATACACCAACGGTACAGTCACTGCCGAACCGGAAAATTCACCTAATTGGTTACGCTTAATATCTTCGGCACGGTTGTGCCAACTTCGGTTGGTCAGCGTATTTTCATTAATGTGTTGCAGCTTTTTTACTCTGGCGACATGGCGAATCATTTCCGTCGGTAAATTATTTACGTGCTCCAACCTAACGCTTGGCTCAAAATATTTTTCCAAGTGATGTTCTACGTCCATTACTAGCTTTAGCTCGTCATCTTCACACTGCAAAAGTGCCAATCGCTGGGCGCCTGTTTGTCGAACCAGTATACGAGAGACTTCAGAAACAAGTTGCTCATGCTCAGTAAACGCGGACAGCGCTTGCGCAATTTCAATCACAACATCCATACTCATCGCGTACCCCGTCGAACGGGTCTTACGTTCGCTGTCATGTATCAATTCGATCGCATCCCAACGCTCCATCGCATGATGCCGTTGGGAGGAATACTCCGATGCAAATCCAGGGTGCCCTTTACTTTGCCAGTAATGCTGCGCGCGCGTGGCTATCATAGCTGCTGTGTGCCACTGCCCTTGCTTCTGCGCTTGGCGCAAGGCAGCGTCATAATCTTCCAATGTTTGCGGCATATCACCTTGTCGACGTGCTTGCTCAGCACGCATTAACGTCAACCAATGGCTAAAGTTATCAGGCTGCCATTCTGCCCAGGTTTGATAACGCGTGATTGCTACGTTTAATGAATCTGTATCTAACTGTTCAAGCTGGCTTAATGCCAGCGCACGAAGGCCAGGCCAGTGCGCCATCGGCAGTAAGCCTTGTACCGATATATGTTCAATGTAGCGCTCGCACCGTTCGAGCGACTTTTGCACAATAATTCTATCGTTACCGACTAACCCTTCAATCAAACGCATGCAACTGAGGATAGCGAGCACTTGGTGATTATGGTTAGCTTCGGCTTGAGCTACATGTTGCTCAAAGCTACCTCGAAAGTGACCTATGCCACTCAACCGGTACATGACCCCTAGGGCCCCTGTCATTAAATCAATGCCCCAAGTATTACCGCGCTGCATGGCGTACTCTAGGTAGTGCTCTACACGCGGAACAAGCTCGGAAAGCGATTCACCGGAAAAAAACCGACAGTAAGTATCATGACCAAAGCCATATACTGCATACTGTAAATTTCCCGATTGTTGACCACATCGGTATGCCGCCATGTAATCATCGCTCGCGAGACGTTGGGCTCTAAACCAATGATTTAAGGAACTCCCCATCATCAGAAAACCCATACTTTGCGCACTCGTATCGCCACGTTTTCGAGTTAACCGTTCGGTAGCATCGTAAAGTAATTTAATTTGTTGGCTATCAGCCAACTGGTGATTAACCATCAGCCCACCGATCGCTGGTAGCGTATAACCGGTAGCACCGTTCGCACCATAAGCGCTGATTAACTTGAACTGCGCGATGACCACACTCGACCATAGACGTGGAAATGCTCGATAACATGGCGGTCCCATGGCTATCAATAAGGCGAGAATGGCCTGTTGTGTTTTATCGGTGAGCACTGGCAAATGCGCTAAGTCATTAAAAGAGAGGCTGTCTAAAGAATCCGATACGTTGCAACGCAACGCTGCCGTGCTGAGTTGTGCTTCCTCAGGCAGGCTCACATCGAACAATGCAAGCCCTTCACGCGCTACATTGACCGCTTTCTGATAATCAGCATTTAAGGTGGCTTGCTGCACCCACTGGGTATATAAGCTGGCCTTATCAAGTAACGAATCAGTATTGCCTATCGCTTGGCGTACAAAATACTCGGCGCGCTCAAAATTTGAGTTGAGGTACTCAAGTTCACCACGCTCAGAATACACTTGGTAAGCAAGTTCTGGATCTACTGACCATAAATCATCAAGGCATGGATTTTCATGCATTCCCTGATGCACGATCGTTAAAGCCTCGGCAAAGGCGCCTGCCGAAGCCGCTTTCTTAGCAGCATTGATGACTAGCCCAAGAAATTCTCTTTGTTCGACTCGGGTGTCAATAAACTGCTTACCACGGTACAGGTGGTTAACGATTCGGATTGAGTAAACTTCTGGATGAGCCGTGGCTTGCTGCAATAAATGTGTACCCAACTGATAATGCACTTTGGCACGACTGCTCGTATCAAGTGTGCGATGGGCGACATCCTGCACTCGATCATGAATGAAATGAAATCTCATGTTCGATTCATCCAATATCGGCGACTTAATATTAGCCTCTACGACAACAAACTCATCGTTAATTGCGGGTAACAGCTGCTCCAAAATCGTTTCAGGTGTCTTTCCCGTCAGTCTAACTAAAGACGCCATATCAAAGCGCACACCAATGCACGCGGCTTGAGCGAGTAGGTACTGCACGTCAGTTTGCAAAAGTTGAAACCGCAACTGTATGACTGAGAAAATATCGTCAACTTGGTCCAACTCATCAATTGCATCCATTCGCCACCGCCAGCCGGTCTCCAGTTGATACTGAAGTAATCCTCTCTGACTGAGAGTTTTTAATAGTTGCCAAACCATAAACGGGTTGCCATGGCTATGTTTATGCAACCAATCAGCTAACTGTTTAAATTGACGCGTTTCGTGTTGAACCTTTTCGGCGAGTAACAAAGAAATATCGTCGACAGATAACTCGTCAAGTTGAATATGCTTAAGCGGAATCACATTAGCACGTTCAATTTCCTGAATCGCGATACTGAGCGGATGTCCACTATTCACCTCATCTTCTCGCACTGAACCAATCAACAAAACAGGCGCTCGACTCGGTTGAGTCAGTATCCATTCCAACAGCTCCACGGACGCTTGATCCGCCCATTGCAAATCATCTAGAAAGATCACCAAAGGACGTTCAGCATACTCAAACACGGAAAGCAATCGGCGAACGGTTTCATTAAGTCGTTGTTTTGCCTCCGACGAGGGCAAATTAGTTTGTTGCGTTGCTATTGTCGAGTCGGAAAATCCAAGGCTGCTTTTAATATCAGGTACCCAACTCAAAAAGGCAGCCAGGTAGTCAGACATTGCTTCAGCGAGCCAAGACCGCCATTGAGTAAGCTGCTCACTCGACATCTGCCTAAAATAGCCCGCCAGCGACTCAATTGCTAACAGCCAACCAATGTATGGAACACCGCTAGTCGAGTGCTCATACTTACCCGAGATAAAAAAAGCATTGTCAGCGGTCATTTGTGGATACAAATTACGCACCAACGATGTTTTTCCTAAACCTGAGCGACCATTAATGAATACGCCTTGCGTTCCACCCTCGCGACTCATGCTGTATTTTTTTTCAAGCTGTCGAAGTTGGTTATCGCGTCCATAGAGCGAACCGACCCGCTCTATCTCGCTCGTGAATCCCAATCGCGAAATGATGCTGATATCATCCATACGCTGTCCTAATACCACTTGGCGTACCGTCACAAGATCGTTCAGTAATGCATCTACGTCACGGTAGCGTTGATACGGCTGCTTAGCCAACAATCGCGCGACGACCTCTGCCAGAACCTCAGGTAACTGAGGATTAATGTGATTCAAACGTTTGGGTGTTACTACTAGATGCTGGTGGACGATTCGCGCACTTGAGTCAGCGGTAAATGGATAGTCTCCAGCAAACCAATAATATAAAATCACTCCAAGACTATAAAGATCACAGCGAGCGTCACCTATCGCTTGTGAACGACCGGTTAACTCCGGTGCGACGCACCTCAAAGAGGATACGTTCTGTGGAAGAGGGAGCCAGGGTGTGTGAATAAATCGAATCTGCGTGACGGTCGCTAAATCAATCACTATGGCATGTTGGTCGGTTACGTAGAAAATCGAGGGGTTCAAAGCACGATGAATTAAACCCGTCTGATGAATGTGCTTTACCGCACCCACTATACGCTCTGCAACACCGATCGCTTCAAGTAAGTTATCCCAACGTAGTTCGTCGAGCCAGCCTCCTTGAGGCAAAACAAGCCCATGCTGATCGCCGTTATCGAGGAAGTAGTTAGGATTAACAACCTGATGCCAACGGTTATCGTTTTTTAATCGCTCGCCTGCTAAAGACTCAGCCCCTGCCTCAACACGCTTTAACCAAACTGAGCGCTGATTGTCCCGTTCAATACAATCAAATAAAACGCGGTCATCGAGCTTTCGTGTTGAATATGGCATTCGCGACAGAGATCCTTTTGTCATGGTTCTCTAAATATAGTTAAAGATAGGCGTCTTTACATTACGATCTTTACATTTACGCTCGAAACGCTGTCAGCGATTAATTCGTTTTGAAACCGCGTTTAAGAATACCGACTTTTTACTCACAACTAAGGTCAGTTTTTTCTTCGCTCGAGTGACCCCTGTATAAAGGAGTTCTTTAGTTAGTACAGGTGAGTCATGCTGAGGTGTTACTAATACGGTATGCGCAAATTCTGACCCTTGAGACTTATGCACTGTCATCACATAAACGGTTTCAACATGATTTAGGCGACTCGGTAATACCCATTTTACTTTTCCGTGACTGTCAAAAAACGCCACTCTCAAGCGACCGGTCTCGGGCATCCGAAACGTGACACCGATATCTCCATTGTTCAACCTCAGCCCGTAATCATTTTTAGTGACCATAACCGGACGACCTTCATACCACCGGTCGGCTTCAACGCCCAAAACATCGGCAACATATCGATTCAGTGCATGAGCGCCCCAGGGTCCATTGCGTAAACCTGTTAATAGCTGAAATGTTGCGTATGCATCCAGCACTGCCGCTGTATCGCGTTGTTCAGCGGGGGCTTCGCGCCATTGTTCGAGCGCTCTTAAGTAGTGCGAAAAACCCTGTTTTATCAACAGGTCAAAACTATCCTGACGGTCGTGTTCCAACATCAACCACGTGACAATATTCGAGTCATACTCCGACACTGGCGCGCTAAAGAAGTGCTCGATCGCCCGCGTATTCTGGTCGTTAATTGAATTCGCAACGTCCGCAATAGCCTGCTCAAAACGTCGTGTTTGACGCAGCATCACCACGTGCTGTAAGCGCTTGGGCCCGGCCTCATCCTGATACTGGATTAGCGCATCCCGTTGTGCATGGGTACTGGCCAAACTGTTAATCGTCGATGACCAATACCCCCCTTTCTCGGCCCCTTCACACAAGTTACCTAAAACAGCACCCGCCTCTACCGAAGCCAGTTGATCCTTATCACCTAGCAGTACCAATTGGGCCTGTGTCGGAGTCGCCTGAAGGAGTGCTGTCATCATTTCGATGTCTAACATTGATGCTTCATCAATCACTATAAGGTCGGCTCGAACAGGATTCTTTTCATGGTGACGATAACGGCGAGAGTTAGCGATAACTCCTAACAATTTATGTACAGTGGAAGCTTCTATTTGAATAGTCGCCAGCAACGGTTGAAGCGTTTCCGGTAACTTTGTTTGTAGTTCTGACAACGCCTCGTTGATAGATTCACTTAAGCGCGCTGCCGCTTTGCCCGTAGGTGCCGCAAGTTTAATACGCAGTGGTCTTCCATGGGCTTGTTGAAATTGTTGCTGCAGTACTACGAGCAACCTTACAACAGTGTATGTCTTGCCGGTTCCAGGTCCGCCAGTAATCACACTAAAGGCGCTTCTCGCCGCGTTAGCACAGGCCATTCGTTGCCAGTCTAATTGTTTGCTGGTATCACCAAACAAGGCGTCCAAGGTCATATTGAGCTGGTCATCGTTTACCTCAAGCGTATTATCCATCCGCATCTCGAGGTTTTGGCTGTTGTAGTGTTCACAATACCAATAGCGCCGCAAATATAAGCGCTCACCATCGCTACTTTTATTCAGAACCAATGGACTACTGTCACTATTGAGTGAAACAGATGTTTGCCAATCGCCTTCAAACACACTCAACTCATTGAGTAGTTTGCTAGGCAACGTGACGTCATGACTTCGCCCCGACGGCGGCAACGCCAAACAGCGCTCGGGCGACGCTTTAAGGTCCTCAAGCTTTAACGAGGTTAACCCTCGTCCAGCCTGGTGAGACGTCAGCATAGCGAGCGCCAGCATAGCGACATTTGTTTCTCCGCTGCGGAATAGAAAGTCGACCATGGCACGATCCAGCGCACGTATCCATTCATGCTCAAACCACTCATCAGCAATAGCACGCAAATAGCTCAGTCGTTCATGCGACATCATGGTTCTCCCTTCCTTTAAACAGAGCATCGAGCTCGGCTATGAGTTCATAGGGAGGTTTTGCTCGATAAACACCACCCGTTTCCGCGTGATTACCCCTTAAAAATAAATAGGCAATACCACCAACGTGCGTATCGTAATCGTACTCATCGCCTAAACGCTGTTTTAACTGCCGATGCAGAGCTAAGGTATAGAGTACATACTGCACATCGTAGCGACTCGCTAATATCTTATCGGTCATGGCTACTTCACTGTAATCATCGTCCGAGTCGCCCAGCCAGTTTGATTTATAGTCAACGACGAAATACTGACCTTGATGCTCAAACACCAAATCGATAAAGCCTTTGAGCATGCCGTTTAACTCGATGCTCTCTAAACGAGGTCGACTTTGCCCTGGGTGAAGATGTCGCTGGATTAACGCATCCAACTGTTCTGCTTCAAGCTCAATTACCGGTAACCAGAATTCAGGCTCGGCTTTATAGCTTGTAAGGTCACTCAGTGCCGTTGGTTGCATAGTGTCACTGAATACCATCGGAAGTGCTAAGTACTGCATAAGCCAATGTGCCAAATTATCCCGGTACTCATCCCAAACTTCGCCTCGCAGTTCTTGCGCGATAACATCGCTGAGCCGTTGTGGATCTGAGAGCACGGTCGAGAACCCTTCTATCGCGCAGTGTTCGAGAACGTTGTGTAAAAGCGTTCCTGGAGTCGCACCCTTCGGAAACTGATGTAAATGACTCGGTAAATAAGTCAAGTCATTTGCCTCAACATTACCCTCGCCTGTGGCGGTGTTTGCCTCCTCTAATAGGTTCATTTCGACTGCCGTTTGCGGACCTGACTGTGTGTAGTCATTGGCTGCTCGATAACGCAATGCGCTATAACTCGACACCCACCAGCGCTCAAGCAGTTGGGTTCTGGGCATCTCACGCGCCTTCAAAACCGTATATTCGGCAACTTGCTCTTGCAACGCTTCAAATCGCTCGTCGTCTTCTAGTTTGGAAACCACACTCACATCTGACTGTCCCCAGGCTTCGCTCGCAGCTTTATACAGATCGTCAGTTAGTGCGTCGTCACCAAGCAAATAAGCAAGCGGGTTATGCTCAAATTGCCCGACATTCTCGACTGTAATAAAAGTGGCGTGTTGTGCACGCGTTACGGCGACATAAAGCTTGCGTAAATCCTCAGCCAACAACTCATCTAACACACGCGATTTAGCAGAGTCGTCCTTTGACCAGAGCACTTGGACATCACCTTGTTCGTCATGATAAGTCATCGGTGGCTTAATACGATATTGCTCTTGTGGCGTGTAAGTTATAAAGGGCAAAAACACCAGCGGGTATTGCAAACCCTTTGATTTATGAATAGTAATAACTTTAACAAGATCGTCATCACTCTCGAGTCTGAGTTGTTGTTCATCGCGCTGCGTGCGGCTACTTGCACCAAAGCTCTGCCGCTCATAAACTTTCTCGGCAAAGTCATTAACCAACGCGGCCATGCCCTCTAACGCCATGCTGTTCTGTTGCAGCAGCTCCGCAATATGTAGCGCATCCGCCAATTTACGTTCGCCGTTGATTTTATCCTGTAACAAAGTTGCCGGCACCTGAAAGTGATGCATTAAACGATGTAGCATGGCTAAGACACCTTGGTTGCGCCATACTTCATGAAAATCAATGAAGGTATCGACCGTTCTTTCCCACGTGTTCTCGTCTTCCTGTAATTGAATTAATTCAGACAAAGATAAGTTCAGCAAGGGTGCCGCAACCGCAGTTTTCAGTGCGCTGGCATTTCGGGGCGCAGCACAGGCTTTTAAAATATAGAGTAAATCCCGCGCAACGGGTTGAGCATAAACCGATTCTCGCTCGGATAAATAAACACTTTTAACGCCCCTCGCTGAAAGCGCCGTACGAATAGCATCCGCTTCGGCGAAGTTATTAACCAAGATCGCGATATCCTTGGCACAAACACGTTGCTGCAAAGCATCGTTGTCATCATAGTAGCCCGCTTGCGGATCATTGAGTAAATTAACAATCAGCTGTGCATGATGACTTGCGAGGTGATTAAACGCGTCACTCTTTTTTCGCTTTTGTTCTGAACTTACGCTCCAGTAGAGCGCAGGCGCCGGCTCAAGCTGTTGACTTCGCAACCGATGTCTAAATGTTGTTTTTACGCCGTTCGCGGATACGGGTTCAAAGGGTAACTCATTTTTTTCTTCTTGCTTAAACAAGAAAGCCCCGCGTTCATACTGCTCGGCACGCTGAAAAAGATAGTTCACGGCTTCAACCATCTGTGTTGACGAACGAAAATTAGTTGCCAAACTATAATGCCGTCCTTCTGTATCACGACGCGCTTTTAGATAGGTAAAAATATCCGCATTACGGAAGCTGTAGATGGCTTGCTTGGGATCGCCGATTAAAAATATCCCCGTGTCTGGCAACGGTTCTTTTAGGCGATAAATACGATTAAAAATTTCATATTGAACGGGATCGGTATCTTGGAACTCATCAACCAATGCGATCGGGTACTGTTGTCTGATTGTCGTCGCTAACTGCTCACCATCCGGTCCTCGAAGCGCATCGCGCAGTCTTGTCAGCATATCGTCATGATTCATTTCAGCACGTTGATTTTGCAGCTCGGTGAAACGCGCTTTAACCCATTGAGTTGCATGACGGTTAATTAGCTCGTCAAAACCGCGCTTAATTTGATGTACCGCTTCAAATTTAGCTTTGAACTGGGCCACTTGAAGCCAGTAAGGTGGTAACTCAGCACCCGCTAATTTCTTCTCGTGCAGTTTTGTTAAATCAGTTTCACTGATCGTTCGCCAGTTAGCATCTGTGAACTTCACATCGGTTTGTGCGTCACTCGCACACCAGTCACCAAATTTTTGTATCTGTTTGGTTTTCTGCGCCACACCTTTAACACCTTCAAGGTCGGCTAACACGCGCTCAAATGCAGAACAGCTATGTTGCTTGAGCGAGTTCAGCTCGCTTTGGTAGCGCTGAGCTTCGCGTTGTAATCGCTCCGCGATATCATCGTCAACCTGTACAGACCCGCTGTCCTCCACGCTCGACAGCTGTGCCAAAATCTTGTCGGGAGTATCAAACACCGCTAGCAGAGCAGTTTGCGTAGCTCTATCACTTTGATAAATAAAGCGACGGAAGTAGTCCTCGGCCGCTTGCCGACGCAACTCCTCGTCATCGGTTTCAACATTTTGTGTAAACAGGCTTCCACTGGCGAATGCGTGTTCTTTAAGCATCGACTGACACCAGCCGTGGATTGTTTTTACAGCCGCTTCATCCATGGACTCGGACGCAAGCTCAAGCAGTCGCGCCAGGTAATTGAGTGATTCGCCTTGTGCTTCAGACGTGGCACGTAACTGCGTTAAAAACGGATCGGCAGCCACACTATCATCATCACGAAAATAACGCGCTGCTTCAGCGAGACGTGCACGAATACGGTCGCTTAACTCTTCAGTCGCCGCTTTGGTAAACGTCATCACCAGAATATTACGTGGCAAGAGGGGGGTCTCTAATGCAGCGTTGCTGTCACTATCAGCCCGCATGCCAATAACGAGCCGAACATACAGCGCTGCGATAGTATAAGTTTTCCCCGTCCCCGCACTCGCCTCTATCAGCCGACTACCCGCTAACGGAAAGTCCAAAGGATTTTGTAATACCTGGCTCATGACTTTTCCCCTCCCTGTTGTTCGACGAACTCAAACATGGGGCGGTACAAGGAATTTATAAAAAGTTTAAAGTAGCGCTGACCGTGTATGTCATTAAAGGTACCTGCTGTACGAGCACAATACTGTGCTGTCTGTACCAGCGGTTTACGTTGTGATGTGCCAACCTCATAGTACTCACGCAACGCGGCTTCAGCGGCTGTTTCATCATCTTCTTTACTCATCGTTTTTAAATAGATACGGGCTAAATCAAGATGCATTGCTATAGGCTCGCGGTACGCCAGTGAAATTAACTTTGTCATCGCATCAAGCTGAAAGTTAACTACATCAGGAGCAACTGCCGGCAACTTAAAGTGGCAGCCACCGCGAGACACGATATGTGTCACTGTTGGTTGTCGGCTATTTAACAGCAAATGTCCTACGTAATAAGGTGCGAAATGCTTCCATCCACTATCTGTAATGTTATCAGCCTTTTTTGCGGCGACCTGACTCGCCGTAGTAATAATCCAAGCACACTGTCCATTATCGTCCCAGTGCAAACCTTCAATACCCTCCTCAATAGTGACGTCATTATGTCGAACACCAACCCAATAAGGCGTTATATTTTGACGCGTGTACCCTTGCGCCACGACACCGTAGGTCTCTAGAATATCTTCAGCTTGCTGCTGAATGTGTTGTTGATGACGCTCCGCTATCATCGACGTACCAATCGCACCTTCTCGACGTATACGCGCCAGTTCTTCGTGCATCTGTTGCTCAGGCTCGAGTTCTTTCCTTACTGCTTCGCGCGTTTTATCCACCACCCGCTGTAACAGTTTCCACTCCGTTAACGCATCCAGTTGAAATGCCTCACGATCAATCGTTTCATCCGCGTCAACCGAAAAGTAAGTTTCCAACCGACTGTTAAAAAACAAACGCGCTGGCTCTTGAACAAAACGTTTAATATCGTTGAGGTTTACCGTCCGTTCATCCGCGAGGTCATCAGTAAGCGCAACCGAACTTGAAGACGATTGATGAGAGACGGAATCATGCGCCTGAGCCCACTCACTCGCGTATGAGAATACGCGCGAGCTGTCATCAAAGTAAGCTCGATTAAATGGCTGTAACTTATGCGCTAGCGTGTGCTCACTCAGATCGCTGTGCCATCCTTGCTGTAAATGTTCGCGTAGTTGCGCAACCAATACCGAAGGCGTGCGTGCGCTGTTATCTCGTGCGCTAAAGCCCACCCAGCTTACGTAAAAAACGTCACGAGCAGAGAGTAACGCCTCGAGAAATAGATAGCGGTCGTCATCTCGACGTGAGCGGTCACCGGGTCGATAACGTGATGCCATCAGATCAAAATCAATCTGACTGGTGTTTCGTGGATAATCACTCTCGTTCATGCCTAATATGGCAACAAACTTAAATGGAATAGCGCGCATCGGCATCAGCGTTGCAAAATTTACTGCACCGGCCAAAAATCGTTGATTTAAATTCTGCTCATCAACTCGGGATAGCCAAGACTCGCGGAATAATGCAATATTCAGTTCCGTTTTATTATCGGCCTCATCCACATGCTCGGCAACTTGATATAGCTGGTCGAGAATTTGGTTTTTCAGTAGCGCATCACTCGCCTCTTCCGACTCGAAAAAGGTGTCGATGAGCCACTCCGCTATGGGTAGCCAATCGCTATAAGTACGCGCCTCTCGCGAGTCATCCCACCAGCGCTCCAACTGCTCGATAAAATAACCGAAGCGTCCAACTAAGTCGGCACCTAGGCCGCCAATATCCGTATACGCAGCGATGTCTTGCCAGTCACTCTCTACTTCTGCGTAACCAATGCTATAGCCTGCCATCATTCGTTTGATCGCAAACCACCAACTATTGGTCTCATCGTCATCGGGCATGAAAAACAGTTTCCGGTGCTCAGCACTCAATCCCCATCGTCCACCCGCATTCGTCATCCAAGTTCGAAGTTGCTCGACATCATCATCGTCAATGTTAAATTGACGCTGAATCGCAGGTGTACCTAATAACGTCAGCAGATCGGTTTGGGTAAACCGAAGCTGATCACTCGAAAGCAGCAGCTCTAAGGCAATCAACAATGGTGCTCGATGACGCGACGTCTGATCAGCAATCGTATACGGAATAGCGCGCGTATCTTGTCCGTTACCATCTCGCGCATAGCGACCAAACACAGCGTCAATATAGGGCGCATAGGTATCGACATCAGGCAACATCACCATTACGTCTCGCGGCTTCAACGTGGGATCCTCTGCAAATGCCGCGAGTAAACGATCATGTAACACCTCAACTTCTCGCTGAGGACTGTGGCAGATATGAAACTGGACCGATTGATCCTGCACTGAAAGCGGCGACCAATGTTGCTGTGTTTCGTGCAGCGGCCTCAGGTTGAGAATGTCGTCTTGCAACTGTCCTAGCACATGCTCGGTGGCATGCGATTCAAACAGCTCCAGTGTCATATGACCCAATTCGGCCTGCTTTTGAATTGACTCATCATATAAATCGAGCAGGCGAATGTAGTCGCGACCCTGTTTACCCCACGATGCTAGCAAAGGGTGAGCAAGTTGATGCAACTCTTCGTCATTCCACTCCAACGGCATACCCGGTTTGTGAGCTAACCGCGACTTGGCTTTGACCACCTGTTTTAACTGTTCTTTTCCATCGACAATATCGGCCCAATAAAATTTTGACGGATTATGCACACACAACACGATCTGGCTGAGATGTTTTAAGGCATCGAGCACTTCTAGCATTTGTTGAGGTAAAGACGATATCCCAAACACCATAATACGAGGTGGTATCGTGGCGGGGCGTTGATTTAAAGCGCGTGCCGATTTAATAAATTGCTGATGTAAGGTGGCGCGGTTGTTCCACAAGTGTTCAGCACCAATGTCGTTTGCTACTCGACGCCATAACTCTGGTTGCCAAGCGTGCTCATTAGCGACAGGTTCGTCGTTATCGAGTACATCACGCTCGTTTAACCAGTTATCTAGCCAATCGGCACGATAGATAGCGTACTGATCAAATAAATCCGCTAAGCGTTCACTTAACTGATACAGCTTGCGATTATCGAGATCGTTAGCAATATAGTTTTTTAACGGCGTAAAACGCGCGTCCTGTTCGAGAACATCGGGTAGTAAGCGCAATAGTCGCCAACTCAAACGTGCTTTATCAAAAGGCGAGGTACGAGGTATATCGTCACCTAAAACGGCCCGATAAGCTTGCCACTGAAATCGCGCAGGCAACGTCACATCAATCATCGAAGCAATGCCGGCATGTTGTGCAAGGTTGATTTTTAACCACTGTGCAATACCGTTGCTTTGCACCAATACGGTTTCTTGCTCAAGTGGTGCAAGAGGAAACCGCTCAATAAAATTAACTGCGATATCCGTTAAGTCTTCCAATCGATGACTATGTGCAACAATGAACCCTGGCGCTTGATTAGCCAAACTCAACTCCTTTTACCCTTTCACTAAAGACAACGCTATGCCTATCCTAGGGCACTTAATGCCTTATCGATAGCGCTTTATCACGACCTTCACTGATTTAGTGGAAAAAATGATGATTTTTCGTGCAACTTTAGTAATCTTAAGGCAGTGTTATAGAAATACAAAAATTCAAAAATAAATGTCATCATTTGATCAATTGCTCTCGAAGCTATCAACTCGCTTAATTAACTCTCAGGGCTCAGAAACATCCCAATGCGTTTCTGAGGTCATTGCTGCCTATGGTGATTATTGCCAAGCGGACAGATGCTACATTTTTGAGTTTAATGAAGACCTCACAAGCATGTCGAATACGTTCGAATGGGTACGCGAGGGTTTCACACGACATATTGACGATCTTCAAAACGTCGGACACGACGATCTACCCTATTTTTTCGCCACGATGCGAAATGACTTTCGATTCGTATGCCCGGAAGTATCGCGCCTCCCTGACTCTGCTAAGGCAGAGCGCGACGAGTTTGAACGTGAACAGATCAAATCGGTGTTATGCATTGGTCTAGTGGCAAAAGGACGCCTATTAGGGTTTGTCGGGTGCGACAAGGTGCGCCAAAAATACCATTGGACTGAGGAAGACATTCAGCACCTGAGTTTAATTGCTGACATGATAGCGAACACCATTGAGCGTGAACGTACACACGCCGCGTTGCTCGAGACCAAACGAGCGCTTGAGTTAGCCAACCAACAATTAACTCAGCAAGCCAATATCGACGGCTTAACCGGTGTTGCTAACCGTCGCGCGCTCGATGAGCGTTTAGCCACGGAGATTAGACGTGCTAAAAGGCAACAAACGGGGATTGCGATGTTGCTGTTAGATATCGACGACTTCAAAGCCTATAACGATCATTTTGGTCACTTGGCGGGTGACGATGCGCTCAAAGCCGTTAGTCAAAGCTTAGCTCAACTGGTAAAGCGAGGTACCGACTTCGTTGCTCGTTATGGCGGTGAAGAGTTTGCCATTCTGATGTCTTCTGCCAATGCCAGTAGTGTATTAAAGATGGCAAACAACATCAGTGAACAAATCAGTCGACTTGCGATTACACATCCAAAATCACAGTGCGCAGACATACTGACTGTCAGCATTGGTGGCTATTATGAGCCACCGATTGCAGATTCGGAACTTGTTAAAACGAGTAAACGTTTGATTAAAAATGCAGATACGGCTTTATACCGTGCCAAGCTCGCTGGCCGCAACTGTATTCGCTTTTATTAACGCTTTGACAGCAGTGACTGCCACGCTTCGTTCAACGTTTCTTCCTCATGTTTATCACGGGCTTTCACCAACTCATTAAATTGCTGCTGCGCCCCCTGATGAGCATATAACTGCGCTAAGCGATAGCGTGCCCAATCAGCGCTTGGTAAAGATGTATCAGGTTTTTGCAGCGTCGTGAGCTCTTTAAGGTACCTATTTAGCGCAGTCACACCGTCAGCAGTTCGTGACTCCGAAAAGATACTCGTCCGAGCAAATTGATAATAACCCATCAGTCGCTCATTTAGCCTTTCAGCAGACATCATCCTTTCAAAAAGCTGAAACGCATCTGTCCAGTCTTTTTCCTCTTGCAGGACAAGCCCGTAATGGAGCTGAAATTCATAGCGTTCCGGGTAACCAATGTAACTTTGCTTGATAAGTGCTCTTGCATGCGCTTCGCCACCTCCAACGATACTTGGTGCATTTCGGTAATAACCGACCAGCCCCATAACCATCATCGGATTACTGGGCTCCAGCTCGACTGCCTTTTTGAAAGCTTCAAGTGATTCATTCGCGTAACTGAAGGCACTAAAAAAACTGCTACTTGCCTGTACCGCCATGACGCGCCCATGCCAGAACCAGGCATTAGCATCCTTTGGCTTATCCTGAATCCACTGCTGCGAAATCGTCTCAGCTTGGTCATATTGCTCCATGTTCAGCAGTTTCTCTATGTCGCTCCTTTGCGCGTTTGAGCAACAACTCCAAAAGAGCACTATCATGAATATTATTTTTTTCATATTAGACTCCTTTGCGCGTGTTTAAGGTTTCATACTTTTTGCTGTAGAAATAAATCGCAACGCCACCCAACACACCGGGCATAACCCAAAACAGTAACTGCCACTGACCGATATGTGCCAACGCATGCCTCGCACCAAAGGCAAAGAAGGCTGTGTAGACCGCGATACCGGAACCACACATGGAGCTTAAGTGTTCAATTAACCAACGATTGCGCGCTACATTTTTCGAAAATATATAAGACAGTATTTGATAGCCGTTGACGATACCCAGCACAGCAAAAATAAAGTGTAAGTAAGGACTGACCAATGCATGTTGTGCCATTAATACACCCTGCACAAAAAGCACACTGGCAACGACCATTAATAACACCGGCATTGCAACATAGTGCCATTTTCGTAGCGGTGCTCTATTTCCTTTCGTCTGCAATACTCGGTTCGCATGATGAATGGATGTAAAGGTCAGTAATGACAGAAAAAGAAGCAACGTCCAAAACATGCGTACCGTCGCTAGGGTATCTTCTGGCGAGGTCGATTGATTAATCAGCTGACCCTTAAAGTAGGTCGGAGCCACAAGTACCATCACCGACATCACTAAGGCTGAAATGGCTAACACATACATCGTGTAGGTGTAAAAGCGCCCATACTTACGGTGGTTGAGACTGCCTTTACGGGCCACCATCGGGATAACAAATAGAACCATAGCCAATGCACCTGCTAGGATATGCGTATATAAAAGAAAGGAATGTAATTGCAACATGGGTGTTCTCCGTCAGTTCACTGATTGAAAGCTTAAGCAACTCAAGCGCTCTTTGTGAGTGACAAAGGTCATGACTTAAAAGGTGACTTTCGGCCTATTTCTAAAGGAAGATATTCACGGCATACTGCCAATATGAACATTGCAAAATACATTTCACATATCACACATCTGGGCGCTGATCGTTGGGCAGGTCTGCTCACTTGGCTGGTTGTCTCGGTGACCTCGGTTTACTTTACTCACCGTCAAGGTTTGCTACCTTGGAGTGCGATTTCAACTTACGTAACTGGCCTCGCATTGATTGGGTTTATCGTTTGCTTTAGTCTCACCACACGACAAAAGCCATTCACATATGAACCCCATACTCGGTACGGGCTTATCTCTCTACAGCTAGCCTGTATTTATTTCACCTTCTTTTTTATCCCGCATAATTATGTCGCGATTCTGTTAGTGATCTGGGCCGCGCAGTTGCCCTACTTTATGTCGTTGCTACGTGCAGTCATACTCATGGCTGTTTTATCGATTATTTTTGGTGTCATTTATCACGTTCATTGGCAACAATCAGGCGCTTGGCTCAGCGCCGTTTTATTTTGGACGTTTGAAATTTTTTCTATCGTGATGATGACGACCCAACTAAAAGAGCAACAAGCCCGCGAGCGAGAGGAAGCAATTAATCGTGAGCTTCGCGCAACACAGACGCTACTTACTGAGGCGAGTAAACAATCTGAGCGCACCCGTATCGCTCGAAATATCCATGACTTAGTCGGACATCACCTAACAGCCCTCACTATTCAATTGCAAGTAGCCGAACGTAAGTCGGAAGGCCAAGTAAAAACACTGATTGAGCGCAGTCAGCAAGTGGCCAAACTGTTACTTGCCGATGTCCGCGAAGCGGTTAACGATATACGCAGCACGGCTGCAATCGATGTTAAAAGCGCTTTGCTCGCTTTACAACTCAACAGCCAAGACAAGCAGGTCGTTTTTAATATTTCGGACGACCTTACCGTGACTGATGTTGCTACGGCCGAGACGCTATTACTGATTGCAAAAGAAGCCATTACTAACTTTTTTCGGCACTCCAACGGCAACACGCTGACTATTGAGCTATCGAGTAACGAGGATATCGAAATGCGAATTGCTGATTCGGGCACAATAAAGCAATCATTGCGGCCCGGTAATGGCCTGCGAGGCATGGTTGAACGCGTCACAGAACTTAAAGGCCAGTTACGCATTCATGACCAGCCAACGTTAACCATCACGGCGATACTACCAAAGGAGCTAGCGTTATGATCAGGGTACTACTGGTCGATGATCAAACGCTTATTCGACAAGGGTTAGAGAGCCTTTTGACCATGAGCGATGCGCTCACCATTTGTGGGCAGGCGAGCGATGGTGAGGAAGCCATTAACGTGATCGACTCAGTACAACCGGATGTCGTGCTGATGGATATTCGTATGCCACGTATGGATGGTATTGAAGCGACAAGACACCTGCGCCAAACACATCCTCAGTTACCGATATTAATTTTAACGACCTTTGATGATCACGAGTTAATTATTAAGGCCATTGCAGCAGGTGCGAAAGGCTATCTACTTAAAGATGTCTCTTTAGAAACGCTGGTTGATGCAATTCGCGCGCTCGTCGACGGCGGCACTTGGCTCCAGCCTGCTATTACTGAGCGCATCGTTAACAGCCTAACACACAATACCAACAAGACCGCTCCCGTCTTGATAGAGCCGTTAACCGATAAAGAACTCGCTGTACTGAGACTGATGGCGGCAGGGCTCAGTAATCAAGAAATCGCCGATAGCTTGTTTAAGTCGACTGGTACTATAAAAAACCAAGTCTCGTCGATTATGGCCAAGCTAGGCGTTCATGACCGCACGCGCGCGGTACTCAAAGCGATTGATTTAGGTGTTTTATAGACTTGCGTTAGCCAACCGACCTCCGCAGTTGTTAGTATTAGATAAAATCTACGCAACCTATTCGGAGATATGGCTAAGCCAAACAAAAAAGGACCCGTTCGCACCGTTCAGATTTCTTGTTTGCAATGTAAAACCACTTTATTTAAATATCGCAAAGGTGGTAAAGGTGCACTGGTAAAATGTTTTATCGAACGGATAGTCGAGGATCACACACAAACCCCATGCCACTGCCCGGGTTGTGGGCAAGAGTTCGCACGGGAAACGATGATTCGAGGCACTCCAGCGTATAAAATGATTGGCGGCAAAGTCCATATGAAATAAGAGATGCACATCCCTGACGCTTTAAAATCTGAGTTTCACTCACAATTAGACACCGCCTCGGCGGTCATTCATCGCCATCCACAACCGACTCTAAAAAATGAGTTGGTGCAATTAAGCGAGTATGCGCAAGAACGCGACTCGCGCGATAGCTATGGACAGGGCGGCATTGTCAGCGAGTTTGAAGAGCAAATCTGCGAACTCTTTGACAAGCCTTCAGCGCTCTTCTTACCAACGGGTACACTCGCCCAGAGTGTTGCGATGAAGTGTTACAGCGAAGCCAGTGGCAAAAACGGCGTTGGTTTGCATCCAACGTCCCATTTACGACTCCATGAGCATGATGCGATAGAGCACTTGTGGGGGCTGTCCGTACACTCTATGGGTGAAGCGCAGCGCGCGCTCACAGCGGTCGATATCACTCAGCTTAACCCTGAAGACGTGGCTGCGATTATTGTCGAGACGCCGATGCGTGAAATAGGTGGCGCAATGCCGTCTTGGGATGATCTGCTCACGATGCGCGCATGGTGTAGCCAGCACAACGTACGTATGCACTTAGATGGTGCCCGTATTTGGCAAGCGACCGAATATTACCAACGCTCACTGGCTCAAATTGCCGAATTGTTCGACAGTATTTACGTTAGCTTTTATAAAGATTTAGGTGGGATATTTGGGGCGGCCCTGATAGGTACCGATGAATTAATAGAACCTGCACGTGTCTGGTCACGTCGCGCGGGTGGAAATCCTATCACACTCTATCCTGAGGCGCTTTCGGCTCGCAAAGGGTTAGAGAGTTATCTGCTAAAGATGCCTGATTTCGTTGAATTCACTAAAACCCTGACGGACTTGCTAAGCTCTGCTGGCTTCGAAATCATTCCTCCACAGCCCAAAGCGGCTATGTTTCATATTCGTCTCCCGTATAACGCGACAATAGCGGCTGAAAAACTTGTTGATTATGCTCAACAACAGGGAGTCATCGTATTACCTTTGCCACGAGCCGAGCATGATGACAAGGCTATTTGCGAGGTTTCAATTGGCGATCGGGCACTTGAGCAAGCGCCCGAGTTCTGGGTTAAGCATCTATCCGCTTGTTTCTCATGAAGGCTAGTTTTTCTTAGCCGAGGTGATTGTGTCGAGCGTGCGTAGGTAGTCTTTCGCAAAGCCTTTCACGCGCGCTTGGTTCATGGCCTCTGAACCTAAGTGGACCTGCTCCAATGAATTCGCCGCAACATCCAGCTCTTTACTCAGGCGCGCCAGCGCAACTTCTAATGTGTAGGTAATTTCATGCACTTTGGCTAAATCCTGAGCGGTCATCTCGCCTTCGGTTAAAGATTTCAGCTTCGCGTTATACTCATCAATATTGGCGAGCGCTTGCGCTAAATTTTCAGAAGGCTTCGGCTTAAAATGCTGATAGCTTTGTTGTTGCGCTAGCGCGCCGGCAGTCATTAGCACACTACACGCTGCCAAGGTATAAACCAGTTTTCGCATAGAACATTCCTCTTACTATTTTTCCAAAGTATTCAAATAATCAATCGGTATGACACTATTTTATGTAATCATAACTGCTAATCTTTAATTTGTATTAATTAATAAGGTACGTTCACATGCGTCATTTTGTTTTCGCGTTTATCGCCGTACTCATCTCCTCATCTGCGCTTGCACAGCAGCAGGCGACACCGCAGCCTAAAGAGCCATTAAAAATTGCGGTGCGCGTGAATGCGCCATTTGTCATTGAACAAAGTAACCAGCAATATCAAGGTTTGGCAATTCAGCTATGGCAAGATATCGCAGATCGGTTAAACGTCAATTATGAATTGTATCCACTGCCCTTAGACGAGGTTATCAATGGTGTGGAGCGTGGCGACTATGATCTTGGCCTCGGTGCACTCACCATCACCTCTGAACGCGAAGCACGATTAGACTTTAGTCAACCGTTTATCAATGGCGGTCTGGCTATTGCTGTACCCGTTAATAACGAGTCAACTTGGTGGGCAATGACTAAACGCTTTGTGTCCTTTGATTTTCTATACATCATTATGATTCTATCGTTGGTGCTCTTTGTTGCCGGTGCATTAGTTTGGTATTTCGAGCGCAAAGAAAATACTGAAGAGTTCTCTGACCAGCCACTAAAAGGCCTGGGATCAGGCTTTTGGTGGGCCGCCGTGACTATGACCACCGTGGGTTACGGTGATAAATCCCCCCGCAGCTTGGGGGGACGAGCAGTCAGCCTGATCTGGATGTTTACCTGCGTCATCATTATTTCGAGCTTCACCGCAAGTATCGCTTCATCATTGACCGTTTCTAAGTTTCAGTCAAAAGTATCCAGTGTTGCAGATTTAGGTAATGCGCGTGTAGCGACCATTGGCTCTTCAGCGACAGCGCGCTGGTTAGAAGATAAGAATATCGGCTTTGAATCGGTAACCGATCTCAACACAGCCTTAGCGAAACTCGACAATGGTCAACTCGATGCTGTGGTTTATGATGAACCTATCATTCGCTACCTGATTCGTACACAGTCATATAATAACGTCCGGGTATTACCCGAACGCGTGATTTCGCAAGACTATGGCTTTGTACTACCACAAGGCAGTCCGCTCCGCGAGTCTACCAACCGCGAGCTTTTAGCTATCATCCAAACTGAAGCATGGCGCCAAGAACGCAGCCGCTACCTCGGCCAATAATTTTTCTGGAGTTCAATCGATGTTGTTTAAATGGTTTGAAAATCGTATCAACCCGTTTCCCGAGGAAGAGCCAACGCAACCGCCGAAAGGCTTCTTTGCGTTTTGTTGGCATTTTACTAAAGGTTCAACGCCCTATTTGCTGATGACTGCGCTCTTTATGGCTGGAATAGCCATCGCGGAAGTTTGGCTTTTCGGTTTTTTAGGGCAAATTGTCGATTGGCTGTCACAGCAAGATCGCGAAACAATTTTCCAAGATCAGTTCGTACCCTTAGTTTGGATGAGCGCACTCGTGCTTATCGGACTACCGCTGTTGGTTTGGGTGCACTCCATGCTGACTCACCAAACACTGCTCGGTAACTTTCCTATGCGCATTCGTTGGCAGGGGCATCGTTACTTAATGAAACAATCGATGAGCTATTATCAGGATGAGTTTGCTGGTCGGGTCGCAACCAAACTGATGCAAACCTCGTTAGCTGTCAGGCAATGTATCATGTCGTTTATTGAGATCATTAACTATGTCGTGGTCTATTTTATTGGCATGTTCTTTATTATTGGTTCCGCCGATTGGCGCCTCATGTTGCCACTCGCTATTTGGCTTGTGCTCTACGGGATCTTATTGCGCTACTATGTTCCGAAACTGGGACAGGTTTCCGCTTTACAAGCAGATGCACGCTCGGTTATGACGGGACGTATTGTCGATTCCTACACCAATATCCAAACCGTCAAATTGTTCTCCCATGCACAACGTGAAGCGCGGTTCGCTAAAGAGGGTATGAGCGAGTTTTTAACCACCGTCCACGCGCAAATGCGCTTGGTCACGCAACTCTATGGCTTTCTATATTTTATCAATTGTGGACTATTATTCGGATCCGCTGCGACCGCCATCGTCCTATGGCGAGGCGACTGGGTCACCTTAGGTGCCGTGGCCGTTGTCATTGGTTTAGTACTGCGCTTGTTCGGTATGTCACAAATGGTCATGTGGCAACTATCAACGCTGTTCGAGAGCATCGGCACCGTACAAGATGGTATTGGCTCACTCGCCGTCCCCCAACGTATTGTTGATAAGCCCGATGCCAAGCCGTTAAATGTACCGCACGGTAACATTCGGTTTAATCATGTCAGCTTTCACTATGGGAAAGGCTCCGGTGTAATGGAAGATTTCAATCTAGACATTAAACCGGGTGAAAAAATTGGCGTTGTCGGTCGTTCGGGTGCCGGCAAGTCGACGTTGGTTAACTTATTACTGCGTTTTTACGATGTAGAAAAAGGCGCCATTACTATTGATGGTCAAGATATTAGCCAAGTACAGCAAGACACTCTGCGCGCTAATATTGGCATGGTCACGCAAGACACTTCATTGCTGCATCGCTCCGTGCGCGACAATATCCTCTACGGCCGCCCCGACGCCACCGAAGAAGAGCTGTTACTCGCGGTAAAACGCGCGCATTGTAATGAATTTATCGACCAACTCGAGGACTCAAAAGGACGACGGGGACTCGACGCTCACGTTGGTGAACGCGGCGTTAAGCTCTCGGGTGGACAGCGTCAACGTATTGCCATAGCGCGGGTGATGCTCAAAGACGCGCCGTTACTTATTTTAGATGAAGCAACATCAGCGCTCGACTCTGAGGTTGAAAATGCTATTCAAGATAACTTGTATCAACTGATGCAAGGTAAGACCGTCATTGCTATTGCGCATCGTTTATCCACTATCGCCGCGATGGATAAACTCATCGTAATGGACCAAGGTCAGATCATTGAACAAGGCAGTCACGAACAGCTTCTGGGGCAGGACGGTCTTTACGCTAAACTCTGGCGTCACCAGTCCGGAGGCTTTCTACCTGAGACACTTGATGAAGAGGCCACTCAATATTAAAAGCGCTCTCAATGGGTTGCGGTTTTGCAAAGCGGAAGCCTTGCATGACACCGCAGCCCATCTGAGTTATTAACTGTTCTTCTTCTACGGTCTCTACACCTTCAGCAACCACTTCCATATTAAGCTCTTTAGCAAGCTGCATAGAAGAGCGAATAACCGCTTGCGCAGAGTTATCTTTGACGGCGTCCTGAACAAAGGAACGATCGAGCTTAAGCTCTTCAAACGGTGTGTGCTTCAACCGATAAAGCGATGAGTACCCTGTTCCAAAATCATCAATGGAGAGACGGAAACCCGCTAGATGTAAACGTGCTAAAACCTCTAAAACATTAATCCGATCATGAGCTAAGCGAGACTCTGTTACTTCAATCACGATACGAGACGGAGAGACATTATATTCACGCAGCAGGTCGATCAGCATGTCCGGCAGGTGACGATCGCTAAGGCTCTCGATACTGAAGTTGACCGAAACGCTGACCTGCTCATCAAAGGCGTGAAACTGTTTAAAGTCGCTCAAGACCGTCTTTAAAAAGGTCAAACTCAGCTCACTGATAATACCAAACCGCTCCGCAACAGGAATAAACGTAGCTGGCGATAAAACCTGATCAGTTTTTTTATCGCGCCAGCGCGCCAAAGATTCAAAGCCAACCACCCGATTATCCTTCACATCAACCTTAGGTTGATAATAAGGGACCAACGCACCACTTCGAATGCCTTTGATAATCTGATTTGCTGATAACGAATATATAGAGTGAGGCTGTGGTGCAGGTTCATTAATCGGTCGCGCCATCAGCATGCGGACCACCTGATTGGGCGTAACGGGCTTGGTTAATCCCCCTAGAACTGAGTAGCCAAGTGAGCGAGCCAATTGCTGAACAACATCCAGCACTCGACTATCGTTGCCGCTGATAAATCCAATATCGCCTTCATAATGGGTTTCTGTTAAAAACCGTACAAATTGAAGACCATCCATATCCGACAAACGGAGGTCACATAAAATTAGGTCCGGGTGTTTACTGTGTTCAACTTCATGCAACACCTCAAACCCGCTTTCAAATCGCGTGACCGATGTAATACCTTGTTTAACTAAAATGCTCGAAAGGTGTTCCGCGGTAACCGCATCGTCCTCAAGAATTAATACATGCTGGTAGTTTGAGTTCATAATTGAGGTTCCGCAGCTCTATCGATGTGCGCCCTGCTGACTAATTGAGTCTTTAGTTTTACATTAATCACTCAAAAACGGATTAAACCCTTAAAAAATTAGTTCACTTTTGCGGTTTCAACTTTGGCAAACTCTATCTTCAAGTCGAGCAAACGTTGTTTACCACGAAGACTTAAGTCAGTGATGAACTTAAATTGCTGTCGCGGATCAACAGGGTATGCTTTCAAGCGATATCGTGTGCCCCACGGCTCATCGTTTACAGTAACCACAACAGGCTTGTGAATTTGTAGGTAGGGACTTGTCAATGCTATTTGCTCCAATGCCTCTTTTACCACCAAACCATCAGATTCTGGCGTCAAAAAAAACTCTGCCACACACATCAACGATGGACCGCCGTTATTGGCATTGAGCACCGCATGTTGCCAAATTTTCTCATGTGGCATCGCAACGACCGTATCATCGGGCGTGACCAACTCGACGGTACGCAATCCTATGTGGGTCACCTCACCATAAACGCCGTCAATGGTCACCCAGTCACCGGGGCGATAAGGCATTTCGTGAATCGCAACGACTCCCGCTATCAAGCTCGACACATAATCTTTAATCGCAAAGCCAATAGCTAACCCAAGCGCTCCCAAGGCTGCGACCATATTTTTTAGCGTCGGCTCTATAAAAATTGGCACAAGCATAACTAACGCGACGATTACGACAACTAAGCGAATCAAAGGAATCAGCGCCAACGTGTACAAGCGCTGTTTGCTATGAAGTAAGTTCGCTAGACGAGGCAGTAAACGCTGACTCAAAAATACAATAAGCCACGCGATTAGGATGATCGTAACAACTTGCAGAGCTGCGTTTGAATCAACCGTCTTAAACAAGTCGGAAATTTTCTGTGTGTCCATAAAATCCTACCCCTAACACGATGTCCAATTAAAGTCGCGTTGCGCTAAAAACTGCTTAGCGGCTGGGTAACCGAGTTCAGTGACCGACCACTGATCATCCTGATACCTCACAATTCCGTGACTACGCAATAAGTTTAGACTGTGCTCAATAAGGTTGGGCGCAATACTGTTAAGCACTTCTCCTAATAAAAACGTGCTAAGCCCACCGTGTAAAAGTAGTGCATAAATGACAAACGTTGATGTTTCACCATGAGCGGTTGGCACCTGAGGCATTTCAAGTACAATTTCAGTTTGTTCAGCCGCGACAGCAAAAGCGTTACGATAAGCCGCTGCAATGCCCGGGTGACCCTCACTCACCGCAACCAGACGCTTAGCATGCGCTCGACTCACAGCGATGCGACTGGTCACCATAGACTCAGTATCGAAAGGTCGTAACGTTAACGCCTGGCGATTGAGCCCGCCATGAGTCTTCTCTAAGTAGTAATATAACCAGCTGCCACAAATGACAAGCCCCGGTGATTGAGGCGTCTGAAGCGTTTTTCTCAAAAAGTTTTGCAACCAACGTATACCAAGAGGATGCCGAACAAAACCGTGCGATAAATCGTCCACCACCCAGGGTTCAGACGGTATATTTAACTCATCAACCGAACTTGAAGTCAGTAATGAGTCACGCTGAGGCATTGATACGGGTTGCCAACCGTTTTGATTAGCCCATTTTCGTATCACACTCCAAGCTGGAGATGCCGGTGCGAGTACTAGCCAAGTGACACGTGGATCATCTTGGTTTTGCTGGTCCAATAGCGTGTTTAGCGAATCCAGTAAAGGTTGCTCATCAAACTTAAATTCGACGCCTTTCGGTTCCTCCTCTGCCGAATTTGCGGTGGATACTTCGACACGGCTCGGTCTGAGTGTTTGTAGCATCTTCTGCCACCACCGCTTTGCCAACATCGTTGTCGGCACACTGGGCGTTTCGTATTCGTTGAGTTCAATCCATCGCCAAAGGTTTTTGTCCACAGCTGTACTCGTTAGTTCATCTTAGTTTCATTTAAAAGGGTTGGTTGCCAAGATGCAATTTTTTTCTTTCTCTACTTGAATTGGCTTACGCCTGTCCCTATTTAGAAATTAAGGGTGAGGTCTCAAAGAGAGTCACCCTCAGCAAAGGCGACAACGATTTGTGCCTTTTTATTGAAAATTAAAATGTTATTGCTTCTAAGGAGAATGACTATGGCTACTATAGATTTAAGTCCTCTGTATCGCAGCAGCGTAGGTTTTGATCGTATGGCATCACTACTCGACGCAGCACTTCGTTCTGACACCAGTGCGAGCGGTTACCCTCCATACAACATTGAGCGTGTGGCAGATAATCAATATGCGATCACTATCGCAGTCGCGGGCTTCGAAGATGACGATTTAGAAATCGAAGTCGAGAACGGTGTACTACGTGTTACTGGCAAGAAAGCAGAAGAAAACGAACAACGTGAGTATCTGCATCGAGGTATCGCAAACCGAGCATTCGAGCGTAAATTCAGCCTTGCAGAACACGTTGAAGTAACGGGTGCAGCACTTAAGAATGGGTTGTTAACTATTGGGTTAGTAAAACGCATTCCTGAAGCGATGAAACCTAAGCGTATCGATATTGGTAGTTCACCAAAAGAACTACTCGAGAATCGAGTTAAAAGCGAAAGCTAGTCTATTTTGTTTTCCCTGGGCAAAATAGTACAAGTTGAACAGAGGGCAGCATAAGGCTGCCCTTTTTCTTTGCATCATTACCAGCACGTCGGCTTACCGCAGGCAAAGCCTTGTAAGTAGTCAACCTGAGCTTTCGTCAACAACGCTCGCGTTTCATCATTTTCTACTCCGACTGCGGTCACTTCAATTTTATTAATTTGCGCTAAACGGATGCAGCTGTTTACCAACTCAGCATCAGTCGGGTCTAGCAGCATATTTTGAACCCAAAATCGATTCACTTTTATCTGAGTCAGAGGTAAATACTTGAGCAAACGAAAGCTATTGAAGCCAGTACCAAACTGATCGATAGCCGTACCAAAACCTAAGTGGTTTAACTCCTTGAATAGGCGATACGTTTCCTCAAATCGATCGTTTGCGATAGGTTCCGCAACTTCAAACATCAACTGCTTGGGTTGAATATTCGAGTGCGCTACCATCGACTCAATGAAGTTTATAAAGTCTGCATCCTCTAAGCTCTGCTGTGATAAATTCACATGACAACGCCAAGTACGTGTTGCTTCAAAGGGTTGTTCTTCGAAACGTTCTATAAGCTCTCGAAACAGCCAACGATCCGCCTTTCCCATAATCCCCGCTTGTACCGCGGCGTTTAGAAACTGCTGCGGAGCAATTGCTTCATCGGGCTCGAGTGCATCGTCATTGGGTAATCGCAACAAGATTTCATAACAGTGTTTATCCTGCTCAAGTGATGCGCTTAATATGGGCTGCCGAAATACTTGCCAGTCTTGGTTGACTAATGCACTACGAAGCCGATCTTCCCAACGCCGCTCTTCACTTGTCTGCAGCCGGCGATGATCATCCGCTGTAGCACTGTACACTTTAAAATCACCCAACTGCTGAGCAATTTTTTCTGCATCGTGCGCCTGTCGGATGAGCCGTTCTGCTATACTCAAGTTCGCATCTTTAGCAACGGCCATGCCCGCGTTTGCAGTGAACTGAAAAACGCGACCCTCGGTGCTATACCTAAACTCCCGTACAATTTGCACAAGCTGATAGCAAAGCGCGAAGACCGCTTGCTCGTCATCCGGTCCAAGAATAGCAATACCATTCACTGGGTAACGCGCAAGCCGCATTGTTTGCGGAGTTTTCTTCTTCATTTGCAGAATAAGTTGTAATAATGCCTGATCTCGATGTTGTCCTCCAACCTGATCACAGAGCACGTCGAAGCCTTTAATATCGATCAACATCACCGTACATGGCTTTTGCTTGTCGAGCTTCGCCTGGAAAATTCGCTTAAACTCTTCGAAGTTAAGCAAGCCTGTTAACGAGTCATGTTTGGCCAAATAGTTGAGTTGCATTTCTGCATCGATTTGCTTGGATACATCCATCACGTGGCCCAAACCATCTGGATAGATGGATACCGAAAACCAACGCCGTTGACCACTAATTAACGTGATATTCACCAACTGTTGCCAGTGCTCACTGCGACCTGGCTCGCGCCAGCTTAAAGCAGCTTCACCGAAAAGCTCTTCAGCACTGGGCCAATGTTGCACCAACATGCTTTTATTTGAACATCCCAGCATAGAAAGAAAAGGCTTGTTGGCACGGATCCACTGCATCTTTCTATCAAGCTCAAACCAACCCTCTGAGCTACGCTGCTGAAACAGTCGCATACGTCTGCGAATAGTTAGATTCGCCGCTTTTAAACGATGAACTTTGTGGGCAAGTTGCTCGGATATACGCTCGAAGTTGGCAATCAATAACGCCAAGAGTGTTGCTGTCATCGCACAATATACGACAATGGTATTCTGACCAACCCAGGTTGAAGACATTCGCGGCCATGTTATCAGTAAGCTGAGAACGGTTAGCACAGTGAGTAGGGAGGCTTCCCAAAAGACGCGGTTGCGCGCGCGGCTCGATGTAATAAAGAACATCGCTAATAGGGCGGTAAGCATCAACGCTGAATTTTGCGCCGCCAGCCACCAAGCGCTCCTTAGCATAGGAGCCCATGGCTGCAATACCGCACTAACGATGAACACTAAGGTAATCAACTTTAAGCCGCGTACAATTTGCGATTGACGCGCTAGCCGACTAAATAACTCAACACATGCCCACCCCAGAACAACCAATAACCATTGTTGCGAATAGGGCATTAATAGTTGTGCAATACTGGGCTTTAACGGCGAGAAATAGGTGATCCAAAGACCACTGTGCAATAACACGACGAGTATGAGAGTGACGCAAACACACGCAATACTCAGCTGAAGACGTCTCCGATTGCCTCGAGTCATACTAAATGCTGCAACAGCAATCAATACCATCAATCCCACATTAATACCCAATGCAGTTTGTTTTTGTTGCAGATGGAGCTGTAATGAGCCGGGATTCCAAAGCTGTATTGGATTGACATATTCGGGAGGGGTTTCGACAGAGACGAGCAAACGTACTGTAGTGCGAGCCGGCACTTCTATGGGTAACATCATTTGTTGTGCAAGGTACGGACGCTGAATCAGGCCATCTTTAAAGCGAACATCAGCCGAATCAATGACTTCTTCATTCCGATTTATCACAAATACTTGTGCGTATTTGACGTAAGAACCGCCAAGATCAACGACAAAAGCCTGATTGATAGCACTGCGATTGTAGAGCGTTGCCAACCCCCATACCGTTGTGTCGTTGTTTGCTTGCGCGCTTTGTTTTAGCGCTTCGAAAGACTGCCAGTATCGGGCACGATTAATATCGAGCTGCTGTAGAGACGTATTCGCTGGCAACACGCGAAATGTCATGTCCTGCGAAAGAAGCAGACGGTCGGTTTGCGCCGAAACAGTAACGATATCGCTCGCTGAAGCATGGCTACCTATTAACATCAGAGCCCATATCACCAATAAAAAGCCGCTCTGCCTAGCGAATTTCATGATATTACAATTTCCTGACTTGTGCTTCGATCCATTGCTCTGTTCCCTCAAGTGGCACTAACCACGCAGCATCGCACAATGACGAGTAATGCAATAACCAATGTTTGCCATCTATCGCAAGACGCCAGCTCCATAAGTCTGCACTGCATTCTCGTTCCTTAATCGTTGCATTTATACGTTGAGTTACCAAGGTTAACCACGCATTAATTTCCTGGTCGGTATCATCTTTCGGAAGCCTCGGTAGTGTGACGGTCTCATCCATCCAATACATCCTTCTCCGAACTGAGTGTAAGAAATGACTCTATCTCATCAATGAACGCCTCGCCATAACGCTCCAATTTGACCTGACCAACACCACTAATCACCAACATTTCTGGAGCTGAAGTTGGATATTTCTGACACATTTCTACCAAACTATTATCATTAAATACAACAAACGGCGGAACGCCCTCCCGATCGGCGATGTCTTTACGCAATTTCCTTAAACGTCTAAACAGCACTTTATTGTAGTCACCTCGGTCAGTGATTTTGCTTTGACCTGACGTCAAATTAAGGCGAGGCTTAGCCAGTTCAAGCGTATTTTCGCCGCGCAGTATGGGACGCGCTTCTGCTGTTAACTGCAGGGCTGCATGTCGGCGGATATCTTGTACCAAAAAGCCACGGTGAATCAACTGACGGAGTATCGAATACCAGTATTCGTGTGTCTGATCACGACCCAACCCATAAGTACTGAGCTCGTGGTGTTGGTGTTCAAGTACCTTTTGATTTTTTGAGCCGCGCAACACTTCGACTACATGAGAAATACCAAACTGCTGACCAACCCGATAAACGCAACTTAATGCTTTCTGTGCATCTTCAAGCGCGTCAAAACGCGTTGGCGGATCGAGACACAAGTCACAGTTACCACATTCTTTTTCAGAAAACTCATTAAAATAATTGAGCAGTACTAAACGCCGACAAGTTTGGGCTTCTGCCATCGCTTGCATTGCAGAAAACTTTTGACGTTCTACGATCCCCCGATGCTCATTATCATGCTCATCTAGAATGCGCCGTATCCATTGCGCATCACTTGGGTCGTATAATAATAGTGCTTCCGCTGGCAAACCATCACGGCCAGCTCGGCCGGTTTCCTGATAATAGGACTCAATGCTACGCGGAATATCAAAGTGAATGACATAACGGATGTTGGGTTTGTTGATACCCATACCAAAGGCGACTGTCGCGACCACCACATCCAAGTCGTCGCGTAAAAACTGTCTTAATGTTGTCTCTTTCAGTTCACTCGCGAGACCTGCGTGATAAGGTGCTGCTCGAACGCCTGCATCTTGTAAGCTCTCGGCAATGTCTTCGGTCTTCTTTCGACTACCACAATAAATGATACCTGCTGCGCCTTTCTGCTTGCGTACGTAGTCTTTGACCTGCTTAAAAGGCTTATACTTATCTTGCACGACATAGCGAATATTCGGTCGGTCAAAGGAGCTACGGTGACAATAGGGTTGTCTTAGTCCTAACCGTTCGATGATATCTTGTTGCGTTGCCGCATCCGCCGTAGCAGTCAAAGCCATAAAAGGAACATTAGGTAATACGTGACGTAGCTGACCTAGTTGACCGTACTCGGGTCGAAAGTCATGCCCCCACTGACTGATACAATGCGCTTCGTCGATCGCAATAAACTGAGGTTGGTATGTTTGCAAACGCTCAATAAACGCAGCTTGCAACGCTCTCTCCGGACTTACGTAGAGTAAAGATACTTCGCCATTTTGTAAGCGTCTCAATACGTTCAAGGCTTGTTCAGAAGATAGACCCGAGTGCAACGCCTCAGCCGCAACACCCATTGCCTGTAATGCCTCGACCTGATCTTGCATCAATGACAACAACGGTGAAATAACGACCGTCAGCCCAGGTTGATGAATTGCGGGTAACTGATAGCAAAGTGACTTTCCACCGCCTGTTGGCATCAACACAAGTGTGTCTCGCCCTTCAAGCAGTTGCTGGATGACAGCTTCTTGACCCGCTCTAAATTGGGTATACCCAAAAACGTTGGCTAGCGTCTGCTGCAAGCTAGATGTTGTCGGCTGAGCTTCACTTAACGTCATAATAAAATCGGCTAGCTGTTATTGACTTAATGATTCGCATCACTCTATTGTAAGCGTCCTAGCCTCTTTGCACCATGATAAATAATGAATACCCAAGAAATTCTCACACGCGTATCTGCTTTTATGAACGAACAAGTACCTTTTCAAAAGTTACTTGGCTTTGAAATTACCGAGTTCACACCCGAGCGCGGCCAAGTGAAGTTTCGTTGGCAAGATCCACTCATGGGTAATGTTCCACAACGCATGTTACACGGCGGTGTAACCGCAACCGCCCTTGATACTGCCGGTGGATTGGTCGCTATCGCTGGCATGATTGAACGTTTACAGGAACCTTCAGAGCATTACCTGATGGAACGGTTGAGTCGGTGTGGCACAATTGATCTTCGTGTCGACTACCTGCGTCCCGGTCGGGGTAAAGAATTTATTGCAAATGCATCGATAATCCGTTCAGGCAACAAGGTTGCCGTGGCGCGAATGGAACTTCATAATGAAGACGGTACGCATATCGCCTTTGGTACAGGCACTTATCTCGTCGGGTAATCACTAGGTAACATCATGACCGAAGATGCTGTTCGAGCGCGTCAGGGCGTTTTCTTCGCGCTGGCCGCCTATTCATTTTGGGGTTTCGCACCCATCTATTTTAAATCAGTCCAACAAGTGCCGGCGTTCGAAATCCTGGCACATCGAATTATTTGGGCGTTTATATTAGTTTTTATCCTCATCGTAGGCTTAAAACGACTGAATCGTTTAAAGCCGATTATCCGTTCACCAAAAATGATGTTTCGTCTTACCGTCGCCACCTGTCTATTGGGGGGTAACTGGTTTCTATTTATATGGGCGGTTAATGCGAATCATATGTTAGATGCAAGTTTGGGTTACTACATTAACCCACTGCTCAATGTCGCCATTGGCATGGCTTTTTTCCAAGAGAAGATGAGACGGTTACAACTATTTGCTATTGGGTTAGCCATTGTTGGTGTGGGAATACAAGTCGTTACATTTGGCTCAGTGCCTTGGGTGGCGCTCGCTTTAGCGAGCAGCTTTGCGATTTATGGCGCGATAAGAAAGCGTTTGCCTGTCGATTCGATTTCGGGTCTATGGTTAGAGACGACATTGCTTGTGCCGGTCATGTTGGGATATTTACTGTTTTTCGCAGACTCACCCAGTGCTGATATGACAGCCAACTCATGGCAACTTAACGTGTTGCTGATGGCCGCAGGATTAGTTACGACGATACCGCTCCTTTGCTTTACGGCGGCTGCGCAACGCATTCGCTACGCAACACTCGGTTTTTTCCAATATATCGCACCGAGTCTGATGTTTATTCTTGCCGTGAACTTGTATGACGAACCGTTAGCAGAGAGTAAGCTCATTACTTTTGTGATTATTTGGAGTGCGTTGGCGCTATACACCTTTGACTCGGTGATACAGCGCCAGCGAAACCGCCGTCTGAAAAAGTCAGCGGTACAGGAGCCGATTAGTTAAGCGTTGCTTCCATCGTGATTTCTGCATTGAGAAGTTTGCTGATAGGACAGCCTTTCTTGGCTTCTTCAGCGAGCTTCTCGAACTCGTCCTGCTCAATACCTTCAATATCGGCTTGCACTGTTAAGTGAATCTTATCCACTTTGAAACCACCATCAGCTTCAACTAAGCTCACTTCAGCTTTTGCATCAATCGAGTTAGGCTCATAACCGGCCTCGCCTAGCATCAGCGAAAAAGCCATCGCGTAACAGCCTGAATGAGCAGCGCCGATCAACTCTTCAGGGTTAGTACCTTTACCTGATTCAAAGCGGCTTTTGAACGAATACTGTGTTTCATCCAAGATGCCACTTTGAGTTGATACAACACCTGAACCTTCTTTGATACTTCCTTTCCAAACTGCGTTTGCACTGCGTTTCATAATAACTTCCTCATTAATGAGAGTGTATTATGGCTTACGCGCATAACGCGAATGTCGATCAACTAACTGACAGATGGTTCAAGTTTGGCATAAGCAACCACAAGCCACTTAGTCCCTACTTGATCGAAATTTATCTGGATACGGCTTTGCGGACCTGTGCCTTCATAATTGAGCACGGTTCCATCACCGAACTTCGCATGACGCACGCGCTGTCCCAACGAAAATCCAGTTTGCTCAAAGGCCTCATGACTTGCACCGGTATTGAAGCGTCCATAACTTGTCGGCTTTTGTACCTGAGTTTGCAAGCGCACTTCATGCAGAGCATCTGCTGGCATCTCGCTAATAAAGCGACTCACTTTGTGGAAAAAGTCTTGTCCATAAATACGCCGCTGTTCGGCGTATGTGATAACTAACTTTTGCATCGCTCGTGTCATACCGACATAGCACAACCGACGCTCTTCTTCTAAGCGTCCTGGTTCGTCCATCGACTGCTGCGAAGGAAATACGCCTTCCTCAACGCCAGTCATAAAGACCATCGGAAATTCGAGCCCTTTCGCACTGTGTAGCGTCATCAGCTGAACCGCATCTTGGTATTCATCGGCTTGCTCTTCACCCGCTTCCAACGCCGCGTGCGCTAAAAAGGCATTAAGCGGTGTAAGGTCTTCTTCAGTCTCGTCTTGAGTAAAGTTTTCGCAGGCACTGACTAACTCTTTCAAGTTCTCAACTCGTGTTTCCGCTTTCTCACCTTTTTCGGCCTCGTACATCGCCAGCAAACCAGAGCGTGATATCACTTCATTGCTTAAACGACCCAGAGTGAAGTCTTCCGTTTCATCGTCAGTGGTATTGATAAGTTCGATAAAGCTCGCCACTGCATTGCGCGCTCGACCCGCTAGTTGCTTTTCATCTACAAGCTGGGTCGCCGCCTGCCAGAGAGATTTCTTCTGTTCTCGAGCCGTCTGCCGGATGATGTCTAAGGTACGATTGCCAATACCGCGCGTCGGTGTATTAATGACACGCTCAATCGCCGCATCATCATCACGATTACTAACTAAACGTAAATAAGCGAGTGCATCTTTGATTTCTTGCCGTTCGAAGAATCGCAAGCCACCATAAATTCGGTAGGGAAGACGCGCATGCAGTAGCGCTTCTTCAAGTACGCGTGACTGCGCATTGCTGCGATACAACAGCGCTACGTCCTGTAAGGCACCACCTTGATCGCGCCACTCCTCAATACGACCCACGATATAGCGTGCCTCGTCCATTTCATTAAACGCAGCATAGAGGCTAATAGGCTCGCCCTCATTGCCTTCTGTCCAAAGATCTTTGCCAAGTCTGTCTGAATTATTTGCGATCACTGAGTTCGCGGCACGCAATATATTTCCGGTCGAACGATAATTTTGCTCGAGGCGAATAGTCATCGCTGCAGGGTAGTCGTCTAAAAACTGCTGAATATTCTCAACCCGAGCACCGCGCCAACCATAAATTGACTGGTCATCATCGCCGACAATGGTGACGATATTATCTTGCCCAGAAAGCAAACGAATCCAAGCATACTGAATCGAGTTAGTATCCTGAAACTCGTCTACGAGGATATGGCGGAAGCGTTTTTGGTAATGTTCCCGCACGGTTTTGTTATCACGCAGTAGCTCGTGCGCACGCAAAAGCAGCTCGGCAAAATCAACTAGACCGGCACGGTCACAACTCTCTTGGTATGCCTCGTAAATCTGTTTTAAGGTTTGTTCGGTGGGATCAAAGGTTTCAATATGCTGTGCTCTTAAACCTTCGTCTTTTTTACCATTGATATACCATTGCGCTTGTTTTGCTGGCCAGCGCTTTTCATCCAAATTCATTGACTTAATTAAGCGCTTAACCAAACGTTGTTGATCGTCACTATCCAATATTTGGAAGTTTTGCGGTAAGCCTACATCCATATAGTGCGCTCGCAACAGACGATGGGCGAGACCATGGAACGTACCTATCCACATATTTCTGACCGATGAACCGAGGAGTTGCTCAACACGACCTCGCATTTCCGAGGCAGCCTTGTTAGTAAAGGTCACGGCTAAAATACTGTAAGGAGAATAACGACGTTCTTGAATCAGCCAAGCAATTCGGTGCACTAATACCCGAGTTTTACCACTACCGGCGCCAGCCAATACCAGCATAGGCCGATCATCAGCGCTTACCGCCGTGGCTTGCTTCTCATTTAAACCGGAAATTAACGGGTGCGTGCTCATGCATGACTCCTTGGCTAACTGAATGAGGCTCAGTGTAATGATCCAATACTGTATAAGCAACCAGTTATCTTAAAGGAGTAATGCGCTAAGTTCCTGTAAGTCATCAATGGTCACCGTTGGCAATACGCGCAACTGGTGTGAGCGTCCTAAGCCACTGGTTAACCAAACACTTTGCATTCCAGCACGTTGAGCACCGAAAACATCCGACTGCGGCGAGTCACCAACGTGCAAAATAGCCTCGGGTGCGCAATTCATTGCCTGCTTTACGTACTCGAACATGTCAGTATTGGGTTTGCCACGTAAATCATGGGTCGGTTGTAAGGCAAGTTTAAAGTAGTGCCCAATTCCGACGCGCTTAACATCGGCATTGCCATTACTTACAGCCACTAAGCTATACCGAGATGCTAATTGGTCGAGCAAGTCATGTACTTCTTCGCTGACACTAAAGTCGCTTCGAAAAGCAAGGAACGCATCCATGATCTCATCGGTTACCGTGTCCGCATCATCGATCTCAAGTTCACGAAAGCCTTGTAGCAAAGTGGCACGACGCAGCGCAGTCATATTGTCTGCTAGGGCATCATCGCGTCGCATTAAGTCCAACCGGCGCTGCCGCCAGTGCTCAATATCCCACTCTCGCGTCTCAGGCACACGTTCAGTGATGAGCGAATGGGTGCGCTCCTCAGTACGTTTAATAATCGGAACGTTGTCGTATAAAGTATCGTCTAAATCAAAACTAATGACTTTAGGCGGATGAAAGCGTCGATGGAAACGTATCATGAGGACTTCTTACCTTTAGTTGCACGAGGATGAGCCGAATCGTAAACTTCTGCCAATCGTTTAAAGTCCAAGTGAGTATAGACTTGCGTAGTCGACAGGTTCGCGTGCCCGAGTAACTCTTGTACGGCTCTTAGGTCGCCACTGGATTCCAACATGTGTGAAGCAAAAGAGTGGCGCAATTTGTGTGGATGTAAATTACCCACCACGCCTTGCTGTTTTCCCCAAAAATTGAGCCGTTGCTGCACGGTTCGCTGACTAATACGTTGGTTACGCTGACTAATAAATAGCGCGACCTCGGGACGCATAGCCAACCAATTGGCCCGTACTTTCAGCCAACGCTGTATCGCTTTTATAGCGATCTTACCCACAGGGACAATTCGTGTTTTGCTTCCTTTACCAACAACGCGCAGCTGTCCATAGCGAAGGTCGATACTATCCATATCTAAGCTCACTAACTCAGCTAAACGTAAGCCGCTCGAGTAAAGCAATTCCATCATCGCGGAATCTCGGATCGCTAATTCATCATCGAGGGGAAGTTCCAATAAATGTGAAATACTATCGACATCAAGGTTTTTAGGTAGCCTTTTAGGGATCTTAGGTGCCTTTAGGCCACTGAGGGGATCATCATTTAAATGTTGATAGTCAAGCATGTACTGCACAAAGGTTCGCCATGCAGATAGTTTAAGCGCAATTGAACGTTCGCCGAGACCATCTCGGCGCCACCCCACAAGTAGTCGTTCAAAAATCGAGCGAGTCAATTGATGGGCATGCTCGACACCTTGTCGGTCGAGCTGCTCAATATCGATCCCCGTCAGGCGTTGATAGTTTTTAATCGTCAGCTGAGCTAACCCACGCTCGCCTTCAAGTTGTTGCAACCAACGATGCTGAATCTCATGCAGCTTCATGATCAACGAGCAAGCGAGGCAATAAGGCGCTTAACAAGGCTTGTAATTGATTAATTAACAAAGGATCCATTGCTGGCTCAAAGTGGTCCGCTTGGCTACTGCCGACCGCAAACATGCCGACTTCACCTTGATCACCGAGTGACATCAGCGCGACTGAATGAACCGCTTCATCTTGAAATAACAGCTTGCGTTCTTGTTCAGTTAAGCGTCCAAGATAGATAGGACTCTCCTCAAAGCGCTTACTCAATAACTGACGGTGAGTATCTGCCGCAAAAACTAATTGATCGCTGACTTCGATGGGGCTATCGAATACTTTCAATGTTAGGGCCGATAAACCTAAATCATCTTCAAATGTGTCACTTAAAGCATCGAGCGCCTGCTGTAGAGTCCGGCAATTTAGTAATTGAACATACAATTTACTATAGGCTTTAAAAATGGCCTCGTTACGCCTTGCATTAATCATTAATTCGGTTATTTCTTCTTCCAACTGATTAACGCGCTCACGTAGCTTCTGTTGTTGACGTTCGACTAACGATACCGAGCCTTTACGTTCGTGAGAAACTGACAGACGACTGAGTAAATCATCATGTCGTTCGAAAAAGTCGGGATTTTGTTCCAAATAGGCTCGAATAAGGGTGTCATCAATGACAGGTGTATCAAGCGCTTGTTTGTTATCGTTCATATCACCATTTGTCCATCAAAAATAAGTGTTGCAGGTCCTGTCATTTTTACCGACTGACCCGCCTGCCAACGAATAGTCAACTCGCCACCGGGCAGCGTAACTTTAACTTGGCGCTCCAGTTTGTCTTGCTGCATTCCAATGACCGCGGCGGCACAAGCTCCGCTACCACAAGCTTGAGTCTCACCGACACCACGTTCAAACACACGTAATTTTATCTGCTGACGCGAGACAATCTGCATAAAGCCCACATTGACGCTTTCAGGGAAGCGCTCATGCTGAGCAATTTTTTCACCTAATGACGCGACCGGAGCGGTATTTACATCGTCCGTTTCGATAACGCAGTGTGGATTTCCAAGCCCCATTACACCACACAACACGGTCTCATCGGCGACTCTCAATACATAGGTATGCTCGGGTTTCTGAGCTTTAAAAGGGACACTGGCTGGCTCAAACATGGGCTCACCCATTTCGACCGTTACTTGGCCATCCTTTTCTATGTGCAAAACCATCGTGCCGGCTTTGGTACTCACTTTTAGGTGATTTTTATTTGATAAACCTTTCGCTTTAACAAATTTAGCAAAGCATCGCGCCCCATTACCGCATTGTGCGACCTCGCTTCCATCAGCGTTAAAAATGCGATAGTGAAAATCGAGATCAGGGTCATATGGCGGCTCGACCAATAGCAGTTGATCGAACCCGATACCACGGTGCCTGTCTGCCCACTGCTTAATTTGCTCAGGATTCACATAAAAGTTCTGTGTGACATTATCGATGACAACAAAGTCATTACCTAATCCGTGCATTTTTGAGAACTGCAGTAACATCATTCTACTCCTCAGCGATAAGCCGCTCACCGCGGATCAGATCATCGAATGTTTCACGCTCACGTATTAACCATGCTCGGTCGTTTTCAACCAAGACTTCAGCAGGTCGTACACGCGTATTGTAATTTGACGCCATAGTAAACCCATAAGCCCCCGCGTGCTTTATAGCAATAAGGTCATCGGCGTTTACATTGAGATGGCGCGCATGGCCCAAAAAGCAACCTGTTTCACAAACAGGGCCCACAACATCTACGATGCCATCCGCAACCCCGGTCAACTCACGTACAGGCACAATATCGTGCCATGCTTGATAAAGCGAAGGACGCATCAGGTCGTTCATTCCCGCATCGACTAACACAAACTGTTTGTCATCTGAGCGCTTTATGTATTCAACTTTACTAATCAACACGCCAGCGTCCCCAACGATTGCACGTCCTGGTTCCAACATTAACGTGAGCTTAGGGTAGTCGTGAGCTAGATCAATAACACCTTGAAGATAATTTTCTAAATCGAGGGTTGCGTGGCCTTCATAATCGACACCGAAACCTCCTCCTAAATCAAGGTGTGAAAGTTCAATTGCCTCTTCTTGCAGTCTTTCTAAGAGCTTAAACATACGCTTTGCTGCATCTAAAAAAGGCGCATCAGACATAATTTGTGAACCAATATGGCAGTCTGCACCTAACAGCTCGATATGGTTAAGCGTATGAGCTCTACGAAAAACTGCCATAGCATCATTTATGGCTATCCCAAACTTATTAGCTTTTAAACCTGTCGAGATATAAGGGTGTGTTTTAGCGTCAACATCGGGATTGACGCGCAGAGACACGGGAGCACGTGTTTTTAGCGCCCGAGCAACTTGCTCAATCCGCTCTAGCTCTGCTGCAGACTCAACGTTAAAACATGCAATGCCTTTTTCGAGTGCGAAACGAATCTCTGCTTCTGACTTGGCGACGCCCGAAAATACCACCTGATTAGCGGATCCACCGGCTGCTAACACACGCTTGAGCTCACCTCCTGAAACAATATCAAACCATGCACCGTGTTGAGCAAGTAGTTGCAATATAGCCAAGTTGCTGTTCGCCTTAACCGCGTAGCACAACTTATGCTGACTCGGCCAAAACGCACGAAACTTTTGCCAATTCGCTAAAATTTGGCTTTTTGAGTAAACATAAAGTGGCGTACCAAATTGCTCAGCTAACGCTGAAAGGTTGTTAGACTCTATATGAAGCTGTCCCGCTTTATAACTTAACTGACTCATCGGCGTTACTTGGTTGTTGTGGTTGTGGTTGCTGTTGGTTTTTTTCAGGCATTGGCGCTGGTTGCAGAGGTCCTTTTTGACCACAAGCGGCTAGGGCGCATACACTGGAGAAAACGATACACAGTTGAATCAATGGCTTGGTTACATTTCGCTTAAACATCGCTAAACTATATCTTTATATTGAATATGCTCGTGGCGCCTATCATCGCACCACCAAAGCGAAATGTCATTAAGTAGTAAGGGGTAGACATGTCAAAGACGGTAAGAATTGCTACGCGCAAAAGTAAACTCGCCATGTGGCAGGCGGAACATATACAAGCTCGTTTAGCGTCGCTCTATCCAGAGCTCACAATTGAGCTTGTACCCATGTCGACGCGCGGCGATATTATCCTTGATACACCTTTAGCTAAAATCGGCGGTAAGGGCTTATTCGTAAAGGAACTTGAAGCAGCGATGTTAGAAGGCAGAGCCGACCTCGCGGTACATTCTATGAAAGATCTTCCAGTTGAGTTCCCTCCTGGACTAGAGCTGCACACTATCTGCGAGAGCGAAGACCCTCGCGATGCCTTTGTCTCTAACCACTACCAATCATTGAATGAATTGCCAGAAGGCGCTGTTGTTGGAACCTGCAGTCTGCGCCGTCGTTGCCAGGTTAAAGAGCGTTTTCCACATTTAATAATCAACGATCTACGCGGCAATGTTCAAACGCGCTTACGCAAACTGGATGAAGGTCAGTTTGATGCGATTATTCTAGCTGCTTCAGGTCTTATACGATTAGAGCTCGGTGAACGTATTACATCATTTATCCCCGTTGAAGATTCATTGCCAGCTAATGGCCAAGGCGTATTAGGTATTGAAGTACGTAGCGATGATGACGAGATAAAAGCGCTGCTCGAACCACTGCAGTGCCCTACGACACGTTTTCGCGTATTAGCCGAGCGTGCGATGAATCGTCGACTTCAAGGCGGCTGCCAAGTACCTATTGGCGCGTTTGCAGTGGTGGATGGTGATCACCTCAGTTTACGAGGCTTGGTCGGCGATCCAGACGGTGTCGAGGTCATCCGAGAAGAAATCCAAGGTCCTGTCGAACAAGCCGAGGCGCTGGGTATCGAACTCGCGGAGAAGCTACTCGCACGGGGTGCAGGAGAAATTTTGAAGGCGGTGTATGACCAGCACGACTAAGGCGCTGATATTACAACCCGATGACTCTAGACAGCGTATTATCGGTGCGTTGTCGGAGTCAGCAATTCAATTTACACAACACAGTTTTATTGATATCGAGCCTATTAGCGTAAAGCCGCTTGTAAACCCGGACTACGATGGTGTGATTTGGATAAGCAAAAATGCTGTCAAGTTTGCGGCAGACGCCGGCTTTCGTTTTCTGCCCCAAACGTCAATGTTTGCAGTGGGACCAACAACGGCTCGACTGGCTGCCAATACGTTCGGCATTTCCGCATACTGTCCGACATATAAACATGATAGTGAGTCATTACTAACTCTGCCAGAAATGGTTAATGTCGATAATCAAAAATGGCTTATTATCAAAGGTGAGAAGGGCCGGGATTTACTATTCGATACGTTGCGAGCACGAGGCGCTACGGTCAGTAGCATTGATGTATATCGACGAGTAAAACGGCCATTAAATGACGAAACGCAAGTGACGCAGTGGATGAATACAGTTAATCTAATTGTAGTGACAAGCGCAGAGCAGTTAGGCTATTTTTTATCCAGCCTGCCTCGAGAAGCTGGTGGATGGCTATCCCGTTGCGATTGGATTGTTCCGAGTGAACGCTTGAGAGACCTAATTCCCTTTGTTGCAGCAGACACTATCACCGTGACTGGCAGTGCAACTGAGAGCAAGATGATTGAGGCGATAATAAAACATGGATAACGATAAGAACGAAACCCCAGAAACGGCGGCCGATTTAGCAACAGAGTCTAATCAGGCCACTTCATCAGACCCACACAAGTCGCCTAAACGATCACGCTCGCGACTTAAAAGTGCTATTTATTGGCTGTTGCTTATTTCAGTCATAGGTCTGGCTGTTTGGATTTATTTAAAGCAGCCATATAAACAATTACCATTTTGGCCGGAATCTGAAACACAGACTCAAGTAAAAGAGCCCGTCATAGAATATGCGCGTCAGGCAACCGTCGCCCGCACTCAGAAGCAGCTTGAACAGCTGCAGACCGAACTACAACAGGCGAAGCGACAGATTGAACAAAACTCAGACAACCGTGAACAGACTCAGCTCAATCGACGTCTGAACCAGATAGAACAGGAACTCAACCGGCAACAACAAACGTTGCAACAATTAGCTGATCAGCTACCTCAACAACAGGCCGAGCGTATACGTGAGTGGCGTTTATTTGAAGTCAAGCAAACCTTAGCGGCAGCAGCTCGCTCAGCGATTTTTAATGCCGACGCACAAACCGCACTTCAACTTCTTGATATTGCAAGTCAGCAATTAGCAGGTATTGAATCATCAGGAGCCTTGCAAATTCGCCAGGCAATCGAAGAGGACAAGCAAGCCTTATTAGAGTACCAACAGAGCGATGCAACGCAATGGGTCGTTGAACTTGCGGCAGCGAAACGCCAAGCCCTCTCGCTAGCAAATAAAACACCGACCCATGATTTCGCAAGTGAAAATAGACAAACCAAAGAACCGACCAATTGGCGCGAACATCTTGCTTATAATTGGCGTGCCTTTATGGATAATTTTTTCCGTATTCAAAAGTCGACTGACTCTATAGAGCCCGTTATATCAAACGAAGCCATCACCCTTAAACAGCAACAGCTCGATTTGACGCTTAGCGTTGCAGAAAATGCCGCATTAAAAGGTCAAGTTGAGCTAGCCAAAACCAAACTGAAAGAAGCGAGTGCATTAATTAGTGAGATAAAAGCAGATAGTCCGGCACAACAACGCGTACTGAAGAAGCTAGCGCAATTGGAGGATGGCATTAAACAAGCCGCTGAGCTGCCCGAAGTGTCGTCTCTTTCCGTAGCAGCAAGTCAGCTAGGAGGACGTTTACAATGAAATGGTGGGTGTACGTCCTAGTTGTTTTAATTGCGGGGGCTATTTTAGGTCCGATCTCTGCTGGCAACGCAGGTTATCTGTTAATTAATTTTGCGGGCTATACGATAGAAAGCACCGTTATTGGCTTGGTTGTATTTCTAGTAATCGCGATATTAGCGTTCAGCATAGTTATTGCTGCCATTAGAGCTTTATTAGGTAAGACGCGTGCAGGAAGTCAGTGGTTCTCGCGGCGAAAAGCTAAGAAACTTAAACAGCGAGAAAGGCGAGCTATACTTGCTATGCTGAAGCACGACTACACGTCCGCATTAGTCGATTTCGAGCTTCTCTATAAACAGCAACGTTCTGAGAATTTGGCTGCGCTATTAGCGTTCACCGCAGATAGAGCAGGGGAGCCTGGCAAAGCAAAATATTGGCTCGATACTGCGGGTTCAGACTTCAAGTCGGCGGTGGGTTTTATTTCTATGCAAAGTGAAACTCAGAATAATGGCGATCATCAGCAGCTTTCAATACGCCACGTGGAGAGTCAGCTCGATCGGGGTGAGCTTCCTCCTAGTCAATGGGCTCAGACCATTGAGTTATATAAAACCGAAAAGCGCTTAGATGACTTGCAACCTCATTTGAATCAAATCCAAGAGCAAGCAAAGCTCAGCCAACAGGATTATGACCAACTCGTATTATCGGTTTACCTGCAGCACTTTATTCGTATCGCCCATAACGATGCCAAAGCACTATTTAAAGACTGGAAGAGTCTAAGCCGCACACAGCGTAGCACACCGTCTATTCGACTCGCGTACGCAAAGGCACTGAACTACTACGGACAACACGCTGCGTGCACTAAAGTCGTCAAAAAGGGCTTGGAGCGCGGTGAGCTTAATTTGAATGATTGTGTTAATGAACACGTGTTAGTCGGTACCGACCCCAACATCATTGATTGGGTACAGTCTCACTTGAAGCGCAAACCTAACGACAGTCAGTATATCCGTGCACTTGCTGTGTTAGCTTTGGGGAACAAAGACTATTCGTTGGCTCAGCGAGCGTTAAAGAAACTTAGCGATTTAAATGCGTGCAATAAGGACGATTATATTAGGATGGGTGACGCATACGCTGCGCTAGGTGATAACCGCTTAGCGGCTAATGCTTATAAGCAAGCACTAACCGCTAAAGCGCGCTAATTACTGGCGGACACCTTCGATAGAAAGGTATAGCTCAACTTCTTTGGCCTCAGGACCTAAGTTGTAATCAATGTTGTAGTCGGCCAATGTCAGGTCGACTTCACCTTCAAAACCACGGCGGAAGCCACCCCATGGATCTTCGCCTGCACCGACCTGTTCTACTTCGATAGCAATTTCTTTGGTTACACCATTCAGAGTAAAGTTGCCGTACAGCGTACCCTCATTTTCATCATCACTATCTGGGACGTAACGTGTACTGACAAAGCTTGCCTCGGGGTATTCTCCCGTGTTTAAAAAGTCGTCGCTACGGAGATGTTTATCGCGTTCCGCATGGTTGGTATCAACGCTCGCAGTATCAATTGTCACTTCAACTGAGGCATTGCCCGGATTCGCCTCGTCGTAACTAAATTTGCCTTCAAAGTCATTGAAGCGCCCTAGCAACCAGCTATAACCTAAGTGTTTAATCTTGAACTGAATAAAGGCGTGTTGACCTTCAGTATCAATGACGTAATCGTCTGCAACCGCGGGAGCTGCTAATACGCTACCTACGATGGCGGATAATGCTAAAAGTTGTGTTTTCATAACTTAGTTTCCTCTTAAGGTTTTATCATTCGAATAAGTGTTGAACGTTTATCAATAAAGTGATGCTTTAATGCCATAACGCCATGGCCTAGCGCTAGGATCACTAAGACATAAGCGGCATATTCGTGAATAACGCCTGCTAATGTGGCTTGTTGATCTACCTGAAAGGGCAACGCAGGTACGTCAAACCAATCGAAAAAGCTAATCGGTTTGCCTTCACCCGTTGAGATTAAATAACCGCTAAAAACAACCGCGAGTAGACTGATATAAAGTAGTACGTGACCGAGTTTTGCAGCTTTTTTCTCGAATGCAGAACCATCAATTGTCGGGGTGCCTTTTACAAGCCGCCAAACAACTCTAAAAAGGGTGATGAAGAGTACCAACAAACCTAGGGACTTATGCCACCACGGTGCCGTTGTGTACCAATTAGAGTAGTAGGTAAGATCGACCATCCACCAACCCAGCACAAACAGCCCGAATACAAGCAGAGCACTGCTCCAGTGAATGATGATCATGAGGGCATCATAACCTTTTACCCCTACTTCTCGCATATTTCCTCGCTATTTCGCTGATATGTTATTGCATGACATCTGAATAATAGTATGGATATATAGAAATAAAAGCAGCCATTTTAGGAGATAACGTTCGATTTATTTGTATCGTGCGCATTCTGCGCACGGCGCGGTGTGGATGGTCGCGCACAATGCGCGACGTACGTGGCGCGGTCGTAGCGTGCGCCTTGGGCGCACGGGCCGGTGTGGATGGTCGCGCACAATGCGCGACGTACAGGGTGCGGTCGTAGCGTGCGCCTTGGGCGCACGGGCCGATATGGATGGTCGCGCAGGATGCGCGACGTACAGGGTGCGGTCGTAGCGTGCGCATTCTGCGCACGGGGCGGTGTGGGTTGTCGCGCAAGATGCGCGACGTACGCGGTGCGGGGGCGACGTGCGTCTGGCGAGCAGGCATAAAAAAATCCCCCGTGCTTGCGCACGAGGGATTGTTTATTTGAAGTCTGGCGGTGTCCTACTCTCACATGGGGAGACCCCACACTACCATCGGCGCTGGTATGTTTCACTTCTGGGTTCGGAATGGAGCCAGGTGGTGCCATACCGCTATGGCCGCCAGACATAAACTGTCACAACATGGATTCGGCTGATTGCATCGCCACTCTCTTATTCAATTCGATAAAGCGTCTTACGTGCTCAACAAGCAAACACCTTGGGTGTTGTATGGTTAAGTCTCACGGGCAATTAGTACGGGTTAGCTCAACGCCTTACAACGCTTCCACACCCCGCCTATCAACGTCGTCGTCTGCAACGACCCTTCAGAGCACTTAATGTGCTAGTGAGAGCTTATCTCGAGGCTCGCTTCCCGCTTAGATGCTTTCAGCGGTTATCGATTCCGAACTTAGCTACCCGGCAGTGCCACTGGCGTGACAACCGGAACACCAGAGGTTCGTCCACTCCGGTCCTCTCGTACTAGGAGCAGCTCCTCTCAACTCTCAAACGCCCACGGCAGATAGGGACCGAACTGTCTCACGACGTTCTAAACCCAGCTCGCGTACCACTTTAAATGGCGAACAGCCATACCCTTGGGACCGACTTCAGCCCCAGGATGTGATGAGCCGACATCGAGGTGCCAAACACCGCCGTCGATATGAACTCTTGGGCGGTATCAGCC
>NZ_CH672403.1:408998-411903 GCF_000152885.1 Idiomarina baltica OS145
TCAATTTCACTGAGTCTCGGGTGGAGACAGCGTGGCCATGGTTACACCATTCGTGCAGGTCGGAACTTACCCGACAAGGAATTTCGCTACCTTAGGACCGTTATAGTTACGGCCGCCGTTTACCGGGGCTTCGATCAAGAGCTTCGCTTACGCTAACCCCATCAATTAACCTTCCGGCACCGGGCAGGTGTCACACCCTATACGTCCTCTTTCGAGTTAGCAGAGTGCTGTGTTTTTAATAAACAGTCCCAGCCACCTGGTCACTGCGACCACCTTCAGCTTACGACGCGAAGTCTTCACCAAAGGTGGCGTACCTTCTCCCGAAGTTACGGTACTATTTTGCCTAGTTCCTTCACCCGAGTTCTCTCAAGCGCCTTAGTATTCTCTACCTGACCACCTGTGTCGGTTTCGGGTACGGTCAACATGTACCTGAAGCTTAGAGGCTTTTCCCGGAAGCAGGGCATCAATGGCTTCGTACCCGTAGGTACTCGTCTCGTTTCTCGGCCTTAAGGGTCCGGATTTGCCTAAACCCTCAGCCTACTAACTTTCACCAGGACTACCAACGCCTGGCCCACCTAGCCTTCTCCGTCCCCCCATCGCAGTACATGTCGGTACAGGAATATTAACCTGTTTCCCATCGACTACGCGTTTCCGCCTCGCCTTAGGGGCCGACTTACCCTACCCTGATTAGCATGGGATAGGAAACCTTGGTCTTCCGGCGTGCGGGTTTTTCACCCGCATTATCGTTACTCATGTCAGCATTCGCACTTCTGATACGTCCAGCATGCTTCTCAACACACCTTCATCCGCTTACAGAACGCTCCCCTACCCAGCACATTAATGCGCTGCCGCAGCTTCGGTGTATGGCTTAGCCCCGTTACATCTTCCGCGCAGGCCGACTCGACTAGTGAGCTATTACGCTTTCTTTAAAGGGTGGCTGCTTCTAAGCCAACCTCCTAGCTGTCTATGCCTTCCCACATCGTTTCCCACTGAGCCATAACTTGGGGACCTTAGCTGGCGGTCTGGGTTGTTTCCCTCTCCACGACGGACGTTAGCACCCGCCGTGTGTCTCCCGGATAGTACTCTACGGTATTCGGAGTTTGCATGGGGTTGGTAAGTCGGGATGACCCCCTAGCCCAAACAGTGCTCTACCCCCGTAGGTATTCATCCGAGGCTCTACCTAAATAGATTTCGGGGAGAACCAGCTATCTCCGGGCTTGATTAGCCTTTCACTCCTAACCACAAGTCATCCCCTAATTTTTCAACATTAGTGGGTTCGGTCCTCCAATTGATGTTACTCAATCTTCAACCTGCTCATGGCTAGATCGCCCGGTTTCGGGTCTATACCTTGCAACTCGACGCCCAGTTAAGACTCGGTTTCCCTACGGCTCCCCTATACGGTTAACCTTGCTACAAAATATAAGTCGCTGACCCATTATACAAAAGGTACGCAGTCACCCCACAAGGAGGCTCCTACTGCTTGTACGTACACGGTTTCAGGTTCTATTTCACTCCCCTCGCCGGGGTTCTTTTCGCCTTTCCCTCACGGTACTGGTTCACTATCGGTCAGTTGGGAGTATTTAGCCTTGGAGGATGGTCCCCCCATATTCAGTCAAGATAACACGTGTCCCGACCTACTCGTTTTCACTCACTATGCGCCGTCACATACCGGGCTATCACCGTCTATGGCTCTGCTTCCCAACAGATTCTGTTAACGCATTGTCAGCTTAAGGGCTGCTTCCCGTTCGCTCGCCGCTACTAGGGAAATCTCGGTTGATTTCTTTTCCTCCGGGTACTTAGATGTTTCAGTTCTCCGGGTTTGCCTCCAAGCACCTATATATTCAGTGCCGGATACTCTGTAAACAGAGTGGGTTGCCCCATTCGGAAATCCATGACTGATAACGACTCTTACTGTCTCGTCATGGCTTATCGCAAGTTAGTACGTCCTTCATCGCCTCCAACTGCCTAGGCATCCACCGTGTACGCTTAGTCACTTAACCATACAACACCTAAGATGTCTGCTATGCAGAACCTCGTGCATTGTATTGCAACTAAGATTGTTTGTTCTCGCTGTACACTTGTAAGATACGCCTCTACCAATTTGAATAAGGTTCAAGTAGAGTGGCATTTCATTACTTTATTACAATCAGCTTGTCCATGTTGTTAAAGAGCATGTAACGCAAAGTTACCGGTAAACATTCAGCTTTGAACGCTTAACGCTAACATCGCTATAGAGAAGAAGTGGTGGAGCCAAGCGGGATCGAACCGCTGACCTCCTGCGTGCAAGGCAGGCGCTCTCCCAGCTGAGCTATGGCCCCGAATGCTTGCTTGAACCTCCGATAGGAGGTGTTGCGCGTACTGATACCGAGGACACCCTCTTTTTAGCACGGCTGCAAAGGCTGTTTTGAGTGACTGACAAGGCGGGAAAAACCGAAGCATAGACTGCTATGCGAGGTTTTTACCAACGCTGTTCAGGCGCTCAAAATGGTGGGTCTGAGTAGACTTGAACTACCGACCTCACCCTTATCAGGGGTGCGCTCTAACCAGCTGAGCTACAGACCCAGTATAATTTAAGGCTTTATCTTGCGCCAAAGGCACAAGCTACCCTAATTCTTCTCTATTCATCAAACCAAGCAATCTGTGTGGACACTTACATCCATAAGCGAAGTGTAAGGAGGTGATCCAGCCGCAGGTTCCCCTACGGCTACCTTGTTACGACTTCACCCCAGTCATGAACCACACCGTGGTGATCGTTCTCCCGAAGGTTAAACTAACCACTTCTGGTGCAGCCCACTCCCATGGTGTGACGGGCGGTGTGTACAAGGCCCGGGAACGTATTCACCGTGGCATTCTGATCCACGATTACTAGCGATTCCGACTTCATGGAGTCGAGTTGCAGACTCCA
>NZ_CH672403.1:414502-485842 GCF_000152885.1 Idiomarina baltica OS145
CGAGAGGTGCGTATTCTACACACCGTCAGTTTTCTGTCAACACTTTTTTGAAAAAAGATTTTTTAGAAAACTTATGTTTTCGGCGACTTCGTTGTCTGCCTCAAACGTGGGGCGTATTTTAGACATTTATCTCCGTGGGTCAAGGGCTATTTTTCAATTTTAATTGATTTTTTTGCTGTTCGGTCAAAGTTAAATCAGTTCGTTTCTTTTATGACCAATTTTCCCAGTAGACTGTACAAACTATGCGCTTTTAAGCAAAACAGCTATAGTTAAATGCACAATTCGAAAAGACAAAAGATGATAGGAGTAGGGTTATGGCTGATATCCGTAGCTACCATGAAAAGGAGCCGCAATTAGGCGAGCGCGTCTATATAGATGATAGCTCAGTCATCGTAGGTGAAGTTACTATTGGCGATGATGCAAGCATCTGGCCACTCGTCGCAGCCCGTGGCGACGTTAACTATATCCATATTGGCGCTCGTACCAATGTACAAGACGGTTCTATTCTTCACGTGAGTCGCGCAAGCGCTGGTAAACCCGATGGCGATCCACTCATTATAGGAGAAGACGTCACTGTAGGACATCAATGCATGTTACATGGTTGTCGTATTGGTAACCGTGTATTAGTAGGAATGTCCGCTATCGTTATGGACGGCGTAGAAGTACAAGATGACGTCATCATCGGTGCGGGTAGTTTAGTTCCGCCGGGTAAAGTATTAGAGTCCGGCTTTCTTTATGTTGGTAGCCCAGTAGAAAAGAAGAGACCATTGAACGATAAAGAAATGTCATTCCTAAGTGCATCAGCAGAAAACTATGTTCGCTTAAAAGATGAGTATCTGATCGACGTTAAGCCAATATCGTGAATCACACTCGCAATTAATGAAAGCGCCGAGAGGCGAACTTGTTCAGTTGTAGCAGGTCACTTTTATCTTCTAAGCGACCTGCTACAACATGAACCACACCTTCACTCATCTCAATAACGCCCTTAACCCATAATAGTTGGGCCGATAAAAAAGCCTTTCTATATAGAGTCGCTGTATTGGCCCAAACTACAACATTCATATTGCCCGTTTCATCTTCTAAGGTTAAAAAAGTGACACCACTTTTAGTTCCCGGTCTTTGTCGACAAGTCACAAGACCGATAACCTCAATTACCTGCCCAGAGCGACAGCCTGCTAGAGTCTCGGCAGTAATACTCTTAGTCACTTCAGGGTGGTTGCGTATAAGCGCCATCGGATGTCGACGTAAGCTAAGTCCGGTACTCGCATAGTCTGCTTTTATATCCTCAGTCTCAGACGGCTTAATTGAGATTTCACTCTTATTATCAGCCACTTCATTAAAAAGTGGCATTTGCTGATCGCTGAGTGACAAAGCATCCCATTGGGCTTGATAACGATGTCCTGATAAAGATGTGAGTGCATCAGCTTTTGCTAGGGCTTGAATATCTGATTCATGTAAGCCCCCTCGACGTAACTGCTCAGTGTTAGCAAACAAAGCGTCTGCACGCGAGTTCAACAACAACGCGGTTCGTGAGCGAGATAGTCCGAAGATCTGGCGTAAGCCAATACGCACACAGTTCCCTTGGTCAGCAAGCCACTGGTAATCCCACTGACTATAATTAACATCCGCAGGTAGAAACCGAACACCATGGCGCTTTGCGTCTTGAATTAATTGGGACGGTGAATAAAAACCCATGGGTAAGCTATTTAATAAGCCTACAAAAAATGCCGCCGGATAGTGCACTTTTAGCCAAGCCGAGGCATACGCTAAATTAGCAAAGCTCGCCGAGTGTGATTCTGGAAAGCCATACTGACCAAAGCCACAAATCTGGTGAAACAGCCGTTGCGCAAAGGATTCACTGTAGCCTCGCGCTCGCATACCAGAAATCAGCTTATGCTCAAACTGCTGCAATTTACCAGTACTCTTCCAAGCTGCCATAGCACGTCTTAACTGATCGGCTTCACCCCCACTAAAGCCTGCCGCTACCATCGCCAACTTAATTGCTTGCTCTTGAAAGATAGGCACACCCAGCGTCCGTTGCAGAACTTGCCTCACTTCATCGCTGGGATAATCCACTTTTTCTTTACCGGCTCTTCGGCGTAAATAGGGATGCACCATATCGCCTTGAATAGGTCCTGGCCGGACAATCGCAATTTGTATGACTAAATCATAAAAAGTGTTGGGCTTAAGGCGCGGTAACATGTTCATTTGCGCGCGAGATTCAATTTGAAACACACCCACCGAATCACCTTGCTGCAAGGCCCGATAAACAACGGGATCTTCTTGAGGAATATCAGCCAACCCAAGCGTTAGATTACGTTTTTCTTTTAATAACCCAAGCGACTTACGTAATGCAGTCAGCATACCTAGCGCCAGCACGTCCACTTTCAATAGTTTAAGCACTTCAAGATCGTCCTTATCCCACTGGATAACAGTACGATCACGCATACTGGCATTTTCAATGGGGACGAGTTGAGTCAGTTCATTGGCAGCGATAACAAAACCACCCACATGTTGAGAAAGATGCCGTGGAAATCCCATTAGCTGCTCAGTTAAAGATAATAAGTGCTGTCCTCGTTTAGACTGAACGAGAGCAGGGTATTGCTCAGCAAGTTGCTCCTTCCAATTCTGTGTTTTATCCCGACGATCAAGGTTTTGTCGATACGTTTGTAGTTGTTGTTCGCTAAAACCAAGTGCTTTACCTACATCTCTAAAAGCACTTTTAAAACGATAGCGAATAACGGTTGCCGCTAAAGCTGCACGCTTACGACCGTACTTCTTGTAGATATACTGAATTACCTCCTCACGTCGCTCATGCTCAAAGTCCACATCAATATCAGGGGGTTCATCTCGCTCTTTGGATATAAAACGCTCAAACAACACATCGAACTGAGCGGGATTAACCGCGGTAATCTTAAGGCAGTAACAAACCACCGAGTTTGCCGCAGAGCCTCGCCCTTGATAGAAAATCCCCTGAGACTGAGCAAACTCTACTAGGTCATAAATGGTAAGAAAGAAATACTCATAGTGTTGCTCGGCTATCAGCTTCAGCTCTTTCTCATACTGACTCACAACTGACTCTGGAACGCCTTCTGGATAACGTTGCTGAGCACCCTGTTCTGTAAGGTGCCGTAAATACTGCTGTGCCGTCATACCTTTAGGCACCAGTTCGGCAGGGTATTCGTAACGTAACTCTGACAAACAAAAAGTGCAGCGGTCAGCTATTTTTGCAGACTCCGTTAACCAGTTGGCTGGGTAACACGCCTGTAATGCCTTTAGATCACGTAACCGACGTTCGCTGTTTAACGCACAGACCTCCGGATGCTGTACCAGCGACTGGTTAGCGTTAGTCGCACTCAGAATATCCAGTAATGGCTGCCGATTTTCGTCATGCATAACCGCGCCATTAGATGCTGTAACAGGTAATTTAACCTGTTGACTTAAGCGACAGACCATCCGAAATAAGGCTTTGTCATTATGTTGATAGTGTCTTTCGTAGAGTAACCATAAACGATCGCGCCAGTGACGCTTGAGTTGATGCCCCAAGTTTAAAGCTTTTGCGTAAGAAAGACCCTCGGTGTCGCACTGTGGCCACCATAGCAAAAGCGCTTCATCGAACCCATGCAAAAAGTCATCCAGCTGAACGGCGTATGAACCTTTCTCGGAACGTTGTCGAAATAAAGTGATTTTCTCACACAAGCCTGCATAAGCGCTGCGAGTAGGGCACAGCACCACAAAAACACCTGCTCCAGGCAGCATAAACTCACTCCCTACAATGAGTTTAATAGGCCGCTCGCGAGCCGCTTCATAGGCGCGTACCACACCAGCGACTGAGCATTCATCGGTTACTGCAATCGCCTCGTAACCGAGCTCTGTTGCTCGATCAACAAACTCACTAGGGTGAGAGGCTGAACGCAAAAAACTATAGTTCGACAAACAGTGCAGTTCTGCATAACGCATCAGCTAAACCACCCCTGTAAAAACCAGTGACTCTTTTCAAAGAAAAGCCAGCCTAGTCGTTGTTGCTCATCTTTAGCGAGCCAGTAATCTCTGCAGACTTCAGACGTTGACCACCAACCCGACTGGATTCGCTCGGGCCCTTCTAATAACTGCCAATGCTCAATTTGTACTAACTCGGGTTCCGTTAATAACCAAAGTGGTCGTCGCGGCGCATGCCGCTGAACTGTGAGTGTTGTCATTTGAGCGGCGCGCTGTTCATTGATTAAAGGGCGGGGATCACTCGATAGCTGCGGACTATAAACGGCCTTTTCGCCGAGTCGAGCTTGTAATCGGCTGACTAATTCTGTGACTGTTTGCTGATGTGCAACACCCTTTGTTAATAAGGACCCAGAGTCACGCGTCAATTCAAATAACTCAAGCGCTCTCATCTCAATAGCGATAACCGGCGCCGTAAGCGGGTAGCGATTCATTTGTAACTGCAATAAATTAAGAAACTCTGATGCCCGCCAACTATCCGAGGCTAACTTAAGCGGTACAGATGTTGGTTCCATATCACGGTGCTGTAACTCAATGGTTAACTGACGAATCACTTTTTGCCGCTGATATAAAAATTGCTCTAACTCTTGTAAGAGCCGCTTGAGAGGAAACAGCATACCTTGCCAGTGCTGTATTTCTGTTACTAAATCCAACTGCGTAATAAACGCATCGCGGGGACGGAAAAAGTCAAACGCTTGTGACTCATTGCCTTTTAAACGCTGAATATCATCCACCATACCTGCGCCAAAGCGCTTACCGATATCGGCTGCAGATAATGACCAAAGCTGTTTAAGTTGATGAATACCGGTGCTGAGCAGACGCTTTTCAATTTGAGAAGAAAGTAACAACTGCTTGATAGGTAAGTGCCCCAGCTCATGTTCAATCACACATCGATCCGTACTGAGTTGTTCAATACCTGCACACGCCAAACATTGTGCCGAGCGGGCACTAAACCCTAAACTCATCTGATAACTCACCCCTAGTGTATCGAGCTCTTCTTTTAAGTGATCGATTAAAGGTTGAGTACCTTGATAGAGCTTCAGTAGGCTATCAAGCTCGATAGCAATACCTTGCGGCTTAAACAGTACTTGTTTATCAACAGATAAATATAATCGCTCAGCCAGTCGCGTTAACACCCGCGACTCTTTTTCTTCAGAGTAGGGCATAAGTACGACATCGTTGACTAATGTATGGGCTAAAACCGTACTGTGACCCACTTCTAAACCTTGGCTAAGCGCAGTCTCATTGCACTGTAAAAGCCACTCTTTTTGATGCTCCTGATAAACCAGCGCGACGGGCAACGGCTGAATCTGCGGTTGCAAACGCTGTATGTTGTCGAGCAATAGCCGAGGAAAATGTAAATAAAGCCACAGTTTCATAAACTGATATTATTAACTGGCCAACCATAACGACGCTTAACAACATCCACTGTGTGATTTGGATGCAAATGCAGCCGGTTAGTATAGGCACGCGCTTCCACTGTTTTCTCAAGTGCTGTTAAGACAAAGCCCATTTGATGGCCTTGCTGCACTGCTTTTTGCCAACGCCGAACATAACTCGACTGATTTTCGGACTCGGGTTGCCATAAAAACGCAACACCCGCGCCGCTTTGTAGAATTTGTTCAAAAGCCCACGCCGCTTCGTTAGCCGAGGTGTTCAGTACAATATGCAAGCTATCGGCCTGCTTCAAGCGCCAGCGTAAACCCGCAGCCGATAGTAAAGCTGGGGGATTTAACCAAAATATAGGCTGGTTCATCTCGTGTAATTGTTCGAGTAACGGCCAAAGTAACTTTTGCTCTATAAAAGGAGAGTCGAGCTGCCACTCATGCACCGCATCAAACTGCCAACCACCACCTAACAACTCATTTAATGACGGATGTCCTGTACTGAGAAAACGCTGCTCTTGATAATGTGTTTGCCGTCCTTGCCAGAGCAGTCCTTTATTCACCAATTGCTTTAATTTCGGTTGCATTGTGTCACCCTCGCAATACTGTATATATGTACAGTATATTAAAAATGGTGAATTTCGCAACAGACAACCTTTATTTGTTCCGTTATGATTGTTGTTTTAAACAAAGGGAAGGGAATGCCACCATCATGATCCGTACACTCTTAATTCCGTTTCGCGTCCTTATCAATTTCACATGGGCAGCACTGACGACGGCGATTGTCGGGTTAATGGTGATCTTGGTGGGTATATTTAAACTGCTGCTTCCTATTCCGCCACTCACTCGGTTTTTCTCTCACCTAGCCAACTCAGTATTTCGTATCTGGGGCTATTGCATGTCAGTCACCTTTCAGCTCACTCAGCGAATGACTTGGCATATCGAGGGGGACTTAAATATTCACAAAAAAGGTTGGTACCTAATTATGGCCAACCATATGAGCTGGGTTGATATTCTGGTACTCATGCACCTAACACGCCGTAACGTGCCTATGCCTCGGTTTTTCTTAAAGTATCAGTTACTGTGGGTTCCCATTGTAGGAATGGGCTGTTGGACGCTTGATATGCCGTTTATGCGCCGCTACTCAAAAGAGAAACTACAGAAAAAGCCGCACTTAAAAGGCAAGGATATCGAAACCACCGCGCGCTCTTGTGCAAAGTTTAAACATATCCCCACCACGGTAGTGAATTTCTGTGAAGGCACACGCTTTACACCTGAAAAACACGCCAAAAAGTCGAGTCCTTACCAACATTTACTCACACCCAAAGCAGGTGGTACTGCCTTTGCTTTACAAATCATGGGTGATCAATTTGAGGCTATTCTTGATATAACCATCGTATACCCTGGTAACGATGATCGCCCGGTCGTTTGGCACTTACTGAGTGGCCAACTCCGTGATGTGTACGTTGATATAAAAACACGACCTATTACACCTGAATTAATCGGTGACTATCAAAATGATCCCGGGTTTAAGGCGTCGTTTCAAACTTGGCTCAATGAACGTTGGCAGGAGAAAGATGCCACTATCAGTCGCTTAAAAACAAAGGCGGAGCAAGATAACCAATAAGGACCAAACCGTATGGATTTAAACTTCATCAACGAATGGTTGAGCCAGCTCGGACTTGAAGGTGATTTACTGACCTACGCAGTGCTCGGCATACAATCCGTACTCGTCATCATCGCGGGTTATATTATTTATCAAGTCACCCGCTTAATCATCAATAAAACCATTCATCGCATGCTCAGAAAAGCCCCTGAGCGATGGTATAACTCTCTCGTAAACAGTGGTTTTTTTAAGCGGTGTGCTAATCTCGCCCCTGTTCTACTTATTAATCTATTTATTCCCGTAGTCTTCGTTGATGACTTCGAAAAATGGCAAGGTCCTCTACAAACCGCCGTTGGTATCTATTTAACGTGGGTGATCACCAGTATTTTATTGGCACTAGCGAACGTCGTTTCAATTGCTTACGAGTATTCAAGCAAGGCCAAAGAAGTCCCCATTACCGGTGTCATTCAAGTCGCCAAGCTCATATTAGTACTCATGGCAATTATCATCTCAGTTGCTATTGTGATGAATAAATCCCCTATGTATTTATTGAGTGGCTTTGGCGCCATGACGGCCATACTGATGGTAGTCTTTCGTGACACCTTAATGGGATTTGTTGCAGGGGTACAACTTGCAACTAACCGTATGGTTGGTATTGGCGACTGGATTCAAGTCCCAGATTCGGACGTCGACGGTACCGTTCAAGAAGTCGGTCTTATCACTGTAAAAGTGGAAAACTGGGATAAAACAACGGTTTACTTACCCACCTATGTGCTCATTCATCAATCATTTAAAAACTGGCAGGGGATGATTAACTCCGGAGGCCGTCGCATCAAACGATCGCTGATGCTCGATCTCGACAGTGCCCAGATACTTGATGACGAGACCCTTGAGTCATTGGCATCAAGCTACTTTAATGAATCTCTCGATGAGTGGCTCAACCGCCATCAGATGCAGAAGCCTGTTTCCAACTTAACGGCGTTTAGATGTTACGTGCAAGACTATGTAAGTGGTCATGAACAAATTCATGAGGATATGACGCTGATGGTACGCTTACTTGAGCCTACTGCCTCTGGATTGCCACTTGAGATTTATGCTTTCTCTAAGCAAACAAGTTGGACAGACTACGAGCAAATCCAGTCCATTCTATTCGAATACCTATACACGATTATGGGTGACTTTAAACTGAGCTACTATCAGTACTTCCCCAAAACACAGACCATCAAAAAGCAGCCTTCTGAGCAACAACGAGAAACTAATGATGACGAAAATGACCAGGATAGCAAAGATAAAGACGATCAATAGATAGAAAAAAGCCCCGCCATTTGGGCGGGGCTCTCATTCTGAATCTTTTTAAGACTTATTAAGTAAGTAACCTGCAAGCTTACTGAAGTCCGCAGCAAAGTCATCGCTGTCGCGGAAGCCCTGAGGCAACATTTTATATTTACCGTTTACGATAAACGTTGGTGTTGCACGCACGTCCATATCCGTCGCTTTACGGTCCATTTTACTCGCCGCTGCACGCACCGCGAAGCTCGACATAGCTTTATCAAACTCTTCGCCAGAAACACCATTTAAGATGAATACATTACGGATATCATCCTCGCTGGTCAGCATATTGCGCTGAGCAAAATTGTAATCGAATACGGCTGGAATAATTTTTTCTTCAATACCGAGTTTTTTAGCAACAACAAATGCTTTTGTCATCGTTTCACCCACATCATCTTTGGGACTTAAAAATGACACATGCATTTTCTCAAAAGCGTCTGGGTATTCCTTTTTAAGGCGCTCCGCAATAGGCTCAAAGCGATAACAGTGAACACAATAAAACGAGAAAAACTCGAGTATTTGCGCATCATCTGTCGCTTTATCAGAAATCACCTCATAATGAGTGCCTTCTTCAAACTCTTGTGCTTGCACCGCGCCTGTTACCATCAGTAACACACTCGCCAATCCTAACAACCAGTTTTTCATATGCTCTTACCTACTTAATTCGCTTCATTAATAACCGAGTTTAATGGGCGCCTCATCTAATGCAGCCCGCTGTTCTTTAAGCGCTAATATTTGTGACTCCCAGTAGCGAGCCTCGCTAAACCATGGAAACGCACGTTGAAAAGCACTGTCCTGCCAACGTTTAGAAAGCCATGCCATGTAATGAATGAGTCTAAACCCGCGTAAAGGTTCAATAAACGCAATTTCTTTTTTATCAAAATTGCAGAAATCTTGGTAGCCCTCAATTAACGCATCGAGCTGACACGTTTGATCTTCACGAGAGCCATTAAGCATCATCCAAAGGTCCTGTATTGCCGGACCCATACGGCAATCATCTAAGTCGACGAAGGTTAGTTCTGTATCATACTGCAATACGTTACCAATGTGACAGTCGCCGTGTAATCTTTGATAGGTCAAACTATCCCATGCAAACGTTTGTAGTGTTTCTGCTAACGGCGACAAAATGGCCCAGAACGCGGCTTCTAACTCTCGAGGTAATAGTTGTGACTGCTGCAATTCATCAATGGATTCCGATAGCAGTCGTTGAATGTCTAATGATTCACGAGCCTTAAATGCGTCTTTCTTTCCAACTTGATGCAAACGACCTATTTGCCGTCCGAGTCGCTCCAAGTCATCTAAATCGTTCGGCTCAAAAGCACGCCCACCAATGCTTGGAAACACCGCAAAGCGGTAACCTTCATATTCATGCAAAGATTGACCTGACACTTTTAGCGGCGCTACAACGGGGACTTCGTCATCGAGTAGTTGTTGAGAAAACAGATGCTCTTCTTCTATTTGAGCATTGCTCCAACGGTAAGGGCGATAAAACTTAGCGACATAGCGCATGCCCTCGTCACAGCGAAATTGGTAGACCCTATTTTCGTAACTATTGAGGGGAAGCAAACCGGAACTTGGGTAAATACCCAAGCTCTCGATAGCATTGATAACTACATCGGGCAACAGACCTGCGAATGCAAAGTCCTTGTCATTAACCATAGTGACCTATTGATAAATAAAGCGAGATTCTTGCTTTATAGTAACACCTTCTGATGTCTCCGAGGTCACAACAAAGTTAAATTCGGTAATTGAATCACTCAATTCGGTTGGCGGTACCGCCAGGGTTATAGGTAAACTACCCACTTCTCCTGCACCCACTGATTTCTCAGCATTGCCAATCAAACGATACTGCGACAAGCCTTCTACATCAATCTTGTACGTTTGATCGATCTGCGACTTATTGACAATTTTCAGGGTATACACGTTTTCTATCTCGCCCTGAATATTTTCTTGATACAGAGAGTTGCGGTCACGCAATACATCCACCTCAAGCGGAACCCGTGTTGCGACATCCCAAATCATCACCGAAGTGACAACTAACATGATGACGAAGTAGCCAATTGTTTTCATTCGCCACGGATTGGTTTTCTTAGATTTATCCGTCGTGTTGAGGTTGCGTTCAGTGGTAAATCGAATCAAACCACGAGGATAATTCATCTTATCCATCACATCGTTACAGGCATCAATACACGCACCGCAATCGATGCACTCATATTGTAGGCCGTTACGAATATCAATACCTGTTGGGCAGACCTGAACACACATATAGCAATCAATACAGTGCCCGAGCCCCTTTTCTGCCGGATCCGCTTTGCGTGAACGTGGTCCGCGCGGCTCGCCTCGGTTTGCATCATAACTGACCGTATAGGTGTCTTTATCAAACATCGCTGATTGAAAACGCGCATAAGGGCACATGTGAGTACACATGATCTCACGCATGTAGCCTGCATTACCGTAGGTACAGAACGCGAAGAACAAAACGGAAAAGGTTGCCCAGAAACCAGCGTCTAAGGTGAAGAAGTCAGCAAAAAGTTGGCGCACATCGGTAAAGTAGCCGACAAAGGTCAATGACGTGAGTAGCGCAACTGAAATCCAACCCAGTTGTTTACCGGTTTTACGCCAGAACTTGTCAAAGTCCATTTTACGTTCGTCCAGCTTGATGCGCTTGTTACGCGGTCCTTCAAACTTCTTCTCAAACCACATGAAAATAAAGGTCCAAGTGGTCTGCGGACACATAAAGCCACACCAGACACGTCCCCAGATTGTGGTCACAAAAAACAATGCAACAGCTGCAACAATCGCGAACCACGCCAACACCGTGAAGTCTTGTGGCCATAATGTGAGGCCGTAGATCCGGAAGCGTTGTTCCATGATATCCAGCAAGACCGCCTGCTGGCCGTTGTAGGTTAACCAAGGAATGAGTGCAAAAATAGCAAGAAGAATGAAGCCCCAAGAACGCCGAAAGTATTCCATCCCGCCTTTGACGTCACGAACATAGATACGATTGCGAGCCGTGTCTGAGCCGCCTTTTTTGGAAGGACGCTGGATTTTGACCTTATCGGCCGATTGAACTGTGACTTTTTGTTCCATGACATTACCACTAGAAACAGATCATTGTGCGAGCAGTATAACAGTTATCGTATAAAGCCGCATTACTCTGCTGAATTTAAGATGCAATCTAAAAGTATGTTTGCACCCGCCTCCACATCATGCCAGTGAGACCATTCATCAGGAGCATGGCTCACACCATTGACCGAGGGAATAAAGATGAGTCCAGCCTGCGTAATCTCTGAAAAAAACTGCGTATCGTGACCCGCACCACTAGGCATTCTGATGCAGCTTAAGTTACGCGCTTTGGCGCTTTTTTCTATGATCTGCGTCAACTTATCTGAACAGGATTGAGGCTTTAACCAACTGACTTGTTCATACTCAAACATCAACCGATGCTTCCGAGCGATAGCTGACAAGGCTTTCCGACACGCATCAGCAAGATCATTCATCACCTCATTACTCATATCACGGCCGACAATCGTAAATATGGCCTCACCCGGCACAGTATGTGGACTACCAGGTTTGAGCTCAACCTTACCTACAGTGATGCGCGTTTTATCGGTGCCATCCTCGGCAATAATACGCTCAATTTCATGTGCAAAATCAGCTAATCCCATAAACGCATCGCTGCGCATATTCATCGGAGCGGTGCCGGCATGGTCAGCTTTGCCTTTTAAATGCACAATCCATTTAAACACGCCTGAAATGCCCTCAACGGCGCCGATACTCACCTCTTCATTAAAGAGCACAGGACCTTGCTCGATGTGTAGCTCGTAAAACGCCTTTAAGCGACTCGGTGGCCATGCAGCGTCGAGCACATCCATGACATCCAAGTCATGCTTTGCCATCGCATCTTTCAAGTACACCCCATCAGCATCATGCGCAGACATCAACCAATCCATATTGACTACGCCAGCCAGTGCTTGCGAACCCATCATACCACCGAAACGACCTTCCTCTTCTGCCGTACCAACGACCCATACAGGATGTTTCAGCTTTACATCGTTTTCTTTCAACGTGCGCAATACTTCAAGTCCAGCCAGTACACCGAGCGCACCATCAAACATACCGCCTGCAGGCACTGTATCAAGATGAGATCCTGTTAAAACGGCGGGGGTCTCATGGTAATCGCCGATGCCCGCGAACACATTACCCGCACCATCCATATGACATTTAAAGCCTTCTTGTTCGGCCAAGTTTAGAAACCACCGACGAGCCTCCATGTCTGCATCGGTGAAGCCCCACCGATACACACCGTGGTCCGACTCGTTATAACCAATTTGGGAAAGCTCTCGTAACGTAGATTTCAGACGTTCAGCATTGATATTCATAGTTCCTCCGCTCATTGTATTAATAAGCTTAGGACACATCTTTGAAAAGATAAAAAAAGCCCACCGACAAGCGGTGGGCAAAGCGTTGTGAGCAGTTGGGGCTGCTCTAGACAGGGATCGGAGCACAGCTCCTAGGGGGGTTACGACAGTTTACGTGCAGTCAATGCTGCATTAAGTACCGCCGCCAACTTAATTGATGTTTGAATCGCTTGTGCTGTGACATCATGTTGAACGAGTGTCTTCACGTGCGAATCAATACATAAACCACAACCATTTAACGCTGAAACAGCGAGCGAGAACAACTCAAAATCCGCTTTATCGACACCGGGATTTGCCATCGCATTCATCCGCAAACCTGCTGGCATCTTAGAAAATTGTTTATCACTCGATAAGTGAAGAAAACGATAATAAACGTTGTTCATCGCCATGAGCGTTGCCGCTAACTTTGCCGCCTGCTTCACGCTATCTTCGACTTTATCACCAGTCTCGTTCTCAATCGTCTGAATGAGTTCTTCATCGCCTAAGCTGTAAGCCAAGGATAAAGCAGTACCATAGAATTGGTCTGTCGTTAGACCGGATGTATCGACGCTGTTAAACAGACTCGACAAATTCAGCTTAGTATCTTTGCCGTGGTCGCCTAACAACTGTTTGTAATCTGCAATCGCCATCATTACCTCTACTTCGACGAGTCATTCATCAAGGGGACTCAAATGAGTCCCCAACCAATCATCACTTACAGAGTGTCACCACCGACAGCGCGGTTGCATGGGCACAGCTCATCAGTTTGTAAACCATCTAAGATACGTAGAATCTCAGCAGGGTTACGTCCGACGTTTAAGTTGTTCACTGATACGTGCTGAATAACGTTGTGTGGGTCCACAACAAAAGTCGCACGTAATGCCACGTTTTCTTCTTTGTCGCGCACACCTAAGCCATCGACAAGTGAACCATTGTCAGCAAATGAGTACTGGTTCAAGCGGTCAAGGTCAGGGTGCTCACGGCGCCATGCTAACTTAACGAATTCATTATCCGTGCTGCCACCTAAAACCACAGCATCGCGGTCAGCAAACTCTTCGTTCAACTTAGCGAATTCAACGATCTCAGTGGGGCATACAAAGGTGAAATCTTTTGGATAAAAGAAAATAATTTTCCATTTACCTGTAAAGCTGTCTTGCGTCACTGTCTCGAACGCGCTTTCGCCATTTTCTTCTGGCATATTAAATTTTGGCTTCGCAGCAACTACACTGAAATCGGGTAACTTATCGCCTACTGTCAACATAATGTCTTCTCCTAATCGTTGAGAGGTGTCTTAACGTTTCGAGAAGCATACTAGGGCAAGTTTTTGATTGGATAAAACGAATAAAACCTATTAAGATAATCGAAAAAGCAATAACCACAGGTGAATAATGAGCAAATTACCGAGTTTGAAAAATCTGAACTACCTGATTGCATTACATCAGCAGCAAAACTTTAATCGCGCCGCAGCCGCCTGTAACGTCAGTCAGTCGACGCTAAGTAGCGGCATTCAGAACCTAGAAGAGCAATTGGGCTGCCAATTGATCGAGCGTGACCATAAGTCATTTTTGTTTACTGCGCTCGGTGAAGAGGTCGTTGAACAAGCGAGAAAGATTATCACCTCGACCGAGGAGCTGATGCACTATGCCAAAGGCCATGGCAATATTATGGAAGGCCCTGTACGCCTAGGTATTATCCCTACCATCGCGCCTTTCGTCGTCGCTGAACTGAGTCGTCGCGTTCAGGCCAAGTTTACCAAACTCGATCTACAGATTTCTGAAGACACCACGGCCAATTTATTGAGTGCTCTACGCGACGGTGAGCTGGATATATTGCTGTTAGCGCTACCGATGGATATTCATGGCAACCAGAAGTGGTTACTCGGGCGCGATCCGTTCAAATTGGTTGCGCACAAAGAAATAGCTGATCAGCTTGGAGAGCCCGTTGACTACGATAAGCTACCCGATGGTAGTATTTTCTTGCTCGAGAAAGAGCACTGTTTAACGGGACATGCGGTATCGGCATGCCAATTAACCGATACGGTTAAAGTCAATCCGTTTACGGCGACAAGCTTACACAGCCTAGTTCAGATGGCCGACGCTAAGAAAGGTGCCACTTTTATGTCACAAATGGCGATTGACCGCGGCATCCTTGATAACACCGACCTCAAGCCTTTGAAGCCAGCAGGTCAGGAAGCGTTCCGTGATATCGGTATGGTTTATCGACCCACCACAAGTCGACGCCAAACTTTTCGTAAACTGGCAGAACTCATCGCGCCGTTACTGCCAGTGAATACGCTGAACTGAGTCTATCGCCTACGTGCTGGCGGAAGCGGATAACGCTCCGCCAGACTGATACTTTCACCATCCGGTTTAATGACACGCGCATGGCGGCGATTAAGCTGACGCGGATCGGTGACCCCACACGAATGAGCAATTATATTAACGCCGTACTCAAGGTATTTGTGGTAATTGGCGACACGTTCCGATTTATCTTGCGGGTCTAAGCCACGTTGCAATTTAGGGTCATCAGTCGTCACACCGGTCGGACAAGTGTTTTTATTACACTGCATGGCTTGAATACAACCGAGTGAAAACATAAAACCACGGGCTGAGACAACAAAGTCCGCTCCCATCGCAATCGCCCACGCAACATCCGCAGGCGAGATCATTTTGCCAGAGCAAATAATACGAATACGTTTGTGTAAACCGGCTTCTGTTAACTTATCGACCAAGATAGGCAGGCTCTCTGAAAGCTTTAGCCCGACATAATCAATGAGTGGCTGTGGTGCCGCTCCTGTACCACCATCCGCACTATCGAGCGTAATAAAATCTGGGGCCGCTTCTTCACCGCGGCTGAGTATGCTATCGACTAACTCGTCTATCCAACTTGGGTCACCCATGACAAACTTAAAGCCCGTGGGTTTGCCGGTAATCGTGCGTACTTTATCGATGAAATCGAGTAGCTCTTCATTATTGCTAATTTCAGGGTGGCGGTTAGGGCTAATCGCATCTTCACCCACCTTAATACCACGAATTTCGGCAATTTCTTGATTGACCTTAATGCCCGGTAGAATACCGCCTTTACCTGGTTTGGCGCCCTGGCTTAATTTAATTTCAAACATTTTAACCGAATCATGTCGCCCTAATTCAGCTAGACGTGACTCATCGAGTTTGCCGTCTTTCGTGCGCACACCAAACTTTGCTGTGCCCATCTGAAAAACCACATCGCAGTGACCCGATAAATGATAGGGCGATAAGCCACCTTCCCCGGTGTTAAGCCAGCAACCAGCCTTCTTTGCTCCTGCAGATAACGCTTTAACGGCAACCGGCGATAACGCGCCATAACTCATGCCGGAAATATGAAAATATGATGTCGGCGAGTAGGGCTTTTCGCAATACGGACCAATTTTTACGGGTTGCGGACTCACCGATTGCTCGGCTAGTGGCGGATAGGGCGCATTACTAAAAATAATCGTCCCTGTGCGAGTCAAATCTCGGGTCGAGCCAAAAGCAACATTACGATCGGCGTTTTTAGCGGCGCGATATACCCAACTTCGTTGCGCTCGGTTAAAAGGCATTTCCTCGCGATCCATGGCGAAAAAATATTGCCGCATAAATTCGCCCATACGTTCAAATATATAACGAAAGCGACCAACTACAGGGTAGTTACGCCTGATCGTATGACGCGTTTGTATTTTATCAACAACATACATCACACCCACACTAACGACGAGCGTAATGATGCCTAAAACAAAAAGCGCTACTAACCACTGAGCAACGGTTAGTAGCGCTGAGTTATCAAACCAAGATTGACTTTGCATTATCGAGCTTCTTGTACCTTATTCAGTGAAGCTGTGATTGAATCCGCATTAACACGATCCATTGAATGCGTTTGCAATTGACTCCAATCGACAGGTCCACCGACGTGTTCCTCAATTAATCGACGGCTTTCATCCTTGGTGAGAGGACCATCTACTTTGATGGTATATAAGCCATCACCCTCGTTATTTTCTGCATTCGCAGAGTCCGGCAAATAAATTGTACCGTTGTTAAAGTCCACAGCGTAAGCAATAAGACCAGGAATAACGAATAATAATAAGCCAACACCGTTCAGAGCTGCGACGCCAGCATCAATACGTCCACCCGTTTGACCTTTACGCTCAGGATATAACAAAGTTCCGCACGCAGTTAAGTGCAAAATCAGTGTGACACTCACGGCTGCCTTTAACAATGACTTGGATTTCATAAGCTTTCCTTTAGTTTTGTAATTAATAGTTAACAACATTATTAAGTAAGGCTGTGATTTATAAAGAGATCAAGAAAAGTCATCAAAATCTTAAATTAATACGTATACTAAAAATATTAAAAACTATACAAGTTAATTATGGAGGCTCCATGAAAAGCAACCTCACTGCAGTAGCAGCTGCGCTTTTGTCAGCGACGATGAGTACCTCAGCACTCGCGCAAGAAGTCGAGACAGAACGTCACACGCTGTCGCTAGAGACCATTAGCGAAGGACTTAACCACCCTTGGGGAATCGCCTTTTTACCATCGGGCGATATGCTGGTTACCGAGCGTTCAGGTACGCTAAATATTATTACTCAAGAAGGTCAGAAAACACCCATACAAGGTACGCCTGAGGTGGTTGCAAAAAGCCAAGGCGGTCTACTAGACGTTAACATCGATCCCGACTACGCAGATAATGGCTGGGTCTATATCAGTTATTCAGAAAAAGACCCCAAAGGAGGTAATGGCAATAGCACCGCCGTTATGCGAGGTAAAATTGACGGAGATAAATGGACTCAAGGCGAGGTTATTTTCCGCCAAGCGCCAAAGTATGAAAGTAACGCTCACTTCGGGTCCCGTCTTGTATTCTCTCCCGAAGGGCATCTATTTATTACTTTAGGCGAGCGTTATTCCAGAATGCAAGATGCACAAACGTTAGATAATCATCACGGAAAAATTGTGCGTATTTGGCCCGATGGCTCAATCCCTAAAGATAATCCCTTTGTCGGCAATGACGATGCACTTGACGAAATCTGGTCTTATGGACACCGCAACGTCCAAGGTGCCGCTATTCATCCTGATACGGGCGAGCTATGGACGATTGAACATGGCCCACAGGGCGGTGATGAAGTTAATATTCCCAAAGCAGGTAAGAACTATGGTTGGCCGACCATCACTTATGGCGAAGACTACGGTGGCGGTGAAATCGGTATTGGCACACATAAGGAAGGCATGGAGCAACCGTTTTACTACTGGCTTCCTTCAATTGCCACGGCTGGCTCAATTTTCTATACCGGCGATAAATTTCCAAAGTGGAAAGGCGATTTACTGGTGACTGCCTTACGCGGACAAACAATTGCACGATTAGATCTTGAAGAAGGTCGTGTTCTGCACGAAGAACGGATGTTAGAAGACGCAACCAGCTTCCGTATCCGTGATATTGAACAAGGTCCTGAAGGATTCTTATATATCCTGACCGATGCCGATAGTGGCCAACTTATTAAACTGTCACCCGTAAAATAATTATGAAGTATTTACGCACAATAACAGGGCTGGCTCTTGCGCCAGCCCTTTGTTTTAGCCAAGAAATTAATGAAATCATCGAGGTGAATGCGCAGCAGTCCGGTAGCGAATGGCGCATGACCCCCGGTAGCGTTGATCTTATCGATATCAACCAGCAACTGCCATCTTTGAATATTGATGCGGGAGATACACTTCGCGCCATTCCGGGTATTCAGGCGGATACACGCTACAACTATGCCCAGGACACGCGTCTCGTCGTGCGTGGATTCGGTGCACGCGCAGCATTCGGTGTGCGTGGCTTGCAGTTGAATGTCGATGGTGTACCTCTGTCCATGCCTGATGGCCAAGCGCAAACCTCAAGTATCATTTTAGACGAAGCAGAAACAGTCGAAGTGTTCCGCGGTCCACTCGCTGTTCTATACGGCAACACGGGCGGAGGCGTGTTCGAATGGAACACGCGTGCACCACAGCGAACCACGAGTGAGATTGCTGTAGCCGCAGGTGCCAACGATCTTACCCGCGCCAAAGGCCAGTTTGACTGGGTCAATGATGCCCACAAATTGCGCTTCATCGCCACCGACTTGTACACCGCGGGACCTCGCCCTCACAATACGGCAAAGCGGCAGCAACAAGGATTGCGGTACTACTTTGATATCAACGACCAACAACAACTTATCCTACGGTACGACAACAACAACGCACCATTGTTAGAAGATCCAAGTGCGCTAACCCCCAGTGCTTGGCGCCAAAACCCCGACCAAACCGTCAGTCGAGCCATTGATTTCAATACCCGAAAATCCATTCATCATCGGCAAGGTTCTCTGACATGGAAGCTCGACGCAGATGGTTATCGCGCACGCATTGCGGCTTGGCAGGGTGATCGCGACGTTGTCCAGTTCCTACCCTTCGCAGGAGATGCCATTGGTAGCTCGGGCGCCGTGATCGATTTATCACGCCAGTTCGAAGGCAGCTCAGCTTATGTAGAGTGGCAAGCCACAGCGCAAACAGATATCGGTTTTGGTTTGCGATACGAGCGCCAGCAAGACCACCGGTTCGGTTTTGTGAACGATGAAGGTGAAAAGGGTGACTTGCGTCGCAGCGAGTTTAACTATGTTAGGAAGCAAGCCGTTTATACTCGTTTAACGCATCGGTTTAATGAACAATGGCGAATAACCGCTGGCGCTCGACACAGCCGCTTTGACTTCTCGGTAGACGACCAGTTTATTATGCCAGGCGATCCCGATGACAGCGGTCAAAATGAGCTCAGTGATAACTCCGGAGCGGTCGGTCTTACATGGGCGTTTGCGCCGCGTTGGTCAACCTATATCAGCCTAGGGTCAGGCTTCGAAACACCCACCTTGACTGAGTTGGCTTATCGTAATAATGGCAGTGGCCTCAATACCGAACTATCGCCCAGTCAATATCGACAAACCGAATGGGGCTTAAAGTTTAATTCAGCAGGGCGGTTTTCCTCGCAATTGGCAATGTTCGATATTCAGTCTGAGGACGACATTGTTATTGATCAATCGAACGACGGACGCACGACCTACCGCAACGCAGGTGAGACTGAGCGTCAAGGTATCGAGTGGCAGCTTAACGTACAGCTAACTGAGCAATTAGATAGCTTTGTATCCTATAGTTATATCGATGCCAACTATCAAGGAGGTCTTTATAACGGTAATCAACTGCCTGGGGTCGCTGACAGCCAATGGTTTACAAGACTCACTTGGCACCCCACACAAGCCACTCAAGTTCAATTACTTGGACAATATCGCGGTGAAACTTACGCCGACGATAGTAATACAGTAAAAGCACCGAGCTACGTAAAATGGGATTTGGCCATAACCCAGCAATGGCAAATAGCCGAGAACGAGTTTGAAGCTTGGCTTCGAGTGGATAATTTGTTGGATAGAAACTACGTAGGAGCAGTCGTTGTTAATCAGGGCAGTGGTCGTTCATTTGAACCCGGAATCGGTCGTTCGGCAAGTATCGGGATTAGCTGGCATCATCTATTTTGATGCCAGCTCTATTATCATACGATTACAACATTGCCCGTAACACATCGAGCAAACGCTCAGCCGTTTGCTCAGATGATGCCGGGTTTTGACCCGTAATCAGCATACCATCCTGCACAGCATAAGACTGCCAGTCGTCAACCTTACGATAGTGACCGCCTTTTGCTGATAACTCATCCTCGAGGAGGAAAGGAACCACGTCTGATAAACCGACGCCGTCCTCTTCGGAGTTACTAAATCCAGTAACCGTGCGACCTTGGACTAAAGGGTCTCCGCCCGGTGTTTTTGCATTAAGCAGTACCGCAGGGGCATGACATACTGCCGCGACAGGCTTACCTTTCGACCAAAACTTTTCAATCAAATCAATCGACTGTTCATCGTTAGTGAGATCCCACAATGGACCATGTCCACCTGGGTAAAAGATAGCATCAAAATCATCAACACAGACTTCATCTAGCTTGCATGTACTACTGAGCTTGTTCTGCGCATCCTGATCTTCATTAAAGCGTTTCGTCGCCTCTGTTTGAGCATCTTCCGCTTCACTATTCGGATCAATCGGTGGTTGCCCGCCTTTAGGCGAAGCAATTGTCACATCCGCGCCAGCATCGACAAACGTGTAAAACGGTGCGGCAAATTCCTCTAACCAAAACCCTGTTTTATTACCCGTATCACCTAACTCATCGTGAGACGTCATAACCATTAAAATCTTCACGGTTTACTCCTTAGCGTTTGTACTCGTGCCTTTAATACGTTTTCAGCTTTCAGATTGATCAGTTTGACCTTCAAGCCAACGATAAAGCGTGCGCCGCGTGACCCCTAAAATCTCCGCCGCTTTCTTCTTATTGCCACCCACATGATTCATAACGTCCTGAATATATGCATCTTGATGGGCTTGCAATGTATGCCAGTGTGGCTGCTTATCGGCTATCGGATCACGCACTTCCAGCATGCGCTCGGGTAAATCATCGACTTGTAAATGGTGCGACTGCGCGAAAGTCACCGCGCGCTCAATCGCGTTTTGTAGTTCTCGGACGTTGCCAGGAAAACGATAACGATAGAGTATATCCAAAGCATCGGTATCAATGTCAGTGATACGCTTGCCTGCCCTTTCTGCATACACACTAATAAAGTGATGCGCTAAACGCTCAACGTCCTCACCTCGCTCCCGCAACGCGGGGACTTTCACACTGAAGGTTTCTAGTCGGTAAAATAAATCTTCACGAAACTCGCCATCCCGCACACGCTGCTCTAAGTTTTGATGGGTTGCAGCAATAATACGTACATCAACTTTTTCTTCCTCATCACTGCCTACCGCGCGTAGCGTACCTTCTTGTAACACCCGCAGCAGTTTAGCTTGAAGTGCTAACGGCATTTCACCGATTTCATCAAGCAATAGAGTGCCACCATCAACCTGTTTGAACAGCCCCAAGCGTTTACCCTGAGCGCCGGTGAACGCCCCTTGCGTATGACCAAAAAACTCACTTTCCATAAGTTCTGAGGGTATACCCGCACAATTGACCGCTTGAAAAGACTTATCACGCCGCTCGCTAAGCTCATGGATTGCGCGTGCAACCAGCTCTTTACCGGTGCCGGATTCGCCCGTAATAAGTACACTACCTCCGGCTGTGCCGAGCCGCTCAATTTGATGATACAACTTGCGCATTGCGGGACTTTGCCCGATAAGGCCCGCGGGTCCTTTTTGCTGTGACTTAAAACGAGTCAACTCTTGCTTTAATAAGCGGTGCTCCAACACACGTTGAACACTCAGAAGCAGGTGCTCAACATCAAGTGGCTTAGTCAAAAAGTCAGCTGCCCCTTGTTTTAGCGCATCAACCGCCTGGTCGACAGTGGCAAACGCAGTAATAAGAATAAGTGCAGGAGCGCCCGCCTCTCTGACATGCTCAAGTAGTGACAAACCTGAAGAACCGGGTAAGCGAATATCACTGACAACGACATCAACCGAAGGCAGCTCAGCTTGATAGTCCTCGGTTGATGGAAAGGCAAAAACTTTGTAGTCCTCTGCTTCAAGCTCCTCAACAAGTAGCTCACGTAGCGCTGAATCATCTTCAACAACGGCGATTTGCGCTTTACTCGCTGTCATTCGAACCTCCTGTCTTTAGTACCTTTTGAGGAAGTGACAAAATAACGCAACAACCACCTTCAGGGCGGTTCTCAAGCTTCAACTCACCCTCGTGATCGCTCATGATGTGCTGCACAATAGTCAATCCCAGCCCCGTGCCTTCACCGGTTGTTTTGCTACTGTAAAAAGGCGAGGTGGCATGTGCTTGAGCGCGCTGAGTGAGTCCGTCGCCATCATCCATAATCATGATTTCGGTCGAGCTAGGTGTTTGACTCACAGCAATACGCACCTCTGATTTAGCCGCTTGATACGCGTTTCGTAGTACATTCACTAACGCAAGCTCCATACGCGAGACATCAACCGTACAAACATCATCGCCCTGATACTCAACAACACGCTGGATATCATCATTCTCCAGCTCAAACCCCACACTGGTGTATGCACGCTCTATCAGCACTTTTATTGCCACTTGTTGGCGTTCGCTCACAGGCGTGCGAGAAAAGGCGAGTAGTTGATTGACCAATCTTGTTAAGCGATGCACTTGCCCTCGAATGGCTTGTAACTGACGCCTGTCATCTTCAGAATCGGTATGCCGTAAAAGCTTTTTAGCACGATTATCAATCACCGTAAGCGGTGCACCTAGCTCGTGAGCGACACCACTCGAAACCGAACCGATAGCCGCCATTTTTTCTTGTTCACGTAAGGCTTCATTTAGACGCTGCTCTTCTTGACGTCTATCCCGGATCTCTTGCTCGGCACGAGTGACCGCTTCTAGCATCTCGTTAAGACCTTGGCTTATCGCGACGATCTCGCTCGGTCCATGGGTATCAACCCGAACATCGCGCCGTCCTTCAGCGACCTGTTGCATAATATTGCGAAGATACAAAACATGGCGCCCAACGCCGCGATAATGACCAAAAACTAAAACGGCAATCGTCACCACGGCAAAAATAAACCAACTAATCCACGCTACTTGGCTTAGTTGCTCAAACCGTTCATCAAAATCGCTGGCGCGTCGATTAATTTGCAGAAGGCCAATAATACGGCCGCCACGATCAACAATAGGAAGGAACTGGGAAAACACCTCACGCCCCTCAACTTGACGGTAGTCATCTTGTGAGACGCCAGTTTGTACAGTTTGTCGAGCTAACCAACTGTCTGATAAGTCAGTCTCAGTAACACCTGCCTCTGCGACTTGCTGACCATTTACGTCATAAACTGAAGCGCCATAAACGCGTCCAATATTAAAAACCGAATCTAAGTTCGCTTGCACAGTCGCCAAGTCATTGTTTAAAAGCGCATCACTGATCGGCAAACTAATCGCCCGCCCAATCAATTTAAGATCGGTCTTAAGACGTTCCTCTTCTTGCTGACCCGCTATATTCAATCCAAACGTTATCGCAGCCCCAGAAATTAATAGCATTGGAATAACCACATAAAGCAATAAACGGCGCTGAATACTCGAGAGCGGTAAAGTGTATCTTTTTGTCACATTACCTCCTTTGTGTGTATCAAAAGGATACATAAGAAATCGTAAATTTTCCTTGTTTGATTACAGGTATTTATTTTTTCCTTATTTTTCATGATGTTAAAAACTTGGCACAGTATTCGCTTTATCTAAAGTGATTAAATTTCTTGAACAACAGGAGTTCACGATGAAAAAGACAATGATTGCAATCGCATCAGCAATGACATTAGCGACTACTGCAGCCGCTGCGCAAACTCAAGACAACGCAGCACAAAATCAAATGGCACAACAGCAAGCTCAGCAAAAAATTACTGAAGGCATGCTGGTCAAGTTTGTCGCTGCAATGGAAGACGTTCAAAAAGTAACGACGAAATATCGCGACAAATTTCAAAATGCTGAAAATCAAGAAGAAGCGCGTAGCATCCAGCAAGAAGCGCAGAAAGAGATGATCGCAGCAGTGAAAGACTCTGGTCTTTCACCACAACAGTACAACATGATCATTCAACGCGCTCAAAGCGATAAAGAGTTGCGTTCTCGCCTTAAAGAAATGACTTCAGGTGAAGGTAACTCGTAAGCATCGATGTTAACGTTAATTTAAAGGGCGGTCATAGTACCGCCCTTTTTTGATCATAATTGACCTCCACAACGTAGCATTTAATATTCACACGAATTTAAAAGGAGTGTCTTAGTGAAAGCAGCAGACCTCATGGTAAAAGCTCTCGAAAATGAGGGTGTACAATATGTGTTCGGTATCCCAGGAGAAGAGAATCTCGATTTACTTGAATCTCTCTCAAACTCATCAATTGAACTGGTGTTAACGCGCCATGAGCAAGCTGCGGGCTTTATGGCGGCGACCTATGGGCGGTTGACAGGAAAGCCGGGGGTTTGTTTATCAACACTTGGGCCTGGAGCGACCAATTTAGTGACATCCGTTGCTTATGCACAACTTGGTGCGATGCCAATGGTCGTGATCACGGGACAGAAGCCAATAAAAGATCGGCCGCAAGGTCAATTCCAGATCATTGATGTCATCGATATGATGACGCCTATCACCAAGTACACTCAACCGATTATCAGTGCAAAGACGATACCTTCACACGTGCGGGAGGCTTTCCGTCGTGCCGAAGATGAACGACCAGGTGCAGCGCACCTTGAGCTATCAGACGATATTGCAGCTGAAGAAGTGGATGCTACCCCAATTACACCGAGTTACTCGCGTCGTCCAATTACTGAGCATAAGTCTGTCGATTACGTTTTGAAACTGCTTAAGGAAGCTAAGCATCCGCTCATCGTCATTGGTGCCGCAGCCAACCGTAAAATTACGGCAAAAATGCTTCGTGCGTTCGTCGATAAAACAGGAATTCCATTTATCACAACGCAAATGGGTAAAGGTGTCATTAATGAAGATCACCCACGTTGGTTAGGGAATGCAGCGGTATCTGATGGCGATTACCCACATCGTGCCATAGAACAAGCTGACTTAATCCTCAATGTCGGCCACGATGTCGTTGAGAAACCGCCATTCATGATGAAACCTGATCAACGCAAGGTGGTTCATATTAACTTCCAAGGCGCCCAAGTCGATTCTGTTTATTTCCCACACGCCAGTATGATTGGCGATATCGGCAACAGCATTTGGCAGCTTAAAGAAGGTATCGAGCCGCAGTCTCATTGGGATTTTGAATTTATGCTGAAAGTCCGCGAACACATGCGTGACCACACCGACGAAGGCGCACATGACGAGGCTTTCCCTATGCTACCTCAGCGCCTAGTAGAGGAAGTGAGAGAAGTTATGCCAGACGACGGCATCATTGCGTTGGACAACGGTATTTATAAAATTTGGTTTGCTCGCAATTATCCTGCACGCCAGCCAAACACCGTGTTGCTCGATAATGCACTGGCCTCGATGGGCGCCGGTTTACCATCTGCCATGGCTGCTAAACTGGTCCACCCAAACCGCAAGGTAGTTTCTATCTGCGGCGACGGCGGCTTTATGATGAATTCGCAAGAAATCGAAACCGCTGTTCGTATGAATCTCGATTTGGTTGTGCTTATTCTTAACGACAGCGCTTACGGTATGATTAAGTGGAAACAAGAGCACATGGGTTTGCACGACTTTGGCTTGGACTTTAAGAACCCTGACTTTATCAAATACGCGGAAGCTTACGGTGCTAACGGCTACCGGTTAGAAGCAACAGAAAAATTGCAGCCACTGATGCGTGACTGCATGGAGAAAGGTGGCGTGCACATCATCGACGTTCCCGTTGATTACTCACGCAATGTTGAATTACTCAACGAGGAAATTCCTAAACGCGCAAAAGCGATCCAAGCCTAATCTTTAAGGCTTGGATGCGTATCTGCAAAGATAGGATAGTCGTTAATTTTGTCTAAAAATGCCTGCAGCTTGGGGAATTCGTTTAACGAAATCAGTGAACGAAAGAGTCCCCAGCTCAGGAAACAGCCTAAGCGCAGTTCACCATCGCTGAACGGATGCGGTCCCTCATAAGCAACAGCATGGTCACGGCTCTCCATTAAAGCGAGAATTTCATGCACGCGCTCATGCTGGCGCTTCATGTAGCCATTGTTTTCTGGCGTCACACCTTCCTTGCTCAATAAGAACAGATTAATGGTGGCGTCCATCGCTGTATTCACCAAACAATACTGGTCAAAGTCAGTGGTGTCCGCGAAAAAACGCTCGCCGTTCTTTTCACGCACATATTTTAATATGCTCGAAGAATCAAAAAAGCGCAGGTCGTTATGATGTAAAAAAGGCACCTTTTTAGCAGGACTCAGCTTTGCACTCATATCGTGATCAGTCTCGGTAAACGAATACGCTAACCCCGTTTCTTTAAAGGCAATACGACAGTGCCGTACATACGGTGAAGTATAACTACCAAACAGTTCCATAAACCGCTCTCCTATTAATGGTCTCGACAGGGCTCGTCGGGATACTCAAGTTCAATTGTAGTATGCGCTAAATTAAAGCCTTGTAGCGCATCGGAAATATTAAGTTTGAGCCGGCCCCGCTGCTCCGCAGTCAGCTCACGCGCAACCACAATATGCGCGGTTAATACATGACGCTCACCATCAAGCGACCAAAAGTGAATATGATGAGCATCTTGCACATCATCTAGTTTTATCAGTTTTTCTTGAATAGCGATATAGGCCTCTTCGCTGGGCGCTGCTTGCACAAACAGTTTCACTGTAGAGGCCAAAGTGCGAATAACATTAAGTAAAATAAATAAGGTAAAACCGATAGATAACAAAGGGTCAAGAATAGGCCAGTCGACAAAATACAACACGATTGAGACTATCAATACCGCGACCCAGCCCAACACGTCTTCGATCAGGTGCCAATTTAATACGCGTTCATTAAGCGTCTCACCTGCACTTAATTTAAACGCCGCATAACCATTAACGGCGACACCAAAAACCGCCAGTCCGATCATTCCTTCAGCAACGGGCATCACGGGATCAAATAAGCGAGGGATGGCGGTATAAAGCACCCAGACCGAACCGGCAATTAGAATCACCGCATTAATAAAAGCCCCGACCAATGAAAGCCGCTGATACCCGTATGTGAAGGTGCGAGATGGATCCCGCTTACTGAACTTGTTGAGTAACCAGGCTAGGCCTATAGATAAGCTATCGCCTAGATCGTGCACCGCATCTGCAAGGATCGCTGTACTGTTCGTTAAAACACCACCAATAAACTCAATGATGGTGAAAGCCAAGTTGAGAAAAAATGCCCAACCAATCCGGTTCGAAGACATATCGTGGTGATGGTGATGATGGTGGTCGTGACTCATAAACTCCACTTGTTAACTCAGTGAGACGGACAACAGAGTGTGTGTTGGTTTAGTAACTACTATGACACGATAAGACGTATATGCGAAGCATATCGCGATTTATGTCGCTCTGACTTCGTCATTTTGGGCTGACAACACAGTACTATTATATTATTGTAAAAATAATGTTATCAAAATGAGAGAACACAGTGCGAAAACTTCTTATACTTGGATTGCTTTTAACGAGCTTCAACGCCCTTGGCAAAACATTTGAAACACCTACTTTTCTCATTCAATGCCAAGATTGTACAACCGGTCAACTCCGTGACTGGTTCTTCAACACGATCGTTCTTAATACAAATAAAAACCCGGAAAAAGAACATCAACGCATCTACTCAGAATATCGCATCATCGTACATCGACCTGAGTCATCTCGGTACGACGCGTTTAAAGTGATCGCACCCGTAACACGCTTAATGCAAGGCGATATTAAACCAGAAACCTTTAACGTCTCAAAGACCTCTCATACAAACAGTGAAACCTACCTCGCGAAGCAGCTGTTTGCCTATGCAAAGCAAATCGATAAACAATTAGATCATATCGGCGACCAATTAAGCCGTTCGTTTAAAACTACGGATGAGTATCAGCAATGGCTTAACTCAAATAACACGCAAGCTAATAACCACGTCTGCACAAATAACCCTCAATATCTTGGATTAACGTCTTTCTTTTCAGTTGATGCGCGTAAACAGTTACAACAACAAGCAAGCCAACTGTTCAGCGAAATCGACTTCAACAGTGAACCAACGACGATCGAGGTAGCCAACCAGTCTCGGTTTATTAAGGGCACTCTCAATCAGTCTTCTATTTACTTGATTAAGCGAAAGCCGTTTCATAATTCGACAATATCCTTAAATTTTGCCGATCCGGAGGACCCAAAAGACTCTGCGAAAGCAACATTCCTCCTGACATTAAAGGGCGATACGCTGACTATTAATCCTACTGAGTCGTTAACACGGCTAGGCAACAAGAGCCTGAGTCTTTTCGAAGACTTTGGCGGAGAAGTGTCGCCATGTGCTGTTGTGGCAATGAATAGCTATCAAACACCTCAAACAATTCGACAAACACAGAAAGAGCCTAGACTTGCAGCTAATGTTAATCCCGATAATCCACATTTATGCGCATACATTTATGATGCGCAAGATAAAACACGCAGATTGATTCTAGGAGCAACCTGTAGCTTGATGTCGGATGGAGCTGATACCGTTGATAGCCGCTAGCTATAGGATTCCGAAAGGCTTCTATCTTTCGTCTGACGGCAACAAATTGGTCAAGAGTTGAATTTACCAGAGGCTACATTATGACCTTAATACTAGTCCACGTTGCGATCATAGCTCTCATCACGCTAATCTGTATAAAAATTAAAGTATGGGTGCCTATGCTTATCACCTTAATTCTATCCTTTACTTATTTTTATTGGATAATCAGTAACAGCCAACCGGACGGTCTTTCAAACATAGTTTTCTTTATTTGGCCTCCTCTTTATACAATATTATGTGGCGGATTTTGGTTTCTCTTTAATAAAATACGGTTAGCGTTATAAAGGTTATCAGTGGGAAAATACGGGGTTTTATATCAAGCCTAATGACTATCGTTTTAATCTAATTAAAAAATTGAAGTAGGTTGTGCAAGTGATTAAATTTAAGTTCAATCATTTTTGGTTTGTTTTTCTTTTGTTGTTTTTTTTAAGTAGCCTCTATTTTATTTGGCCAGAAAAAGATCTAGTCATCAATTTTTATAAGACGGGCGACGGCACTCAGTTTGAAGCAAAAATGACCATTGGCATGACACTTATGATTTTTGCAGTTTTTATTTATATGCCATTTCGAATGATTACTGAACCGTTTTTTTCGTATTGGTTAGAAAATAATAGTCTTTTCATAAAAAAGTTTGGAAAAACTAAAGAGGTTCCACTTAGTAAAATGGTTTATGTGCTTCGGAAACCATTATGGACAAGGTTTTTTGGCGCACCATATATGCTATTTTACTATAATGACAAGCGTTACAGAATACCGTCAGGATTTTACCTTTCTGAAAAAGATTATGAGTATTTAAAAACAAAAGTAGATATAACGGAACAGGGTAACTTAGAGGTGAAAGTTTAGTGTCATCCAGCAAAAAAAGGACATCTAATGTTACTCAAAAGATACATTTTATGTCCTTATTAGCCGTTGTTTAAAACGCAGTGACGGTTATTCAACCGTCACTGACTTCGCAAGGTTTCTTGGTTGGTCGACATCGGTGCCTTTAATGATAGCCACGTAGTACGACAACAACTGCAGAGGAATGGTGTACACGATAGGCGCGATGACTTCATCACAGTGACAGACATTTAATACATTCATCGTGTCATCACTGGTGAAGCGTGCGTTCTTATCAGAGAACACATACATAATCCCGCCACGGGCGCGCACTTCTTCAACGTTTGATTTAAGCTTCTCGAGCAGCTCGTTGTTAGGTGCAACAACAATGACCGGCATCTCTTCGTCGATTAACGCTAATGGGCCATGCTTAAGCTCTCCAGCTGCGTACGCTTCCGCGTGAATATACGAGATCTCTTTGAGCTTTAACGCACCTTCCATGGCTATTGGGTATTGATTACCACGTCCAAGGAATAGACTATGATCCTTGCTTGCAAAGTCGGGCGCTAGCGCTTCAATTTCAGCATCGAGTTCAACCGCTTCTTCGAGTTTAGCAGGTAAGGTTTGTAACGCTTTTACAATAGCGGATTGCTGTTGTTCGTTCATGCCACGGTACTTACCAATCGCAACGGTGAGCATTAATAGCCCCGTAAGCTGGGTAGTAAATGCTTTCGTTGATGCGACGCCGATTTCTGCGCCAGCACGCGTCATAAAAGCAAGATCTGACTCACGTACCATGGACGAGGTTGCGACGTTACAAATCGTCAGACTGCCTCGATAGCCCATTTCTTTTGAGAGACGAAGCGCTGCGAGCGTATCCGCCGTTTCGCCACTTTGCGAGATAGTCACAAGCAGACTGTTAGGGCGCACAAACGACTGGCGATACCTGAACTCAGAGGCTATCTCTACATTACACGAGATGTTTGCCATTGATTCAAGCCAGTATTTTGCCACCATGCCCGCATGGTAACTGGTACCACAAGCAATGATTTGGACATGCTCAACCGTCTTAAATAACTCGGCTGCACCTTCACCAAACGCATCATCAAGCACGGTCGTTTCGGATAATCGACCTTCCAACGCATTTCGCACCGCGATAGGTTGCTCGTGAATTTCTTTCAACATGAAATGGCGATACTGACCTTTACCGCCTGCATCGTAATTGACATCTGAATCAACGACTTCGCGCTCAACAGCTTCGTCAGCGCTATCATAAATTTTGATGTCGTTACGGTTGATATCGGCAACGTCACCTTCTTCGAGATAAATAAACTTGCGTGTTACAGGTAATAGCGCCAACTGATCAGAGGCGACAAAGTTTTCACCAATACCTACGCCAATCACTAGGGGACTTCCAGAGCGAGCAACAACCAAACGTTCAGGATCATTGGTATCCATTACGACCGTTCCGTAGGCGCCCTCTAATTGTCTTACAGCCGCTTTCAACGCATCAAGTAAGTCATCATGGGTTTTACGTTCATGATGGATAAGGTGAGCAATTACTTCGGTATCGGTCTGACTCACAAATTCATAGCCTAACGCTTGCAGTTGCTCGCGCAAAGTCTCATGGTTTTCGATGATGCCATTATGCACAACGGCAATTTCGTGTTCCGATAGGTGAGGGTGGGCATTTCTCTCTGTCACGCCACCATGCGTGGCCCACCGAGTATGTGCGATACCTATGGTGCCATCAACTGGACTCTCATCAATAGCGTCTGCTAACGCTTGAACTTTACCTGTACGCTTAATCGTTTGTAAGTGTTGAGATTTATCGATAACAGCAATACCAGCTGAGTCATAACCTCGATATTCGAGACGTTTAAGACCTTCTAATAAAATTCCGCTGACACGTCGCTCAGACGTTGCTCCTACAATACCGCACATAATTACTGTTCCCTTTTCTTTGGTCTTTCCCAACCATCTATGTTTCTTTGCTTACCGCGCGCAACGGCTAGTTGCTGATCTTCAACATCTCGAGTGACGACAGAACCTGCACCGATAGTCGCTTCTTTGCCAATTTTCACAGGTGCGACTAGTGAACTATTAGAGCCAATAAATGCACCATCACCGATTTCGGTTTTGGATTTGTTAACACCATCGTAATTACAAGTAATAGTACCTGCACCGATGTTTGCTTGTTTACCGATCTCTGTATCACCTAAGTAAGTTAAGTGATTCGCTTTTGAGCCCTCGCCGAGACGAGTTTTTTTCATCTCTACGAAATTACCAACAAGGGCTCCTCGCTCCATAATCGCGCCTGGACGTAGTCGCGCAAAGGGACCGACTTGGCAATCGGTCTCTATGTGAGCATCCTCAATATGGCTGTTCGCCTTAATAACTGTGTTTGCACCAATTTTAGCGTTTCGAATAACACAGTTTGGCTCAATAACGACACCATTACCAAGTTCAACATGCCCTTCAAACACAACATTTACATCTATTACCACATCTTCGCCAACAACAACCGAACCGCGAACATCAAAACGCATCGGATCCATCAACGTAGCGCCTTGGGTCATCAAGTCGCGCGCAACTCTTTGCTGGTAAGCTCGCTCTAAGCTGGCAAGTTGAATACGGTTGTTCGCTCCCTCAACTTCGTTTGTTTCACCTGGTTGAGTTGAGGCGATATCGACGCCTTCACTAGCTGCCATAGCAACAATGTCAGTTAAATAATACTCTTGCTGGGCATTATTATTATCTAATGCGCCCAGCCAGCGCTTAAGCGCATCACCGCTTGCTACCATGATACCGGTATTTACTTCGTTCACCTGAAGCTCTTCGTCGCTCGCATCTTTCTGTTCAACAATACCAACGATACGCTGTGTAGCCTTGTCACGAATGATACGCCCATAACCAGATGGGTCATCTAACTTCATTGTAAGAAGACCTAAGTCGGTGCGTGTAGCAACGTCGAGTAGTTTAGATAGAGTTTCCGGCGTTAACAGAGGAACATCGCCATATAAGATTGCGACTTTTTCGTCAGGCAGAAGCTCATCCATTACTTGTTGAACAGCATGCCCGGTTCCTAGCTGCTCCTTTTGTTCGTTCCACACCAAGGATGAGTCCGAAACGTGCGCTTTTAATTGCTCCCCTCCATGGCCATAAACTAAATTTATAGCGTGTGGCTTTAACACCTTTGCACAGTCAATTACGTGCTGCACCATCGGCTTGTGAGCAACCTTGTGTAACACTTTGGGCAGGCTCGAACGCATCCGTGTTCCTTTTCCCGCAGCCAAGATGATTACGCGAAGTTTCATATCTTTTACATCCTTAGTGTTATCGATTTGTTGAAAACGGACATATTCTACATACAAAAAAGGCCTTGTTGTACCAACAACAAGGCCTTTTGCGTAATTTTTTTCTAATTTTTAACGTCTAAGCTTACGAATAACTTCAAGTTGCGCCATCGCGCGTGATAATTCTGCAATTGCTTCAGCATACGACAAGTCAGAACCTGAATCCGCAATCGCTTCTTCCGCACGCTTACGCGCTGCTTCAGCTTCTTGCTCATCTAGCTCATGACCACGTACAGCAACATCAGCAAGAACAATCACTTGACCTGGTTGCACTTCAAGAACACCACCGGCAACATACAGCAGTTCTTCTTGACCTTCCTCACTCAAAAAACGAACCATTCCTGGTTTGATTTTGGTCAGTAAGGGTGCGTGTCCTGGGTAAATACCCAGTTCACCTTCGCTACCCGACACCTGGACCGTCTGCACAACGCCGGTAAACAACCGACGTTCTGCACTCACGATTTCCAGATTTAACGTTTGTGTCGCCATTTAAACCTCCCAGTTGGTTACAGGTTTTTGGCTTTTTCAATCGCTTCTTCGATGGTACCTACCATGTAGAAAGCTTGCTCTGGAAGATCATCGTAGTCACCTTCAAGGATGCCCTTGAAGCCAGCGATAGTATCTTTGAGCGATACGTACTTACCAGGTGCTCCTGTAAATACTTCTGCTACGAAGAACGGCTGTGATAAGAAACGCTGGATCTTACGTGCACGAGCAACGGTACGCTTATCTTCTTCAGATAACTCATCCATACCCAAGATAGCAATGATGTCTTTCAACTCTTTATAGCGTTGAAGTACTTCTTGCACACCCATCGCTGTGTCGTAGTGCTCTTCACCGATAACCAGTGGGTCGAGCTGACGCGAGGTTGAATCCAATGGGTCAACCGCAGGGTAGATACCCAATGATGCGATATCACGGTTAAGTACAACAGTTGCGTCCAAGTGAGCAAAGGTTGTTGCTGGTGATGGATCCGTCAAGTCATCCGCAGGTACGTATACGGCTTGAACCGAGGTGATTGAGCCTGTTTTGGTTGACGTAATACGTTCCTGAAGTACGCCCATCTCCTCAGCCAATGTAGGCTGATAACCTACTGCTGATGGCATACGACCCAACAATGCAGATACTTCCGTACCGGCTAGGGTGTAACGGTAGATGTTATCAACGAAGAACAATACATCGCGACCTTCGTCACGGAATTTCTCCGCGATGGTCAAACCGGTCAATGCAACACGTAAACGGTTGCCCGGTGGCTCGTTCATCTGACCATAAACCAATGATACTTTGTCGAGAACGTTTGAATCGTTCATTTCGTGATAGAAGTCATTACCCTCACGAGTACGCTCACCAACACCGGCGAATACTGAGTAGCCGCTGTGCTCGATAGCGATGTTACGGATAAGCTCCATCATGTTTACGGTTTTACCAACACCCGCACCACCGAACAAGCCAACTTTACCACCTTTTGCAAAAGGACAGATCAAGTCGATAACTTTGATACCTGTCTCAAGCAAATCGCTGGTGTTTGACTGCTCTTCGTACGTAGGTGCTGCGCGGTGAATAGACATACGCTCTTCTTCACCGATAGGGCCCGCTTCATCGATAGGCTGACCTAATACGTTCATAATACGGCCCAGGGTTTTCTTACCCACTGGAACCATGATCGGCTCACCGGTGTTTTCAGCGATGATGCCGCGACGCAAACCGTCGGTAGTACCCATTGCGATGGCACGAACAATACCACCACCTAGCTGCTGCTGAACTTCTAGCACTAGGCCTTCAAGGTTACCTTCGGTCACTTTCAATGCGTCGTATACTTTTGGCACTGCGTCTTGTGGAAACTCAAAGTCCACAACGGCGCCGATAATCTGTACGACTTTACCTTGACTCATGACTATTCCTCTAACTCTTCAATTCTTTTACCGTTGCCGCGTTATACCGCTTCGGCGCCGGAGACGATTTCCGATATTTCTTGCGTAATCGCTGCCTGACGAGCTTTGTTGTACTGCAGCTGAAGCTTATCAATAAGGTCTTCAGCATTGTCAGTTGCAGCTTTCATCGCAATCATACGAGCAGCTTGCTCACTGGCGAAGTTATCTACAACACCCTGATACACCTGGGTCTCAACATATCGACGAATAAGCGTGTCGAGAATGCTTTCAGGGTTTGGCTCGTACAAGTAGTCCCAGCTACCCGTTTGGACATTTTCGTCCTTTTCCGCTTGCGGCAATGGCAGCAATTGGTGAATGGTCGGCTCTTGTGTCATGGTGTTAACGAACTTGTTGTACACCACGTACAAGCGGTCGATTTTGCCTTCTTCAAAAGCGTCCAACATAATTTGGACAGAACCTGTAATTTCTTTAAGTTCTGGCTTGTCACCTAGACCCGATACTTGGGCTTGCAACTTACCACCAAAACGTTTGAAAAAGCCGGTTGCTTTACTTCCGATGGCTGCAAAATCAGCCTCAATGCCTTGTTCTTTCCACTCGTTTGCGTGTTTTACGACGGCTTTAAACTCGTTAGAGTTAAGGCCACCACATAAACCACGGTCGGTAGAAATAACAATGTAGCCCACACGCTTCACCTCGCGTTCTTCCATAAATGGATGACGATACTCAATGTTTCCGCGTGCGACATGACCAATCACTTTGCGAATGGTGTCCGCGTATGGACGACTTTCATCCATACGTTCCTGCGCCTTTTTCATTTTTGACGCAGCCACCATCTCCATAGCGCTAGTGATCTTCTGAGTATTACCGATACTCGAGATCTGTGTCTTTATCTCTTTACCGCTGGCCATGATGATTCTCCTTTAACTCAACGACAAATGGCCGCTTACTAGCGGCCACCGCCAATTACCATGATTGCGTTTGCTTGAATTTCTCAAGTGCCGCTTTCAATTGGCTATCGATGTCGTCGTTATAGTTTCCGGTTTTATCAATTTCAGCCATCAGCTCAGAGTATTCGCTCGCCATGAATGATTGTAGAGACTCTTCAAAATCCATGATTTTGTCGATAGCCACATCTTTCAGGAAGCCTTTCTCAACGGCGTAAATTGATACAGCCATTTGAGCCACGCTCATAGGCTTATATTGCTTCTGCTTCATCAACTCGGTGACGCGCTGGCCATGCTCAAGTTGAGCACGAGTCGATTCATCAAGGTCAGATGCGAACTGAGCAAAGGCTGCCAATTCACGGTACTGAGCCAAGGCTAGACGGATACCGCCGCCCAATTTCTTGATGATCTTAGTCTGTGCAGCACCACCAACACGAGAAACTGAGATACCCGCGTTAACCGCTGGGCGAATACCTGAGTTGAACAGGTCAGTTTCAAGGAAGATCTGACCGTCAGTGATTGAAATCACGTTAGTCGGTACGAACGCAGATACGTCACCCGCTTGTGTTTCAATGATAGGTAATGCGGTCAAAGAACCTGTTTTACCTTTCACTTCACCGTTGGTGTGCTTTTCTACATAGTCAGCGTTGACGCGAGCAGCGCGCTCAAGTAGACGCGAATGTAGATAGAAAACGTCACCAGGGAATGCTTCACGACCTGGAGGACGACGCAGTAGCAATGAAATTTGACGATAAGCAACTGCTTGCTTCGACAAATCATCATAAATAATTAATGCGTCTTCACCGCGGTCACGGAAGAACTCACCCATAGTACAGCCAGAGTATGCTGACAAGTACTGAAGCGCCGCAGATTCAGAAGCAGAAGCGGCTACAACAATGGTGTTTTCCAATGCGCCGTGCTCTTCCAGCTTACGAACAACTGCAGAAATCGTTGAGTTTTTCTGGCCGATTGCGACGTAAACACATTTAATTCCAGAGTTTTTCTGGTTGATGATTGCGTCAACTGCTAAAGCCGTTTTACCGGTTTGACGGTCACCGATGATCAACTCACGTTGACCACGACCGACTGGGATCATCGAGTCGATTGATTTGTAGCCGGTTTGTACTGGCTCATCAACAGATTGACGATCGATAACACCCGGTGCAATTTTTTCGACAGGCTCGTAAGCTTCCGCTTCGATAGGACCTTTACCGTCGATAGGTTGACCAAGCGTGTTAACTACACGGCCAAGCAACTTGTTACCAACAGGTACTTCAAGAATACGACCCGTAGATTTAACTTTTACACCCTCTTGCAAGTCAGCATAAGGGCCCATTACAACCGCACCAACAGAGTCACGCTCAAGGTTCAGTGCGATAGCGTAGCGGTTTCCAGGAAGCTCGATCATCTCACCTTGCAAGCAGTCTGCAAGGCCGTGAACGCGAATGATACCGTCTTGTACAGACATGATGGTACCTTCGTTGCGCGCTTCGCTGGTGACTTCGAACTTCTCAATACGCTCTTTGATTAGTTCTGCGATTTCATTTGAATTCAGTTGCATGCTCAAGTCCCCAATTAGGATTGCAGTGCATAGGCAAGACGTTCTAGCTTGCCACGCAGTGAACCGTCAATCACGGTATCGCCTGCTTGAATGGTTAATCCGCCAATCATTGACGCATCTACACTGCAGTTCAGCTTAATTTTGCGTTGCAAACGTGCTTCGAGTGCCTTAGAAAGCTCAGCTTGCTGAGCATCCGACATTTCGACCGCACCCGTTACATCTACGACAATTTCCTTTTCGTAATCAGCACGGAGCACGTTAAATTGTTCCAACACCGCTGGCAGGGCAGTTAAACGTTCGTTTTCTGCCATCACCTTGATAAGATTCTGTGCTTGTTCGGTTAATGCGTCTCCGCAAACACCGATAAACACCTCACTCGTGCGACCAACGGTAGCAGAGCTACTCAAAAAGCTCGCCATACGGTCATCTTGCGCCACTGAAGCGGCAAAAGACAACATCTCGGCCCACTTATCGAGCGCTCCTTGTTGCAAAGCAAAATCAAAAGCTGCTTTTGCGTAGGGGCGAGCGACAGTAGTCAGTTCTGACATAAGCTCAAACCCCTTGATTAAAGTTCAGCGACCAGTTTTTCAACGATGTCGCGATGAGCGTTCTCATCAATCTCACGCTCGATAATTTTCTGAGCACCAGTCACAGCTAGAACAGCGACTTGCTTACGCAACTCTTCACGAGCACGATGGCGTTCAGCTTCGACTTCCTCATGACCAGACGCGACGATTTTCTCGCGTTCTTCGTGACCACGCTGAGTTTCGTCCTCAACGATTTTTGCGCCACGTTTCTTAGCCTGCTCAATGATTTCAGCCGCTTGCTGCTTCGCCTCTTTAAGCTGCTCAGCGATGTCTTCCTGGGCTTTTTCTAAATCTTTTTGAGCACGTTCGCCAGCACTAAGCCCGTCAGCAATTTTCTTCTGACGTTCTTCAATTGCCTTGATGATCGGTGGCCACACGAACTTCATGCAGAACCACACGAACACGGCGAACGCGATCGTTTGTCCAATTATAGTAGCGTTGATATCCACAACGGACCTCCTTTATTTGGTGACCGTCGAATCGCGCTTAGCCTGCTACCTGAGTTAAGAACGGGTTTGCGAATGTGAATAGCAAAGCAACCGCAACACCGATCATAGCGATAGCATCGATAAGGCCCGCAACGATGAACATTTTAACTTGTAATTGAGGCGCTAGTTCTGGTTGACGAGCGGCCGCTTCCAAGAATTTGCCACCCAACATACCGAAGCCAAGCGCTGTACCTAGTGCAGCAAGACCGATCATGATTGATACAGCGATAGCGGTAAAAGCAACTACAGTTTCCATTGATATCTCCAATTTTCAGTAGATTAAAGTTAAAAAATAAAAGTAAAACCAAACTTAGTGTTCAGATGATGCCATGCTTAGATAAACAATGGTCAACATCATAAAAATAAATGCCTGCAAAGTAATAACTATGATGTGGAACGCCGCCCAGATAAAGTGCGCTGGTAACTGGAACAGCCCCATCATGGCAATCAAAATAAAGATCAATTCACCGGCGTAGAGGTTACCAAACAAACGCAGTGCCAGCGACGCCGGCTTAGCGAGTAGCGTGATACTCTCGAGCACAAAGTTCACAGGGACAAGCGCCCAGTGATTAAATGGCGTAAACGTCATTTCTTTGGCAAAGCCCTTGATGCCTTTGTATTTGATCGAATAGATAATGATCAAAGCAAAAACACTTAAGCTCAGTGCGAATGTAGTATTCAAATCGGTGGTTGGCACCACTTTGAAATACACGTCATGAGGATCATTAACAAACCCTAGCCAATAGCCCGTGTACATAGCTGCCGTAGGCAACCAATCGACAGGTATTAAGTCCATCAAGTTCATCAGGAAGATCCAGACGAAGATGGTTAACGCTAAAGGTGCAATGAGTTTATCTTTGCCGTGGAATGACTCTTTGACGCTGTTATCGACAAACTCGACAACCATTTCGACAAAGCATTGCCACTTACCAGGTACCCCCGCAGAGGATTTTTTGGCTACTCTGCGGAAACTCCACAGAAATAGCACACCTAGTAACACGGACCAGAAGATAGTATCGACATTTACCGCCCAGAATCCTTCACCAACCGTCCAGTTTTGAAGGTGGTGTTTGATATACTGAGTCGGAGTTTGCTCTCCACTTACCATGTTGTTTCCCAGTTACGTTGATTTTAAAAACAAAATCGGTGCAATCCACTGTGCAACAACGGCTAGAATAAAGCCGGTTAATAACCACAATGCATTAGAATTTGTAAGCAGTAAAACTAAACTCAGTAGTACTGCTGTAAGTACTAGCTTGACGCCCTCACCAACAAAAAAACTTTTGACCACTTGTTGGTTGGCACGCGCGCCCGCATATCTAAACGCTATCCAGCCAAACAGCGCGTTGGGAATCAGTGCCGAAAAACTCCCCAATAAAGCGGCTAATGCAGCATCTGTTTGGCTCACAAGAAAGGCCAATAAAGCAGTGCACAACGACACAACTAACTGACTCAAAACCGTTTTTCGTGCTAGTTTTTTTCCTGCCAAAGCAAGGGGCTGAGTCACTATTGAACCTTTCTTCAAAATTTGGGTGTTGACCTATTTTTAAACAGGCGCAAATAAACTCGCGCTAGTATAAAGATCTGCCCGCTAAATGCAAACAAATTTGCCTACAGCCTTTGAGTTTAATGCTACTTAACATACCCGTTACAAATGTGACAAGGGTCTTATTTTATGTGCGCTAATATGCCATCTAACTCATCTAAGTTAGTGTAATTGATAACGACTTTTCCTTTACCTTTTCGGCCATGATTGATAGCAACTTTTGCGCCCAAGCGCTCTGATAAGGATGCCTCAAGGCGTTCGATATCAGCATCAGGTTGAGGTTTGTCTTGTTGTTTGGGAGGTTCAATGGTTTTGCGAACTAATTTTTCAGCTTCGCGCACCGTCATATCTTTTGCAGCAATATGCTGAGCAACGCTCGCTTGCTGTTCACCTTCGAGCGCTAATAATAATTTAGCGTGCCCGAGTTCAATATCGCCACGTTCAAGTAGCAACTTAACGCTCGCCTCTAAATTATTGAGGCGCAAAAGATTAGTCACCGTAGTGCGAGATTTACCAACCGCTTGCGCGACGTCTTGATGTGTCATATTAAATTCATCAAGTAGTCGTTGGAGTGCCGTTGCCTCCTCCATCGCATTAAGATCTTCGCGCTGGATGTTTTCAATTAAAGCAATCGCCACGGCAGCTTCGTCTGGCACGTCTTTTACCAAGCAGGGAACCAATTCAAGTTTAGCTAATTGCGCGGCTCGCCAGCGGCGCTCACCAGCAATGATTTCATATTCATCGTCTGCGATGATACGCACCACGATAGGCTGAATTATACCCTGTGCTTTTACCGAAGCAGCGAGATCTTCAAGTGCCTCAGGAGACATATCTTTACGCGGTTGATAACGTCCAGGTTGCAGTTGCTCGATAGGTAGCTTTTGAAGTTCACCTTTAACCAACGTATGTTGTTCATCTTCCACGGGTGGCTGATGACCATCTTGGCGTTGTTGACTCGCCGAATTGCTCGTCAATAAAGCGTCTAATCCACGACCTAAACCACGTTTTTTCGGCGACATATATTTATTTCCTCAAACCCTACTACTCGTTTTTATGAATTAACCGATTGCTGCTCTTTTTCCAGCTTTTCAGCTCGCCGGATGATCTCTCCAGCAAGTGATAAATAAGCTTTTGCACCAGTTGATGACTTATCATAATACATGGCCGGGGCACCAAACGAAGGGGCCTCAGCCAACCGTACGTTACGTGGAATAACCGTGCGATAAACTTTTTCACCAAAATGTTGCTTAAGCTGTTCTGATACATCATTAGCTAAGCGATTACGCGGGTCGTACATCGTACGCAGAATGCCTTCAATTGTCAGGCTTGAATTAACCACTTCAGCAAGCTGTCGGATTGTCTCCATTAACGCAGTCAGTCCCTCTAATGCATAATACTCGCACTGCATCGGTACAAGAATAGAATCGGCTGCTGCCATCGCATTAACGGTCAACATATTTAAGGAAGGAGGGCAGTCGATAAAAATAAAGTCATAATCGTCTTGCACGCTCTTAAGTGCGTTTCGAAGCCGTACTTCGCGCGCAAAAAATTCCATTAATTTGATTTCTGCGGCTGTGACATCAGAGTTTGCAGCGATAAGATGATATTTGCCGTTAGTATCGGTAACAACCACTTCTTTAATGGGTTTTTCGTCCACTAACAATTCATACACGGTGCTATCGACTTCATACTTATCAACACCGCTACCCATAGTCGCATTGCCTTGAGGATCTAAATCAATGAGTAGAACTTTACGCTTGGTTGCAGCCATGGATGCAGCCAAATTCACTGCGGTGGTCGTTTTGCCCACGCCGCCTTTTTGATTAGCTATCGCAATAGTTGTAGCCACGGGTGCATCACCTCTTATTATTAATGGGCGTTAATTGGACGGATAATAACCATGTGCCGCTCGCCTTCCAAGCCGGGCACCATCAATCGGTTGATTTCATCAATACCGTATTGGGTGTCAAGGTCAGCTATCTCTTGCTCTGGATACATACCTTTGAGCGCATAAAATCGCCCTGACGGCTTTGGTAAATGATGACACCATGAAAGCATATCATTAAGCGAGGCAAAGGCTCTACTCAACACACCGTCAAAATCGTGTAAGCGACTATCATAAGCTTCTACTCGGCTTTGTACGGCAGTTACATTCTCGATATTAAGTTCATGACAAACTTGCCTGATAAAGCGAATTCGTTTACCTAAGCTATCTAACAATACGAATTCACAGTGTGGCATACAAATAGCCAATGGCAAGCCAGGTAAGCCCGGACCTGTGCCTACATCAATAAATTGCTCACCTTTTAAATGTGGCATTACCACAAGGCTATCAATGATATGCTTAGTAAGCATTTCATTTGGATCACGGACTGATGTCAGATTATACGCTTTATTCCATTTATCCAGCAATTCAACCAGTTGCACAAGTTTAACCACTTGTTCATCTGACACTGTGCCACGGACAGAATCATCCGTTTGTGCAAGTAACCTCTCTAATTTTTCTTTCAAACTCATCCCTTACGCGCTTTTTCTGAGCAAACCTTGCTTTTTAAGATGTACGAGCAACATTGAAATTGCTGCAGGTGTAATACCTGAAATTCGAGCAGCTTTACCAACGGTTTCAGGTTGGTGTTGGTTCAATTTAGCAATCACCTCGTTAGAGAGACCTTTAATGCTCGTATAATCAAACTGATTAGGTAAACGCGTATTTTCATGGCGTTGTTGCTTAGCAATCTCATCTTGCTGCCGTGAAATATAGCCTGCATATTTAGTTTGAATCTCAACCTGTTCGGCTGCAGCTGAATCACTTAAACCCGGCGCAAAGAACGGTGTTTTAACCAACTGCTGATAGTTTACTTCTGGTCGACGTAGTAGCTCCTCACCACTGACCTCTTTTGTTATCGGACTTTTCACAAAGGCGTTAATACTATCAATTTCTGGGTGATCTTTATGAACCCAAGTGCTACGCAAGCGCTGCTTTTCTTGCTCGATAGCTTCCATTTTTAAATTAAACGCTTGCCAACGTTCATCATCAACCAAACCAAGTTCACGACCTGTTTCAGTTAAGCGAATATCCGCATTATCTTCACGCAATAATAGTCTATATTCTGCTCGTGATGTAAACATACGATAGGGCTCTTGCGTACCCAAAGTCGACAGATCATCAATGAGTACGCCCATGTAAGCTTGATCACGACGAGGAGACCACGTTTCTTTATCTTGAGCTAAACGTGCTGCATTTAGGCCAGCTATCAAACCTTGTGCACCTGCTTCTTCATAACCAGTGGTGCCATTGATTTGACCAGCAAAAAACAAACCATTAATCACTTTAGTTTCCAGTGACTGCTTGAGATCTCGTGGATCAAAATAATCATACTCGATCGCATAACCAGGACGTGTAATCACAGCATTCTCGAAACCACGAATTGACTGAACCAATTGCTGTTGAACGTCAAAAGGCAAACTCGTTGAGATCCCGTTGGGATACACTTCAAACGTATTGAGACCCTCAGGCTCTACAAATATTTGATGCGAAGTTTTGTCCGCAAAACGGACAATTTTGTCCTCTATTGAAGGGCAGTAACGCGGTCCAACACCTTCAATCTCGCCCGAATACATGGGTGAACGATCGAGTCCTGAACGAATCACATCATGAGTTTGCTCATTGGTATGTGTAATATAGCAAGGGATCTGTTGAGGATGATCAGCGCGACTTCCTAAGTACGAGAACACGGGTGTTGGTGTGTCACCGGGTTGTTCTTGCATGACTGAAAAATCAATTGAATGACTTGCAATACGAGGTGGAGTACCTGTCTTCAAGCGATCAACACGAAGTGGTAACGCACGTAAACGTTGTGATAGGGCATTTGCTGGTGGATCCCCTGCACGACCGCCTTGGTAATTATCTAAACCAATATGGATCCGACCACCAAGAAAAGTGCCCACTGTAAGTACGACTGCTCGAGCATGGAATTTGAGCCCCATTTGGGTCACTACACCCGTCACCTGATCATTTTCTACGATCAGATCGTCACAGCCTTGCTGAAATAACGTTAAGTTAGGTTGGGTCTCCAACGCATAACGGATTGCTTGCTTATATAGTTGACGATCGGCTTGCGCTCGCGTAGCCCGCACCGCAGGGCCTTTCGACGAGTTCAATGTTCTGAATTGAATACCTGCTTTGTCAGCGGCTTTTGCCATGATACCGCCGAGTGCATCGATCTCTTTGACCAAATGCCCTTTACCAATACCACCGATCGCTGGGTTACATGACATTTGTCCCAACGTATCAATGTTATGCGTTAGCAATAAAGTACGCGATCCCATGCGAGCTGCGGCTAGCGCTGCTTCGGTACCTGCATGTCCACCACCGACGACGATGACGTCATAGGTTTGGGCGTTATTTTTCAACATTCAGAACAACCTCGATGAAAGGAGATAAAGATAAAACTGATCATCATCAGTGAACCGCGTATTTTAACGCGTTTTGGCTGTGATCGAAACGGTTATTTTTTATTCAGACTGTAAAGCTATGCTCGATCAATAAAGATCAGTAAAGGATCTTTATTTAGATCTTTATTATTGTTTCTATTAGGATCGCTTTTTCTGTGAATAGATCGCTACAAGTCTTATTTTTACTGCTTTTTAGAGCGATCAAAACATGTGAAAAAGATCCCTTAAACTGCGATCATAGATCGTGGATAACTAGGGTGTTTATACACAGCTTGAGTTATCCCCACAGTTATACCCAATTCAATGACAGCGCTTATGTCTGCTTATCCTTATTTTGATCACAAGTAAAAAAATTTGTGTATAGAACTGTGGATACGATCACGTGATCGTGTTGCAAACCCCATAAAATACGCGATCAATCTTGTGGGTATGATCGCAATTTATCGATCAATTCAGTAACCCATTTTGATACTTTGTCTTCAGGATCATCTTCCATCATGTCGATCTCTAATCGTTCAAATAGTCGTGTGGCATTCAAAACGCTGAGCTTTTTATCGCAATGTCGACCGGCTTCACAAAAAGTGTCATAACAAGATTCACCGATGGCACAGACCGCATAGCTAAGATCAGGCAATAAAGGGGCATTCGTAGAAGCGATGACATCATAGAAATCAAGCATTGAATCGGCATAGTCGCCTGCTCCGTGAGTGGCTAGGAAGATCAGCCAAATACCTGATTTGGGTAAATCATCGAAAGTGGGTTCGTAATGCATCTGGGTAGAAAGATCATGACTTTCTAGAATTTCTTGAACGTGGTCGGCTAACGCTTCAGTGTTGCCCGACGTGGTGCCTACCAATATATGTATCGTATTCGTCATCGTAAAATGCTTAAATAGTTGTGACAGATACTCGTATTGTACAGGAGTGAAAAACCATGCGTGCAATTTATCTATTCGCAGTTGTCATATTGAGTTTGCCTATATTTTCCATGGCCAAAGGTATTGAGACTGCAAAGCAAGTTGAACAGAATTTGTGGGTAATGGGAATGCCTCGTGAGGAGGTTATTGAATACTTTTCTCAACAAGGCGGCGATATCGTAATCAGTCTGTTGTCTGTACCAGAACAATCACAAACAGCTGAATCGACATGGGTAACAGAAAACGGCATGGCGTTTTACCATGTTGCAATTCCAGGCGCTGATGGTTTGACACTCGCAAAGGTGCGCTTGTTGGATAAAGTGTTACTTGAGCATAAAGATAAAAATGTGCTCGTGCATTGTGCATCGGGTAATCGAGTGGGTGCTTTGTTTGCACTGCGTGCAGCGTGGCTCGATGGAAAGGAAAAAGACCTAGCGCTCAAAATAGGGCGTGAGCGAGGTTTAACCTCGCTCGAAAAGACGGTATCAGAGATGCTCGCGCAATAAATCTGGTTGGCGATTCGGAGTAAAGATCTCGATCCAGTAGCCATCGGGATCTTTAATAAAAGCAATGCCTTTCATGTTGCCATCATTAGGTTTTTTCTGGAATTCAACGCCGAGCTCTTCAAAGCGCTCGCAGGCGGAGTCAATGTCGGGCACGGCAAAGCCGATATGACCAAACCCCTTTGGCTCTTGGTTACCGCTGTGATACGACACGTTGTCATCGTTCTCATCTCCCCAGTTATGCGTAAGTTCTAGCATGGCGGGTCGGCCAAAGGTTTGAACGATGCGTTCATCGTGATCGGTTGACCAATGACTGCGTTCTTCGGGCGAGATTGAGGCCATGAAATAGAGCGTGAACTTCATCTCAGGGAAGTCCAAACGCTTGATAAGCGTCATGCCGAGTACCTCTGAATAGAACTTTAAAGTACGCTCGGGATCTTTAATACGAAACATCGTCTGATTGAAAACAAATTTGTGGGTTGCGGGATCGTGATGTTCTGATAACCCCTTAGCTTGGTCAAAATGACGACTCATGGAATGCTCCTAAGACAACAATGTGTGAATTACTAGAAATTGGGAATAAGACATTAAATTTCAAGCCAGAGCCCGAAGCTCGTTGGTATGTATACATGGTTGAATGCGGTGATCGATCACTTTACACCGGTGTCACTACGTGTTTAGAACGACGCATTCGTCAACATAACGGCGAGTTAAGTGGTGGGGCTCGCTATACACAGAGTCGCCGACCAGTCGTGTTGAGTTGGCGTCAGGGGCCTTTTTCTAAAACTCGTGCCTGTCAGCTCGAAGCTCAATTGAAACAACTCTCGCGTGCAGATAAACGAAAATTAATTAGTCTGTAACCGGTCGTTCTTTTTGACACTGCCAACATTCTTCAAATGAGGCAGGATTAAGCTCACCACATGCAGGACAACACCATTCTGCGTTATTAGCGCTATTTTGTTCATAGAGACTGAGAATATGTTTCGCGGCATCGTAAGCTTCTGGCATGACGTAGATGACCGTTTCGATAGCGTCAGCAGGTAACTCGCCAACGCCGCCGGCACTGGGATTATTGGGAACGTGAACCTGAATTCCCTCAGCACGCAATAATCCGCCGAGTAATTCGGCCTCTATCGGGCTACTGGCGCGGTAAATCTTTATCCATTGATCGCTCATGAGACACCATGACTTGTTGATAACGTAATAACCAACTTATCACGCTTTTATATGATGCGTGAGTTTTGTCAGCAATTTGTATGAGTTTGAATAGTCGGTGGTAAAATCGCGCCCGATAGCGACGCCGTCGAGAAGCGGATGCCGGTGTTTGGCCAAAGGCTTCAAGTTCATGGGCAATTGCGATAGTTAACGCATGTTCACGACGAGCGAGATTGGTTGGATAGAGTAGTTTGTAACCAAGCATCGCTGTGATAGGGGCTAACACAACAGCAAGCGCAATACTCACCGAATTAAATACCTCAAAGCTGTACGGTATTACCGGCTGCATCAACAATAGAAAGACCAGAATAAAGTCCATGCTCCCGTTAATCGTACGGTGATGGGATAAAGGAAACGCGGCGATAAACATTATAGGTAGCAGTGACATTACCATGGCGCCGGTACTTTCTAGATAAGGCCATATTGCCGCATGAATGACTATCGAGAGTAATGCCCCTGCACATTGACCGATGAATACTGTTTTCATTGTCTTAGCAGGGTTATCTGTGGTGGAAAACAGCGTTAGCATGATGCTTGCGCCCAACAACAAAAAGGCGACTTGGAACCACTCGGTATACCACCATAAAGCACTGATTAATCCCATGATGACCATGGTTCGAATACTGGCCTCGCGTGCGCCTATCCAGTCACGGTGAAGCAACGATAGCGAGCGGCGTGTCGAGGACGCCGCGCGACCGGAATCACGAAATGAAAGACGCTCGTCACAGGCCTCAATAAATTCATCAAATGCACTGCGTAATGGTGACTGTCTAACGCTCAAAGAGGCGTTCTTTAATGCGGCTAAAATATCTGAGCGTTTCGCATTTTGCCGGAGTAAACTTGCTGCATCAAGTAAGTGCTTACTTATCTCTTGATTGGCTTCAAGTGGCAAGAAATAAATCTGAGCCAACCACTCAAGTTGGCTATTAATAACCTTTCTTACCAGTCGAGCGGATTCATGTGCTGCAGGAGAACCCGTACCATGTTCGAGCAATTGTGCTTCAATTTGTGCTAGTTTCGATAGCCGGTCATCAAAATTAAGGAGTGCTTTGTCTTGCTTACTGAATAATTGTGCTACATTTTCTAGAGAAATAATGGTTTCGCGTCGCATTTGGTTGATAAGGCTTTGCTCCGCGCGTTTGTAGGTGAATAACCAACCTACAACCAGTGCCATCATGACACCAACAAATACCGTTAATAACCGGTCGATCCCCAAAGGCAAGAGCGCATCAGGGCTGCGGCTTAGCAAAGCAACCATGGAAGCAGAGTAACCCGCCAAAATAGTGCCATAAGACACTAAGCCATGAATTAGATTACCAAGATAAACACAGAGAGCGACCCAAAGTGTAAGACCCATCGCGACAGGCAGTATTTGATGATCCGCTGTCACCACTAAAATCATACCAAACAAGGTTCCGATTAGAGTGCCTAGCGCGCGATATGCGCCTTTTTCTAACAGCAGTCCGCGAGTAGGTTGCGAAACAGCCCATACGGTCATAGCGGCCCACTGTGGGTGTTCTAATCCTAATGCCCAGGCTATGATCAATGATAAGCAGGCAGCCAACGCAGTCCGCAATCCAAAGCGGAAGCGAATATAGTCAAAACCGAGTTTAGCAAGCGGCTGCCTCACAAGCTCCATAAAGTCTATTTACCGATACAGAATTTAATATTTTAAATAAAAACAAACATATAAGTAAAAACTGGAGCACATTAGGAGTGAAAATAAATTTATAAAAAAGTGCAAAGATGTTAAGTGTCTTGGTATCCAGCCTCTCATTTCCTAATTTCTAAGTGGGAAATGTGGGAAAATGGGATCTATTCCTCAACAGAACAAAATTTATCCGAACTAATTGATATGTTAGGTGTATTTAGAATCCCATTTTTAAAAATCTCTTACCTATCGCCTGAAGAGTGCGTCTGCTTTTTTTTGTCATCGTTAGAGGTCATTCCCGATCTGGTAACGCCTCCTCCTTGAAATTTACATCCATTTTTCGCCCATTCAGGATATGATTTAATGGCTTTCTCTGATTTTTCAATTCTTTCACTAAGATTTAAATATGTCATGTTCGATGCCTCTTACCGTTTCTACTATAGTGGGAACCAAATTACTAACAATTTGATTTTCTATTGCCATATAGGATGTTACAAACCGTTTTAGCTTCGTCTTCGCTTTATTCTTTTTCCACTCTACAACTTCTCCACTTTTGTTCTTTCGTTTGGTTATAAGTTTGAATGCAAACTGGTACATTCTTGGCGCAACCCCAATGAATGGTTCGAAGATTACCAATCCATTATTTTCACGAGAACCAGAAATAGAGTCTTTGAATAATTTATTTGTGAAACTTTTAGGGTATGGTTCAATGAAAACTAACCTCTTTACACCAGACGAAATAATGTGGCGAGCACAAATATGGCAGGGAAATGTATTAACGTACATAGTCGAATTTTTTACACTAGCTCCTTTCGATACGGCGTCTGTAAGGGCTGCCATTTCAGCATGAACGGTTCTTCCATATTCAATAACATTTAGAGCTTGTAAGCCGTCAAGCACCGGGTCGCTCGTTCCATTTATCGATTTTTCGACGAGTCCTGACAACGTTTCTTTAGCTTTCGTGTCAAAATTTCCACGTTCTTTCAATCTATTAAAAACTTCAGCTAGCATTAACCTTTTAAGTTCAGCACCCTGATCCGAGTCATATTGGAAGTCACGACCATCTGGAGTATCCCCTTCCCAATATAGACCCCCGAGCGCTTTTGGAACGTCATTGCAACCTAATGCTATTATCTCCCCATCATCCCCGCAGATAGACGAACCGACTTGTCGAGCCAAGTCAGCGGACCGCCAAGATGCAGCTTCAGCATGAAACATGCCCCATTCGTCTCTCGTAGGCGTAATAAAAGGGTTGCCGAAAATTATTTGAAATAGTCTATCAATTTGAGTAGAGAGTTTGTCCTCTTTCGAATCCAAATCAACAAAAAAATCGGCTTTGGGGAAACACGACTGAACATTTTGACCAAAATCTAAAGATTCTTCTTTTTCATCCCTAGTAATCAAGTATTCTGCATCTGACCTAGCAGAGTGAACTCCTTGAGGGTTTTTTCTACTATTGCTTATTCTTCTCGCAAGATTTTCTATTCTGTTACCTCGACTAGCATGAGCAGATACTAAAATAAATCCTTGTCCATATGTGGCACGCAAAGTAGATATTTCGTCAGGATGTTTCAGGGAGTCCAAAATATATGCTGTCTTTTCCCTCGGATCTAGCGAGGGAAGTTTTTCTTTCTTATTAAGCGATTCTCTAATGTCTTGTATTTTAGCAATGGCTAATAAAGCTAGAGCATCACCTTTAGACGTAATTTCTCTTAAATTATTTCCCGCATTCATTAAACTATCTATTCGGTCGCACTCATCCTCAAAATCCGATTCAACTTTTTCAAAACCCGGTAGGGCGCTCATTAAAGAGCTTAGCTTTATCTTTTTTGTTTGATAATTATATTCCTCTAATTCAGAAATAATAATTTTACAAATCTTTGAGCGGTCAACCCCTGCAGGACCAACTATCCCAATAACCAACTCTGGAGCTCCAGATGGAGCTAATGGGTCGTATCCTTTATAAGAAAAAATCGGTGACGACTTATCGTTATCTTCAGGTGAAGAAATTTTATTTTTATTTGCGCACATGAGATCCGTCTGCAGTTTTTTAGCGAGTGTAAGCCAACGTTCGAATTGACTACTTGTATCCTATTATAGGCATGGCTAGCCATTATATCCAATAATAAAATTTATAAAAATCAAATATATACATATCATAGTGATTGCAAATACAAGAGTTTGCCAAATTTTCGGGAGCTTTACTTTTACAGCAAATTTTTACTTAAGACTCTGTTTAAATTAGTAACAGTACTCCGGCGACTTTGGTTCCGGGCCATCTAGAATAGCATCTGAGACTGCTATTAACGGGTCCATGCAGTCTGCTTTGATTCGAGCCCAGCTTATCCAGTCCTTGAGCTCCTCGTTGAGCTCCCCATTCCTGACCGCAGCCTGCTCTACCGCATCGATATATTGTCGTAAACGTTCGGCTTCGAGCCACTGGGTGGCGCTTACCTTCAATTCTTTAAGTTGCTCTAGTTCCTGCTTTCGGAGCTCAACCTGGCGGTCGTATCGGTCTTTTTCTGTCTGCCATGCTAGGCGTCTGCGCTCCTGCTCTTCAGCTCGGATACGATGTTCTGCGATCAGGTCTAATGTACCGGCAACAACTTGATGCAGCCGTTGCTCCAGCGGATTTTTCAGCGTATCCCCCCAACTTCTGGATGGGTAACCGGCGATTGAAATCGTCAATTTTCCGGTTGGGTGGTAGTCGTAATTAGGTGGCCTTGGGTAGTGGTATCCGGTTCCCCAGCGATTCGGAGAACGTTGCCAGCGTTCAATTGCTTTTTTCTCTGCTACGGTTATTTCATGCTTGCTCCTGGCGACATGCTCGCTGATTGCTATGGTCAACGAAGTTTCGTCCAGTCCGATCAGGGTACTACTCTTTTCACGGTCCACCCAAACCTTCATCCCCTGACTTTCAAGCGCTTTTATCAGTGTGTCACCTATCAATAACGCTCTATCGATGGCATCTCTAGTCACTTCGAAAGCAAAAATTTCTCCCGGCGCTGAACGCAGTCCTTTGTAGTTGCCCCATCCGGCTTTTTGCCTCAGTCGCTTGGATGCTTTCCTTATCAAAGGATGCTGCGATTCGAGCAGTTCTGGCACATCAACAAAGCCTATACGTTCTTTAGCTGTCGTGGCTTTTTTCCGCGAGGCATCAGGATTATTGGGGTCGTAAGTGCGTGACCGACTCAGAGGTAAGGAGTAATTTTCAAACTCCCTGGCGATAGGAAGCGGAATTTTCTTCGGTGAATGTCCGGCGTTGATTTTTGCCCAGTACCCACGTGGCGACAGAGGTATCTTGTGCTTGCGACAAACTTTTCCCAATGCAACACCGGATATCCCATAGCGCGGCGCAACTCTGGAGACAGGCTCTGCCCATACCTCGTTGTAAAGTGATTCTCGCGTAATTGCAGCGACGCTTTCCATAGGTAACCTCTGCTGATCAAAAGTGCCATTTTCTTTTATAGCCAAAGTTATGCCTGCCCCGCCAATTTTTCGCTACGTCCGAGTTTAAACTTTGTTCTGTTAGTGCAAAGCATTGATTTATAAATATTATTTTTAGTTTTCCTCTTGCATATTCTCAACCTCATGAGAATATTTAATAAAAGCAGGAGGACATAATGAAAAGATTAGCACCCTTAACTACGGCAATATTGGCCGCTGCCCTGGCTGGCTGCACGGCCACCCCATGAGTTTACAATCAGGAAGAGTCTCGGGCTTTAAACCTGGCGAGAGCCGGTGGTATCTACGATATGGACTTGCGGGATTCTGGGGATGGCACTCGCTCCTACAGTAAAGGCATGTTGGTGCCATTACTGGATCTCGCCAGCCTGGCGACTTCATTCGATGCACTGCTTCGACATCTCTCGGGTAGCCAGACGTTTTTGTTCAACGCTACTGACATCATGATGACTCCAGACAATCCGTCGGCGAGACCAAGCCTGATGGGATGGATGCCAGCGTCTATGGCCACTTCGGAGGCTCAGGCCTATGAGCAGTATGTGGATCTGGTGGACCAGGCCATCCGGCTAGCTGCCAATGATATGGCGTTGAGCGCCACCAAACTCAGTAACGTGGAGACGCCCGAGATTGACGGCCATCCACTGGTGCTTTGGTCGATTGAAAGCGCTGAGCATGGATGTGGTGTGAATCAATGTGTGGTTGCCTACAACATCAAAACTCCGAATCGCTGGAAGTCACCGCCTTACGTGGAAGGTACTGAGCCCGAAAGCTACAACATCGCGGCCAATCATCCAGAGAATTATTCCCGCCTTGTTTTCCGGCAGTCAGGTGAGCAACTCAGCTTCCCTGTGGACGAGTTCTACCGCACGGTCAGTGGTGCCTCACCATCCTGGATGGTGGTTTATTTTCCTCCCGGCACCGTAATCCGGGATGGCGAACCGCTCCCGTACCCTGTGCTGTACGAGCAGGGGCAGCGACTGATTTTCAATGAGCCAGATCATGAGTGACTGGCATGATGAACTTGAGTTCGCTCTGTTGCCGCTTGAAGACGCCAAAATCGATAGCGACTGCATGACCTTTGTGATCAGCAATGCCCTGAGCGAGCAAGGCATATTCCATGAATGTCGTATCGGATACGCAGAGGGACGACTGGGCCAAATGGCCACTGCTCCCCATTGCTGGATTGAGCTCGAACAGGGCTGGTGTATCGATCTGCGGCTCAGACATTGGTTGGGCGATGAGGACGACCTCCCTCATGGCGTATTCCAGCCATCCAACTATCCGCGAGTTCGATATCAAGGCACTGCGTGGCTGGTTTCACGCCTGGACACGGAAGATTTGAGGGCGATGACAAATGAAGCCTACAGCAAGATGAAACTGCCATGGCTGGCCGGGCAAGCCGCTGCGGCCTGACGCCGGGCAAAACTTGCATTTTCTCAGGTTCTGGTAGCTTCGAAGTAAAGAGCTATCGGGGACTGAAACCATGGTGAGGGTGACAAAAAAAGTAGCAGTGGGGCTCGCCGGGATCGGCGTTGTGGAGCTCGCCTTAAGGGGTACCGATGCCGCGCTTTACGCATGGTATCTATTGTTCGTGCTCTGGTTGGTCGTACTGCTTATTCGCTTCGCAATGGCCGCAGTCGATGCTTACAAGACGGTTTTCGCCAAGGGACCCGACGGGGAAATGACGTTTGCTGAATTCGAGACAAAGATGGCGTCGTTTGGTCGAGGCAGTGGTAGGGGAGAAAACGGTCCACGCAGCACGACAACCTCCGGCACCGGGAGTAAAGACGGCACTGGCGATCCGTTCGATGACTTCAGAGTCAATCCGATCCTCCGGGAAGATGATCCGTTAGGGGAGTTTTTCGACTCTTGAGGTGGTTCCTGATGGGTACACTTCAGGGGGAACCAACTATTCAGGCCGCTTACCATGACAAGGAACCATTTAAAACAGACCGGCCAAACGGAACCACTTATAACAGACTGAGGAGGCATGAATGTTTATACGCGCCTATTTGAGAGCATCGACCCAGGAACAAAATGCCGAGCGGGCCAAAGCATCGCTAATCCAGTTTGCCGAGCAACATGGTCAGCGCATTGTTGTCTTTTATACGGAGAATGTTTCCGGTGCCACATTGCATCGCCCCGAACTGATGCGACTGATTGCCGAATCCGGTGAAGGTGACATTGTGCTGGTAGAACAGATAGACCGGCTTGCCCGCCTGAAACAGCAGGACTGGGATACGCTCAAACAGAAGCTGGCAGCCAAGCGTTTGGCGATTGTCTCGCCCGAGTTACCAACGAGTTGGCTGGCACTGGACAAGAAAGACGACACTGGCTTTACCGACTCTATCTTGCAGGCTGTTAACAGTATGATGCTCGACATGTTGGCAGCGGTAGCCCGCAAAGATTACGAGGATAGGCGTCGACGTCAGAACCAGGGGATCAACAAGGCCCGCAGCGAGGGTAAGTATCAGGGGCGTCAACCTGATCTGAAGAGGCGGCAACACATCGCCAGTTTATTGCGCACCGGCCATAGCTATAGTGAAATCCAGGACATCCTGAGTTGTTCGCGCCATCTGATTGCCTCTGTCGCAAAGGAACAAAGGCAGTCAGATGCAGCATAGGCTGCAACTTGCACTCAAAGAACGAAAACAGGAGAACTCACATGATCGATATGTCCGTCACACTTATTGCTTTCCTCGGCTTTGTCACCGTTATCTTGGCAATATGCGGGATCACATACCTGAACGCTGACCGGCTGGAAGCATTTCTCAACCGGAAATTTCAAGGACGCCGCCCGGTCGATAAAAATTCCAGATAATCTGGGGGTAAACGGCTACTTTTGCCCAAATTGGCAAATTACAGACCCGTGGGTTTGTCTCTGCGGCCAGTAGCATTTCTCTTGAACATTAACCAACAGGAGAATGCTAATGAGCAAACCCAAAACCATTCAGGAAATCACCGATAAGTGGCATGAGGTGGCGCGTGCCGGGGAGTTTGACCATCACCAGGGGCGCCGAATGGCGCTTGATCAATGCAGACAGTATCTACAATCGCTATCCAAAAGCCTGGATATGGAGCGAGCGCGCCTACGCTATCTCGCTCAGCGACTGTCGGACCATTTTTGGGCACATAATGAGGCCCATCGAACCAAGGAAACGAGAGGCTACCCTGGCCACCACGGCTGCCGGGTGAGAATCCTGCACGGCAGCTTGGAAATGCACTGGTATTACAACACCTTTGTAAGAGTGAGAAACCGTAAGGGGCATGCGGTTATCAGTGAACACATCCGTCGAGCCCTGAAACACCGGTACTCAAAACCAGCATTTAACCGCGCTCACGAATGGGAAAGGCCCATCATTGAAGAGACCGAAGCCGGGTTTGAGATAGTGCGTATCATGAATGCAAACCTCACTCACATGCGCCGTCTCGTCAGGGCGAACCTGAAGCAGTTGGACAGTTTGGAGGCGCATTTCGATGCCCTTCAGCCCCCGGAATCCTAAACAAAATATCATTCAGGCCCGTCCCCTTCCGACGAGCTTTATGCATCTATTTTAGAGGATGATTACAAACAGTATTTGGCTTAAACTACGTAATACTCTGGGTACAAGACTTGTCGAAAGGCCTAGATTTTTTTTGTATTCGCGCCGACCTGTGTATACGATAGTTTGACAATAAAAAGCAATTCTTACGGTTGACTGCGAGGGATATGTGAAAAACTGCTCAAAAGGATCAATTTGGAGAAAGTGGGACCTCCATGTCCATACTCCATTTTCAATTCTGAACAACCAGTTCGGCGACGACTTTGACAATTACGTCAGAAAACTCTTTCGATCAGCAATAGATCATAATGTAAGTGCCATTGGCCTGACCGACTATTGCCTTCTTGACGGCTATAAAAAAGTAGTCGAAGACTATATTCTCAACGATGATAAACTAGCTGAGCTATTTGATGAGGATGAAATCAGGAAAATTAAGAATATTGCTATTTTCCCGAATCTCGAGTTTCGCTTGGACAAACTCGTAGTAGGCAAAGAGGTCGACTTAAAATGGAATAGGCGGACCAACTTCCACGTTATCCTTTCCAATGAATTGTCTCCCACACTAATCCAAAGCGAGTTTTTATCCAGAATACAGTTTGAAACTCACGCTGAAACAGGGCTCAAAGCCGAGAGAAGAGCCTTAACCAAAGAAAACTTGATAGAATATGGTAACAGACTAATTGAAGAACACCCCGAGTTTAGAGGCCAATCTGCCCTTGCGGTAGGGATCTGCAATGCGTCGGTCAATACAAGCGAAATAGCTGAACTACTCACCGAAGATGGAAGATTCAAAAAAAACTACTTGTTAGCTTTGCCTTGTGACGAAGACCTTAGCAGAGTAAGTTGGAACTCGGCCGGTCACGGTACGCGGAAGACACTTATTCAACAGAGCCAACTGATATTCTCATCTAACAAGCGTACGAGAAGCTTCTTGCTCGGAGATTATCACGATAATCCTACCTCTTTCAGAAAAGAGTTTGGCTTACCTAAAGCTTGTATATGGGGCTCCGATGCACATGCATACGAAACACTTTTTGAGCCTGACGAAGAAAATAACACTTGGATAAAGGCTGATCTTACTTTTGAGGGCCTCAAGCAGGTAGTATTTGAGCCGAGGTCACGGGTTGCTATTCAAGATACTTGCCCTGGCGATAAGGTAAGCTATGAAGTTATAGACTCCGTTCGATTCAAAGATTCCAGTGGGAAAAATATTTTTCCTGAATATAAAATAGAATTAAATTCGGATTTAAATTCGATTATTGGTGGCAAATCCTCAGGGAAATCGCTTTTACTCTATCATATTTCAAGGACGGCAAATAAAGAGGAAACCGTAAAGAAGTGTGATCTAGCAAAGGCAAGTACTTATCCAGAATTTGAAAATGAATCAAATTTCGACTTTGAAGTCACTTGGAACGACAACACTAAACAAAGCTTTAGAGAAACAAACGAACAACGACCAATAACCTACATACCTCAGCTATATATAAATAAATTAGCCGAGGAAAGTGGTCGAGATCAACTCAATGAGCTTGTACTCGAAATTCTATATCAAGACAGGGAAATAAAGCTAGGTGCTGAAGAGCTTTTTAAAAACTGTGATTCGTTGAATGAGAGCATCAGCACACAGGTTACAAAACTTGTATCCCTCAGACACAAGTATGCAAAAGAAAAGGGCGAAAAGGAAAAAATAGGAGCTGAGAACTCGATAAATAATGAAAAAGAAAAAATAAAAGAAAAAATAGAAAGAATAAAAAAATCATCAGGTTTTACTCCTGAAGAAAGAAAAATTTATAGAAAGCTTAGCGACAGATTGTCAGTTAGCGAAAAAAGGCGTTCGTCTCTTTTAAGATATATTGAAATACACACTGAGCTAAAAAATGAATTAGTAAGAGAGATGGAAGATTCGTTTAGAAACGTAGCTCTTATGACGAATTCTGAAGAGTCAGAAAAAAAACGGTTTCACACTGGAAGCCGCCTTGTTCAGATAACACTGGATAAGATTCAGAAAATCATTGATGACCTGCCAATAGAAGCGGGAAAGAACATTCGCCGCGCTAATAGCTTGATAGGCTCGCTAGATGAAAGAATTATAAATACCACGGAAAGTCTTGAAAAATTCTCGTCTAAAGTAAAAAGCCAAAACGAATTGAAGGGACTTCTAGAGGCGCAAAAACGGGAAGAAGCTAAGCTTAGAGCTATTCAAGAAGCAGGCAAGAAGGTCAAAAGCACTCTCGAACAAGGGAAAGCAGCTTCTGATCAGCTTAAAGCCCTGTATGGGCAGTTGTTTGACACATATGGTGAAATAGAGGCGCTTTTCAATGGTGCTGCGAAGATCGACAATGAAAATATAACGCTTCAAGCTAGCCTGGAATTCGATCACAATAGTTTCGATTCTTTCATAAACTGTTTTGATGCCAGAGGAAGCCTTGCAAGTACTCTAGGCGACTCGATTGATAGTGAAAACAATTATATTTACTCAAAAGACACGCATTTAGACTCTATATTCACCCTGAGTGAGAAGGTTCGAGATTTCTCCCAGATCGCCCATAAAGTTCGAAAGAGTGCGAACGAGGAACTAATCCTTAGAAATCTACTTCAGGATTGCTTTTACATATCTTTTAACTTGCTTTATAAAAATGACGACATTATCAGCATGTCGCCCGGTAAGCGAGGACTGGTGCTTCTCCATCTCATACTACACTTGAGCAATTCCTCTCACCCTATACTTATAGATCAACCTGAAGATAATTTAGATAACCGCACAGTTTATAATGAACTCCGCGACTTTATTAGGGAAAGGAAAGAGAAAAGACAAATCATCATGGTCACTCACAACGCTAATATGGTTGTATCCACAGATTCCGAATGTGTTATCGTCGCGAATCAGGCTGGCCAGCAGCATGATATGGAAAACGAGCAATTTAGATTCGAATATGTTTCCGGCGCCATGGAGTGCACGTTTTTCGAACCAGATGCGCCCTCATTGCTTAAGAAATTCGGCATTAGAGAGCATATTTGCGAGGTTCTAGAGGGGGGACAACTTGCATTCGAAGAGCGAGAGCGTAAGTACGCTTTCAAGCGATAAGGACAAATTAAGGCCCGACCGAGGTCGATACCGGCCAAACAGAGGAAGAGGTGCAGTTATCGACGCTGGTCGAAAAGCTCAATGAGCGATTTGGTACTGAGTTTACCCCGGCAGTTCAGCTGTTCTTAGACCAAGTGAAGGAGACCGCCGTTGCCAACGAGCAGCTTCTCCAGGCCGTCATGGCCAACAGCATGGAGAACTTCGAACCGATATTTACCAAGCAGCTTGAGAACTTGTTCGTAGAGCGCATGGACGGCAACGAAGACATCTTCACACGCCTGATGAGCGACGAATCCTTCCACAATATCGCTTCTAAGTACCTGATGCGGGCTGTGTATAACCAAGTCAAAACCAGCGTTGAAACGCAGTAACAGAACAAAAAAGGGATAACGTCCGTTATGAAAGCTACAGAAGCCAAGTTGTTAGACTTCCTGAAGAAGTCGCCACAATTTGTCATTCCGATCTACCAGAGAACGTACTCCTGGTCTGAACAGCAATGTCGCCAACTGTGGGACGACATTATGCGAGCCGGTACCGACGATGGTATATCAGCACATTTCATTGGCTCGGTGGTCTACATCGAGAAGGGGCTTTATCAGGTGTCCAGTCAATCACCGTTGCTGGTCATTGATGGGCAGCAGCGACTGACTACCACCATGCTGATTCTTGAGGCGCTATCTCGACACCTTGGGGAAACAGAACCTCTGGAGGGGTTTTCGGCTAAGAAGCTGCGCAATTACTACCTGCTTAACCCGTTGGAGGACGGTGAGCGAGCGTACAAACTGCTATTGACCCAGACGGACAAAGAGAGCCTTCTGGCGTTGGTCACGCAGAAGCCGTTACCTGATGACGGTTCTTTTCGAATCCAGGAAAACTTCGAGTTCTTCAACAGCCAAATTGAGCGGCTTAACGGGGAACTGGAAACCCTCTGCCGGGGCCTTTCAAAGCTCATCATCGTTGATATTGCGCTGAGCCGAGACCAGGATAACCCTCAACTCATTTTTGAGAGCATGAATTCTACAGGAAAAGCTTTGAGCCAGGCTGACCTGATCCGGAACTATGTGCTGATGGGACTGGAGCCGGAGCATCAAACTCGACTCTATCGCGACCACTGGCGTCCGATGGAGGTGGAATTCGGACAAGAAGGCTATGGCGTTTATTTTGACAGCTTCATGCGCCACTACCTCACGGTTAAAACCGGGGAAATTCCACGGTTAGATGAGGTATACGAGGCTTTCAAACAGCATTCACGTCGTGCCGAAGTGGCGAGCGCTGGTGTCGATTCATTGGTCGCTGAAATACATGCTTTCGCCCGGTATTTTTGTGCAATGGCATTGGGGAAAGAAACAGATAAACAGCTCGGAATGGCATTTAAGGACCTGCGGGAGCTAAAAGTCGACGTGGCATATCCGTTTCTGCTGGAACTTTACCATGATTACCAACAGGACAATCTGTCCCGAGATGACTTTCATAGCGCTATTCGGCTGATCGAGGCTTATGTGTTCCGTCGTGCCGTTTGTGCCATCCCCACAAACTCGCTGAACAAGACCTTTGCGACCTTTCATAAATCATTGCAGAAGAACCGTTACCTGGAGAGCATCAAGGCTCACCTGCTCGGTTTGAAGTCATACCGGCGTTTTCCGAATGACGAAGAGTTCAAAAGGGAACTGGCAGTACGCGATCTCTATAATTTCCGCAGTCGGAGTTACTGGTTACGCCGCCTGGAGAATTTCGAGCGCAAGGAACGGGTTCCGGTCGACGAATACACGATTGAACACATCATGCCGCAGAATGAGAATCTGTCTGCTAGATGGAAGGATGAGCTAGGTCCGGAATGGAAGCGCGTGCATGAAACCTGGCTGCATACGTTGGGTAACCTGACTCTTACGGGCTACAACTCAGAGTACAGCGACCGAGCTTTCATCGAGAAGCGCGATATGCAAGGCGGATTCAAACAAAGCCCCCTAAGGCTCAACGAGGGCTTGGGAGCTGTAGAAGCATGGAATGAGGACTCAATTAAGAATCGGGCCGCCAAGCTGGCCCAAGAAGCGGTGCGGGTTTGGGCGGCACCGGTATTGCCGGACGAGATCCTCGATACCTACCGCAACGTGGCCGTCAAACCAGAAGCCTACAACCTTGAGGATCACCCTCAACTGGCAGACGAAAGCCCAATGCGCGCTCTATTTGAGCAGCTTCGAAAGGAAGTCCTGGTGCTCGACCCGAGCGTCACTGAAGAAGTCCTCAAGCTCTATATAGCGTTCAAAGCCGAGACGAACTTTGTCGATGTGGTCCCGCAAAAGACCCGTTTGCGACTGTCTCTTAATATGCCGTTTCACGAATTGAGCGATCCGAAAGGGATGGCTCGTGACGTGACCAATCTCGGACGTTGGGGAAATGGCGATGTGGAAGTAGGGTTAAGTGAGGAATCTGAGCTGGCCTATGTAATGGGGCTCATTCGACAGGCGTTCGAAAAGCAGATGGGAGGAGAAGTTGGTTAATCCTCAATCCCTGACAGGAGCTCTGTTGGCTCAAGACATCTTACAATCAGTTAAGACTATATTTAGTAAACCTGATTCAGATTTTTTTATTGAGTTGAATGAAGGCAGCCCTCCTGGGCACGCAAGCAGCCGTATTTTCAAAGGAGATCTCTCTATTACGATAAGTCGTGACTTGGCGAAAGCAGAAATATCGGATATTAACTTATTTACATTGGTCGCTTTTACTATTTGCCATGAGATTGCTCATTGCTTAGGTGGACACTTAAAAGTTATTGATAAGAGCATATTGGATAGTAAGTCCATAGAAGCTCATGCTGATTACATCGGTGCTCGCTTGATGTCATGGTACTTTGGGACATTACCTGACAACGACAAGATCAATAATTTGGAGTTTTATAAGAGTTTTAGGGATGACCCGTTTCATCAACTGACTGACGCATTCTTGTATATAAAAAAGTATACATTTGATATGGAAGGGATGGGTCGGTATCCAACGAACGGCTATAGACTTACCCTTATTATCGGGGGGGTTTATTCTTACTTGGCACGTATCGGCGTGTTGAACCGTAATATTTTGCATTTGATGGCTAAAACGATTTTGAGGTCTGGTATATCGTCATCTGAAGCATTTTCAGCGATGATAAATAGTAACAGCAATGCACAGGTTCAAGTGAATTTACAACAATTAGTCGACGACGGTTTAACAGATAAGGCCACTAACCTCCGGGAGATCAAAGTCGAATACTGGTTTTTATTCGCTACACATCAACAAATTCAAAGTATTGTCGACCAGCAAGTTCTCCAATAAAGGCTGTTTTTGGCCCTGGAGGACTTTCCAATCGCTACACATACCTATCTGATTTGGATAAGTTTTAGCTCATTCCACGTACCCCAAAAGGCCGCCTCTTGGAGATACGAGCAGCACATACGCTACTAATCTGGATAAGTTGTCGTCGGGATCCCTGTGCGTGAGTTTTCCAAATAAGATGGAAACGACGGGCTCTCAATCCAGTAACCTCCCTGCCAGCGCTTTTGCGATTGGTGCGCTCCTAAACGCCTCGAAAAAGACTCGCGGCGGGGCACTTGTTGATGTTATCCAGACTCGACGTTTGCCGATATGGCGTGAATGGGTCTCTTGAAAGGCCTTTACGAGGCTATTTGGGTAGCGAGCACCTAGTGCTAGTCAGCCTTGCTCGAAACGGCCTCACAAAGGCCTTTTTTAAAGAATGTGTGGTTCGAGCTCGTACAGCGTGAATCAAAATATGATTCTGAGATCGGAGAATGACTTTCACATGTGAAAGTCATGCAGCTAATTTGATCATTAAATGCACAAAACCCACTCGTGTAAGCCCTGATTCTGCGATTATGACTTTCTTTTTCTGGTTTATTTTGACTTTTACCTAATAATAATCAATGTCTTATTAGACGACCTCGCCTTTGCGCCCTTTATGGGCAATTCCGCGGTTCTCCCCCAAGACGAATATTTCCGATGATTGCTCCGAGCGATTCACTAACCAACTGGAGTAGTCATGAAGAAACAATCAAACACCACGACAGCTCCCCTGCTGACCTATGAAGAAGTCTGCACCGTCCTGAGAACATCGCAGGCAACGCTGCGCCGCTATGTAAAGCAGGGGCGATTCCCGGCACCTGTGAAGCCAAATCCCCATGGCCGAGCCGTTCGCTTTCGCTACCAGGACGTAAAGGCGTGGCCGGACAAGCTGTGAGGGGTGACCTTTCCCCTGAACTAACACCATCTTATCGATGAAATTTCAGTTTTAAGCTACCTGTTTTGCAAACTCCACAGGCGGTAGATAATTTAACGAGCTATGCGGACGTTCGTAATTGTAATGACGCTGCCATTGCTCTATTTCATACCTCGCTTCGTCGAGCGTTCTAAACCAGTTCTGATCCAGACATTCATTCCTAAACTTACCATTCAAACTCTCAACAAAAGCGTTCTGTGTTGGTTTTCCTGGCTGAATAAAACTCAACCTTACATCGTTGCTTTTGCTCCAGAAAAACATGGCTTTACTGGTAAATTCGGTGCCATTATCGCAGACAATATGCTCTGGCTTTCTGCGCTCCTCGATAAGCTGAGACAAAAAGCGCGATACTTGCTGTCCTGAAATCGATACTGAGACAAGTTGCCCAACCATTTCCCGGCTAAAGTCATCGACAACGTTCAAGACTCTGAAGCGTCGGCCACTTGCCAGCTGGTCAGACACAAAGTCCATCGACCATCGCTTATTAACACGCTGCGGTGCATCCATAACGACACGCGGTCGTCTCAGCTTTTTACGTTTCTTGGTCCGAACCTGAAGCCCTTGTTCGGTATAAAGGCGATAGGTTCGCTTCTTATTCTTTACAAGCCCCTCGCGCTTAAGCAGCCCATGCAGCAGTAAATAGCCATACCGTGGATATTCCACGGCAAGCTCCTTTAGGCGAGTTGTTACCCGCTCGTCATCTCGTTGCTTTGGCTTATATCGGTACGCTGTTCGGCTCAGCCCGACCAACTTGCACGCAAGACGCTCGCTTAGCTTATACGCAGAGATTAAGTGCTCTACGACACGCTTCTTGCTGGCGGGCTTCACCACTTTTTTGAGACAACGTCCTTTAAGGCTTCTGTCTCAAGAATTTTCTCCGCCAGTAGCTTTTTAAGCTTGCTATTCTCAGACTCAAGCTCTTTTAAACGCTTGGCCTCATTCACTTCCATTCCGGCGTATTTACTACGCCAGTTATAAAACGTGCCGCTGGAAATGCCCATGCGACGACAAATTTCGTCAACTTTTGCACCGGCCTCATGCTCTTTGATGGCTTTGATTATTTGTTCTTCGCTGTAACGTTTTTTCATATCGAGATCTCCACTTGACCCATTTTAATGGAAATCTCATCGATGTCATGGTCCTATTTTTGGGGGAGACGTCAACTGACACCCGGGCAGGCAAGCTGGAGCCGGCTTCAGCACTATCTGTTGGAACAGATGGCTCTGGCCGAACCGGCGACAGTCGTCAATCGGACGGGTTGGCACGATGGAGTATTTGCCACCAGTAACTGGACGATCGGCTCAGCTGACGAGCCGCATTATTTCGTAGGCCAATTATCAGGATCTCCGACTTTAGAGGAGTCTGGAAATCTCAGCGAATGGCAGACTTATGTCGGTCAGCTATGCCGAGGCAACCCATTAGCGATATTTAGCATTGGCACGGCGCTGGCTGCGCCACTAATTGCGTCTGCCGGTATGGAAAATGGCGCCATCCACTTGGTTGGAGCATCGTCGACTGGGAAAACAACCTTGTTGCAATTGGCGGCCAGCATCTATGGGAGCAACCGCTATGTCCGCAGTTGGATCTCAACCAGCAACGGATTAGCGGCAGTCTCTTCAGAGCACAACGACATGCTGCTGCCGCTCGATGAAATCGGAATGGCCCGTCCGGAAGACATCGATACGGCGATCTATCAGATCATGAACGGTTCAGGGAAGCTACGCGCCAACGTTTCTGGCGAGCTGGCCGCCACTTCGCATTGGCGAACGTTGGTATTGAGTAGCGGCGAGGTTTGGATTGCTGAGCTACTTCAGCAGATCGGTAAACCGTTGCGCGCAGGTCAGCAGATTCGGCTAGTCGAGCTCCCAGTGTTTGGCACCTACGGCGCGTTCGACGAATTGCATGGTCACACGCATCCGCAGCAGTTTGTGGACGAGCTGAAATCGTCTTGTCAGCGCTACCATGGTGCTGTCATTCGGGAGTGGGTGTCATTGCTGACCGAACGTCACACTGAGCTCAGTCAGTATATAAATCATGAGGTTGGTCGTCTGAGCGGTGCTTGGGCCAACGATAAGATGGCATCTCAGGTGCAACGGGTCATCCGGCGATTTGCCTCGGAAGCAGAAATTTCATCCTCCCAAGGTCCGAAGAGGAATCTCTATCGTCAGTCCACAGAACTCTTAAGGCCTGGCTGAATAACAGGGGACATTCCAGGAATTCTGAGGAATTCCGGCTTATCAAAGCGCTGGAGCGGGCAATGAAAGTTTGGGAGCGCAGTCTCAGTGATATTGAACAAGCGAGTGGCCAGGGGGGAGCGGGTTTTCGACGCTCACACGAAGGGCGCGAGTTGTGGTTGATCTATAAAACGAACTTCCTAAAGCGGCTCGGGCTGCCGACCCATTACATGAGGGAAGTGGAGGTGCTGTTACAGCGTGACTGCCTAGTGAGCAATGAACGCTCCAGGGGAAGCTATAAAACCAGGGTTAACGGGGAGCTTCAACGGTTTTTCGCGCTCAGGCTTGACCAAGTTAGGCGGCAACTTGAAGAACTGGAGAGGATTGAACATGAGGACTGACGTGGGTTCCCAATTTCCCAGTTTTCCCACTTTGGTTATGGCTGTGTAGGGGTAGAGAGATGACAGAAAAAGAAATGCTGCAACGGGTGTTGCAGGACATGATGGTTCTCAAGAAGATAATTTTGGACCATATCAGTGGCAGCAAGGCCCCGGAGGCCGACAAGGAGATCATGAGTCTTGAAGACTGTGCGGAATACACGGGGCTGAAGAAAAGCACCCTGTACCAGCTAACCTCCCCAAAGAAGATCCCTCATTTCAAGCCAAATGGTCACCGGATTTTCTTTCGCCGCGCAGACATCTTGAAGTGGCTCCAGTCCAACCGGATCGCGACGGCGGACGAGATCGAGCAGTCGGCTGCTCAGCACCTGGTGAGCCATAGAAGACCAGGACGGCGGAGTGTTTGACGTGGGGCAGGAGGAAAGAGGGGCTGTGAAAGCCTCTCTCGTCACTTAGGCTGCACATTCCCCATCCGTCCAGTGTCTCCTCAAATATGTCAGGAAAACTCCTCATGGCCTCTGTGCGGCGGGTTTCGAGTATGTCCGCATAGATTTCTGTGGTTCTGAGCTCGCTATGGCCTAGAAGTCGCGACAGCGAGTAGATATCCACACCCCTGGCCAGTTGATTGACCGCAAAGGTGTGCCGTCCGGCATGGAAAGTGACGTTCTTGGTGATTCCTGCCCGCATGACCCATTGCGCCAACGCAACGTTGGTATAGGAGTCATACTTCAGACCCTTGAATACCCTATCACCTGGCTTACCGCGACTCTCCAGGTTCAACAATCTCACCGCTGAGTCTGGAAGATCCAGGTATTGCAGTGAGTTCCCGGCGTTCACCTGCTTCTTCTGCCGAAAAATCATGCGGTAGTGGCCATCGGCGAATTCCTCTATCTCACCCCAGACCAGCTTGTGGATATCTGACCAGCGAAGGCCAGTAGTGCAGGAAAACAGGAAAGCCCGCCTCAGCACGTCATACCGGCATTCGGCTTTGGTCAGAGCCCGGACCTCTTCCAAGGTCAGGTAAGTCCGTTTCGTGTTTTCCGGCGAGTTGGTCGAAGTAATCGAAGAAGCTGGCAGACAGCTTGGTCCGATCGTCCAATCCATGTCGTGACGACTCGATTTCCAACAGCCGCTTTGCCCGTATGGCCTCAGCCTTCTGATTCACGGTCTTGTTGTGCTCACGCTCCGCCGGAAGGCGGGGTTTGTCGTAGAGGAACAGGTTCAGGGGCTCATATGAGCGCTTCTGCGCCCGAGAACCGTTCTGACCCGTCTTGGAACCGTGATAGTAGACCAGTCGCAAGGCACGGTGGCCGTTCTTGTCTGGTTCGCGTTTCTGGATAGTGATTTTCATGTTTCGCTCCTTTTGTGCTCCGAGTGCTCCGAAAACTTATACTCGGAGCACACACGGAGCAAGAGGGGGCAAAATGGATCAAATTGCCTGCAAAGAAATATAATGAATTTCTTTATAAAACAATGGCTTATTTGTATTTGGTTGGATGCTTTTCGATCTTTTTGGCCGTTTCACTTCCCAATGCAGAACGAACCAAAGATCTGGCCCAACAGATCGTCTGAGGTAAATTCGCCCGTGATCTCATTTAAATGTTGTTGTGTAAGTCGAAGCTCTTCAGCGAGTAGCTCGCCGGCAAGGTTAAGCTCTAGGTGCTCTTGTCCGAGTAACAAATGAGACTTGGCTTTCTCCAAGGCATCGAGATGACGGCGACGCGCCATAAAGCTACCTTCCGAGGTGGCGCTATAGCCCACACAATGTTTTAGGTGTTCACGCAGTTGTTCAATCCCATGCCCTGTCTTAGCAGACAGTTGAATTACTGGGATACCGTTGTGTTCGGTTAACCCCGTGTTTTCTTGCGTCAGATCGATCTTATTGCGAATGACCGTAAACGGCATATCATCAGGTAACTGGGCGAAAAACTCCGGCCAAATATCGTCGGGATGAATTGCACTGGTTTCTTGGCTATCAACCATAAACAACACGCGGTCGGCTTGGCGAATCTCATCCCAGGCGCGTTCAATACCAATACGTTCGACTTGGTCGGGTGAATCGCGCAAACCTGCGGTATCAATAATATGAAGTGGCATTCCGTCAATTTGAATGTGCTCGCGAAGCACATCACGAGTCGTACCCGCAATCTCCGTGACGATAGCGGATTCGCGACCCGCTAAGGCATTTAATAAGCTCGATTTACCGGCATTTGGGCGCCCCGCAATCACAATACGCATGCCTTCACGCATTAACGTGCCTTGTTTGGCTTGTTGTTCTATATGGAACAGCTGATCAATGATTTCTGCCAAATCGTTGGCGACCTTGCCATCGGAAAGAAAGTCGATTTCTTCATCGGGAAAATCGATCGCCGCTTCAACGTACATGCGTAGGTGAATAACAGCGTCGACCAGGACGTCTATTTTGTGAGAAAACTCGCCTTTTAAACTTTGCAGCGCAGCCTTTGCGGCTTGCTCGGAGTTGGTATCGATGAGGTCGGCAATAGCCTCGGCTTGGGTCAGATCGAGTTTATCATTTAAAAATGCGCGCTCGCTGAACTCGCCGGGACGAGCAGGACGAATATCGGGCAATTCTAGAATTGCCTTGATAATCATATCAATGAGAACAGGGCCGCCGTGTCCTTGGAGTTCCAGCACATCCTCACCGGTGAATGAGTTAGGGCCTTTGAAAAAGAGTGCGATGCCCTCATCGAGCAAATGACCTTCTTTATCATAGAAGGGGACATATTCAGCTTTACGTGGAGGTGGACAATGGCCAATGAGTGCACTCGCTACTTGTTTTGCTTGAGGACCGCTAACACGAACAATACCGACGCCACCGCGACCGGGGGGAGTTGCCTGTGCGACGATGCTGTCATTACTGAACTCATCGTCTGTGCTCGTTGGCTCATGTATTGAAGGGTTCATAAATGGGACCTCAACGCTAAATAAAAATGAATCTAATGACTAGTTTACAAGAAAATTGCTGCTAGTCGCTCAGAAAAAACAAAGCCCGGTCGAAACCGGGCTTTTTATTCTTACGCTCTACTGTTATTTACCGCGAACGTTAATACCTTTCTTCTCAAGCCCTTTATAAATAATGAGCATTTGAGTAATGGTTATCAGGTTACTAACCAACCAGTAGAGTACTAAGCCAGACGGGAACCATAAGAAGAACACCGTAAATATGACAGGCATATACTGGAATAACTTCTGCTGCATTGGGTCAGTTGCTGGCGTCGGTTGTAGACGTTGCATTACAAACATACTGATACCCATCAAAATAGGCAGTATGTAGTACGGATCCTTGGTTGATAAATCTTGGATCCAGAATACAAAGGATGAATGACGCAGCTCGACACTCTCTAACAGCACCCAATATAATGATAAAAATATGGGCAACTGAAGCAACATGGGTAGGCAGCCGCCAAGAGGATTGACCTTTTCCTCTTTATACAGCTTCATCATAGCCTGGCCCATCTTCTGGCGATCGTCACCATAGCGTTCGCGCAGAGACTTCATTTTTGGCTGAAGCAAGCGCATTTTCGCCATTGACACATATTGCGCTTTAGTCAGTGGGAACAACAACGCTTTGATGATCACGGTAATCAAGATAATCGCTAGACCCCAGTTAATGACAAAGCTTTGTAAAAACTGAAGTAATTTGAATATCGGTTGAGCGAGCCACCATAGGAATCCGTAGTCGACTGTTAAATCAAGATACGGTGCAACTTTGGCCATCGCGTCTTGGTCTTTTGGACCTACGAATATAGTTGCGTCGATGGTTTTCGATGCACCCGGTTGTACGGTGGTGGAGGGATATAAAACGCCGATGACAGCTTGGTTCGAAGGTGTAACCTGCGAGTAAAACTTGTTTTGCTGTGTTTGCGTAGGGACCCAAGCGGCAACAAAGTAATGCTGCAGCATGCTAACCCAACCTGTCTGGGTTGTAACGCTCAGCTTTTTCTCACGCATGTCGTCAAACGGGTATTTCTCAAACTTATCTTCATCTTGAGAATAGGCAGCACCAAAATAAGTCGGCATGATCATGCTACCGCTTTCGCCTGCAGTCATTGTTTGTTGCAACTGCCCGTAAAACTGTAACTGAGCGGCTTCTGAACTTTGGTTTTCAATCGCATAGTTGACACCAATATCATAGTGCCCGCGCTTGATAACGAAAGTTTTAGTAACATTAAGCCCTGACTCGGTTTGCGTAGTCAAAGGGACTTCAAGGGTGTCGCCGGTTAAACGGTATCGCTCTTGAGCGGCTTGATATTGCGCACGACCGTTATTTGAATCGATACCCTGAGGGCCAATGAGTCCTGATTGCGCGATATAAATGTGATTGCTGTTACGTTTAAGTAATTGGAAACGCTCTTCGGAATCGAGTGTAGCCGCAAACTCTAAAAGCTTTGCTGAAACGATATCACCGCCGTTCAAATCGATTTTTAATTCGAGTTCGTCAGTGACTACGGTGATTAAGCGACCATTACTAGTGATGGCATTAGGGCTGTTACTCTCAGGTACAGCGGTATCTGCGGTATTTGAACCTGACTGAGGAACAGTGGAGCTATTTTGATCTTCGGTTTGCTGCGTCGTTTGTTGTGTTTGCTGAGGCGCTTTCGTGCCTGGGGCAGTGTCGATTGTCCATTGTTGGAACAAAAAGAACGACACAACAATAAACGCAACCAATAGTATCGAGCGTGGCGAATTCATAATGATTTCGTCTCTATTACTTGTCTATTTCTTTGACTGTGAATGATTCGGTTCGATGTTATCAGAAGAAACTTCCGGCACAGGATCGAAACCACCTTCGGAACCCGGATGACAACGGCTAAGCCTTTTTGCTGCCAACCCAATGCCGCGTATTGTACCGTGTTTCTTTATTGCCTCACAGGCATAATGTGAACATGACGGATAAAAACGACATCGAGGGCCGATTAACGGCGAAATAACCAGCTGATAAAACTTTATCAGGCCGATTGGTATTGCTTGCAACGCTTTGCTAACTTTCGCCATAGATAATTTAATGTATCAGCCATTTGAGCATTATCGAGAGTATCAATACCGTGCTTTGCAATAACAACGATATCGAACGCTGGGATATTATGCTGTTTTAGTCTGAACGTTTCGCGCACTTGACGCTTGAATCGATTCCTAGCGACAGCTGTTTTAGCACGTTTTTTGCTGATAGTAACGCCAATTCTGGGATGCCCAAGTTGATTAGGGCAGGCAAGCATGGTGATATGCGCTGTGACAGCTTTAACGGGAGGATTATCGAAAACCGTTTGGAAGTGCGAGGGAGTTAAGAGCCTTAACTCCCGTCCATAATGATAGTGCGTCACTGAGTGAACACTATCTATCTTATGCGCTTAATACTTTACGACCACGTGCACGGCGACGTGCAATAACTTTACGGCCGTTTTTGGTTGCCATGCGAGCACGGAAACCGTGAGTACGTTTGCGTTTTAGTACGCTTGGTTGAAAAGTTCTTTTCATAACATTAATTCCGTCGGTCAGATTGTTACTTTCCCACGCTGGCCGAAAATATTCTGAATCACCAAA
>NZ_AAMX01000069.1 GCF_000152885.1 Idiomarina baltica OS145
GTGATACTCGTTGCAACATCCAATATCGTACCGACGACCTATACAAAAATGGGTTACAGCGCGCACGATTTATCCGGCAATAAAATTAATTAAGCAGCATTGTGCTGTGGTTAATGTTGATAGCGGGATCGACTATCGCCTACGCACGTTGACGCAAGCAAAGCTATTTCATGTGCCTAATGATGACCAAGCTGACCAAAGGTTGGTAGAGTCCTTTCATAACCTAGCGCCGGAAAAGGGGTGTGATTTTGAGTCCCACGCTGTTGAAATCGAAGGACGATCGATTCGAGTGCGTGCAGAATGCGATGATGTTGTCTTTTTCGACTTCCCAGATATTTGTAAGACAGCGCGTAGCCACACCGACTACATGGAACTTGCGCAGTTATATCATGCCGTCATTATCTCGAATGTCGAACAAATGGGTCGCCACAACGATGACGTTGCGCGTCGCTTTATCGCGTTGGTGGACGAATTTTATGAGCGCCGAGTTAAATTGATTTTATCCGCACAACAGCCCATTGATTCGCTGTATAGCGAAGGGCAATTGAGTTTTGAGTTTCGCCGCTGTGTGAGTCGTTTGCAAGAAATGCAAAGTGAAGAATATTTAGCACTGGCGCATCGCGCATAAATGGCACAGTAAATCGGTAAGAAATTTCAAAAAGTGCGTGATCTTTGAGCGCATTTTTCCTATAATCCGCGCAGCCCACGTTACAGTCCATGACGTTAACATCTCGTTAGCCCATGGTTGCAGCAAATAAACTAATGATTTTTATCATTTTTTTATTGTTGTGATTCGCGGGGAAGCCCGGAATTACTGTCCGTGAACATTTAAAATTAGGTTTTTTCAAAATGAAAACATTTGTAGCAAAACCAGAAACGGTAAAACGCGACTGGTATGTAATTGACGCAGAAGGTAAAACGTTAGGTCGTTTGGCTACTGAAGTAGCTCGCCGCCTGCGTGGTAAGCATAAGCCTGAGTATACGCCTCACGTTGACACAGGTGACTACATCGTCATCGTTAACGCTGAGAAAGTTGCTGTAACCGGTAACAAAGCTCAGGACAAAATGTACTACTCGCACACTGGATTCCCGGGTGGTATCA
>NZ_AAMX01000060.1 GCF_000152885.1 Idiomarina baltica OS145
ACTCTGGGGAGACTGCCGGTGATAAACCGGAGGAAGGTGGGGACGACGTCAAGTCATCATGGCCCTTACGGGATGGGCTACACACGTGCTACAATGGCGCGTACAAAGGGCAGCGAACCTGCGAGGGTAAGCGAATCTCATAAAGCGCGTCGTAGTCCGGATTGGAGTCTGCAACTCGACTCCATGAAGTCGGAATCGCTAGTAATCGTGGATCAGAATGCCACGGTGAATACGTTCCCGGGCCTTGTACACACCGCCCGTCACACCATGGGAGTGGGCTGCACCAGAAGTGGTTAGTTTAACCTTCGGGAGAACGATCACCACGGTGTGGTTCATGACTGGGGTGAAGTCGTAACAAGGTAGCCGTAGGGGAACCTGCGGCTGGATCACCTCCTTACACTTCGCTTATGGATGTAAGTGTCCACACAGATTGCTTGGTTTGATGAATAGAGAAGAATTGGGGTAGCTTGTGCCTTTGGCACAAGATAAAGCCTTAAATTATACTGGGTCTGTAGCTCAGCTGGTTAGAGCGCACCCCTGATAAGGGTGAGGTCGGTAGTTCAAGTCTACTCAGACCCACCATTTTGAGCGCCTGAACAGCGTTGGTAAAAACCTCGCATAGCAGTCTATGCTTCGGTTTTTCCCGCCTTGTCAGCCACTCAAAACAGCCTTTGCAGCCGTGCTGAAAAGAGGGTGTCCTCGGTATCAGTACGCGCAACGCCGCTATCGGCGGTTCAAGCAAGCATTCGGGGCCATAGCTCAGCTGGGAGAGCGCCTGCCTTGCACGCAGGAGGTCAGCGGTTCGATCCCGCTTGGCTCCACCACTTCTTCTCTATAATGTAACTTGCGCTTGAAGCGCAAGGCGATGTTAGCGTTAAGCGTTCAAAGCTGAATGTTTACCGGTAACTTTGCGTTACATGCTCTTTAACAACATGGACAAGCTGATTGTAATAAAGTAATGAAATGCCACTCTACTTGAACCTTATTCAAATTGGTAGAGGCGTATCTTACAAGTGTACAGCGAGAACAAACAATCTTAGTTGCAATACAATGCACGAGGTTCTGCGTAGCAGACATCTTAGGTGTTGTATGGTTAAGTGACTAAGCGTACACGGTGGATGCCTAGGCAGTTGGAGGCGATGAAGGACGTACTAACTTGCGATAAGCCATGACGAGACAGTAAGAGTCGTTATCAGTCATGGATTTCCGAATGGGGCAACCCACTCTGTTTACAGAGTATCCGGCACTGAATATATAGGTGCTTGGAGGCAAACCCGGAGAACTGAAACATCTAAGTACCCGGAGGAAAAGAAATCAACCGAGATTTCCCTAGTAGCGGCGAGCGAACGGGAAGCAGCCCTTAAGCTGACAATGCGTTAACAGAATCTGTTGGGAAGCAGAGCCATAGACGGTGATAGCCCGGTATGTGACGGCGCATAGTGAGTGAAAACGAGTAGGTCGGGACACGTGTTATCTTGACTGAATATGGGGGGACCATCCTCCAAGGCTAAATACTCCCAACTGACCGATAGTGAACCAGTACCGTGAGGGAAAGGCGAAAAGAACCCCGGCGAGGGGAGTGAAATAGAACCTGAAACCGTGTACGTACAAGCAGTATGAGCCTCCTTGTGGGGTGACTGCGTACCTTTTGTATAATGGGTCAGCGACTTATATTTTG
>NZ_AAMX01000042.1 GCF_000152885.1 Idiomarina baltica OS145
AACTGGAGACCACTGTTGTGCTGACGCAATGTTTTGCCCACTCACCTCGGGAGCATAGTTTGTATCATCGCTGCCCCCACATGCCGTGAGGCCTAAAAGCACTGCTGCTGACAGAGAGGCCAGCTTGAAAGATTTGGTTGTCATGGGAACCTCGTTGTTGTGTTTTTACCCAGGACCACCAATCCTACACCAAGTTGTTAATATTTAGTAACCCCCAAATCGAACAAAATGTAACATTTTGTAAATTAGTTGTTACTAATATTTCATATTCTCATAACTATATGACATAAGCCCTTGTTTTAGCGATAAACGACGGATTTAAGAAGGACTCTTTTTGGTTATACCGCAAGGGTTCTCCGTTAATTTTATTTACAACACCCCCTGCTGATAGTAATACAGCTTGACCGGCGGCAATATCCCATTCGCTGGTGGGCCCTAGGCGAGGATATAAATCTGCTTTGCCCGCTGCAATCCAACACAGTTTGAGTGCGCTTCCCACTGCAATCGTCTCATAAGGCACCGTGAGTTGCTCAAGCCAAGTTAAGGTTTCTTCAGAAGGGTGTGAACGTGAGATCATCACACGTAGTGTTTCTGGCACTCGAGTAACCGCAGTAATCGATTGTCCATTAAGCTCTGCGCCGACATCGCGCTCACCGTAATAAAGATCATCTAAAGCAGGTGCATAGACAACCCCTAAAATGGGAACTCCCTGCTCGATCAACGCGATATTAACGCTAAACTCATCGTTACCTTTAATGAATTCTTGCGTGCCATCTAGAGGGTCAACTAACCAGTAACGATGCCAGTTTTTGCGTTGGCTCCAGGAAATATCACAACACTCTTCCGATATCACAGGGTATGTTGTTGCTAGTTTTCGCAAGGCATCGACAATCACATGGTGCGCCGCTAAATCAGCCTGGGTCACAGGACTCTCATCAGCTTTCGTTGAAACCTGAAGCGAATGCTCTTGCTTTACCCGCATGATAGCCGCCCCTGCCTCTCGCGCAATGCGTATCACGTCGCGTTTAAACATTAGCTGTCTCTATTTATATGCTGGCGATAATAATCTATCAACGCGTTAGTCACATCGTCGAAGTCTTCACTCTGATTATCCGAGAGCGCATCTAGCACTGAGAGGGCGTACTTTTTACCTTTCTCAACACCCGGTTGGTCAAAGGAGTTAACATCCCACAGCAGTCCTTGAATGAATATCTTGTGTTCGTACACTGCTATCAATGCGCCAAAGCTCTCTGGCGTCAATTCATCTAAGAGAAGAAGATTCGATGCATGACTCCCCGGGTAATTATCGCGCGGCGATTCAACACTTTTGTCACCCCACCACAGCAGGCGTCGATGAGCTAGACAGTTTGCCACAGAGAGCCGTTGTTGCTGTTGCAAAGAGGCTGCTACTTGTGGAGGAAACCTCGTAGCACTTCGATTAAGAACCAGTACGAAATCAGCCGCAAAATCATCGTAGCCTTGATGTAAATGCTGATAAAAGGCATGTTGCCCATTTGGACCAAATCCGCCCCATAAAATGGGTCCTGTCGGCTGATGCAAAGATTTATTGTCACGTGTGGCCTGCTTACCATTACTTTCCATATCCAGTTGCTGAAGATAGGAAGGCAGCATGCGTAAACGCCCATCATAAGGCAAAATTGCTAAATTATTGATGCCCTTTTGCTGACGTAAATAGACACCATTTAACGCCAATCGAACAGGTACGTTGTCGTTATCTGGTACAGTTAAAAAATGCTCGTCCACCGCTAACGCACCGGCTAACATCTTACAAAATGGCGCCATACCGATAGACACTGCAATACTGAGACCTATCGTGGACCACAGCGAGAAACGCCCGCCTACGCCTTCGTCAAAGCTGAGCTGGTGATGTTCAGGTATACCGTAAGCCGTCATTTTCTCCTTATTAGAAGACACACCAATGACATGGTGCTCCAGCCAAGCTGACTCGGACATGACATGATTCACCCAGCACTTTACGGTGTCCACATTCGCGAACGTATCTATCGTGCCAAATGATTTTGAAGCAATTACAAATAACGTGGTTTCTGGATCAACGATAGGAAGGACTGCGTATAGCTGCCCACCATCCATCGATGAGACAAAGTGGACATCAACCGCGCTTGAAGACGATTCATCATCAAACTCTTTGAGTGCAAAACTTGCCATTTGAGGACCTAAATCCGATCCTCCGACACCAATATTTACAACGTCGGTAATGGGTTTTCCCGTGACACCCAGCCACTGACTCGAGCGAATTTTGTTTACAATCGCTGTAAAAGAATGAGTGGGTTGTTGAAGTGCTTCAATGGCCGCACGGCTTCTACACAACGTATGAGTGACCTTTCGACCCTCTGTCACGTTCTTATATTCGCCAATAACCAGTTGCTGCTTTGCCGGTTTAAGGTCAATCTCGGTAAGGCGTTGCGCACGCCAATCGTGAACGTCGTCAAATAAATAACTATCGTCAAGTGAGAGCAGTGTGCGGTTTGAGTCAGTGCTTTTTATTTTTAACATGATGAGTCTATCGCTTATTGGTCGTATCCATTCGGGTTCTGCGACTGCCAATGCCAAGTATCTCGCATCATTTCTGCTAATTCACACTTGGCTTGCCAACCTAGCAGCTTGCTCGCCTTTTCTGGGTTTGCAAAACATTTTGCAATATCACCCGGTCGACGCTGCGCAACCGTATAGGGGATATTCAATCCAGACTGTTGCTCAAAAGCGTCCACCACTTCCAAGACTGAGTAGCCTTTACCTGTGCCTAAGTTAAAGGCCTCAAAACCTTGGTGACTGTCCATATAACGCAATGCCGCAATATGTCCTAACGCCAGATCGACAACATGAATATAATCACGAACGCCCGTGCCATCGGTCGTATCATAATCATTACCGAATACCTGTAACTGATCGAGTTTACCTACAGCGACCTGACTGACAAAAGGCACGAGATTATTCGGTATACCATTGGGGTCTTCGCCTATTTGGCCAGATCGGTGTGCACCGACTGGGTTAAAATAGCGCAATGTAGCGATGCGCCAACGAGGATCCGAAGCGGCTAGATCCATCAGCATCCGCTCCACCATATATTTGCTGGTTCCGTACGGATTTGTCGTTGCACCAATCGGCATTGACTCACTAATTGGCGATTGCGCGTTTGCTCCATAAACTGTAGCTGACGATGAAAAAATCAGTTCAAATACATTATTTCGCGCCATCACCTCACACAGCGTTAACGTACCCGCGACATTATTTTGGTAATATTGAATGGGCTTTTCCACACTTTCACCGACCGCTTTGTGGCCAGCAAAATGCAACACAGACTGAATATTATGGTTCTCAAATACTTGGTTTAATGCCTCTGCGTCACGCACATCGACCTGTGCAAAGGTCACGGATTTTTGTGTCAATTGCTCAACGCGCTTTAAACTCTCACGGCTACTATTTGAGAGATTATCAATGACTACCACCTCATAGCCGTTATTTAAAAGTTCGAGGGTTGTGTGGGAGCCAATATAACCTGTGCCACCTGTTAATAGGATACTCTTATTCATTCACCGGCCTTTTAAAACTATAGTTATTAGCGTATGTCTGTTTCACTAGAAAGATTATCAAATGATATTAATGTTTAATCGGCATTAAACAAATCTCTGGTGTAAACGCGATCTGCAACATCGAAGAGTTCTTCGGTAAGACGATTACTCACAATCAAGTCCGCTTTACTTTTAAATACTGAGAGATCACGAATAACCTCACATCCCAAAAAGTTTTCCTCTTCGAGCACCGGTTCATAGATAACGACATTAAGTTGACGTTCCTTCAAACGGCTTATGATTCCTTGCACAGCGGAAGCCCGAAAATTATCAGACCCGGTTTTCATCACCAAGCGATAAATACCAACGTGTTCGGGTTGTTTGGCAGCGATTTGGTGCGCTACGAAGTCCTTTCTGGTTGTATTCGCATCGACTATCGCTTGTATCAGCGTTTGCGGCACTTGATGATAATTTGCGAGGAGTTGCTTGGTGTCCTTGGGTAGACAATAGCCACCATAACCAAAGCTTGGATTATTATAGTGATCACCAATTCGAGGGTCGAGACAAACTCCCTCAATGATTTGCCGCGTATCTAAGCCGTGGACTTCGGCATATGTATCAAGTTCATTAAAGTAGGCAACACGCATTGCTAAGTAGGTATTCGCAAATAGTTTGATAGCTTCTGCTTCGGTGCTATCGGTTGTCAAAACTGGAATATCTTGCTTAATCGCGCCTTGCTGCAATAAGCCCGCGAATAAATTTGCCCGCTCGGAGCGTTCACCTACAATAATACGTGAAGGATATAAGTTATCAAACAACGCCCTACCTTCACGTAAAAACTCAGGTGAAAACATAATATTGTTGGTATTAAACTGGCGTTTTATTTTCTCAGTATAACCTACAGGCACCGTGGATTTAATCACAATGACTGCATCAGGATTGACTGTAATAACTTGCTGAATGACACTTTCGACCGACGCGGTATTAAAGTGATTCGTCATCGGATCATAATCTGTCGGCGTAGCTACAATCACCCAATCACAGTCACTAAATGCTTCTGCTGCATCATTCGTGGCGTTGAGAAATAATGGTTTTTCCGTTAAGTACTGCTGTAATTCTGTATCCACAATCGGTGCTTGCCTACGGTTAATGGAATCGATCTTCTCAGGATCGATATCGTAGGCAACCACCTCGTTATTTTGCGACAGTAGCACCGCATTGGAGAGACCGACATAGCCTGTTCCTGCAACTGTAATTTTCACTTCTCTCGCCTTCTTCGCTCTACTTATATAAATCAGATTCGGTATAGTAGCGGTTACGCGGCTCGGTCACGCCAAATAAACGTTGTGAACGCATCAACATTTGACCGCCATCGCGTGTAAGCGGTGTCCAGCCAAAACTGGCACGACCAACCGAGTCATAAATCTGCATCAAGTCAAACGGAATACTTAAGTAGAAGCCTTTAGTAAAGCTGCCTTCACCGTACTCGTCTGCCGATACATCAGTCTTCGCGGCATAAGCGCCAACGATAATACCACTATCGAATTTCTTCTCGAAGTTCACTTGCACACCGACGTCCTTGGCCAAGAAGCGTCCCAATGCCACTTTCACAAGAACATCATCAAGCTTGGGGACTTTCCAATAGCCCGTCACATGTCCGGTCACGACCGAGTAATCGCGGAAGCCAGTATAACTATCAAAGTCGCGCTGCTTTGCATAGTTAATATCAATACCAATCGCCCAGCCCTGATTGAGTGGATTGTATAGGGTCTCGAACCCGACACCACCAAACATTCGTTCGAAATACCCACCATAAACTGAGGTATACAAATTTTGATTCCATTGCTTGATATAAGTCGCTTGCAGATCATCTAGCCAAACATCAGAGTAAGTGACGTACTCACGAATATAGGTACGTACCCGAGGCAATGGCGCCTCATCTGAGCCAGGGACTAAGAAATTAAATTCGTCATAATTGGTCAGTAGATTTACACCCAGAGCGCCGGTTACAACAAAATTATTGGCTAACTGCCAATTCATTTGTATGTCGGCGCTCAGCTGGTACATGTAAAAGTTTTCAGGACCGCCAAAACTCTGGACTAAATAAGGACGAGCACTGACACGCGGCCAACCAAGCTCGAACGGTTGATCATATAGCGTGTTATCCTGTGACTCATTTACTTCCGTCAGTCGATAGATTTCATCATGTTTTGTTAAGTAACGTTGCTTCACATTATCTTCAAGCTTTACAGCATCAACGTTAGTTTGACTCATCGGCATACCCAGAACGCTATCGATAAATTGATACTGCTCAATCGAGTCAGGAAGTTCTGTCAGTAAAACGCGAGAAGATCTATCCAGCGCCTCCATTTGATTACTATAGCCAATAGGGTAACCGGTTAACGAAAGCGTTTTACCATCGTCTGAAAGCGCGATATTGTGGCTCAGCCAACCGCCCTCGGCGCGTAAATCCGTGACTAGCTTATCCGTATTGACTTGCTTCATATCGACCGGACGATCAGCAAAGTCTGACTTATCGCGTTTGCGCTCACGCTTTTTATATTGCTTAATATCATTAAAGTTAGCACGTAGGTTAAACCCGAACATCCATGTGTTGCCGCGTTCATAACTTAACTGCACGTTTAAGTTATCAGTCACCCGATAATGCACACCATAATTAAAGTGACTGTCTTGTACAATTGGCGTACCAGACACTTCATCCGAGTAATCATTCCCCTCGTATTCCACTTTTATTGATAAAGGATCCCATGGCGTCTGATATTCAACGCCAGCAAATAGCGACGTGTCTCCTCGGAACCACTTATCCGTCTCAAAGGTGCCGCCCCGTGCGGTGGTGCCCTCAGGTCGATTACAAAAGCGGTCCGTGACTTCGCAAAATGGATTCGAGATATTATCGTTTGTGCCTAAGTTCCCCCAGCCTAATCCGAGAGTAAAATCAAAATTCTTATAGCGTTTTGAGGCAACGATGTACTCGCCGGCAAACTTTCCCGTTCCAGCAAGGTCACGTAATCCCACACTTAATTCGGGTATCCATTTCGACTCTTCCCACAAACGAAATTTAACATCGACACCTCGATCCTTATAAGTTTGATCGCCACTAAACTCTGGAGATGAGCTGTATAAGCGTGTACGAATATCGTTATATCGAATAGTCGCTTCAAACCAAGGGAAAAGCTGCATGTTGAATGCCATACGACGATATTCTTCGTTGTCGTAATAAAATAATGTGAACTCACCTGAGCGCCCCATTCGAGCCGTCGGCATTTGCATTAAGCCAACGCCACCAAAGTCACTTTGCGTTGGCTGTCCAATCATATGCTCACTGATATCTTGCGCTTGCACCTTCGTTACCGAGAACACGGCTGATAGCAAAAATAGTGGGGTTATATGTTTCACCGTTTTCATAGAACTCATTGAAATATCGCTCGATGTTTAAGTAATTGGCTTATTCGTTTATTGAGGTTTACTGCATTCTTTAATCCCACAAAGATTATGTCGCCCTCATTGACTGCCTCATCTGGCCAACAATCAATGCCTTGCCACTGTTCGACATCGATCCATGGCAGTGCCGTTTCATGTCTGTAACAGACCGCAGCTTGGTTTTGATTATAAACCGCCGCAGGCATGTGAATTACGGTTCCATTTTGTTTGATAAGCCAAACACGACTATCTAAAGCATGTGGATTGGGCTGAGCACGTTCTAAAGCGGTTACCAAGTCAGTTCCAGGTTCAACTAAAATTGGTGAATTGACGGCGCCAACCACCTCTGCTTTTATAACATTCTGAGTCTTGGGCGAAACCAGCGTTAACTGCGTGCGCTGTTTAGGTAACTGCATTTGTGGATTAAAGTTCTTATGGGCCCGTAACTGATAAAATGGAACACCGATGAAGTGCGATCCCGCTAACGGTAAGGCTGCTAGCCAACTGCGGATATCATTTAACGCTGCCGCTCGTTCTGACTCACCCGAACTCAATGCACTTTGTTTTTGTAAGTTTAATTCAGCTAGCACTGCAGTTCTTTCGCGCTCTACTTGTCGAGTGAGATCATCTGAAACAAGTCGCGAGGCAGCCCAGTTGTAAACGGTCGGATCGTTCACTTGTTGTGCTAAGAAGTCACCCAACGTCGCATTTGGATTAATCGTGTAATTATGTTCGCTAGTTGCGGTTTTCCAAGTCAACGTGACGGGATGATGTTGCTGTGCTAAAGCTGAAAACGACACAATTAACAACCCGGCGACTAACGTTTGGAACATACGATTCATCATTATTCAAGCCCACCTATCATCTTGATTGACTCAGTCGTCAGACGCGGAAGTTCTGGCACCAGCTGTTGGTCACTCTTGATTAACTGATGATGAGCAAACCAATACGTATTCTTGTATTTATGCGAACCACCGTGCTGGGCTTTTACCGTCAATGTCTCAGTGACTTTTACTGCATCTAACGTGGCATTCGAGAGTGCGACCGATTCATGGCTCACCTCGCTAATCTGGCTCGTTAGATCGTAGCGAATATCACGAAAATCGGAAGTAACGGTTGCCATCGCTTGCCAGGATTTAGCACAGTTTTGAGGGGCTTGCGCGCTGCGCAGATAACAGTTTAAAGGATCCGTTTGAGCACTCTCGATACCGAGCACATCATACTTTACGGCACTAAACTCGTCGCGCAAGTTGCGTGTCCCATACAGACGTCCGTTGCGTAACAATATGATTTCATCATCTTGAGCGGCCCACTGCGTTTGTTGTCCGTACGCTGCCGAGTGATCGATAAACGTCAGTACTATCGCGGCTCTAGGTTGACCGCTTAACGTTGCGTACGTTGTAGCATAGTTTAATTGATTTATTTGCGAAGCGGTCAAGGTTACGTCCTGAGGTCCCGAAAATGCGAATTTCACCGTATCGGCAACACTCGAAACCCGTGACCCACATGCGGACAGCAGCCCACTGACAATTAGTAGAGCGAAAAACCTTTTACTTCGTTTACAGGGAAACGCGATACCCATAAAGATGTTCCATCTTTGTTACGTTAATTTCTAATGACAAAAGACATAAAAAAACCGCTGTTCTCACAGCGGTTTTAGCCCATACTTCCCAAATGATTAACCGTTGGTCGATGTATTTGTAGAAGTCGTGGTTGTTGTTGACGTATTTGTACTCGTAGTCGGAGGCGTGCCACCGTTGTCTCCGTCATCGATTTCTGCATCGTCTGCACCACCGTCTGTAGCTACTGCTGTTCCAACAACGACGCTCGTTGCGATAACACCAATAGCACCGGCGCTCAAACCACCAATGCCAGCGCCAGCTGCGCCAGCAGCGCCTGCGCCTGCGCCTGAACCAGCGCCAGCGCCAGATGCTTGAGCAGCACCACCACCGTTGCTACCAGCAGCTTGTGCTGATGCAATACCTGGTGCTGCGGCTAAAAGCGCAGCAGCAAATAATGCTGTTAACTTTTTCATAAATTACACCTCTGTGTACACTTGCTAAA
>NZ_AAMX01000031.1 GCF_000152885.1 Idiomarina baltica OS145
CGCGCAATGCTGCCACTGGCTGGCGCTTGACCATCGGTGTAGTCAGAAACCATTAAGTCGAGTTTTACGTATCCACCAAAAGATACGTCAGTGTCTGCTGCTTGTGCGCTGATTGATGCGGTGCCAAGCGCCGCTGCAATAGCTGCAGATAATGCAATAGATTGTGTAGAGCGTGCTTTTGCCATGGTGTTCTCTCGTGTGAAAGCCGTCGTTATTGTATTATTCACGTCAGTAATTCTCGGTAATTGGTCAGTTTTTAGCAATCTAGACTATGGTCTAATAGTGTTAATAAAGTGTAGTACGTACAACAGTTACCATCTTGCGAATAAAGGAGGAAGAGGTAATGTCGCAACTGTACAAAGTTCCAGAAAACATAAAAAACACCGCGAAAATTACAAACGACGATTATTTGGAAATGTATCAAGCGTCGATTAATGACCCAGAGGGTTTCTGGCGAGAACAGGGTAAACGAATCACGTGGTTTACTCCATACACCAAGGTCAAAAATACCTCTTTTAGTCCGCGTAACATCAATATTAAGTGGTATCAAGACGGTACGCTTAACGCCTGTTATAACTGTATTGACCGCCATCTTGCCGATAAGGCCGATAAAACAGCCATCATTTGGGAGGGCGACGACCCGAGTGTCGATAAACACATTACGTATCGCGAGATGCATAAAGAAGTTTCCCGCTTCGCCAATGGACTGAAGAAGCTGGGCGTTGGCAAAGGTGACCGTGTGGCGATTTACATGCCGATGGTGCCTGAGGCGGCTTATGCCATGCTAGCGTGTGCGCGTATCGGTGCGGTGCATTCGGTCATTTTCGGTGGCTTTTCTCCGAATGCTATTGCTGATCGTATCAACGACTGTGGTGCTAAGGTGATTATCACCGCCGATGAGGGACGTCGCGGTGGTAGCACCATTGGTTTGAAGAAAAACGTTGATGCGGCGCTCGAAGACGACGCCTGCCCGACTCTGGAGCATGTTGTCGTTAGCCAAGTCACCGAAGGCGCTGTGAATTGGACTGAGGGTCGCGATGTATGGTGGCATGAGCTCATTGCCGACGTCAGCGAAGAATGTCAGCCGGAAGTCATGGATGCGGAAGACCCGCTATTCATCCTTTATACATCGGGCTCGACGGGTAAGCCGAAAGGCGTGGTGCACACCACCGGTGGCTACATGGTGTGGGCTTCCATGACCCATGAATACGTCTTTGATTGTCACGACGACGATATTTATTGGTGTGCGGCTGATGTGGGCTGGATTACCGGTCACTCGTACATTGTTTATGGTCCTTTTGCTAACGGTGCAACCTCGTTGATGTTCGAAGGCGTACCGACATACCCGGGCGTGGGTCGTATTGGAGAGATCGTCGATAAACATCAAGTATCGATTCTTTATACAGCGCCAACGGCGATTCGTGCGCTGATGGCAAAAGGCGATGAAGCTGCGAAAACCTCAACACGTGAATCACTCCGTGTACTGGGCAGTGTGGGTGAGCCGATCAACCCAGAAGCATGGGAGTGGTATCACAAACGCATTGGTAACGGTCAGTGTCCGATTATGGATACCTGGTGGCAGACCGAGACCGGTGGCATCATGATTACGCCATTGCCAGGCGCGACCGATTTAAAGCCAGGCTCAGCGACGCGACCTTTCTTTGGTGTCAAACCGGCGCTGGTCGACGGCGAAGGTAACAAACAAGAAGGCGAGGCTGAAGGTGGCTTGATCATTGAGGACTCATGGCCGGGCCAAATGCGTACGCTGTGGGGCGATCACGAACGCTTCGAGCAGACCTATTTCTCGACCTACAAAAATGTCTACTTTACCGGTGATGGTGCCAAACGCGATGCCGATGGCTATTACTGGATTACCGGGCGCGTCGATGATGTCTTGAACGTTTCAGGTCACCGCTTAGGTACTGCTGAAATTGAGAGCGCGTTGGTTGCACACAGTGCGGTCGCGGAAGCGGCTGTCGTAGGCTTCCCGCACGATATCAAAGGGCAGGGCATTTACGTTTATATTACGCCGGTCGATGGTGTTGAGGTGACCGATGAACTGACCAAAGAGGTACGCAACTGGGTACGTTCAGAGTTAAGCCCGATTGCGACGCCGGATATCTTGCATTGGACGAAAGGTTTACCTAAAACACGGTCAGGAAAAATCATGCGTCGTATCTTGCGCAAGATCGCAGCTAATGAGTTTGATAATTTAGGTGATACCTCTACGCTTGCCGATCCAAGTGTGGTAGATTCTTTGATAGAACATCGTAAGAATCAATAACCTAAAGCGCTCATGGCAAAATTTCTAATAGCAGATGACCACCCGCTGTTTCGCGAGGCGCTTCAAGGCGCGCTCGCGAACCATTTCGAAGAATTGACGCTGCGTGAAGCCGAGGATTTAGACTCGACACTCGCCGCGCTTAATGAAGACGATGACGTGGATCTTCTGCTGTTGGACTTACACATGCCGGGTAGCGGCGACCTGTATGGTCTTATTCGGGTGCGGGAAGATTATCCAATGCTTCCCGTTGCCATTATCTCGGGTTCTGAAGATGCATCCATCGTGGCTAAATGCATCGGTTTTGGCGCCCTGGGATTTATCCCCAAATCACTTCCTTCAGCGCAAATAGCCGAAGCCATTAGCACCATACTGGATGGCGATACTTGGGTCCCAAAGGACAACCGTGACCGACTCGATGGTATTTCAAACGAGGATCAAGAGCTGGCGCGTAAAGTTTCAGAATTAACACCTCAACAATATCGCGTGCTGCACTTTCTACACGAGGGACTACTCAATAAACAAATTGCGTATCAGCTCAACATCACTGAAGCGACTGTTAAAGCGCATATCACCGCCATCTTCCGTAAGCTTGGGGTTTATAGCCGTACGCAAGCTGTCCTAGTGGCTGAACGTTTGCAATTGTAGACTGCGCACGATGCGCAAGAAAATCACGATGCAATTACTGAGGATTCACCCATGACTTGGATACTCGTACTGGCCTCACTACTTTATGTTGTGTTTCTTTTCGCCATTGCGAGTTGGGGTGATAAAACGAACTCATGGGCGAACAAACTGAGTCATCGCCCGTTTGTTTATGCCATGTCGCTTGCGATTTACTGCACCAGTTGGACCTATTACGGCGCGGTGGGTAATGCGGCTGTTGATGGTTGGGCATTCTTTCCTATTCTGCTCGGTCCGATTTTGCTGTTTACCTTTGGTATCCGAGTGCTGAAAAAGCTCGTGTCGGTGAGTAAGCAGCAGAATATTACCTCGATTGCCGACTTTATTTCGTCACGCTACGGCAAAAAGCGGCGGTTAGCCGTGGTGGTGACCTGCATTGCAGCGCTTGCGATTGTGCCCTACATTGCGCTGCAGTTAAAAGCGGTTGGCTTGAGCTTCGCGGTGCTAACCGAAAGTGATTCGATCACCAGTGAGTTTTCTCTAAAAGAGCTTGGCGCAGCTGCCTTGATGGCGCTATTTGCAATGCTATTTGGTACTCGCCATGTCGAGGTGACAGAGTACCGCAGTGGTATGATGCTAGCGATTGCGGTTGAGTCGATGATAAAGCTCACTGCGCTCACAGCCGCGGGTATTTTTGCCTGGCATTTACTGAGCGAACAGCCTAGTTTTGAGTGGACTCAGACATTTTCGGCGAGTGTGAATCCACATTGGAGCCTGGCGAGTTTTGGCTCTTTTGAATTTATCGTACAAACCTTTATGGCCGCTGGCGCGATACTCTGCTTACCGCGCCAATTCCACGTTGCTGTGGTTGATAATGTTGATATCAAACATTTGGGTACTGCACGGTGGGGCTTTCCTGTTTACTTAGCGCTGACGGCGTTGGCCATTGTGCCGATCGCGTTGGCGGGCAGTTTGTTGTTGCCCAACTATCAAGATGGCTCTACGTTTGCGTTGCAACTTCCACTGTTAAAAGACCAGCTTTGGCTTTCGTTGATTATCTTTATTGGCGGCATCTCTGCGGCCACTGCGATGGTGATTATTGCATCGGTGACACTGAGCACCATGATCACCAACGACGTGATCATGCCGATCTTGTTGCAGCGTGAGTCGCGTTTGCCTCTGCGTGAGCGGCGCCGCGAGTATGACCGTAGTTTGCTGCTTTTTCGTCGTGTGGCGATTGGCGTCACCATGGCATTGGCGTTTCTTTGTTATTACTTTTGGGCGGCACGCACTAATTTAGTCAGTATTGGTTTACTTGCCTTCTCTTTAGTTTTACAGCTGTTGCCCACGCTCATTGGGGCACTTTATTGGCGTCGTGGTCATGCACGCGGTGTTTATGCGGGGCTGTTAGCCGGTTCGGTAGGCTGGATAGTGAGTGTATTGATACCACTCTACAGCGATGCGTTGCTTTCCGACGTTGAGATCATCACCCGTGGCACGGTAATTTCGCTGTTGATGAACAGCTTTGCCTATATTGCCTTCTCGCTGCTGTCGCGGCCACGATTAGTCGATCGCATTCAAGCGACTGCATTTGTAAAACCACGTGCATCTTTACCTGATAGTCCGCTGCATAAAAACCAGTCAGCGACTAACGCGGATATGTTGCTGCTGCTGAAGACTTTTTTAGGAGCGGAGCGCGCGCAACAACTGATGCGGTACTACCAGGCGCCTAATGACTCGGTGTCCTTGCGTGCTGAAGCCGTTGCCGACCAGAACTTAATTAATTACGTCGAACGTGCGATTGCGGGTGTTTTAGGGTCTGCGACGGCGCGCTCTTTAGTCGAGGCGGCATTGCGCGATAGGCAACTCAACCTTGAGGAAGTGGTTCACTTCTTTGATGACACCACCCAAGCGCTGCAAACCCAGCAGTCGATTCTGTTTAGTTCGCTAGAGAACTTAGCGCAGGGCATCAGCGTGGTTGATTCGGAGTTGCGCCTGGTCGCGTGGAATAAACGCTATACCGACCTATTCGACTATCCAGAAGGTATGGTGAGACCGGGACAACCGATAGCCACATTAATTCGTTATAACGCCGAGCGAGGCGAGTGTGGTCCCGGTGAAGTCGAAGAGTTAGTGAGTAAACGCTTACGCTACATGCAAATGGGTTCCGCGCACCGGTTTATTCGTCGCCGCGCCGACGGTCGCGTGATTGAAATGGTAGGTAACCCGTTACCAAGTGGTGGATTCGTAACCAGTTTTACCGATATTACCGAGCACGTAGAAACTCAGCAAGCGCTCGAGGACGCCAATATCGACCTTGAGCAACGCGTCGATACGCGGACCCAAGAGATCCGCGAAATCAACCAAGAGCTCACCGCTGAAATTGATCGACGCCGTGAAGTTGAGAAAGAACTGAAAAAGGCAAAAGCAGAAGCTGAGGCGGCAAACGCATCAAAAACGCGGTTTTTAGCACTCGCTAGCCACGATATCTTGCAGCCACTCAACGCGGCACGACTGTATCTATCGGCGGTGAATGAGGATGAGCTATCAGAACGCAATCAAGGCTTGTTGGGTAAGTTAGATACGGCGTTGGGGTCTACTGAACACTTGTTATCGACACTGCTCTCGATTGCAAAAATGGACCAAGGAGCGCTTAAGCCACAGTTTAAACATGTGATGTTAAGTAGTGTTTTAAAACCGTTGATTGAAGAGTATCACGTCCTGGCGGAGCAGCGACAACTTGAGTTCCGGGCGTTTTATGTGGATCGCCCGGTGTATACCGATCCAACTTATTTGCGCCGTATTGTGCAGAATTTTTTGTCGAATGCCATTAAATATACGCCTAAGGGTAAAGTGTTACTCGGGGTACGTAAGCGGGGTGACTACTTACAAATCGCGGTGTGGGATACGGGTCCGGGCATCGCTGCTCAGCAGCAGAACAAAATCTTCGACGCTTTTTATCGGATCCAGAACCAAACGGTGGATGGTGTTGGCTTGGGCTTGAGTGTTGCGCAAAGAATGAGTGAGCAGCTCGGCTGCGAACCGCAAATCCGTTCGGTTGAGGGTAAAGGCTCGTGCTTCTCGGTGACGATACCCTTAGGTCATCACGCACAAGTGGTCGCCAAACGCACCGAACGAACGGACCAAACACCGACAGCGGAATTGAGCCTGCTTGTGGTCGACGACGATAAGGATAACCTCAGTGCTGTTAGCGCACTGCTAGAAAAGTGGAACTGTCGCGCGATAACCTGTCGCTCTTACGCCGATGCTGTTGCCTATGCAGAGGCCAACGAGCCGTTAGACGGCCTGTTGCTTGACTACCAACTCGGCGGTGATGACGGCATTCAACTGGCGGGCGCGCTCCGTACCATTTGGCAGCGTGACTTACCCGGTGCACTGGTCACCGCCATGCGCGACGACCACGTAAAGCGCAACGCCCGCCAAGCCGGCCTGCACTTCATGCCCAAACCAGTCAAACCCGCCGCCCTCAAAGCCCTCCTAAAATACATCTCCTCGCGGTAGGTCGCGCATTTTGCGCGACTTTTGCGCTGCGACATATTTGGGTGTGAACTACTACATTGGAGAGAGTTTCTCTAGAATGGGATTAGCAAAAAGTTTAGTCATCACAAAAGCACTTGGGTCAGTGGTTAGATATTTAGGACAAGGTTCTAAAGAATCGCGGAGGATTTGGGAGCACAACATGTGGTGGTTAGGTAACGGTATAGGCTTTATACCTGCTATGGAGTAATACAATAGTGGAATTATTAGTTGTTGCATTGATTTTTGTTTCTTACAAATTGATAGAGCTGTATTGTGAAAATAAAAGAATTGGTTCTAAGAAAGCTTTTTTTCTATGCTTTTTTATAGTTTCAGCAGTATTCTTTATTACTACATTTGCCGGATTTGTAGAAAAGGCTAACGAAGCGGCAGGCTTCACTTTTAGTAATGTTGTAATATGGCTTTCAATCGGCTTTGGAATAGGGGTTATTGCAGGAGTTAAATGTATTTCAAATTCAAGTGGTTATGATTATTAGCTTCTGAAACATGAGGAGTTTACTTTACGACCAAAACTAATTTTGTCTATTCCTGAATTGAAATCATAATCGTGAACACTCCTGTGTTAGTTGTAGTTTTTTTTTGCTTTGTTTTACGTCTAAGGAAAACATTGGGTCTTATTCAGTCAGACATAATTTTTAAAGAGCAATTGCCACAGGCTATGAGCGAGTTTTGCAGTTATTAGTTGAATCTAGTAGTATTTATTTCTACGTACTCCCATTTAAAGGTTAGATGACTCAAAAAGACTATATTGGCCCAATTAAGAAAAAATAATTATGAAAAAAATATATTGTTTAATTTTGATGGCATTGACTATTACTTATTCTCATTTATCTATTTCTCGTGAGGATGTACTAGACAATGAGTCTGTGGCACTAGAGAGTTTGGCGTATCAACTTAGAATAGACCCTTGGTTTCTAAATAAATTGAAAGACACTCACTCGGGGGAATTGTTAAAAATATACAACGGACTAATTAAAAAGTTCGAAAAAATAGGAAGTTTAGAAGACTTGTTAGTACAAGTTGGCCACTATTGCCGTATTCAAGCTGGACATGGGGAATGCAATTTTAATGGGACTGGAAAATTCGGTGATTTTCTTTCCTAGATTCAACTAATAACTGCAACACTCGCTCATAGCCTGTGGCAATTGCTCTTTAAAAATTATGTCTGGCTGAATAAACCCCAAAGTTTTCCTGGGTCTTAAATTCAAACGCTGTTGATATTTAGCCATCAGTTTGTTGGTTACAGTGCGTAAGTCAGTGCCTTTTGGCACGTATTGACGCAATAACCCGTTCGCATTTTCGTTCGCGCCCCGCTGATATGAAGCATACGGATCCGCAAAATAAACGTCGGTATCGAGCTCTTCTGCAATTCGCTCGTGGTCTGCGAATTCTAAACCATTATCGGCCGTGATGCTGTGAACCAACGCCTTAAAAGGCTGCAGCATTTCTATAGTGGCGTCAGCAACGGCATCAGCGTGTTTGCTTGTGACTTTTTTCACAAGGTAAAAACGGCTTTTACGCTCTAACAGCGTGACAATAGCACCGGTTCCACGCTTGCCGATAACAGTGTCGATTTCCCAGTCGCCGTAGCGTTCTCGGTCATCAATAATTGCTGGCCGGTCGTGTATCGAGCGACGCCCTAAAATCCGACCTCGTTGCTTATGCAGGCGCTTTTTATAGCGTCTTAACCGGTGGCGAAGGTGAGTAAATAAACCACCTCCGCCGTGAAAATCAGCCAGAACATATTTGTAAATCCACTCGTGACTGACTGGATAGCCTATTCGCGTGCAGACAGCCGATATCTGCTCCGGGCTCCAGTCCATCTCGAGCATAAGCTCTACAGCGTTGCGAGTATTCTCGCAAACCCGTTTGGGCTTTGGCTTGGAGCGCCGTTTTAACGTGCGCTCTTGAGCTTTTTGAGGGTCATAAGACCCGCATAAATTGTTGTTACGTCGCAACTCTCGATGGACGGTCGAGGGCGCAATGTTCAGCTTTCTTGCAATCTCTCGTTGTGAAAATTCTTCTGAGAGCAACGCAGAAATCTGGTATCGTTGTCCCTCGGTCAGCTGCCGATAACTCATGTTGGAACTCACTTTTTTTGGTCGAAAAGTAAGACTACCACATGTTGGTAGCTGACCTCCTTCCGACCTATCCCATTACATGAGTGTTGCGGTTATTATCTGAATTCAGGTACCATTTAAAAAAAGCACTAACATATTTTTGGTTACCGATTATAGCTGTCTTGGCTGGATCGGTCTTTCCTCCATTAGCGGTAGTTGGGATGGTATTTGTAGCGTATGGCTTTTTCAGATACATAGCTTATGCACTCAGTCCTTGCCCTAAATGCGGCGGTCATTTTTTTGGTTTCCCTTCCATCATATCTGGGAGTTGTTATTCAATGATAAATGATTCATGGAAGTGCAATTGCTGTGGTGAAAAAACTAATCAGTAAAAGATACTTGCGTGTCTTTAAGGTTGGTAAGCCTTTGGTATCACTTCTTTTTTTCGGGTGTAACGGAATCAGGAGAATATGTCGTTAAACGTGGCTAATCTTTCTGGTTGTTTGGCTAAGCTCGTCTTCTGCATTCTCTCAGGAAACATACAGGTCTCAGCACAGTCACGCAGAGCAGAGAAGTTCTCAAACTTTAAGTAAGCTAGATGCTGAAACGTTTGTGGGTTGTATTGATTACGCTGTTACGTACGTAGCAGTTCCTACTGATAATCATGAGCAAAAAAAGAGAGCTGAGTTTGCTATAGCTGAGGTTCTCAAGTCTAGTGGCGATCAGCAGACGCAGTGTTTTAATGCAGATGGTGATTGGGTTCGAATATATAAAAACGGAGAACAGGTCGATCGAATTTGGTATTTTGCTGATACGAATGAAGAGTACACCCTATTTAAGACTGGCTTACTTAAATATTTTGTAACCGATACAGCTGAGCCCGAGGGTTTTTCCGAACTTGGAATTGAACGCATCATTAAAACAAAGCAGAAAAAACGCATCTTGGGATATGACTTGGTCAAATATACCGCAACGAAGGAGTCTGGAACTGTTGAGAGCTATTGGGTAAGTAAGGATTTGTTGAGAAACCCTGCATCCTACGAAAATGTTACCAACGGAGTAAAATTGATCCACTGACAACGGTTTAAAAGTGATCCACCTGAGGCATCATAGCCGCACTTTTCAATAAGACAAGGCGGCCTAACATGCTAACTCAGGAGCAACTAGTGGACATTCATGTTTTACACCGACAGGGATTGAGTAATCGCGAGATTGCACGCCGTCTTGGCATTTCCCGCAACACAGTAAAAAATTATCTAGGTCGGCCGACAGTAACGCCAAACTATTCGGCGCGTGAAGCGCGCCCAACGAAGTTAGGCCCTTTTGAGGCATATCTTCGGGAACGGATTAAAGTCGCTGAGCCTGATTGGATACCGGCAACGGTTCTCTTTCGAGAGATAGAAGCCCAAGGTTATAACGGCGGTATGACTCAGTTGCGACAGTATGTGGCGCAGTTTAAAAAACCAGAAGCGAACGACCCAGTTGTTCGTTTCGAGACCCAGCCCGGTGAGCAGTTGCAAGTTGACTTCACTAACATCAACCGCAACCGGCGTCGCATGAAAGGCTTTGTCGCGACGTTATCGTTTAGCCGTGCAACCTTCGTACACTTTTCAGAGCGCGAGCGCCAAGAAGATTGGTTGTACGGTTTAGAAGAAGCGTTTGCCTTCTTCGGTGGTGTTACTCAGCACGTTCTGTTTGATAACGCCAAGACCATTATGATTGAACGCGATGCGTATGGCCCAGGACAGCATCGCTGGAACCAAGCGCTGCTCGAGTTCGCTAAGTACTACGGTTTCCAACCGCGTGCTTGCCGCCCTTATCGAGCTCGCACGAAGGGTAAGGTTGAGCGTTTCAACTCGTATTTAAAAAGCAGCTTCATCACGCCATTAGCTGCCAGTTTGAAGCAGCATGGCTTACGCTTTGATGTGTCGGTGGCCAATGCTCACATTGGCCCATGGCTTGAACACGTTGCGCATCAACGTATTCACGGCACAACCGAACAGAAGCCGCAGATATTGCTTGAGCAAGAGCGGTTTCATTTACAACCGCTACCAACTAAAGAACACGGTCGTATCGCGACATCATCAACGAGCCGACCAACACCGATAGAGAGCTTACAGCACCCGCTGAGCGTCTATGACAGCTTGTTGGAGGGACGTTTATGAACCTTCAACAAGAACGCATACTAGACGCTTGTGAGACGCTCAAGCTCGGAACCATTAGCTCTGAGTGGTCTGCCGTAGCAGATAAAACAAGTGCTAAAGAAGGTACTTTTGCCGACTTTTTAGAGCAACTACTGCAGCTTGAACTGCAAGCACGGACACGACGAACGCAAGAGACGCTTCTTAAGTTCGCTGGCTTTCCAGCATTAAAATCGTTCGATGATTACGATTTTAAGTTTGCTAGTGGCGCACCACGACAGCAACTAAAAGAGCTAACTGGCTTAGCGTTCGTTGAACGTGCCGAGAACATTGTATTACTCGGCCCTAGCGGCGTTGGTAAAAGCCACTTGGCTATCAGCCTCGGTTACCTTGCGGTAATGCGCGGTATTAAAACTCGGTTTATTACAGCGGCTGATTTAATGCTTCAGCTCGCAACGGCAAAAAGCCAAGGCCGACTTGAGCAATATTTAAAGCGCAGTGTACTTGCGCCAAGGCTGCTCATTATTGATGAGATAGGTTATCTACCTTTTGGCCGCGATGAGGCGAATCTGTTCTTTAATGTTATCGCCAAGCGATATGAGCAAGGTAGTGTCATCGTAACTAGCAACTTGCCATTTTCACAATGGTCGAATGCATTTGCCGATGACACCACACTTACAGCGGCATTATTAGATCGGCTTCTGCACCATTCGCACATTGTGCAAATTAGTGGTGAGAGCTTCCGATTAAAGGGCAAAAAAGCTGCGGGAATCATACCTGCTGTCGAGACAAGCACAGAAGTACTTGTTGATGCTTAAATGCAGCAACGGATCAGTTAAATACCGTTGTTGTGCACGAAAATGGCTGTAAAGGTGGATCAATTTTATTCCGATGCTTTTCGGATAAACCGCAAACCGGCCAAGATAATTGACGCTGGGTAAGCACTTTTGTGGATCACTTTGTAGCCGGCGTCTGAAGTATAAAATTAGCTAAGGGTGGATCACTTTTACTCCGTTGATTTTAGGACAAAAGTGGATCAGTTTTCACCCGTTGTTGACAAAAACAATAAATTTGCGTTTACAGACCAACTTTATGATGTTCTTAAAGGTGTTCCTCTTTACCACGAAAAAACAGTCGCCAACTTCATGACGACCCTTCGAGAAGCCAAAGCAATAAGAGAACAAGAGCCCAATGCTGAACTCTTCGACCTACCCGCGGTAGATGTGTATCATTGGTAGTTAGCGCATTATCCCCCCCTCCGTTGGTCGCGCATTCTGCGCGACTATAAAGCACCCAATAACCCACTACGACCAAAGTCCAATTTCACCTGTATACAACTCCACCTACATTTGTTAACGACCCTAACAAAGGTTAACAATTATTCTTACAACAGGAGGGGACGTTATGGCATTTAAAAACGAAGATGATGCCAAAGCGTATTGGAAAGAGAACCTGAGCTTAATGCTTAAACTGCTCGTCGTGTGGTTTGTGGTTTCCTATGGCTTTGGAATTCTCTTAGTGGATGTGCTGAATGAAATCCGTTTCTTTGGCTTTAAGCTAGGATTCTGGTTTGCGCAGCAGGGCTCCATTATTACCTTTATCGTGCTGATTTTCCTTTACGTGCGGGGAATGGCGAAACTCGATAATAAATACGAAGTTCACGAGGACTGATGCGCTATGGATATTCAAACGCTCACATTTATTATTGTCGGTCTGACCTTTGCACTGTATATCGGTATCGCAATTTGGTCTCGTGCCGGCTCAACCAATGATTTTTATGTTGCTGGCGGTGGTGTACACCCCATTGCTAACGGTATGGCGACCGCTGCTGACTGGATGTCGGCTGCGACCTATATCTCGATGGCGGGTATTATCGCTTTCGCAGGTTATGATGGCTCGGTTTATCTAATGGGCTGGACCGGTGGCTACGTGCTGCTTGCTATGTGTTTGGCACCGTATCTACGGAAATTCGGTAAATTCACCGTGCCTGATTTTATCGGTGACCGCTATTACTCGCAGACAGCACGCACCATCGCAGTGCTGGGCGCGATCTTGGTTTCGTTCACCTACATCGCAGGTCAAATGCGTGGGGTTGGCGTGGTATTCTCGCGCTTCCTCGAAGTTGATATTGCGACGGGTGTCATCATTGGTATGGTCATCGTGTTCTTCTACACCGTGCTCGGCGGCATGAAGGGGATTACTTACACCCAAGTCGCGCAATACTGCGTGTTGATGTTCGCTTATATTGTACCTGCTGTTTTCTTGTCACTCTTAATGACAGGCCACATTTTGCCGCAAACCGGCTTTGGAGGTACCGTCGCCGACGGATCCGGCCAGTTCTTGCTCGAGCGGCTCGATGGTCTCTCGACCCAGCTGGGTTTTGCTGAGTACACCGAGGGTGTGCGTAGTAAAGTCGATGTGTTCTTTATTACCGCTGCCCTGATGGTGGGTACAGCAGGCTTGCCGCATGTCATTGTTCGCTTCTTTACGGTACCTAAGGTACGTGATGCGCGTCGTTCAGCATTTTGGGCATTGGCATTCATCGCTGTTGTTTATCTGACTGCACCGACTATCGCTGCATTCGGCAAAATGAACATGATCAACACCGTTAACGGGCCCGATCTGCAAGGCGTTGAGTATGATAATGCGCCAAGCTGGATTAAGAACTGGGAAAAAACCGGTCTGATTTCTTGGGAAGATAAAAACGACGATGGTCGTATGTTCTACTCAGGTGATGAGCGCAATGAAATGACGATTGACCGCGACATTATGGTCTTGGCAAACCCAGAAATCGGTGACTTACCGGCGTGGGTTGTGGCATTGGTTGCTGCGGGTGGTGTGGCTGCTGCCCTGTCGACATCGGCGGGTCTGCTGTTGGTTATTTCAACATCAGTCTCCCATGACTTGCTCAAGCGAAACCTGATGCCTAACATTACCGATAAGCAGGAGCTGATGTATGCGCGTCTCGCTGCAGCGGTGGCTATCTTGATTTCCGGTTACTTTGGGGTCTATCCGCCCGGCTTCGTGGCGCAGGTGGTTGCCTTTGCCTTCGGTCTCGCGGCATCGAGCTTCTTCCCTGCGATCATTTTGGGTATCTTTAACAAGCGCATGAACAGTACGGGTGCTATCGCCGGTATGATCGTGGGTATTGTGTTCACCTTCAGCTACATTGTGTTCTTTAAATTTATCTCTCCAGAGTTAAATACACCTGACCATTGGTTATTTGGCATTTCGCCAGAGGGCATTGGTACTTTAGGTATGATCTTTAACTTTGCGGTGGCATTTATTGTTCACAAAATGACAGGCGATGCACCTAAAGACATTCAGGATTTGGTGGAGTCTATCCGCTATCCTAAAGGTGCAGGCGAAGCACAGGATCACTGATTTCCCAACCAGTGAGTGAAAGAGCAAGCTCCGGTGCATCGCATCGGAGCTTTTTTTATAAGGCGGACTTATGGATATCGAACGCTTTTTAACAGACTGCCCCCCGTTTGATGATTTAACCGAACAACAGCGAACGTGGTCGGTCAATCAAATGCAGTCCACTTACATGAACGCGGACAACTGCAATGAGATTATGCGTGATTGCAGTCCTGCGCTTTTTATCGTGCGCTCGGGTGTGTTTGACCTAAAAGGGAAAGACGGCACATTAGTCGAGCGACTCGAACAGGGCGATCTATTTGGTTATCCATCGCTCCTCAGTGGCCGTGCCATCGTCAATACGCTGCAGTGTATTGAAGACGGGATTGTTTACGTATTACCGCAAGTCGCGTTTGATAAATTACGCAACCAATCGCGCGCGTTTGAGCGTTATTTTATCAACGCGCATGGTGAGCGCTTACTGACCGAACGACGAGGAAAGACCGCCGGCTACGACGACTACGACTGGACCGAGCAACGTGTGGAGGATGTTATTCAGCGCGCGCCGATCAGTCTCGCGAGTGATACGACGATTCAAAATGCAGCACAGTGCATGTCTGAAAATGGTATCTCTTCGATACTGGTAGTCGATAGCGACCAGTTAGTGGGCATTCTTACCGACCGTGATATTCGCAACCGTGTCGTGGCACAGGGACTGGGATTTAATGTTACTGTCGCTGCGGTGATGACTCATCTGCCTGAGTTTGTGTTTGCCCATCGTTCTTTATTAGATGCGCTGACGACCATGACGGCCAATAACGTCCACCATTTACCAGTCGTCGATGAACAGTTGCGCCCTGTCGGTATGATCACCGCCACCGATTTAATAAAGCAGCAACGCAGTGAGCCAGTCTATTTAATTAGTTCAATTTATAAGTCGACAACGCGGGCGCAGCTTGTTGAGGAAGCACAGAAAATCCCGCAATACCTGAATAGTTTTGCTTTACGAGTTAAGCAGACAGCCATTTTAGGACGACTAATGGCCTCGTTGACCGACGCTATGACCCGTCAGTTTATTAAGCTATTTGAAGCTGAAAATGGCGCGGCACCGGCACGCTATTGTTGGCTGGCTTTTGGTTCGCAAGGGCGCGAAGATCAAACCCTGAGCTCTGATCAGGACAATGGCCTATTGTTGGCCGATGGACTCACCGAGAGCCAATTAGACTGGTTCAGACGTTTGGGTGAATATGTCTGTGAGGGGTTACATGATTGCGGGGTGCCACTTTGCCCAGGCAATATTATGGCATCGAACCCTGAATGTCGCGGCACCCAACAGCAATGGCTGGCACGTTTTGAACGCTGGACCACACATCCTACCCCCAAAGCGCTCATGTATTGCCAGATATTTTTTGATAGCCGTGCGGTAGCCGGGCAGCAAAAAATGTTTAACCAGTTTCGAGAGGCAGTCGCTGATATTGGAAAAAATGAATTTTTTATTGGCAACTTAGCTTTACTAGTTAACCGTATTTCGGTCCCACTGGGTTTATTTAATCGCTTTCGTACTGAAGATGTAAAGCAAGGTGAGCGAATTGATATTAAGCGCTACGGTATTGCTTTGATAAATGACATTGTGCGGCTGTACTCGCTCCATCAAGGATTGACTGAGCCGGCTACGGCACAACGGATTGAGCGATTGCAGAACAGCCGTCTCATTAGTGAACGTGACCGCCAGTCGTTACTCGAAGCTTGGCAATTTTTAACGCAACTGAGGCTAGACCACCAGCTGCGGGTTTGGCATACCGACGAGCCTAAAAATGCTATTGACCCCGACAGTTTAAGCACGCTATCGCGGCGGCAACTCAAGACCGCGTTTAAAATTATAAAGCAAGCGCAACAGGGCGTGGGGCTTAAGTTTAGTCGGCAGGGGTATTGATGGGTAACCTCATGAGTATAAACGGGCTCCGTCAATCATGGACAAAGCACAGGCAGTTGCAGAAGCCCTGGCAGGAGCATACCTATATAGCAATTGATATCGAGACCACGGGTCTTGATCCTATTAATGACCAAATCTTGTCAATCGCTTGGGTTCCAATAAAGCCGCCGATGATCTTAATTGGTGAAGCACAGTACCATGAATTTTGCGTAGACCCCGATGTCGATTTACAACAAAGTCCCACGATTCATGGATTAACAAAGGCTCAGCTAAGTAGCGGGGGCGATGTTAAAAAAGTCTTAAAAGACTTGGAAGATAAACTTTACGGGTGTGTCATGGTGTGCCATCACCGAAGCCTTGACTGGTCTTACCTTCGTGACAACAGGTTAACAGAAAATTTACATTTTGAGCCTTTGGGCGTTTTTGACACGTTGAGTTTCGAAAAAAACAAAATGTCTTTTGATAATGAATTTCAGTTACACAACTCGTCATTGACCTTGGCCGCTTGTCGAACAAGGCACGGGCTACCAATATATACAAGTCACCATGCAATGGATGATGCGATTGCGTGTGCTGAATTATTTTTGGCGCAGGCCACAAAAATCAAGCCTCACAACGAGAAACTACGCTTCCTGTTAAAACAAAGTAGATAACTAACACCAACCCCAAATATTTTAAACATATAGTTTACAATTCGGTTTGGGGTTGCTATGTTCTTTCTACGTCAAAAACCACAACGCTTGGTTTTAAGGCGCACAAAAAAAATATTCCAGGGAGTATTCCAATTATGAAATC
>NZ_AAMX01000001.1 GCF_000152885.1 Idiomarina baltica OS145
TTAAGAGATTTTGCCTTGTTTCAGTCATTACTGCAACAAGGCAAATCAATTTATTTTGCGAACGGATGACGCAAAATAATCGTTTCTTTACGGTCGGGACCGGTTGAAATAATATCAACGGGCACTCCCGTTAGTGCCTCAATACGTGAAATATACGCAAGCGCTTGCGGTGGCAACTGATTATGTTCAGTAACGCCGACCGTGCTTTCCTGCCAGCCAGGCAATGTTTCATAGACCGGCTCTACCGCTTCATAGTCCTCGGCAGCCATTGGTGGGTATTCACTAATGGTTCCATCGGGTAGTTTGTAGCTGGTACAAATTTTTAATTCATCCAAACCATCTAACACGTCGAGTTTAGTTAGGCAGAATCCACTCACTGAATTGATTTGTACTGCGCGACGCATCGCGACCGCATCTAACCAGCCAGTACGACGCTTACGACCTGTCGTTGCACCAAACTCATGACCTTTAACGCCAAGATGCTGTCCCACGTCACAATCTAATTCAGTTGGAAATGGCCCGCTGCCTACACGTGTCGTATAGGCTTTAACAATACCCAGTACGTAGTCAATGTATCGAGGACCAAAGCCAGCGCCTGTCGCAACACCACCCGCTGTCGTGTTGGATGATGTCACGTAAGGGTAAGTACCGTGATCAATATCAAGAAGGGTGCCTTGAGCGCCCTCGAACATAATTTCTTCACCGCTCTTACGCGCTTTATCAAGCAATGCCGGTACGTCGGCAACCATCGGTTTTAACAGCTCGGCAAATTCTCTGCATTGCTTTAATACTGCATCAAAATCAATCGCAGGTTCATCGTAAAGTTTGGTGAGTGCAAAATTGTGGAAATCGGTTAATTCTTTAAGCTTGTCTTCTAAACGCGCAGCATTAAATAGGTCACCCACGCGCAAACCTCTACGAGCGACTTTGTCCTCATACGCGGGACCGATACCACGACCTGTGGTACCTATCGCTTCCTTACCTAGCGCACGCTCACGCGCTTGGTCTAAAGCGATGTGGAAAGGCAAGATTAATGGGCACGCCTCACTGATACGCAGACGTTCTTTTACTGGCACATTCCGCGCCTCTAACATCTCCATTTCTTCCATTAAGGCTTCAGGCGAAAGTACCACACCATTACCAATCACACATTGTACGTTGGTGCGTAGTATGCCCGACGGAATTAAGTGAAGTACGGTTTTTTCACCATCAATAACCAATGTATGACCGGCATTGTGACCCCCCTGATAACGCACCACGAGCGATGCTTTATCTGTCAGTAGATCAACAATTTTACCTTTACCCTCGTCACCCCATTGGGTGCCTAGAATCACGACGTTTTGACTCATGTTTGCCCCGCTTAAAAAAAATCGACGTAATTTTACCCTGTTGCGTTCGGTTTGTATATGGACATAAAAAAGCCCGCGATGACGCGGGCTTCAATTTGTTTGAGCTTACTCTTTCGGCTCGCCTTGAAGATCCTGAAGGTAGCGGAAGAAATCACTCTCCGCATCAAGCACCAGTACATCCGATCCCGAACTGAACGATTCGCTGTATGCTTGCATGCTACGAATGAATGCAAAGAACTCTGGATCTTGTTGATAAGAGTCCGCATAAATCTTCGCAGCTTGCGCATCACCTTCACCTCTTAGTTGGCGAGATTGACGCTTAGCATCCGCTAACATAACGGTTACGCGTGCATCCACATCAGCACGGATAATTTCCGCCTGCTCGCGACCCTCTGAACGGTGCTCAGTCGCAACAGCTTGACGCTCAGCGCGCATCCGCTGGTAAATAGACTGACTTACTTCATCTGGTAAGTTAATCTGCATCACTCGTACATCGACGACTTCGACACCCAGGTCAGACGCGCTTTCAGCCCCTTTAATAAGGGCTTCACGCATCAGTTCATCACGCTCACCAGACACGATATCGGAAATGGTGCGGCTACCAAATTCACTACGTAAGCCACTGTTAATCCGTCGAGTCAGCAAGGCCTCAGCCTGCATCTTATTACCACCATTGGTACTCAAGTAGAAAGTAGAAAAGTCATTGATGCGCCACATTACGTACGTATCAACGATCAAATCCTTTTTCTCACTGGTAACAAAACGGTCTGGATCACCATCAAGCGTTTGTAAGCGAGCATCTAAGCGTTTTACTTGCTCGATAAATGGTATTTTAAAGTGCAAGCCAGGTTCAAAAACCATCGCCTCGCCAGTCTCGGCATTACGCTCAACCTTACCAAATTGAATAAGAATGGCACGCTCACCCTCTTTAACAACATAAAGAGACGACAAACCCAAAGCGACGAGTACTACTACAATAATTGCGATTAAATTTTTCATAATTATCGACCCCCGCCACGCGTATTTGTACGACCCGAATCAGTCGAATTGCTCGAGCCATTTGCGCTGTTGCGCGATTGATTCATGTTTGAGTCGGTTGGTACACGCAAAGGCGATAGGTCATTGACCTTTCTTCCTTGCTTTTCAAGAATCTTGTCGAGCGGTAGGTACATCATGTTATTGCTACCCTCAACATCGACCAACACTTTCGGTGTTTTTGCGTAGAGGTCTTGCAAGGTATCTAAGTAGATACGCTCACGCGTTACCTGCGGCGCGTTTTCGTACTGCGGTAACAGTTCGTTAAAGCGAGCCACTTCACCTTGAGCCTCTAGGATGATCTGCTCTTTATACGCTTGCGCTTCTTGCAGCATACGACGTACTTGACCACGTGCCAAAGGCTCGACTTCACGTGCATACGCTTCCGCTTCACGGATAAAGCGTTCTTCATCCTCTTGCGCAGCGATTGCGTCATCAAATGCTTCTTTAACCTCTTCTGGCGGACGCGCTGGGAGCAGGTTAATATCTACGATTTGCAGACCCATTGAATACGGGTCGATGGTACGTTCAAGTAAGTCAAGCGTACGCGCACGAACATCCTCACGACCGCGTGTAAGGACTTCATCCATGGTCGTGTGACCCACCACGTAACGTAACGCACTGTCCGTCGCACGCGACAAGACTTGATCCGCGTTATCAACGTTGAACAAGTAGTTACGCGGATCGACGACACGGTACTGCACGTCCAGTTGTACTACCACGACGTTTTCGTCTTGGGTCAACATAAAGCCTTCGGTGCTATCAGAGCGAATGTTGTTAACGTCCACATGCTCGACTGTATCAACGAACACAGGGCGCCAATGCAGACCCGACTCGACAAGCGTATGGAAGTTGCCAAAACGCAATACAACGCCTCGATCAGCCTCTTTTACTGTATAAAAACCTGCAATAAACCAGATGATGACAGCGAGTACTGCGATAATGCCGATGCCCTTCGCTGGGATGCCCGACTTGCCACCACCACTGCCTTTATTTCCACCAAGACCTAACTTGGCAAAAAATTTTCGCAGCGCCTCATCAAGATCTGGGGGGCCCTGATCGTTCCCCCCTTGGTTTTTCCATGGGTCGCGGTCTTTGTTACCGCCATTCCCCGGTTGGTTCCATGCCATGGATGACTCCGTTAAAGTTAAAAAAATCGTTTACTGAATATAGTTATCGAGTCGATTGTCGTATTCTTTCTGTAATTTATTCCAATCAACTATCGACATTTTAATGTCGAGCTCTAATTCGCCTTGTTCATCTATTCGTTCTGCCGAAACGCTATTGAGTTGATACAGCGTACCACGCAGTTTACCCATAGATGGTGGCAATTTTAAGCTTAAATTGACCATTTGCGGTCCGAGTCGCTCTTTCAGAGCCTCGAAAATAAGCTCGGTGCCGATATTGTCTTGCGCTGAAACCCAGACTCTAACGGGCTTCCCTTCATCGTCTCTATCAATACGCGGCGCAGAGTCCTCCAGTTTATCAATTTTGTTGCAAATCATTAACTGCGGTACTTCACCTGCACCAATTTCATCCAGCACTTCACTCACTTGTTCAATATTGCTTTGTTGATGCTCATCGGCGACATCAACAACATGCAACAGAATATCCGCTTCCTGCGTTTCTTGCAGCGTTGCTTTAAACGCAGCGACTAAGTCGTGCGGTAAATGACGAATAAAGCCCACAGTGTCAGCAAGAATAATGCGCCCAACATCTTCTACTTCGAGCTTTCGTAACGTTGGATCGAGTGTGGCGAAGAGCTGATCCGCAGCATACACCCCCGACTCTGTCATGGTATTGAACAAGGTCGACTTACCTGCGTTAGTATAGCCAACAAGACTCACGGTTGGAATTTCTGCTCGTTGGCGCGCACGACGCCCCTGCTCTCGCTGCTTTTGTACCTTCTCAAGACGGCGCAAAATATTTTTAATACGCCCCCGGATGAGTCTTCGGTCAGTTTCTAGCTGCGTTTCACCGGGCCCTCTTAGCCCAATGCCACCTTTTTGTCTTTCTAAGTGTGTCCAACCACGTACTAGGCGAGTGGATATATGGCGCAGTTGCGCTAATTCAACCTGCAACTTACCTTCGTGAGTCCGCGCGCGTTGCGCAAAAATATCGAGTATTAAGCCGGTACGGTCTAAGACTCGACACTTACAAATTTTTTCGAGGTTTCGCTCTTGAGTGGGTGATAACGCGTGATTAAAAATGACAATATTGGCGTCCAACGCCTGCACCTGCTCAGCAATTTCTTCTGCTTTACCACTTCCCACGAAGTACTTAGGACTAGGCGCGCTGCGAGAGGCCGTCACCACTCCAAGCGGTTCGACACCTGCTGAGCTAGCTAAAAGATGAAGTTCAGAGAGGTCTTCTCTATCGACTTCGGCGGGCAAGTCCATATGGACCAATACGGCATAATCGCCACCTTCATATCTGTCGAACAACGTTTCTAGACCTCCTCAATATTGCTTATTCTTCAATGTCACCTTGGTTGTGCACACCTTGCTGAGGCAAATAGTTTTGCGGAATACGAGCAGGCACAACGGTTGATATTGCATGCTTATAAACCATTTGGCTCACCGTGTTTTTTAATAACACAACAAACTGATCAAACGACTCAATCTGACCTTGCAACTTGATTCCGTTTACAAGGTAAATTGAGACGGGTACTCTCTCGCGACGTAACGCGTTTAAAAACGGATCTTGAAGCGTTTGCCCTTTCGCCATGGCGGATTCCTTTTTTTGTTATTAATATCCAAGTCAATGGGGTGGCCAGTTAAATGGTAGAACCTATTAATCACCCTAGACCAACGGTAAAATTTTGCAACTTAAACATGCCATAACATACGCTGCATTCCCAGTCTTTGATCTTAGGGCGAATCTTTATTTTTCAATCTTTTACCGAAAACTTTTCGGTTGGCTGTTGCAACCGCGATCGAACCTGATCGAGTTTATCATGGGCGAAAGTATCCAGCCAGTGCACATCTGGCCAACCGCGTAGCCACGTTAACTGCCGCTTTGCAAGCTGTCGTGTCGCAATAATCCCGCGCTCTTTCATCGCCTGATAAGTCAATTCACCCGTTAAATAGTGCCACATTTGACGGTAACCCACACTGCGGATAGCGGGTAAATCCGGATGTAAGTCGTTACGCTTGAACAGCGCTTCTACTTCTTGCTGAAAGCCCTCCGCTAGCATTTGATCAAAACGCTGAGCAATGCGCTCGTGTAATAGTGCGCGCTGCTGTGGCGCAACCGCAAATTGGTAAATAGGATAATTTAAGGCACCTCGCCGTTGTTGAACTAGCTGCGTCATTGGTTTGGCAGACAACTGATAGACCTCTAAAGCACGCAATGTACGTTGCGGGTCATTGGGATGAATTCTCGCAGCCGCCTCAGGATCGACTTCGGCTAACCTTTGATGAAGTGTCGCTAAACCATGCGTATCGAGTTCAAACTGCAGTTGCTGGCGAACATTGGTATCGGATTCTGGCAAAGCCGACATGCCTTCCAACAGCGCTTTAAAATAAAGCATCGTGCCACCGACCAAAATAGGAGTGTGACCGCGTGCTAGAATCTTTTCGATTAAGCTCGTCGCATCTCGCTGGAACTCCGACGCTGAGTAAGTTTCTGCGGGATCACAAATATCAAGCAAATGATGTGGGATACCTTGCCTCTCGGCGAGACTGGGCTTTGCTGTGCCAATATCCATCCCGCGATAAATCAACGCTGAATCGACTGAAATAATCTCGCCGTCGAGTTGCTTTGCAAGTTCAATGGATAAGGCCGTCTTACCCGCGGCGGTTGGTCCGTATATGCATATCACGGCTGGACAGGTATTAAGTTTCATTGACTTCTGGCACCTTAATTTGTTGAAGCAATGTCGATGTGCTGTCTAACTGAGTCTGCCACTGCTGACACCAGTAATCCGCTTGTGACTTTGACAACATCGTGTCGACTGCAGCGTCAGCAAGAAACTCGATAATCGCCTGGTCGCTGAGTTTGCACTGTTCGAGTAACGACAGTACGCTGCTTGCAATATGCTTGCGTCGTAACATGGAGGGCACCTGAGTTACGATAAACGACGCGCCTTGCCAGTAGAAACTAACACCTGATTGAGCAAGTTCAGAACTGTACTGTGAGACCTGCTTTTTAGTCCACTCTGTTTCCGATAAGTTGATTTTTTGCTCGACAAGCAGCGGTTGCCCAGCCATGCCCTGCTGATATTGTTGCTTTATCTGTGGCTCGAGTAATCTTCTTTGAACATTAACTAAATCTAGCCAGGCTGGCTGTTCGTCGCGCCTAATGAGCGCAAAACGCCCATGGAATACATCAACAATTCGCCACTGTCGAGCGTCGACCGTAAGCTCCACCGCATTGGGTAGTATCGACGCGCCTAATCTTGACCGGTTCGCCGTATTGGATTGAGCGTGGGCACTATAGTCTCGAACAGATGGATTTGACGTTACGTGCTTTTTTGAACCACCCGTTTGGTATAAATGGCGCGGTTGCTGAGTTGCGTCTTCCACACGGTCCGACGCGCTATTCGTATCCTCTTGATGTTGGCCCAGTAATAATTGTTTGACGGTATTGAGAACGAAGTCATGCACTTGCCGTTGCTGATGAAAGCGAACCTCGTGTTTGGCGGGATGCACATTCACATCGACTTGATCCGCCGGTACCGTCAGATAAATTGCAAATGTGGGTACCCGCTCCGCCGTTAAAAACGAATCATAAGCTTGACGAATCGCATGATTGATAAGCTTATCTTTCATCATCCGCCCGTTTACAAAGCTGTACTGTACGTCGCCTTGATGTCGGCATTGTTCGGGCGCCGCAAGCCAACCCTCGATATGTATATCATGTGCGTGCTGTTGAAAGTACAACGCATCTTGAGCAAAGCCTGAGCCACAGACTTTTGCTAATCGGCGTCGCCAATGCAGTTGATCATGTTCGCTAACCGCAGGGTAGTATCGGACACGTTTGCCATTGTGATTGAGAGTAATATCAATATCCCAACGGCTCAATGCGATACGCTTAATGACTTCATCAATATGGCCAAATTCAGTTTTATCTGTACGCAAGAACTTTCGTCGAGCCGGTGTGTTGTAAAAGACATCTTGGATATCGACGGTCGTACCATCAGGGTGTGACGCAGGTTCGATGCGTACCTGCATATCTTTGCCTTCCGACCAGGCTTGCCACGCCGCCGACTGTTCGGCCGGTTTGGATACCAAGCGCAGCCGCGATACCGAGCTAATACTCGCCAACGCTTCACCGCGAAAACCTAAACTCGTAATCGCTTCTAAGTCATCAATGTCAGCTATTTTACTGGTGGCATGCCGACTGAGCGCAAGCGCTAACTCGTCACGCGGAATGCCGACACCATTATCTCTTATACGAATGCGCTTGGCGCCACCTGACTCAATATCAATGACTAATTCTGACGCCTTTGCATCGAGCGCGTTTTCAACCAGTTCTTTGACGATTGAAGCAGGACGCTCAACCACTTCACCTGCAGCAATTTGGTTGGCTAGTTCAACCGGTAATTGTTTAATTGGCATTAGTCTCTCGGAATCGTCAGCTTCTGCCCAATTCTAACCACGTCACTTCGCAACTGGTTTTCACGCTTGATAGCTTTAACCGTTGTTCCATAACGTTCAGCAATTTCAGATAGGGAGTCACCCGATTTCACGGTGTACTCCATCGATGCTTGCTGAGCCAACAACGTGTTTTCGATTGGGTTATTGATAAAGTAACGTCTAATGCCGTTATAAATTGCACGAGCTAGCTTTTGTTGATGAGCGTTGCTCAGTAGTAACCTTTCTTCACTTGGACTAGAAATGAACCCGGTCTCGACCAAGATGGAAGGTTTATCCGGCGACTTAAGTACTGCAAGGCTAGCGGCTTGAGGGGCTGTTTTGTGCATTTTTGTCACACTACCCATTTCATCAATAATATGGCGAGCCGCACTGTAGGCTCCGGCAATCGACCGGTCCATTGACATATCGAGTAACGTTTGTGCCAAAAAAGGCTCGTGGCTATTACTTTGAATGATGGCCTCAGCGCCGCCGAGCAATTCAGACTGACGCTCTCGCGACTCGAGCCAACGACCGATTTCTGAGTCTGCGCGACGTTTCGATAGCACCCAAACAGAGCCGCCTCTGGGTTGAGGTGTTCGAAACGCATCTGCATGCACCGATACAAAGAAATCCGCTTTTGCATCCCACGCTTTTTGGGGCCTATCGTTTAAACCTAAATAATAGTCCCCCGTTCGCACTAAATAGGCCTGCATACTCGGATCGTCATTAATCATTTTTGCAAGTGCTCGGGCAATTTTTAGCACTACGGTCTTCTCGTAGGTTCCGCTAGGTCCAATAGAGCCGGGATCATCGCCGCCATGTCCAGCATCGACGGCAATCGTAATTTTACGATCTTTAAGTTCCTCAATCGACTTAGCAGGGCCACTGCGCTCTATCGATTTACCTTTAATATCAACCACCAGACGATCGTTATAGCGGTCGTTAGCCGGCAACGGAAAAACCTCAAACTCTGCTTGCTTATTCAGTTCAATGACGATGCGCGTTGACTGCGAGTTTTTAGGGCTACTTGTGCGTACTTTGTCTACCAACAGTGATTCGTTGGCTAAGTTTTCTAACTCAGCATTGAGCTGAGTCGCGTTGAAATCGATCACAATTCGATAAGGTGTACCCTGGTACAACTTAAAGTAGCTATAATCCGGCGCTTGGCTTAAATCAAACACAATGCGCGTCTTATCCGGAGACGGCCAGACACGGACACTCTCAATTGCATTCTGACTCGCCCAGACCGGAGTTATTAGGCAAAAAAGTAAGACAGCAGTGATCGAACGATATAGCGTTTTTATCATTATTTTAGTTGCTTAACAATGTGTTCACCGATAGGCGTACGAGCAATACATTCAAGCTGGCGGCCCTCGTTTTCATAAGCTACATTAATCACAATATCGGCTTTCGGCAACCATCCCTCGCCACGTTCTGGCCATTCGATAAGACTCATACTTCGTTGTGAGAAATAATCACGAATGCCCATAAACTCGAGTTCTTCTGGATCAGCGAGTCGATATAAATCAAAATGATATACCGCAATGTCTCCCAGATCGTAAGGCTCTACCAGTGTGTAAGTCGGGCTTTTCACAGCGCCTGCATGTCCTAATGCTTGAATAAATCCTCGACTCAACGCCGTTTTACCCGCGCCAAGAGGACCATTTAAGTAAATCACCAAAGGCGCTTTCGCCAACTGTGCTAGACGTTTAGCCCACGTTTGCGTAGCGGCTTCATCAGCTAAGTATTGTGTTAATGTTTGATTCATGGTCTACGACTACTCCGGTATCCAACCGTTCACTAATTTACGAATAATTGGCATTAAGTCACTCGCTAAAGTACCCCGTGGCGCTTTTGAGCCGGCCACCTCTCCCGCGACGGCATGCCAGTATACTCCTGCGGTCAGCGCCTGTGCAGGTGCTAAACCTTGTGCGACTAAGGCACCTATTAATCCAGCCAAACAGTCTCCCATGCCGCCAGAGGCCATTGCCGGCGAGCCGCGGTCGATCAGCCAATTGCCCCGGGTTGAACTGATTAAACTGCCTGCGCCTTTTAATACGATCTGTGCATGATACTGATTATGCAGCGATAACGCATGTTCGAATCGGTTGGCCTCGATATCTCGCGTGTTGCATTTTAGTAAGCGCGCGGCTTCTCCAGGGTGAGGCGTTAGAATCAGCTGCGAACTATGCACAGGGTCTTGCGCCAACCAGTATAGCCCATCGGCATCAATAACTTTGCAGGTGTTGACGGCCATGCATGCTTGGTAAATTTTATACCCCCATTCATCACGCCCAAGTCCCGGGCCGACAACCAGCGAGGTTGCTGCGTTTAAAAGGTGGTTAAGTTGCTCTGGCGCTTCAACGCCGTGCACCATTGCTTCCGGTTGTTGACTCGCGATAATACCTACATTACTCGGATGACACGCAACTGACACTTTACCTGCGCCCGCTCGTAACGCCGCAACCATAGCTAGGATAGCCGCACCGGGCATACCAGGGCCGGCACCGACAATCAGCACATGACCATGCGTTCCCTTATGAGAGTGGGCAACACGATCACCTAACCAGCTGTACGGATTTTCTGTCACACGTCGCCACGCTGGCTGCTCTAATCGTTCAAAGTACTTACCAGCCCCCAAATCTGCTAACACAATTCGTCCGACGTGACCTGGGCTGGCGCCCGTAAAGAGCCCTCGTTTGTACGCAATCATTGTGACCGTAACCTGCGCGACAATTGCCTCACCCATAATACAGCCACTATCGGCATTAATGCCTGTTGGAACGTCAATCGCAAGTACTGGTACGCGAGACTTGTTAAGTGCTCTGACCCATTCCGCGAGCGCTCCTTCAACAGGTCGACTTAAACCAATGCCAAACACCGCATCGACAATCAGGTCGTAATCATTTGCTGTGCAATCAGTTAGCGGTCTTTCCTCAAGTCCCAGCTCACGACACGCGCGTCGCGCTTGCACAGCAGGCTCATGGCTAGTCTGCTTCAGCTCAGCTTTTGCATTCAATGCATACAGAGACACTTTGTAGCCTGCTTGATGGGCTAAACGCGCAACGATATAACCATCGCCACCGTTGTTGCCCTCTCCACAGCAGATTGCAATAGAAGCCCCAACGCTCACTATTCGCTCGAGTTCCTCAAACACAGAACGACCTGCCAGAGACATCAACTGCCCCAGGCTGTATCCTGCTAACTCGCCAGCGCGCGCTTCACTGCGTTGTAGCTGTTCTGCACAGTATAGATTCTGTGCTAAGCTGATGGATTGTGACGTTTCCATGCTAAAGCTCCCAACATCATGTCGAATTCTTCAATGTATTCTAGTTTGTCTTACACCGAACTTGAACAATTAGCCCAAAAAATCAAGCAATGGGGCCGAGAACTAGGCTTTCAGAAGGTCGGCATTGCCGATCTTGATTTACAAAAGCACGAGGCCACTCTACAGAACTGGTTAGATAAAGGCTATCACGGAGAAATGGGGTTTATGGAGCGCCACGGGATGCTACGCGCACGACCTGCTGAACTTCACCCAGGTTCTGTCAGAGCCATTTCAGTGCGTATGAACTATTTACCGGCCGAGGCAGGCTTTGCAAAAACACTCAATAATGACCGACTGGGCTATATTTCACGCTATGCGCTCGGCCGCGATTACCACAAATTACTACGAAAACGCCTCAAGCAATTAGGCGATAAAATAAAGGCAGAATTCGCTGACACAGATTTTCGTCCATTTGTCGATTCCGCACCCATAATGGAGCGCCCTCTCGCCGAAAAGGCGGGATTAGGCTGGACTGGCAAACACACTTTAATACTCGATAAAGACAGCGGTTCTTGGTTCTTCTTGGGGGAGCTATTAATCAACTTACCACTTCCCACTGATAGTCCAGTCGAGGAGGCGTGTGGTAGCTGTTCGGCGTGTATGACCATTTGCCCTACCCAAGCCATTGTCGCCCCTTATGAACTCGATGCTCGACGCTGTATTTCTTATTTAACTATCGAACTAAAAGGTAGCATTCCTGAGGATTTGCGCCCGCTGATGGGAAACCGTATCTACGGTTGTGATGATTGTCAGCTTATCTGCCCATGGAATCGCTACGCACAACTGACTGACGAAGCGGACTTTAATCCACGCCATTATCTGCACACACCGGAACTGCTTGCGCTGTGGCAGTGGGATGAGGAGACCTTTAACCAACGATTACAGGGGTCTCCGATTAGGCGTATCGGTCACGAATGTTGGTTACGTAACATTGCGGTTGCGCTGGGTAATGCGCAAGCAAACGCTGACGTTATTGAAGCGCTCGAATGGCGCAGTGGTCAAGTCTCGGAAATGGTACAAGAGCATATTGATTGGGCGCTCGACCGGCAACGCAGCGGCGCAGCGCAAGTGACACAACAACTTAAGCGTTTAGTGCGAGCCGTCAGTAAAGGACTACCTCGCGACGCTTAACTTACTCGGGCTTAAATACACCAATCACTTGATCGAATTCGCGCTCGCTCCCCGTGCCCTGCTGCTTGGGTTCACTAAAGCGGTGTTTACACTTCACGCACTCGACTTGTTCAACATCGTTCTCAATGAACAGCATCAAGGTGTCCATACTGTCGCACTTGGGACAGGTCGCACCGGCAATAAATCGTTTCTTTTGACGTGCCACGACAGCTCCTATGTCATAAACTACTCGGTCAATGTTACCATAGTTAAGTTGGTCAGCCCATGAAATTGGCAGACTCCCATTCACGCTCGCAGTTGAGGATTGAATAGACATTAACCATGATAAAAGCCAATCACATTTCATTAATGCGCGGCGGAAAAACGCTGCTTTCGGATACCAGTTTTACGATCTTTCCCCAACACCGGATCGGCCTGATTGGTAAAAATGGCTGTGGTAAATCCTCGCTATTTGCGCTTTTTCGTGACGAGTTACAACTTGAAGAGGGCGAGTTGCAACTACCCAACGAATGGCGAATCGCTAGCGTTGCTCAGGAAACCCCCGCCCTAGCGCGTTCAGCTATTGATTACGTGATGGACGGCGATCAAGGTTTTCGGGCGGCCGAGCAAGCTCTGCAAGCAGCCGAAGCTAAGGGAGATGGTCATGCCATTGCGCATAGTCATGAGCAATTGGCTCAACTCGGCGCGTACGATATTCGTTCGCGCGCAGCGATGTTGCTCGATGGCTTAGGCTTTCTACCAGAGCAGATTGAGCAGCCGGTAAGTGCCTTTTCAGGTGGTTGGCGCATGCGTCTGAACTTAGCGCAAGCGTTGATTGCGCCATCTGATTTGATGTTATTGGATGAACCTACCAACCACCTGGACGTTGATGCTATTTTTTGGCTCGAGTCATGGCTAAAGAGCTACTCAGGTACGTTGGTTATTATTTCTCACGATCGTGACTTTCTAGATAATGTCGCCACTGATATTCTCCATGTGGAAAATCAAGTCATCTCGAGTTACACCGGTAACTACTCACAGTTTGAACATCAGCGTGCCGAACACCTCATGCAACAGCAAAGTGCATACGAAAAAGCACAAGCCATTAAAAAACATATGCAGGCTTATGTAGACCGGTTTCGTTATAAAGCGAGTAAAGCCAAGCAAGCACAAAGCCGCTTAAAGGCGATTGAGAAGCTGTCAGTCCAAGCCCCCCTGCAGGCCGAGCGGGGTATTGACTTTGAATTTTTACCGCCGGCTAAATTACCTAACCCGTTGATCAATATGCGCGAAGTGAAAGCAGGTTATGGTGACACCGTCATTCTTGAGAACATTAAACTCAATCTAGTGCCTGGCACTCGAATGGGGTTGCTTGGGCGTAACGGAGCGGGTAAATCGACCTTAATTAAAACGCTATCTGGCGCGCTCGAACCGCTTGCAGGCGAGCGAACCCTCAGCCAGGGTGTCTCTATCGGCTATTTTGCCCAGCATCAACTCGAAGCACTTGATCCCGAAGCATCGCCTTTATTGCATTTACAGCGTTTGGATAGTCAAGCTACAGAACAACAATTGCGAGACTTTATTGGAGGCTTTGGTTTTTCAGGTGACCAAGCGCTAGCACCTGTCGCTCCCATGTCTGGAGGCGAAAAAGCAAGGTTAGCTCTGGCGCTTATCATTTATCAAAAGCCCAACCTTCTTTTACTCGATGAGCCCACCAACCATTTAGATATTGGTTTACGCGACGCGCTCGTTAACGCTTTGCAAGCGTTTGAGGGAGCACTTATTGTAGTATCGCATGATCGTCACCTACTCCGCACTACGGTCGACGAATTCTATCGCGTACACGATGGAAGCGTAGAGCCATTTCCAGGCGACTTAGACCAATACCACGAGTGGCTCGAGCAGCAAGCGAAACAACGACGTGAAAAAAGCACGAGTAACACGAGCACGCACAACGATACTAAGCTCGATCGCAAAGAACAAAAGCGACGCGACGCCGAGTTTCGCAAGGAGACAAAGCCCCTCCGAGACACTATCGCTCAATCTGAGAAACAGCTAGAAAAAATCGCTGAAGCATTGGCACAGGTTCATCAGTCACTCTCCGAGAGTACGATTTATGAGACCGAAAATAAGCATAAGTTAAACAAGTTACTTGATGAGCAACGTAATTTACAGACCGAACAAGACCGACTCGAATCGCGCTGGATGGAAGCTGAAGAAGCGCTTGCTGAAATGACTGAAAGGTTTGAACAGGACACGCACGGATGAGCACTATCGAATCATTTAACCCAAGTGCCTGGCTGCGACCGCCACATATTCAAACATTACTTCCTCGCTTGGTTTTCCGTTGCCGCCAATGGTACGGTCAATGGGAGACTTTTGCGCTCAACGATGGTGACTTCATCGAGTTGTGCTGGCATCCCCACGCAACCCCTGATAGCCAACGACCGCTGGTGGTGTTGTTTCACGGTCTCGAAGGGTCTGTAGACTCCCCCTATATTTGGCAAACGATGGAGGAGCTTGCGGAGCACGGCATCGACTCAGTTGTTATGCACTTCCGTGGGTGTGGTAAAACACCGATTAATCGCTTGCCGCGAGCTTATCACTCGGGTGATATCGGCGACCCAACAGCCGTCATCGTGGCATTGAGAGAGCGCTATCCTAACCGGTCAATACATACTATCGGTTTTAGCTTGGGCGGTAACATGCTTGTACAATTGATGAGTACCGAATTGGCTGATGTCCTGACCAGCGCTGCGGTGTGTTGTGCCCCACTTGACTTGATGAGCTGCTCAAAGCGAATTGATCGCGGTTTTTCACGGCTCTACCGAAAATACCTGCTGACTCCACTTAAACAGAAATTCACAATTAAACAGCAACGTGGCATGTTCAAGGATTGTACGCAGCTTAACAGCCTAGATGTGAACAAAATGACGAGCTTTCTGGAGTTTGATGATAAGGTGACGGCACCACTGCATGGATTTAGTGACGTTGAGGATTATTATCATCGCGCCAGCGGAAAACAGTTTCTTAAACAAATTAGGAAGCCGACATTGATTGTGCATGCCAATGACGATCCGTTTTTAGGTCCCGATGTCGTGCCTCATATAGACGAAATGAACCCGCACGTTACTTATGAAAAGCATCCACATGGCGGGCATATGGGGTTTATTAATTATCAACATCGGTTTTACAGTTGGCTTCCAACAAGATTAGTGAATTGGGTGAGTGAAAAAGAGGCAGAACAATTATGATGATACCGTGGCAGGAACTCGACGCCGAAACGCTCAACAACATTATTGAAGCCGTTATTTTGCGAGAAGGCACCGATTATGGTGAGCGCGAACTTAGCTTAGCAACCAAAGTTGAACAATTGCATTCGCGCCTAAAAGAAGGCCAAGCAGTACTGGTTTATTCAGAGCTTCATGAGACCGTAGACATTGTCGATAAAGACGCTGTCACCGGCGATCTCAACGAAAGTTAGGTGGGTGAGCTATAAACACAGCTTGCCAGTCCACCTCAGGATCGCCCAAAACGTAAAAGTTAGGGTTTAGTAAACTTTCAGTTTCGTTATAAGTAATCGGCTCGAAATTTTCATTTAATAAACTGCCTCCTGCCTCAGTTACAATGACTTGAGACGCAGCAGTATCCCACTCACCGGTGGGTCCTAACCGCAAAAAGCAGTCTGCTTTTCCCTCAGCAATAAAGCAGGCTTTTAATGAACAACTCCCTGTTGGCAAAGGCTGAATATCGCGTTCGGTTTGAACACGCGCCATCACTTTGTGTCGCGGCTGACGGCGGCTTATAGCTAATATCAGGGGATCATGTTGAGGATCGTTCAGCTTTCGGACCGAAATCGCCTGCTTTTGTCCCAGTGCATGCTTGTAGGCACCCTGCTCTCTTATTGCTGAGTAGAGTGTTTCACCTGGTGGCCAATAAATAACGCCAATGCTGGGCTGCCTTTCTTCAATGTAGGCAATGTTGACTGCAAAGTCTCCAGACCGAGCAATAAACTCTTGCGTCCCATCAATGGGGTCAATTAAAAAGTAAGAGGACCAGCCTGCCCGTGTACTGAGCTTCTCATGACGACTTTCTTCGGATAACACCGGAATATTTGGAAATGCCTTTTTGAGGGAGGCAACAATGAACTCGCTGGCTTTGATATCAGCAGTGGTAACGGGCGACTCATCGGCCTTTTCAGCCGTTGCAAATGCGCCGCTATCATAGAGTTCCATGACGAGTTTACCGGCATCACGAGCGACTTCGGCGAGTTTTTCAGCAATCTCAGTTAAACTAAATTGCACAGTTCGTACCTTTATTTTTTTAATTGGCGTAAAGTCATCAATAATGCCGCGACACTTCGCGCTTCTGTGAAATCCGGTTGTGCGAGGAGCTCATCTACGTTATCGAGTGACCAAACAATTTGCTCAAGGGGTTCCGGCTCGTCGCCAGCAAGCTGCTCAGGATAAAGTGAGCGTGCAGTAAACAACGTCATCTTAGCGGAAAAAAACTGAGGGGCCATGGTGACTTCGGCAAGTCGATTAAGTTCTTCACAGCCAAAACCAATCTCTTCTTTAAGCTCACGTTGAGCGGCTTGCTCAGGTGTCTCGCCGGGATCGATGAGTCCCTTCGGAAAGCCAAGTTGGTAATCATGCAGGCCGGCTGCGTATTCCCGAATGAGCATAATGTGCTGGTCGTCAACAAACGGTACAACCATGACAGCGCCACGCCCGCTCCCCTGCATGCGCTCGAATTGTCGCTGCTCACCATTGCTGAATTTAAGATCGACGGCTTCGATACGTAGCAAGCGACTTTGCGCAACTACTTCGCGTTTAAGTACTTTAGGAACTTGTCGTGATGCCATGTACTGCTCCTCCTATGCTCCCCCTACTATAACGCCTCAAAACGCTAACGCTAGTATTAAACCTGACAAAAATATTCACATTAGGCGCATAACTGCCGCTAATGTTATGATATGGAAAGCATTTCAAGCAGGATCAGCAGTGAGGTGGAAGGTGACTAAACATAAAGCAACCGAAGCAAATTTTGATGTTGCCGTTATCGGGACAGGTCCCGGCGGCGAAGGCGCTGCTATGCAGCTTGCCAAAAATGGTAAGAAAGTCGCGGTCATTGAACGTCACGATTCTATAGGTGGAGGCTGCACGCACTGGGGAACGATTCCCTCAAAGGCGCTACGGCACTCTGTAAGTCGGCTGATTGAATACAATAATAGCCCATTATTTACTGGTGTGGGTTGGCAAAGTGGCATGACATTCTCGCAGATTCTGCATTACGCATCGGGCGTCATTCGCAAACAAGTTAAATTGCGATCTTCGTTTTACGACCGCAACCATGTCACCGTTATTCACGGTAATGCATCGTTTATCGATCAAAATCGCCTTAAAGTGACCAAAAATGATGGCTCATTCGATTTTCTGAATGTTGACCAAATCGTCATTGCCACAGGCTCACGTCCTTATCATCCAACCGATATAGACTTTGACCATCCACGTATTTACGATTCCGACACTGTTTTAAGCCTTAACCATGATCCTAAAAATATTTTGATTTACGGTGCGGGTGTTATCGGAAGCGAATACGCAAGTATTTTCCGAGGCATGGGCGTTAAAGTTGATCTCATCAACCAACGTGAGCGCTTACTATCGTTCTTAGATGCCGAAATATCTGACGCATTAAGCTACCATTTACGGAATAACGGTGTGGTCATTCGTCATAACGAAGAGTATGAAAGTATTCGTGGGTATGACGATAAAGTTATTCTTAAAACAAAATCTGGCAAAGTCATGCAAGCCGACTGTTTGCTGTTTGCTAATGGCCGCTCCGGTAATATTGAGGCGCTCAATTGCGACGCCGTCGGGCTAAAACCGAACTATCGTGGACAACTTGAAGTGGATGAAAATTATCGCACTCAGGTCGATAATATATACGCCGTCGGCGATATAATTGGTTATCCTAGTCTGGCGAGTGCTGCCTATGATCAAGGTCGCATTTGCGCCACCGCGCTATTACACGGTAGCTGCGATAAGGCGTTAATATCGAACATCCCGACCGGCATTTATACGATCCCGGAGATCAGTTCCGTTGGAAAATCTGAAGAAGAACTTACAGAAGCCAAAGTACCTTACGAAGTCGGTAGAGCACAATTCAAACACCTCGCGCGTGCGCAAATATCTGGTAACGATGTCGGTTGTTTGAAAATTCTCTTCCATCGCGAATCCCGTGAGATTCTTGGTTTGCATTGTTTTGGCGAGCGCGCTTCAGAAATCATTCATATCGGTCAAGCCATTATGGAACAGAAGAACGGTGGTAACACTGTTGATTATTTCGTTAATACAACGTTTAACTACCCAACCATGGCAGAAGCATACCGGGTAGCAGCTTTGAATGGTATTAACCGCCTCGGAAACTAACCCGAAAGGGCTTTGCGTAGCGGCAAATCGATACGCACGCAGAGCCCGCCTTCATCTTGATTCCGCAGTGTAATACGACCATTGTGGCGGTCGACGATGCGCTTAATGATAGCCAAGCCTAGACCAGATCCCACTCCACCGCGTGCTTTATCACCTTGTGTAAAGGGTTGGAACAAGCTCTGTTGTTGCTCTTCAGGAATGCCCGGACCATCATCAGCGACCGAAAACCACACGGTTTTACTCTGCTTGTCGTATCCCGACCGCACACAGGCCCTGCTGCGCCCATAACGCTCTGCATTTTCTAACAAGTTCACGACCACTCGTTTTATCGATAGCGGACGTACCCAAACAAGAGGGCAATCGCCCAAATCAGCACTGAACGTTTTCTCCCAACTATCGGGCAAGTTTGCCAGCGTTTGCTCGAGCAACTCATTTAAAGATTCACGCGATGCCTTTTCTTGCTGATCAAGCCGCACATAGTCAATAAACTGATCGATGATATCATTCATATCATCGACATCCTCGACGATTCCTCGCGCCAAGTAATCTTCCGATTCGGGCATCATTTCTGCAGCTAAACGAATGCGTGTGAGGGGTGTTCTTAGATCGTGTGAGACCCCTGCCATCAACAGGTTACGATCATTTTCCAGCTCTTTAATCCCACGCGACATCTGGTTAAATGCCTTCGTCACTGACATGATTTCACTGGCGCCTTTCTCACTCAACTGCTCTGGGAACTCACCTCGCCCCACCTGTTGAGCCGCGTTTTCAAGCGCTTTGAGTGGTCGATTGAGCCAATTCGCAAACAGAATCCCGCCCAGAACGCTAAGTACACCAATTACGACAAGGTAAATAACTAGCGGTGAAAATTCGCCAGAGTGAAGACTTTCTAATGGCACTCTTACCCAATATCGCGGCGCTTGCGGTGGCTTTACCCAAATGAAAAATGCTTGCCCCTGCGAGACGCGTACCTCTGCCGGTCCATTTAAATGCTTTGACATTAAACTAGATAAGTAACCGTAATAAGTCGTCTTTTCTAAGCCTTCAACTTCTGCTTGTTCATCTGAAAAAACACGAATGCCCGTAGCATTGTAAAACGCTACAGCAAGTGACTCATTTTGACTCGATAGAACGCGATCGCTAATAAACATAGTGCGTATTTGTTTAGCGACCAATTGCGACATTTGCTCAATAGACGGCTTTACAACGTAGTTACTTACCATCAAATACGACACTATTTGATTCAGTAACAAGACCAGTGCAAGCAAACCTACCGTACGGGCAAATGCCGATTTAGGAAATAGCTTCATTAATTTTTAAGCTTTCCATCAGGCACGAATACATAGCCTAAACCCCATACCGTTTGGATGTAGCGGGGTTTAGCTGGATCCGTTTCGAGCATGCGGCGTAGACGAGATACTTGCACATCGATAGAGCGTTCGAGAGCACTGTAGTCTCTTCCGCGTGCTAAGTTCATTAGCTTATCGCGCGAGAGCGGTTCACGAGGATGACTAACGAGCGCTTTGAGTACGGCAAACTCACCACTGGTCAGTGGCATCGGTGTATCACCGTCAAACATTTCGCGAGTGCCGAGATTAAGTCGATAGGTTCCAAAGGTAATTTCTTGGTCATCTTGTGAAGGAGCACCTGGTGCTTCTACACCTCGACGCCGCAGCACAGCACGAATACGCGCCAGCAATTCGCGCGGATTGAACGGTTTTGCTAAATAATCATCCGCGCCGAGCTCCAGACCAATAATACGATCGACTTCATCACCTTTGGCTGTCAGCATAATCACTGGAATCGTGTTATTCGTCTGACGTAGACGTTTGCAAATTGATAAGCCATCTTCGCCCGGCAGCATTAAATCAAGTACTAATAAATGATAGTTTTCTCGCGTTAACAGGCGATCCATTTGTTCAGCATCCGATGCAACGCGTACCTGAAAACCTTGTTCATTTAAGTAGCGCTCTAAGAGCGAACGTAAACGTGCGTCGTCATCGACAACCAATATTTTAAACGTTTCCTGACCCATGATGTTCCCTGACTTAAACCTTTCTAGACTGTTAAGATAGCGCGAGATCCATCACTAATGAAGCTCGCGTGTGTTAACAAATGTGTCAATCTTGCGCCAAAGAGCGGCTGTCTGCAAGCCAAGGGTAGAGTGCATAATAAAGTAAAGGCACGACCACTAATGTCAGTAACGTTGATACAGCAAGTCCAAAGATGAGCGATATCGCTAGGCCATTAAAGATAGGGTCACTCAGGATAAAGTAAGCCCCCACCATGGCTGATATCGCTGTTAAAGCAATCGGCTTTAACCTTACAGCTCCTGCGAGCACAACCGCCTTTTCCAATGCCATACCGCGGGCAATACGCTGTCGAATAAAGACCACAATCAGAATTGAATTACGCACAATAATACCTGCTAACGCAATCATGCCAATCATTGATGTGGCGGTGAACTCTTTATCCAGTAACCAGTGACCCGGCAGAATTCCGACTAAAGTCAGTGGTATTGGAGACATAATCACCAAAGGCATCAAATAAGATCGGAATTGTGCCACGAGCAGAACAAAAATCATAAATATGCCAACACTGTAGGCGATGCCCATGTCGCGAAAGGTTTCATAGGTAATTTGCCATTCACCTTCCCATTTGATGGCGACTGGGCCTTCGGCACTCGGCTCATTAATAAAATATTGCTCGGGCGCGTTCTCCAGCTTAGACACCTGATCGGCGATGGCTAGCATACCGTAAATCGGCGAATCCGTTTCGCCAGCCATATTACCCTGCACATAAGTTACGGGTCGCAAATCTTTGTGGTAGATACTACCTTGCCATTGCTGCTGTTCAAATTGCGCAAAGCTACTCAGGGGAATCGAATCACCTGCTCGGCTGACAATAGGCAGGCTCAACCAGTCGTTTTGACTCGCTCGCATTTCCGATGGTAGTTGCAGCCAAATCGGTACGGCATACTTCGCGTAGGGATCATTTAAATAGCCGGCTGGTTTTCCGCCACTCAGCGTTTCTACCGTTTGCGCTGCGTTCGCTTGTGACAGCCCCACTTTGGCCGCGGCGTCACGATCAATCGTCAATTGCCATTTAGGAGCCGACTCAGTTATCGAACTATCGACATCAACAACACCCGGTACACCCTGCATCAACTGAGTCAGTTTTTCTGCCAGCGCCGCTTGAGCGGCCATCGTGCCACCGTAGATCTCCGCTACAATGGGTGCGAAAACCGGTGGCCCCGGTGGCACTTCGACCACTTTGACACGACCGCCATTATGCTCAGCAATCTCTGTCAACGTATTCCGGATAGCTAAGGCGATAGTATGTGAATCACGTTCACGGTCTGACTTATGCTGTAGCTGAACCTGTATATCACCTTGATAGGGTGCGCTGCGTAAATAATATTGGCGTACCAAACCATTGAAGTTGATAGGACTTGCGGTGCCAGCGTAGCGTTGCCAACCCTCGACTTCATCGACAGTATCTAAAAAATCTGTCATTTCGCCCAGTACTCGCTGAGTCTCAAGCGCTGAGCTTGACTCGGGCATATCTAATACAATCTGAAGTTCAGACTTATTGTCAAAGGGAAGCATCTTAAGGATCACCGCCTGATTGACAGGCAAAAGAATACTTCCTATTAACAGCCCGAAAATACCTAATCCCAAGAAAAAACGTCGTTTGCGATATTGCGAACCTATAAATGCACCTAACACGCGATTAAACACATTTAAAACTTTATCGGGTGCACCATCCTCTGGGTCGGACGTATTATTGTTGTCATGACGCTGGCTCTTTAACAGACGCAGTGCTAACCATGGTGCAACGATGAATGCCATCAACTGGGAGAAAACCATACCGGCGGATGCATTAATCGGTATCGGGCTCATATATGGACCCATCAACCCTGAAACAAACGCCATTGGTAATAACGCTGCAATGATCGTTAACGTTGCCATGATAGTTGGTGAGCCCACTTCATCTACAGCTTGTGGAATTAACGTCTTAGCCGGCTGTTTTGAAAGCCCCAAGCGACGGTGAATATTCTCGGTGATGACAATACCATCATCGACTAAAATGCCGATTGAGAATATCAGTGCGAACAAAGATACCCGGTTAAGAGTGAAGCCCCAAAACCAGCTAAAAACCAGAGTAAACAACAACGTCACTAGGACGACAACACCAACAATTAACGATTGGCGCCAGCCCATGGTCAATAGTACAAGCACAATCACTGAGACGGTTGCCGAAATAAGATCAGTAATCAGCTTAGTGGACTTTTCAGCTGCGGTTTGCCCATAGTTTCGGGTAATTTGTACATCGACATCTGCCGGAATCAGTCGGTTTTGCAACTTATCCAAACTTGATTTAACCGATTCTGCTACATCGATTGCATTTTCACCCGGTTTTTTGGCAACTGTGATTGTGACTGCGGGTGCATCGACCGACCCTCCTGAGCTCAGTACTGAATGATGGACTTGCACATCCGAGTCACTCACATCTGCAACATCACTCAAATATACGGGCGCATTATCATAAGTGGCGACAACAACCTGTTTTAAGTCTTCGATTGAACTCAGTGGCTGGCCTACTTGTAATGGAATCGACTGACCGTTGGCTACAATACGTTGCTCTACGCTGACCATATTGCTCTGCTGTAAGGCTTGCTGTAACGACTCAATCGATACCTTGTAGCGCGCTAACGCAGCAGGTTGAATGGTTAAGTTGACTGACCGGGCTACGCTGCCAAGCGTTCTTATGTCGCGAGTGCCAGGGATCTGCTTAAGCGCGATTTCAAGGCGGTGTGCGATTGCTGTTAATGATTGAGCGCTTTTTACCGAATCCTTCCCACGCAAAGTCAGCGTCATAATCGGCACGTCATCAATGCCTTTCGGTTTAATGATAGGTTGTCCAATACCTAACTGCGTAGGAAACCAATCGGCATTTGACTGCACTTTATTATACAAGCGCACTAAAGCTTGCTGTCGCGACAGTCCAACCTCAAATTGAACAGTCAGAATACCCATCCCCGGGCTAGCAACCGAGTAAACATGCTCGACATCGGACATTTCGCTGAGAACTTGTTCTCCAGGAGTGGTAATCAGACTCTCGACTTGCTGTCGACTCGCCCCCGGGAATGCCACCATGACATCCGCCATCGTCACATCAATCTGCGGTTCCTCCTCTTTCGGCGTCACCCAAACAGCGATAACGCCCAATACAACAGCTAATAAGATAATCAGTGGTGTCAGCTGAGAATGCTGAAAAATACGGGCTATATGGCCCGACGGACCGAGAGAATCAGCGTTACTCATAATGGATCTGACTCCAATCTTCTAGCACACGTTCGCCCGCCTTGAGCCCGGCTTGAATCTCAACCTGTTGCTGATCCACACGTCCAGTGTACACTTGTCTTAATTGAGGACCTTTTTCGCTATCCATTACGTAGACCGCTCGCAGCTCGCCGTCGATACGCACGGCCGACCGGGGAACTTCAATAACGGTGCGTTCACCTATTTTTAACCACACATCAACCGCAGAACCGGGTAATACACGCAGGCCTTGTGATGGCATCATCATACGTAGTCTAAAACTATGGCTAGGCAGTTCAGCGTAGGGAAAAAACGTCAATTGATTTGCGTCGATAAACGCGCCGTCGCCCAAGGCAATTTTAGCAGTCGAGAAATTTCTGGCTGTGGCATTAAACTGCTGAGGCACCTCAACCACGACACGGAGTTGTTCGAGTGATAAACCAGTGATCAAACGCTGCCCCGGTTGTACCGACTCGCCCAATTCAACCCAACGATCCGTCACGATGCCGGCATAGGGCGCTTTTACCCGAGTATAAGAGAGTTGTTTTTGCGCTTCTTCAACCGCTGCCTTAGCTTGCTTTACAGCTGATTGAGCTCGATCAAGTGCGGTTTTGGCCTGATCTAACTCCGAGGTGGACGCGACATTCTGCTCAAATAGTTGCTGCACACGTTCATATTGCTTCCGAGTCTGGCTCAGTGTCGCTTCAGCACTGGATAACCCGGCTTCACGTTGTTGCAAGCGCGCTCGTTGTTCTGAGTCCTCTAGTCGTACTATCAGCTCGCCTTGTGGCACCATATCGTCGACATCATAAGGCAGCTCTACAACAGTTCCCGCTGTTTGTGCAGAAACCGTGGAGCGCTGCGTCGCTTCGACAACGCCATTTAATTTTAGCCACTCGGGCTGCTGTGTTGCGATCGCTTCTATCGATTGCTGGGCGACAGTAGTGAAGCTCAAAAATAGCGTAGACACTATCAAGACGAAACGTAGGCTGGTCATTTCAACCTCTTACAATATGTTTTTAGATATAATGATAATATCAGTCTTTTCGCCAATGCGCTAGCGGCTCAGGTCGTCCTAGATAGTAACCTTGGAGTTGCTTACAGCCCATTGCCACGAGTCTTTGTTGCTGTGCTTTAGTTTCTACGCCTTCAGCAATAGTTTCTAAGCCTAGGCCATCTGCCAAAGCAATTACTGTCTTAACAATCGCCTCATCACTGCGATCTGACAAGAGATCTTTGACAAAACCTTGGTCAATTTTCAACCGTCTAAGCGGCAATAACTTGAGATAAATCAGAGAGGAATACCCCGTACCGAAGTCATCAAGAGCAAACTGAATACCGATTGACGATATCTCTCTCATCAGTTGAGCAATTCCATCAATATCCTCAATCAATACGCTTTCCGTAACTTCCAGTTCGAGATGACGAGCAAGTCGAGGTTCAGTAGCAACGCGGTGCTTCAGATCGCTTAAGAAATCACTCGCTCTTAACTGGCTTGCGCTCACATTTATCGCCACTATCCAATCATCATGATCAAAGCACGTCGACAGGTTATCCATGTCAGCCATCACTTGGTTCATAACAACAAAATGAAGCTGTGACATTAAGCCATTAGACTCCGCAAGCGGAATAAAATCAGCGGGAGATACTTGCCCATGCTCGTCGTCATACCACCTGAGTAAGGCTTCAAAACCAATACAACGTGCAGGTCCTTCACCGTTATGTAAATATTGGGGTTGGTAATGAAGGGTCAACTGCTCGTGTGTTATTGCGCTTTTTAACGCGTCAAGAAGCAACTGACGCTGATTAAACTCTTGCTGCATATCTTCATTAAAGAATCTAATACACGCTCCACCTGAAACTTTCGCATGCTGAACCGATAAATCAGCGGCTTTCATGGCCTCAATGTAGTCCTTGCAATCGGCCAGGCGAACAACTCCGAAACTAAAAGAGACAAAAAGTTGAGTGTCATCCACTACGAATGGCGCACCGAGTTTAACTTCAAGTTGATTGAGCCACTCATCAAACCCGCTTAGGCGAGATTGATGACCCAGCGTTTGGCTCAGGCAATAAAACTCATCGGCTCCTAAGCGACCAACAAATTCCCCAGCGCGGCAGTGAGACCTGATACGTTCACCTACTTGCTTTAATAGTTGGTCACCAATGTCGTGACCGTAACGGTCATTAAATGTCTTAAACTGATCAATATCAATGAACATGAGCCAGTCGGTAGATTTCGAAGAGTGTTTTGAATAACGGTCGGATAAATGCTCGATTAACGTTTGGCGATTGCCTAAATTGGTCAGAGCATCGAACTTCGCAAGCTTATTCACCTGTGATTTTAGCGCCTCGTACTCGGACACGTCGGTAGCGATACCACAAAGACCATTCAAATGTCCGTCAGGTCCGATAAGGGGCACTTTAACCGACCAGAGCAAGCGTTCTTCGCCGGTTTTTGGATCAACATGTTGCTCTTGATACGCGAGCCGTTTGCGTGTGCGAAGAACATGACGGTCCTTTTCAGTTAAAAAGTCTGCCAGCGGTTCTGCAAACAGCTCGTAATCATTGCATCCATAGATTTGCTCGACCGGGATCTGCAATAAATCGGCACAACGTTGGTTTGCGTATTGATATTTAAGATCAAGATCTTTGATAAAGATACAGCCATCAACACTATTGAGAATGACTTCAAGTCGCTTTTCACTCACCGCCAACTGACGTGTTTTGTCAGCGACGCGGCGTGTCAACATACGGTTGAAGATAATAAATCCGACCGTGGATAACAGGAGTGCGGCTATTATGTACCATATCCAGTTGGGTAACTTGATAAAGCTTGCCGTAGGCGCGTACTGATCCAGTATCTGATAGTACGCTGATTTACTATTCGCTTTTAACGATTTGAGTCTGCTGTCTATCACCCTCAGTACATCTCGGTGTTGACCTTTCGGTACAGCGTAGTAAAGCTCAGTCGGCATAAATACGATTGGCGTGCTATCGAGCGCCTTATCCATCACATAGTTGTCACCAAAAAATTGGTTGCTCGCCACCGCATCCACTTCTGCATTTAGTACCTGTTCAAAGCCTTTCTCGAAGCTTTCCACGGGTACTAAGATAAGCGGTGTATCAAACCCCGTAGCGATATCTGTCAAATAGCTTTGCTGAACCGAATCTTCTACGACGGCAATCCGTTTATTTTCGAGATCAAAAATATCGCGAATATTGGCACCCGACCGAGTGTATATTTTTGACCAACTAAGCAACGCGGGTTCGCTATGGGTCGAAATGAATTGATTACGTGACGGCGTCATCGCCACGTCAGGCAAAATATCAATGTGTCCGGCTTCAAGTAGCGCTAAGCAGTCGGCGAATCGACACCTCACAGGTGTCAATTGCCAGTCCTGTTGCTGACTAATCTGAACGAGTAAGTCACCCAAAATACCTGAGATGTTACCCTCTTCTGTTAGCATAAGCTTGGGCGGATTGTCGTACACCCCAACTTTCAGATGCTTTACGGAATCAGCAAAGACATCACTTGCCGGAACGTATAAACTGAGGCCAATAAGAAACGTAAGTACTCTGCGCAACTGATAGTCCTTTGCTAAAGATTAGGTCGGATGACAACACGCATCTACAGGCAGCGTGCATACTTATTAATCTATATATAACATTCATTAAATAATTATGAAAACCAATCTTATCACTCGACGTGGCTTTGATATGTTGCAACGTGAACTCAACCAACTATGGCGAGTAGAGCGGCGCGAAACTGTGGAAAAAGTGTCGTGGGCGGCAAGCCTTGGCGATCGAAGCGAAAACGCCGATTATAAATACAACAAACAAAAATTACGCCGGATAGACAGTCGTATTCGCTACCTGACAAAACGTCTTGACCAACTCAAAGTGGTTGACTATTCACCTCAACAAGACGGGCAAGTATTTTTTGGCGCATTTGTTGAGATAGAGGACGAGCAAGGTACAATCCGTCGTTTTCAGATCGTTGGTCCGGATGAAATCTATGATTCGAAAGACGTTGTGTCTATCGATGCGCCAATGGCAAGAGCACTTTTAAAAAAACATGTTGATGATGAAGTCACTGTTGTGACCCCGAAAGGCGAACAATGTTGGTTTATCAACAAAATACAATATCATGCCTTTGATGAGTCGTGCGGCGACAATAAAGCCCCGAACTAATAAAGGTCCGTTGGATTGAGAAGTAGAGCACCTTATGGAACGAATTAGTCTGCAAATCGCGCAAGAACTTAGTGTGCAACAAAAGCAAATTGCTGCCGTCATCAAATTACTTGATGAAGGCGCGACCATCCCGTTTATTGCGCGTTATCGGAAAGAGCTTACGGGTGGTCTCGACGACACTCAGTTACGCCAAGCGCATCAAAGGTTGAATTACCTAACAGAGCTTGAGGAACGTCGGGGCGTAATCCTTCGATCAGTCGAAGAGCAAGGAAAGCTCAGTAACGATCTGGCGGCAAAAATTAATGCCGCGGAAACCAAAACTGAACTTGAAGACCTGTATTTACCCTACAAACCGAAGCGTCGAACTAAAGGCCAAATTGCGATTGAAGCAGGCCTAGAGCCTCTAGCCGATAAACTTTGGCAGAATCCCGACTTAACGCCCGATGAGACCGCTACCGAGTTTCTTAATGCAGAACACAAAATTAATGACGCGAAAGACGCCTTAGATGGCGCGAGAGCCATTCTGATGGAACGGTTCTCGGAGCAAGCCGAATTGCTAAAGCAGCTCAGAAACCATCTTTGGACGCACGCTCATTTGCGCGCGCAAGTGGTTAAAGGCAAAGAGACTGAAGGCAGTAAGTTCAGAGACTATTTTGACTTTACTGAAGCCTTTAACCATATACCATCTCATCGCGCCCTTGCGTTATTTCGCGGACGCAATGAGGGTATCTTACAACTATCGTTAGATCCTGCACCCACGTTGGAAACACAAAAAGATGCTGAGGTTGAGCAGATGATTGCCGATTTTGTCGGCTTTTCTGATCAACGTCGCCCCGCTGATGCTTGGCGTGGTCAAGTCGTACAGTGGACATGGAAGGTCAAACTATCACTCCACTTAGAAACCGAACTCATGGCGCGCGTGCGTGAACAGGCCGAAACCGCGGCGATTCAAGTGTTTGCTAATAACTTAGCGGATCTACTCATGGCAGCACCCGCTGGAGCGAAACGCACCATGGGACTCGACCCAGGGGTTAGAACAGGTGTTAAAGTCGCTGTCGTCGATGAAACGGGCAAAGTGCTCGATACAAATACGGTGTTTCCTTTCCAGCCACAAAATCAAAAAGATAAAGCAATACGCACACTTGCTGGGCTATGCAAGCAACACAAAGTCGAACTGATCAGTATAGGTAACGGCACTCACTCTCGTGAGACCGATAGCTTAGTCGCAGAGATGCTAAAAGGGAACGCTGACGTGAAAGCGACTAAAGTGATGGTCAATGAGGCGGGCGCTTCCGTTTATTCTGCCTCCGAACTTGCTGCACAAGAGTTTCCTGAGATGGATGTTGCACTGCGTGGCGCTGTCTCGATCGCCCGCCGTTTACAAGACCCTCTTGCAGAGTTAGTAAAAATAGAGCCCAAATCAATTGGTGTTGGTCAGTATCAACATGACGTGAGCCAAGCTCAACTCGCGCAAAGTCTTGATGCCGTTGTAGAGGACTGCGTAAACGCTGTCGGCGTCGACGTTAACCGTGCTTCAGCAGCGTTGCTGCAACGTGTGGCAGGTCTGTCGAAAACGTTAGCGAAAAATATCGTCGAGTTTCGTGACATGCATGGTGCCTTTTCTTCTCGTAAAATTTTAATGGACGTACCTCGCATGGGCCCTAAAGCATTCGAACAGAGTGCCGGCTTCATGCGAATAAATGAAGGCGAGCATCTACTCGACGCCTCGGCTGTCCACCCAGAGTCTTATCACATTGTTGAGGCGATGGCTGACAAAGCAGGCATTGCACTTGACCAGCTCGTTGGTAACAAGTCAGCAATAGAGCAACTCGATCTAAATGCCTTTGTCACCGATACCGTGGGCTTACCAACGTTGCGGGATATCGTGCGTGAACTCGAAAAGCCGGGACGCGATCCTCGCCCTGAATTCAAAACAGCACAGTTCAAAGAAGGGGTTGAAAAGGTTTCAGATCTCGAGCCCGGCATGACGTTAGAGGGTGTTGTCACAAATGTCGCTAATTTTGGTGCGTTTGTTGACATCGGTGTGCATCAGGACGGTCTGGTACATATTTCTGCACTTGCTGATACCTTTGTCAGTGATCCACGAGATATCGTCAAAGCGGGTGACATTGTTACCGTGCGCGTCGTCGAAGTCGATATCGATAGAAAACGTATCGGCTTGAGCATGCGTAAGGATGACCAGCCTGCGCCCGTGAAAAAACCGACTTCAAAGAATAAGTCGGGTGCACCTTCTAAGCCGAAGAAAAAGCCTGTCGACAACGCATCCTCCGCAATGGGCAGTGCGTTTGCAGATGCCTTTGCCAAAGCAAAAAAAGGTTAGGCAACAACTTGAAAGCCCGAGTCTACACTCGGGCTCGTTGCTCTCTGATACTTAGCCTCAACCACACGTTGCGTTGTTTCAGACGCTGCAACTGATTTCTCTTTGTCAGAGTCTTTATCTTCTGCCTCTGTACTCGGCTCTGTTTGACGCGACGATTTAGGTTTTGAGTTTTGTTGATTCAATTCCGCGCGTGCTTGAGCCTCTTTTTGTGAAGCCTCAGCCGCAATAGCCCTATCAGCGCTAGACGGTTGTGCAGGTGCAAGTGCAGCACGCCTTACAACCGCCATTTTTTCGATGGTTGCTTGTGGGTCGCCTTCGACGACGCTGACATCAATCTGAACCTCTCCGGCGACAGCGTAGGACTTTCCATTACTGCCGCGCTCGTATTCATAGCTAGGGGCGCCAGCATAACGACCTCCTATGGCCGCATGCGCCTGCTCGTGCACTCGGACTTCTTGGTCTCGTCGCTCCAGTCGCTGCAGTTCTTCAAGCGCCTGAATCTCCTCATGACTTGAGCGTTGATTTACCCCTTGCTGGACATCATCACGCTTACCCTCAGCCTGTGGCTCGGTACCATGCTCACCTTGAGTCGGTTCAGGTTGAGTAACCGCGGGACGCTGTTGGTTGTCTCCTGCTAGTTGCTCTCTGGCTGGAGGAGATAAAGGAGGAAACGATGGCAGTGCAGGTGAGATATTCAAAAAATGATCACACCTTAGTGTCTATCATTGTACCCAACATTTCATCAGCGGTTTGCACACTTTTCGTGTTGGCTTCAAAGCTTTGCTGCCCTTGCTTTAGCGAGACGAGGGCATCGGTTGCCGTATTGGCGGGGACACTATTAAGTGTTTCACTCGCGGTTTCCGAACCAGACGCTACATCTGCGGCACTCTGTTGCCACCGCTGATTCGTTTGTTGGGGATCGGCAAGTTCAGCGCTTGCTTCAGTCACTTGCTGACTTGAACGTTGCATGCCTTGCATGCCAGCTGAAAGTACGTTGCTAATTTCCATGAGCACTCCTCGAAAAAACCCAAGCAGTGCTCATTATTGTTTACTTTTTACTCAATATCAAGCGTAACGCTTTATTTCTGATAATAGCGAACGCCAATGACGCTGTTGCTCATCAAGATTCTGTTTAAGCTCATCAATACGATCTTGTAAGCCGTCAAAATGTACCTGCTCTTTCAGTTGCTTAGCTTTAGCATCTAGCAACTTTTTGCGAGTTTGATAATACTCGCGTAAACAGGTCGCCATTTGCTGATAATGCTCGTGTGCGCTATCAATCAACACTTGAGGCGCCGACTTCGCCTTTTTGGACGCTCGCGTCAGCTGCATCGTCAATTTCGCCCGCTCAATCTGATACCCCGACGTACGCTTCAAGTCGGTCGTCAGCTTCGCGTAGGATAACCCTCGAATCAACCACTTGGTTGGGTCGAATTGATACCAACGGATGCCATTTCGATAATCTGCCGAAAAAATATGATGGTAGTTATGATAACCCTCGCCGAAGGTCAAGAAGGCGAGCACACCATTATCGCGCGCAGTATTTTTATCAGTATACGGTTGCGAGCCCCAAATGTGGGCAAGCGAATTAATAAAGAACGTCGTATGGTGATTCAGTACAAGACGCAATACGCCGACAACCAATAAGCCACCTAGCACATCGCCCACCATCCAGCCAAATAATAGTGGCCAACCAAAGTTAGTGAGCAAGGTGAGTGACAGATAGTGCTTGTGTTGCCACATGACAATCGGATCTTCTTGTAAATCTTTAACGTTGTTGTAATCACTATAGCGACTGGCTTGATACTCACGTAGCATCCAGCCAATGTGCGAATACCAAAAACCACGTTTCGCTGAGTAGGGGTCTTTGTCATTATCGTCGACATGTGTGTGGTGTACACGATGGTCACTCGACCAGTGCAGCACACTATTTTGCAACGCAACGGCACCACCAATTGCAAACAGGAAACGCACAATAGGGTGCGCTTTATAGGCCTTGTGGGACCATAAGCGGTGATAACCGGCGGTGATCGAGATGCCTGCAAAACAGGCGGTTCCTATCATTGCCCACCAAAGACTGGAATCAATGCCATGTACATAGGCATAAACAGGTACACCGATCGCTGCAATAGCGAAGGTGATTGCGAACACCCAAACGTTTAACCAGATGATTGGGGGTTTTGCATTAATCGAATTCATTCGTAACTCACATTTAGTTAATTCTTACCACGCCAAGCATTTTTTGATCCTTTTGACTGATCAGCTAACACTTGTACGCTGAATTCTACTTCTTTAATAAAAAAACTCAAGCGATGATTGTCTTTTAAGCTATGTTATTATCTTGAATCAGATATAAAGCACAATTTTGGAAAAAATTTTGGCAAAATCTCAATCGATTGGTGTGCGCGCGCAACAAAAAGAGAAAACAAGGCGTGCTCTCATTAACGCAGCGATGAATCAATTAAGCGCGGAAACTGGCTTTTCGAGTCTGAGTTTGCGTGAGGTTGCACGCGAAGCCGGTATCGCACCGACCTCATTTTATCGGCATTTCCGTAACATGGATGAGCTCGGACTCACCCTGGTCGACGAGTGTGGCTTGACTCTTCGACAACTGCTCCGACAAGCGCGACAACGTATTGATAAGGGTGGCTCGATTATTCGTGTTTCAATAGAGACCTTCATGCAGTTTGTAGCTGATAATACGGCTATTTTTCGACTGCTATTACAAGAGCGAACAGGTCGCTCCCGCGAGTTCCGTAAGGCGGTTGAGCGTGAACTAGAACACTTCAAAGCTGAACTTATCGAGTATTTACGCGATGAACAGGGCTTCAACGCTGCGCTCGCCGATCTGCAATCGGATGCAATCGTAAAAATCGTATTTAGTGCAGGCGCTGACTGTTTCGACGTCGATAATACACAACGCTTACGAATAGCGGAGCAAACAATACAACAAGTGCGTCTTGTCGCTCGCGGTGCAGAAGCCACTCGACGTGCTAGAGTAGAATAAATTACAACAACCTTAACTGGAGAACACCATGATAGCGAGAACGCTCGGAGTTGTCAGCTTGCTTGGCTTAGCCGTCACTGGCCAAGCGCGCGATATGACACTAATGGAAACCGTGACTGCACAATCAGTTGTCGATGTTAATTTGTCACCTAACGGTCAATTCACGGCTATTACCAAGTATTACCCTGCGCGCCCGTATACCGATAAAGAAGACAGCGGTAAAACTGAGTTAGTTATTCGCACCGCGAACGGCAAAGAAACGGTTTATTTAAGCAAAGAAGAGTCTTTCTCTGACGTTGAGTTCGGTCCTAACAGCGAATATATTTATTTTACCGCTAAGCGAGACGGCGATGATTACAGCGAACTCTATCGTATCCCGCTCGCAGGTGGTGGCGTCCAATCTGTTTACGAATTCGATGGTTCAATCACAGCCTATGATTTAAGTTCAGATGGCCAGTCATTGATTTTTCTATCAACGGGTAGTCGCGATAAAGACGCCAAAAAAGAGGCTGAGTACGGTTTCAAAGCAGAAGTCTATGAAGAGGATCTTACCTACCGTCATTTATACCAAGTCGACTTGAGCCAAGCCGATGCAGAAGCCAAGCAAGTGACGGCTGATGATGTTCAGGTCATCTCTGCTCAATGGAGTCCAAACGACGAACAACTGCTGGTGCGTACTGCACCCACACCGTTGATTGATGACTACTACATGAGCAGTCAGTACCACATCATGTCTTTAAATGGTGAGACTGTTGCGAGTATTCCTACTGAAGGAAAGCTGGGCAAAGCTGAATTTTCACCAAACGGTCAGTATGTTGCATTGATCAGTGCCGCTGATTACAACGACCCATCAGCCAGCGTACTCAAGGTCTACAATACGCAAAACGCTACCATCCGTCGTGTATTACCTGATTACCAAGGTTCAATTCAAGACTTTACCTGGCGTACTGAGCAGGAGTTAGTTTGGTTAGGTCACCGGGGCACCGAATCAGAAGTCAAAGCGTTAACTCTTCAGTTCCTGGAGAATCGCGACTTGATCGACGCGGGTGAAGCGATCTTTACCGGTTTAGACGGCTCTGCTGGCGTGGATAAAATTGTGTTACGAGGCAACCGCCCTGCCCATCCTAATGAAGCATTTGAGTTGACCTCGCGTGGTTTAGACCGTTTAACCGTTTCTAATCCATGGTTAGAAGAAGTGACGATGCCTAAGCAGGAAACTATCACTTATAAAGCACGCGATGGTCTTGAACTCGAAGGAATCCTTGTTTATCCAACTGACTATCAAGAAGGTGAAAAATACCCTTTGATTATGGTTATTCATGGAGGTCCTGAGTCACATTATTCTAATGGCTGGCTGGATCGTTATTCATCGCCAGTGAAACATGCTGCCGCACAAGGCTATGCGTTATTCTTCCCTAATTACCGTGGCAGCACAGGCCGTGGTGTTGAGTTCTCTAAACTCAGCCAAAATGACTACGCAGGAAAAGAGTTTGACGATATTGTTGATGGCAAGCAGCATCTGGTCGATATGGGTCTAGCTGACGAGACTCGCGTTGGGATAACGGGTGGCTCTTACGGTGGTTATGCTTCGGCTTGGGGCGCGACCGCTCAAACTGAACACTTTGCCGCAAGCGTGATGTTTGTTGGTATCAGCGATAACCTCTCTAAGTTTGGTACGACCGATATTGCCAAAGAAATGAACGCGGTACACGCTCGCAGTTATCCGTGGGACAAATGGCAGTGGTACCTCGAGCGCTCACCCATTTATCATGCGGAAAAAGCGCGCACGCCTATCCTTATTATGCACGGTAAGGAAGACACCCGTGTGCATCCTTCGCAGTCAATGGAGCTTTATCGTTACCTTAAGACGCATGGCAATGTGCCCGTCCGCTTGGTGTTATACCCAGGAGAAGGACATGGTAACCGTCATATGGCGGCGCAACTCGATTACAGTATTCGTCTGATGCGTTGGATGGACTCATTCTTAGTCGAGCAAGCAGAAGAAAAGCCACCTTTTGCTATCGACCATATTAAGCAAATCAAGTAAGTCTTGAGTCTCATAAAAGACGCCGCATTCTGCGGCGTCTTTTTAGTTTAAGTATTAACCTCGTATAGCATTCCAAATATCTTTCCAACTGGGCTCTTTACCATAGAATTGTATTCCCATCGTAAACAAACGAGCCGCAACGTTCCGCATCCAGATAAGACTGACCACTAACAACGCCAAACTGAGGCCTATTTGCCACCACGCGACATCAGTTTGCGCCAAACGCGCGGGCATCATCATGAATGATGAAACGGGTAAAATACTCATAATTTGTGCGAGCGTACCGTCTGGACTATCGACAACGCTGAAACTTAGGAATATCGGCAATAACGGGATAAGCATAAATGAGCTACGTGATGAATGGTTGGGATCATCAATCGTGGCCGAGAAACCTGCCAGCATTGCATTAATCATCAGTAAGCCGAGCAACACAAACACAAACGATACGATCACAACAAAGGGATCAAAAGTAAAACTTATGGAACCCTCGCTACTAAAGCTTGCAGCAAGCAGTGCGATAGCGCCAAAGAATAAACCGATGAATACCATCGCCTTCAAACTGTGTAAGGTGATCCCAACAATTTTCCCATCCATCCACTCGCGTGGCGAAATAATCGTTAGTAGTTGCTCAGTCACTCGCTGCTGTTTCTCCGCCGTAATCGACATCATCATCAAACCAAAGCCGGTAAATACGCCGACAGAGATGCCAATACCTAAGAACATTCCCAGCTCGCTACTCCCTTCGTCATCAGTTGCCGACTCATCAACGTCGACTTGCGCAATATCAAGCGTTACTTCGGGTTTAGAGTCGAGAACTGCACGCTGCTCATCGGTAAGCGCTAATCCAGCAACGCGTAACGTTTGTAAGTAACTTTGTAGTGAGTCGGTTAAATCGCTTTGCCAATCGTCACGTTTATGCACGCGCAGTGTCGCTGTGTTATCAGGATGAACGATCACCACGACATCGAGCGTTTCCGGTAGCTGCGACTTCCACTTCTCAATTTCCATCGAGCCTGCGTCACGCAAAGTGATATCTTTAGGGGCTTCATAGTCGCCGGGGTTAGCGCGTTGCTCGAAATAAATTGCGCCATTATATTGCTCTTCGAATACGGCACTAATCGCTCCCCACCCCGTACTTACAGCCATGATGACAACCAGTAGGCCGATAGAGATAAGCTCTTGCTTCCATTTAAAAAAGCGACGGAACTCCCACCACGCGATTTTCGATACTTTGCTACTAAGCAGACTCATGCTGAACATCCTTTGATTTGTTATTGTTTTGCTCAATGGTGTTGAGGTACAACTCATGCAATCCAAGCTGTAGCGGTGAGAAGCTGCGCATGGGTACATGCTGATTTAACTCAGGCCATAAATGCTGAACATCAACATAAGGGTCCACCGTCACATGCGCTAGATCGGTGTCGACCACAGACACATCAACGATTGCCTCGTGCTGACCCCATTGGTTGCGAGCCACTTCAGCGTCACATTCGATACGATAAACCCGCTGAGGCTGAAGTTTGGCGCGAATTTCCGCCAACGTACCCTGCGCTAGCGCGCGACCATGTGACATTAACAACATCTTATCCGCAAGACGTTCCACTAATGCCATTTGATGAGCGCTCAGTAATACCGTTTTCCCCCTTTGCTTCAAATCGGTTAACACGTTCATCACATGTTCTTGGTTCACCGGGTCAAGACCTGAAAATGGCTCATCTAAAATGACCAAATCGGGATCGTGTATCAATGTCGCGATCAACTGAACTTTTTGTTGGTTACCTTTAGAAAGCTGTCGCATGGGCTCCTTTTTGCGTTCAGTAAGGTCAAAGTAATCCAACCATTGGTCAATGCGCTGCTGCGCCAATGATTTATCCAGACCTCGTAGTTCGGCAATAAAACCCAGATTATCCAGAATCGTTCGATCTTGATATAACCCTCGGTCTTCGGGTAGATAAGCAAAGTCCTCAGGGCTGAGCTGAGGACGAGGACCGCTAGCATCGGAAATTTCAATACTGCCCTCGTCAGCTTGGGTCAGCCCCACCAACATACGCACTAAAGATGATTTGCCGGCGCCGTTGGGTCCGAGCAATGCGTATATTTCACCTGAGTTGACCGTAAGCGATATATTGTCAACCGCGGTGACGGTTTTATAACGCTTGGTTAGGTTTGTTATTTGTATATTCATGATTCTCGCAGCGTTTAGATAAATGTAAAAATTAAGTAACCAATTGAGTATATATTACAGAGCAAAAAAAACCCGCAACAGCCGTTGCGGGTTTTTATTTTGTTTCAATTTGTAAGTTGTGTGTTTACTTAACACTCGGTCCTGCAGCGACTAACGCTTTGCCGTTTTCTGTATCAGTGAACTTCTCAAAGTTCGCTACAAAACGCTGCGCGAGATCTTTCGCTTTTAAGTTCCAGTCTTCTGCATCCTCGTAAGTATTACGTGGATCGAGGATAGCGCTATCTTCAACACCCGCCAATTCAGTTGGCATAGCCAAGTTGAAGTATGGCAACTGATGGAATTCAGCATCTTCAATTGAGCCGTCGAGAATGGCATCGATGATCGCGCGCGTCGCTTTAATCGAGATACGTTTACCAGTACCATTCCAGCCGGTATTTACCAAATATGCCTCGGCGCCAGCTGCTTCCATACGTTTTACTAATACTTCAGCGTATTGGGTAGGATGCAATGTCAAAAAAGCCGCGCCAAAACAGCTTGAAAACGTTGGCGTAGGTTCCGTAACACCACGTTCAGTACCCGCCAATTTGGCCGTAAAGCCCGATAAAAAGTGATACTGCGCCTGCTCTTTAGTGAGTTTCGATACTGGCGGCAACACGCCAAACGCATCGGCAGTTAGGAAAATCACTTTCTTCGCGTGGCCCGCTTTTGAAACAGGTTTAACGATATTATCGATGTGATAAATAGGATAAGAAACGCGCGTATTCTCGGTTTTGCTATTGTCATCAAAATCAACGCTGCCATCTTCGCGCACGGTCACGTTTTCTAATAACGCATCGCGGCGAATGGCGTTATAAATATCAGGTTCCGCTTCTTTCGACAGGTTGATCGTTTTCGCATAACAACCGCCTTCGAAGTTAAATACGCCATCGTCATCCCAACCGTGCTCATCATCACCGATAAGGGCGCGCTTTGGATCCGTCGACAATGTTGTTTTGCCCGTTCCCGATAAACCGAAGAACACTGCCACATCACCGTCTTTGCCCACGTTAGCCGAGCAGTGCATAGAGGCCATGCCTTGTAGCGGCAAGAAGTAGTTCATCATCGAGAACATACCTTTCTTCATCTCACCGCCATACCATGTACCGCCGATTAACTGAATTTTTTCGGTCAGGTTAAACGCCACGAAATTTTCTGAGTTAAGACCTTGCTCTTGCCAATCTGGATTAATGCATTTTGCTCCGTTCATCACCACAAAGTCAGGCTCAAACGTTTCTAACTCTTCGCCTGAAGGACGGATAAACATATTCTTCACAAAATGCGCTTGCCACGCCACCTCAGTAATAAAGCGCACCGCTAAGCGTGTATCTTCATTAGCACCACAATAGGTATCAACGACGAACAAACGCTTGTTTGATAGCTGGTTAGTCACTAATCCTTTTAAGTGGGTCCAAGTTTCTTGTGACATCGCCTTGTTGTCATTTTTGCCTTGATCTGCCCACCATACAGTGTCCCGTGTCGTGTCATCTTTAACGATGTATTTATCTTTTGGTGAACGACCGGTAAAGATACCCGTGTCGACTGCAACGGCACCGAGCTTGGTCACGGTTCCTTTTTCAAAACCATGCAGGTCATTGCGAGTTTCTTCCTCAAATAACACATCATAAGAGGGGTTATGAACAACTTCTTGGACATCATTGATGCCGTAGCGGCTCAGATCCAAATTTGGCATGACAAGGGCTCCTGAGATACGGTCTTGCATTAAACGAACGTTACTTCTTGCGGCACACGCATTAATCCCTTTACGCACTCGCCACAAGCATAAAATTTGGTCGCGAATGTTACCTTTAATTGACAAAAAAAGATAGGGCAAAATTTTCTCAGTCCGTTAGAATGCCCCCTCTTTTACTTAATATTTAACTAAAGTTGTTTTGTCCTTATGCGTGACTCATTTAAGTCAAGAATCGGATTTGTGCTGGCAGCAGCAGGATCGGCTGTTGGTTTAGGTAACATTTGGGGGTTTCCAACCCAGGTTGCTAACCATGGTGGCGGCGCTTTTTTGCTGGTTTATTTGTGTGTGATTTTTGTCCTTGCTATTCCCGCGCTTTATAGCGAAATGCTGATTGGTCATCATGCCCAAGCCAACCCTGTTCGCTCGCTCAAACAACTTAGCGAAGGACGCATGCGCCCTGTTGGTGCGACGATGGGACTACTCAACGTCATTGGCTCATGTTTAATGTTAAGTTTCTATCACATCGTTGCCGGTTGGATGTTAGTTCACGCACTAGGCTATCTTGCCACAGCCATGGGCTTGTCAAGCGTTGCTGAATTTTTACTTACCGGCAGCATGGTACGCGATTTAGTTTTTACTTCGGTGTTTTTGGTTCTCACCGCATCCGTCGTACTTAAAGGTGTCGAACAAGGTATCGAACTCTGGTCAAAACGCTTAATGCCGCTTCTGGTTATTCTATTAGTCGGGCTCATCGTTTACATAGCCAGTTTACCGGGTGCGGGTGAAGGTTTTAAAACCTATCTGATCCCAGAGGTTGAACAATTCACTGATCCCGATATCTATATCGCCGCCATGGGTCAGGCATTCTTCTCTTTATCGATTGGCTTGGGTGGCATGATGATTTACGGATCGTATTTGCGCCCCGGAGCACAGTTGGGTCGTTTAAGTTTATCTGTAGCCGCGTTAGATACGTTGGTCGCATTTTTAGCAGGCTTGCTGATTATTCCTGCATTATTTGTCGCTATTAAATTGGGCGTTTCCGTTGAACAAGGTAACCAGTTTATTGGTGAGGGACAGCTGATATTCGCTGTTTTACCGGAGCTGTTCGGCAGTATGGGCTTTGCCGGTTTATGGGTTGGCTTTGGCTTCTTTATTTTACTCAGCATCGCGGCACTCACATCGACTATGGCTCAGGCTGAGGTGCCCGTCTCTTATTTATTAGAAGAGCACGACTTACCTCGCCCAGTCGCCGTTGCCATTGCCATGCTCGTAATCGCGTTGCTCGCGCTATCCTTAGTGCTTTGGTTTGAGCCGCTGTTTGGCTGGGTAGTTACCGCTGTAACCCAATTCCAATTACCGCTGTCGGGATTGTTTTACTTGCTGGTTGTTGGGTGGTTCTGGAAACGTAGTAACCATGTTACAGCGCTGGCAGCGCAGGGCTTGCGCTACCGATTACTACGTTGGCACTTACGGTATATTTGCCCAGTCTTAATGGGGCTGGTTTTTTACCAAAGCGCGATTGCTTAGCTGATTAAGGGCGTTGTCCAGCAAATTTTTGTTGCAGCGCCTCAGCCACACGCCCATCCACAAACTCGCCAACGTCGCCGCCATGCAAAGCAACTTCTTTAACTAGAGTCGACGAAATAAAGGAGTTTTCTTCAGCGGGTGTTAAAAACACACTTTCCAGCTCGGGGAATAGTCGTCGATTCATATTGGCAAGTTGGAATTCGTACTCAAAATCCGAGACCGCGCGCAAGCCACGAATCAATACCGATGCATCATGGTCCTTAGCAAAATTAACTAACAGTCCTGAAAAACCCACCACACGCACATTGTCCAACTTCTCAGTCACTTGTTGAGCTAATAGTACCCGTTCTTGCAAGCTAAATAACGGCTTCTTACTTGGACTTTCCGCTACACCGACGATGATCTCACTGAACAGGCTTGCAGCGCGCTCGATGAGGTCGGCGTGGCCATTGGTTATGGGATCAAAAGTGCCAGGATAAATAGCTCTACGATGCATAGGTTCCTCGTTTTAACGTTGTGCAAACTTTACAGTACATCCTCAAAACTGGCTCATCTTTATAGCTTTTGCAAATTAGGGATGCGGCTTTCAGTGAACATGCGTAAAATACAGGGTAATGTTAAGAAAGCCAAATGACTGAACAGGATTTCGTAATGAACACAAATTTTTATCAGCACCTTAATGAGCAACTCGAACAGACCAAATCAGACGGTCTGTACAAAAAAGAACGTATTATCACTTCTGATCAAAGTTCTGAAATTACCGTTAATGGCCAACAAGTGTTGAACTTTTGTGCCAACAATTACTTAGGCCTTGCCAATCATCCGGACCTAATTAAAGCGGCTAAGCAAGGTCTTGATGAACACGGCTTTGGTACTGCGTCGGTGCGTTTTATTTGTGGTACGCAAGATATTCACAAAACACTGGAAACTAAACTGAGTGACTTTCTGGGTACCGAAGACACGATTCTTTATTCTTCGTGTTTTGACGCCAATGGGGGTCTATTTGAGACCTTGATGGGCCCAGAGGACGCTATTATCAGCGATGAGTTAAACCACGCCAGCATTATTGATGGCATCCGTCTTAGTAAAGCGAAACGCTACCGCTATAAAAACAATAACCTTGATGACCTTGAACAACAACTTAAACAAGCCGATGCTGATGGCGCACGTTTTAAGTTGATTGCGACCGACGGTGTATTCTCGATGGACGGTGTTATTGCCGATCTTAAAGGTATCTGTGACTTAGCAGATAAATATGACGCCTTGGTGATGATGGATGACTGCCACGCAACTGGCTTCTTAGGCGCTAATGGTAAAGGTACCCATGAATACTGCGACGTTTTGGGTCGCGTTGATATCATCACCGGAACGTTGGGTAAAGCTTTAGGCGGTGCTTCCGGTGGTTACACATCGGGCAAAAAGGAAGTGATCGATTGGTTACGTCAGCGTTCGCGTCCTTATTTATTCTCTAACTCGGTAGCACCGGCTATCGTTCAAGCATCCATCAAAGTACTTGAAATGCTTGAACAGGGTAACGAATTACGTGAACGACTCTGGAATAACGCAACCTATTTCAGAACCGAAATGGAAGCGGCGGGCTTTACCCTCAGCGGTGCTGACCATGCGATTATTCCGGTCATGATTGGCGACGCTCGCCTTGCTTCTGAAATGGCTGATCGTTTGCTCGAAGAAGGTATCTATGTCATCGGATTCTCGTTCCCTGTCGTACCTAAGGGCAAAGCGCGTATCCGTACGCAAATGTCTGCGGCACACACACGCGAACAACTTGACCGCACTATTGAAGCATTCACACGTATTGGTAAAGAGCTCGGCGTTATTTAACGCCGAGTCTGGGGACTGATTATGAAAGCACTAGCGAAACTGCATTCAAAGCCGGGTATTTGGATGACCGACGTCGAGAAGCCGGAATTTGGTTATAACGACGTACTCATCAAAATTAAGAAAACCGCGATTTGCGGTACCGATGTTCACATTTATAAATGGGACGATTGGTCACAAAAAACGATTCCAGTGCCTATGGTTGTAGGCCACGAATACGTGGGTGAAGTAGCCGCCATGGGTGATGGCGTGCGCGGCTTTGAAGTCGGTGATCGTGTATCCGGTGAAGGGCATATTACCTGTGGTCACTGCCGCAACTGTCGTGCTGGACGCCGTCATTTGTGCCGCAATACCTATGGTGTTGGGGTCAACCGCCCTGGTGCCTTTGCCGAGTACCTCGTTATCCCGGCTGACAACGCATTTAAGTTGCCGGACGACGTCACCGACGATATGGCGGCCATCATGGATCCTTTGGGTAATGCGGTACATACCGCCCTTGCCTTTGATCTCGTTGGCGAGGATGTTCTGATTACCGGCGCAGGTCCTATCGGTATTATGGCGGCGGCAGTGGCTCGCCATGTCGGGGCACGTCATGTAGTGATCACCGATGTGAATGAGTACCGACTTGAGCTAGCCAAAAAGATGGGTGTAACTCGTGCCGTTAACGTGGCTGAAGAGAGTCTCAAAGACGTTATGTCAGAGCTGGGCATGAAAGAAGGCTTTGACGTTGGGCTAGAGATGTCCGGTGTACCGTCAGCATTCTCGCAAATGCTCGCGACGATGAACCATGGCGGTAAGGTGGCAATGTTAGGAATTCCACCTGAAAACGTTGCCATTGACTGGAACGAAGTTATCTTTAAGGGACTGGTCATTAAAGGTATCTATGGTCGTGAAATGTTTGAAACTTGGTACAAAATGGCCAGTTTGCTGCAATCAGGCTTAGATATTTCACCTATATTGACCCATCAAATGTCAGTTGATGACTACGAGGAAGGGTTCGAAACCATGGTTTCGGGTCAGTCCGGTAAAGTTATTCTTAATTGGGACTAACGATGACTCAGTCTGTTCGTCATATTTCATTGGTAGAAGCCCACCAAGCATGGGCTTCGGATGCCTCTCCTGTGTTCGTTGATATTAGAGATCCGCAATCCTTTCAAGCGGGTCATATCCCCAATGCACAACCACTCAACAACGACAATATCAGTGACTTCTTAGCGAATACCGATAAAGACACGCAGGTCATTGTTGTGTGTTACCACGGTATAAGCAGTCAACAAGCCGCGCTGGTGCTGGAATCGCAAGGCCTCACGCAAGTGAGTAGCATGGATGGCGGCTTTACCGCTTGGCAAACGGCCTACCCAGAAGCGGTCGAGCAGGGCTAAATTAATGAAACGCTTACTCACAACTCAGGATGGTCCTTACCTTCAGCAGTTATATGCGTGGCTTCGTAGCCAAGGTATCCCTGTCAGTGTGAGTGAGCGAAATGGCAAACTAGATTTGTTACTGCATCAAAGCAGTTACGAGGCACGGGCTCGCCAACTTATAGACGAGTTTAAGGCTGACCCAGACATCATTGCGGTTCGTGAACAGACAAAAAATCGTGAATTGCTAAATGACCTGATGAAAAATACAGGTTGGTTAACCCGCATCATTGCCGTGGTTTGCGTGCTTATGTTTATAGGCATTATGGCGGGCGGTGATACTTTTGTTCGTTACTTTATCATTAGTGATAGCTTTTCTCAGCTCCCGCTCGATGCCCCTTGGCGATTTATAACGCCCGCCTTTCTTCACTTTTCCGCTACCCACATCGTTTTTAACTTATTTTGGTGGTGGTATTTAGGTGGTCGGATAGAGGTCTATTTAGGGACACGCTGGTTGTTTGCCTTGTTCGTACTTACCGCTGTCAGTGCTAACGTGATTCAATTTCAGGTAAGTGGTCCTAATTTTGGCGGGATGTCTGGTGTGGTTTACGGTTTATTGGGTTTTTGTTGGCTATATAGTGGGCAGCGCAATACTCCACTTAAACTGCCACCTGCACTCATTCTATTTATGCTGGGTTGGCTGATACTTGGCTACACCAATGTACTCTGGGTCAACGTGGCAAACGAAGCTCACCTAGCTGGGCTGATAGCAGGTTGCATTGCAGGGATCACCGTTCGCAAACTCACGCCCAAACCGCGCTATTGATAAATATATTTCGTGAAAATGACTTGCTTGATCACCGTACTGCCGGTCTCCTTCGCCATCAATCGCTGTGCTTGTTCAAAACACTTAAGTCGCAACTGATCTCTGCCCGTCATTGTTCTGATTTGCTGTTCACTCGCTGTACTTAGGATCTGAATAAAAGCATCTCTCAACAATGGAGCGTGATGCTCTACCACGCTCACATTTTGTGGATTATCGACCATGACCTCTACAGCAACCCGAATAAAGCCAAGTCGATACTCTTCTTTATCCTTAATAAAATTTGTAATGATATCTGGCTCAAATCCATAGTAAGCGACATCCTGAGCTCGCGCGGCGCTTGCCGAGAATAGCGTAAGACTGAAAAGTAACAAAATGCTGAACAACCAACGTTGCAAGGTCATAATTCATTAGCCTTTATAATGTTTAACGGCAGTGGCTTTGGTATGATAGCCAAAGAATATCATGAGCACCAATCACTATGTCTATTGAATTTCTCAGTACCGAACCTTGTTGTTGGCAGCGTGCCTCCGATATCCAACTAGAGCCAACCGTCCGAGATTGGTTACTAGACGAGAGTTCACTTACAGCCAAGTTACGTTCGTTACCAGGCTCTTTTGCGGTGGAACTCATCGGTCAAACTGCGGCATCACCCTTTGCCAATGAACGTTCAAAGTTTCCACAGCAAACTCTTTTTGTTGTTCGGGAAGTACTACTCACTCTAGACGAGCGTCCATTCGTATTCGCTCGTAGCGTTTTTCCTATATCGGCGGCAGACCGGCATAACCTTAATTTGGGTGAGCTCGGGACACAGTCGTTAGGTCAGTCATTATTTAACCAGCCCGATTTAACTCGCTCGACTTTTGAAGTTACTCAACTACCCTTAAACCATGGTATCAACGAAATTAATCAGCACTTTTACCAGCAAAAAGGCCCTCTTTGGGGACGACGGAGCCTGTTCGAAACCCAGGGACAAAGTGTTTTAGTAAGCGAGTTTTTCTTAAGCCCTGTACCGATATACTGAGGTAATCAATGAATAAACTTAACAGCTATTGGCGTTTAATGCGCGCTGACCGTCCTATTGGTACTTATTTGCTCGCATGGCCAACGTTATGGGCACTTCTTATTGCCGGTGACGGTAATCCACCGCTCAAAATCGTGGTCATATTTATGTTAGGTACATTTTTAATGCGCTCAGCAGGCTGTGTGATTAATGACTTCGCAGACCGTAATCTTGATGGTCATGTGGAGCGCACAAAATTACGCCCTCTTGCTGCCGGTGAGGTCAACAGCACCGAGGCCATCCTGTTATTCTTTGGACTTTTGATACTCGCATTTCTGCTGGTGCTTCAGTTTAATACACAAACCATTATGCTGGCTTTTGCCGCAGCCGGTGTGGCATCTCTCTATCCATTTTGCAAACGCTGGACACAACTTCCTCAAGTCGTGTTAGGTATCGCGTTTAGCTTCGGTATTTTGATGGCATTTAGTGCGCTGAATAGCGATCAATGGTGGCTTGCGGGTGGCTTATTTATTGCTAATATCGTTTGGACCATTGCCTACGATACCGAGTACGCTATGGCGGATCGAGCAGATGACCTCAAAGTAGGCATAAAAAGTACAGCCATCCTGTTCGGTCGTTACGATAGACTCATTATCGCTGTCTTGCAGGTTGTGACTTTAATTATTCTCGCCGTGGTTTGGCATCACCTCAATGTGCAGTGGTACGCTTGGCTCGGTCTCATAGCCGCCGCTTGTCTGTTTAGTTATCAACATTGGATGATACGAGAACGAGCACCTAAGGCCTGTTTCCAAGCCTTTCTGCATAATCACTACATTGGAATGGTTATTGGCGTCAGCCTTGCGCTTCACTACTGGTATTAATGAGTCGAGCGGATGGTCAACGCATTTAGTCTGCGCTGACCATCAACTGTTGCACCGATTGACGAATCGTCTGCAAGATTGTCGGATCGAGCAACTCATCTATGTCGTCACTTAATGGACCTATTTCAGGCGCAGCCACTTGATCGCCATCATCGTTGACTTGCAAGAGAGATTGGGCCTTAAGGCTTGCGATAAAACTTGTCATGACTTTCTTATCATAGAACTCTGGCGCATCAATGCCATGAATCGAGCTGAGTCGTTCAGCGAGCGTTATCGACTGACGCTCAAGTTCGGCACGCTTAATCGGCTGCGCTTGCTGCAACAACTCTAAAACGATTGCATAACGCTGTAACGTCTCGCTTGCGCTGCCCGCCAATAATTTAAGTTGTAACCACGCCGCCGTTTCGCGGTTTGCTGCGCGCACCATCTCACCATCAAGGCTAATAAGCTGTTGGCGTTCTAATTCTTCTACGATAGCACGCACCCAAGTATCTAAATCCTTGTCGCTGTGTGACAAAAATAACTCAGCCTGCAACATGGGGTATACCGCGCTACAACGCTCGATAATAGTTGTGACGTTCACTTTTTGCTTGGCATGAATCAAAGATGCAATCACACCGGGTAATATCATTAAGTGAAGTACATTATTTCGGTAATACGTCATTGCAATAGCATTCGCTGCGTGCAAGGAGATGACCTGCCCCATTGAGTCATCTTCTACGTCAAACTTATCGGTGCGTAGCGCCAACGACAACAGCTCTTCTGCTGACTGCTCAGGTACGTTGACGTGATGCGTATATGGCACCTCGCGTAGTAAATTCAGGTAAACATTGATTTGGGCAATCAGTTCTTCTCGCGTTAGCGCATTATGCTCCGAACTTAATAGCGCCAATGCCGTGAGATTAACGCTATTGGCAGCCGCACAATCATTGATACCGCGCATGACTTGCTCGGCTAAGCCATTGACCGTCGGTGTTAACCAACTGGGTCTTTCGGGCTCTTCTGCGCCTCGTGTGACAGAACGCTGCCAGTCATCAACATGGTCATCCATATAGGCTTTTAAATCGATGGGCGAGCCGAAAGTAACAAATCCCTGACCAAAGTTTTTCAGCTTAGTGACGGACTTCAAAACTTGGAACAACGATTCTTTCTCTTTATTTTTACCTTTGAGCTCTTTGAGGTAAGTTGCTACCTCCATTACGTGCTCATAACCTAAGTACACGGGTACAATCGAAATCGGTCTTTGCTGACCTCTCAACATACCTTGCACGGTCATGGCAAACATACCCGTCTTAGGCGGCAATAAACGCCCCGTACGTGAGCGTCCACCCTCGGTAAAGTATTCGACCGGGTAGCCTTTCTGGAACAACCAGCATAGATACTCACGAAATACAGATGAATAGAGCTTGTTGCCGCGAAACGAACGACGAATAAAGAATGCGCCGCCACGGCGGAAAATCGAACCCACAGGGAAAAAGTTTAAATTAACCCCTGCGGCGATATGCGGAGGTACAAGACCTTGCTTATAGATAACGTAACTTAACAGCAAGTAATCCATATGACTTCGGTGGCAAGGTACATAAATGATTTCATGCCCTTGCTGGGCAAGCTTACGCACTTCATCGGCGCCTCGCACATCGATACCGTTATAGATTCGACTCCACATCCATGTCATAAAGCGATCTAATACACGTACCAAGGTTTCGCTGTAGTTGGCGGCAATTTCGTTTAAATAGCCTTTAGCCTTTTTTAAGGCTTGCGCCTCATCCACTTTATTAGAGCGCTGCTCATCTTTTATCGCCTTTTTAAGCGCCGGTGTTTTTAGAAGCTGGTTCAAAAGCTCATTGCGATCGCTCAATTTAGGACCCGCAACCGCATAACGCATGCGTACAAAGTGGACCCGAGCCACACGCGCTAGTTTATGCGCTATACGATAATCGGCGCCACTTTGACGACTCATCTGGCCTAAGCTTACAGGACGCGACATGCGGCATAGAACTTGACGCCCGGACAACATGATCAACCAGAACTTACGCAAATGCCCCGGGTTATCTAAGTCACCGGTCATGGCATTTCCCGCGTGAGCCTCTTGTCCGGGCTTGCGACCCCAAAATATCCCCACTGGGAGTAATTGTACATCCAGTTCAGGATCGGCTTGATGCGCTTCTAGTAGCGCTTGAAATTGCGAAAGTGCTCGTGCTGAAGCGGCGTCATCGCGCTCCGGTAACAGTAGCACTCGATCAAACGACTTTCCGTTGATGTAAAGGGGCTGTTGCGGATCGGGTAGCTGATTTTCACGCGCGGAACGCTGCAAAATAGCGAAGTCAGACTTGGCATTTGAGCGCATCACGTACACTACAGGTGCTGCCGTGATATCCGCCTGATCGGCCTCAGGTTTATCAATTATGGTCATTGCTCGTGTCATCCAACGGATAGGATGTTTAAAGAGCGCGTAACTCCAACTCACCGCGGTCATGATATTCCTTGCTACCCTTGCGTTTAAAACAGTAAGACAATAATCATAACAATTCCGTTCGAAAAAGTCGTCGAATAAAATGACTTGCATCTCACCAATACCTGTATATACTCACAGTATACTGTACAGATAAACAGGTAATTGATATGCGTCCACTGACTCCCAGACAAGCCGAAATTCTTGAGTTAATTAAAGATAACTTACAAGCAACCGGTATGCCGCCTACGCGCGCCGAAATCGCGAGTCGGTTGGGCTTTCGCTCAGCCAACGCTGCTGAAGAGCATTTAAAAGCGTTAGCCAAAAAGGGCGTGATTGAAATCATGCCGGGCATGTCTCGCGGCATTCGCTTAGTGGCTGAAGATATAGAAGAAGAGCTTGGCTTGCCGCTCATTGGTCAAGTGGCAGCTGGTGAGCCCATATTGGCCCAAGAGCATATCGAACGCCATTATCAACTCGATGAATCAATGTTTTATCCCAGTGCACAATTTTTGCTTCGTGTTAACGGGATGAGCATGAGAAATATTGGAATTTTGGACGGTGATTTGCTCGCTGTCCATAAAACTGAACAAGCGCGCAATGGGCAGATTGTAGTCGCCCGCGTTGAAGACGAAGTCACGGTTAAACGGTTTGAACAAAAAGGTCGTCAAGTACTATTGCATCCCGAGAACGAAGAGTTCTCTACGATTGTTGTCGACCTTGCCCAGCAAGTATTTGCTATCGAAGGACTTGCCGTTGGCATCATTCGTAACGGAGCATCTTTATGAAAAGACTACAATCAAACAGCAGCAATCACCCTGGACTATGGACATACAACAATCAACAGCCCGAAGTGATTACGCCTAATGTTGTTCCGCCTAGTTTATCAGCGGCACTTGAAGCGGCAGTACACAGCATCGGACAGCGCTGGATTACAGTTATCGGCGGACAGGCGAGTTTTGTACAACAACTTGTTAACGCAGGTATTCCTCGCCAACGTATTCGTTGGCTACGCCCAGGCAAGACGGACGATCGCGCATGGGCACTCGAACAAGCCGTATTATCAGGAACCAGTGACGTTGTGGTCGCTTGGGTTAGTGGCTTCGACAAGCGCGCTGCGCAGCGTATTCGTCTATCATCTCGAGTGAGCCAAACCCAGAGCTTCATGTTTGAAGAGGATGTATTAACCCCCCACCTGCACTAATCCCCCAACAGGGTTAATACATTTCTGGCTGCTTCGGCAGCCTTTTTTTTAACATTTATGGACACTTTTTAACCATTTAACGTTTTTGATCTAGATCTTTGTGTAGATTTTAGTTAATAAATGATACTACCCAACTATATAAATTAGTATAACTTATAAACTACAACAAAGAGTTGGTAGAGAAAGTGATTTCTGGGGAGAAGCTGTTCCTTTTTCTGCTTACCTCTTTGTTCTTCCAAGCTAGCATTTTGCTCAAGCAGAGAAGAATGAGAGGAGAAGTCACGTGAAAATGAAGCCGTTATGGGCACTACCCCTGTTGTATAGTGCATCTGCGCTTTCCCAAGAGCGCAGCCTCAACCTCACGAAAGGTGTAACAGAAGTCAGTCGGGACGTTTACGACTTGCACATGACGATATTTTATATCTGCTGTGTGATCGGTGTTGTCGTTTTTGGACTGATGTTCTATTCAATGATTAGACACCGCAAATCCCGCGGTCGTGAGCCCGCGAAGTTCCATGAGAATGTAAAGGTTGAAATTCTTTGGACGCTGATTCCGTTCCTTATTTTGGTGGGTATGGCGATACCTGCAACATCGACCTTAATAGCAATGGAAGATACATCAGATGCTGACGTAACTATTCAGGTCACCGGATCCCAATGGAAATGGCACTACAAATATTTTGATCGCGAAGTAGAATTTTTTAGTCGCTTAGCGACTCAACAACAACAAATAGATAATAAGTTTGATAAGAGTGAAAACTACCTTAGAGAGGTCGATAACCCACTTGTTTTGCCGACGGGTCAAAAGGTTCGTTTTCTCGTCACTTCTGACGATGTTATCCACAGTTGGTGGGTACCAGATTTTGCCGTTAAAAAGGATGCCAACCCCGGCTTTATTAACGAAGCCTGGACTCGAATTGATGAACCCGGTATTTATCGCGGTCAGTGTGCCGAGTTGTGCGGCAAAGACCACGGCTTTATGCCCATCGTTGTAATTGCAAAGACCCCTGAAGACTACGCTAAATGGATCGACGAGACAGAAGCAAAGCAAATTGCCGAGCAAAAGCGCCAGCAAGAGTTGCTTGATATGGAAATGTCGATGGACGAGTTAATGGCGATGGGTGAAAAAATTTATAACAGTACGTGTGCTGCATGCCATCAGCCTAACGGTCAAGGCATTTCAGGCACCTTCCCTGCGCTTGCAGGCAGTCCGATTGCGTCTAAGCCAGAAAATATCGATAAGCACATTGATATTGTTTTGCACGGTGTCCAAGGATCAGCGATGCAAGCTTTTGCCCAGCAATTAACAATGCAAGAGCTGGCTTCTGTTATTACTTACGAGCGTAATGCCTGGGGTAATGATACGGGCGAGATGGTACAAGCCGCCGACATTAACGCAGCAATGAATAAATAAGGAGACGGTGATGAGCACAGTAGTGGACGATCACAATCACGAAGCACACCACGATCATAAGCCGTCTGGCATTACTCGTTGGTTGTTTACCACAAACCACAAAGATATTGGTTCGATGTATTTGTGGTTTAGTTTAATTATGTTTTTTGTTGGCGGTGCAATGGCGATGGTCATTCGTGCCGAACTTTTTCAACCGGGTTTACAACTGGTGGAGCCTCAGTTTTTTAACCAGATGACCACCGTGCACGGACTCGTTATGATTTTTGGCGCCGTAATGCCGGCCTTTACGGGACTTGCGAACTGGATGGTGCCGATGATGATTGGCGCACCTGATATGGCATTGCCGCGCATGAATAACTGGAGCTTTTGGATTCTTCCATTCGCTTTCGTGATTCTTTTGTCATCATTATTCATGGAAGGCGGCGGTCCCGACTTTGGCTGGACGTTCTACGCGCCGCTCTCAACAACGTACAGTAATGACTCCACAGCGCTGTTCGTATTCGCCGTACACATCATGGGTATTTCATCCATTATGGGCGCGATCAACGTTATCGTAACCATAATCAACATGCGCGCGCCGGGCATGACTTACATGAAGATGCCTTTATTTGTCTGGACGTGGTTAATTACTGCTTTTTTATTGATTGCCGTCATGCCTGTACTTGCAGGCGCTGTGACGATGGTCCTCACCGATAAGTACTTTGGCACCAGCTTTTTTAATGCCGCCGGCGGCGGTGATCCGGTCATGTTCCAGCATATTTTCTGGTTCTTCGGTCACCCCGAGGTCTACATTATGATATTGCCGTCTTTCGGCATTATTTCAGCGATCATACCGACTTTCTCAAGGAAAAAATTATTTGGTTATTCCTCGATGGTGTATGCAACCGCCTCGATTGCCATTTTATCGTTTCTGGTCTGGGCACATCATATGTTTACTACAGGTATGCCCGTTTTCGCCGAGCTCTTTTTCATGTACTGCACGATGCTAATTGCTGTACCGACAGGCGTTAAAGTCTTTAACTGGGTTGCCACGATGTGGCGAGGCGCGATTTCGTTTGAGGTTCCCATGCTATTCGCACTCGCATTCGTGATTTTGTTCACGATTGGCGGCTTCTCCGGTGTCATGCTTGCGATGACCCCTGTCGACTTCCAGTATCATGATACTTACTTTGTCGTCGCTCACTTTCATTACGTGTTGGTAACCGGAGCAATCTTCTCTGTCATGGCAGCAAGCTATTATTGGCTGCCGAAGTGGACCGGACACATGTACGATACAACATTGGCAAGGCTGCACTTCTGGTGCTCTCTCATCTCGGTTAATGTGTTGTTTTTCCCAATGCATTTCGCGGGATTAGCCGGTATGCCTCGTCGTATCCCCGACTACGCGGTGCAGTTCGCAGATATCAACCAAATCACCAGTATCGGCGGCTTCGCCTTTGGTTTATCACAACTCCTCTTTTTATGGTTGGTGATCAAATGTGCGCGTGGTGGCGAAAAAGCAACAGCCAAGCCATGGGATGGCGCGGAAGGCCTCGAGTGGACCGTTCCGTCACCAGCTCCCTATCACACGTTTGAGACACCACCCAAAGTGGAGTGATCTTATGTCTGATAAACGTGCTAACAATAGTAAAATCGTCAAACGCCTGCTACTCACCGTAGCAGGCATGTTTGCCTTTGGTTTTGCGCTGGTACCGTTGTATAACGTATTTTGCGAGGTCACCGGGTTTAACGGACGTACCAACAACGAACCTGCTGCGGTCAGTCAACATGAGGTCGATAAAAGTCGTACCGTCAGAGTGCAATTTATTACGCGAACAGCACAGGGCATTCCGTGGAAGTTCGAACCGGAAATTAAAGAGGTGCGCGTTCATCCTGGCGAAGTACGTGTCGTAAACTTTCTTGCCGCGAACCCAACGCCTGATGATATGGTCGCTCAAGCGATTCCTTCTATCGCGCCAGCAGAGGCATCACTTTATCTTAATAAAGTCGAATGTTTTTGTTTCAATCAGCAACCGCTGGCCGCCGGCAACGATGCCAAAATGCCAATGCAGTTTTATATTGACCCTGACATTCCAGCCCATATCACCACCTTCACCCTGTCATACACGCTGTATGATATGACAGCCAACGCGACGCCAGAAGCTCTGGCTTTGCTTGAGTCAACAGAATAAGGAATACGTCGTTATGGCAGAACAACAACAAAGTTATTATGTACCACCGTCAAGCATTTGGCCCATCGTGGGAGCGCTTGGCTTAGGATTAATTGCATGGGGCGCCGCCCATACCGTTATTGAAGCAACCAGCGATACGCAAGGTTGGGGGTCGCACGTTCTTTTCGCCGGATTTGGTGTCATTGCGGTGATGCTGTTCGGTTGGTTCCGCGATCAGATCAATGAAACAATGAGCGGACTTCATAGCGATCAACTCGACACCTCTTATAAGCAAGGTATGAGTTGGTTCATCTTCTCTGAGGTGATGTTTTTTGGTGCCTTTTTTGGCGCGCTTTTCTACGCGCGAATGATTGCGGTGCCTTGGTTAGATGGCGCCAGCAATAACGTCATGACAGGTGAAGTTTTATGGCCTCAGTTCGTTGCTCAATGGCCTCTCGTTGAAACACCGGGTGGAACCAAAACACAAGCGATGGGCTGGTACGGATTACCATTGATTAATACCGTCATCTTGATCACCAGTTCGATAACCTGCCATTTTGCCCACGTGGGCCTGGAGAAAAACAAACGGACCCAACTCACTGCAATGCTTGGCCTAACAATAGTGCTCGGCATGATATTTCTCTATTTGCAAGGCACTGAGTATGTGCATGCTTACGAGGAGTTGGGACTCACCTTACAATCTGGCGTGTACGGAAACACCTTTTATCTGCTAACAGGCTTCCATGGCATGCATGTCACGCTAGGCACACTGATGTTGATCATTATGTTTTTACGCGTGCTTAAAGGACACTTCACGCCACAAAAGCATTTCGCCTTTCAGGCAACCAGTTGGTACTGGCACTTCGTTGACGTGGTGTGGATTTGCCTATTTGTGATTGTGTATGTGCTTTAAGGCTTAATAGGGCCTTGGATGAAACGGTAAAAAGCCTGCATACGCCGCGATCACCATGAGCAGTAAAACGATCGCGGCGATACCCACCCGACGTCCTAAATAACGCGACATCGGCGGTTTTTCTGGGTCATTGCTCAACATCACGAACAGAGCGCGAAATAAATTAAAAATCATATAAAGAAGAAGCGCGACAATAATGAGTTTGAAAAGAAGTAACATAAAAATCCCCTTAGTAGCGTCAATAGTTACTGTGATTGCTATTGCCATTTTGGTCAAGTTGGGATTCTGGCAACTCGATCGCGCTCAACAGAAACAACAGCTGTTCACCGATTTTGCGCAGGCACAAAATCAGCAGGCTCGCCCACTGACAGACAGACTATCGGATCGCAACTCCCTAAACCGCTTCGAGTTAATTAGCGTTACAGGCCAAATCGATACTAAACGCTACTTTTTGCTCGATAATCAAATGGTTGAAGGGCAACCTGGTTATCACGTCATTGCTTTACTCAAAAGCACTCAATTAAGCGAGCTGTTACCTGTTAACTTAGGTTGGATAGCGGCGCCACGGTCCCGCTCAGAAATTCCAACCGTCGAGTTACCGCAACAGGAATTAACAATAGAAGGTTTAGTTCGCATCCCTCAGGCGAATCAATTTATTTCTCAAGTATTTGAGGAGCAACACACGAAATGGCCAAAACGCGTCCAAGAGTTTATCCCGCAAACCATTAGTGAGCACACGGGGATAGCGCTAAAACCTTATGAGCTATTGTTGGTTTCGCCACAACTGAAAGGTTTTCGGCAACAGTGGGAGCCTCAAGTCATGGCACCGGAAAAACATCAGGCTTACGCGGTACAATGGTTTTCACTCGCTATTGCCTGCTTAGTGGTATACCTTGTAGTGCTATACAAATTAAATAAATCAAAACAAGAGGAGACACCATGAGCTCCCTCACACGCTCACAACGCACGTTGCTCATTGTTATTGCAGTATTCGCTCTGCCCGTCATAGGCGCATGGCTGACCCTTAAAACACACTGGTATCAGCCCGCTACCAATAAAGGCGTGTTGCTTGAGCAACCGCTCACGTTATCGCAACTCGAAGTGTTACCGGAAGGTTGGCGCGTCGCTTATCGAATGCCGGACGAGTGCAGTCAGCAATGTAAGAATACATTATATGTGCTGGGTCAACTCGATGTGGCTTTGGGAAAAGATAGCGACCGCGTGACCCCCGTCGTGCTATCACCACACACGGTGTCCAAACAACGCGAGTTGCCTCATTGGCAGGATATTGTAGCCATACAGTCACCCGAGATCATAAACGCCGTTAAGGTCATTCCGTCAGATCATGTATTTATCATCGATCCACAAGGCCACGTCATGCTGCACTACCCCACTTATGCCGATCATGAAACGATGGTTTTAGAAGGCAAGAACATCTTGGCTGACCTTCGCAAAATGTTAAAGCTTTCTCGGATTGGGTAGGATTGACTCATGCGTACACTCGTTAAAATCAGTTTGCTTTTAGCATTTTGTGTAATTGTTCTCGGTGCTTATACCCGACTTACCGAGGCGGGTTTGGGGTGTCCTGACTGGCCTGGCTGCTATGGGTTTATGAGTGTTCCTACTCAAGAGCATCATGTTGCTGAAGCACAAATGCGTTTCCCTGATGCGCCGCTTGAACACCATAAAGCATGGAATGAAATGATTCATCGCTACTTTGCTGGCACGTTAGGTCTTTTAATTCTAGTCATCGCTGTCGGCTCAGTATTAAAGAGGCGTTCTACGTTCGACTCAAAGTCAACGCCTAAGAAGTTACCTTTGTTTATTTTGCTATTAGTCATATTCCAGGCAACGCTTGGCATGCTCACTGTCACAATGAACCTGCAGCCACTCATTGTCATGGGACACTTGCTCGGTGGCTTTAGCGTACTGTCGCTGTTATTTCTGCTATCACTGCGTTTAGAACCCTACCGATTGGGAGGAGGCGACCCGGAGCTACGCAAATATCGTGGACTGGCACTATTTGCGTTGTTAGTCGTTATCGGACAAATAGCGCTTGGTGGGTGGGTTGCCGCAAACTATGCGGCAGTCGCCTGTACCGAGCTACCCGTTTGTGAGGGTAATTGGACTTCTCAGCTCGATTTTGCGGGCGCGTTCAGTGTACCTGAGGCAACGAGTTATCAATTTGGCGCCCATGATTACGACGACCGAATGACGATGCACATCATGCATCGTTTTGGTGCGATCTTTACTACACTGGTATTAGCTTGGCTATTATTTAAATGTTGGCGCAAAGCTCAGTCTGGCTTTTTTAGACGCTCATTAGCTTGGGTAGCCTTATTACTCACAGTCCAGATCAGCCTTGGCCTTAGCAATGTAATTTACAGCCTTCCTTTACCGGTCGCTGTCGCACACAACGCTGTGGGTGCGCTACTACTGCTGTCACTCGTTGCACTCAATTATAATCTTTCACGCAAAGCGTAAGAGGTGTTTATGCAAACCATAACAAGCCATAAAAAGCTCGAACACCCCATCATCAAATGGCGCGAATATCTAGAGCTCACAAAGCCACGGGTCGTCGCCATGCTACTTCTGACGGCGGTGGTCGGCATGTGTTTGTCGACGCAGAACGCGTTGCCCGTTTGGACTCTGATTCCGGCCCTCGCGGGTATTGGTCTAATGTCTGCCGCCGCAGCGGCGATTAATCACTTAGTCGACCGCCATATTGATGCCAAGATGGCGCGAACCTTACGTCGTCCGCTACCACAAGGAAGTCTCTCACCAACGCGTGTATTGACCTTTGCTACGATCCTGGGGCTCGTAGGTTTTGTCATGTTATACGCGTGGGTAAACCCACTAACAGCTTGGTTAACCTTTGCCAGTATGGTGGGCTATGCAGTGGTCTACACCATGTTTTTAAAGCGCGCCACGCCACAGAATATTGTGATTGGTGGTTTGGCAGGTGCAGCGCCACCGCTGTTAGGTTGGACAGCCATGACCAATGAGATCCACGGTTTTGCGATTCTTTTAGTCATGATCGTGTTTACCTGGACACCGCCCCATTTCTGGGCACTCGCCGTGCATCGAGAAAAGGACTATGCGCGAGCTAAAGTCCCAATGCTACCGGTCACCCATGGCGTCGAATTTACCAAGACTTGCATCTTTCTATACACTATTTTGCTATCGGTGGTATGTCTTCTGCCTTATCTCGTTGGTATGTCAGGCGTGCTTTATCTGATTGGATCAACCGCTTTAAACATGATCTTCTTGGGGTATGCATGGAAGCTTAAATATGCACCGGAAAAAAATACGGCATATAGCATGTTCACCTTCTCCATTTGGCATCTGATGTTAATGTTCGTCATTCTCTTAGTTGATCATTATTTGTAAGGACATACCATGCAATCGCGTTGGCTTATAATTATCGGTGGAATATTGGCAGCCGCTGCCGGGGCTTTGGCTTTTATCACAATGCCGCAAGAAAAGCCGGAAGCCTTGGTATATGATCCACCAAGGGCACTTGCTCCTTTTAAGATTGAGTCCACGGCTACTGGTGGAACCGTTGATAACGAAGCGTTAAAGGGTCAGTGGACATTACTTTTTACGGGCTACACCTATTGTCCGGATATTTGCCCGACCACGCTTTCTTCTCTAAAAACAATTCTGCCCCAGTTGCAAGCTCATGCTGATGTCCCGGTCAAAGTTTGGATGATCTCCGTCGACCCTCAGCGAGATTCACTGGCGCGCTTAACGGAGTACACGGGTTACTTCGGTAGACATTTCGTTGGGGTGCGCGCTGAGCACCCACAACTGTTCCCATTTGTCAGAGATTTAGGGTTAATGTATTCAGTTCCTGAAGAAGGGGAAACAAATTATTTGGTCAATCACAGTGCAGCGATTATTTTGGTGAATCCTAACGGGAGGCGGCTCGCTATCTTTAATGCGACTCACGAGCCGGGCGCTATTCCAACAGTCGATATGGAACAGCTAGTACGCGATTTTGCTATATTAGCGGGCTAGTCGGGCCAGTTACCCTGACTATCGGGACGAATGAGCGCCACCGAGAACCAATGATAACCACCACTGGTACTCGGAGCTGTGCAATTGATACGAGAGCGTCCCATAGGGATGTCGTTCTTAGGTGTCACGCTAAATTGCATTTCAGAGTCCCAATGCGGCTCAAGCACATCACTTCCTGCAAAACAGCGCAATGCATTGGTGTTCATTCCCTCTTTCTTACTAAGTTCGACGGTCACAGTCGGGCGTGTTTCGGAATGTGAAACTAACGGATCTGCTGGCGTATAATGAGTTACAGGCATAGGTAAACTATTCAGTTTGACCGCCAACGTCTCTAAGTTAGCGTAGCGTCCTGATGCTGGAAAACGTGGGATCGCTGTGGTCGGACTCCATTGACTCCAAGCACCTGAATGCTGAGCAAACCCTTTAAAGCCCCAGTCTTTTAGTAGCTTCTCAAGCGCCGGCGAATATTCGCCGTAAGGATAGGCAAAGTACTTAGGTTGTTCACCTAACTGAGTATCAATCGCTTGTTGCGCTGAAACAACATCCTGTTTCATTCGAGCCTGCCATTGCGCCTCTGATTCATTGTCTTTGCGACGAATTAAGTGAGCATGAGTCTGTCCATGGTTCACTATGGTCGCGCCTTCTGCATCAATTGTTTTCAACTCCTGCCAACTCATATAGGCCGATGGATGCGCTTCAAGTAAATCAGGATTAACGAAAACAGCGTACGGATAATTATACTCTGTAAGTATCGGATGAGCGTTTTCAAACACATTGTCGTAACCATCATCAAAAGTAATAACGACGGTCTTGGCCGGGATACTTGCCCCCTCGTCTACCCATGTTGCGGCTTGCTCGATATCAACAACATTAAAGTTATTGTCTTTCAAGTACTTTAAATGTTGCTCGAACTGTTCTGGTGTAATCGAGGTCACCGCTGGGGTGCTATCAGAGACATGATGATACTGAAGAATATGTACCCCCGGATAATAATCATTAGATGCCATGGCATCCACTGTAAAACTAGAGAGTGCGATAAGAGCCAATAAACCTGTGATTAATTTCATCAGACTATCCAGAAAGTTGCTGGTGAATGTTACATTAATGCCAGTCTACATGATTTAGTTGGAATTCGCTTAATGCAAAAGTTGTTGGGCTTTGCGCGCGCCGATCATCGTCGCGTATTTGCAATCGCGTTACCCATGATGATATCGAATATCGCTGCACCGCTTTTAGGGCTAGTCGATACGGCAATTATCGGGCACTTGCCAAACAGCGTGTATCTCTCGTCAGTTGCGATTGGCGCCATGGTCGTCAGCTTTATATATCTACTTGCGGTATTTCTTCGTATGGCGACAACGGGCGCTATTGCCCAAGCCTTTGGCGCCGATGATCAAACGGAACAACATCAACTGTTCACCCATGGGATTCTCACCGCCTTAATACTGGGGGTGGTGATCATTAGCTTGAGTCCCTTTATAACTTCAGTGTCATTGTGGCTCGTCGCACCAGACCCAAAGTTACTCAATTACGCCACGGACTATATTCAAATTCGATTATGGTCAGCGCCAGCGGCGCTCACAACACTGATCTGCCTGGGTGTTTTACTCGGTCGTCAAGATAGTCGAAGAGCGATGTGGTTAGTGATTATTACTAACTTCGTCAACGTCGTACTTGATCTCATCCTTATCGTCGGCTTAAACATGAATGTTAGAGGTGCTGCATTAGCATCGCTCTGTGCTGAGTGGACAACAGCTATCGTAGGCTTCTATTGGTGTCGTCACACCTTAGGTTGGCAGTTGAGCAAGGCACGCATTGTTGCCAGTAAATTAAGCTTGTTCTTACAGGCTAACGGCAATATTTTTGTTCGTAGCCTGACACTGCAACTTTGTATGGCGATGATGACGGGCTATGCCGCACGCTACGGCACAACCATAGTGGCTGCCAATGCAGTATTAATGCAATTCTTAATGCTAATATCACTTGGGCTTGATGGCATAGCATATGCTGTTGAGGCGTTAGCCGGTGAAGCCAAAGGACGAAATCGCCCAAATCAAGTACGCTATTGGTGCAGGATCACACTGTTGTGGTCAAGTCTGTTCGCGGCCGGCTATTCACTCGTATTTTGGTTGTTGGGGCAGCAAATTATTGGCTTGATTACTGACTTATCAGCAGTGGTGGATACGGCAATGCGCTATTTACCGTGGGTGATCGCACTACCGTTGCTTGCACATTGGAGCTATTGGCTGGATGGTGTGTTTATCGGTCTAGCATGGTCAAAAGCCATGCGAGATACCATGTTGCTTGCGGCTATTACTGGTTTTATCCCGATTTGGTGGCTAAGTAAGCCACTCGAGAACCATGGTTTGTGGCTGGCTCTGAGTGGCTTTCTCATTATGCGTGCTGTTTACCAGGCGATTTGGTTACTGCGCAGGAGTCGCAAGGTCGTCTAGTAAAATAACTTGTGGAGGTGTGCCACCACCGTCAGCATCTACCGCGATAACTGTATAGATACCACCACCTTCTAAGTTGAATAATACAGGACCAATTGCTGCAGTCTTAGTGCCTGCTGCAGTGACAGTCGCGTAGTATTCACCTGGAGTGACTTGTAAGCTACCTGTTGACACCAAGCCTTCAACATCAAAAGGTACATCGGCAACAACGGGATCAGCATCGCTAATATCTTCAGCTGCGGTCAAATAGATATCCACGTTACCCGCTGAAGGAGACGCGTGCACCACTTGAAGCTGCGCGGCCGTTGCAATACTACGACGTTGCTCAGTTAATGCCTGTAGCGCTAAGGTATCGTCCCCTAAGGCACCGACGGCATAAATGCTATAACTCATTGTCGCTTCTAACGAGAACTCGATATCATCTAACACTTGGGGCGTGCCACCTGTTGCGGCGACATCGATCAAATAGTCACCTTCTGCGACGTTGATATAGTCAGTGGCTGATTGGAACGCAAGATCAGTGATTTGCGGATCGGCTGCGTTATTCAGCGTTACATCAACATTTGGTGCGTCAGCAGCGGCGTGAATAACACGTACATCCGCTCCTGCGTTTGCGTCAGGAACTAAAACCGTACCGTCACCCGTTGCAATCTGCAGCGTCACAGGTGAATCGCCTGTTGCTGTATTATCTGTTGCAGCCACGATATAGTCACTGCCGTCGGGAAGCGTAATGGTACCCGAGTCATAGACCACGGTTGTTTCACCTACTGGGGTTAGACGAACACGATAGTCACCGGCTTCAACCGATACTTGACCTGAGTCATCACTAAACTCCAATGTGGCCGCGGGCGATGCGTCGGCAAGTGCTGCGTCAGGCGCTGTCAGATAGACATCAACTCCGGGGGCGTTATAAGCTGCATGGACTACTTGAATGCGGCTATTGCCACTCGCAACGTCCGACACTGGATTACTAATGACTAAAGGTTCGAGACTTTCATCACTCACATTACCCACGGCAAATATTTCGTAGCGTGTGTCTGCGTTAAAAGTCAGGTCCGCCGGTCCAATGACTGCAGCTGTCGATTGGTCGGGTAAAATGCCCTCAACCGTTATCGAATACTCACCTTCTTCGACTTCGATAACGCTGGAGCTGGCTTGATAAGGTACGTTTTCTAAAAGCGTTGTATCTTCTGCTATTACATTGACGCTCGGCGCATCAGAGGCTGTATGATGCACGCGTACGAAACTACTTTCTGGTGTGGGGTCGACAACTACTTCATCGTCGTTGTCATCGTCATCTAACCAACATCCCGACAAGACAAGCGTCGGCAAAAGTAGTACACTGAGTTTAGTGATTCCTCGCATTGTAATTTCCTCGTAATGATTAGGGCAAATATCACTACGAACTATGCAAATGCGAGGGATCACATTTGCTTAACAAATTTTGTAAAGAATTTGTAAGCTTGTATAGCTAGAATGATCTAGTAATACGAGTGTTCACCACGTTCATGTTCAGTCACATCTCGGACGCCCGTGATCTCATCTGGGAAACGCTCGATGAGTTCTTTCTCAATACCGTTTTTCACGGTCACGTCGATCATGCTACAGCCGTTACAACCACCACCAAATTGTAAGACCGCTTTACCGTCCTCGGTGATTTCAGTCACTAAAACATGACCCCCATGATTGGCAAGCTGAGGATTAATTTCCGCTTGAATCACATATTCCACACGGTCAATCAGAGGCGCGTCGTCAGCCACTTTACGTGCTTTAGCGTTAGGCGCCTTCAGTGTCAATTGTGAACCAAGTTCTTGTTCCTCAAAATCAATCACAGCGTCTTCTAAAAACGGCGCGCTTCCTGAATCAACGACTGCGTCGAAACCGTTAAAAGGAAGTCGTTCATCATCTGGCTCAACTGAGTCGGGTGGGCAGTAAGATACACCGCACTCAGCATTCGGCATCCCAGGATTAACAACAAATACGCGAATGTTTGTGCCTTCGGGCTGATCAGCTAACAACTTACAGAAGTGCTTTTGTGCAGATTCCGAAATGCGGATCATAATATCACCGTTCCTATACTTGAGTAATTTACTAGGTTTTATTCTAACGCAGACACTGCCAAAAGACTAGTGTTCGAGCGGGACGCTCCTAGGTTATACGCCAGACTCCAAACATCAACTGAACGCGCACCAACGGCATGTAGTGCCTCACTCGCAGCGCAAAAACTTGCGCCTGTTGTGCAGATATCATCAATTACCGCAATCGACTGACCCGATAATTTGCGATTCGCCTTAATAGCTCCTATTCGACTCAGCCAGCGCTGTTGTCGACTGCGATACTTTTGCTTGTCCAAACGTTTTATCCATAGCAAGCCACGTTTGGCAACCGGGATCGAAAGTAAACGTCCGCAATGGTGAGCAATCAAGCCGGCGGGATGAAAGCCTCGTTTTAACCAATCCTTGTCAGTACTTGGCATAGCGACTAAATAGTCAGGCAAAGGCATGCTGTGATAGCGATAGGTAAGCAAAACCTGTGCGCTCAGTTGTAATGCCAATAGTCGAGCCCAGTGACTGTTTCCACTCTCCTTAAAGCGATTGATTAGCCAACGTATTGACGTGTGATATCGCCAAACTGCGATGCAAAGCCGCTGTCGACGGAAGCAACGCTCTCCATGCGGTGGTGCATGTTCCAACAACAAGTGCCGAAAGGAACGAGGGCACATTCTGGGCAACTGCGCACTGCAAATAGTGCAGATTCCGGTTAGCGAGTTCGTTGGTTGTTGGCAAAAGACACAATCATTGAATTGCAGTATGATGGCGAGGTGATTAAGGCGAGATAGCATAGTTCATCAATATCGACAAAAAAAGAGAAACATAGTGAGTATTGCAATAACACGACAGGGGCAAGGGGAAGATTTAGTTGTACTCCATGGCTGGGGTATGAATCGTCACGTATGGAGCTTGATAAAAGACGAACTCAGCAAACACTTCAATATATGGCTGGTCGATCTGCCAGGCTTTGGTGATAGTCATGAAGAAACCCTATCGAATTCCGTCGATTCCATCGCTGACCAATTGCTATCTTCCCTACCTCAACGTTTCCATATATTGGGCTGGTCAATGGGTGGATTAATAGCCACGTCGTTAGCTACCCGACACTGCCAGCGCGTCGATAAATTGATCACCGTAGCGTCATCCCCTTACTTTCTGGAGTCGAGTGATTGGCCAGGCATCAAGCCACGATTAATGACCCAGCTAGAAACCGATTTACAAAATGATTTTCGTAAAACGGTGGAGCGCTTTTTATCACTCCAAGCGATGGGCAGTAAAAATGCAAAGCAGCAAGTAAAGCAACTCAAACAGTGGTTATTTGAATCCCCGTTAGCCTCTGAAGAAACATTGCTTACCGGACTGAAATTGCTTGAAAAAACTGATCTTCGCAACACTCTCAAGCATATTCAAGCGCCTATGCTACGCATGTATGGTCGACTTGATGGGCTGGTACCTATCAGCGCTTGTCAGGCGATCGAGCCCTTAGTTCCACAGTCCACGTCCTACGTATTTAATGACAGCGCTCACGCGCCATTCATCACCGAACCCGAATTGTTTATCGAACGCCTGATAAGCTTTATCAAAGGCTGATTAACGTTGGCATTGTGTGCAATACACCGTACTGCGCTGGCCTAAACGAATTTCTCGCAATGGCTTTTTACAGACCATGCACATTTTTCCGCCACGCCCATAAACCTGAAGTTTTTGGGCAAAATAACCGGGGGAACCATCCACTCGAGTAAAGTCACGTAACGTCGTGCCCCCCTGCCGTATCGCCTCAGCTAATGTCTCTTTGATGTGCTTAACCAATCGTTCATAGCGCACTTTACTTATTGCTCCAGCGGCGCGCTTGGGATGAATACCTGCTTTAAAGAGCGCTTCATTGGCGTAGATATTACCCACACCAACCACTTGATGGTTGTCCATGATGAACGTCTTTATCGGTTGCTTTTTGTTGCGTGATCGCTCGAATAGATAATCTGCATTAAATTCATCCGTCAAAGGCTCGGGTCCAAGCATCGCTAGCAGCTTATGCTCGTCAGCATTCGTTTCAGTAAATAATAGGGCGCCAAACCGACGCGGATCGTTGAGCCGCAAACATTGTCCCGTCGTGAACTCTATTTCGATGTGGTCATGCTTAACGCGCGGTGTTTCAATCGGCACTACGCGTAGCTTTCCTGACATGCCGAGATGCAAAATGAGTGTGCCCTGCTCAGTTTCTAGCAGTAAATATTTCGCTCGTCGACCACGCGAAGAAGACGGCTTCCTTCAACGTGATGAACTTGGTCAGGCACAGGCCAGCGTAATCGTGTATCGTGAACATTAACACGCTCAATTTTATGCCCTTCAATATGCGGGGCTATCCCCATACGACTCACTTCAACTTCTGGTAATTCTGGCACAATGAGGCTCCACTAGTTACTAGGAATTAGAGACGCGCGAGTTGCGTTTTCTATTAAATATAATTGTCCTTGCTGCGGCAGCCTAAGCATTACCGTGGGTTTATCATAAAGCTCAACTTCAGCATAATTATCGTTGCCAAAATACAAAGTCACGATGACTGGATCGCCTTGAGGCCTCTGGCTTGTCGCTGAAATCGCCAACTGTAGCCATTGATTAATAAGCGCCAACACTTGCTCTTGGGATTGAATACAATCGCCTTGGCAGGTCCATTGCTGCTCCTTCAGTTGGTATTTTGAGCCTGCAAATTCGATTCCTGTGAGTTCATCTGACTTGCCCATCAACGACTGAGTGGGTCCCGAGCTTATCTTGGTATTCGGATTTGGAAAAGCAAACCAAAAAGTCGCCACGATGATAAGTACCACGTAAACGATGATATTATTCCAAGTGCTTTTTTTAAATGTGAGTCCAAAAAACCGTCGCTTTTCGTTAATATCCATAGACTCTCTTCGACAAAACAATTGTTGATATCACAATAATACTTTATATTCTCGCCGCTTATCTTATTTAATCATGGCTATGGAAAAAATATCCCATCACATTGACTCGATAATCGACGCGCTCGTTGAGCGTGGATACGCAATTATTCCGAGTTTTTTACCCCACGCCGTCGCAGAACCACTGTATCAAGAAGCGAGCCAAATTGCCTCAGCTCATTGGCAAACCGCTGCCATTGGACGCGCTCAAACACATACCATTAATACGATGGTTCGTAACGATAGGATTATTTGGCTAGACGATAACAGCACTTACGGCGCCCCCTTCCTGAATTTAATGGAACAGTTACGACTCGCTGTTAACCGCACGCTCTTTATGGGTTTGTTCGACTACGAATGTCACTTAGCTCACTACCCTAAAGGCGCGTTTTATAAAAAACATCTGGACGCGTTTAAAGGTAAAAGTAATCGCAAGTTAACCACGGTGCTGTATCTTAACCCCAAGTGGAGCGAGGCCGATGGCGGCGAATTAGTAATGTACGGAAAGCGCGGTGAGGTGTTGGAAAAAGTGTTACCAAAACGTGGCACATTAGTTGTGTTTTTAAGCGACCAGTTTGTACACGAGGTACTTCCTAGCCAAAAAGATCGTTTCAGTTTAACAGGTTGGTTCCGGTTAAACGCCAGCATCTCCGGCATTATCGATCCACCACGCTAATCTAGTCGCGCATGTAGCATAAATTTTAGATATAAAAAAACCGGCGTAGTAGCCGGTTTTTTGCGAAACAAAACCAAATTACTTGATTTTTGCTTCCTTGAAGATCACGTGTTTACGAACCACTGGATCGAACTTTTTGATCTCCATTTTCTCTGGCATGGTGCGTTTATTTTTGTCTGTAGTATAGAAATAACCTGTACCAGCAGACGACACCAAACGAATCTTATCGCGCATAATATCTGTTCCTTACACCTTGATACCACGGCCGCGGAGATCCGCTAATACCGAGTCAATACCATTTTTATCGATGATACGCATACCTTTGGTAGAAATGCGTAATTTTACCCAACGCTTCTCGCTCTCAACCCAGAAGCGGTGAGTTTGTAAGTTTGGTAAAAAGCGACGCTTAGTCGCATTGCGTGCGTGCGAGCGGTTGTTACCGACTACCGGACGCTTACCTGTAACTTGGCATACTTGTGACATGTCTCTACTCCAAAATTGCTGCAAGCTCGCCTGTCGCCCAATTTGACCTTGCCTAGAAATCCGAGGGCGCATTTTATACAGCAAACAGGCCCGCTAATCAAGCTAAAACGGCGGTTTTTTGATCTCTTTGATCGTTCGGGCGCAATTTTACGCTATCTTGCAATAGATCTCCAGTGATTATTAAATAAGCCCTCTTTCGGCAAATGACACAGGATCACCACTACCGATCACGAAGTGATCAAGCAACGCAACGTCAACCAGGGCGAGTGCTTTCTGGAGTCTCTCTGTTACCCGTTTATCCGCCTGGCTCGGTTCCGCCACTCCCGATGGGTGGTTATGCGCCAGGATAACGGCAGCCGCATTATGCTGCATGACAAGTTTAAGCACTTCACGCGGATAAACTGGAGCAGCATTAATCGTACCGTAGAATAGCTCTTCATAACGCAACAAACGATGTTGGCTATCAAGCAATAGCAGTGCAAAAACCTCTCGCCGCTGATGACGCAACTGAGTTGACAAATACTCCTTCACCATCGATGGTTCAGTAAATCCGTCCCGCCGCGAAAGTTGCCAAGCTAAGTAGCGTTTTGAGAGTTCGAGTACCACTTGTAGCTGATTAATCCGCGCGGGCCCTAGCCCTTTTACAGCCATCAGTTGCTGGTTCGAGGATGTCAGTAATGGGCCAATCCCGTTGAATTGCACGAGCAGCTGTCGTGCAAACGTAACCACGTCCAAACCTCGACAACCACTCCCCAATAAGATCGCCAACAGTTCCGCATCTGACAGCGCACTAACTCCAAACTGCTGTAACTTTTCCCGGGGTCTTTCAGACTCAGGCCAAGACTTTACACTCATTGATTCAGCTCCGCTAAAATACTCGAGTGTAGCCTTACAGACTACCGCCTCGCCGTAGCTCATGTTATCTTTACGTGTCTTAACATACGGACGTTGGTGATTCATCATGAGTGCACTTGCAGGTCAACATATTTTAATCGGTATCACCGGAGGCATAGCAGCCTATAAAATACCCGAACTGATACGTCGCCTCAAAGACGAGGGCGCGCAGGTTCGTGTCATACTGACCAAAGGTGGCGAAGCCTTTGTGACGCCCATGACACTTCAAGCGGTATCCGGTGAAGAAGTGCATAGTGAACTACTCGACACACAAGCAGAAGCCGGTATGGGTCACATTCAACTGGCGAAGTGGGCCGATATTGTTATGATTGCGCCGGCCAGCGCTAATACGTTAGCTAAACTCGCTCATGGCTTTGCTGATGATCTACTCAGTACCGTTTGTCTTGCCACTGCTGCACCGTTGTTGCTGGCGCCGGCAATGAATCAACAAATGTGGCAACACCCTGCGGTTAAGGCCAATATGCAACGGCTTAGCGAGCAAGGAGTCAAGGCGATTGGCCCCGAGTCGGGCTCGCAGGCCTGTGGCGATGTAGGTGCTGGACGCATGAGTGAGCCCCATCAAATTAAAACGTTCATCATTGAGCAGTTACAGGATTCAGTGAGTAAACCGCTTGCAGGCGTGCGACTCACTATCACTGCAGGTCCAACGCGAGAAGCAATTGACCCCGTGCGTTACATCAGTAACCACAGCTCCGGTAAAATGGGATTTGCCCTGGCTCAGTCGGCAGCCAAACTCGGTGCTGAAGTGACACTGATAGCAGGTCCTGTTGACCTTCAAACGCCCACGGGGGTGAAACGGCTTGATGTAGAATCAGCGCAAGAGATGTTAGAAGCAGCCCTGGCGAACCCGAGTGACATTTTTATCGGTTGTGCTGCAGTGGCAGATTATCGTGTCGCGAATATCGCCGAACACAAAATAAAGAAGAACGCTCAATCGGGTGCTCCGCAACTCGAGCTTATTGAAAACCCAGACATTCTAAAAACCATTGCTGAACAGAACCCTGCACCGATGTGCGTTGGCTTTGCAGCGGAAACACGCGACGTAGAAACGTATGCGATTGATAAATTGAAACGTAAAAAGTTAGCGCTCATCATCGCCAATGATGTTAGCAATAGTGATATTGGCTTTAATAGTGATAATAACGCCGCCGTGGTGCTCAGTGCTGACGAGCGTGTGGTGTTTGAGCAACAAAGTAAAACATCGCTTGCCCATCAGCTGGCACACTATATTGCGAACCACTTTCATCAGAATTTTCGTAGATAATTAAGGAACCGAATCAATATGACCTCGGTAGAAGTCAAGATACTTAATCCTAAAATTGGCACCGACATCCCGCTTCCTGAGTACGCCACTAGCGGTTCAGCAGGCATGGATCTTCGCGCGTGTATTGATGCGCCCATGACTATTGCAGCAGGACAGACGCACTTAGTCGGAACTGGACTTGCCATGCATATCGGTAACCCAAACTATGCAGCGACGTTATTACCTCGCTCTGGACTTGGACACAAACACGGTATCATTCTTGGCAACCTTGTCGGACTCATTGACTCGGACTATCAGGGCGAGCTTAAGGTGTCCGTTTGGAATCGTAGTGAAAGAGATTACGTAATTGAACCTGGCGACCGCATTGCACAACTAGTGATTGTTCCTGTCATTCAGGCCGATCTCAACATTGTAAACGAGTTCGCTGCAAGCGATCGCGGCCAAGGCGGGTTTGGCCATTCTGGTAAGCAATAGTTAATTAGGTAACGCGATGACACAACAAAAAAGAAACCGTCGTGAAGAGATTCTACAAGCCCTTGCCGCCATGTTGGAGACAAGCCCCGGGCAACGGATTACCACGGCAAAATTAGCGGCTAACTTGGGTGTTTCGGAAGCAGCGTTATACCGTCACTTTCCATCAAAAGCACGTATGTTCGAGGGGCTTATTGAGTTTGTCGAAGATACGCTTTTAAGCCGCATTAATTTAATTATGGACGAAGAGAAAGACACGCTGATGCGTTGCCAAACGATCCTTAAGTTAGTGCTTACTTTCGCTGAAAGAAATCCTGGAATTACTCGTGTCATATCAGGTGATGCATTAATGGGGGAGCATGACAGGCTACGCCATAGGATAGAGGATTTATTTAACCGTATTGAGTCACAACTGAAGCAAGTTTTACGTGAAAAGGCATTAAGAGAACAAAAGCGGTTCGCTGTAGAAGAAGGTGTACTCGCGAATCTATTATTGTCATTCGCTGATGGTAAGATTAGTCAATTCGTACGTTCAGATTTTAAACGCTTACCTACGGAACACTTTGAGCAACAGTGGCAACTTATGGAACAACAATTACTGGCTGCATCCTAGCAGCCAGTAATTGTATCATTCATTCTTCTTAGCACGACTCAATAACGCGATAGCCGCCTCTTCCGGCGCCTTACCCTCGTATAACACTTTATAAATCTGCTCACAGATCGGCATTTCGCAGTCTTCACGATGCGCTAAAGACACGACTTCTCTCGTGTTACGGTAGCCTTCGACGGCTTGACCGATGGATTCTAATGCATCATCTACAGACTTACCCTGACCTAACGCTAATCCAAAACGACGATTTCGTGACTGGTTATCTGTACAAGTAAGGATAAGATCACCTAAACCGGCCATCCCAGTGAAGGTTTCACTTTTGGCACCCAGCTTGAGACCTAAGCGTGTCAACTCGGCTAAACCACGGGTAATAAGCGCAGTACGTGCGTTCGCACCAAAACCAATGCCATCCGCCATACCAGCACCAATTGCAATGACATTCTTGACTGCACCACCGAGTTGCACACCGATAAAGTCATCATTGGTATAAACGCGAAAAGAACGCTCGCAATGCAACATTTCTGACAGCTCATCCACAAAATCTTGATCTGTCGATGACATCGAGATAGCCGTCGGTAGGCCTTTAGCCATTTCAATTGCAAAGGTAGGACCCGACAATACCGCTAATGCGTGAGTGTTGCCAAGCACATCCTCAGCGACCTCATACAATAGGCGTCCACTCTCTGGCTCGAGACCTTTAGTCGCCCAAGCGACGCGTGCGTGCGTTGCTAGTAGCGGATTGATGGTATTTAAGATGTCAGCGAAAGCATGGCTCGGTACTACCACAACCACATTTTTCACGCCATCCACCGCCGCTTTAATATCTGCGGTAACTGTTAAGCTTTCTGGAAATTTACAACCTGGCAAGTAATGCGCATTTTCGCGATGTTCTCGCATCGCCGCAACTTGCACCTCATCGCGTCCCCAGAGTAAGGTTTTCACCCCTTTTCGAGCGAAACAAATAGCAAGGGCGGTGCCATAAGACCCCGCCCCTAGAATCGCAACTTCTGCTTGCTTCATATTAAGCAACCAGTCCTTACGCGTCAGCTTGCTGTTGTTGTGCTTGTTGCTGCTGAACGTGTTGCGCGAAGATCGCATCAAAGTTCACAGGTGCTAAGTTCAACTGTGGGAAAGTCGCACGGTTAACCAAGCTTGCTACACATTCACGTGCGTACGGGAACAAGATGTTCGGGCAGAACGAACCTAACGTATGCGCTAATTGACCTTCTTGAACTTCGTCACCGATGGTGAAGATACCCGCTTGATGAACTTCACAAAGGAATGCGACTTCGTCGCCTACTTTATTAGTTGCCGTCAAAGTCAGCACGACCTCATAAACGTTGTCTTCAAGTTTTTCATGCTTAACGTTCATGTCGAGTTTCAGGTCAGGCTTCCATTCTTTACGGAATACTGAAGGCGAATTTGGCGCTTCAAAAGAAACGTCCTTAGTGTAAACGCGTTGGATAGCAAACTGCGGTTGTTGTTGTTGATTTTCGGCAGTTGCGCCATTTGCTTGCTGTTCGTCAGCCATGATGATACTTCCTATTAAAACGTTGGTTGTTCACTAAACTAAATTGTCGATTGACGACTTTAGCTAAATTTTTAGTTAAAAACTACTTTCCTGTTGCAATCGGTAATTTATCATTACGCCAAGCATTCATGCCACCTGCTAGGACAGCGACTTGGTTAAAGCCTTGTGCTTGTAAACTTTTCGCGACCGAAACCGCCGTGTGTCCAGTGTTGCATACCAATACAATGGGGGCATCCTTAAACTTTTCAATAGCATGCACCTTATTGTCTTTGATCTGCTGCTGCGGCAATGATTTAGCACCACTCACGTGTCCCTTTCGGTACTCATCCGCTGAACGGATATCGACAAATATTCCGTCCTCTCGGTTAGTCCAGATAATCGCTTGTTGCGCCTGTAACTGCTTGATACCTTGCATGGTAGAGCGAATGGTCATAATGATTAACGCGAGCAAAAGAACAACCCATAGTCCGCTCATGAATGGATTATTCGCTACAAATGTCATTAGTTGTTGCATGCTAACTCGTTTATTTATTCGGTTAATGGTGACCCCTCACAGGAGGAGGGTATGTCCTTTTAGAGGGTGAAAGTATACCCTCTGTAGCCCTAACTACCAATAGCAAATCGAGTGGATGCGAAATCGGCAGAAATCCAGTAAACTGGACAGAATATATTTTTGCTTTCAAGCGCATAGGTAGTCGATATGGCACATGATAAAAAACCATTGGTTTTGATGATCTTAGATGGCTGGGGATACCGTGATTCAGCTCCGGACAACGCGATAACCGCGGCGAACACGCCAGTGATGGATCGGTTGTGGAATGAGTACCCTCACTGTTTAGTCGACGGCTCGGGAGGCGCCGTTGGTTTGCCGGATGGCCAAATGGGCAATTCTGAAGTAGGCCACGTTAATTTGGGTGCAGGCCGCGTCGTTTATCAAGATTTCACGCGCATCTCGCAAAGTATAAAAACGGGAGAGTTTTTCGATAACCCTGTGTTGACCGAAAACGTGGAACAAGCGGTCGCTAAAAACGGAGCAGTCCATATCATGGGACTACTCTCAGCAGGGGGTGTTCACAGTCATGAGGAGCATCTCATGGCGATGGTCGAATTGGCGCATAAAAAAGGCGCTCAACGTATCTACGTGCATGGCTTTCTTGATGGTCGCGATACCCCGCCTAAATCAGCAGGTCCGTCGATTGAAAAGTTTGAAGCACTCTTCGAACGACTTGGTGTAGGTCGCTTTGCCTCACTATCGGGTCGATTTTACGCAATGGACCGCGATAATCGCTGGGAGCGCATCGAAGGTGCATTTAACGCCGTTTATCATGGACGTGCTGAACATCGCGCAAATAACGCTCATAACGCCCTCGCCGACGCGTATGAGCGGGGCGAATCCGATGAGTTTGTCAGCCCGGTGGTCATTGGAGAGCCGGCCGCGATAGAGGACGGTGATGCGGTGTTCTTTATGAATTTCCGCGCTGACCGAGCGCGCGAGATGACACGTGCGTTTATTGATAATGAACTCGATACGTTTGAACGTGGCATTCGCAAACAACTCAGCGGCTTTGTCATGTTAACCCAGTACGCTGATGAATTTGACACGCCTTGTGCCTTCCCACCGGTAAGACTCGACAATGTGTTAGGCGAGTGGTTAGCTAAGCACGATAAAACGCAGTTGCGCATTTCTGAAACAGAGAAATACGCGCATGTCACATTCTTCTTTAGTGGAGGACGGGAACAAGCGTTTGATGGCGAACAACGCAAACTTATTCCTTCACCTAAGGTAAAAACCTACGATCTGCAACCTGAAATGAGTTCAAAGCAACTCACTGATGCGATTGTTGAAGCTGTCGATAATCAAGAGTATGACGTCATTATTTGTAACTATCCCAATGGTGATATGGTGGGTCATACAGGTAACTTTGATGCAGCAGTAAAAGCCTGTGAAGCCGTTGACCATTCGGTGGGAAGAGTAGTTGAAGCATTACAAAAAGTGGGCGGTGAATGCCTTATTACTGCTGACCACGGTAACGCCGAGCAAATGAGCGACCCGAGCACGGGCCAAGCCCATACTGCGCACACCAGTGAGCTTGTTCCGTTTATTTATGTCGGTCGTCATGCTACACCACGCAATGGTATTCTCTCCGATGTGGCGCCCACCATGTTGCATTTAATGGGACTTGAACAGCCAAATGAAATGACGGGTAAAACGCTCATGCAATTGGACGGTTAATTAATGCTGAAAGCGTTTGTATGGAGTTTGTTTCTTGTAGTCACTTTGTTGGCTGCTGACGTTAGTGCGCAGCAGCCTACTGAGCAAACCAAGGCAGAAAAGCAGGCCGAACTTAAAGCAATTCAAGCCGAGATTGAATCTCGGCTTGAAGCGTTTGAGTCACGCAAACAAGCATTAACATCGAGTCAGCGGGCGCTCAAAAAATTAGAGTTACGCACCGCCAAATTGGCTGAAGCGCTGCAAAACACCCGCGAGCGATTGCAAACCTTAGCTGGAGAGATTGAAAACAACGAAGCAGAGCAAAGTCGGCTGGAAAGCGATATCCGTGACCAACTGAACGCGTTGAAAGATCAGGTCATCGCGGCCTATGCAAACGGCGATTACGACTATCTCAAACTGCTACTGAACCAGCAAAAGGCATCCACTCTCGAGCGTCAACTGACGTATTATAAGTACCTTAACGATGCCCGTATTGCAGCCATCGACAGCTTAAAACAAACACAGGCTCAATTAGAACAGGTCAAACAAGCGTTACAGGCGCAATACCAACGGCAAACTGAGTTACGCGGCGAGCAGTCAGCACAACGTTCCGCACTTAAAAGGCAACAACAAAAGCAAGAACAAGCTATTGTCGAACTGCGTAATGAGCAGCGCTCAGAGGAAGAAAAAATTGCCGAACTGCGAAGTAGTCAAGCTGAATTAGAACAAGTGATTGCTGCCATCGAGGAAGCACTTAGTGATCGTGTTGAGTTAGTCGGTTTGAAGCCTATTAAAGCGAGTTTACAATGGCCGACCAATGGTAAAGTACAGCGTTTATTCGGTGAACGTCGTGAGGGACCTATCCGTTGGAAAGGCGTACTCATTGATGGCGAACAGGGGCAAAGCATCCGTAGCATTGCCGACGGTCGTGTTGTTTTTGCCGACTGGTTACGTGGATTCGGACTGGTTATTGTGATCGACCACGGTGAGGGCTATATGAGCTTGTATGGCTACAACCAAGTGATATTCAAGAATGTCGGCGAAGAGGTACAACAAAACGAGGAAATTGCACTCATGGGTCAAAGCGGCGCGCAAAATTCTCCTGCACTTTATTTCGAAATTCGCTTTAAAGGGCAACCCGAAAATCCAACCCAATGGATTCGCTAGCCGTCATGGGCCGTTACCTGTGTCTACTCGTACTCAGTTTTATAATGGTTTCCCCTGTGGTCGCTGCCGATAGGATCGCTATTATTATCGATGATATCGGTAATCACCCAGAAGATCTCGCAGCCGCGGACCTCCCCGGAGATATTACCTTTGCTATTCTTCCCTTTACTCCTTACGGTCGGTCTTTTGCCTTAAAAGCGCATCACCAAGGCAAACAAATTATGGCACATGTACCGATGCAAGCTTTAGCGGGAAATGCCTTGGGCTTAGGTGCGCTCACCGCCGATATGTCGAGTGCCGAAATAAAGCTCAAGTTACGGCAAGTATTAGATGATATTCCTTATGTGGCCGGCATTAATAATCACATGGGCAGTCAACTCACGCAGTTAACTCAACCTATGCAAGCGGTGATGGAGTCATTAAAGAATCACGATTTGTACTTTATCGACAGTAGAACAACCGAGTACACCGTGGCAGAAAAGATGGCACAGTCCTACCAAGTACCTGTCGCCCGGCGACACGTCTTTATCGATAATGAAACAGACGAGCAATATCTCACTGAGCAGTTTGATGAGCTAATACAGATCGCTCACGCACACGGGAGTGCTATTGCAATTGGTCACCCTTACCCGGAAACGATTAAATTTTTAAAACAGCGCTTAAAGTCGTTAAAAGAAGATGATGTTCAGCTAGTTTTCGCATCGGAATTGACAGTTAAAAGCGAGTTAAGCATCGCCAGTGGCTTGTTCAAGACGGGTCAGTAGAATCAGCGCTTGATCACGGCTATCCCCGCATACATCGTGCGTCGCATCAAAGTCTGAGCACACCTGAGGACGGCGCGGGTCACCAAACAAACGACACAAATTATCGTCATCGAGTTGGACACAACGCTCACCTGCCCTTTTACCCTCGGACATTCCCGGAATCGGAGAACTGATCGACGGCGCAATGCAACAAGCGCCACACCCCATACGACACTCCATGAATCCTCCAAAAATCTACTGGGCAATCAGAAACGAAAAAGGCGCTACTTGCGCAGCGCCTTTGGTACACAATACAGACTCAGTTATGACATCGCTGCACGCAATTTCTTCATCGCATTTTGTTCCAGCTGACGAACACGTTCAGCAGACACTTCATACTTCGCGGCTAAATCATGTAACGTAACTTTACTTTCAGACAACCAGCGTGACTGAACGATATCCTGACTACGTTCATCAAGCTCGCTCATCGCTGAAAACAGCTTTTTCTGAGTGTGTGCTTCGTAGTCTTCAGTCTCGATTTCTTCCGCGAGATCTGAGCGTTTGTCCTCAAGATACATCGCCGGTGAGTAGGTCGAGCCTTCTTTAGAATCATCATCGTCAGAACTCAGTTCAAAAGCTTGGTCATGGGCACTCATGCGCGCTTCCATTTCCATGACTTCTTTGCTCGAAACACCTAGCTCTTTTGCCACCGTTTCGACTTCATCTTGATTGAACCAGCCTAAACGTTTCTTCATCTTACGCAAATTGAAAAACAATTTACGCTGCGCTTTGGTGGTCGCGACTTTTACAACTCGCCAATTACGCAATACATATTCGTGAATCTCTGCCTTAATCCAATGCACAGCAAATGAAACAAGGCGCACACCCACTTCTGGGTTAAAGCGTTTTACCGCTTTCATGAGACCAATGTTACCTTCTTGAATCAAATCCGCTTGCGGCAGGCCGTAGCCAGAATAGCCACGGGCGATGTGCACGACAAAACGTAGATGCGACATGATTAACTCTTTCGCTGCATCTAAGTCTTTATCTTCCTGCAAACGTTTTGCCAGCGCTTTTTCTTTCTCAGCGCTCAGCATTGGAATGCGGTTGACTGACTGAATGTAACCGTCAAGACCCCCGCCCTGAGGGACCGATAAAGCCATGGTTTTTAATTCAGTGCTCATTTAACAACCTCTAATTACTCACTACATGTATCGACTAGCATAGCCTATTCATATGACCGTTTTTTTACACGCAAGTTCCCTTTTAGCGCAACAGATCGTCAGTGCTGGACCCGAAAAAACGATCGCCAAGAATCTCAGTATAACGCGCATGTTTGTCAACGCAAGTTTTGCGATCGTTTTCGATCATGCCTCTGGTTCGATACTTTTTATGTGCTTTCGCACCGCTAGAAAACTACCGATTAAACCCAGCGCCACAGCAACCAACCAGACCATTAACATCTCGCCCACAGTCAATCCTGAAAGGGAAAACTGTGATTGATATAATTCAGTTACATTGGTTACGGCAGAACCAATCCACCAGATCAATAACTGGGTTGCCAACCATGCAATCACACCGCCTGCCACACCATACCAAACACCGGTATACAGAAACGGCCGTTGAATGAATGCATCAGTGGCTCCGACGAGTTTCATAATCACGATTTCATCACGTTTACTGAGTATATTCAGTCGGATTGTATTGCTCACGATCAGAATGACAGAGATACATAAAAGCAGCGCTAATGCGGCCAATACATCCTGAATTAAATCAACAATCGCTTGCAGACGAGACAGCCAATCAACATCGAGTTTACCCATCTGCACTTCGCGAGCCTGTTGTAGCTCTTCAAGCAATGCCTGCGCCCGCGCAGGTGTGCGTGCTTGTTGCGCTGGTGTTACAACCAGTACGTCGGGAAGCGGGTTACTGTCAAAATAGTCCAATGTTTCACCAAAACCAGAAGTCGCTTTAAACTGCTCAAACCCTTCTTGTTTGGTAACCCACTGAACCGATTCGACGTCATTACGGATACTTATCTGCTGCTTTAATGTAGCAACCGATTGCTGGCTTGCATCGGTACGCAGAAACAAAGAAATTTCAGAGGCTTGCTGCCACTGTCCAGCAATTTGGGAGGTGTTTTTTACCATCACATAGAGTGCGCTAGGTAGCGTTAAGCTCAAACCAAGTACAGCAACAGTCATTAAGCTCGCAATAGGATTACGCCACAACTCCCCTAGACTACTGACCGCCTGTTGCAAATGATGCACCGGGATCATCAAAATACGCCGCCAAAACGGCAAGCTGGTTTGTTGTTGAGCACCTTTTTCGACGACTCGATTGCGGAACAATAAGCTCATGCCGGTTGCTCCTCTAGGCCATCATTAATGAGCCGCCCTTCTTTTAAGGTCAACGTCCGATATTTTAACCGCGCAATGAGACCTAAATCATGCGTAGCAATGAGTACCGATACACCGACTTGGTTGAATTCCTCAAATAGCCGAATAATGTCCATAGAGAGCTTAGGGTCAAGGTTACCCGTAGGTTCATCCGCCAATAGTAAAGGCGGTTTGGTAACGATAGCGCGTGCGATACCGACACGCTGTTGTTCACCACCGGAGAGCATCATGGGAAAATGCCGATACTTATCCGCCAAGCCGACCTTATCAAGGGCGGCAAGTACCCGTTTACGTGCTTCTTGTACGCTGTAACCCTCAATGATCAATGGTAACGCGACGTTATCAAACACCGATTTATCCATTAACAGCCGGTGGTCTTGGAATATCATACCAATGTCGCGACGTACAAAAGGGACCTGCTTCGGCTTAATCGTGTTGAGATCATGTCCATTGATACGCACTCGACCGGCGGTCGGGCGCTCCATCACACTGATTAGTTTGAGCAAGGTACTTTTACCGGCGCCGGAGTGACCCGTTAAAAATGCCATTTCTCCCGGCTCAACATGAAAATCAACATGGCTGAGGGCTTGGTGACCCCCAGGATAAGTTTTACTAACTTGCTCGAAGCGTATCATAGTGGCTTAAAGTTGCTTTATTCTTGGTCTAGCTTACGGTCAAATAGCGCTTGAATAAAGTCTCGCGCGACAAATGGCCTCAGATCGTCCAGTTGCTCACCCACACCGATGTATCGAATAGGAATTTTAAATTCATCGGCTACGGCAAAAATCACACCGCCTTTAGCGGTACCATCCAATTTCGTCATTACAATTCCGCTCACTCCGACAGCTTCGGTGAACAATTTGGCTTGCGAGATTGCATTTTGGCCCGTGCCCGCGTCTAACGTTAGCATCACTTCGTGTGGCGCTTCCGGATCCTGCTTTTTCATTACCCGCACAATTTTCTTTAGCTCTTCCATGAGGTTAGATTTATTTTGCAAACGCCCAGCCGTATCGGCAATAAGCACGTCTATACCACGGGCTTTCGCCGCCTGCATTGCATCGAACAATACCGATGCACTATCAGAACCGGTCTGTTGTGCAATGACAGGGATTTCATTGCGTTCGCCCCAGATCTGTAACTGTTCTACAGCAGCGGCGCGGAACGTGTCCCCGGCTGCGAGCATGACTGACTTGCCCTCACGTTTGAACTGTTTAGCGAGCTTACCAATGGTGGTGGTTTTACCCACTCCATTTACACCGGTCACCAAAATGACATACGGCGTTTTACTGGTATCAATCGCGAGCGGCTTATCGACCGGCTCGAGCAAGGCTTCCATCTGCTCTTGCAGCAATTCATATAGTGCTTCGGCATCTTTAAGTTGTTTGCGATCCGCTTGTTGCGTCAGATTATCGATGATTTTTGTGGTCGTTTTTACGCCTAAATCAGCCATTAATAGCTGCGTTTCAAGTTCTTCAAACAGATCGTCATCGATCTTCTTACCTTTAAAGACGCCGAATAAGCCCGAACCAATACTGCCCGATGTCCGCTTGAGTCCCTCGGTCAGGCGAGCCCAAAGCCCCTTTTTCTTAGCGGGTGCCGCTTCGGGTGTTGATTCAACTTCAGGTTCTATTGCTGGAGCGGCTTCAGGCTCGGGCTCAGGCTCAATGTTAGACTCAGATCTTGTCTCCTCTGCAGAGACAACCTCAGGTTCTGGTTCGAGCTCAGGTTCGGGTTCAGACTGCTTAGGAGGTTCCGGGTCGACCTCGGGTAACGGCTTTCCTGCGGCTGAATCGGCCGTCACTTGCGCACAGTCTTCCGTTGCATCAGCATCACGTGGGGTCGACTGCTGCTCTTGCTCATCTTGTTTTATTTCTTTCTCATCTTGTTTCGACGATTTATTGCGTCGAAACATTGAAAACAAACCTTTTGCCATAATTGAATACCTTGGAACTACAACCATTAAATCGTTAAACTAGTGATAGTTTACCACGCTGTAGCGAAACTGACGACGCACCCAGATAATTAACCAGGCCAATTATATTGTGAAAAAACAAAGCAACAAGAAAACAGGAGAATTGCGCCTTATTGCCGGGCAATGGCGCGGGCGTAAGCTGCCCATACTGACATCCGAGGGACTTCGCCCCACCACGGACCGCGTACGAGAGACGTTATTTAATTGGCTGCAATTTGATATTCAAGGCGCTCAGGTTGTCGATTTGTTTGCTGGCAGCGGTAGTTTAGGCTTTGAAGCCGCATCAAGAGGCGCCCAACAGGTAACATTGATAGAGATGGATAAAGCGGCGGCGCGGCAATTGAATCAAAATGTCAGTCGCTTATCGGCACCACAAATTAATGTGATACAACAAAGCGCGCTCGATTGGCTAAACGCGGAGTCAACTCAACACACTAAACTAGACATCGTATTTATCGATCCACCATTTAATAAATCACTCGTCAGTCCGACGCTTGCCGCGCTGAAGCGAGGTGAGTGGTTACATTCGGATTCGCTAGTTTACGTCGAAAGTGAACGCAACTTACCGCCTGAAATCTTCAATGACTTCGATATCCTCAGAGAAAAACATCACGGTCAAGTCAGCTTTAGACTGCTCACTCCATCAACTGAAGAGACAACACACGTATGAATATGATTTTACTTCTCGGCAAAGCGATTTTTGCCATTATATGGATTGCTTTGCTTGCGCTTTTATCGGGTTTAGTCGTCGACATGAGCACCCAAGCTTATGGTCTGATTGCTATGTTACTCGGCGTACTTGTGATTATGCATTTGTTATTGCTGGGGATTTTTGTTGCCACGATGAAAGCTCAACTCCCTTGGAAAAAGGGAGATGGCTGGCAGATTCTTATCTTCGGCATTTTCGGATGGCTAACAATCTACGCACGTCAGTCTGATGACTGATTCACTTCAAGGCCGATGTTAGAAATACCTTCATCGGCCACCATTTGCTTCAGCTGGTTAACCAATGCCTTTGTGACGGTCGGTTGCGCTTCGAGGTAATTGAGCATCGCTTGCTGCATTTCAACTTCGTACTGATACAGCTCATGTTGATTAACCGCCTCTCGTAACTGTTCAGCGGGTACCTCATCGGCGATATTGAGCTCAATGAATTTAGCCACCGAGGCTTGCGATACTTTCGCGACATCAACAAAGTTTTTTGAGTCTTTATCAAGCACGCCCTGCAGCAAGGTACTGATTGCAGTACACGCATCCATCGCGGGATAAACCCCAAGCATGTCATGACCGTATTCACTCGGCGTCACTTCATCGACTTTCTCTTGCCAACGTTCTGCGTTGATTTTGCTGTGTTTAGGATTTGCATGACGGTCCCATAGCGCGTTAAGGGCGCCACGTAGCGGCTTGAGTTCACCGAACCCCGTGAGCTGATGAAAAAATTCATAATTTGGCAGCATCCGCTCGCACAGATACAATGCAAACAATGATTGTTTTTCGGCTTCCATCGCACGGATGCGCTGAAACGTATTTAATTGACCCACAAGCAATCCTCGTTTTCGCTGAAGGACCCGTATTATGCCTAAAATAAGCTTGCCTCGCTACGATGACATTGTATTAGCTGCCAATCGCTTGGAAGGTTTCATTAAACACACACCGGTACTCACATGTTCAGAAATCGATGAGGCCCTGGGCTGTGAAGTTTTCTTTAAGTGCGAAAACCTTCAGAAATCCGGCGCGTTTAAGTACCGGGGCGCCAGCAATGCGTTGTTATCTCTGTCAGAGCAACAACGGCAAACTGGAGTGTTTACCGTATCATCAGGTAATCACGGTGCCGCACTGGGCTATGCTGGAGCACGTTTAGGCATCTCCGTTACGGTCGCGGTGCCCTATAATGCGCCTGCGATAAAACGTAACAATATTGAAGCCAGCGGTGCTTCAATAGTGACTATAGAGCCCGGTATGGAAGCGCGAGAGCGATTTGCAGCAGAACGAGCGCAGACCGGAGAGACATTTATTCCCCCCTATGACCATCCCGATATTATCGCGGGACAAGGAACAGCAACGTTAGAGCTACTCAAACAAGTCGAAGATTTAGACACCGTCGTCGCCCCTTTGGGCGGTGGAGGTCTGCTGGCAGGCGCATGCCTAGCAGCGCAAGGACTCGAAGTTTATGGCGCTGAACCGATGCTCGCTAATGATGGGTTTGAGTCGCTCCGCACCGGAGTCCGACAACCCGCGAAACCACCGCGTAGTATTTGCGATGGCTTACTGACGCAATTGGGGGAATATAATTTCGAAATATTAAAACGCCACGTAAGTGCTGTGCTTGTCGTTGAGGATAAAGACACAAAAGCGGCCATGGAACTGATCTGGCAGCGTCTTAAAATCATTATAGAACCATCCTCAGCGATCACGCTGGCGGCGCTGAAGCAAGAGCGAAGTCGATTCGCCGGGAAACGGGTTGGAATTGTATTAAGTGGTGGGAATATCGCGGCCGAGCCCAGTCAGCCGCTCAAGGTTTAAGTTGCGAAGATATCGGCATCGCTTTTGAACGTTTTAAATTCAAGCGCGTTGCCGCAGTAATCGTAGAAAAACATCGTGCCTTGCTCGCCCGGTTTGCCTTTAAAACGAATATAAGGCTCGATGACAAACTCAATATCAGAGTCAGCAATCTTACGCGCCACATCGTCCCAATCTTCGCGTAATAACACGACACCGAAGTGAGGCACGGGCACATTGTGACCATCGACGCCGCTGTGGTTTTTAACACCCGCTATTTCAGGTGCCACATGCGTCACAAATTGATGACCAAAGAAGTTCCAATCGATCCAATCGTCACTACTACGCCCCTGTTCCAGCCCCAAGATCTCACCATAGAACTTGCGTGCATTATCGAGGGACTTTACAGGTAAGGCTAAATGAAACGGACGTACTGCTGACATTGGCGATTACATCCGTGCTTGAGGTTCATGAATCGACTGACGCATCGCTGGAGAGCGCTTCCACATACGGTGCCCGATAGCAGCAAGCAATAGACCCCAATTAAGCGGAGGAATAAACCCTGCAGTCAATACCGCCAATAAACTCCAGAGGGGTTTAGATTGATACTGACCGACTAAGCCGTAAAACAATAACGCGGCTACGAGTCCCTGAAGTAACAGTAGGCTCAATAGCATAATTATTTCCTTCTTTAGCGAACATTTTTATCACTGCAAACTGCAGTTTTTTGTTATTTCTAAGCCTACTCAATTATGACTAAACTGTAAAATAATGTATAAGTTATTGATTTAAATACAAAAAAACCGGTCTATTGACCGGTTTTTAAGTTTTATGTTTTTTATTTTAATCGGTTCTATCGTTTAGAACGCGTTTAAAGCAGTATCCAGATCGGCTTTAAGATCGTCTAGATCTTCAATACCCACCGAGACACGAACAAAGTTGTCTAGGATACCTAGTTTCTCACGATTTTCTTTAGGTACCGACGCATGAGTCATGATCGCAGGGTGTTCAATTAACGACTCGACCCCTCCTAAGCTTTCTGCCAGCGCAAAGATTTCGACCGACTCTAAGAACTTACGAGCGGCCGCTAAATCGCCTTTCAATAAAATTGAGATCATGCCACCAAAACCCGACATTTGACGCTTAGCAAGCTCATGTTGTGGGTGGCTTTCAAGACCTGGGTAGATCACCTTCTCAACTTTCGGATGTTGCTCGAGCCACTGTGCCAACTCGAGTGCTGCTTGGTTATGATGACGCATACGTAACGCCAACGTCTTGACACCTCGGAGCGCTAAGTAGGAGTCAAAAGGACCCGCAACAGCACCCACCGAATTTTGCAAGAATAGCATCTGTTCGACTAAGTCTTGGTTATCACCGACAACAGCGATACCACCCACCATGTCAGAGTGCCCATTCAAGTACTTAGTCGCCGAATGCATTACGATGTCGGCTCCCAGCTCAATTGGACGCTGATTAAAAGGCGTCGCGAACGTATTATCCACTACCACGATGATGTCTGGATTATGTGTCTTTGCTGTTTTTACAATGGCTTCGATATCAACCAGTTTCAACATAGGGTTGCTGGGTGTTTCAACCCAAATCATACGTGTTTCTGAGGTCAGCGCCTGTTCGACTTGCTTAATGTCGGCAAGGTCAACGTATGAGAACTTAAGTCCTGCTGAACGCCCACGTACCTTGTCGAACAAACGGAAACTGCCGCCGTATAAGTCATCCATAGCGACCACGTGATCACCGCTATCAAGCAGCTCTAAAATTGTTGAAGTTGCCGCCATGCCGGAAGCAAAAGCAAGCCCTTGAGTGCCCCCTTCCAAATTCGCGACGGCGCGCTCCCAAGCAAAACGTGTTGGGTTATGCGAGCGCGAATATTCAAAGCCTTTGTGTTCACCCGGGCTCTCTTGCGCGTAGGTTGAACTGGTAAAAATCGGAGGCATGACTGCCCCAGTGACCGGCTCAGGTGACTGACCACCATGAATGGTGCGTGTCGCAAATTTCATTGGTTTGTTTGATGCCATTATTACAACTCCTTACAGCAAATTATTTTCACGCATCCACTCATCGTTGAATAACTTCGATAAGTAGCGATTACCTGTATCACACGCAAGTGTCACCACTTGCTTTCTCTCGGTTTGATCTTGGCAATAACGCACTGCAGCAGCGATTAAGGTGCCGCTCGAAGAGCCCACCATGACGCCCTCTTTCTCGAGCACCTGACGCGCCATCTGCATACCTTCTTTATCTGAGATAGCGTAGGCTTTATTGGCTAATTCAATTTCGCAGATTTTTGGTACGAAATCCTCGCCAATACCCTCTGCCAACCAGCTACCGGCTTCGACATGCTCTCCACGATTCACTAATGGTTCCAAAATTGAACCCGCGGGATCGGCAAGCACTAAATCAACATCGGACTTCTGCTCACGGAGATAGCGGCCAATACCTGTTAGTGTACCGCCTGAACCGACGCCACAAACGAAGGCATCAATGTCGCCGTCCGTTTGTTGCCAAATCTCTGGACCCGTGGTTTTGTAATGCGCTTCTACGTTGGCAGGGTTTTCAAATTGGTTTACATAGAACCAGCCGTTTTCTTCGGCTAAGCGAGCGGCCATATCTTGGTAGTATTCAGGGTGACCTTTTTGTACATCTGAGCGAGTCTGTTTGACAGTCGCCCCCATCGCACGCAAATTGTTGACTTTCTCTTGGCTCATTTTATCAGGCATTACGATCATCAAGGGGTAGCCCTTACTCGCCGCAACTAACGCCAAGCCCAAGCCTGTATTGCCTGCAGTCGCCTCGATGATGGTATCACCTGGCTTCAATTTGCCATCACGCTCAGCCGCATTAATCATCTCAACGGCGATGCGGTCCTTGATAGACCCACCCGGGTTTTGCAGCTCTAACTTAAGATACAAATCGCAGGGACCTGTATCGATGTTGTTCACTTTTACCAACGGCGTGTTGCCGATCATTTCCAATACGTTGTCATATACTTTCATATCGCGTCGCTTTTTCTCATCTGTTCAATGCGGTTCATTATCCCTATACTTTGACCACTTAACAACCACCGCCTTAGAACGCTTTGTTCAAAACAATAACTAGTTAAGCGAGACGCAAATGGATTTAAGAAGCGATACAGTGACCCAGCCAACATCTGCCATGCGTGATGCGATGATTCGTGCTGATGTGGGTGACGATGTGTATGGTGAAGATGCCACAATTAACGCGTTAGAGCAGCGCGTTGCCCAGTGGTTAGGTAAAGAGGATGCGCTTTTCTGCAGTTCCGGCACACAAAGTAACTTATTAGGTTTGCTCAGTCATTGTCGTAACGGTGAAGAATATATCGTGGGTCAGGAATATCACACCTATCGCTATGAGGCAGGCGGCGCTGCGGTGCTCGGAGGCATCGTGCCACAAACCATCGAAGTCGAAGCCGATGGTACTCTGTCGTTAGACACTATCGCCGAACGCATCAAGCCAAATGATCCTCATTTTCCGATTACCCGACTACTCGCATTTGAGAACACGCATGCCGGTCAGGTGATTGCTCAAGACTACTTCGACCAAGCGCGTACCCTGGCTGAACAGCACGGTTTAAACATGCACCTTGATGGTGCCCGATTAGTAAACGCTATGGCAGCAACGCAATTGACGGCCACCGAGCTGGCTGCGCCGTTCGATTCTGTTTCAGTATGCTGTTCAAAAGGTTTAGGAGCACCGGTCGGGTCACTACTTGTCGGTTCGGCTGACTATATTGCCCGTGCTCGACGTTGGCGTAAGATGGTCGGTGGCGGTATGCGGCAAGCGGGTATTTTAGCAGCTGCGATCGATTACGCATTAGATCATCACCTTGAACGTATTCAAGACGATCACGATAATGCCCAGTGGCTTGCTACCACGCTCAAAACAATCTGCGCTGACACCAATATCGTGGTCAGCGATGCTCGTACTAACATGGTTTACTTGACCTTACCCTCGCTTGAACTCGCTCAATCTCTAAAGCACTTTATGGAGCAACACCATATAAAAATTGGAGCAGCGAAGAAGTTGCGGTTAGTCACGCATTTAGATATTTCTCGAGACAATTTAGAACGTTTTGTTGTGCTTTTTGAAGACTTTCTAAAAAGATAACGCAGTTAACCGAACGTTAGCGTAAAGTGGCGCTATAAGTGCCACTTTATCAGTCGTGTTCCGCAAAAGCGTTGCCCGAGGTCAAGCTTAGCAACACCAGGCTTATTGTTGCTTATAATTTTTTTAATTGCTCTAACAAACGATCCAGGGCGCGGTAACTCAATGCCTCCGCAAGGTGACGCCGACCCACCGAGGTCGCATCATCCAGATCGGCTATCGTGCGGGCAAGTCGTAGTGTTCGGTAAAAAGCACGATGTGAGAGACCCAACTTTTCCACCACTTCAACTAAAAACGTATGATCCGCCTTGCTTAATTGACTATGTTCCAACACCGCTTGTGTGGTCAGTTCGGCATTTAGACAGCCTTGTCGCTCTCTCTGTTTAACATGACACGCAGCAACTTGATTACGAATTTGAGGTGACTGAGGTGTCGGCTTATGCTGAGCATCAAGCGCTCGAAGCGACTGTGTTTCTCTTGGCACCTCAACTTGCAGATCGATCCGGTCAAGCAATGGTCCTGATAATTTATTGAGATATTTAAGTATTTGATCGGGCGTGGAACGGCAACTCTCAAGCGTTCCGTCAAACTGTCCACAGGGAGAAGGATTAAGCGCCGCAATTAATTGAAATTGAGCCGGATAAGTTGTCTGGTATCCCGCTCGACTTATGGTGACTTCGCCCGACTGTAATGGCTCACGTAATGAATCAAGCACATAGCGAGAGAACTCAGCCAGTTCATCAAGGAACAACACGCCCTGATGAGCGAGACTGACTTCACCGGGTTTAGGTGGTGAGCCATGTCAGTTCGCATATTAAATTCTACTCCCAGAACGAAAAATCAATAAGTTACAGTTCAAGTTTGCAAAATAGCTAATCTTTTATTTCGCATAATAAAGGCTGCCATGCAGGTATTTTCGCGTAATAGAGGCTACTCCCTGTAATTCTTAAGTGGTCATAAAACAAATTGCCTTGAACACAGATGCGAACTTGTATTAAAAACAAATTTCTACTTTTAATACAAGCAAGAACCTTATTGTTATAGCGGTATTTCAAAGTTACATTAATACCATTTTAGTAAGCGTACTTTTTGAGAGGTCATCTAAATGGAACAGCTATTGCTATGGTTAAATACAGTTGGTTTGACTTTAGGAGTCTTAGGAGCATTAGGACTGACAATCTTCACTAAGGATTTTATTAGAATCAATGCCGATGGAACAGAAACATGGGGACCTCCGAAGGGAGTCAGTAATGAAGAGTGGAAGTCAAAAAATTTAAAGCTTCGTAGAAATCAGAAGTACTTTATACCCTGTTCATACATATTTATTGGGAGCGGCTTTATTCTTCAACTAATTTGCTTGTGGATACCTCGATTATAGCAAGCTGGAGATAGGCGGTTCCCAACTCGGTTCAATATTAGGTTAATCAAATTGGGTTAACACCTGTCTAGTTTCAGTTTATGACTGACAATGAATCAAACAATTAATCCTTATAAACACATCTGGGCTAAAGTACATCATTAATCGAGCCTAGTTAAGGATGCTATGCCCCCCCTCAGCTCAGCTCACCTCAGCATTAATATTGGCAACCACTCAAAGTCCTGCTATGTTAAATCCATATTCGCACAATAGCCTCTACTAACATGGACTTCAAAACACCGGTTCGCAAAATCAAACCCACGCGCAGAAGCGTATCTGGCTACTTTTCCTTTCGAGGAAAAGAGCCTATCCCATACGAATCAACCCTCGAACGCGACTTCGTTATGAGAATGGATTATGACCGCTCTGTTAAACATGTTGTCTCGCAGCCTGCTCGCTTATTCTATATTGATGCGAATGGAATAGAGCGCCGATATACGCCTGATTATCTGGTCTACTTCACCAATCCTATGCGCAAGCCTTTATTGGTAGAGGTCAAAGAAAAACAAGAGCTGGAACGCGACTTTTATAAGCTTCGTTATAAATTCTCGGCAGCATTTGGGTTAGCAAAGCAAAACGGGTGGACCTTTAAAATCTATGATGAACGACGTATCCGAAACGCCCTACTCGATAACCTTCAGTTGCTTAGGAGCTTTGCCAGCCGAAAAGTTAATACTGCCATAGTAAATGAAGTTAAAAACGACCTAGCGAGCATGCCTCTTCCGATTTCAGTACAACGTTTCACTCACAGATTCAACTCAGAGCGAGGAGCCCCTGGTATCCGGAAAAACGATATTTGGCGATTAGCCCTGGACCATTTATTAGAACTGGATTTATCTGCGCCACTATCTGAGGAAACCGCTATCGTCGGGGTTAATCATGGCAGCTTCTAATGGACATCAGTTAAAAAGACGCCGATTCAAATTAACGCCAGGTACCTCTGTTATCATGGATGGTGATGAGTACCTAGTAAAAGAAATACTCAACGAAAAAGAATGTATCGTCAAAAATATTTCCTCAAACTCGGCCGATATCGTTGCCATTAGTAAGCTCATCGAGCATGCCTCGAGCGTTACGTCTCATTTAATGCCAGCTGAGTCCGATTTAGATAACATTTCAGAGGCCGACTACCGAATAGCGAAAGACAGGCTAGAAGCTATCAAGCCTTTACTAGAATTCGACCAGCCAAGGAAAAGTGATGTCCGTTTACGTGCCGCTGAAGTTGATTGCCACTATACGACACTCTACAACTGGCTCAGGGCTTATCAATCAACTAAAGCCCTTACCAGCCTTATTCCAAAACGACGGGGTTGGAACTACAACCGTAAGCGGCTCGACAATGACGTTAACGCCATAGTTGAGCACTATATTGAGAACCTTTACCTGACGATAAAGCAGCCAAGTCCTAAAAAGGTTTATGCCGAAATCAAAAGTGCCTGCATTAAAGCTGGACTAACACCACCTCACCAATCCACTATTTACCGGCGTATTGACAGGATCCCAGAAGAAAAACGCTTACGCGGTAGAGGCCGGATTGAAGAGGCAAACAACCGCTTTTCAATAAAAGCAGGCAAGTTTCCTGGCGCCAATACTATTCTGAGTGTTGTGCAAATTGATCATACATCTGTGGATCTAATTGTAGTCGACGAGGATACCCGTCAGAGTATTAAAAGAATCTGGATTACCGTAGCGATTGACGTATTCTCCAGAGTTATTACAGGCATATATCTCTCATTGGACGCGCCGAGCTTAACATCCGTAGCCATGTGCATATCTCATTCAATACTGCCCAAAGATAAATGGCTAAAGTATGTTGGTATTGAAGGTGAATGGAATGTCTGGGGTTACCCGAAAAAGATACACACCGACAACGGCGCAGACTTTCGCTCTATTAACCTATCAGACGCCTGTGCCAGCAATGGGATTGACATTGAGTTTAGACCGGTTAAAAAACCTAATTTTGGTGGGCATGTAGAACGTTACCTGGGCACTTTCGCCAAAAAAATAGCAGAGTTGGACGGAAAAACGTTTAACCGTAGCAATAAACGGGAAACTTACGATCCTGAAAAACACGCTAATATGACGATAGATGAAATTGAGAAATGGCTGGTGAACGCAATTATTGAATATCACCATACACCGCACAGTTCAATTGGCGTCGCTCCGGTAACTCAATGGAAAATGGGTATAGAGGGCGGTTCTGGAATTATGGCAGCAGGATTGCCGGAGGTTCCTGACGATCCTTTAACACTCGAGCTCGACTTCTTACCCAAAGCGCTCCGAAGCATATCGGGACAAGGTGTCGTCTGGGACAATATTCATTATTTTTCAGACGGCATACGCCATTTGATTGGTCATAGAGATAGTAATGGTAAGAGTCTCAAGTATATCGTTCGGCGCGACCCCAGAGACATTAGGAAAGTATGGGTTTACGACCCGTTCCAGAAGTTATATCACGAAGTCCCTTATGCTGACCCAACACACCCATACACCAATAAATGGGAGCTTGATGAGGCCAAGCGCTACCTGAAGTCTCTCGACGATAAAACGTTTAATGAAAGCGCCATTTTCCGCGCCATAGAAAATATGCGAGAGATAGAAGAGCAAGCAAGAACGAAGACCAAAAAAGCGCGTCGTAATAAGGAAGCTCATGCGCGCCGGAAAAAGCAGGCTTCTCCTGCGAAGATATATACTGGTAATGTCACGAATAATAAAAACGCCTCAACAGACCCTGTGGTTAATAATGAAACCGGTGGTACAGACGATGATATTTGGGGGACAGATATTGAGGGGTTTGAGATAGAATGAAGGCCACATGGACGAATTAAAGCATATTGATAAAAAGTATCGTCAGGTAGCACTTCTACCGGATAAAGAGCGCATAGCCTTTATCAAACAAAAACGATGGGTAGGCTACCCGGTAGCGCTCAATGCTATTCAAGAATTGAAAGCCCTTATGGAGCAGCCAACACAACAACGAATGCGCTCAGCATTGCTTATTGGTGACTCTAACAACGGCAAATCGTCCATCATAGAAAAGTTTTGTGAAGCACATGGACAACCCGTTGTTGATGAAGATGAAATACTTAACAAGCCAGTTCTCGTAACTGAAGTATCAGCTCCGAAAGTCAAAGATATCTACATTTCTATTCTGGAAGAATTTTGGGCTCCATTTAAAACGACCCAAACTGAGAGCCAGTTAAGGGCGCAGTCCTTTGAGCTGATGCGGGTTTGTGGCGTAAGAATGCTTATTTTGGATGAATTTCACACGCTCCTAGCTGGGACGGCCCAAAAGCGAACTAACGCCTTAGCTGAGTTAAAAATGATATCGAATAAACTCAAAATTCCTATTGTCGGTGTAGGCACAAAAGATGCGCTGTCAGTTATCAGAGACGACCCTCAGCTACAAAGTCGGTTTTGGGTAATGGAATTGCCTCTTTGGAAACCAAATACGGACTTTGCTCGGTTATTATCAAGCTTTGAAAAAGCTCTTCCTCTGAAACATAAATCCAATTTAGCAAGTAAAGAAATAGGTGAACGCATTCACACGATATCAGGCGGCAACTTGGGTAATTTACACGAATTGCTGAAAATTTGTGCAATTGAAGCTATACATAATGGTAAGGATAAAATCGATCTAGACATTGTGGAGTCCTTTTCATGGTTTACTCCAACGAGAGGGCAAAGAGCAATCAAGCTCACCTGAGGCGATGGCCGGTAAATACCGTTCCTTTTGACGACGAGCTGTTATCGTCGTGGTTGATAAGGGTAAGTTTCGACCATTTCACTGCCCCATTAATACTGACGTCATACCTTTGGGGCAACTGGCGAGCCTGGACATTCGATTTAGACAGAGAACTTTCCGTTGCCAGGCTTAACAAGCTAAGTGCATGTTCCGGCATATCGGTGAGTCAGTTACAACGAATGTCACTGCGCTCAACAATAGAAAAGATTTCTCGCACCAATTTAATCCAGCAGTCGATGTGGCCGTGGGTCGTCGCAAGGCACACGAGAAACCGTAATACATACCGCTACCAACCATTTTGTCCTAAATGCCTTAAAAGCGATTCAGAGCCTTACTTTCGGCGCACGTGGCGGCTTTCTTTTGTAACGGTTTGCACTCTACATTCCTGCCAACTGCTGGATTGCTGTCCACACTGCAAACAATCAATAGAGCCTCATAGACTCAAAACGAAAACTTTAACGAAGTGTATGTATTGTCATCAGGACCTTACTACCGCACCATCAAAAAAAGCTAGCAGCAGGCTCGTGAAAACAACCAATGAGCTAATTCAATCAATAGACGCCTCTAATACAAATGCCCGGGATATTTTTCACCAGCTCGAGTTTTGGATAGCAACCTTGCGGAAGCTATCGATTTCTAATTCGACAACACACAAAAAGATTTTCTCAGGACTTGTTGACGTCAAAGATCGCGAATTAATCTCATCCTGCCGAGGGGTAAACTTTAACTTTTTAACAGTCGAGAGCCGTTCAGTTATCCTAAAGTACTGTAACATTGCCAATAGCGATTTATTGGCTCAAAATCTCTCCAGGCTCTCGTCACAAGGACTAAGCTCGTCTTTTATGACCTCGCTGTTAACGACTCCACCATTAACAGTATTGAACTTCTTGGGGTTAACATGGCCTCCGGAGTCAAATACCAAACGAGCCTGTCCACAAAGCCCAATAACGATTAAGAAAGCACCTCGTCCGCGCCCCTTGGTAGAAAAAAGCTGGGAGCTCCTACTCAGGAAGCATAGGCTTGGAAAACTCTAACGAAAAACACTGCGATCAATGCGGCCGATTTGTGGACCGTATTACTCGACGTTATAAAGAAGAAAGTTACTGCCTCAACTGCTACTTGCGATGCTTCCCACATTCGGTATGCAGTGAATGCAACAAACAAAAGAGAATTCATTACAGTGATAAAAAGCGTATATGCTGTAGCTGCTACACGAAGGTAACACCCTGTGTGCGATGCAGGCGAACCGGGCGCCCAATCGGCAAAGTCACATCAAGCGGGCCATTCTGCAATAGTTGCTATCGTTACCTACAAGAGCAGAAAAAATGCTCTCTTTGTGGAAAGATGGACGTCGTTTCACAAGGTTTATCGGTTGGGGTGGATTCACTAATTTGTGACTCGTGCCGTGCAAGACTCCGCCCCAAGTGCCCTAGGTGCGGCATTCGCAGAAAGCTTTATGAAGTCGATAGTGGCGCACTCGTGTGCTACCGGTGTCGAGATAACATAAAATATTACTGTACCGGTTGTGACGTAGAGTTAACCGGTAAAGAAAAAACGCTCTGTCCTTTATGCAGCGCAAAACGCCTTAATAAGATTAGAAAACATCAAAATGCTTTAAACCTTAACACGCTGGGTTCAAGGAAACTGTTTATAGAGTTTGTGAACTGGTTAGAAAAAACTCGCAATTCTTTCGATGCTGCCCATAAGCAGAATCGCTACATCCTATTTTTTCAAACAATTGAACCATTTCCTAATGACTGGTACCTAACGCTCGGTTTCCTTACAAAAGTCGATGGCAGATATTTAAGACGTTCCGCCATGCCGCGACAATTCCTAGAAAGTAAAGGGGTCGTATTTGACGAGAGGTTACTCGTCACCGCAATGGATTTACGGACAATTGATATAAATACGGCAATACTTGAGGAAACACGGCCATCTGCCCTTCAGGACGCTATCCTTGAGTATATTAGCCTTAGAAAAAGTCAGCTCGAAGAAGGAAACATTAAAGCACGGACACTGCGTTTTGAAACATCAGCAATGAAGAGCCTGATCGATCACAACCGGTGGTCGAAAAGCCCACAGAAAGCGCTGGAAAGCCTCTTAAGGGAAGCACCTGGGATGCGTGCGTCAATATTTAAATTTGTCAGCTTCGCCCGAACAAACACCAACCTCGGAATGTTCATGCCTAAACTAAACGCTGAAAGCGGAATTGTTGCCGCTCTAAAGCGTTACTTAAATAAGCCAAGCTCAAAAGCTTTCCGTGTATACACTTTCTTCGCTCTTGACTACTTTCATGACTGTTATCTTCCAAGAAATGCAAAAATTCACATAAAAGAAGTAGGTGACGGCCTGGAAGTCACATTTAAAAGTCATACATTCTGGGTGCCATCCCCAACTCGTATTTTAAAAAAGTGATGCGACTAGCTCGTGGTAATCCGTTTCAGTTTTCGATAAATCTGATTTGCAATACCAGTCTCATCGCCTCTATGGGTTATCAAAGAAACACTACTACCAGCGATGCCAGTTGCTCTTTTCCAAACACCCTTAACGTCAACGATGCCAGTTAATACTTGAGGTAACGCATCTAAAAAATCACTTGTCGAGGAAGCTTGGAAGATAGCAGTTCTAAACTTCTCATTATTAAACCTTTCAATACAAACAAAAAAGAAATTAATGTCTCTGAATGAGATCTGGAACACACCAAATCGCCTTTTGGGAAGACCAGTATAGATCTCTTTGTTTAAGCGCCGATGTTCTTTTCTGAAGAGCCAGTCATCATATAGTTCAGGCTCTACTAAAATGAGCTGCCCGGAGGTCAGTACACCGCTATAGAACCCATTTAACGATGCAGGCTTAGACACTTTTGCGGATTTTTCGGCAGGCAATTGATTTAATGCCGACCATAATAAGTTCAGTGTATTCGGTAACTCTTTTTTCGGCTCATCATCCTCATGGATTAGGTTCAGCTTACCAACGTTCGGATTACCGCCTCTTTGATTACTTGGTGACACCTTACTTTCTGGAGTTGGTACTGGTTTGACTTGAGTGCTCTTTGTTTTATTTTCCTTTGGTACAGCTTTTTGAAGGCCTGTTTCGCCCCAGTGCTCCATGTCACCTAATCGGAGATCCTCCCCCATAGAGCTTGATGAAGGTCTCGACTTTGAGGTTCCAATTAACTTTTTACCCTTAGTCTTAGTCCGTTTTTTGCGTTTCTTTTCAGATTTATTCCCGTTTTCATCAGTGATATTACTATTCTCGCGAATAAGAAAGAAATCAGGACATTCCGGAAGTTTGTACCTATGGATCTTTAAGGCCATGAACCGCTTTCCTTTTACTAGCCAAATCCCAGACACAAGCCATTTGTGAGTTCCAGCGAACCAAGGGCGAACATTCAGATAAGTTGCTTTGTCGCGCTCTCGGTTCAATTGCGTGGATATGTAATTTACCGTTCGTTGTGTGTATCGTTGTGACTTTAGGCCCCAAACAAAGTAACGATCGTCGTCATACACTTCTTTTGAGAGCCCTAGTTTGTATTCACCCTTTTGAGGGATATTGCTGAAGTCAGTGGTATCAAACTTTTTGAATTCCAATTTTTCCAGTGCCACGGTTGCAAAGCTACCAAGGACCGTTTGCTTGAGAAACTGGGATACCCCGTACGTATCATCAAAGATAGTTATAGAGCTCGCTAAAAGCTCGATGCCACATTTGGTGGTTACAGTAAAAAGCTTTGTCCCTTTAAAGCTATCTGGGATCTGATATATATCCGGAGGTAATATATAACGCTTGTGCTGACTTGCCTCAGGGCTACTGCTTTTGTCTTCCAGCTCCCAGGCGCTGACAAAGTTACCTTTGTCTTGTGGATCAATTGTAAATTCAAATATGGTTTCAATTAAATCTGCGCGTTCACTATAGTACTCAGCATTTTTCCAAATACTGCCTTTTTCCAGCAACTTCGTATAGCTTTTAGCCACCTGAACAAGCTTGTATTCATCGCTTTCCGAGTTTTCCAGTAAAATATCTACCAAGGGTTCGTCAGAAGCTGGCTCATTCCAGGTTAATGCCCCATATTCCTTTACAAGCCATTCCTTGTCATCAACCGGGAGTCCTTCAATCTGTATGCTATCGGCCACAATCGCACCTTCCACTACGGGTGAAACTAAATGAAAGGCTTGGTTGTCTCTGTCGTAAGTATTTGGGTGCTCAGCCGGTAACTACTTAACTGTAACTACTTTCTCTCTACGTCAGACTCAGACTTAATGCGCAAGAAAATCTCTTCCCGGTGAACGTCAACATTTTTCGGGGCATCAACACCCAGACGCACCTGATTCCCTTTAATACCGAGAACGGTAACGCTGATATCGTCGCCTATTTTTAACGTTTCACCATTGCGGCGAGTAAGAATTAACATATCGACTATCCCTGTTGAAAAATTAAAGCTTAACGAAAGCCTTAAAAAATAAAAAGGCAGTTGCAGAGCTTTAAATAAAAGCCTACAAATCCAAAAGCTATTATCTCACAACAGAGGTTCACCACATTGAGAAAATGAGACAAGCAAGCCGGTTAGATGAAAGGGCTGGACTAAACCAGCCCTCCGGTCCTTACTCTCCAGTTAAATCGTGAGTCGGAGCGTCCGGCCCATTCGCTTTAACCGAAGCAATTCCCGTTTCTCTGGAGTCTCTAGTGGTATACATCTGACTCACACCGATAATTTCCCAGTTACCGCCTTTAAGTACGAAGTAATACTGGTCATTAGTAGAGATTTTTCTCTCGTACTGCTCATCCAGTGGGCTGTTAACTCTTACTGAGCTTATCCCGTTTTGAGCCCCTTGCTTCGAAACATACCCCTCACTGCGAAGGATTTGTTCACCATTTGCGGCTATAAGACGAAAGTAAAACTGCTCATCAATACCTTCAAATAATTCATACCGTGCTGCCATGTTATTTCTCCTTTCTCACGCCTTTGAAAGGCGTTCCGTCAGACTTAACATCCATGAAGCGACCGGTAACGGCATCTCGCTTGACCCAATGACCGCTTGGGGTTTCTGTTTGAGAACGTTGGCGCACTGCGCCGCGACGTTGGTTATCACCAACAGGTGGATTGGTAGCCATAGTAGGGCTCCTCAATTAGATCAAATGTAAAAAGGTTTGACACTAACCGGGAGTTAATAGAAACTTATGTCGCCAAACACTAGTTACATTAACTTCGGTTAGTGAACTCAGAAAAGAAGCTGCTCTTAAAAAGGGTGGCTTTTTTTCTGCACTTACGATAATACTAATCAATCTGAGCACGTCAAGCATTTTGATCTGTTTTCTAGATCTTTTTTGATCATGGTGATCGGCTTTATCGATTGGAGCGGGTATGACTACCAACCTTACCGGATACCAAACTGAAATATTGGCTCATATCGAGTTTATTGGACGTTTCTATGGGCTCGTTTCTCGAGCTGATTTAATCAAGCGATTTGATATCAGTGAAGCAAGTGCCACTCGAACCTTTCAGTTATACAACTCGTTGGCGCCTGGTAACTTAATATACAAACCAAATATCAGACGTTACGAATGGCAAGATGCCGCAAAGCCAATCATAGATGTGGCGATGTCTAAATGTGTTAGCACTCTCACCGATGGCTTTGGGGATAGTTTTGCACGCATTGACGAAGAACCAATTGCCATAAAAAACTCGCTTTTCAATGTTAATTTGGAAGTGTTATCGGCAGTAACGCGGGCAATTAAACGCAAACAAGTTATCAAAATAGACTACTTCTCAAAGTCTTCACCAAGAAGTTCTGCTAGAGATATTATTCCTCACGCCATAGCAGATAGCGGTCTTCGTTGGCATGTTCGGGCATTTGATAGAAAAAGCATGGAGTTTCGAGATTTTGTAATAAATAGGATAAAAAAAGCGAAGCCTTTGTCAGGTGAAGTGATACCTGAAACGCAGACCGGTTCGTCCGATAATGACTGGAACGAAGTTGTAGAGCTGAAAATTCAAGCCCATCCAAATTTAAGCGGATCAAAATCAATGATCGAGTTTGAATACAGAATGGTCGATGGTCTCTTAAGGAAGAAGGTTCGCAAAGCTCTTGCTGGTTACCTATTAGATACTTGGAACATTGATACGTCAGAGAATGCCTGTTTGAGAGGTAATCACGTTATGCTTCATTTAAAGAACTCTAACGAGTTAAGTTTTCCGGGGAAACTTCTCGCCCCGGGAAGCCTCCATAGTAACAACAATTAGTGTGTCGTACTTTATCATGAAATTTAATAATTTTAAGCCAAGCAAATATACCTGTTTAGAAATGTGTGCTGGTGCCGGAGGGCAAGCTCTGGGTTTACATATGGCAGGATTTAGACACAGCGCTTTAATCGAGATTGAGTCGGCTGCATGCAAAACACTAAGACTAAATAACCAAGAACATAACTTGGGCTGGCAAGAAATCATTGAAGGCGATTTAATAGAGTTTAGTCAGAGCAACGCCAAAAGCTACAAGGACCAAATTGATTTAGTTGCTGGCGGTGTTCCTTGCCCACCTTTTAGTAAGGCTGGTAAGCAATTAGGCAGTAGCGATGAACGCGATTTATTTCCTGCAGCGCTGAAAGTCGTTGAAAATGTAAGACCTAAAGCTGTAATGCTTGAAAATGTGCCAGGTTTATTGGAAGCAAAGTTCAAAGATTATCGCTCCTCAATAAGTTTAAAACTGCAGGAACTTGGCTACACACCGTTCTGGACATTAGTTCAATCCAGCCAATTTGGAGTCCCGCAGCTTCGCCCTCGAACTATTTTAGTAGCATTACGTCCAGAAGTAGCGAGCCACTTCAAATGGCCTCAGCCGCAATCTAAGATAGTTACGGTGGGTGAGGCACTGGGAGACCTCATGGCTAGCAAACGGTGGCCAAAGGTAAATGACTGGATAAAAGCTGCAAATAAAATTGCGCCCACTTTAGTCGGAGGCTCTAAGAAGCATGGGGGGCCAGATTTGGGGCCGACTCGAGCCAAAGAACAATGGCGAAAATTAGGCGTCTATGGACATCGCATAGGCTCAGACGAAGAAATTCCAGACAAAAGCTTTAAGGGAGTTTTACGGCGAGATGGTAGCATTCTCCCGGGGTTTGAGCATATGCCTCTGCTCACGACACGGATGACCGCAAGACTACAAGGCTTTCCAGACGAGTGGCTTTTCCATGGCACTAAAACGACTATTTACCGACAGATTGGGAATGCATTCCCACCTCCAGTTGCATATAGTATAGGAGTTCAGATAATCCACGCTCTTCAAGCAAGCAGCCAGTAGGACTAAGGATATTCTATAATGAAGGGAAGAATAACAGAGCTTCGTGACGATTTTCATCGCAACCTTATCAATCAGGGAATACTTGGCTGGGTTAATTTACCCTCTAATAAGACCTCAAAAGGTCATAGCAACTTTAGTCCCTACACGGCCAATAATGCCGACAAAGATAGCAGGATCAGTAATTATTTAGCCTCTGACGTGTTAGCTACAATAGAAACAAGGTTAGGGTTTAATAGTGGTATGCCGGGTCAATTTAGAGCGGGGCAGACTCAGGGAAGTGACTTTGAGAAAGAGTGTCAAAAGTATCTAGAATTAAGTTTTAAGGAGGTATTACATCTTCGCAACGGAACTTGGCAGGTGCACCAGGCAGATAAATTGACGAATATCGGTACTTTTGAACAATATAGCCACCTTATTGAACTTGATAGACTCGCTGATGAACACCAACAAATTAAGAACTTTCTAGGTAATGGCTATGTTGTTAAACCTGATGTAGTTATTGTCAGGGAGGCTGAAAGCGATCAAGCGATTAATTCAGCGAATAACTTAGTTGACAATGACACGTGTAAATTGACCTACTTTAGAAAGTCGAATCAAATAAGACTTAACGGTGAAGTTCATCACTTTTTACATGCCAGTGTTTCTTGCAAGTTTACGATGAGATCGGATCGAGCACAGAACACTAGGACGGAAGCCCTAAATTTAATCCGTTCGCGTAAAGGCCGAGTTCCTCATATCGTAGTCATCACAGCTGAGCCAATGCCGTCTAGGTTATCTTCTCTAGCGCAAGGTACCGGCGACATTGACTGTGTTTATCACATAGCCTTAGATGAGTTAGTTACTGCCACAAAAAATTCTGGCGAAGAAGAAGCACAAAACCTACTACAAATGATGATTGATGGTAAACGATTGAAAGATATCGCAGATCTGCCCCTTGACCTAGTTATTTAAACAAGAAACTGGATATCTAGCTAGTGTCAAGCCGTGGTCGGTATTATTAAGCACACAACGTGTTTTATGGAGTGTTAATGAAAGTTCCTAAAATTTGGTTTTTTGACATGGAAGGTACAATCCTAAAAAAAAATCACGAATTGGATAACGGAAAAGTTGCTCCAAGTGCATGGACAGTCCTAGCAAAAGATTTAGGTGAAGAGTGCTACCTTGAGGAAGAGCTTACTAAAGATAAGTGGCGTGCCCGACACTATAAAGGTTATTTGGACTGGATGAAAGACACCGTCCTAATTCACAAAAAGTACGGCATGACGAGTCAACACTTGCAGAACATAGTCGACAGAGCAGAGTTTCATGATGGTGTTGAGGAACTATTCGCATGGCTACATTCACACGGAGTAATAACCGCACTCATAACTGGAGGGTTTAAATCATTAGCAGACAGAGTACAAAAACATCTAAAAATAGACCATGCGTTGAGTGGTTGTGAGTACTTCTTTGATAGTGACGGCTTCATCGAGTTTTTTAATCTACTACCATCAGATCATGAAGGGAAGTTAAGCTTCATGAAGCAAGTATTATTTGAACATGGACTAACTCCCAAGGAAGCTGCGTTCGTTGGAGATGGAGAAAACGATAGACACTTAGCTGAATGTGCAGGATTCTCGATTGCCTTCAATGCTCAAAAGGAATTAAAGAAGCGCTCTACCGTTTCTATTGATCAACCAATAGGCCACGAAAACTTGGCAGATATCATCTCTTTATTCAAGTAGTCCTTTTTAACTAACTTGCTTCCCATCGGATTTGGGTGCTTTAGTTTCGTCGGTTACGTTAAGGACTTTCTTCTCTAGGTCTCTCACACGCTTCTCTAGAATTTCTATTTTTTGATTCTGCAATATTTTTTGGTGCAGACTTTCAGCTATACTGGGGCCTAGAGTAACAATCAATGACAGAAGTCCAAAGATAATCGCGAAATTCTTCATGCTTATATTGAGGGTTTTACTATTAAGAGACTCATCAATCTGCTTCTTCAACTTATCTCGGTCTAGGAAATATTTGGGTAACGACCTTAAGTCTGCTTTCAAGTAAGCCATATAGTCATCCCGATTATTGGGCGACGTCTCAACATCTTCAAGTTCGTCTTTAGGGAAGTCGATCTTGTGAAACACAACTCTGAAAAACTTATCAGTATTTAGTTTCTCTACCCCCAACTCAATTGTCTTTGATGATAAGTTCGTAGCTAAGGTGGAGATTGGCCCCTTAAAGCCGCCGTCAATGATGCCGGTATTGAACGCCATAAAGCCTTTCTGAGAAAAGCGATTTTTAAGAAAAACGTATGCAACGTAACCTTTCGGTACATTTAACTCTTCTTTTGAAACTAGGTAGACTGTTTCTTGAGACTCAAGTTCGTACGTTTTATCGGTCACAACGACCTTCTTTTTATCGCTGTCATCGGTATGGTAAATAATTTCCCCGATACTTACATCTATACTCGATTTCCCGCGAAACTTTTCTATCATCGTCTGTTTACAGTTGCCGGGGAATATGAGCATGTCTTGTCTTATTACTTCGGTGCTTGGTATTTGCATTTCTACTTTCCCCTAATCTAACACTAACTTATAGGTAATATTTCAGCTTGAGCTACCTGCTTTCCAACCTCTACAGACAGTAAATAATTCAACAAGCTATGCTATCGTTCATAGATATAATCCCACTATCATTGCAGTGCACTTAATTGAAGGGCATGACCTTTACGGCTGGGCTGTAATTTAAACATGCTCTTTTCCAAACGCTTCTATCAGAAAAGCTAGTATTTGTTCCAGTAAGGCGTTCGAACTTTATCATGCTGGTGATGGCCGAGCAAAAACGCGTCGCCGGAAGCTCGCCGAACACATTCAGGCGCTGAGTATTTTATTAGCTCCGCTCACAGCGCAGAGGTACCGAAATTGGCCGTACTAACTGTGGACTTCCCAATTGAGGTATACATATTGTGACCCATAGACTCGAGCATGCCGGTATGTATACCCATGTGTAATTTCTTAGGACGACCCTGAGAGTCCTTTTCATGGTTATTAGGTTGGTCTTCTGCTTTCATATCTAATATGTCCTTTGAACTAATCCTTATCAGATATTCTGCTCTAAATCTGAACTTGAGTCCATATCCAGTGTTGCCAGCTCGAGTTGCTCAAGCCTTTCCTAGTGAATGTATTTGTAGATGTCCCTCTTCATATAAGCAGTTGATAGCCTCGGCTAACGCGCTTGATTCACTATTCAGATTTTGCAGAGACACCCAAAACAGGGCATAGTGTGCCTATGAAAAATGTGTTGCCGACCAAAACGAAACACAAGCCTCAATTACACAGTTAAAGGGAGTCGAGTCCATACAGATCTTGTCGTGCATACCGCCTCATAGTATAAAAACGATTTAACAGTCATGATGCTATAAGCATTATCAGGAATACTTAATTAAGGCTAAGTTCTGAGCGACGAAAAATGGGGCAAAACCGGTGGCTTGTCCGATTACCAATATTGGGTCTGCAATCCGATAGTGAGGCCACACGAAAACACTAACTTCCCTAAATTATTCTTGGGGCTGTTATCGGGGAGGATTCACTCGGGAGCCTTAAAAAAGCTACTGAAAAAAATACAAACTTTGAGGTCATAATGGCGAAGTTAAAACCAAGAGCGAGATTGATACGCACTATCGGTGATAAGCTAATAAGCGGTCCAGAGGCTGCCATCATTGAGCTAGTTAAAAACTCTTATGATGCAGACTCACCCTCGGTAGAAATATCAATAGACCCACCTTCAGAAAGCGACTCTGGAAAAATCATAGTGAAGGACTTTGGTCATGGAATGACATACGACAACATTCTTAATGACTGGCTGGAGCCTGCTACTGACACTAAGACTAAAAACACTTTATCCAAATCAGGAAAGAGGACTGTTCTCGGGGCTAAGGGAGTCGGCAGATTCGCCTCCGCTAGTTTGGGTAAGAAAATAAAGTTAACGTCTACAGCAAGGTTACATAGCGGCTACGAAAAAAGCTCACTAAAGCTAGATTGGAGTATATTCGAGTCCAATACTTACTTGGACGACATTGATATTGATATTAACCGGACAGAGATTTCGAGTGCAGATAGCACTGGCGTCAGCATTGAGATTACAGAGTTGTCTACCATTTGGGATGAAAAAAAAGTTCGCAAACTAGTTCGGGAATTACGACGCCTTGCTACCCCACAACACGATGAAACTGCACAATTTGATATCTATCTTGATCTTAAACACTTCAGTAAAGGAAACCCTGAACCATACAATTTCAATGGCCCACAGCTGCTTTTTGAGACAAATCGAATCGCAGAAGTAATAGAGGACTCGAATGCAGACAACACAAAAAAAACTAGTAATACATTAATAACCCCATACAGAATCAGTAAAGAGTCTGACTATCATCTGCAAGGTTCATTTGATGCAGCTGGAAAATTTACAGGTACTTTCACTATTGTTCGCGGAGATAATCTGCCTATTCCTTTAAACTTAGAAGCCCCTCCACTCGAAATTGGAGAATTACCTTGTGGTCCAATCGGTGTTGACCTTCGACTATATGATTTAGAGAAAGAATCAATCGAAAAATTACTAGAACGCATGGGGCTCAGTTTCTCTGATTTTGGTCTACGTAATGCAAGAGCAATGATTTCAGAAAACACAGGGATAGGCATATACAGAACTGGATTCAGAATTCGGCCTTATGGTGAACCCGATAATGATTGGTTAAAGCTCGAGAATCGGCGAGTTCAGAATCCTTCTAAAAGAATTGGACACGGTCAAATATCAGGGACAATTAATGTTGGTTCAGAAAGTGAGTCCAACCTTATTGAACGAAGTAGCCGTGAGGGGCTTGAGACAAACAGTGCCTTTGAGCGACTTGTTACTTTGATAACAAATGTTTTACTGAAAATAGAGCAGAAAAGATTTGATTTTAGGGCCAAGGCTGGAATTAGTAGAAAACCCGTCAAACGAATAGAAAAGGCGCGTGAACTATCTTCACTTGACTCAATAACTAGAGCTGTGCGAAACCTTCCAGAAGAGGCGCAAAAACCGTTATTGCTTAAAATTGAAAAAGAATCTCAAATTCTAACAAAAACTCTTGATGAAATAGAGGCATATCAACGTTTACTAGAATCTCGAGCCGCGCTAGGTATGGTCGTAGCCCAAGTTGTCCATGATGGACGCACCTATTTAGAACCTATCAACTCATCCGCTAAATCAATAATTAAGAACGCGCCCTATGTACTCGAAGACAGTCCTAAAGGGGAGCTAGTCAGGAAATTTTACCCCTCATACGGGCAAGCTGTATTAGACGGTTCAAAAGGCCTATCATCTCTCTTCAAATCCTTAGATCCTATCTCGGGAAGACGGAGAGGACGTCCCGTTGAATTTTCTGCAATCGAAAGTATAAATAACACATTAAACTTACTCGCCGAAGCGTTGATTATGTCATCGGTAAATGTTGAATTAGAGGTTGATGAACACCTGAAGCTCTACGGGTACCCTGGCGATCTCCAGTCAGCTATGGTTAATATCATACACAATGCAATACATTGGCTGAAAAGTACCGAAAACAACAAAAAAATCGTAGAAATCTCCTCTAAAGTAGAAGGGGGTATGGCGAAAATATCAATATCAAACAATGGCCCTCTTATAGACGAACAGGATCAAAATGCCATATTTGATGCTGGATTTTCTCTCAAGTCTGATGGGCATGGTCTTGGTTTATCAATAGCTAAAGAAGCATGTAAAAACAGCAATGGAGACCTGAGCTTAGACGAAGATTACATCGATACTTGCTTTGTAATTACGTACCCAATTTCTCAATAGATTAAAACTATGAAACTAAATTTACTTATCGTCGAGGATTCACAACCATTCCTAAACCAATGGGATGAAAAGCTTCAATTCTATAAAGTTGGGGATAATCCCATATATTCCATAGAACACAAATCGGTAACTAATTTGAGCGAAGCCAAACAACTTCTAGAAAATACCAAGTTTGATGCGGCTGTTATCGATATACGTTTAGATGAGGATGGTGAACAAACAGCTCATGGTAATGATATTCTTAAGAACTTATCTGAAAACTCGCTTACTGTTTGTGCCGTATATACCGGTGAGCCAGGCACTGAGATTGTCGCTGAACATCAGAAAGATTTTGTTCAAGTTTTTAAAAAAGGCGACGGGGATGGCATCGAAAAAGTCCTAGATTGGCTAGATGCAAAAGCAGGTATGATATCAGCCATCAGGACAATGCAAAATTCATTTAACAAGTCTATGGCTGAAGCATTCACTAAATCTATTTGGCCTCGCTGGAGTTACTGGTTGAATGAAGTAAGCGAACAAGAGTTCGCAGAAAAAGCCTTGACCCGTCATATGGCTACCCACCTTCATGCTTCTTTCCTCAATGAGGTAAGTGCAGTACATCCAGAAGAGCATTATTTTATCCCCCCACTCCAAGAGCGCTTGGACACGGGTGATATAGTTCGGATAGAAGAAGAGTATTTTATCCTTATTACGCCACGATGTGATCTGGCGAGGGAACAAAACCCTACTTTCCAGCTGGTGAAACTCGTCTCAACCCAAGAAAAATGGAACGAATTGCATGACCTACAAGTAAACGGCGCTAATAGAAAGGCTAGAGAAACAGCCGATAAGGATTTACGCAAATTGATAAACCATGGGGACCGTTCACCTAAGCTTCACTTCCTTCCCCAGATAAAGCTGAATGACAATGAAATTTTAGGTCCTTTTCATGCACAATTTAACTTTATGAAGTGCATGGAAGCAACCACTGAGAATAGAGCAGAGCTCAGCGAGCGTCGAATAGCAACATTGTCCAATGAGTTTGTTCCATCTTTAGTGGAACGACTAGGAGCATATTTCAGCCGAATTGGTACACCAGACTATTCGCATCCCGAATAATTATAGTTCAACAACTCCATTACAACCTTGCCTATCTGCTGTGCCAAATAAGGCGGCACAGCATTTCCAACTTGCACATACTGCTGAGTTCTGGTTCCCTCAAACTTGTAGTTATCGGGAAATGTCTGCAATCGCGCAGCTTCTCTAACAGTTAAACTGCGACACTGTTTAGGGTCATAGTGAATAAAGTAGTGACCATCTTTTGAAATGTGGCTAGTTACTGTTGTTGAGTATTTGTTTGCAGCCTGAGTCCGGAATCGGTCTGCATGTGAGCCACTATTCCAATTTTCATGCGCGGGCGCTAAATCAGCCGGGAAATCATGTGCTTTAGGTGAAATTCCCCCACTCAACTTGGTAAAAGCTGCGCTATATGCGTAACGAAGTAAATCACTCTCCATATGCCCGCGAGTTTCATGATTTAATACACAAGGAGGCTCCGCAGCTCGGTACCATTCGATTAAATGCTCAGGCATTTGGCTCGGAAACTTAATGGGCTGAGAAGCTGAACGTGCTAGCTTCTTTAGAGGTTTAACATCTAAACTTTGAGCTTTCTTGAACTGCTTTTTAAGAAGACGCTTAACAATAGTAGCATTATTTGAAACTACACTTTCCCAATCTTTCACTGTATCTTTACGCTTTGAGAAACCACTTCGTAACTTTGGTAGATCGGCTAACACTTGTTCTACCGTCGATTTATGCTCTAATCGATTGAGGGTCCTTGGAGTTCCTTCGATATCGGCTCGTACCCCCAACAAAATAACTCGATGGCGGGCTTGAGGCACACCGTAGTTTTCTGATTTTATAAGGAAATCAGTAAAATCGTCATACTTTGGGTCATCCGGGTTGTTTGCATCTACAACCAACGAAAAGATCTTGTATCTTGGAGTCTCGATTCTTGTAACACGCTCTGGCGCCCTCAAGTCTTCTAGAATTTTAGGAAACATTACTTCCCCATCTAGTTTAGCGGAGAGAATACCGCGAACATTTTCCATTACGAATACATCCGGTTGCGCAATAGACAGAACTTTCAGATATTCTTTATACAGAAAGTTTCGATGGTCTTTTTCTGCCTTGTAATCTTTTATTCCCGCATTGCGAGAGCGACCTGCAAGCGAGTACGCCTGACACGGCGGGCCACCGATGACCACCCTTGGCTTGTCTCCATGAGCTTTAACCAGCTCTGAGATTCTCGAATGAATCTCCTTGTTGTCATCACCAAGAGCGTGTGGCGTATACAGGGTTTCCCGCAAACTCTCTTCCGCCTCGATCGGGAAATAAGCAAACAGTTCTTCCCTCGTATAGGCTCCCATCAAATAGTCATTATAGTAAGCTAGGCCTAATTCAGAGTTTTTAATCTTTCTATAAAAAGCCCTAGTCGTGAGGGTTTTGTGTGCAGATGGTTCTTTTTCAACAGATACACCGATTCTAAATGGGTAACTTCCATCAACATCAGCGACTGAAGATATGCCTTCGCCCAGCCCGCCAGGCCCCGCAAAAAGGTCGATTACAAGAACTTCACCTGTTTCCATTGGTTCACTGTTATTATCGTTTTATATGTGAATTAATCATACCAGGCAAATAAACATAAACAATTATTTTATTCTTATACCCTTCCAATAACGCTCTCTGAACTAACAGCATCTTATCAATCAAATTTCAGTTTTCAGCTACCTGATTTTTCAGCTCCACGGACGGTCAATATTTACAAGAGTTGAAAGAGTAGAGTTCGTTAAGTCTCGCTGATATAGTTGCTGTAATACAATTCACAGGGCATGAAAAAGTGCAACGCATCACACACTTGATAGCAAGAGCCTACAAGCCTCTACTTACCGCTGTTATCGTATCAGCTGCGTTACTTCTTTCTGTTACACCGATAACGGTTAACGCTCAAACCTCGCCGGTTAAAATGAGTAACAGCAAAATATGTCACGATACTTCAAGTCCTTACTATGAACGTACCAAGAACTTCAAAGCATACGATTCAATTACCGCATGTCTTGACGCTGGAGGCCGACTTCCTAAAGGGCAGAAAGCACCAAGAGCAAGAAGCTCTTCTGAGTTCAGTTCATCCAGTGAGTATTCCAGGAGTGCTTTTGCCGGCTGGCTGGATGAAGACGGCGATTGTCTCAATACACGCCACGAACTTTTGTTGGAGCTTTCAACGGGACCAACAACAAAGTCTAGTGACGGTTGTCGTGTGGTAAGAGGCCGGTGGAACGACCCATATTCAGGTACTGTCTTTTTTGATTCTTCTAAAATGGACGTCGACCACCTGGTACCTTTAGCCTGGGCCTGGCGAAATGGTGCTTCCTCATGGCCTGAATCAGAAAGAGACAGATTCGCCAATGATCCAATCAACCTTTTTGCGGTAAGCGCAAGTTTAAACCGCAGTAAAGGAGCCCAAGGGCCCGATAGCTGGCTGCCCCCTAATGAAAAATTCCACTGCCAGTACGTGACAAGATTTTACCGTGTGCTATTGAAGTACGAATTTCCTGAAGATGTCCGCAGCCGTGCTAAGGTGATTATGGACTCAAAATGCTAGTTTGGTACCGTAATTGGCCTTAGCCTATGATATTTAGTATCTATGAAAACCAATATTCAGTTGATGGTCTATATTGGGTTTGAGCACTTTTATTGAGGGACCTGCGATGAAAACAACAGCAAGCCAACAGGTAGAGGTTGTTACTGATATTCTTTGTGATGCCTGCGGTACTAGCGTTGTTCCTGACTTCCAAAAAAAGCATCGCGACAACCTTAACGATTTTAGTGACTATGGAATGCTGAATGCGTCATATGGCTATGGCTCGAATCAGGATGGTGAATCGTTTCATTTTGACTTATGCGAATCATGCTTCAAAGAGCTAACGAAAAAAATAGCAGATATACGTACATTAAATAGCGGCAGTCTCTGAACATTTAACCATTACCAGCATGTCGTTATCGCATTATTAATTTTTGAGGAAGCCAATTGTTGGTTACAAACCAGGGCAAGAGCGTGAACGTTTTTTAAGCATTCACGATTAAGTCCAGCACTTCTTCGCTCATGGTGGCCATCTTTTGTTTGCGATTGACGCTGGCATCTATCGTCTTCTCGCGCCGTATCTGATTCAGCGCAACATGTCGGAAGCAAGCCAGATTATCGGCAGCATGGCCACGGCTAATTGGGCAGTTATCTTCTCGTATTGTCACATCGAGAACCCAATGCAGTCGGTTTTCAATGCCCCAATGGGCGCGCACTGTGCTGGCAAATTCCTCAGCAGATAAGCTTGCTGAACTTATATAATAACGATACTGCAACTGCTCCTTGCCATTGGCCAAACGATAATAAGTGGCTCGACCAATGGTCTTGATTGATGACCAGACTGAACGTATGCCCGGGGGCAACTCTAATGCTGATAAGACATCGTAAGAGCGGTATTCAACGCGACCATGCTTTTGCTCAACATGTCCTGGCTCGTTGCTTCCACTGAGCTCAAATGCATCCTGGAGTGCCTGATATAGGGACTTTTGATTTTTTTTACCGCAATGCAGTAGTCCGCTTTTTTCTTTACTATTGTTTTCACGATTTGCTTCTGGCAGCTCATGGCGTCGAGTGTCACCATCGCACCTTCCAGCTCCAGCAGCTCTAATAACTCAGGTACGGCGGTGATCTCATTCGACTTTTCATCCGTCCGCCGCTGGCCGAGAACAACACCGTTTTTAGTCGCAAACGCACTTATCATGTGCAGCGTCTTACCATCAACGGCAACGACTTGTTTATCGGTAAGTTTTTCAGTTGCTTGCATCCACTGAATAAATCGCTGGTGAAACGTCTGCGGGTCGATACGACAAACAAGCCTGGCGATGGTGTCATGCACCGGAATGCCATGACTGAAATCACCGTATTTTTTTAGCCATTTTAGCCTAAGGTGTCCGAAATCTTCGATTTCTTCCCAGCCTTCTGCGCCTGATATGACCGCAGTCAGGTTTAAAAACAGGACATCAAACAATTTATAGGTTACTTTTGATGCTTGTCTTGGGTCTTCAACGTCGGCAAAGTGGTCAGTCAGCAAGGTCAGGCTCATCATGGCTCTCCGTAAAAGAGAGTATATGATCACGACTAAAACTGATCGTCAAATCGATCAATTATTTATTAGCCCAACTGGTCAAGAAACGTTCACGATCTTGCCCTGGCGCCGCTCATAACTAAACCTTTTTGTCAGGGGCCTTGCTAATAACATATCGATTTAAATTCACAGTTGAGCATTGCCGTGTATTACTCATCAGACACAGTTCGATATTTAAGAGCTTTCCTTCTCAGCGATATTTCCTGTCTTATCTTGGAGTTATCCGAAGGGAGATCTAAAAACTGAGTCGCGACATCCATACTTTCAAACTGAAACGGGTTTGTGAGATGGAACCCAATTACCTGAATTACAAAGCGTTGAAGTTGATATACCTGTGGCTCAATATCATCCTCACCTACGCCTGTATGGACGAAACGATTTCGGTACTGCCTTAAATGCTCTAAAACCAATTTACAATAAGCTGTGTCATCAAAACAAAAAGCTGCACGACGGATGGTAAGGTCATAATTAGCCTTCTGTGTACCCGTAATAAACTCAAGGGTGCTCCATAGCTTTAAAAACGAAGCATTGTAGTCTCTGGAATCCAAAGCGCGAACGAACTTTTTGATCGCTAACTCAACATCATCGCGATACTTGTGTTTCGCTAAGACACGGCGAATTCTTTTTGTGTATTTTTCAATTACTGGAAACCTTTGACGGAAGTCGATGAGTCTTTTTTCCGAGACAGGATCAGGGTCATACCAAAAGCGATCATCAGCCTGTTTGCCCGAAGATGTATGCAGCGTATGGAGCTTTCCGAACACAATTTGATTGACAGGATTTTTCAGTCCATAAGTTTCAACCCAGTCATAGTTCAATTTCAGACACCAAATACCACGCAGCAAATCTAAACCCTCAAATATGCGTTCCACGGCCTCCTGTGGCGTCCTAGCAGACGTGTGTGCCAACACGTAATAAGCCTTGCTGGTATCTACTTCCTCAATCCCCCAGCTTGATACTCTGCGAGCAGTCTCTTTGCGAGCTTTGAGGTATTTTTTATGAAGATTTTTGACGAAACGAACGTGAACGTCGTTGATTTTTTGATCTGGAAAATGGTTGGTTCGTTTGATATTGACTGTAGTTACTAAAGTGTATCGTTTCAGATTTTCAGAGTTGTACTCACGAACCAATCTGGATACTTCAGTTATGATATTTTTTTGCGTAAAATCAGGTTTGCGAGCTGCGGCACTTACCCCTCTTGAAACTAACCTCCCAGCTTCCGAAGCTGGTATACCAGGTTGGCCTAAATCAATCAGCGACTTGAAAACTGATATGTACTCGCGATACTCGAACCCGCGAAAGCTGACTTGACCGTTTTTGACCGTTCTTATTTCATCCAGCCTATCAATCAAAACCTTAGGTTCGAATCCTTTCTTCCATGTCACTTTTCCCATCATATTATCTCGTTGATTTTCATCTTTTTTCACCCTACTAGCGGATCTCATATTTTTCAATAAAATCATAAGCTCCCCAATTATTTGGGGCTTGACAATAACACTAACTGAGTTTTGCTGAAGATCAGTGTTTTGGCGATCTCAATCGCCAGAAAAAAATAATTCAGGAACGTGAGCAAATGGTTCAGCTAATCAGAGGATTAACTACCACGAATTATCAGAAAGGCTTAGGTTTTAAGCTTCGACTGGAATGGTTGAAAAAGTACGGTGAATTTAGTCATGGCATACCGGTCCTTGACACCATTGCTAGGCTTGTTTGTCGTATCGACCCGCAGACGTTTCACCAGCGATTTATTCAGTGGATGCAAGCAACTGAAAAACTTACCGATAAACAAGTCGTTGCCGTTGATGGGAAGACACTACGACGCTCCTACAAGCGTAACGACAGGCAATCCAGATCGCACATGATAAGTGCTTTTGCGACTAAAAACGGTGTCGTGCTGGGGCCGCTTGAACTGCCTGCAAGCATACGTTCAACCTAGTCATCGCTTGAGACTATTGGCCGTGCCACTTATTATCGATTAACGAATGGCAAAGAGCAGCTGCAGTATCGATATTATATTAGCTCAGCACGCTTATCGGCTGAGCAGTTTGCCAGTACAGTGCGCGCCCATTGGGGCATTGAAAACCGACTGCATTGGGTTCTCGATGTGACAATACGAGAAGATGACTGCTCGATTAGTCGTGGTCATGCCGCAAATAACCTGGCTTGTTTCCGCCATATTGCGCTGAATCAAATACGGCGCGAGAAGACGATAAAAGCAAGCGTCAATCGCAAACAAAAGATGGCTACTATGAGCGAAGAAGTGCTGAACTTAATCGTAAATGCTTAAAAAACGTTCACGCTCTTGCCCTGGGTTACAAACGGATTTCCCGGAGTTTTTTTGCGCATAGCACTTACCATGAACCAAGAATGATCCTTGGTAAGTAACCAGCAAAGCTTCTGTCTTGACTTCCATACCCTCCCAGTAAAAACTTATTCATCAACCATTAAAAAGATTCGCTTATGGCTCTTTCAGATCACCAGGATGTCACCGTTTCATTACAAGAACTCTTTACTGGCCAACTTCATGGAAAAAAGCCCATCGATAGAATCGACCCTTTGAAATATAGTCAGCTCTTGCGCCGAGGTATTGAGGGAGCTGCAGTAAGCAATATTTGTAGCGAACTCCCAGCACAACTCTTGGCAACCGCACTTGATTTGGACGTACCCGAACTATTTAGACTGGCGGAAAAAGAACGATTATCTCCGCAACAAACTGAAATTATAGGAGACTTCGTGACTCTTTGGTCTGAGCTAAAAAGCTTCTTTGAAGATGATTTGCAATTGCTAACCGAGTGGCTGGAAACGCGACTTCCCGTGCTTAACGGTGAGGCACCGGTAACGTTCATCAATACGTTTATTGGACGTAACAAAATCGGGTTCTACCCCGTTTCTACGGACGGTTTAAAACGTTTGTAAACTTCCTGTCTTGATTCGCTACTCTACGTCGCATTCTTGGATTATGAAACCGCTCGATGTAAAAAAATATATCGGCACGAGCTTCGTCTCTGGTTCGGTATTTCCGGTGGTTCACGCGCTCGCGTTTGAGCATACCGAAAAAGCCTTCACAAGCCGCATTATCGGCACAATGTCCGACAGCACTCATGCTCCCCAATAAGTCGTTGTTTTTTAAGTACCGTTGATAATCGCCGCTGGTAAATTGCGTTCCACGATCCGAATGCAGTATTGCCTGTGTCGCCTCAGGACGTTGCCAGACTGCCATCTCCACCGCTCGCAGAACCATTTTTCTATCCTGCCGGTGGTGCATTGACCAGCCGACAACGACATGGTTAAACAGATCCAGCACAACACACAGATAAAGTTTTCCTTCGTCCGTTTTCACTTCGGTTATGTCAGTTACCCACTTGGTATTCGGCTCAAGGGCTTTGAAGTCTCGTCCCAGGTGGTTTTTAATACCATCCGGGCGCTGAGATGGTGTTTTGCGACCACGCCCTTTTTTGCGCGGCCAACCTTGTAACCCATGCAATGCCATTAATCGCGCAACGCGATTAAGACTGACCGTTTCCTTTTCTTCTTTAAGATCTTCATGCATGCGCGGCGCACCAATAATACCGCCGCTATCTTCATGGATCTCTTTAATACGCGTCAGCAATCGTTCATTATCAACGGCACGACGCGACGGTTGGCGATTTACCCAGTCATAATAGCCGCTGGCTGAGACTTTCATACAACGGCACATTAAGCGTATCGGAAACTGTTCGCGACAACGTTCGATCGCCTGATATCTCAGGACGACTCTTTTGCGAAGAACGTTGCCGCTTCGCGCAAAAAATCACGCTCCTTTTTTATCCGGGCCAACTCGCGCTTAAGCCGAGCAACCTCTTCGTCGCGTGGCGTGCCTGAGCCTTTGTGAGCACTACCAGGAGCCTCTTCTAACTCGCGTTTCCATCGGGACAGCATATTTGGGTTAACACCAATTTCCAGTGCAACCTGTCGACAACTGACTCCGGGCTGTCGAGTCTGCTCAACGGCTTCTCGTTTAAATTCAGTACTGTATTTTCTTCGTTTGGTCATGAACACTCCTTATGGGCACATTATGCCTCTTTATGGATGTGTCCGTAAAATCTGGGTAGAACCCATCAGGGAAATCGCGCTAGAAATGCAATACGGTGAATTTTGTTAGCTTGCTGTTTAAGTGACACTGTACGTTACACTTTGATTCAGATGTTCCCTTCAATAATCTTAGGGTTAGCTGATGCATCAGAGTAACCATTCGTATTATGACTAAACGTATACAGCGCTTTACTGTCTAAAGCTGTGCTTTATACCCTTTCATTTTTTATGCCGTGAAGGGCATTTATTCAGCCAGAGCGTTCATGCGTTAGGTGCTGAACACTCTTTAACGAAATGGATAATTGTCATAGCAACCGGAGCCCTTCGGAATTGTTGTTTCCGCAGGCCTGGCTAGGCAACCAGTGTAGCCGGAGCCTTTCAGCTATGCAGCATCATGCCTCGTTCGGAATGAATAATTCCATGAGTCACAGACAGTGTTGATAAGAGCTTGTGAAACAAGAAGTGAAACCCGATAACAAGCGCAAACTGTTCATTTTTCTGATAATGCTCCCGCATACACGATACGGCCGACAAATAATCAACTTTCTCTGAGTGCGGCAACCGATTGAATTGTTCCAGTGACGTTTGCTGTTTTTGGAAAACAGATTTTGCGAACTCAATTGCTTGCTCAACTTCTACCCGCTCAGCATCATCAAGAGCTCGTATTTTACTAGTGATTTCGTCTATCGATAGCGCTTCTGCGTACACCTCGTCACTCAAATCCTTGAGCATATAATCTCCTTTTATTTAGTGTCCTTTCCACCATAGCCGTTAGGGCTGAGCATTCCGGCAATAGGTGTCAGCTTGTTAATACTCAGTTTGCATTAGTTTTTGTGCGCCACTGCAAAAGGGTGGCAAGCCACCCTCATGAAAATCAGCAATTTGGTAAGTTATCCAAGTTATTACCGCTGTTGCTATCCGCTTCAGTGGTTAAATACTTTTTCCCGCCACGAGATTTTACTTTAACCGCGACTTCCTGGGTGCCGACTTCTTTCACATAATATTCATGAATGCCATGCTCTATGTCATTGATGGCATCAACCTTTTTTCGAGGAGACCATGTTTGCCACTCATTACATAGTGCCGTGATATCACCGTCATCGTCTTTCCTTGTCGCCTTAACTTGTCGTTTTGCCATTTTCTTCTCCTTATTGAGTTGGTCAAAACTTAAGCTAGTATTTAATTGGACTTAATCAACCAGGCAACAAGTTTTTTGGAAATAAGGTTTCTTTTAACACGTATCGGCGCCACTTGACGTCAATTAATGTGTTCATCACTCCGCAATAATATCAGGGTGTGACTAAACCTGACTTTTATCCGTGAAGTGGAATTCCTCAAGAACAATGTTAACCTAAAAACAACATAATTTGATTATTTACATTATACCTATGTCAGCTCCAATAATAAAAACCAGTACAGAGCTTAGCCAAGCTAAAACACTTCTAGGCAAAAGTGTTCCAATGCACCGAAAAGCCTACAGTGACCGAACCGCGTGGTTAATGGCCTGTTTTGCCGAGTTGGCGTACATGAAGTTTAACCCACCCATTATAAATTCCCGGCTGGGGAACTCGATTGAGAAGGAGCTGGGCAAGAGCATGCAGGATACGCGGAAGCTGAAAACGGTAGTTCAGTTGGCTATTGATAACTTCGCGTATGACCCTGAAAAGGAGAAGCGGCTGCTCGAGGAGCAGTTAACTATACTCGAAGCGGAGCTCATAAAGACATTTAACGCAGGTGACAGCCAGGCAATACTTATCAAAACCAATCAATTTCTGGTTTTATCCTTCAGGGGTACAGAGCCTACTCAGCTAAAAGACATAAAAACCGATGCTCGAGCAAACTTAACCAAATGCGTTACCGAGGGGAAGGTTCATTCAGGTTTTCACGATGCCTTTAATTTAATCGAGCTGGACATCAATCAATCACTTAGCGCGTTCCCTGAGCTTCCTTTGTTCATAACCGGTCATTCTCTCGGCGGTGCGTTGGCAACAATCGCAGCCAAGAGAATAACGCATGCCGGCGGTAATGCAGCTTGTTACACCTACGGTGCACCCCGGGTGTCCGACGACCACTGGTTAATGACGATGAAGACGCCCATATACCGTGTTGTAAACTCTTCTGATGGAGTAACCATGGTTCCACCGCCAGGCTTTACTATCACGGCCATATCTTGGCTAGTCGGATTTACTCCGGCTGTGGGTGATAAATGGAAATCGTTTTTACGGGAAAAGTTTGGCGGCTATCTTCACGGCGGTGACATGCGATTTTTAACAGACGTTAAAAGCGGTGACTACTCAAAGGCAAGGCTATTGACTCACGTTGATATTTTCTATCGCCTAAAAGGTTGGTTCAGAAAGCAGTTTACGTTTACGAAGTTTGGCACTGATCATAGCATGTCCGTTTACCGGGCGAAATTGGCATTTATTGCCATACGAAGAAATTAGTCGTATCACTAAAATTGTGTCGAACCAGTGATTATTACTCTCATTGAGCTAAAAGGATAAAGTTGATATTGAAATGCTGCCTTAAAGTATCAGCTTTATTCTAGTTCATAAATAACCACCATCGTACTTTGAAGTCAGAACAGTTAGCGCTGTTGATTCTAGTGAGGAAAACCAAGTGGTTACTGTACCGAAGAGTAAGTAATGTAAACTAAAGGTTGAAAATTATGGGTTGTAATTTATTTATGAAGAGTCAAAGTAAGAAGTCAGACACGAAAAAGAAAAAAAAAGATAGGCTGGGTAGAAGAAAGAGATTAATCGCGTGGATTATCGAAAACACGATTATTACGTTATTCGCTGTAACAATTCTTTATGGATTGGGTTTGTTGCTATTCGGTGTGATGAACGGGGTTTACCTATCTGATTTTGAGTGGCTGTATAGTGGGTTAGGTATTACTAAATCCGAAGAATCTTACACCGTTTCCTTCTACTCTTCTGCAGAACAAGATTATTGGTTCTTTGTATTTATAGGAATCATGGCTTGGTTTATTAGTTATATAAGCTCAAAAAGAGAAGCAAAAGATGACAAGTTAACTAATAAAATAAATCACTTTTTTCCGGACGTGGATCCAAGCTCAGCACACATGCGTTACTTAGAGACCAAAGTTAATGAACTGTCGTGCATAGCAAGTAGTGTTCACCGCAAGGTAATAATTTTAAATATAGAAGACGGCCTGATTGAAAGCCAAGTAAACGCAACTACTAAACTTGTAAATATCCACCATAACCACGACTTAACTGAAAACTTTGGGGAGTTCTATGTTATTAGGGATGAAGCAGCTAAAAAGAAGAGTCCATGGGGAAATTTAAATCTTTTTCATCTTGATACACCGTCAAGTGGAACTGTTGAATTAGTTCGTAGCCAAAGCTTCTCTGGGAAGGAATTTAATGAAAAATATAATATCAAGTTAGGTAGAGAAGAGGTAGGTACGTTGACCAGCTGTTATTGTTGTTGGGATGATATAACGGAGGATACGAGACTAACACCGGCGTTTTACACAAGGGAGTACTCATTTGAAATGGTAAATAGCACGGAGTATGATCTAAGAATCAAGATTGAGTGTACCAATCATGATGAGTCAAGTATCCGGCTGAAACCCGGGGAAATGATCGAGCCTGATTTAGTCTACAAGAACATCAAGCCTGATGATGACGAATTTCGCATATCAATTGAAGTTGAGAACCCTGAGCCAGAGCAATAGTGATTTTTTTGTTGTAGTACTATTGAACAAATAGGTACAGTGGTCTAAAATCCAATCATTCGATAGGTATTTTTCATACCTTGGAGAGGGGAGAGAGACTATGATGAGTAAAGTAAAGGGCATGTAGCCCAAACAATTATCCAAGTTTAGGAAGGCGCCATTAAGGCGCCTTTTTTGTATCCTCCTAGCGGCAACGTACCCTAGAGTTTGGCGGTTTGATTGTAAGGGCAGAATTCGAAAACACTCCCCCATCATGCCCCTATCTGGTAAGGCCTGAGACTGGAAAGCTATTGCACGCGAGAAACTATGAGTATAAAGCTTGGCCGATTATTGTAAAAAAATAACTAGGCGTAAATTGTAATAGCCGACTTTCGTCGGCTATTTTTTAACCGGGGTCATTACATCATAACGATGTAATAATCTTGGGTAGTGATGTTCAGTCTTAATAACCGTTGGAAGTAACAGTGGTACGACAATCCGCTGTGATTACGGCGCAGCGCCCGTAATCCAATGCAATGAGCATCACTATCGTAAGAGTGATATCTCCCCATCTTCATGGCTTGAAAATGACATTAAGCTGATTGAAGAAGCAGCAAGGATCGGGTTCTTTCACTATGGACCCCGACTTTGGATGATTGGTGAGATGGAGCCGCTAAAGGCCCTGCAAGCCCCTAAGATGAGGCCGCAGATTATAGAGCGAGTGCTCACGGAATACCCAGTAACAGTGCTCGCTAAAGGTACTAAGTTTTATCGCCTTCGTATTGATCCGGATCGGCCTGCGAATACTGAAGAGTGCGACATTCCCCCGGTTGAGTATTCGGGAAATGGACGCTTGTGTTCAACAGAGCTTCAAGTGATGTACGGTTCCCAAGATATCGATGTTTGTATCCATGAGTGCCGAGCTGCAGCAGAAGACGACATTTATGTCGCTACTATAGTGACTCAGAAAGATTTGCGTCTTCTCGATTTGACTCATGTCCTTGAAGAGGAATGCACTGAGTTTGAAAGTCTAGATATGGCGTTACATATGCTGTTTCTTGCCAAATCTCATTCATATGAAATTTCCCGAGCTATCGCATTAGCGGCAAGAGGCGCTGGTTTTGATGGTGTCATTTACCCCTCGTTTTTCAGTCTAATTCGTACGGGCGGTCATCCTTTTGAAACTGCTTACGGTCTTTCCTTGCGCCGATTTAGTTCAGGAAAGATCAAGTATGCGGAGGCATTCACAATTCAGAATTTGGCCTTGTTTGGACGCCCTCTAGAAAAAGGCGTAGTTAGTGTTGACTGTATCAATCGACTCATACTCACCCAAATTGGTTACAAAGGTCATTTCGGGCCAGTCGAGTATTGATACTCATGAGTACACCTAAGAAAGTCATTAAATTCGCTCCCAACGTTAAGGGCGGAATAGAAGATAAGCTAACAGCTTATTTTAAAACAACCTATAGCGCCATAACGACAGACTCTCAGTTAGTTGTCGTTCGTGAATTAATAGTAGCGTTTATTCTGCGAATTTAGAATCTATTATGCGAATTGACAAGCCACCACCGACCAATGCCGCTGCCGAGCATGTATGATGAGGCATGCGCAAATTGCGTTGAGTCAGTTGTTGTGGCGCAAGATGTGTCTCAACCAATGACTTAATACATGCGATCTGCATACCTTCACTATGAGTCGGGGTGGGTAGGATAGTTAGAAAACGTTGCGCGAGCATTGTTTTACCAGTCCCAGGCGGCCCAACAAAGAGCAAGTGATGGCGACCTGCTGCAGCAATAAGTAAAGCACGTTTCGCTTGTGTTTGTCCGATAATATCCGCGAGATCGCCAACATCGTTTTCTTGCGATAAATACGGTTTATCGCTTTCTGCGGCGTTGAGTTGATTGTGTCCCTGCAAATGTTCGAACAGCGCAGCTAAATCGGGCACTAAAAAGTGATTTTGCTGCGCCGCATATCCCGCTTCGGCGACATTAGTAGAGGGAACGAAAACAGAGCGATCTGCACGCTTAGCCGCTATTAATGCCGGTATAAGGCCCGACACTGCTTGCGTGTTTCCTGCTAAAGCGAGCTCTCCATAAAATTCGAATTTAGCCAGTTGACCCGCATCAATCTGATCGGAGGCGGCAAGAATACCTACGGCTATCGCCAAGTCGAAACGAGCCCCCTGCTTGGGAATTTCAGCGGGAGCTAAGTTGACGATAATACGCGTTGCCGCGGGGAATTCGAGACCTACATTGAGAATCGCTGATTTAACACGATCCCTCGCTTCTCTTACCGATGTCGCAGGCATTCCAACAATCGTGAATGACGGTAACCCACGAGCGAGATCAACTTCTACGCGAACTTCAGGAGCCTCAATACCAATACTGGCGCGGGTGAAAACAGTTGCTGTGGCCATACTCTCTCTCGCAAATAGAGAGAGCATAGCCCTAAACAAGGTTCATCGATGTCAGCTTGTACCGACTTTCATGTCGGTGCAGCTATTACCAATAATTCTCGGAGGTTACTTGTCCGGGTTTACGGCGCGTATTTTTCTCTAAACCGAGCGCTTTTAACTGTTCACGCGATGCTTGTATCATATCGGGATTACCACATAGCATGACCTGACTACGCTCGTTAAAATGAACACCACAGGCCTCTTGTAATTCATTACTCGCGATTAAGTCCGGAATCCGACCGGCCAATGCTTCCGGAAGCGCCTCGCGAGATACGATCGGCTGGTACACGAGCTGCCCAGGATAACGTTGCTGACATTCATTAATAAATTCCCGATACGTCAGATCTTGCGCTTCGCGGACACCTTGCACTATTACGATGCGTTTAAACCGGCGCCAAGGTTGCTCAGTACGCAACATTGAAATAAAAGGGCCAATGCCCGTGCCTGTTGAGAGCATCCACAGATCATCGCCATCGGGTACCTCATCCAGCGTAAAAAAGCCCCCTGCCGGCTGAGTGATATTGACTTCATCGCCTGGCTTCAGTTCTGCTAATAGTGGGCTCAATAATCCACCTTCGACCTTTGCAATCACAAAATCGAGAATAGACTCTTGCGGTGCACTGGCGACCGAATACGCACGTAGAACCTGCTCGCCACCCACATTTAAGCCGAGTCGCACAAACTGACCGGCTTTAAAGTCAAATGATTCAGTGATTACGCGTAGGCTAAAAACACTGTCACTCCATTGAAAGTTCTCAACGACTTTACCGCTAATCCATTGAATCATCGTGCTCTTTACCCTTACTCTTGAGTGTCGTCTTGCTTATTCTGTTCAGCTAATTGCTGCTCTAACTGCTCTACACGCTCTCGCAGACGCAGCAACAATTGTTGCTGAACATCCATCTCTTCGCGAGTGACGAGATCGAGTTTAGAAAGTTGTGATTGCAAGGTTTGTTTAACACGCTGCTCAACATTACCGGCTAACTCTTTAACGCCAGATGGCATGCTTTCGCTAATTTGTTTAGCAATGTTTTCAATGGTCTTGTTGTCCATAAGGGGTCCTTAATTAATTTAACCGTTTGGGCTCAGACAAAAGTACGCTAAAATCGCCGCTCTTGATTTATTGTACCACTCCTAACCGAGCCTTAATAATGTTAAACGATCGACAGCGACAAGCCGTTCACTATGTGCAAGGTCCTTTACTCGTTTTAGCGGGCGCAGGCAGTGGTAAAACGCGCGTAATTACAGAAAAAATCGCTTATCTTATTCGTGAAAATATTTACACTGCCCGTCAAATCGCTGCGGTTACGTTCACCAATAAAGCCGCGCGCGAAATGCGTGAGCGTGTCAACCAAACCATGGGGGCCGGTGGTGCACGCGGCTTAACAGTATCCACGTTTCACACGCTCGGTCTGAATATTATCCGACGCGAGCTCAGCGCACTCGGTCTCAAGCCCGGATTTTCTTTGTTCGATGATCAAGATACCTATGCACTGCTCAATGGTCTTACCGAAGATGCGTGGGAAGGCGATAAAGCCGTCATTCAAAAATGTCAGCACCGTATCGGTCAATGGAAAAACGCCATGATATCGCCAGAGCAAGCGTTGCAAGAGGCTTCGACGGAAGATGACCGACAATTTGCTACGGTCTTTGCGCAATACGAGAAACACTTGCTGGCATGCAATGCAGTGGATTTCGATGATCTAATTCGCCTACCGAGTCAATTATTACAACGCAACGAACACGTTCGCGCTCGCTGGCAAAAGAAATTTCGCTACTTACTCGTTGATGAGTACCAAGACACTAATACGAGCCAGTACCTTTTGGTCAAACTACTGGTCGGTGAGCGTGCGCGCTTTACTGTAGTTGGCGACGACGATCAATCAATTTACTCATGGCGCGGCGCACAACCACAAAACCTAGCGCTTTTGCAGCAAGACTTCCCTACTTTGAAGGTCGTTAAGTTGGAGCAAAATTACCGCTCTCACGGTCGTATTCTAAAAGCGGCGAATATTCTGATAGAAAATAACCCTCACGTATTTGAGAAAAAATTATTTTCAGATAAAGAATACGGTGAATCCCTGCGGGTTATTTTTGGCCGCAACGAGGAACATGAGGCGGAGCGTGTAGTCGCCGAAATCGTAAAGCAACGCTTTTTAAGCAAAACACCTTATCATCATTTTGCGATTTTATATCGGGGTAACCATCAGTCTCGTTTGTTCGAAAAGGCGCTGATGAACAACCGGATTCCTTACAAAATTACTGGTGGACAGTCGTTTTTTGCGCGGGCGGAAGTCAAAGATATTATGGCGTATCTACGCCTACTGGTTAACCCTGCTGATGATACTGCGTTCCTACGCATAATAAATGTGCCACGTCGAGGGATAGGTCCGCAGACGGTGCAACGCATCGGTGAGCTGTCTAAGCAGCTAGGCTGTAGCCTGCTAGAAGCCTGCGACTCGATTCACTTGAAGACCTTACTGAATACGCAGACTTTTAACGCGGTTGATACCTTTGCTCAGATGATTAAAAACGCTGCGCGGGAAGCCGATCATAACGAAAGTGCTGCCGTCGCTGTGCGCATTCTGCTTGCGGAAATTGGCTACGATGACTGGTTATTCGAAACCAGCCCAAGCGCTAAGGCCGCGGAAATGCGCGTTAAAAACGTGTATGAGTTGCATAAGTGGGTGTCCGATATGTTAGCGGGCAACGACGAATACGAACCAATATCACTGGAGCAAGCAGTCGCCAAGCTGTGTTTGCGCGACATGATGTCCCGAAATGAAGATGACGAGCAGTTTGATCAAGTACAGCTAATGACATTACACGCATCCAAGGGCTTGGAATTTCCTTTTGTTTTTCTGGTCGGCATGGAAGAAGGCTTGCTTCCCCATCAAAGTAGTATTGAGGGTGATGATATTGAGGAGGAACGTCGACTTGCGTATGTAGGAATTACCCGTGCTCAACATCGTTTAGTGTTTACTCTAGCAAAAGAGCGGCGTCAGTTTGGCGAGGTATTTCAACCTCAACCGAGCCGTTTTTTGTTGGAACTTCCGCAAGATGATATTTCTTGGGAGCACGACAAACATAAACCGAGTGAGGAAGAGCGTGAAACAACCCGGCAGCGCGGTTTAGAAATGCTTAAAAACGCACTCAACAAACCCTCTTAACTTAGCGTGCCGTTAGCTTTGCTAGGTGCCTTGGATTCCAGCGACCTGAGTCGTTTTGTGACATAGTTACCTTGGCCAAACTCTACGCCTAATTCACAGAGAATGTTCGCCAAAGATTCATTTTTCACCCCGGCTGCATAAAGTTCAATTTCTAACTCATCACACAGTGTGGCAACGTGACGCAACATTGCTCGAGCACGAGTACTCGTTTCAAGCCGCTGCACATAGTCTTGGTCGAGTTTAAGCTTAGAGAACGGGTAATTGTATAAAAATTGTAGTGGTCCGGCGCCCCGACCAAAGTGATCAATAACCAATTTGAAACCCGCCTGAGATAACCGTCGTAAACTCGCCACCGAGCGTTTATCGTTTTGGGTTAACGCTGTTTCTGAAAACTCTAAAACCAGCTGCGCTGGGTTGACCTTGTAGCGCTCGACGATATTGAGCAACTGCCGTATGTAACCGGATTTAAGCAAGTGCCGCACAGAGAGATTTAAATGAATACGTTCAGCTTCAACCTCCGTATTCAATAAGTGCTCGCAGCAACGCTTTAACAGATATTGGTCTAACTTAACGATCAAACCTGTTTTTTCAGCGAGAGCGAGATAATCCGAAGTCTTTACCCGATTGTTTTCGATATTCCATCGCAGAAAAGCTTCTGATGCATGTTTGTGACGACCCGAAATATCTGCAATGGCTTCAAACTCAACGAAGAAATCTTGGTCGATTCGGGCATGACGCAACGCGCGCTCGCGTTTTACCGACTCAACCAATGTACGGTGCATGGTATTATCGAACACCACATAACGACCACGACCCTGTGATTTAGCTTCGTACATTGCCGCATCTGCATCTCTCAGCAAACGTTCAACAGAATCCTGAGAGTCATCACAAATAGCAATGCCAATACTGGCGCCCGAATAATGTTCATGTCCGTTTAATATAAATGGAGCATTCAAACTCGAGATAATACGTTTAGCGATTTCACGCGCATCATCGACCGAAGACATCGTATCGAGTAAAATAACAAATTCGTCGCCCCCAAGTCGGGCAACTAAATCATTCTCTCGAACACAAGTTTGAATGCGTTTACTCACATCGAGTAAGAATTCATCACCTGCCGAGTGTCCCAGCGTATCATTGATATTTTTGAAGCGATCTAGGTCTAAAAATAAGACCGCAAAGAAGTGTTCTGGATGACGCCTCTGGTGAGCAAGCGCTTGTTGCAAACTCTCGGTAAATAAGGCGCGATTCGGTAACCCTGTTAAATTATCGTGGTGCGCATCATGAAACAGTCGGGCTTCGATTTTTTTACGGCGCTCGATCTCGGAAACAAGTTCTTCCGTGCGTTCCTCAACTTTTTTCTCGAGGAATTGATTAACCCGTTGGATTTCTTCGTTCGCTCGACGACGTTCGATTGCTACCGCGACATGTTGAGAGACAAAGTTAAGTAACTCAAGATCCTCGTGCTTATAGAAAAACTCCTCATCGTACGTTTGTACGGCAATCACGCCAAACACCTTGCCATCGAGGACTAACGGGCTTCCTAGCCACTGCTTTGCAACAATACCTGTATCTTCGGTTAAATTAATTTCGCCATTTTGGGTCAGCAGAGCACGTTGTTCTGCGTCAATGAATGCAGGCTCCGCCTTGCGCATGACGTACTCAGTCAGTCCTTTTCCGATTCGCCGCCGTTCGGCCTTATTGTCTCGTTCATCTTTATGGTAAGGAAAGCGAATATACTTTTTGTCTGTGGACACGAGCGCGACATAAAAATTGTCCGCATGAATCAGTGTCGCAATTTGCTTATGTAGCGCTTCGTAGAAAGTAACCATGTCTTCCGATGTGTTGGTCAGCTCTGAGATTGCAAATAACACTGAGGTTTGTTGCTCGACCTTTTCTCGAACGGTTATTTCTTTCATGAGGCTTTCATTGGCATGACGCAGCTCAGCCGTTTGATGGGCTATTTCCTTTTGTAAAATTTCCTTTTGTTTAAGCCGTTCAAGCGCATTAACAACATGTTGGGATACAAATGTAAGGAGATCTTTGTCACTCTCATCATAGCGGTGGTTATCGTGATAACTCTGTACAACCATCGCGCCAATCACGCTGTTACCGGATATCAGCGGGACGCCAAGCCAATCGATTGGGGCAGACCCCATTTCCTCAACTTCATTTTGCTGAATAAGTTCTTTAAATACTGCTGGAGGACAAAGAAGTGATTGACCCGTTCGCATTACATAGCCCGTTAAGCCGCGTGCCAAGGACTCCATAGGCATTTGTTCGATCACTTGCTTTTCGTCGAGTTCATCTACGAAGTAGGCAAAGTTGACAACCTTTTTATCGGGTTCATAAAAACAAACGTAGAAGTTGCGAGCGTACATTAGCTCGCCAATGATGGCATGCACAGATTGGTAGAAGTTATCCATGCTGCGTGCGGACGCAGCAAGCTCAGAAATACGAAAGAGCGCCTTCTGCACGACTTCTGCTGAGCGATAACTATACGTAAGCCGCTTTAGGCGTCCAATGACCTTAGTCAGCTTTTGATTTTCTTTAGCAAGCGCCGTCTGATTATCATTCGGGCTATTCGTTGCCGGCATGCTGCGGGGACTCCCTACCCATCACTTCTAATTATAGTTGTTTATTGTTTTTCTTATTGGCTTGTTATAATTATTAACAAACGTAAAGTATAAACTATAACCAGTGGGTTGCAAGAAATTGCCGCTTATATATACAAAAAAGCCACCGCGATTTGCGATGGCTCATATTCTGCCTTTGAGGCACGCTGTAATAATCAGATTTCAGCTGTCATGTATTCAATAGCAGCTTTGATTTCATCTTCAGAACAATCAGCACACGTCCCTTTCGGCGGCATCGCATTGTAACCATTAATTGCGTGTTTTAAGACAGTGTCCATACCTTGCGCTAGACGCGGCTTCCAATCATCTGCGTTATTGATTTTTGGGGCGCCCATCACACCTGCCGTATGACACGCTGTGCAATACTGACCGAATACTGCTTCGCCTGAGCGAGGTCCACTCGCCGCGGCCTCGTTAGCTGCGCTTTCGCCTGCTACTCGGACTTTACCAATCGGCTCAATACGTTTTGCAATGGCGTCCTTAGACATGCCATCTTGAACAGCGGCAGAGGCACCAAAACTAATCATGGCGGCCAAGCCAAATGAAAGGCCTTTAAGTGCAAGTGTCGTCAATCGTTTCACGAGTGTCTCCTAAGAATCTGGCTGGTACACTATACCCAGTGCTAGGAGATTATACCCACAAAAGCTCAAAGGATAAACACTTGAAAGAAGTGACTCGTAAAATTGCGTTACTTGATCTTGACGCTTTCTTCGCGGCGGTTGAAGTGTTACGCGACCCAAGCCTACAAAATCGTCCCTTTGCTGTCGGTGGCGGGGGCGACCGTGGCGTGGTGGCTACGGCCAATTATATCGCCCGTCGCTTTGGCGTGCACAGCGCCATGTCGGGGCATCGAGCGCGCCAACTATGTCCCCAGCTTGTTTTTGTAAAACCCAACTTTGCCGAGTATAAAGCGCTATCCTATCAAGTCCGCGACATACTCGCTCGCTACACGCCGCTGGTTGAACCTGCATCAATCGATGAGTTTTATCTCGACCTGACTGAAAATGATGCTTTCAAGGGCAGCGCTAGTCTTACCGTTGAGGCGATTAGGAGAGAAATCAGTCAACTCGGAATTACCGGTTCTGCGGGCATTTCTAATCAAAAAATGGTTGCGAAAATTGCTAGTGACGACAATAAACCCAATGGGCAAAAGGTGGTGCCCCCAGAAAACGTATTTGATTATTTAGCCGTTTTGCCGCTTAAACGTGTCCCTGGCGTGGGACCGAAAAGCCAAGCAACCCTTGCGCGATATGGATTTACACACGGGCACCACATACAGGCCGCAAGCACTGAGCAGCTACAACAAATACTAGGGGAAAAAGCAGGTTGGTTGCTCTTTCAACGTTGCCAAGGTATCGACCCACGCCCTGTGACTGTCGACCGAATTCGTAAAAGCGTCGGCGTTGAACAAACGTTACCAGCCGATATACAGCAACTCCGTACTGTACAAGATTATATACAACAACAGTTACTGCCACAGTTAAAGAAACGACTCAAAATTGACCATTGGCGCGAACAGCCTATCAAGACTCAAACGCTGAAATTAAAGTTTTCAGATTTCAACCAGACGACCGTTTCAAAAGGGCACGGGTTTGTGTCACCCAGTTTGTATTATCAGTTGGCTGAAGAGGCATGGCAACGGGGCGCGGGAAAACATGTAAGGTTGATTGGAATCAGCGTAACGCTGCCTGATCCCAATCAACAAACTCAACTCGAGCTTGAGCTCGATTAGTCAGCTTTTACAGTGATGGTGATTTTCTTCGAAACAACAGCTGGGTTGTGGGGAACGTGATTCTTATCACCAAGAATAATTTGTAAAGTATGTTCACCCGGCTCAAGCGTTAGCGTTGTCTCTGTCTGACCGCCACCAAAATGGATGATATCACCGCCCATCGGCTGATCCATTGGTGGTAACGAATCCATATCCACTAACAAATGATGGTGTCCAGTATTCTTCACATCAACGCCAGCGGGCGCGACACCCATGCCTGATAAGCCAAATTTAACCTTAAAGGAAGAATTTACAACTTCTCCATCTTGTGGCGATATAATATAGGCATGAGCATCTTTCGGTGCTTGGCTCTGCGCCATCTCTTGAGCTTGTGCCGTCGCAACGACAGTGCTACCGAACATTGCTAGAGCACCAATTAACCATGCGCGCTTCATAATCCTTCTCCTAAATTAGTTACGACAATTTAAACTTACTGACCAAGGACTCTAAACGATCAAATTCACCTTTCAATGATTGACATGCCTGATGCGTTTTCTTCAAGTTGTGCTGGCTACGCTCATTCATTTCATTGATATCAGTCACATCACGGTCCAGCGAGCGAATCACTTGGCTTTGCTGCTGTGTCGCAGAAGCAACAGAATGATTCATATCATCAATTTGTGCAATGACTTGATCAATTTCGCTCATGTGGCGTGTAGATTCATCGGCGCTTGCTACACAGGCCTCACTGGTTTCTTGACTATCATTAATGATATCGACCACTTTACGGGTACCCTCTCGGACTTGCGAGATCATCGTCTCAATTTCGCCAGCCGACTGCGACGTGCGCTGAGCTAAGCTACGTACTTCATCAGCAACAACAGCAAAGCCACGCCCTGCTTCTCCCGCTCGTGCAGCCTCTATCGCTGCATTCAGTGCAAGCAAATTGGTTTGCTCGGTTATACCCATGATAACTTCGACAATCTTACCAATATTTTGTGTGTTCTCGTCTAAGCTATGAATGGCATCAACCGACTCTTTCATCCGGCGCGAGAGCGTCGTAATCTGCTGCATATTAAACTTCAAAGCCTCACGTGCCGAAACCGATATTTCTGTTGCTCTCGTTGCTTGCTCTGATGCACTTCCCGCGCTTGTGGATATTTCACTTGAACTGGCGCCTAATTCATTGATTGCAGTCACGACCGTATTGGTGCGCTCGGACTGTTCATCACCGAGTGATACTGAGTCTCTATTTGCTGACACCATTTGCTGAACATTAGTTTCCAGCTGATGGGACGCTTTACGAACATCCATAATCGCGTACTGAATTTTTTCGATAAATTCATTCATGCGAGACGCAACCACACCGAATTCATCGTGACTCGTCACCGAGATACGCTGGGTTAAATCGCCCTCACCTCGTGCCAAGTCAGTTACTGCATAGTTGAGTTGACGTAACGGCTTCAGCAGAACCGATAACAACGCATTAAGAAGTAGGATGACGGCAACAATACCAATCACCAGATAGATCAGCGCTGACCATGCAAACGATTCAACGTCGGCGTACGCTTTCTCACTGTCTATTGCTACAGCAAGGTACCAATCTACGCCATCAATTCCTTCAACAGGCTGAAAAGTGAGCATGAATTCGCGATCGTTAATTTGATAATCAACGAGATCTTTAGTAATTCGCGCATCCTTGCCTAAGTATTGCGTAATCGTCTTATCGACATTTTCAGTTACTGGATGACTTAAAATTTTACCCTCTTTATTCACCAAAAAGGCAAATCCCAAGCCCATAAAATCGGTGTTATTAACAATCCCGGATACAGTATCGAGCATCATATCGCCACCCGCTACCCCCACTAAACGCCCGTTCTCTTTCATTGGAACAACGGCAGAAATAGTCAGTTCGTTGGTGGTTACATCAATATAAGGTTGTGTATAAGTCGGCTGCTGTTGCTTAACCGCTAATTGATACCAAGGTCGTTGTCGCGCGTCATAATCATCTGGTAAGTCAATTGTTGTGTCATCAAGAATAAACTGACCGTCCGTCAGACCATAGTAAACATTTTTGAAATCGCCCGATCGCTTTGCTTGTTGGACTTTACGTAACGCTGCTTGCGTATCATCAGAAGCGTCATAAGACTGCGCTGACGCTTGAATTATCCGCATGCGGTCATTCAGCCACTGAGCAATATTGTTTGATACCGAGTCGGACATTGCATTTATCTGGGTACGCAGGTCCTCGCGTATCTGGTCTGACATCTGCCAAAAGTTTGTAGCCGTAAAAATACCGAGCACCAACACCAGTATTGCCGATGCAGCAATAATAACTTTTTGAGTAAACTTCAATGATTTCAACATGTTTTACTATCTCTCAACACCACTTCACGCTAACCGACCTGAATTGTGGTTTGTGGATAACGAATTCTTCTTTTATTTGGGGTTGTTAAAAAATAAACTAAAGTCAATGGTCCAACGCGTCCCGCAAACATCAAAAGCATAATAATGCATTGACTCAGCGGGGTTAGCTGATCAGTGACTCCTCTGGACAACCCAACGGTTGCAGAAGCCGATAAAACTTCAAACGCTATATCTATAAACGGCAGATTGTTCAGAATCATTAGCACAAATATACCAATAAATAGCATTGCGATGGTCACCATCGTCACCGCGAGCGCTTTCATTACCGCTTCTTGAGAGATCGAACGTTCCATCAATGTGACATGCTCTCTACGGCGAATAAAGGTGTAGGTAGCGAGCATTAAAATAATGAAGGTGCCTAATTTTATGCCGCCCGCAGTACTCATGGAGCCACCACCAATAAACATCAGCAAAAGCATATATACAGCGCTTACATCGGTTAATGCACCAATATCCACACTATTAAAACCCGCGGTCCGTGGGGTCACGGCTTGAAACCAAGCAGCCGTCCACTGCCCAACGTTTGATAACCCCCCCAAGGTCTGGGGGTTATTATGCTCAAGCCCATAAATCACGAACATTGATACGAGGTTAATAACGAGCGTGGTAATCAGGATACTTTTTGTGTATACCGAAAAATTGCGCCAGCGTCTTCCTTCATACATGTTGGTAATGACCGAAAACCCGAGTCCGCCGATAATAAACAAGCATGAGATAATGAGGTTAATAGGCACATTGCTCGCATAAGGAATCAAGCTATCGGGTGAGAGCCCAAAACCCGCATTATTAAAGGCAGAGATCGCGTAGAAGAGACCATGCCCAAAGGCTTTCAAAAGTGGCATTTCAGGCCACCATAACAACGTCAAAGCAATAGCCGCTACCAACTCACAAATCACAGCGAGTATTAATACGGCTTTTGCCGTTTTAACGATATTCATAAGACTGGTTTGATTCATCGCTTCCTTGGCAAGCAAACGCTGCTGAATTGATATTTTTCCGCCGAGCGACGACACCGCCAGAATCGCAAAAGTCATAAAGCCAATGCCGCCTAATTGAATTAAGACTGCGATAACACTGGTACCGAAGAGCGTAAAATCGCCCCCCGTATCTGCTACAACCAAGCCTGTTACCGTTACCGCCGACGTTGCCGTAAACACCGCTTGTAACCAAGTAATAGGGACAACCGTAGCAAAGGGTAGTTTGAGCGCAAAAGTGCCTAAGAGAATCAATACAGCAAAGCCCGAAGCAAGCACCACGGGCGGGCTTGCTTTAAGCGCTTTGCTTTGGGTTCGCGCAGAAGTTTTATATAAAAAGGCGAGTGACGGCTTCCACAACTTCATATTATTTCAACTTCGGAGCCATTGATTTGAGCGCTTTTAAGCTACCCGCAATGACCATTGTCTCATTTCCCTGTAACTCACTCGTGAAGTCAGGACTTGCATGCACTTCATCACGACGTTTAAGTAGTAGGACATGAAAATTATCAACATCATCGGGTAGAATATCGTTGATTGTTTTACCCTCTAAGTTTTCGCTCACTGCGATCTCAACACAAAACCAGTTGTGACCCAGCGACATGTATTCGTTAACCATTGGATAGTTTAGCGATTGCGCGACACGAATACCCATTTCCTCTTCCGGGTGGACGATTCTTGAAACACCGAGCTTAGAAAGTATTTGGTGATGTTCTTTTGAGGTCGCTTTGGCCCAAATTGTCTCAACGCCGATGCTTTTCAAATGCAGGACGGTCAGCAAACTAGCTTGCAGATCTTCACCAATAGCAACCAATACCGTGTCACAGCTTTCAAGGTTTAATTCGCGCAACGCTTGTTCATCGGTGACATCGGCGATAGCGGCATGTGTTAATTGATCAGCCAACGCATCGACACGTTTCTCATCCGAATCAACACCGATGACTTCATGTCCTAAATTAAGTAATTCTAAAGAGGTCCGTGCACCAAAACGCCCTAAACCGACCACACCAAACTGCGCCATTACGTTATCTCCTGCACCGTATTACGGACTTGGTTTCGTCCCATGTCTTTTGCATGATAAAGCAACTTATCAGCACGCTCTAGCCATGCCAGCCAATTCTCTTCACTCTCAAGTTCACTGACCCCAATCGATATCGTCATATTGACGGGGTCTTCTTTCAACTCAAAGTGATTTGCTGAAAATGTCGCACGCAACTTTTCCGCTGCTCGGGTGGCACCCTCGAGATCGGTATCTGGCATTAATATAACAAACTCCTCACCACCCACTCTGAATACTTTATCAGACGCCCTAAAACTTGATTTAATCAGCTGCGCTGCCTGGATTAGTAGCCTATCTCCATCAAAGTGACCGTATTTATCATTCACCTCTTTGAAGTAGTCAATATCACATAGTGCCGCTGAAATAGGTCGACCATGCCGCTTTTTTAGCGCCACGAGATGTTCAAGATCAGTTTGTAATTGCTTACGGTTATAGACTCCCGTTAAAGTATCCGTCACCGCCAACTCGGTAAAGTGACGTTGCATACGAGTCAATAATCTAACCAAGGTTAAGGTGAGGATCATCAGCACCAATAAAGAGACTAAAGCGCGCCAAGCAACATCAGGTTCTATGGTATAAACGCTGACAGCGGTCAACAGTGTGACGAATACCACGGTCACTACAATAGCTAATTTCCACGCAAGCAAAAAAGCAATCGAAGCCATCACCGGATACGCCCACAGTAGACCGTGGATACCATTAACGAGTGTCGAGTACATCACTGCGGCGCACAATAACGTAATAAAAATAATGTGGCGCCCACGGCGCTTACTCATTTTCTTTACGCGCAATGCAGTAAAAGCTGTGTAACACAAGAAAGCACATAGCCATGCCAGCATGAGCCACTTACCCTCAAGTGCCTGAATAACCGTCAGTGGTAAAGTGACTAAGAACGCACCCCAATATATCCGATGGGCAACCTTCCCAGTAAATTGACTAACAACGTCCTCAGCTGAATCACTCGGCGTTTCACTGACCTTGTTTAAATCCATGCTAAAACATGTCCTCTATTAGTGCGTTTTTGCAGGCGCTAAAAACAAACTATTTGTCAAAATAGGTATCCAACCATCCATGTAAGCACGGTAAGTCGGTGATTGCGCATAGGCTATGAGCATTCCATCGCCCATGGGTTCAACCATTAACTGTGGCTTAAATGGAATCTGTCGCTTTATTTCCGGCCACAATAAACCGCTTGCAAGCACTTCCTCTTGTTGGGCGAACCAGGCTAAGTTGCGCCCATCGTCGATACTCAAAGGAGCGAAGACCTGATCCCCAGTGAACGTTGCCACGAGATCGCGCTGAACGCCAGCGGTTAGCCAGTGATTCTGGTCAACCTTGACTCGCACCAGCGCACCGGGAACGTAATCAGGGCGTTTATCGGACGCCTTCACTACTTCCTTCAGTTGGCTTTCTGATTCAATCAGCTGCGCTGCCTGCAGAGTCTCCTCTTCATTCATTGCTGGGGTAGCTGAGTCAGCCGCATACTCCATGTGGGTCGATAGTAAGTTCGCCTCTACCGCCCAGCCTGTGGCGCTCCCCAAGGTAATGAGAACACCTCCGTGCTCAACCCAACGACGTAATTTCTCCACACTAGCGGTTGAGAAGTAGCTTGAATAACTCGCTTGACTCTCCGGCATGACCAATACATCGATCCCGGCCAGATCAGACTGAACCAGTTGCGTTGTACGAATCGCCATCACGGGATAGCCGATTTGTCGCTCAATGACAAAGCGCGTGTGACCCGCGCTTAATGAAGAAACAGGCTCATCCCACGCCATAGCGATAGTTGGCGCTGCCAATGATTGCACATTCTCGGAGCCAAAATTGGGTCCTTTAACGATCCAGCTGCTATCGACACCTACGATATCGACACCTGTCTCTCGAGCTAAACGCGTTAGCACCGACGGGAGATCGCTCCGCTGATTATCAGCGCGAGTTACAATCACACTGCCGGCAGCAAAAGTGCCTGCTTTTTCATGCGTAAATGACAATTCACTTTGTTTTAGGTTCACGCCTGCGCGGAGCGCTGAGGCGATAAATCGACTACTATTCGTATCTCCTGACCGCACCAAAAAGGCAACACGAGCCTCTAGATTATGGACAGTGCCCGGCTTAATCGGCTCAATTCTTTCCTGAGCTGTTGGCACGCGTACGACCTCATCGCAAGCGCTGATATTGACGTTAAACATCAACGGCAACGACCAACCGGTGACATCATATATTTGATCAGCCAATAAGTTCGCCTTGCGCTGCTGTTGCTGCTCGATAAAATCGCCCGCCATATTAATCTGTTCGTCTAGCAAAACCCGAATGAGGCGGTAATTCGGCTGTGCCATATCGATAAAGTAGCTTCCCTCTGGGTATTGGTTACCACAGGCATCAATGGCGTTAGAGTTACGCGTGACCTCGATACCGTGCTCTTGCAATAACGACGCTAATCGCTGTTGTCCGGCAACGTTTTTGGAGTCTGCAATAATTAACGTACGTTGCTCACTTTCGCGCCCTTCATTCACGGCACTGACTCGATAGTCACGATATCTTCTTAACAATGCTTCACGACGCTCGCTAGCAGTTTGAATAGTAGCTAAGCTGCTTGTGAAATGGCGTTCAACACCGTCTAAATAAGTCAACGTAGTTCCGTCTTTGCGCGCGAACGTATGTCCTCGCGCTGATGCCATTTCGTAGGTCATCGCTACTGAACCGGAGTATAGCGGCCAACTCGCACCATACCCCGGATAAAAGGCATCAAAAATTTCTCGCGTGTAATAATCGTAGCCAGCGTTATCAAACCATTTCGCATTATTTCTTCCCACCCAATGTAAAATCTCGCGTTGCGACTCGGTAATGTAGGGGTTGTAAGGTCGCGCCTCGGGCGTAAAGTAGTAGCTTGAGTCACCCCCCATCTCATGCAAGTCGACAAAAAGTAGCGGTGGAAACTCTTTAAGCGCTGCAACTTGCCCTTTTATTTCTGGTTGCGTCAACGCAATCCAATCACGGTTGAGATCAAATAAGTAGTGGTTTGAGCGTCCTTGCGGCCAAGGTTCATTGTGTTCCGCGCTCCGTCGATCGGCATCATGAGTAAGCCCAACGGTGGCATAATAGCGACTCACAAAACGCGCTCTGCCGTCTGGGTTTTGTAGCGGATCGATAAATACCACAGTGTTCTCTAACCAATTTTTTGTTTCGTCTGATGTATCGGCTAAAAGATGATACAGCGTCATCATTGCGGCCTCAGGAGACGATATCTCGTTTCCATGTACGCCGTAAGATAACCAAACACTACTTGGGAGCTTATTCATTAACTGTTCTGCTTCACGAGCAGAGGTTTTGCGCGGATCACCGAACGCTGCCATTCGTTGGGAGTATTTATCTAACTGTGCAATATGGTGAGGTGCCGATACAGCAACGAAGTACAATGGACGATCTTCCCATGACCGGCCATATTCTATTAAGCGCACACGCTCGCTATAGCGCTCGCTTAGAGTTTGGAAATACTTATAAATAGCGTCAGGTGACGAAATTCTTGCGCCCATTTCGTAACCCAATGTGTCCTTGACAGTAGGCACAGACTGTTGATACTGATTGAACACTGGTTTTGCATTCAAAAACGCCGGCGTAGCGAATGAGCAGGCCCAAATTAGCGCGCATATTAAGGGTCGTTTAGGACGTGATAAGCGAATCAGTTTAAGCATTTTCCGTACCTTTTTTAAGCAATAAGCTTACCGACTTTTTTACGTATTGGATAGATATTTAATATCTCGTTTTCCAATCAGATGGACAAATTATGGATTATGAAAAATTAAGAGTGCTCAATCAGTTAAAAGACGAAGGTTCTATTTCAGAGGAAGAGTATCAGCGGCAACGTGAGAAGCTGAGTCGTGAGAGCGAACTCTCTTCCAAATCTGAATTCGATGATCTGCGAAAATTAACTGAAGATGAAAAAACCTACGCATTTTTTATGCACCTGTCTCAGTTCGCTACTTTTATTCTTCCACTAATCGGATTACTAGCCCCCATGATTATGTGGATAATGAAGCGAGAAGATCCTTATATCGATGCTCACGGTAAGGTCATTTTCAACTGGCTGCTAAGTATTACTATATATACCAGCGTACTTTTAGTGCTTGCAGTGTTCACGTTAGGACTCACTTTTATTCCCATCGTCATTCTTGGGTTGCTTTCAATCATATTCGTCATTCTTGGCGCTAAAAATGCTAAAGAAGGCATTATCAAAGACTACCCATTGGCCATTCGTTTCATGAAGTAGCGCTACTGGTGTTAGTAGCCCCTTTTGCGTAAACTCGGGCTACCGTAAAAATAGAGCGTTTACCATGAAGTGGATGTACATCACAGTCTGGCGTTGTATTGCTATTTTATTTGTCTTGTTGGGCATCATCGGCCTTGCGTTGCCGGTCATGCCCACGGTGCCATTCCTTATTGTCGCTTTATGGGCCGCCAGTAAAGGCTGGCCACAACTGGAAACTTGGCTGTTAAACCATCCTAAATACGGCCCTGATCTGATTGCCTGGCGCGAACATCGACAAATACGGCGTCGCAATAAGATTATTGCCATCCTTATGATGGCAAGTGGATATCTTATTTCTTGGTTTATACCGTTACCCATGTGGCTGCGCATTACTGTGGGAAGTATCTTACTTGTTGTTGCTGTATGGCTCGCGTGCCTTGATGAATATAAAGAGTCTAAAGAGCATGTTTGAACGTTTTTAAACCACCCTTGATGCAAATCAAGGGTGAGTCTAAACCCACCACACTTAACTGCTAAACTGCCATCGTATTGATAGAACGAGAGGTGCAGTATGCAACACTGGGAATGGAACTGGTTAAAAAAGTACAATATTAACGGACCGAGATATACGTCTTATCCAACCGCGTTAAGCTTTCATGAGTCCGTTAATACGGCGACTTGTCAAAACGTCGTTGCCAAGTATCAAAAGCCGATCTCGCTCTATATCCATCTACCGTTTTGCGCTTCACTTTGTTATTACTGTGGTTGTAATAAAGTGATTACTCGACATCAATATAAAGCAGACGAATACCTTGATGCGCTTGGCACTGAGTTAGAGTTATATCGCAGTGTGCTCGCTAAAAAGGATATCGCCAGTGTGCACTTGGGAGGCGGCACGCCAACCTTTTTGAACACGCCACAACTAAGACGTTTAATGGCGTTAATTAAAGACGTCAGTTCAAATCAAGCAATAGATGAACTGAGTATCGAAGTCGATCCACGCCAATGTGATAATGATAAGCTCAGTGTCTTAAGGGCGCTAGGTTTTAACCGCTTAAGCTTCGGCATTCAAGATTTCGATAATGATGTTCAAGTCGCTATCCATCGTACGCAGTCTTACGAGCTTGTTGCTGACCAAGTCAATCATGCTCGCTCACTCGGATTTGAGTCGATTAGCTTTGACCTAATCTATGGACTGCCTCTGCAAACAGAAGCCCGTTTCGCACATACACTGGCTTTAGTTGAACGCCTAAGTCCCGACCGCATATCGCTATTTAACTATGCTCACTTACCCGAGCGATTCGCAGCACAGCGCAAAATAAAAGAGAGCTGGTTACCTAAGGCAGCGCAAAAGTTAGGTTTATTTAAACAGGCCATCGAACACCTGACAGGACTGGATTATCAATTCATCGGTATGGACCATTTTGCAAAACCCAACGACAAACTGGCGATTGCGCAGCGAGAGGGAAGACTCACACGTAACTTCCAAGGGTATGTCACTAAGGATCAGAGTGCAGTACTTGGGCTCGGTGTATCTTCTATTTCTCATATTGATGGGCATTACTGGCAAAATGAAAAAGATTTAAAAAGCTACTATAATGCGCTTATCAAAAATAAGTTGCCCATCGTTAAAGGTTATCACTCGACCACTGAAGATAAAATTCGCGGTGATCTGATAAAACAATTACTGTGTGAATTTGAAGTCAATCTTCAACAATTTTCGACTCGGTGGTCTTTAAATAGCTTTTCTCAACACTTTCACGACGAGCTTCAGCGCCTACAGCCATTTATTGATGACGAGCTAGTCAAGCTATCCGAAGAGCATTTGGTTATCACGAACCCAGGCAAATTACTTGTACGCACAATTGCTAGCTGCTTCGATGAGTATTTAAATATTCATCAAATGCGTTATTCTCGTGTAATATAAGGATAGCGGATAATTTATAACCAACTTGATATAGATCAAGTTTTGCAAAGCAGGCTTTTGCTACGCTCTGCATCACGATTAATACTGATCTATATCAACACCAATAGGTGTTAAGGGGACGTCAGATGTGCCGCATGAATCACCGTCGAAGCGAGTTAGGTATGAGAAACCCAATCCAATGTAACCAATGCAGTATGCAATCTATATGCGTGCCCGCAGGTCTTGTCTCGAGCGAGATCGATAAATTGGATAAAAGCAGCCGTGAGCCTCACGTATATAGCAAGCGTGATATGGTATACAGCCCTGACCAACCGCTTAACTCACTATTTGCGGTAAAGAGTGGTTCCGTGAAATGCTACACCATCGATAGCGAAGGTAAGCAACAAATCACCAGTTTCCATTTAACCGGCGATATCATTGGCATGGAGTCTATTTCTAATGGTGCCGCGGTGACCTACTGCGAAGCGATGGAAACCTCGATGTTGTGCGAAATAAAGCTTAACCGGTTATTCGCACAAAACTTCACCGGTGTTGATAAAAATCTGTTGAGACTCCTCAGTCATCGCATTGGTCAACGTAACACGCATTATCTAAACGTGGTCAATACAACAGCTGAACAGCGGGTTGCTTCATTTATAATGGGTCTTTCAGACCACCTTTATGAACATGGCTTCTCGCGTCATGAGTTTAAACTTCCCATGACACGTACTGACATTGCGAACTACCTTGGTTTAGCAGTAGAAACTGTGAGCCGCGTATTTTCCTCGCTAAAACAAAAGGATATCATCGACACCAAACAGTCGATTCTATTTATCCAAGCGCCAGCTGAACTTAAACAAATGGCGAACTAAAACTTAAGAGAGGTATCATGCCACAACCTGCGTTTGATTGGTCAGATCCACTGAACTTACGCCATCAACTGACTGAAGAAGAGCTGTTAATACAGAAAACAGCTCATCAATATGCGCAGGCGAGGCTGATGCCTCGCGTTCAATCTGCATTTCGCGAAGAACGCTTTGATCGTGAGATTATGCAAGAGCTCGGTCAGTTAGGCTTGCTCGGTGCGACCATTCCAGAAGCATACGGTGGTGCCGGTGTAAATCACGTCAGTTATGGCTTAATTGCTCGGGAAATCGAACGCGTCGATAGTGGTTACCGCAGTGCGATGAGCGTTCAATCCTCGCTCGTCATGCATCCTATTTACGCCTTCGGTAACGAACAACAACGTAAAAAATACCTCCCTAAACTAGCAACCGGCGAATGGGTCGGAAGCTTTGGTTTGACGGAGCCTGACGCGGGCTCTGATCCTGCAAGTATGCGAACTAAAGCGATAAAAACCGAGGCCGGTTACCGCATCACGGGTTCAAAGATGTGGATAACTAACTCACCTATCGCTGATGTGTTTGTTGTCTGGGCTAAATGCGACGGCGATATTGTCGGCTTCATTTTAGAACGCGGCATGAAAGGCTTATCTACACCGGAAATCGAGGGTAAGTTTTCATTACGCGCATCGATTACCGGTGAAATTGTAATGGATGAGGTTGAAGTCAGCGAAGAACAACGACTTCCTAATGTGCGCGGGCTGAAGGGACCGTTCAGCTGCCTCAATAAAGCACGATACGGTATCGCTTGGGGAGCCATGGGTGCTGCCGAATTTTGTTGGCATGCAGCGCGTCAATACACCTTGGACCGTGAGCAGTTTGGACGTCCGTTGGCAGCAAACCAACTTATCCAAAAAAAGTTAGCCGATATGCAAACAGAAATAGGCTTGGGTCTACTTGCCGCCTTACAAGCAGGTCGTGAACTCGATCGCAAGACACTTAACCCCGCCGCCATCTCGTTGATTAAACGTAATAACTGCGGTAAAGCTTTGGATATAGCTCGACAAGCGCGTGATATGCATGGCGGGAACGGTATTTCCGATGAGTATCATGTGATACGTCACGTTATGAATCTCGAATCGGTTAATACCTACGAGGGAACCCACGATGTGCATGCACTGATCTTAGGTCGCAGTCAAACGGGTATCAGCGCTTTTTAACCACGTAGATAGATTGACGAGAGGTTAATGAACCCCTCGATCATTCAGGTGGGCTTGATAGGCTTTATCACTGTGCTGAATGTGCTGCAATAGCCAACGCTTCACAAATTCGAGCAACTCACCGACCACTTGGTCGCCCCGCTCGATACGGTTACGAAAATCAACGACTTGCTGCACCAACTGCTGATGCTTGTGTTTATGTGCATCCAGGTCGGGGTAGTCGTGGCGCTCCATCAACAGTTCTTCGTAACTAAAATGAGTCGCAGTGTAGTTAATCAACGAGCTCAATAGCCGTTCGACCGCCTGACGGTCGCCACCTCGCTGCTGTATTCGGTACAACTCATTAGCAATGTAAATCAACCGCTGGTGCTGACGATTAATCTCCTCAATGCCTACGTCAAATTGCGACGACCATTCAATTAGCTTTTCCTGCTGCGCCAGACGTGATTCGATTATTTGCGCGTCGACTGAATAGCGGTCGCCTAATGATTGTATCTCACCGCCGAGCGTTGTTAACTGCGCAGCGCTTTCAAGCGCATGTTGAGAGTAGCTGTCGACCTCTTTCGCTGCATCGGTTGCAGTAGTAATCGCTTCTTTGATCGTCGCCGTCGTCATTGCCTGCTGCTCAGTCGCAGAAGCAACTTGAGTATTAAGGTCAGTAATCTGATGAGTGAAAGTGACTATCGTATCGAGTGCAGCTTCCGCCTCTTCAGCTGATAACTTAGCTCGCTCTGCTTGTTGCGCATTATTGTTGAGACTGCTCACCGCTTGCTGAGTATTTTGCTCCAAACGCTCCACCACACTTTGGATCTCGCCAGTTGATGTTTGTACTCGATGAGCAAGCTTACGCACTTCATCAGCGACTACCGCAAAGCCACGTCCTGTCTCCCCTGCTCGCGCTGCTTCGATAGCGGCGTTAAGAGCCAGTAAATTGGTTTGCTCGGCAATGTCATTGATAGTGGTTAAGATCGTGCCGATGGCTTTGCTATCCTCAGAGAGACTCTTGATAACCGATTGAGAATGAAGAATATCTTCGCTTAACGTAATGTTGTGTTGCGCTAACTGTTGAACACGTTCACGTCCTCCGCTAGCAGCATTAAGGCTCTCATGTGCACTGGTTGCTGCACGTTGTGTCGACTCTGATACCTCATTAATAGCAGCCGTCATTTGTTCTGCCGCTGCCGACACCTGATACATCGTGTCTGCCTGTTGCTTCGTTTTTTCTGCCAGCGCCTTGTTTGCATCGTAATTGGCCGTCCCGAGACGGTTTAAACCATCACTTGCAGTCCGGATCGCGTGTACGGAATAGCTTGTCTCAACAGAAATCGTGTTGAGTCGCTCGGTGAGTCGTGCTAGCTCGTCGCTCCCCTTGAGCTGGGCAGTATTATTAAGATCGCCATTTGCCAGGGCATTTGAAACTCGATTCGCTTCAGCCAGAGAGCGCTTGATACCAGTATACATTGCTGTAAAGACAACCAACTGTACCAAGACCATCCCGGCCAGCATAACCGCGTTCCAAAGAATTACCTGCTTTGGGTCGCTGATATCCATTGCCTGTCCACTGATCGCCGCTTGTTGACGCTGATAAGAGTCCCACATCATGAGCAGGCTCAGCACGATCACGGGTAGAAATAACAATATTCCGGTAATGATAAACTTATTTCTAAAGCGCAGACTGTTAAAAAACAATTGAATTGGTTTAGTGACTGAGACAAGTACCTGCACAAGTCCTCCGCATATTGACTCAAATAGCTGCCCGGACGGCAGTATTTCAAAAGGCACGTTATCCAATTTGCGTCGGAAATGATTTGATCCCGATCAAAAGTTAACCAAAGATTTGATCTGAACCCGTGGCTTGGGTTAGTTAAGCGATGATCAATTGGTACCCTAAAACACTCAGGTGCTTGTTTTCGCGAGCAATGTCGGCCTCTAAAATAGCACTTTTTGCCAATGGCCCTTGTAGGGTAAGAATCAGTTTTGCTCCCTTCAACGAGACCGAACGTAACGCCTCATGAGTTTGCCGGCTCGCATTAAGCAATACAGCTAAGCGTATCACCACTATCATGCGCGCTACCGTGAAATGCTCGAACTGAGCAAAATCGGTTAATTCTTCAGCGATGATTTTTTTACGATAATAACGACACAACATCGCCAACACACGCTGTTCATCGGAGCTAAATCCAGGCATATAGGCATTCGCTAAAATATAACCTGAATGCTTTTGAATGCCGCTTGAGCTAATGTTCATACCTACTTCATGTAGGCTACACGCACCGGCCAATAATAATCGGATATCGGGTGTATTAAGTTGCCATGTATTGCCTACGCCTTCCAGTATTAGCTCTGCCGAGGAAAGGACCCGCTTGGCTTGTGCTTCATCGACTTGATAACGAACCGCCATGCTTTGAATCGTCTTATACCGTATATCTTTGTGAAATACAGCCTGTTCAGCAAGTTCAAATAGCACACCCTCGCGCAAGGCTGCATCAACAGAACTGAGCTCATCAATACCGATCTCTTCACAGACAGCGATAAGCACTGCTAACCCGCCGACTATCGAGGGGATACGCTGCTGTTCAACATCACTCGAGTTAATCTCCGATATATGCCTTAAAGTTAAAAGCCTATCGCGTAATTGATGCAATGCTTTGAGCGTAATCGTGAGATCACCGTCTGTGCTACCGTGAATCCACTTAGCCAGCGCTTTGATCGTTCCTGAGGTACCTAATACCTGTTCGGCTCGTGCTTTCTTAAGCTGTTTACTAAACGGCTCAAGCTCCTGTTTCACACTCAATACGGCTTTATTAAAACGCTTGGGAGTGACTTTTCCTTTTGCAAAAAAGCGTTCAGAAACCACTAAACTACCAAAACTTTTTGATAATAATATTTCTGGTTCCTCAGCGTGGCCCACGGCAAATTCAGTACTACCACCGCCAATGTCGATAATCAGTCGTACGCCACGAAACGGAACTGCTTGTGCCACACCCAAGTATATGAGTCGTGCTTCCTCTCGACCCGAAATGACCTCAATTGGAAACGGCAGTAACTGGCGGGCAGCCTGGATAAACTCCTTGCGATTGTTGGCTTCTCGCAACGTATGAGTCGCCACGACACGGACGCGTTCAGGCGCAAAATCTCGCAAATGCATGGCAAATTGGGATAACGCATCTAAGCCTCGATCAAAGGCCTCAACACTAATCCCCTTATTGACTAACCCTTCCGCCAACGATACTCGTTGCTTAAATTTATGTATGGGTTGAATTTGCCCCTCAATGACTCGACCAATAATCAAGTGAAAGCTATTGGAGCCTAAATCAAGCGCCGCCAAGTGTTCTCGACTGTCAGACGTTAGCCACTGAGTGTCATTTGTTTGAGTCATAGGCTCTGTTTTTAAAGTATTCATGTATTTTTAACTGTGACCTCAAGCGCTTGCGACGAGGGATTTGGCCGCGCTCAGACACTGGAGTGACATACTCATTCACTTGTTCGGCATCGATACGACGTGCTTTGATATTATCGTTCCACTGCATATCCATAATCGTCAGTATATCCTGTTGTGCAGCGTGATCGTAAATTGGGCATGCGACCTCGACACGATGATCGACGTTACGTGTCATCAAATCAGCCGATGAAATAAAGACCTTTGTATCACCATCATTGCCAAAGATATAGACACGCGCATGTTCTAAAAACCGATCGATAATACTAATGATTTCGATATTTTCGCTGAGTTTAGGTACATTGGGTCGTAGCGTACACATTCCGCGCACAATACACCGAATTTTTACACCTGCACGGCTCGCTCGGTAAAGTTGTACGATCAGCGCGTTATCAACTAGGTTGTTCAGCTTTAGAAAAATTTCCGCGGGCTTGCCATTCTTGGCGTGGTTAATTTCCCGCTCAATAAGTTCGTTAATTCGGGTGCGCAGATTATTCGGTGCCACCAACAACTGGTGCCAAGGGTAAAAACGATAAGGTTGCTCGAGATAATTAAACACATTCTCAATGTCTGAGCAGATCTCAGGATGACAAGTAAACAAGCTAAAGTCGGTATAGAGTTTTGCTGTTTTTTCATGAAAGTTCCCCGTTCCAATAACACCATAACGACGAATAGCATGATCCTCTTGCCGATGTATCAATAATAACTTCGAGTGCACTTTGAGCCCTTGCAGACCAAAAGTCACTTTCACACCCGATTCAGTCAGTTCCTTCGCCCATTCTATATTGGCCTCCTCGTCAAACCGCGCTTGCAGCTCGACCATCACGGTGACTTTCTTTCCATTTTGCACAGCCTCCATGAGCGAATGAATAATCCGAGAATTAGGCGCAACACGGTAAATACACATGTGAATTTTTAATACATGAGGGTCATAACAGGCCTGGCGAATTACCTCAGTAAAATGTGCAAACCGGTGATACGGGTAATAGAGTAAAATGTCATTACGCTTAATCGCATCAAATACATTGTCAGCCTGCTCAAAACGTGGGTGCCTCAGTGCGGGAATCGGTGGGTGCTCGAGCTTTTTGCCACCTAAGTTTTCAAAACTTAGAAAGTCTTTCGTATTACGATAGCGCCCGCCCGCAACCATGGCATCGTACTGATTGAGATGCAGTTTCTTACTCAACAGGTTCAACATATGAATTGGCATTGCACGATCATAGACAAGCCTGACCGGGTCCGCTTTTTCGCGCTGTTTTAAGCCTTCTTCCATACGTTCAAGTAAACTCTGCTCAATATCATCAGAGGGGCGGTACTCTGCATCACGGGTCATTTTGAAAGAAAAGGCAATGATAGACTGAAACGGCACGATGCCTTTAAATAAACTGGCCAAATTGAGTAAAACAACATCATCTAAAAATAGTACTTTACGCAACTTACTATCACGCTTTTTAGGCAAAATAACAAAACGCGATAACTCATGAGAGGGGATCTGTACCGCAGCGTACTTACGTTGACCGGACTGCTGCAATTGCGCCAGTAAATAAGTTTTGTCTTCGTTTATGACTTTAACTAAATCAGTCGTGTCGTTGATAAGGATGGGAACAATTTGTGGCTTTATTTTGTTATCAAAATATTCCCGTAAGCCTGCCTTTTCGTCTTCTGTAACCTGCTCACCAGAGGCCCAAATAATATTTTCAGCCCGCAACGCTTTTATCACTTTACGGTGAATCAGCTCGAACTGTTCCTGTAACTGCACTACCTTTTGTTGAATAAGATGCAGTAGACGTTCGCTGTCTTTACGCTGTGCATCGGTTTGAGCAAAGAAAATTCGTCGACGCACGTCGGCGACACGGACCTGAAAAAACTCGTCCATGTTAGAGGAAAATATACCAAGGAATCTTACCCGTTCGATAACGGGCACTTCCTCGTCATTGGCTTCTTGAAGCACGCGCTCGTTAAACGAAAGCCAACTCAACTCTTTAAAATAGAACTTCATACAAAAACGCCTGGCCGCTTATCTATTTAATATACAGAATAGCGCGACCAAGCGATTACAGTATGACAGTAAAATGACAACTAGAAGGTATAACGTAGAGCAATCATCGCTACATAAGGGTCAATTGCTACATCCGTCTGCTCAATTGTACTACCATTTAAACGAACCGACGCTGTGGTATCAATGTCGATATGGCTCACCATTAACTGCGCGCCCCATTGTTCTGATAGCTTCCAGTTGACACCCGCCTGTATTGCGGCTCCCCAAGAGTTCGACAACGCCAAATCTACGGAGTCGTCAGCGCCCGCTACGCCGAGTGTTTGTAACGTTTGGGTTAACTCGCTCGATGCCTGATCATCAAAAAACGTGGTGTAGTTAACACCTACGCCAACAAAGGGCTCAAGTCCTTGTACGCCAGTATCCCAATGGTATTGCACGAATAAGGTCGGCGGTAAATGTTTGGTCTTACCAATCGATAAGCCACTCAACGTACCCGAACCGTAGATGTCGTGCGCGAATGGCGTCGCTGCTACCAATTCAAGACCCCAACCATTTTCCCACTGATAGTCAAAAGTCAGACCGAGCTGGGTGTTAGTGTTTACGACGACACCGGTTGAATTAGCAGGTAGTCCTGCCACTTGCTCTACGGTGTTTAATGAGCTGCTGCTATCATCAGGAATCACTGAAATAGCGCCCACATTAATTGAAAAGTCTTGCGCTTGAGCGAAAGATGCGGCGAAAAGTGTTGCAAGTGCAACGGCGGAAGTTAAACGCTTCATGGGTCACTCCTACTTTTAGATGACCCATGAAGCATAACGAGTTTGAGATCAGCGAGGCTTGACCTGTATCAACAGAGCCTTTTATACCTCAGCATTGTGATAGATGTTTTGCACATCATCACAATCGTTCAGCATATCCATCAAACGCTCAAACATCGGCATGTCGTCTTCCGCAATTGCGGTCGTGACATGAGGAACAAATTGAATTTCGTCCGTGTCAAAGTCGATATCGGCGAAAGCAGCGGTTAATGCCTGGCGCGTAGCTGCATATTCAGTATGTGGAGCAAATACAGTGACAACACCATCATCAAACTCCACGTCGCCCACATCCACATCGGCTTCCATCAATGCCTCGAGCACGTCATCTTCGTTGTCATGTTTGAACGCAAAAATCGCACAATGTTCGAACGAATGCATGACACTGCCTTGCTCACCAATCTTACATTTGCTTTTCGTGAAGCAGTTGCGCACCTCACCAAACGTGCGGTTTGGATTATCCGTAAGACACTCGACGATAACCATACAGTTACTGGGTCCATAACCCTCGTAACGAGCCGGTGAAAAGTCTTCACCCGCACCGCCCTGAGCTTTATCAAGCGCTTTATCAATTACGTGAGACGGCACTTGCTCTTTTTTAGCCCGGTCAATCAAGCTCCGTAATGCCAAGTTCGCATCAGGGTCGGGCCCACTTTGTTTTGCACAGACATAAATTTCGCGACCAAAGCGACTGTATACACGGCTTTTTGCGGTCGCTGTTTTTGCAATGGATTCTTTTCGGTTTTGATAGGCGCGGCCCATAATAGTCTCTCTTACCTTACAAATCAGTTCATAAAACGCACCAGATTTTACACAGCCAGGGCTGAACGGTCTATTTTATTCACAGATTTGTCATGCGCTATTAAACGGGCTGTCATCTTTACGGGCTACTTTTTCAGCGTTCATCATCGGGAGGCTGAACATGAGCAAACACAAGCCATCGGTTAATACGCTGTTTCTTTCTGATATTCACCTCGGTTCATCCACCAGTCATTGTGAACTGCTACTTGAGTTTTTAAAGCATATTCGCTTTAAAAAATTAGTATTGGTGGGCGATATCATTGATTTATGGGCGATCCGTAGCAAAGGCCAAGGGCTGGATGAGTCGCATATTAAAGTGATCCGCAAACTGCTCAAGCAGGCGCAAGAAGGCGTACAGGTAATTTATATTACAGGCAATCACGATGGTGGCTTACGCCAGCTACTCGACGACTACCCCTTTGATAAGGGTATCGTCAATATCCAGTTGACCAACACCTATGATTATCACGCGTTAAATGGTCGCCGTTATATCGTAATGCACGGGGATCAATTTGATAATCAAGTAAGAGGACACCGCCTGCTCAATTGGGTTGGCGATAACATCTATGAGGGCTTGCTTAAAATTAACCGTTACTTTAATCGTTGGCGCTCTCGCAAGGGTTACGTCTATTGGAGCCTAGCCAAAGCGGTAAAGTCGCGTTCTTCGCAAGCATTAAAATATGTTCACCGTTACCAACATGCTGCGACCGCCTACGCAGAGCGTAAAGGTTATGATGGCGTGATATGCGGACATATTCATGTGCCTGCTGAGCGCCATTTTAATAACACGCACTACTTAAATACCGGTGATTGGCAAGACTCCTGCAGCGCTATCATTGAGCACGAAAATGGCGATTGGGAACTATTAGATGTGCCTTCATGGCTCAACAGCCAAGCGAGCATCAAACAACTCAAACCTCGCGTAGCTTAGCTCACCACACAATTACGTCCGCGACTTTTCGCGGCATACAGTGCCTTGTCAGCGTGACGCAGCACTTCATTATGTGTCGCGCCATTGTGGTGAATAGCAACGCCAAACGACGCTGTCACTTGAATTTCATGACCCTCAGATCGAATCACTAACGCCTCTAAAGCGGCGCGGAATCGCTCAGCAGTACGGGTTGCTTGTTGCAGCGTCTGATTGGGTAACAAAAGCGAAAACTCTTCACCGCCAGTACGCGCAAAGATATCGCTTTCCCGTACCAGCCGACCGAGTGTCTGCACCAACTCAATTAATACGCGATCACCCGCTTCATGACCAAAGTTATCATTAATTCGCTTAAAATGATCGATATCAAACGTGACGATCGCCAAGGATTCTTCGTAGCGCTCACTTCGATACACCAATGTTTCTAAAGCCTCGGTAAAGAAACGTCGATTGTAAGCGCCCGTTAACGGGTCACGTTCAGCTTGTTCTTTCAGTTTCAACTCGAGTTCTTTTTCCTCGGTAATATCCCTGAGTGTACCCAACACCATTTCACCGTCAGCTTCCATTTCCACGATCTGCCGCACCCATAGATAATGCCCATCGGTGTGTTGGATGCGATGCTGAATATCAACCGTGTGACCCGGCTTTAAGTCATGCTCGGCTTGCAGAATTTGTTCAAGATCATCAGGATGGGAGCGCTCTCTAAAGAAATGAAAATCACGACTTTCTGGCTTTTTTTGCCAACCCAGAATGGTATAAATCATGTCTGACCAATAGATTGTTTTTTCTTTAAGGTTGGCTTCCCAGTGGCCAAGTTTGGTTAACGCTTGCGCTTGTTTTAAATTCCGCCGACTGCGTTCGAGCTCGAGTTCCATCATTTTACGCTCAGAGATATCGACAATCATGCCGTACCAGCTAATCGAGTCGTTCGTTTTATAAACCGGTCGAGCTTGCCCGAATACCCAGCGCTCTTTACCATCCACGACCACGCGATATTCACAGATCCAATCAGTCATATTGGCACGCGATTGTGCGATAGTTTCTGTGATGTGAGGCATATCATCCGGGTGAAGGGTTTCAAAAACCGCCGATGCATCCTCAATGACGTGCTCCGGTTCGACGCCATAAATTTCTTTAATGCCTGCGCTCGCGTATGGGAATCGTGTGCGACCATCTTTAAACTGCTGAAACTCATAGACGACACCTGGAATTAACGAAGCAATCGTCGAAAAGCGATGTCGCAACTCAACCAGATGGGTAATTTCAATATGACTTCCAATGACCCATTCAGGTTTGCCGTCGTCGGTCCACGTCTCACATCGTCCCGAATCGCGTACCCACACCCAATGTCCGTCTTTGTGACGCATACGCGCTTCACATTCATAAAACGGTGATCGACCCGCAAAATGATCCTGTAAGCGCTGATTCGATAGCACCAAATCTTCGGGGTGTGAATGTTGCAGCCAACTATCAATGGTCGGCGCTAGCTCATCTAGTTGATAGCCAATGATTTCAGCCCAGCGTTTGTTAAAACGACACTCGCCGGTTTGTACGTTCCATTCCCATGTGCCTGCTTGAGTCGCCTCAATCATCGATAAAAGCTTTTTTACATACAATGATTCAGGCGGAGTTAAGGATGTAAACATCAGAACGCAGGTTCCTTTTGCTCAATGGTTTTTGATTCAATATTCAGCAAAACAGAATATAGCAGTGAATATAGCGTTTCAATCTAATATAGAAACATTCGTTCGTTTATAAAGTATACCGTGCGTCATATATTGAGCGTCATTAAATTTAAAGGAGGCGCTTATGAATGCACCGACATTACCCGTCATCTCAATGACAGCGCTTGAATCTGAGTCAGGATTAGCTGAACTTCGTCGCGCTGCCAGTGATGTAGGCTTCTTTTATTTAGTTGATCACGGTATCAGTCACGAGAGTCAGCAAGACTATTTGCGGCTAAGCCGTGAGTTTTTTCAACTCTCTGTACAACAAAAACAGTCAGTCGATATGATTCACTCACCACACTTTCGTGGCTATAACGCGATGGGCAGTGAGATGACTGCAGGTCGACTCGATGCGCGTGAGCAGTTTGACTGGATGAACGAAGAACAGGCAATTCCTGACTCAGCATTGTCGCAACCTTGGCAAAAGCTGATTGGGCCTAATCTATGGCCAACCAGTATGCCGGGGTTAAAACCGTCGTTAACGAAGCTACAAGATCAGTTGAGCGACATCACCGTTAATCTATTACAAAGATTATGTGCGTCGTTAGGTGTTGAAGCGCATGCCCTCGATCACACAATAGGTAAGCAACCTTATACCCACGCCAAATTGATTCGCTACCCTGGTCAACATAGGCCACAGCAAGGAGTCGGAGCGCACAAGGATCCAGGTTACTTAACGTTGGTCATGCAAGATGAGCAAAGCGGGCTTAAGGTTGAACGCAACGGTCAATGGATAGCTGTGGAGCCTATTCCCGGCGCTTTTGTTGTCAATATTGGTGAACTGCTAGAACTTGCATCAAATGGCTTTTTAAAGGCAACTAATCACAAAGTTGAAAGTCCAAAACAAGGTGTCGAGCGTTATTCAATTGCTTTTTTTATGGCCGCTCAGTTATCTGCCACGGTGCCTGTACTATCATTACCTGACGAACTGAGCGCACGCGCATCAGGGCCATCTGCGGATCCCAACAATCCGTTATTGACCGATGTCGGTAATAATGTACTTAAAGGGCGTCTACGCTCACACACACATGTGACACGTCGCTATTACTGCCAACAAACTGCGCGAACATTGCTGGCCAATAGCTTTGCACAACTACCGATCAACGATATTTGTAGTGAATGCACCATTTAACGTAAGGAGAAAAGAGATGGGTTTACGAATTGGCGATAAAGCTCCAAATTTTGAAATTGAAACCACTCAAGGCAAAATCGACTTCCATGATTGGGCAAAAGGCTCTTGGGTCTTCTTTTTTAGCCATCCAGCCGATTATACCCCCGTGTGTACCACCGAGATGGGCCGAACCGCTCAGCTAGCGCCTGAATTTGAAAAGCGTAATGTGAAGCCACTGGGCTTATCCACGGATACAGTCGACGCACACAAAGGCTGGATTAATGACGTCAACGACACTCAAAACACATTACTTGAGTTCCCGATCGTTGCCGACCAAGAGCGCAAAGTAGCTGAACTCTACGATATGATCCACCCGGGTGAAAGCCAAACGGCAACGGTACGTTCAGTATTTATTATCGATCCCGATCAGAAAATTCGTTTAACCATGACTTACCCGATGACGGTAGGCCGTAATTTTGCGGAAATTCTGCGTGTGATCGACGCACTACAAACTACGGATTCACAAGAGGTGGCTTGTCCCGCTGATTGGGTGCCGGGCGATCGCGTGATTATCCGTCCGACGGTATCGGAAGAAGACGCACAGAAGAAGTTCCCACAAGGCTATGAAACATTGCGTCCATATCTACGCTTAACGGATATCAACAAGTAATTTAAACGAATCTGTTTAATTGAGCCGGCACTTTCGCCGGCTTTTTTGTTTCCTCTCTTGCCACAATCGATCCTTTCATGATCATCCACCGATCCCAGCAAAGACTTGTGCATTAAAAAAGCATATAATACGCGCCCGAAGGGCGGTTTAAAGTTGAGTGTTTTACTCGGGTATTTTATAATGAAAGTATCTTAAGTTCAGCAAGGTGGTAAGCATGAGCGAACAAATTGATCAGGCACTCGCACGTAAATATGATGCGGGTTTTGTCTCAGAAATCGAATCAGAAACCTTTCCCAAGGGGTTAGATGAGGATGTCATCCGCCGCCTGTCGGCCATTAAAGGTGAACCTGAGTGGATGCTTGAATGGCGATTAAAAGCCTACCGAACGTGGCTCAAGCAAACCGAGCCCGAGTGGGCGCACGTGGATTATCCAAAGATCGACTATCAAGATATTTCCTATTACTCAGCGCCGAAGTCGATGAAAGACAAGCCGAAGTCATTGGACGAAGTAGACCCTGAGTTATTGCGCACCTACGAAAAGCTTGGGATTCCTTTGCATGAGCAAGAAATGCTTGCGGGCGTGGCGGTTGATGCTGTGTTTGATTCTGTTTCCGTGGTCACCACCTTCCGCGAGAAACTCGAGGAAGCCGGTGTTATCTTCTGCCCAATTTCTGAAGCACTGCACAAGTACCCCGACTTGGTAAAAAAATATCTTGGCACGGTAGTGCCGCGCGGCGATAACTACTTCGCTGCACTCAACAGCGCTGTATTTACTGATGGTTCTTTCGTGTACATCCCGAAAGGCGTTCGTTGCCCTATGGAGCTATCAACGTATTTCCGCATCAACGAGCAAAATACAGGTCAATTTGAGCGTACATTAATCGTTGCCGAAGAAGGCAGTTATGTGAGCTACCTCGAAGGTTGCACGGCACCGCAACGTGACGAGAATCAGTTGCACGCTGCGGTAGTAGAGCTCGTCGCCTTAGACGATGCAGAAATCAAATATTCAACGGTACAAAACTGGTATCCAGGCGATGAAAACGGTAAAGGCGGCATCTACAACTTCGTTACCAAGCGTGGTCTGTGCGAGAAAAACGCCAAGATCTCTTGGACGCAAGTTGAAACAGGTTCTGCTGTGACGTGGAAGTATCCAAGCTGTATTCTTAAAGGTGATAACAGTGTCGGTGAATTCTATTCAGTGGCGCTCACCCGCGGTAAACAACAAGCCGATACCGGCACTAAGATGATTCACTTGGGTAAAAACACCAAATCGACCATCATCTCTAAGGGTATTTCAGCGGGCTACAGTAATAATGCCTATCGTGGTTTGGTACGGATGGGGCCAGGTGCCGAAGGCGCGCGTAACTTCACTGAGTGTGACTCGCTACTCATTGGCGATAAGTGTGGCGCGCATACATTCCCGTATATCGAAAGTAGCAATCCGAGTGCGATTGTTGAACACGAAGCAACAACATCTAAGGTCAGCGATGACCAGCTCTTTTTATGTCAGCAACGAGGCCTTGACCCTGAGAAAGCAGTCTCAATGATTGTGAATGGCTTCTGTAAAGAAGTATTCCGCGAGCTTCCTATGGAGTTCGCCGTGGAAGCCGGTAAGTTGCTTGAAATCAGTCTTGAAGGTTCAGTGGGGTAATAAATGCTTACGATCAAAGATCTACATGCACGCGTCGAAGAAAAAACCATTATCAAAGGGCTTAACTTGGAAATTAAGCCCGGTGAAGTGCACGCAATCATGGGCCCCAACGGTGCTGGTAAAAGTACCTTAGGATACGTATTGTCGGGTCGTGATGGCTATGAAGTGGAACAAGGTGAAGTCAACTTCAACGGCGCTAATCTGCTCGATATGGAAGTCGAAGAACGTGCTCAAGCCGGACTGTTCTTAGCATTCCAGTATCCTGTCGAGATTCCTGGCGTGAGCAACATGGAGTTCATGAAAGAGTCTGTTAACGCAATGCGCAAAGCACGTGGCGAAGACGAGCTGAGTTCTGCTGAATTCTTGAAAATGGCGAAAGAAGCGTGCAAACAAGTGAACTTGCCGCTTGACTTCCTCAAGCGTGGTGTCAACGAAGGCTTCTCGGGCGGCGAGAAAAAGCGCAACGAAATCATGCAGTTAATTATGCTAAAACCGAAGTTGGCGATTCTTGATGAATCAGACTCGGGACTCGACGTTGACGCATTACAAGTGGTCGCTAACGGCGTTAATAGCCAACGTGACGGCGAACGTAGCTTTATCGTTGTAACTCACTATCAGCGCCTACTTGATTTCATCGAACCCGACTACGTGCATATCTTGGCACAGGGTAAAATCGTCAAGAGTGGTGGTCCAGAGCTTGCGAAAGAAGTTGAAGCATCCGGTTACGCTTGGTTAGGTCAAGCAGACGAGGGAGAAAAAGCATGAGTCAATGGTTAGCCCACGTAATTGAGCGTGCCGCCGCCGTTGATGATTGGTTATCACCAGTACGTGCGGAGGCACTGGCCAAGCTGAAAGAACAATCTTGGCCTGGACGTCGCACCGAAGCGTGGCGATACACGTCGCTGCACGCGGTCGAAAATTTATCGTTGCCGACCGAGAGTAATGCGCAAGCAGAAGCGCCCGCGATTAAAGGGCTCGATGCCATCGACTTAGTATTTGTTGATGGACGCTTAACCAGCGATTTGGCGGCACTCAACCTGCCCGAAGGCTTAACAATTCGTTCTTTGACGGATAAATCGGACATCGCTGAACAAGTCTTTACTCAGGTAAAACCAAGTCACCATTTATTTGGACTGGTTAATGACGTACTCGCGACACAGGGGATCGTTATCGAGGTAGCGGCTAACGCAACCATTGAGCGCCCTATCCGGGTCGTGAACTTTGCGACCGACAACGTCGAGTCGCACACGCGTGTGCTGGTAAGCTTAGGCGACAATGCTAAAGCAACGGTAATCGAGCACGGTAGCGGTACGGGTCATAGCTTGAATACCGCCTTTGCTGAGTATGATATTGCTGATAATGCACGTTTAGAACATTATCGTTTTGCACTGCATCAGGGTGAAGCGATCCATGTCGGCGGTAGTCACTTTAAGCTCGCTAATAAAAGTCGTTTAAATAGCACGTTAATCGGTTACGGTTCACAATTAACGCGTTTAGACGTGGATATTATTCACGCAGGTGAGCACGCCCACGCGAAATTTAATAACGCGTACTTGTTAGCACCCAAAGAGCATTTTGATTTACACAGTACGATTGAGCACGCGATGCCTAATGGTACCACTGAAGAAAATGCGCGCGGTATCATCGGCGATAAAGCGAAAGCTGTATTTAACGGTCGTATCCACATTCATCGCGATGCGCAAAAAACATTAGCAGAGCTGAATAACCGCAACCTACTGCTATCGCGCGGAGCGCAAATTAATACCAAGCCCGAGCTAGAAATCTACGCCGATGACGTGCAATGTGCTCACGGTGCAACCGTCGCAGAAATAGATGAAGAAGCACTGTACTACTTGTTAACGCGTGGTATTGATAAGCAAAAAGCGTTGGTGATGCTCAACTTTGGTTTCGTCCAAGAGATGGTTTTCGACATGCCAAATGAAGCGTTAGCCGAATGGTTACAGCCTATTCTGAAGCAGCGCTTTGAAGACATGATGGAGCGCTCATGAGCCTGAATGTGGAGCAAATTCGTGCCCAGTTTCCGGTGCTGCAAGAACAAGCTAACGGTCAGCCGTTAGTTTATCTTGATAACGCAGCAACCACACAAAAGCCGCAAGCGGTTATCGATGCATTAGTCGAATACTATTCGACTTATAATTCGAATGTTCACCGTGGCGCGCATTTTTTATCGGATAAAGCAACACGACGTTATGAAGAGGCGCGTCAAGTCGTTGCACACTATCTTAACGCTTCACGCACCGAAGAAGTGATTTGGACTTCAGGCACCACCGAAAGTATTAATTTGATTGCTAACGGTGTTGCACAGCGCTTAGAAGCCGGCGATGAAGTTGTGGTGACCGAAATGGAACACCATGCCAACCTGGTCACCTGGCAGCAAGCTTGTAAAAAGGCAGGAGCCACACTTAAGGTTGCACCAATTAATGATGCAGGCGAGCTTGATATCACGGCATTTGAGGGCCTCGTCACTGAGCGCACAGCATTCGTGGCATTCCCTCATATCTCTAATGCGTTGGGCACCATTAATCCTGTTCAAGAGCTGACCCAAATCGCCAAGGCGGTAGACGCATTGGTTTTAGTTGATGGGGCTCAAGGGGTTGCTCATGGCGCCGTTGACGTGCAGGCAATAGGCTGCGACTTTTACGTATTCTCAGGTCATAAAGTATTTGGTCCAACCGGTGTTGGCGCGCTGTGGGGCCGTTACGAATTACTACAAGACTGGCCTGTGTGGTTGGTCGGTGGCGAGATGATTGCCACAGTCACCTATCAAGATGCAACCTGGGGTGAATTACCCAACCGGTTGGAAGCTGGCACACCTAATATCGCTGGTGTTATCGGTCTTGCTGCTGCTTTGCGTTGGTTACAGCAGTTCGATGCTGATGCAATTTTGGCGCATGAGCAAGATTTGCTGACCTATGCCACCGAGTGTGCGAGTACCATTGAGGGTATGCGCTTAATCGGTACCGCGAAAAATAAAATTGGCGTGATGAGTTTTGTGCTCGAAGGCACTCATCCAGCGGATGTTGGTTTTATCCTCGATAAACAAGGCGTGGCGATCCGTACCGGTGATCACTGTGCACAGCCTTTGATGAAACGGCTAGGCGTGCCAGGCACCGCGCGGGCATCGTTCTCAATATATAATACGCGAGCTGACATCGATCGCTTGTTTAGTGCAATCAAAAAAGCACAAATGATGTTAGCGTAACGACAGGAGGTAAATTATGTCTGTCGAATCTTTTGTACCTAATCAACAACTCATTAGCATGACCCCAACCGCTATTAAGCATTTTGAGGGCAAACTAGCTGATCAACCTGGCGCGATACTGCGCCTATCGACCAAAATGAGCGGTTGTACTGGTTATGCATACGTGTTGAATGCGGTTCCTGAAGCTGAGGCTGATGATGAGCTGGTGCAAGTTAATGACACACTCACCGTGGCGATTGCTAAAGATGCCGTTGATGTCCTGCGTAATACCGAAATTGATTACGTCAAAGAAGGCATCAATGGTGTGGTAAAATTTAATAACCCTAACGTGGTTAATGAGTGTGGCTGTGGTGAAAGCTTCAGCGTGCAGGAATAGGTACTGATTCATGCAACAAAAAATGGTCACCACCCAACGCGAAGTTAAGTGTCGTAAAGTACCCTCGGGCGAAGTTAAGGTTATCCCTAAAGGCGAATTCGTCAACATAACCCAAGACTTAGGTGGCAACTACACCGTGACTTGGATGGGCAATATGTTGCGCATTGATGGCACAGACGCCGATGCGATTGGTCGTAAGCCGCAGACGCTTGACTTCGAGCCGCCTGTTGATGGCCAGATTAGTGAGTCCCAAGTATGGGAAGCACTCGAGACTATTTTCGATCCAGAGATCCCTATCAACTTAGTCTCTTTAGGACTGATTTATGCCGTCAACATCGATCAAGATGCGCAACGCATTGATATTGATATGACGCTAACGGCTCCCGGTTGCGGTATGGGCCCCGTACTCGTAGGTGATGTCGAGTATCGCTTGAGCTTAGTGCCCCATGTGAAGGACGTCCAAGTCAATTTGGTATTCGATCCACCGTGGTCGCGCGACATGATGTCCGAAGAAGCTCAGCTTGAAGCAGGCGTATTCTTTTAATTGTTAGCAGTCAATAAAGGTCGACGTGAAGATGAATCTACCCAGCACTGATGAAATCATTGAAGATCTCGAGTTTTTAGATGATTGGGAGCAACGCTACCAGTATATTATCGACCTCGGTAAGGGCTTGCCGGGCCTCCCTGAGGCGCTTCGTAAAGACGAATTTATCGTGCGGGGTTGTCAAAGTAATGTGTGGCTCATTGCTGAGCAAAAAGACGGCCGTTTATTGTTTCAAGTGGACAGTGACGCAGTCATCGTACAAGGCTTACTGACACTCGTATTAGCGGCATTTCACAATAAGACACCTGAGCAAATTTTAGCGTTTGATATTGATGGTTACTTCAAAGAACTGGATTTAGAAAATCACATTACGCCGACCCGTGGTAATGGGCTTAAAGCGATTGTCGCTAAAATTCAGTCAATAGCACAGAACGCTTAGTCGCGCCGACCTGTGATCATTGGGCGTATTAATTGAATGCGCCCCCACCATTGCACAAAGATAATGGCAACAACGTGCAGGCAGACTAAAGCAAACAAAGTGTGCGCACCGAGTTCATGTAAATCCTCTAGCATGCTGCTACCATAAAAGGCATCCACTTCCTCAAGCATGAATCCAGTCGTTGCTTGATACGCCAATAGCACCATCATCAGTAAGATAACGACTCCACCTAACGGATTGTGCCCGGCATCTCGAGGTAACTGACGTTGTTTTAACTGCGTGATGTGAGTCTTAATGCGCGAAGGCGTTGGAAAAAAGTCACTGAATCTCGCCCGTTGAGGTCCTAAAAAGCCCCAGACAACGCGGAAAATAAGCCAAGCAAAGGCATAATAACCAGCAATTTGATGCGCTGTCTCACCCGGCTCGAGTAAGAAATAATTCAGTACAAAAGCGAGCGCTATGCTCCAATGAAACAAACGAATGCCGATGTCCCAAATTTGCATAGCGCTCTCTTTACCTTATTCCATTTCTTGTTTAACGATACTGCCATCAACCGGATTAAAGTAAATTTCTACTTTTTGGTCGTCAGCATTAAAGCCATAGATCTCATAACACTGACCTTCGGTGACTTTAAACTCGTTAATTTTATAGCCTTGCTCTTCCAGGCCTTGCTGAAACTCAGCTTGGTCTATCCATTCGCTCTGTGGCGCAGAAGTACACTGAGTATGTGACTCTTCTGCACTACAGGCACTTAATAGTAAAGTGCCCGATGCGACAGCGATTGAAGCTAACAATATTGCTCTCATTACGCCCCCTATTCGTTTGGTAGCGACTGATAACCCATGTGATATAGGGTAAAGCCGAAAATATCCGAATACTGCTCAATGGTCTTCGATACAGGCGTGCCTGCACCATGTCCCGCATTTGTTTCGATACGGATCAGCTGCGGTGCATCACCACCTGCTTTATCCTGCAACTCTGCGGCAAACTTAAATGAGTGCGCAGGCACCACACGGTCATCGTGATCACCGGTAGTAATCAATGTTGCTGGATACTCCACACCTTGTTCTACGTTATGAACGGGCGAGTAGTTCAGCAGGTATTGGAACATCTCTTTGCTGTCCTCTGCTGTACCGTAGTCGTAGGCCCAGCCTGCGCCAGCAGTGAAGGTATGGTAACGCAACATATCCAAAACGCCGACGGCAGGTAAGGCAACCGCAAACAAGTCAGGACGTTGTGTCATCGTTGCCCCGACCAACAGACCGCCATTGGAACCGCCACGGATAGCAAGTTTTTCTTTTGACGTGTAATCTTCATCAATCAAGTACTCTGCAGCGGCAATAAAGTCGTCAAAGACGTTCTGCTTTTGCATCTTCGTACCGGCATCGTGCCACGCCTTACCATACTCACCACCACCACGTAGGTTAGCAACGGCATAAACACCGCCCATTTCCAACCACGCCGCATTTGCGATGCTGAACGAAGGCGTTAAGCTGATATTAAAGCCACCATAGCCATATAGAATCGTTGGATTACTACCGTCGAGCTCCGTACCTTTTTTATAGGTAATGATCATGGGCACCTGAGTACCGTCTTTAGACGTGTAGAACACCTGCTTCGACTCATAGTTACTGGAATCGAAATCCGCGCCGGACTCTTCGTAAACGGTTGATTCGCCAGTATCCGGATTCAAAGCATAAATAGTTTGTGGCGTGCTGTAATTAGTAAATGAGTAGTACAACGTTTCAGCGTCGTCTTTACCGCCGAAACCACCTGCACTCCCGACACCCGGTAAGTCAATTTGACGAATTTCTTTACCTTGGTAGTCAAACTGCTTCACTTGCGAGACCGCATCGACCATATATTCCGCGAAAATGTAGCCTGCCCCGGTGGTTGGGTTGAGTACGTGCTCAGTCTCAGGGATCAAGTCACTCCAGTTCGCTTCTTGTGGCGCTCCAGCATCAACGACTACGACACGGCCGTTAGGCGCTTCACGGTTGGTCTCGATATAGAGTTTACCGTCTTCACTATCTAACACCGATACATCTGAGTCATAGTCGTCAACCACAGTGACCAGAGGCGCATCCTCTTTGCTCAAGTCTTTGATAAAGAGTTTATTACCTGATGTTGAATTAGCGGCAGAGATCACCAAAAACTGATTGTCGTCTGTCACGTAGCCGCCCACATAGCGGTGCTTCTGCGCGTCCGTGCCACCGAATACCAGCTCGTCATCGCTCTGTGGCGTACCTAACTCATGGTAATACAGCTTATGTTGATCAGTTTTTGCCGAGAGCTCACTACCTTCCGGCTTATCATAGCTTGAATAGTAGAACCCTTCGTTACCTTTCCAAGAGATACCACTGAACTTCACATCAACCAGTGGGTCCTCAAGACGCTCTTTCGTTTCAGCATCAATGACAATAATTTTACGCCAGTCACTCCCGCCCTCAGAAATCGAATAAGCTGCTAGTTTTCCATCTTCACTAAAGGTCAGTTGCGCTAATGACGTTGTTCCATCTTCGCTGAAGGTATTCGGATCCAAGAACACTTCTTCTTCGTCACTATCGTTCTTCTTACGATAGACCACGTATTGGTTCTGCAAACCATCGTTCTTATAGTAGTAGGTGTAGTCACCCTCTTTGAATGGTGCACTGACTTTTTCGTAATTCCACAACTCCGTCAGGCGCTTTTCAATTTTGTCACGGAACGGGATTTTTTCTAAATGATTGAAGGTGACCTCATTTTGCGCTTCTACCCACGCTTCGGTTTCGGCACTCCGATCATCTTCTAACCAACGATACGGGTCTTTCACTTTTGTATCGAAATAAGTATCGACGGTATCCCCTTTGCGTGTTTCTGGGTACTTCACTTGCATCGACCCCGCTTGTTGCTTTTCCACTTGCTGAGTTTCGGCTGTTTGCGACGAATCGTTTTGTGCTGGAGAGCACGCGACAAGTACGCTAACAGCGACAGCACTGAGTACGTATTTCATAGATAGTTCCTTTGTTGTTATTTTGTAACTATTAAGTTAACAGACTGTCCTGAATTGCGAAACTTTGATAGAACAGTATTTCGACCGAACATGCCTAACTTGAGACAAAGCCAAAATGAAGAATGAATCGACTTTAAAAGACTTACCGCAACTGCTCTGCGGTCCTTTAGTTCGGCATATTGAGTCTGATCATTTTTACTTGTGGCTGGTCACGAAAAGCGACCATGTTCCTCAGGTGGAATGTAGTATCGATGAGACGCCGGTCGATATCAAACAAACAGACCGAGTCATTGCTATTGGCAAGCATGCTTATGTGATGTTGATAAGGGTCGAGCCTGCTCAACCGCTTGCCCACAACCAACGAATCGGTTACGACCTGGTTTGGCCTACCGAAAACGAGCGTTTATCAGAACAACACGACTTCTTGCTTTATTCAGGACAAACATGTCCGCAGTTTGTTTATAAAGAGACGATTGACCAACTGCTTCATGGTTCATGTCGCCGCCCTCATCATCCCGCTGATGATGGGTTATCACGTGCTGATAAAGAGATTCAGGCACACCTCGATCGCCCCTCGAAACGAGCGGGTATTCTTCTGCACACAGGGGATCAAGTCTACGTCGATGATGTCGCTGGCCCGATGTTGGCATCCATACACGCATTAATTGAAGTACTAAAGCTATCTGATGAGACTTTGCCCGATGATCAACTGAATCAACTGGATGACCTAATTCAACACCCAAATGGCTATTACAGCCGCCAATCCTTGCTACCGGATACTAAAGCGAATGAAGCGCTGACTGAGAAATTTTTTGGTGGCGTGAAAAAACCGATTTTTACCTCAGCACACGCGGGTAACCACCTGATTACTGCCGCTGAAGTCTTCGCCATGTATCTGCTCTGTTGGTCACCCACGCCTTGGCGTTTAATCAAGGTGCAACAACCGTCGCAGTTAAATCAAGAACAACAAAAGCGCTTTACCGATGAACAGGCAACCGTTGATAAATTCGTTAAAACATTGCCTCAAGCAGCGCGTGCCATGGCACACAGCATCAGCTATATGATGTTTGACGATCACGATGTGACCGATGACTGGAACTTATCAGCCGCTTGGGAGCTCACGGCCTACCACCATCCTTTTTCAAAACGTATTGTCGGCAACGCGCTGTGGGGCTATTTAATTTTTCAAGGTTGGGGCAACCAGCCCGAAGTGGTAACCCCCCTTATGGATGCCACTGCACAATTACTTGAAAAGCCATTAACTGAGCAACCGGAAGAGCACGATCAACTTATTGAGCAACTGCTGGATTGGGAGCAATGGCAGTTCACCCTAGACACGCACCCCAAAATTCTTGTGCTCGATACCCGCACCCGTCGCTGGCGAAGTGAGCGTAGTATCCGCAAACCATCGGGATTAATGGATTGGGAATCTTTAATGGAGATGCAGCACCAAATTATGGATGAAGAGGCTGTGATTTTAGTGTCCCCTGCACCGATATTTGGCGTGAAACTAATAGAAGCGATCCAAACGGTGTTTACCGCGTTGGGTAAACCGCTGGTTGTTGATGCTGAAAACTGGATGGCGCACAACGGTGCTGCCAATACCCTACTCAATATCTTTTCTCACAAACGCACACCGCAAAAGTTCACGATTCTCTCGGGTGACGTGCACTATTCATTTGTATACGACGTGCAGTTGCGTCGTGAAAAAGCCGAGTCATCAATCTGGCAAATCACCAGTAGTGGCGTTAAAAACGAGTTTCCGAACACTTTATTAGAGTGGCTCGACCGTATGAACCGGTGGCTTTACTCCCCGCGTTCACCTCTCAACTGGCTTACTAAACGACGCCGTTTCGCCGTGTCTCCACGGCTGCCGACGGGCCGTGATGCCGGCGAACGACTCTGGAACCACTCTGGTATCGGCTGGGTCAGTTTTGATCAGGACGGCGCTCCGTCGCGTATCCGACAATTAAATGCAGACGGTAACGAAACCGAGTTTCTAAAAGAAGAGTAGAAACTCGTTTGTTAGTCGCGCTTATCCTTATTATTGAATCGCGCTAAAGTTTCGCCGTAAACACACTCAACATGGCGAGTAAACGCCTCTACAGAGTAATCCGCAGCAAACTTAAGCGCCTGTTTACCGAGTCGCTCACGCAGCTCATCGTCATTGATGAGCTTAACCACTTGTTCACTCCAACGGTCTTGTTTTGCAGGCGTTTTGTAGCCGTTAATATCATCTTCGACGACATCTTCTATACCGCTCGAGCGCACAGCAACAACCGGCATACCCGCAGCCATCGCCTCAAGAATAACCATGCCTTGGGTTTCAGACTGCGAGGCAAACACAAATAAGTCACCCAACGCATACCATTCCGGCATATCCTTAGGTGGAACGGCACCCACTAATTGAACACAATCAGTCAGTCCATTGTCATCAATCCGCTGTTGCAGATAGTCGCGCTGATGTCCTTCACCGATTTGCAGCAAGCGCACAGGCTTATTAGCACGCTTACGGATATCAACCATCGCGTCTATCATGAAGTCGATATTTTTCTCATCAGAGAGACGTGCCACACTCACCAAAATACATTCGTCGTCACTCATGGACTGTGATGTTTTGATTGAATCAATCTTATCGCGGCTGACTTTTTGGAAGCGCTGATACTCAATGCCTGTTGGTTGCACATAGATAGGTCGCGTTACACCAATCATGCGTAAATACTCTTCAACCGACTGGGTCGGCACAATGACGCTATCGCATTTGTTGGCAAAGCGGCGCACCATAATATGCGCGATGATATTCCGAAATAAGTTACCCGGCAGCATGACATAATGAGCATAGTGTTCTAGCCGTGTGTGGTAGGTATAAACCACGGGCACTTTCAAACGCTTGGCCATGTAAACACCGAGCGAGCCTATCCAAAACGGATGATGCACATGAATAATATCAGGCTTGAGTGCTTTTACCTTTTGTCTGACTACACGTGAAAATAAATGCGCGAACTGGAATTCACTGTTTTCACCAAATGAGAACCAATTAGGCATACGAATAACATGCGCTTCATCGGTACGGGCATTCGCGTATTTGGGTGCCACGATCGAGATTTTATGTCCGAGATGCTTCAGGCCCACCCTTAAGCGCTCGATAGAAATAGGTACACCGCCGATAAACGGTAAATAGTTGTTGGTGAACATCACGATGTTCAGTGGCTTACTTAACCATGGTTTTGGATCGATATCATAATCAGGATAATAAGACTTACCCACGAACACCATTTGATACAGCTTTACGCTCACAAGTAGCAGTGCGCTTACGATAAGAATAAAGTTGATGTAGCCTGCGTAGAGCAACGAGTAAATAAAGAACCAGAGGCTTTCGAGTATTTTGAGCACCGGATGTTGACCGACTTCAAGCTCATTCACATTCACCTCGATGCCGGCATCTGTTACATGCACCATCAAATAGTGATAGAAGCTATTATCGTGATTGAGCACTAAGCCACCTGCGCCACCTGTAATATAAAATGGCGTGCCTTTGTACATCACCTTATCGTAAATCGATAAATGGCTGGAAAATACCGCGTCAACCGAGTGCTGCTCAACCAGTTGCAATAGCCCAGAACGAAAACCCAATGGTTGTAAAAAGTCATCCTCCGTCGCAAACAAGGTCTCGTTTTTCGGCTGCACCGGGGGGTGAGATACAAAAATAAAGCGGTGCTTAGACTCATCAGCGCGCAAAATATCCGTCAACCAACGCAACTGCCACTGCCATGGCGTTTTACCCGTACTATCCAAAAAGATAAAACGCGTGCTGTCTGCTACAAAGCTAAAAAAGTGAGGGCCAAAATGTTCGTAGTAGCGAAAACTACCAAACTCGTCGTATTCATTGTCACCAAAGGTGAGCAAATAAGGTTTATTCAAGTGTGAAAGACTGCCATAGAGCGCGCGATATTTATCCTCTCCACCACCGCTGACCGCATTACCAGCAGATACGACAAAGTCGATATCAGCTTGATTTAATTCAGGAATGATCCGCTGCTCAAAGATACCAATCGAATTGTTAATATTGCCGAGTACCGCAAACTGATAATCTGAATCTCCTTGTAAGCGACTACTGATGCTGGCGACCTGTTCACTGTGTACTACCTCAAATTCTGGTTGGCTAAAATTCAAATAAATCTTATAGCCGATAACCAGCCCCACAATGACGACATTGACGTAAAACAGTATCTTCAGCCATTGATTTTTATTCATGCGCCCTTCCTGCGACTTGCCAACATCTCATACTGCAACGTCACCATGCCAATCAGCATGCCCAAATAAATAGTGATAAAGCGCCAGCTAAAGATAATTAATAATAAATGATGACTTTGCACAAACTGTGCGAAAAACGAACCGAAAACTCCCTCAGAAACGCCTGATGCTCCGGGGGTTGGTGCAAAATACATGACAAAGGTAGTCACCACCAAAAGACCAACGGACTGCCAATAAGGCACCGTATAGTCGAGTCCCCATAATAGAATAGCGGGAAAGCTGAAGAGGCTTAATAAAAAGACAACCGTGAAAAACACAGAGCCCCACACATAGAGCGGTTTGCCCTTACAATAATCTCGAAAACTGCCAGCAAAACGGAGCATTTCACGTTTGCTCCAAAAGCCAAGTACACGGCATTTATGTGCACTCATTAAATTGACTGTCGCAAGTACTCTAAGCACGCCATTGATTGGCGCAATCAGCCAGTGGGTTTTAAACAGCACCATCGCAAAGAATGCTAAGTAAGCCGTGACCAATATAGCAAGCGAGCCGCCAATGCCTTTAGACAAAGTTGAGTCAGAAAGTGCAGGCAGTATCAGCAATAAAACCGGCGTAAATGTGAAGATAAAAATCACCGCTAACACAGTCCGAATCGTTGTGGCTGCAGTCGCTCGTCCCACCGGCACGCCCTGCTTCGCCAAATACCATACTTGCGCAAAGCCTCCACCGGTCGCCATCGGTGTAACATTGGAAAAAAACATATTAATAAAAATCAGCCGAGTCATTGGCGCTGCCGGCACACGATACCCCAGTGCCCGTAAAGTAAAATAGAGGCGCAATCCGTCACTGGCGAAATAAACAATAAGTAGCGCCAGTAAACTGAGCAACACCGCAGGTTGCAATAACTGGCTATCAAATTGTAGCTCAGCACCTTGGAAAAACTGCTGAATGCTGTAAAAACCAAGCGCCGTTAATACAACAAAGAGGCCACTGAAAATCAGCAGCCTCTTCCACGCGATAGGTTGTTTCTCTGTGTTGATAGGCATTAGTAGCCAGGCATTAAGAACACTTCGCGAACACAGTTCCGCGGATGCGCATTAAGCGCGTGTAAGACCGCGTCGGCGACATCTTGAGGGTCCAATTTATCCGGTTTGGGCTCATCAAAGAACGGCGTATTGACCATACCCGGTGCAATCACCGTGCAGCGTCCGCTCCATTCGCGCATCTCTTCCGCTAAGTTTTGGGCAAAACCATGCACAAACCACTTGCTTGCCCCGTAGACAGAGCCCTTAATCGCTGTGCGCCCTGCTGCCGAACCGGTCATAATAAAGTGACCCGTGGATTTCTTTAAGTGTGGCAAAGTAAGCTTGGCGGTATAAAGTAATGCATTGATATTAAGATCAATCATTTCGCGCCACTCGTTAGGGTCGCCATTTTCAGTGCCTGCAGCGTTTAATCCTTTGCCCGCATTAGCGAACACGGCATCCAGTTGACCAAACTGATCAACGGTTTGCTGCACCACGCGCTCCAGTTGCTGATAGTCCGTTACATCGGCCGCAATAGGTAATACGTGCTCAGCGCCCAAATCATTTGCCAATGCTTGCAGCTTATCTTCACTGCGAGCGGTTGCCACAACCTTGTAACCTTGCTTTACTGCTTCTTTCGCGGTGGCTTCGCCAATCCCCGAAGAGGCGCCTGTAATCAACAATACTTTGGCCATGGAAACTACTCCTTTCGGTTTGTTAAAGTCGTTCTTACGATAAATTCGATTAAACGGTTTAGCTCGGCGCTAAAAACAAGATACTCACCCATGTGATTAACATCAGCAGAATCGAAATGAAAACCGCTGCCGAGGCAATATCCTTTGCTTTACCACTCAGCTCATGAAAGTCAGGGCCAATACGATCAACGACCGCTTCAATAGCAGAGTTCAATAATTCAGTGATCAGCACAATTCCGTAAGTGATGATCAATAGCAGTTTGGCAATCAAACCTGTCTGAACAAATAGCAGTGTGGGGACAATAATAATAAGCAACGCACATTCTTGTCTAAATGCAGCTTCACTTCGGAGTGCGGCGACTAAACCACGGAAAGAATAACGGTTCGCATTAATGATTCTGCGTAAACCTTTTTGACTTGGCTTCACTTAACGTTTCCTTGTTTTAACCGAGTAGTTGATTACCTAATAAACCAATAATAAATCCAAATACAGCGCCTAGCGGCGGCGTCCAATAACGTGGCATGGTCGATTGCGGCGCAATATCTTGAAAAATAAGATAGAGAATACCACCTGAAGCAGTCGCCATGATAACAGCTGTCGCCTCGGTATAATCAGCAAGAACCCAGTGCCCAGTGAGTGCCGCCAGAGGGCCGATAAACGCCACCAGAAAAAAGCCCACTAAACGCTTTTTCTCAGACAACTTAGAACCTTGGAGTTCCCTAAAGGCATTAAAACCTTCAGGTAGATTTTGCAAACCGATAAATAGCGCCAGTAACATGCCAAACTCGGGCTTGATTGCAAACATCGCACCCAAACTCAAAGCTTCTGGAATAAAGTCCAACAACATTGCCAGTAGTTGGGAGGCTTGGCTTGCCTGCTTTGCTAGCCATTGGTCAACTAAACAGAACAGGACACCGCCAGCCATAAATGCCAACGCGACAGCCCAGACGGGCAAGTTATTGTTGGCCTCCGGTAACAATGCAAACATAACCGCGGAAAGAAGTATCCCCCCACCGATGGCGACAACGCCATGCACTAATTTCTGTTTATTCGCAGATTCGGCCGACCCCTCCCACTTGGCTAACAAAGCGCCTAAGAACGCCGTAAAACCGGCTAGCCAAGTTAAGGCAATCATGTTCAAAATCATACAGTGCTCCCTTGCACAATGATTCAAGCCATCTTAAAACAAGCGGCCTATGTTAAAAAGCTCGATGCGTGATTAAAAACACATTAGGAAGTCGCACTCTCGTCAAACCAGAATACATCTTCAAGGCGTTGCCCAAAAACGCGCGCTATCAGAAATGCAGTTTCAAGTGAGGGTGAATAACGTCGTTGTTCAATTGCCGCAATGGTCTGACGCGTTAAATTAACCTTGTCGCCGAGTTCGGCCTGGGTCATTCCACCGTGTTGTTCGCGCAAAGCACGCACACAGTTATCAATGGGCAACATATTAATAACCCCGTCGATAGCCGATAATTTCTACAACGTACTCCGCAGCTTGCGCCACCACTAAACTCAACAATGCCATCAAAAACAGAAGATCCCCGTGTTGATGCACCAAATACGTCATTAAGCTAGCAACAATGAGTACGCCTAATAAGATACCAGAATAGGCATCCGCACGTTGTTGAATCGTTTTTTCGCGTTCATCTGCGGGGCGATTCGCCGACTTACGATCAACAAGCGCTAACGCGATCTGACCGACAATACTCAGCACAATGAGCCCCACCGTTAAACGTGTAAAGACCGAAACCGCTGGCGGCCACTGGCTTGTTGAATTAAAGCCCTGCACAACCTCGAAAGTAAGACCGCCACCGACCAATAAAGTAATGATTAACATCAGCCATGCTGATTTTTCACGAAATGCCATAACCCACCCACCATGTTAAAAATAGTTAACACTTGAAAATTAGGTTCATCGCATTATTATGTCAAATATTTTTAACATCGCAGAAAAAATAATATAATTAGCAATCAAAGTGAGCCACATATTATGCTTTTTGCGTAATTGTACTTAGTCCCGTTAGTCAGTCGGCAGAGTCATTGTGTTAAATTTAGATTTTCAGCAACGTGTTGTCATTAATACTTCAGAACAAGATTGGATCGATAGCCCCTCAGCAGGCGTTAAGCGTAAACTACTCGAACGAGAAGAGGCTGAGCGTGGTCGCGCAACCAGTATCGTTGAATATAAACCCGGCGCATCGTTTAATACCCACTCACACCCACTGGGTGAAGAAATACTGGTGCTGTCAGGTGTATTTTCTGACGAATATGGTGACTACCCGGCTGGTACCTATCTCAGAAACCCGCCCGGTAGTAGCCATGCCCCTTTTAGTAAAGAGGGTTGCGTATTATTGGTAAAACTCCACCAGTTCCAACAGGATGATACCGCCACAGTCAGAGTTAATACTCAGCAGACGGACTGGCTAGCCGGTCAAGGCCGACTCAAGGTGATGCCGTTGCATAGTCACGGTACCGAACACGTCGCACTCGTAAAATGGCCACAAAATGAGAGATTCAAGCCTCATAGGCACCTCGGTGGCGAAGAAATATTTGTGTTGTCCGGCGAGTTTTGTGATGAACACGGTCGCTATCCGAAAGGAACCTGGCTCCGTAACCCACATATGAGCGTTCACCACCCGTTCGTGGATGAAGAAACCGTTATCTGGGTCAAAACAGGACATTTAGGATAAATGCAATCTTCCTTTGTCATTTGCCGCCAAAACGCGTAGATTACGCGCCTATTTTTTATTCAGGTGCGTAAACGTGATTTCTGCTTCAAACATCACCATGCAATTTGGTGCAAAACCTCTATTCGAAAACATATCAGTGAAATTTGGCGAAGGTAACCGCTACGGTCTGATCGGCGCCAACGGCTGCGGTAAATCGACGTTTATGCGCATCCTCAGCGGCGACCAAGAGCCCTCGTCTGGCAATGTATCCACCGATCCAAACATGCGCGTCGGTAAATTGAGGCAGGATCAGTTCGCTTATGAGCAATTCAGTGTCGTTGATACCGTTATCATGGGTCACGAGGAACTGTGGCAAGTAAAATCAGAACGCGATCGTATTTACAGCTTACCTGAAATGAGCGAAGAAGACGGCATGCGTGTTGCTGACCTTGAAGTCGCATTTGCCGAAATGGACGGTTACACAGCAGAGTCACGCGCAGGCGAACTATTACTCGGTGTTGGTATTCCGCTCGAAGCGCACTTTGGCTTGATGAGCGAACTTGCACCGGGTCTTAAATTGCGGGTTTTGCTCGCACAGGTGTTGTTTTCAGAACCTGATATTATGTTACTGGACGAACCGACCAACAACTTGGATATCAATACGATTCGTTGGCTAGAAACGGTACTCAATGAACGCCAAGCGACGATGATCATTATTTCGCACGATCGGCACTTCCTAAACAGCGTGTGCACCCACATGGCTGACATCGATTACGGCGAGTTACGCGTGTATCCAGGTAACTACGACCAGTACATGTTCGCCGCAACACAGGCACGCGAACAACTGCTGAATGAGAATGCGCGTAAAAAGGATAAAATCGCCGAACTGCAACAGTTTGTCAGCCGATTCTCTGCTAACGCATCAAAAGCCAAACAAGCGACCTCGCGGGCAAAACAGATTGAGAAGATTCAATTAGCCGAAGTCAAAGCGTCGAGCCGAGTGAGCCCATACATTCGTTTCGAGCAAGAAAAGAAACTTTATCGCTTAGCACTCGAGATCGAGGGACTCAATAAGTCCTTTGGTGACTTACACGTATTAAAAGATTTGAACGCCATGGTCGAAGTCGGCGAAAAGGTCGCCATACTCGGCGCTAACGGTATCGGCAAAACCACGCTGCTGAAGTGTTTGGTCGATCAATACGCAGCTGACGATGGCATCATTAAGTGGTCTGAAAACGTTAATATAGGTTACTATGCACAAGACCATGCCGACTGGTTCAAACAGGAAATGACCGTATTTGATTGGATGAGCCAGTGGAAGCAACCACACCATGATGAGCAGGCAATTCGCGGCGTATTGGGTCGCATGTTGTTCTCTCAGGACGATATCAAAAAGCCAGTGTCGATTTTATCGGGTGGTGAAAAAGGACGTATGATCTTCGGCAAGCTCATTATGCAGCGTCCCAACGTATTAGTGATGGATGAGCCGACCAACCACTTGGATATGGAATCAATTGAAGCACTCAACCTAGCTCTCGAAAACTACGATGGAACAGTACTCTTCGTCAGTCATGACCGCGAGTTTGTATCGTCACTGGCATCTCGTATTATTGAATTAACCGACAAAGGCATGCGTGACTTCTCGGGAAGTTACGACGACTATTTGAAACAACTTCAATCCGCTTAAGTTAATTAATTAAAAAATGGTACGTCGCGCAAAATGCGCGACCTACCGAGTAATGAGCTGAACCTCCGTACCCGACCTCATATTTTTGCTACCATCAACAAAATTTTAATAATTCTAACTAAAATAGGTAGTTAAACTATGAAACGACTGGTAACCAGCCTGCTTGTTTCTGCGGCCTTTGGCGCCTCTGCGTCAAACGGAGCTCCAGAACGACCGCTAATCATGCAACCCGAAATCAGCCCCGATGGCACCCAAATCGCCTTCAGTTATCAAGGTGATATCTGGACCATGTCAACGTCGGGTACTCATCCCAACCGTTTAACCATCCACGAGGGCTATGAGAGCTCACCAAAGTGGTCAAAAGACGGTAAAACCATCGCATTTAGTAGTGACCGATTTGGTAATGACGATGTGTTTGTGATGCCTAGTCAAGGCGGTCGTCCCGATCGTTTGACCTATCATAGTGCGCCTGATCGTGTGCTTGGGTTTGGTCACGACAACCAAGTGCTATTTAATACGCGTCGCTTATACGCTGAAGTTGAGCGTGAGTGGGAAGTTTACGGCGTTGCGCCCAGTGGCGATGCGACCGAAGCCCGCTTTATGGATGCGCTCGGTTTTGACGCGGTGGTATCGCCTGACGGCAAAAAAATTGCTTTTGTTCGAGGCACATGCCGCATTTCACGCGAAGATTATCGCGGCCCGGCAAACCGCAATATCTGGATTTACGATACCGAAACGGGTGAATACGAACAATTGACCGACTTTGATGGCAACGACTTTATGCCACAATGGTCTAGTAACAACGAGCTGTATTTTATTTCATCGCGCGCGGGCAAATACAACGTGTTTAGGCAGAAGCTGGGTTCAAACCGCGCCGAGCAAATTACTGATGAGCGCGAGTTTGGCGTCGAGCACTTCAGCATCGATAAGCAGGCCAATCACCTCGTTTATCAAGCCGCTGATAAAGTACAGTTAATAGCCGGTAGCAAGCGCCAATCACTCGACCTATCGATTCCTACAGACTTTCGTTTTGACCCGGTCACCAACAAGTCAACCACCAACGCTTTGGATGAGTACAGTGTCTCACCCAACGGTAAGTTGATTTCTTATGTTGTGCGCGGCGACGTATTTGTTAAGCGCAACGATAAAGAAGATAAGCGCTCGGTCAGACTTACCTCGGGTGCCGCACGCGATAGAGATGTTGCTTGGCTAGACGACAACACCGTGTTGTTTATTTCTGACCGCGACGGTCAAAATGATATTTTTGCTGTGACATCAGCGGATTCTGAAGAGCCAAACCTATTTAGGTCGTTAAAGCATTCCGTTAAACCGGTAACGCGCACAGATGCCGAAGAACATGAGCCTTTGGTCTCGCCAGATGGTAAAAAAGTGGCTTACCGTGAAGGCCGTGGAAAACTCATTGTCACGGATGTAGCCGATGATCAGTCACTGACCAACCCCGTGGTGCTATTAGACGGCTGGGCAACACCGAGCGGTGTCAGCTGGTCGCCAGACAGCCAGTGGTTAGCCTACGCTAAATCTGACTTATCATTTAACAGCGAAATCTTTATTCATGCGGCGGATAACTCTCAAGAACCCGTTAACGTCAGCATGCATCCAAAAGGCGATTACAGCCCAGCCTGGTCTCCGGATGGCAGCAAGTTAGGCTTTAGTTCCATGCGGAACAATGGCGATTACGACATTTGGTTTGCATGGCTAAAAGAAAGCGATTGGCAACGCTCGCAAGAGGAGTGGAAACGCGACGAGTTTGTTGAGGAAACTGCGGATGCCAAAGAATCTGAAGACGATTCGGACGCTGCGGAAGACGCCGTTGAGCCTATGCAGATTGATTTGGACGGCATCTATAAACGGCTTGTTCAAGTAACACGTTTTGCAGGTAACGAATCCGGTTTAGCGTTCGACAAAGAAGGCGAGCACGTTTATTACACCATCGGTGGTGCCGGTCGCCAGAACTTCGAGATGGACCAAGACCTGTTCAAAATTAAGTGGAATGGCGAAGACAAAGAGCACATTATTAAAGGTGACCAAAGCCCTCGCAGCTTATCGCTAAGTACCGATGGCAAAAGCCTTTTTGCACTTGTCGAACGCGGCACTTTAGTCAAGGTAGATACCAAAAAGGACGAACCAGAAACCTTATCGACGGTATCTCAACAAACCATCGAGCATATGGCCGAACGGGCGCAGATCTTTGATGAGGCGTGGCAAGCGCTGAATGCAGGTTTCTATGACCCTGAATTTCACGGTAACGACTGGCAAGCGCTGAAAGAAAAATATCGTCCACTGGCGTTAAAAGCATCAACGAAAGAAGACTTTCAGTACATCTTTAACTTGATGCTTGGCCAAGTGAACGCAAGTCACATGGGCTTATATCGTGGTGAAAATCCGAAAGACACCCAAGAAACCCGCACCGGTTTGCTCGGTGTTGAAGTCGTGCCCACTGCCGATGGCTTAAAAGTAACGTCTGTCTTGGATAAGAGCCCTGCCGCCCGTGATGAGAGCCGCCTACAAGTCGGCGATGTCATCACACAGGTCAACCAACAGTCGGTTAAAAGCGCGAACTTTTATCAGTTGCTGAACGGCTATGCCAACCAACGCGTGTTGCTCGATATTACGCGAGCCGACCAGCCAACCGAAGTGGTACTTTGGCCAACCACAAGTTTAAGTGACGAGAAGTACGACAACTGGGTCGAAACACGTCGTAAGCTAACCGAAGAGTATTCCAACGGTCGCCTGGGCTATTTGCATATTCGCGGTATGAACTGGACCAGCTTCGAACGTTTTGAGCGTGAACTAATGGCCGCCGGCTACGGCAAAGACGGTATCGTCATTGACGTACGCTACAACGGTGGTGGCTGGACAACCGACTACCTCATGGCCGTATTGAACGTAGAGCAACACGCTTACACGATCCCGCGCGGTGCGACTGACAATTTGGACAAAGACCAGAAGAAATTCAGAGATAAATACCCCTACTCTGAACGTTTACCGTTGTCAGCATGGACCAAACCATCGATTGCCATGAGCAACGAAAACAGCTACTCAAACGCTGAAATTTTCGCTCATGCGTATAAGTCATTAGATATTGGTAAACTCGTTGGCCGCCCGACCTTTGGCGCAGTTATCAGTACCGGCGCTGAGCGCTTGGTCGATGGCTCAATTATCAGAATGCCGTTTAGAGGCTGGTGGGTAAAAGAGTCCGACGCCAACATGGACTTTACCCCAGCACAACCCGATATTGAGGTCTTTAATCCACCGGCGTATAAAGCTAAGAACGTGGATCCGCAATTAGAACGTGCCGTTGAAGAGTTGTTGAAGACGCTTTAAGCCGTTTTAAGGGTGGTTTAATAAAAGGCGGGCTCTGTTAAGGGCTCGCTTTTTTTGTGGAGTCTCAAAAACTTCTAAAGAACTGTAATGCCTGCGGACATTCAACAATATCCGGCGGTTGCAATTCAGGCTCCGGTGGCGTTTGATAGAACAACTTCTGCTGTGCCATCAGCCAGTCAGTTACATCCCAACGCAATGTAAAATAAAGCCAGCGTCGAAACAGACTCACATCGTTTAAAGATCCAATCGTCGGCCCGCTTTTATACAGATATATGTATAAACTTGCTTTATTCACAATTCTGCATAAAAAACTGACATGAAAAAGTCTCTGTCGATATGCTTATCAAACTGTGTGCGGTACTCGAATTGGAGTTTAAGATCGTCAACCTGCCCAAGAATGAAGTGTCCACGCCGACTAATTGACTTGCGAAAAAATCATTGAGATTCTAATGGGACGAAAATCGCATACCCGAACGCTTTATTGCTCTATGAACGGGTTTCCGGTAGGTGAGTTGTACTTAAAAAAAGGCCGTATGGGCTTTAAGTACGCCACAGAGTGGTTAGAAGTAGATGGCGGTCGTGCTATATCCCTAAGCCTACCGATGCAAAAAGCGGAGATAACGGACGACTCTGTGGCGGTAATAATTTTTTGAGCGTTGCCGCTTTGCGCTCTTCAGAATAACGTGGCATACATGAACCTATGCCGCCCACTGCTTATTAACTAATGGCGAAATTGCCAACTGGACAACTAGGCTGACATAGTGGGTGTACGACGACATTACGTTAGGAGGAGTTGGCACGATACTCTTAAATACTCCTTTTCCTAGTTCGCAACTTGGACCATCGATTCCAGCTTGTTTTTTAGAGCATACCTCAAGTGAACTCGAGGCTTTACTAACCAGTCTTAGTTATTCATTTTTCTATCAAATTGTTTTAGTGTTAGGTTCCATAACATAGTCGCTTGGGCTAAGGTTGGTGGTTGGTACGCAGACAAGTAATGGACTAAATAGACTATTTAAACCGAATGTGTTTGATAGAAGGTTAGTATCAAGATATTTTCAGGTAGTAGTAGACTGTGAGAATTCGAAGCCCAAATTTACTCTGTCAAAACAACACAACAACTTAGCGAGTTAAAAATTCGTAAGCCAGGGAAAATTAACGATGGACATAAGCGAACTGTATAAGGCTGAAGCAACCACTCCTTTTAACAATTCAATATCGTACTCTACCAGAGCAGGCTTTAGAATCCCCGAGTATCAACGACAATACGATTGGTCAGAGGAAAACATCGAACGACTTTACACTGATACGTTGAATGGTCTGAATCGAGTGAAATCCTCACATGATTCTTCGATTTATACTTTTCTTGGTTCAATAATAATGGTCGAAGAAAAATCAGTAGATCCTGATTTTGAGGGGGTTTCCCTGTCTATCGTAGATGGGCAACAACGCTTAACAACTTTGTCGCTATTTGCATGTGCTATTTACGAAAAGCTCAAAGCAGAGAAGAGTAAAGAATATAACAGAGGCCTTAGGCCTGAAGTCTCTTCATGGCTAGAAAAAGAGCTAGAATATCTACTAGGCTGTCTATATTACTGCGTTCTTGGTGTTCAACAAATTCCCCCATCATACTCTTACCCATACCCTAGAATAGTAAGAAGCGAAGATATAAGGGGAAAAAATTTACAGACCTCTGACTATAAGTCTCCAATTGCGTGCCTTTTCTTTAAATTTAGTAATTATGTAGAAAGCAGTGATACCGAATATAGTGTATCTAAAATCAAGAAATTGAAGGGTGGAAAAAAGGTTTTCGATAAATATCAGTATATACGCAAACTTTTAAACAATTTAAATAATCCGGAGTGGTACGATGATACCGATTCGGAACTGTTTGACGTACATAATATTGAGCGGAAACAGGTACGAAGCCTTTTCTCCAAACTTGAAAGCTGCATTCCTAACCAAAGCGACCAAAATAAAGCCCTTAGTGAGTTGACGAACTCTGCTGATCATCATGATTTTATAAGGTCCCTACTTTTTGCTCGATACTTTTGTGATTACATAGTTTTTACGAAGGTAGTAACTCAAGATGAAGGTGCAGCGTTTGATATCTTTGACGCTTTAAATACAACAGGTGAGCCACTAACCGCATTGGAGACGCTCAAGCCAAGAGTATTACAGTTTGAAAACCGTCACGGTAAATTTGCAGGATCCGAGTCTGAGCAAGCTTGGATTAAACTTGACGAACTAATAGAACAAAGATTTCTGGATACAAAAATAAAGCAGGCAGAAACCAAGGAGCTAGTAGTTTTATTCGCGCTTTATCAAGAAGGAGAGAAATTAAGTAAAGAACTTGCTGGACAACGTAATTTTTTACGAAATAGCTTTGATGCTGCATCAGATAAAGATCTCGCGTCAGCTCGAGCTTACATGGCATCCTTCGCAAAGCTTGCTGAGTTTAAACGGTATTACTTCGAAAACGACGGTATTGAAGAGCTAAGCCGCTTCCACAGGGGAGACAATTTAGACTTAGCTCAACTTCTTGCCTCTTTTCTCAAAAACATGAAGACGACTATGGCGCTTCCATTGCTTTGTAGGTATTGGAGCAGTGAATTAAAGACTGACGGAGATAAAGAGTTTTTAGACGTTTTTAAAGCCACTGTTGCTTTTCTAGTTTTAAGAAGAGCCTTTACCGGCACAACAGATGGTGTAGATGGTGTTTTTCGAGATTTAATGGCCATTAAATCAGGAAACAATAAATCCCAAAAATTTGGCTTCTGCATTAGTAACACTTCAACCCGATCACTACCTTCGGTCAATGAACTCAAAACAATTTATACTAATCTCCTGACGAAAAAAATAAAGCACCTAAATAAAGAAAACTGGGTAAGCCATGTTTCAGAAAACCCATTATATAAACAGTCTAAACAACTCGTAAGATTCCTTACTTTTGCAGCAGCCGACTTCTCATCACCTTCGAGTGAAGCTGGTTTATTGAGTCGAGAGGGCCTGAAAAAAGACTACAGAAGTTCTTTTTTTAACTATAAGCTTTGGTCTTCAGACCTATATGCTACAGTTGAACATGTAGCGCCAGAATCAGAAAAGGAAGGTGACTGGGATGGGGCAATATACAGAAACCAAATAACGCGCCATACTTTAGGAAACCTGACGCTTTTACCGAGTAAAGAAAACTCGAGCATTGGAAACGCGTCGTGGGAAAAGAAACGATTATTTTACTCATGCTTAACATCAGAAACTCATGAGGAACATCTAAAAAGGCTTGATCTAGCTAGGAAACAAGGAGTAAATCTATCTAAAAGTCTATTAAGACTTTTAGAATCTGGAGAGCTTTCACCATTACTTATCCCAGTACAAGGCGTAGATAAGTGGAATAAGGAACTAATTGAAAAAAGAAGCAGAAATGTAGCTGAACTAGCGTGGGATAAGTTGTGGCCTTGGGTAAACCCCGACGACAGTTGAAACTGTTTGGATAAATAGACATCATTTTCGCGAAAAATGCAGGAGCATTAGAATTGATTTACCTTGATAGCGTGGCCTCTTATCCATCACTGCCTGAGGTTGATGAAATTTTATACTCGACCGCAAAAAATAACTTTGCTAACCCCTCATCGTCCCATTCACTCGGCGAGCAAGGAAAGGAACTAGTAGAAGGAGCACGCGAGGCTGCGGCGGATTCGATAGGGGCGCTTTCTAGTGAAGTCGTTTTCACTAGTGGCGCAACTGAAAGTAATAATTTGATTATAAAAGGCGTCATTTTACCTTTACTGCTAAAGGGTCAAAAGCCTCATTTAATTACGTCGATTCTCGAACATAAATGTGTACTATCAATAAGTCGGTACCTAGAGTCTTTAGGTTGTGAAGTGACCTATCTTCACCCAAATTCGGATGGGGAAATTCAGCCATCTATCGTTAAAAATGCATTCAGGGAAAACACAGCCTTAGTCTCAATTATGCATGTGAATAATGAGTTAGGAACCATAAACCCTATCGCGGAAATTGGTGAAGTTTGCATGTCTGAGAAGATCCCCCTACATACTGATGCCGCGCAAAGCTACCTGAAGCTTGAAACAGATGTTGATGAGCTAAACGTTGACTTTATGTCGTTATCATCCCATAAGGTGGGTGGCCCGAAGGGAGTTGGCATAGCCTACATAAGAGATTTAAAAGACCTTGATATTAGCCCAGTTGTTCATGGTGCTGGACAAGAATTCGGTTTAAGAGGCGGTACATTGCCAACCCCTTTGATCGCCGCATTCGGTGTAGCTATTCAATCATTTTCAAAATACTATACTTTAGAAAAAACTAACAAGTTAAAAAGACAGCTCCTCGAGGGGCTTGAAAAAGCGAACATAAAATACAGAATTAATGGCGGACGCAATGTTATACCGTCTTGTATCAGTCTTACGCTAAGTAGCTCTAATATCCAAGCACTCCTTAGATGCAATCACGCCTCATTAGCCTTATCTCAAGGCTCCGCATGCTCTGCTAGGTCGATCGAACCCTCTCATGTTTTAACAGCTCTTAACTTCGATCGAGAACAGGCATCTAAAACACTAAGAATTAGCTTTAGCCATAAAAATACAGGAGAAGATATAAAAATCTTATTAGACGAAATAATAAAGTTTACAGGTAACTGATTAACCCAATATATTAGCCTAATTGACTCGACTGGTAGGATCACTATTTTATAAACGCTTGACCACATGCGTTAAGCTACACTGCGTTGAGCTAATAGAGTAACCAGTTACCTATACGAGATTAGTTATTTATAGCATGTGATACAAGCTCCGCCGCCCTCAACATCGTCATAAATTTCATCGATATCGCTAGACTCATAAACCCCTTCGATATCACCTAAAAGCGCGTTCCGCCTTTTCTTTTTCTTAAATCGTTCAACTTTTTTCTCATGATTCTCAATAATCTGAGCACGTCTCTCTGGATCTTCCAGAGTCTCTAACGGCTCACCTTTTCCCATCCAGTAAAACCTTTCTCCAGTGACGTTATTACCCTCGCCTTTCTCGAATTCTTTTGCTTGTTCAAATAGATCGGGATGGTTCTCTTTCAAACGAATCCACTCTATCTTTTTTTGGTAGAAACAAAACGAGCAACCTGAACGGGAGCGCCAACTATAGTAATCGGGTAAGTCTAATCCATTTCGTTGGAGAATATTTTCAATATCCGACTTTACTATACCGTCCTCTCTAAACGGCATAACGGTAGTAATCGGTTTATCAATAGTTAAGAGCCCTGTTCTGCTTGGTTCATCAGCTCGAATACCAACATAATTTACAATCCGATACCCTTCTTTGATGAAGTTGTCAGCCCACTGCTCAAAAGGTTTTAATTTAAGCTGAACAGTACACCAGCGATCTCGCTGAGACGGAAGAAAATTCTGATGCTTCTTAAGCAATGATTTAAAGTCTAGCTCCCCTCGTCCATCTATGTCATTTAGTGAACGAGCATTCAGCCTGTGAATAAATCCTAAACGCTCCTCGAGCTTGTCAATGAAATCATTAGTTTCGGGAAGTTCATACCCGGTGTCAGTAAAGAAATAGTCGATGTCTAAGTCAGGGCGAGTTTCTTTCATGTAAAGAGCCAGAGCACTGCTATCTTTTCCCCCTGAGAGCCCAAGAACATGTTTTATTTTTTCACTCATTAGTTCCCTCCAAAGCTTCGACAGGATGCATAAGCTCACTAAGTAACTTAACTAAAACCTCTCTTTTTAGATCGTTAGAAAGTGGTGTAAGTTCCTTGCTCAAAGATTTCAGAAGCCCCTCTATTTCAGGAGCGTTTTCTGTAGTCTTAGATATGTGACCCTCAAGCTCAACCAAAGCACCAGTTTCATCAGTTGTAATTAGTCCAACAGGTTTCGCTGAGGTTTTCGACGTCAGTTTTGTGAAGGTCTCCTCTCGCCTAAACTGACGACACAAGTTATAAATTTCATGCAACCCGTTATTGATATGCTTATCCGTCCAACTCCGCTCAGCCGCTCCGAGTGCTGTTGATACAACCCACTCAAATGAGTTTTTGTTGTTTATATATCCAGTCAAACGACTTGCGAATTCCTTTATAGACGGCCTATGGGCGGCCTTTGCGACCCGCTCACTTCTTTTTGCGAGCGCCTGGTCAAAGCTCCCACTTAGCTCTTGCCTGATAATCTGTTTAAATGCATCAACCAGAAGTGTGTGCTGTGATGTTAATTCGTCTATTGCTGACTTTAAGCGTACAGACAATTCATCAATAGATTCTTCAGATCCCTGGCCCTTATTGGGAATGTTGAAAATTTCAGGAATATCTTCAAGCACAAGCTTGTATGGGTCATTTGCTCTCAGCACACTATTTCGGAGGGCCTTAGCCTCTTTAGATAGTTCGACGCTCTTGTCTTCACAGTCAAAAAGATGGCCTGAGGTTTTCTTCACCCAAGGTGGCAAAGTATGGATTAGCTTCACAATATGCTTTGCTAGTTCTAGAAGGTTCGAGTCTTCCTTTGATTGCAACTCCGCAGCTGTTGCAATGCTGCGAACCACGTTGGTTTGGATCGAATCAATCTCAAAATACCTTACTGCAACCTCGTGAGAATGCTTATGTAACTTCTCAACAATAACTTCATCGAGCTGAGGTATGAATATAAAGCTTTGAGTTGAATCCTTGTCGTAAAAAGCTACCTTTCCCTCTAGAGATTTTAGTAGAGCTAAGGCATAAATACGGCAAAGGCCAGCTGTCAAACCGAAAGGCGGACGCATCCACATTTCATAAAGCTCTGACAAAGTAACCATTTTGTCTGCCGATTTAATAAAGTTAAAGCCACTCTCCCATAGTCTATAAGCATCTTCGAATTCTGCTTTTAATTCAGGACTCCAGTCAGATACAAACGCATACCCACACGGAGTCTTCTGGTGCCAACCTTTGCTTTTCAATACGGATAGATAAATACCTTTTTCCGGCGGGAAAGTGTTCTCATCAAAACCAAGATCAGACTCATGCTCGCTATTCAGCATTGCGAGCATCAACTTGTTCGTAGCTGAATTGGCGTTACCGGATGGCTTTGAACGATTTACCAGTTCGTTAATAACTGTAGGAGAGCGGTTGTACATTGAGTCAGCAGCTAGAGAGGCCAACTGTGACAACGCAGCAATGCCTTTTGACTCGCCCTTATAGAACCATTTCGCACTGGAAAACAACGCTTCAAGCTCGTTGGAAAGACGATGACGAGCATCAGATAAGCGATTGTTTAATTCCTTTTTTGCTACGTGATCGTGCGCTAACCTATCTTCTCGTTTAAATACGTTATTAATAGCAATTGACTCAATCGCTGATGCTTTTAGCTTACTTGTACTCTTCGGAGAACCTAATAGTAAACGAGGGTATTCCTTAGATAACTTTTTCAATTCATTGTGGTTTAGTGACTCGCCGATTAGAACAAAGGTACTAAACGGCTCTCCTGCCTTCGGTTGCTCTTTCGAATCAACCTGGGAAATCGCTTCTGCGTACTCCACAAAGGTAGTCTCTGTCCACCTCATGGCACCAGTTCTGTGGTAGTGTGAGGATGCTAGTATGTGAGTTGCAGAGTTGCATTCATTCGCCCAATTTACCCCGTCCTTAATCGACTCAACTTCGCTAGCAATAAGCTCATTTACATCAACGTCACTTCCTTGGAAAACAAATAGAGCATTATGTTTTTTTCTAAAAATAAGAACCGACGATTTTTCTAGTTCATCTATTACGCCTTCAACCTCTGGCCTTTCAAAGCCGTAACCTTCGTAATATTTAACTAACAGCTCGCGAGTTGCATATAAGTGGAAAGATTGACCAAAAACTGTTAGTAAGGCAACCAGAGAAGTGAGTTTACGGTACAGCTCTCCATCTTTAGCTCCCGCTCTATAAATTGCGTCGTTTGCTTCGAGCCAAGCCTTTCCATCTGGTGAGCTATTAATGAGATGTCCTAAATTAGTCTCTAAATAGTCCCACAGAAGATCCGGCCCATAGAGGTGTAATGAATCCGGCGACCATTCATTTTCCAGAAACCAGCGGAAGCCATACCTTTCACTTGAAGCTAAAAAACCAAAAATACTTCGCTCATTTTGTGAAAATCGCCGCCTAGAAATTGGCCCCAATAGTAGGCTGACTAGTGGGTCGATGGGTAAGGCGTTGAGCAACGGAGTAGTTGCAGATATTGCGGGCGGTAACTCAGTCGAAATCGAGTCAACTAACCCTGTGTATTTATTCAGTAGCCGTTTTTCTACCTCAGGCTCGACCCTGATAGAGTCTGCTATCAGAATAAGAGACTCATCCACGGTTGGGTTATAGCTCAAATCGCGATAGCGACCTTGAACTTTTGCCCATTCTTGCTGAGTAAGTGCAGCTTTGCCTTTTGCATACTGATTAAATGCTTGGTGTAGAAAACCAATGATGATGACTGGCTTTTCGGACTTTTGTGCCAAGTCAGCGAGTTCTTGAAAGAAATACAAATCTCCATCATGACTCGACTGATAATCCAATGCCTTTCCGAGTTCATCGAGTAGAATGACCACTCCATCTAAGTTCTTCAAGGCTTCTTGAATCGAATTATTAATCGCCTTTAAACAATCGGTATCAGACATAGGAGCGTTGAGACGACTAATCTCACAGTCCAACTGATTGCAAACTGATTCTGCTATAGAGTGTGCAGGGTTATTTAAACCGCACACATGTTTTATGACGCCCCAGCCATTTTTGTAAGGAAACGCTCTTTCAATAGTTTCATCTAATGAGTCTGCATTTTTAAATTTATTTAGAGTAGATTGTCGGTGGCTGCTATTACGCCCTAACGCACCCGATATCAGAGCCGCAAGAGTTGACTTACCCGAACCGTAAGGCCCCGTAACAGTGAATGCTCTTTGTGAACTTCCGTGAATCTCGCGCGCTACAGTAGATATTGTTGATTTCAACGTCCCATGAATGATAACTGCGTTTAAAAACTCATCGAAATTATCAGCAACCGCATCGATTCGAACCGAACTCTTGTACTTATCATTAATATAGACACTAGTAGACATAGCCGTCACCGTAAAAATCATCTAAAAATTGGGCAGGGTACTTCTTCAGAAACGGGTCAACCATAATTTGTCTCAGCCCAAGAGAATCGGTCCAAGATACTTTTCCGTTTGAAATGGAAGCTAGATCATCTAGCTTATTCGATAACCCTTGCTCAGATAGGCGAAAAATTCTACCAGGGGAACACGGTTTAGAGAGCAAGGAGTCAAAATCAATGGTGTTAACACCTGACTCAGCCGTCTCATTACCAACAAAACGACAAAGAGCATAGGCGAAAATCTCTGTAGGCAAAGATGGTCGCTCTGTGAACTCGCTAACGCAAAACCCGCCAGAAACCTCCGTAATGAGCCCCAGCTCAGAAAGTGGTGATGCAAAATGGTCTTCATCAACGGCTTTTGATTGCCGTGTTTTTTTACTATAGGTATGCAAAAAGCAATCTACGTCTTTCTTCACAGTAGATTTCTTTCCTGCTTCCATATTTGTCAAACTAATAGTGCTCGACATAATTTCGTCGACCAACTTAGGTTTTTCAAAGCTTTGAAAATTACAATAGTTGAAAAAGTAGCGATATGAAGTTAGTAGATCCGTAGAAGAATTCAAGCGGTAGTGAAGCAACCAAATAGAACCGGTTTTTTCGAGATAAGGATCAGCATTACCATAACTAGCATCTTCCTTAAAAAGAAAGCTACCTAAATCCGTCACTGCTAACTGACTTCGTGAATTAACCAAAGAGGACGAAATGACATCAGTCATCTCAGCCCAATAGCGAATTGCGTTCACCATATTTTTACCGACGCCTAATGAAACAATGGCATCGCGCACAAAATCATCCGATGACTTTGCATTTTTACTATTATTTATCAGTAGGTTAACAGCTTTATATAGCCACCCATACCGTAGAGGAAACGTATCATGACCTGAAAATTTCGGTTTCATTCTCAATACCTTTTTGGAGAGTTTCTCCAAAATAGCATAGGTAGAGAAAGAGTTTAATAGCAAGGACGCCTAATTAAGCTAAAAAAATGATGTCTATATCGAAGAGGGTTAACCCGCTCGACATATAACCTAAAGTTGTAGACAAGAACTGAATATGCTATTTAAACACTTAATTTTCAAGCGGTTATCTATGAATTAGGCCTCTTAGGCTCTTACCGAATTATCTATAACATCTAAAAAGTTCCAAAGAGGCTTTTGGTCTGTGTCACTTAATATTTGTATTAACCGAGGCACTCCTGCATGAGCTCTTTGACATGCGAAATCCCAAACTTTTCGCGGGTTCGCCAGTCCATCGAGAGACTCGCTTTCAGCCAAATAGACGGCCTGTATATACGTAATTCTTTCTGAATTTGACGAGAGAATATGGGCTTGTGTCGCGTTGTAGGTTTTTGAAGGTTTCACCAAGTCTAGACCTTCAACTGTTGCAAGAACAAACGCAAAAAACCAAAAGTCGACTTGACGTTCAAACGGAGCTATTTCGCTCGAGACGTTTTTGCCCCCCGTACTGCAATAGCTTCTAATTCTCTCGGCATAAGCCTCTGGTAGTTCGACATTGTAACTTGCAAACGGATTACTACTCATTTTAAATCTCCAATAATTTTCGTTCACATATATCACAGAACTCTCGGTGGTTGCATTCGCACCTCATTACGCTAATGGAGTCTTCATGCGGCTCATTTGCCAACATAGTTGGGTAGTGCGCGGGGTTTGTTAATGTAAAAACTTTGCCTGCATATCGATCTATTAACTCCTCAACCCCTTTTATTTCATCATGTGTAAGAAATAAAATAGGCTGAGAACCTTCAATAACAATATTAGACAATACAGATTGCTTTACATATCCGGACATCATTCCTAAAGGGGTGTCAATTATATTAGGCGCCTCAACCTGGCTTACTTTTGTCAGAGCTAAAATAAACGATAACGTAATAGCTCTTCTAGAGGCTCCGTTCAAGTCTTGGTCTGGATTGAGAAGATGGTCATTCTTTCCATAAACAACGATATCAAACTCTTCAGTAAGCTCAGCACGATTGATGAGGGCTCGTTCCTCTGAAACAGCACTTCCGATCATGCCAAGAAATATGCGGTTCATTTCAGAGCTTACTTTCTTCAGTTCATCTTTTTTCAAACGCTCAACTATTAATTGAAATACCTCACGAACCTCTTTACTTAAATCCCAGTTAAGAGCTGAATTATTTGTCTTTCCAAGCTTACTTCGCAACTTATTTAGGGAGTGCTCGGCATCTGCTCGTCGTTGTTGGACATCCTCTATTTTAGTTGCTCTGCTTGAGGCATTTGACAAAGCAATTCGCAATTCGCTCTCAATCTTTTCTTTGTGCCGTGTTAAGGCTTCTATCTGAGAATCTTCAAGCGTTTGTATCTCAGCCTCAACATCTCTTAGTTCTGACTCGGTATCCGAAATAGTAATTGAGCAACGGTTAAGTTCATCGAAAAGGTTTGAGTAATTCTCAAGCAACTGTTCGCCGGAATTCTCCGTTTCTATACTTCTAACGGAATAGTAAAGTGACGTAGCAGCCTCTTGAATAGCATCAGATTCTCGACTTTCATCGATTGAACGCTTAATTTCATCCCGTCTCGAAATACCCTTTGACGTAACACCATCTAAATCACTTCCACAAAAACAAGTCGTCCGTTCTAAAAGCTCTTCAAGTATCGGTATATTAACCTTTGGGAGCTGCTTCGACTTGTTTAATCTATTTAACTTATCTTGTGCCTTTTCTATCTGCCCTTTTAGAAGAGAGCGAGCAGCTAATTCGCCATACCCTAATTGCGATAAGCGCTTTAATGCCTGCTTCTCTGCCTTTTTCTGTTCTTCTATCCTACGCTCTGCTTTACTTTTCCTTTCAATCAGTACTGATTTATTTCCCAAGCGTATCAAGTCTTCCCTTTTGGAGTTTATCTGCCTCAATTCGGCTTCGAGTTCTTTTTGTCTTTCGTGAAACTCCGTTAGTTCTTGAGACCACTCCTCAATGTCCTCTTCATACCCGGACATTTTATCATTTAGCTCTTCAATTTCTCGCGCATAGTCCGTATTGTCAATTTCTTGGCTGAATTTATTAACTACCTGCCCTAAGTGCTTGATCGTGGCATCTAAAACATTCAACCCCAATAATGACTCTATAGCAGTGGCTACCCGCTTGCGTTTTTGCCCTTGGCTTGCCGCTGCTTCAATGAAAGACATTGCGCTATCGCCATCGGTGAAATAGACATTTCTCAGACTCTCTGGAAGAGTAGCTTCAATAACATCTTTAACTTCCGAGTCTAGTATCCGCTCTGCCCCGGTCGAGGTAATCTTCCATAGTTGGACAATTTCATGGTCCCGAAATTGTCCCCCCTTAGACTCCGAATATTCTTCGCACGATCTCTCAATTTTGTATCTATTCCTGGAAACAGACGACATTCCACGCCTGTTACTTTCAGCTAGCTCAACTTCGAAGTCTATTTCAACAGCAACTTTAACTTTTTTTGAATGATTCTTTTCGTCGGATGGAAATAAGGAGTAGTGCCCCCTTTGAGGTAAGGCCTTCGAGCCATAAAAGCACCAGAGCAATGCATTTAAGCAAGTAGTTTTACCTGTCTCATTAGCAGCTCTAATCACTGTTAGTTTCTTTTCATGGTCTGTAGAAAAGTCTAAAGATAAACTCTTCAGTAAACGAAAGTTTGATATTTTCGCGGATATTAATTTCATTTCGATTCTTCCTTGAAATCAATTGCTCTACTCATTATCTCTTCTCGCATTTCCGATATTATTTTCGTAGCAGATGTAGATTCGTTTAAACTAGACTCGATTAGATAAATTTTCTCGCAGAGGCTATTAAAAGCCTGTTGTTCACGGCCACAAGCGTTTAGGTCACTAACAGCTGTCTTAATCATCTCGTTTATTTTTTTATGTGATATACTCATAAAGCTCCCAATAACTCTAGAATCTTAGTTACGGCTTTTCCTCCACCATCTTTCGCCGTATAGTTAGAACTTAACTCTGAGAAGTAGCTTACACGCTTTAATTCACCCTTCAACAATGACGATAAATCCCCATCCACATTATCGCTCGATTTTTTAGGTGTGGGTAAAACGATGAAGTCGTGCAAATGCGCTATCGATTTCTGAGTACGTTCTGATTTCCTTAAAATCCTACCTAACCTCTGAATCCATTGCCTGTAAACAGTATTGCTCGCCAATAAAAAAGCGGTCTCTATCTGTGGAACATTAAACCCCTCATCAAGCACTCTTTTGGAAGTTAAAACGTCTAAATCACCAGTAGCAAATAACCTCAGAGTGTCTTTCAAAGTTTGAGAACTAGCTGTCTCCGCTTGAGTAACCTGATGAAACTTCACCCCTGCGTCAAGTAAAATGCTATTCACGGCCTCAAGCTGGTCGGGTTTCTTATCTGTACAGAATATTAACGCTCTTTTTATAGAGTAGTCCTTAGACTTCAATATTCGATGAAGCTCTGAAACTTTAGCGGAGCAGGACTCAATCAATACACGTCGCTTTCTGCATAGTGCTTCCCATCGTTTTCTATGTACGCTTTCACTGGGCTCCTCCTGAGCAAAAGAGAGTTTGTTTATTTCATAAGTCAACGCTTCAAACTCATCTTGCTCTTCAGCATTCAAGAATACTATGTGGGGATAATAATTGTAGGGTACTAAACATTTTCCTATTGCATCTTTTAATGAAAACTCGTAAACCACTTCACCAAAGTAACTAATTAAGAAATCAGTTCCTTCTTCATCAAATTGACGCACGTGAGTTGCAGATAAGCCCATGCGATAGTCAAACTTTTGTGTCAGTCCTCGTTGACTGGCCTCACTACCTAAATTGTGAACCTCATCAGCTATTATCATTAGAGCAGTTTTCCCACTCACACTATCTATGAGTTGATTAAGGTTTCCTTTACCAATTAGATTGTGAGTAACAATTACTACTTCAGTGTCGCTAACATCCAGCCGAAGTCGGCGCAGAGCATTTTTAAAGCCTGACTTAATCTCTGAAAATGAAATTCCTGAGGTATTAAACGGAGTGATGTTAAAATCTCTAATATCTCGTTCCCACTGACTCATTAGTGTTTTAGTTGGGACTGCTACAATAATCATAAGCTTTGAAACTTCAGGACTTTTCTGTAATCGCGAAGCAGCTACGAGAGATGTATAGGTTTTTCCACCACCTGTGGCAATCGAAAGGATACCTTTGCTTGAGTTTTTCTGCCAGGCCCGGATAGCTTCTCCTTGGTGTTGGAAGTCGCCTGAATCAACTTTAACAAAGCTTGGAACTTGCAGCTGGGCGGGAGCCTTTTCGTAAGGTCGAAGTTCTTGTTCTGACATTTCTACAAGTACTGAGTCAATTTCTCTATCAGTAAGAGCTGTAGACTTTTTTCTTACAAATTTGGCAATATCGTTAAATGTATCTTCATTTATTGTCAGTGTTTGAATATCCTGTTCGTCGCCCGACCATATACTTTCAAACTTTAAGCGTAGTTCTTGACAAATTTCCGCTGACTCACTAGACATCCAACTACGGCTCAAAACCAATTGCTCGAAATTATTGAAAAGGCCGCCTTTAGTAGCGTTGCTTGAGCCGTGAATGCATGCATCTTTCCCGTTGACAGAAAATAACCAGCACTTTGTATGAAAAATACCGTTTCGCTTTAATGCAATCTTAATATTGACACGCTGTTGATAAAGTAGATATGCAAGAGCCTCTTGACTTCTACTCTTTAGGTCTTCCGCGTTGACTTCCAGGTCCGGAAATAAAATATTAAAATAGCTCTGTCCTTTTTCATTCGCTTCGATTATTTTAGCGACGTCATCGGCCTCTAAATTGGGGCTTACAACAAACCTTAATTTACTTCTATGTTTGTTTTTCAAATACGTAGATATCGTGACTGCTAGCTCGGATAGAAAGTTACTCGAAAAGTAACCAACCATACAGTCGATGACTGATGATTCAGCTGCTACAGGAAGGAAAAGTTCAGTATCTACTTTAACTTCAGATGGGAAGTAGATTGCTTTTAACTCTGAGATTTCTTCTAATGTGCTATCCATGTCACCCTACACCATATGTCATTGTCAAAATGACTCGTCAAAACACAGTAAGAGATCTGAATATATTACGCAAGGTGATAAATAAATACCTAGGCTCAAAGTTGTTAATGCAGTGCTCGTATTTCCATACATCTACTCTGATGAGTAAGTAGTATCAAGTAGGTGTCTTAACGGTGAGTCTAAGAAGTAAGCTTGTGGTCATGGTCGCTTCCTAGAAGCAATTGCAACAGCAACCTGTGGCACAAAGTTGTCACAGATTTGTCACAGCCCTGATCCACAACAAAATTAACCACAAGAGCTAACGGTCGCGCCGAAAAAGTATCAAAGAGAGAGCTTAAGAATAAATATGAAGAGAAGAAAATCGCTGCAGGCCAGGGAAATGGTCCGCCCGATAGGATTCGAACCTATGACCTCAGCAATTAAAAGAAGGCAATCTGGTCAAAGGAGCGATGGGAACATATTGTCGCGCAAAATGCGCGACCTACGAATGGCGCACCCTATACCTTTGCCTCCGGAGTGCAGACCGACGAAACTGGGCAGTTTGGGGTTAACCGTCCGAAACTGACTTTACTTGGTATATCAATAGTTTACTGAGTTTCGGCGGCAGACCATTTAGCCAGAGGTAAGAACGTAAAAGAACAATACAATGCAAAACTTGCCACAATCCAGCCACCCAAAATGGACCACTAGCCAGAAAGTTTCGAGTTTCGAAGCTGACTACGAACACCCGAACTCAGCTTCGAAATTGAACACGAAGCTCAGAACTGGAAATTTTTCACATTCGAGCTATCCTAAGCCCTTCGGGCTTAGGAGGAAAGCTGCTAGCTCTCGCGATTATTAAAAAATAATATGATTGGCAGCGAATCGCTTTGGTCTGCCATGCGCGGTAAGCTTGAGGCCGCTGTTGCCGACGGCGCTCTTAAGCAAGCCGAGACTTTGCTAATTAGAAGGCTATCTTTACCGCCTTCACAGGCTTTTTAACGACCTCAATTAACTCATATGTATCACCATCTCTATTCTTGTCGACAACTTTCACTTCGTATTCGTTGCCAGAAATAACGACTTTATCCCCATCTTCATAGACCTTACTGCTATCAAAAAGTGGCTCAGGAAGTAGTAGCTTATGTTGCATATCTGTACCTTTGGTTAATGAAAACAAATCAATTATAACTGGTCAGACCAGTTAGTCAACCTCGATATTTCCTTCCAGCGTTATGTTCGATGTATAGAGTTTTTGATTTGTGTTTACGTCAAGCTTTTCAGAGATATCAATGCCAAGAAACTTACGCCTGCTTTCATGAACTTTTATACTTCGGTCCAATGTCTGGAGCCTGAGCTTTCGGTCTTTTTGAGAGAAGTATGGAGCTATCTTCGAATACATATATTAGAGCTCTAGAGGTCTTTGGCCGATAATCTCGTCAGCAAGTTCGTGGCGATGCTCGAATGAAAGGTTCCGGAATAACGGGGTAGAAACCCATCCCGCACTCACTACGTTAAACGTAATTACGTTCGATAAACCACTCATTCTAATGTTCATGTTGTTGGCATTTTTAATCTTTTGCCTTATCAAAGCCTGCAAATCATCGCCTGCTTGAAAAAAGTATCGTTTTTTTCGTCTCAGAAAATCCTTAAAAATATAGAGAAAATATTCGCTTTTTAACTATTTCCAATTTCCGTAACTTCATCTCCGATTTTTTCGCGTTCCATCAGCTAGCATAAGTCATGTGGCTTTCAAGCCGATTTTTCTGAATTGCATTAACGAGGTAATGCTATGGACAACAACAGACGACAAATGATTGACGTACCGCTCACGAGATTAATCATCCATCCGCGTGCACAACCGGCTTACGAGTTTGAACTTGATTTGCAACACCAATGCATGCAACAGACTCAAGATTATCCATCAGACCAAGCCCTTCAGTTGGAATACCCCCAAGTCATGCCAGACAACAGCAGTTATCAAGTAATCGCTGGTTGGTCTCAACTTCTGACTGCACGCTACGATATGAATAAGCTGCTGACAGTCATTTGCGTCCCAGACATCGAATCACCGGTAGTATCGAATACTGCCTGGCGATATGTTTTATCACGGATGCTAAACCAGGTGCATCATCCAACTTACTGCGCACAACTACGTAGAGCTCTGGAAAAAAGCAATCTCTCACATTCAGATATCGAAGAGCTAACAGGCGTATCCGCAAAAACAATTGGAGCTATCGCGCGCAAACTCTCTCGGACCAGTCTCAGCACGTCGAAGCGACAATTACAAAAACTCCAGAGCGAGCGTATCGAAAAAATGGGAGAGCAGTTATGAGTGGCAGAAAACAAAAGTATCAGGGTAAGCACCAGAAAAGGAATCAGAAACGTCCTCAGTCCTCCCCTTACCGGCTAACCAGATCAACGTTGTCCGAATTGTCTTCATTTCTTCTCAGTGACCCCGACGATTTGACGCGAGGCTTGGCATTAGCCAAGTTAGCCACTGGACGCAATATGAGATCGCTTGTCGATGCGAGCTTGGACTTTGAGATTCTTAGCACAGGCGTTGGTAAACTATCCAATAGCTGGCGCTATGGAGTAGCTTCTTCACCAATATTTGATGAAGCATCAAAACTTGTGACCAAAGACGATAATTACATCCTATTGCCGCCATGTGTCGCGAAACCTACCGCCCAAGCCCGCTCACAATCAATACCAATCGATATACTCGAGAGTAGAGTCGCTCGGCTACTCGCTGGGAAACGAGGTCCATCAGGACAGCTGATAACGCCCAATGCACTCCAGCGCGTCATTGATTTCGAATTCACTACGGTAAATATGACACGCTTTGAACGTGACTTTATCGCGGATAGAAAAATGAATGACAACATGCAAAATTTTTATGCAGCATTCTCTGCAAAAACGCTTCATAAACATCACACAGATTTCATGGCTTTATTCTTACCAGAGGATGAAATCGAAGCATATAAACAGACGTCAATTCCTGACGACACACTGTTTGGTTCGAAAAAAGCCTTGTCATCTCACGGGGTTGAATATGTGTTTTCACAGCTTCAATCCGCGCTCAGGAATGCGTTGATTAAAGAGGATCGTATCGCAGCACATAACATTTACACAGCTTATGTTGTTAACTTGCTGCAATTTGCGACGATGCATCGCCCCGCTCCCGATGTATTTAGAACGATAGGTGCCTTTCTTGATGATTTTAATCAAGTGGAAATCGTCGATAAATCCGATAGCTCTGCACGACTAGTCCCTGTGTGCCAACGCGCTCGGCAGGTAATTCTTCATTACATCGATTATTTAAAGTGCTATCAAGAGCGTTTTAGATTTACTAACACCAACAATTATCAGGCGATCGACGACATGCTATCTGGCCGCTCAAACCTCTTTCGCATCCAAACAGCATCGACTTTTTTACCCAACTTCGATCACTTACGTGGCTATCTTTCTGATGCGGTTTTCAGATCGATAAACTGGCATCGCCATACAATGGCAAGCCTACTCATCCAGTCAGACGTCGACCGGGATGTCCTTGCGGCCTTTATGGGTCACCGACAGGCACTGGACTCGCCAACAAAATCGAGCTCAACATTTCGTTACCAGCAATTGCTCGATATTAGTGAACGGGTTGATCACATCATGGAAGCGCTGGCTCTACCGAAAAGCTCATTGATGAGCAAATAGGGAGATAAAAATGGACTTACTTCGAAAAGTTATCACCGAGCATGCGACACCGCAGAAGAGCAAAATTGAAAAAGCGAGTATCAACTGCGCTGACACGTTAATGCATCTGATATGCCGCGAGCCAATTGATACTCTCAACGATGCGCATAAAGAAATGGTATTTTCAACAATCTACGACTCCGTGCATGCTAAAAAGTCATTAAGCAGCAAGTTCAGACGTGCACTCATAGATGCAATTAACCAAAAACTTTATGGCCAACACTACTATTCAACGCCCCGCTTAAACGGCTTTGTTGATCCAAAAATCGTTAAAGCTAAGTCGTTACTCCACGGAGCAATAAATGAGGTTAATCTCCTAGTCTCGGTGCAAAAGTCGTTTAACAATAGTTATCCACTGTTTCTTGTCCTGTTTCACGCCGCGTTCGAAAGTGGTTTATGTTTCGAGGAAGCACTGGATGCACTGCTAACGACAGTTACAACATCAAAAGTCGTGCTCAAAAAAATTGAAGGAAACTGGGTTATTCCTCTTATTTACTCACGTCGAGGTCATGAAACCAACACAAAGGCAAATAGAAGGAAAGTCACTCAACGTAACTTTTATCCCGGCCCACTCACCCTGTTTGCAATATCCGGTTTTATAAAAAGTCGGGCAACCGCCTGCATAAGCGGAGACGCAACAACGCTGCTAAAAAATGAACTGTCTGCAATTGCCTCTCAACAAGCCATCAAAAAGCTTAATAATCGCACGTTCTTGCGTGCGGTTGCGCAGCTCGTCAGCGAGCAGCCCGGCTCAAATATGCCAAGTTTTCTACGGCATTTTGCAGGCGGAGACTTAAGTAGCGCCTCAACGTCCATCGAGTGCCTTCAGTGCATTAAAAGCCAAACTTTTCATAATACCATCGCGTCGCCGACCCAACCCAATCCAGTATCTATACCTAGGCAACCTGCTGGTGTGCTTAAAAAACGTGATCTTCCGGCTTATCATTCAGAGTTCAGCGAAGGTTTGCGAGAGTTATTCAAAGCCAGGAATGATCACCACCGCAGTGCCGCAGAGCGTAAAGCCTTCATTATTCGAAGGATTGATAGCTTCTATGAGTCGCGTAAGCGCACTATCAGCGACTCTGAGTTCATGCTCATTGATTGGCTGCGATATTGTTATCGGGAGGGTAACTTAACCAAGTTTGCAACCGGGGCTCGTTACGTAAGCTCTGTTGCGACCATCTGGCTCGACGTTTGCCAACAAACGAGCGTTTTTGTGCTCGATGAAGATGAAATGACAGAGCTCTACGAGCAGTTAATGAACAAAAAGAGCCTCTCGGACTCACAATACAGCGAATCAATCATCGAGCTAATGCACTTCTTAAATGAAGAGCACGATATTGCGTTGCCCCAACAACTTGAGCCAAGAGATAAACAAAAATCTGTTCATGTCCGCTCAAATATCCCCTCAGAAGTGCACATCAAGCAACTGTTTACTGATATCGGCGAGCTTTACGCTAACCAATCATCTCACCTTCGCGAGTCAGTTATTGCGCTACTCATCCTATGCTCCAGGCTTAACCCTAGACCAAATGAAGTACTCAACCTAGAAATAAAGGATATTGACCTGCTCCTAAAAGGTCATTTGTTCGTAAGAACCAACCGCCACTTTAGAGAAAAAACATACTCCGCCAAACGACTGATTGAGCTTGATACTTTCTTACCACCTGATGAATCCAAGTTTATCCGCTGGTTTATAAATCGCCGAATGGAGCAAGCCGGGCGTTACCTAAGTGCAGATGGAAGAGTGAGATTCACGAACCCACACATGCTCATCTTTTCCAGACTGCCGCATAACAATGTCTTTCTCAACATGCGCGAAATCAGCCAGCATGTAACTCGACTGCTATCATCATATACGGGCGTTCATACCCCAATGTATCAACTGCGCCACTTCGCAATTTCTACCGCGGTATTGGTCTGTTTTGCGTCGGACGATACCGTACGCGCCTTAACGCCATATTCACCAGAGCAAGTAGCCGTTATCAGAGATTACTTTCAACTAAGCGACTCCCTAAACGTGCTCTATAAGATATCAACCTGGGCCGGCCACCTTGAGCCAGGCATGACGTTATCAACCTACACGCACTTCACTGACTTATTGCTTTTCGAGTCCATCATGCGTTCGCACACCACAACCAACATGTCTTCGGTAAGGAACCTTTCACGCATGCAGCCGGCGCGTATGAGCAAGCTTCTACCGGAGGGCGCAAACGCTGAAGCACTCAATAAAACAGAGCTGATGTCACTTGCTGATAGATTACTAAGCAAAGAGCGAGGCGGATGGGTAGTCAAACAGCACAAAGGGATTGAAAAAGGAGATATCGACATGGATAGTTTATTCACTCAAAAAACAGAGTTCGATGCTGAGCAAGTAAGCCTTGTGTTAGAGGCCTCCGACAAAGGTCGCTCTATTGAGCAAATTTGTGACCTTTACAACCTGGAACGCAAAATGGTGGAAGCACTCATAGATGCGGCTCGCGATACTAAAGAGCGCTATAAAACGAAGCATAGAAAGTTCAGACTGTACGCTGCTGAGACATCAAAGCTTCATGTACCGCTACCGAATTCCAATGATGACATCATGGCCGCAAATATAATCATCAATAAACTTATGCCGGCTGCGATGCACTATCTTGACAACCAGGTTAGAAAAGCAAGTCATATACTTTTAAGCGCTTCGACGCATAGCCACCGTTACGTTTCCTTCAATACAAAAGAAATAGACGATGCCATCAATCTCATCACAGCTTTAAAACCAGTCGTCCCCGCTTCACGCTTGTATCTTGAGATTCACGTCGACAACTCGATTTGCGGGACTCCCGTTGAAAAATACCGGGATGATATTTTGAAAGTTGTAACAGCACATTGGAATGATGTTTTGAATGCTGTTGGTCACTTCGAGATAGTACTTAAAGATGGCGGGAAACGTCAAAATTCTATGGGCGTTGCTCGCCTTTACTTCCTAGGCCATGATATCAACGAAAATAACGCTCAATACTTAAAGAGAAATAGCGAACAATATGCCTCGAGCGCACTTCGGTATGCTTTTCACACGCTTGCGATCTATTCGGGGGCTCTGAGAAGGTATTACGACCCGGGATTTACATATGACCCGAATAATATCTATGAGCTCACTTAGACCTTTCTTACAGAGGATAATGGTTGTCTCACACCAAACTACGATCTGCTTCTTACCAAGAGCGGACGTTAACGCCTCAAACACCGGCTTGGTGAAGTTGGCGGCTTTTGTGCGTCTTTTTGCACAAAAGGTGACAGTTTTGCCATGTCCGAGTGCTTTGACTTATTAAGTGACACTGATGTCAGCCTCGATTGTGGACGTTACAAGGACCACTGATGACGGAGGGAGCGGCACGCTAGGTGACTACACCTGGCCCACCAAGATAACGCGCTCATTTTTATCCCAGGCCGCCACCATGTTGCCTTTGTTGCGGCGCTCTCTCAGTGCATCGCTGTAATAGCTATCGGGAAAAACCAGCATGTATTTCTCAGTTTTCGAGCCAATCCATAACTCAGAAGACTCGGAGGCACCACACAAGCCTGAGCACAGATGCAGCTCGGTTTCGCGAGATTCTCTGCTAAAACTGGCGATAATAGATACTTGAATGGTGCTCATTAAATTCACTTAACGCCCGCAGCACGCGCGGCTATGCAGTGAAGGCGAAGTCGCAACGGAAAAGCCGCCGCCGTGCCTGCACTTGTTAGGTTGACTATGACGGATAATATTGGCCATTTGATTTTCTTACATAGTTTGCTGGGTAGTATCGTCCGTCTGATTTCCTGACAAAGGCTGAAGGATAATAATATCCATCAGATTTTCGCACCCAAGATGGAGGGTAATACTCTCCATCTGATTTTCTCATCCAACTAGGGGGGTAGTATTTTCCATTAGACTTTCTAACCCAGTCGCCAGGGTAATAGTTCCCATCCGACTTTCTAACAGAACTGCCTGCTAAAAATGGAAAAATCTCTGCCTGAACCTCTGGGAACGTCGCAGCCAATGATTGTATTTGTTCATTGAAGCCTGTAATCAAATTCATTACACATGCACCTTATTCATTATTAAACCTAACGCCGTCGCTGTGCCTGGCTTGTTTATGCATTTTTGCGTAGCCCTCTGGGCCACACTGTTTTAACTACACCAAAAAACCGACGATCTATCTCTATCGGACCAGAATGAGGAGAGTCCAATATGGCCAAAAAGATTATCTGACACGGGTAATCGTCATGTTGAAATGGCACGCTCTTCTTGCTCAGAAAGAACTCTATATAGTTCCGATCATTCTCCACTTCAAACGGTGAATCGCAACTGGTGGTGAACTCAAAGTCATGCCTACCTATCGGCTCGGCCTCTATGCTCCAGCTTATATCTTTCAAATGACCTATGGGAAAGGGCCAGCTATCCTCGAACAGCACCACCGGATTAAAGTGCAAATTCATCGACTGGCGCCTATTTTCATGGGACGTCACCGTTGCTGTACTCAAATGGACTCTCATTTGCTACTCATATTCGACCGTATAGTGCATAACGCCACACATCAGACGACTGAAAACCGCGCAGCGGTTTTTGGGTCGGCTGAATGTGATTGTTATACCTTTTCATGACTCAGCTTTGACTTGAGGTATTTTTCAATTTCCTCGATCGCCCTAACAAGATCTTGTTTGTATTCATCGGGCTCCTCGCTCAAATTGTCGTACATAATGTCGCGAGCTTTCTTATCTATGTTTCTTATGGCCTCTTTTGACGCTTCATCGGTATCGGGGTTTATGAGTTCAACGTAATGGCGAATTCGCGTAAATAATTCATGCTCGAGACCGAATACCCCTTTAAACAGTTCTTTAAGATCCGTGCCCCAGATGGCTTCCGCTTCAAGTAGGTCAGCATATAGCGTTGTTCTTTCAGCTTGAACTTTGTCCCATCTTGCTTGATAAGCCTTCGAAGTGCCGTAGAAACGTATTTGTTCGCGGGACATTGTTTTAGCTTCTTCCTCTGGCGGAGAAGGCATTTCGTACGCCCACATTGCAGGATGACGAACACCATTAATCGCGTCTCTGTATTTGAATACAGACACCAATATTCGGCGCGAAAGCTCGTATTCAGATTGCCCCTTCAATTGGCGCTGCCAAGTACCTAGGCCTTTCACGGCCACAACCGCGCCAGTAATTGCAGCACCAGAAAGCACAAGCTCCTTTAGCAATGTGACTATTTCAGTGCAGGTCACCTGATTCTCCTTTTAGGTATAACGCCCGCAGCATGCGCGGCTTTGGAATGGAGGCGAAGCCGCAATGGAAAAGACGTCGCCGTGCCTGCGATTGTTAGGGCTACCCACCGCTTTTTGACTTGATTAAGCTGTTCATGGAATTCGCCATACCCAGACCATTCATTAGGTGATAGTAGGACTTTTTTACTCGCTCATAATGCTCTGGAGTAAAGCTCATAGTAGTCGAAGGCAACCCCTTCTCGGCTACATAATTTCGTTGATTTTCATTCCATTCACCATGAACGTATGCATTCCGGATATATTTACAGGCTAAATAATCATCGAAGCATTCCCGATCAGGATTTAACCCGCGAATTTCAAATGCCTTGTAAAGCCGTTCTAATCGCTCTTCATTGGAGCCGTTTTCGAAATATGACGCTATATCAAACATCATGGGTTCTGGGTTAGCCCATTTTTTTATGATCATCTCGATACTGCCAACCATCATGACTATCCACAAACGGCAAAAAGACGAGTACTTGATGCTATCGGGAACGTTGCTTTCAACAGGATGGTCATTTACTAACTTCTCGATCAGTTCCAGATAAATCTGGTCATCGGAGTATGCGTCAATGAACTCGTCTATCATTTGGACTCCTTCGAATATTTTACTGCCCTAACCTTTGTATATTGTGCGTACACATTTAAAAACTCGTCCAATTGATAGTTTTCGACTCTTAACTTACTGATCAAGCAGGAACTCCTGACTTGAAAGGCTCCGAGTTAGCAAAGGCAATGTGAGCATGCTCAGTTACATTCTAATGTGCGCACAATATCTAATTTTAATTTTTCGTTATGTCATTGACAGTAAACGACTTAAATACACAACACAATAACAAAACGTACACTATTGCTGAGATAAGTGTGCCGTGTCTGGTTCGCGCCATCCAGACTCATTAATAACAGCGAGGCGAGTTACTCGTTGAATTAGGCAAAAAATCCGGAGGTCCGCTCCTCGCTCGCTGCGGATCTTTCCTACCCATAAATCGCATATCGTCAAAGGGTGACCTAGTATGCTCAAATAGTTTTTACTTGTTTGAAGGCCCGCTACAGTGCGACAATATGGAACGATTACGGACTACCACTGTATGAATTGAGGGAAAAAAACGGCGTTTTAGAGTCAATTTGATACGATGATTATGTATCATTTTTGCAACCACTGTGATTACAAGTGACTTTTTCTGTGGATGCTGCCCAGGCTTCAGGGTGAGTTTGCACATTCACGCCACACCCAGTAGTTTTACCGTCTTTCGCAAGTTTGTGTACTATCCCTGTAGGCTTATGAATAACTGTTTTACACATTTCAGCTTCAAAGCCGGCACCCTTAAATTTTGCAATCTTATCGATATTAGCGAAAGCCAGACCGATAGATCCAGCGAGAATAGCTAGCCCCATTTCTGCGGCCATGTTCATAAAGCCATATGTAGAGCTAATACCTAAAAGCATTAGGTATGAAAATACTTTAAATATATTTTTGATACTAGACTCCTTCAATGTATAACGCTTTGGAAAAAACACGCTTCCCGGCTTGTCAGGCCTGAGTTTAGTCTACGTACTTGTGGAACTCAATTCGTTCTGGATAGTCTCCGTTTTTGACAATTTGCAGACCTATTCCTTCCTTTAAAACTGGCGTCACGTGAGTTTTAGTCTACGCTTTAATCAGCCAATATCGGCACACACGAAAAGGAACATTCTATGGCTGTTAGACATACCCCCGAATCAGGAGAGAGCGTTGTTCACCAAGGCCAAAAAGGTGGGAAAACTGGATGCGGCGAAGACACTAACGTTAAACCATCGCATTGGACAAACACGACCGCACCGGTAACCTGCAAAAGAAATGGCTGCAAAAATTGAAGTGAATATTAAGGGCTAGTATAAACGCTAGCCCTGTTATTGATAGTTTCGCTTAATGGGATTGATAGAGGTTTCAACTGTCCAGTGTCATACTTTCCGAAAACTCCTGATCTTTATCATCGTGCTTCGACAGATATTGAAAGTGCCAGATAATGTCCGTTGAGATTGTTCGAGATCCCGCATACTTTCGGATGAAGTCCTCAGACTTTAACGGCCATTCATCTATGTTTGGCAAATATCGTCAGCAATAAGTCACGTGACAACTTCGTAGATCAAATCTACGAGCATCACTTTCCCGATGACTTGGACAAATTACGCCGCGAGCAACTTCGCCGAGCGAGCCGATAAATACGCTGGCCCATATGGCGCGCGCCAGTGCGGTGAAGTAGGGAAAGATCTGTTCCGCCACTTCGATGGTGATGAACGAATTCTCTTCACTAGCCGTTCTAGCGACGGCATCGACACTTTCTACTTTGAGTAGTATGCCGCTTATGGCATTGCAGCGCACTTCTGCGTTCGAAGGCACTTTCTTCAAAACCGTGCTGCCGGGGTTGTAAGGGCTTTTTTATGCGCCAATTATTAGCGGCACGGCTTAGAGCTTTCCGTTTCGTTCTCTACCATCAAATACGTTGCCAATGTCTTTTAAGTAGCGATTGACCATTGTCTGATATTGAGTCAACTCCAGATCATTGAAAAACGAATACTCTTCACTGGTAAAGTCAATATAAACGGACTTTAGCGGTTTGACATCTATAGTCACATTCAGCTGGGAAAGCTCCTTCCGTAACCCGCTAACAAAGCCACGGATTGCGCCATTTATAGCCAGAGGCAGCGATGACAATGCGCTGAATTCGTACGATTCTTCATAGAGGAATTGAGTGATATGACACGATTTGTGCGACCTCAGCTTGTCCGCCAGTATTCTGTATATCTCAATGACAGAAGTTATTTGTCTGGAGACCTGTTCATTAATGGTGCGGGATGGAATTGCTTCAATTGCACCAAACTTGAGAGCCCCCGGAAATAAGATGACGTCGTCAAAATAGCCGAACTCCAAAAAGGCTCTCTCAAGTTCATAATTCAGGCGCCAGTCATCTTCAGGATCACAGACACTCAGGTGTGGAGCTTCATTATTTCTTTCTTCAGTCACACTTGCCTCTGCGAAATGTAATTCCCAAACGGCGTCGTCCGAAGGTCGAATTGTTTTCACAAACTGCTTAGCTAACAAAGTGTCACTGTTGATCAGCAAATAGGTAGACATAGTTGTTCACCAACATACTTGTTGTTTTCATTTAAAAAATGGGGTGAGCATCCATAAAACACTTTTACTGTCGAATCGCCTTCCTATGGATACTCCCCCATCTGCTTACTGCTAACCATAAGTTCAAATACGAATTACCTTAACTGGATGCCGCCACCAAAGTTCCGGTAGATATCGACTAAGCGGACAAAGCTCTGTTCTTGCAGTTGAGCCAACTGGTCGCGACTGCGCAGCAGTTCACGTTCGGCATCGAGCAAATCCAGGAACTCGTTGCTACCCGCTTCATATCGCTGACGGGCAATTTCTACGGCCTTTTTACTGGCCTGCCACTGTTGCTCTGTATTAAGTTGCTGCTCGCGGCTCAGGTTGTAACTGTTAAGCGATAACTGCATTTCGTTAATGGCGTCAAATACCTGTTGCTCAAACTGAGCCAGCGCCATTTGCGCACTGGCTTCGGCCTGCCGAATGCGCGCTTTTACCGAACTTAAATCAGCAGCCTGCCAACTTAAACTTGGTGCCACTGACCAGCTTTGAGTTTCACTACCCAGCGTTAATCCAGGCCCGGATAAAAATCCCAGAAAACCGCGTACCGACAAGTTCGGATATAAATCCGCTGTAGCCACGCCGATATTTGCTGTACGGGCCGCTAATAATCGCTCGCTACTTGCCACGTCCGCCCGGTGGCGCAGATAGTTCTCACCCTCGACTACAGCCACCGGCCGCTTCAGCCCAGGCAGTTCCGGTTCAGCACTCAACTCCAACTGACCCGGCTCTAATGCCAGCAATGCCGACAAAGTCGCATCAACGGTTAGCAGTGCCTCTCGGTAAGCAGGCACTGACGCTTTCACCCGGTGCAATTGCACGTCAATTTGCGCTAACTCCAGTTCTGAGGCCATACCGACCTCTAATCTGGCCAGCACTATGGCACGACTTTGCTGCAGGTTATCCAGGTTTTCTTCGGCAACCTTCAGGCGCAACTGTGCTCCACGGTATTCGCCGTAACTGGTTGCCACCTGACTGATCAGCTGCACTTGCGCGTCGCGCCATAAAATGTCGGCTTGCTGCGCCTGCGCCTCTGCGGCCTCACTGGCACGACGTAACTTACCGAACAAATCCAGATCCCAGCTTAAGTTGGCACCGCTGCTGTACCCGCGGGTAATAACGTCATCATCGTCTGCCGACAGAGTATTGTTTTCACTCGCCTGATAACCTGTTTCCAGCGTCCCTTTCGGCCATGAATCGTTGTCGGCATCACGAAATACCGCATAAGCCCGATCGACATTCGCCCTGGCTTGCGCCAGGGTACGGTTCTCCTCCAGAGCACGTTCAACCAACTGGTTAAGCTCGGCGTCATCAAACGCCTGCCACCAGCTCAAAGCCTGCTCGGCCTGCTGATAGGGCTGGCTTAGGTTAATGCTTTCTACCTTCTCCGGCTTTTGGTAATCCGGTCCGGCAGAGCAGGCACTTAGCGACGCCACGAGCAGGGCCAGGGTTGATATCTTCGCTGTATTACGCATGATTAGTTTCCTCCGAAGAGCTTTCTGTCGGCTCTGATAGCGCCTTTTTCTCGCCGCGTTTAGCCAGCATATAGTAGAACAGCGGGGTTAAAATCAGACCGAAAATGGTGACGCCTATCATGCCGGAGAATACGGCCACTCCCATGGCCTGACGCATTTCAGCACCGGCGCCGCTTGAGAACACCATAGGCACTACGCCCATAATAAAAGCAATAGACGTCATCAGTATGGGTCGTAAACGCAGGCGACCCGCTTCCAGAATAGCGTCCATAGTGGTCATGCCGTGATCCTGCAGCTCTTTGGCGAATTCGACTATTAGAATGGCGTTCTTCGTTGCCAGCCCCACCAGCACAATTAAACCTATCTGGGTAAGAATGTTGTTATCGCCACCATAGATAAGTACACCGCTTAGCGCCGATAACAGCGTCATCGGAATAATCAGGATAATAGCCAATGGCAAGGTTAAGCTTTCGTACTGCGCCGCCAGCACCATAAACACCAGCAGGATAACCAGCGGATAAATGAACATGCCCGCATTGCCGGCCAGAATTTGCTGGTAGGTCAGTTCTGTCCACTCGTAGGTCATGCCGTTCGGCAAGGTTTCAGCCAAGATTTTTTCAATGGCGGCCTGCGCTTCCCCAGTGCTGTAACCCGGCGCAGGACCACCGTTAATTTCAGCGGTGGTAAAGCCATTATAGTGCATTACCCTATCCGGCCCTGCCGTGTTGGTAATGTTCATAAAAGACCCCACTGGAACCATTTCGCCACTGCCGTTACGCACTTTCAGCTGACTGATCTGTTCAGGCGTCTGACGAAACTGCTCATCTGCCTGCATATTCACCTGATAGGTACGCCCGAAGCGGTTAAAGTCATTCACATACACTGAGCCCATATAAGCCTGCAAAGTCTGGAATACCTCATCCAGGCTCACATCTTGTTGCTTAGCTTTCGTACGGTCGACATCGATATCAAGCTGCGGCACATTCACCTGATAACTGGAAAATACGCCGGTCAGTTCAGGCGTCGCCCGGGCCTTTTGCATCACCTCCATATTGACCTTATACAGCTCTTCGTAACCATAGTTAGCACGGTCTTGTATTTGCAGACGGAAACCACCAATAGTCCCTAACCCTTGCACTGGCGGGGGCGGGAATATGGCACTGTAAGCTTCATCAATAGCCGCGAACTTCTGGTTCAATGCACCCGCTATTGCATTAGCCGACATTGAAGAATCCGTTCGCTCATCAAAGTCAGTTAGCGACACAAACACAATTCCGGAATTCGGACTGTTAGTTAAACCGTTAATACTCAGACCCGGAAAGGCAATTAAGTTCGCCACACCCGGATGATCCAAGGCAATACTCGACATTTCTTTAATGACCGCAGCGGTGCGATCCAGCGAAGCGGCATCCGGCAATTGTGCAAAAGCCACCAGGTATTGCTTGTCCTGACTGGGCACATAACCAGTAGGAGTCGTCGCAAACTGCAGACCGGTTAACCCTAATAAAGCCACATACAGAACGCCTACAATGACGCCATAGCGGATCACTTTTTTAACCAGCCAGCCGTAACCTTTAGACAAACGGGCAAAAAAGCGGTTAAAGGGTTCAAATAACCAACGGCCTAACAGCTTATCCATACCGCGGGTCAGTATGTCTTTTTTCTCGCCATGACCTTTTAACAGAAGCGCCGCCAATGCAGGGCTCAGCGTTAGTGAATTGATGGCTGAGATAAAGGTAGAAATGGTAATGGTTAACGCAAACTGCTTATAAAACTGACCGGTTAAGCCCGACATAAAGGCGGTTGGAATAAATACCGCTGCCAGCACCAGTGTCGTCGCGACAATAGGACCAGTCACCTCTTTCATGGCTTTTTGTGTAGCAGCAATGGGGGACAAACCTTCGCTAATATTCCGCTCTACGTTTTCCACCACCACAATGGCGTCATCCACGACGATACCAATAGCCAGCACCAGCCCAAACAGCGACAAGGCGTTTAACGAAAAGCCCAGCAAGTGCATGAAGGCAAAGGTTCCAACCAGCGACACCGGTACCGCGACCAAAGGAATAATTGAGGCGCGCCAGGTTTGCAAAAACAGCACCACAACCAGTACCACCAACAATACAGCTTCGAGCAGAGTTTTCACTACCGCATCAATAGAGCCGCGCACAAAAACGGTTGTGTCGTACACAATGTCGTACGTTAAACCGTCAGGAAAACCTTTCGACAATTCCGCCATTTTGGAGCGAACATCGTCAGAAATTTGAATGGCATTGGAGCCAGACGCCTGGAAAATAGGAAGCGCTACCGCGTCTTTATTGTTCAGTAACGAGCGCAGCGCATAAGTTGAAGCGCCAAGCTCAACACGGGCGACATCTTTTAAGCGACTGATCTCGCCGTTCTCGCCCACCTTGATAATAATGTCTTCAAACTCTTCGACGTCTGTCAGACGGCCTTTCACATTGATAAGCAACTGAAAATCAGCGTCACCGCTTGGCTGAGAACCCAAACTGCCAGCTGCCGCCTGTTGGTTTTGCTCACGAATTGCCTCGGTAATTTGCGCCGGGGACAAACCCAGTGCGGACACCTTATTAGGATCCAGCCAGACCCGCATGCTGTATTCGCCAGCGCCAAATAACCTGACCGCCCCAACGCCTTCTATACGCGCCAGTTCGTCTTTGATATTTAAGTTCGCATAATTCGACAGGTACAGCATGTCGTAGCGATCATCCGGTGAGGTTAGATTCACCACCATGATTTCATTTGGAGACGACTTCTCAGTCACTACCCCCAAGCGCTGCACCACCTGTGGCAGGCGCGGTTTGGCTCGCTCTACCCGGCTTTGCACCTGAGTTTGCGCTAAATTGACGTCGGTACCGATAGCAAAGGTAACGGTCAGTGTCATACGACCATCCGAGGTGGCCTGAGAGGACATATACAACATATCCTCCACACCATTAATTTCCTGCTCCAGTGGCGAGGCCACAGTTTCCGCTATGACTTTGGGGTTAGCACCCGGGTAGTTAGCCGTTACTACAACCGTTGGTGGCGCCACCTCCGGGTATTCGGTAATAGGCAGTTGCCATACCGCTATCGCACCGGTAATAAAGAACAACAGCGAGATAACCGCGGCGAAAATCGGCCGTCGGATGAAAAATTGAGAAAACATTCAGTACCCCTTAACCGTGGTTATCTGCTGTAGATGTTTGCGCCGTCAGCTCATTGCTGGCTTCGTCCAGCAGCTGTTGCGCCTTACGTAACCTGACCAATTGCTCACTGCTTGCCATTGGCACCAGTTGAGGATCAACTTGCATATTGGCTCTAACTCGCTGCAAACCGTTCACTACAATTTTGTCCGTTGGCGTTAAACCTTCTGTCACTATGCGCAGGCCATTAACTTTTTCACCCAGCTCAATCGCCCGATACTCCAGCTCATTATTACTATTAACCACCAATACAAACTTGTTATTCAGGTCGGTTCCAACAGCCTTTTCGTCAATCAAAATGCCTTCATAAGAGTCGCTGCCCACCAAACGAATACGGGCAAATAGACCAGGTAACAAGTCGTTGTCATCGTTAGGGAAACTGGCTCGTACACGAATAGTGCCGGTTTGCGCATCAATGCGGTTATCGACAAAATCGACCCGGCCTACGTGCTGATAATTGCTGTCGTTAGCCAGTGCCATATAAACGGGGTTCGAGGTCGAGTCGCGGGTATCAGCTCGTTTCCCTGTTTCAGCCAGACGTGCGTACTTGAGGTAGCTCTGCTCGTCTACATCGAAATACGCATACATTTTCTCGGTTGAAACCAGGCTGGTAATTTGACTTTGTCCCGCGCTCACAAAGTTACCGGCGGTAACCTGAGCATAAGATACCCGGCCGCTAATAGGCGCGGTAATGCGGGTGTAGCTTAAGTCGAGTTCAGCGCGTTCAAGTGCCGCTTCAACCGAAGCTACTGTTGCCGCTGTTTGCTGTTTACGAGCTAAACGACTGTCCAGTAGTTCAGCAGAAATTGCCCGCTGGCTACTGAGTTTTTCAGCCCGCCGGTATTCCTTTTCCGCCTGAACCGCAGCGCTTTGCGCACTTTGCAGCTCAGCTTTTAAGCGAGCAACTTCGGTAGCGAAAGGACGAGGGTCAATTTGCACCAGCAAGTCCCCTTTATCCACTAAAGCACCTTCACTGAAGTGCACCTGCTCAATATAACCAGAAACTCGCGGTATCAACTGAACCGTTTCTGGCGCTTGCAGACGACCGGTAAATTCATCCCATTCGGTGATTCGCTCGTGAACCACCTGCGCCACACTAACTTGCGGTGGAGCTGGCGCCTCAGCTTCGTCTGCCGCTTCCGGATTACTGCACGCGGCTAATACCAGCGCAGCAATACCTCCTAAAAGAACTTTTACAGTGTTTGTCGTACTCATGGCCTTGCTCTCCAAACTATTGCCAGATACTGCGAAATGAGCATCAAATAAAACTAGCTATTTATGTACCGTTCGGTAAGAATATAGAAATCGGAGTTGCTGTCAAATGAATTTTGTACTGATCGGTAAAATTGATGGTTATTTTGAACTAAATACTGAAAAACAACGTAAGAACAACTGAAGCAACCAAAAAAACAGGCCGCCTTTAATACGAGGTAAAGTATAGTTAGTGCAGGTAGAAATTAGCGTGCCGAAAACTGCTGACGACTTGCCTATTTCTATAGAGTGGATACGAACCCCTGTTTTCAATTGATGCCAGCGGTGTTGTGCCGCAGCAGAATCAGACGGAGTATCGCTGGACAGTATTCGCCCGCCTGTTTACTATGTGAGCGTGTCAGCAAGGGCACTAAAGTGTCGATGAGGAGTATAGCTATGACAACGAAAACTCAAACGGTTTGTCGCGGACGACCTTGTGCTTTTAATAAAGAAGAAGCACTGGGCAAAGCGTTAGAACTGTTTTGGCGTAATGGCTACGAAGGCACCTCATTGAGCGACCTTACAAAAGTGATGGGTATTAATAAACCCAGTCTCTACTCGGCCTTTGGTAATAAAGAACAGCTGTTTTTACAGGCTATCGACCTTTACGAAAAGCGCCCTGGCGCCTTCTTTTATTCAGCGATGGATCAGAAAACGGCTTATTTGGTCGTACAGTCAATGCTACGCGGAGCAGCCGACAGCATGGCAAATGGCGAACATCCGCAAGGCTGTGTTGTGGTTCAGGGGGCTCTGTCCTGTAGCGAAGCTTCAGCAACGGTTAAAGAAGCATTAATTAAACGCCGCCTTGAAGAGCAACAAGAACTGCAGAAACGTTTTGAACAGGCGCAACAAGATGGCGACCTGCCACAGCATATTGATGCGGCTAATCTAGCTTCTTATATTGGTACCGTGTTACAAGGTATGTGCGTACAGGCTAATAATGGCGCCTCTACCGCCGAGTTATATGCGGTTGCTGATATGGTTCTGGAAAACTTTCCTAAGGCCTGACTGTTCGGGGTTAAACAAGCGCAACATGTAAGATCCTCCGCAATACTTGCCTAATACTACAACTCTTGAGCCATTCGCTAGTCGAAACGTAATACCCGCATCTATACTGATTAATCTGATTTAAAGGGTGAATCTAGCCACAGCTCGAGGATTACAATTATGTCTGATCAGTACCTTACCCGGCGAATGGCAGACCTGACACAGCGGCTGCTTCCGTTACTTACAAAAGAAAGTCTTACGCAAACAGCCATTGATGACATTTCACTGATGCATCTCAGTAACCCGTCACAGGTTCGCCCAATTATTTATCGCCCCGCGGTTTGCTTTATGCTGCAAGGAGCAAAAGAGCTGCTGGTGGGCAATACCAAAGTCACTTACGAGCAAATGAATTATCTTTTGATTCCGGTCGTGTTTCCGGTTTCTGGTCGAGTATCACAAGCATCCCCGGATAACCCCTACGTCGGTTTAAGTTTTAATTTTGACACTGCCGAATTGCGTGAATTAATTCTGTTATTGGGCGACCGCATTCCTGCAACGGTAAAATCACAAAGTAGCCTGTGTGTTGGAAAGGTCGACAGCGAAATGATGCAGTTACTGGAGCGCGCAACTGAATTGCTGGAAAAACCCGATGACGCGAAAGTACTGTTTCCGTTAATTAGACGCGAATTGATGTATCGTTTGTTACTCGGAGAGCTGGGAGGTCTATTGCGAGATTTTAACCTTATAGACACCCAGGCAAGTCGTATTGCTCAAGCCATCGATATTATCAAACGCCGGCTACACGAGCCGCTGCGCGTTAAAGATTTAGCTAGTGCGGTACATTTAAGTGAATCTGCCTTTTATCAGGCATTTAAAAGTGTAACTGCCATGTCGCCCATTCAATTTCAGAAAAAGCTGCGACTAGATGAGGCACGGAGGATTATGTTGTTTGAAGGAAGCGATGTCAGCACCGCCTGCTATCAGGTGGGTTATGAAAGTCCATCTCAGTTTAGCCGCGAGTATAGCCGTTTGTTTGGACAGTCACCGAAAGCCGATATTAACGACTTTCGTATTAGTTCCGGAAGCGGCTATCCTCAATTAGCCGGTTAGCTCTTTGAGCATCAATAAGACGTATGCTTTTACGGCTTCTTCCTAAGTGTGTTCTTCTAGATGGAGAGCTTCCCAGTCACCTACAAGGTTCTACTCCATGTATGAGCGAACATCCCGGACCATGGTTCAGGCATTCAATATCAGCTACGTCATCAGGTTGAAGAACATAGACAATCAACTACCACGAATATGTTTCCCTTCCAGATGGCTACCTCCCACTCCTGCTTCAAAGGTAGCTATCCTCCCCCTTCTATAATTACCACATTAATGCTGGATCGACACTAAACAAAAGGAGGATAACGGATCTATATATTCGACTTTGCCAACTATCATCGTCTCCTACTGTCTGAATCCCCGGGCGATCCTCAGCTTTCTGGAAGAGTTGGCTATATATAACTCATCCGCCACTGATAGCGGCATTAATATTGAAATACCTATCGAAACCAATATTTTTAATACTCTGTTTCCCCCTAAATGATTACACGCTGCGCTCGAGCAAGGTCTGCAATTAGCTCAGATCTAGTCTGTCGCTCATTTTTCCATGCCGGATGACCCGGAGCGGTGCGCCAAGACTCACGAAGGGGGCTATTGTCAACGGTGTCAAAACCGAACTGATCGTACAACTTTGTCACGAACTCAACGGCTTCGGGAAAGTTACTTGAAGTCGTCAATGCTAAACGCCTTGGGTCATCTTTTGGTTTTGCCCAGCGAATAATTCGGGGAGCCTGAATGTGAGTAAATGCCTGAGCTACTTTTGACGTGGGAAGATGCTCTTGGCGTAGCTCTAAAACAGTCTTTTCACCCGAGTCAATAGCTGGAATGTTACCGTCACGCCAGATCATGTAGTTGTTTGTATCAAGCACAACTTTGCCCGCGAGTTCTTCCACTGGCATATCATTAACAACTTTAAGAGGAACCGCTATGACGACAAAGTCACCCGCTGCTGCGGCGCCAGCAGCAGTTTCAGCACGCGCCGATGGGCCAAGTTCGTCAATGAGCTCTATTAACGTTTCCGGTTCTCTAGAATTTGCGATGACAACATTATAGCCGCTCGCTATCGCGGCTCGCGCAACATGACTACCAACTTCACCAGCGCCTATGATTCCAAGTGTTAACATTAGTGACCCCTTCTTAAAATTTTACTGTTTACCTCAATTGCACGCTGCAGCAAGAAGCTCATCACTTACGGTCCAGAGCTCCTTAGCTTTTTTAGCATCTAGCGCGTATGACCGAACACCATCAACAAAAGGGTTAGGTGTGTCGTCGACGGCTGCAATCGTACAGTCTTCTAAGTAACGTCCACCGATTTCGTCTTTGTCAGCTACTGCCGCACCCCAAACCGATGTAGCAGCGGCCTGTGCGACGTCTTTCAGTTCTGACGGCGGCAAACCGGCCTCTGCGCGAGCGTTCCCGACAAACTCGAAAAGCCCTTGTAAGTCTTCTTGAGAGAAGTGACGTGCAAGATCGGTAAGGCTATTTCCCGGCATAACAGAGGCAGCGCGGATTCCGCGATGACGATGACGCTTATCAAACTCTACCGCAAACAGAGCATTTGCCGTTTTTGACCGCCCATAGGCGACAAAAGGATCGTATTCTTGTTGCTCAAAATTCGGATCACTCAGGTCAACGTCTGCAGCTCGATGAGCCTGGGACGATAGCACCACTAAACGTCCGTTATCTGCTATCAGTTGCTCGATTCGATTTATTAGCGCGAAATGACCTAGGTGATTAGTTCCGAACTGGATCTCGACCCCCTCAACGGTTCTACCGAAAGGTGTTGCCATGACACCAGCATTAGCAATGATTGCGTCAAACAACTGACCATTACCCAATAAGTTGTCCGCGCAAGCATGAACACTTTGTAACGATGCTAGGTCGAGCTGAACCAATTCGAAATTACCATTGCCTTGCGATGCGGCCTCCCGAATTGGTGCGCTGGTCAATTCACCTTTTTGTAACTCCCGGACAGTACCTACCACGCTAGCACCATGAGCGGCCAATGAACGAGCTGTCTCGAGTCCAATCCCCGACGACACACCGGTAATAAGAAACCGTTTCCCTCTGAGATCGACACCGGAAAGTACCTCGTCAGCTGTCGATTTTGCGTTAAATTTCTTAAACATTTACATTTCCTCTCGTTAATTTTCAAAGTAATTAGGTTAATAAACCTACCCCTATTAGATTCCCGCTCCACCGGCCATATTGATAGTTTCGCCGGTGATATAGCTAGCACTAGGGCCAGATAGGAAGCCAACAGCTTCCGCTACTTCCTCAAGAGTCGCAAAACGACGTATGGGGTGAAGATCTAGAAAACTATCAAGATCTGGATTTTCGCCTAGGACTTCTTTGTTCATGTCCGTCGGCAGAGCGCCTGGCTGTAAAACATTCACAGTGATATTGCGAGGACCAAGATCACGTGCGATTCCTTTCGCATACCCAACAAGTGCGGATTTTGTTCCGGCGTAGTCGGCAACACCTCTGAAGGGTACATACTGACCTAGCAGTGAACCGATGAAGATAATTCGCCCACCATCTGTTAGCTTCGATGCCGCTGCGCGAGTAATAGCTATTGCACCCATAACATTTACTTGCCACTGGCTATTATATTTATCTTCATCAAGTTCAGGATCATCTACCATTTGGCCTTGTGCGGTAATTCCAGCATTGTTGACAAGGATGTCGAGTTTACCGAATCCAGCTATTACTGAATCAATTAGAGGTTTAGCGGAACTAAGATCTGCTTGATCACTCTTGATTGAATTGGCTTTTACGCCTTCTTTTCTTATTTCCTCCACTACATATGTCGCTTTGTCATCCGAGGACACATAACTAATTACGACATCAGCGCCCAGTTTAGCTAGCTTTACTGCTATCGCCGCTCCAAGCCCCCTTGAACCGCCAGTAACCAATGCAACTTTACCTTTCAAAATTTTACCCATGCTCTTTCCTTACCGTGTTACATGTTTTAATGAAGCTTAAAATTAAATAACGATCATTACTATAATGGTCATTATTAAAAATACAAAACTACATTTCAAGCTTTTTTTGTAATGACCATTAATAAATTTCAGTTATCCAACTTGCAGGCTTTTCTAAGAGTTTTATAATGGTCGTTATTAATATGAGGAGGGATTTAATGGGACGTCATCGTCAATTCGATGTGGAGCAAGCTCTCGATGCGGCACTTTGCGTGTTTTGGCGCAAGGGTTACGAAGGCGCATCGTACACTGATCTAACACAGGCTACGGGTGTGGAAAGACCTGCGCTCTACTCCGTGTTTGGCAACAAAGAAGCACTGTTCCGTCGAGCACTCGAACGCTATTACGAGCACTACCTGGATTTCTTCCCCGCAGCGTTGGAGCAGCCCACTTCACGTGAAGTGGTCTCACATATTCTTCACAAGGCAGCCGAGTTACACACCCGTTATCCTGATCGTACCGGCTGCCTTGGAATTCAAGGGGCTTTAGCTGGCTCTGACGATGCAGAGCCTATTCGACGCGCTCTAGTCGATGCCCGGGCAGAAGGAGAGGAATCGCTACGTATTCGACTAGAACAAGCCATACGTGATGGCGATTTACCTAAGACAGCGGATTGTTCATCACTCGCCGCCTTCGTCTGCGCTGTGCTCCACGGCATGGCTGTGCAAGCTAAGGCTGGCGTCAGTCGTGATGTTCTGGAGGCTGTTGCTGAACAAGCCTTGGCGACTTGGCCGTCAAAACCTAAACATTCAGCAGCCTAACCGTGACGCAACGATCCCCTACCATGGAATCGTCCCGCCGGTTGTACGAAATAAGCCGGTTTGACTATCGTTGCCTTCAAGCGCGCATTCTACGGCAATCGCTGCACCTTCTTCTGGTGTCCCCGGTGCCTGCTCTCCTCCAAGATCCGTTGCTATCCACCCAGGACTTACAGAGTTTACTCTGAAACCCTCAGCGCGGAGCTCTTTGGCAAGTAAAACGGTAAACATGTTTAAAGCTGCCTTTGACGAGTTGTAAGCCAATGGGTTGGTACCATGAAAAGGCCAGGATGGGTCACCGTGCATAGCCATTGAGCCAAGGCCTGTCGAAACATTAACGATGACCTTACGCTCCCCGGCTCTCAAAAGAGAAAGCATATTTTGTGTCACCATTACGGTGCCAAAATAATTCGTCTCGAATGTTTCCCTCAGAGATTCAAGGCTCACACTGGAGGCCAGATCAAAATCATTAATCATTCCGGCGTTATTGATAAGCCCATCGAGAAGACCACTTTTTGATTTTATATGATCGGCAGCTTCTTTCTGTGAATTTACGTCGGTCAAATCAATGTAAACAAAACGTACGTCAAGGCCAGATGCTTCGAATGCTTCGGCTATATTGCGACCCTCTTCCACGTTACGGGCACCCAGGTAGACTGTATGACCATGCAAGCCCAACTGTTTAACGATCTCTTTGCCGATGCCTTTATTTCCGCCTGTTACAAGAAACACTTTACTCATAATCACCTCTCGTTTAATCCAGTTTGCTATTCGATGATTGTTTTTAGTCAAAGTGTAGAACTAAATTATTATGAGTAATATAGAGATAATATGAATGAACTATACAACAGGAGCCATGAATGTCGCTGCCACCAATGAATGAGTTACTCGCGTTTCAAAAAACCGCGAGCCGCTTGAGTTTTAAAAAAGCATCTGATGAGCTGAACTTAACGCCTTCAACGGTAAGTCACCTTGTTAGGTCATTAGAAGAACGCTTAAAAACACGTTTACTGAATCGGACTACGCGCAGTGTGTCCCTAACAGAACCTGGCCAAAAGCTGTTTGGCCAACTTAATTCAATCCTTAATAATCTTACCCAAGCAGTAGATGAATTAGATACGGATGACAAGCAGCCCAACGGCACCATCCGTATCAGCGTGAACGAAATTGCCGCACCAATTTTGCTTGATAAGTTAGGTAAGGAGTTCCGGGAGACATTTCCCAACGTCCACGTTGAGTTGATTGTCGATAATCGATTAATCGACACTGTCGCCGAGGGCTTTGACGCCGGAATTCGACTAAGAGACACCGTCCCTCAAGATATGGTTGCGGTACCAGTTATTAAAGATTTTCGCTTTGTCGTGGCTGCGGCAACCACTTACATTGAGAAGCATGGTTTGCCTACCCAACCCTCCGATCTTTTAGAACACAACTGTATTGGGTTTCGCTTTCAAAGCGGCAGACTGTATGAGTGGGAATTCAAACGGAAAGATAAACGAATGGTTATTGATGTTAAGGGAACAATGACTACAAATAATCCTGGTTTAATTATGAAGGCGGTTAAAAACGGAGTTGGTATTGGTCATATAGCTGAGCCTCTTATTAAAAAAGAGGTCGAGTCAAAGGAGCTCACAGTCCTCTTAGATGACTGGAACCCCGGATGGCCTGGCCTTTATCTGTATTTTCCAAGAAATCGCCATATGCCTTCAGGTTTGCGAGCCGTTATAGATACTCTTCGGGACAATTAAACTACTAACGTATCGATCCAACTGGGCTGGTCGCGTTCGGAAGACAACTAAGTTTTTTCTAGTAGCCAGCCTTAGGTTCTAGACAGAGTCTCGTAGCAAACCTGATGCTAATAACTGGAAGGCTTCAACGGCTTTAGGCGTCACTTGGCTAGCTGGTTTTGATTTTGAAATAAAAGTTATTGCCCGTATTCCATAATAGTGACAAATGACTGCAAAATCAGCTACCGGTAAATAAGCATGGCGCAAAAGACAACACTATGGACACTCGCGCCATCATCAACTACGTATTACTTACGTCGGTCATTGCAACCGGCACCGGCATTGACGTCGGAAGCAGGTCATCACACAGCCTGACTCTGCCCGAAGCTAATAAGCTGGTGGCCTCGCTCCTGCATTGTGTCGAAATACACCTTATGCGTACAAAACTAGAGTAATATAGGGCTGTGCTGCACTAGTCACATGCAAACGAAATGGCTGCAAGAATTAAAACATGAATTGAGGGCTAGAATCATCCTAGCCCTATCTTTGGTAGATAGCGGTTGATTCGAGTTGTGATTTTTTCAACTGTCTAGTGTCATATTCTCCGAAAACTCCTGATCTTTATCATCGTGCTTCGACAGATATTGAAAGTGCCAGATAATGTCCGTTGAGATCGTTCGAGATCCCGCATACTTTCGGATGAAGTCGTTCATCATGTACCGGTAGCGCGCAAACTCAGAGCTGTATTCAAATGCCTCAAACAGATTCGACACGCGCTCATCATATTCAAGGTTGACTCGTGCTTCCGCCGCACTAAAAGCATAATAATAGGCCAAGTCCTCGGACTTTAAAGGCCACTCATCCACGTTGTTTGGCAGCAATGAATAGGCAAGCCGATATTCAGAGCAAACACAACCAATGGATGCGAAGTACTGCAATAATCCCTGCACCTCTGCGGATGGCCTTAGTAAGTTGTAGCCCTTAAACTTAGGCTTACGGTATAAAAACAGCTCGCCATCGGTATGATGAAGCTGACTTTGTATTTCTATCTCGGCTGCTTCTAACAGTTTCTCAGGCGCTAAGCCAACAAAACTTATGGTTTTAAGTGCCATATGTGCCTCTCTTTAAATTCTGTGGTTTAAACTATTCTTTGGACGCATAGAGCTTTCCGCGAAGCTCCGCGTTCTCAATCATTAGCTTGGCATTTTGCTCCGCCAGCGAGTCCCGCTCGTTCTGTATCTCATCGAGGTCGTCTTCGAGCTTTTCAACGCAGTCAACGGCTGATTGTTCGCTCTCCTGGTAGTGAGTGATAGATGCCGCATGGTTTGCTTCGAGACTCTTGAGGCGACGCTCAAATAGGCTTTGTGCATCACCGTAGGCGGCTACTGCCATATTCTTCATCGCCTGCGACACCTTATCTATGAGCAGCTCCGCCTCGTCCGCATATGCGCTGGGTAATGCGTCAAACGACAGGTCGCTGCGGGCAGACGGATACAACGGCTCATCGCGGTTATTCTGGTAGCTTTCCCAAATCGATTTGATGCGAGCTAAACCGCCCCTATCGCCAAGCTGAACACGAATAGCGCCCGCATTCGGGCGCTTTCCTCGCTTCTCCAGAGCTAAACCGGCATCAATGATTTGCTGTTCGCTGACTTCCGGGTGGCGTGCCATAAATCATTCCTCTTTAAAGAAATTAATTAAATTAAAGAAATTAATGATCGGCCGAAATGGGCACGCCCATTTCGGCATCGGCCAGAAACGCCATGGACTGCTCGCCCTCAATACTGAAGTGCTTTGAGCGCTCTAACACATCAATCAATAGCGGCTTTCTGTCGGTACTTAGTGCGATACCCGGGATGAGTGCAACCCATGCCTCCCGGAGCCGTTCGGCCATCAGCGGCGCTCGTGCATCGAGCTTCTTCAATGCGCCAGCACAGAGCTCCAGGGTCAAATGCGGCGAATCAACACGACATCCCAGCCGGCTCGGCATCTGTTGGTTGGTCAGCGTTTGTGTTTTTCCAATATCATGTAAAAGCGCAGCAACAATGGCGGTGTCCCTCTCAATGCTCTTAAAAGTCTGTACCCCCAGAATATTCCAGGCGACATCAATGGAATGTTCAAGCAGCCCCGCCCCGTAACTGTGGTGACCGTTAAGGGTTGCGGGGCACTCAAGGTAGGCGATAGCCACGTGTTTCTGTAACAGCACGTCACAGAGGAATTCTTTCATGACCTCGGACTGGATACGGCTCTCCATCACAAGCAGCGCTTTAAAAATATCAGTGCGTGGGCACTTAGCAATTGGAAGCGCCGCAAGCGACATACCGATGGTCTCGCAGTCATCGGCGCAGGCCAGTACCTTACAAACCCGTACACTTTGTTCACCAATAAATGACTTCGCGACTTCCACGTGAACCATAGCGTCCACTAAGATAGCTTCATCGCGCAGTTGCTCATATCGGGCATAAACCTCAATAGTGCCGGAGCTGTCAGATAACGTTAATTTGCAACGCTCCTGCGCCGATGTTGTATTCACATACTCCACTTCACACAAGTAGTAACGTCCGGTAAAGCGCATGTAGTCTTTCGCGTCGACGAGCAGCGGCTGAATGGTGTCTTTGATCGTGTTGGTTGTAATGGTGTTCATAATAATTCTCCAGGGTAATTAAATCGGTAGCGCGACGGAGTGAGCTCTTAATCACTCTGCGTCGGGTTTGAAATCGTTGAAGTTGGATTTGAGCAATCGCTCGAACGCGGAGCCGTCCTGGCGGGTCAGGTTCGGTACAAAGCGTGAATAGACCCGGAACAGCATTTCGGTTGTCGAGTGACCCATCTGCCGGGCAATCCACTCAGGGCTCTCCCCCGCTGCCAGCCAGAGCGTGGCAGCCGTATGGCGCGTTTGGTAAGGGCGTCGTTTACGCAACCCCAGATGCCGTAAAAGTGGATACCAGACACGTTTGGTCACGTTGTTATGCGACAACGGCGAGCCGCTGCGGGTACAAAACACGTACTGCTGGTCACCGGTTGCTTCGTACTGATGTTTCAATGCATCGAAGACCAGCTCGCTCATGTCAATTGCGCGAAACGACCCATCGTTTTTGGTGCTTTGGATTTCGCCGTTAACGATGGTGCTGCGTACCATGATTTGCCGGCGGTCAAAATCCACCGCATCCCATTGGAGCCCATCGATTTCCGCTGTCCGCATGCCGGTAAAGAACCGCACGGTGTAGTAGTCCCGAAAATCAGGACGGACCTTTTCGATGATGAGCCGAACCTCATCTATCGTGAATGGCTCTACATCCGTGCGCGGCACCTTAAGCGATTTAATTCCCTGGTAAGGTGAGCTAAAATTGTAGCGGTTGGCTGCTTCATTCAAAATCATGCGCAAAGGCGTCATGATGTGGTTTATCCGCGACGGAGATAGCGACTTGTTGCTTCGGGGCGTAACTTTGGCGAGTGAGGCCCGAAACTCAAGTACTTCCGCTTTGGTGATGCGGCCAACTTCCCTTTCCCCAAAGGCTGGGACTAAATACTTATCCAATGTAATTCGCACCGTATCAGCATGCGATGTTCGCCACTGAATACTCATTTCAGCAAACCACGTGTTCGCAAAGTCACTGAACAGGGGCGTATCAAGATGCTGACTGCGCACCTGCATTTCCCTGAATTGCTGCGCCTTGGCGCTTCCTGGGAAATGCTTACCATAATCAAAGGTGCCTAACGTAATCTCCGCTTCAATCCGGTCGAGCAGCTTCTGCACCCTCTTACGATTTTCTCGCGTGTCTTCAAGAGAAGTTTGTTCGCGACATCTTTTGCCGCGGTAACTGAAGTCAATAACCAAACGGTTATTTTCCTTCCGTGCGTACATTCTAGCCATGAGCAAGACCTCCTCTCGCCATTGGGATAGCCAATGAGTTTGAGGAAGCCCCCATCATGTCCCGCTGAATAGCCTCCCAAATAAAGAGGAGTTTTCGGCCTCCGAAAGGACGAACGTAATGAATGCCCTCCAACAAAACAGAGTCTTTCAACTGCTCTCTGATCGTTCTGGGATCGTATTTAATACGCTCAGATAATTCTTCAGTGGTCAGGTATGTTTCGTTCATGCTATTCTCCTAGTATCTTAAGAGAGCAATAATGATGCTCTAGAGATACATTATACACCTATTGATAACTTGTCAATGCTTTTTGTTTCTCTAGAGAATTAAAATAGGTCGCTAAAATGATAAAATGCAACTTTGCAGAGTTACTAGGCGCGCGAAAACTGAAGGTCGCAGACGTCGTCAGGGATACCGGAATTAACCGCAGTACCTTGACTCGCCTGTATCACGAAACAACGTCACGAATTGACTTCGAGACGCTGGAAACACTTTGTCGATATTTGGAGTGTGATGTTGGTGAGCTACTTGAAGTAGTTGATGATTAAGTTAGGGAAGAAATTAATATCTGTTTGTTCGTTTTGAAAACGGAAGACTGAAATATGAAACTTAGTCAAATATCAAGCTCCAAAGACGCAATGTATCCTGAGGATTGACGCCACGGCAAGACCATATTCGTGAGTCTGATTTACAAAACGATGTCGTAGATGGATTCTAGGAGCTTATTAATAGGCGTGCCAGTGAAACCGTTATAGACCGATATTTAAGCTTGCATTCGGAACCACTTACCGCAGTCTTGAACATCAACAATACTAGCCACCATGCTGCGCGGGTAATACCCGAAAAATCAATTCGTGCAAAGGTATCGAACGCTCAATCAGGCTTAATTCCAGATTTTTAATTGGCGGTAAAAATTCATTCGGAACAACTGGGCATGTCGTTGAATTAAAGGGAGTCGCACGTACTTTTTTTCAGAAACAAATAATAAAATTCAGTTGAGTCATATGCGTTTACTCAAATAACTCACAGGTGCTAACCTACGTCGACATGCTTTTTTGTTCAGATACCTCACAGGTCTTACGTCATGCTTTTAAGTAGTGTCAACGGCAGTTTAAATTTGACCCCCTTTGGGGTTAATTCGGCAATCTAATTTTGACCCCCCTTGGGGTTAAATTTCACCGATTATCGGTGCAATGCCTATCTTCTTTTTGTCTTTCAACCGGTAGCTCTCACCACTGATTTGGATTACATGGCAATGGTGCAGCAGGCGGTCTAACATCGCAGCCGTTAATGTGGTGTCGTTCGCGAAGGCACCCGCCCACTGGCTAAATGGTAAGTTGCTGGTCAGTAATGTGCTGCCACGCTCATAGCGTTTTGCGACCACGTTAAAGAACAGGTTTGCTTCCTCGCGGCCAAACGGCAGGTAGCCGATTTCATCGATGATGAGTAGCTTTGGACTCATTACAACGCGCTGTAGGTAAGTTTTCAGCTTACCTTGGTTGTGTGCTGTCGCCAGTTGCAGCATCAGATCTGCTGCCGTAATAAAGCGCACTTTAGTGCTGGCCATGATGGCTTTGTAACCAAGCGCAATAGCTAGATGCGTTTTACCCACACCACTGGGACCAAGCATCACAACATTCTCGTGTCGTTCGATAAAACTCAGGCCTGACAACTCCGTCAGCTGTGCTTTGGGCACGCCGCTGGCGAAGTTAAAGTCATACTCCTCAAGCGTTTTAATGTTTGGTAAACCGGCGAACTTGAGTAGGGTCGCCTTGGTGCGCTGGGTTTTTGCTTTCAGCTCTTCAGCTAAGAGCTTCTCAATGAAGTCCGCATACGAGCCTTCCTGCGCGAGGTGATGCTCAGCAATGGATGGCCAGGCTTCAGGCAATGCGTATAAGCCAAGTTGCCGACAAGCATCGGCAATGCGTTCAGACTGTAAGTTCATGCGCACCTCGCAACATCTGGTCATAGACACTGAGTGGATGTTGCAAGCTCTCGTATGGTGTTGGCACACGACGCGATGCTTGCGGCTGGTACACGCTGCCGATCTTCATCGGCAACGGCAACAACGCCTCTTGCTCCGTTATTAAGCGCTGGTTTGGTACGTCTCCGGTCGTACCGTGCACTCGAGCATTCGCCACCTGCGTCAGCCAGCGACCGACATAGCCATTCGCAGTCTGCACATCTAAACGTAAGCCTGAGGTTCTTAGCGTTGCCTGCAGAGGCACGACGAAGCTTGATTTAAGGTAACGGTTAAAGCGTTCAACCTTGCCTTTAGTTTTAGCCCGATAGGGGCGACAAACACGAGGATGAAAGCCGAAGTCCTGTGCGGTTGATAAAAGCTTGGGGTTCCAGCGATGCTCACCATCCGCGTAGGCATCGCGCTCAATCATGATGGTCTTAGCATTGTCGAACAGTACTTCGTGTGGCACACCACCAAAGAAGTCAAAGCTGTGCTCAAGGCCGTCAATCCAGGCTTCTGTGCGCTCGTTATCGTAAAACCGCACATAACTTGCACGTGAATAACCCAGCGTCGCCACGAAGGCTTTGAGGGCATAGGTTCCACGGCGAATAATGGTGAAGTCCACCTGCAATTGCTTACCTGGCTCGGTTTCAAATCTTACGAGTGGATCGGCTGCCTGCTTAGGTTTGAACGTGGCGACGTACTCGCTGAGTATTCGGATTTTGCCTTGGTAGCCACGGGCCAAGATCTCTTCATAGAGCACGGCTGCTGGTATCCAATCTGGATGAGCCGCTTTGATGCGCGCCTGAATATAATCTTTGAAGGGGTCAAGCTTGCTCGGACGCACAACGCTGCGTTGATAAACCGGCGTACTCTCGGTTTGCTGCAAATACTTTTTAACAGTGTTCCGGGCCAGGCCTGTTTCGCGCGCTATCCCTTTGATCGATTTACCTTGGTGCTTAAGTACTTTAATGGTCACAACCATCTCCTGAGTTAACATCGAAAGCGGCCTCTTGAGAAAAACCGCTAGTTTACTTCAGGGGGTCAATTTTCAATTGCCGTTAGGGGGTCATTTTTACACTGCCGGTAACAGTAGTAACAGCCTGCCGTAACTCTAATCGTTTTACTTCGAATTAAACGATATACGTCTACTAAGATTAACAACTGCTCCAAAACGAGAAAAGCCACCCGAGGGTGGCTTTTCCGTAGAACTTTTTCGCATGAGACCTCGATTTTTCCGAGGCTACTCCGCCTTTATGTAAAACAGTCTAGACATGTTATTATCCGAAGTCAACAACTTAATAGCAGGGAAAGCAATTGAAGTACATATCATCAAGTCGGTTGTCGATTTATGAGCACCATCTTAAAGTTAAGCACGATGAAGTGCTAGCAGCTTATCATTGGAATAAAGCTCTCTGTGGTGCGCTCTTCCCTGTTATCCAATGCTTAGAAGTTACACTACGAAACGCTATTGACTGCGCAATTCGAGAAAACCCTCCCAAAGCTGCTAAAGGTCAATACAGTACTGGAACAGATTGGATCTTTTCCTTCACTGAGTACATGGGAAATAGAAAGCTTTCTAACCACACCAGATACACAAAAAGCGCGCGTTCCAGACAACCCGTGGACAAACAAGGTTATGTGCTTACTCCCAGTAAGAAACGACTGATTATTAAATATCTGTGGGAAGAAAAGAAAGTCGTAGATGCGAGTAAAAAGCTAAAAAAAGCTGGGAAGGCTGTCACACCAAACAATGTGATCTCTGTCATGGATTTTGGCTTCTGGACGAATTTTCTCTCGCCGGCATATGAAGATAACAGTTCGCACATGCTACTTTGGCCTAACCAACTGAAAACAGTATTCCCTAACGCTCCGGCCGGAATTACTAGAGCTAATATAGAAAAAAAATTTCTATCTATCAGAGAGTTGAGGAATAGACTAACGCATCACGAGGCTATCTGGAAGTTCTTCTATAACTCCCCTGTTAATGGCAAACCTGATTACTCGAAGCCTGTCTACGGTGCGAAAGCCAGTTGCTCACTATTATTAAAGCATTACGAGGATATTCTAGAGGCCATTCGATGGATGAGTAAAGAGAGATTAGCTACATTTCTTGAACACCACGGCGATGCAAGATTCAGAGTCTTATGTAGTCTGGATGGGCTTCATAGTTTCATCTCTCCAGAGAAAATCACTTGTACTCACCCTATTAATAAGGGAGGCTGGGGAGTTAAGAAGCTTCTGACTAAGCTAGAAGACGGCGGCCCAGTGAGGATCACTCATAACGGGAAAACTATTTATACATTAGCACAAGATTTTCACAGAGCATTCTGAAAGAAAGAGGCTTAAAAGTGTATTAGAGGGAATTGATAATATGAGTGAAGATAAAAAACTCGCGAAGGACTGTCTAATATTCAAACAGGGGCAGGATAGTCTGCTTGGTGATAATGAGAGTGTTGAAGATGGTATCGAGAAGATCAGAAGTAAGTTATCAGATCTAACAAATATTAAAAATCTTCACTTTTTACTGGGCGCAGGAGTTAGCTCAGATGCTATCCCAGCTATGGCCGAGCTTATCGAAATAGTGGACAAAAAAGTAAAGGATGAAACAACTGCGACTGACTTAGCATCTCAGACTAACAATCTAAAGCACGATGATGTGAAAGCACTATTCAACTCTGTTCGGGACGGCTCTCCAGACAATTTAGAAGACATACTAGGTACACTCTATTCAAAGCGAGAATATTCAAAAGGTGTTAACGAAAAAGATAGTCTGAACGATTTCCTTATCAACTTGATTGAGTCCCAAATTTACTCATCTATCAATATTGACTGCACAGATGCTAAGGCTGAAGAATCCCTGAATTTGTATAAAAAGCTCTATCAGAAATTAGCATTACGAAATAAGGATCTAGCGAGAGTCAACGTATTCACTACTAACAACGACTTACTTAGCGAAACTGCATTAGGCTATCTGAATATTAACTACAACAACGGCTTCAGTAGTGGCCTGTCTCGTACATTTAATCCAGCGCGTTTTTCCTACACATTCTCACGAAAGGTTGATCCAAGCGTCGAAAAGTATGAGCCTCTGGAAAACATGGTTTATCTTTACAAGCTTCATGGATCGGTTAGTTGGATCGAGTCAGATGACAACTCATTTTTCAACATTAAAGAGGTTGATGTAGTTCCTAATGAGCCACCCAAAGACAAGAACGTACTGATCTATCCCACGCCGCTAAAACAAAATAAGAGCTTAGGCTCCCCGTATGCTGATCTAATTAGGGAGTTTCAAAACAAGCTCTTACTGCAACATGGGGTGTTAATAATTATTGGCTATAGTTTTAGTGATGAACATATAAACAATGCCATTTATTCTGCTCTGGCATCAAATTCAAGCCTTAGCGTTGTTATTTTTGGTAACTATCATCCTTCTGAAAACCTCACAAAACTGACGGACAGACGGATTTATCAGATATCAGGAGAGGTTGATAGTTCTGATGGAACCGGTGCAGCACACTCAAAGGAAAAGGTTCATTATTTCAACTTTATTGTAAATAACTTTATTCCTGATTTAGATCGCAGCAAAGATATCGAAATTCTTGAAGAATTTATCAAATCTTTGAAGTCAATCAAGGGTGCAAAATGAAGATTGGAAAAATTGTTTCGGTAAATTTCAATCAATTCCGAGTAAAGATCTCGTCAGAGATAAGAGGTAACTCCGTTAACCTTGCTGGCACTGTGTATTATTTTGGTAATATCGGAAGCTACTTAAAGACAACCAACTCGGTGGGTGAGCAGTTAATCTGCGAAGTTATGTCAATTTTTGATAGCGATACCAAACTAGATTCAGCCGCTTATGATTTTGATAGTAATCGTGAACTACTCTTGAAGCCTATAGGTACAATCACAAGAGATGACCGGTTTAATCTTGGGGTCGGGATCTTCCCCGGAATATATAGTGAAGTAAACGTCGTTACATTCGAGGATATGGAACTAATCCTTCAAACAGGTAAAGATAAAGAGCTAAGCAAAGCAATTCATCAGAGCTTTTTTCTCGGAGAGAGTAAAAACCTGATTAACTACCCGATAGACATCTCGATCAATTCATTTTTCAATATTCACTCCGCTGTACTCGGTAACTCTGGTAGCGGCAAGTCAAATACAATAGCTCACATAATCCAAGAAATTCATAAGAAGAAAAATAACTCTGCTATTGGTTCGCGAATACTAATTTTTGACGTCAACGGCGAGTATAAAAATGCTTTTACAGGACACGAAATCAGCCCATATATAAAGGTTAGGTTATTAAAGCCAAACATTGAAGCTACTGAAGACGGCGTCGAACCTTTTTACCTTCCTCACTTCTTGATGAATATTGACGAATGGAGTTCGTTCCTAATGGCTACGGATGCCACCCAACGCCCCTTCTGGGACAAGGTACTTCAGGAAAGTTATAAGTTTTATATGATCGCGACCCACGAAGGGGATGATAGGCAAAAGCTCATCAACTACCTCAGATTTAAGATCTGTAATCTAATCCATATACTACAAGCTCAAGGTGACAGTGATACAGCAATTATTACTACCGCACAAGGCATACTTTATGGAATTTTAACACTTATAGAGATGGATGATGATCTCCAACGCGCATGTCAGCAGGAAGGTGTGTTACAGGATTTACATGACTTGAATGCAAGTTGCACCATCGATTGGGGTAGAAACGATGGCAAGTTAATGAGGGCAGTAGAGTTAGTTGAAAACAGAATTAATAAAGATACTCTACGAGAAGTTATGGACTATAGAGCGTCTGGCGAAGAGTATTTCAACTACGAGTTTTTGAAACAGGCAGCGAATCTTACATTATTAGAAGAAGATGCTAGAGGTAATGGCCGAGTAAGGGAATACACGTCTACGATGATGACACGATTGGATTTTTTCTTGGACAACCCTGATTGCGCTTTCATGCGAAAGTCACCCGTAGGAGCAACAAATATTGATCAATACCTTGATTGGTTGTGGCAGTCTGATAAAACAGTACCAGAAAAGACTAACATGGTGATTATCGACACCAGCGAGCTATCAAAGGATGCACTAGAAACATTAACCTCTGTAACCTCAAGGCTTCATTTCACGTCACGGAAAAAACTGAAAGGCTCCGCTAGAAGGGAGAAGCCTATACATCTGGTGCTAGATGAGGCTCATCGCTACATCAAGAAAGATTCTAAGTATCTGCTTCGTGAAAATATATTCGAACAGATTGCGCGAGAGGGTAGAAAATACGCATTGTATTTATTGGTGTCATCACAACGCCCCTCAGAGTTGTCTGAAACTGTTTTATCCCAATGCTCAAACTTCATAATCCACCGCATACAAAACGAGATAGATATGAAGTACGTATACGCCATACTTCCTTACTTTTCAGATGATTTTGCTAACAAGATTAAGCAATCGGTTCCCGGAGAGGCTCTAATATTTGGTAACTGTGTTTCAATGCCACTTCACGTGCGAGTGAAACAAGCCTACCCAGAACCTAATAGTGAGAATTGCAAAGTTCATGAAGAGTGGTTTAAGCCATTTCCATCTCCACCACCACAACTGCAATAGACTGTAGTGATTTGCGCATAGAAAACTCTTTTGTTTTAGTTTAGATGAATTTTCTACTAAAACTGCTCCGATTTTCCGAGAGGGTTACAACTCCAAACAGTAAGCTAAAGGTCATTTTTTGCGTTCACCGATCAAAGGCAGTAAGCGTCACATAAACCACACAACCGGCCAAGATAATTGTCGCTGAGATGATTTCGGTGCCACCCGATCACGCGTTTCGGTTTAATCCGATCATTGATTTCGGTCTATCCGAACAGTCTTTGGCGGGTCAGTTTGATTGACCGTTTTTGTCGGCGTTGATGTGCCAGGGCAGCAGTTGGTCGAGGTCATCACCGTCGTTGAGTAGCGGCAGTTGCTCGAACAACATCATGAGATAGTCGACCGGCATCAGGCCGTTGGCCTTGGCGGTTTCGACCATGCTGTACAGGATAGCGCTGGCCTGCGCGCCGCCTCGTGAGTTTGAGAACAGCCAGGCTTTGCGACCGATAACGAACGGTTTTATTGCGCGCTCGGCACGGTTGTTATCGATATTAACGTGGCCGTCATGCAGGTAAACCTGCAGTTTGTCCCATTGTTTAAGCGTGTAATGGATGGCTTTGCCGAGCAGTGACTGCGGGTTGACCTGCAGCGCCGACTTATCCAACCAGGTTTTTAGCTTGTCCATCACAGGTTGTGCTAAGGCGGTGCGTTTTTCCTGCTTTTGCACCGGGCAGGCGTCTTTGATTTTCTGCTCAACGCCGTACAGTTTCTGGATAAAGCTCAGCGCCTGGTCGGCTTTGCCGCTTTTGCCTTTACCTTGTACGGTTTTGGCTTCAATAAACTTACGACGGGCATGCGCCCAGCAACCGGCCAGCCGGGCGCCGGTTTGCTCATAGCCCTGATAGCCGTCCACCTGCAGTGGACCGCAATAGTCAGCTAAAAACGCAGCGGGGTGGGCGCCACCGCGCCCGTCCTGGTAATCATACAGCACGATATTCGGTGATTTATCCGGCCTCGGCTTATCGGTGCCACAGCCGTAAACCCACATGTAGCATTTGGATTTATCCACATCGAGCACGTTTAAGGTCGTCTCGTCAGCCCAGAGAGCCGGTTGTTTTAGCAGGATGTCGTGCATGCGCTGATAAAGCGGCCGCAGTTTGTCGCTGACGGTCAACATCCAGCGACTCATGGTCTGGCGACTCAGCTCGATGCCGTATTGTTTGAACATCGCTTCCTGACGATACAGCGGCAACCCGAACTGGAACTTGGCGCTGATGATTTGTGCCAGCAAGCTCGGCGTTGCGATGCTCTTGGGCAGTAGGCTCGGTTTAACCAGTGCGATTTTGACAGCGGTTTGTGTGCCGTGCTTTTCGCAGGCGCGGCAGCTGTATTTCGGGCGTACATGGCGCACCACCCGGCTGGTGGCCGGGATAAATTCCAGCTCTTCGCTGGTTTCCTCGCCCATACGGTGCAAGTCATGGCCACAACAGTCACAGACTTTGTCTTCGTCTGCGATATCGTGCAACACCTCTTCGCGCGGCAATGATTCATCAATACGCGGGCGGCGCGGTTTTTTACGGGTGTAGGTAACGGTTTGCTCTGCGGCTACTTCTTCCGCTGTCGGCTCAAGAGCCTCTTCAAGCTCGTTAAACAATTCACCCTGACCGGGCAGCCCTTCGCTACTGGCACCGAAGCGTTTTTGCACCAACAGTTGCCACTGCTCTCTCAGGTAATCGAGTTGATGTTGCAAACGCGACTTCTCAGCCTGCTCTGTTTGCAGCTGAGATTGCATGTCGAGAACCATCTTTTTCAGGCTCTCAACATCATCCGGGAGTGTGTTTGCATCGCTCGTTTTCATGGGGGCTATTATACCCCAAAAATACCGTCGAAGCCGTTGTTTTAGCGGGTTTACTTAGACCAATTCGTGATCGTAAAACGGTTTTTATGCAGGATCTTTATAAGCCGTTTTCGATCAGATGGTGGCACTAAAATGCAATGGCTGATGGCCTTTCATCAGGGTAATATCGAGGCCCTCGAGCAACCACTGCCATTGCTGTGCGCTTAAATTAAGGACATCGCCTTTTACCTTGCGCGGCCATTTAAACTTATTCTTTTCCAACCGCTTATACCAAAGACAAAAACCGGTTTTGTCCCAGTAAAGCGCCCGGACTTTATCGCGCCGGCGGTTGCAGAACACAAACACGGCACCGCTGAACGGCGAGCGGTCCATCTCGGCTTCGACAATAGCACTGAGGCCATTGATGCTCTTGCGAAAATCGACCGGCTGCTTATACAAATAAATCGCCGGCGGCTCGACGAACATCTTCATACGCTGAGGGCTTTGACCAGCTCAGCCACCCAGCGGGGCGATACCGACATCGGCAATACTAACTGCGCATCGCCGACGCGAACCTGCATGGCCGCTGTGGATGCCGGCGACGACTCAGTCGCCACCCGTGCAAAACCGGTACTCTCGGTTTCCTGCTGCAACTGACGGCGGCGCTGACTAAAATAGTCCGGATTAATCCCCCGGGCTTCACAAAACGCCTTGCGGCTTAGCCCGCTTTGCTCGAATTCATCAATTAGCGCCTGCCACTGCGCTTTAGAGCGGTATGCTCGACTCATAAATCACCTCGTTGGTTAGAACGTGGCGATAAATTAGGCTATCTGCAAATTGGTGACTAGGCGTGGTTTGTGCGACGCTTACCAAAGGCAAACTTTATGTGGCACAAATCTGTCACAGATTTGTCACAGCCCTGATCCACCGAAAAGTCAGTCACAACAGCTAACGGTCACGCCGAAAAAACAGCAAAGAGAAGAATTTAGAGTAGATACGAAAGGAAGAAAATCGCTGCAGGCCAGGGAAATGGCGCGCCCGACAGGAGTCGAACCTGTGACCTCCGCCTCCGGAGGGCGGCGCTCTATCCAGCTGAGCTACGGGCGCATTTCCAAATTTTGACTTCTAACCACTGTGCCTAATTTCCGAATGACCTTTGCCTCCGGAGGGCAACGCTCTATCCAGCTGAGCTAAGGGTGCGCATGCGATAGAAAAGCGAGGGCATTATATGGATTTGGCCGCACGCTGTCCAGCGTTGACCTTTGGTTCAAGTTCTCAATTTTTTGTTTATAGTTATTTTAGACCCTCTTAAACACGTCGCCTTTTTTAGATGATTGGTCTTATACAGGTTGTTGGTAGGGTTGGTCGAGATATAGTGCAGGTAGAACACTCTGTCTTTTAATAAAAGGAACCACTATGTCTCTACAAAGAGCGATATCAACGCTTGCTATCTCAGCGGCGTTGGCTTTGCCGGCGGCGGCAAGCGACTATTTATCCACCAACGTGCGTTTTACAAGTGATAACGCGTCGGCTTCAACGCGGGTTGTTTTTGTGCCTGAAGATCAATCGATTGCTGTCGAGGGCTGGACTGCCGAGCAGAATCAGGCGGTTGCGCGCGCAGCCCGCATTGAGGCGTTCACCGGTGCGGCATCCCAGCACGTCACTTTGATTGCACCAGAAGGTACCCAAGCGGACCACCTGATGCTGGCGGGCGTGGGGAATCCTGCTGAATTATCACGGTTTAATGCTGAAAAGTTAGGCGCGGCGATTGCGGCAGCGTTAAAACCTGAACTAACGGATGTTGTTTTTGATACTCGGTTAATTGCTAACCCGGGTGTCGCAGCTGAAATCAGTGCACAAGTGGCGCATGGTATCGACTTGCGCAACTATCGTTTTGATCGTTACCAGTCTGAGCCCAAAGCGCGCCCGCAGACCACTTATCACTGGGTGACACATTCACCGCAGGTGGCTGAACGACACTATGAAGATTATCGTGCTATCGCCGAGGGCGTGTTTGTGGCGCGTGATATTACGGCATTACCAGGCAGCGATGGCTATCCTGAAGCGATCGTTGAGCTTGCTAAGCAAGCCATGAGCGATTTAGATATTGAGCTCACCATTATCACGCCTGAGCAAGTCAAAGAAATGGGAATGGGCTTGCTTGAGAGTGTGAGTGCGGGCAGCCAACATGGTTCGTACCTATTAGCAGCGCATTACAAAGGCAGTGATGAGGCGCCGATTGCACTGGTGGGCAAAGGTAACACCTTTGATACCGGCGGCTACAACCTTAAAACCAACTCATCGTCGATTCTTCGCATGCAAACCGACAAAGCCGGCGCAGGTGCTGTCATTGGCGCGGTCATGGCACTTGCCAAGCAGCAAGCGCCTGTTAACGTGGTCGCGATTGCCCCTCTTTCGCACAACCTGATTTCGGGTTCAGCAACATTACCGGGGGATGTGGTTAAAGCCGGTGACGGTACGCTGGTTGAGATCGCCAATACTGATGCGGAAGGTCGTTTAATTTTAGGTGATGCGAACTGGTACGCGAACGATGTGTTCAAACCGCGCGCTATCGCTAATATTGCGACATTAACAGGCTCTAAAGTCGGTGCGCTGGGTACCGGTTATGCGGCGATGTTTGCTTCAGCGGATGATCTTCGTGCCGCTATTATTGAGGCCGGTAAGGTCACGGATGAAAAGGTATGGGAACTCCCATTAGACGGTTATCCCGGTATTATCGACAGCCCGTTAGCCGATATCCGTAATATTGGTTCGCCAGGTACCCAAGCCGGTGCAGCGTTCTTAAAACACTTTGCGGGCGATACGCCGTGGATCCATATTGATATGGCCGCTGATGCAATGGTCAGTAGCCCAACGGGTATTCACCCGGCAGGTCCGACAGGTTTTGGTGTTCGCTTGCTAACAGAGTGGGTACACCAACTGAATAAATAATACACATAAAAAAGCACGGCCTCAGTGCCGTGCTTTTTTTCACCTACTGCCTGTCACACTACTGACGCACCAGCGTCAGGTTATGAAAATCAAAGCTAAAGTCGGTGAATGGCGCAACCGCTTTCATGGTCGCCTGTTTTATTGAGTCATCCTCGTTCAATTCAAAACGCACATAGGCATCCGCTTCCAGCAAGGGTTCATCCCAATGTACGATAAACGTATCACCGTTGTAATGTTCTAAGGTGCCTTTGAGCATCGGGGTATGAGTAAAGTCCAAGCGTAACTCATCGCCTTGCATACGTACCTCGACATCGCCATACCACGCATCGGTATAAGTGCCCACGTATGCTTGTTGAGCTAACGTGGCGTCTTCTTCAGTGTCGGGTTTGGGTATTTTAAAGTCCGTTTTGCGTTGCATAAATTGACGATAATTTTCTGACTGCTCTGCAACCCAATCTTGGTCGGGTAGATTAAGTACTTGCTCAAGTGCTTCTTGCGTAATCGCTGTCAGACCGCCAAAGGCTTGTTGGTTGCTCACCACGGTAATACCGAAATTTTCTTCTGGGATGAGTGTGGTTAATGACAACATGCCCAAGATACCGCCACTATGATAAACCTGTTTAACGCCGTGATAGTCTTTTACGAACCAACCTAAGCCATAGCCTTGGAAGAACGTGCCCTGCTCAGCGGCTTTATCCGAAACGCCAATGGGGGTGGTTAATTGCCACATTTGATGCTGTGACTCGGGCGAAAAGACCTGCTCGCCCGATGGGCTTTTGCCATGCTGTAACTGTGTAATTAACCAGTTGCCCATGTCATCAACACTTGCGGCCGTTGCGCCCGCGCCGCCAAAGTCTTCAAGAAAATCGAGTGGAAAGCGATGTAATTCGCCGTCCTTCTCGATAGTACCGACCGCGACATTGTCGTTCGATGCTGGGATGTTAGAAAAGCCAACGACGCTCTCGTCCATGTTGAGCGGCTCGAAGAACGTCTGCTCAATGTAGTCGGAGTAAGGTACACCGGTGACCTGATGAATAAGTTCGCCTGCTGTTAAAAACATTAAGTTATTGTAGGCAAATTGCGTTCTAAACCCGTGATCCATCGGCACGTTAGCGAGGCCTGCTATAATCTCATCGACCGATTTATCGGTATTAGGCCAGATCATTAAGTCGCCGGCGCCTAAACCCAAGCCAGAACGGTGGCTGAGTAAATCACGAATGGTCAGGCGATGGGTCAACTCCGGATCGGATAACTTAAAGTCCGGCAGATAATCAGTGACTTTATCATCCCAATGCAGTTTACCTTGGTCGACAAGGTGAGCAATCGCGGCAGCCGTAAACGCCTTAGTATGCGAGGCTATACCAAACAAGGTATTTTTGGTGACCGGTTCTTGGCTTTCGATATCGCGAACGCCGAAGCCTTCGGCTAAAATCACTTTGCCATCTTTTACTGCGACAACGGCAAGCCCAGGGATATTAAACGCCTTAAGCGTTTGCTGCGCCGTAGTGCGGATCTTTTCATCCAGTGCAACAGTCTGCTGTTGGCTTTGGCTTGTCGCTTCTTTTTTTGTCGTTGTTTGTGGTTCTGAGCAACCTGCAAGCAGCGCCACACTAATGACGGCACTTAACAAACTGATGCGTGTTTTCATATCTCGTTTCTCTCTCGGCTCGACGTTAATGTAAAGAACTCTATTAAGTACCATAATGCCGAGAAAACTTCTATTTCAGCCCTGTATGCCTGCCGTACAACAAATTGAACGATAGCCGATACGTTTTTCTTAAAAGAAAATTAAAATAAGTAGTTGACTATGTAATGAGAACAATTATCATCTGCGCCACTTATAGAAAATGATAAGGATTCTCATGTCCAAGAAGCTGCTTTCTCTTTTAATTGCATCCATTGTATCGGGTCAGGCGTTGGCCCAAGACGAAGTTAACCGTACAGGTGTCGATGAGACCATCGAAATTACTGCAACACGGACTAAAATCCCTCAAAGCGCGATTCCGGCTACGGTGACCGTCATTGATGGAGAGCAGTTGCGCCAGCAAATGATGGTTGCAGAGTCGCTTTCTGATGTCCTCGGCAAGTTGATTCCTGCATTTTCTCCCTCGCGTCAAAAGTTAACCTCATCGGGCGAAACATTACGCGGCCGCCAACCACTATACTTAATTGATGGCGTGCCTCAGTCCAACCCATTACGGGACGGTTCGCGCGCGGCGTATACCATTGATCCGTTCATGATTGAGCGTGTAGAAGTCATCCATGGCGCCAGCGCTATTCAAGGTTTAGGCGCGAGCGGCGGTATTATTAATATCGTCACTAAACAAGCGCAAGAAGGCACCACGCAAGAAGTAAATGCCGGTTTCACAGCGCCCGATAGCGAAATCTCAGAAGGGCTCAGCTACGAAGCGGGTTATTTAGTGCGTCACGCCGAAGGCGATTGGAAGTTTGTTGCCGGCGCACAATACCGCGATACCGGTATGTACGTTGATGGTAAGGGCCAGTTAATTGGTGTCGATACCACCCAAGGCGACACCATGGACTCGAAGAGCTATGACGTGTTTTTCAAAGGCGAATACCGCATTGATAGCACCCAGTCACTGGCGTTAATGATCAATCACTTTGATATGGCGGGTAATGGTGATTACTTTGCTACTGTAGGTAACCGCGAACTGGGCGTTCCTGCCCTGTCGGTCGAAGGTGAATATCCAGGCGATGCACCAGAAAACGAAGTCACCACCAGTAGTTTGACGTATAAAAACACCGACATTTTAGGTGCTGACCTCAATTGGCAGCTATTCTTACAAGACTTCTCCGCGCTTTATGGTGGCGGCAACTATGCCACTTTCCAAGATCCGCAGTACGGCGATGATATCTTTGACCAGTCTCGCAATGACTCGCGTAAGTATGGTTCTCGCATTACCATGAACTGGGCAAAAGTTGCTGACCTGCCTGTTGATGTAACAGCAGGTGTCGACTTCATGAACGATAAGACGTTCCAAGAGCTCGCACAAACCGGCCGTAAGTGGGTACCTGAGACTGAGTTTGAAAACTGGGCGCCATACGCACAGTTGAGCTATCAAGCCAACGGACTCACGCTGAGTGGTGGTTTACGTTACGAATACGGCAAGCTCAAAGCCGACAGCTTTACCACCCTCGCCTCTTACGGCAGTGTGTTCGTTGAAGGTGGCGAGCCAAGCTTCAATGAGTTGCTTACCAACCTCGGCGCAGTTTATGCGTTGAACGATAACTGGCGTGTGTTCGCTAGTTACTCTGAAGGCTTTAGCATGCCTGACGTAGGGCGCGTTTTACGCGGTATCTCAACACCTGATTTGAGTGTCAGTAGCTTCTTAGACTTACAGCCAGTACTTGCTGATAACGAGGAAATCGGCGTCGAGTTCAACAACAACGCATGGCGCGCGTCAATCAGCTATTACCGTTCTGAATCGGATTTAGGCGCTCGTCTACAAGCGGATGCTGATGGCATTTACTCGGTTAAACGTGAACGCACTGAAATCGACGGCATCGAGGCTAGCGCAGAATATGCGTTCTCGAACGATACGGCATTTGGTTTGAACTACGCTGATACTGACGGTGAGTTTGACAGTGATGGCGATAACCAAGTCGATACGCAGCTTGGTGGTCGTAATATCGCCCCGAAACGCGCGAATCTGTACTGGTCACAACAATGGACTGGACAAGTTTCGAGCCGGGTACAGTGGAACAAGTTCTTTGACCGCGACATTTACTCAGGTGCCGAGGCGGTAAATAACTTCGATGGTTATAACACCGTCGATGCATCGGTCTTGCTTGAAACCCGCGACTATGGTCAATTTGCACTCGGTATCGAGAACTTATTCGATGAGTACTACTTCACCTACTATGCACAAACAGTCGGTGGTGATAACCGTAACTTTACCGGTCGCGGACGTACCGTTAGCTTAAACTGGAACTACGCTTGGTAAGTCATACGTGAAGCGCATTAAGCTACCGTCACTGACACAGTGGCATCGCTGGCTTGGCCTTGTGCTGAGCGGCTGGGTACTGCTCATGGCAGTGACGGGCTCAATGCTGTTATTCAAAAATCAGTGGCTGATGTGGCAATACCCCAGTCTGCGACTCGACAATCCCGTGTCGCAAGCTACATCAGCAACTATTGCCGATCGTTATACGGCAGGGTACGCGTATCTTCCTACTGATGGCCGCCCCTGGTTTGAGCTGGTTGATGGTGAAGGTAATCATCATTATTTTGGCCCTCAAGGTGAGCAACTGCTTACTCGTGCACCCTACGCTGATACGGTGAGTTGGTTTGTCGAACTACACCACCACCTTGCACTTGATGAGTTCGGTAAGGACATCCTCGGTGTATTGTCGCTATTTGCCTTGGTATTGATTACCACCGGCTTAGTGCGCTGGTGGCCTAAGCGACAATGGCGTTGGAAAAACCTCGCCGTACGCTTTTATAACCCGTTCTCGGCTAAAGGCATGCAAACCTTATGGCAATTGCACCGCAGCACCGGTGCTATCGTCTTTATCCCGGTGGCATTACTGATGCTTACTGGTAGCGCGATTATGTACGCAGGCACTGTTAAGAACGGCTTAGCCGCCGTGTTGCCAATGACCCCTTCGCAGATACACCATTCGTTGCCCAAACGCTCCGCCACACACTGGCAGGAACGATTTGCAATTGCTCATACGGTCTTACCCGATGCTGATATACGTTTAATTTATTTAGACTCAGGCCGCATGCGCTTAAAATGGCCTGATGAATGGCATCCCAATGGTCGTAATTACATTGCGTTTGATGAAACCGGGACACTTTCCAACATTACGGATGTGCGGACACGCCCCTTAGGTGAGCAAGTGTCCCATATGATCTATCCGCTGCATGTCGCGGCGATTGGCGGCACCACCATGACCTTGATTATTTTAGCCGGTGGTCTTGCGCTATTGCTGCTACCTGTCACGGGCGTTTGGTTTTACCTAAAACGTCGCACCAAACGTTAGTCTTCATAAACGCGCGGTACGCGACGTGTCACTTGAGCAAATAGCTCGTAAGTGATTGTCCTCGCTTGATCGGCAATCACTTGTATCGGTAGCTGTTCACCCCAGAGCTCAACGTTATCGCCGAGCTCAATACCCTCAATATCGGTCACATCGACAGTAATCATATCCATCGAAATACGCCCAACTAAACAGCCTACTTGACCATTAATAATCATCGGTGTGCCATCGGGTAAGCTACGCGGGTAGCCATCGGCATAACCTATTGCCACCGTCGCGATACGGCTCTCTCGTTGTGCGCGCCAACGGCTCCCATAACCCACGGTTTCACCTGGCTGAATAATACGCAATGCGATGACAGGGGCCTCTAATGCCATCGTGGGTTTTAGCTCCACGTTATCGGTCAAGTCCGCTTGCGATGGGTTCTGCCCGTATAATGCAATGCCGGCGCGAAACCATTTAGTCAGACCCATCGCGTCCAGTACATCGTCACCCAACATAAAGGCACTGTTTGCCACGCTAACGCCATCTATTTTATCGCGCACCGCATGGAGTACCGCATAAAAGCGTTCTAACTGTATCGCGGTCAGTGGGCTCTCAGGATTATCCGCCTCAGCAAAGTGAGTCATCAGCACAATTTGGTTGATCAGCGCATGCGCACGAAGCTGCCCTACCGCCCCTTCGACGTCATCGGCAAAAAAGCCTAATCGATGCATACCTGAGTCTTGCTTCAGCCAAACGTTAACGCGGTTGGCTTCCGAAGTGATTTCGCTCAGACAATCAATTTGCTGCGCGTTATGTATTACGGGTTCAAACTGCTGCTCAGCGCATAGCAACCAGTCTTCTGTGCTGTATACCCCCTGCAAAATGACGATGGGTTTGTCGATACCTGAGCCGCGTAACGCAATCGCTTCATCAATAAAAGCAACGGCGTATTTTTCTACGTAATCCGTGATTGCATGCGCCACTTCTGTCGCGCCATGACCGTATCCGTCCGCTTTTATAACGCCTAGCATCGGCTGCTGGTCGATATACGACTTTAATTGTTTGGCATTGTCCCGTAAATTTGTCAGTAAGATACGAGCGCGGGTTTGTCGATGCGGCTGAGACATGCAGGCGATCCAAAGCTCAAATAGGTAAATGATAGCGAACATTTAATCATGTTCGTGACTTGGCTTCGAGCGTTTTAGCGCGGTTTCAATGATGATTTTTCGAAGCGTTTACAGAACACCCGTTAGAATAAAAATTAAGGACGCATTATGTGGTTAAAAACATCCGCCCTGGTTATTGGGCTTGCAACATTGTCACCGTCTATTAACGCGCAAACCAATGACTATTTTGCTATCGACGATATCTTTCAGCTTGAGTATGCCAACGATGTAAGCATCTCGCCTGATGGGCGCTATATCGCCTACATTCGTAATCGCTTTAACGATATGAAGGACAACACCGAGCGCTCGGTCTGGATCCTTGATACGGCATCAAATCAACACTATCCGCTCTTTGATGAGGGCGACGCCTACGGCAACTTAACTTGGTCACCTGACAGTCAACGGCTGGCATTAACATCTAATCGCAAGGACAGTTATCAGGTTCATGTGTATTGGCTCAACCAAGATAAGCACGCAGAGATTACCCATGTGCATGAATCGCCAAGTCAATTGGCTTGGTCACCTGATGGTGAGTCGATCGCGTTCTTAATGGATGTGCCGGCAGAAAAAACGGCCTTTGAAAAGAAAGTAAAACGTCCCACTAAACCGGAGGGCGCCGACTGGGGTGGGCAACCGATTGTTGTGCAAGAAGCTTACTATCAAAGCGATGGTCAAGGTGTGCTAAAACCTGCACATGCACAACTTTTTACTGTTCCAGCAACCGGTGGCAGTGTACAGCAATTAACCACGGGCGCATTCAGCCATTCTGGGCCACTGACTTGGAGTCACGATGGCGAGTCGATCGTGTTTTCCGCTAACCGCGACAAAGACTGGGCCTACGAGGTTAATGACAGTGATCTTTATGCCGTTAATGTGAAGACTCAGCAGCTCACGCGCATCACTCAGGCGGCGGGTCAGGAATACGCACCACAGTTTTCACCCGATGGTGAGCGTTTGGTTTATTTACACAGCAGTGATGAGCCGGTTCCTTATCACAAAGGTGAACTGTGGGTCATGGACTGGTCCTCGAAACAAAAGCGCGAGCTGCAAAGTGAATTGGATCGCTCGTTTGCCAACCCACAGTGGAATGCCGCAGACACGATTGCGGTGCAATTTGCAGACCGCGGTAAAACCGTGATCGCCAACGTCAGTCTAGACGATGAATTAACCCGCCGCGCTGATGATGTGTCAGGTACCTATGTCAGTCGCCCATATACGATGGGCAGTTTCAGTGCCTCGAATAATGGCGCTATCGCTTATACGCAAGGTACTCCTTACCGTCCCGCCGATGTAGGTTATCAAGCGTCTGGGGATGAAACACAAACGTTGACTCAGCTTAACGAAGACTTGTTGGGCAACAAAAAGCTCGGCAAGGTACACGAAATCACATACAACTCGAGCTACGATGATCAACCGATTCAGGGTTGGTATATCACACCCCCCGACTTTGACGAAGATAAAGAGTATCCACTGATCGTTGAAATTCATGGCGGTCCGCATCTGTCTTACGGCCCTCATTTTGCGGCCGAGCACCAGCGCTACGCAGCTGAAGGCTACGTCGTTCTATACGTAAACTACCGTGGTAGCACCTCTTACGGAAAAGACTTCGCGATGCTACTCGATGGTAACTACGCCTCAGAGTATGACTTTGCCGATCATATAAGCGGTGTTGATGCGATGATTGATAAGGGCTTTATTGATGCAGACAACCTGTTTATTGCCGGCGGTTCGGCAGGCGGCATCGCCACAGCCTATGCGGTAGGCTTAACCGACCGATTTAATGCAGCAGCGGCCACTAACCCTGTGATTAACTGGGTCAGTAAAGTACTCACAGCAGATAGCTCAATTGGGCAGATCACCAATCAGTTTCCGGCGATGCCATGGGAGGATTTAGACCATTATTGGAAACGTTCGCCATTGTCTCTGGTGGGTAATATCTCGACGCCTGTATTGCTATTTACTGGCGAAAATGACCGCCGCACACCTATTTCGGAAACCGAGCAGTTCTACCAAGCGCTGAAGTTGCGCCACGTCGACACCGCCATGGTACGAGTGCCGGGCGCATCTCACGGTGTAACCCACCGTCCTTCACATATGATTGCCAAGATCGAACACGCGTTAGCCTGGTTCGAACACTATAAGAAGTAAAGGTTTTATGATTGAACAGTTAGTGACACTCGGTCCTGCCGGCACGTTCTCGGAGCGTGCCGCGCAGCACTTTCAGCAGCAGTTAGGAGATTCAGTGCCGATCGTGTTTAAAAGCACGTTGGCAGATGTCCTGCACAGTGTAAATGACACACAACTTGCGGTCGTTCCTATCGAAAACCTAATTGATGGTTTCGTTTCGCCCGTTGTCGACTATTTCGCGCACCATCCACTGTATATTCACGCAGAATACCGACTACCGATTCAGTATCATTTGCTCGCCAATAGCGAGAAACCCGAACAGGTGTGGGCGCAGTTTGTCGCGGCTGGCCAATGTCATCACGCATTAAATACTCTGTCATTACCGATAGTTCATACCGCAAGCAACACCGCTTCGTTGAATGAGTTAATCGCCGCCGATAAACCGTCGGCCGCCATTGTACCGAGCCATATACCCTGCCCAGAACAGTTGCATTGCATTCAGCGTACTATCGCCGATAGCCACAAAAATCAAACGCGCTTTGTGTTACTATCCGCGCACGCGGAGCCCTTGCTGGCACTGCAAGATAGACGTTGGAAAAGTAGCGTGATGCTGATCGACGATAATGACCACCCGGGCTTACTCGTCGATAGTTTGAAAGCATTTGCCGAGCAAGGCATTAACTTAACATCGATTGTTTCACGTCCTACCGGGGATGGTTTTGGCCAGTATCACTTTTTCATCGATTTTGATGGTCATGAACAGGACCCTTCGGTACAAAAGGCGCTCAAAAAGCTCGCTGAGTTGAATCAAATTCGCTGGTTGGGTTCGTATCCAGCCTTTAATTAGGAGATTTTATGCAGTTAGAAGTAATCAAACACGATCCAAGCGAACCCGCCGATGCGGTCATTATCTGGTTGCACGGACTAGGCGCCTCGGGAAACGACTTCGTCCCCATGGTTGAACACTTAAATTTGGCCCCGGCCCGCGTACGTTTCTTATTCCCTCACGCGCCACGTCTTCCGGTCACCATTAATCAAGGTATGGTGATGCCCGCTTGGTATGACATCACAGCGATGACCATCGATCGTGAGATTGATGCGACCCAATTACGCGCTTCTGCTGCCGCGATTCATCAAATGATCGATGAGCAAATAGAGCAAGGCATTGATAGCAAACGCATTATTATTGCTGGCTTTTCACAAGGCGGTGCGGTCGGCTATGAGGCCGCGTTAACCTACCCCAAACCCTTGGGTGGTTTGATGGCACACTCGACTTATTTCGCAACGCAAGGTGACATAAAACCTGCCGAGGCTAATCGTTCACTGCCGATTTTAGTACAACACGGTACGCAAGACCCCGTTGTTCCTGAAACGCTCGGTCAACGGGCTGTGGCGCATTTAAAAGAGATGGGTTACGAAGTGACTTATCAAACCTACCCCATGCCGCATTCACTGTGCATGGAGCAGGTTGAGGATATGCAGAAGTGGTTAATCGAGCGCCTTTAAGCGTCTTTTAACACTTGTAGCTCGTCGCACCATTGGTCGGCGAGCTTATGAGCGCGCTCAGCACTGTCGACCATTAGGTTCACGTGGCCCACTTTACGACCGGGGCGCGCGTCTTTGCCGTACCAGTGACAATCAGCGGCACCGGCTTCCCACAACACTTCTGGAAACCCATCAATGCCAATCGCATTTAGCATGAGCGTTGGCGCAACCAATAAATCCGGCGTCGGCAGTCCAGTGATAGCCCGCATGTGTAAGTTAAACTGGTCACAATTTGAACCACTCATCGTCCAGTGACCCGAGTTATGAACACGCGGCGCAATTTCGTTGACCAATAATTGTTGGTCGTCACCCTCGCCCACCACAAAAAACTCGATAGCTAACACACCAATATAATCGAGTTCATCGGTCAGTTTTTGGTGATACGCCTGCGCCTGACGTTCCAGTGCTTCGGAAAAACTCTGTGCACCGGCAATGCTATAAGCCAGAATGCCTTTGCGATGGACATTCAACGTCAATGGATATCCGCGCTGTTCACCATGATGATCGCGTGCTGCGACAACTGAGACTTCATCGCTAAAGTCGATCATATCCTCGACGATACCCGGACGTTGTCCCGCCTCGGCGATAATGTCATCTTTTGCCTGACCGGGCTTCCAGCGCCACTGACCTTTACCATCATAGCCGCCCTTCGCTGATTTAATGACAACCGCGCGGTCACAGTCAGCCAAAATGCTCTCGAGCTCAGCAGCGTCATTAAAAGGTTGCCATTCAGACGTTGGAATCTCTAGCGTGTCACAAAGCGCTTTTTGCGTGCGACGGTCGGTTAGTTGACGGAATAGACTGGCTTTTAATAACCACTTATCTGCCGTCGCATCAATCAGATCATCGGCAAGGTGTTCATGTTCCCAAGTGACAACGTCAGCCCACTCTTTTGCTTCTTCCAAGGTTAAAGCCAGTGCTTGCTGGCTACCCAGTGCCTTCACTTGATGGTCGCGGTCGCTGTACAAAATACATTCATGGCCTTGCTGGATAGCCGCTTTACCCAGCATCTGCCCCAACTGTCCGTTACCTAAAATCAGTACTTTCATTCTGGTAACTCCAAGTCTGCATTCGCCATTACTTTATCGCGCTGTTGGTTGCGAAACTCGGTCACACGCTGACGCACGGTCGCGTCGAATGAGCCGACAATTTGTGCTGCGAGTAAGCCGGCATTAGCCGCACCTGCGTCACCGATCGCCAAAGTACCTACCGCTACGCCTTTGGGCATTTGCACGATAGAAAGCAAACTATCAAGTCCTTTAAGCTGCTTGCTCGATACCGGTACACCCAGCACAGGAATCGACGTGTGTGCGGCAAGCATGCCGGGTAGGTGAGCGGCACCACCCGCACCTGCGATGACTACCTTTACGTCATCCTTTTCTGCTTGCTCCATAGACGATTTGAGCAAATCAGGCGTACGGTGTGCTGAAACCACTTTTGCTTCCCAGCTTACGCCCAAGTCTTTGAGCATATAGGCTGCTTTCTGCATGGTTGGCCAGTCAGATTGCGAACCCATTAAGATCAGTACGGTAGCCATGTATCACCTTTTTGAAAGAGAGGGGGCTGAAAAGGCCGAAATTGTAGCGATCAGGGGACAAAACTGCAAATATTCTGCGGTTTTTTTGACCGTTAGCGAACCCCGTTGCGACCAAAGCACTATGTACATCACACACCTTTTCGGTAGTATGAGTTCAAACATTGAGAATTAAGGTCAGTCGTATGCTGTTAAAACGTGATGATTCAATTATTTTGGTTGTCGATGCTCAGGAACGCATTACACCAGCGATTCACCAACGCGATATTGTGACTTCTAGAATGCGTTGGCTGGGAGAGATCGGTTTGCAACTTGACGTTCCCGTACTAATTACCGAGCAATATCCAAAGGGATTAGGCTATACGGTCTCTGCATTGGCAGAAATTATCGAAGTCGCACGCGTTGTCGAGAAGACACATTTTAGCGCCTGGCGTGAATCAACGTTTCAAGATGTGGTTAAAGAATACGACAAAAAGCAAATTGTAATCATGGGTATGGAAACCCATGTGTGTGTCATGCAAACGGCGCTGGACCTTGTTGCACAAGGCTATCAAGTGTTCTTGCCCACAGATACAGTCGGTTCTCGCCGTCCTAATGATAAAGACACCGCGATTGCGCGGATGCGTGAAGCAGGCGTACAGATCGTGACTTCAGAAATGGTTGCCTTTGAGTGGTTAGAAAAGTCAGGGACCGACACGTTCCGACACATCAGCAAAAACTGGCTAAAATAAGCCCGAGTTTAATTGACAGACCTAAACAAGGGTATATACTGATGATCGCTGATGAAATTCGGCTATTGTTTTGAGATTTGTGTACGAAGTCCTTCTTTGCTGTACCTCGTTTTGTAAGTCCAAGTAATACCAATTTCTGAGCATTTTTAATTCACATGCATTACGAGGAAGATCAGCATGTCTACTACTACTGGTAAAGTTAAGTTTTTCAACGAAGCTAAAGGCTTTGGTTTCATCGAACAAGAAAACGGCGCAGACGTTTTCGTTCACTTCAGTGCAATCCAAGCTGACGGTTTCAAAACTTTAGCTGAAGGCCAACAAGTTTCTTTCACTGTTGCTCAAGGTCCTAAAGGTCCTCAAGCAGAAAACGTAGTTCCTATGTAATCTACGTTTAAAAAGAATTCTAAACGCCGCTTTTTAGCGGCGTTTTTTATTTCCAGCCCCAAAACCTTTCACGCTTCCTAAAGATTTTTTTTATTTTTCCGATAATCGTATATCCTTGATGTATATCAAGTTAAAAGGGATATTATGAAAGATAACGGACCCATCACTCAAAAAGAACGACATATTCCGGATGAGTATCGCCTCATCTCATCGACCGATCGCAAGGGTGTCATTACCCATTGCAATGACGATTTTGTAGAAGTCAGCGGCTATACCCGAGCAGAATTAATTGGTTCGCCGCATAACATTTTACGTCATCCCGATATGCCCGCTATTGTCTTTGAAAATATGTGGCGAACCATTAAGAAAGGCCAGCCATGGATGGGACTGGTTAAAAATCGATGTAAAAATGGCGACCACTATTGGGTAAGCGCGTATGTAACACCCATTATTCATGACGGAAAACCCGCTGGCTTTGAGTCGGTGCGGGTAAAAACCTCCGATGAGCGTAAAATACGCGCAATGACTATTTACCAGCGCATAAATCAAGGCAAACGCCCGGTGCCTCTAGCGACAAGCACGTTTTACGCACTACGCGACTTGCTACCGGTTATCGTACCGGGTATTGCTGCAACTATCGCGGCTTCGCTGTTTGGATCTTGGCAGGCCGGCGCAACAACTTTTGCTGCAATGGCAGTAAGTGGGTTGTGGTATGCGCGCTACGTATCTTCTATCATGCAACGTATGTTGGATATCCGACCCGAGGCGTTTCATGATGAGCTAGTCGGTAGCACTTACTTTAACGCTCAAGGTCGAGAAGCTCAGTTATCACTGATGTTACTCAGTGAAGGCGCGCGCAACCGAACAGCATTAGCACGAATAAAAGATGCTGTTGGGCGTTTACTTCGGGTTGCTGATGATACAAGTCAACAAGCCAAGACGTCGAACGAGCACGTGCAACGTCAAACTCAAGCCACCGACCAAACAGCGGCTGCGATGAACGAGATGTCGACGACCATTCAACAGGTGGCGGCAACCGTTGAGCAAAACGCAGAACAAGCGGATAGCGCGAAGCAGAATACCGATGAAAGTGTAAATCTTGCGCGTCAAGCGAGTGCGGTCATTGTCGAACTGCATGAAGCGGTTAAGCAGATAGCACAAACCGTGGAAGCGCTTGATGCCTCGACCGCTGAAATTGGCGAAGCCGCCGATCTGATTTCATCGATTGCCGAACAAACCAATCTGTTGGCATTGAATGCGGCGATTGAAGCTGCGCGTGCGGGCGAACATGGGCGAGGCTTTTCCGTGGTCGCGGACGAAGTTCGTAACCTCGCTCGCCGAACCTCAGAGTCGACCGATAGTATTCACAACGTTATCAACCAATTACGCGGCCGCGCTAAAGAGGCGGTCACGGTATCCCAGCAAGGCGAAAAATCGGCGGCAGAAGGTGTCGATAAAGTGAAGCGCGCAGATAACGCGTTGTCGCAGATATCATCCTCTATTGAGCAAATTGCAGATATGTCTACGCAAATGGCCTCAGCCGTGGAACAACAATCAGGCGTTGCAGAACACATCAACCAACAGCTCTCAGAAATTGCCGAAATTGCTCGTCAAACCGAGCAAACATCAGAAAGTACTCAAAAATCCAGTGATGACTTGAAGCGCACATCGTATGAATTATACGAGCTTATTGAGCGCTTCAATCTGAAAAATTAGTCTGCTTCGTGCTTACTTTCGTGCTGCGCTTCGCGCTGTTGTGCAGCACGTTGTTTTTCTTCCAGAAACGCCACGTCATCCATCTCGACTTCAGGCAATTCACCACAGACGTCACCGCCTAACCGGTTGACTGCTTGACACAAATCCGAGACCTTTTGATCCAATACGTGTACATGATCGAGCATTCGACCAATGGCTGTTGCCACTGGATCGGGGTTATCAGCTGCGATAGCGTAAGCATCAAAGCCATAAGCTTTTGCCATCTTCGCTCTTCGCTCGTTTGTTTCTTTGTCTTGACCTGACTTAGCAACGCGCGCAGGAATACCAACCATGGTGGCACCTTCAGGTACATCACGGACCACTACAGCATTTGAACCGATTCGAGCTTCAGTTCCAACCGTTAACGGACCTAATACCTTTGCACCCGCCCCGATGACTACGCCATTTTTTAACGTCGGATGCCGTTTACCTTTGTTCCAAGACGTTCCGCCTAGAGTCACGCCATGATACAAAGTCACGTCATCGCCTATCTCCGCCGTTTCACCGATGACTACACCCATACCATGATCGATAAAGAATCGCCGTCCAATTTTGGCGCCTGGATGAATCTCAACCCCAGTAAACCAGCGCCCAAGATTAGAAATAAAACGAGCCAACCAATAGAGTTTTAACATCCACAAGCGATGGCTGAATCGATGCAGCCAAATCGCGTGTAATCCAGGATAATTAAAGAGTATTTCAAAGGCGTTGCGGGCCGCTGGATCGCGACTATAGACGCTTTTTATATCTTCTCGAATGCCTTTAAATAACATCGGCGCTTCCTTTTACCGAGTGGGAAACTCGCGTAACAATTTCTCGACGTCAGCTAAAATAACGTCTTTCAACTCAACCTCATAACCCTCACGCTCTTTATCAAGTTCCTTAATCTTTTGCTTAGGAAACTTTTTACGGTTTTCGTGCGTCGGCATATGTTTGATTCGCTCGTACATATCATGCATTGCAGGATAATCTTTCGAGTAGTCATACTCCGTCGATTCAGGACGATGATCCAGCAGCACAACAATACGCAAACATCCCTCCGACAGTGGACATTGATCTTGCTGCATGCCCTTGGCAATTGTGATAATGCTCTCATCAATACGATCGACACGCTTCTTAACAGCCTGTTGGCGAAGCTGGTTTTGATAGCGTAAACGCTTCAGCAAGGTCACCGCATAGACAGCTAACCCCACGATAACAATGACACCTAGTATGTATAAAATGATCGCTAATGTAGACATCAATACTCCTCGTCATCCCACTCATCGTCATCATCGTCAAGATCGAGACCTAGCTGACTTGCTAGCTTTTCGTAGCGTTCAGACTGCTCGTCGAGATAACGTTGATCGTCATTTGATAGCACTTCGCCTTGCTCAAAACGCTCAACCAACTCCTGCAATCGTAAATCACTTTGCAATTGTTCAAGCTCTTGTTGAGGCGATAGCGCCGTTTCAGCCGTTGCCGAAGCAACAGGCACCAATTCGATCTTACGTTTACTTCCCTTTCGCGGATCCGTTTGCAGTTCGTTGTGTTGACCGGACTGTTGCTCCCGCTTAGGTTCACTATGACGTTTGCCCGCAGGCTGTCCTTTACCCTTTTTCTTACCGCGAGATAGGTTTTCAACTTGGCGCTTTTCTTTGGGCGCTTTCGACGGCGCCAGAGGACCGGTTTTGCGTGTTTTCTTCTTACGAGTCATAGCCGACTCCTTATTTCATAAAGTTGTGCCTATTGTAACGCATAGCACGCTTGTAATCAGCAGGATTTAATGCAACGAAAGAAGGTTACTTCATTTGTGATTCGCTCGACTCGAAATCCGAACTGCTCAGCGATATACCGATATGTCTCGTCATTAAAGAACGACACATGGGTGAGGTCATTTTTGTAATGCCAGTTGGGAAACCGTTCCGCGGACACATAGGGCTTTGTCATCGTCGCTAGCGTACCGCCCGGTTTAACTAAACGACGTAACTGTGCAAATTCTCGTTGTGGGTAGAAAAAGTGCTCGATAACCTCGGTGCATGTAACCACATCATAGCTATGACTCAACAGTATTTCATCGGGTGAATAGATAGGATCGTAATGACGTGCATTAAGACCCGACTCTTCCATCATTAGATGTAAAGTTGGGCCTGGACCGGAACCAAAATCAAGTGCTGTTCGATAGCCGGAATCTCTACACACTTTTTGCAGTGGCTGCCACAGTTGATTTAAAAAAGCCCTATAACGAGGGTCAAGCGGATCGTTCTCATGTGTTTCATATAACCGCTTTTCTTCTTCTCGATCGACATGAGTTGCTGGATCAGCAAATACGAGTCTACACTGCCTACACTGATGAAAGTCTCGTCTTTTATCGCGTGCATAGAATGAACTAGAAGCGTGACATAGTGGGCATAACAACATAATAGGCTCTTTAGAAAAGAAAAAAGGCGATGTTTCCATCGCCTTTATTTCTCATATTTGGCAGCGCACTGCAACTATGAGAATGGTTGTCACTGCTTCCGAGTTGTTGTCTCGGTCTTCCGTAACCTAGTTTTCTAGTTGTTGTTATTATTGAAAGGAGCAACCAATACTACGTTTTACTCCCTGGATTTCTATTCAATTATTATTGTTTTTGCGAAACGAAATCCAGAATCGATTTATTGTTATTTTTGTGTATCGATTTTTATCGCTGTTTTAAAACAGTCTTCTTATTATTTTTGTCTGGGAAGACAGTATCTCCCTCGGACGCTTTACAGACTACGTATTTATACGGATGAGTTCAATGATTTTATCGCTCTAAAAATTCATTTTTTTATAACATTTTTGTTTATAAGACGTAAAAAATGCATAAAAATATAACAAATGAAATAAAAAAGGGTGGCATCAACGCCACCCTTCAGAATTAAAATCACTTATTAATACAGACCATGTAAGTACTCAGCGAGCAACTTCATCTCTTCATCGGTCATTTTTGCAGCGACACCGCGCATCATGCCATTAGGATCATTGGCGCGCTTACCGCTACGGAAATTTTCTAATTGAGAAATAACGTACGCCGGATGCTGGCCTGAAATATCAGGAAAAGCCGCAAGACCCATACCGTTACCGCGTGGTCCGTGACAACCCGCACATGATGGAATATTTGTCTCTGGGTTACCGCGACGGAATAGATCTGAGCCTTTAGCGATCAGGTCCTCTGGGGTATCACCTTTTGCAGGATCTTGTGCTGCAAAATAAGCGGCTAAGTCTTTCATGTCCTGTTCCGACAAGTTAGCAACTTGGCCCATCATGATAGCATTGTTACGACCTTGTTCACCGCCTGTTTCAGAGGCGGTTTTGAAGTCCATCAACTGCTTATAGATGTACTTGGGATGTTGACCTGCTAAGTTGGGATACATATCTGAGGGGGAAACGCCGTTAGGTCCGTGACATGCTGCACATACCTGAGACTTTTGTTTCCCTGCTTCGACATCACCCTGTTGCGCCATCGCAACGCTGGTCGAACTAATAAACAATCCTAGAATGATCGCGAATTTTTTCATGTCTGCTTCTCTTGTCTCTGTGAGGCACCCTCGTGCCTGAACCGATCGCATCTAACGGTAGCTTATTTTACACAAAACAACGCACGATTAAACGTCTAATGCACATTGTTTATGCAATTCAGCGTTGGAGAAAGTGTACAGATGCTTCATAATACGGCGCATTAGTGAACATTTTACAAGCAAGTGAGCCTGTCGTGTCAGAAAAGCGCATCAATTATCAAACAGCTACCTTTATTACCAGTGCCCCTAATATACGCAAGTTGCCGGAGGATAGTGGTATCGAGATCGCTTTCGCCGGCCGGTCAAACGCCGGGAAATCCAGTGCGTTGAACACGCTCACGCGTCAACGCAACTTAGCGCGGACCAGCAAGACACCTGGGCGAACGCAATTAATTAACGTCTTTGAAACCGCAACCGGTCAACGCTTAATTGATTTACCAGGTTATGGCTTTGCCAAGGTTCCCATGGAGGTCAAAGAGCAGTGGCAACGTTCACTGTCCGAGTACTTAGAAAAGCGTGATTCGCTCAAAGGCTTGGTCGTGCTGATGGATATTCGCCATCCGTTTCGTGAGACCGATCAAGAGCTGATTTATTGGGCGGTGGATTGCGGTATCCCAGTATTGGCCCTATTAACCAAGGCCGATAAACTCAAACAAGGTGCTCGAAAGTCGACGTTACTAAAAGCGCGCCAAGCAGCGATTGCCTTTAATGGTGATGTTCAAGTTGAGGTGTTTTCTTCTCTTAAAAAGTTCGGTATTGATCAACTCGAGAATAAACTCGACCAATGGTTTTTAGGCGAATCTCCTGTAGACGATAACTTTGTGCAAAGCGATGACTCATAGCACCTCAGAAAATCCGCCGCTAAAAGCATGGCTATTGCTGGGTCTTTTAGCACTCATTTGGGGCAGTTCATTTTTACTTATTAAAAAGGGACTGATTGCCTTTACTGCACTTGAGGTGGGTGCCTTGCGTATCGCCTCAGCGGGCATTGTTCTAACACCTTTAATTCTACCGAAATTGCGACAAATTTCGCGTAAACATTGGCTTAAACTGGCATGCGTGGGTTTAGTAGGCAGTTTCATACCTGCCTTTATGTTTGCTATCGCACAAACTCAGCTACAAAGCGGTGTTACGGGTGTATTAAACGCGTTAACCCCCATATCGACGCTCGTGATTGGCGTATTGCTGTTTAGCCAGTCAGCTCGCTGGGCACAGTGGGTGGGTATCGTCATTGGTTTGGTTGGCACCGTATTGTTGATTACCGCAACCGCAAATGGCTCCTTTACGTTTAATAGCTATGCGTTATTAGTCATGCTTGCGACCGTATGCTACGGCATTAACTTAAATCTAATTAAACATAAAATTGCCGACCTAAAGCCGCTAACGATTACGGGCGTATCACTCCTTATGGCCAGTATTCCAGCAGCGATCTTCTTATTTTTAGGTACTGACTTTTTAGCCCATACACAACGATCTGACGCGCCACTTTCACTGACCGCCGTACTCGTACTAGGAATTGTAGGCACCGCCGGTGCATTGATCATTTTCAATTATGTGGTACAGCTGACCAACACTGTGTTCACCAGCTCGGTGACTTACTTGATTCCCATTGTCGCTATGATGCTGGGAGTGCTTGATGGCGAGCCCTTCTTTCTGCAGCACGGTTTAGGCATGCTCGCTATTTTAATCGGTGTTTGGTTTGCTAACCGCCGTGGTCGTAGCGGACTTGCAGGTATCCCGCAGAAAAACAAATAAAAAAGCCCGACCAAAAGGCCGGGCTAAAAACAATCCAGGGAGAACAAATTTTTGAAGGCTTACCTCTCGCCTTCACTTATTCAGAGTCGCCCTAATTAAGAAAGTTCAAAATTTCTCAAAAAAATTAATGCGCCTCATCCCAGTTTGCGCCAAAGCCATACTCAGCAAGCAGTGGCACATCCAAGTCAGCCGCCTCACCCATCACATCAGCAAGGGCTTTGGCATAACTCTCGGCATGTTCTGTACGAATTTCAAAAACTAATTCGTCGTGCACCTGCATCAGCATCCGAACATCTGACTGACAACCTTTTTCATCGATCCAGTCGCCTACCTTAATCATTGCTCGCTTAATGATGTCGGCCGCGGTACCTTGCATCGGTGCATTAATCGCTGCGCGCTCGGCTGCTTTGCGACGAGCACCATTAGATGCTTTGATTTCTGGAAGCGGTAAGCGACGGCCAAAAAGCGTCGATACATAACCCTGCTTCTTCGCTGTTTCACGGGTATTTTCCATATACTCTAAAACACCAGGGAAACGCTCAAAATACTTGTCCATGTAGGCTTGCGCTTCATGTCGAGGAATATCAAGTTGGCGCGATAACCCAAACGCAGACATACCGTATATCAAACCAAAGTTAACCGCTTTAGCTCGGCGGCGCTGTTCATCAGTGACTTCCTCTAAGCTACAACCAAACACTTCACTGGCCGTCGCACGGTGGATGTCCTGCCCTTGGGCAAAGGCTCTTAGCAACGAGGCATCTTGCGATAAATGCGCCATAATTCTGAGCTCTATCTGACTATAGTCGATAGCTACAACCGTAAAGCCTTCCTCAGCCACAAACGCTTGGCGAACACGGCGGCCTTCGGGCGTACGAATAGGGATATTCTGTAAGTTAGGTTCAGTGGATGACAATCGACCCGTTGCGGCGACAGCTTGCTGATACGAAGTATGCACACGCCCAGTATCTGGGTTAATCATACGCGGTAATTTATCGGTGTAGGTCGATTTCAATTTAGCCAAGCTACGATGCTGCAAAATCACATCCGGCAGTGGATAATCATGCGCAAGCTCCTGCAGGACTTCCTCGGCGGTCGACGGTGCGCCTTTCGGTGTTTTTTTGATGACCGGAAGCTCAAGCTTTTCAAACAAAATTTGCTGCAGTTGTTTCGGAGAACCGAGGTTGAATTCTTCACCGGCAATTTCAAAGGCCTTTTGCTCAAGTTCATCGAGCTTGTTAGCAATCTCTTCACTCTGTTTACCGAGCATTTCAGCATCAACTTTTACGCCGTATTCTTCCATGTCGGTTAGAATACTGACCAGAGGCACCTCAATATCGGTTAACACAGAGGCGAGCTGCTCACCTGTCTGGTGGACTTTGTCCCATAAAATATGATGCAACCGCAACGTAATATCGGCATCTTCCGCAGCATAAGGTGCTGCCTGCGCCAGCTCAATTTGGTTAAAGGTAAGCTGTTTTGCTCCTTTCCCCGCAATCTCTTCGAACTTAATCGGCTTATGGTTCAAGTATTGAAGGCTGAGCGTGTCCATGTCGTGACGCGAACCAACACTATTAAAAACGTACGACGCCAACATGGTGTCATTCTTGATACCACGAAGTTTAATACCGTAACGACGCAGAATGTGCGCATCGTACTTAAGATTCTGACCTACTTTAGCGATACTGGAATCTTCAAGTAGTGGTTTTAAGACTTTTAACAACCAGTCACGATCGACTTGCTTTTCGACCCCGACGTAATCATGCGCCACCGGTATGTAAACCGCTTCGCCTTCCGCTATTGAAAACGAAACGCCGACGAGTTGCGCTTCCATGTAGTTAAGGCTCGTTGTCTCGGTATCAAACGCGATGACCTCAGCTGATTTTAATTGCTCAATATAATCAGAGACTTCTTCTTCATTAAATAACGTCTTGTACGCGTCGCGGTTAACACTGAACTGTTCGCTTTGCTCTTCGGCAGGACTCGCTTCGCCTAAGGCTTGATCCGTTGCCGCGCCAGTTTCTAACAGCTCATTAAGCCAACGACGGAATTCCATTTTGCCATACAGCGTTTGTAGCTGATCCGTGTCAGCCGGTTCAATCGTTAACGCATCGGGTGCACATTCGAGCTCAACATCACACTTGATAGTCGCCAACTCACGCGACATCAACAGTTGGTCTTTGAATTCTTCCAACTTCTTCGGCATTGATTTAGCGCCGCGAAAGCCCAATTCTGTCACCGCATTTATATCTTCGTAAATCTTATCGATACTCGGAATACCTTGAAGCATCGCCTGCGCTGTTTTCTCACCAACCTTGGGAAGACCCGGAATATTATCTGAGCTATCGCCCATCAACGCCAAGTAGTCGATAATTTGGTTCGGTTTTACACCAAATTTCTCGATCACGCCTGACTCATCAAGCAACGTATCTGTCATGGTATTAATCAACATGACATGATCATTAACCAGTTGCGCCATATCCTTGTCGCCGGTGCTTATCAGCGTAAATCGACCCTTATCGCCAGCTTGCTTGGCCAGCGTGCCAATCACATCATCCGCTTCGACGCCCTCAACACACAATAATGGCAACCCCATTGCCTTAACAATGGCATGTAAGGGTTCAATTTGCGTGCGCAAATCGTCCGGCATTGGCGGACGATGAGCTTTATATTCATCATAGATATCGCTGCGAAACGTCTTGCCTTTGGCATCGAATACCACCGCCATATGCGACGGCTTGTAACGCTTAAGCAAGCTGCGCAGCATATTAACGACGCCATAAACTGCACCCGTGGGTTCTCCGGCTGAGTTGGTCAAATGTGGCGGAGCATGAAAAGCTCGAAATAAATACGAGGAGCCATCGACTAAAATGAAAGGATTTTCAGGTACTGTCTGCGCCATGAATGCGATTCTCGCTGATCTAAAAATTAATAGGCTAAGGATGCCATAGGCGCTGAAACAAGGCTAGTCAGTCAATGTGGATACGCTGTGGATAAATCTGTTGACAATAGCTCGCCCCACGAATAGAACCAAATGGTTATCGTGTGTTCGATTGGTTGTAACTACTTGATTTAAAAAGGGATTTTTAAACGGCGGGCTACCCTATGTGCCCTACTTCTTATTATTTGTTTCGCTGTGGAAACTTATTTTTGCTACCCGATTTTTCGAGGCCAGACTACATGTCGAATCGAGCAGACTAAGTAGACTACCACAAAATGAGACAAGGTCTAGTCACACTGTCGGTTTTTTTATACTCTTTTCTTCCAAACTAAGCGTACCTTTATAATCGACTAACTTATATATCGAGAATTCAATGCGTTGGGAACCCGCTGATGTTGATCAGCCCGATTACTATTGGCAGAACTTCAATACTATCTTGCGTTGGGTGCGACACCACCACGATACGCTGTTGGATGAAGAGACACGGCTGACACTCGCACGCTATGAGTCACTCAACACTGACGCACAAAAACTATGGATCCGGTTATCGAGTCGCCGCGGTCAACAATTTCGGGAGGATGCCCTAAGTTACTCTGAAATCAACCTCGATCGAGCAGTCACCGCGCTTGAGCGTGAGGGCTGGCTGAACGTATATCATGAGATTGATAGTCCTGAAGGACTTGAGCTGTTAAAGCGCGCCGAACTACTGCAGTTGGCGCGAGAAAACGGCTGCACGCTCTCTGCATCGGCTAAGAAAGCCGACATTCTCGAGGCATTACGGGCATGTCCAACGCCATGGCCAGTCGCAGCTCAACTGCAATGGTATGCGTTAACACAACAAGCGAACTTTGATCGCCTATCGCTACTATTTTTTGGCAACGCGCATCAAGATCTCACCGAGTTTATTAAGACAGCACTCGGTCATGTTCGTTATGAAACCTACACGATTCGACCTAAAAGCTTATTCAATAGTTCTGAGGATGTTGCTAACTACCATGCGATGAGCGCGTTTCGCCAGCGTTACTCCGATACAGAAGGCTTAACTGAGCGTATACCTATTATCCGCGACTGGTATAAACGCGCAGCAAATCATCAAGGATGGAAGAAGTTTCGAGGCGCCTATAGCCGGCTCTGCAATAAGCTCGCGCGGGACTGTGAACGAGCCGATGCACTCGACGATGCTCTAAAGATTTATCAGCAGTCATTTCGCCCCCCTGCCCGCGAACGAATGGCAAGAATTTATAGGAAGCAAGGTAACAATAAGCAGGCTTATTCGACCCTAAATCAAATAGCAAAGGACCCATGGAACGACCCAGAGCACGCCATTGCTGAGCAATTATTGTCACGTTGGTTTGCTGAGCCTAAGGCACAGCAAATCGAGCCTGAAAAGTACCATTTAAGCTTTGCATCGAGGGGAACCTCAATAGAAGCAGAAACCTTAACTCACTTTGAGCAGCAAGGTTGGCAGGGTGCACACCACGAAAACGCAATCCCACAAACACTATTTGGCATTCTTTTTTGGGATATCATATTTGAAGATATCGAGGGGGCCTTTGTTCACCCGTTTCAGCGAGGCCCCAGAGATCTCAATAGTCATGAGTTTTATCATCGTCGCGAAGCGTTAATAAAGAAACGACTTGATGAAATCAAGCACAGCCCCGACACCGTAACGCAACGTATTACTCAGGTTATTGATGAAAAAATAGGCCTCGCGAATCCGTTTATTTACTGGCCCGGTGTTGATAAGAGTGCGCTCACAGATTGGTGGTTACGCCTCCAAGGTCAGCAATGGGCGGCTATTTTTGAGCGTATCGCTCGCGACGTACACAACAATCGCGCCGGCTTTCCCGACTTATGGTTGTATCGCGATAAACAGGTCATGCTGATCGAAGTTAAAGGTCCAGGCGACACATTACGCCCAAATCAAATCCGTTGGCTGAGAGCACTTAACGAGATCGGTGTGAATGCCAACCTCGCATTAGTCAAGCTTGGCTAACTCATTACGCAACTGATGATAGATGGCTTCGGTTTTTGGTTTGTCACAGGAAAACCAAAGGCTAAAGCTGACCGCCGCTTGTTCCACGAGCATTCTTAAACCATCAAAACAAACACCACCACCGGATGCCTTGAACTGACTTTGAAAAACCGTCGCATCACGGCTGTAAACCATGTCATAACCAAGGGTATCGGCATCAATGACATGTTCGGGAAGTGATAACGACTCGCCGAACAAACTTGCACTGGTTGCATTAATGATGAGGTCAGGTTTATGCGCATCGGACCAATGCCGCAACACCCGCGCCGAATTAAATAGCGAAGCAAGTTGCTCGGCACGCTCCACTGTGCGGTTCCACACCCAAATCACATCTGGCTTCTCGGCATTAAGCGCTGGCATGACACCGCGACTCGCACCGCCGGCCCCAAGCAAGAGAATGCGGCGCCCCGCTAAACTGACACCTTTCGACTTGAGCGCGGCGACTAGCCCGTCGCCATCGGTATTGGCACCGATCAGGCCACCATGAGGCGCGCTAATAAGCGTATTAACGGCACCGCTGTGTGCCGCAGAACCCATATGTTGAGTTACAAGCTGATACGCCACCTGTTTAAATGGTACTGTTACATTGGCGCCAGCTAAGCCTTGCGAAAATTGCCGAGCTACCGCTTTAGGAAAACCGTGAGGGCTGACTAATAGACGCTGGTAATCAACACTGCGCCCGGTTTGCTCAGCAAATAAGCAATGTATTCTCGGCGACAGACTGTGTTTAATTGGATTACCGAAAACGCCTAACTTATCACTCATTAACATAGTCCATGGCGGCCCAATCCCGCGGTAACAAATAGTATTCCGTCAATGCGGCCTCGGCTGAATCAGGCTGCGGTTGCCAGTCATACTCCCACCGCACTAACGGCGGCATCGACATCAGAATTGACTCGGTTCGACCACCGGTTTGTAAGCCAAACAAGGTGCCTCGATCCCAGACTAGATTAAATTCAACATAACGACCACGGCGATACAATTGAAATTGACGTTGATGCTCTGAGTATTCAGTTTTTTTGCGACGTTCTACGATAGGCACGTAAGCTTCACAAAAGGCATCGCCAACCGCTTTGATTACATCAAACGCCTCGTCAAACGAACGGTCGTTCAAGTCGTCAAAGAAAATACCGCCGATGCCACGCGCTTCATTTCGATGTTTCAAATAAAAGTAATCATCACACCAAACTTTGTATTTGTCATAGAGTGCAGGGTCTACTTTATCGAGCGATGCTTTGGCTTTTTTATGCCACTCAATGCAATCGTTGGTGTAGGGGTAATAAGGTGTTAAGTCAAAGCCTCCACCAAACCACCAAACGGGGTCTTCACCTTCCTTTTCGGCAATAAAGAACCGGACGTTAAGATGAACGGTCGGTACATGGGGGTTACGTGGATGAATAACCAAAGACACGCCGCAGGCATTGAAGTCACGACCTTCAAGTTCGGGCCGGTGCGCCGTTGCACTCTTAGGCAGCTGTTCACCGTATACATGCGAGAAGCCCACGCCGGCCTGTTCAAACGTTTCGCCCTCTTTCATAACTCGAGAACGACCGCCACCACCTTGCTCCCGCTGCCACTCATCCTGTTGGAAGCGTCCACCACCATCAACAGTTTCCAATTGTTGGCAAATACTATCTTGCAAGCTGAGCAGGTAATTCAATACCGGCTGCAACATAGTCTGTTCCATCATGACAAAAACCTTACCTCAATACGGTGTTATTAAATGGATCGATGATTTTAGAGGGTTGCTCTGCGCCACCTGTTTTTTCATCCCAAACCCAATCGACTTCATCACCGAAGTAACCACTCACTTCTTGAGCTGTTCTAGCCGGCTCTTCACCGCTTGGGTTGGCGCTAGTAGATACTAATGCAGTACCTAGCTTGCGACAAAGCTCTCGCACGGGCTCATAGGCTGTAACACGCACTGCAATGGTATCTCGTCCACCGGTCAGCAGTGGTGAAACCGTATCGCGTGCGGGAAGGATCAATGTCACCGGGCCAGGCCAATGTGATAGCACGCTAAAGCGCTTATCCTGACCAATTGCCGAATCTTTAACATAAGGTGTCAATTGGCTATAGTCAGCGGCGATTAGAATAAGCCCTTTGTCCTCAGGGCGTTCTTTTAAGGTTAGAATCTTGCGGATCGCTTCCTCGTTACGTGGATCGCAACCTAAACCGAATACTGCTTCGGTTGGGTATGCGATTACACCGTTTAATAGCGCCGAACGCGCTGATTCAATATCAAGTGCTGACACTGGAGTTCCTCTCTAAAACTAAAAACTGGACTTATTATAGCGGCTTGGAGCGGTAGTCGCAGTGCTTTTGCGGACAAACAAGGCGCTCGGAACCCTGACTACGCTTTCGCATTAACAAGGGGAAGTCACACTCGGGACAGGCTTCATTAACGGGAGGTAAAGGCAACGAAAAATCGCAGGTGGGAAATTGATCACAAGAGAAAAACTGTTTACCCGAACGACCTGTCTTTGCAACAACTCGACCTGTTCGACCAGCCTTTTCACACTCCGGACACGGAACCGAATCCTGTTCTCGTTGAGTTGGATCTTCTGCAATAAAGTCACAGTCTGGATAATTGCTGCAACCAACAAAAAGCCCAAACCGTCCGCTTTTTAACTGCAAGTCATTGCCGCACTGGGGACAAGGCACACCCAAGCTCTCCGGCTCAATCTCTGATTGTTCGCGAAGCCCTTGGGTATACTCACAATCGGGGTAGCCACTGCACCCCAAAAAACTCTGCTGACCTTTGTGCTTTACAACCAGCTCTCGGCCGCATTTCGGACACGCCTGCATGACTCTATATCCTTAAGTAGATTAGTGCAGCGGCCCCTCCGGCTCCTCAAATAGCAAACCTTCCATCTTATCGTAGGCCGCTTCACGCCCTGGTAGGTTAAATAATACCATAAGCACAACCCACTTGAGATCGTCGAGACTAAATCGACTGGTTTCAAGCTCCATCACTCTATCAACGACCATTTCTCGGGTACTAAAATCCAATACGCCCAGGTTTTCGAGATAAGTTAAAAATCCACGACATTGAGTATCTAACCGACTGCACTCAATTTCCGTATAGACCCGCATTGAAGCAACAGGTGTGACGTTGAGATAGGTCTTAGCCTCTGTTTCCTGTAAATCCGCCAAACGTTCAAGCCACGCTAACGCCTTTTGGATTTCTTGCCGATGGAATCCGGCCCGGGCGAGTTCGTCCGTCAACTCATCGTGGTCAACCACAACTTCAGAGTCGGAATGTATATAGTTCTCAAACAAGTACATGAGGATATCAAACATGGTTAGCGCCTCCCCACTTTTATGTAACCACCCGGAATTGCTGTAATCAGTCCTTCAAGCTCAAGTAATAATAATTGTTCGCTTACCTCAGCAACCGATAACCCCGTTCGTTCAACCAGCTCATCTAAACTCACTGGGTCATTGCTCACATTAGCGAACAATGGATTGTTTGCCAAGTGTTTAGGAATTGTACATCTTGTTTGCTGACTCGGTTCACTCGCACTGATGTCAAACCAAGACAAGATATCACTTGCACACGTGATCAAATGAGCACCCTCTTTCAACAACCAGTGACACCCTTCCTGCGACTTAGCAAAAACGCTGTTCGGAACCGCACCCACTTCACGTCCTTCTCGCAACGCAGACAATGCGGTAGAAATGGACCCACTGCGTCGTGCGGCTTCAATCACAACGACACCTTTCGACATTCCACTTATAATACGGTTGCGACGCGGAAAATGATCCATGCGTGCCGGCGTGCCTGGTGAAAACTCACTGATGATTAACCCCTGATGGCTGATCAACTCATAGAGCTCTCGATTTCTACGCGGATAGATTTGATCGATGCCGGTGCCTAATACCGCGATGGTCGCCCCATAGTCTAACGCTGCGCGATGCGCCGCCGCATCGATGCCCATCGCTAAGCCACTCACAACAGCTAACCCTGATTGCGCGCATTCCCGAGCAAGCTGATCGGTAACCTGAATACCATAGTGACTCGCCTTTCGACTACCGACCATGGCGACACTCGCTTGGGATAGTAGTTCAGTACGCCCTTTATAAAATAACACCATAGGCGGGCGCTCTATGGTTCTTAAAAGTTTGGGATATTGGTCATCAAACCAGCCCACGACACCACAGTTATCGTTTTCCAGCCAATGCATTGCCTGAAGTACGTAAGCTCTCTGCACCGACTTAATCGATTGCAGACATCGATCTTCAATCGCTTCTAGCTGCTCAGACTCTCTACATTCCCGCTGTACAGCGATTGGCGCTTTGTTGAGACTCATTAATAAAGCAAGTTCATGATACTGCACGGCTGTCATTCCTCCCCCAATTTAAGGTAAAATAAAAGTAGTTAAAGCGAAGGAGATTTTGGAATGACTAAGTTAACGGTACTTAAGTACCCCGATGAGCGCTTACGCACTGTTGCGCAGCCTATCGAACAGGTTGACGATGCGCTACGCGCCACAATTGACGATATGTTTGAGACGATGTATGAATCTCAAGGCGTCGGTTTAGCGGCTACTCAAGTAGACGTTCATCAACGTTTATTCGTCGCTGACTGTAGTGAAAATCAGAACGAACCCTTAGTATTTATTAACCCTGAGATTACACGCTCTGAGGGTCATTTCACCAACGAGGAGGGTTGCCTGTCGTTTCCGAACGTTTTTGCTAAAGTTGAGCGTGCAGAAAGTATTACCGTGCAAGCGTTGGATAAAAATGGTGAGCGATTCTCAATGGATGCGGAAGGTCTATTAGCCATCTGTGTGCAACACGAAATTGATCACCTAGATGGCAAACTGTTCGTCGATTACTTGTCACCGCTTAAACGTGAACGAATTCGTAAGAAACTCGAGAAAGAACAACGTTTGCAAGAAAAATTAAGCACTGGAGCCTAATCGATTGAGCACACACAGACCATTACGTATTGTTTTTGCGGGTACACCTGAATTTGCAGCCGACCATTTAGCGGCGCTACTTAACAGTGATCACGAAGTCGTTGCGGTTTATACCCAACCGGACCGCAAAGCCGGACGAGGGAAAAAGCTACAGCCCAGTGCTGTCAAACAGCTGGCTCTTGAACACGCGATTGCAGTGGAGCAACCCGAAAAACTAAACACAGCGTTGGCTCAGCAGCAACTCGCGGAGTATCGTCCCGACGTGATGGTCGTTGTCGCTTATGGCTTATTGTTGCCAGAACCTATTTTGACCACGCCCAAGTATGGATGTATTAATGTACATGGTTCGCTGCTACCACGCTGGCGTGGCGCGGCGCCTATCCAACGCTCGATTTGGGCGGGCGATGAGGCTTCCGGTGTTGCCGTTATGCAAATGGAAAAAGGACTCGACACGGGTCCAGTCCTTCACGTTGAGCGTTGTGCCATTGATGCACAAGAGACATCCGCTTCGCTTTATAAAAAACTCGCTCAACTCGGACCCCGTGCACTGGTAACCACATTGGACGATATTGAAAGCTACCGTGAACGCGCGGAAGTTCAAAACCACGATGCCGCGACGTACGCAAAAAAACTGAGTAAGGACGAAGGCAAAATTGACTGGTCGGACGCGACCCAGCTCGAGAGAAATGTACGTGCATTTAATCCTTGGCCGTTTGCTTGGTTTGAGCTTCCTGGCGGTAAACCCGGCCAACGCACTGTTAAGGTTCATCAAGCCAGCGTTAGCCAAACTGATCATCGCTCAGCGCCAGGCACCATTATCGACTGTTCACCTGCGGGTATTACCGTTGCCTGCTCACAAGGTGCCTTAACCCTTCACTCATTGCAGTTACCCGGTAAAAAGCCGTTACCCGTGAGTGACCTATTGAATGGGTATGCCACCACCTTTGCAATTGGGGTTAATTTAACCAATGTCGACTAACACATCGACGGGCGCGCACAGTCGCGCTGTCGCCGCTCAAGCTATCCACGCAGTACTGGAACAAGGCCAGTCGCTGACTCAAGCATTAACCACCTATAGTGAGCAGTTATCCGCGGAAGATAAGCGCCTCGCACAAGCGATTAGTTATGGTGTCATGCGCTACTTACCCGTGTTGACTGAAAAAGTCAGCGGCAAGTTAGATAAACCCTTGAAGGGCAAAAACCAAATTATCCAGTCGCTACTGTTAGTGGGCACTTACCAACTGTTTAAGTTGCGAACTAAAGATCACGCAGCGGTGAGCGCCACCGTTGAGGCAAGCAAATTATTAAAACGTAAAGCATTAAGTGGTTTGGTGAATGGGGTTTTACGTCAAGTTTTACGTGAAGCGCCCACTCGTAACGATGATGGCGAACGCGAGTTGCCAAGCGCTGAAGGTGGTAACCATCCGCGTTGGCTTAGAGAGAAAATTAGAGCCGCCTACGGTGAAAAAGCGGAAGCCGTTTTCACAGCAAATGATTCTCAGCCACCACTCTGGCTCCGCGCAAACCGACGCCACACTAACGTGACTGACTACACTGCACTGTTAGCTGAGAACGGTATTGAAGCCGTTGCCGACAGTCAGGCAAGCGATGCGATTCGACTTGTTAAACCGGTGCCGGTGACTAAACTCCCGCATTTTGAAGCAGGCTGGGTCTCAGTTCAGGACCGTTCAGCACAGCTAGCAGCGGATATGGTAGACGCCCAACCCGAGCACAGAGTGCTTGATTGCTGCGCAGCACCCGGCGGCAAAACGGTTCACCTGCTTGAACGCACCGAGTTTCAAACACCCTTAATCGCTATTGACGTTGATGAGCAGCGCCTTGAGCGCGTCAGTGAAAACTTATATCGCGCCGACCTCTCATGTGAAGTGGTTTGTGCCGACGTTTTAGATCTTGATAGTTGGTGGGATAAGCAACCTTTTGACCGTATTTTGTTAGATGCCCCCTGCTCCGCTACGGGTGTCATTCGTCGCCATCCAGATATCAAGTGGTTGCGCCGTTCATCAGATATCGATCAGCTTGTTGAGTTACAGCAAAGCATGTTAGAGCGCCTTTGGCCTACATTAAAGCCTGGAGGCCAGCTCATATATGCTACGTGCTCTATCTTGCCCGAGGAAAATAGTGAGCAAATATCGCACTTCCTCGGTCAGCATTCCGATGCTAACCTTATAGCTATTGAGGCGAACCGTCCCATGTTACAGCTTCTACCAGGCGAAAATGATGGTGACGGATTCTTTTACGCGAAGATAGAAAAACTGCCATGAAAATAATTATATTGGGTGTAGGTCAGGTTGGCGGAACGCTCGCTGAAAACCTTGTCGGCGAACGTAATGACATTACACTCGTCGATACTAATGCCGAACTGCTAGAGTCGTTTCAAGATAAATACGATTTACGTATTGTTGTAGGTCATGGCTCACATCCGGACACGTTGCGTCGCGCTGGTGCCGAAGATGCCGATTTATTAATCGCCGTAACAAGCAGTGATGAAACCAATATGATTGCGTGTCAGGTCGCCTACTCAATCTTTAATACACCGACTAAAATCGCTCGTATTCGCTCTGAAGAGTACATTCGGTACCGTGATCAATTGTTTCACAAGAACGACGCACCGGTGGATTACATCATTTCACCGGAGCAACTCGTCACTAACTATATTCGTAAATTGATTGACTACCCGGGCGCACTGCAGGTCATGGAGTTTGCCTCAGGCAAAGCCAGTTTGGTGGCCGTAAAAGCGTATTACGGAGGCAAGCTGGTCGGTCATGCTATCTCAACACTCAAAGAGCACATGCCCAATATCGATACGCGGGTGGCGGCTATTTATCGCCAAGGTAAGCCGATTCGTCCTACCGGTACTACCGTCATTGAAGCCGATGACGAGGTGTTTTTCATTGCCGATACACGTCATGTAAACCGCGTCATGGAAGAGTTGCAAAAACTCGAAAATCGATACCGCCGAATTATGATTGTGGGCGGTGGTAATATTGGTGCCGGCCTTGCCAAACAGCTTGAGGCAGATCATCGCGTTAAGCTCATCGAACGGTCTGAGTCGCGTGCTGAGGCCCTATCGCAGCAACTTGAACACACCTTAGTGTTCAAAGGTGATGCTTCCGACCAAAAGTTACTAGAAGAAGAACACGTTGAAGATACCGATGTCTTTATTGCCGTAACCAACGATGATGAAGCTAATATCATGTCGGCGATGCTGGCAAAACGCATGGGCGCCCGCAAAACCATGGTGCTTATCCAACGCAGTGCCTATGTTGATTTGGTTCAAGGCGGTGAGATTGATATTGCTATATCACCACAGCGGGCAACGATTTCGGCCTTGTTAACGCACGTGCGCCGTGGCGATATCGTCAACGTTTACTCGCTACGCAAAGGTGCGGCCGAGGCGATTGAGGCGATTGCGCATGGGGATGAATCAACGTCAAAAGTGGTAGGTAAAGCCATTAAAGATATTAAGCTTCCCCCAGGAACGACTATCGGCGCGGTTGTGCGAGGAAGCGAAGTACTTATGGCTCATAGCGAGACCATCATTCAATCCGATGACCATGTGATGCTGTTCTTGCTGGACAAGAAGTACATCGATCAGGTCGAACGATTATTCCAACCCAGCGCGATGTTCTTCTAACAGCTTTACGCGCCCTTGTGTTTGAGCCTGAAACTGCTTATCGAGTTGAGCGCGGTATTCAGGCTCAATAGCTATGATTTGATGCACTGTCTCAGTGTATGTTTGCTCAATGACTTTATATTCGCAGCTGCTCAAAATGCTCTCAACAGCACCCTGATCCCCGTACTCATAGACTAAACTGTAGTATTCACGGTATTTACGCTCTGCTGTTTTGATGAACGGGAGTGCTTCCGCTACGGCTTGGCTGTAAGCACGCTGTAAGCCACCTGTACCTAGCTTGATCCCCCCAAAGTAACGCACGACAACGGCAGAAACCTCACCTAACGGATGATGGGTTAATACGTTAAGCATTGGTCGCCCCGCGGTGCCACTGGGCTCGCCATCATCACTGCTTGCATAACAGGTATCATCGAAGGGGCTCCCGACGACAGATGCAGTACAATAGTGATTGGCTTTAGTCCAACGTTGCTTAACGTCGGCAATATGGTTCGCCACATCGTCCGCGCTCAATACAGGCGCTAACGACGCAATGAAACGACTGTTTTTAATTTCAATCTCGTACTCAACGGCTTCCGTCAAGCGCAGGTAATTAGCTTTTTTCACGTACTTCTGAACCGTTAGTCATCTTTCACTCTCATGGTAGCAAAGGCATCAAATAAATTAACCTCTTTACCATTGAGAAGTTCATAAATCTGTTGATAACTGAGTACCGCTTTTACATAGTCCCGCGTTTCGTAATAAGGAATCATCTCGACCCATTCATCGAGCGCAGTCGGCTCAGAGGGCAGCCAATCTTTGACCTTATAATAACCCGCGTTGTAGGCCGCGGTAGCCAGCACATGATTACCATCAAAGCGTTCTTTCAGTCGACTCAAATAATAAGTACCGAGCGCGACATTAACTTCCGGTGTATTGAGACGTTTAAAGCTATCATCATTGCGTAGCAACTTCGCGGTACCGGGCAAGATCTGCATGAGCCCGCGCGCGCCAGCTCCTGAGTAGGCATCGGCTCGAAAGCTACTCTCACGCCGGGTTATTGCCATCGCCCACGCTGGGTCGATACCGTATTTTTCAGACGAGAGATTGATGATTTCGCTATAAGCCATAGGAAACCTTATCTCGACGGCATCAAAGTGACCAATTTGGGCCAACGTCCAAATGGCCTGATCATGCCAGCCCCAGTCACTGGCTATCACGGCGGCGGTCTTAAATGCCTCACCGTCGATGTCACTGAGTAGATGATTCCACTCGCGGCGGGCATCGACATCGCGCCCTAACTGAAGAAATTCATAAGCCCGTTTAACATCATCGCGCTCTAACAAGGTAGTTATCTGCGTTTGCGTCGCCTTGACCGGGTCCTTCTCTAAACTCACCGGTGCACCAATACGCGCCGCGGCCAAAAAGCCATAGTAGTGGCGTTCTTTCGCCAGCTCCGAGTAGATTTTATTTGCGTTAAGCTTATCGCCCGTTTCCTCCATGGCACGAGCAAGCCAATACTGCCACTGGTTTCCACCCGATATGGCCGGCGGCAATGTTTGAATGGTCATCTTTAAGGCCGCGAAGTCATGATCACGCAAGTATGCCGCAAGACGCCACTGTAAAACACGCTCATCAAGCTCAGACGGTGGTACTTTTTGATGCCAAACCCGAGCTTCTGGGTGCTCTTTCAAACTCAACGCGACTGCAAACTCCTCAGCTATTCTGTGCCGCTGCGCTGCGGTAAATGGCAAACGTGACACCAGGCGCTCATAGGCTTTAAGTGCGAGCTCTTCTGCTCGCCAAATGAGTTTGGTCAACGCAAACGTTGCTATTTGTGCTTCTTTAGCAGCATCAACACCACGAAATCTCGATAGCTGACCAATCGCTGCGGGTGAATAGCGTACTTTATAGTAGAGATCGCCCAGATACTGTTCTTTGTTGGGTAACAAACTCGTCAAATATGGGATTAAAGTCGGGTTTCCGTCCTCTGCGGCAAGTACCAGTCTCTGCCAAACCTTATCTTTGGTACGCGCGCCTAAGTCCGCCCATTCGTTCAGAATACCATCACACGCTGAAGGCACGGAAAATCCATGCCGCCATATCGCGTCTACTTTCCGGATAAAGGGACCGTCTTGAAGTCCGCGAGCCCTTTCCGCCTCAATGAGGTAGCATTGATGCGTTAACGTACCTGGATGTCGAAAATCGCGAATAAAACGCTGATATTCCCCTTGCTTCGCTAAGTAATCTAACCACGGCTGACGCAATTGCCAGTCTAACGGCGTACCTTTATATTGCTCAAGAAAACTGACTACTCTATCTTCGTTAGCTAAATAGCCGATCTGCTGTAACCGCTCAAGTTCGAGATAAGGTTTGAGAGGATAGTTTTCCAACTGGGCTAAAAGTTGGTTATATTCAGCAATGCGGCCTCGACGGGCTGCATATTCAGCCTTTTTAAATAGCTCACGCTGTTGGCTAACATCCGCCGACTGCTGAGGTGCATTGGCTACGGATTGTCCACCCGGCTGCGCAGCGATAGCGTGCACTGTGCTGAGAAAACAAGCCAATAAGCTGTAACGAATGATAGACGTCAGTTTATTCATTGATTCAAACGCATGTTTAAATAACCGTTGAAAATTTAGCGCTTTCGCGCCACACTCTTCTTACTTTAACTTAACTACTTTCCAAATAAAGTATTGGAAACGTAAAAATTTAATGATGTCTTGGGAGACCCAACATGATTTATCAAGGCGAAAGCATCCGGGTTGATTTTATAGAGCCGGGTTTTGCAGAGCTTCAGTTTGATGCCAAAGGCTCGGTTAATAAATTTGACCAAAAAACCTTACAAGAGTTTAGTGACGCACTTACTCAATTAGCACAAACCGATGACTTGCGTGGTGTGATTGTCACCAGTTCTAAACCAACGTTCATCGTCGGCGCTGATATCACTGAATTCTTAAACATGTTTGCAGACCCTGAGAATACTCGCGAATGGGTCGCAAAAGCTTCACGCGTATTCGACCAGTTAGAAGACCTGCCGGTTCCAACCGTTGGTGCCGTTAAAGGCTTTGCACTCGGTGGTGGCTGTGAAGCATTACTTGCGTGTGATTATCGCGTTGCCGATAGCACTGCCACAATTGGTTTGCCTGAGGTGAAGTTAGGTCTCATTCCAGGCTTCGGTGGCACCATGCGTTTGCCGCGTGTAATCGGCCCTGACAACGCGCTTGAATGGATTACTACAGGTAAGAACAACTCTGCTTTAGACGCATTAAAAGTGGGTGCCGTTGATGCCGTTGTTGAACCGGACAACCTCACGGAAGCAGCTTTGAATCTGGCTAAAGCAGCAGCTGCCGGTGAACAAGACTGGAAAGCTAAGCGCCAACCGAAGTTGGAACCGCTTAAAGCGAACGATACTGAGCTAACCATGACATTAGTGACGGCTAAAGGTATGGTCGCAGCCAAAGCGGGTAAACACTACCCCGCGCCTCATAAAGCTATTGAAGCCATTGAAAACGGTGCCCGCGAAGCGCGCGAAGGTGCATTAAATGCCGAGAATCAGGCATTCTTTGATTTAACTCAGACTGATGCATGCCACGCACAAGTGGGTATTTTCCTCGCTGACCAAGCCGTTAAAGGAAAATCAAAGAAATACGCTAAGTCAGCAAGTAAAGAGATCAACACCGCAGCGGTACTAGGTGCTGGCATCATGGGCGGCGGTATTGCTTACCAATCAGCCCTCAAAGGCGTTCCTGCAGTGATGAAAGACATCAAGCAAGATGCGCTTGATCTGGGCATGAAGGAAGCTGGCAAGATCCTTAAAAAAGGTGTTGAACGCGGCAAAGTATCTAGCGAAAAAATGATTAAGGTACTTTCTTCTATCACACCCACGTTGCTTAATGACGCAGTTAAAGACGTTGATATTGTTGTTGAGGCGGTTGTCGAGAATCCAAAAGTCAAAGGCTCAGTGTTAGCAGAAGTCGAAGGCGTGATCAGCGACGATGCTATTTTAACGTCAAACACATCGACTATTTCTATCACGGAACTGGCGAAGAACCTCAAGCGTCCCGAGAAATTCTGCGGTATGCACTTCTTCAATCCAGTGCATAAAATGCCATTGGTTGAAATTATCCGCGGCGAAAAAACCTCTGACGAAACCGTTGCCGCAGTTGTCGCTTACGCGCTGAAGTTGGGTAAAACACCGATTGTTGTTAACGACTGCCCTGGTTTCTACGTTAACCGTGTACTTTTCCCTTACTTAGCTGGTTTTGCTGGCATGGTCGACGAAGGCATCGACTTTGTTGGTATTGATAAGGTCATGGAGAAGATGTTCGGTTGGCCAATGGGCCCTGCTTACTTGAGCGACGTTGTTGGCATTGATACCGCTGATCATTGTACCGTGGTTATGGCTGATGGCTTCCCATCGCGCATGGCGCGCAACGAAAGCAGCGCAATTGCCCAGTTAGCAAAAGCAGAGCGTTATGGTCAGAAAAACGGCAAAGGTTTCTATGTTTATGGCACCGATAAGAAAGGCAAGCCAACGAAAGAAGCCGATCCTGAAACCTATAAACTCATTGGTGCAGAACCTGGTAAGCAAGCAGATAAAGATGAAGTTATCGCTCGCTGCATGATCCCAATGGTGAACGAGGTCGTTCGTTGTCTCGAAGAAGGCATTATTGGGTCAGCTGCAGAAGCAGACATTGCATTACTTTACGGTCTTGGCTTCCCTCCCTTCCGTGGTGGGCCTTTCCGTTACTTAGAAACCGTGGGTATCGAGAATTTTGTGAAGCTCGCTGATAAATACGCACACTTAGGTGAAATCTACCAAGTGACTGACGGAATGCGCGAAATGGCGAAAGCGGGCAAATCTTACTTCGACACAACTAGCGCGAAGTAAGGCGAGGAGGATTTTATAATGAAAGACGTAGTTATCGTAGACTGTATTCGTACCCCAATGGGACGTTCTAAGAATGGCGTTTTTCGCCATACGCGCGCCGAAGACCTTTCGGCCGCATTGATGAAAGGTCTTCTTGAGCGCAATCCCGAGGTGGATGTCAATGAACTAGAAGACATCTATTGGGGTTGTGTTCAGCAAACGCTTGAACAAGGCTTTAATATTGCTCGTAATTCAGCGCTTATTGCAGGCATTCCGCACTCGGTAGCTGGCGTTACCGTAAACCGCTTATGTGGCTCATCAATGCAGGCGCTGCATGATGCAACACGCGCAATCATGAATGGCGACGGTGACATCTTTATGGCGGGCGGTGTTGAACACATGGGTCACGTGCCAATGACCCACGGCATCGACTTCCATCCAGGCATGAATAAGTCCGTGGCACGCGCTGCGGGCAGCATGGGAATGACCGCAGAACTGTTGTCTCGCAAGTTTGGCATATCTCGCGAACAACAAGATGCCTTTGGTGCACGCTCTCACCAACGCGCGCATCAAGCCACGGTTGAGGGACGTTTCGCTAAGGAAATCTATGCGATTAACGGCCACAACGAAAAAGGCGAACTGGTCCGTGTTACAACCGATGAAGTCATTCGTCCTGAAACCACAGCGGAGTCTCTCGCTCAGCTGCGCCCAGTATTCGACCCTGCTAACGGGACGGTTACTGCAGGTACTTCATCTGCACTATCTGACGGCGCTGCGGCAATGCTAGTCATGTCTGCAGAAAAAGCAAAAGCGTTAGGTTTAACGCCGCGCGTTAAAATCCGTTCGATGGCCGTCGCAGGTTGCGACCCAAGCATCATGGGGTATGGCCCGGTGCCAGCGACCGAAAAGGCACTGAAACGTGCAGGCGTAAGTATGGATGACATCGATGTCGTTGAGCTTAACGAAGCGTTTGCCGCTCAATCACTCCCTGTACTTAAAGGTCTTAAACTATTCGACCAAATGGAAGACAAGGTCAACTTGAACGGCGGCGCCATTGCTTTAGGTCATCCACTCGGTTGTTCTGGCGCCCGTATCTCTACGACGCTGATTAACTTAATGGAAGAGAAAGACGCTAAACTCGGCTTAGCAACTATGTGCATTGGTCTAGGTCAGGGTATAGCAACGGTATTTGAGCGCGTTTAAACGCTCTTAGATAGATAAAAGCCCATGGTACCTATGGTATCATGGGCTTTTTTATGACTGCCTTATACGAGCGATGAGCGATGCAAATCAAAGTCGATAAAGAATTAGATACTTTAGGTCTGAGATGCCCGGAGCCCGTCATGTTGGTGCGTGCCACGATCCGTAAGCTAACGGTGGGTCAGGTACTGATGGTGATAGCCGATGACCCTGCCACGCGACGCGACATTCCACAATTCTGTGAGTTCATGGAGCACAAGTTAGTGCAACAATCTGTTGCAGACACACCATTCAGATACTGGATAGAAAAGTCGCACGATTAGACGTGCGACTTTGGCAACCCATTTAGTTTAAATAGCACTCCCAGAACTCTGCTTGGCCAACATCGCCCAGCTCGTAAGGCTTGAAGCCAAAGTTCTCGTATGCCTTTTTAGCGCGGTCGTTGTGGGTGAGTACTTCGAGTGTCAGTTTTACGCAACCACGAAACTGCGCCAAGGTTTTAACTTCTTCAAGTAGCTTTTGAGCAACACCTTGGCCACGATACTCATCGACCACTGCAATGTCGTGGATATTCATCAACGGTTTTGCCGCAAAAGTTGAGAAACCTTCTACACAATTCACAACGCCGACAGGTTGGTCACCGTCGAATGCAAGTAAGGAAAATACGTTATCCCGTTTGGCCATCTCTTTAATGAGGTTATCCTTAACCTCTTCCGATATTCCTTCTCCGCCCCCCATTGGGTCTTTTGCATACATGTCGAGCATATTCACCACTGCTTGGGCATGTGCTGGGTTGGCGTAGTCAGCCAAGGTAATTTCTATCATATCACTTCCGTTTAGTGCTCAGTCTAAAGGTTTCCATCGCTGTCTTACACGGTTCATAGCGATGACAGTCGATCAAATGGTCGTTCACCATACCCACGGCCTCCATAAAAGCGTAGCAAATTGTCGGACCGACAAATTTAAAGCCTTCTTTTTTTAGGGCTTTTGCCATCTGACGCGACGCAGTTGTTTCAGTGGGTACTTCAGATAATGCCTGATACGCATTAATTGTGGGTTCAAAGTCGACGAATTTCCACAAAAATTCGCTAAAGTCTTGTCCCCTATCACGCAATTTAAGGTATGCACGCGCATTAGTAAATATCGCGTCAATTTTCGCTTGGCTACGAATGATGGCAGGGTTGGTATACAGTGCTTCACGTTCGTAATCTGGCATCCTCACAAGCGCATCTGGATTAAAGTTATGGAACAGCGCATGGTAGGCGTCCCACTTGCGTAAAATGGTAAGCCAACTTAATCCCGCTTGTTGTCCATCAAGACATAGCTTTGCAAACAAATCCTGCGGATCCTTAACCGGCATCCCCCAGAGCGTATCGTGATAATGCTCGTATTCGCTGTCGCCTTCGCACCAACCACAGCGAACGAGTTGCTGATTTGTCATTTTATCCCCTATAACCGAGGCTTATCAAAGGGTATAATCTAGACATACATGATTATCTTTGGTCAACCAAAAAATAGGTTGCATACACTTATGGCAAAATACGACGTTAATACTTTCCAAGGGCTGATACTCGCCCTCCAAGATTACTGGGCTCAGCAAGGTTGTGCGGTAGTACAGCCGCTAGACATGGAAGTGGGTGCAGGTACATTCCACCCCATGACCTTTTTGCGGTCACTGGGTCCTGAACCGGCAAGCTTTGCGTATGTGCAACCTTGTCGTCGCCCGACCGATGGGCGCTATGGTGAAAACCCTAACCGACTGCAACATTACTACCAATTTCAAGTCATCATGAAACCGTCACCAAAGGATATTCAAGAACTCTATCTTGGCTCACTTAAGTTGCTCGGTTTCGACCCACTTACTCACGACATTCGTTTTGTCGAGGATAACTGGGAAAGCCCAACACTGGGTGCTTGGGGCTTAGGCTGGGAGGTTTGGTTGAACGGCATGGAGGTCACTCAGTTCACGTACTTCCAGCAAGTCGGCGGCATTGAATGTAAACCTGTTGCTGGAGAGATCACCTACGGCCTTGAACGTCTTGCTATGTATATTCAAGGTGTCGACAGCATCTATGATTTGGTTTGGGCCGACGGCCCGCGTGGTAAAATTTTCTACCGTGACGTATTCCACCAAAACGAAGTTGAGCAATCGACGTACAACTTTGAAATTGCCAATACCGATACCCTATTTCGTCGTTTTGATGAGTGTGAGCAAGAATGTAATGTGCTGATCGAGCGTGGTCTATCACTACCCGCTTATGAACAGGTCATGAAGGCGTCACACGCTTTTAACTTATTAGACGCCCGTCACGCTATTTCAGTGACAGAACGCCAACGCTATATCTTGCGCGTCAGAACAATGGCTAAGGCATGTGCTGAAGTCTATTATCAAGCGCGCGAAGCACTCGGGTTTCCTTTATGTGAAACCTCATCGGAAGCGAAAGGAGCTTAGTTGTGAAGCAGGATACTTTACTCGTTGAATTAGGAACCGAAGAGCTTCCACCGAAAGCACTCAAGCAGTTAAGCGAGAGCTTTAAGCATGGTATTGAGGAAGGCTTAAACAAAGCAGAGTTGGCATTTGGTGAAATTAAGGCCCTTGCAACACCCCGCCGCTTAGCCGTTTTGGTTAATTCGTTAGAAGGCCAACAACAAGATAAAGTGGTCGAAAAACGTGGTCCCTCAGTAGATGTTGCTTTTGATGAAGCGGGTCAACCGACTAAAGCAGCACAGGGTTGGGCACGCTCTAATGGTATTGAGGTGAGCGAAGCCGAACGTTTAGAGACGGATAAAGGTGCTTGGCTGTTACATAAAGCTGAGGTTAAAGGCGAATCGCTTGCGCAGGTATTGCCAGGCATTGTCGAGGATGCTTTAAAGAAACTTCCTATTCCTAAACCGATGCGTTGGGGCGATTCCGATGCACAATTCATTCGCCCTGTGCATACCCTAACCTTACTGTTTGGTGATGAACTCATTAATGCTAGCTTGCTTGGAATTAAAAGCGGTCGGCACATTAATGCGCATCGTTTCCACGCACCTGATGGTTTCGATATTCAGCATGCCGATGATTACGAAGCGCAACTTTATAAACACCACGTGATCGCCGACCAAGCAAAACGTATGGAATTAATCCGTACCTCCATCAATGACCTCGCTTCACAGTTAGGTGGCACGGTCGAAACTGACGAGGATTTGGTCGAGGAAGTATCAGCGCTTGTTGAATGGCCCGTTGCACTATCAGCGAGTTTTGATGAACAGTTTTTAACAGTGCCAAAAGAAGCGCTTATCGTGACGATGAAAGACGATCAACGTTACTTCCCCGTCCAAGATGATAAGGGTGAATTGAAGCCTGTATTCATTTTTATCACCAATATCGACAGCAAAGATCCTAAGCAAATCATTAAGGGTAACGAACGTGTCGTTCGCCCGCGTCTTGCCGATGCACAGTTCTTCTTTGAATCTGATAAAAAGGTAACGCTTTCCTCGCGGCTCGATAAGCTTGGGACGGTGTTGTTTCAAAAGCAACTAGGCACGATGAAAGACAAATCTGAACGCATTTCTAGATTGAGTGCTCGAATTGCAGGTTCTCTTAATGCCGATGAGCAGCATGCGCGCTTAGCCGGTGAGTTATGTAAGACAGATTTAGTCACTGATATGGTTTCTGAATTCCCAGAAACACAGGGCGTAATGGGTCGTCATTACGCGCTCAATGACGGTTTAGATGCTGAAGTGGCTGATGCTATTGAACAGCACTACTGGCCACGCTTTGCGGGCGATAATTTGCCTACTTCGGATGTAAGTCGATCCGTTGCATTAGCCGATAAACTTGATTCTTTAGTGGGTATATTTGGTATTGGCCAAACACCTAAAGGCGATCGTGATCCTTTTGCGCTGCGCCGAGCGGCTCTAGGTTTAATTCGTATCATTGTTGAATCTAACTTAAACCTCGACCTTTACGAGTTAATTGACGCGGCAATCGGTGAATTCGGTGACCGTCTTAGTAACAATGATGTGCGCGAAAACGTCTTTAACTTCATTATTGGTCGTTTCCGTCCTTGGTATCAAGAACAAGGTATCTCTGTAGATGTTATTCAGGCGGTCTTAGCACGCGCTCCATCACGCCCTGCCGACTTTAACCTCCGCATTCACGCTGTTGATGCATTTAAGCAACATGATGCGGCAGAGAGCCTCTCAGCGGCTAATAAGCGTGTCGGTAATATACTGTCTAAATCCGAAGGCGATCTTACGGGTAAAATTGATCATACGCTCTTGGTGGCCGCAGAGGAAAAAACTTTAGCAGCGCAGATATCTGAAACAGAGAAAAGTGCTGAGCCGGAAATCGCTGCGGGTAATTACGAAGGTGCACTTACACGAATGGCATCATTAAAGTCACCTATCGACGATTTCTTTGAAAACGTGATGGTTAATGATGAGGACCCAGCAGTCCGCCAAAATCGATTGAACCTTTTGTATCAGCTCCGCGGTATGTTCTTGCGAGTTGCTGATATATCGTTATTGCAGTAAGTGAGATAACGATAATAAAAAACCCGCTCAGTGAGCGGGTTTTTTTATACTTATTTGTCAGTAGCTTAACCGTACTTTATACATCCAGATTTGCCACTTTTAGTGCGTTCGATTCAATAAAGTTACGACGAGGTTCAACATCGTCACCCATCAAGGTTGAAAACAACTGGTCGGCACCGATTGCATCTTCAATCGTCACTTGAAGCATACGACGTGTCTCGGGATCCATCGTCGTTTCCCATAGTTGCTCTGGGTTCATTTCACCAAGCCCTTTGTAACGCTGTACGTAGAGACCGCGCTTAGACTCTGAAATCAACCATTCGACCGCCTCAACAAAGTGTGAAACTGGCTGACGTTTTTCACCACGTGTCACATAGCCGCCCTCTTCCACTAATGCATGAATTTCCTTGCCGACTGTCACGATTTGCTCGTAATCCTTCGACATCAAGAATTCATAATTAAGAGGATAATCGGTATCAACACCGTGTTGACGGATACGCGTTGTAGGCAGCCACATCTTACGCTCAGCATCTTCATGCAAAGATATTGTGTAAGTTGCTGAATCGACTTCGCGTGCAGTCAGGTCATCGTTTAATTGCTGAGCCCATTCTTCCATGTACGCCTTGTCACGCAGTGCATCATCGGTCAGACGCGGAGCATAGAATAGACGTTGCAAGAACTTCTCAGGAATACGACGTGACAAACGCTTAATTGTCTCTTGCGCTAATTGATAACCGTTCACGAGATTCTCAAGATGTTCGCCACCAATTCCAGGTGCTTCAGCCGTGGGGTGGAGTGACGCGTTATCTAACGCCAAGCTTGTTAGGTAGCGAATTAAAGCAGGGTCATCTTTTATGTAAGTTTCCTGCTTACCCTTTTTAACCTTATAAAGCGGTGGCTGAGCGATATAAATGTAACCACGCTCAATGATTTCTGGCATTTGACGATAGAAGAAAGTCAAAAGCAGTGTACGTATATGAGAGCCATCGACATCAGCATCGGTCATGATAATGATGCGGTGATAGCGAGTCTTGTCGGGATCATATTCATCACGTCCGATACCACAACCCATTGCGGTAATTAATGTGCCGACTTCTTGTGAAGACAACATTTTATCGAAACGCGCTTTTTCTACGTTAAGAATCTTACCCTTTAGAGGCAGTATCGCTTGGTTTTTACGATTGCGACCCTGCTTTGCTGAGCCACCTGCAGAGTCACCCTCCACAATATAGAGTTCAGAAAGTGCAGGATCTTTTTCCTGGCAGTCCGCAAGCTTACCAGGCAAGCCTGCGATATCTAAGGCGCCTTTTCGGCGCGTCATCTCACGCGCTTTACGGGCCGCTTCACGCGCTCGCGCAGCATCGACAATTTTGTTGACGATAAGCTTTGAGTCTTGGGGGTTTTCTAAAAGAAAATCCGCTAAACGTTCATTCATCGCTTGCTCAACAGCTGACTTAACCTCTGACGAAACTAGTTTTTCTTTTGTCTGTGATGAAAACTTCGGATCAGGTACCTTTACAGAAATAACAGCAGTGAGTCCTTCACGCGCATCATCGCCTGTTGCTGCTGTTTTGGTTTTCTTGGTGAAACCTTCCTTTTCCATATAACTATTCAGCGTACGCGTTAGCGCAGCTCGGAAACCAGCCAAGTGCGTACCGCCATCTCGCTGTGGAATATTATTGGTATAACAATAGATATTTTCTTGGAAAGAATCATTCCACTGCATGCTTACTTCAACCGAAATGCCATCTTCCTCACGTTCAGACGTGAAATGAAATGGATTCGGGTGAATTGGCGTTTTTGCCTTATTAAGATAAGTGACAAACGCTGAAATTCCGCCTTCATACTTAAATTCATCTTTGCGGTCATCGCGCTCGTCCGATAGACGAATTGCAACGCCAGAGTTTAGAAACGAGAGTTCTCGCAAGCGCTTAGCTAAAATATCATAGTGGAACTCAGTATCAGAGAATATGCTAGCGCTCGGCCAAAAACGAAGTTCTGTGCCTGTTTGGTCAGTGTCGCCTATTTGTTGTACGTCAGTCTCAGGCTCACCGAGATGATAGGTCTGCTCATAAACGTGACCTTGGCGTCTAATCGTTAGTTTCAACTTATCAGACAAGGCGTTTACAACGGATACACCCACGCCATGCAGTCCACCGGAAACTTTATACGAATTGTCATCGAACTTACCACCCGCATGAAGTACCGTCATAATGACCTGCGCAGCTGATACGCCTTCCTCTTCGTGAAGGTCGACGGGAATACCTCGACCGTCGTCACGTACCGACACTGAACCGTCTGAATGAATGCGGACATCAACACCGGTACAGTGACCTGCAAGCGCTTCATCAATTGAGTTGTCCACCACCTCAAAGACCATGTGGTGTAAACCTGTTCCATCATCGGTGTCGCCGATATACATTCCCGGGCGCTTTCTCACCGCATCAAGTCCTTTAAGAACTTTAATACTCGAAGAGCCGTAATTGTTATCTGACATAATTAATTCTCAGTTTGTTGTTTCAATATCCCGTGTTCCACGTGGAACATTTTCGGATTTTGTTTAAACAGCCGAGCCACTGGCGAAGAGTCAATCGCGGTAATAAAACTCTGACACTTCAACCCCTCGAGCGCTGTTATAAATTTTTTCTGATTCGCCTCATCTAACTCTGAGGTAATATCATCGACTAAAAAAATGCAGCTGCTATCTTTCTTCTCATTATAATGAGCAGCTTGAGCAAGCTTTAAACTCGCTACTAGAAGCTTCAACTGACCTCGCGACAGTACAAGCTTTGCATCTATGCCATCTACCGTTAATTTAATATCGGCCTTGTGAGGTCCAATCGATGTATGCCCGTAGCGCCGGTCACGTTCTGTGTGCTTATCAAGGGCATCAGCCAGGCTCAAACTTTGGTCCCAGCCCTGCTTTAAACCAACTTCCAGTTTAACATCCGGCAGAAAGAATGTTGCACTCTTTGTAATGAAATTTTCAATTTCTTGTATATACCGGATACGTAATTGAATAATCTCCTCGCCCAATCGAGCCAGCTGAGCGCGCCAAAAGGAGTCTTGCCTTACATCGCCTTTGCTACGCAGTAGAAAGTTACGCTGTTTGAGGGATTTTGTATAAGCGACCCAAAGCTCATAAAAAGTGTGTTCCACGTGGAACACTCCCCAATCCATAAACTGACGCCTGAGGCTTGGACCGCCTAAAATGAGCTCTACAGACTCCGGTGTGAATAATTGAACGGGTATAAAACGCGCTATTTCAGACAACTTATGTACTGTCTCACCATTCAACCGAAGCTGAACCTCGCCCTCACTTGTTCTACGAAGCCCTATCTTAAAAACTTCGTCTCTATCAGACATCGCTTCGCAAAACACGGTAAAATCTGACTCACTACTATTTATCAGCTGCTTATAGCCTCCAGGGCGAAAGCTTCGACCAAAGCCCAAGAGGTATATCGCCTCAATCAGCGAAGTTTTACCGGACCCGTTCAAGCCACCTATCAAGTTTGCGTAAGGCGAAGGCTCAAAATCAAAGCGCTTAAAATTCCGGAAATTTATTGCCTTAAGCGCATTAAGTCGCATATAGGAATTATAATCTCATTGGCATCACGACATAGCAGCATGAGTCATCATCTTTAGGCTCAATCAACGCGCTGCTATTTGCATCAGAGAGAACAAAGCAAACTTCTTCGGCTTCAATATTATTAAGCACATCGAGCAAATAACTTACATTAAAGCCTATCTCAATGGCTTCGCCTTCGTAGTTGACTTCGATTACCTCTTCCGCCTGTTCTTGTTCAGGGTTGGTTGCCGTAATACATAGTTCGCCAGCTGTAATATTTAAGCGAACACCACGAAACTTTTCATTCGACAGAATCGACGCGCGTCCAAATGCTTGGCGAAGAAGATCACGATCCGCGAAGATTTGCTTATCACCGCCCTGCGGAACAACTCGACGATAGTCAGGGAAACGTCCATCAACCAGCTTGCTCGTAAAAACAATATCAGCAGTCTCAACACGAATATGATTGTTACCGATAGCAACGGCTACCTCAGAGTCATCTTCGTTAAGCAAACGTAGTAACTCAACGACCCCTTTTCTTGGAACGATAACCTGCCGCTGACTCAAACCAGGCTGCTCTATGTGACAATTACTCATTGCTAATCGATGACCATCCGTCGCAACGGAACGCAACATATTCGCGTCTGTCTCAAACAACATGCCATTGAGATAATAGCGGACATCCTGATTAGCCATAGAAAAGTGAGTCTTTTCCATGAGTCGTTTTAAAGTATCTTGGGATGTAATAAAATTCACTTCGCTCGACCAGTCCTCTATATTAGGAAAGTCATCAGCACTCAACGAACTCAGTTTAAATTTGCTTCGCCCCGAGCGAACACGGACGCCCTCATCATCACCGACTAACTCAATCGGTGACTCATCTGGGAGACTACGCACAATATCGAGCAACTTTTTCGCCGGCACCGTTACCATCCCGTCGCCACCGGAGGACTCCACCTTGACCGAAGAGATAAGCTCGACTTCAAGGTCGGTTCCAGTGAGGCGTAGCGTATCGCCCTCAACCTTCAATAATAAGTTCGACAGAATCGGCAACGTGTGTCGACGTTCAACCGCTCCGCTGACAATTTGTAGAGGTTTTAAAAATGCATCTCGGCTTACCGTAAATTTCATTGATGAGTCCCCTGTTGAGAGTGCCGTTCCAATTAAGAGGATAGCGTCCTAATTAGATTACGATAGTCTTCTTTTA